>NZ_VBTZ01000009.1 GCF_005771425.1 Methylocystis sp. B8 | reverse complement strand
CGGGCTCTCTGAGGAAGAGGCGACGGCGCTGATCGTCAACGGCTTCGTGCGCGACGTGCTGCAGCAACTGCCGATGGAGTTCGCGGTCGAGGCGCAGAAGCTGATCTCCATCTCGCTCGAAGGGAGCGTGGGATGAAGGTTCAGCGTCATGGCTTCGCTGGTCCAGGCTATCCACGCCAACGCACATCGCGACGGTCGACGAACGATTAAGGACGCCAAAACATGGGTGGCCGGCTCAAGGCCGGCCATGACGCCAGAGAGACCGGTAAGAGTTTTTTGCAATGCTCGAAATTAAAGATTTGCACGTCTCCGTCGGCGAGCGTGAAATTCTCAAGGGTCTTACGCTGAGCGTAAAGGCCGGCGAAGTTGCGGCGATCATGGGACCGAATGGCACCGGCAAATCAACTCTCTCTTACGTCATCTCCGGCCGCGAAGGCTATGAGGCGACGCAAGGCGAAGTGCGGCTCAATGGAGAAAACATTCTCGACCTCGATCCCGCTGAGCGCGCCGCCAAGGGCATTTTCCTCGCGTTCCAATATCCGGTAGAAATTCCCGGGGTCGCGACGATGACCTTTCTCAAGGCGGCGATGAACGCTCAGCGTCGCGCCCGCGGCGAAGAAGAGCTGGCGACGCCGGATTTCATGAAGCGCGTCAAAGACGCCTCCGCGCAACTCGGCGTCAGCCAGGAGATGCTGCGGAGGCCGCTTAACGCCGGCTTCTCCGGCGGCGAGAAGAAGCGGATGGAAATTTTGCAAATGGCGCTTCTTCAGCCGCGTCTCGCTATTCTCGATGAAACGGATTCGGGGCTCGACATTGACGCCCTGCGCGTCGTCGCGGACGGCGTCAATGCGCTGCGCGCGCCCGAGCGCGCCTTCGTCGTCATCACGCATTATCAACGCCTGCTCGAATATATCAGGCCCGACACGGTGCATGTGATGGCGCAAGGGCGCATCATGCGGTCCGGCGGTCCTGAGCTTGCTCTGGAGCTCGAAGAGCGCGGCTATCAAGATTACATCGCGCAAGAGGCAGCGTGAGGCGATGATCAAGCTGGCGAGCGAAGCGGAAGCGACGCTTTCCTCCTTTTACGAAGAGATGCGCGACAAGGGCGCGCAGCGTCTCCGAGCGGCCGCCTGGGCGGCGTTCTCGGAGCTTGGCCTGCCGAACCGCCGCGTGGAGTCGTGGCATTATACTGACCTCAAGACTGCGATGAGCAGACCTGCGCCGCTCGCCACCGCTTCCCATGGCGCTTTGTCGCTGCCGCGCGCGCATGACTCGCTGCGGCTTGTCACGCTCGACGGCGTTTTCAGGCCAGATCTCTCCGATATCGCGCGGCTTCCCGGTGGCGTCGCCATCCAATCGCTGCGTGGCGCGCTGGCGGAGGGCAAGCTGCATGTGATGTCGGCGCTCGCCAGCGCAGATATTGGCGCCCAGGACTCGATGCTCGCCCTCAATGCGGCGCTGATGCAGGACGGCGTCGTCATTCAGATTGCTTCCGGCGCGCGGATCGACCGCGCAATCGAACTTGCGACATTTACGTCAGCGGAAGCGGCGCAGTCGACCTATACGCGCGCGCTCGTGATGCTGGGCGAGGGCGCTCAAGCGACTTTGATCGAAACTCTTGGCGCGCTGACGGCGGCGCCGGCGCAGGACAATAGCGCGCTCCTGCTTCGGTTGGCGCCGAATGCGCGTGTCGATCTCGTCACGCATGTTTCAGGCGGCGTCGATCAATCGATCCGCATTGCCTCGTTGCTGGCGCATCTTGATGCGGGCGCAACGATCAATTCCTTCGCGTTGACTGAAGGCGATGGGCTCAATCGCCGGCAGATTTTCGTGCGCCTCGATGGGGAGAAGGCCAGCGCCGTCTTCAATGGCGCGACCTTGGGACGCGGCAGGTTGCATGCGGACACGACTCTGGTCGTCGACCATGCGAAGCCGAACGGCGAAAGCCGTGAAGTTTTTCGCAATATTCTCGACGATCAGAGCGTAGGCGTGTTTCAAGGCAAGGTCATCGTGCGTCCCGGCGCCCAGAAGACGGACGGGGCCATGCAGTCGAAGGCGCTGCTGCTCTCCGAACAGGCGACGATGAACAATAAGCCGGAGCTCGAAATCTTCGCCGACGACGTGCAATGTGGACATGGCGCGACTTGCGGCAGGCTCGATAAGGACCAGTTGTTCTATCTCGGCGCGCGCGGATTGCCGCGGCGTGAGGCCGAGGCCTTGCTGATCGAAGGCTTCGCCAATGAGGCGATGGAGGCGCTCGAGGACGATCAGTTGAAGGCGTTTCTTGGCGAGCGCGTCAGCGCGTGGCTTTCTCGAAGGATCAATCGATGAACGAGATTGCGCGCATTGAAACGGCGTACGACATTGAAGCAGTTCGTGCCGACTTCCCGATTCTGGCGGAACGCCCCTATGGAAAGCCGCTCGCCTATCTCGACAACGCCGCTTCGGCGCAAAAGCCGCGCGCCGTGCTCGAACGGTTGACTCAGTTCTACGAGCATGAATACGCCAATGTGCATCGCGGCCTGCATTATCTCGCCAATGCGGCGACGGAGGGCTATGAGGGCGCGCGCGAAACGGTGCGCCGCTTCCTCAATGCGGAATCGACCGACGAGATCATTTTCACCCGCGGCGCGACCGAGGCCTTGAACCTGGTCGCCGCGTCCTTCGGCGAGGCGCATATTCGCGAAGGCGACGAGATTATCCTCTCGGTGATGGAGCATCACTCCAACATCGTTCCTTGGCATTTCCTGCGCGAGCGCAAAGGCGCTGTGCTGAAGTGGCTCGAGGTCGACGACGACGGCCGCTTCGCGCTCGAGGCGCTTGAGAAGCTCATTTCGAAGCGAACGAAGATCGTCGCGCTCACGCATATGTCGAATGTGCTCGGCGCGCCGGTTCCAATCGCTGATGTCGCGCGCATCGCCCATGCGCATGGGGTTCCGCTCTGCGTCGACGGTTCGCAGGGCGCCGTGCATCTGGATGTCGACGTGCAGGCGCTCGACGCCGACTTCTATGTGCTGACCGGCCACAAACTCTATGGCCCGACCGGAATCGGCGCGCTTTACGGCAAGCGTAAATGGCTGGAAGCGTTGCCGCCCTACGCTGGCGGCGGCGAGATGATCGAAACCGTGACGCTCGACGCCGTCACTTATAACGACCCGCCGCACCGTTTCGAAGCAGGCACGCCTCCCATCGCCCAGGCCGTCGGGCTCGGCGCCGCGCTCGACTATATGGAGCGCATTGGCCGGGACGCGATCCGGGAGCATGAAGCGGGTCTGACGGCATACGCGCATCAGAGACTGTCGCAGATTGAAGGGTTGAGAATCTATGGCCAGGCGCCCGATAAGGGACCGATCGTATCCTTCGATATGGCGTCGGCGCATGCGCACGACATCGCCACGGTGATCGATCGTTCCGGCATCGCCGTGCGAGCCGGGACGCATTGCGCGATGCCGCTTCTTTCCCGTTTCGGCGTCACCTCCACCTGTCGCGCATCCTTTGCGCTATACAATAGGCGCGAGGAGATCGACCGGCTGGCGGAAGCGCTTGAAAAAGCCCGCTCTCTTTTCGCCTGAGGAGAATTTCGTGTTCATGAACGATGCTCCGAACACAAGCGAAACCGATCGCGCCTCAGCGGCGGATCAAACGTCTCAGGCCATTGAAAATGAGCGCTTGGCGAACGACCTCGTAAAGGCGCTGAAGACCGTCTACGATCCAGAAATTCCGGCCGATATCTACGAACTCGGCCTGATCTACCGGGTCGACATCTCCGATGACGGACTTGTCGAAATCGACATGACGCTGACCGCGCCAGGCTGTCCAGTCGCGGGCGAAATGCCGATCTGGGTCAAGAATGCGGTCAGCGCCGTGCCCGGCGTCAGCGACGTGAAGGTGAACATGGTGTTTGATCCTCCTTGGGATCAAAGCCGTATGTCCGACGAAGCGCGCATCGCGCTCGACATGTGGTGAACGCGCTTTCTTAGGGGAAGAATTTTGCAAATGACTGCTATCCAGAAAATGAGCGTGATGAATGTCAGCCCGGCGGCGGCCGAGCGCGTGCGCGCGCTGTTGGCCACAGCCGACGAAGGGCAAGGGCTGCGCGTCTCAGTGGAGAAGGGCGGCTGCGCCGGCATGTCCTACAAAATGGACATCGCCGAACCCAAAAAGGGCGACGAGATCATCGACGTTGAGGGCGGCCGAGTGATCGTCGACGCCGCGGCGGTGCTCTATCTGCTCGGCACGACAATGGACGTGAAAACGACGCAGTTCTCGTCGACCTTCGTATTCGAAAACCCCAATCAGACATCAGCCTGCGGTTGCGGCGAAAGCGTCGAGCTGACACCGGCCAACCTTGGAAAGGTCGGCGCCGCGCCGGAGATCGGGAGTTCCTGAAGTCAACGGAGTCGCTGTGGACCGCGCGCGTATCGAAGAGCTTTTCGCCCCCTTTACCGCGGTGTCCGTGAAGCGCATGTTCAGCGGCCATGGCGTTTACGTCGATGGCCTCTTCTTTGCCATTGAAGCTGGCGGCGAAATCTACCTAAAGGCCGATCGCCATAGCGCGCCGCAGTTTCAAGCGGCAGGCTGCCGGCCTTTCACCTATCAGGGCAAGGATCGACCGATCACCATTTCCTATTGGAGCCTTCCTGACTGCGCGCTCGAAGACGATGACGAGCTCATTCGTTGGGCCAAATTGGCGGTCGAGGCCGCGCTTCGGGCGGGTGAAAAAAACAGAAGCCGGCCGTCGGAAAGCCCGAGACGGCAAGAGGCCGGCGGCCGTCGACAAAGATCGCTAACAAGACGATAAACGACTGAATTATCTTGATCTTCTTGAGCAGCCGATGCTGGCGTCGCGCGCTCGAATCGCCTATAGACATATGACCTAGACGCTATCCTTGAACTGGCGCGCAATTGGCCGACGACGAAACAAAAAAAGACGATTCCGACAAGCCCGGCTCCGACATTAAGCCGGTCTCGATCACCGACGAGATGAAGCGCAGCTATCTCGATTACGCGATGAGCGTGATCGTTTCGCGCGCGCTGCCGGACGTCCGTGACGGTTTGAAGCCGGTGCATCGTCGCATTCTGTTTTCGATGCATGAGAACGGGCATACGCCGGACAAGGCTTATGTGAAGTCGGCGCGCATCGTCGGCGACGTGATGGGTAAATACCACCCGCATGGCGACGCGGCGATCTATGACGCGCTTGTGCGCATGGCGCAGCCCTTTTCGATGCGCCTGCCGCTTATCGACGGGCAGGGCAATTTTGGTTCGGTCGACAATGATCCGCCGGCGGCGATGCGCTACACCGAGTCGCGGCTCGCGAAGCCTGCGCTCGCGCTGCTCGAAGACATCGACGAAGGCACTGTCGACTTCCAGGCCAATTACGATGGCAAGGAACAGGAGCCGACGGTCCTGCCGGCTCGTTTCCCCAATCTGCTGGTCAATGGCGCCGGCGGCATCGCCGTCGGCATGGCGACGAACATTCCGCCGCATAATCTTGGCGAGGTGATCGACGCCTGCGTCGCGATGATCGATCGGCCCGACATCAGCGTCGCTGAGCTGATGGAGATCGTGCCGGGTCCGGACTTCCCGACCGCCGCGACGATCCTCGGTCGCGGCGGCATCCGCAACGCCTTCGCCACCGGCCGCGGTTCGATCATCATGCGTGCGAAGTCGGAAATTGAGACTTTGCGCAAGGATCGCGAGGCGATCATCTTCACAGAAATTCCCTATCAGGTGAACAAGGCGGCGCTGATTGAGCGCATCGCCGATCTGGTGCGGGAGAAGAAGATCGAAGGCGTCGCCGATCTGCGCGACGAGTCCGATCGCGACGGCATGCGAATCGTCGTCGAATTGAAGCGTGAGGCCGTCGCCGACGTTGTTTTGAACCAGCTTTGGCGTCACACCGCGCTTCAGACAAGTTTTCCCGTCAATATGATCGCGCTGAATGGCGGGCGCCCGGAGCTGATGACGCTCCATGACGTATTGCGCTCCTTCGTCGATTTCCGCGAAACGGTGGTCACGCGGCGCACCAAGTTTCGCCTCGCCAAGGCGCGGGACAACGCGCATCTGCAAGTGGGTCTCGCCATCGCGGTGGCGAATATCGACGAAGTCATTCGCCTTATCCGCACGTCGCCTGATGCAGCCGCGGCGCGCGAGGCGCTGATGGCGCGTGACTGGCCGGCGAAGGACATGGCGCCGCTCGTCGAGCTGATCGCCGATCCGCGACACAAGCTCACCGATGACGGAACCATCAGGCTCTCAGAAGCGCAGGCGCGCGCCATTCTCGATCTACGTCTGCAGCGGCTGACGGCGCTCGGTCGCGAAGAGATCTCCGAAGCCTTAAATAAGCTTGCCGCTGAGATCGCCGATTACCTCGATATTTTGCGCTCGCGCGAACGTCTCTTCGGCATCGTCAAGGATGAACTGTTGGCGGTGAGGGAGGCGTACGCCACGCCACGCCGCACCCAAATCATCGAGGCGGACGGCGAGGTCGAGGATGAGGACCTGATCGCGCGCGAAGATATGGTCGTCACCGTCTCGCACGCCGGCTATATCAAGCGCGTGCCGCTCTCGACCTATCGCGCCCAGAGACGCGGCGGCAAGGGCCGATCCGGCATGCAGACGAAGGAAGAAGATTTCGTTCACCGCCTCTTCGTCGCCAATACCCATACGCCAGTGCTGTTCTTTTCCTCGCTCGGCAAGGCCTATAAGGAAAAGGTCTGGCGATTGCCGCTTTCCGCCCCGCAGGCGCGCGGCAAGGCGCTCGTCAATCTCCTGCCACTTGAGCAAAGCGAGCGGATCACCACCATCATGCCGCTGCCGGAGGACGAAGAGAGCTGGGCGACGCTCGACGTCATCTTCGCGACGACGGGCGGCACGGTGAGACGCAATAAACTCTCCGATTTCGTCGACGTTCGACGCAATGGACTGATCGCCATGAAGCTTGACGAAGGCGAAGCGATCGTCGACGTCGCGACCGCGACTGAGCATGACGACGTATTGCTGACGACGCGCGACGGACAATGCATCCGCTTTGCCGTGCCGGAGGTCAGGGTCTTCCAGGGCCGTACCTCGATGGGCGTGCGCGGCGTGGCGCTCGGACCCGACGATCGAGTGATCTCACTTTCCATCCTCAATCATTTCGAGGCGACCGGCGAGGAGCGCTCGGCCTATTTGAAGCGCGCCAATGCGCTGCGCCGCCGCATGGGCGAGGACGTTTCGCCTGAAGCTGGGACCGAGACTGAAGAGGCGACAGGCGCCGTCGAGCTGTCGGACACGCGCTTCTATGAGATGCAGGCGGCTGAGCAGATCATTCTAACCGTCTCCGAGAACGGATACGGAAAGCGCACAAGCTCTTACGAGTATCGTACGACGGGGCGCGGTGGCAAAGGCATTGTCGCCATGGCGGTGAACGCCAGGAACGGCAAACTGGTCGCCTCCTTCCCCGTTGGTCAAGGCGATGAAATCATGCTGGTGACCGACGGCGGCCAGCTGATCCGCTGCTCGGTCGATGGCATACGCATCGCCGGGCGCGGCGCTCAGGGCGTCATCGTGTTCGACACGGCCGAAGACGAGCGCGTCGTTTCCGTTGAGCATATTGGCGACGTTGGCGAAGGCGAGGACGCCCAGAGCTAGTTAATCGCTTCAAATTGGGGCAGGCGCATGAGCGAGGGCGACGAGGCAGAGGGGCCCGTGCTGGTCACCGGCGCGTCGCGTCGTATCGGCCTCGCCATCGCCGAGCGCTTCGCGCGCGAGCGTCGGCCCGTCGTGTTGCACGCATCTCCGCGCTCGGGGGAGGAGGTGGAGCTCGCGGCGCATGCAATCAGGCAGCGCGGCGGCCGCGCGGCGACAGCGATTGCCGATCTTGCCGACGCAGCTCCGACGCAGCGCCTGATCGAGCAAGCGGGCGAAGCCTTTGGACCTTTGAGGCTCCTCATCAACAACGCCTCGATTTTCGAGATCGACGCGGCGAAGGATTTCTCATTGGAGCTTTATGAGCGGCAGATGCAGATCAATCTGCGCGCGCCGCTGCTGCTGTCGCGCGACTTTGCGGCGGCGCTGCCCGGGAGCGCCAATGGCGCGATCATAAATATGCTCGACCAACGGGTCTGGCGTCTAACGCCTCGCCATTTCACCTACACATTGTCCAAGTCGGCGCTGTGGTCGGCGACGCTCACCATGGCGCAGGCCTTCGCCCCTCGTATCCGCGTGAATGCGGTCGGGCCGGGGCCGGTCTTTCCCAACGCCGCGCTTGGCGAGCGGGAGTTCGAAATGGAAGCGCGCGGGGTGCCGCTAGAGCGCGCCGCTGACGTCTCGGGCGTCGTGGACGCCGTCGTCTACCTCAGCCGAGCCAAAAGCGTGACCGGGCAGATGATCGCCGTCGACAGCGGCCAGCATCTGGGCTGGCGCACGCCGGATATTGGACCGGAATAGGGTAGGCGTCGTTGGGCTAATCGGCGCTCGGCAGCCGGCGGATCGTAAACTCGATGCGGCCGTCTTCCAGTTCGCGCCAGAACTCGATCTCAGTCATATAGGCGGCCTTGGGGAAGCGCTCGAACCATTCGCGCGCCTTCGCCCGCGCTTCGCTTCTCTCCAGCGTGAAGGTCTCACGCCGCCAGCCATTTGTGCGCGCGCTTCGCTTTTCGGCGACTCTCTTCGCAATATCCTTTGGCGTGTTTTTCGATACGGGCATGGCCGCGTCCCCGTGATCAATTTAGCGCAATCCGAGAGACAGAGGAGCCTCGTTCATTTTGGGGTAAATATATTCTGTTAACTTAGTTCAAATCTTCCCGACGCGCTCGGATGCGCTTTCCTATCGGGCTGAAGCAAGCTAAATCCCATTTCATGCCTGAGCGTCCCCCCTACATGATCACGACAGCCATTCCTTATGCAAATGGCGCGCCGCATATCGGCCACGCCTATGAGCGCATCGCGACCGACGCCTTCGCCCGATGGAAGAGGCTTGACGGCTATGACGTGCTGTTCGTCACCGGCATGGATGAACACGGGCAGAAGATGCAGCGCACGGCGGAGAAGGAAGGGCTGACGCCGCTGGCGCTCGCTGACCGAACCGCTGCACAATTCGCCCGCATGGGCGAGGCGCTGAACGCCCGCGCGGACGACATCGTGCGCACGACTCAGGGGCGCCACAAGCAAACGGTGCTCGAAATCTGGCGGCGCATGGAGGCGAATGGCGATCTCTATCTCTCCAAATACGCCGGCTGGTATTCGGTGCGCGACGAGGCCTATTACGACGAAGACGAACTCGCCGAACGGGATGGCAAGAAATTCGCGCCGACCGGCACGCCGGTTGAATGGGTGGAAGAGGAGAGCTGGTTCTTCAAACTGTCGGCCTATGCGGAAAGGCTCCTCGCCCATTATTCGGCGTATCCGGAATTCATCACGCCGGAACACTATCGGAACGAGATTGTCGCCTTCGTGAAGCGGGGACTGACCGATCTCTCGGTTTCCCGCACCACTTTCGACTGGGGCATCGAGATTCCGCCAGGCCAGCACACCAGCGCAAAGCACGTAATGTATGTCTGGGTCGATGCTCTTACGAATTACGTAACAGCTACAGGATACCTTACGGAAGGCGGAAACAAGGCGCATTTCTGGCCCGCCGACGCTCATGTCATCGGCAAGGACATCACCCGCTTTCACGCGATCTACTGGCCGGCGTTTCTAATGTCTGCAGGGGCGCCGTTGCCCAAGCAGATCGTCGTGCATGGTTTTCTGTTCTCCAAGGGCGAGAAGATGTCGAAGTCGGTCGGCAATGTCGTCGATCCGATCGATCTCGCGGAGCGTTATGGCGTCGATCAGTTGCGCTATTTCTTCCTGCGCGAAATTCCCTTCGGGCAAGACGGCAATTATTCGCACGAGGCGATCGTCAACCGCATCAACGCCGACCTCGCCAATGACCTCGGCAATCTTGCGCAACGATCGCTGTCAATGATCGCCAAAAATTGCATGGGCGCCGTACCGCGTAAACATACGCTTACGGATGCGGACAGGGACATTCTCGCTCAGGCGGCCGACGTTCTTGAGAAGGCGCGCGCCTCCATGGAGGATTACGCGCCGCATCACGCGCTTGCTGAAATTTTTCGCGTCGTCGCCGAAGCCAACCGCTATTTCGCGGCGGAGGAGCCTTGGGCGAAGAAGAAGACTGACCCTGGGCGCATGGAGACCGTCCTCTACGTCACGGCCGAAACGCTGCGCCGGCTGGCGATTCCCTTGCAACCGTTCATGCCCGAATCGGCTGGCAAGCTCCTCGATCTTCTGGACGTCGGTCCAGACGAGCGGAACTTCGCTCACGCCGGCGAGGGGAACGCTCTTCAGGAAGGGGCCCCGCTTCCGCCGCCAACGCCGGTTTTCCCACGATTCATGGAGGAGGAGGCGGATAGTCGCGCTCCGCCAACGGCAGGCGGCTAATCCCACCGTCCACCGAAACGAGTCCGAACGCTCTCGCGCCGCCACGCGCTCACCACAATCATGCATTTCAAATGGCGGCGCGGCGGCAGCGAAATGGCGTTGGTCTGCACGGACTTGTCGGACAAAGCTTGGGCGTGCAAGATGAAACATCGACTCCTTCGAGAGGAGCCGTCCGGCGCGCCGCTCAATTGAGCGCTTGCGTCAGCAGCGTCCGCCTTCGTTATGTCAGGTCTTCGGACCGGCTCTTTTCTCACTAAAGGAACTCACGGATGGCGCGTGGCATTTCAACAATCCTGACGGCGGTCATCTTCGGCGCGATCGGCTTTGGACTGGGCATCTACGCCGCGCCGACCGAAGGCGTCGCCAATCTCAAGGCCGCGATCGAGGGCCGCTTCAAACCGGCGGCTCCAACGGAAGAGGCGGCGCCGAGCGAAGCGACGGCGACGCCAGTCGAATCGGAGCCCGCACAACCCGACACGGCGGCGACACCGGGGCCTGAAGCGCCTCCGGCCGAGCAGCCGGCAGTCGTCGAGACTCCCCCTGTGGAGCGCGCGCCCGCGCCCGCGCCGGCTCCCGCGGTCACCGAAGCGCCGCCTCCAGCTCCGGCGCCCGCGCCAGCAGCCACGCCCGTGGCTGCGCCTGATCCGGCGGCTGCGGAGCCCGCGCCAAAGCCGAAGCCCAAGCCCAAGCCCAAGGCTAAACCCAAGCCGAAGGCGGCCGCTCCGGAGGAGCCTGCGGCCGAACAGCCGGCACAGCAATAAAGCGACTAAACAGCGCGCCGCCGACGCCCGAACCCGAGAGCAGGGACGCGTCGTGCGGCGAGTTGTTGTCTTCCGCTTCGAGACTGACATTGTGATGAGCGACGCTGCGCGCTTCGTCGGCGATATTCCCACTCACTACGACCGCAGCCTCGGCCCGGTAATCTTTGATGATTACGCAGCGGACATTGCGCGTCGTGTCGCCGAGAGCGCTCCGACCGATGTGCTCGAAACGGCGGCCGGCACGGGAATCGTCACACGCAAGCTGCGCGATGCGCTCGGCCCGCAGGCGCGACTGACCGCGACTGACCTCAATGAGCCGATGCTCGAAGTGGCGAAGTCGAAATTCAGTGCTGAAGAACAGGTGACGTTCCGGCCGGCCAATGCGACGGCTTTGCCTTTCGCAGATGGGGCTTTCGACGCGATCATCTGTCAGTTCGGGCTGATGTTCTTCCCCGATAAGGCGGACGCGCATCGCGAGGCGCGCCGCGCGCTGCGACGGGGCGGCCGCTATCTCTTCAGCGTCTGGGATTCGCCGCGCTACAATCCTTTCTCCCGATTAGGGCTGGAGGTGATCGAGCGCTTCTTTCCCGACGATCCGCCACAATTTTTGAGAGCGCCATTTTCATGCGCCGAGATCGACCCGATCAAAGAATCGCTGATCGACGCCGGTTTTATGGACATCACCGTTTCCGTTCAGTCGCGCGTCAAGGACGTGGCTAATCCGGTGGATTTCGCCAAGGGACTCGTTTTCGGCAGTCCGCTCTTTGAGCAGCTCCGCGAACGCGGCGGCGTGCGCGCCGAGACGATTGTCGAAGCGCTAGCGGAAAGGCTTACGGAAGAGCTCGGCCAAAATCCCATGCGCCTGCCGATGCAGGCGATTCTTTACGAGGCGCGGGCGGCGTAGCGAGCGCTACTGCGGCGCGGTCATCAGCTCGAGCACATGGCCATCGGGACTTTTGAAATAGACGCCTCGGCCGCCGTTCCAGTCATTGAGCTGCCCGTCCGTAAACCGGCCGGGAGCGCTTCCAAAGGCTATGCCTTCGTCCTTCACGCGTCCGAATATCTCGTCAAATTCTTTGTCGGTAACGTGGAACGCATAGTGGCTGGACCCGAAGCCTTCATCCTTATCGAATAGCAGGGTTAGTTCGCTGTTGATCTTCACCGGCGCGAAATGGCCCTTGGAGCCGCCGTAGCGCAAACCAAAAATGTGCGCGAACCAGCGCGCCGCCGCGTCATTGTCGCGCGCCGGCACGATTGTGTGATTGAGGATGATGGCCATCGATTAAGCTCCGCTTGTCTGTTGACGAATAGAGATGGGAATTGGCGCGCCGCCAGTCACGAGCGTTGCGGCGTTATTCGCCGTCGGACCAGGAGGCTGACAGCGTCCCATCCGCGTGACGCACGCGAACGCCGAACGGCGCGCTTTCGCGATCGAGCGTATGCGCGAGCCATTCGGCGTCGGCTGTCGACGCGCGTTCGAGGCGCAAGCGGCGCATATGCAGTGGGACCACTCGAAGTCGGATGAGATCGCCGGTCGCCGCATCGATTTCCGCGAAATACATCAGCGAAAGATCGCCGCGATAGCTTTCATACCCGCTGATGCCTTCATAGTCGTTCAGGAAGTCTCCGCAGCCATAAAGGACCAAACGGTTGCGATAGACCTCAAGCCCCTTCGGATGGTGCGACGAATGTCCGTGAATGATGGCGGCGCCGGCCTCTTCGATCAGCCGATGCGCGAACTGTTGTTGGGCGTTTGAAACGTGATAGCTCCAGTTCGAGCCCCAGTGGATCGAAATCACCAGAATGTCGCCGGGCAGTGCAGCGCGTCTCGCCAACTCGCAGGCCAAGTCGATGTTTTCCGCGGAAAGGTCAGGCAGAAGATTGACTCCCGGAGCAGCGCGCGTCGCCGCCCAGTCGAGGGGCGTCCCGCTGTCGGGCAGGGCGAAGGACACAACGACCACACGTCCCTTTTGAGGGATGTCCAGGATGGCTGGTCGCCGCGCCTCGTCGATCGTGCATCCCGCGCCGGCGACAGAAATGCCCAGACGCGCAAGCGTGTCGAGCGTCTCAAAGAGGCCGGTCGGCCCCCAATCGAGAACATGATTGTTCGCGAGCGAACAACAATCGATTTCGGCGACGCGTAGACATTCTGCGTTCTGCGGACTGACGCGATAATTGATCGCCTTGTGTTCGGCGGTCTCGCTGCGCGTCACGCTTGTTTCGAGATTGATGATGCGAGCGTCAGGCGCGCGGTCGCGAAGCTCAGCGAGCGCGTCGCCCCAGATGTAGGAAAGATCGACGCGCCGCGGTATCGGCCCGGACGCCGCTTCGGCCAAGCGGACATATCCTTCGGCCGACGAAACATATTCCTCATAGAGCTTGGGCGGGCAGGGCGAGGGAAGGATCTGATCGACGCCCCGGCCGATCATGACGTCACCGCAGAGGAAGAGCTTGATGATCTGCGCGCCGTCTCGGCGTGGCGGCGCGCCGACCCTCATATCGTGGGCGGAAGATTCTCATCATCGTCGCCGCCGAGAAGCGAGATGATTTCTCCCGCGACATCCTTAAGCGGCGCGCCGGCGCCGAAGACGTCCCGGTCGCCCGACATCCACATCGACGCTTCTTCGACATCGGCGATCGTCGGGCGCAAATCCATGATCGCCGACAGCGTCGCGTCGTCGACATCTCCGAGAATATCGGTCACGTCCTTGATCGTCGCCAGCTGGCGGCCATCGCCGCCTTGCGCGGAAGACTGCGTCAACGATGTCCTCTTCGGTCTGCGTACGCTCCGGCCGAGCTTTTGACGCGATTCGCGGCAAGCTTGAGGCGCGACCGCTTCGCGGCGAGCTTCGTCCAAGGGGCTAACTGATAGCTCCGCATGGCCAAAAATATAGCGCCTCGTTTCTTAGCCGCGAAGGAGCCGGGGCTAAATATTTGTGTTTTCCCGCCGCAGAGCCATATTGCGGCGTTGGCTCAAGCGCGTCATCGAAAGCTTGGAGCCGCCGACGAACGACTGTGCTGTGCTTGGACAATCAAGATAATGCTCCTTCCCGACTGAACCTGATGCTCATCGACACCCATTGCCACCTGGATTTTCCCGATTTCGCGCCCGAACTCGCGGAGACGATCGCGCGCGCCAAAGCGCGCGGCGTCGGCAGGATGATCACGATCTCGACGCATCTGTCGCGCTTCGATCGAGTGAAGGCGATTGCGGAGGCCTATCCGGACGTCTTCTGCACCGTAGGAACGCATCCACACCATTCGCATGAGGAAGCCGAGCCGACGGTTAAAACGCTCGTCACTCTGTCGCAGCACCCAAAATGCGTTGGATTGGGGGAAGCAGGTCTCGATTATCACTATGACCATGCGCCGCGCGACGTGGCGCAGCGCATTTTCCGCATTCACGTCCAAGCCGCCCGCGAAACAGGATTGCCGCTCGTCATCCACACCCGTGATGCCGACGAGGACTGCGCCGCCATTCTGAAAGACGAAATGGGGAAGGGGGCTTTCCCCGCCCTGCTCCATTGCTTCACGAGCGGCCCGGCGCTCGCCCAAACGGCGCTTGAGCTCGGTCTCTATATTTCTTTTTCCGGCGTCGTGACCTTCAAGAACGCCGAGTATCTGCGCGAGATCGCTCGCGACGTGCCGCTGGAGCGGATGCTGGTCGAAACCGACGCGCCTTTCCTTGCGCCAACGCCCCATCGCGGCAAGCGCAATGAGCCGGCCTTCGTCGTCGACACGGCGCGCGCGCTCGCTGAGATCAAGGGGATCAGCGCCGCCGAGTTGGCGATCGCCACAACCGAAAACGCGCTGCGGCTCTTTTCCAAAATGCCGCCTCTGGACGCCGCCGCGTGAGCCTTAGGATCAGGATTCTCGGTTGCAGCTCGTCAGGTGGCGTGCCGCGCGTCGGGCAGGGTTGGGGGAAGTGTAATCCGGACAATCCGAAGAACCGGCGCCGTCGCTGCTCTATTCTCGTTTCGCGCGGGCCGGCCGATGCGGCGACGCAGGTGCTTGTGGACACAGGTCCAGATCTGCGCGAACAGCTCATCGACGCTGATGTCAAGCGGCTCGATGCGATCCTCTACACCCATCCGCACGCTGATCACACCCATGGCGTCGACGACGTGCGCGGCCTGGTCATTATGAGCGGACGACGCATTCCAGCCTATATGGACGAGCCGACGTCGCGATCCTTCGCGACGAAGTTCGACTACATCTTCAAGACGCCGCCCGGCAGCTTCTATCCGCCGCTGATGACCGAACATCGGCTGCATCTGGGGCGCGATGTGACGGTCGACGGACCCGGCGGCGCGATCGTCGCGACGCCTTTTCGCCTCGACCATGGCGACATGGACGCGCTCGGCTTTCGCTTCGACAATGTGGCCTATACGCCCGATCTTCACGCCATTCCGCCGGAGAGCGCGCAATATCTCGAAGGGCTCGATCTCTGGATCATCGACGCGCTACGTCATCAGCGGCATGGCACGCATCTCTCCGTCAGTCAGGCGCTGGATATCATCGCGCACTTCAAACCGAAGCGGGCCGTGCTGACGGATCTGCATGTCGATCTGGACTATGATGCGCTCGCCGCGATGCTGCCGGAAAATGTCACGCCGGCATTCGATGGAATGCTGCTGGAAGTCTGAAAGTCAGGGCCGGCATATGGGCATATAATGAGGTTCCATAATATCGATTATGCGAATCGCGGATGGGACTCTCGGGCTACGCTCCTATCGTTGGAAAGGCTTTCGAGATACACGCCGGTATTCCCCATACCCCCATAAGCTGCAGGCCTCGCGGTTTTCACAGTGACGCTTTGCGTTGACAATGCGACGGGCGCGAAATCTCAAAAGGCGTCAAAATTCCCATGCACGCTTCATCTAAGATGCTGCAAACGCAAACATTCCGCGCGTCCGCGGCAGCTGTCAAACCATGGCGACTATTTGGATTTTTGGATCAGGCCATGGAATTCGCTGGCCTTCCGGGCCGAAGTTCTGGTAAAAGGCTCGCTGCGCGGGACTATATGGCATTCAAGAGGCACATCATCGTCGTTTTCGAACGCGCGCGTTTTCGCGACGCGAACGGGAGCGCCTGGGCGCACAAGGTTGGCATAGCGGTCTTGCCGTTTTTGGCGGAGACGAGCAGGTAAACATGAGCAAAGGTAGAGATTTTCGGGGCCCCCGCAAACGCGGATTCGATGACGACGCCCCGTTTGGTTATGACGCCCCGCGGCCGAGCCGGCCGCCGCGTTCGCAGTTTGGAGGCGGCGGTTTTCCTGACGCGCCGCCGCCAATGTCGAATGAGCCTGCCGTCGACGCCATCGTGAAGTGGTTCAAGCCCGACAAGGGCTTTGGCTTCGTAGAACTCGCCAATGGCACCGGCGACGCCTTCCTCCATATCGGGGCCGTTCAGGCGGCGGGATATGACTCATTGCCGCCCGGCGCAAAATTGCAGGTGCAGGTCACGAGCTCGGTGAAAGGCCAGCAGGTGGCGCGCATTCTCGAGGTCGATCTGGCCGGCGCCGCCGAGCGCGCGCCGCCGCCGCGCACCGGTGGTGGCGGCTTTGACAGCCCCCGGCCCCGTCGTCAGGCGCCCGATCCGTCGACCGCAGTGCCGGTTTCCGGCAAGGTCAAATGGTTCGACGAGACCAAGGGCTTCGGCTTTGTCCAGTCGAACGATGGCGGCAAGGACGTGTTCGTGCACATTTCGATCCTTGCTCCGTCCGGCGTGAACCGGCTTGCCGAAGGCCAACCGGTGACGATGCAGGTTGTCGATACGGCGAAAGGCCGAGAAGCGCTGTCCATCAGCCTGGATTGAGCCGCGTTTAGATAATCTTTCGCGCCGCGATCCTCTTTAGAGGGCCGCGGCGCTTTTCTTTGGGGAAGCTCATGTCGGCCCCACCGCGCGGCGACATCGCCCGGCTGATTGAAATCATGGCGGCGCTACGCACGCTGGGCAGCGGCTGCCCCTGGGATCTCGAACAGGATTTCGCTTCGATCGCGCCCTATACGATCGAAGAGGCGTATGAAGTCGCCGACGCCATCGAGCGCGACGACCTTGCCGATCTCAAGGATGAATTGGGCGATCTCCTGCTGCAGGTCGTGTTCCATGCTCGGATGGCGCAGGAGCTGAGCGCCTTCGCATTCCCTGACGTCGTCGACGCGATCTGCGACAAGCTTATACGCCGGCATCCACACGTGTTTGGCGACGGCCAGTCGCTCGACGCCGACGGTGTGACGGCGCAGTGGAGCGAGATTAAAGCGCGCGAACAGGCGGCGAAGAAGGGGCCCCAGCCGGAGAGCCTGCTCGAGGGCGTGCCGCTCGCCCTACCCGCGCTGACACGCGCGCTAAAGCTTCAACAAAAGGCGTCGAAAGTTGGTTTCGACTGGGACGACGCGCAACAGGTCCTCAATAAGATTCGCGAAGAAACCGAGGAAGTCGCCGCGGAACTCGCCCTTCCCGGCGCGCAGGCTTCGCCGGCGCTCGAAGAGGAAATCGGCGATTTATTGTTCGTCGTCGCCAATCTTGCGCGTCATGCAAAGGTCGATCCCGAACAGGCGCTGCGCCGCGCCAACGCCAAATTCGAGCGGCGCTTCCGCCATATCGAGCAACGCCTCGCCGAGGCGGGGCGTTCACCTGAAGCTGCGTCACTCGACGAGATGGAGTCGTTGTGGGTTGAGGCAAAAGGCTCCGAGCGCAAGCTGCGCTGACGGGTTTGCGGCGCCTCGACTACGACGCGGCTCGTCGGCGCCATGCTCCCGTTTCACGCACTCTTTCAGCTTGCGGAAAGCGTCTCGCGAGACCGTCCGAACGCTCGGGATCGACGCGAACGACAAGGTGGACGCCGCCTTGCGGCAGCACGTCGCGTTCGAGCACCTCGGTATGGGCGTGAAGCCAGGCGAGCCCCTCGCCGTCAGCAGCGTCCAAATCGAGTTCAAACCGAATGCGGCCGGCCGCGAGCGTCGCTTCGACCCGCACCAGCAGTTCGTCGAGCCCCTGCGCGGTCAAGGCCGACACCAGCGTGGGACGGCGGTCAGCCGCGATCCCCCGTGCTGCGGCTTGAAGCGCCGACAGCCGCTCTGGATCGAGCGCGTCAATCTTGTTCCACACCTCGAGGATACGGCCCTCGGCTTCGCCTTTCAGACCGAGTTCACCGAGGATTGCCGAGACGTCCTTCGCTTGCGCTTCCCAGTCTTCGTGCGAAACGTCGCGAATGTGGAGAACCACGTCGGCGAGGGTGACTTCCTCGAGCGTCGCCCGGAAGGCGGAGACGAGCATCGTCGGAAGATCCGAGATGAAGCCCACCGTGTCGGAAAGTAGGATTCGCGCGCCATGCGGCAGTTTGATCTGGCGCAGCGTGGGATCGAGGGTCGCGAAGAGCATGTCCCGCGCGAGCACTTCGGCGCGTGTCAGCCGATTGAAAAGCGTCGACTTTCCTGCGTTTGTGTAGCCGACGAGCGCAACTACGGGATAAGGGACCTCGCGCCGCGTCTTGCGATGCAATGCGCGGGTCCGCTTCACCTTGTCGAGATCGTGTTCGATGCGCCGCATCCGCTCCTCGATCAGGCGCCGGTCGGTCTCGATCTGAGTTTCGCCGGGTCCGCCGAGAAAGCCAAAGCCGCCGCGCTGGCGTTCAAGATGGGTCCAGGAGCGCACGAGCCGCGACTTCTGATAGGCCAGATGCGCAAGCTCGACCTGCAGCGCGCCCTCCTTGGTGCGGGCGCGCTCTCCGAAAATTTCGAGGATGAGCCCGGTCCTGTCGATGACCTTGGCGTCCCACGCCTTTTCGAGATTACGCTGCTGCACGGGCGAAAGCTGGCAGTCCATGCTGACAAGCGCGGCGTCTTTCGCCCTGACGATCTCGGCGATCTCCTCGACCTTGCCCTTTCCAAGATAGCTTGCCGGCCGGACCTCGTTGAGCGATATGGCCGATTGGCCGACGACATCGAGATCGATCGCCTGCGCGAGCCCCACGGCCTCCGCGAGGCGCGCCGCGGAGTCTCTCTCGCGCGCCGCGCCAGCCTGGGCCAGATAGGGGCCAATAACTAATGCGCGCGTCTCGCCGCCGCTTTTCCGCGTCGCGCCGTTCCTTGCTTGCCTATCGACCCTCAATAGCCCTACCGCTGCTTGTCGACCTGCGCTTCTTCATCGCCCGGCTCAAACATTTGTATGGGGTGTCCAGGCATGATCGTCGAGATGGCGTGCTTGTAGACGAGCTGAGAGTGTCCGTCTCGCCGCAGCAATAGGCAAAAATTGTCAAACCAGGTGACGATGCCCTGGAGCTTGACGCCATTGACGAGGAAGATGGTAAGCGGGACTTTATTCTTCCGGACGAAATTCAAAAATGTATCTTGCAGATTTTGCGAACGCTCTGACGACATCGGCTGTCCTGTTCTGTTTTTTGAGCCGAGCGGAATGACGCCGCCCCCAAGGGATCGTTCTTCTTGTTTCGCCGCCATATTCATTAGAACCTTTCAAAAGGCGAAGCGCAAGGTGCGAGTCATGCGGTTGGCCATGCCAATTCATCGAAAGCGTGGTTTCGAAGACCACGCAAGCTCATATCAGGAACCTAAAGCGATACTTTAATAGTTTCGCCTATCTCAATGTTTTTATGACTCTACTGACAGCGACTTAAGTTTTCGGTGTAAGGCTGACCGCTCCATGCCGATGAACTCCGCCGTGCGGGATATATTCCCCGAGAAGCGGTTGAGCTGCGCGACGAGATATTCGCGTTCGAAAACTTCCCGCGCTTCTCGGAGCGGCAGGCTCATCAATTTCTCGCCGCGCACGCCGGCGGGCGTCGCCGGCACGAGTTCGCCGACGTCGGGAGGAAGCATTTCGGCGGTGATCGTCGCACCAGGATCGCCCGAGGTGAGGATCATCAGGCGCTCCACGTTGTTCTTCAACTGACGGATGTTGCCCGGCCAGTCATGCAATTGCAGAACCGCGAGCGCGTCCTCGGCGATCCGCCGCCGCGGCATGCCGGAGGCGAGCGACATGTTTTCCATAAAATAGTTGATGAGCGCAGGAATATCCTCGCGCCGCTCCGCCAGCGAGGGAATTCGGATTGGCACGACGGCGAGGCGGTGAAACAGATCCTCGCGCAGCGCGCCCTCTTCGATCGCCGAGGCGAGATCGCGCGCTGAGGACGAGATGATGCGCACATCGACGTGGACTTTGTTCGATCCGCCAACCCGCTGGAATGTCTGGTCGACCAGCACGCGCAGGATTTTCGCCTGTGTGTCCTTCGGCATGTCGGCGATTTCATCGAGGAACAGCGTTCCGCCATGCGCCTCTTCAAGCGCGCCGATCTTGCGTTCGCCATCGGCGCCTTCGCGTCCGAACAGCTCGATTTCCATGTTTTCCGGTGTGATGGTCGCCGAATTGATGACGACGAACGGCCCGCCCGCGCGAGTCGAGGCCTCATGGATGCAGCGGGCGGCGAGTTCCTTGCCGCTTCCGGGCGCGCCGGTGATCAGAACGCGCGAATTTACTGGCGCAACGCGGGCGATGAGCTGCTGCAGCTGATGGGCCGCCGGGGAATCGCCGACGATGCGGTCGAACGCCCCTGCCCGTTGGCGCAACGCGGAAAGTTCTCGCCGCAGCTGATAGGCCTCGAGCGCGCGTTCGGCGACGAGCACCAGCCGGTCCGCTTTGAAGGGCTTCTCAATAAAATCGTAAGCGCCGATCTTGATGGCGCTGACCGCGGTCTCGATGTTGCCGTGGCCTGAGATCATGACAACCGGCAAGCCCTTGTGCTGCTTCTGCACCAGTTCGAGCACTTGAAGACCGTCAAGCCGCGATCCCTGCAGCCAGATGTCGAGAAAAACGAGATGTGGACGCCTGCTGGCGATCGCCGCGAGCGCTTCGTCGGAATCTTTGGCGGTTCGGACCCCATGCCCTTCATCGCTCAGAATTCCAGCGACGAGCTCCCTGATGTCCGCTTCATCGTCGACAATCAAAATATCAGTCGCCATTATGCCCCGCTCTGCCCCGCCTCGCTTGCATGCGCCGGCGCGTTGTCAGCTTCAACGCCAGCGCCGCGCGGCTCTTCCTTTGACGATGTCTCCGCGGCGAGGGGCACGATAAGCCTTACGCAGGCGCCCCGACCCGACGGCGCGTCCAGCAACTCTAGCCGGCCCCCGTGATCCTCGATGATCTTGGCGACGATCGGCAGACCTAGTCCGGTGCCGTCCGACCGCGTGGTCATGTAAGGTTCGAGCAGGCGCTGCCGGTTCATTGCCGGGAAGCCCTTACCATTATCAATCACATCGATTTCGGCCATGCGATCGCGCACATCCAATTTGATTTCGACTCGTCCCTTTTCCTGAGCGTCTTTTTCTTCCCGTGCGGCGATGCCTTCGACGGCGTTCTTAACGATATTGGTGAGCGCCTGCGACAGCAAGCGGCGATCAAATTGCGCAATGACCGGCGTTTCAGGCAATTCTTCGACGATATCGAGATCGGCGTTGCCGACGCGCATGAGGAACGCCACCTGCCGAATACATTCGTTGAGATCGTCGCGCTCGGGACGAGCCTTCGGCATACGCGCAAAAGATGAAAACTCGTCGACCATGCGCTTGATGTCGTCGACCTGGCGAACAATCGTATCCGTGCATTGGTCGAAAACGTCGCGATCGTCCTGAATGACCTTGCCGTATTTACGGCGAAGTCTTTCAGCCGAAAGCTGGATCGGCGTTAAGGGATTCTTAATTTCATGCGCGATGCGCCGCGCAACGTCCGCCCAGGCTGACGTGCGCTGCGCCATCACAAGATCGGTGATGTCGTCAAGCGTCACGACGTAAGTTGGATTTCCCTCTTCGGCGCGCGCCGAGGTGACGCGCACATTCAAAGTGCGTTCGGCGACGCCCCGCTTGATGGTGATCTGGCTTTGCACCGCACGCGGGAAGACTTCCGCCGCATCCTTCAGAATCGGGACGATTTCCGGCAAGACTGACCCGACATCGGCGCCCACCGTCGCCTGCCCCTTTGCGTCCGTAAGCGACAATTCCTCGGCGGAACGGTTGAGAATGGTGACGACGCTCTCCGAGTCCACGCCCATGACCGCAACCGGAACGCCAGCGAGCACCGCCTCGGTGAATTCGCGCCGTTCGTCATTGATGCGGTTAGCTTCGATCAGGCGGCTCTGCTGAAGATTGAGTTCGGTTGTCATCTTGTTGAAGACATCGCCGAGACGCGCCAATTCGCCGTGTTGCTTATCGACATTGACGCGAACGTCTAGATTGCCCGCCGAAACTTCGTCGGTTGCGGCGATCAGGTCACGGATCGGCGTCACGAGCCGGTCGGCGAAATCGAGCCCGAACCAGATCGACGACAGCAGCATGATTGTCGTCAGAAAGGCGTACATCATCACGAAGGCGCGCTGCACCGCCGTGCGATAAGAGTCGAAGGCGTCGTAGCTGTTGATGAGGCTCTCAGCCTGTTTTGGGAATTCGACCGCTATCGGGTCGATTGGCCGGGTGACGTAAAGGAACGTGTCCTGAAAGGCGTTGAGCGCGCGCAATGCGACGAAGCTTTTGCCGTCGTCGATCACGAGACACAAAGGCTCCCCGCGTCGGGCATCGTCGAACTCGGATTTTGGAGGCGCGATAATGATCGAAGCGGCGTTTTGCGCGACGTCGATGCGATCGAGAATCTCTCCGCTGGATTTCACCAGCGCCGCGACGGAAAAACCCAAGAAATAGGCTCGCGACTGAAAGATCTGATGAAAGTAAGGCCGGTCGGAGTTGTAAAGTATGGCTGCGCGGTCGAGGTCGGACGCCGTGAGCTGCGCTTCCTGAAGCAGCGCCCGGCACTGGCTTTCACGAAACACCGCCGCCGCTTCGGCGGTATTGTGGACGAAGACCTTGACGTTGGACATGAAGGCCGGATTGAGCACGCGCTCGACCGTCAGTGAGCCGGCAATCGCCAGTAAAATCGCCGGCATCAAAGCGATGACCGAGAAGAAGCCGACCGTGCGCACATGAAGGCGCGCCGCCGCTTCGCCGCGCCGCCAGACGCGGTAAAGGCGCCAGGCCTTGACGAGCACCATGGCGAGCAGAACGCCGACGAAGACGCCATTGACGACGAGCAGCGGCAACACGCGGTCGTCGGTCGGCGACACAATGCCGAATTCCGCCACAACCAGAAATGTGGCCAAAGCGCAGCCGACGGCCCCGATCACGATGATCGGGCCGAACCACCTGCGAAACGGCGTCCTGCCTTTCGCCTTTAGCGGAGAAGGCGCGTCTCCGGTCAGGGCCATGGCGCCTGTATAGGCTCCGCCGGCGCCGCTTGCAATTAAACGGCGCGGTAAGTGGTTACCGTGGCGAGCGCATCAGTCGGATATCGAGATCGTTAACTTTTTTGCGCAGCGTATTGCGATTCAGTCCGAGCAGTTCAGCCGCCTTGATCTGATTGCCGCGCGTCGCCGCAAGGGCGGCTGACACAAGCGGAATTTCGATCTCGCGGATGATGCGGTGATAAAGACCGGGCGGCGGCAGCTGATCGCCATAGTCGCGGAAGAGTTTCGCGAGATGCAGTTCGACAGACGTCGAAAGCGTCTGGCCGTCAGGCAATTCCTGCGACGGCGCGACGGTGGCGCTCCTCTCTGGTTCGGCTTGCCGAATTTCATGTTCGAGTTCGACCTGCACGAGCTGATCGGAGATGACCTCTTGCGGATGCAGGGCGGCGAGCCTGCGGATCAAATTCTCCAGCTCGCGGATATTGCCCGGCCAGCGATATTTCTTCATCCGGTCTAGCGCGGCCTGCTCAATGTATTTCTGCGGCAGCCCTTCGCTCGCGGCCACCTTGAAGAAGTGATGGACGAGGTCTGGAATGTCCTCGACGCGCTCGCGAAGCGGCGGCAGCCGAAGCGGCACCACGTTGAGGCGGAAATAGAGATCCTCGCGGAACAGGCCCTGCTGAATGAGGATGCGAAGATCCTTGTTTGTCGCGGCGATGATCCGGACATTGGTCTTGATCGGCGTGCGTCCGCCGACGGTCGTATACTCGCCCTGCTGCAGCACGCGCAGCAGCCTTGTCTGCGCCTCCATCGGCATGTCGCCGATTTCATCGAGAAACAGCGTGCCGCCCTCGGCCTGCTCGAAGCGGCCGGCCGAGCGCTGGTTGGCGCCGGTGAAGGCGCCTTTCTCATGTCCGAAAAGCTCGCTCTCGATCAGATCGCGCGGAATCGCCGCCATATTGACGGCGACGAAGGGGCCTTTCTTGCGCTTGCCATAGTCGTGCAAAGCGCGGGCGACGAGCTCCTTGCCTGTGCCTGACTCGCCATTGATCATCACCGTGAGGTCGGTCTGCATCAACCGCGCCAGCGAGCGATAGATTTCCTGCATCGCCGGGGAGCGGCCGACGAGCGGCATACCCTCGATTTCGTCATGACCGTTGTCTTCGGGGTGCTTGCGCGGCTCCGCCATCGCGCGCCCGACGATGCCGACAAGCTCTTTCAGGTCGAAGGGCTTGGGCAGATAGTCGTAGGCGCCCCGCTCCGACGCGCGAATGGCGGTCATGAAGGTATTCTGCGCGCTCATGACGATGATCGGCAACTCGGGACGAAGCTTTTTGATGCGCGGCAGAAGCTCGAAAGCATTCTCGTCAGGCATCACGACGTCGGTGACGACGAGGTCGCCCTCCCCCGACTGCACCCAGCGCCAAAGCGTCGCCGCTGCGCCCGTGGTGCGCACCTCATAGCCGGCGCGTGAAAGCGCCTGCGCCACAACCGTGCGGACCGAAGCGTCGTCGTCAGCGACCAGAATCTCTCCTCGCGTCATTGATCGGTTCTCCCGCCTTTGCGAGATGTCATGCACGCCGTTCCTCGCGTTGATCGGGCCGTTTCACCCTGTACATCGGCATCAGCACCCGAAACGTCGTGCGTCTGGGGAGGGAGTCGCACTCCACGATGCCGCCGTGGTCGTTGACGATCTTCGCAACCAGTGCAAGTCCGAGGCCAGTTCCTGTCGACTTCGTCGTGACAAAGGGATCGAAGAGATGCGCCGCGATGTCCTCGGGTACGCCGGGACCGTTGTCGCGCACGCAGAATTCGAGCGGCAGGCCGATGGGGTTCTTCTCGCCCATGGCTCGGAGACTGACGCCGGGCCGAAAGGCGGTCGAAAGTTCGATCTCCCCATCGACGGCTTCGCCGACCGCCTCTGCAGCGTTTTTCACGAGATTGAGGAAGGCCTGCACCAGTTGGTCGCGATTGGCGTAAATCGGCGGCAACGACGGGTCGTAGTTCTCGACAAAGCGGATGTTTCGCGCAAATCCGCTTTGCGCGACGCGCTTCACATGGTCGAGCACGGAATGAATATTGACCTGCTCACGCTTCAGCGGACGCGCATCGGAGAAAACCTCCATCCGGTCGACGAGACGCACAATCCGATCGGTTTCGTCGCAAATGAGCCGCGTCAGCGCGCGATCCTGATCGCCCAGCGAGGATTCGAGCAGCTGCGCGGCGCCACGAATGCCCGACAGCGGATTTTTGATTTCATGCGCCAGCATCGAAGCGAGCCCTGAAACCGAGCGGACAGCGCCGCGATGCGTCAGTTGCCTGTCTATTTTGTCGGCAATTGTTCGCTCCTGCAGCATGACCAGCACGAGTCCGTCGCCCTCTGCAAGCGGCGCGCAGTGAACGTCGACGCGTCGGTCGGCGTCCTGGCCGGGGCGTCCGAGATCGACCTTGTATTCATTGATGGTCGCGCCGCGCTCGCGGACCTGCTCGATGAGCGCGGTGAGCGGCGATCCGAACGGCAGCAGGCGATCGAGCGACTGGCCGATGAGCAAAGGCTTGCCGAGCTCGAAAAAGGCCTCGGCGGCGGCGTTGGCGTCCTCGATGACGCCGTCGCGCGCGACCGTCAGGATCGGGTTCGGCAAGGCCTCAAGCATGCAGGATCGGCCTGCCTCGTTGAGGACCTTGAGCGGCTCATAGCTGCTGCAATGCGCGCCATTCCGGCGGGGACGATCGGTAATGCTCATGCCGTGGCGCCCTGCTCTGCTGACTGTCCTTTCAGGAAGATCAGCCCGATCAGCCGCTCTGCCTCATCGGCCGATTCTGTCGTGACCAGCGCGCGACGCGCATCGGCGGGCGTCGCTTTCCCAAGGCGATCGACATAAGCGGCGAGATGCTTGCGCGCATGCCTGAGGCCGGCCGAGGCGCCCATCGAGCGAACCAGGCCTTCTAGATGCTCGCGCACGATCTCCGCGCGCCGCGCCGCAGTCGGCGGCGCGCGCCGCTTCCCGCTCTTTAAGAAATGCGCGATGTCGCCCACGATCCAAGGCTGCCCCATCGCCGCCCGACCGATCATGACTCCGTCGGCCCCGGAATTTTCCAGCATCTCGACTGCGTCGTCTTCGCTGGCGCAGTCGCCATTGGCGATCACCGGGATTCGCACCGCCGCTTTCACCGCCGCGATCGCCTGCCAGTCAGCCCGGCCTGAATAAAACTGCTGACGCGTCCGTCCATGCACCGTGATCATCGCCGCGCCTTCAGTTTCCGCGCGCCGCGCCAGCCCCGCCGCGTTGCGGCTCGAATCGTCCCACCCCAAACGCATCTTCACGCTGAGCGGCACGCATATTGCCTCTCGAGCTGCGGAGATCAGCCGCGCCGCCTGATCGAGATCGCGCATCAGCGCGGCCCCCGCGAGGCCTCCGGTGACACGCTTGCAAGGACAGCCCATGTTGATGTCGATCCAGTCAGCCCCGGCCGCTTCGGCGCATCTGGCGGCGGCGGAAATTTCATCCGGCTCGCGCGCGGCGATCTGAATGACTCGCGGACCCTCGCCGGCCCCTTCGAGTCGCATTGAGGTTTCGCGATCGCCGCGGGCGACGCCAGCGGCCGTCACCATCTCGCTCACCGTCGCCGACGCGCCAAGGCGCGAAGCGATGCGGCGCATCGTGGGGTCCGTTACGCCGGCCATCGGCGCGAGCAGCGCGCGGCCTGTCAGCGCAACTCCGCCAATGCTCAGAGGCGCAGCGTCGAAGCCAGCGCCTAGATTTTCGGCAACAGTCATCTTGCCCATAGCATAAGCAGTTCCCTTCGCACTTGCAACATAGCATTTCCCTTCCGCGCCGCCATTTGACGCGGCTGGCGAAAACCGACAGAGAGCGGCCATGGGCGCCGCTCCGGACCATTCTTCCATCGCTATCCTCGTCGTCGCCGGCGGACGCGGCTCACGGGCAGGCGACGGCCCGCCAAAACAATACCGATCGGTCGCCGGAAAGACGCTGCTCGCCCGCACGCTGCATGGGCTGCATATGGCCATGCCCGAGGCTGCCTTAAAGGTCGTCATCCATAAGGACGACCTTGACCATTATGCTGCAAGCGCGGCGGAGCTTCCTCCACTTGATCGTGAGCGTCTTTCGCCGCCGGCCTTCGGCGGCGCGAGCCGGCAGGAGAGCGTCAGGAACGGCCTGGAGGCGCTGGCCGTGACGGGCGCCCCTGACATCGTGTTGATCCATGACGCTGCACGCCCCTTTACGGACGCGGCGCTGATCGCGCGCGCGATCGAAGCCGCCTCGATTCATGGGGCCGCCGCGCCCGGCGTGCCGCTCGCTGACACGATAAAGGAGATCGACGACGCCGGCTTCGTCGCGGCGACGCCCGACCGGGCGAGGCTCTGCGCCGTGCAGACGCCGCAGTCATTTCGCTTCGCTCTCATATTGAAAGCGCATCGCGCCGCGGCGGCCGGCGGGCGCGACTATACGGACGACGCCATGGTCGCGGAAGCGGCCGGCGTGAAGGTGCATATTTTCGAAGGCGACCCCGCCAATTTCAAACTCACGACGCAACAGGACTTCGCCCGCGCCATGGAGCTCTTAAAGCCCCCCGTATTCGCCGATCTGTCCGATATTCGCATGGGCCAGGGCTACGATGTCCATGCATTCGGACCCGGCGACGCGGTCTGGCTCGGCGGCGTCGCGATCCCGCATACGCATGGCCTCGCCGGCCATTCCGACGCCGACGTGCTGTCCCATGCGATCACCGACGCCGTCCTCGGCGCCATCGCCGAGGGCGACATCGGCGCCCACTTCCCGCCGTCCGATCCGCAGTGGAAAGGCGCGGCGTCGTCGATCTTTCTGGCGCGCGCCTGCGAACTCGTGCGCGCGCGCGGCGGCGCAATCGCCAATGTCGACGCCACGATCATTTGCGAAGCGCCAAAGATCGGCCCGCACCGCGAGCGCATTCGCGAGAAACTGGCGGAGACGATGGGCGTCGACATCGGCCGCATCGCGATCAAGGCGACGACGACCGAGAGGCTCGGATTCACCGGCCGACAGGAAGGCATGGCGGCGCTAGCGATCGCCACTGTGCGCCTGCCGTGAGAGTCTAAGGAAAAATGCGTTGCGTCCATCACCAAAATTCGGATGACGACTTCGAGTCCGGGACAGACCTCAATCAACCAGTAGGCGGTCTGCCGGCGTTGACCGCTAATTGCGCGGCGAAAGCCCGCTTATAGGCGGCCCGCGCTTCGCCACGGGCGACATAGGCGGCCAGATTCGGAAATTCGTTCAGAATGCCCGATGATTTCAGCCTGAGTAGCACGGACACCATCATCAGGTCGCCCGCGCTAAAGGCGCCATCGAGCCAATCGGCATTACCCAGGCGCGCGGAAAGCTGATTCAGCCGGCAGCGCACACGATCCTCGACAAGAGGCAGACGCTCCGGATACCAGGACTTGTTGCTTTCGAGCAGTCTGGTCGTTGCGAGTTCAAGGATCGGCGGCTCAACCGTGTTGAGCGCAGAAAACATCCATGTGATCGCGCGCGCCCGCGCATTGGCGTCGTGCGGCAGCAGGCCCGCATGGCGCTCGGCGATATGGAAAACGATCGACCCTGTCTCGAACAGGGCGAGATCGCCTTCTTCATAGGTTGGAATCTGGCCGAAAGGATGAAGCGCCAGATGCGCGGGTTCCTTCATCGCAAGGAACGAAACAAGGCGAACCTCGTACGGTTGGCCCACTTCTTCAAGCGCCCAGCGAACGCGCGTATCACGCGCCAGCCCCTTGCCGCCATCGGGCGATCGTTCAAAGGCGGTAATGGTGATGGTCAACGTAGAGCTTCTCCAGGGGGAATCATCGGCTGCGCGGCTGACAAGCTGGCAAGGCAAATCCAACGGGATTGAAGACGATCCAGATCAGTGTCCGCTTTTCTCCGCCCATTGGTGGGAAGCGACAAGGAAAATCTGGCGACTAGACGCGCAGTGACGACCGGGCCGCGCGACCTGCTATAAATCCGCTTTGTTTAGCCGAGGCCAGCCATGATCCGCGTGACCGATCGAATCGCGCTCCACGATTGGGAGATCGTGGAGGAATTTGCGCGCGCTTCGGGGCCAGGCGGCCAGAATGTGCAGAAGGTCGAAACGGCCGTGCGGCTCCGGTTCGACGCCCGTAATTCGCCCAGTCTGATGGATGATGTGAAAGCGCGCCTCATGCGGCTCGCCGGCAGCCGTCTGACCAAGGAAGGCGTGATCCTGATCGATGCGCGCCGCCATCGCACACAGGAGCGCAATCGCGCGGACGCGCTCGATCGTCTCGTGACGCTTATCCGCGTGGCCGCCGAACCTCCCCCGCCGCCGCGCAAGAAAACCCGGCCGACGCTTGCGTCAAAACTCAGGCGGCTTGCCGGCAAGAAACAGCGCGGCGACGTAAAGGCGCTGCGCGCCAAACCGACAGGCAATTTATGAACAACGTAATCATGATTTATGAGATACGTAATGGATAATAATACGGCATACGTAAAAGCTAATACGCTCCTTGACAGCGCCCGCGCCAAGGGGCTGCGGCTGGCGACGGCCGAATCCTGCACCGGCGGACTCGTCGCCGCGGCGCTCACGGAAATCGCCGGCGCTTCGGACGTGTTCGACCGCGGCTTCGTCACCTACTCGAACGCCGCCAAATGCGAGATGCTGGGCGTGCCCAAGGAGCTGATCGCAGCGCATGGCGCCGTGAGCGCCGAAGTCGCCCGTGCGATGGCGCTTGGCGCAATCGATCGATCTCTCGCCGATGTCGCGGTTGCGGTCACGGGCATCGCTGGGCCCGGCGGCGGTTCGACGGAAAAGCCCGTGGGGCTCGTTCATTTCGCCTGCGCCCGCCGCGGCGGCGATGTCTCTTTTATCGAGCGGCGCTATGGACTGCTCTCTCGCGCCGAAATCCGCGCCGCCTCCGTCTTGCAAGCGCTGGACATCATGATCGAAGCCGTCAACGCTGTTCAGCGGCGGCCGTAAACTTCGTCCGCCCGTTTGGCGAAGGCGTCCGCATATTTGTGAAACGCCCTGTCGAACATCGCACCCATCAGCAGGCCCAGCGCCGCGCTCTTGAATTCATAGGCGATGAAAAAATCGACCGTTGATTTGGGCGCGGCCTCGCTCGCTCCCGGCTCGTCGCGAAAGGTCCAGCGATTGTCGAGCTTCCGAAACGGTCCTTCGGTACACTCGACCCTGATGTCCAGTTTGTTGGAGTCGCAACAGACGCGGCTCACATAGCGCTCGCAGATCGCTTTGAAGCCGACCTGCATCTCGACGAACAACAGCTCGACCCCCGGCGCGATTTCCGACCGGCGGCGGATGCGGATAGCCTCGCAGAGCGGCACAAACTTCGGATAGGATTCGACGTCACGGACCAGCGCGAACATTTCTTGGGCGCTGTGGGGCACATGGCGACGGTTGCGGAAACTCTTCATGAGCCGAAGCTTCTAATTCATCGACGGCGGCGGCAAAAGCCGGCCTTACACTCGGCCGGAACAATCGCGCCCGAGAGCAGTTCTGTCGGCGAGTTCTGGCTGGCTGCTGATAGGCGCTGCATCGCAGGGAGGACACTATGGCGGATAAATCGAGTTTCTCGGCCGACGAATGGAAGAAAGTTTTGGAATCGCCGCTGCTTGCCGGCTTCGCGGTCAGCGCCGGGGACCCCAGCGGCTTGATCGGGACGTTGCAGGAGGGGTTCGCCAGCGCCAAGGCTTTGGCCGCCGCCAAGTCAGATCCGAAAGCGGATGCGCTGATAAAGGCGGTCGTCAATGATCTTTTAACGCCGGAGGGACGCATGGCCGCCCGTGACGGCGTGAAGGGCGTGGTGGACGGTGCCAAGGTGGACGAGTTCAAGGACCGTGCGCTCGGCGAGTTGCGTCGCACCGCCTCGATTCTCGATTCCAAGGCGCCCAATGAGTCGAGGGCCTTCAAGAACTGGCTCAACCATATCGCCAATCTCGTCGCCGAGGCCGGCGTCGAAGGCGGCTTCTTAGGCTTCGGCGGCGTGAAAGTCAGCGACGCCGAGCGCGCCACTCTGGCGGAGATTTCGACGGCGCTTGGGGCTTAACTGAACCCGCGCTCTAACCTCCCCCTTTGCGGGGAGGTCGCTCGCCGAGGGCGAGCGGGTGGGGGTGGCTTCGGTTCACTACGCGGTTCACCCCACCCGGTTCGCTTCGCGAACCACCTTCCCCGTCAAGGGGAGGGACTACGCCCCTTCTGCCCCGCTTGCGGCGATCCGCTGCTGACGCGCCTGGCGCAATTTAGCGAAGTCGTCGCCCGCGTGGTGCGAGGAACGGGTCAGCGGCGATGACGCGACATAGAGAAAGCCCTTGGCGTAGGCGAGCGTCTTAAAGGAGTCGAACTCCTCGGGCGTCACGAAGCGGTCGATGGCGTGGTGCTTGCGCGTCGGCTGGAGATATTGGCCGATCGTGATGAAGTCGACGTCGGCGGAACGCATGTCGTCCATCACCTGCATCACTTCGATCCGGCTCTCGCCAAGCCCCACCATGATGCCGGACTTAGTAAAAAGCGATCGGTTCAGCTCCTTGGCGCGCTGAAGCAACCGCAGCGAGTGGAAATAGCGCGCGCCGGGCCGGACAGTGACATAGAGCGACGGCACGGTCTCGAGATTATGGTTGAAGACGTCGGGCCCCGCTTCGACCACCCGCTCCAGCGCTCCAGGCTTCCTCAGGAAGTCTGGCGTCAGCACTTCGATCGTCGTGTCCGGACAGGTCGACCGGATGGCGGCGATGGTTTCGGCGAAATGGCTGGCGCCGCCGTCATCGAGATCATCGCGATCGACCGAGGTGACGACGACATGCGAGAGGCCGAGAGCGCGCGTAGCTTCCGCAACCCTCCTCGGCTCGCTCGGGTCGAGCGGCGTCGGCAACCCAGTGGCGACATTGCAAAACGCGCATGCGCGCGTGCAGATCTCGCCCATGATCATGAAGGTCGCGTGCTTCTTCTCCCAGCATTCGCCAATGTTGGGGCAAGCGGCCTCCTGACAGACCGTTGCAAGGCCAGCGTCCTTTAAGAGCCCGCTTGTCTCCGCCCACGCCTTTGAACCTGGCGCTTTTACCCTAATCCAAGGCGGCTTGCGCAGGATGGGCGCATCGGGCCTGCCCGCTTTTTCGGGATGACGGATAGGCGCCGCCGCCCGCTTATTCCGGGGATCGTCGTTCAAGATATCGAGCACGGTCAAAGGCAGAGAGACTCCTCTCCCACCAAGCTAGGCGCATCAAGGACGAACGGCAATGTGGCCCGGTCCATCGAAATACCTCAACGCGCGCCAAGCGAGGCAGAACAGCGCCGCGCCGATCGCGCCAGCGATCAATACGGCGTCGGCGCAGCGTTGCCCGACGCCGGCGCCAACCGCGAACTCGGCGGCAAGCCATGCCCCCGTGACGGCCGCGAGCAGCAAGGCGCCTGACTGGACGTCCACATGCGAAAGCTTCGTCGCGCACCACCCGATCGCGCCGCCGATGAACAGTAGGGCGATGAATTGCGCATTGGGCGCGCCGATGAGGGCGGCCGCAGTAGAGAGCGTCGCGTCCATGGATGTCTCCCGCGAGTAGGGAACGGTTGCAACTTTACGCTGATGGCCGCTCAACGAACTTGGCGGTTATTTGTTCCAAACGCTCCACAAGAAAAAGTTAAGAACGAGCGCGCCCACGCTGATCTAGTATGAAATTATAATAAATAACAATAAGTTATAGCTTAAAGTTATAGCTTAAGTTGAGCTTGTATCAAAGATACTCGACCTCCAAAACGCCGGGTATGGCGCGCAGCGCCCCCGCGACTTCCGGATTGACCGAATAGCCCCCAGGCAAGCGAATCTCAATCTCCTCCTGTCCCGCGTCGCGCTTCAGGAGGATCGACACCTCGCCCTCGCCTCGCCCGCTTAGCCGCGTCTTGATCCTGTCGAGCGGACCCTCATCTCCGACGACGACGCGCAGGCCCTTCTGTGCGCGCACCGCTGCGGCGGCCAAGGGTTCGACGGTGACGATGCGCGCGCGAACATCCTCGCCCTCGACAGCCGCGGAGAGGGTGATGAGCAGCGCCGTGCCCTTCTCCAAGAGATCGCGATATTGCGTCAGCCCTTCCTGGAAGAGGATCGCCTCATATTGGCCGCTCACGTCCGAAAGCTGCACGATGCCCATTTTGGAGCCGGACTTGGTGCGCTTCTCGGCCCGATCCAAAACCACGGCGGCGAGTCGGCCGGCGGTCGCGCCGCGCTTGACCGAGGCCGCGAATTCGCTCCAGCGCGACACGCGCAGTTTAGGCAAAAGCCCAGCGTAAGCGTCGAGGGGATGGCCCGAGAGGAAGAAGCCAGCGGCTTCATACTCGCGCCGCAATGTCTCCGCCGCTGGCCAGGGCGGCGTTTTTGGAACCGCGAGATCCGCCGGCTCGGCTTCGCCGAATAGCGCGTTTTGTCCGACCTGCCGATCATCGGCGTGCCGGTTGGCGGCGGCCAGCATCGGCTCGATCGCGGAGAAAGCCCGGGCGCGATTGGGTTCGACCTCGTCGAACGCTCCGCAGGCGGCGAGGCTCTCGAGCGTCTTTTTATTCACTTCACGGGGATTCAGTCGCCTCGCGACATCGGCAAGACTCGCAAAGCGTCGGTCTCCCCGCGAGCGCACGAGCGACTCGGCCTGCGCTTCGCCAACGCCCTTGATCGCGGAAAGCGCATAGCGGATCGCGAGCCTCCCATCGGCGCCGCGCGCAACGTCGAAATCGACCCCCGAATGATTGATCGATGGCGGTTCGACAGCGATGCCCATTCGCCGTGCTTCGTCTCGAAACTCGGAGAGCTTGTCGGTCTGGCTCTTGTCGAAGGTCATCGAGGCGGCGAGGAACTCGGCCGGATAATGGGCCTTCAGATAGGCTGTCTGATAGGTGATGAGAGCGTAAGGCGCCGAGTGGGACTTGTTAAATCCATATTCGGCGAACTTGGCGCAGGCGTTGAAAATCGCATCCGCCGTGGATTTCGGGATGCCATGCTCCGTTGCGCCGGAGACGAAGCGTTCGCGCTGCGCGTCCATCTCCGCCTTGATCTTCTTTCCCATGGCCCGACGCAGAATATCCGCCTGCCCCAAGCTATAGCCGGCGAGATCCTTGGCGATTTGCTGTACCTGCTCCTGATAAGTGATGACGCCGAACGTCTCTTTCAGGATCGGCTCTAGTTCTGGATGGTCATATTCGATGGGCTCGTCGCCGAGCTTTCGCGCGCAATAGGTCGGGATATTCGCCATGGGGCCCGGCCGATAGAGCGCGACAAGCGCGATAAGGTCCTCAAAGCGGTCCGGGCGCATGTCGACAAGCGCCTTTTTCATGCCCGCGCTTTCCACTTGGAAGAGGCCGACTGTCTCTCCACGGCGCAAGAGCTCGAACGTCGGCTCATCGTCGAGTGGAATGGCGCTGGGATTAAGAGAAATCCCCCGTTTTTCGAGCAGCGAAATGCAGGTCGAGATGACCGTCAGCGTCTTGAGGCCTAGGAAATCGAATTTGACAAGGCCGGCGGGTTCAACCCACTTCATGTTGAACTGCGTCGCCGGCATATCGGACCTGGGATCGCGATAAAGTGGCGTCACCTCATGCAGGGGCCGATCGCCGATGACGACGCCGGCGGCGTGGGTCGAGGCGTTGGAATATAGTCCCTCAAGCGAGCCGGCGATTTTGAACAAACGGCTGACGCGTTCGTCTTCTTCAACGGCCTCGCGCAACTTCTGCTCGCTCGCGAGCGCTTCGGCGAGCGTGACGGGCTTCGCTGGATTTTGCGGAACGAGCTTTGCGAGCTTGTCGACCTGCCCAAGCGGCATTTCGAGCACGCGGCCGACGCTGCGCAGGACGCCGCGCGCCAAAAATGAGCCGAAGGTGATGATCTGCGCGACGCGCTCCGCGCCATAGCGGCGCCTCACATAGTCGATCACTTCGCCGCGACGGGACTGGCAAAAGTCCACGTCGAAATCCGGCATGGAGGTGCGCTCGGGGTTCAGGAAGCGCTCGAAAAAGAGCCCGAAGCGGATGGGATCGAGGTCGGTGATGGTGAGCGCATAGGCGACAAGCGAGCCTGCGCCCGAGCCTCGCCCTGGCCCCACCGGAATCCCTTGAGACTTCGCGAATTTGATGAAGTCCGAGACGATGAGGAAGTAACCTGGAAAGCGCATCTTCTCGATGACTGAAAGTTCGAAGTGGAGTCGCGCGGCGTATTCCTCGCGCGTCCGGCCTTCCGCCGGCCCATGGGCGGCGAGGCGCTGCTCCAGTCCCTCGGTCGCCTGACAGCGCAGCTCTTGCGCCTCGATCTCGTCGAGAGAATGCGCGTCTCGCGTCTCTTGAACGAAGCGCGGCATGATCGGCTTGCGGGTCTGCGGCCTGAAGCTGATGCGGCGCGCAATCTCCAGCGTGTTGGCGGTCGCCTCTTCGAGATCGGCGAAAAGCGCGCGCATTTGCGCGCGGGTTTTGAAATAATGCTCCGGAGAAACGCGCCGCCGCTGATCGGCGCTCGTCACGGCGCCTTCGGCAATGCACAGCAGCGCATCATGGGCTTCGAAATCGGCGGGCTGCGCGAAGTAGGGCTCATTTGTCGCAACAAGCGGCAGACCGCGGCGATAGGCGAGATCGAGCAGCTGCGGCTCAACCTCCCTCTCGGACGGCAAATTGTGGCGCTGAATTTCGACATAAAGCCGGTCGCCATACAGGCGTTCGAGCGCGGCGAGGCGCGCGCGCGCTTGTTCCGGTCTGCCCTCCGCCAAGGCGCGGTCTAACGCGCCATCCGCTCCCCCCGTCAGCGCGATGAGCTCCTCAGCGTCAGCGCCGAGCGCGTCCAGCGTCACACGCGGCTCATCGCCCTGCTCCGTCTCAAGAAAGGCGCGCGAGCCGAGTCGCATGAGATTGCGGTAGCCCGTTTCGGTCTTGGCGAGGAGCACTATGTTGGCGAAGCGATCGTCTCTCGCCGCGCCTGCCGCGCCCTTGCCATCGCCGAAATCCACGCGAAGCTGCACGCCGGCGATCGGCTGAATTCCCGCCTTCGCGGCCTTCTCCGAAAATTCGAGCGCAGCGAAGAGATTGTTGGTGTCGGTTACGGCGAGCGCCGGCTGTTGATCGCGCGCCGCCATGTCGATGAGCTTGCCAAGCGTAAGCGCGCCCTCACGCAGCGAATAGGCGGTGTGGACATGCAGATGAATGAAGCCGGCTTCAGCGGCTGGCATATTCTGGCGCCTAAGGGTGGGTGCGGATTCGAAATGAATTTTACAGTTTCGCGTCTCTTAGCGAAACTCCGCGCGCGGCCTCTTCCCCAGATTGCGCATAAAGCAGCGCCCCGCCTGATGGTTCAGGCCGGGGCAAGCATAAGCTCCCGCTTAAAACGTGAAGCGGCGAACGTCCACGCCATATTCGTTGAGGAGCCTGTGCATCGCGGGAGAAAGACGGACCACGCGAAAGGCTTTTTGATTGGAGCTGCAGTCGTTTCTCAGCCCGACATATTTGGCGTGGAGCGCGTTTGCCTCGCTCTCGCCGACGCTCGAGCGAACCTGATCGATCACCATGCTTACTTCCGAGCCGTCATAGGTGCGGACCAGGGAACATCCGACCCGCAAATCCTCCGCAGACGCCGGAGACAAGGGAACGCTCAAAACAAAAGCGCCAAACAACGCGCCGGCAAAAGCCGGCTTTTTATGACTCACGTGATTGCTCCTGAGATAAAGTCGCCCGTTCCCGCTCGCTGGACAAAAAGTCTCAGCGAAAAGCGGCGAAACTGCGTTAAGCCGAAAGCCCGGCGGAGGCCCCGCCTCCCCGGGCTCAAAATCCTAGCCGCGTCGGACGAACGCTCTTAGCGCCTATTACTCGGCAGGGCTGTAGGCTTTTGCCGCCGACTCGATCGGCTTGAAAACTTCCTTGGCGATCGAGGTATAGAGCTCGCCAATCTTCGTCGCTTCGGCGAGGAAGTCCTCATAGGTGCTCTTCGCGAAGTCCGACTGAAGCTGTAAGGCTTCGTCCAACTTCTTGACCGCAATCAGCTTTTCAGCAAGAACGCGGCTCTTCTCGAAGGATTTCTTGGAATAGTCGGTGGTCTCGGCGGCAATGCTCTGCCAGCCTTTCGTCACCGCAGCGGCGGCGGCGGAAACGGCCTCGAACTGCTCTTTTCCGATCTTCTGAACGTTATCGAAGTTAGCTACCATGGGTTCGCCCTCATGACTTTGGCGCAAAGCGCCCAATGCGGCGCTAGCGCCCGCTGACGATTGATTTATATGCAATGCACAAAATAAAGTCAATCGAAATGTTGCGGTGCAAAATAGCCATCGCTAGCGTTTCCGTTTAACTCCCAAGTAACTGCAATCCCATAGTGTACCCCAATTGTCGTTCTCTGCGCCTCAGGGCGGCGGGGCGCGTCATGGAGCGGGCGAAGTTTAAGAGGCGTTTATGCTGAGATCGAGTTTGTTGGACCGCATCGCGCGGCCCCGCTCCCTCGCGGCCATCTTTGCGACGAGTGCTGTCCTAATTGGCGCGACGACAATCCCCGCTGAAGCGCGCCGCCATGGTTGGGGCCCGTATCACCGCGCAGATTACCGCGACTATGTCCGCCATCGTGGCGATGGTGAGGAGCGTCACTCCGCCGCGCGGACGCGAGCCAATGCGGGCAACGACGACATCATCGGCGAGCATCGAGGTTTTTCGGCAATCGTGGTCGACGCTAACAGCGGCCATACGCTGTTTGCCCGTTCGGAGCACGAACTGCGTCATCCCGCCTCGGTCACGAAGGTGATGACGCTTTACCTTTTGTTCGAGCAACTCGAAAAAGGGCGGTTGCGCCTGGATTCGCCGCTCATGATTTCGCAGCACGCCGCGGCGCAGGCGCCCTCAAAACTGGGGCTACGACCTGGCCAGACGATCACCGTCGACAATGCGATCAAGGCGGTGGTCACCAAATCCGCTAACGACATCGCCTGCGCGGTCGCAGAAAACATTGCTGGCGACGAACATAGTTTCGCGCAGATGATGACGCGCAAGGCGCGTGCGCTTGGCATGCGGAACACGAACTATGAGAACGCCTCCGGCCTTCCCGATCCAAATCAGGTGACGACCGCCTACGACCTCGCAGTGCTCGGACGCGCCATTCAGGATCGCTTCCCCCGCTACTACCGGTATTTCTCGACGCCGAGCTTCGCCTACAACGGCGAGCTGCACCGAAATCACAATCATCTGCTCGGCCAGGTTGAGGGCATGGACGGCATCAAGACCGGCTACACCCGCGCATCCGGCTTTAATCTTTTAACTTCGGTACGCCGTCGCGGCCATCACATCGTAGCTGTGGTGATGGGCGGTCGGACCGCCTATGCCCGAGATCGGGTGATGGCGGGGCTGATCGAGGAAAACATCGATGGCGGCTCTCCTGTGAGAACCGCTGCGGCGATCACCGAGGACGCGCGCACGATCGAGACGCAAGAACGGCGCGCTTACGAACAGGCGCAGCGCGCCGAGCGCGCCGCCGAGCGCGCTCAGCAGGTCGCGACAGAGCGGCTGGCCTACGCTGAGCCTCAGGAAGAGCTTGCTGCGGAGGAGCCCACGCCATTCGCCCGCCCTCAGGCCAGCCCTCGCCCGCCGGCGGCGATCCCACAGCAGGAGGGCGCCGAGCGACCCGCTGTTCGGCCCGCCTTCGTCTCTGGCGGTCAGAAGCGCACCGCCGATGCGAGCGACAGCGAACGCAAGGGCGTCTCACCGAGCGCTCACGGGCGCGGCGCAACGCCGGTCGCCGCGCGAGATGGATCGACGACAAGCGGCGCGCGCAAGATCGACGTCACCGTCGTATCCACAACCCCTTCAGCCATACGGAACGAACCCAAATCACAGACCGGCGCTAAGGCCGAAGCCGCGCGTCCTGCTCGCCCCGGATGGATGATCCAGGTGGGCGCCACCGAAGACCAGGAAAAAGCCAACCAGCTGCTCGTTCGCGCGCGCAGCCAACTTCAAGGCTTTCCCGCCACCGCCAAGGCGTTCACCGAGAAAGTGCAAAAGGGATCCGAGACGCTCTACCGGGCGCGTTTCGCCGGGCTTGATGAAGATGTTGCGCAATCGGCGTGCAAGGCGCTCAAGCGCTCCGGCTTCGCCTGCTTCACGACAAAGAACTGAAAAAGCGACATGTCCACCACCTGGGACCATGATTACGGCGGCGAGCGGCGCGCTTCAGTGCTGATGACGCCGCATCAGGACGTCCTTGGCTTCATTTACCCGGGCCGCCAGATCCGTCGTCCCGCCAAGATCTGGATGAAGCTTTTTCATCAGATCGCGGTGAGCGCGCGCAATGTCCGCCGCCGCGGCGCCACGCTTGAGACCGAGAATTTCGTAAGCCTCGTCTTCCGAAATCGCGCCAGGATGACGCGCGTTGCGCTGGCCCGAGCGGAAACTCCCAGAGTCCGCGTGCGCATCGCTTGTCGAACGCCATCCGGAAAATCGGCGGTCAAGATAAGCTTCTAGAAGCTTCGCGCCATCAGGATCGTCGCGCCGGCAAACGCTGTAGAGTTCTAGCAAGGCGGGCCGCGTCAATGAATCAAGAGGCGCGCCCTCGTGCTGGCCGGCCAGGATGACGCCACGGATCGCCCCGGTGGAGTGGTCGAGCTCCATCTCGATCATTGCCGATCGAACCCGCGATACGCCACCGGCGCCGGCATTGCGGAAACCGCGAAGCGGATTTCCGCCGATCCCAATGAGCCACACGCCGAAACCTAAAAGCGCCATGCCGAGGTCGAGGCGCCCGCGCGCGAGAAGCAGCCCGCCGAGCGCCATGGCGAGAAATCCGCCGCCGCGCTTGAGAATGATCGCCAATAGCGCTGGCGATGTCTTGGTATAGGCATTGAGCGCCAAGATTGTCAGGACCAGGGCGATCAGTCCGATCAAAATGGGCATCCTCTTATCCTCAACCGATCTGAGACAGAAGCAGGCGCGCCGCGTCCTCGCCTTCGCCAGCGCGCCGCTCCAATTCCAGTCTGCCGCCGACGGCATAGGCCGCCGCGGCGGCGAGCAACTCGGCCAGGCGGCGGGGCGCCGTGGCGTCGAACGTCGCATAGGCCCCGCCCGTCAGGCGCGCGATCTCACGATAGGCGTGCTGCGTGGTCGCGTCCTGGCCTTCCTGAAACATGAATGTCTTGACGCCGAGGAGCCCTAGCTCCCCAGCCGCAGCCGCAAGAGAGTCGACCCGCTCCTCCATGGCGTCGCCAATGTAGACGAGCGCTCCGACGCGCGCCGCGCGCGACTCGTTGAGAGCATGACGCAGAACCTTCTCGATCTGCGTTCGGCCTCCCCGGCAGGAGATTCGCGACATCAGCGCGCCGAGCCCCTCCCCTCCGGAGACAAAGCGAGACGCGCGGCATTCTCCGAAACCGCGGAAATAGACGAGTTGAACGTCAAGTCCGCCCTGCGCGGCGGTCGTGCGAAACATCTCGCCCTGAATCGATTGCGCCATGTTCCAGGTCGGCTGTCTGCTCATTGTCGCGTCGAGCGCGAAAATCAGTCTGCCGCGCGAGGCGGACTCCGTGACGCGTCGCGCCTTCTCCAGGAAGGCTTCGATCGAGCCCGACGGCGCGGAGCTCTGAGCGGCTGGCGGTTTAGGTGAATGATCGCCCACTGCGGTTCACGTCGATTTCTTAGACGCTCTATTTAAAATCGGCCGCGCGCTCTGATAAACAAGAGGCTCACCGCGCCAGCTAAAACATAGGCTTTTTCTGAGCGCCCGGCGAGGATTCGATGACCATTCCAGACGAAGAATCTGAAGTTTTGAGCGGCGCCCCGCTGACGGCTACGTCCGGATGGACGCGCATTGCGGCGCTTCCGGCCGAGGACAGCGCGCGCGTCCAGTCGCTGATGCAGGCCTTCGCTGAAGAACTGATGAAAAGCGGCGTTCGGGTCGGCGGCGTAACTCAGACTCGCGGCGCAGATTCTTCGGGCCGATCGGGAATCATGCTGCGCGACGTCGCGACCGGCGCCTACTATCCGATCTCCCAAGACCTTGGTCCCGGTTCGGTCGCCTGCAATCTCGACACGAGCGAGTTGGCGCTCGCCTGCGCGGCGATCGAGCGTTCGGCGCGGGGCGGCGCGCAATTGATCATCATCAGCAAGTTCTCCAAACAGGAGGCTGGCCGCGGCGGGCTCTGCGACGCGTTTCGAGCGGCAATGACGGCGCGCGTTCCGGTGATCGCGGCAGTGTCCCCCCACTATCGGGAGGAGTGGCGCGCCTTCGCCGGGCCGCTGGCGGAAGATGTCGCGCCAGAACGTCAGGCGCTGGCGGAATGGTGGGAGAAAGTCCAGCGGACTATCTAACTGGCGGCGCATACATCAGTCCGCCTTTGGTCCACAATGCGTTCAGCCGTCGCTCCATGGCGAAGGGCGCCCCCTGCCCGAGATTGCGTTCGAAAACGTCGGCGTAATTGCCGACGTGCTTGATGATGCGATAGGCCCAGTCCTGAGAGAGACCGAGATCGTCGCTATGTGCGCCGTCGACGCCGAGCAGTCGACGGATTTGCGGATTCTCGGAGGTTAAGGCGGCGTCGGCGTTCGCCTTCGATACTTCCAACTCCTCGGCGTCGATCATCGCAAAAAGCGTCCAGCGGACGATGTTAAGCCATTGATCGTCGCCTTGCCGCACGAGCGGACCGCGCGGCGCCTTGGAGAGGAGGTCGGGCAGCACGGCGTGGTCCGCGGGCGCTGTCAGCGCTGTTCGAACGCCGTACAGCGTCGAAACGTCGGCCGTCAGCGCGTCGCATTTGCCCGCGTCATAGGCCTTTGCCGCTTCCTCCAGGCTTGGAAACAGTTTGGGGTCATATTTCGCCTTGTGGGCCCGGAAAAAATCGGCGACCTCAAGTTCATAGGGCGTTCCCTGCTCAATGCAGATCGATGCGCCGTCGAGGTCTTGGACCGACGCGAAGCTGCGCTGGCGACGCACCAAAAACCCCTGACCATCATGTAGCAAAACGCCCGCGTAGATGAGCTTCTGGCCTGTGTCGCGGGCCTTGGTCCACGGCGAGGCGCTGGCGAGCAGGTCGACGGTCCCCGCCTGCAATGCGGCCGCCCGTTCTTTCGGGGAGAGCTCGATGAAGCGCGCCTTTGCGGGATCGTCGAGAACGGCGCTCGCGACGGCGCGGCAGAAATCGACGTCAAAGCCCCGCCATTCTCCTGCCCCGTCGCGTTGCGCGAAGCCCGGCGCATCGGTCACGCCACAGGTCACATAGCCGCGCTTTATGACCTGACCGAGCATTGGTCCGACATCCGTTTGCGCGTGTGCGTCGAAAGCGATGAACCCGCCAGCGAAAATCGCAACGAGGGCGAGAATTTGGCGGCGCATCATAGCGGGCTCGGCATCCGGCGGCGGATATACTACGGTCGCGCGGCGTGCGCGCAAAGGCGACTTGTCAGAGGCTGCATGTCCGAAGAAAAGCGAAAAACAAAGAGCAAATTAAGGCCCGCCACTCTTGTGACGCAAGCCGGCCGCGCGCCCTTCGATCATTTCGGCTTCGTCAATCCGCCCGTTTATCGCGGTTCGACAGTGCTGTTTCCGACGGTCGCCGCTCTCGAGGCGCTGCGCCAACCATACACCTACGGCACCAAGGGGACGCCAACCACGCGCGCGCTCGAACAGGCCTGGAGCGAGATCGCCGGCGCCGCCGATACTGTGCTGACGCCCTCCGGGCTTGCCGCCATCGGGTTGGCGCTTCTGACCGCGACGCACGCCGGCGCGCATGCGCTCATTGTCGATTCCGCCTATCAGCCGACGCGGATATTCTGCGACAGCCTTCTTACGCGTTTCGGCGTGAAGGTCGAGTATTACGATCCCCTGATCGGCGGCGACATCGCGGCGATGGTGAGGCCGGAGACGACCGCGGTCCTCGTTGAGTCGCCAGGCTCGCAAAGCATGGAAGTCCAGGACATTCCCGCGATCGCCGCCGTCGCCCACGCCCACGGCGCCTGCGTGATCGCGGACAACACCTGGGCGACGCCTCTTTTCTTCCCGCCGCATGAGCGCGGCTGCGACCTCGCGATCGAAGCCGGCACGAAATATCTTTCGGGTCACGCGGACGTCCTCATGGGTCTTGTTTCCGCCAATTCAAAATGGGCGAAGCGCCTGCGCGCGACCTTCAACGCTTTCAGCATGGGCTCCAGTCCAGACGACGCCTCGCTCGCGTTGCGCGGCCTGCGCACGATGGCCTTGCGCCTGCGCGAACAGGAGCGCGCCGCGCTCGACATCGCGCAGTGGCTCGAAGCAAGGCCCGAAGTTTCGCGCGTGCTGCACCCCGCCCTTCCGACGCATCCTGGACATATGTTATGGAAACGGGACTTTAGCGGCGCCGCTGGCGTTTTTTCGGTCGTCCTTAAGCCAGCATCAAAGAAGGCGGTCGCCGCTCTTGTTGACGGATTGGAATTGTTTGGAATCGGCTTTTCATGGGGCGGTTATGAAAGCCTTGTCCTTCCTTTCGATTGCTCTTCATACAGGACAGCGACCCGATGGGCGCCGGAAGGACCGGCGCTGCGCTTCTCGATCGGACTCGAAGACGTCGCTGATCTGAAAGCGGATCTCGAGGCGGGGTTAGCTCGGCTAAACGCCTCTTGAAGGCGGCTCGCTCGCGGTGCATTTCAACGCTGGGTTCCTGTCTCGCGAAGTTTTTGAGGATTAGAAGCATGAAGGTCGCCGTTTTTAAGTTTGCCGCTTATGCGGTTGTCTGCGGCTTATGGCTGGGGGGCGTGGAGCCAGCGCTGGCGGCCAGCGGCCAGGACTTTCCGAACGCCACATGCGCCTGCAAGGGCTGCGGCCAAAACAAGTCGGACCTGACAGGCAAGTGCCCCGACGTCTGCAAGGACAAAACGGTCTATACGCTTGGAGATAAGGCCGCCCCCGCGCCGGCGGCTAAGGGCAAAAGGGATAGGGCCGCGAAAACCTCCGAGCCTGCGGACCTTTGCAAGGCTGCGCGCATGAAGCTGCCGAAAGGTTGGATGCGCGCGGAACCTCCAGCGGCCAAATCGCACTAGCGTAATTATTTTCAAAGAAGCTGATTTCGAGCGGCGGCGAAGAAGCGCCGCTCTCACGACAAAAAGCCCGCCCAAGCAGCTTGGGCGGGCAAGGTTTCATACGCGCTCGCAAAGAGCGCGCAACGACGCTTGCAAGATCAGAGTGCGGCTCCCGCCTGGAACCTCGGAATCACCGGGCCGCCGACTTCAGCCTTTTGACGCTCGCCCGACGGGCTGAAGAAGAACAGCAGTCCGCCGAACTGGCTATCAGTGTCATAAGCGAGATCCGACAGGCGTTCGATGTCAAAGCGGGCGTCTTGCACGATCACTTCCAAATCGCGAGTCTCGCCCGGCGCAATCGGATTGGGATCGCTCACGGAAAGTCCGCGGTCAGCAAGGAGATAATCCGGGAAGTCGGGCCTTGTCGTGAAGATTTCCGGATTGAGGAAGCGCAGACCGGCGGAAGTGAATTCGCCAAGCCTGACCGGCTCCTTGCCATTATTGGCGACCTTCACCCTGATACGCAGTTCGCGGCCAGGCACCGTGTAAGAGCCTCCTTTGAACTGAACGGCGACGGTCGACCGCGGTTCGTCGATTGGAGAGATGCCGGTCAGCAAGCCGGCCTGCATCGGCAGCGTGCGCGGGAACTCCTTGTTGGCCGCAGCATAGAAGACGACCACAGCCAACAGAACGGCGGCAAGGGTAATCGCGCCGATCCGCTTCTCGTCTTGTCCGATGAGCTCTGCGCCTTTGCCTGCCTTGACCTGCCAATACCGAACAATGATTCCCTTGGTCATGAACCAATAGAGAATCCAAGCGGTGGCGGCGGCCATCCAGAAGAAGTGATAGATGTAGGTCCAAGTGATCCCATAGGTCTCGAGATCGATCGTCGAGCCTTCAAGGAGCGTCACCGGATTAGTGAAATCCTTCATGTCGCCCTTGATCGTGATCCATTGGCCTGGACCAACGATGGGACCGCCGTCCTTGACGTTGATCTGGACATGGACGTGATAACGGCCTTGGCGACGCGCTTTCAGGACGATCTTATATTCGTAGTCCTTGCCCACATCCATGGAAAAGGTGCGCGGCACCGGCACTTCGCCGACGTAGGCGCTCTTGCGGATCAGAACCGGGCCGGGTTCGCCGACGTTGAGAAAGGACTCGCCGGGTTTGGCGACAGCCTGCGGCCAACCGGAGAACACATGCACCTTGCCAGTGAGCTCCATCTCGTCGTTGACGTTGAGTTCAGTCTTCGACCATTTGACGTCGTACCAGTTGAGCGTGCGCATGCGCAGGAACGCTTGCTGCGAACGTTCGCCATGCGCAGCGGCGGGCGTCGCCGCCGGCAAGGTGGTTATCGCGCCAGCGACCGCTAATCCGAAGATCCAAAGGCGAACGGCTCGCGCCGTCACGCATCTGGCCAACGATTGGATATTCAAGCTTTTCATTTGGAGCTACTCCCTTGAATTCTCTTTCGCCGCCGGAGCCGGGACCGGCTCCGGTCTGATTTGTTCGTTGGCGTTCTAGACCTCTTCGATTTCGAGATATTTCGTCGTCGAGAACCATTTGCCCATGTTCCACCATAGGAAGTAGACGAGCATCGAGATGAAGCCGGAGAAGAAGGCCGCGACCGGCACAACGTCCTTACCGAAGGTGCGCAGCGTGCCGCGCTCGACCATGCGGATATATTCCGGCGTGCCGGTGCGGACGTAGTTGAAGCCGATGAGGTCGGCGAGCGTGAGCAGCACGCCGTCAATTTCAGCGGCCTGATGATATTGCGCCAAGACGGGCCAATTGATCGGATAGAACAACAGGCCCCAGCCAAGACCGCCGACGACCGCGGTGATGAGCCAGCTGCCCGAGATCATCAGCACGATATCCAGCCAGAAGCCCATGGGAATGAGCGCCGACGGGAAAACGAGATTGATCGGGAAGAAGGTCCAGCCCCAGAAGTTGTCGTAGCGGTTGATCCACTCGCCAATGAGCAGGGCCAGCACCACGGTCGTGGCACCGATCGGCAGCCGGAACCTCGTCCAGAAGAAGGATTGTGAGGCTGCGGCGAAGCACATGGCGACAATCGGCGCCACAGTCGGCCACATGCGGCGGTCCTTAAAATCGATCCAGAAGTCCCAGTCGCCGGCGAGCAGCATGTAGTGGATGTGGAAAGAGCCGAGCAGCACGGCGAATAGGATCACCAGAAGGATCCAGTCCGTCAGGATGACGCAGCCGAGAAACTCTTCCTTCGATTTCCAGGTCTTGCCAGCCGGCGAGCCTGTTTCAGTCGATGCCGACATGTTTTCCTCTCTTATGATTGATCTGCTGAAAGGAAGCGGCGCCCCGCCTGGCTTCGCCCTGTGATTGGCGGCCGCTTTCCTGTTTTTTTGTTGCGTTGATGAACGAGTTCGCGCGCCGTTAGAGCGCGAGCGCGTCCTTCTCGTACTCTTTGCTGAGTTCAATCACGCGGTCGAGCACCTGACGCGCCACGCCAAAAACGGCGAGCGCAAACCAGCCGAAGAACACGAAGCCCCAGTGCAGCGGCGCCGTGAACAGCTCTTCCATGAACCAGAAGGTGTGTCCCCACTCATTCAGGCCAATGTTCGGGAAGATCATGAACGGCCCGGCGAAGAACATCAGAAAGGCGAGCGAAATTCTCTTCGCGAACTGCGGAATGCGCGTGTGCGCGTACATGAAGGCGCCCCAGCCGCAGATGATGTAGATCGGGTAGCTGAGGTAGAACTCGAGGATGTGGCTCGGCGTGAAGTCGGTGTCGCGAATGACCGTCTGGTGCCAAGTGCCGTCCTGCTCGGTGAAGTAGGAGGCTCCCCAGTAGACCGAGAAGGCGTAAACCGCGAGCCAGCCGATCAGCGTCAAGATGCGGCGCATCTCTTCTCGCGGCGCGACGGCGTCGATATTGCGATCGCGCGTCTTCCACAGATAGCCGCCGATGCCGCAGAAGGCGACGAACTCTAGCGGCAGCTCTGTCCACATCAAGTTCATCCAATAGGTCTGGAATTCGGGCGCGAAAGAGTCGAGGCCAGCCTTCCATCCAAAATATTGCTCATAGATGCGGATGCCGACGTAGAACACCAGCATGACGCCCATGGTGATATAGGCGGGCTTGTAGTTCACGATCGTATCGACTTCGCCGGCTCGTGCGACGCCGGCGGCTTTTTCTGTCGTCAGATTCATCAATGCCTCTCCTCTTTGGGCTCGAGACGTTTGTCGTCTCGGTTGGCGCTGGGCCTCCCGTTGCTGCGATTCTCGACGCACGGCGCTGATCGCCGCCGCTTGAAGCGGCCACGATCGCTTTGCGCGTTGACCGCTCGCGACGTGCAAACCAAGCCGCGGCAGCATTCACAGCTGGAAAGACGTTATCATGTGAGCATAAAGAACAATATAGTATTCATCGTGCGACAATTTGTACTTAACGCTGTTTAGAACTAATTAAATTGCTTAAAATATTGAGACTATGTTTTGTATGTAACTTGATACGTCAGTCAATTTGCAGCGTTAAGTCGCATTTAGATGTATTATAATATGAAACAGTTCCATTTTAGAATGATATCAATCGCTATATAGTCAAAATTGCGACATGTTGCCGCAAGTTATACCTATTGTGCGCCGAATTGAATCGGTGAAGATCGAGTCAGCGCTGATCGGCAGCGTTCCGCGGCAGTCCACATGAGAGGAACGGATGAAGACTTTGCACTCGATCAATGAACTCGGCTGGGTCGCCTTTTGGGTCGCGTTTTGCGTGTTTCTCTTCGCGATCTTTATTCCAACCGTGAACAGAGCGCTCAATCTTTAACCGTAACGCGATTCGTCCTCTTCCCTCCCCCGGGCGCCCGATCGTCCCGACTCGATCTCCCCGAGTCGGGGCGATCTCTATCCAAGGCGCAGAACCCTGGCGGAGAAGCTAAAAGACAAGGTCAATATGGCGTCCCATTTGCTCGACACTGTCACCTCATGCTTTTTTGGACTGTCACAATGCTCGCTCAATGCTGGGAGGCCCGTGGAAGCGGCGTTAAAGACGCGGTGCGCGTGAAGTGAATCGCTCCCAAGAAGAGACGGCTGCAGCACGTGCATTTACAAGAAACAGGCGTCGTCTCTGTAACTCCGGCCGCGCTATGTCTGAACTGAGCGTGAGCAGGAGCCAGTTGACGCTATTCAGAGAATAACAGTCGCCAAAAAAGAGCAACAAAAGAGCGAATAAATGAGCGGCAACTTTGAAGAAGACCATCGTCTGAAATCCTGCAAGCGGCGGGAAGACGCTCTCCGTCAGCTTCTGACGGAAACCGTGGATAAGCCTTCGAGGGAGATCGTCGAGGAGCTAAAAAAAGACTTGGGCGTCAGCCGCGCGACCGCCTATCGCATGATGAAAACCTTTCGTACGTGCGGGGCCGTCACCGCTCCTTGGACGCGGCCCGTGGGAAGGCCGAAAGGAGCCCGCTGTCTCGATCCTCGTCGCGAGCAGCTTATTCAAGAGGCGATTAAGGCCTACTATTCGCACGCGCTTCGGCCAAGATTCCGAGCCCTGGTTGAGGACGTTCAACGACGCTGCAACGAAGAGCTGTTGCCCCCACCCAATTGGCGCACCATTCGCAAGCGCCTTCGAGATTTCGAGGGCCGCAATCGAGGCACATCCAGCGGCGCAAATTGATTGGACAATGGCTCAAATGCGGTTGAGCGACATTCTGGAACGGCCGTTGCAGATCGTTTACTTCGATCACGTGAAAATCGACGACTATGTCGTCGACGAGCGGAGTGGCGAAACAGGACGCCCGTGGCTGACTTTGGCGATCGACGCCAGCACGCGCATGGTTGCGGGCTTTCATCTTTCGCTCGCTCCGCCCTCACGCGTTTCGCTCAGCCTGTGTCTGTTGCATGCCGTTTGCGACAAGGCGCGCTGGATGAATGAGCGCGGTCTCTCCGGCGATTGGCCAGCGGCCGGTCTCCCTGAGACGATCGCCATTGACCCGCAAAGCATTTTTGGTTTTCGTCAACTGGCGCGCGCCTGTCGCGATCAGGGGATTGCGACTGCATCGGCGTCGATCAACTCAAGCGTTTTCGGGGCGCGGGCCACGCATATGTTCGGCGGCCGATTTGGCGACGCGACAATCGCCAGAGCGCATGGCGTGAGTTGGACGCCCAGAACGCCACGCCATTTGCGCAGCGCAGTCGCACGAGACATTCGCGAAGTGGAACACAATGTCGCCGACGGCCTCATCAATGATTACCATCAGCGTCCCCACAAAGACACGGGACGCACGCCGCTCGACGGCTGGCGAATGACCGAGGCGGCTGCGCCACTGCGAGCGCCGCAAGATTGCATGCGATTCCGACTATCCTTTCTCCCCGATGCTTTGTGCGCCCTCACTTCGAGCGGCGTTTGCGTGCTCGGAGAAATCTTCTGGTCGCCGACGCTTGGTGAACTGCATCGAGAAGGACGCGCTCGCGTGGCGGTTAAGTTCGATCCGCGAGATCTTTCGCGGATTTTCGTGCAGGAGACTGGCGGCCAGTTTGTGGAAGCGCAGAACATCGCAGGGACGAGCACCGCCGACGACGAGGCCTGCCGCCGCGGTTGTAAATTATTTGGTCCTTCGCGCCGATGCGCTTGCGCAGAGGAAGACTGCCGCTCTCCTTGTTGCGCCAAAATCGATCGCACAGGAAATCGCCAGGCGTTGCGCCCCTATTCGTGATCCCCTCAAAATCGCTCAGTCAGTCGCTCTACGTCTTCTGCTGTGACAGCTCCCCGCAGAAGGCGACCATCAAATCGCGCAATTCTGGCTCCTCGACGAGCTCGGCGGCAACCGAGCATTCGAACCAGCGCGTGGCGCGCTGCTTTTTCTCAGCCCATTGATTGCGTTGCTTTTGCACGCGCATGGAAAACACTTCGACGCGGCAGTCGACGCTCGCGCCGCTGCTGAGGCGTTTTTCATAGCCGAAGTCTCCGAGCTTGGTTTTGTCCACTTTGCCGATTAGCCCGGCTTCCTGCACGGCCTCGATCGCCGCGACGATATGCGGTTTGCGCCCTTTCATCGGCCAGCCCTTCGGAATCACCCAACGCTTGGTGTCGCGTGAAGTGACCAGCATGATCTCCACACGCCCCTCATTGAGTCGCCAGGGCAATGCCGCATATTGCGTGCGCGGCGTAGACGCGGCGCCCTCGCGCTTCTTTTTTGGTTTTGGCATCTTCATGCCGCGAACCTCGCGAGCACATAGAATGTCGCGGCGAAAAAAGCCGCCATAGGCATGGTGATGATCCAGGCGACGACAATGTCCTTCGCGACGTTCCAGCGGACCGCCGCAACCCGTCGCGACGCCCCCACGCCAATGATCGCGCCGGTGATCGTGTGCGTCGTCGACACTGGAATTCCCAACCCCGTCGCCAGGAACAGGGTTATGGCTCCGCCAGTCTCCGCGCAGAACCCTTGCATAGGCGTCAACCGAGTGATCCGCGACCCCATTGTTCGCACGATTCGCCATCCACCGAATAAGGTTCCAAGGCCCATGGCGGCCTGACAGGGGATGACGACCCAAAAAGGCACGTAAAACTCGCCGCCGAGCGCGCCATGCGCGTAGAGAAGCACGGCGATCACGCCCATCGTTTTCTGCGCGTCATTGCCACCGTGACCCAGCGAATAAAGGGAGGCGGAAGCGAATTGCAGAATGCGGAACAGCGCATCGACGCCGCCAGGAGTCCGCCGCACAAAAATCCATGAAACGAGCAGAATGAGCGCGAGCGCCAAAACGAAGCCCAGCGCCGGCGACAAAACGATTGCGGCCGCCGTCTTGAGGAGCCCGTTCCAGACGATCGCCGACACGCCCACCTTGGCGACGCCAGCGCCAACGAGCCCGCCGACAAGGGCGTGAGAACTCGAGGATGGAATGCCCAGTCCCCAAGTGATCAGGTTCCAAATGATCGCTCCCATCAGCGCGCCGAATATGACGAAATCGTCCACGATATCGGGCGAGACGATGCCCGCGCCGACGGTTTGCGCCACATGAAGCCCAAAAAACAGAAAGGCGATGAAATTGAAAAAGGCGGCCCAGACCACGGCATATTGCGGACGAAGAACGCGCGTCGAAACGATGGTCGCGATGGAATTGGCGGCGTCGTGCAAACCGTTCAGGAAGTCGAAGATTAATGCGACCGCGATGAGCCCCAGGAGAAGAGACGAGAGGTTCTGCAAGCGTCTTCCCTAAGTATGTTCAATGACAATGCCGGCGATTCGATCGGCGACGTCCTCAAAGCCGTCGACGACTTTTTCGAGATGGCCATAGATCTCGGCGCCCACAATGAACGCCATCGTATCTTTGTGGCGGTGCGCCTGAAACAGCTCCTTTAATCCTTGGTCGTGGATGGCGTCGGCCTCGTCCTCGATGCGCGTGATCTCCTCGCTGAAGGCGTTGAGCCTCCCGGCGTTCTGGCGCATCGTCCGCAGTAAGGGTATGGCGCTGCGGGTGAGCTCCGCCGACTGGACGATAATATCGCCCATACGGCGCATGGCGGGTTCAAAATCGCGAGTCTCGTAAAGCAGCGTCGCCTTAGCCGTCTGGTGCATCTGGTCGATCGTATCATCCATCGCCGTGATCAGGTCGCGGATGTCGCTGCGATCGAATGGCGTGATGAATGTGCGGCGAACCGCCAGATGCGCCTCGCGGGTGATGGCGTCGGCCTCATGTTCCTGACGGCTGATTTCATGGCTGCAGACGAGCACGCGGTCGCCGCCATTCAGCAGTTCGCGCAAGGCGCGCGAGCCGGCGACAATCGTCTCTGCGTGCCGCTCGAAAAGATCGAAGAAGCGCTCTTCTCTCGGCATGAGCGCTTGAAACCAAGACAGCATGGCGCGCTCGCCCTCCGAATCTTAGTCATAAAACTGTCATAAACCAGCGCGGCACATAACTGGACGTGCGCGGGCTGTAAAGCGTCGAGACGCCGCGGCGGCGACTATTTTGGATGTCTCTGGATCTTATTGAATGCGAGAGCGTCTTCCTCGGATTGGGAAATGCGCGCATCGACAGGCGTAAATTTGCGCGGCAGCACAGCTTTAAGCCGCGCCCTGATCTGGCGCGAGGCGTGCATGAGGCTCACCAGGCTGGAGCCGCTATAGACGAACGCGCCCTTCTCCCCCACGACAATGTCGCTCGTGCGCAGAGTTGGATCCTTAAGGGAGAGCCGAATGTAATAATCGTGAGATTCCGCCGGTTCATTGCAGGAGCATCCCGGCGTCAACTTCTCACGAAAGCTGAACGCCGTCGAAAGCGACGTATAGCGCTCCCCTTTGGCGTTGCGCGCCTCTTCGATGCTCGGGCCCTCATAGAGTTGGACCCGCGTCGCTGGACAAGCAAACTGACAGGACTGCTGGCCAGAAATCACCGAAGATTTGATCAGTGGAAAATAATAGCCGTCGCAGGCGCGCACGCAGTAGCCCCCACCGGACATCGAGTCTGTGTCGGCGCGCAAGGGGTCGGGATTGGCATAATGGACAGGCCGCCGAGGCGCGCGCGGGCGCATCACGCGCCAGGAAGGCCGGGAAGGATACCCGTAATAAGGCTGACTGGGTCCGAAGAGGAATTCGAAAAAATCGCCCTGAGCCAAGGAGTCGAACGGCGATAGAAGCAGGACGGCGGCGGCGAGCGCGCCGGCGATGACTCTTGCACACTGGGGATAAAGCCGCATGCGCCTGTCCCCCGTCGACTTAACTCCGACTGGCGACCCCGGCAGGATTCGAACCTGCGACCTACTGCTTCGAAGGCAGTTGCTCTATCCGGCTGAGCTACGGAGCCATCGACGGCGCAGCTTGCGCCGCGGACCGTATCACCTCGGCCAACGCGGCGCCAGACGACGCCCGACAGGGAAGTCATATATGGCGACCCCGGCAGGATTCGAACCTGCGACCTACTGCTTAGAAGGCAGTTGCTCTATCCGGCTGAGCTACGGGGCCGAAAGAGACTCAGTGAGTCCAGAGTCCGATGCGGCTCGTTTTGAAATTATCTGAATAGGATACGCCGCGGCGCGCCGCGAGATTGGGCTTCGGCTCCTCGACGCGATAGGCGAGACCGTTGCGCTCCGCGTAAGCGATCGCCTCCTCCTTAGTCGCGAAATTGAGTCTGACCTGCTGCCGCATGTCGGCCGAGCTCGTCCAGCCCATGAGCGGCTCGATGCTGCGCGGAAGCTCCGGCTCAAAATCGAGGCGCCACATGTCCGACCCCGGGCCGGACTGAGTGGCGCTCGGCGCGGGAAGGTAGATGCGTGCTGTCATATGGCCTCGTCGTTGACGCTGCGCTCGGAAGCGCTTCGTGAGAAAGTGGCAGCGGCGGCGTTCGCGCTGGTCGGGGCAGCAGGATTCGAACCTGCGACCTGAAGTACCCAAAACTTCCGCGCTACCAGGCTGCGCCATACCCCGCCGAACAAGCCGCGCCTACGGCGGCCCTGCCCTCGCTCAAATTTCGCTACCACGCAAGCCCGCTCCTCACAAGGGAAGGCGGATTATGGCCCAAACATGCGGTGCCGGACTCGATCTCCGGGCGCGAGAGAAATGCGTCGCGCCGCGCCCGCGTTCAGCTCGAGCACGGCATAGGCGGGCTCGGGCGACGTTATAATGCGCTCGGACAAAGGTTCAGTGTCAGCCGCTACGCCCACCACCCGTCCATTGCGACCGATGAAAACCATATCGAGCGGAATATAAGTGTTCTTCATCCACATCGAGACTGGCCGTTCGGCCCCGAAGTCGAACAGCATGCCGTAATTCTCCGGCATCGACTTGCGAAACATCAAACCGCGGGCGCGGACCTTTGGCGTGTCGGCGATTTCGACATGGAAGTCGTGCTCGCCCGTCGCCGTCGTGATGCGCGCGATTTCAGTGGCGGGATCGGCGCGCACTACTGTCGACGCAGAGAGCGCCAGCAAGAAGGAGATGATCAGTAGCTGGAAGATTTGCGCCGCTCTCACCAGGAATCCTTCCAAAGAGCTTTGTGCGCAGCGGTTAGTGCGAAGGGGCGCTTTTCGCCTCCAGCGGCCGCACTTCGGTCGCCATCAGGCCCTTCGGGCCTCCGCCGTAACGTACGAGCACGCTATCGCCTGGCTTAAGTTCAGTCATGCCGTAACGGCGCACCGTCTCCATATGCAGGAAAATGTCTTCAGTGCCTTCGCCTCGCGTGAGAAATCCAAATCCCTTCACGCGATTGAACCATTTGACGATCGCAATTTCATAGCCGCTCGTCGGAACGACCTGGGCGTGGGTGCGCCCCGCAGACGACTGCGAAGGATGCACTGCGGTCGACTCGTCCATCGCCACGACCCGAAAAACCTGCATGCCCTTCGCGCGCTTCTGGGCTTCGCAGACAATGCGCGCGCCCTCGAAAGCGGTCTGCAGTCCGCTGCGCCGGAGAATCGTGACATGTAGAAGTATGTCTGCGGTACCGTCGTCGGGGACCACAAAACCGTAGCCCTTCGCGACATCAAACCATTTTATGTAGCCCGCGACTTCGACCAATTCGAGAACGGATTCTTCCGATTCAGTCGCGCTCGTTGTCAAATCATCCTGAAAAGTCACTTTAGCGCCCACCGACCAACTCCTATGCTGATCCAGAGCATTCGACTGGCGCGCGTCGGCGATTTTCTAAAAACCCGAATCGCCACGCATCGCTCATGAATCACTTTTAGCAAGATATCATTCGCGGCGCGTGATCCAACATGCAAATTTTATCTACGTCCGAATGCCTGTGGATATGCGCGCGGATGCGCAGATGTATCGAAACGATTGTCGCCCAATCTGAATCGATGCGCGCGCGCCTCCGAGCGCGGCGATATTGCACAAAAAATAGTGGCTCCGTAACCGAAGATATTCAGGCCGCCCACAGTTCTTTGGGGGTCTGTGGCCCACGCGCCACATCGAGGGCCATTTGACAAAAGCGGTCGGGACGCGCAATCGGAATTGGCGAGCCTCGCGGGCCCTGTCGCCTGCCCGCCATTTCCCCGGTTGGAGCGCCGCCAATGACCACTTCATCGACTGCGCCAGCGAGTGCGCCCATGACTGTTCACGCTCCGGACCGTACTTCTACGTGCATCGATCCACGCTACGACCTCGCCGCCCTGGCTGCCGCCCGTGAAAGCGAGCGCTTTTCGTTGCATGCGAAGCGCCTCAACGAAATGTGGGTGCGCGTTCTCAAGACGATTGGCTATGACGTAGGCTTCACGCGAGGCGTTGGTCCCTATCTCTGGGACCGGAAGGGCGATCGTTATCTCGATCTCCTCAGCGGCTGGGGCGTTTTCGCGCTCGGACGCAATCATCCAGCGGTGCGCGACGCTCTCGTGAGCGTGCTCGACGGCGAACTCGCCAATCTCGTGCAACTTGACGTTTCAGTCCTCGCTGGCGTTCTCGCTGAAAAATTGCTCGCCTACGCGCCTTGGCTGGACAAAGTGTTTTTTGCCAATTCGGGCGCCGAGTCTGTAGAAGCTGCAATCAAATTCGCGCGCGCGGCGACGGGGCGTCCCGGCATTTTGCATTGTGCGCATTCCTTTCATGGGTTGACCTATGGCTCGCTGTCGATGAACGGCGACGATATTTTCAAGAGAGGTTTTGGACCTCTTTTGCCAAATGCCCATGAGGTCGCATTCGACGATCTCGACGCTCTCGAGCGCGCATTGGCCGGGCGCGACATAGCCGCCTTCTTCGTGGAGCCCATTCAGGGCAAAGGCGTCAACATTCCTCAAGAAGACTATCTTCTCGGCGCGCAGGCGCTCTGCCGAAAATACGGGACCCTGTTCGTCGCCGACGAGATCCAGACCGGGTTGGGCCGGACGGGGCGCTTCTTCGCCATCGATCATTACCCCGGCGTCGAACCCGATATGATCGTCGTCGCAAAGGCGCTTTCCGGCGGTCATGTGCCGGTCGGCGCGGTGCTGGCCCGCAAGTGGATCTTCGACAAGGTCTTCGACCGCATGGACCGCGCGGTCGTGCATGGCTCGACCTTCAGCAAGAATGATCTCGCCATGGCGGCGGGCATCGCCACGCTGGACGTGCTTGAAAATGAGCGGGTGATCGAGAATGCCGCGAAGCGGGGCGAGCGTCTTCTCGCGTCATTCCAAAGAATGGCGGGCGGCTATGAGCTTGTCGCCGATGTGCGCGGCAAGGGCCTTATGATCGGCGTCGAATTCGGGCCTCCGAAGTCTCTCAAGCTCAAGGCCGCGTGGAATCTGCTGGAGACCGTCAATTCAGGCTTGTTCTGCCAGCTCATCTCGATCCCGCTGTTTCGCGATCACAAAGTGCTGACGCAAGTGGCCGGACACGGCAATCACACGATCAAACTGCTGCCGCCGCTGACGATTTCCGACGAGGATTGCGACTGGATCGAGCAGTCGTTTGACGCCGTCATCGCAGACGCGCACAAGGCCCCTTCCGCTGTCTGGTCGCTTGGCAAGACCCTGGCGGAACACGCCATCAAGGCCCGAATGAGCGGCTGACCTTAACCGGCGCTGCGCCCCTTGGCGCAGGCTCACGCCGCAGGCGAAAGGTGCTTCTCCACCTCGCGCGAGTAGTCCTCGATCAGGGTGCGCGAAAGCGCTCCAGGCGTGAAGCGATACGCGCCAATCTCCGAAACTGGCGTCACTTCGGCGCCCGTGCCGCAGATGAAGCACTCCGAGAAGGAAGCCATCTCCTCCGGCATGATCCGTCGCTCGATGACTTCAATCCCACGCCTACGCGCCAAGTCGATCACGGTGCGCCTTGTAATGCCATCAAGGAAGCAATCGGCAATCGGCGTATGCAACGCGCCGTCCTGGACAAAGAAGACGTTCGCGCCGGTGCATTCGGCGACGCGGCCAAGCCAATCGTACATGAGCGCGTCGGCAAAGCCGCGGCGCTCGGCGCGGTGCTTCGAAATGGTGCAGATCATATAAAGGCCCGCCGCCTTCGCCAGCGAGGGCGCCGTGGCCGGATCTGGCCGTCGATATTCTGCGATGTCGAGCTTGATGCCCCGCATCTTGGTCTCGACATCGAACATGCTCGGCCAATCCCAAACGGCGATCGCGACGTTGATCGTCGAATTTTGCGCCGCGACCGCCATCATCTCGCTGCCGCGCCAAGCGACCGGGCGCACGTAGCAATTCAGCATGTGATTGGCTTTTACGGTCTCATCCTTTGCTGCATCGAGTTCTTCGACGCTGTAGGGAATCTCAAAATCGAGAATGCGGGCGGAGTTCTGGAATCGTTCGGAATGCTCGCGCGATTTGAAGACCACGCCACCGTAAGCGCGCTCGCCCTCGAATACGCAAGAGGCGTAATGCAGACCATGCGAGAGAACATGCAACTTCGCTTCGCGCCACAGCACAAGCGCGCCATTATACCAGATGAATCCGTCGCGCTGATCGAAGGGCGGAAGCGACATGGCGAGCTCCGGGAAGACGCGGTCAGATAGGCCGAACAAGCCGCTGCGACGCGCCGTCAGCACTAGCCAGCAGCCAGATTTATGTCAATATAGTTGACGTAAATAGCTCGCGGAAAACGTGAGGCAATACGAGCGTGAACGATCTCTCAGCGAGAAAAATAGCAGAGCCGGCCGCGGTCGTCGCTTGGCGGAGAGCGGCCGCAGAAGCGGCGGCTACGACCACGAGCGACGAAGGCGCTCTCGAACTCGTTGAGCTATTTTTCTTCGCCTATCGCGATTTTGTGGGAGACGCCGATCGGTTGCTTGAAAACTACGGCTTCGGACGGGCGCACCACCGCGTGCTTCATTTCGTCAGCCGCCGGCCCGGCTTGGCGATCGCCGCCTTGCTCGAGATATTGAGGATCACCAAGCAGAGCCTCAACCGCGTCTTAAAGCAACTTCTTGAGGCCGGCTTCGTCGAGGCGCGTGAAGGCGTCTTGGACCGGCGGCAGCGCCTTCTCTACCCGACGCCGCAGGGCGCTAAGCTTGCGCGCGACCTCGCGGCGCTGCAAACGGCGCGTTTCCTGAAAGTCATGGACGAGTTGCCGCCGGCGGCGCGCGGCGCAGCCTCCGAATTCCTGTTCGCAATGATCGATTCCGACGAGCGCGAACGCGTCCGGGCGCATCTTGCTTGCGCGAAAGCGGCAGGCGCCGCGCCGTGACCGTTTCTCCGCAGCGCGCCGCTGCGCCCAGCGCAAAAGCGGCGCATATTCTCGTCGTAGACGATGACCGGCGCATTCGCACGCTGCTGTCGCGCTTTCTGATGAACGAGGGCTATCTTGTCAGCGCGGCGGCCGACGCGAAGGAAGCGAGCGCCAGACTGCGCGATATCGCATTCGATCTTATCGTGCTGGATGTCATGATGCCGGGCGAAAGCGGCACCGCTTTCGCCGCTCGGCTGCGCAAGAGCGCTGAGCCGCTGCGCTCCGCGCCCATTCTAATGCTGACGGCGCTTACCGAGACGGCGGATCGCGTCGAAGGACTCGAGGCCGGCGTGGACGATTATCTGGCCAAGCCCTTCGACCCTCGGGAATTGTCGCTGCGCATCGCAAGCATCTTGCGGCGAGCGCGGCGCACGAATCCAGAGGAGCCAAAGCGCTTTGGCGACTTCGTCTTTGATCCCGAACGCGGCGAATTGCTGCGCGGCGACGCGCCGATTCGGCTGACGACGCGGGAGCGGGATTTGTTGCGGATGCTGAGCGGCGGCGCCATCGTTTCGCGCCAAATTTTGGCGCAACGTGACCCTGAACGAAACGCGAGCGAGCGCAGCGTCGATGTCGAAATCGCCCGGCTCAGGCGTAAAATCGAAACCGATCCGAATGCGCCACGCTATCTTCAGACAGTGCGCGGCCAGGGCTACCGCCTGCTCGTCGAGCCACTGCGCGCCAACCTCTGAAATGATAGGGTCGTCAGGATGACCGTCGTTTTACCGGAAGTTCTCGCCGCGCCCCGCAATCTCTGGCGGCGCTTCGCCAACTGGCTGCACGATCGCATGCCAAGGGGACTTTATGCGCGCGCGTTGCTGATCGTAATCCTCCCGGTCGTGCTTCTTCAGTCCGCGGTCGCCTACGTGTTTATGGAGCGGTATTGGGAAGTCGTGACCTACCGCCTCTCCGCGGGAATGGCGCGGCAAGTGGCGGCAATCGTTGATATTTATGAGACATTTCCCGACGATCAGGAACACACGCAGCTGCGCCGTATCGCGGCCGACGATCTCAATATGGAGATTACTGTTCTGCCGAAGGGGGCCCTGCCCGCGCCAGCGCCCAAGTCCTCACTGTTCTCGCTGCTCGACAAGGCGCTTTCGAAAGAGCTTTCGCGGCGGGTCAAGAAGCCTTTTTGGATCAACACCGGCCTTGCCCGCAATCTGATCGAGATTCGCGTCGCGCTGGATGACAAAACGCTGAAAATGCTTGCCTCGCGCACGCACGCATACGCCTCAAACTCATATATTTTCTTCATGTGGATGGCGATCGCCTCCGTCATCATCCTCGCCATCGCCACTTCTTTTCTGCGTAATCAGATCAGGCCAATCCTTCGTCTCGCCCGCGCAGCTGAAGAATTTGGCAAAGGCCGCAACGTCGCGTTCAGCCCGCGTGGGGCGCGCGAGGTTCGTCAGGCTGGCGCAGCCTTTCTCGACATGAAGCGCCGATTTGAGCGCGCAATCGAGCAGCGTACGACGATGCTCAATGGCGTTTCGCACGATCTGCGAACGATCATTACGCGATTCAAGCTTTCGCTCGCCCTGATGGGCGATTCGAACGAAGCCGTCGAAATGCGCAAGGACGTGGAGGAAATGGAGCGCATGGTCGAGGCCTATCTTGCCTTCGCGCGTGGCGATGGCGATGAGACCTCCTCCCCCACGGACATCGAAGCCATCCTCGATGAATTGAAGTCGGCTACCGAGAAGCGGGGCATCGCGGCGGCCGTCAAGCTCGAGGGCGATCCGAAAATCATCGCGCGGCCGGCGGCAATCAAGCGGTTGATTGCAAATCTCGTCAGCAATGCGCAGCGCTATGGGAAGCGGATCGAACTTTCGGCGACCAACGACGGCAAAACGATGACCGTGAGCGTCGACGACGACGGACCTGGCATCCCTCCCGAGCGTCGCGAAGACGCGTTCCGGCCCTTCTACCGACTCGATGAGTCGCGCAATCAGAACGAGGCAAATTCCGGTCTGGGCCTCGCCATCGCACGTGACATCGCCCGCTTACATGGCGGCGACATTACGCTGGACAAGAGCCCGCTCGGCGGCTTGCGCGCGAAGGTCAGCTTGCCGATCTAGCGATCGGTCACGCCCGCGGATGCGGATGGCCGCCGTCGTCGTCGTAATCGCGGTAGTCGCGACCCCGCCGATTCCGCCAGCCGAACAGGCTTTGTGCGAAGGAATAGAAGGGCCGCGTCAGCCTTGCGAAATCCTCCGCGCGATCAACGTAACGTTCGCCGCGCGTGAGCTCGCGATCGAGCGTTGACAAGGCGTCGTGGATGTCGCCGGCGAACCAATCTTCGAGCACGCGGCTCCAGGCCAACGCCAGCCCCTGCAGCTTGAGCGAGCCGACCGGGCCCTCGCTATCGATGTCTGCGGCCTCCAACATAAAGCGCATTGAGTTGACGGTTTCGCGGTTGAGCGCCGCGGCGGTGAGCGGGTCGCGCGCGGCCCAGCGCGCTACGCTCGCCAGCGCATCCCTGTGAGGCTCGAGCGCATCGAGCCGATGCCGCAGGACGTCGTAAAGTCGTTCGCGCGCGGGTTCGTGCGAAGCCTCCTTTGGCAGCGCATCGAGAATCTCCCGGTCGATGCGCCGAGAGAACGCGCCGATGATCGCGCCCTTTGAGGGGAAAAGCTCCCGCAGATCGGCAAGCGAAATGCCGGCTTCTTGAGCGACATCCGTGAGCGTCACATCGCTGAATTCCCGCCGCGTGGCGAGCCGGAGCGTCGCGTCGATCACTCGGTCGCGGGGGCTGCCGCCGCTATTCATGTCCATCTCCAATTCCTGAGAATTTCTTAGCGAGTATTCTATTGTCGCGCGGCTGCGGGACAAGACGCGCCATTCAACCTGAAAGTTCCCCTGCCCGGCGTTTCGCTATAGCTACGGCGCGGCGCATCAGGGGAGCGAGACCATCCGGCGACTCCAGGATCTCCAGCGCCGCCGCCGTCGTGCCGCCCGGAGACGTCACTCGACGACGCAATTCGTCAGGACTCGTTTCAGCCTGTTGGCGCATAAGTTCGCCGGCGCCTTCGACGGTTGCGCGCGCAAGGCGCGCCGCGAGCTCGGCGGGCAGCCCGGCTTCGACCCCGGCTGCGGCAAGACATTCCGTAAAGTAGAAGACATAGGCCGGACCCGAACCGGAAACCGCTGTCACCGCATCGATTAGCGCTTCGTCATCGACCCATTCGACCTCGCCAACGGCGCGAAGCAGCGCGTCGGCGACCGCGCGCTGAGCGACGCTTGTCGCCGCACTCGAACAAGCCCCAGTGATGCCTCGGCCGATTGCGGCCGGCGTATTAGGCATGGCGCGCACGATGGCTTGGGTCGGCAAATGCGCGGCGACGTCCGCAAGGCGCTTGCCGGCAAGGATCGACACGACAACGGTTTCAGCCGCAACGAAGCGCTTTGCCGCTGCGGCCCCCGACTCGAGCGCTTGCGGTTTCACAGCGAGAACCACAGCGTCGTATAGTTCGGCGGCGCCATTCAGCGTATAGCCATGTTCCGCGCATAATTTCTGCAGCCGCTCCGACGGCTGCGGCTCGACGATTGAAACGGAACCCAACAGGCCCTGCGCGGCCCAGCCTTCCAGCAACGCCAAGCCCATGTTCCCGGCGCCGATCAGGGCGACGGACTTTCCCCGCAGCCCGGCCTCGTCGGTCACGCCTCGCCTTTCGTTTCGAAATTTGCGCTGGCGAGCGCCTCCTTGGCGTTCTTTCCAGCCCATAGAACGAATTGGAAGGCCTGATAATGCCGCTCGCAAGCCTGCAGCGCATTGTCGAGCAAGGCGGCGCATTGCGTCGCCGACGGCTGCGCCCCGCCCGTTAAGATCAACCCATGGCGGTGCATCGCCACGCCTTCCTTCGGCCAAAAGTCGAAATGCCCGATCCACATTTGCTCGTTGATCGCGTTAACGAGCGACATCAGTTCGCCGCGCCTGCGCTCCGGCGCCTTGAGGTCGAAGGCGCAACTCACATGCAGCGTTTCAAGATGCGGAAGCCACGTGAAGGCGACGTGATACTCCGTCCAAGCTCCAGCGACGGAAATAGAAATCTCGTCTTCGTCATCCCGATCGAAAGACCAGTCGTTGGTGGCCGCCAGTTGCTCCACGACATCCACCGGATGTTCAGCGCGTTCCGTTTCATTTTCTGTTGCGATCAGCATGTGCCAACCTTTTTTTAAATGTCAGCATGACGCGGCGAGTAAGACAGGCGACGATGCGTCGTGGAGCTTTGCTTGAGGCGCCTCCTTTTCAAGCGATTGATTCGAAGTCGAATCACCTCTTGCAGTCACTATACTCCACACAAGAATAATGACGCGAAAAAAGCGACGCTCTGACCTTGTTGGCGCAGACTTGCGGGATTCGCACGTCGACGTCCACGGCGCAGCGGACTCTTCCACAGGGACTCGCTTCAAAAAAATAGCTTTGGATAAAACGACGAGTCGCCGATACGTCGCGCGCAAAGAAAAACCTCGCCCGCTCAGCCGCGGACGAGGCTTGCGTTTTTTGAGCCCGCTTCTCCTAGCGTGTCATCATCACCGGAGACCCGACGCTCACGCGATTGTAAAGGTCGGAGACATCCTCGTTCAACATTCGGATGCAGCCGTAGGAGGCGGCGGTGCCGATCGATGCGCGCATCTTGGCCGTCGTGCCGTGAATCGCCACTTCGCCATGACTAAGGGTCAGCGCGCGCACTCCCATCGGGTTGCGCGGAGATCCGCCAGGAATGAAGTTCGGCAATTCAGGATGGTCGGCCTTCACCACCGCTGGCGGAACCCAGTCCGGATTCACATATTTTCCCTCGATGGACGTCTCGCCCGACCATTCTTTGCCGCGCTTCGGGACCGCCACGGGATAGCTGATGGCCACGCCGGTATCGACGACATAGAAGAGCCGACGCCGACCGGCGCTGATGACGATGGTCCCGGGGGCGACGCTTGGCGAAAAGGCGACGATGTTGCGCGCCGTCGCATTCTGTGGAAGCGCGGTCAGCGCCATTCCGCCGACCGCCGCAAGTATGAGTAATTTGAACACCCCCGCCGGCTTTGCGCTGCGGGATCGACGCGAAAGAGCAAACAGGTTACGCATGACGCTCACACCCTACTTACTGAAGCCTCGGCAGCGACTCGAACGCGCGCAGTCTAACTTTCGCCATGATCCTGTCGAAATCTTTCGCATTTTCAGGTTAGGGTTTAACGTTAAGATACTTCGTGAATTTCTAACCTTACGACCTCTCGCTTCAGATCATCGCGTCGTGATTGCGCCATCCTTTCGTCGAAATTCATGCGCGTTGCGCACTTGCTTTAGCTATCTGGCGCAGGCGTGGTCGTAAGGAATGAGCGAGACGGTGGGACCGCCAAAAATTTTTGATCGCGCACTGCTGCGCAGGCGGCTCAGTCGGGCGTTAACCAAGGGCGCGCCGGATTTTCTGATGAAGCGCGCCGGCGATGATTTGCTCGATCGTCTGCTGACGGTGAAACGCGAATTTCCGCGTTCGCTCGATCTTGGTTCGCCGAGCGCACATTTCTCGGAAGCCGTCGTGGCGAGCGGCCGTGCGCCGCCCTTGCGCGCCAGCGGCTTCGGAGGCGCCGCCATCATCGATGAAGAAGTTCCGCCCTTTGCGCCCGGCTCCTTTGATTTGATCGTCTCCGGCATGGCGCTGCAATGGGTCAACGACCTGCCCGGCGTGCTTGCACAGGCGAGACGCATGCTCGCGCCCGACGGGCTGCTCCTCGCCTGCCTCGTTGGCGGCGCCAGTCTTGTGGAGCTTCGCGCCGCGCTTGCTCAGGCCGAAGAAGAAATCACCGGCGGCGCAAGTCCGCGCGTGTCGCCTTTCGTCGACGTTCGCGATATGGGCGCACTGCTGCAGCGCGCCGGCTTCGCCCTGCCCGTCGCCGACGTCGACAGCTTCACGCTGCGTTACGACTCGATGTTTGCGCTAATGGGCGATCTGCGGGCCATGGGCGCCGCCAACGTCCTCGCAAAGCGCGCGCGCAGACCGTTGCGGCGCGACGTCGTCGCGCGCGCCGCGCAGATCTATGCCGAGCGCTTCTCGGACGCCGGCGGACGCGTGCGCGCGACATTCGAGATCGTCTGGGCGTCGGGCTGGGCGCCGCATGAGAGCCAGCAAAAGCCGGCGAAGCGCGGCTCTGCCACGATGCGTCTCGAGGACGCGATGAAGTCCGCGCGCGAGAGCGACGCCTGAGGCTAAGGCGTGACCTCAACGTCGACGCTGCGGGTTTGAACCGGCGCGGGCTCCCATGGCCGCTGATAGACGAAGATGATTTCGGCGCGGCCAGGCTTGAGCGCTTGAATCTTCCAGTGTCGGATGCTGGGGCTTCCGACCATACGTCTCTGGCCGCTGCTCCGGCCGCCATCCGATATCGACAGGATTTCGAGATTGCGGCTTGCGTTTTGATCGATGCGCCAGGAATAGCCGGTCGTCACATTCTCTTGCAGCGAGAATTGCGTGCTGGCGCCTTGCGTGAGCTTGATGACGTCGCCGGCTTGCGCAGAGGGCGAGATGAAAAGGCTGAGCAGCAACAGGCGCGACAACAGACGCTTCATGACGTGTCCCCGTTTTCGCTCTGTGTGATGCGGCGGCGAGCAAATCTTCAATACACGCCGGGAATGAGTCGGGCGGTATGTGCGCGATAGGCGTCATATGCCGCGCCGAACTCGGAACTCAGCAAACGTTCCTCGGCCTGCATCCTTGAGACGAGCGGCGGGATATTCAGCAGCGCGAGAAGCACGCCGACCGCGGTGTTGAACGCCAATCCCCAGCCAAGCGCCGTGATCAGCAGGCCGAGATAGCTTGGATGTCTGATGCGGCTATAGAGTCCGGTGGTCAGAAGTTCATGACCGGGCTGGATGGCGACAAGGCCGCTGAAACGCCGCCCGAGAATGGCGACCGGCCACAGTCGCAATGCGCCGCCCATAGCGAGAAGCGCGACCCCGAGCCATCGCACCGCGTCGCCATCCAATCTCCACACTCCCTCCCGGTCGGCCCAGGCCGGCAGATAGGCGCCGAGCAATCCAATCGCCACAAGGACCGGGATGACCCACCGATTGGCGCGGTCCTCACGCACGCCGGAGCTGAGACTGCCGCCGACAAAGAGCGAAGCGACCACCAATGCGAGAGTCACGACGACGACCGCCGTCCGCGCCGAGTTGGAAAAGAAGGCGTCAATCCCGCCGCCGCCGAGGATCGCCAGGCCGAGATAGAGGCCGGTCAGCAGCGCGGCCACCAAGGCGCGAACCAGCAGTGAACGCATGGAAACTCTGCTCCAACCTGCCGGATCATGCCTGAGTGATCGCAGCCGCAGGCGACGGAGCGACGATGCAACCTATTTGCGGCGCTTCGAAGTCGCCTGGGCGCGCGACGAGAACCAGACCGATGACTTTAACTGTCCGGGGCATTTTCCGCATGTCACGCGACCCTTCGTGTTGACGTAAGCGCAAAGCCCGCGCGAAAGGCAATCGTCCGTCGTTACGGGGCGCGCCATCGCCGAGGAGAGAAGGGCGCCGCCAATACATGCGGCGATCGCGAGAAGTCGGAAATGTGGCATAATAACCTCTTCAAATAGGGGATCGAACGCAGCGCTAAGTAGCGCAGCCAGCAATTTGTGGAAGCGGGCGGACGCTCTTCGTCGCATCACGGTCGCTTCGCAAAGCATCGGCATTGGCACCGTGCTTGTGCACGCCAAAGACGATGCGGCAAAGCTGTTTTATCTGCGATGGGGGAGCTCATCGAATATCCGGCCGATAGCCGGATTTTGTTTTTGCCGATTGAGATGGTGGTTGCGGGTTTCGGCTAGGCGTAACGCAATGTCCGAATCTACGTTTTTAATGTCCTTTCTGACGCATGAATAGAATGGCACTCTCCGCGTAGGCAAACTTTGCCTGTTGCTGTATACGCGGAGCATAAAATATGAACGGAAAGACAAACAAAAATAAACTTCCCTCATATGAGGGATTCGCTGAAGGAATGTCTCCTCCAGGAACGAAAGCGTTTCGCGTCGGCATTATTATCGGTCCTGGCTTCCTTCCAATGGATATGGTCGGAATCCATGCTGTATTTGGATTCTGCCCTGGAACGGAAATCCATTTACTTTGGAAGTCTCTCGATCTGGTAGAAGGCTTTCCCTCTTGGTGGACACGGCCAACGACAACTTTTGATAACTGTCCAGATCAGCTCGACGTTCTGGCTATTCCGATGTTGGCGCCGGAAACGACCAACGATCCTGACCTTATCGCCTTTGTGGCCGAGCAGGGACGCAAAGCAAAATACGTGATCGGCGTCTGTAACGGCGTTGTGGCGCTTGGCGCCGCTGGCCTGTTGAAGGGCAAGCGGGTGACGACGAGCATCAACTCCCTACCGCTTTTGACAAAGCTCGGCGCCGCGGAGGTTGTCACGACAGGGGGCGTCGTCGTCGATGGAAACATCTACACGGCGAGACCGAGCATTGGCAGTTTTGAGGCCGCGCTCATGGTCGCGGACCGGGCCCTCGGCCATCAGTCGGCGCAAATGGCCAATTTGATCGTCGAATATGATCCCCATCCGCCGATCGGTCCCGGGACGATTGAAAATGCTGGAAAGGAAATTACCGATCGATATGCGAGTTTGATCGCCGGCATCATCGACGGGTATAGACGTGGAGCGATCCCCGCTTACGAGGCGCAAAGGTAGGCCTCTGCGCCTTCCCACTTCAGTCGCCGTCGCCGAGGCAAACAGGCGGCGGCGATGCTTCGACGATCCGAATATGGCCCGGAGCCATGAAGCATAAGGTCACTTTTCTTGTGTATCCAAAATTCGAGTCGCTCGATTCGAGCGGCCCGTGCTCTGCATTTAATCTGGTGAACGAACTATACGACAGCCGCTATATTATAAATGTCGTTTCCGCCACCGGCGGACCGATAATTGATAGAGCCGGCGTAAGCATCAACTCCGAGAAATTCACGGACGTTGTCGAAGATGGGAAAATTCTGGCGGTTGGAGGACCAACGGCGCATCTCCTCGAGCTGGATTTGGCAACCAAGAGCCTTCTCAGCGAATGTGGCTCCCAGACCAGTCGCGTCGCGAGCGTTTGCACTGGAGCCTTTCTATTAGCGTCGGCGGGTCTGCTCGACGGCCGCCGAGCGACCACTCACTGGCGTTACGCCGGAACGTTGCAAACGCAATATCCGCGCGTGCAGGTGGACGCGGACCGCATTTTCATCAAGGACGGCAATGTCTGGACGTCGGCGGGATTGACGGCCGGCATCGATCTCGCGCTGGCCTTGATCGAAGCCGACTGCGGTTCCGAAATCGCAAAAGGGGTGGCGAGAGATATGGTCGTCTATCATCGTAGACTGGGCGGTCAGTCTCAGTATTCCACAATGTTGGAAATGATGCCGACCTCTGGTCGCGTCAGAGAAGCTCTTTGCTATGCTCGGGATCATTTGAACAAGCCCTTGCCTGTCGAAACGCTCGCAGATGCAGCGGGCGTGGGACTGCGCCAATTTAGCCGGATTTTTCTAAATGCGACGGGAACCACGCCAGCCAAAGCCGTCGAGCGGCTTCGATTGGAGGTGGCGCGTCCGAAAATCGAGGATGGAGCGGAGCCGATCGAGAGGATCGCACAAGATGTCGGTTTTGGGTCGGCGGAAACAATGTGCCGAAGTTTTGTCAAGGCGTTCGGCCGCACGCCGCAGGAGTTACGACGGTCAGCCCGTCAACAACCAGGCTCTGTGAGTTCGACGAGTTCGGTCGAGCGAGGGTAAGGACGCCTTTCGAAAGGCAAGCTGAAGACTCGGAATTACTCCCACTCGATGGTTCTATATGTTCACAATATGTTGAATTCCAAGTGCAGATTTCTTCTACGCACGACAAAGAACCGTCTTGCCGATCCGTCAGAAAATCGCGCTCTTGATTTCAAACACGAATTGCGACGGTCCGCGACTTACTCGGTTTCAGCAACTATCGGCGTCGATCGGCGGATCTTTTTAATTCTGCCTCGCGTGGATGGTTGCAGCGCAGCCTCGAAACTACCGTCACTTGCTTTACTCCATCGGCCATACCTCGACGACGCCGTGGGCGACGGCACACGGAACGTGCGAGACCTTTTCGATGGCTTCGGCCATGTCAGCCGCTTCTATCACGGCGAAACCAGCTATCGGCAAGGCGGACGACATGAACGGACCGCTGAGCGTTTCGAGTTGGGCCGCTTCCGGATTGCGCACCTGCACCGGTTTGCCGGCGATACCCATCAGAGCACCCTCTGAGCGCAATTTGGCGTCCTGTGCATGGGCGGCATCTCTCACAGCGCGAGGAGTGCGGTCGTATCCGGCCTGATCGCCATATCCGATCGTAACGAACTTAGGCATTGTTTGTTCTCCGTTCGACATTTCAGCTACAACAAGAGCCGGAGAAAAGCCGAGAATTATCGATAGCCTTCGTCGGTAAATATTGAACGACGCCATCCCACTCTATCCGGTGCTACTCCACAATGCTGCTCGTCACTCCCACTCGATCGTCCCTGGCGGCTTCGACGTCACGTCATAGACCACGCGGTTGACGCCCTTCACTTCATTGATGATGCGCGTCGCGGCGCGGCCGAGGAAACTCATGTCGAAGGGGTAGAAATCCGCCGTCATGCCGTCGCTCGATGTCACGGCGCGCAGCGCGACGACGTAATCATAGGTGCGCCCGTCACCCATCACGCCGACGCTGCGCACCGGCAGCAGCGCAGCGAAGGCCTGCCAGATGTCGTCGTAAAGCCCGGCCTTGCGGATTTCATCGAGATAGACGGCGTCGGCCTTGCGCAGGATAGCAAGCTTCTCGCGCGTCACGACGCCCGGGCAACGGATCGCGAGCCCCGGCCCTGGGAATGGATGGCGCCCAACAAAAGCTTCCGGCAGGCCGAGTTCGCGCCCGAGCGCGCGCACTTCGTCCTTGAAGAGTTCGCGCAAGGGCTCCACGAGCCGCATGTTCATGCGCTCCGGCAAGCCGCCGACATTATGATGCGATTTGATCGTCACCGACGGGCCGCCGGTGAAGGAGACGCTCTCGATGACGTCGGGATAAAGCGTGCCTTGCGCGAGAAACTGCGGCGCGCCGCACCCGTCCTGCGCGATCTTCTTCGCTTCGGCCTCGAACGTCTCGATGAAGAGCCGGCCGATCGTCTTGCGCTTCATCTCCGGATCGTCGACGCCTTCAAGCGCGCCGAGGAACAGCCCCTCCGCTTCGACGTGATGCAGCGGAATATTGTAGTGATCGCGGAAGAGCCGCACGACTTCTTCCGCCTCGCCCTGCCGCAGCAGGCCGTGATCGACAAAGACGCAGGTGAGGCGCTCGCCGATCGCTTCATGAATGAGCACCGCCGCGACGGCGCTGTCGACGCCGCCGGAGAGGCCGCAGAGCACGCGCCCCTCGCCAACCTGGCGCTGGATCGCCGCAATCGCCTCGCCGCGGAACGCCGCCATCGTCCAGTCGGACTTGAGCCCCGCGACCTTGTGCACGAAATTCGATAAGAGCTTGGCGCCGTCGGGCGTATGCACGACTTCAAGATGAAACTGCACGCCGTAATAGTGGCGCTGTTCATCGGCGATCGCAGCGAAAGGCGCATTCTCCGAAGCGGCGATGACGCGAAAGCCTTCCGGCAGTTTCGTCACCCGATCGCCATGGCTCATCCAGACGGGAAAACTGCCGCCTTTCTCCCACACGCCGTCGAGAAGGGCGCTTTTCTCCAGAGCGGTCACGTCGGCGCGGCCGAATTCGCGATGGTGCCCGCCTTCGACCATGCCGCCGAGCTGCATCGCCATCGTCTGTTCGCCGTAGCAGATGCCCAGCACCGGCACGCCGGAATCGAAAATGCTCTGCGGCGCGCGGGGAGAGCCTTCTTCGGTGACCGAGCAAGGGCCGCCGGAGAGGATCACCGCCCTGGGACGAATGTCGGCGAAGGCGCGCTCAGCGTTCTGGAACGGCGAAATCTCGCAATAGACGCCCGCCTCGCGTACGCGCCGCGCGATGAGTTGCGTCACCTGCGAGCCGAAGTCGACGATCAGCACCTTGTCATGGCGCTCGGCGATGTCGTGATGGAAGGCGTCGGCGGCGATGGTCATGTCCTGCCTTACGGGATCGGCCCCCTCCGATGCAACACTGCGATATAAAACCCGTCCGTTCCGCTGGTCGCTGGCGACAGGCGGATGCCGGGACCATGCGGTGAGGCGAAGCGCGCAAGCTCAGGCAGGCCCGCCTGTTCGGCCATTGCGGCGGCCGAGGGCGCGGTGAAATCGCCATTGGCCGAGAGAAAGGCGGCAATCTGCTCCTCGTTTTCGTCGCGCAGAACCGAACAGGTGACGTAAACGAGCCGCCCGCCGGCCTTCACGAAGCGCGAAGCCTTCGCCAGAAGTTCACGCTGCTCTTTCAGCCTCAACTCGAGCGCGCCGGGAGCGAGGCGCCATTTGGCGTCTGGATGGCGCCGCCAGGCGCCGACGCCCGTGCAGGGCGCGTCGATCACCACGAGATCGCAGCGCGCTTCGAGATCGGCGAGCACATCGACCTTGCCGCGCGGCGCCCGCACCTGAACATTGCGCGCCCCCGCCCGCTCCAGGCGCTCATGAATCGGCGCGAGCCGGCGCCCGTCCGAATCATGGGCGTAGATCTGACCGCGGTTATGCATTTGCGCCGCGAGCGCCAGCGTCTTGCCGCCGCCGCCGGCGCAAAGGTCGAGAACCTGCTCGCCGGGCGCCGCTGCGCAGAGCAGCGCTGCAAGCTGAGACGCTTCGTCCTGAAGCTCGACGAGACCCTTTACATAGGCGGTTTCGGCCGTCAGCGCCGGCCCCCGTCCCTGCCCCACGTCGATGCGCAGACCAATCGGCGACAGCGGCGTCAGCGCAGGAGAAAGATGCGCAAGTTTTTCGAGCGCCTGCTCGCGCGAGCATTTCAGAATATTAACCCGAAGATCGACCGGCGCGCGTGACGCAAGCGCCGCGCCCTCTTCAGTCGCGCGAGCGCCGAAGGCGGCTTCGAAACGCGATGCGAGCCATTCCGGATAGTCGCCGCGCACATGGTCTGGCGCAGCGTCAAGGGAGGCCGTTTCCAGTCCGTAGCGCTCATCATCGGAAAGCAGCGCCGGCGCATGACCTGCGCCGGAGCAGAGCGCGGCAATCGCCTCGACGCCAAGGCCGCGCGCTTCGCGCAGCGCCCCGAGCATGATCGCGCGCGGCGCGTCCGAACCCATGATGAAGGCCGCCGAAGCGCGCTTCCTCAACGCGTCAAAGACGAGGCTCGCGATGGCGGCGCGATCCTTCGAGCCAGCGAAGCGATGCGCGAGGCCCCAATCCTTAAGCGCCTCGGCGGCGGGGCGTCGGCGCTTCGCAAGGTCGTCGAGCACTTCAATCGCGGCGGAGACATGAGCGGCGGGAGTCATGACGTGCTCGCGCGCGGCGGACCGATCTTAATCAAACTTCCCCGCCACGCGGTGCATCGCATGGATGCGTCGGATCGTGCCGGTCGCAGAGCGATAGACGATGGTTTCGGTGTCAATCGTCGTCTGGCCGAGCGATACGCCGCCGACAAGCGGCCCTGCGGTGACCCCCGTCACGCAGACGACGACATCTCCAGCCGCCATATCGCCGACTGAATATTTGCGACGCGGATCAAGAAGGCCGAAACGCTGCGCCTGCGCGATTTGATCACGATTTTCGAGCGCCAGCCGTCCTTGCATCTGGCCGCCGGCGCAACGCAAGACGCAGGCGGCGAGCACGCCCTCCGCAGCGCCACCGCGGCCAAGATACATGTCGACGCCGGTTTCCGAGGGATGGGTGGTGAGAATGATCGCCGCCACATCGCCGTCGGTGATGAGGCGCACGCAGGCGCCCGCATTGCGGCATTTCTTGATGATTTCGGCGTGGCGCGGCCGGTCGAGAATGCTCACGGTAATTTCACTCGGCCGCACGCCTTTCGCGATCGCGAGCGCTCTGACGTTGTCGCCGGGGTCGCGATCAAGATCGATCGTGCCCTCGGGATATCCAGGACCGATGGCGATCTTGTCCATGTAAACGTCAGGCGCATGCAAGAGCGAGCCGGCCGGCGCCATAGCGGCGACGGAGATCGATCCCGGCATATCCTTGGCGCAAAGCGTCGACCCTTCGAGAGCGGCGACGCCAAGATCGACGCGAGGCCCTATGCCCGCCCCGATTTCTTCGCCGACATAAAGCAGCGGCGCTGCGTCCTCGTCGCCCTCGCCGATCACGACTCGCCCGCGCACGGGAAGCCGCGACAGTTCCTCGCGCATCGCTTCAGCCGCAGCGAGGTCGGCGGCCATTTCGTCGCCGCGTCCGCGTAGCCGCGCGGCCGCGACCGCGGCGCGCTCCGAGGCGCGCGCGAGTTCCAGCGTCAAATAGCGGTCGATTTGCGACGCGTCGGTTTCGGATTGTTGCGTCATGTTGCGCTACTCGCGTTCGATGCGGATGACCTGCGCCCGCGAGACGATGACGCCGTCCTGGTAAATCATATCCAGGGCTTCGCGCACGAGATGTTCGCTCGTCGCATGGGTGATGAGGATCACGTCGACGATATCGCCCGGCGCGCCCCGCCTACCGCGCTGCACGATGCTTTCGAGCGATATGCGGCGCTCCGCCATGCGTGTCGCGATCTTGGCGAAGGCGCCGGCGACGTCGCGCACCGACATGCGGATGTAGTAGCCGCCTTCATGGCGTTGCATCGGCGTGCGTTTGAGCTCCGCGAGCTTCGCCGTCGGCAGCCCGAAGGGCGCCGAACGCACGCCCTTGGCGATGTCGGCGATATCGGCGACGACCGCCGAGGCGGTGGCGTCGCCGCCGGCGCCGGGCCCGACGAGCGTCAGTTCGTGCACGGCGTCGGCGTCGATGGTGACGGCGTTTAAGACGCCCATCACCTGAGCGATGGCGGATTTTTTGCTGACCATTGTGGGATGCACGCGCTGCTCGACGCCGTCGGCGGTGCGCTGCGCAACGCCGAGCAGCTTAATTCGGTAGCCAAGCTCAGCCGCCGCGTCGATATCGGCGAGCGTGACGCGCTCGATGCCCTCGATATCGATGGCGTCAGCGGCGATGCACGTGCCGAAGGCGAGCGAGGTGAGAATCGCAAGCTTGTGAGCGGTGTCGAAACCGCCGATATCGAAAGTCGGATCGGCCTCCGCGTAGCCGAGCCTTTGCGCCTCCTCCAGACAGTCCTCGAAGGAGAGCTGCTCCTGCTCCATCCGCGAGAGGATGTAATTGCACGTGCCGTTGAGAATGCCATAGACGCGCTCGATCGAATTGCCGGCGAGCCCCTCGCGCAGCGTCTTGACAATCGGAATGCCTCCGGCGACAGACGCCTCGAAAGCGAGCGCCGCATGTTTCTCCTCGGCAAGCGCCGAGAGATGCAGGCCGTGGGCGGCGAGCAAGGCCTTGTTGGCGGTGACAACCGGCTTGCCATGCGCGAGCGCCGTTTCGATGCTGGCGCGCGCCGGCCCTTCGGAGCCGCCGATCAGTTCGACGAAAAGGTCGATCGACGGCGAAGCCGCGAGCTTGACCGGATCATTAAAAAATTCGGCACCAGAAAGGTCGGCGCGCCGCTCCTTAGCGGCGTCGCGAGCCGAAACGCCCGCCACAACGATCCGCCGTCCTGTCCTAGCCGTCAGCGCCTCGGCCTGCCGATGGAGCAAACGCGCGACCGCCGCGCCGACGGTGCCGAGCCCCGCGATGCCGACGCGCAAGATCTCCGACATTGCCACCTTTCCGGAAAATCGCGGGCGATCAAAGCCCACAAGACGTCGCGCCTTGTGCCCGATTTAACGCCTTTGATCAAGGAATCGCGGACGCTGCAAACCTCATTAGGCGTCGGCCAAAGCCGCCAATCTATGGTCAAGTCGGCGCGACGCGCGCTCCTAGCAAGCCGCGCCTAATGCGGCACGTCCGACCAGATCTTGCGCTTCGTGTAATAAAGCAGCCCGACGAAGACGAGCAGGAAAGCGATCACGCCGAGTCCGATCCGCTTGCGGGATTCAAGATGCGGCTCGGCGACCCACATCATGAACGCCGCAACATCCTTGGCGTATTGGTCAATCGTCTGCGGCGCGCCGTCGTCGTATGTCACCACGCCGTCCGAAAGCGGCGGCGGCATGCCGATGCGCCGCCCCGGCATATAGGGATCGTAGAACTGGCCTTCCGGTAGTTTCACGTCGGGCGGCGTATTCTCATAGCCTTCCATGAGCGAGACGATGTAATCGACGCCGTGCTCTTGGTAAGAAAAGCCAGGCAAGGCGTCGAACAGAAAAAGCGGAAAGCCGCGCGAATAGCCGCGCGCCTTGGCGAGAACCGACATGTCCGGCGGATAATTGCCGGCAAGCGCGGCGCGCGCCGCCTGTTCATTGGCGAAGGGCGGCGGAAAGCGATCGCTCGGACGCCCCGGCCGATCGTAATATTCGCCCGACTCGTTCGGCCCGTCCTTGATCTTGTAGCTCGCAGCGAGCGCTTCGACTTCCTTCTCGGAGAACTCCGGACCGCCGGGCTGCGAAAGATTGCGGAAGGCGAGCATTTTGATCGAATGGCAGGAGGAGCAGACCTCCTTGTAGACCTTGAAGCCTCGGCGCAACTGCGCCTTGTCGTAACGGCCGAAAGCGCCAGCGAAGCTCCAATCAAAACGCTTGGGCTTTTGCTCATGCCGCTCACTTTCGTGACGCGCTTCCTTTTCCTTCGCTGAAGGCGCGGCGACCTGATCATTTGCAGACGGCGGCGCCTCCTGCTGCGCCCAGGCGGGCGCGACTAACGCCATCGTCGCGACGATCCCGAAGGTAACGAGCGACCAACCCTTGGTCGACGAAACCAACCGACGTGATTTTGCATGCGCCTCAGACATGGGAGGTTTCCCCACGTATGATCGAAGCCTCGATCGACTCAGGCGCCTGCTCCGGCTGCTCGATCCTGCCTATCACCGGCAAAATGACGAGGAAGTGCAAGAAATAATAGGCCGAGAACAGACGCGCGAACCATAGGTAAGCGCCTTCGGCAGGCTGCGCGCCGAGATAGCCGAGCCCAATGCACACGGCGAGAAAGACCCAGAACTCTTTGCGAAACAGCGGCCGATACACGGCGGATTTGACCTTCGACGTGTCGAGCCATGGCAGCGCCGCGGTGATCAAAATCGACGAGAAGAGCGCGATAACGCCGAGCAGCTTGTTCGGGATCGCCCGCAGGATCGCATAGAATGGAAGGAAGTACCACTCCGGCACGATGTGCGGCGGCGTCACGAGCGGATTGGCTTCGATGTAATTGTCAGGGTGGCCGAGATAATTCGGCACAAAGAACGTCAGCCACGCATAGACGACGAGAAAAGCCGCGATGCCTACCCCGTCCTTCAAGGTCGCATAGGGCGTGAAAGGAACGGTGTCCCTCTTGATATCCTTCACTTCAATGCCGGAGGGATTGTTCTGACCGGTCACGTGAAGCGCCCAAACGTGAAGAGCCACGATCGCGACGATGATGAACGGCACCAGATAATGCAAGGCATAGAAACGGTTGAGCGTCGGATTGTCGACCGAATAGCCGCCGAGCAGCCAGGTGGTGATCGACGTGCCGACGACGGGAATGGCGGAGAAGAGATTGGTGATGACCGTCGCCGCCCAGAACGACATTTGTCCCCAAGGCAAGACGTAGCCGAGGAACCCTGTCGCCATCATCAGCATGAAGATGATGACGCCGAGAATCCACAATACTTCACGCGGCTCCTTGTAGGAGCCGTAATACATGCCGCGAAAGATATGGATGTAGACGGCGAGAAAGAACATCGACGCGCCATTGGCGTGCGCGTAGCGCAGCATCGTTCCCCAATTCACGTCGCGCATGATTTTCTCGACGGAATCGAAAGCGAGCGTCGTTTCCGCAGTGTAGTGCATCGCCAAAACGACGCCCGTCGCAATCTGCGCGACCAGCATGAAACTCAAAATCGCGCCAAACACCCACATGTAGTTGAGGTTCTTTGGCGTCGGATAGGCGATAAAAGAATCATGAATAAAACTCAAAATCGGAAGCCGACGCTCCAACCAGCGAGCAAAGCCGCTTTTAGGCGTGTATTGGGAATGTCCTTCCATGGGCTTGGTGCTCTCGGAATTTCGCGCGGGAAAATTGAAAGGCGCTTCCGCCTTGGTTAGCCGATCTTAATTTTGTTGTCGGCGATGAAGGCGTAAGGCGGCACTTCCAGATTCGTCGGCGCCGGGCCGCTGCGAATCCTTCCCGACAGGTCGTAGACCGAGCCATGGCAGGGACAGAACCAGCCATTGTATTCGCCTTCCTTGCCGGTCGGGATGCAGCCAAGATGCGTGCATACGCCGATGACGACGAGCCACTGGGGCTTTTGAACGCGCTTGGAGTCGGGCTCCGGGTCGGGAAGGTCGGCCAGAGGAACGTCTTCCGCCGCCTTGATTTCGGCAGGCGTCCGGTGGCGCACGAAAACCGGCTTGCCGCGCCATTTCACCGTGACAATCTGGCCTTCGGGAACTGCCGATAGATCGACTTCCGTTGAGGCCAGAGCAAGGGTGGACGCGTCCGGATTCATCTGCGCGATCAGCGGCCAAACCATGCCGGCTGCGGCGCCCGCAGCAGCGACCCCCGTGGCGATGTAAAGAATATCCCGCCGGCTCGGCTCCGCCGGTTTCGCGGCGGCATCTCTGCTTGTCACGCTCGAACCTCTCCCAACGCTCTCAAGTCTTCGCGGCTGAGGCGGCGGCTGCGCCTAAGGCGATCCGTTTTACGCGAATCTCCGCCGCTGTCCACAAGCCGCGACAGGGAAATTTGGCTATCCCAACTGCGACACAAGACCATGGCGCCTTTCGCGGCGATATGCCGCAAATTCGCCATTTCCTCCTACTGCAAGGGCGAATGGCTCCTCTTACGCTTGCACTATATCAGCCCGACATTCCTCAGAACGCTGGGACCATGTTGCGAACCTGCGCTTGCCTTGGCGTCTCGGCGGCGATCATCGGGCCCGCCGGATTTCCCACAAGCGACCGTGACTTCCGCCGGGCCGGCATGGACTACCTCGACCAGGTGACAATCGACCGACATGCGTCTTTCACGGCCTTTCAAGCTTGGCGCGCCGCTTGCCGCCAAGCGGGCAATCCGCGCCGCCTGCTGCTGCTCTCGACGCATGCGACGGCCTCCTATCTCGATTGCGCCTATCGTGAAGGCGACATTCTGCTCGTCGGCCGGGAATCTGCGGGTGCGCCGGAAGAGGTCCACGCCGCCGCCGATCTGGCGCTGCGCATCCCGATGCGTCCCGGCATACGCTCACTAAACGTCGCCGTGGCCGCAGCGATGGTCTTGGGCGAAGCGTTGCGGCAGTTGCGCGTGCTTTGAACACGTGCGCCGCCGCACAGCGCGTTACGAAACGACCCCTTTTAGTCTGCGATCGTCGCCGCATATAAAGGCGATATTCATTGATTTTTAGGGAGGGCGATATGACCCACCAGACAATTCGCTTTTCGCTCATGCTTTGGGAGCGGCTGCTCAAATCCTTTAATGCGGCGCTGTTGACCGCACTTCTTGGCGTCGGCCTCTATGCGCTCGTGACCAATTTCGCCGAGGCGCGCGGCGCTGTAGGCAAGATCTTCGTGAAACTCACGCAAATCGAGAGCTTTGAAGGGTTCAATGTGAAGGCGGCGTTCAAGGTCGATCAAATCGCGGAATCGACCCCGATCTATCAGGCTCTGCCAGCGGAAATGAAGGACATGCTGCCCGACGACATCCGGTCGCTCCGCGCGAACTGGGTGGAGCGGCTTCTCTATGTTGGCGACCAGGGAAAGCTGTGCGACTTCGAGTTCGCCGATCAGAAAATGATCGAAGATTACAATTCGGATCGGCATTTATCCGCCGACGGGCTCATCACGATGAAGGACTCGCGCGAGATCAAAGCGCAGGTGCTCGAAGACATGCGCCAGGCGAAAGCCAGGAACCATGATTGGCGAAATGGCGAGCCGCGCTCCTGCTATGTCACCGAGCTCACCGAGCGGGGCAGAAACGTCAAGACCGCTCTTGTGCAGTTCCTGCGCGCCGGCTTCGCGGCGGCGACTGCGCCAGCCGTGCGGCGCGACACGAAGGTCGCTGATATGGCGCGATAGACGTCCTGCTGAATTGACAAGGCGCGGCGCCGGCGGGATTGAAGCGGCGACAAGGAGACGTCGATGAACGCCGCGCCCGATCAGCTCGAAGCCCGTAAGGACGCCGCGCGCGCCTGGTTCGAATCTCTGCAGTCGCGCATCATCGCCGCCTTCGAAGGGCTGGAGGACGAGGCGCCCGGACCATTCGCGCCTGACGCCGATGCGCCTGGGCGGTTTGTTCTCACTTCGTGGAGTCGAACGGATCACAGCGGCGCGACTTTAGGAAGCGCCGCTCGAAACATCGGCGGCGCGCCGGGCGGCGGCGGACGTATGGGCATGATCAGAGGCCGCGTGTTCGAAAAGGCCGGCGTGCATTGCTCGACAGTGTTTGGAACCTTCGCGCCCGAATTCGCCAAGCAGATTCCCGGCGCCGCGGAAGACCCTCGATTTTTCGCGACCGGCATTTCGCTCATCGCGCATCCCTGGAACCCAAACGTTCCAGCCGTGCATATGAACACGCGCTTCGTCGTGACGACGAAAGCGTGGTTTGGCGGCGGCGCAGATCTGACGCCGGTGCTCGACGCGCGCCGCACGCAGGACGATCCAGACACGATCGCCTTTCACGCGGCGATGCGCGACGCCTGCAAGCGCCATAAGGTCGCCGACTACGCGCGCTTCAAGCAATGGTGCGATGAATATTTCTTTCTCGCTCATCGCAATGAGCCGCGCGGCATCGGCGGCATTTTCTATGATTATTTCAACAGCGCGGGAGACGAAAGAAATTCCGCTTGGGATGAAGATTTCGCCTTCACCCGCGACGTCGGCGAAAGCTTCATCGACATTTATCCCGAACTGGTGCGGCGTAACTTCGCCAAGTCATGGAGCGAATCGCAACGCGACGAACAGCTCGTGCGACGCGGCCGCTATGTCGAATATAATCTGCTCTATGACCGCGGCACAATCTTCGGATTGAAGACCGGCGGCAATGTCGACTCGATCCTCTCCTCCATGCCGCCTCTGGTGAAGTGGCCATAGCGCGCACAGCGAATTACAGCCACGTCATGGCCAGGCTTGTGCCGGCCATCCACTGCGATCCGGCGCTCGCAATCCTTCATTAATCATTACGATGTCTTGGCGTCATGCCCGCGACGAGCGCGGGCATGACGCGCGAAAGCCCGGCCATGCCGCGGGGGAAGTTTCAACCAAAGGTCCATCGCCGATTGAGCACGAAGGTCACGAACATCGCCAGCACGGTCGTGACCATCTGCGCCGGCAGATAGGGCGCTCCCCAGCGGTCGACGAAAAGGCTCATCAACACAAAAGTGACGCAGAAGCCGACGAAAGCGACGAGCGCAAAGCGCCACGTCGCTTCAGCATGCGGCCGGTCGCTCGCAAAGGTATGACGTCGGTTCAAGAGATAAGCCACGACGCCGCCGACCACATAACCACAAAGCGTCGCCGGCACCGCGCGCCACCCCCCGGCTTCAACCAATGCGATGAGAACCGCGTAATGCGCGAGCGTCGCGCCGACGCCGACCGAAGCGTAAGTCGCCAGCTGGCGCGTCGTCGACATGCTCAGCGCGGCATCGCGGCGTAATGGCGCGCGATTTCCCGCATCTCGGCCTCGGAGAGTCGACGACTCATGTAGCGCATCTCCTTGTGCGGCCGGCCGCCGGAGCGAAAGGCCTTGATCTGATTGAAGAGATAAAGCTCCTGCTGTCCTGCGAGATGCGGAACGTCGGCGCTTTTCGCAATCCCATCGACGCCGTGGCAGGCAGCGCATTGCGTTAGAACTTCGGAAAGATCCCCCGCCCACGCAGACTCTGCGCCCGGGACGAGAAGCAACATCGAGAAAAGGAAGAAGGCCGCAATCCGCATGGGCGTGATTTGGAGAGGACGAGGAACCGCGATCATACCGCAATTCGCCGCGCCGCGCCGCGATTCCGCCGCTGGGAGGCGCCTATCCCCACCCTCCCCGCGCCTCTTCACATGACCGTCATTCTCGTCTAGACAATCGGCGACTTTCGAGCCGGGCGCGCCCCGCTCGCCGCCCGCATCACCGGTCCGCCGACGAAATGACGGGCAAGTTGGGGACGCGTTCCGGTCCAGGGGCCGGAATCGCGGCCCTTTTTTATGCGCGCTCGCCCTCCCGCGCAGGGCGGCCGAGACGGAAGAGAGGTTTCCTCATCCTGAGGAGGCGGCCCAGCCGCCGCCTCGAAGGACGAGGAAAGCGCCGAACATAGCTACGCCCTCGTGCTTCGAGACGCGCCTTACGGCGCTCCTCGGCATGAGGCGAGGATAACGCTGACGAGCGGATGAAAACTGAGGCGGCATGCCGAAAAGAACCGACATTTCCACGATTATGATCATCGGCGCCGGTCCAATCGTCATCGGCCAGGCGTGCGAATTCGATTACTCAGGCACACAGGCCTGCAAGGCGCTTAAAGCGGAAGGCTATCGGATCGTTCTCGTCAACTCCAATCCGGCGACGATCATGACCGATCCGGACATGGCCGACCGCACCTATATCGAGCCGATCACCCCGGACATCGTCGCCAAGATCATTGAGAAGGAGCGCTATGCCGCGCCGGGCGGCTTCGCGCTGCTGCCGACGATGGGCGGCCAGACCGCGCTCAATTGCGCCCTCAGTCTGGAAAAAATGGGCGTGCTGAAAGAGTTCGACATCGAGATGATCGGCGCGACCGCCCACGCGATCGACAAGGCCGAGGATCGCGAATTGTTTCGCGAGGCGATGACCAAGATCGGCCTCGAAACGCCGCGATCGCATCACGTCAAGACGCTCGCCACGGCGCTCGACGCGCTCGACGACATCGGCCTTCCGGCGATCATCCGCCCCTCATTTACGCTCGGCGGAACCGGCGGCGGCATCGCCTATAACAAGGCGGAGTTCATCGAGATCGTCGAACGTGGCATCGACGCCTCGCCGACGAACGAAGTGTTGGTCGAAGAAAGCGTTCTCGGCTGGAAGGAATACGAGATGGAAGTCGTCCGCGACAAGGCGGACAATTGCATCATCATCTGCTCGATCGAGAACGTCGATCCGATGGGCGTGCATACCGGCGACAGCATCACCGTCGCGCCGGCGTTGACGCTAACCGATAAGGAATACCAGATCATGCGCGACGCCTCGATCGCGGTGTTGCGCGAGATTGGCGTCGAAACCGGCGGCTCGAACGTGCAATTCGCGGTCAATCCCGCAAACGGCCGGATGATCGTCATCGAGATGAATCCGCGCGTGTCGCGCTCGTCGGCGTTGGCGTCAAAGGCGACCGGCTTTCCGATCGCCAAGGTCGCGGCGCGGCTCGCGGTCGGCTACACGCTCGACGAGATCGCCAACGATATTACCGGTGGCGCGACGCCGGCTTCATTCGAGCCGACGATCGATTATATCGTCACCAAGATTCCGCGTTTCGCCTTCGAGAAATTTCCGGGCTCGGAGCCGATATTGACGACCGCCATGAAGTCGGTCGGCGAAGCCATGGCGATCGGCCGGAATTTCGCCGAGTCGCTACAAAAGGCGTTGCGCTCTCTGGAGACCGGCCTGTCCGGCCTTGACGAGATCGAGATCGACGGCCTCGGCAAGGGCGACGACATGAATGTGCTGCGCGGCGCGCTCGGCACGCCAACCCCCGACCGGCTGCTCGTCGTTGGCCAGGCGCTGCGGCTCGGCATGACCACCGAAGCCATTCACGAGGCAAGCAACATCGACATCTGGTTTATCGAGCGCATCGCCGAAATCATCGCGCTTGAAAGCAAGGTGAAGACATACGGCCTGCCGGAAGACGCCGAAAATCTACGTAAGCTCAAATTCGCCGGCTTCTCCGATTGCCGTCTCGCGACGCTCGCCGGCGTCGAAGAAGAAGCCCTGCGCGAGATGCGCCATCGTCTCGGCGTGCGTCCCGTCTACAAGCGTATCGATACTTGCGCGGCGGAATTCGCCTCGCCCACAGCCTATATGTATTCAACTTATGAGGCGCCGTTCATCGGCGTTTCCGCGAATGAGGCGCATCCATCCGACAGGAAAAAGATCGTCATCTTAGGCGGCGGACCGAACCGCATCGGACAAGGCATCGAATTCGACTATTGCTGCTGTCACGCCTGCTTCGCGCTCGCCGAAGCCGGCTTTGAAACGATCATGATCAATTGCAATCCGGAGACGGTGTCGACCGATTACGACACCTCCGACCGACTCTATTTCGAACCGCTGACGAATGAAGACGTCGCCGAAATTCTCGACGTCGAAAAGTCGAACGGCCAGCTCGTCGGCGTCATCGTGCAGTATGGCGGGCAAACGCCGCTGAAGCTTGCACATGGCCTCGAGCAGGCTGGCGCGCCGATTCTCGGCACGCCGGTCGATTCAATCGACCTCGCCGAGGACCGCGATCGCTTCAAGCGGCTTCTCGACAAGCTCGGGCTGAAACAACCCAAGAATGGCATCGCCTATTCAGTGGAGCAGTCGCGCATCGTCGTGCAGGAACTCGGACTGCCCCTCGTGGTGCGTCCAAGCTATGTGCTTGGCGGCCGCGCCATGGCGATCATCCGCGACCAAAGCGATCTCGATGATTATCTCCTTGGCACGCTGCCGAGCCTTGTACCGTCGGAGATCAAGGCGCGTTACCCGAACGACAAGACCGGGCAGATCAACACAGTGCTCGGCAAAAATCCGCTGCTCTTCGACCGCTATCTGACCGACGCGATCGAGGTTGACGTGGACTGCCTCGCCGACGGCGACGACGCCGTGATCGCAGGCGTCATGGAACATATCGAAGAGGCGGGCATCCATTCGGGCGATTCAGCCTGCTCCCTGCCGCCGCGGTCGCTCGCGCCCGAGACGATCGCGGGGCTCGAGGCGCAGACGACAAGTCTCGCTAGGGCGCTCGGAGTGGTCGGCCTGATGAATGTTCAGTTCGCGCTCAAGGACGGCGAGATTTACGTGCTCGAAGTCAATCCTCGCGCGTCTCGCACCGTGCCCTTCGTCGCCAAGGTCATTGGCAGGCCGATCGCGAAGATCGCGGCTCAGATCATGGCGGGCGCGAAGCTCGCCGACTTTGATCCGCTTCAGACAAGGCCGGAGCATGTCGGGGTGAAGGAAGCCGTCTTCCCCTTCGCGCGTTTTCCGGGCGTCGACACTGTCCTTGGCCCCGAAATGCGCTCGACCGGCGAAGTCATGGGACTCGACAGCTCCTTTGACGCCGCATTCGTCAAGAGTCAGCTTGGTGGCGGCACAAAGGCGCCGCGCCAGGGCGTCGTTTTCGTGTCCGTCAGGGACGCGGACAAGGGCCGCATCATCCCCGCGGTCCGCCTGTTGAAGGAAGTCGGCTTCTCGGTCGTCGCCACTGGCGGCACGGCGCGCTATCTCGTCGAGCGCGGAATCGCCGCCCAAAAACTGAACAAGGTCTCGGAAGGGCGGCCACATATCGTCGACGCTATCAAAAACGGCTCGATCGCGCTTGTTTTCAATACGACTGAGGGGGCGCAGGCGCTCGCGGACTCGCGCTCCTTGCGCCGCGCCGCGCTTCTGCATAAGGTTCCCTATTATACGACCCTGGCGGGAGCGGTCGCGGCGGCCCAGGGGATACGCGCCTATGTGTCGGGGGACCTTAAGGTCCGGGCGCTGCAGGATTATTTTCCGCCGAATGCGACCAAGTGAAAATTGGAGAGTTTCGCGACGCAATCGGCGGATGCGTTAACCTTTGGCCTCGATTGGACGGCTTAAGCTTTAATGCAGTGCGAAGATGACTTGGCGGCGCGCTGACCACGCCGCCGATGCGCCGCACGAGGGCGAAACTTAAGAAAGGCGAGAAAGCGAGAGCAATGGTGGACAAGGTGCCCATGACCGCCGGCGGCTACGCCGCGCTCACAGAAGAATTGCGACGTAGGCAGCAGGAAGACCGTCCGCGCATCATTCAGCAGATCGCTGAAGCGCGCGCCCATGGCGACCTTTCGGAAAACGCCGAATATCACGCCGCCAAGGAGGCGCAGTCGCTCAACGAAGGCCGCATCGCCGAACTCGAGGACAAGCTGTCGCGCGCCGAGGTGATCGACGTGTCGAAGCTCAACGGCTCGACGATCAAATTCGGCGCGACCGTCACGGTCGTCGATGAGGACACCGAGGAGGAGAAGGCCTATCAGATCGTCGGCGAGACCGAGGCAGATGTGAAGAGCGGCCGGGTTTCGATCACAAGCCCCATCGCCCGCGCGCTGATCGGCAAGACGGTCGGCGACACCGTCGAGGTGACGACGCCGGGCGGCGGCAAGAGCTACGAGATCTTGAAGGTCGCCTTTGGTTGACGTCGATTACTCCCTCTCCCGCGAAGCGGGGGAGGGTTGGGGAGGGAGCGTTCCTCCGCTCACGACGATCCGCGTTCTCTCCGACGGCCGCGCCGGACATGAAGCGCAAACGCTCGGCATCGCCGAAGCGCTGGGCCTGACGCCTGACATTCGCCACGTCGCGTCCCGCGTCCTCTATGCCGCGCTTGCCCCTTTCGCGCCGGCCGATCCGCTTGACGCGTTCGCATACGGCCCGCCCTACCCAGACATCGCCATTGCCGCGGGACGGCGGACGATTCCTGCGCTCAAGCGATTGAAACGCGAGTCCGGCGAGCGAACCTTCACGGTCTATGTGAACAAGCCCGCGAATGGGCACGGCGTCGCCGATCTGATCGTCGCGCCCCGCCATGACGGCATTCGCGGCGAGAATGTCTTATCGCCGCTCACGCCAGCGAATCGCATGACGCCCGAGCGGCTCGCCGCGGCGCGCGCGGCGCCCGATCTCCGCCTCGCCGCGCTGCCCTGCCCGCGCGTGGCGCTGCTCGTCGGCGGCGACAGCCGGCATGGCGCCTATGGCGCGAAAGAGATTGCGGAGCTCGCACAGATCGCGGCGTCGCTTCTTGCGGCCGGGCGTTCCGTCATGGCGACGGCCTCGCGCCGCACGCCGGCCGCTTTGCGCGACGCGCTGGCGTTGGCGCTCGCCGCGCCGGGCGGGTTCCTGTGGGACAGCGCCGGAGAAAATCCATATGTCTCGATGTTGGCGAACGCCGAGGCGATCATCGTCACGGGCGACAGCGTCAATATGGTGGGAGAAGCGGTCGCGACCGCTGCGCCGGTCTATGTCGTCCCGCCGCCGGGACGCCGAAACAAGATCGAAGCCTATCTCGCCGCCTTGCGCGACGCCGGCGCCATCCGCATCTGGAGCGGCGAGCTTGAGGACTGGCGCCGCGCGCCGTTCAATGCGACGCCCGACATCGCGCGCGCCGTCGCCCGCGCCTATATGCGCTTTGCCGTTTCGCGCCCTTAATTGCGAAGACCCGCGAGGCTGCTTGAAAAAGCCGGCGCGCGCCGATAAGAGTGACCCGCCGCACGCCCTGAGAGCGTCCGCCAATCGCCGCAATAGCTCAGCTGGTAGAGCACATCATTCGTAATGATGGGGTCGGGGGTTCGAATCCCTCTTGCGGCACCAATAAAAACAATAGCTTACATTGAGAAAATCGAAGCCTGCGATGCGTTTAAGCGGCGTGTATCGCCACGGTTGACGCCACGACGCTCTGGCTTCGTGGGTCATCGCGCGCTACCTCCCCTGCATCGCATAGCGCACGTTACGCGCCCTCTCGCCTTGCCGGCGTAACCGGCCGCCCTCGACTGACTGGCCGTAAGCCGTTGCACGACTGGCGCTCGTCACTGCGCTGCCCCGACGTGATCGTTTGACCGCTCGCCGCCTTGTCGCAGCGGCACGATTAATTTTGCGCGACGCGTGCCGACGGCCGCCGCCCCAGCCAGACAATCGCCCATGCTCACAATCGAGGAGCTTCACGACGACGTGTGTCGATGGCCGCTCTCGCCCGAGATCGAGCGCGGCGTCTTCTTATATTGCGGCGAGCCTGTCATTACCGCGCCGTCGGGCAAGCAACGTCCCTATTGCGCCTGCCATGCGGCATTGGCCTATCGACAGCCGAGCGGGAGCGAGAAAGCGGACGAGCGTGATGCTGGTCGAGTGGAGCGTGGCGCTGCAAGCGTGCAGACACAACGTCGGTCAACAGAAGCGCGTGCGATCGTAGCGCGCCGAGACTAACTCGGGATTTGGGTCCCATCCGTCGGGGTTAAACTTCGTTTTTTCTAGGCTTGCCTCCGAAAAACGCGGCCAAAAATGAAATTCGGCCACTTCGATTTGCCGCCACAGACATCAAGGGCTACGCGATGCGTCACAATCTCGGTAATTTTTAGCGCGCGTGGAAGACTGCGCAACCGCCCGTCCCACGCTCACGGACGATTCGTTGCCGTTCACGATCCGAACAGGGATGGTGGCCCAAAAGAATTATAGCCCTGGACGGAACGAGCGCTTGGATTGCGCGCTTAGCGCCATTTCCAGACCTTCGTTCGGGTCCCATAATGGGCTTTATGCGAGTCCGGCGTTAATGACAATGTGGCGCTGTTATAGAGGCGGGCATTCGCGCGACCGCGCCCCGCCATGCGCGGCTTGCTCGCAACTTTACGTGACGAGCGGCGCGGCAGCGGTGCGTGGAATCATCGAGCGGGGCAAACGCCGTCGAAGGTCGCGACGCAGGCCGACTTGGCGCGGCGTTTCAACGTCAACCGGAGCACGGTTTCGAGGCTTGCCCCATGAGCAACGAAAGTCGTCATAGAGGGTGAAATGATTCTCGCTATATTCCAGAACGAGCGAGTCTACGAAGGGAACATCAATTTCCTGAAGGCGATCTATCCGATGCCGTGCCTCTCAAGGGTGATGGTGGATCAAGACCCGGTCAGGCAAGCGGGATTAAGAATTCTTCAGGGCCCATCGTCAAATACGCCACCGCTGTTCCGCGAGGATTCATTTGATCCAACGACTCGGATAAGGCGGGGGCGTTTTTACGTCGCAATGAGCCCAAATCGCCGTCATTGGAACGCTGATCGAGTCAATCACTATCCGTATGCGAAACCACACGCCGTCGACACTCAAAATTACGATATGGAAGTCTATGATTCTTTACAGAACATAAGCGGTGCAGTGGACGGGAGACCGCCTATTTTTCTCGGCGACCCCGGCTTCAATACTGCGTGGCATATTCTGAGCGCCGAGCGATTGTTCAACGGAGAAACTCTGTTCACACTCAAGTCAATAAGTGCTCTCGGAGTTTTGCCCGACCTGAACGAAGGTGCGCTGCCGCCAGACAGCGCTAAACAGATTCGAGATGGGTTCGAGAAGGTGGCCGATGCAGTCCACAAATATATGCCCGTGCCTATAGTAGATGTTTGCCGCGAATTTACCCGTGTCACACTTGCCGCTTGGCTTCACACCATCGGAGTGGATTCGAACGGAGATTTAGCAAGTTTGATCAATAGGATTCCTGCAACGCACGTGGGCGTAATGTCTGCCGCTAGAATTGTTAATCGGCTGCACCCGCGCGGAAAGTCGTCCGAACGAGAAAGGCGCGATATTCGCGACGTCTCCGATGAAGATGGAGAGCTATCTGTTTCGCTAGTGGCGTTTCTGCTCAGAGAATTTAATTGGGCCAGATGAGAGAGCGTTGCGCCTTGCAAAAGGTAGAGGTTTTGCAAGGCTCCATAACGAGCATTAGTGCCAACGCCGCAATAGATTGCCTAGTCCAAAGCGAAGCGGCTGGGCGTTGGAAAATCCGAGCAGTTCTGATGATCGACGGGGCGCGCGATCGGAATGTCCGCTTAGGGTCAGGAGCGGTCATGGCTTCAATGACTGCTTCGCGCCAGAAGCGGACCTTTTGCTCGCGCAGCGCGCAGCAATGTCTTCCCGAATGGCTAAACTTTTGAGGGCGCTATCTAATAACGTCAGTATGGCCGAGCGGCGAGTATGTTGCGAGCCGGGGCTTCGCATTCCATCACGAGCGGCGCTTATCACCGGATCTCCATCGCTCCTGCGTCTGCCTATGGAAGACGGCCCGACAGCAAATCGCTTGCGGGCCGCTCCATGATCGCCGACGGAGACTACGGTATCCGCGAGTTCGTATTGCGCATCCGTTAAGTCACCAAGCTCTCGCCATTAGCGACAGACCCACACCCATCTTCCATGATGGAGGTGCCAGCACACGTTATGTCTGTGCTGACCTGGAGCGCTCCAATCCCGATGCATGTGCCTCCCGTGTCCACCAGGGACCATCCCATGAGTCTGCGGATCGTGCTCCTCCATGTCTTGCGCCATCACGGGAATGGACAAGGCTAGCATTGCCGCTAAGGCAATACAGAATCTAGTCATTGGTCTTTCCTCCTGTGCAGATTGTTTTGCACTCTTCTAGGAGTTGCGCGGATAGTTCCCGCCAACTCCTGTTTGACCTCTCCTTTCTTAGACAGCCCAAATCCCTTGATCAGCGCATAGATCGCCGGAATGACGACGAGCGTCAGAGCCGTCGAAGACACCATCCCGCCAATCATCGGAACGGCGATGCGCTGCATAACTTCTGATCCTGCGCCCGTGCTCCAAAGGATCGGCACGAGTCCCGCCATGATCGCGACAACCGTCATCATCTTCGGCCGCACGCGTTCGACCGCGCCGAGCATAATCGCTTCTCGCAAATCGGCACGAGTGAAACTCTTCCCTTCGGCCGCGCGCTTGGCCGCAACCTCGCGCATCGCCGCATCGAGATAAATCAGCATGACGACGCCGGTCTCGGCGGCGACGCCGGCGAGCGCGATGAAGCCGACCGCCACCGCGACCGACATGTTGAAGTTCAAGAGCCACATCAGCCACACGCCGCCGACGAGCGCGAAGGGCAGCGACAGCATGACAATCAATGTTTCGGTCAAACGGCGGAAATTCAGGTAGAGCAGCAGAAAGATGATAAGCAGGGTCAAGGGCACGACCAGCCGCATGCGCGCGTCGGCGCGCTCCAGATATTCGAATTGGCCGCTCCAGGTGACATAAGAGCCCGGCGGGAAATCGATCGCTTCTGCGACCAATTTGCGCGCTTCCGCGACATAGCCGCCAAGATCGCGGTCCCGGATATCGACGAAGATGTAGACAGCGAGCTGGCCGTTTTCGGTGCGGATCGAGGTTGGACCACGAACGAGTTCGACCCTCGCAATCTCGCCGAGCGGAACCGTCCCACCGCCCGGCAGAGGAACTAGCACTTCGCTCGCGACCGCTCTCGGATTAGAGCGAAAGTCGCGCGGATAACGGATATTGACGCCATAGCGTTCACGCCCCTCGACCGTCGTGGTTATGGTCTCGCCGCCGAGCGCCGTCGCGATAACCTCCTGCAGGTCGCCGATCATGAGGCCGTAGCGCGCGAGCATCGCGCGGTCGGGAACAATATCGAGGTAATAACCGCCGATGACGCGTTCGGCGTAGGCGCTCGATGTTCCGGGCACGCGCTTCAAGACGGACTCGACTTGGCGCGCCAATTCTTCCATTTGTGACAAATCGCGGCCAAAAATCTTGACGCCGATCGGCGTTCTGATTCCGGTCGCCAGCATGTCGATCCTGTTTCGGATCGGCATCGTCCAAGCGTTCGACACGCCTGGGAATTGCAGGGCCACGTCCAATTCCGCAATGAGCTTGTCGATCGTCATTCCGGAACGCCACTGATCCTTTGGCTTCAACTGGATGACGGTCTCAGACATTTCGAGCGGCGCCGGATCGGTTGCTGTCAAGGCGCGTCCCGCCTTGCCATAGGCGGACTGAACCTCCGGAAAGGATTTGATGATGCGGTCCTGCGTTTGCAGGAGTTCGGCGGCCTTTGTGACGGAGAGTCCTGGCAGCGTCGTCGGCATGTAGAGGAGCGCCCCCTCATTGAGAGCGGGCATGAATTCGCTACCAAGTTGGCGCGCCGGAATGATGGTTAGCGCGAGCGCTCCCAACGCCAACAGAATCGTGGCGACCTTTGCTTGGAGCACGAGACTTATAATTGGCCGATAGAGCCAGATGAGCGCGCGATTGATTGGGTTTCTTGCCTCGGGAACGATTTTTCCGCGCACGAATACGACCATCAGCGCCGGCACGAGCGTCACGGAAAGGAGCGCCGCCGCCGCCATCGCGAAAGTCTTCGTGAAGGCGAGCGGGCTGAATAGGCGCCCTTCTTGCGCTTCGAGCGTGAAGATCGGTAGGAACGAAACCGTAATGATCAACAGGCTGAAGAACAGCGCGGGACCAACCTCGGTCGCGGCGTCGATCAGTATCTCGATGCGCCGCTTATCCGGATGCGCGCGCTCCAGATGCTTGTGTGCATTTTCGATCATGACGATGGCGGCGTCCACCATTGCGCCGATCGCGATGGCGATCCCGCCCAAACTCATGATGTTCGAGCCGAGTCCCAGCGCCTTCATCGCGGCAAAGGCCATCAAAATGCCGACCGGCAACATGATGATCGCGACGAGAGCGCTGCGCATGTGCAAAAGAAAAACCACACAAACGAGCGCGACAATGACGCTTTCCTCCACAAGCGTGCTCTTCAATGTTTCGATGGCCGCGTGAATAAGCTGTGAGCGATCGTAAACCGAAACGATTTCGACGCCCTTGGGCAAGCTCGTCGCCATCTGAGCAAGGGTCGATTTGACATTGTCGATCACTGTGAGCGCATTGGCGCCATAACGTTGCAGCGCGATGCCGCTCGCGACCTCGCCCTCGCCGTTAAGCTCCGTAACGCCGCGCCGTTCGTCGGGACCGAGTTCGATACGAGCGACGTCCTTGAGGAGTAGCGGCGCCCCGTTCTCGACGCGAAGAACGATACTCTCGAGATCGCCCACGCCGCGCAGATAGCCGCGTCCGCGAACGATAAATTCGAACTCGGACAATTCAACCGTGCGGCCGCCAACATCGGCGTTGCTCGCTCGAATGGCGTTGCGCACTTTCGACAGCGGGATGCCGAGCGCACGCAATCTGCTCGGATCGACAATGACGTTATATTGCTTGACAAAGCCGCCGACGCTGGCCACCTCTGCAACGCCTTCCGCTTTGGCGAGGCCGTAGCGAATCGTCCAATCCTGAATCGAGCGCAATTCGGCGAGCGTCATCTCCTTGGCGATGAGCGCGTATTGATAGACCCACCCAACGCCTGTCGCGTCGGGACCTAGAACAGGCGTCACGCCCGCCGGCAATTTCTTGCTGGTAGCGCTCAAATATTCGAGCACGCGCGAGCGCGCCCAGTAAATATCCACGCCGTCGTCGAAAATGACGTAGACGAAGGATACGCCGAAAAACGAGAATCCGCGCACCACTTTAGAGCGCGGAACGGTCAACATCGAACTGGTGAGCGGATAAGTGACCTGGTCCTCGACGACTTGCGGCGCCTGGCCAGGATATTCGGTATAGACGATCGCCTGCACGTCGGAGAGATCGGGAATGGCGTCGAGCGGTAGCGTTCGCAAAGCATAGACGCCTGCCGCAATCGCAAAGGCCGTGCCGACGAATATGAGCACAAGATTGCGCGCCGACCATGCGATGAGACGACCGATCATTTGCCAGCCTCCCCTTGGTCGAGCGCGCGCAACGCCGCTTTGAGATTGCTCTCGGCGTCGATGAGGAAGTTCGCGGCCGTGACGACGCGTTCGTTTTCGTTCAGGCCGCTTTTGATTTCGACGAAGCCTTCGCCGCGTCGGCCGATCTTGATTTCGCGCGGCTCGAAACGCCCTTCGCCCTTGTCGACAATCGCCACTTGCCGCTTGCCGGTGTCGATGACGGCGCTTTCGGGCACGGTAAGCGCCTTCTCATTGGCGCCGGCGGCGATCTCCACCTCGGCGTACATATCTCCCCGCAACAGCCCATCGGGGTTCGGCAGTTCGATCCTCACGCGCGCCGTGCGGGTCTCCATGTTGAGATGGGGATAGATCAGCGCGACCTTCCCCTTGAAGGTTCGATCCGGGTAAGCTCTTGGCCGGACGTCGACCTTTTGTCCGGGCGCAATCAAGGCGATATCCCGCTCGGCGATGTCAGCCAACACCCAGACCACCGAATGGTCGACGATGCGAAACAGCGTGTCGCCCGGCGCCGCGCGCATGCCATTGAGCGCCGTTCGCTCTAGGATGTGCCCGTCTTGAGGCGCCGGCCAACTGATCGTGCGCGGAACGCTGCGGGCGCGCCCGATCGCCGAAATGGTGCCTTCGTCAAGACCAAGATTGGCAAGCCGTCGCTTGGCTCCCTCTAAGCGCTGAGCGTCGATTGAGCCGCCGCGCCGTGCGTTTAGAACGGCGACATATTCGGCCGCTGCGCTCGAAAGGTTCGGTCCGTATACGCGGAATAGCGGCTGGCCTTTGCGGACATAGTCGCCTTCAGCGAACTTCTCGACCGATTCGATGAAACCTTCGAAACGAAGCGCAACAACCGAGATACGGCGCGGGTCAAATTCGATCCGGCCCGCTGCGCGCACGGGAACGCTCATCGTCCGACGTTCGACTGGTTCGGAACGAACCCCTGTTTTTTGCAGCTTGCCGGGAGCGATCGTGACGATCGAGCCGTTCTCCGCCTCGTCCTCGTAGACAGGTATATAATCCATTCCCATCGAATCCTTCTTGGGAACGGGCGAGGTGTCGGGCAGGCCCATCGGATTGCGATAGAAGCGCACGCGCCGCTTGCCGCTTGCGGCGGGCGCGGGCGGCGGCTTGTCTTCGAAACTCACGTCCTCGCTCGCGTGCACTGGCAGATAATCCTTGCCAGCCGATGTCTTTTTGGGCGTGAGCGAATAAGCCGGGCGACCGTCGGGATCGCGGTAATAAATGATCGGGCCTGTCGACGCGGGCGCTTTGCCCGAGATGTTAGGCTCGGCCTCGCCCGGCGTTTCTGAAGGTGTGACCCATTTGAAACGTCCCGCGACCAACCAAGCGAGGCTAGCCGCGACGACGACAAAGCCCAAAAGAATAAGGATGTGACGGCGGGTCATAGAGAGCCTCCAGCCAAACGTTCAAGCTCGGCGTATCGGACTTGCTCTTCGACTTTGAGCCTAAGGATTTCGAGTTCGATCGCTCGCAGTCGTCGTTCGGCTTCCAGAGATGTCGCCAAATCGGCGGTTCCGGCCGCAAAGCCGCTTCGCGCCGTTTCTACCGACAGTCGCGCCGGATTGAGCTGGCGTTGTTCGACGATGCGGATCGCCTTGCGCACGGCCTCCAGCCCATACCACGCTTCGGCGACATCGCCGTCGAGCCGGATTCGGATGGCGTCATAGCGCATCTGCGCGGCGCCGAGTCGTGAGCTGGCGGCGCGCTGTTCGGCGTCCTTCGCCTCATATTGCAGCGGCACTTTGAACCCAAGCATGAACTGCCCGGTGTTGTCGCCTGTGGGACGCTGCACAAAGGTCGCTCCAACGGTAACATTTGGGTAGTAATTCAGGTCCGTGAGCTCTTTAGTCCCGGTCGCCGCGCGGACCTGCGCGCTAGTCGTGGCGAGGGCTGGATTGGCGACTCTCGCGAGCTCCTGAACGCTAGTGAGCGTCAGCCTTGTCTTCAGCGGCCGAAAGCCTCTGGGAATAGCGAGCGGCTCTTGCGAGCCGCGACCGACCAATGCATTTAAGCGAGCGGCGGCCGACTTTGCCTCGCCTTGACGGCGCGCGACCTCTGTTTCAGCTGTTGCCGCCTCGATCTCGGCCTTGATCACTTCCTGCTGGTCGACGGAGCTTGCGCCATACCGCAAGCGCAACAAGCGGAGAATTTCATCGAGCCGGCGCTTCAATCCAAGCGAGAGGTCAATTGCCCGATGCGCAGCTGCGTATTGCGCATAAGCGCTCTTGACGCGTGCGATCAAATCTGTGGCGACGGCGCGGCTCTGATGCCTCGCAGCCTCGGCGTCGGCCTCTGCGACGCCGCGCTCCAGGTCGAGTTTGCCCCAAAGTTTGAACTCCTGTTCGAAGCCGATCCAACGTTGGCCGACGCCTCGCCCATTCACGTCCCACGCTTGGAGCGTGACTGTCGGATCGGCGAGGACGCCAGCCGCGCCCACTCTGTGCGCTGCCGCATCGGCATCCAGCACGGCCGCCGCCAGTTCGGGGCTTAGCTGATTTGCAAGGGCGACAACGCTTTCGATGGAGGCGCCAGGCAGCTGACGCCGCTCGACTTGACGCTCTTGCGCTTCGACCTGAAACAACCACGACGACGCCGTGATTGCGCCGATCATAGCGAGCCGACACATTCGGCTCGCCGGCCTCATGGCAAAGCCTTCAGCATCAGCTTACTTTCGAGCGTGCCGTTTTCGCCTTGCAGCTTGGCTGCCAACGATAGCCGCCACCTGCCGGCCATTGTTAGAACCGTCTTAAATCGGTAGACCCCGCGCTCCGTACTCGGCAGAGGTTCGATGTCGGTCGTCATCATTTCCATAGCGTCGGGCGCCATGTCGAGCCGAGTCGCGAATATTACCGCGTCAGGAACAAGCTTGCCGTCGGGTTTGTGAATAAGGCGCACCGAGACGATTGCGTCACCCTTCTTGATTTCCTTCTCGATAAGAGTGAATTCGTAATCGTTGATGTTGGCGCGAGCGAACGGCGCCACGCCCAACGCGGCGAGCGCGACCAGCGCGAATAAGCGCGCCTTGCCCAAAGTCGCGAGAATCATCAGACTCTCTCCATGTCCCTCTAGTTCGTCTGGTCGGCGCGCGAATCGCGGCGTCGATCGGTTCCGATTGAAAGCGTCGTCCGCCTCAGCCGATGCTGGGTTTTCGCGGGAATTGGATCGCGATATCGAACTCCCGTCGAATCAGCCGGCGGTCATATGAACCGCGACTAACGGCGCATCTGCGAGCGACTGGACTTTCGACGTTAGACGATAGGAGGTCGGAGGGCCGGCGGGCTTCGCAATCCGCCGCGCTCAATGTCGTCGGAGGGAATTAGCGACGGCGCGCACGCCCAAAGAACGGCATCAACGAATGGTTGAAACTGCGGAAGCGTCGCCTGACTTGGCCCGCACAGGATGTCGCTGCACACGGGGAATGCTGCGCCATCATCGCCGTGGTGGGCGGGACAATCAACCATGCCCATTTCGACGCATGGGTGATTCATCTTCGCGGCAAAAGCTCCACCCGCGCCAGCTAAAGCTGTAGCGAGAATAACCGCAGAGATAATAAGGCGAAGGCAGCGGAGCATCGTTTCTACCGTGATGGCAGCAGCTTACCACGACGGACGTCACGCCCCAATCCGTTTTTTGATTACCGGCCCAGGGATGCGAACCGCAATGTTCGACTTAAGGGAGCCAAAATCAGCCCCCAAAAGTCTTCTATGGGTCACGAGCAGACGAACGCGACGTGAATTCCCCCTCCTGAGACATGAGCGAAATTCCCGCGGAGCCGACACTCTTTTGCGTAGGAGCTTGCCGGCGCTTCGGTCAAGGCCAGCCGTAAAGCCGCGGACCTCAGTCTCCGCCTAAAGTTCATGCCGCTATTACTGAGCTTAAGTTGAAGGGTCTCCGGCCAACGCGAGGCGTCAATAAGCTGGAACGCGATGCGTCCGGCAGTCAAATCGTCCTTTAATTGAAGCATTGAAGTAGCGGCCCATCGAGTCGGCGGAGAGAAGTTCGTCCACCGTGCCCTTGTCGATCTCGCAGTAGTGATACCACGTGCCGTTAAGACTGATGAGCATGTAGCTGTTGCTCGCGTCATAGCAGACGCGCTGAATGAAGCTGCTGCGCGTGATCGTGTCGCAATTGAATGGCGCGAGGTTTACGGGGCCGCGATATTTCACGTCGACGGTTTCCGCTGCGGCCGCCTTTTGAGCAGCAGCTCTTTCCCACGGGGCGACTTCTTCCAGAAACGGATTACCCTGTACGGGAATGAGTTTTAGCCCGCTCATATCCTTAGGGCCGCCAGGGCCGCCGGAGGGAAGTGATGGTTCCTTATTCTTGGTAGCAGAACCTTGCACAGACGCAGGCGCAACAGACACTTCCGTTTTGGGCCGAGTTTCGGTCCAAGGATCGCTTCTCTCGGATGTGCCGAGCTTGCCCGGCGACGGTTTCGAATTCTCCGGCTCAATATCCGATCGACGCTTTCTCAGCATAAAACGCGTTAGCTCATAGGCGGCTTTCCGAAAGTTGTCGGTTGGATGTTCAGCACAGTAGTTTCGGACCCAGGCGAATGCTCCATCCATATCCGTCCCGGCGATAATATCGTCAACACCGACTGCCTCTTCGTTCTTAGCGGTGAGATACCCGGCAAACCAAGCCAAATACGAATTCTGCGCAGCTAAACGTGTTAACTCGTTGTAATCCGAAATCTGGCTAAGAAACTTGCCGCAAGAATTACCTCCGCGGCCATAAAACGTAAAACCGCCTCCAGAGTCAGTGGCGCGCGAAGTTGTGGCGCTCAGAATCAAAGCCGCAAAGAGCGAGAGCGCAGTCGAAATTCGGAGCGCGAAAGCCACGAATGACTCCAACAAGAATGCGCGCAAAAAGGGGCTAGGAGTATAGTGGATCCGCCGGTGCGAAGCCAGGCTTCCGCAAAATCAGACAGAGAGGGAGCTTCGCGATCTACGGATCAATCGTCAAACTGTTCGGCGAGTATCCGTCGCGCATCCTCGAAGGTGATGATCTCGACTTCAGGGGACGCATTCCGCTTTGCGCGCCGTATCGCCGTCGCTCGGTCCTCCGCGGCGAACCGCTCAAATTTCTGTGCGCGTCGCTCTCGTCGCGCTTGCCATTCGCGCTGCGTTACAAGTCCCGAAAGTTTCAGAATGAGCGACCTCGGAGCGTCGGGCGGGAGATCATAGCCGAGCCGCTTCGCTTCCGCGGCTGCCCTCTCGCGCATCCTCGACGTGATCCACGCGCCGCCGCTCTTGCGGCCGCAGGAGAATTTTCCGCCCTCGGTTTTCTTTTGCTCAACCCATTTGCGGCGCCCTTCGACCATCGCTGCGATCGCGCGTTCGGCGCCCTCGTCCGTCTTCCAGCCGGTGGACAAGCCGCCGTGCATTCGACAGCGGCCGTTGGCCATAGCCCATTGCCGGCATCTGGGGGCGCGGGTCCGTTGAATGCCTTTCTTGTCGACGTAGACGATTTGCTTAATACGCGCGTCACACCTCTTGCGACGACCTCCGCGGATGCGCGGTCTTTTATTTTTTGACGGCGGACGACCAATACGACCCTTGCGTTTAGGAGCAGCGTCGAAAAGCGCAGCGAGGATCTCGGGTGTCGAGAGAGGCACAGGACAGTTCCACCGTCTTGGAATGTGGTATCATAATACCTCACGCGGTTGGCGAGAAAGAAGATTAGAAAAGGCGCGCTCCTCATCGTGTCGTCAAACTACCACTTTAACGCTTGTCCGGCATTTAGGCCAAAAACGCGGATTGCGGCTACTTTGGTCACTGACAAAACTGACAAAAGTGGCATTTAGTGGGAAAGTGAATACTTTCGTCAGTTTTGTCAGTTCCTCAGGTAGGCGCATTTTCAATTTTCGACGAGGGGTAGCTCATGCCATCCCCCGTGGATTAATCGAATAGGTTGTGCTTGGGCGACCCATTGACTGGATAATTCTCGGAGCGATCCAGCCGAAATCGGCGAGCAGATCGAGTCCCGCTTTAACTTGATCGGCACCTGCCAAGCCAGACCATTCCTTGCGCCGTATGTCTCGCGCCGTGAAGCCCTCACGCAGATCGCCCTTGCGGATGCGGGCGAGGATGACCTTCGCCGCCGCTGTCTCGGCTTCAATCCCCGCCCCATATGCGCGCCGCGCGTGAGTTTCGAGGTATTTAGAGAAGTGGAGGGCGCGAGACACGGCGCTTTGCGAAATTGGCCCTATCCCTCCATCGGACAAGTGATTGATAAGCGCCAGCGCCGGAACGAGCTTGCGGTACTTCGCCAAGTGACTCTCAAGGGCTGGCGACATGTCCGCGCTACGAAGCCGCTTCTCTAAATCGGCGCGCCAGTCTTTGAAGAGTCCTGATGCGCGATCGTCGAACCGCAGGAACGGGAGAGACTCAAACGTGTCCGCTTCGGCTTTGATCTTGTCCGCCGTCAAATCGCGAAGTCGACAGATAGCCTCCCACGCGCTGGTCCTGTGTTCAGTGTTCGCATAGCGATCGACCTCTCGCCACTCAGGACTTTGGTCCGGCCAAACGAGTAAGCCGAAACGCTGTATAAGGCCGTCGTCGCCCGCCCCTCCCGACATTGCTCGGCGCATGTATTCAGCGAGCCGGCCGGGCTGCGTGCCTCCAAGAAGCGAAAGACATGCCGCGTCGATGCGTGTTTTGCCACGCATGATCCTATCGAAAGTATAGCCACTGGTTCCATTCCATGCGGTCAGGAAGAATCCGCGCGCAGCAGCGTGTTCCTCTCTATCGAGGGTTTTCAGAAGCGACACCAGCTCGTCACGGAAGGCGAGCACACCGTTCGGATTATCGGCGAGGATTTCGCCGAGCGCCTCATACGACGTGTCGTTGACGACGTAGCGTCTGGCCTTGGGCTCTTGTGGTTTGAGGAGAGGCCCTGCGTCGTGCGGCCTATTCTTCGCCGCATCCTTGAGATTTTTGTAACTCTCGACGGCGCTTGCATATGCCCTCATCGCTGCCTCGTGCTCTTGGTTCGCCATCGCGTCCAACCGATGTATAAGTTTGAGCGCCTCTTGCATCGCCGGGCTTTTCAAAGTGCCCGGCCGTCCAACAATGCACCCCCATAGATTCGGGACCTCACACCAGTCATTTTCGCGCTGCGGCCGGATCGCTACTCTTCGACCGATGACAGCGCCGAGCGAGATGATCGCGGGAACCCCGACGAAATCTTGCGGGCACTGCATCCGTTCAGCGATGTCTGCGACCCAGTGGCCGATGCTTTCAGGCAGGAACGCAATATCGAACGTCGCGACGGGCGACAGCCCCTCGGGCAGAGCCATCGGCTCCGGCCACTCGACTTGTGGTGCGGGGCCGTGCGACGCGAAAACGGGCGCACTATGGTCACTGACAAAACTGACACAAGTATTCATTTGTGTGTCATCGGAGGGAAAGACGAAACCGGCGTCGATTGCCGCTTTGACAAGCGTCGCGACCGCAACGTGGCCCGGACGCTGCTCGGAGGCGAACGACTCCCATTGCGCGGGCGCGTTGGCGCGGGCGTTATCGTCTCCGTGTATGAGCGACCAGAGGTCGCAACCCGCCTTGTCGCCATAGGCTAACTTCAAGGCCATTCCACAATCAATCCATCCCACTTTGACGATGCGGCCGTCCCCGCCCTTTTCGACCCCTTTTCGTTCCGTGAAACAGTCTCGCGCATTCAAATGCAGAAGGATCGCGCGCATTGTCTCGACGGGCGGCGTCCGAGGGCTGATTGCTCCCGTTTGAACAGACGGCAACGTCGTCGCATCGCGAAGGTAAGCAGGCGGCGCGCCAAGAGTTTCAAGCAGATTTGTCGAACGGGGAGCCTTATCCCCGCCCGCCGCAAGCCCGTTTTGCGCTTCAATCAACCCTAAAGGGCTGAGCGCTTCTGCAATCTCGTCATGCAGCCTCCGCAAGTCGTCGGCGCTGACAAGGGGCAGTTCGCTCAACGCCACCGTTTCGGGCGAGCGGCCGTCAGCCCACAGATACGGCTCGCCACTCGGATGGATTGCGTAAGCTGCGAACTGCCGCCCGCTTGCGAGAAGTTCAATCTCGATCGCGGGCTTTCCATCGCGATAGAATTTCCACGCGGGGGAGTTTGAGATCGAGCCATCATTACGCAAGGCGAGGACGAAATTGGCGGCGCTCGTGCGCTCGCGCAACAGTCCTCCGCTAAGCAGCCGCTGCATCATGGGGGCCCCTTCGATCGCGCGCCGTGCGGCCCCTTGCTCCTCATCCGACAGCGTCGGCGCTTTAGCCTCTTTGGCCTTTTTGTTGAGGTCGAGGTCGAGCGCAAATGCACCTTCTTTGACGACCACTGACTGCCACGGGTGCCTCGCATCATCGGCGGGTATGGCGCTTCCACACAGCAAACCAACGTTTGGGTCGCGCGTTGCCCAGCGAAGCTCTCCCCTTGCAGCTTTAAGCGGCCAGGCTTTGATGATCGGGTTTTTTTCGCCGGGCTGAAGCGGCACGGGGAGGTAGCCGTTCGCACGCAATGTGCTCCACAGGCGCTCCCCCTCGTCGGGTGTCAACGGTTCCGTCCGATGCGGGCGGCAGAATAATGTCGTGACGGGCACGCTCGGCGTTGCGCCACGGGGAGAAAAGTCTTGTTTCGCAACGCCGAAACTCGGCGCAAACACGGACGCAAATTGATTTTCGTTCGTCGAAGGCGTATTCATTGTTCTGCCTGTAAGTTAGAATTTGACTTGAAGCCGCCGCGCGCCAACGCGGCGGTATTCTTTTGGGAAAGCGAATTAATGGCCGGGGTACAAGTCGACGTTCGCCGCGTCGATATTGTCGAGGTTCAAAGGTGGCTCGCGCAGCGAAATGCGTGTCCAGCCCCGCCGCGGCAGAAAACCTCCCGCGGTCCCAGCGAAACGTCGCGCCAGAAAAGAATCGTCGCTATCGGCAAAACGCCCCCAAGCACCCTCGACATCGTTTACGGTGACCACTTCGTCGGCTGCTTCCGCCGGATACCAAAAGTCGTTACGCGGAATATCTGGCGCGAACGCCAAGAAGATAGGCTTGCCAGCCTTCCATGCATGCCCAAGCTCGAAGACCGTTCCGGTGGGGTTAGGGCCATCTAAGTAAGCGAAGACCGCATCAGCACGTTCGAGACGCCGCTCGTTGATCTCAAACGCACGCACGCGGCGCCAGCGAACATCATCTGGGAGATCGACGGCGCCATCGCATTTATAGCCATTAGCGAAACCGCCGATGCCGTGACTTCCATCGCCACGAAAACAGCCATGGTCACACGAGATGGCGAACGGCCCGCTCATCACAACTTCCGGCGTAATGGTTTCGAGTTCTAACTCGCTGTCGTAGAAGGCCTCTGTATCGCTAACCGAGCGATAGCGCGGGGCTATCTTGCACCGCCAGCCGTTCTTCGTGATCTTGCCTGCGAGATAAACTCGGAATGGTCGGTTCATTGGTCGCCCTCCCCACTTGCTTCGCTCGTCGAACGCAGCGTGGGAAGCTCTTGCAACCAATTCTCGACATCGCTCATGCGATAGCGCACGAGCCGTCCGACTCGAACAAAGGGGATTCCGCGCCCGTAAAGGCGATCTTTTTGGAGGGTGGGTCGAGCGCGCTTCGTAATCCGCGCGACTTCGCGGTCGTCGATGAGTTGGTCAGCAGTTGGCATTGAGGAGGCTCCTCTTGCTTTAGGAGTCTCCTAATAATCTCTCCTTTCCGGGGAGAGAAAAATATAGCCCGCACTTTTTGGGTCAAAAATCTGCGGGATAATTACTCGGGATAGGCTCTAAGGGAATCCTGGCTCGCTATGGCGTCGTCGAGATAACCGCGCGCGCGGTCGAATTTGCGACCTCTCACTTCGGCGTTTTCTATTTCGGGAAACAACCAGAGCGCCAACTGTGTGCGCTCTCCGTCGAGGTTGTAGCCCATGAGGCGCAGGTCAAAGAGCGCGAGAATTCGATGGTCAGTCCAAGCCGAAAAACGGCTACGGCGCGGGCGCTGCGCGCGCCGTCCATCGATGACAGCCTTTAGCGAACGTATAAGCACGTCGTCGTGCACGTTCACGTCTATCTCGACGACTAGCCGATCGTTGCAGTTCGCGATTCTTAAATCCTTTGCGTCTCTGACCACTGCGACCGGCTCGGTTCGATACATGAACCGATCTATATCCGTCGGGTCTTCGTAGGGCGCGAGCCCTTGTTCTTTCCAACCCCGTAATTCTTCGTCGCTGTAACGTTGGGCGATAACCTCCCGACGGAGCCGGGCGGCTATTTCTTTATACCAGCCATAGGCATTTAACCCTTGCATAAGTTCATCATAGTGCTCGAAGCCGTTGGGCGTCGCCGCCACCGTCTCTATTGCCGGTCGGCCGCGCCGCGCACCGTCATCGCCGACAAACGGTATGACTTTGCGTTTCATCGGCCGCCTTCCTGTCGCTTCGGCATAGGTAAAATCTTTGCTCCCCGGCCACCGTCCATTGCCGCAGCGATCGTCGTGCCGATGGCGTCTGCCGCACGGCGAAGTGGGTCCGCGTCGAGATGCGCGTATCGTTGTGTCGTAGTCGCCTGTGTGTGACCGAGAAGCTTTCCAATGATCGGCAGGCCGAGCGAAGCACCAGCGCCGAAACTGGCGAAGCTATGACGAAGATCGTGAAGTCGGACACCCTCAAGGCCGGCGGCTCTTGTCACTGCCGCCCATGGCTTTTTTAGATCGGCGCGCGGCGCGCCGTCCTTGGCTCCCGCGATAATATGCGGGTTACCTTTGATACGTGGTAGAGCGGCCAGCACGACTTGCGCCGCGGCAGATAAGTAAATCGGCTTCTTGCCCGTCTTGGAGTCGGGCAGGAAAATGACGCCCCGCTCCAAATCGACTTGCTCCCACTTCGCATCGAGAATTTCACGAAGGCGCGCGCCAGTGAGGATCAAGAGCCGAATGGCGGCGACGGCAAAGGGATCAAGCTTCACGCGGCGATTATCCGCTTTGGGCGCGTGCTTCGCCTTTGCCTTAGTTTCATCGATGGTATACGCGAGGCCGATCGTCTCTGCCTCGGCCAGCGCCGCGCCAAGGCGCGCCAGTTCGTCGCTCGTTAGATAGCGCTCACGCCCCTGCTCACGATAGCGCTCAATTTTGGCGGCCGGGTTAGGGTGCGTCTCGGGCAACAGCTCCCTGTTCGACGCCCACGAAAACAGTTTCGAGACGACAGCCAGAAACCTGTTCGCCGCAAACGGAGCGTTCGAAAGGCGGGTGTGCAAAAGAGCGACTTGGCCTCGGGTCAGCGCATCGGCTTTTAGTGAGCCGTGCGCCACGCGCAGGCGTTCGAGAGCGACTTTATGCGCTTCCGCCGTAGCTGATTTGCATTTCGTCTCGACGTGTTCGGTCATGAACGCGTCAATCAATTTTGAGACTGTCGCCGCGGCCCGCCTCGCGCTTCTGGCGGCTTGAGGGTCGCCACCGTTTCTGATGACCACCAGCGCCTCCGCCGCCCTCCTACGCGCTTGCTCAGCAGTGACCGGCCCGTAAGTTCCGAGCGAATAGCGCTTCTTGTGGATGGATCGACTGGCGGCCTCTCCAGCTTCGCGAGGGCGGTATTCGAGAATGAAGCCTTTATGGCCAGAAGGCATGACGCGCACGCCGAAGCCGGGTAAGTCACGGCCTCCGTCAAAGACAGTGAAAGGCTTCTCGCGGGGTTGAAGAGCGTCCAGCGTCCGCTTGGTCAAAGGGATCGTCGCCATGTCGTGTCGCCACCGTTGTCGCCACCAGAAAAGAATATACGGGCGACTCTCGGAAACAAGATACTATTCAAATTCTATAAAAACAACGAATATGGTGACTTAAGGAAATAGCAGGAGAGTAGAAGAAAGTATGACCGTAGCATTCGTAATGATGGGGTCGGGGGTTCGAATCCCTCTTGCGCACCAGTAAAGTCAATAGGTTAGGAAGTGGCGCAGACGCCGCCATTTTGACCCATTTTTTTCGAACATAAGGCCGTCGCGATCGGCAGCTGCGCAAAGTCGCGCTCAAGTTCCGCAGCCTGAATGCCACTTCGTATCCTGCATACCGGCCTCTGAGTGGGAAACGAGTCGAGGACCGTCCAAGAGAGGGAATCGAAAATGTTTACAGCGCGCCGATCTGCTGCGTCGCTGGCTATCGCCGGCGCCTTTTTCGCCCTCTTCTTTCCGCTATCCCAGGCCCAGGCCCAAGTTTTCTCCGCCTGTGAAGATTCCGCTGAGGTCGCCGTTCTGCCCTCGCCGGCCGCGCCTTGGACGGGCGCGCCTTTGCGCGTCCTTGTCGCCGCGGAGAAGCCGCTCCAAGGCGAGCTGTCGCTGATTTCGCCCGATGGCAGGGTGGCGGCCAGATCGCACGGACAGCGTGGCGGACCGCCTTATGTCTGGTTCGCCGAGGTCGCGTCGCCAGCCCCCGGCGCATGGCGCGCCACGCTCGACACCGGTTCATTCGCCTGCGGCGCGATCACAAAGGAAATCGACGTAAGCGCGCGCAAGCAATCCGCGTCGCAGGCCACGGAAGGCGGCGTCTGGCGCGTGCACAACACATGGAACCGCGCGACGGAGAATTTGTATTCGGCGTGGGTCGCCAAGCTTTTTGATGCGCCACTCGAAGCGGAACAGTCGTGGAAGACGTGGCATGAAGTGCTGCGCAATCCGTCGCGCAATGTGTTGTTCAATTATCTCGGAACGAACGAAGACGGCCTCACCCTGTCGCTGAAGCCCGACTGCGCCGATTTCGTCTACTTTCTGCGCGCCTATTTCGCCTACAAGATGGGGCTGCCTTTCGCCTATTCGAATTGCTCGCGCGGGGCCGGCGGCGCGCCGCCGCGATGCAATGAGCGCTTCGATGTTCTGCATCCCGAGCTGACCCGACCAGCGCCGCCACCCGAACAAGCCGTAGCGTCCGCCGCCGCTGGGCCGGCCGCGACCCCGGCGGCGGCGCCTACGAATCTCTTGCAGCAACTGTTTTCACAGCCGCAGCAGGTCCAGCCTGGGGCGCCGGCTCCGACGGCCGCGCCCGCGAAACCGCCTGCCCCGAAGCGGCCGGCTGGCGTTGCCGGATATTTCCGGGCTGTGGGCGACGTCGTTCATTCCGGTTCGGTGCGCGCATCGGCAAACAGCGATAAGGGCGATTTCTATACCATCCCGCTGACGCAGGAGACTCTGCGTCCCGGAACCGCCTACGCCGATCCGTACGGGCACGTCATGATGCTCGTGCAACGCGTCCCGCAGACGCCGGACGCGGCGGGCGTGTTTCTTGCCGTCGACGCCGAACCTGATGGCACCGTCACCCGCAAGCGGTTCTGGCGCGGCAATTTCCTGTTCGCCAACGAACCTACGCTCGGCAGCCCCGGCTTCAAGCGTTTCCGGCCGATCATGCGCGAAAACGGCGCGTTGCATGCGCTCACCAATGCGGAAATCGCCAAAAATCCGGATTATGGCGATTTCTCGCTGGAGCAATCGCAACTCAGCATGGAGGAATTCTACGACCGCATGGATCAGGTCATGTCGCCTGAGCCGCTCGATCCGACGCGGGCGATGATGGCCGCCATTACTGCGCTTGAAGAACAGGTGAAGACGCGCGCGGTTGCGGTCGAAAACGGTCGAAAGTTCCAGAACGGCGGGCGCGGCGAGGCATCGATGCCTGACGGTCCGGCGATCTTCGCGACCTCCGGCGCGTGGGAGGACTTCTCGACGCCGGCGCGCGATCTCCGCCTACTGATTGCGATCGATGTGGTGCGCGGATTCCCCGATCGCGTCGCGCGGCGCAGCGAGCGCTACGCGCTACCATTTGGCGGCAGTCCGGCGGGCGTGCAGACGCAATTGCAAAGCGCGCTTGCGAGCGAACTCGCGGCACGCACGTTTTCCTATACGCGCAGCGACGGCTCCGCCTGGACGCTCTCACTCAAAGACGTCATGGACCGCGCGGCGGACCTTGAAATGGGCTACAATCCCAACGACTGCGTCGAAATGCGCTGGGGGGCGTCGGACGGGAGCGCCGAGGCGGCGACGTGCGGCCGGCGGGCGCCAGCCGCGCAGCGCGCGAAAATGACGGACTATCGCAACTGGTTCCGCGAACGCCGCTGGCCGCACGCGTAGCGGAAAGAGGTTCGCCCTGGCCCCGTAGCTTATGTCGATCTTCGCCCCGAAGCGGTCGGAACCTCGGGTCTGGCGCGATGACGCTCTGCCGCCATCGTGCAAAGCAGCTCAATCTTTATCCGAGAGTTTTGCATTAATATCATTGAGAGGGCTTTCGAGCACATAGATCTCCGCGCCCCTTTCTATGAACTCAGCGCTCTTTTCAGCCATGCCCTGCTCACGCGTGGCGATTTGCGCCGCCTCCTCGCGCAGATCGCGGGTGATCTGCATCGAGCAGAATTTCGGTCCGCACATCGAGCAGAAATGCGCGACCTTATGCGCATCCTTCGGTAGCGTCTCATCGTGGAATTCACGCGCCGTGTCGGGATCGAGTCCGATCTCGAACTGATCGTCCCAGCGGAAGTCGAAACGCGCTCGGCTCATGGCGTCGTCGCGCTCACGCGCCGCGGGATGCCCCTTGGCGAGATCAGCGGCATGAGCGGCGATGCGATAGGTGATGACGCCGGTCTTGACGTCGTCGCGATCCGGCAAACCAAGATGCTCTTTAGGCGTTACGTAACACAGCATAGACGTGCCGAACCACCCGATCATCGCGGCGCCAATGCCTGACGTGATGTGATCGTAACCCGGCGCGATGTCGGTGACGAGCGGTCCAAGCGTGTAGAACGGCGCCTCGCCGCAGGCCTGAAGCTGCTTCTCCATATTGGCTTTGATCTTGTGCATCGGCACATGGCCAGGGCCTTCGATCATCGTCTGACAGCCCTTGTCCCACGCGATCTTTGTCAGCTCGCCAAGCGTCTCCAACTCCGCGAATTGCGCCGCGTCATTGGCGTCGGCGTTTGAGCCTGGACGCAATCCGTCGCCGAGCGAGAAGGAGACGTCATATTTGCGCATGATGTCGCAAATCTCGTCGAAGCGCTCATAGAGGAAGCTCTCCTTGTGCTTGGAGAGACACCAGCGCGCCAAGATCGAGCCGCCGCGCGAGACGATGCCGGTGACGCGGTTGGCGGTGAGCGGCACATAAGCGAGGCGCACGCCGGCGTGAATGGTGAAATAATCCACCCCCTGCTCCGCCTGTTCGATCAACGTATCCTTGAAGACCTCCCAATCGAGTTTCAGCGCGTCGCCGCCGACCTTCTCCAAAGCCTGATAGATCGGCACTGTGCCGATCGGGACCGGCGCGTTGCGAATGATCCAATCGCGGATGTTGTGAATGTTGCGGCCGGTCGAAAGATCCATCACCGTATCGGCGCCCCAGCGGATCGCCCACACCATTTTCTCGACTTCTTCCGCGACCGACGAAGTGACGGCGCTATTGCCGATGTTGGCGTTGACCTTCACGAGGAAATTTCGGCCGATGACGACCGGCTCGAGCTCCGGGTGATTGACGTTCGCAGGGATGATGGCGCGGCCGCGAGCGACCTCTTCGCGCACGAATTCCGGCGTGACGAATTCGGGAATGGCGGCGCTGAAGCTCTCGCCGTCAGCGATGCGTTCTTTCGCGACATCGAGCGCGCGTTCGCGACAGAGGTTCTCACGATGCGCAACATAGATCATTTCTTCGGTCACGATGCCGGCGCGGGCGAATTGGAGCTGAGTCACGGGCTGCGCGCCGGCGGCGTGATATAGCTTGCGCTCGGCCGGACACGGGGGCACGAGACGCTCGCCTTCGGCGAAACCATTGTCCTCGGGCTTAATCGCGCGGCCTCGGTAAGGTTCGAGACCGGGACGCGAAGCGAGCCAGGGACGCGCAGCGGGTAGCCCCGCCGAAAGGTCGGGCGTAAAGGACATGCAGGTATAGGGGCCTGAAGGATCGTAGACCCGAAGCGGAAGCTCGCCTGAAGAGGGATGCAGCGGGATTTCGCGATAAGGCACGCGAATGTCGTCGCGCCCCTTCGGCGATGAATAGATTTTGCGCGACTTGCCGATCGGCCCGGTGGTGACGCTCGCCGGCATGCGCTTGTCGTGGACGTTCATGATCGCGCTCCTTCATCACGCTTCGTCAAGTGAAGCGGACGCGAGTCAGGAAGACGAAGGAGGGATGCGCTGTGATTGCGTCGACGTTTCCGCGTCGTTCGCTCTTTCGCTGGCCTTCCCTACGCCGGCATGACCCGGATCAGGTTCGACGGGTGCTTCTCAGCCGCGCTTGCGGCGCCCCTCGCCATTGTGGAAAAATTACCGCGTTCACACTCGTGTCGCAAGTTCGCGTGGCGATACCGGCAAATAGCGGCCACGACGAGCCTAGACATATGCGAAACCTAAATTTCCAGGGTCTGACGTCTGAGGAAGCGGCCAGACGTCTTGCCGAGTTCGGGCCGAACGAGCAGCCAAAGCCGCCCCCGCCGGGCATATTCGCGATCACGCTGCGCACGCTGAAAGAACCGATGTTCTTTCTGCTCGCCGCAGCCGCGCTGCTTTATCTTTTCGTCGGCGATCTTGGCGAAGGGCTGTTCATGGTCGTCGGCGCCGGCGCGTCGATCACCCTGGTCATTCTGCAGGAGCTGCGGACCGAGCGCGCGCTTCAAGCGCTCAATCGACTCGCGCAGCCGACCTCAACCTGTCTGCGTGATGGCGTGCAGCGGCGCATCCCTGCCCGCGATCTTGTTCCCGGCGACATTATTTTCGTCGGCGAAGGAGAGCGTGCGCCGGCTGACGCGTTGCTGATCGACGGCGACGCGCTGGTCGTCGACGAGTCTCTTCTCACCGGCGAGTCAGCCCCCGTGACAAAGACTCTCGCGAGTGAGGAAAACTCGGAGGAATTTCTCGATCCGGGCGGCGAACACACGCCGTTTCTTTTTGCGGGAACCATGATCGCGCGTGGATCGGGACTGGCGGAGGTCGTCCGCACCGGCGCGCGCACCGCGATGGGCAATCTCGGCGCGTCGCTTGCAGCGATCGAGAGCGAGCCAAGTCCTCTGCAGCAAAGGACCGGCAGGCTGGTCGCAACGCTCGGCGTCTTTGCTCTCATTTTTTGCGTGTTGGTGTTCCTTGCCTATTGGCTCGTGCATGGTGACTGGTTCGAGGGCGCCCTCGCCGGCATCACGCTCGCCATCGGCCTTTTGCCCGAAGAATTTCCGATGGTGCTGGCGATTTTTCTCGCGCTCGGCGCCTATCGGCTGGCGCACCGCAACGTGCTCGTGCGTCGTTCTTCAGTGACTGAAACGCTGGGTTCAACGTCGATACTTTGCGTCGATAAGACGGGAACGCTCACGCAAAACCGCATGCGCGTGGCCTTCGCTGTCGCCGATGGCGAAACGACGATCGATGCGCCGCATCATGAGGATTTGACGCGCATGCTGATCCGCGCCGCCTTGCGCGCCTCATCGGTCAACCCCGTCGATCCCATGGATCGCGCTGTTCACGCCTTCGCAGCCGACGCCGGCGTGGCGCCGGAAGCCGCGCCCATTCGCAGCTTCCCGATCCGCCCCGACCTCCTCGCCTTCATTCAATGCTGGGGCGACGAGTCAGGGGAGAGCTACGCTGCGAAAGGCGCGCCGGAAGCGATCTTTAAGCTTGCGCGAGTCTCTGACGAAGACCGCACACGCCTTCAGCTTCAAATCGAGGATCTGGCGCATCGCGGCCTGCGCGTGCTTGGCGTGGCGACGACGCCGCCGCTGCCGCGTTTGCCGCCGCCGGAAGCGGCGTTATTCGACTTCGTCGGATTGCTCGCCTTTGAGGATCCGCTGCGCGAAGACGTCCCCGCCGCCGTCGCGGCGGCCCAGCGCGCGGGAGTCGCCGTCGCGATGATCACCGGAGACTACCCTGCGACGGCGCTCGCGATCGCGCGCCAAGCAGGCCTTGATTCCGCCACCGGCGTGATCACCGGCGCGGAGATCGCTGCAACGCCGCAGGAACTGCTGCCCGAAAAAATCCGCAACGTACGGGTCTTCGCCCGAGTGACGCCGACAAGCAAGCTTGCGCTCGTCGAAGCCTTCAAAGCCGACGGCCATATCGTCGCCATGACTGGCGATGGCGTCAACGATGGGCCGGCGCTCGCGGCAGCGCATATCGGCATCGCCATGGGCCAGCGCGGCTCGGATGTCGCCCGCGAAGCCGCGCATATTGTTTTGCTCGACGACAGCTTCACGTCGATCGTCGCCGGCGTGGCGCTGGGCCGGCGCATCTTCGCCAATCTCCGCCGCGCGCTCACCTATGTGACCGCAATTCACATTCCGATCGCCGGCGTCGCCCTGACGCCAATCCTGATGGGCCTGCCGCCTCTACTGCTGCCGGCGCATGTGGTGCTGATGGAGCTGATTATCGACCCGACGTGCGCGCTTGTTTTCGAATCGCAGCCCAATGAGGCGGACGCCATGCTCAAACCGCCGCACAGGCGCGATGAGCCGCTTTTTGGCCAACGCGAACTTTGGCTCGGTTTCGCGCAGGGGTTCGTCGTCTTCCTTGCCGTGATGTCGGTCTATGTCATCGACAACGGGCTGGGCGCCCCCGAGCCGCAGGCGCGCGGTCTCGCATTCGCGACACTTGTCGTCAGCAATCTCATCCTCGCGCTTTCAGATGCGCTTCCGCGCGGCGCTTCGCTGTTTTCGCGCGACAATCTGGCGTTCTGGCTCGTCGCCGGCGCGGCCAGCGCGATGGTGGCGGCGAGCCTTTACGCGCCTCTGGTGTCAGAACTTCTTCGCTTCGAGCCGCCCAGTTGGCCAAAACTCGTACCGGCTCTAACGCTCGCCGCGATAGCGGGAAGCTGGTACGGAGTTTGGCGCCGGCTACTCTATCCGACGCCGCCTGGGCGGCGCGGGGACGCCGCGCTGACCGCCGACTTACGTTAGGATACGCAATCAGACTCCGACGACTAAAGCGTTTGTGTTGCAAAGACGTTACAGAGGGAAGAAATCTGTGAATGCGCAGGGGAATTTAGCCCTCAAGGCGGGAGGGTCTGTTAATCTGTAAAGCTGTGTGACAGGCGAACGCTCGCCAGCGCGGGGGTTTAGAGACGATTCGCCTCGGGACTCGCCGCTGATGAAAAAATTGATTTCCCGCAGCCTCCTCTTCGCGCTGACGACGGGCACAGCGCTCGCGCCATCCCTCTCCTTAGGCGCCGACGGCTATTTCCTCACCGGTTTCGGTCCGCGTCAAAGAGCCTTAGGCGGCGCTGGCGTCGCGGATTCGCGAGACGCAATGGCCATGTCGATCAATCCGGCTGGCATTGTCGGACTCGAACGGATGTTTCAGGCAGGCCTCGCCGCGACCATGCCCGAGCGCGGGTATTCGACCATAGGACAACCGGTGGTCCTGGCGCCTGGCGATGTGAGGAGCGGTCGACCCATCTTTCCGGTGCCAAACGCCGGCTATGTCCAGCCGATCGACGCCGAGTCCGCATGGGGCGTCGCCACTTACGCCAACGGCGGACTCAACACTTCTTATGACTTCGGGCATTTCAAGCCACCGAACAAAGCCGGCCCGGGAGGCGTGATCACTGTCACTCCGTCGCTTGGCGGCGTCCTCGGCGGCGGCGCGGCGGGGCTCGATCTTCAACAATCCTTTATTAGCGCCACCTACGCCAGAAAATTCGGTCCGATCACTGTGGGCTTCTCACCCACTTTGGCGATACAGATGTTCAACGCGCAAGGGCTGAAAATTCTCTCCCCCTACTCCTCCAACATGTTCAACTTCACCGACATGGCCTACGATTGGTCGGTCGGGGGCGGCTTCCGCGTGGGCTTAGTGTGGCGCGCGACGAATGAACTGCGGTTTGGCCTCGCCGGCGCGACGCCCATGTTCATGTCGAGTTTTCAGAAATACAGAGGACTTATCGCGGATCAGGGCAGTTTCGACATTCCGGCGAACCTGGTCGCGGGCGTGGCCTATGATGTGCTGCCCAACCTTACGCTAATGGCCGACTGGAGACACATCTTCTACTCGGCGACCACGGCCGGGTACTCGAGCTTTCCCATCTGGTACGGGTCATTCGGCTCATTCGGCGGGAGCGGCTTTGATTGGCATGACACCGACTCCGCTTCCTTCGGCGCAGAATGGCGCGCCACGCAAAGCCTGATCTTGCGTGCGGGCTACCACTACTCAACCATACCGGTGAGAGAGCGCGCCGCCACGTTTGCGGCGCTGGCGCCCGCTGTCGCCGCTCACTCCGTCACCGGCGGCTTCGGCTATCAGCTGACGAAGAATTCATCGATCGATTTCGCGGCCATTTACGACTTCAAAAATTCGGTCAGCTACTTCGAAGACGTTCCCTTTGTCGGTCAGGCGTTCTTTCCTCCAATTCCACTGAATGTCCTTCCTCACTACAACACGAACGCCGTAATCACCGCCTGGGGACGCGCCACCCAGTTCACCATCGGTTACAACTACAAGTGGGATGCTGGCGACAATTCCTGGATTCCAAGCCATTTCTGAAACATAGCGCTCCCTGACGGCCGGCGACGATCGGCCCGCCTGGCGCGCCTCCTAAAACTGGAGGCGCGTCTTTTTTGTGCGATCCGCCTCAGCCGACGACGATCTTTGGCGCCGCGCGTTGCTTTTGCGTTTCAAGCAGCGTCTTCACTTTCGCCGCGAGATTGAGATAGACGGCGGCTTGGGGACTGTCGGGTTCAGCAGCAACCACGGGGCGGCCGGCATCCGAAGTTTCACGAATTTTGATGTCGAGCGGCGCTTCGCCAAGAAAAGGCACGCCCATCTGTTCGGCGTCGTGGCGCGCGCCGCCATGCGCGAAGATTTCCGAGCGCCCGCCGCAATGCGGGCACAGGAAGTAGCTCATATTTTCAACGACGCCGAGGATCGGCGCCTCGACTTTCTGGAACATGGCGACGGCGCGGCGCGCGTCGATCAACGCCAAATCCTGGGGGGTCGAGACAATCACCGCGCCGGAAAGCGGGACCTGTTGCGCAATCGTCAGCTGAACGTCGCCGGTTCCCGGCGGCATGTCGATGACGAGCGCGTCGAGCTCTCCCCAGACGACTTCGCCGAGCATTTGCGAAATCGCCTGGGACACCATCGGACCGCGCCAGACCATCGGAATATTTTCGTCGACGAGAAAACCCATCGACATGATCTTCAAGCCATGGGCTGCGAGCGGCACGAGCTTGCCGCCTTCGACTTTCGGCTTATCGGTAAGCGCAAAAAGCCGCGGCATCGAGGGGCCATAGACGTCGGCGTCGAGGAGGCCGACGCGCCACCCCTGAGCCGCGAGGCCAAGCGCGAGATTGGCTGACGTCGTCGATTTGCCGACGCCCCCCTTGCCAGAGGCGACGGCGATGATGAAGCGGATTTTCTCGAGCGCCGGGATGCCGGCTTTGTGCTGAGGCGGCGCGCCATGCGCGTGCGCCTGCGCCTGGCCTCGTGGAGGCGAAGCTTCGGCGCCCGGCGCCCGCTCGGCGGTCAAAGTCACGACCGCTTGGTCGATGCCCGGCGCAGCTTTGATGGCGCGCTCGGCCGCCACCCGCGCCGCTTCCCAGGCCTGCGACTGGCCTGGATCGCCCGCGAGAGAAACGAAGGCTTTCCCGCCTGACAGATTGATTCCGGACACGGCGTGCACGAGCGGCGTCCCGCCGGGTCCGTAGAGCCCTTCCAGAGCCTTCAAAATGTCAGCTTCCGTCGCCACGCGCCCGCTCCTTGCCTCTTTAGAGCTGTTCCAGGCAAGGCATATGCCGCGATCAGAGCCCCTCGTCCATCGGGGCGCCGCAACAATCACGCGCCCGCTGCACAGGCGGGCACGGAACGTCGCCATAGGAGCAGAAGACGCAGCAGTCGCCGATTTTTGGCGTAAGCCGCGCGCCGCATCCCGCGCAGAGATGCACGACGACGCAGGCGTTCTCCGGCATCTCGAGCGTTTCCGCGTGAGCGCAGTGGGGGCATGTCAAGGTCGACTGCAGCTGCAGGCCGTCCTCTTTCTGCGCCCGCCCAGAATTTAAGTTTAGCGGCATCAGGCGGTCGTTCCCACCACGCAGAACCCATTGCCGAACGGGTCGCTGCAAAATGCTATGGGCGGATGCTCGCCGCCGTCGAATTTCTGCTCACATTTCGCTCCAGCGTTCAACGCCGTTGTCAAAAAGGCTTCAAAATCGTCGACGTGAAAGTCGATATGAACTGGCGTCCAGTGTCGCTCATACCGACGAACCTCGTCAGTTCCCTTGGCCGGTTTGCTTCCAGCTGATTTCTCGATCAATCCAATTTCGGCGTTTCCACATTTGAGAAGGGCATATGTCGGCACAGGTCGAGCGATCTCGGCAAGTCCCAAGGCGTCGCGATAAAATCGCAAGCCGTCTTCAAGCAGCGGAACGTCGATCGAAACTGAGTATTTCATGCTCATGCCCTGTTAGCCCGGCGCTCAGCAATCACTCAGAACAATTTCGAATTGGGCTCTCAGACGAACATCGTCGCCGGATGTTCTATGACATGTTTGAACTCAGCCAAAAGCTCGGCGCCGAGCGCGCCGTCGACGGCGCGGTGATCGCAGGAAAGCGTGACGCTCATCATTGTCGCGACAACCGGCGCGCCGTTCTTCACGATCATACGCGGCTCGCCCTGCCCGACCGCAAGGATCGTCGATTGCGGCGGATTGATCACCGCCGTGAAGTCTTTGATCCCATACATGCCGAGATTGGACACGGCCGACACGCCGCCTTCATATTCATGCGGCTTCAGCTTGCGCGCCTTAGCGCGGCCGGCAAGCTCCTTGATCTCATCGGAAATCTCGCGGACGGATTTCGCCTCAGCATTGCGGATGATCGGCGTCACGAGGCCGCCGGGGATCGAGACAGCGACGCCGATATCCGAGGATTTGTGGCGCAGCAGCGCGTCGGGCGTAAAGGTGACATTCGCCTCGGGCTTGCGCTGAAGCGCGAGGGCGAGCGCCTTGACCACGTAGTCGTTGACGGACGTCTTCCAGGTCGGCTTGCCGTCAGAACCAAGCGGCGCGGCGGAATTATAATCCTCGCGCAGTCGCAGCAACGCGTCGATCTCGCAGTCGACGTTGAGATAGAAATGCGGAATGGTCTGGATGGCTTCCGTCAGCCGCCGCGCGATCGCCTTGCGCACATTGTCGTGCGGGATTTCCTCGTAAGAGCCGGCTTCGAAGAATTTGCGCGTGACGTCGGCGGATGGAGCTACGGCAAGCGGCGCCGCCTTCGATGGGACGCCGCGCGTGAGCGCCGTTTTCACGTCGCGCTCGACGATCCGCCCATGCGGGCCTGTGCCCTGTAGCGACGAAAGATCTAGGCCGCCCTCCCGCGCCAGTCGTCGCGCGAGCGGCGAAGCGAAGATGCGTGGCGCGCCGGTGTCGGGCGTGACGAGTGCCATCGTCAGGACCTGTAAAGGACGGCTTTCGCCGCCGTGACGACTTCCGCCGCGCTCGGCAGCGCGAGCTTTTCAAGATTGGCGGCGTAAGGCATCGGCGTGTCCTTGCCGGTGACGCGCAGCACCGGCGCGTCGAGATAGTCGAAGGCCTCCTGCTGAACGCGCATCGCGATCTCGGCGCAAACACCGCTCTGCGGCCAGCCTTCTTCAATCGCGACGCAGCGGCCGGTCTTTTTCACCGAGTCGATGATCGTCGCCGTATCCATCGGCCGCAGCGTGCGCAGATCGATCACCTCGGCTTCGATTCCTTCCTTGGCGAGTTCTTCCGCGGCGTGCAGCGCATAGGTCATGCCGATGGAAAACGAGACGAGCGTGACGTCCTTGCCGGGCCGGGCGATGCGCGCCTTGCCGATCGGCAAGACAAAATCCTCGAGCGCCGGCACTTCCGAAGTCTTGCCGTAGAGAATCTCATTCTCGAGAAAGACGACCGGATTGTCGTTGCGGATCGCGGCCTTCAGCAGGCCTTTCGCGTCGCTGGCGTTTGACGGCGAAATCACGATCAGTCCCGGCACCTGCGAATACCAGGCGGAATAATCCTGGCTGTGCTGCGCGGCGACGCGCGCCGCCGCGCCGTTCGGTCCGCGGAAAACGATCGGACAGCGTATTTGTCCGCCCGACATGTAAAGAGTCTTCGCCGCCGAATTGACGATGTGATCGATGGCCTGCATCGAAAAATTGAACGTCATGAATTCGACGATCGGCCGCAATCCCGCGAAAGCGGCGCCGACGCCGACGCCCGCGAAGCCATATTCGGTGATGGGCGTATCGACGACGCGCTTGGAGCCGAATTCCTGCAGAAGACCCTGCGTCACCTTATAGGCGCCCTGATATTCGGCCACCTCTTCTCCGATCACAAAGACTGTCGGGTCGCGCCGCATCTCCTCCGCCATGGCGTCGCGCAAGGCTTCGCGCATGGTCATCGAGACCATCGCCGTCCCTGGAGGAATCTCTGGGGCGATCGTGGGCGAAGGCTGTTCGGCGACGCTCGTCGGCTTGGGGGCTGGCGCCGCCGCCTCCACCGCAGCTTTTGTCTGCGCCTTATTGGCTTCTCCGGGTTGCTCTTGAGGCGCTGTCTGGCCGGGCGCAGGCGCCGGCGCTTCGGCCTGTTTCTCCGCTTTGTCTTCCTCGCCAGTTCGATTAATTGGCGCGTGGTCCGCCGTGTCTGCTACCGACTCGCCCTCCTCGGCGATCACGGCAATCGGCGTGTTGACCGCGACGTTCTCCGTGCCGCCGGGAACGAGGATGCGCGCCAGCACGCCTTCGTCGACGGCCTCGACTTCCATCGTGGCTTTGTCGGTTTCGATTTCCGCGATGACGTCGCCAGCCTTAACTGCGTCGCCTTCGCTCTTGAGCCATTTGGCCAGCTTGCCCTGCTCCATCGTGGGCGACAGCGCAGGCATGAGGACGTTGACGGTCATTGAATCAATTCCTCACGCCAGAACGTCCGTCCACAATTCGCTCGGATCCGGCTCCTTATCCGCCATTGCGAAATCGGCTGCTTCTGAGACGGTTTTACGGACATTGGCGTCAATTTTTTTAAGTTCGTCCTCGCTCACGCCACTGGCGATCAGCCGCGCGCGGACCTGCTCGATCGGATCGTGCTCCTCGCGCATCTTCTGCACTTCTTCCTTGGAGCGATATTTCGCGGGATCGGACATCGAGTGGCCGCGATAGCGATAGGTCTGCGCCTCTATGAGATAGGGACCATTGCCCTTGCGACACCAATCGATCGCCTCATCCGCCGTGGCCTTGACGATGCGCACATCCATGCCGTCGATCTGCTTGCCTGGGATGGCGAAAGCGTCGCCCCGTTTTGAGAAGTCGATCTGCGCCGAGGCGCGGGAAATCTCCGTGCCCATCGCATAACGGTTGTTCTCGACGATGAAGACCACCGGCAGTTTCCACAGCGCCGCCATATTGAAGGCCTCGTAAACCTGGCCTTGATTGGAGGCGCCTTCGCCGAAAAAGGTGAGCGAGACGCGGCCATCGCCGCGGTAGGCGTTGGCGAAGGCGACGCCGGCGCCAATCGGCGCAGGCGCGCCGACGATGCCATGTCCGCCGTAGAAATTCTTCTCGCGCGAGAACATGTGCATCGATCCGCCCTTGCCCTTGGAATAGCCGTGACGCTTTCCGGCAAGCTCCGCCATGACGCCTTTCGGGTCCATGCCCGAGGCGAGCATATGTCCGTGATCGCGGTAGCTGGTCGTGAACTGGTCTCCGTCTTGCGCCGCCATTTTTACGCCGACGACAACGGCTTCCTGACCGATATAGAGGTGGCAAAATCCGCCGACGACGCCCATGCCGTAAAGTTGTCCGGCCTTTTCCTCAAAGCGCCGGATGAGCAGCATCTCGCGAAAGGCGGTGAGGTCTTGCTCGCGGGTGAAGGGCGGAACGGTTGGCGCGTTCGTGGCGCCGCCGCTTTTCTCGACCATTTTCACCGCTCCCGTCGCTAAGCTTTGCCGTGCAGGATAATCGAAGACGCCGCCAAACACGAGCGTCTTACCTGCCGTTCAATTTGGGAAGCGCGCTAGTGCGTGTCGAGCTGCGACTGGAGTTCCTCTGCGAAGGCCGTGATTCTTTTGGCGTTCGCGCCAAAGTCATGGCGTCCGTAACGTGACGCTGAGCGCAAATCGATGCGGGTCTGGCCGGGCAGCGGCTTGAAGCGGACGGTAATGTCGTCGTCGAATCCCATGACCAGCGTTTTATCGATGAAGTCGATATGCCCGTCGCCGCTGCGTCCGCCCGGCGGCCGCTTGTCGACAAGCGTCCAGCCGCGGGCGTTGGCCGTTTTCAGCACCAGCGCGAAAGCTTCGTCGGTATCCAGATCGACGACAATCGGCTCGACGTCCGGATAGGCTGGCCGCTGCGCCTCGCGCGAACGGGCCGGCAACCCCGGCGGCTGAAAGCCGTTCCGGGCCTCAAAGGCGGCTTTTGAGAAGGAGAACTGGGGCGGATTGGCGATGTCGGTCGAAATGTCGGACAGCACCGGCAGACGAACCGCCTCAAAAGCGAGATAGGCCGGGTAGCCAAGAGTCAGGGCCGCCAGCAAAAACGCCGCCGCCGCGGCGCCGGCCCCGCGCCGACCTTCCCGCCAAATCACGTTGGAGGCGGCGAAAAACAGCAGCAGCGCAATGAGCGCCAGGGCCATAGAGCCGCCAAGCGAAGCTAACGCTGAAGGCGGATCGATGGCGCCAAGTCGCCCCAAAAGAATCGCCAAAATCGCCACAGTTGCGGCGAATATCGCGAAGCGTCGGCTCCAGAGCGCGACTTTCGACCAGGGCTCGGGCGGAAGCTGACGTCGCATTGGCAAGAAACTCGCGTTATCCCGCCTGACGGCGGCTAGGCGCATTCTTCGCAAATTTAGGGCGAATGCAACGCCCTCGCAAATTGGAAAAAAAATCGGGCGGAAGCCGCCCCCGCCTCTATTTCTTAGCGGCTCGTTAACTTGCTCAGGACAATCCTAGCCATCGCCATTGAGTCACCTTCTAGCGTCGAGCGAATCCATGTCGGACAAGTATTCCGTCGAGTTCAACGAGCCCCAGTCCAGCGGCCATCCCCATGACCTTCTCGCACGTCTTTACCGCGAGATCGGAATCTCCGCCGTCGCAGCGGCGCTGGAAGTGGAGCAGTTCGCTCAGCACGAGGGAGCGTCGATCGAACGTCTCGACGAGCGCCGCCTGCCTGCGGTGCTATTGGGCGAAGAACTCGCCGCCTGAGCGCTCATACCGGCGCGGCAGCCCTTATAGGCGGTCTATCGGCGCCTTCGCTGAGAACGCTTCCTCGCCACGGCCAATAGCTATATGCTTGGGCAGGAGGACAAAGCCATGCGCAAGGCTGTCGCCCTGTTCCTGCTCATCGCCGTCGCTTCGGTCGGTTTAACAACCGCCGCCGCGGATGTGCGTGTGCGCGGCTCCCGCGCCCGAGTTCATCGCGTCGCGCCGCCGCCATATTATGATGACGGCTATTTCTCCAACTATGTGACCGGTCCGACGGGCGCGCCGACGCCGGTCATGCAAGTGCCGGGCTCGACCAGCGTCATCACGCGGAAAATGATGGACGACTTCCAGTCGCGCGACCTCTGCGGCGCGCTGCGGCTAGCGCCCGGCGTTACGGGCGGAGGCTGTTAGAGGTCGCCGTCGTTCGCTTACGGCGGCTTTCTTAAAGCCGTTAAGTCGACTTGCGTCAGCCGAAGAGTTCAGGCCGGCGAAGCTGCAGGGCCTGAACTAGCGCGAGCGTTTTCATGTCAACGAGGCCGCCAGCGGCCATGAGCGCCGCGAGTTCCCTGAGTCCTATCTCGACGACTTTGACTTCTTCCTCGTCATGCGCGACGCCGCCGCCGTCGGCGACGCGGTCCTCGGCGCGGTACTCAGCGAGGTAAAGCGCCATGCGCTCGGTCGAGACGCCCGGCGTCGACCAGGCGGTCGCGACATGCTCGAGCGCGGCGAGCCGCAAGCCGCCCTCCTCAAGCGCTTCGCGTCTCGCCGTGTCAGTGGGGTCATCCTCGCCGTCGACGAGACCCGCAATCGCTTCGAGCGTATGCGTTGCGCCGGCGGCGACTAACGCCGCGGCGCGCAGCTGCTCGACAAGCAGCGCCGTCCTGCGCAGGGGATCATAGGGCAGCACCGCGGCCGCGCGGCCATGGTCCTCGACGTCGCGCAACAAGGTTCTACCGTCCGGCATGCGGATGGTCGCGATCGACATGGTCGCCCAGCGCTTATGCGTGCGTTCGAGCTTCACGACGGAAGGCTTCATCGCAGGTCAATCCTATGACGTCCTAAGCGTTTCACATGCAATCGGATCAGATCCAAAAGCAAAGGGGCAAGAGCGCGGCTCCTGCCCCTTCTATATTTTCAACTTCCTTTAGCGCCGATCACTCGATGATGCTGGCGACGACGCCGGCGCCGACGGTTCTTCCGCCTTCGCGGATGGCGAAGCGCAGCTTCTCCTCCATGGCGATCGGCACGATCAGCACCACGTCCATCGTCACATTGTCGCCCGGCATCACCATCTCGACGCCGTCGGGAAGCGTGACGATCCCCGTCACATCC
>NZ_VBTZ01000008.1 GCF_005771425.1 Methylocystis sp. B8 | reverse complement strand
TGGCGAAGGCGAGCTCGGCCGCCGAGCCGCGCGGACCCATGATCAGGTCGATATGCGCAACTTCGTTGCCGTCGCCGACCAGCGACTCGCCGACCAGCATCTTGTTGATCACTGCCATGTGTTCCTCCCAGAATTCCCTCTGACGGCGCGCGCGCCATTTGGCGTCGAGCGCCCTCTATCCCCTCTTCGGCGCCGAGCGAAAAGAGCCCGATCAGACCGGTGGCCGGATAGCCGCGAGACCATCCCGCGCGCGCGGACTCAACCATTTTTGCGCGGCCTTGCCAAGATGGCCGCCAGATAATCGGCGAAAAGAACTGCGACCGTCAGATCGGCGCTTGTGCCTGGATTCAGTCCGCGCCGCTTGAGCGCGCGATCAAATTCCAACGCCAGTTCGAACGCCGCGTCGCGCCTTTCGGCGCTTTTCAGGTGCGTTTCAAAATGGGCCGCCTCGCCGCGGATCGCCTCGGCGGCCGCGAGCCCATGTTTGCGCGCAATATGGCTGTCGGGAAAAGCGGCCAGAAAGGCCGTATAGACGCGGAGCGTCGCGAGCGGTCCATCAGCGCCTCGATTTCGCGCTGCAGCGAAGGTCTCAAGGCCAAGGTCGAAAATATCGGCGAAGCCGTTGGCGTATTGCCAGGCGATGCGGTCGCGGTCGGCGGCGGCCTGCATCGCCTCCAGCAGAGTCGTATCGGCCGGCGCGTGGACGTCGTGCTGCGGCGCATCTCCAAGCCCGGCCGGCCGCGCATGGGCGATGGCGCGAAAGGCGGCGTCGGCGTCATTGATGTCCAGCGCCTGCAATACGCGTTGGGTCTCCTGACGCAAATCGGCGCTTTGCGCCGTTGCGGCGGCCTGCGCGAGCGGCGCGCAGAGCAGGACAATGCCGAGATTGGTGTTCTGCCCGACGCGCGCCCAAGTCGCCTCGATTGCGCCAGCGATGCGCGCGCCGACAGTCGATTGCGCCGCGGCTATAAAGGGGGCGGCGGCCTCGGCGCTTGCGACGAAATCCGCCGCGGTCATGCCGTGGCCATCGGCGAAGACATGGACGTTGCCGGGCTTGGGCGCTTGCAATTCCGCCCTACAGGCGGCGATGAAGCCGGCCGCGATTTCTTGTGGCGCGACTGAGAGCGTCGCCACGTCAGGCGCGAAGCCGCTCGCGCGCCATCTGCGCAAGCGCGTCGGCGGCGAGCCGGTCGGCGATGGAGAAGGGCGTCACCCGCTGCAGTCCGCTCCAGCCGGCCATGCTGTTGACTTCGAGAATAAGCGGCTCGCCCCGGTCGTTATTGATGATGTCGACGCCGGCGAAGTCGACTCCGAGAGCTTTAGCCGCGGCGAGGGCGATCTCAGTTTCCCGAACTGACGGCTCGGCGGCGAGCGGCTTCGCCCCCTGCCGCACATTGGTGATCCAGTGGCTCGAACGTCGGCGCATGGCGGCGACGATTTCGCCGTGCGAGACGAGAACGCGCATGTCTTCGAACGGCGGCCGCGCCGGGCCGACGAAGCGCTGGAGATAGAATACGCCCCGCGCGTCCTGAAGCGACGGCAGATCATCGACGCGCTCGATCAGTCGCAGGCCCCAGCCCTGGGCGCCAAAGAGCGGCTTCAACACCAGCGGTCCTGTGGCGCATTCGCGCCGCGCGATGGCGCGCGCCTGCGCGAGAGTCTGCGCGGCGAAGGTCTGAGGCGTCGGCAGTCTGGCCTGCGCCAGAAGAAAGCTCGCCATGGATTTGTCGGTGCAGCGTTCGATCGCGCGCGCGCTATTAACGACCGGGACGTCCAGCGCCTTCAGCGCGTGCAGGACGCTGAGCCGCATGGTGATCGCTTCGAGCGAGCCGTCGCCGATGGCGCGAACGATGGCGAGATCCGGCAGGTCGCAAAAGCCCGGGATCAGAAGGCCGCGAGCCCGGCCCGTCTCGATCTTGCAAGCGGAGAGCCGCACGGCGACGGGCGTCGCCCCCTGCGCTCGGAACGCCGCAAGCGTCTTCTCGACGTGCCAGTCGAGCTTGTCGGTGAAGACCGCGACGCGCGGCGACGGCCCTCTCTTCTCGGCCGAGGAGGAGAGGGCGCCGGGTCTATCAAGCAGGTCGAACGCAGTCACAAACGCCTCGGCGATCACCCGCCAAACGATTTATCCAGCAGCGCCAGATTGATCTCGCCGGCGCGGAAGGTTTCGCCCGTCTCCACCGCCGTCACCAGCGCTTCCGCGGGTGAAAACAGGCTGCCGTCTATCTTATAGAAATCGCCCTTATACGCCTTGAAAATCTCGGCGAACGGCCGGCCATAGTCGCGCGACGTGCCGCTCGGCAGCTTTTCAGCGAGCTCCTTGGCGGCGGCCGCCGAACCTTTGACGAAAAGATGGGCGCGGCCGGCGTAGATGATGGCGTCATTGGTGCGGCCCATCGCCTGAACGAAGTCGGGGTGGGGCGGCGAGAGCGGCGCCGTCGCGACGCCGTCGATAATGTCGTCGAGCGGAAAGTGCAGTTCATGCGCTTTGTGCAGCGCGACTTCGAGCACGCGTCCGACCACCTGGACACCGCCTGCTAGCGACTGCGTCGGCGCGTAAATGAATGCGACCTTGTCCGGAGACACGCCGGAGCGCGAGGCGACTTTCTCGACCACCTCCTTGGGCGGCGGCGAGCCGCTTTCCAGAACAATGGTCACGCGGTCGGCCAGGTCGCGGTAAGAAAGCTCGTCGAAAAGCTTCTCCGCTCGGGCCTGGGCGCGGCCCGGCCCCGAACCGAGCGCGAAGAATTTTTCATGGCTCAGGCTCCAGCCGGCGTATTGGCTGGCAAGGCAGGCGACGACAGGGTCCGTGCTCGTCACGGTCAGCCAAAACGGCCATTTCGGCGCGGCCGGCGAATGGGAAAGCGTCACGCGTCCTAAGCCGCCCATACAAATTTCGGTCAGCCGCAGGCCCGCCTCTATGCCGCCCACGACCTTGGCGCCGGCGTCGATCAGCAGTTCGCCGAGACTGCCCCGCTCGACCGAAATCCGATATTGCGCCGCTCCCGCGACAAGACGATCGACCAGTACGCCCGCAAGAGCGTTGACGCTTTCGGTCGTGCGGCCGCTGACGTTCATGTTTCCGCTCACTTGTGGCCCCTCCCTTCGTGCGCTCTGTGGCGCTTATTGCCGTTTCCGAGCCGTTCTATGCAGCAAGCCTGCGGCCGGTTTCGCGCAAAACTTACAGAGCTTTCCGGAGAAACAAAAGCCGGGCCCTAGTCGCAGCTCATGTCGCGGATGCGAATGGCTTGGCAATGAACTTTCAAGAAAGATGTCGCAAATTTTCAATCTTTGTGGGTTTATTAAGGCAACCAATCGGCTGTAGAGGCGTTGAGCCCCGTCCGTGTGCGATTGCGCACTTCGGCGAGGCGGGTTTCGAATTAGAAGCGAAGATGAAAATCATTGCGACTGGGAAGGAAGCTAAGATGGACCTGCAGACGGACGAACGGAGCGGGGAGCGGACCGTCGGTCACCTTGCGATGACCGACGTGCTTTACGTCGCGCTCGCCATTGCAGTCATTCTTTTCGGCAATGTAGCCCTGGTCCGCGCTATGGACGTCGCGCTCGATACCTTGGTGCATTAACTCCGCCCTTTAGCTACTTGGCAAAGGCCCGCCGCTCGCGCGGGCCTTTCGCGTTTGCGTCTATCATTCACCTCGCGCCGCGCCGGGCGGCCGACCAGGAGCGATAGGCGCCGGGCGTCATCCCCGAATAGCGCCGGAAGGCCCGCCTGAAACTGGTTTCGTCCATATAGCCCGAGGCGGCCGCGAGCTGCTTGACGGATTTCTGCGTCGTCTCCAGCAGCATGCGCGCCGTCTCGAAGCGGACGCGATCGAGAAAATGCTTGGGCGTTTCGCCCGACGCCTCCTTCAAACGCCGATGCAGGGTGCGCTCCGAGACGCCGAGCGTCCGCGCGAGATCGATTGTCGTCAATTGCGTGTCGCCAGCCTGGCGGACGATATGCTCGGCCTCGAGCAAGAAGGGGTTAGAGGCCGAGAGATGGCCGGGCGGAATATAGATCGCCTGAGTCGAGGGGGCCGCGTCGACGACGGTGAAATCCCCCGCCTTCTTGGCCGCCTCCGGCCCGAGCAGGGCGCGAATCACATGGAGCGACAGGTCGATCCATGACAGCGGGCCGCCGGCGGTCACGACCCGGCCGTCCTCGATGAGCGAAGCGCCCCAGGCTGCGTCGGCGCGGGGATAGCGGCTTTTCAGCTCATTATGCCGCCACCAGGTGGTGGTGCAGCGCCGCCCGTCCAGCAATCCCGCTTCGCCGAGCAGAAAGACGCCATTGCAGGAGCCGGCGACGATGGCGCCGAGCGCGTGCTGGCGTCTGAGCCACGCGGCCGCGGCGCCTATGGCGGGGGTGGCGGGCAGCGCATGGCCGCCGTCGCAGAGATAGCCAGGAACGATGATCGCCGCGCAGCCGTCGGCGTCCTCGAAGCGACCGTCGACCTCAAGGAGCCGGCCGGCGCCGTCGCGGACGGGCCTGCCGTCATGGCTGACGCTCATCACCCGATAGAGCTCGGGCGCATTCCTTTTCGCCAGCATGCGGCGGCTCAAGGTCAGCATATCGGCCGAACCGACGAAGGCGAGGCCCAGACAACTTTCGAAGCCGAGAATTGCGATGTCCATCTCGCCGACTCCACTCATCAGGCTGTGGCGAATTTTGCATGGATATTGGCAAATCCGCTGTCTGACTTTGCAAGCCTAATGGCGAATCCGCCACGCTGTAAAGGAGGCTCCGACGCGCGACGCTCACATTCGCCGAAGGGCTGAAGTCGCCTTTCGGTCGAAATGGAGGAAAGGAAATGAGCGTAACCTCGCAGACGGCGGCAGGCGCAATCGATCGCGCCGAACCGATCGTCGATCTCAAGGGAATGTGGATCGGGCTTGCGGTCCTGAACGGCTTTTATCTGGTCGTGCGCATTTACGAGCAGATTTATGGCTGGCGCGCCGGCCTCGATTCATTCGCCCCGGAGTTCCAGACTTATTGGATGAGCATTCTGTGGACGGAAATTCCGCTGGAGCTCATCTCGGGCATCGGACTTGCCGGCTGGCTCTGGAAGACGCGCGTGCGCGACATGTCGAGCCTGACGCCGCGTCAGGAGCTGCGGGCCGTCGCCGACAACGCGGCGTGGCTCGTCGTCTATGCGGCGGCGATCTATTGGGGCGCGAGCTTCTTCACCGAGCAGGACGGCACCTGGCACATGACGGTGATCCGCGACACCGACTTCACCCCGTCGCATATCATCGAGTTCTATATGAGCTATCCGATCTATTCGATCCTGGCGGTCGGCTGCTTCTTTCACGCGAAGACGCGGATTCCCTATTTCTCCAAGGGCTATTCGCTCGCCTATCTGATCGTCTCGGTTGGGCCTTTCATGATCATCCCGAACGTCGGCCTGAATGAATGGGGCCACACGTTCTGGTTCATGGAAGAGCTGTTCGTGGCCCCGCTGCATTGGGGCTTCGTGTTCTTCGGCTGGATGGCTCTGGGCGTCTTCGGCGTCGTGCTGCAACTGCTGATCAACATCCACCGGGTGATCGGCAAGGAAGGCGTTGAACTCCTCACCGGCGCCTGACAACAGCAAATCGGAGCGCGGGCCATCCCAGGAGTCCGCGCGCCGACACACTCCCCCTAAATCAATCGTCGAGCTTTCGCGCCTTCTGGCCTCTTGGGGCTAGGGGGCGCTTTTTCCGCCTCGAACTCCAAGGCGACGCCGGCGGCCACCGGCGACTGGCCTTTCTCTTTCGCCTCGGCTAGGCGATCGAGTCGCACCAGCGCCAGACCTTCATCGGCGAGCCGCGACCCCGTCACGCCAACTTCCACATCGCCGATATGGATTGCTTGGCCGGGCGGCGGCGCTTCGCCTTGCGCGCGATAGGGCGCGATTCGCCTGCGCACCAGCCCGCGATGCTTCATGCGCGACACCACCTCTTGGCCGACATAACAGCCCTTCTTGAAGTCGAGCCCTGAGAGCAGATCCATGTTCGCTTCGTGGGGAAAGGTTCCGCCATAATCGAAATCGACGCCGCCGAGCGGCACGCCTGCATGGATGCGTCGCGCCTCGTAATCTTTCCGCGCGTCCTTTGTCGGAATTTTACCCTTCTCCGCGATGGCGCGAAAACCGAGAGGTCCGCGCGGATCGGCGGCGACTGCGACGGCCTCGACCTGCGGCGGCTCGGTCGCGTCAGGGAAGGCGATCGCTTCAAGTTCGTCGCTGCGGTTCGTCACGCTAAGTTTCGAACGCAGTTTGTAGATGTTCAGACGTTTTTGGAGATCGGCGGCAAGGACGAGCGGACAGTCGAGCAGATAGCGGCCGTCGCCGACCGCAAAGACCAGAAAATCGAACAAAATCTTGCCCTGCGGCGTCAGCAGCGCGGCGAACCGGGCCTCGCCGGCCTTGAGCGCGGCGATGTCGTTCGTCACGAGATTGTGCAGGAACTGACCGGCGTCTTCGCCTGCAAGTTCGATAACTCCTCGATCGTCAAGCAAAATCGCGGTCGTCATGCGCCTCATTCGCCTCCGCCTCTGGCTGCTTGAGTCTCGCGCCTCTTTGGCGCATTAGCAACAAAACCCCACAAGGCGACGGCATCGCAAGCGAGGCGCCATCCATGCCGCAGGTCTTTGACGTCATCCTTTCAGGCGGCGCACTCGTCAACCAAGATGGCGAGGGCGCCCGCGACGTCGGCCTTCGCGGCGGCAAGATCGCCGAGATCGGGGACCTTTCCCGCGCCTCGGCGGGGGAAAGAATCGACTGCCGAGGCCTTCATATTCTACCCGGCGTCATCGACACCCAAGTGCATTTCCGCGAGCCCGGCGCGCCGCATAAGGAAGATCTGGAATCGGGATCGCGCGGCGCGGTCCTCGGCGGAGTCGTCGGCGTCTTCGACATGCCCAACACCAATCCGCTCACGACAGGAGAGGGGGAGCTTGCCGACAAGGTCGCGCGGGCGATGGGGCGCATGCACTGCGATTTCGCGTTTTGGGTCGGCGGCACGCATGAGAACGCACGCCATCTTGGCGAATTGGAGCGCTTGCCTGGCGCCGCCGGAATTAAAGTTTTCATGGGGTCTTCGACGGGCTCACTGCTCATCGCCGACGACGCCGGGGTCGCCGAAGTGCTGTCGCATACGCGCCGGCGCGCTGCATTTCACAGCGAAGATGAAGATCGTTTGAATGCGCGCAAGCCGTTGCGCATTCCAGGCGATCCATCGTCGCATCCGGTCTGGCGCGACGTCGAGACGGCGGTGCGATCGACCCGGCGGTTGATGAACATCGCGCGCGAAAAGGGCGCGCTCGTGCATGTGCTGCATGTCACGACGCAAGAAGAGATCGCGCTGCTCGCCGAACATAAGGACATCGCCAGCGTCGAAGTGACGCCGCATCATCTGACGATGGATTCGAGCGACTACGCGCGCATCGGAACGCTCGCGCAGATGAATCCGCCAGTGCGCGAAGCGCGCCATCGCGAAGGCCTTTGGCGCGGCGTGGCGCAAGGCGTCGTCGACGTGCTGGGCTCCGACCATGCGCCGCATACGCTTGAAGAAAAGGCCAAGCCTTATCCAGAAAGCCCCTCAGGCATGACCGGCGTGCAGACCCTCGTTCCTCTGCTGCTCGATCACGTCAACGCCGGTCGATTGACCCTGCAGCGTTTTGTCGACTTAACGAGCGCCGGCCCGGCGCGACTCTTCGGCATCGCTGGCAAGGGGCGCGTCGCGGTGGGTTACGACGCAGATCTCACCATCGTCGACATGAGGCGACGCGAAACCATCCGCAATTCATGGATCGCCTCGCGCGTCGGCTGGACGCCCTATGGCGGCAAAGATGTCGTCGGCTGGCCGGTCGGGACTTTTGTGCGCGGCGCCAAGGTCATGTGGGAGGGCGAGCTCGTAGCGCCTTCGCAAGGCGCGCCGATGCGCTTTTGGGGCGCTCTCTAACTCTCCTTTCGCAAAGTTTGCGTGAGCGCGAGGAACATTGCGGCCTCGCGCGCGGTTAGTCGCTCATTCCCAATTGCGCGCTAAAGGAGATGAGCCATGCCGCAGGGAGATAAGTCGGCCTATACCGACAAGCAGAAACGCAAGGCTGAGCATATTGAGGAAGGCTACGAGAAACGTGGCGTGTCCGAGAAAGAAGCCGAGCGCCGCGCCTGGGCGACAGTGAACAAGGATGACGCCGGCGGCAAGAAGTCAGGGTCAGGCCGCGGCGCGCATACGGGCAATCCGGCGGCGCATAGGGGCGGCAAGCTCGGCGGCGCAGCTTCCGCGTCGCGTCCAGCGTCCGAGCGTTCGGCATCGGCAAAGAAAGCCGCCGCCACGCGCAAGCGCCATGAACGGCGCGCGAGCTAGCGCAACGCCATCGCTCTAAACGCGACAGGAGGACGTGATGACCGCGCAAAAAGACATGCAGCCGAAAAACGAAGGCGAGGGCAGCCGCAGCGCCGCCAAGCGCTACAATGAGGCGACGAGAAAATTCGTTGAAAGCGGCAAGGTCGACAAAGCGGCCAAGGACGCCGAGCGGGCGATCGAAGGCGAAGAGGCGGAAGAACTGAAACGGGCCGAAGACAAGGGCCGTTCACACGCCGCGCCGCATGAGCAGGAGCGCGAGATCTAATATTCGGCGCGCTTTCCGCCAAAGCGCAGGCTTCGGCGGCGGGCCTAGTCTTCGCTCCAGAAGTAGTGCCAGACGCCATCCGCTGCGATTCCGATGCGCGTCGCGTGCGGCTTTCCTTCGGCGTTGGAGCGCATGAGATCGGCGAAACGCACGCAGCGCCACCTTTGTCGCGCCTCATCCTCATTATTTGGCGGTTGCGAATGGCGCGCGAAGGCCGGCCATTCGTAAAGCGTCGTTGGCCCGCGTGTGATTTGCACGAAGGGCTGCGCAAAAATCGCGCGAATGAGCGCAATCGTCTCGCGGCCCTTGCGGTCGAAGGAAAGCGCCTTCAAAATCTCGATCGGATCGGTTCCAGCCTTGAAGGCGCCGCTCTTGGCGAAGAGCGGGCGCGTCTCATTCCAATCAATCGGAATGCGGAGCGCTTCGACGTCGCCCGTCTCGCAAGCGGCGAGGATCTTGTCGCGGATCCTGGCGACGGGCGCGGGCAGAACAGCGAGATCGCCAATAGGGGGCGAGATGACGTCGCCGATGACGTCACCCCTGGGTTTGCGGATCATGCTGCATGTTACCGCGCTTCGCCTGAGATGCGTCAATGCGCTGAAATTGTCCACTTTTCTATGGCCAAGATTGTCTGCGCGCGATGAAACCTCCATTGTAGTTAGCGCGTCTGCCGGAGTCTGAATGGACGAGCTTCAACATCAGGTCGGGCCTTTGGGGAAGAAAACGTCGCCGCGTCTCGAGGGGATGCTGCGCCAGTCGGCGCTCGCGATCGTCGCCGAGCGCGTCTGGCGGGTAGGCTTGGCGCTCGCCACGATTGTCCTCTTCTTCTTGGCGCTCTCCTGGCTGGGGTTCTGGGGCGCGGCGCCTTTCGAAGCGCGCATCGCCGGCGTGGCGCTCTTTGGCTTCGCGGCGCTTTACGTCCTCGCCCGCGAAATTGCGCGCGGGTGGCCGCATCGCTCCGCTGCGCTCGAACGGCTGGATCACAGCGCCGACGCCGCGTTGCGACCGGCATCGTCGCTTGAGGACCGTCTCGCCAGTCAGAACGCCGACGCAGGCGTCGAGGCGCTCTGGGCGTTGCATCGACAGCGTCTGGAGGAGGCGCTGGCGAACACCCCCATCGAGGCGCCGCATCCGCAAGTCCCACGGCGCGACCCTTATGCGCTGCGCGCGCTCGCGCTTGTCGCAGCGGTCGCCGCCGGTTTCGCGGCGGGCGATGAAAAGCGCGCTCGGGTCGCCGCCGCGTTCGATTGGCGCGCCGCTACGAGCTTCGGGGCCAGCGCGCGCGTCGACGCCTGGCTTGAGCCGCCCGCCTATACGGGACGGCCGCCGATCGTGCTCGCGAAGGAAAGCGAAGCCCCGATCGAGGCCCCCGTCAATTCGATGCTCCGCATCCGACCGCCCGACGCCGGCGTTTCCGTCTCCGGCGCGCTCGTCGCGGCGCAGCAGGCCGGCGGGGACGCACAGAAAGAGGCTGCGAAGGAGCAGGCGTTCAAACTTTCAGGCGCAGCGCGAATGGAGCTTTCCGACGGTCGCCGTTTCGATCTCGCGGCCATCCCGGATCAGCCGCCGACGATCGCCTTGACGGAAAAGCCGCGTAACAATGTCCGCGGCTCGATGACGCTCGCGTTTCGCGCCACGGACGACTACGGCGTCGTCGGCGCCGAAGCCGTCTTCAGCAAGCCGCCGGGAGGACGGCGCGCGCTTTACGAGCCGCCGCGACTTGCCCTCGCGCTGCCGCCCGGCAGAGGCGGGCAGGGCGACGCCAAGGCGACGATCGATCTCGCCGATAGCCCGTTTGGCGGCGCAAAGCTCGCGATGCGCCTCGTCGCCAAGGACGCCGCAGAGAATGAAGGCGCTTCTGAATCGATTGAGATGACCTTGCCTCAGCGTCGCTTCGTCAAGCCGTTCGCCCGTGCGCTCGCTGAACAAAGGCGCATTCTCGCGCTCGATCCTGAGTCGCGCGCGAGCGTCCGCACCGCGCTCGAGGCGCTGTCGATCGCGCCGGAAGCTTTCGATACGCCTTCGGCCATCCATCTCGGCTTACGCGAAGCGCTCCACGCTCTCGACGGCGCGCGCAGCGACGACGATTTGCGCGGCGTCTCTGATATGCTTTGGGCGATGGCGCTGGGTCTCGAAGAAGGCGACATTTCGCAGGCCGAGCGCGATCTGCGCGCCGCCGAGCGCGATTTGAAGGACGCCATTGCGCGCGGCGACAGCGAGGAAGAAATCGCTCAACGCGCCGAGGAGCTTCGCGCCGCGCTCGATAAATTCTTGCAGCAGCTTGGTAGCCGATTGCCGCCGCCGGGAGCGCCGCGCCAAGAGGCGGAGGCAAGCGCAGATACAGTCACGCCCGACGAGTTGCAGTCAATGCTCGACGAAATGAACAGAGCTATGAAGTCGGGCGATATGGCGCGGGCGCAAAGGCTCTTGGATGAACTTCAGGACATCCTCGAAAATGTGCAGACGGCGCAAGGCGCGGGTCAGCGGCATGCGCGCAGCCGTGAAATGAACCGCGCGCTCAGCGAGCTCGATCAGCTCTCGCGCGAAGAGCAACAATTGCGCGATGAAACTTTCCAGGGGATGTCCTCGCCGGACGACGCGATGGAGTCGCGCCCCTCGCGCGGGCGTCGTCAAAGCGGTCAGCCGCAGAGCGAGGATTCCGGCGCTGAACGCAAACGTCAGCAGGCGCTTCGCGAAAGGCTGGAGCGCCAGCAGGATGCGCTCCGCAAGGGCGGCGTCGAGGCCGGCGAAGAACTCGACGACGCGCGCCGCGCGATGAAGGAGGCGGAAGAAGCGCTCGGCAAGTCCGGAGAAGGACGCGGCAGGGCCGTCGACGCGCAAGGCAGAGCCGTGCAGGCGTTGCGCAAGGGCGCCGACAGGCTGGCGCAGCAGATGCGCGGCGAGGGCGACGAAGAAAATGCCGAAGAAGAGGGCGGAAGCCCCGGTAGGCGAGGCCGCCGCGGCAAGGGCCGCGATCCGCTTGGACGTGCGTCAGGCGATGGCAATCGTCCCGACCTCCAAGGAAAATATGATCCTCTCGGCTTGCCGCCGGCGCAGCGCGCGCATCGCGTGCAGGAGGAGCTGCGCCGCAGACTGGGTCAGCCGGACCGGCCGCAGGAAGAGCTGGACTATCTGCAGCGCCTGCTGCGGCGATAAACGCCTTGCGGGGCGGCGCGCGCTTCTCTACAGCGCAACGGATAGGGAGAAGCGCCGCTCATGCCAAGTTCTTCAAATTTGTTGGTCGTTGTCGCCGTCGCAGCGGTCGCTCTCGTCGTCGTCGCCGGCTTCATCAATATGTTTCGCGGCGGCCAAGGCGCGCCGCAGAGATCGCAAAAGCTCATGCGCTGGCGCGTCGGCCTGCAATTGCTCGCGCTCCTCATCGTTCTTGGCGTGCTTTACGCGAGAGGCCGCTGGTAAACGCCAATAGGCGCGCTCGCTTGCGAGCGGTTACTTGCCCGCGCGCTTCTCCAACCACTCGACGATCAGCGGATCGTCGACCGCGCCTGTCACCGTCACGACGGCGCCGTCGGGCGCGACGAGCGCCGTGAAGGGCAGCTCCCCCCGCCAGCTGTTGTCAGCTTCGAAATAGAGCTTTTCAACGAAATCATCGGCGAAGCCGTAATGATCGGCATTTGCGAGCCCGGCCTTCTCCATACGCGCTTGCGCGCGGGGGCGGTCTTCGTCGCCATCCGTGTTGACGAAGACGATGTCGATTCCTTTTTTCTCGCCGGCGATTTTCGCCCACTGCGGCAATTCAGCGAGGCAGGCCGGACAGGTCACCGACCAGAAATGCACGATCAGCGGTTTGCCGGCGTGCGCCTTGGTCAATTGGGAGAAGGCGCCGCGGCCATAGGGCTTGAAGTCGAAGGCGGACGCGCCGCTCGCTGCGAGCGTGATGGCGAGAGCGAGAGAGAACAGGCGCATGACGCGAATTCCGAACCGAATTTTTGGACCTTGGCATTCCAGACGCGCGCGTTGCGCGCGATCGGGAATCCAGGGTCACGACGTGAGTCTATAGGACTTGCTCTGGATTCCCGGTCAGGCCTATGGCCTGCCGGGAATGACAAAGCGCGGTCCGCATTATCGTGACGCCGCGGCGCTTTTCTCGTCCCGCGGCAGAGGCAAAAGGCGATAGCCTTCCTTATGCGTGAGCCACGAGAGATAGGCCGCGCCCTTATGGGCGATGAGTTCGGGATGGTCTGAGGCGTCCGACGTTTGGGCGATCACGCGCGGCGCGCTCCAGTCCTTGCCATTGTCATGCGACATTTGCATCGCGATCGTCGTCGTCGTTCCGTCGAATTCTTTCCAGACGCGATAGAGTCGGCCCTTCGCCGCGAGCAGCGTGGGATGTCCCGGCGCGCGCGCGTCATCGCCGAATTTCTCGGGCTCCGAGAAGCTTTTGCCTTCGTCCACGCTGCGTGCATAGAACAAGCCTTGGCGTTTCTTGCCTTTGGTGAACCAGACGACATGCCATGCGCCGGAGGCGTCGATCGCAATCGACGGTCCGTGATGCGGACAGCTATTGATTGACCAATCATCGTCCGAAACGCGCGTCGCGGTTGCTTTCGTCGCGTCTGCAGAGAGTTTCGCGGCCATATGGTCGCGAACATTGCCATCCAAAACCTGCCGCCAGGCGAAGGCCGGCGTTCCGTCCTTGTCGAGCGCGCCTGACATGCGGCAGCATTCGCAGGCGTGATCGATCAGGATTGATTTGCCGTTGAAAGTCTTGCCGCCGTCGTCGGAATAGGCGAAGGCGACGCCGCTGCCGAGGAACTCCTTGCCTTCGGCCTTGGCTTGGAGCGCATGCGTCTTGTCGAGCCAACCCGCATAGATGCGGCCCTTTCGATTGACGACGATGCTATCAAATCGCTGACCCCCTTCGGTCAGAAGCGGCTGCGGCGTGGAGAACGTCTTGCCGCCATCGGTCGAGCGCGCCGTGAAGATCGTGCCGATCATCTGCTTGTCGGGCCGAGTCGTATAAGTCGCCAGCAGCGTTCTATCGCTGAGCGCCGTGATTTTCGGTCTCGCGTCGCCATGCGCATCGATGACGCCGTCGGCGACCGTCGCGATCGTTGTCGGCGCGGAGAAGGTCTTGCCATTGTCCGACGAGGCGGCGGCGTAAACTGTCTTGCCGACGGCAAACGCCACCCACAGCCTTCCGTCTTTGGCGAAGGCCGGAACGGCGGTCGTGGCGCACTTGACCTTCGCCTCGGCGCAGGCGGAGGCAGGGTGGTTCATATTATGCGCCGGGGGCGCTGCAGCCTTCTCGACATTTGCAGGCGCCGGCGCCGGCGATTCTTCCGCGGCGAGCCCGGCGGGCGCGCAAACAGTGAGCAAGGCAAAGGCGATGCGCTTCATTCTTCTCTCCTGTTTTAGGCGTCCGACGCCGAGGCAAGGCCGCGAAAGGCCCCTGGTCTTCAGTGGAATCTAAAACTCTGCACGCCGTCATAGGAGCCGCCGGGCGGCGGCGGCGCACGCAGACCCGAGACGATAGAGCGCGCCAATTCGCCATGCTTGGGCGTCGACGCGGAAACGACGGTGACGCCACTCGGCGCGCCAGAGGCGCCGAGGCGAAAACGAATGACGGCGCTTCCCTCGCCGAGATTTGTCGCGCCCGGCGAGCGTGCCCGTATGAGTTGTGCGAGCTTGCGCAGATAGGCGGCGCTGTCGGCCTTGCTCTTTTTCTCGGCGGCGGCCTTTTCGTCACGCGCCGACTTCTGCTTCTCTTCGCTCTGCGCGCCGGCCTTGTCCTCGCGCTTCTCTGTTTTGTCCTCTCGCTTCGTATCCTTACTCTCTTCGCGCTTCGGCTCGGCGCTTTCCTCGACTTTCGGCTTCGGCGCCTCATCGAGCGCGCGCGCCGGCCCGCTTGCGCCGAGCGCACAGGCGAGCGCTATTGCAGAAAGGCTTAGCGTCAGTCGAGAAATATGCCGCATCTTTTCCTCCTCTATAAAATGCGCTGGCCTCATGCGCGTGGATCACCGGCGACGGACCGAATTAGAGCGACTCATTTCGGCGTCGCGCGAAACTTGAAAGTTTGCCCCACGTCCATTGATCCGCCAGGCGGCGCAGGCGCTTCGACGCTCGATAAAATCTTTTTCACCGTCTCCGCGAGCGCGGGACTCGTCGTCTTGTCGATCGTCACTTTGTCGATCTTGCCTTGCGCATTGACGTGAAAGCTCGCTGTCACTTCGCCTTCGCCCGCGGGGCTCTCCGCAGGCGTTTTCTTGGCGATTGCAGTGTAGAGCGCGCCAAGAAACTTGCTCTCCGACATCGCGGGAGCACCCGTTGGCGCGGTCGCCTGTGGCGCCGGAGCGGCCGGCTTTGGCGCCGCGGCGCGCGCGGGCGCAGGAGTTTGCGTTGGAGTCGGCGCCGGCTTGGGGTCCTCCGCATGCGCTGCGCATACGGCGAGCGCCGCAGCGAGGGGAACGAGTCGCGCGAGCTTCATGGTGCCCTCGAATGATCCGGAACAATCAAACATGGCGGGCGCGGGCGTCCGCCATGCTTCGCGTCAGTGGAAGGCGAACGCTTGCGTGAGGAAGGCCGAGCCGCACATGTTGGGGCCGCGCGCAGACGAAACGATCCGTCGCGCCAGCGCCGCATGCGCCGGACTCGATCCAGAGGCCGAAACGCCCGACAGACCGCCGCCCGGATTGACGTGGAACGTCACAGTCGCATGGCCGGGTCCAAGGCTCGTCGAGCCCGGCGTATGCCGACGTAGCGCCGCCGCGATATGGGCAAGACACGTCGCCTGAGACGCGCCGGAATTTCCCGACTGCCCTTCAGGCGCGCCTGCGCGCCGACGCGCCTGCGCCTCCTGGCGTTGCTGCGCGCGCTGGACCTGCTGCTGCTCCTCGACCTTCTTCTTGATCTTGTCGTTCTCTTCCTGTTTGGCGGGCAAAGGCACCGCGTCGGGTGCCATCACCACGGGAGGCGGCAATGCGACCTCGGGCTCCTCGATCGCTTCGGGCGGGGGCGTGTCATTCGCCTCCGCGACTTCCTCCTGTTCGACGAAATCGCCTTCAGGCACGAGGTCCATGCTGACTGAGTCAAGCGAGATCGCGGTCGGCTTCGTCGTGTAAGCCAATATGCCGAAGACGAGCACATGGGCCGCGATCACCGCCACGGTCGTCACCGAACGCAGCCACGACGGCTTGATCGGCTCCACGCCGGGAGGGGGGCGCTCCTCTCGCGCCATCCCTTGCGGACTGAGCGCGAGATCCGTCATTTCGCCGCTCCCGCGGGCGCCGCCGCCGGAGCTGGCGCTGGTGGCGCGCCCAGATGCGCAGGGGCGCGGCCAGCAGCGCCTTTCGTCGCGGGGCCGGTCTTGCTCCGCGAGTTGGTCATGATCGCAATATGCGTGATGCCGTTCGTCGCAAGTCTGTCCATCACCGCGACGACTTCGCCATAGACCGCTTCAGTGTCGCCGCGAATGTGCACGACTCGGCCACGGTCTTCGCCCATCATCACTCGGATGTTCTCGATAAGCGATTCAATGGCGATCTCATCCGCGCCAAGCGCGACCTTGCCTTCCTTGCCCACCGTGACGACGATCGGGTCCTTCTGGTTGAGCGGCATGGCCGTCGTCGCCTGGGGCAGGTTGACCTTGACGCCTTTGGCAAGCAGCGGCGCCGTCACCATGAAGATGATGAGCAGAACGAGCATGACGTCGACAAGCGGCGTCACATTGATTTCGGCGAGTGGCTGATAGAGGCCTTCGGTTGCGCTTTGGCGCTGGCGTGAGGGCATGCCCATTATGCAGCCTCCCGATCGCGACGCGCGCGCGCCTGATGGCCACTGCACATGAGAAGTGACTCGTCTTCGATATAATGCGCCACTTGCTGGCCGACGCGCGCGAAGGCGGCGCCGATGCGGTTGTAGCCGACCGAGGCGGGGATCGCCGCGGCGAGTCCGTAAGCCGTGGCCGCGAGCGCTTCAGCGATGCCCGGCGCCACGACCGCGAGGCTCGTGTCCTGCGATTGGGCGATGCCGGCAAAGCTCGTCATGATGCCCCATACCGTGCCAAAGAGACCGACGAAGGGCGCGACCGAGGAGATGACCGCGAGGTTGGGCAGACCGCCTTCCGCCTTGGTGAGGAACTCGCGCGCGGCGCGGCTCATATGATCAGCGATGCGCGCGCGCTTGTCGCCGATCGTCTCGTCAGGAAGATCGAGCGCAAAAGCCTCGCGGCCGGCTTCGGCCACGGGCGCGAGCACGCCAACGTCTCGACCCTGGCGCGCGGAGCGCGCCGACTTTGCGATGCGGTTGACGGCGACGACGCCTTCGACGATGAGCACCCACGTCCAGATCGACGCGAGCAGCAGCAGCGCCATGACGACCTTCCCGACGGGACCGGCGTTAAGGAACATGGCGAGGGGGGAAAGCGTATTGTAATCCATTTCACTCACTCGTTTCTTGAAGACGCGCTTGCGGCGATCGTGCAGGTGGAGCGTCAGTTATGGTTTTGTATTGTCGCGCGTAAGGGCCGCCCGCGCGGCGAAAGCCGCGGCCAGAGCCATGCGCTACGCGCATCGGACTTCTGGGCCCAAATTCGGAAAACTTAAATTGAAGGCGGCGCGCGAGCCCCATTCGCGCCATTAGAGACGAAACCTTCCGGCGCCCGCGCGGCGGCGGCGCCATGATGAATCGTGGCGCTTTGCTCGGCCGCTGGCCGCGTCACCGAAACGATACGCTCGGGAAGAACGGCGGGCGCGGCATGCGCGCTGAGGCAACAATCCGGGCATCTATGCGCAGGATGCGTGGGCGCAGGGTCGCGCTGCGTCGCACTTTCCTTCTGTGCGGCGGCTGGATGCGTTGCAGCAAGATCTGCAAAATGCTGGCAATCGACGCCGCGCGCATCGGCGAAGGCATGCGCCGATCGAACCGCGCCCGACAAAAGTAGGGAGAACATCAGCGCGCAAGCGGCGGCGACGGCAAATGCCGCACGGAACTCCCGACGCATGGCGCGCAACTGTGACATAAATGTCTCTTAGTTGATTTTTTAACCTTTGACAACGCGCGCAGGCTTGGAAAGGCACGGTTTACCGGTCCATGGTCCGCCTCTGGCGCCGCTACAGTTAACGGCGCGGGATACGCCAAGACTGCATGGGCATTCGCCGACTCGCCACTTTTTTTATTCTCTTTGCGCTTGTCGCGAAGCTCGTCTCGCCCTGCGAGGCGGAGGCGATATCGGTCGGCGCGCCCAATACTTCGACCGCTAAGTGTCATCTCTTCACGAAGACGTCGACTCTGACGCCGGGCGAATCCAATCAAGCGCCTTCAGGCCAACTCAATCACGATGGTTGCTCCTGCGCGCTCTGCCATATTGGCTGGAGCACGCTGCCGCCAGCGGACAATCTCTTTCTAATCGGTAGCTTAGAATACCACCTCGCGCCGCGGGCGCCGCCCGCGCAGGCGCTTATCCTGTCGCGCCCGAGCCGCGGCGCCCCTGCGCGCGGTCCCCCTTCCTTCATCTGATCGACGAAGCGTACGGCGGCTTCAGCCGCTGAGATCAGTCGCGCCGCCCTTGGTCGGCGCTAGAAGGAACACTCGATATGTCTCGTTACTCGCTCTTGCGCGGCGTCTCCGTCGGCGCTCTCACCGTCCTTGCGCTTTCCGAACTATGGGCGACGCCTGCCGCCGCGCAGCAATCGCTCCCGACGATCGATGTCGGCGGTCATCGTCGCGGCGCTCGGCGCGGAACGGAACATGTCGCTGGTCCTGGCGCGGCGACGAATGTCGCGCCTGGGCCGGTTTCTGACTCGCCGCCGTCAGTCTGGTCGGCGACGCTTCCCGACGGCAGGCCGGCCTTCGTCGAGAAGTGGCAATTGCCCAACACGGTCGCGAGCGTCACGCGAAAGCAGATCGAGCGCAAAATCAACATCGTCGACACCGAAGATGCGGTCAGATACATGCCGAGCCTTTTCGTGCGAAAACGCAACAGCGGCGACACGCAGGCGGTCTTGCAGACCCGCACCTGGGGTATAGGCTCCTCGGCGCGCAGTCTCGTCTATGCCGACGATCTGCTGCTGACCGCGCTGATCGGCAACGACAACACGATTGGCGCGCCGCGCTGGGGTTTGGTCGCTCCAGAAGAAATCGAACGCGTGGATTTCCTTTACGGACCCTTCGCAGCGCAATATCCCGGCAACTCGCTCGGTGGCGTGTTGAAGATCACCACGCGCATGCCCGAGAAGCTCGAAGTCTCCGTCCGAAACACCACCACGGTGCAAGACTTCTCTCAGTGGGGAACGTCGCGAGGCTTCGTCAACAACGTAACAGCTTTTTTCGTCGGCGATAAAGTCGGCGACTTCTTATGGACGGTCTCCGGTAACTGGCAGCGCGGATCGCAGCAGCCGCTCACTTACGTGACGACGCCCAATTTCTACCCCACGGCCTATTTGGCGACGAATGTTTATGGCACCACATTCGCAAACGTCATCGGCTCCACCGGCAATCTCGCCAATGATCAAATCAACGCCAAACTCAAATTCGCCTATGACTTCACCAACACGATTCGAGGCACCTATACCTTTGGATTCTGGTCCAATGACGGGCAGTCTTATCCAGAAAACTTTCTTTATGCGGGCAATGGCCCGTTCTGGGGCGTAACGACCTCGTCAAACACGCTCAGCAACGCGGCGTCACCGGGCCTGAGCAATAGTATTCTCCAGAACTTTGCGACACAGGGTCGTTACCGGATCCAGGAAAAGATCATGGTCAACGCCGCCGCGGTGCGCTCCAACAGCGGGGGCCTTTTCGACTTCGAAGTTTCGGCTTCGAATTTTACCTATCTGCAATCCGATCAGGTCTCGCCCTGGTCTGCCGCAATCCCCTTCGGCGGCTATACGCAGACCGGCCGCAACACGGTCTTCACCGGCACTTACTGGACGCTTTTCGACGCGAAGGGAATCGTTCGGCCGCCGGATGGAATATTGCAGGGCCACGACATTTCGTTTGGCGTGCATGGCGATCAGTTCCATCTGAACGATCCCGTTTGGCTCACGACAAATTGGACATCGGGGACCGCGGCGAGCACCGGCGCGGCGATCTCGATCGCTCAGGGCACGACCCGCACACAGGCGCTCTGGTTCCAGGACGCATTCTTCCTCACGCCCGACCTCAAGCTCACCGGCGGGCTTCGCGGAGAGCATTGGCAGGCGTCAGACGGTTACAACCAAGCGGCGGGCGTCAACAATTTCGGGACCGCGCTGACAGGATCGGTCGCCTCATGGCTGCCGGTCTACCAGCCCAATCTCTATAGCACCCGCTTCTCGCCCAAAGGATCGCTCGAATATCGGTTCGACGAGGATTGGAGAGTGGTGGGTTCGATCGGCATGGCGAACCGTTTTCCGACAGTGCGCGAGCTCTACAATCTTGCGACCGTCGCGACGAACGGCGTCGCGACGAATCCAAATCCAAATTTGCGGCCTGAGTCAGCGATCAGCAAAGAGCTAACGTTCGAGCGCAGGCTTGGACTCGATGGAACCGCGCGCGTTTCCTTGTTTGATGAGGAAGTGCGAGACGCGATCATCAATCAGGTTGTCTTTGTGCCCGGATCAGCAGGCATACCGGTGCAAACGCCGACGAATATTGAGCGCATCCGCAACAGCGGCGTCGAGGTGGCGTTTCAGAAGGACAACTTCGGGTACAGGGGCCTTGAAGTGCTCGGCAGCGCGACCTGGCTTAACGCCCGCGTCATTTCCGACCCGACCTGGATCCCAAGCACTGGAAACTTCGAGTTTCCCTGGGCCACGTCTGTCGCCGGCAAGACCGTGCCGAATGTTCCGCAATGGCGCGGGACGCTCGCTTTCACCTATCGGCCGGACGATCACTGGGCGTTCACGCTCGCTGGTCGCTATCAGAGCAAGCTGTGGCGCACTTTGGCGAACAATGATCGCGCCTACGGAATCTATTTTGCCTTCGATCCGTTCTTCGTCGTGGACACCAAGATCCATTACAAATGGAACGATCGTTTCTCCTTCGATTTCGGCGTCGATAACATCGGCAACTGGAGATACTTCCTGTTCCATCCCTTCCCGCAAAGAACCTTCTATGTCGCCGGGCGCTATCAATTCGGCGAAACGCATGGCGAGCCAGGTCTGTTCTATACGGGCAACGAAGGCGGCTGGCCCGATGTGGGCGCATGGCTCCAGCCAGTCGCTTGGAATTGGTGATCCTTCAACACGAAGCGAACAATTGCGCGCTTCGCCCGCTGTCGAGAAGGCCAGATGTAGAAACGCCCGGGAGAAAATTCCCGGGCGTTTTACTTAGAGCGCGTAAAAGAGCTTAATGGCCTAGCGACTTGACGATCGACTCGACGGTCTTCTTCGCGTCGCCGAAGAGCATCATCGTATTGGGCCTGAAGAACAACTCGTTTTCGACGCCGGCATAGCCTGACCCCATGCCGCGCTTCAGGAACAGAACCGTCTTCGCCTTCTCGACATCGAGAATCGGCATGCCATAGATCGGCGAGGTCTTGTCGGTCTTCGCGGACGGATTTGTCACGTCGTTCGCGCCGATGACGAAGGCGACGTCCGCCTGTCCGAACTCCGAATTGATGTCTTCAAGTTCGAACACCTCGTCATAGGGGACGCTCGCCTCGGCGAGCAGCACGTTCATATGGCCCGGCATGCGCCCGGCCACGGGGTGAATGGCGTAGCTGATCTCGACGCCTTCCTCTTTGAGCATATCGGCCATTTCGCGCAGCGCGTGCTGCGCTTGCGCGACCGCCATGCCATAGCCCGGCACAATGATGATCTTGCCGGCATTCTGCATGATATAGGCTGCGTCTTCGGCCGAGCCCTGTTTGACGTTGCGCGTCTCCTTGCCGCCCGCGGGCCCCGCCACCTCTCCGCCGAAACCGCCGAGAATGACGGAGATGAAGCTGCGGTTCATCCCCTTACACATGATGTAGGAGAGGATCGCGCCCGACGAGCCCACAAGCGCGCCGGTGATGATGAGCGCAAGATTGCCGAGCGTGAAGCCGATGCCGGCCGCGGCCCAACCCGAATAGGAGTTGAGCATGGAGACGACCACGGGCATGTCGGCGCCGCCAATCGGGATGATCAGCGTCACGCCAAGCGCCAATGAAGCGAGGATGAGCAGGAACAGCCAAGCGCCGCTCTGAGTGCCGACGAAGAGCGCGGTCAGCGCCAGCATCGCGACACCGAGCATGATGTTGATGGTGTGACGCTCCGGCAGCAGGATCGGCTTGCCCGTCATGCGTTCAGAGAGTTTCAGGAAGGCGATGATCGATCCGGTGAAGGTGATCGCGCCGATCGCCGCGCCAAGCGACATTTCGACGAGGCTGCCGGCGTGAATCTCATTCGCGTCGCCGATGCCGAAAGCGCGCGGCGCAAAGAAGGCGCCGCCAGCGACAAGCACCGCTGCTAAGCCGACCAGCGAATGGAAGAAGGCGACAAGCTCCGGCATCTTCGTCATCGGGACGCGCTGGGCGATGTAAGCGCCGATTCCGCCGCCGATCGCGGCGCCGACGATGATCATCAGCAGGCCGCCGAAGGAGGGGAAATGCGTCAGCAGCGTCGTCGCAACGGCGATCGCCATGCCGATCATGCCGTAGCGATTGCCTTGCCGCGACGTCGCCGGCGACGAGAGACCGCGCAGCGCAAGGATGAACAGAATGCCGGAGACGAGATAGAGAAGGGCTGCGATATTGGCGCTCATGGCGTCAGCCCTTCTTCTTATACATGGCGAGCATGCGTTCGGTGACGAGGAAGCCGCCGAATATGTTGACGCTGGCGAGCGTGACGGCGACGAAGCCGAACAGATTCGCCCACCAGGAGCCCGAAGCTTCGGCGGCGGTCATTCCTTCGACGCCCGCCGCCAGCAGCGCGCCGACGATGATGACGGAGGAAATGGCGTTCGTGACCGACATTAGCGGCGTATGCAGCGCTGGCGTCACCGACCAGACGACGTAATATCCGACAAAGACCGCCATGGCGAAGATCGCCACGCGAAAGACGAAAGGATCGATCGCGCCGCCGGCGAGCCCGTGCGCGGCGGCCGCGGCGGCGGTATGCGCAAGTTCGTCGGAATATTGCTGCGCCTGTTCGGCGAGATGGCGTGCGGCCTCGGCCGCCGCCTGCGCCTTCTCAAGCAATTGTTGCGTAGAGTCGGTCATCGCTTAACGCCCCTTTGTTGAATGTGCAGGCAGGCGGTTATTTGAAACGTTCATCCACGACGGCGCCGTCGCGCGTCAGCGCGGTCGCCTTGACCAGTTCGTCGTCCCAATCGATGGCGAGCTGCTTCGTGTCCTTCGAAACAAGCGTCTCGATGAAGGCGAGCAGATTTTTTGCGTAGAGGCTCGACGCCGTCGACGCCATGCGTCCGGCGAGGTTAAGCGCGCCGATGATCTTGACGCCGTCGACCACCGCCGTTTCGCCGGGCTTCGTCAGTTCACAGTTGCCGCCGCGCTCGGCCGCAAGATCGACGATGACTGAGCCTGGCCGCATGGAGCGCACCATCTGCGCCGAGATGAGCTTGGGCGCCGGCCGGCCGGGAATGAGCGCCGTGGTGATGACGACGTCCTGCTTGGCGATGTGCGAAGCGACGAGTTCGGCCTGCGCCTTCTGATATTCGGGTGACATTTCCTTGGCGTAGCCGCCCGAAGTCTCGGCCTGTTTGAATTCTTCGTTCTCGACGGCGATGAATTTAGCGCCAAGCGATTCAACCTGCTCCTTCGTCGCGGGGCGCACGTCGGTGGCGCTGACGATCGCGCCCATGCGCCTTGCCGTAGCGATCGCCTGCAGACCTGCGACGCCAACGCCCATTATAAAAACTTTCGCCGCCGGGACGGTGCCTGCGGCGGTCATCATCATCGGGAATGAGCGGCCATATTCGGCCATCGCGTCAATGACGGCGCGATAGCCGGCGAGATTGGCTTGCGACGATAAGACGTCCATGGATTGCGCGCGCGTGATGCGCGGCATCAATTCCATGGCGAAGGCGACGGCGCCCGTCTTGGCGAGTTCGGCGAGTTGCGCCCCCGCGCCGAACGGATCCATGATCGCGATCGCCGCGAGATTGGTTTTGGCGCCCGACAGCTCCTTGGCCGAAGGGCGGCGCACGCGTAGCGCGATATCGGCTCCCGCCAGCGCCGCCGCCGCGTTTTTGGCGATCGTCGCGCCGGCTGCGGCGTAATCGGCGTCGAAAAAGCCGGCTGCGTCGCCTGCGCCGGCCTCAACGGCGACATCGGCGCCAAGTCCGACGTATTTTTTGACGGTCTCGGGCGTCGCCGCGACGCGCGGCTCGGATTTATCCGTTTCAGCCAAAACGGCGATGCGCATGACGAACTCCGGTTGCGGAAAAACCGTCGCCGCCAGCGTCGCCGCCAGCGGTTGATGGCAGGAGACGCGGACCTATCGGGCGATGAAGAAATACAGCGCGAGCAGCACCGCCGCGGTGCTCGCCGCCCCGATCTTCAGCAGCAACAGAAATGTCTTGTAAGTCTTTACGTGCTCGGCCCAATCGCCGTTCGACTCCATGGGCGTGCGCAAGCTCGCCATCTGGCTCCTCCCGATTCTTGCTGATGCGCGCGTGAAGCCGCCCGCGAAGCTGATGCTAAACGAGCGGAAGCCATTGGGCAACGCCTTGAGCGCAGGAGAACGTGCGGCGCCCCGACGCGGCAGGAAGCGAAGCAGAGCCGTTGGGGTTTCTTGCCGCTAGGGCGCTTCTTGCCCCTAGGAGAGGAACATTCGCTATGCGATGGCGTTCCAATGCACGCCTGAGGCGCGGGCCCCCAAACATCGCTAAACCGGAGCGGAACGATGGGATTCTTTTCGAAAGACATCAAGACGATCGACGATCTGTTCGTGCACACGCTGCGCGACGTCTACTATGCCGAGAACCAGATCCTGAAGGCGTTGCCCGACATGGTCGAGAAAGCCTCAGATCCGCGCCTCAAGGAGGCGTTCGAGCAGCATCTCGGCGAGACGGAAAACCAGGTGCGGCGGCTCGAGAAAGTTTTTCAGATGCATGGCGTCGCGCCGAAGGGCATCAACTGTCCGGCGATCGACGGCATTCTAGAGGAGGCAGACGAAGTCTCCGGCGAGGCCGCCGACAATCAAGTGCTGGACGCCGCGCTGATCGCGAGCGCTCAGGCCGTCGAGCACTATGAGATCACGCGCTACGGGACGCTGATCGCCTGGGCCAAGGAGCTTGGCCGCGAGGATTGCGCGCAGCTTCTTTCCGAAACGCTCGCTGAAGAGAAGAACGCCGACAGAAAACTGTCTTCGCTCGCCGAAGGGCGCATCAACCGCAGGGCCGCCTAATGAAAGGATCGGCGCAGCTCTCGAGTTGCGCCACTAAAAAACCCCCGGCTCAGGCCGGGGGGATTTCGTAGTCCTGGGCGAGTCCAGCGCTCGCTTTCATTATTTGACCGTCGAGTGATTATTCCTCGACGGATTTCGGCTTCAGCACCTGACGGCCGCGATACATGCCGGTCTTCAGGTCGACGTGATGCGGCCGGCGAAGCTCGCCCGAATCCTTATCCTCGATATAGGTGGGCGCTTTGAGGGCGTCGGCGGAGCGACGGAAGCCCCGCTTCATCGGCGAGGTTTTTCTCTTCGGAACGGCCATTTTCTCTTACTCCGGGGCGTCCCGCCGGCGTCTTAGCGCGCGGGACGAAAATTCAAAGGATGGGCGCGAATACACCAATTCGCCCGGTATGGCTACCCCTTGCTAACCCTGCCTGTCCTGCGCGGTTGGACCGCCTTCTATTGCTGCGGGCGGCGTCAAGCCGCCGTCCCTTCCCTGGGGGACCATCGCCGGGTCTTCCTCGATGAGCTGTTTCGTCCCACGGTCGTCGACTGGGCGCGCCGCGATCGGCGCAGCCGTCAGGCCGGTCTGATGCGCGAGCCAGCTTCGCCAGTGATCGGCGGATCCATTGAACGTGTTCTGGTCGACCGCGCCGGTGATGCCCGGCACGCGGCCGTCCGAGCGATACTGCCAAAACGTCCATTTGCGGTCGCCGTAACGCACCTGTGGGTGATACTTCGTCGAGCGCACCCAGATCGGATATTCGGACAGAGCGTCCGAGTGCAGGATCGCCTGATAGAAGTCGACCGACGAATAGATGATCGGCCTCTTGCCGTAGTGGCGCTCCATTTCCACGAGCATCGCTTTCATGTCGCGGAGCACTTCCTCGCGGTAGAGCGTGCGTTTGCAACTGCGCGAGGTGGGCGTCGCCTCGACGTCGAGAACGGGCGGCAGGGCGTCCGGCTCGTTTGGCGCGACGCTTCTGAAATTGCCGATTTCCTCCTGCGGCTGACGGCACCAGTAGACGAAATGATAGGCGCCGCGCGGCACGCCCGCCGCTTTCGCCGCCGCCCAATTATAGGCGAATTTCGAGTCGACCCGGTCGGCGCCTTCAGTCGCCTTGATGAAGGCGAAGGAGACGCCAGCCTCCTTCACCTGCCGCCAGTCGATGTCGCCCTGGTATTTCGAGACGTCGATGCCGTGGACGGCGAATTCGGCGCTGCGCGTCGCCGGGAAATTATGAAGTTCCGTCTCCGGCACCGCATAGGCGAGGAAGCTCGGGTCGCGCTTGGGGTTGATCAGCGGCGCGCTGGTCTGGAAACGCGGCCGGCGCGAGAACATCGGATCATAGGAGCTGCCGCAGCCGGCGAGCGTCGCCGCGGCCAGCGCGGCGCCTACGAAGGCAGTGGAAAGTGAAGTAAAAAATTTCAACGAGCGCATTTCGTCAAATTATCTCCGCAGACGGTAACGGAGCGTAAACGCGCCGACGCGCCTCAGCCCAAATGGAACCACAAACTGGCGATTGTAAGGAAAGACCCGTAGCCGATCACGTCGGTGATCGTCGTGACAAAAGGGCCGGAGGCGACCGCTGGATCGAACTTGAGCTTTTCGAACGCGAGCGGCACGACGATGCCTCCCAGGGCGCCGGCGACCAGATTGGTGAACATCGCCAAGGCCATAACCGGCCCAAGTCCGACGTTATGGAACCAGTTCGCCGCGACAATGCCGGTCACCATGCCGAAGGCCGCGCCATTGACCGCGCCGATGGCGAGCTCCCTCAAAATGATGCGAAAAGCGTTGGCGCGGGTCAGTTCGCGGGTCGCGAGCGCCCGCACGGCGACCGTCATGGTCTGAGTCGCCGAATTCCCGCCTTGCCCGGCGATGATCGGACCCAGCACCGCAAGCGCCACCATCTGCTCCAGTTGCGACTGGAAGGTCTTGAGCACCGAAGAGGTGATGAAGGCGGTCAGCATATTGACCGAGAGCCAAGTGAACCGGCTCCTGGCGATCCACCAGAAATCGTCGGTCAGCTCTTCTTCGGGGTTAACGCCGCCGAGCGCCAGGATTTCGTCGGAGGCCTGTTCTTGGATGACGTCGACGATGTCGTCGATGGTGAGCACGCCGACGAGCCGTTCCGACTCATCGACGACCGGGACGGAGACGAGATTGTAGCGCTCGAAGAGCCGCGCCGCCTCGGCGCCTTCCTCGGTCGCTTTCACCCGCCGCCGATCCTCTTGCATAATCTCGTCGAGCCGCACGCTGGGCTTGGCGCGCACCAGAGCGTCGAGGAAAACCGTGCCGAGCAAGTGGTAGCTCGGATCGACGACGAAAACTTCGAAGAAGTTCTCCGGCAGGTTTTCTTCGCCGCTCTCTCGAAAGAAATCGAGCACGCGTCCCGCCGTCCAGAATGGAGGCGCGGCGACGAAAGTCGTCTGCATCAGACGGCCCGCGGAGTCTTCGGGATAATCCAGCGAGCGGCGCAGGACGATGCGCTCTTGCGCCGGCAGCGCTTCGAGAACTTCCGCCTGCTCTTTCGGCTCGAGAGTTTCAAGAATGGCGACGGCGTCGTCGCTTTCGAGTTCACGCACGCCCTCGACGAGGGTCTCGACCGGCAGCTCTTCGAGGATTTCCTCGCGGGTCGCTTCGCCGACCTCCATCAAAGCCGTGAAGTCGAAGTCGGCGCCCATCAGTTCGACGAGGCGCGGCCGCGCATCGTGGCTTAAGAGCTCCAGCAGACCGCCAAGGTCGGCTTCGTGGAGGTCGCCGACGAGTTCACGAACCCGCTCCGCGTCGCCAAGCGCGATCGCGCCTTCGACGTCCAGAATGAATTCCCGGCTGAAAGAGGCCGTCCCGCCGTCGCGGAAGTCCTCGGCGGCGGGCGCCGTATCTTCATGGTCGAGCGGCATAGGCAGTCCCGCGCTATGTTATGGTCGCGCTCTTAACCCGCGCGCGCGAGAAGTCAAACCGCCAGGCCGCCATGACCGCGAATTTGCCCACTTTAAAAAGATCCGAAAGGCCTGTCGCCGGAGCGCTCAACCGGCGGCTTGCGCCCATGCTGCTGGCGATCCTGTTATCCACGGCTGGCTTCTATTCCGCTCCGACGACGGCCGCCGAGGAGCGGACTTGTGGTCCAGACGCGCTCGGAACTTCGCGCGTCATTGAAATCGATCGCTCCAAGGGAACGGCGATCGGCCTGCAAAGCTATCCGCGCACGCTCGACCTGCGTGATCATGAGGTGGTTTTGACCTTCGACGATGGTCCCGCCGCGACGACCGCACAGGTTCTCGATGCGCTCGCCAAGGAATGCGCCCGCGTCACCTTCTTTTTGATCGGCCGGAATGCCGAAGGCCTCCCCGCCCTCGTGAAACGCGCCGCCGCGGAGGGCCACACAATCGGCCACCACTCCTATAGCCATCCCGATAAGACGCTGAGACTCATGAGCGAGGAGGCCGCCAAAGCGGACATCGAGAAGGGGATCGCCGCCGTCAACAAGGCGCTGGGCGCGACGGCTGCGCCCTTCTTCCGCTTTCCTGGTTTCGCCGATACGCCGGCTCTGGTCGCCGACTTGACGGCGCGCGGCTACACGATTTTTGGCTCCGATCTATGGGCCTCAGACTGGTCGCATATAACGGCGAAGGCCGAACTCGAACTCGTGCTGTCGCGGCTCGAAAAGAACCGCAAAGGCATCGTGCTCTTCCATGATTCGCAGGCGATCACTGCGCAAATGCTGCCTGAATTTCTTCGCGAACTGAAAAAGCGCGGCTATTCGCTCGTGCATATTGCGCCGGGCGATTCGCCGACGCCGATCGTCGCCGCCGGTCCGGATTGGACGTCAACGACAGAGCCGATCATCGCCAAGACTCTTGGAGCAAAGTCTCTTGGAGCAAAGTCTCTTGGAGCAAAGTCTCTTCGGGGAAAGGGCGGCGGCGGGATGATGAAGCCGGAGCAGCAACCGCCGGCGCAGGGCGCCACGGAGGCGCCGAAAGCCGGCGCGCCGTAACTGAGGGAAAGCCCGCCGCTCAGCTGCGATCGCAGATATATGTGCTTCTCGAAGCCCAGCAGGAACCGCTCTTATAGACGTTTCCGAGATTTTTGCCGTCGAGCGTCAAGGACCAGGTCTTTCCCTTGACCGGAGAAATCGTCAGGGTCTGACCCGAATATTGGAAGCTGACGTCGCCGCCTTTTTGCGAGATTTGACAGTCGCCGCTGCTGAGGACGCGTCCTGCGATCCTGACGTAGCATTTGTCCGTCCGCGCGTCGGACTCGGTCGTCGCAGACGCGCTATCCTCCACTGCGCGCCGCGCCTTCCTTCGTCCTCCCGCAATGTCCTCGTTGAGGAAGTCGGGAGCGACGTCGAGATTCGCGATCGACGAAGTCAGAGAATTTGACGCTTGGGCGGTGGGCGCGGCGCCTGCGCTTTCCTGCGGAGATGCGGCGCGCTCTTGCTTCGACGTCGGCTCCACGGGACCGGCGATGATCGACGCCCGTTCGTGCGATCGCAAGTTGGTCAGCGCCGCTTCGGAGCCGCCGAGGCGCGTCGCGCCGTGCAAAGGAGAGGCGATCATTTGAGGCGTCGGCGCGTCCGCTGGATCGATTGTCTTGGGCGTGTCTCCCCAGAACGCCGAAGTGATGACGATCGCGGTTCCGACGACGACGAGCGCTCCGGCGCCGACGTAGAAAAAGCGCTCGACCCTTTCAAAGTTGCGATCGGACTTGGCTGCATAGGCCTGAAGGGGCGACCCGATCGGGCGCAATGCCGTTAAGCGCCAATCGTTTTCTATATCCTGCCATGCAGCGCGCGCGCGTGTTTCAATCGTTTCTTTGGCCAATGCTCCGCGCTCTCTTAACGATACAGCCAATGCTTCGCTCTCCGGGCGCGAACGAAAAGAGCCGGCGTCGAACACGCTCAGGGTCTCACGCGTCGGCGCGCTTTCGCGCCGCAGGACGAGCCTGAGCAGGTCGCTCGTGTTAACGAGCGCCAGCGTAAGCATAGTGGGATTGGAAATGTGGCTGATGTTTGCCCGCTGCGGCGCCGCAATCATCGGGCGCTCTTGGGGCGCTAACCTTGGTGCGGCCGAGAGGACTCGAACCTCCACTGGTTGCCCAACTAGCACCTCAAGCTAGCGCGTCTACCAATTCCGCCACGGCCGCAAGGGCGCTCCGCTTAAAGGCGAAGCGCCGGCGCGCTGCGTCTAACAAATCGCCTTAGGGATGACAAGCGGCGGAACGCTTCGCCCTTAGATTGGTGTAAAATCATGCGATGAGCGAAGCCGCCTATTCCCCTGTGCGCGCCTCGGACGCAGCGGCGATGCGCGCGGCCGGGGGCGCGCCGCCCGTCGAATGGCGCGTCGGCGAAGGTCTGGTCGACTATGAAGAGGCGGTCGCCTTCATGGAGGCGCGCGCCGCGGCCATCGCCTCGGGCGCGGCGCGCGAATGCGTGTGGCTCATCGAACACCCGCCGATCTATACCGGCGGCTCCTCGGCGAAGGCGCAGGATCTCCTCGACGCGCGCTTTCCGGTCTATCGCACGGGACGCGGCGGGCAATTCACCTATCATGGACCGAAACAGCGCGTCGCCTATGTCATGCTCGATTTGACGCGCCGCCGGCGCGACGTGCGGGCGCTTGTCTGCGCGCTTGAATCCTGGATTATCGCGACTCTCGCCGACCTCGGCGTTACGGGCAAACGGCGCGCCGCGCGCGTCGGCGTCTGGGTCGAGCGGCCGGATAAGCTAAAAGGGCCGGGCGGCGAGATGGCGGAGGACAAGATCGCCGCGATTGGCATACGCCTGCGGCAATGGGTGAGCTTTCACGGCGTCGCACTCAATGTCGCGCCGGATCTGACGCATTTTTCCGGCATCGCGCCCTGCGGCGTGCGCGAGGCGCATCTTGGCGTCACAAGCCTGGCGGACCTCGGCGTGACGGCGGAAATGCACGCCGTCGACGCTGCTCTACGCAAAAATTTTGAAGCGATCTTCGGCCCGACTGAGTTGGTTTAAGACGCGGCGGTCGCCGGCGCCTCTCGCGCCGCGAGAGCGGCGAAGAGCGCATCGTCTTCATTGACGCCGGCGTTGTCGGTCGTCAGCAGCTTCTCGCCGTAGAAGATCGAATTGGCGCCCGCGACGAGGCAGAGAATTTGCGCTTCGCGCGACAGCGAAGAGCGTCCGGCCGAAAGACGCACCCGCGACTTCGGCATGACGATGCGCGTCGTCGCAATCATGCGCACGAGATCGAGCGGATCGATCTGCGCGCGTCCCGCAAGCGGCGTGCCCTCGACGGCGACGAGCGCATTGATCGGCACGCTCTCGGGATGCGGATCGAAAGACGCGAGCGTCTGCAGCATGCCGGCGCGGTCGTTGACGCTTTCGCCCATGCCGATGATGCCGCCGCAGCACATCTCTAATCCAGCGCCGCGCACGGCTTTCAGCGTCTCGAGACGGTCCTGATAGGTGCGGGTGGTGATGATCTCTCCGTAAAATTCGGGGCCGGTGTCGAGATTGTGGTTGTAGGCGGTGAGCCCCGCATCGACTAGGCGCTTGGCTTGCGACTCGTTGATCATGCCGAGCGTAACGCAGGCCTCCATGCCGAGCGCGCGCACGCCGCGCACCATATCGAGCACGGCGTCGAAGCGCTTGCCCTCAGGCGCCGAGCGCCAGGCGGCGCCCATGCAGAAGCGATCGGCGCCGGCCTCTCGCGCAGTTCTCGCGGCGGCGAGCACCTCCGCCGTCTCCATGAGATCGACGCGGTCGAGCTTCACTTCGCGATGATGCGCTGACTGCGGACAATAGGAGCAGTCTTCCGGACAGCCGCCGGTCTTGATCGATAGTAACGCCGCCTTCTGCACGTCGTTGACGTCGTGAAAGCGTCGGTGGACGGCGTTGGCCTGCGCGATAAGATCGAGCAGCGGCTGGTCATGGATCACGACAATCTCTTCGACGCGCCAGTCATAGCGAAGCGCGACGTCGACAGGCGCGTTCACGCCGGACCTCCAGCGTCGCGGCTTTGCGAACGGTGCTGAGAGCGCGCCGCAAGTTTTCGCTGCGGCGCAGGCGCGTCCGCAGCGCCCGTCGTCTTCCTGCCGGCGCCGCGCAAGGCGGCATAAGCGACGAAGAGCGCCATCGCGACGTCGAAAGCCGCGTTGGCGATCGCGAAGGGTGGTGGCGCAAATTGCGATCCGGCGCCGATATAGTGAAAGTAAATCGCATAGAGCGGATGCAGCGCGAAGCCTGCGACGACCCACCAGGGCGAGCCAATGATCGACATGCCGGCGAGCGAACCAAAAACGGCGACCCCGGTCATCTCGACGCCGACCCAGGCGCCGGGCTCTTCGGCGCGAAAGGCGAAGCCGACGTATAGGAAGGAGAGCGCAATCAGCGCATAGGCGGCGATCCGCTGCGCGGCGACGCCCGACCAGCGGCAAAGCGCGATAAGTCCCAAGGCAAAGACCACGCCGACTGCGGCGAAGATAGCTATTTCCGTAGTGTCGAGCATCACTTGACCATTTGCGCCGCAATTTGCGGAATGAGGCGTCACTGCGCCGAAGTCTATACGCGGGCGGGCGGTCTCGAACAAGCGCCGCATCGAAAAGCCGTTCGAAGCCTGCTATAGCTGCCCTCGAGGCGCGCAGAGGCGCGGAAAATTTCAAAGGTCGCGACAGCATGCAGCTTGAGGTTCAGGCGCAGGAAAAGCCCGTCACGCTCGCTCCGGCGGAGCCCGACGCGACAAAAGGCGACGAGTCCCTCATCGAGGACATTCGCCTTCTCGGACGCCTGCTTGGCGACGCGGTGCGCGAACATGAGGGGAGCGGCGCCTTCGAGCGCATCGAGACGATCAGGCGGCTCTCCGTCGCCGCGAGCCGCAATGGCGACGCCGAAGCCGACAGAAATCTCGACGCGCTGCTGCGTTCGCTGACCGCCGAAGAAGCGCGCACCGTGATCCGCGCCTTCAGCTATTTCTCGCACCTCGCCAATATCGCCGAGGATCTGCATCCGCTGCAGCAGCGCGCCCGCGCCCAGGCGAGCGGCGCCTTCACTGGCGCGCCAAGCCTCGCCACCACGCTTGCGCATCTGCGCAAGGCCTCCGTCGGCGCTGGCAAGATCGCTCAGGCGTTGGCGCGCGGCTGGATTTCGCCGGTGCTGACCGCGCATCCGACCGAAGTGCGCCGCAAGAGCCTCCTCGACGCCGAACATGCAATCTTCAAGCTCCTCGCCGCGCGCGAACATATGCGCGGCAAGTCCGAGCGCGCGCAAAATGAGATGCAGCTTCGCGCCCGCGTCTCACAGCTTTGGCAGACTGAGTTGTTGCGTCATTCGCGACTGACGGTGCGCGATGAAATCGAGAATACGCTGAGCTATTATCGCAGCACCTTCCTGCGCGAGATCCCGCGGCTATACGCCGACATCGAACAGCGTCTTGAAGGGCTGCGCGTGCCGCCTTTCCTGCGCATGGGCGCCTGGGTCGGCGGCGACCGCGACGGCAATCCGAACGTCACCGCGGACTCGCTTTCGACCGCCATGCGCATGCAATGTGAAACGGCGCTGCGCTTCTATCTCGTCGAAGTGCACGAGCTTGGCGCCGAACTTTCGATTTCGCGCCGCTACGCGGGGTGCACCAAAGCGCTCGAAGAGCTTGCGGCGCGCTCGGGCGACGACAATCCACACCGGGATGACGAACCCTATCGACGTGCGCTCATCGGCGTCTATTCGCGCCTCGCCGGCACGCTGGAGAAGCTGACCGGCGGCCAGGCGGCGCGCCACGCCGTCGCGCCGGGCGAGCCTTACGCCAATTCATGGGCGCTCCTCGCCGATCTCGTCACCATTGATGAATCCTTGCGGGTGCATCACAGCGAGATCATCGCCACGCAACGGCTCGAGCCGCTGATCCGCGCCGTTGAAGTCTTCGGCTTTCACCTTGCGACGCTCGATCTGCGGCAAAGCTCCGATCGGCATGAGGAGACGATTGGCGAGCTTCTTAGCGTCGCGCGCGTCGTCGGCGATTACGCCGCGCTGACGGAAGCGGAAAAGCAGACGCTGCTGCTGAAGCTGCTCAGCGATCCGCGGCCGGTGCGCCTGCCGGGCGTGACCTATAGCGATCGCGCGACGAGTGAATTGACGATCATGGAGCGCGCGCTCGAGATGCGCCGTCTCTATGGCGACGAAGCGATCCGCCATTACATCATCAGCCACACCGAAACGGTCAGCGACCTACTGGAAGTGCTGCTGCTGCAGAAAGAATGCGGGCTGATGCGCGGCACGCTCGATCCGCGCGACGCACAGACCGTCATCGCCGATCTCATCATCGTTCCGCTCTTCGAGACGATCGAAGATTTGCGCAACGCCGCGCCGATCATGCGGGAATTCTATGCGCTTCCTGGCATCTTGAAGCTCGTGGTCAATTCCGGCGGGCAGCAGGACGTTATGCTCGGCTATTCCGACTCCAACAAGGACGGCGGCATTCTCACGAGCATCTGGGAGCTCTATCGCGCCTCGACCGCGCTCGCGGAATTTTTCGCATCCTTGACGAATGTGACGCTGCGTCTTTTCCATGGGCGCGGCGGAACCGTGGGGCGCGGCGGCGGACCGAGCTACGACGCCATTCTCGCGCAGCCGCCGGGCACGGTGAATGGGCAAATCCGTCTGACGGAGCAGGGCGAAGTCATCGCGGCGAAATACGCCAATCCGCAAATCGGCCACGTCAACCTCGAACTGCTTGTCGCGGCGACGCTCGAAGCAACGCTGCTCTCGGAGCAAAAAACGCCGGCGCCGGAGTTTCTGGATGCGGCCGAAGAATTGTCTGAGGCCGGCATGGCGGCCTATCGCGGCCTCGTTTACGGGACCGAAGGCTTCGTCGATTTCTTCTTTTCGTCGACGCCGATTTCGGAAATCGCCTCGCTCAACATTGGATCGCGTCCCGCCTCGCGCAAACCTTCGCGACGCATCGAAGATCTGCGCGCGATTCCGTGGAGCTTTTCCTGGGCGCAGGCGCGCGTGGCGCTGCCGGGATGGTACGGCTTTGGTTCGGCGATCGCACATTTCATCGAAAAGGACGAGAAACCGCGGCTCGCGCTGCTGCGCCGCATGAGCGAGGAATGGCCGTTCTTCCGCGCGCTGCTTTCGAATATCGACATGATCCTGTCCAAGACCGACATGTCGATCGCGCATCATTACGCCGGTCTCGTTGAGAACAAAGCGCTGGCGGCGCGCATCTTCGGCATGATCGAGGCGGAGCATGGGCGCGCCAATGAAGCGCTCGAAAAAATTCTCGGGTCCAAGGAGCGGCTTGCCGACAATCCCACGCTCGCGCGCTCGCTCAGGCACCGCTTCCCCTATATCGCGCCGCTCAACTATCTGCAGGTCGAGCTGATCCGCCGTCACCGTGCGGGAGAGCGCGGCGAAGACATTCGTGAAGGCATCTTAATGTCGATCAACGGCATTGCTGCGGGCCTGCGCAATACGGGATAGGTAAATGACGGGTCCTCGGCGGGCGCGCCAAGGACATCTGCGAGATCATCGAAAGGATTGTGAGTCATGAGCGTAGGCAGTCAGTTCAATGACATCAGCCTGGAAGAGTTGAAGTCCGGCCTCGCGGCGGGGCGAGTCTTGCTTGTCGACGTGCGTGAGGCTGATGAATATGCGGCGGGCCACATCGCCGGCGCGCTGTTCAATCCGTTATCGAAATTCGATCCGAGCAAGCTGCCGGTCCCAGGCGAGGGCCAGCAGGTCGTGATCTACTGCCGCTCCGGCAAGCGCTCCGTGTCCGCGATGGAGCAGGCGCGGCTTTTAGGCCGGCGCGACGCGAACACGCATTTCGGCGGCGGCATTCTCGCCTGGCTCAACGCCGGCAACCCCGTCGTCCAGGGGATGTGAGACAAGCAGGACCCCGGGGCTGTCGTCTGGCGAGTCGTCCTAAGGAGGCGTAGCTTACTTAGGCTCGTCCCTGTGCGCGCTCATGCCCGCCTCGTCGACAGACGTCGACGCTGAGGTATAAGCGCCAGACGCGTCGGTCTTTTCCGCTTTCCCTTGGCGGGCGTCCTCGTAGGGCACAAATTCTTCTGCGCCCCCGCTCTCGACGTTCCTCGGATATTGTCCGCGCAACCAAGCGACGAAGTCCATAAGCGCCAAGAATTTCAGGTCAATCATTTGATCATCCGATTCCAGTCGCAAGGATCGGACATGCTTCCGACTGTTTTATGACATTGAAATGTCAGCGCCCGGTTCGCCACGATCAACTCGACCCGGCGGGCTTGTCCTATAACCGCTACGCCGCCCATATTGCCAGCGCCGGCAAGTGTTTCAAAACTTGACCTTGACGACTTTTTGAGGCGGCTCATGAAGGATCAATATCAAACAATCAGCGAGCAATATTCGCACGCGCGAAAAGACGACGTTACGAATTTTCTTGAGACGCCATCGGTCCAATCGGCGCTCGGCGATGTCGCAGGCGCGAGCGCCGTCGACTACGCGTGCGGGACTGGCCACTACTCTCGGCTCTTAAAAAGACTTGGCGCAAGGAATGTGCTCGGCGTGGATTTGTCGCCCGCGATGATAGAAACTGCGCGACAGGAAGAAAACGAAAAATCGCTAGGGATTGTTTACAAAGTCGCTGACGCCGCAACGATGGCCGTTTTCGGATCATTTGACGTCGCCACCGCCGTTTTTCTGTTCAATTACGCCGAGGATGAGCAGACGCTCAATCGAATGTTCCAGTCCGTCGCGGCGAACATCAAGCCGGACGCTAGGTTGGTCGCCGTCGTGCCCAATCCGGATTTCATCAATGGTCGAAGAGATACGCTTCCTTATGGATTCTTCCTTGAAGAGATCGGCAAAGGCCCGATGCATTTGCGCGTTCGCATGACTTTTGTCGGCGCAGAGGAATTCTCGATCGAGTTCACGCAGTGGAGCCGTTTCGCATATGATAGCGCGCTGGAGCAGGCCGGGTTTGCTGACGTCCAATGGACGCCCTTCGCTGTCTCCCAACAGGGCATTGAGCGTTATGGCGAAGAATTCTGGAAGGCGATCCTCGACAATCCAAAAAGCATTGTATTAAGCGCGCGAAGAAAGGCTGTGTAAGAAGGGTCGTGGGTAGTGAAAGAATTTCCGATATGAGGACGCGATGCTTCTCGTCGATACGGCAGACCAGCAGGCGATTCTGAACGCGCTCGAATTTCCGGGCGTACAAGGGTTCACCACCAATCCGACGTTAATGGCGCGCGCCGCTGGCGCGGAAACCTTATCGTTGGATGACTATATTGCCGCCGCGCGCAAGCTCTGCAAAATGTCGGCGGACATCGGCGCGATTCAGCATCTGATGATTCAGGCGGTTGGAGGTAGAGACGAGACGCTGAGCCAGGCGACGCTCTATCTCGATGAGCTGAAAGCCGCGCACGACAAAAGGCTTTGGGTAAAACTTGCGCCGACGCCAACAAGCCTCGCCTGCTGTCCAGCGCTGAAGGAAATGGGCTGCGCCTCCCTGGTCACGGCCGTTTTCACGGCGACGCAGGCCTATGTCGCGATGGAGGCCGGCGCGGACGGCGTCGCGGTATATCTCGGCAGGCTCATGCGGCTTGAAAGAGATTGGGAACGGCTGCTCGAAACCATCGCTGCGATCGTCAAGAGCGCTGAACGAACCTTATTGCTTGCAAGCTTTGCTGATCGACAAACCGTTGAAGTCGGACTTCGATATAGTCGCGACATCACGGCGCCGCCTGCGGTGATCGACGAGTTGCTCACATCCTCCCTATCGCAGGAAGCGATCGAAGGATTTGACGAGAAGGTCGTAATTGAAATGCTGAAGGGATGAAATTCCTCCCGCCGAATGGCGTTCGCAAGCGAGAATGGAATGCGCGCAAGGGGTCATGAATTCTCACGTCGGAAGCTTATGATCGGCTGCGCGCTCGGCGCGCTCATGCCCTGCATTATAGACCGGGCAGTTTTCGCTAAGACCTCGGGTCTCGCCGACTTTCTTCGCCTCAGCGTCAAACTTACCGGGCGCTCGCATCTTTCCGTCGATACCGCTCGGATTTATCTGCATGCTCTTGAACTCGATCGCAGCGGCTCGCGCGCCGACTTCGGCCGTCTGAACAAAGAAGACTCGGATCGTCTTGCTCGTAGAATTGTGGCGGACTGGTATTCTGGTCAGACCGTCGATTCTGGACGCATGATTTGCGTCGATTACACGGGCGCGCTCATGTGGGACGCAATCGGATTTGCGCGGCCAGGCGGCGTTCTCCGCGAAGCCGCGAGTTGGGCGCTCGCTCCAATCGAGAAGTGACGCTCTCCATGGATCTTCACGCCGACGTGTTGGTCATAGGCTCCGGGGTCGCCGGCGCGTTGGTCGCATATCGCACCGCGCGCAAGGGCGCGAAAGTCATCATCATGGAGGCTGGCCCTCAAGTCGACCGCGTCGACTCGGTGAGACGATTCCAGAACGCTTTTCCAAAGACCCCGGAGTCGGCCTACGCACAATCCGAGTTCACGCCGCACCCGGAAACGGACAAGCCCTATGCGTTCTATGCGCAGAAAGGCTCCCATCCCTTCAATTCGACCTATTTGCGCCAGGTCGGCGGCACGACATGGCATTGGCTGGGCTCCGCCATTCGCCTGGTTCCCGCCGATTTCCGGATGAAATCGCTGTTCAGCCTTGGCGTTGATTGGCCGATCTCCTATGCCGATCTCGAGCCATGGTATTGCCAGGCTGAACAAGAGCTAGAGGTCGCCGGAGACGATAGGGACGACCTCGGCTCTCCGCGCTCCGCGCCTTACCCAATGCCGCCAATTGCGCAAAGCTTTCTTGATCTCGCATGGCGCAACGCCTTGGATGAATCAAACTACAAAGTCCGCCCGACTCCACAGGCGCGACTCTCAAAGCCGTCTGGCGATCGACCATCTTGTCACGGCAGCGCCAGTTGCATTCCCATCTGTCCGATCCAAGCGAAATATGACGCGACCATTCACGTCGCGCGCGCGCAATCTTTCGGCGCGATGCTTCTGAACGAGACTTGCGCCAATTTCGTTGAATGCCGCCAAGACGGGCGCGTCGAAGCGGTCAGGTTCGTGCGATCGGATGGATCTACAGGGCGCGTCTTTGCGCGCATCGTCGTCGTCGCCGCCAACGGCGTCGAAACCCCGCGGCTCCTTCTGGCGTCGATCTGCGAGGCGTTTCCGGGCGGCGTCGCAAACCGCTCTGACCAGCTCGGGCGAAATCTGATGGATCATCCGATCCAGCTCAGTTGGGCGCTCACGCGTCAACCCGTCTGGCCTTATCGTGGGCCGGGAGCGACATCGGGAATCGAAAATTTTCGAGACTTGAAGGATCGAAACGTCAATTCGGCGTTGAGATTTGAAATCGGCAATGAAGGGTGGAGCTGGCCGAAGGGAGCGCCCGAGTCGACGGCGCGCGAGCTGGCGCTCGGCGGCTTGCGCGCAAAGGCGCTCGACACAGCTCTCAAAGAACAGACGGCGCGGCATATCCGCGTCGCCGCATTGACGGACCAGCTTCCTCTGGCCAGCAACAGAGTGACGCTCGATTCAACGCAGATCGAGAGGACCGGCCTTCCGCGCGCGGCAATCTTCTATCAACTCGACAGCTATACCGACCGCGCGCTCGCCAATGCGAAAAATATGCATGAAGACATGTTTAGAAGGATCGGCGTGGAGGGCTTTTGGCACAAGGATGGCGCCGAGGCCGCCGGACACATCATGGGCACAGCGCGTATGGGCGATGATCCGGCGACGTCGGTCGTCGATAAGGACCTACGCGCCCATGGTCACCGGAATCTTTTTCTGGTTGGCGCGGCCGCATTCCCGACCGGCGGAACCGCAAATCCGACGCTGACGATCGCCGCGCTCGCGCTTCGCGCCTCCGGCGCCGTTCTCTCTTCCTTGACAGAATAACAGTTGCGCTGACGGATAGTCTATACTTGTGGCGCTTCTCCCGCGGCCTAGTCGCGACGCATGATTGACGACGAGGATTTTTGAGAAGGATCCTCCAAGTTATTTTCAGAAACCAAAATATTCCGACCATTAAGGAACATTCTAACGAGTTCCGCGAGATTCTTGACGCGCATTTTGGCCATGACATTCGCGCGATGCGCTTCCACCGTGCGCACACTGATGTCGAGGTCGTGCGCAATGACCTTGTTCGAGCGGCCTTCCACGAGCCTTTCCAGAATTTGGCGCTCGCGTTTGGTCAGCAACATAAATCTTTCAGGAGCGTGCGACTCTTCGGTACGATTCTCCTGTGCGGTCGCGTCCGGTAATAGCGCGCGCTTGACTGCCGCGAAGAGCGCTTCGTCGTCGAATGGCTTTTCTAGAAAATCTACGGCGCCCCGCTTCATGGCTTCGACCGCCAGCGGCACGTCGCCATGGCCCGTAATGATAATGATCGGCAAACGAAGATTTCGGCTCTTCATCTCGACGATAAGGTCGAGCCCGCTTAGTCCCGGCATCCGGACGTCGGCGATAACGCATCCGGCGCTTTCCGGCCCCAACGACGACAGCATAGCGGACGCCGATGGAAAGCCCGACACGGCGTAACCCTCGGATTCGAGCAGAAGCTGAAGGGCTTCTCGCACCGCCGAATCGTCGTCCACGATGTAGATCGTTCTCGAGCTCATCCCTTGGACTCTTGCCCTCGTAAGGGAAGGTCACAGGAGAATATAGCGCTCCGTTCGGGGTTGGCCCTAGCCCAAAGTCGGCCATGATGTGCTTCGACGATTGTGCGCGAAATCGACAGTCCGATCCCCATTCCTTTTTCTTGCGCCGCAAAAAACGCGAAGAGATCGGCGTCCTCGCCTTCGCCTGATCCGCCGGCGCCGTCTTGAATTGTGAGGCGTATCGCGCTTGCAGCTTCCGTTGTCGTGGAAACGAACAGCTCGCGTCGCGGCGTTTTCTGCATCCTCTCCATGGCAATTTGAATAAGATTTATCAGAACATGCTTGATCTGAAACCGGTCCGCGACGATGCAATCGTCATCTTTCGTAAGTCGCTTGCTAATGGAGACTCCAGCATCGGCAGCCTCGCTGGCGATGAAAGAAAGCGTCTCCTCGATTAGTAAATTGAGGCTGACAGGCGTCTTTTCTGGGCCGCTGTCCGTAAAAAGCTCGCTGAGAGCGCGGACGGCCTCGGCGGCGCGTACGATCTGCGTTACAGCCTTGTCGAGCGTTTCCACGATCGGCGTTGCGGGCTCCTTCGGAAGTCCTCCTGTCAGGCGCTGCGCCGCCCTGAGATAAGCGCTTGCCGCCGTTAGCGGCTGATTGATGTTGTGGGCGAGAGTCGCAACCATTCCGCTGATCGTTCTCAGGCGTTCGAGCTCTCCCCGACTGACGCCGGAAACATCGGGACTTTCATCGTCCACTGAATGAAATCCTATTGATTCAAGTGTGAAATCCAGTCTGCCCGTGCTGCTATCGCTCGCATGCGCCGAGCGCCAAGGCCCGGCAGCTTACGATCTGTGACGCTGCAAGCGTATCAGCGCTGAGCGCAGGACGCCATTCCATTTGCGCTGGGCGCATCTCAGTCTTAGCACAAGCGCTATTCTCGAAATTGCGTTGGGGAACGCTCGGAAGGCGGAGTTCGATCTCCTTGGCCCATCCGAGGCGATCCTATGCCGAAATGGCAAAGTCCACGCCCAGGACTTGTTCCTCTCAAGGGCGTATTGAATCGGCTGTCCGTCTTGCGCCATTGGCGATGAGATGCGAGTCGAGCGCTCGCATCGATCTCTTCCCATACAGGCTCCTAAACGCGCGATTGCGCCGCCCGTAGGCGCTGAATCGCGGTCGGTCCCGCATGAAGATACAAAGAGCGACAAACACGTCTGTGGCGAGTTCATATGCGCCGAGGTCCGCTAGCCTGTGGATGTCAGCGATCATCGTCTCGAACACGAAGCGCTCGCCCCTTTGCAGGTTGAGCAGATAGCTGGCGAGCAACCGTTGCTGTTTGAGGGAGAGTATGACGCCAGCAATCATTCCTCGCGGGCCGAGACCCGATCGCTCGAGGCAGCGCGACGCGCACAACATTGGACGCTCCCATTGCCCTTTGGCGTTTTGCTGCAACGGCGCTCTTGGCGCTCAGGTACATAAAGAGATCGGCAGCGAGGAGATAAGAGCACGCGCGCGCGCGAAGCAAAATTCGTAGACCTACCTAGACCTTTGATTTCTGGAGTATTGGGTTAGCAGTCGCGCGCATGTCTATGGCGTGTGGGGCCACCGGCCGGAGGACCGCAGCGGGAGAACAGAACTTCATACGTCGATCGGGATCGCAGTTTGCTCAGAAGAACTTTAGAGAGCGGTTAGAGTCGTTTTACGCCTTCGCCACGCGATGAAATGCCCTGATTTGGATTGCCGCCAGCGATGCAAATTTATACGTAAAATTACTGACTTGGCAGCATTTTAAACTCAGCGAAAATGAATTCGCTCGACCGTTCCTTTGGAAAGGTTGTCTTGTTTGGTTTCTCTTCCGGCGATGCTGAGCGATCTTCCGCGACTCATTTCGTTGCGGCGACCATTGAAATCAAATTGGAGCGCAATTGATGAATAAAGTTAAGGCGGCCGCCAAGTCCCGAAGGGGATTCGCGTTGATGACGCCCGAGCGCCAACGTGAAATTGCGCGCAAAGGCGGCAAGAGCGTGCCGAGCGAACAGCGCAGCTTCGCCAAAAATCCGGAGCTTGCTTCGACTGCGGGACGCAAAGGCGGTCTAGCGGTGAGCGCGGCAAAACGCAGTTTTTCCGTCAACCGGGAACTTGCGGCGCAAGCTGGCAGAAAAGGGGGCCACGCCTCCCGCGGCGCGTCGACTGCTGGGACTTAGGATTTGTAGTGCACGTCCTCGCGGTCGTATCCAACCGATGGTCTCCTCGATCGCGTGTTCGCCAAGCTCGGCACTTAGACCCACTTAGACCCGCCTTCCGCTTTGAAGGAGTAGGCGCCGTCGCCCATGCGCGATTGCTTACTGCGAAGCGCGCGCCTTGAAGGCGGCGCCGATAGCGTCCGCCGCATAAATTGCGTCCATAAGATTCGTGGCGGTCACCTCAAAAGGCTCGTTGTGGGCGCTCTCGCCGGGAGCAACGGCTCGTTCGGCGATCGCCCACGCCTTCTCGCGCGGAAGATTTTGGAGGCCGAGTTCGGCAAGCGTCACAGGCAAGCCGACCGAGAGGCAAAAACCCATAGCTTCGTCAATTGTCGAACTCGGCCGTCCTTCGAGCACGAGCTGCGTCAGCGTGCCGAAGGCGACCTTTTCGCCGTGCAGCCGATCATGCGTTTCCGGCGCGGCGGTCAGCCCATTATGGACCGAATGCGCCACCGCAAGACCACTCGATTCGAACCCCAGTCCAGAGAGCAGCGTGTTCGCCTCGATGATGCGTTCGAGCGCCGGCGTGATCGAACCAGCCCGCGCGGCGGCGATGGCCGACGTTCCATCCTTGAGTAGCGTTTTGTAGCAGAGTTCTGAAATCGCCGCGGCCGCGATCGTGCTCAGGCCGCCAACCACATTCTTTCGATAGGCGCGGATCGCGGCGTCCGCTTCGAAATAGGTGGCGAGCGCATCTCCCATGCCGGAGATTAAAAAGCGCACGGGGGCGCGCGCAATGATGGTGCTGTCGACCAGAACCAGATCAGGATTGCGTCGATAGTAGAGGCATTTCTCGAATACCCCGTCCTCGGTATAGACGACCGAAAGCGCGCTGCACGGCGCGTCACTCGACGCGGTCGTTGGACAGCACGCGACCGGCAGGCCGAGTTCAGCGGCGACGGCGCGGGCGGCATCCAACGTCTTGCCGCCGCCGGCGCCGACGATCGTCGAGGCGGAGACACGGCGCGCCTCTTCCTTTCCGCGCGAAATCTCCGCGAAGGAACATTCCCCGCCGAAATCCATAATGGCGTAGTCGAATCCGGCGGCTTGAAACGTCGCGCGCCATGTCGACTCCAACGCCTTACGGGCGGCGGAACTCGCGATGATCAGCGGCTTTTTCGCAATGCCGAGCCGCGAGAGCTCCGATGCGAGCGACATCGTCGCGTCGCGACCCTGAACATATCTCGCGGGAGAGCAGAAAACCGTCAGCATGCGGGCGATCCGACGTGATGCGTAAAGGATTGCGATTTGAGAACAAATGCGGCCGCAACGCAACGGATCGGCTGTAGATCAGCCATCATTCGGGTGATATCGCTCGCAGCCGGCGCTTCGTTAAAAGAGGCCGAGTAGGCAGCGCAAAAAAGGGCCGGCGCTTTAGCAGCCGGCCCCGATCGCTTCGAAAAGCTAAGGGTTTTTGCAACGTTGGGACTATTGCGCGTCTCATTGGAAGACGCAGTGCGCCCGCGCACGTGTGCGTTCGTCGCGGTTCACGTCCGCAGCGGTCCGTCAATCCGTCGCCTGTTCACGTCGATGGTCGCAGCGCGCTTAGCGAATATCGCTCGCGGCAACTTCTCGAAATCGGCAAATTGGCGGCATCACGAATGTCTCAGCAGCGAGCCGCCGTGACGAGCGCCGACGCCAGATCGGCAAATTTGTTGCTTGAAATCAGTCCGAGCAAGTTTTCAATCGCAAGCGGCTCAAATGAGCGAGAAAGGACACGGAAAGTGTGCAGCATTCCGGAAGATATTTTTACCGAACCTGAGTTCTCCCCCGACACGCTCGCCAATCTCGGTCCGTTGCGCCGCCTGGCTGGCGTGTGGCAGTCCGATCAAGGCATGGACGTCAATCCCAAGGCCGCGGGTCCGGAAACGCGCGCCTATCGCGAGCATATCCGGATGGACCCGATCGACCCGCAGACGAACGGTCCTCAGCTCCTCTATGGTCTGCGCTATCACATCCATATCAACACTGCGGAGGAGGCGATCACCTTTCACGATCAGGTAGGCTATTGGCTCTGGGAGCCGGCCACGGGCCTGATCATGCAAACCATCGCGATCCCGCGCGGACAAGTCGTGCTGGCGGGCGGCACGGCCAAGCCCGATGACGCGCGCATTTCGGTCGAGGCGCGGCGTGGCGACAGCCGCTTCGGCATTTGCTCCACGAGCATCCTGGAAGAGGCGTTTCGCACCGACTATTACCGAATCGACATCAACTTCAACGACGACGATAGCTGGACCTATTTGACGCGAACGGATCTAGCCCTACGCGGCAACACGCCGCCGTTCAACCATCACGACACAAATACCCTGCGGCGGATCGCGCCCCCGACGCCAAACCCGCTCGTCGGCCTGCTGAAGGACAGCAAGGTGGGCTAGCGCTAATTATTGTATTGGCTGGGGCGGGAGGATTCGAACCTCCGTATGGCGGAATCAAAATCCGCTGCCTTACCGCTTGGCGACGCTCTACTCGCTGGACTAAGGCGATCGAAATATCGAGCGGATTTCATCACAGGGGAAGAGCGGTTGCGGATTGTTGAGGACGAGCAAGTCGCCGGAGAGCCGCCTAGCGCCGACGCCATCCGGTCGGATGTATTGCGGAACCGTAAAGGCGACCGAATCGATATGCTGCCGCTTTCCACTCCGGAGCAAGGCATGCATAACCGCGTGTAGTCCGCTACCTGTCTCAAGCAGCGATTTGAGTTCAGGCCGGCTGATTCTGTCAATCAGGTGCATTGCGATCAGCGCCGGTCTTGTTCCGCTGCATTGGTCGGCCGCCTCCTTTGCGGCATTTGATAGCGCATCGACAACAGTGTCGGCCTTGTCGCTTCGGATCATAACGGCCACAGTGGAGAAATTCTTTCGGCCATGAAACAGAAGATGCGAGTTGTAATAACCAAAGCGCGTTTCGAAGAAGGATTTCGCATCCGGGTCCAGGCCCGGCTGCGGCCAATGGGCGATGTTGTCGAGTGTATACTCGGCGCGCGCGAGCTCGCTCGACGCTATACCCTTCTGATCTACAGCTTGCGCTAGGATCGAGGCGACACCCGATAGTGTCTCACTCGATTTTCCGAGGCGGTCAGGAATCGTCAGCAAAATGCGATGACATCCGGCGATGTCCGCTACCCGCTCGGTAGTCGGCAGTAACAGGTCGGCAAGTCGATTGACTTCCTGGCGGTGGATTTTCCGGCCGGTGTCGCCCGACGTGCTCTTGCACTCAATTTCGATTTCGCGCCTGCCCTGGCGTGCGAGAAAGTCGAAACGTCCCATCTGGGCATAGTCGGCGAATTCCACGTCCCAACCTCGCTGCATGAGATGCGTGGCAATGCTTATCTCGTAGGCAAATGGTCGGAGGCCATAGGCGCCATTCAAGGCATCACGTAACCTGCCTTCGAAAGGCGTTCGCACGTTCGCTGGTAGTGCTGCGTGAATACGTTGGGTCGCGATGAGAAAACAGTAAAGTGGGTCATACTCGCCTCCCTTTGGCAGGCGGCCTGTTTGCCGGCGGTATTTGCGAGCTTTGACGAGCGCGAACTCCAAGGCGAAGGTCTCGCGAAAATGAGTAGCGAGAAGCGGGTTCTTGAGTTCCTGGGCCCGGAAAGCAGCAACACGCTTGTCCAGAGCGGCGCCGACCAGACCGCCGATCCAAGTCAACGCAGGCTCAAAGTCACGCTCCCGAGCTTCTATGCTTATGCGCATGCTCATTTTGGCTTACAATTTTTCCTGGCGATCAAGAGTAGCGCCGCGTTTTTAATTTAGTCCGCTTCAGCTTCTGTTGGTCACATTGCCCCGGCATCGGTGGCAGTTAATTGCGCCTGCCGCCGTGGCGGACGGTGGCCGGTAGCGGTGTTTGACGTCGTGAAGTGGCGCTGGCTGGGGCGGGAGGATTCGAACCTCCGTATGGCGGAATCAAAATCCGCTGCCTTACCGCTTGGCGACGCCCCAATGCGCTGGTGAGGCGATAGCGCGCCGCGCCGCGACAATCAACTGCCGCGGCGCGGCCGCCAAGGCCGCTTAAACGGCAATCGCGCCGGCGCTCGCCGCGGCGCGGCGCAGCGCAGCGATATTGTCGGCGTAGCAGACCTGGCCGCCACGGAAGGCGGCCGAGCCCGCGACAAGAACATCGGCGCCGGCTTCGACGATTTGTGGCGCGATCAGCGGCGTCACGCCCCCGTCGACCTCGAGGCGGATTTCGCGCCGTCCGATCATTTTGCGAATGGCGCGAATCTTATCGAGCTGCGAGTGGATGAAGCTCTGGCCGCCGAAACCGGGATTGACGCTCATCACCAAAATAAGATCGATGTCGTCGAGCACATATTGCAGCGCGCTTTCATGCGTCGCCGGATTGAGCGACACGCCTGCCTTTTTGCCGAGCGCGCGGATCGCTTGCAGCGAGCGATGCAGATGCGGCCCGCCCTCAGCATGCACGGTGATGATGTCGGCGCCGGCTTCGGCGAAGGCGGCGATATAAGGATCGACCGGCGAAATCATCAGATGCACGTCGAGCGTGAGCGTCGTCACCGGCCGCAGCGCCGCGACGACGCCAGGCCCAAAGGTGATATTGGGCACGAAATGCCCGTCCATCACGTCGAGATGTATCCAGTCGGCGCCGGCGTCGGCCATCGCGCGCGTCTCTTCGCCCAGCCGCGCGAAATCGGCTGAAAGAATCGAAGGCGCGATGACGACGCCGTGATTCATGACGCTACTCCGCCGCCTTCTTGCTCGCGAACTGCGGATCGAGCGCGCCGCTGGCGTAGCGCTTGGCCATCTCAGACAGCGGGATGGGCTTGATTTTTGAGGCCTGACCCGCCGTGCCGAACTCCTCATAGCGCTGCTTGCAGACGGCGCGCATCGCCTCCATTGCGGGCTTCAAATATTTGCGCGGATCGAACTCGCCCTTGTTCTTGCCGAGAACGTCGCGGATCGCCGCCGTCATGGCGATGCGGTTGTCGGTGTCGATGTTGATCTTGCGCACGCCATATTTGATCCCGCGCTGAATCTCGGCGACCGGCACGCCCCAGGTCTGTGGCATCTGCCCGCCGGCGGCGTTGAACGCGTCCTGCAATTCCTGCGGCACGGAAGACGAGCCATGCATCACAAGATGCGTGCTCGGCAGACGACGATGAATTTCCTCGACGACTTTCATCGCCAAGATCGCGCCGTCAGGCTTGCGGCTGAACTTATAGGCCCCATGCGAGGTGCCCATCGCGATCGCCAGCGCGTCGACTTTGGTGCGGGCGACGAAATCCTCGGCCTGCGCCGGATCGGTCAAGAGCTGGTCGTGCGAGAGCTTGCCTTCGGCGCCGTGGCCGTCTTCCTTCTCGCCCATGCCGCTCTCGAGCGAGCCGAGCACGCCGAGTTCGCCTTCGACGGAGGCGCCGACCCAATGCGCCATGTCGACGACGCTGCGGGTGACGCGCACATTGTAATCGTAATCGGCGGGCGTCTTGCCATCGGCTTTGAGCGAACCGTCCATCATCACCGATGTGAAGCCGAAGCGGATCGCGCTGGCGCAGGTCGATTCGGCGTTGCCGTGGTCGAGATGCATGACGAGCGGAATGTCGGGCCAGATCGCCGCGAGCGCCTCGATCATCTTGGCGAGCATGATGTCGTTGGCGTAGGCGCGCGCGCCGCGCGACGCCTGAATGATGACCGGCGCGTCGACCGACGCGGCCGCCTCCATCACCGCGAGGCCCTGCTCCATGTTGTTGATGTTGAACGCGGGAACGCCGTAGTCGTGCTCGGCGGCGTGATCGAGCAACTGCCGCAGGGTAATGAGTGCCATTCGTCGCCTCCGCTATCTCTTACGCCTTAAGCCTTAACTAGCGTCCGGGCCGCTTGAGCCACAGCCTCCGCCGTGACCCCAAAATGCTTGTAAAGGTCGGCCGCTGGCCCGCTCGCGCCAAAGCCGCTCATGCCGATAAAGGCGGCGCGCTCGCCGATCCAACGGTCCCAACCAAGCCGCGCCGCCGCTTCGACCGCGACACGCGGGGCGCCGCCCAATACTTCGGCGCGATAAGTCTCGGACTGAGCCTCGAAGAGCTCCCAGCAGGGCATGGAGACGACAGCCGCCTTTATTCCTTGCGCGCCCAGAATGTCGGCCGCCGCAAGGGCGATTTCAACCTCGGATCCAGTCGCGAGCAGCGTGACGTCGCGCTTTCCCGCCGCTTCGCGCAGCACATAAGCGCCCTTGGCGGAAAGGTTTTCGCCGACGGGCCGCTCGAGCGTCGGCAAATTCTGCCGCGAGAGGCTCAGGATTGAGGGCGTGTGGCGGCTGGCGAGCGCCAGCTCCCAGCACTCGGCGGTCTCGATCGCGTCGGCTGGGCGGAAGACGTTGAGATTGGGCATGGCGCGCAACGCCGCCAAATGTTCGATCGGCTGGTGTGTCGGCCCGTCTTCGCCAAGGCCGATCGAATCATGGGTGAGCACATAGATGACGCGCAGGCCCATGAGCGCCGAGAGGCGGATAGCGGCGCGGGCGTAATCTGAGAAGACAAGGAAGGTGCCGCCGTAGGGGACGAAGCCGCCATAGAGCGCTATGCCATTCATCGCCGCCGCCATGCCGAATTCGCGCACGCCATAATGGATGTAGCGGCCGGAAAAATCGTTGGGCGCGACTTCGCCCATGCCTTTGGTGATGGTGAAGTTCGAGTGCGTCAGATCGGCGGAGCCGCCGATCGTCGCCTGCGTCGCGGCGTTGATGACGCCGAGCGCCATTTCCGAAGACTTGCGCGTGGCGACTTTCGGCTTTTCGGCGGCGAGCGCCGCCCGGAACTCGGCAAGGGGTTTCGCCACCTCCGTCGCAACGTCGCCTTTCATGAAGGTCTCGAAAGCGGCGCCCTTCGGTGAGGCTGCGCGCCGCGCCTCCCAGGCCTCTCGCGCCTTGACGCCGCGCCGCCCCACCGCACGCCAGGTCTGTAAAATTTCTTCCGGCAGTTCGAAAGGCGCGTGCGGCCAGTCGAGCGCCTCGCGCACGGCGTCGACCTCGGCGGCGCCGAGCGGCGCGCCGTGGGAGCTTTCCTTGCCCTGCTTGGTCGGCGCGCCATAGCCGATGAGCGTGCGGCAGCCGATGAGCGAAGGCCGCGGATCGGCCTGCGCGGCGGCGATCGCCTGCGCAATCGCCTCAGGATCGTGGCCGTCAATATGGGCGACTTGCCAGCCTGCGGCGGCGAAACGCGCCATCTGGTCCATCGAGGTTGCAAGGCTCGTCGGCCCGTCGATCGAGATGGAATTGTCGTCCCAGAACAGGATGAGCTTTGAGAGCTTCAGATGGCCGGCGAGGTCGATCGCCTCATGGCTGACGCCTTCCATGAGGCAGCCGTCGCCGGCGAGGACATAAGTGAAATGGTCGACGAGATCGTCGCCGAAACGCGCCGCCGCAAGCTTCTCGGCGATCGCCATGCCGACCGCCGTCGCGAGCCCTTGGCCGAGCGGACCGGTCGTCGTCTCGATGCCGGCGGCGTGGCCATATTCCGGGTGGCCAGCCGTCGGCGAACCGAGCTGGCGGAAGTTTTCGAGCTCCTTGCGGCCCATTCCCGGATAGCCAAGGAGATAGAGCAGGGCATAAAGCAGCATCGACCCATGGCCGGCCGACAGCACGAAACGGTCGCGGTCCGGCCAGTCCGGACGGCTGGCGTCGAACTTCATGAAGCGCTGAAAAAGCACGGCAGCGACGTCAGCCATGCCCATCGGCATGCCGGGATGGCCTGATTTCGCCTTTTCGACCGCATCCATCGCCAAGGCGCGAATGGCGTTGGCGTAGCGCCGCGGATCGGATTTTGCGCCCGCCGGCGCTGAAGTTTCCTGGGCCGCGGTCAATATAGTGTCGTTCACGTCACGCCTTTCTTGCGTCTGACCAGTTCGAGAATCCTCGGAGTGAGGATCAGTTGCATTGCGAGATCGAGCTTATTGCCCGGGATGACGATGGAATTGGCGCGCGACATCCAGCTTCCCGCGATCATGGACACAAGATAGGGGAAGTCCACCCCTCGTGGATCGCGAAACCGGATGACGACGATTGATTCATCGGGCGTCGGGATCGAGCGGGCGACGAACGGATTCGATGTGTCGACCGTCGGCGCGCGCTGGAAGTTTATGTCCGTCTCGGAGAACTGGGGACAAATATAATGCACATAATCGTGCATGCGCCGTAGAATCGTCTCGGTGACGGCCTCTGTCGTATAGCCGCGCGAATGCCGGTCGCGGTGCAGCTTTTGCGTCCATTCCAGATTGATGACCGGAACGACGCCGATCTTGAGATCGGCGTAGCGCGCGACATTGACCTCGTCGGTGACGACCGCGCCGTGCAGCCCCTCATAGAAGAGCACGTCGGTATTGGGCGGCAGTTCTTCCCAATCCGTAAAGGTGCCTGGCGGCACGCCAAGCATCGCCGCCTCGTTTTCGTCATGCGCGTAATGGCGATAGCGGCCTGAACCCGTCTCGCCATATTGGCGAAACAGCGTCTCGAGCTCTGGCAGCAGATTGGCATCAGGGCCGAAGTGGCTGAAATTGTGATGGCCGGCAGCGTGCGCGTCGGACAACTTCGCCTTCATCTCTTCGCGATCAAAGCGGTGAAAGCTGTCGCCTTCGACATAGGCGACCTCGATGCGTTCACGGCGGAAAATCTGCTCGAACGTCGCCTTGACCGAGCTTGTGCCGGCGCCCGACGAGCCGGTGATTGAGATGATCGGATGTCTGACCGACATGGGCGCGTGAACCGGAAATCTTCAAGCGAACTCGCGGCCTGCGGCGTCGGCCGCCGACCGGCGGGGCTTGTCGGCTTGTCGCATGCCACGCCGGCAAAGGAAAGGCTCCCGCTCTTGCGCGCTTGAGGCCGGGAGCGGCCGCCGCCTGACGTTCCCCGAGCGGCCGGACGGTCAAGACGGGCAACGTAAATAGGGACGATACGGACGTCCCTTGGTCGTCCGCGCCGCCTTGACTTGCGCGAGGGCGGCAACCTATATCGCAAATTCTTGCAGACCGCCGAGGCGGTTTGGGGCGGAGTAGCTCAGTCGGCTAGAGCAGAGGAATCATAATCCTTGTGTCGGGGGTTCGAGTCCCTCCTCCGCTACCACCTTACCCCACACTCCACGAACCCTGTTGGGGAACGCTTGTTCGCCAAGTAGCGCCGTTAAACGGCCCGTGATCTCAACCCGGACACCGCCAGCGCGGGTCTTGTCCCGGAACACGGTCACTGTCTCGACCAAGTCCCGAATCGCCTCCGAACATTCGGTGTCGCCGTCTCTGATTCCACACGACAAAGCAGATTGGAGACGTGTCAGCTGCTCCTGGTAGCGGGCGAGCATGACCGGATGCAGGGAGACGGCCTCCGTGGACGGTACCGCCTCCGCGAGTTCGGCGGATATTTTTTTGCGTTCGCCGTCCAACAGCGTCGACTTCGGACCCAAAACGGCAGGGTCACCCTGACCCTTCGCGATAGCATCGACAAGACGGTCAATTTCTCGGTTAAGCTCCCCGAGCCGACGTTCGAGCCGCAGACGCTTGCGATCAGCCTCGGCGGCGAGCCTTTTGCGTTCGGCGTGGTAAGTTCGAATGTATTCGGCGATGACTTCGGGGTGGCGGAGTTCGGCGGTCAGTCCATTGAGGACAGCCAATTCAACGGTGTCGAGATAGAAGGTCTTCGGATCAGGGCATATGCCACTCTCCGTCGCGGCCGAGCATCGGATACGAATGCGTCCAGACGGGTCCTTGCCATTGCTTGCCATTCCGGCGCCGCACGCCGCGCATTTCAACAATCCTGATAAGATATGGCGAGGCCGACGTTGCTGATTCGGATGCGTGACGCTGCGCGCCTTCTTCCGCCTCTGGGCAGCTTCAAAAAGTTCTCGGCTGACAATTGCTAAATCGGGAACATCAGTGGCTTGCCAATCGCTCTCCGCGTTTGGGCGAGAGATGCGTTTCCCCGTATCAGGATCTTTCATCATGCGGACCTTGTTCCAAACGAGCCGGCCGGCATAAAGCTCGTTGTTCAGAATCCCATTACCGCGCAGCATGTTCCCGTTGATAGTAGAAGCGTTCCACGCCCTACCACGAGGTGGGATGATTCGTTCCGCATTTAGATCGTGGGCAATGTCGCGCGGCGTGCGACCATCGACATATTCGCGGAAAATCCGCCGCACGATTTCCGCTTCTGCCTCGACGATTGAGCGCTTTCCTGGATCTCCAGCCAGGGGCTTGTAACCGTAGGTGAGGCCGCCGGCATTAAGGCCTTTGCCGACACGTCCCGCCTGCCCCCTTCGCACCTTGTGTGCGTTGTCCTCGCGGTAGAGCTGCCCGACGAGTCCGCGAAGACCAACCAGAACAGTGTTGACCACGCCCTCGTGAACTGCGCGGATTTCGAGGCCTAGAAAGGACAGGCGCTTGTGGATGCCGGCAAGGTCCTCCATATCGCGAGAAAGACGGTCCAAAGCCTCAACGAGAATTACGTCAAATGAACGCTCACGCGCTTTGTCCATAAGCGCGAGCAGGCCATCACGTCCGAGGATGGACGCGCCAGAGCGGGCGCGGTCATCAAAGACCGCGACAACATCGAGGCTTTCGCGCTCCGCGTATTTTTTGCAAAGACTGATTTGATCTTCGATCGATCGTTCATCCTGAAGATCGGTCGAGAAGCGGGCGTAGATCGCAGCACGTTTCATTTGCTCGGGCGCTGTCAGCGCACGCGTGTGCATGATCTTCTCGCGCGGCTTGGCGCGCGAGAGCGCGCGCAAGACGAAGAATCGCGCCGTCCGGTTCGATTTGCAAGGCCTGTTTTTCTAGTTGATTTGCGCTCATTTGCTGAAGATGTGGACGAGGAAAATCTAGCCGCGAATCCTCGTACCTCGTAGGACATGAGTGCTTGTTCGCGCTTCGCTTGGAGACCGTACCAGCGATAGAGGCCCTCTTCGACCGTATGCTGCATCCAGCATTGTCCATAATTTGATTATGGCCACGCTCTCTCGTTGCTGGAAGTTGATTGGCCCGCGCATCAAAAGAATGGATAGGCTTTCGCGTAAATCGGATGCCGCACCATCAATTTATTTGAAAGACTCAAAAAGATCGGAACGAGTAGGAGATAGATGGAAACGAAAGCATGGTCGACCCGCGTTAGTCGGATGTAACAGCAGCACGCGTCTATTAAGCGACTGCAACTGGCCGTTAGGGACCAGTTTTCGCCCTCGAGTCATGCACGATAAGGGGTCCGGGCCCAGCAAGTGGCGCGGGAACGGTCAAGCCGACGCTTTTGCGCGAACGCATAGGCGCAAGGCACAGGACGTGTTCGGCGCGGTAGTGGCGCAGATATTTGTCCTCGAATTTTTTGAGGACGGCGCGTGAAGCGCGACCAGCCCCGCCTTTCGAACGTAGACCGCCGCCGCGCGGGGCTAGAAACGTAGCCGATGACATTTTTCCTCCGCGGGCGCGATGAATTCGAGAATGTGCACCGACATAATCGCCAACTGAGGGCTTCCAGTTCTTGTAGTTGCAAGTGCATTGAAAAGAGTGGCAGCGTCGCGGGTCATGGCGCGTAAAGACCGGAAAAGCGCTGCCCATACCCGGACGAACACGCCAGCAAGCTTGCTAAAGTCGATTCGCCACAACCCGATTTCTCTCTTGCGACCGAAGCTCGAGTCCACGCCCTCCAGGGAGCCCATCCCGCCTAACATTTGTCATCCAAGTTTCTTTTGAGCGAGCTGACCAGGGGACGAGACTGCAGCCGGGATCATTATCGATCATAGCGACCCGTCATTTAGTGCCTCCGCAGGAATTATGCGCTCGCCGGCCTCCGCGAAGATCCATTGTCCCCGCAGACTTCGCTCCAGGTCGGTCGCTGATCCGCATTCGAACGGAGATCAATGAAGCCATCCTTCTTCGCGGTTCGCCCGCTAGGACCCACGATGCGGCGCGCCATGACCTGGCGCGATGTCGAACGACGCGCCCTTGCGATCTGCGATTGCCTGCTCAGGCCGCACAGCGCGGAGAAGCTCGCGGCGCGGCCGCGGCCGAAGGGGCCGCGCCCCTTCGAGCGTGACTCGAATGATATAGTCCGCCCGCCTTCTGCGTCGCCGCCAACACGCGCGAAACGAAACTCTTTCCCTTTCCCCGCTTCGTCTCGCGAATGCGGCCGGGACGAATGCGGATATCGTCATCGCTGGCCATCTCAACAGTCGCGCGAGGTGGAAATCAATGTGTGAGCGCAATGAGTTATTGTGTTCGGCAGGCTGCGGATGGAATTGACAGCCTGCGTGAATGCATTGATGCGCAACGACAAACTGACCGCCAAACGACGCCGCAGGCTGTCCCTTTTATCTTGCCCTCCTAATTGGGCGTCGTCCCGGCTTTTTCGTCTCCATATCTTTCTCCATCGGTTAATCGCAAGCAAGGGTGATGTCGCGCGCGAAGGCGCGCGTTTTCGGTTGATCGCGGGGACTATTGAAGTCCTCATGCCAGGACCGCTCCCGCGTTTGAAAAGCTCTGAAGCGCCGTGCACTCCTCTGTGCTCAGCAACGTCAAAAAAACGCTGCGGCACATGTCCGCATCGGGATCGCGGGGCATCATCCACAGACATATCAACGTGGTCGCGCGTATGCGCGCCACAGGCAAGATATCGTGCTTCCCGCCGCCCTTGGTCTGCATCAGAACTGTTCTCCGCTCGCGCGGATTCCCTCGATTCAAATCGTCTCAGTCCGCCGTCAAGTCAGCAAATTGAGCTTCACGTGGCGGCGCCAAGGGGGCTTCAACGCACGCTTTCCTTGCGGCGTTTTCTGCGCCGCCGGCGCTCTAAATTGGAACGTCGAACCATCGCGCCACATGGCGTGCATGATCACCGCGAGCTTGCGCGCGACCGCCACAGAGGCGCGTTTGTGACCGGCGCTTTCGAGCGATCTTCATGCCCCAAGCCTTGAGGCTGCTAAAGCCTTTGAAGCGCGTCAGCATAATGTTCGCCGCTTCATAAAGCGGATGTCGGACTTCCCCGTCACCGGCCTTGGAGATATGACCGGAAACGTCGATGGACGTTCCTGACTGCCAGCGTCGCGACGTCAAGCCGAGATAAGCGCCGATGGTCTTCGAATGGCGAAAACGCCGCGGATCGTCGATCGAAGTTTTGAATGAAAGGGCGCTAATCGGTCCCACGCCCGGAACGCCCATAAAACGCCGGCACACCTCGTCCTGCGCTACGGTGGCGATGACGATCTTGTGTAGCCGGAGATATTCTTGCCATAGCGCCGCACGCGCCCGCAGCATGCAATCGGCAATTCCAGAAATCAGTGGATCGCCAGCGACAAGCTCACGCACACGCGCCTCGAATGCGCCGCGACTGACGGCTCCAAGCTTTAGGCCGAAAGTCTTGATCGAATGCCGGATGGCGTTCTCAATGTCCAAAAACTTGCGCGTCAAATTGCGCCGATGCGTCAGCAGGAGCCGCAGCCGATAGCTCTCAGCGCTCTTCACGTGAACCTGCTTGAACCATCCCGTGCGCACAATATGTTCTTGTTACGCATCGCTTTCAGTGCGGAGCGCGCGTGATGCGTTTAAAGGCACACAGCCGGCAGTCCGCGCTGGCTCAGTTCCACCTGCAGCCACGGCGACAGTGACCCCGCCTCATGACCAACGCGCCGCAATCGCCCAGCGTAGGCCTTAAGCGCTACGAAAATCGCATCCGGATCTGTTTCAACCTTGGTTTCGCGCAAGAGTCCGCCTTCCTTGTCGATCACGCAGATGGAAGTCTCTTCCAAAGACACGTCTAATCCGGCAAAATACTCCATGGCTGTCCTTCGTTGGCGCTTGGGGCGCTTGGGCGACCCCGAATCAGCACCGCTATCCTGGAGGACAGCCACCTTTCCCGCTGCAAATTTCCCAAACTTCGAAGCAAGCCCAATTACGCGGGCATCTTAATCGGGCCTCTTAATCGGGCGCATTTTCGTCGACTTCTTCGACATCGTCGTCTCTCCGATCTTGCACGATAGTCTTCTCTAAACTTTTCAGCAGCAAGCAGCTCTTTGACAGGCAAGAGTTCTGGCGCGCCGTGCGCTCTTCCGCGCTCATCGACGGCTGACTTTTCGTCGTTCGGCTGCAATAGCCAAACGACATCGGATCCGTCGCGGCGCATATTGCCATCGGATTCACGGGGCAGCGTCACAGGCATTCCGGCGTGGTCCGGGTGAACGGCCACAGGCAAGATAGCGTGCTTCCCGTCGTCCTTGGTCTGCACCAGTTCTCATCCGCTTGCGCGGAGCTCCTTTGCTCAAAAGACGATCATGTTTGGCATGATCGTCTGCAAAATCTTTGCGCGTCGCGGCGTCATGCGTGCGCGCCCAGAAGCTTGCGATTCTTGACGGTCGCACGCGCTGCGACGTCGGCCTGGCGCGCCGTTGAATCGCCGACATAGAGGGCGCCGTCGCGCCACATCGCATGCATGACGACCGCCATTTTGCGGGCGACAGCGACCGTCGCCTTGCGACGACGGCCGCGCTTGGCCAACGTCAATCCCCATGATTTGAGTTTGTCCTTGCCCTTAAAGCGTCAGCAGCGCGCTCGCCGCTTCGTACAGCGCGCGGCGCATCTCGGGATCGCCGGCCTTGCTGATGCGGCCCTGAACGTCGATCGACGTGCCGGACTGACGCCGTTGCGACGTCAAGCCAAAATAGGCGGCGACGTCGCGTGATCGTCGGAATCGCGATGGATCGTCGATCGCCGTCATGAAGCTCAGCGCCGTCACCGGCCCGACGCCCGGGATCGCCATGAAGCGCTGGCAGAGTTCGCTGCGGGAGACAAACTTCACGACCAGATCGTGCAGCTTGCAATACTGCTTCCACAGCGCTGCGCGCGCCGTCAGCATGGCGTCCATCAACTCTCCGGTGAGCGGATCATTGGCGACAGACTCGCGCACAACCTGCTCAAAATCGCCGCGCGACGTTCCCTTCAACCGAACGCCGAAGGCTTTGAGCGAGTGGCGGATGGTGTTCTCGATGTCGAGGAATTGCATTCAAGATCGCGCGGCTGTGCCGCAGCATTAGAAGCCGTATGCGCCGGACAAGACGGCGAAGCAAAAGGAAAATCCAAAGCGTCAACGAGGGATCAAATCCGTCGACGAAACCCTCATATTTTTTCAAACGCTTTGCCAAAAAATCCATAACCACAACGTGCGAAAGCAGACAGCAACGGCACGCTCCCCAGTGAAAATGTTTGCAAAACCACTGGGCCGGGAGCAATCGTCGAAAGTTGTTTCTTCGATCCGAAACTCATGATCTGAGGCGTAACCGGACGGCCGCGGCCAATTCCTCGGCGAAGCGAAGCGTAGATCGAAGGACGGCCACTTCATTCCCCGCCGTCGTTCCTTCGTCGTGTACCCCGATTGGAAATTCTATTCTGCCCTCGCTGGCCTGAACGCGAACGTTGAAAAGCAATATTCCGTTTGGGTGCTGTTCGACTTTCGCCATCTGGATATCGGCCATGGATAACCTCTATGATTTCTTGGCGCGGACATTCTTGCCTTAGTCGCTATCGCCAATTCCAGTTATAGGGGCGCGCTCGCCATGTTGAAACAGCTATCCAAGATCTCATTAACGGAAGATCTTTGCGACGACTGCAAATTTACAGAGAAATGAGAAAAACTGACCACACTGCTGCGGGGTAGCGAGCGCCAGCAAAGGTCGAAGTACAGCGTTGTAAGCGACGTATATGAGATTGAGATTTCTGACCGCAAGGCCGCGCGACCTGCCGGGCGTCGTACGCTTTCTAAAAGCAATCCGACTTACCTTGGATGGAAAGTAAGCGGGTGGCGGTAACCGATGCAGCGCGCGGACAGCGGACACCAAAGTTTCCGGCACACTCGGCTTGGAAAGGAACGGGGCCTCTGCGAACGCTCCTCTCATTTGGTCCGAACTGTAACCGGACAGGACAACAAATAGAATGCGGCGTTGTGCAACGGCACTGCTACGGGCTCTGCACTAAGTCCATTAAGGTTCGCATCAAGAACAACGGCGTCTCGGCCGTTGCCCTAGATGAGTTCCGGGGCTCTTGGCACTGTGGCCGCGACGACGTCAACCTTGCATACGGCATCTTCCAGCACGAGCTTGTTGTCCATGGCGATAGCAAACTCGTCTTCGACGATCAGGATACGCATTCGAGCTCTCGGCCGTCGAAGGGCGTCGGCCTAATTGCACGGGCCTGGCAACGTGGATCGCCTCCATATGCGTCCGTTTCCTAGGTTGCGAGTGCAGGTTTTTGACACTTCCGCGACGGGGCTCGGCGAAGTCGGCATACCTTGATTAGCGAACCAGCCCACTAGAGCCCCGCCACGCGTGACGGCCCTTGCTTCGTTGCCGAAAGGCAATTGCAACATTAGAGTCGCTTGGAAAACGCTTTGCTAGCTGACTGCCGCTATTGGGGCATTAGATTAGACAGCTTTTTTTAATTCGGCTCTGCGACGGGAAAGTTCGACAGCTAGGGCCTTTAGGTCGACTTCGCTCTTGCGCGCCTCGGGGAACATTTCTTGCTCTTCTTGAACATGGTGCATCATATTCGCCGAGCACCTTGACCTTTGCGTCGAAAAAATGGTCCTTGGGAGACATTGATACGATCTCGGCTATAAGCTGTTTGGCGCTCGCGTGCTCAACTTCGGCTTCGTCGAGCAGGTCCTCGTCATTTATGCTTTTACGCATTGCTGGATAGAAAATCTCTTCCTCGATCTTGGCGTGAATGGTGAGCGCCATGCATATTTTTCCGGCGAGCGCCAAACCACCGCGCCCAGCCAAAGGTTTGGCAGTTAATGAGCCACGCATTCGTGGGCTCTTCCAAAGCTAAAGTAATGTTCTTGCTGTTCGACTTTCGCCATTCCGATATGGCCCGGCTCCCCAAGCTCGTGCTCAGCGTCTTCGTCCTGGCTGAGCTTGCCGAGATGAGGCAACGGCGTGGACAACACTGCCGCGTTCTGCGCCGCAGCTCGGCTGCTGTGCTAGTCTTTCCCGAGGATCGGAAGGGGTATAATGAATTATAGAACTAAGATGGGAATTGCCCTGGGGATTGCGGTTTCCGCCGGCCTCACATCATTTTTGCTCGCCGTGCTTGTTGGCGCTAGCGGGATTTCTCATCATTTGGGGTAAAGAACCCAAGCGTACGGAGCAATTTGTCGGGGGTTTGCCCTTTGGCGATTACCTTCTCAAGGCAATGGCTCGGTTAGACTCGATTATATCGTCCCGGGAAGATTGAGCAGGGACCGGCGCGTTGTCGGAACGGGTCAACCGGCGGGCCGCGGCAGCGGTCGCGCCCTAATCGTAGCTGAGATGGTGCACGCCGCCCAACGCGGCAAACGCAATAAGGCAATTTGCTTCGTCTAGGATAACCAAGGGTTCCGCGCGCGCGGGAGACGGATACGAAAACGCGAGCTCCGTTTCTTCTGGGGAAGCGCAAAGATGGCGTAACTCCGGGCGATGCCCATTTAAGGCGGTACTGAAAGTCTCACGGAATGGGCGATAGCCGCACGCGTCTTCCCGAGGTGCCAGCAGACTGGTTTACGCAGCCGTTGATGCGGTTCCTGCGTATTGAGTCTATGGCCGGGGCTGTACTGTTGCTAAGCACGCTTGTTGCTTTGGCGCTCGCCAATGCGGCGTGGTCCATGCAATTTATGGCGATGTGGAATATCAACGCTGGGTTCAGGCTGGGAGACATCGAGTTCTCTCGTTCGTTGAAGAGTTGGATCAACGACGGGCTGATGACGCTCTTTTTTTTCGTCCTTGCACTTGAGCTGAAACGTGAACTGATCCTGGGAGAGCTGCGCGACCCACGAATGGCGGCGTTTCCTCTCGCGGCGGCTGTTGGCGGCATGGTGGCGCCTGTTGGCCTTTATCTGCTGCTGATCCGCGGTGGGCCTGGTGCGGGCGGGTGGGGTGCGGTTATCTCCACAGACACGGCTTTTGCTATGGGGTGCCTTGCAGCGCTCGGTTCTCGCATTTCGCAAAGCTTGCGGCTCTTTTTGCTTTCTGTGGCAATTTTTGACGATATCGGAGCCGTACTCGTGGTGGCAATCGGCTATGGGGGAGCCTTGAACTGGATCGCGATCGGCTTCGCTGGATTCGGACTCGCCGTCGTGGCTGGGATTGCGCGTCTTGGCATACGCAGCGTTCTCATATATTTCGCGGTAGGTGCCGGCATCTGGTTGGCGCTCGATGCGTCGGGCATCCACGCGACACTCACTGGCATCGTCCTCGGATTGATGACGCCCGCACGGAGCTGGGTGAGCGATCGGCGCCTTCACGCGATTCTCGACCGTGTGATCGCCTATCCTCCGCGCGAAGACTGGAGCGATGACGGTGCGGCGCGGCGCGACCTCCGTCAGGCTGGGGTTGCCGCCCGCGAGGCCGTGTCACCGATCGAGCGCCTTGAGTTCGCCCTTCATCCCTGGGTCGCATTCATGATCTTGCCGCTCTTCGCCCTGGCAAATGCGGGTGTGTCCTTGGCGTCGGTCAGCTTCGACCAAACTCTTGCAATCACGGTTTTTGCCGCCTTTGTCGTAGGCAAGCCTATCGGGATTGTGCTTTTCAGCTTTCTGTCCGTGACGCTGCGCCTTGCGACCCGTCCTCCCCAGCTCTCATGGGGTCTGCTGGCCTCTGGCAGCCTTTTGACTGGCATCGGCTTCACCATGGCAATCTTCATTGCTGAACTGGCTTTCGAGCCCCACTTTGTCGACTCGGTTAAGATTGGCGTTTTTAGCGCCTCGCTCACCTCGGCCGCGGCCGGATTTCTCACGCTCGCTTGGCTGACCTCTTCACGCGAGCAACAGCTCGAGAATACTGGTCCTTCGAGCCTTGAGTGATCGCCCTCTTATGTGATGAACGCACAACGGGTTTGGAAGCGGCTCGGTTTCTTTAGCTCAGGCGGAAATAAAGTTCTGCTGAAGTTCATAAAGACTTTCCGCGTCACGGCATCGCAGGCGTCGACGCAGTGATCTCTTTCGAAATTACCCTGAAGCTCGCGAGCGTGCACGGGCCAAAGGACGTTACCATCGCGACGTCGGTAGCATCGCGTCCCCGCGCGATCAGAATACGCCCGATCCGCGGCTTGTTGTGGCGGGCGTCCAATGTGTGCCAACGGCCGCCGAGATACACTTCGAACCAGGCGCTGAAATCCATCGCGGCTTCGTCGGCCGGCACACCGATATCCCCGAGATAGCCGGTGCAGTAACGCGCGGGAATATTCATACAGCGGCACAACGCGACTGCCAGATGGGCGAAGTCTCGGCACACGCCACGTTGTTCTGTGTTGGCGTCATATGCTGTTCTTGTTGCGCTCGCATGCTGGTAATCGAACCGGATGCGATCATGGACATAGTCGCAGATCGCCTGCACCAACGGCCAACCCTTCGAAACATGGCCAAACAGCGACCATGCCAAATCGGACAAGCGATCGGTCTCGCAGTAACGGCTGCCGAGCAGATAAATCAGAACCTCCACCGGCAGGTCTTCGAGCGCATGCTGCTCGGCCTCCGCGGCGATTGGCTCAGGCTTGCCGTTGTCTTGCACAAGAAAGTCAGAGGACATTGTTAGCCGGCCCACAGGAGCGCGGATGACATGGCAAAAGTTGCCAAAACTATCGTAATAGGTGTTGGCGGTGACGTGCGGATCGAGGCGCATGCGATCCGCTCAGCACATCTGCGAAGCGTGACGGATGAACGCTGAGCGTCAGAATCATTGGCGTCGACTGCGGGGCAGTCATAGGAGATTTCATAGCCGGCGCGAATCTTCATCGAAAGCCTCTTCTGTCCCAAGCGAAGCCGTCGCAATCGTCGTTGGGCATTAGCCGCGATTGTGTCATCGCCATCGAGCCAGAGATTGTGATTGAGGGATCGGCTAAAACTCAAAGCGTTGGTCAATGTTCCGACCCTGCGGGGCGCAAGCGGCGCGCGTTAGATCAGGGTGTCTTTCGGTAATAGTAGAACGTTGAGCGCTTGGCTCGCCAAAGTTGGAACGATCCTGGACATGCCAACCCGCTCGGCAGAGCTTCAGAGGTTGCGCAGCGCTATCGGCGGCGCCTGCGTCTCCCTCTCCCAGTTGAGGGCGCAGAGCGTACCTTCTGGGCCTGCTCCAACAAATCGGAGTTGGCGAACATTCACTGTAGATCTCATCAATCGAAGCGAGGAGCGTCGCTTCCTGATCAGACGCGATCCATCGGCTCTCACACAAAGGAACAAGTCTTCGCCGGAGCAGTTGAGCGTTGGGGAGCAATCGCTGCTGTCCAAGCAACGCTGGGTCGGATGGGAATGACGGAATTTGACGAGAACTGTCGGAAGAGGCCGCTGCAAAATATCTCGGCTCTGGCCACTCCTAATCAGGATGCCCAGCGGTCGTTTTCTTCTATATCCACCCCCGCAAACGGTGCCTACCCAACACGAACATTTCATGGCGAGCACGGAGCACGAGAATACTCACTTTACCTTCCAAACCATATCCGGGCCAACGCAGCGCTGATAGTGATGCTGCACGGCTGCGGCCAAACCTCCCACGATTTCTCCGGCGGCACTAACATGAACCTTCTCGCGGAGAGACACGGGTTCGTCGTCGCCTATCCTTGTCAGGCTCTGGACGCCAATCGAATGCGGTGCTGGAACTGGTATAAGCCGGGGCATCAGCGTCGGGACTCTGGCGAACCATCGATTATCGCCGGCATTACGCGTCAAGTGATTCAAGACTTCGAAATCGATCACGACCACGTTTACATCGCGGGATTGTCTGCCGGGGGCGCGATGGCCGCCGTTCTAACCGCCACATATCCCGAATTGTACGCCGCGGCAGGCATTCATTCCGGGCTCCCCTATGGTTGTGCGGTGGACCTGGAGTCGGCGCTGAGGGCGATGCGAGGAGATGTAATCACGAAACACTTCTGCCGATCAGTCTTTGCGGAACCGGTGCGCACGATAGTGTTTCACGGAACGGATGACTGCCAAGTCCATCCATGCAACTCGAACACAATTTTTGCTCAGGCCTGCAGTATTGATTCGACCTCTAGCGCAAGATTTGTCGGCGAGGGGCGGGGGCGAAGATATTTTCGCACGTCCATTTTTGACGGCAGCTGTGCGCCCCACGCTGAACATTGGTTAGTGGAAGGTCTTGGCCATGCCTGGTCAGGCGGTTGCGCGGCGGCTTCGCACACGGATTCAAATGGTCCGGACGCATCAGCAGAAATGATCCGCTTCTTTTTAGAAGGCCGGTTTGATCCGATATTTGTTCCAGTTCGTGACGATCTCGAATGGTTTCAGCATCAATGTCAGACGTCGACCGTTTAGACTGCAGCTTTCAGACGGGCGTCCAAAAACGTCAGTTTACCCAGCGCGTCGTTTTAGGCTCGAATATGATCCCCCAGCGATAACTGCCAGCCGTCTAAAACCACCGTCCCCTGCCGTACCAACCTCCGCCAAGCAGGAGAACAACGATAACAATTAGGAGGAGCGTTTGGGTATCCATGATTTCCATTCCTATCAGTGCAACGGCTGCGGCTTTAGCGTGTCCACAGTATCCGGGACCTCGCCCAGATTGAGCACCTCATATGGAGAGGACCGGACAAAAAAGAAGTCGGAGAATATTTAAGTAGGAGGAAAGCGAACGATCACGGCAGTCACAAATCTTTGTGGCTGTGCAGAAAACGGGCGATTTGTTCTTTCAGGTCCGTTGTGGGGAGCGGCGCGCCGATAGAAACCGCGCCCGAGAAAAGTTCCCGCTGAATCTCCGTGGGTAGTTTGTTCCAGCGGCTGATGACCGCCGCTCCCAAGCACTGCAAAATAAGTGCTTCTTCATCCTTTGCCAGATCAGCCCGCTTTTCCTGATCTGCATCGGTTCGACCACCCTCGTTCTCCCATCTGGATAGGGCGCGAACCAGCGGGTTATCCGTAATCGAAGTTTTTAGATCGTCGGCCATCTCGCAACACCTATCCACGCAACTCCATCCATTCCGACCCCTTCACCACCTTGCGCACACTGAGACCCTGCGGCGCGCACGCATCAAAGCTTTGAATATCAGGGGATCGATAGCTCCGCTGTCTTCGAACGAACTCCCCCCTCGAGCACGTTTTCGGCGGGAGCCGATAGTCGCCACCAAAGTCCACTTGGAGGATATTTCATCTCGACCGTCCCTCTGACAGAAGATGACGCCATCCGCTCAATGACTGTATGTCCGAAACCCTTGTGAGTCGGCGGACCAGTTTTCGGTCCCCCTCTTTCTCTCCATTCAACTAGGAACGTAGGTTGGTCCGAGCGAGCAATGCGCCACGTTATGCGCACGAGTCCTCGAGCGTTAGATAGCGCCCCATATTTGACGGCATTGGTCGCGAGTTCATGTAGAGCCATGCCAACGCCTTGAGCCGCCGCGGGCGTTAGACGGACGCTCAGCCCCTCCATTTGGACCCGGCTTTGGGCGATTGAATCACCCAGATGCGCGAGCTGCGCCTTGGCGAGCTCCCTCATATCAATCCCGCGCCAGTCGTTCTTGACCAAGAGATCCTGACTTGCCGCCAACGAGTCGATCCGCTGCGACAATCGTTCAACGAACGTTGCAGGATCGCCGCCGCGAGCTGTCAGACGCGCAATCGCCTGCACAACGTTGAGCAGATTCTTTGATCGATGATTGACTTCGCTCATAAGTAATCGAATTTGCTCCTCCGTGCGCTTTCTTTCGGTTATGTCGAGGCCGGTCACAAAGGCGGACACGGGTGAGCCGTCGTGGGCAGTCTCGATAGACCATATGCTTTCGATCCAGCGTTCCATCCCGTCGTCGCCTAGCACTCGGCACTCGATCTTTCCGCTCGGCTTGCCGCGCAATAGTTCCATGACCGCGGCCCTCGTTTTCGTCCGGTCATTGGAAACGACATGTCGGCGTAGAATGGATGCAGCGACAGAGAGGTCGACCTCTTGCCCTGGGGATGGCGTTGGAAGGGCGTATCCCATGACCGTAGCGAAATTTTCCCCTGATCGGATGCAGCGGCGCGAGAAATCCGCGTCGATATAGGTTAGATGCGCGGCGTCCGCGGCGAGACGCAGGCGATGTTCCGCGGCACGCAACCTTTGAACCGATTCGACGCGATCGATGAGGTCCGCCGCCTGGCGCGCGAGGATATCAAACTGACGTAAATCGATTTCGGTCGGTGCATGCGGCGCGCGCCAATGTGTAGAAATAATCCCCAGCAGACGCCCGGCGCGGGAAAACAGCGGCGTGGACTGAACCGCCCGAATGCCCACCCGGCGCTGGTCGTCCAGCGCGCGGGCGCTGATGTCGATACCAGAGACTTCAATATCCGGCACAATCACGCGACGGCCGTCGCGCCAAGCGGCGCCGCAAGCGGTCTCCGCATCGCGTCCTACGAATTCGAAGATTTTGCCGAACGCGGGGTCGAATCCGTGGTACGCCAGCAGGCGAAGCACGTCCTTGCTCTCGTCGACCGTCTGCATACTCGCGTAGTCCGAACGCAATATGGCCGCTGCTGCATCGACGATCTGTTGATAGAGCGCGCCCGTGTCGCCGCCCTGGACTAGAGATGCACTTGCCGTTTGAAGCTGTTGCGTAGCGGCCAATTCGCGAGCCAGGCTGTCTCTGCTTTCCGCAAGCGCCGTATTAAGGGCTTCGACGGCCTTACGAGACTGGACAGCGTCCTCCATAAGATTCAGCGCGGCGCGGCGCGATTCTCGGACTTCAGCGTTGATTTGCCGAAGTTCAGCCGCACGCTGAGCAAGTTCGGCGTCGCCGCTCGGCGCCCCCACGCCCTGGAAGGCCGAACGGCCCGCTAGCTGCTCAGGCTGTCTGATCGGGCCGCCATCATTCCTCGAGGTCATCCCCGCCCTGTCCAAATTCGAGGGGGTAGCGGGCTGGTTCGCCCTGTCTCTGACATAGTTCATTGACCTCCTTCTTCAATTCGATCATGCGCGTTTCGCGCCCCACCGCAACACGATTGAATCGGACGAGTTCCTCGGAGTATGAAAGCAGCACTTCATGGCTAGAACGCAACGCCTCCGCCGCCAGTTGGCGTTCAGTGATGTCGCGACAGACCGTCGCGACGCCAGTAACCTGGCCCTGAGTATTCCTAATAGGAGAGGCGGTCAGCGAAATAGCCACGAGTTCGCCGTTCTTGCGGCGGCGTACGGTCTCGCGGTCTTCGATCGACTCTCCCTGCCGGACGCGCTGAAGGAGATTTCTCTCTTCGTCGACGCCCTCAGGGGGAATGAACAGCGTGGCCGATTGACCGAGCGCTTCCTGCGCCGTGAAGCCAAAAAGCCTTTCGGCGCCCTGATTCCAGCTGGTGATGGCGCCGTCCAGATCCTCGCCGACAATCGCATCTGCCGAAAACTTAACGATGGAGGCGAGTTCTTGCGTCACTGTCTGTAAGCGCATGAGCTCGGTAACGTCACGCATGCCCAAAAGAATAAGCTTAGGGTTGTCGGCGTTTTGCCGAATGGCCCGCGCATTAAGCAAGAGCACTCGCGAACCCAATCGTTTCGATTTGTAGACGACCTCGAAGTCGTTGAAGGCCTTCTGGCGGGTTATGACATTTTCTAAACGCTCGCGCAGATCGGGGTTCGCCCATGCGCCGTCATCGATCTCAAAGATCGACCGACCTGCCATTTCCGCGGGCGAAAGCCGGAAGGTCCCATAGAAGGCGCCATTCGCCGAGTGGATGCGCAGATTTCCCTGTAGAAGCACGAGTGGATCGGGGACGGTTTCGATAACGGACTCGGCGAGCTCGCGCGCTTCATCGATGCTCCGTTGCGTTTGCTTGAGCGCGTCGATGTCCACCAACACCAACACCGCCCCGTCCACCTTGCTGTCGAGCGTAAGGTATGGTCGGACGCGAAGTGAAAACCAGCGGCCCGAGTTGTCACAAACCTCGCGCTCCTGCTCGCGCACACTGGCTATGACCTCGCGGACAATAGCCGCCAAATCATTGATGTCGAGATTGTGACGCACGCCGTCGAGCGAACGTCCGACATCCTCAGTCACGAGGTTGAAGGACCTTTGGGCCTTGGCGCTAAAACGGCGAATTCTCAGATCCCGCGCCACAAGCACGACGGCGAGATCGGTCGCGCTTTGAAAGTTGACGAGGTCGTTGTTAAGACGGCTGAGTTCGACGTTGCGGCTGGCCATTTCGTCATTGATCGTGGTCAGCTCTTCATTCGCCGACTCCAATTCCTCCTTGGACGTTTCAAGTTCTTCATTGACGCTCTGAAGCTCCTCATTGGCCGACTGGGTCTCTTCGTTGGACGCTTGCAGCTCTTCGTTGGCGGCTTCGTTCTGCTCTTGGATGGATTGAAGATATTCGCGCGTCTCGGCGAGCTCCCGTTCCAAATTGACGAGGCGTCTGGTTTCTTCCTTCTTGTTAGCGCTGACAGAACGCTTCGCTCCGGCGAGCGGCCTCGGAGCGGCATCGCCGGTTTGCTTTTTTGCCTCCTCAAACAAGATTAGGAAATGGCTCTCGCGCAAATTCCTGAGCGGGATAACCTCGACATTAACTTCACGCTTCTCGCCATTCCCTTCGAGCGGTATGTTATCCCTGCGTGCGACGCTGTTCTCTTTCTTTGCCTTGACGATCGCGGCGCGCAACGGCAGCATCAAGCCGTCGCGGGCCATTTTCACCACATCGAAGCTCGCCTTGCCGGTCGGCGGCTCAAGATATGGGCCGGTCGACCCGCGGAATTGAATGATTTGAAGATCAGAGTTCACGAGCACGCCAGGAGGCGCATATCGATTGAGCGTGACGCGATCGGCTTCCCGCAAAGAGCCGAGTTCAGCGCGAAAGCCATCTGGCTCTTCCTGCGCTTCACGAGTCGAACGAGGCGCGCCAATCCACGAGCGTGGAGGATGTGACCTGTAGTCGTCGCGATCTTTCTTCGCCGCGACATGGGCTCTCGAATTCGGCGAACCCTTCCTGGAATAGATCTTGTGTTTCTTGTCTAGCGGATCAAACAAGTCCGTAAAGCCGCTTATCGATTCCGACGCGCCAAGGAACAGAAAGCCTTCAGGTTTCAGCGCATAGTGGAATGTGGGAAGCAGCTTGTGCTGCAAACTTGGCTCAAGATAGATCAACAAATTACGGCAGCTTACCAAGTCCATGCGCGAAAACGGCGGGTCGCTGATAAGATTTTGTCTCGCGAAGACGACCATTTCGCGCAAGGGCTTGCGGACCCGGTAACCGCCTTCTTCCTCGACAAAAAACCGATGCAGTCGTTCGGGTGAAACGTCCTGCGCAAGAGTCTTGGCGTAAAGACCTTGGCGCGCCTTTTCGAGCAGCGCGTCATTGAGATCGGTAGCAAATATCTGCAGCTTATACGCGTGAGGCGATTTCTCCGCCTCTTCAACGAAGGCCATGGCGATAGAATAGGCCTCCTGGCCCGTCGAGCACCCAAGCACCCAAACCCGGAATGGTTCCCGTACGGTCTTCTCAAGAAATTTTGGAAAGACCTGACGCTTAAGGATCTCAAACGCTTCCGGATCGCGGAAAAAAGTCGTCACGCTTATGAGTGCGTCAGAATATAACGCGTCGAGCTCCCTGGCGTTTCCGCGTAGGAAAGCTTCGTAATCTGCGAGCGAGCGCTTCCTGTTCAATACCAAGCGTCGCGTAATGCGGCGCCTGATGGTGGCTGATTTGTAGAGTGAGAAGTCCACGCCACAATGGTTGCGAAGCAGAAGAAGGATTTTCTTGAAACCGTTCTCATCCGCCTTGCCGTGCTTGGCTCCCTTTTCGGCGCTCCGCGGTTTGACGCTCATGGCCCGCGCTCCATGCCCCCCCGAGGGGAGAGGCGTTTCATCGTCCTCATGTTCAGTGGTGAAAGCCCCATCAGCTTCCGGCTGATCGAGGCGTCGTTCCGTGACAGAGGGATGATGGGCAATACGCGCCAGTTCCTTGCCTATAGTCTCCGGCTTGAGAATGAAATCCACGCAACCGGCGGCTATCGCGCTGCGCGGCATGGAGTCATATCGGGCTGAATCATCCTGCGCGAAGGTAATCCCGCCTTCGGCTTTGATCGCCTCGAGCCCCAGAGTGCCGTCGCTTGCCGTGCCGGATAAGATGATGCCGATCGCGCGTTCCCGCAGATCCTGCGCCAGCGACCTAAAAAAGAAATCAATCGAATGTTGGGCGCCGACTGTTGCACGGCGCGGCCGAAGGTTCAAAACCCCGTCTGCGATCACCATGTTGGCGTTGGGAGGAATGACGTAAACGCAATCAGGAGCTACACGCAAACCGTTCGTGACTTCCGTGACTGGCATAGAGGTCGCGCGCCCTAAAAGATTTGTGAGCGCACTTTCGTGATGGGGATCGAGATGCTGTACCAGCACGAAAGCCATGCCGGCATCCGTCGGCAAATATTTGAGCAATTGAGTGAACGCCTCCAGTCCACCGGCCGAGGCGCCCACGCCAACGACGAGGCGTGGCGCCGTGGGATCGGCGTCAAGGGTCTTTAGCGCGCGGCTCCGGGGTCTTGCGCGTGTCTTTCGGCTTGACTTCTCAGGGAGGCTGGTGGCTTGAACCCTGTTGGTTTTTCTTGCTGCCACCGCAAAAGGCCCCTTACTTACCTTCGGAAGGATCTCTGGGCGTTGCAGCAGCGTCGCTGCAGAGCTGGTAACGAGAGGTAGGGCCGAAAAGGAAAAGGCAACGAAATCCAGCACACAAGGGTGTTCCTTGCCTGAATCCTTCACGCCCCATCATTTTGGCCGACCCGGCAACTCTGCAAGCTGCTGCCCAGCTCACGAATCTGATCTAAAGTCCCCGGCGACGTGTAGGGGTATGGTGGTGAATTATAGCCGCTCGGCGCTAGACTAGCACGCTCCGCTGCAGCGCCCAAGCGTAGCGAAACAAATGGACTCAGAGTATTATCGCGCTGCCCTATGCAGACGCCGTTTCCACCTCTCTCCAGGCTTCAGTTCTGTTTTGAGAACCAATCGGTTCTGAATTGACCTGGGCTGCGGACGGCCCGCCCGCGCAATTTGCTGTTCTAAATCGATACGCGTCGCCAACGGCTCCACAAGCGGAGGCGCGAGCTCGCTTCTCGGCTTACGGTTCGGTCTTTGGCTCGGAGTTTTTGAAGAAGGTGCCGCTTCCTTGACCTTTCGACTGCAATGACGTGTTCATCATCGGCATCTCTTAATCGGACTGTGATTTCATCCGCGTCGATGAGACTGGGCAGCACTCGGTCCGTAGGAGCCTGAGGCGAACGCGCTTCAACGTTGGGCGACTCCGCCCCGTCGAAGCGAAATAATGTGTCGGCTGCGCGCATCGCTGCTGCGCGCCCACCGTCATTTTGGCTTCGATCTTCGGAGAACTTTGCCGCGTCCAAGAAACACGTTAATTCCTGGTCGGCGCCGCTGCTTCCACCGGGTGGGCGAGACATGGAAGATCTGGATGAGCGGTTTTTGAATTCAGTGTTAAATGGAAGGACAGAACGACGCCTTATGAGTTTCTCGGTACTGGTGAACATCATGTAAGTTCGGTGAACTCATCCGCATCGCTGGGTAGGATACGATTGTTCTCCTCTTCGTCGACCGGAACGACGCCGTCGTTTTCCTCTTCATCTGTCGCAACGACATCTTCCTCTGTTTCGTCTGTCGCAACGACATCTTCCTCGGTCTGCTCGCTCGCCAGAGGGTCGAGATCGACTACGTCGGCGGCGGCGGCTGCCGCGTCTGGCTTCTTGAAAGTCTTCCATCCACCCGCGGCCCCTCTGGGAGGCGAACGTGGCAGCTCGATAACGACGAAGATCGCCTGGCATTTTGGGCAGGCCGGAGGCGCCCGATTGAGATCAAAAAAGAGCGTCTCACATTGCAAGCACCGGCGCTTTGCGCCGAGTTCAGCTTTGACCATGAGTTCATCCTCTCAAAATTTGCGTTCTAAGCGACGCCGGGTTTCGGGTTTCACAGAAGCGCATTCATGTTTGGGCCGCCAAACACTGTGCGTGAACGTGGAGTTAGTTTTCCTCTGAAGGGTTTAGGCTTCCGGCAGCGCTCTGGAGAATTGTCGAGTTCGTTAGGCGACAGTGCCCAATTGAGCTCCGACAATCACACTGATAGCGCCAGTAATCGCGGCAGCGATGAGAAGGATTGCTAGGATCGGAGCGACTGTCGCAAGTTGAAAAAATCTGTGTTCCTCGGGCGAAGGCCCTACCGTGTCGATCTGCATGATCATTCCCTTAAAGCGATTTTGTCGCGCTCGCAAAATGCAGCGCAGTGTCGATCGACGTTCTGGGGAGCAATTCGCCTGCGCTGGTTTTGGCGCTCTCGGCATAGTCGTTCGGCGAAAATCGATAGAAATAACATAAGTAATGCGCCCCCTTAATACAAGGGCGGAGCCGTGCTGGAATGAGGCAATGCGAACCAGATCGGAACATCTCGCCGTCCGACACGTTGATCAGTTACAGCAAAAATAGAGACTCAGAGAAAACGGTGAGTTCGCACGCATTGACTACGCTCATGAACTTGGCTGAGGTGAGCCGCGAGGCGAGAAGGGTTTTGTCGCTACGGCCGAGGGCGTCCAAGACGAAAGTTTAAAAAACACATTTCAACGGGCCGCTGCGCGTTGCGCTATGGGGGCGCGTGAACTGGACAACGAAATCGTTAAGCTTGGGGGCATTCCAAGCGAATCAGGGACCCGTTCCGGCGCAATTCATCGGGCGTGGACGAACATGAAGGCGGCCGTTACGGGTGGAGACGAAGCGGCCATCCTACCGGAATGCGAGCGAGGCGAAGATGTCGCTAAAGCGGCATATGAAAAAGCCTTGGGCGAGGATTTGCCGCCTGACGTCGCGACTATTGTTAGGAGGCAGTACGAGGGTGTGCGAGAAAATCACGATCTTATCAGGAATCTTCGCGACGCAGCGTGACTTCACGCGCGCAGCACTCTCGATCGAGAGTTTGTTTTTGGGCGGTCGTCGGCAGCGGCGACTTCAGCACAACGCAACCTCTCGATCGCTGTGCTCGCGAAGGCGATCGTAGATTTTGTGTGCCCCTAGTTTAGGGTGTTTGAGTTCGTCTCGATGGTGTCGTGTGACTTTCGGTTAATTAATTCGGCAATTCGTGTCTAGAGGGTCTGCAATCGCCCGGGCGGACGCTCCACCATATCCAGATCGGCATCGCGCAGGTGGCCTTTGCGCTGCGCCTTATCGGAAAAAGCAATGGTCACTTTGAGAATCCGCCATCGGACGACTTATTGCTATGGCAAACCTGTGGGACCGCGCCCGCATCGCCTTATGCTTCGGCCGCGGGAAAGCCCCGAGCTTCGTCTGCGCTCTATGGAGCTGACCGTGGAGCCGCACGCGGTCGTGACCTGGGCGCAGGATGTTGCAGGGAACATGGTGGCGACCGCGACATTCCAGACCATGACCGACAGCCTGATCATCGACAGCGTCGCCGAACTCGAACTTGATGCTGCCGCATACCCGGTCTTCGACATCGCCTCCTCTGTGATCTTCTATCCCTTTCGATACAGCGACGATGAATGGACGGACCTCGGAGCTCTCAGAACTCCGCAATACCTCGATTCGAGGGGGCAATTGCGGGAATGGGTCCGAGGTTTTGTCCGCATTAACCCGACCGACACGCTTTCACTTCTGAAAGATGTCAATGCCGGCATCCTGGCCTGGGTTTCCTATCAAGCGCGCGACGAGGAGGGGACGCAATCGCCTGCATACACATTGGAGCGCGGACGCGGCTCCTGCCGCGACATGGCAGTGCTCTTCGTCGAAGCGGTCCGCACGTTGGGATTCGGGGCGAGGATCGTGTCGGGCTATCTTCACGAACCAGCCGGAGACACAGCTGGATCGGAAGGAGCAGGAACAATGCATGCTTGGGCGGAAGTCTATCTGTCAGGCGCGGGCTGGATAACGTTCGATCCAACAAACCGCAGCGTTGGCGGCGCTAATCTAATTCCCGTAGCAGTCGGACGCGACATTCTACAGGTCACGCCCGTAACGGGAAGCTTCGTGGGGACGAGTGATGCCTTCGAAGGGATGTCGGTAGAGGTTCGGGTCAGCTCGATGTCGCCGCCATCATGAGCGAACTCTACCTTTACGGCGGGGGCAGGCATTCACTCGGGCCTTGCCTATGGAGTCGCCAGCGACACAGCCTCCGCTTTTATCGCCATGAATGGCAAAATCTCATCATGCCCCGAGCGTCGCGCCAGGGATCGCGCGCGGACCATCATTTTTCACGGCGTTTCGGACACGAAGGTGCATCCGACGAATGCAGAACACATTCTTGCGGAAGCGTAGTGTGGACTGTCTGGAAGCTATCAGGAAACGATCGGGCACGGGAAGGCGAACGGCCTTGCATACAGTCGTACAGTCGTCGCCGACGGAAGCGGCGTGCCGCAATTGGAATATGCTATTTCATGGTGCCGACGTTCGCGATGTTTCGTGAAGAAGCTTGACCGTCAGACGACAAGGCGACGTTTCCTCAGGCTGAGATTGAAACGCGGCTGCTAGAGACTTACGTAAATAGGCAAGTTTTGCATGAACGCATATCATTCTCCGCTCGACTTCCTCTCCAGAGCTTTAAATCCGAGGACCGGGCTTCAGGCTTCAGCAGACTGGTTAAGGGTCAGAGCTAACGCCAATGCATGACATAGCGGAGCAGATCAGAGGCAAAATTCTTGAGTGGCAGAAACGGAATGCCGCCAGCGTTTCGGAGCAGGCCAAACAGATCGTTTTGGCCGCGGTGAGCGCAATTTCTTACGATCCACATCCCGACTGGCGCTTGCCGGACGACATGATGCCGTGGCCGTCCATGGATCAAGGTTTACTTGAGATTCAGCAGGATGCTATTAACAAACTTCCTAAAATACTTGATGAGTTAGCCGAACGATCGCCGAACGGAAAAAATATTGACGCTTTTACCGTGCTCCATGCTGCGTCAACTATCCTCGACAGAATATGCCCCTTCGACAAGGCCGCTCGAAACCGCTGAAAAACGTCGCAACTCGGGAGTGCGCGATTGCGGAACTTTGCGGCTCCAAGCGCGCGAAGCCGAAGCGAAGCGCCGACGGTGAATAACGAAGCGGCAAGACTTCGCATTAAGGTTGGATAAACTTAGGAATGCTCCACATGTCGAATGACAACGAAGGGGGAGTACCCGCGCGCCGCCACGCGCATCGCATCATTCCCAGCCCTTCGCATAAGTTCCCGATCGGCGTTCGCGTGATCCAAAAGTTCGGAGCGCCTAAAGGCACGGATTCGTTTCACGTCACTCACCATCTTCCCGATTCCGGCGCCGGGTTGCAGTATCGGATGAAGAGAGATCGCGATGGGCAGGAAAGGGTCTCCATCGAATCCTCTCTCGAACTCGTCTCGCTGGACCATGATTTAACATAATAGCTACGGGAGGCTGACTTGGACGTGAAGGACTACCGAGCCGAAGCGGCCCTCTTCTTTTGCAACGCAAAAAGCGCGAATTGCAAAGCGCTTAGTTTCCAGCGTTTCGATTACGCGTCAGAGGCTATCCGCTATGCGGTTGAGGAACTTACACCGAAGATATTGGCCAGTTGTTCCCTCGAAGTGAATGACCAACGCTTTTTCGGTCCTGAGATTCGCGCCGCCTTTACGATAGTCCTGACTACCCATTACGTCGCCAGGCGGCAAAGTTGCGTCGCGCGTAAAATCCCATTGCCTTGCGCAGGAGAGTGCGGCGGGCGCCGGCACTCTGGCGATCGCGTGACGTCGGTCAAGCCGCACGGCGTATGCGACGCGCACCTCTCGCGTTGTGCAGCACTCGACGAGCCGAGGATTGGAGGCTTCACCCAGGCGACACGACGTCTATCCTCGCACTGCGCCCAGCGCCGATAAAGGTGAATTCTCTTGGCTATCCTGGCACGCTGGGGCCGGTCTGTGCGCAACCGGCCTGAGCGTGCCCTTGTTCGACGTTAAGGCTTTTATGCATTCGCGCTTGAGGCGCTCTACGGCAGGATTTGGGCACTGTATATATATAGCTGGACTGCCTCCCGCCGCAGTCTGAATAGCCGCCTTCGACACAGTGCGAGGTGTCAAGCTAATGACTGGATGCGGTAGCGGATATTTGGGCGTTGTGGGGAAAGACGGTAGCGCTCCTCCGCTACCAATAAAGCAAATCAAAGAGTTCGATAATTTCTTGACCCGCTACAGTCTTTAGTGTTGCCGTCACTGTTGTGGCCCGTTGTCCAACGGGTCTCGATCATTGTGGTAGACCCTGCGCGCAGCGCATGTCCGCTTTGGGCGTGAGGTAAACCTTCCATATTACCCTTAGCAGCCGATTATTACGCCAAACTGGTCGCCACCACCCAGTCGATCTGCAGGTTTTCCTGTGCTCGGGATCGCGCCAGGCGCGAGATTGGTGGAGCGGCGACTAAGGAGGCGCCGGCACGAGCTTTGCGCCTATGGCGAGCTCCGGAGCCACCGCTTCGCGAGGGAGCAGTTGATGCGGCACCTTGCGCTCGGCTCCGCGGTGGTCGTCGTCAGTCGCCACCCGGGCGTCAAAGGCGCCGGTCGCTACTAAGCAGAGCTGATCTTACGCAGGTTAAAACGCGTCGCATCTCAACCGACCAAATCCGCTCAGCTGCGCTCATGCTCGACTTCGACCGTAGTGCAAATGGTTCGGGCGGTGTCGATGATTTCAAACGACCTCCCGCTGCTGCGGCGCGGCTCGCTGTTCCATAGACGCTCCCATGCGAGCGCGTCGAGACGCTTGCCCGCAGGCGCGTGCTGAACCAACTGTGAGCTAGGTCTAGCCGCGCCGCCGAAGGATCAGGCCGGCCGGCGGAAGCGGAGCGGTTCATGGGTTCAGTTTTTCGACCCGCCGCGAATTTCTGGGCTTCGCTCGCGCTCCTTCTCCTGGCGGTGGCGTTTGTAGCGTCTTCGCTAATCGTTTGGCTTTGGCCCCACAGCGATTATGCGCGGCGCGCGAATTGGGCTCCCTCACAGCCAGTTCCTTTTAGCCACCGGCATCACGTGACCGGATTAGGAATCGACTGTCGATATTGTCACACCGCCGTCGAAGTTTCGTCCAACGCGGGCATGCCGCCGACCTACACCTGCATGACCTGCCACTCGCAGATCTGGACGAAGGCCGCCGTGCTTGAGCCGGTACGCAACAGTCTGAAGAACGATCAGCCTCTTGTCTGGCGGCGCGTCACCGACGTTCCAGATTTCGTCTACTTCAATCACAGCATCCACATCGCGAAAGGCGTTGGCTGTTCGAGCTGTCACGGCGACGTCGCCAATATGGCGCTGACCTACAAGGCGAAGTCGCTCACGATGCAATTTTGTCTCGACTGTCACCGCGATCCTGGTCCGCGCCTTCGTCCAAAAAACAAGATCTTCGATACGAGCTGGACGCGCGACGAAACAACTCCCGCGCCGGAACTCTTGCTCGCTGAATACGGCGTCCCACAGAGAAATCTAACGGACTGTTCGATATGCCACCGGTGAAACCGCAATGGCGAAGCCTGGAGGAACTAGCGCAAGATGCGCAGTTCCTTTCGCGCGTCGAACAAGAGTTTCCGGGCCTTGTCGCATCCATTTCTGCGCCGCGCGACCGTCGGCAAGCGCTGGCGCTCATGGCCGCCTCGCTGGCGCTCGCCGGCGTGGGACTTGGCGGATGTAATGGCGCGCCGGAAGGGCGTCTCATCCCGGCCGTCCGATCGCCGCCAGGCATAGTTCCAGGAACGCCCGACTACTACAGCAGCGCGCATGTTGAAGGCGGCTACGCCGCTGGAACCGTCATCAAACATTTTATGGGCCGGCCGATTAAGGTCGAAGGCAATCCCTTTCATCCGGCAAGTCTTGGCGCGACGAGCCCCATGGCGCAGGCCGAACTATTGAATTTCTACGACCCCCGCCGCTCTTGGGGCGTGACCCGCGCCAACCTGCCGCAGAGCCGTTCGGCGCTGGAACAGGCGCTCGCCGAGCAGCGCGCCAGATTGGCGACGACCGGCGGCGCCGGCTTCGTCATTCTTACGGGGGCGTCGACCTCCCCGACGCTCGCCGCGCAGCTTGACGCGCTGCGTAAATCCTATCCGCAGATTCGCTGGCTGCATTGGGAGCCGATCGGACGCGAGAATGTCGAAAAGGGCTTTGCGCTCGCCTATGGCGCGCGTCTTGAACTTAAACTCCAAATTCAGAACGCTGACGTCATTCTCGCCATCGACAGCGATCTTTTAAGCGCCGCGCCAGGTCATCTGAATTTTGCGCGCGAATTCGCGTCCAGACGCAATCCGACCCGCGCGAAAATGAATCGCCTTTACGCCATCGAAGCGACGCCGTCGCTCATTGCCGCCGTCGCAGACGAGCGCTTCATCGCGGGACCACAAGACTCGCACCGCGTCCTGCGCGCTCTCGCCGGCGCGCTGCTCGACGCGGAGCCTGTTGAAGGTCCGCCGTGGCTCGACAGGATCGTGTCCGATCTCAAGGCGAATCGCGGGCGCGCTTTCATTCATTTGGGTCCCGATCATCCGCCGGAAGCGCATGCGCTCGTATGCGCGATGAATGAGGCGCTCGGCGGGCGCGGCACCGTCTACACGCTTCTTGAGGCTGCGACGCACGCCTCCTCCGATGACTCGCTTTCCCTCTCGGCGCTCATCCCCGACATGCGCGCAGATCGAATAAGCTCGCTGCTCATCATAGACAGCAATCCTGTCTATGCCGCGCCAGGCGCGCTCGACTTCGCGGAAGCGTTGCGACAAGTGGACTTCAGTCTCTGTCTGAGCGCGACGCCAAATGAAACAACAGACGCATCGCTCTGGGCGGTCCCGATGGCCCATCCATGGGAGGGCTGGAGCGACGCGCGCGCCTTCGATGGAACGGCGACCGTGATGCAGCCGCAAGCCCTGCCTTTATATCAGGGGCTTGAGCCGCATGACTTATTGGGCCTGCTGCTACGGCCCGATCCGCCGAAATCTCTCGATCTCATACGGGAGACATGGAGAGTGCCGCTTGGCGCGAAGGATGCCTGGATAGACGCGCTTGCCAACGGCGTCGTTCCAGACAGCATTGGCCCCGTAAGCAATCGACCGCTGTCGAATGCAGTTGCGCGCATCCGACCGCCAGAGCCGCCGTCAGCAACGCCCGTCTTGTTGTTTCGGCCGGACCCCTATCTTCTCGACGGTCGTTATGCCGACAATCCCTGGCTCCAGGAATTGCCGCGTCCGCTGACGAAAATCAGCTGGGGCAATCCTCTCCAGATCTCGCCCAAGCGCGCTCGCGAGATGTTGCTTCACGATGGCGACGTCGTTCGCATCGCGGTCGACGGCGCACATACGAAGGCGCCGATCATCATCGCTCCGGGTCAATCGGACGACTGCATCGTCGCGCTTCTTGGATTTGGCAGAAGCCACGCGGGTCCGGTGGGGCAAAATATAGGCGTCGATTTTTTCAAGCTTATGGGGCGCTCTTGCTGCGCGCCCGACGTTCAAAAAACCAACGCCAGAGAAGAGCTGGCGAGTACGCAGCATCACGCCAATATGTTCGATGAGCAAGGCGTATATGCGCGCAGCGGCGCGTTGGCGCAATTCCTTGCCGATCCAAATTTCGCCCGACGAAACGAAGAACCGCAGCCATCCTTCTACGAATGGAAGCCCCAAGGTCCGGCGGCTTGGGGCATGAGCATTGATCTCAATGCTTGCATCGGCTGCAAGGCCTGCGTCGTGGCCTGCCAAGCCGAAAACAACATTCCCGTCGTCGGCAAGGAAGAGATATTGCGCGAGCGCGAAATGTACTGGCTGCGCATTGATCGCTATTACGATGGGCCGCCCGAGTCGCCGAAAGTCAGCTTTCAGCCCGTACTCTGCATGCATTGCGAGGAGGCGCCTTGCGAACCGGTCTGTCCGGTTGGTGCGACGCTGCACGACGCTGAAGGCCTCAACGTCATGGTGTACAATCGCTGCGTCGGCACGCGCTTTTGTTCGAATAATTGCCCCTACAAGGTTCGGCGCTTCAATTATTTCGACTTCGCGGGCGAGGAGCGCCGCGCAATCGAGTCGCGAAATCCAGACGTCACGGTGCGCGCGCGCGGCGTCATGGAGAAATGCACCTTCTGTCTGCAACGCATCGCGGCGGCGCGCATCGTCGCCGACCGCGAGGGCGAGAAAGCGTCCGCAGTCACGACCGCCTGCGAAGCCGCCTGTCCGACACGCGCGTTCACTTTCGGCGACCTGGCGGAGAAGGGGAGCGAGGTCGCCGCGCGCCGCGCTGGCCCGCTGTCCTATGCGCTGCTCGCTGACCAGAACACCAAGCCGCGAGTGACCTATGAAGCGCGCGTTCTAAATGTCGATGAGCCGAAAGAGACGAAGAAATGACGTTGCTGCAGGCCCAGTTGGCGCGTGACATCTCCGCGGAGGGCAGACCCCCGCATGAGAACGACCCGATTGTGGCGCCAGAGCAGACCCTATCGTCCATGACATCGCAAATATGCGCGCCGCCGCTGGAGCGAACATGGCCCTTATGGTGGAAGCTTAGTCTCGCTGCGGCGCTGGTTTTCGTCTTCATCCTTGTCGTCGCCATCGGCTGGCTGTTTTACGCGGGCGTCGGCATTTGGGGCATCGATTGGCCGGTGGTCTGGGGCTTCGCAATCCTAAATTACGTTTGGTGGATTGCCATCGCTTCCGGCGGAACCTTTATTTCGGCTCTGTTCTATCTCGCCGAAGTCGAGTGGCGCAGCGCCCTCAATAGACTCGCCGAGACGATCACCATCTTCGCCGCCGCCTGCGCGGCGATTTATCCGATATTGCACCTCGGCCGGCCCTGGCTCTTTTACTGGCTTTTTCCCTATCCCAACGTCATGGGCGTCTGGCCGCAATTTAGAAGCCCCTTGCTGTGGGACTTTGTAGCGATCCTCACCTATGTCGTCTCATCAATTCTCTTCTGGTATTACGGCCTCGTTCCCGATCTTGCGACAATGCGCGACAAGGCCGGCGCGCAAGATAAGCGCCGCTTCTACGGCGTATTTGCCTTGGGGTTTCGCGGCTCGCAGAACGCTTGGCGTTACTATCGCATCGGCTACGGCCTCCTGGCAGCTGCGATGGCGCCGCTCGTGATTTCTGTGCACAGCATCGTCGGCCTCGATTTCGCCGGCGCGGCCACGGTTGGGTGGCATTCGACGGAGTTCCCTCCCTTCTTCGTTTTCGGCGCTCTATTGTCTGGTTTTGCAACCGTGATGTTGCTTGCTATCCCGGTGCGACGCCTTCTCCGGCTTGAGGATTTCATCACTGGCCGACATTTCGACATTCTCGGCAAGCTTCTCTTAACGAGCAGCCTCTGCGTGGGCTACGCTTATCTGATGGAGGCGTTCACGGTCTTCTACGGGCCGGACGCCGCCGAGAAGCGCCTCTTCATCGATAAACTCACAGGCGAACTCGCGCCGGTCTACTGGGCGACAATTCTCTTCAATGTCGTCGCGCCGCAATCGATGTGGCGTCGGAGCGTTCGACTTAACGAGACTCTCGTCGTTCTCATCAGCCTTTTCGTGATCGTCGGAATGTGGTGCGAGCGCTATGTCATTGTCGTGATGAGCCTGCGTCGGACGCATCTGCCTTCCGCCTGGGGCGGATACACGCCGACGATCTGGGATTGGCTGACGCTTTTTGGGACCGTCGGTCTCTTCATCGCCGGCCTTCTTATCGCCATCCGTCTGTTACCGGTAATTTCAATGTTCGAGATGCGTGAAGTGATCCTGCGCAACGCGAGGCCGGAGAAATGAGCCGGTCCTTCGAAGCGCAGGCGGCGTCGAAGGGACTGACGGGGTCGTTCATATCGGAAGAAGCGTCGCTTGCGGCCTTGTCTAGTCTGAACGCGGCCGGCGTCGGCGAGGTAACGCTTTTTAGTCCTGTTCCGCCGAATGAAGCGCCAAAACCCTCGCGGCTTCCCGCCGTAGCGCTCGTCATGGGTCTACTCGGCGCCGCCGCCTTCTTCACTTTGCAAAGTTTCGCGAATGTTATTGCCTATCCGCTCGACATTGGCGGACGGCCGCCGTTCTCATGGCCCTCCTTCATACCCATCGCATTCGAGGCGGGCATTTTGTCCGTCGTGCTCACCGCCGTCATCGGAGCCGGCGCGCTCTGCGGCCTCCCCCGCTACTACGATCCCGTTGACGAGACCCCAATGATCCGAGACTCATCGATTGATCGCTGGGTTGTCGTTGTTCGCGCGAGGGATTGGGACGCATTGGCGCGGTCGCAAGCGATCCTGCAAGACTGTGGCGCTCGCGCAATCGAAGAGGCCGAGCTGTGACTCGCCTCGTCGCCGTCGTCGCCCTTTGCGCGCTCGGCGCTTGCAGCGACATGAGCGATCAACCCAAGCAGCGAACCTATTCGCCGCTTGTCGGGCCCGCGCAGACGCCCCCCGACGTCGTAAGCTTTCTTTATAGCGAACCGACCGCGCCGCCTTTAACGCTCGCGCTCATCGAACGCGGGCAGCAGCGCTTTCGAATTTTTTGCACGCCATGTCACTCTGAGCTCGGCAATGGCCAGGGCATGATCGTCCAGCGCGGGTTCCCCGAACCGCCCTCCTACTACGTCGAGCGATTGCTTAAAGCGCCGACGCTCTATTTCGTGGATGTGATCGCCAAGGGCCACGGGACGATGTACTCTTACGCGTCACGCGTGCCGCCGGCGGACCGGTGGGCGATCGCCGCCTACATCCGTGCGCTGCAGAAAAGCCAGAACGCGTCCGCCGAGGACCTTGCTGGCGCGAAAACGGAAGCCGCGCCATGAACCCCATTTTCGTGATCTTGGCGGGCGCGATTGGATATGGCGCAACCATACTCGGCTGGGTATTGGCTCCCAAGAGTTTTGCTTTCGCTTGGCTTGCCGCGTTGAGCGTGTGGGTCGCCTGGCCGCTTGGCGGCATGGCGCTTGTCCTCATTCACGCGCTGACGGGCGGACGCTGGGGGATAGCCATTCATGGCGTTCTCGCCGCCGGCGCACGCTCCGTGTTTCTCGTTCCGCTGTTCGTCATTCCTTATGCTCTGACGGCGACGCGCATCTATCCGTGGCTGCAAAGCGGCGTGACGCAGTTCGACAACGCCATTTATCTCAACGAATCCGCCTTTTTGTTGCGCGGCGTGATCTATCTGCTGATCTGGCTCATTCTCGGCGCGCTGGTCACGCGCGCAGAGCGAAGCGCCGAAGAGCTTGCGCGGCTTGCGCCCTACGCTCTCATTCTTCTTGCGCTGACGACGACTTTCGCCGCCATCGACGCCATCATGTCGCTCGATCCCACATTCGCGTCCAGCATATTCGGTCTCGTTTTCATAAGCGAGGTTGGCGCCATTTCTCTATCCGTTGCGGCGCTGGCGCTCGTCCTTTCGCCTGCGCCAGACCGCGAGGCCTTACGACAGATCGCCCGGCTGCTTCTCGCCTTCGTTATTCTTTGGAGCTATCTGGCCTTCATGCAGTTACTGATCGTCTGGCAGTCCGACCTTCCCCATGAGACAGCATGGTATCTGCCACGCTGGCGTCAGGGTTGGGATTTTATCGCTTGGCTCATCGCATTCACGCATTTCTTTGCGCCTTTTTTCACGCTGCTCTCATCCAGAGCGCAACATTCGCCTAAGGCCGTTGGATTTGCGGCGGCGTCGATCCTCGTCGGCGGAATTCTTCATCAGTTCTGGCTGGTCGCGCCGGCGGCCGGCGCTAGATCATGGGCGATCGCACTGCTTACGCTTTCGGCCTTGTTGGCGATGGCTTGCACAAACTTGCTCGCCGCACGCTGGACAAAACAGATTTGGAACTGGATTGAGGCGTGAGCGCAATGCACGAGAAAAATCTTGCGCCAGCTTCCCATGAACAGACCGACGTGGGCGGTCGCTTTATCGCGATCGGTTTTGCTTCGATGGTTCTCAGCGTCGTTGGCTTTGCCCTTCTCGCCTGGGCGCTCTTTCCCAGCGCGCTCAGCGATAGAACGATGAATCTGCCGCTGCCGCCCTATCCGGAGCCGCGACTCCAAATCGATCCAGCGGAGGATATGGCGGACTTCCGCCGACGCGAATTGGCGCGCTTGAACAGCGCCGGCTGGGTCGATCAGACAAAAGGGACGGCTCACATTCCGATCGCGGTCGCGATGCGAAAGATCGCAAAAGAAGGGATTGCTGACTGGCCAGGCACCCCGGGCGGCGCGGCGCCGACATTTTCTCCGTCGCCAAAGGAGAATGCGAATGAAGCTGCTGCTCGCTTTTTTGGCGCTGATCCTTCTCAACAACTCTCCGGCCAATGCTCAGAGGAGGCCCGACGTAACGGGAGTTGCGTTGACGCAGAAAGTGGGCGCCAGCCTGCCGCCGGAAAGCGTTTTCATAGACGCGGACGGGCGAGACGTTCGCATTGGTGAGCTTTTTGATCACGCGCCGATTGTTCTCGTGCTTGGATATTTCCATTGTGAAAAGCTTTGTGGCGTGACGCGCCTCACTTTATTGCGCGCCGCGCAGAAAGCAGGATTATCCGCGGGCTCTGACTATGTCTTCGTCGCTATCAGTATTGATCCCGCTGAGTCGGTTGAAGCTGCGAAGGGCGCGCGCGACATGGATTTCGCCGCTGCGTCGCCGACGGGGACCGCTGACGGATTTCGTTACCTTGCCGGAAAAGCGGACGACATTCGCGAGACAGCGGAAGCCGTCGGATTTCATTATCGCGATGGTGCACGAGCACAGACGTTCGTACACCCGATCGGCGCCGTTCTCGTGACGCCGAGCGGCGTCATTTCTAGCTACCTCTCCGCAATCGGATCTGCTCCGGAAGAAATGAGTGCGGCGATTCACGCCGCGGCGGCGAGGAAGGTCGCGGCAAGGGTCTCGCCTGCTCTTCTGCTCTGTTTCGATTTCGACTCGGCGACGGGCCGATACACATTCGCCATCATAAAATTTCTTCGCCTCGGCGCCATCGTTATGACCTTTGCGATTGCGGCGATAATTTACCGCGAGTTTCGAAAGGGCGCGCGCGCATGAATGGCTACGTGCCGAGCGTAACGGTCGAAGGACGCGAGATCGACTTTCTGATTCTCGCGCTTTTTGTCGTGTCTTGCGCCGTTCTTGCGCTCGTCTTCGGGCTGATTCTTCTCTACATGATTCGATACCGCGACGAGAGCGGCGTCTATCGTGGCCACCCTTCGGGCAAGACCTGGCGCTTCGAAATCAGTTGGACTGCGGCGACGCTCGCGGTCTTTTTTCTATTATTTATCTGGGGCGGCGACCTTTACGTCCGCCTCTTCCAGCCGCCCGCGGACGCATTGCAAATCTATGTCGTTGGAAAGCAATGGATGTGGAAGGTCGAACATCAGGGCGGCCAGCGCGAAATCAACGCGCTGCACGTCCCCATTAACCGACCGATCCAACTCGTGATGACTTCGGAAGATGTCATTCATGATTTTTCCGTGCCGGCTTTTCGCATCAAGCATGACGTTTTGCCGGGCCGCTATGAGACATTGTGGTTTCGAGTCGAAAAGCCGGGAACCTTCGAACTTTTTTGCACTCAGCTGTGCGGCGTCGGCCATTATTCGATGACCGGCGAAGTCGTCGCGATGTCGCAGCCCGATTTCGAAAATTGGCTCTCGGGCGGCGCGCCAGCGGGCCAGCATGAAGATATGGCTGCCGCCGGCAAGGAGCTCTACGCGGCGCGTGGATGCAGCGGCTGTCATGGCGAAGGCGGGGTCGGCGGATCGCCCGAGACGACAGGCGTCAGCGCGCCCGCTTTGGCTGGACTTATTGGCAGTTCGGTCAAGCTGCAAACCGGGGCCACGGTAACCGCGGATGAAAAATTCATCCGCGACTGCATTCTGACGCCTGATAAGACTCCCGTCGCCGGCTATCCGCAGATCATGCCTTCGTTCGCCGGGCAGATCAGCGAAGAGAAAGTGCTGCGGCTCATCGCCTATATTAAATCCCTGAGGTCGGGGAACCGGACATGACGCATTCGGCGGCCCAGGTCTCTTATCTCGACGACGGCCATACGTTGCGCAGTTGGTTGCTCTCGACCGACCACAAGCGAATCGCGATTCTCTACATTGTCGCCATAACCTTCTTTTTCTTCGTCGGAGGCGTTGCGGCCTTTCTCATCCGCTACAATCTGATTTCTCCCAACGGGCTTATCGGTTCGGCGGAGACCTATAATCGGCTCTTCTCGATGCACGGCATCTTGATGGTTTGGTTTTTCCTGGTTCCGGCGGCGCCGGTGACGCTGGGCAATTTCCTGACGCCCTTAATGCTCGGCGCGCGCGATCTGGCGTTTCCGCGACTCAATCTGCTGAGCTGGTATTTGTTCGTGATTGCGGGCTTTATCGCGCTTTATGCCGTCGTTGGCGGCGGCGTCGACACCGGCTGGACATTTTATACGCCACTCACATCCTTTTACTCGAAAGGACATGTCGTCGCCGCCGTTGTCGCCATCTTTATCGCGGGGTTTTCGTCGATTGCGACCGGCCTCAATTTCATCATCTCGATACATAAGCTCCGCGCGCCAGGAATGACTTGGTACAAAATGCCGGTCTTCCTGTGGTCGCTTTATGCGACGAGCGTCATCCTGGTTCTCGCGACGCCAGTGCTCGCGATGACTCTTCTTCTGCTCGCATTCGAGCGCATCTTCGGAATCGGCGTCTTCGATCCTGCGATCGGCGGAGATCCGCTGCTGTTTCAGCATCTCTTTTGGTTTTATTCTCATCCGGCGGTCTATGTAATGATCTTGCCAGGCTTCGGCGTCATCAGCGAAATCATCCCCGCATTCTCTCGCAAAGAACTGTTCGGCTACAAATTCGTTGTCTGGGCGAGCATCGCGATCGCAGTCATTGGCTTTCTCGTCTGGGGCCATCACATGTTCGTCGCGGGAACCTCGCTCTACTCAGCGATCGTCTTTTCGCTGCTGAGCTATATGGTTGCGGTGCCATCGGCCATCAAAGTCTTCAACTGGATCGGCACGATGCATAAAGGCTATATCCGTTTCGACGCGCCGATGCTTTACGCGATCGGTTTCATCGGTCTGTTCACGACGGGAGGACTAACGGGCCTTTTTGTTGCGGCGCTCGCCGCCGACGTGCATCTTACGCAGACCTATTTCGTGGTTGCGCATTTTCATTACGTGATGGTCGGCGGCATGGTTTCGGCCTATTTCGCGGGTTTCCATTTTTGGTGGCCGAAAATGACCGGACGCCTCTATCCGGAGATGTGGGGCCGTGTCGGCGCAATCCTCATATTCGTTGGCTTCAATCTCACTTTCTTTCCGCAGTTCCTGCTGGGATATCTCGGCATGCCGCGCCGCTATTTCGCTTACCCGCAACACTTCGAAGCGCTGAATCTGCTTTCTTCCGCGAGCGCAATGGTGCTCGCCGTAGGCTATCTGTTGCCGCTTGGCTATTTCGCCTGGTCGCTTCTTTATGGCGAACGCGCGTCCGCAAATCCGTGGGGCGCAACCGGACTTGAATGGACAACGCCGTCTCCTCCGCCGACCGAAAATTTCGCCGTGACGCCCACCGTAACGCAACCGCCCTATCAATATGAACACGCGGAAACGGTAAGCCATGAGTGACGTGGCGACCCATGAGTTTCAATTCGCGAGCGCCGAGCATCAGCGTGAAACGGCGATCTCCGGAATTTGGCTTTTCCTGGCGAGCGAGGCGCTGTTCTTTGGCCCGATCTTCCTTTCATGGATCTATGCTCGTCTTGCCGATCCAAGCGCATTCGACGCAGGCGCGCGACAGACAGATCTGACAATCGGCATCGTGAACACTGCGCTGCTGATAGCGAGTAGTTTCGCCTACGGCGTCGGCCTCGCCTCCATCCAGTTCGGAAGCCGCCGGAGGATGGTCGTGTGGCTGCTATTCGCTTGTACGCTGGGACTCGCCTTCCTCGGCCTGAAATTCGGCGTGGAGTGGCGCAGCGACCTGGAAAAGGGGCTCTTCCCCGGCGCCAATTTCTCAATTCAAGGACCGACCAGAAATGGCGCGCAACTCTTCTTCGCCTTCTATTTTTTCAGCACAGCGCTTCACGGCCTTCATCTGATCGTCGGACTGGGACTTGTCGCCTGGATCATCTCCCAGGCGCGCCAGTTTACGCCAAAACGCCACACGCCTGTTCTCATCGTCGGCCTCTACTGGACCTTTATCGACATTATCTGGCTCGTTCTGTTTCCACTTATCTATCTCATAGGACGGGCGTCATGACGGGAGTCGTCGTTCGTCTTTTTGCAGTCGCGTCGCTGATGGTTGCGCTTCTCGCCGCAGAGCTTGCGGCTGTATTCATTTTTCCCGCTTGGGGACGAATCGGCGTCGCGATTATCGCGGCGGCGATGGTCGGAGTCGCTGCGTTCGGGTTCATGGACCTGCGTCGAGAAGGCCCTCCTGTATGGCTGCTTGCGGCAGCGGCGCTGCTTTGGCTCGCTATCCTTCTCGGACTCGGCAGCCTCGATCCCTTGACGCGCACGCTCTACCCCACGGTGATCGCCGCGCCTTAGGACCACGCGCCCACGCGCGGCCGCCTGCTTCATTTCCGGATAGGTGCAGTGCGCATCGTCCATCGTCTGGCGCAGCGCGCCGAAAAGAAAAAAAGGTAGATTACAAGCCGGGTCTACTGGTGCGACTAGTGCGCACCCTGAGAGGGTCCCGGGTTCTATATCCAGCGCGCGCGCTACTGCCCTCCGTTTATGCAGTTGTCTTCCTGTTCATCCCTGCGACCATCATCTCCAATCGAGTTGGCTTTAGCCACCTTGTCGGCTCCGGCCATGTTTCCGTTATGTCGTGGGAGCCGGAATGGTTGGCGCGCGGCCCGAAACTATTCAAGACAAATGATTCGTGCTGGGCAAGTGGCTGGTCGGTTGAGCGCGGTGCACGTTAGCGGCGTGAGTTTGCCAGGGCGTCCAGCGAGCGCGCAGGCGCGCACGATCGTCAGGCAGGCGGCGACATATTTGCCGCGATTAGCAAGAATCATGGCGCGCGGATTACGCGCAAACTCGCGCAATTCTAGACGCTCGACTTTAGCGTCCATCTGGCCAATGAGGACGCGTCTGGTCATGTCATCGCGAACGCTGAGATTATTGCGCTGAGCTTGTATCGTCGTGCGATTGACGACGGTGATTGTCTTGTCGTTTTTTCCGAAGAGGCGCACTTCGATATACGGTTGCGACACCGTTTGACATAAAAGGCCTCCGGTCAACGGCGCGACCATGTTGTCGAGATTTGTCAGAGCGCAACCCGAGATAAGCGACGCTGATAGTTCTTTCTCCAGCTCATGCTCGTTTTCACAGGCTGCGAGCAGTCCTTGCCGCTGATGATCAGCGAACAAAGGTCAGACAGAAAGCTCTTCCCGCTTCCTGCTTCCGGCACCGTGCAGGCGCGGGCCGGCACGACTGGAAACATAGCCCGCGTCGCAGTGGTGATTATCGCGCTTAGCATTACGGTTTTGTCGACTGCGTCGATGAAAGGAAATTCGCTGAGCAGTTCCTCCAGCAACGCCGCCGCAAACGCGTCGTTGCGGTTTTATCGGTCCCCTTGCAATTAAGCGCAACATGACAAAGCCTCTCGAAACCGACATCTACATGCCTTTCGCCGCTGTTTAGATCGAGGAGGTCGCTGGGAGCGACGAGGTAGCGGCTTACGGTGAAACGTCAAGGGGCCGACCAGTCTCGGTCGCGCGGGGGTCGGCTCAATAGTCGATCGCCAGCGTACTGAAACATGCTGAAGAAATCACGTCGCCGTCGATGTCGCACGGCCTTCCATCCGCCAAAGCGCGCCGAGCCGCGGAATAGCGTATCGTCACGCGGTCTGGCGACGGGCCCGTCAAGGCAAGTTCGACGATCGCGGTGGAATTCGCTCGACGGGCCTGGAGATCGACGACGCCGAAGGTTGTCGGCAGCTTTTGCAGCCTTATGCCTTCTCCTTCCCACCATTGATCAGGAACGGCGCGGAACAATTCGAGCGTACGGCCATTCTCTCGAACCAACATCCTTCGAATAGCCGTGGCGAACTCGGCCCCAACCCAAGTGTGGGGCATGTCGCCGATATATCGCGGCGTCCGCGGCGGGCTCCACACGACTTCCGCCCAATGCCGCCAATTTCTGGGCCTGCGGCAATCGAGCGCGAGGGCGAGCAGATGGAATGCGTCTTCGAATCGGCCCAGCGACACGAAGGCGTTGAGGTTGCGGATGGCATAGGGCACGAAGCCGCCCTCGAATTCCGGCGCGCTGATTGACTTGATGCGAGCGACGCTGAGGTCGTAGGTCGCTTGTAGGAGCTCGTGAGGGAGCACATCCTCGACGCGGCAGGGCTCGAAGGCGATCGAGGTGGACGTCGGATCAATGTCGCCACGGTCGGCTGAGCCTGCGATGAGGCCTCTGCCCAGGAACTCCGCGGTCAAGCGAAGAGAGCGGGCGAGATTTGCGGCGAACTCCTGCCCCCTTACATTGGCGCGCGCCGCAGTCTCTCTCTCACCCGCTTCGTTCGCCAGATATTCGCAATTGCGCCAAGCGCTCAACGCGAAGAAATCATCCCAATAACTATAAGTCGGCCCGCCATAGCCCTCATGACTGATGGAGCGGGGCAAGAGCCCATGAAATCGGGATTCTGGCCCATGCAGCGCATTGGTTTGAGCGCAAAGCTCTTCGATGAAACGGGTCGCTCGGACCACGGGTTCGAAAATGGCGGCGAGGAAGGCGCGATCCTTCGATATCCGATAAACCTGCGTCGCGATGCCGACGAACTCGCCCTGGGCGTCGAACTCGATTCCGCTTCCATAACCATGGTTGAGGGCACCATCCTCATTGAGGATGGGCGGAACCATGCCGTTAGCGCAAATTCGTTTCGAGTACCAGAGGACGAAGGCTTTGGCTTCATCGATCAAACCAGCCCAGAGCAAGGCGAGCGCTTGGGCGGAGCCGTCGCGTATCCATACGCGGTCATAATTTCTCGGACCGGGCTTGAAAGCGAATCGCGTCGCGTTCACGAGGATCAGCGCGGTTTGCGCTTCCACCGTCTCGGTAACCTCCCGATCGCCGACTGTGATTCTCCTGGGGCCGATCCTCCTCCTCCAGCCATCGGCGACGCTTTCGCAGACGGCGGAGAACGCCACGCTGGCGTCGGGCGAGACGCTTTCCTGACGAGGCGCGGCGACGATGACGGCGTCGCTCGCGCCAGGCGGAAGAGAAAAAGCGAACTCCAAGGCGGCGCTGAGAAGGCCTGACTCCGAGCGCAGGCTCCGGTCCGTCGCTCTCGCGCCGTTTTCGACGAGCCTAACGACGTCGCCGTTGTCGAAGTCCGCGACGGTTACGACGTCGGGGTCGCGCGAAAATGCGGCATGGACACGATCGTTGACCCGCACTTCCCGGCCCTCGACGCAAATGGCGTCGATGAGCGTGTGGCCCCCATGCTGCCAATAAGGATTGATCTGAACCGGCCGCACCGCCAGCACGAGCGCTGCGTCGCGAGGCGCGCCGCTGTGGTTGACGATCCGATACTCGACCAACGCCTGACCGGCATGGGCTAGGGCGGTCGCCCGAATCTCTATGTCTAGCGCAGACCAAATGACGCTCGGGATAGGCAGCGAGCCGCTTTCGAGAGAGCAGCGGATTTGTTCGCTCGCGGGAGCGCCGATGAGTTTTGCCCCCACGCGAAGCAGGGGCATGATTTGGGCCGATCCGCGTCGGGGTTCGAGATTGCCGTATTCGTCGAAAAGAGCTTCTTCCGTTTGTTCGAACTCTCCCAGCACGGTCCAATAGACTTGGCGCCCGAGCAGCGATTGCGGGTAGAGATCGCCGCGTCCCGCGCGCGCCGCCCGCTCTAATTGGCCGATGGGCATTCGATCTCGGTCGAGGATACGGAGCTTGAGCTCGTTGACGACTGCGCCGTCAGGCGCGCTCGCCGCATGCACGGTCAGGCGAATGTAGCGGCTGGCCGCGTAGGGCCACCAGAAACTGTCGGTTTGGCCTTCTCCGGTCGTGATGCGACCGAGCTCGCGAAATACTTTGCCATCGTCGGAGAGATAGGCCGAGAAGTCCGTTCCGTAAGCCTCTCCCCATTCCACCAGCGTCCCCACCACCGATCGGACATAGCCGAGATCGACGGTGATGCTTTCGCCCGCCGCGAGCCTGACCGGCGCATGGCCGAGAGCGGTAATCCGGCCCTCCTCCAGTGTCGAAACTGCGTCTGCGGGCCCATAGAGGTTGATTTCCACGATCTCTGGACCTGGCCGGCGCTCTGGGTTTTCGCAGCTCCAGCGCACGAAGCGGGCCTCTGCCGGCGGGAAGCCGAAAACCTCCTGTCCACCCTCGCCATGTCGAGTAGCGCAAAGATTCGTCCAAGCCTCGCTGTCCAGCGAGCCTGCGAACGTATATTCGCGCGCCGACCGATGACCCCAGTAGATTTCCAATCCGCCGAGCGTGGCGACGACGCCGAGATCGATCTCGAGCCAGGGCTTTTCTGCGGGATCTGAGACCCAGATCGTGGCGTAGCGATCGTCGATCGCATGACTCGGAACATCGCTGCTGGCGCTCGCCTTCCACATCGCTTTCCGCGGGACGTTCATGGCTCTCCTTTGGAAGGCTGCGGACTTCGGCCATTACGCCTAGGCTTCGATATATAGTTGGTTCTTTGAGCCGCCGGGACGAGGCTCAGGCTCGGCGAGGGTGCGCGAGTTTGGTTGCGCGCCGGCGCTACATCGCAAAACGAAGGGTCGCCGCCCGCATGGAGGACAGCCCGCCGACTATGAATCGCCGCCGCTTGGAGAGCGAATGCGGATTGACCGTGAAAGCAAATGCCAACGGCTCGATCCAGCGCATGTCTCATCAAGGGGTCCTAGTCAATCTGTTCCTCGGCGATGAAATCGAGGGCGGACCGGCCAACATCTATCTGCGACGACTGGACGGCCAGGGCGAGGCGATCGGCTTGCTCGCGCCGCTGAGCCGAAAGGCGGTGCTCTTCGACAGTCGCAGCATGAAGCTTGTGGGCGAATGGCGGGATATCAGCTTTACGCTGACGCTCCTTCTTTCTTCATCCGCTGCCTCATGGTTCTGGCGTCTTGCGCTGGAAAATCGCGGCAAAATCTCCCAAACCTTCGATCTCATCTATGTGCAGGACTTGGCGCTGGCCGATTACGGCGCGGCGCGGTCGAACGAATACTATGTCAGCCAATATGTCGATCATTCGCCTCTGTTTCACCCGGAGCGGGGCGTCGTCGTCGCCTCCCGCCAGAACCAGCATGCCGGCGGACGCAACCCGTGGTGCATTATCGGCTCTCTGCGGCGCGGCGTCAGTTTCGCCACTGACGCCTTGCAGGTTTACGGTCTTTCGACGCGCGCTGGGGGAGTCCCTGCCGCGCTGACGCGGGGGCTGCCTGGCAAACGTCTCCAACATGAGCATTCTCTTGCCGCTATCCAGGACGCGCCGATCTCGCTGGCGCAAGGAGAACGAGCGGAGTGCGGCTTCTTTGGTTGGCTGGAACGGGATCATCCGGCGGCGACGTCGCCCGCGGATTTGGCTTTCGTCGATCTGGCTCTGGCGCTGCCCGAAGCAAAATCCCACTGCTCCAACTACGCTAGCGGACAAGACGCTTCCGTCCCGCCGAGCCTGTTCTCCTCTGCGCCTCTTCTCGACGTCATAGAGCTGAGTGAAGCCGAGATCGTAAATCTGTTCGGCGATGATATGCGGGAAGCGGAGCGCGAGGACGGCCGCCTTCTATCCTTCTTTACCGGCGAGCGCAGCCATGTCGCGCTCAAGGCCAAAGAACGCGCCGTGCTGCGGCCCCATGGACATATCCTGCGCACCGGCGGCGGTCTCATTCCCGACGAGGCGGCGATGACCTCGACCGTCTGGATGTTTGGCGTGTTCAATTCGATGCTGACCCAGGGTCACGTAAGCATTAATCGGTTTCTGTCCACGACCCGCAGTTATCTCGGCCTATTCCGCTCGCATGGCCAGCGGTTGTTCGTTGGCGCCGGCAATGGCTGGCGCTTGCTCGACGAGCCCTCGGCCTTCGAAATGACGCCGGAAGCCTGCCGCTGGTATTACAAGCACGAGGCGGGACTGATCCGGGTCGAGAGCCGTGCGCTCACCGAGACCCATGAGCTGCGTCTCTCCATCGTCGTTCTCTCCGGAGCGCCGCTGCGCTTTCTCCTGTCGAACCGCATCGCCCTCGACGGCGACGACGGCGTCGACGCGGCGGCGCGCTATGAGCGGGACGGCGAAGGCGTGTTCGTTCGACCGGACGTGAACAGCGAGGTCGGGAGGCGGTTTCCCCATGGCGGCTTCCGTATCGATCTGCTGCCTGGCGCATCCCTCGAAAGGGTCGCCGGAGATGAAGCGCTCTTTCCTGACGGCGTCTCAAGGGGTGAGCCGTTCCTGTGCCTCATCGTCGCGCCCGCCAGCTCGATCTGCTTTCGTATCCAGGGTCGCCTGTTGCCGCTCGGGCTGGCGGCAGGCATGGAAACCGATTGCTATTGGCGAGGCATGTCGCTGGGACTCCACATCTTCGCGCCCGACGGTAGCCCTCTGGGTAAGGACGCTGCGCGGCTCGGCGAAATCCTGCCCTGGTTTGCGCAAAACGCGCTCGTCCATTACCTCGCGCCGCGTGGCCTCGAGCAATTTTCCGGCGGCGGCTGGGGCGCCCGCGATGTCGCCCAAGGACCCGTCGAGATGCTCTTGGCGCTCGGCCGCTTCGAGCCGTTGCGCGACCTTCTGCTGCGCGTATTTCGCCAACAGAACCCGGACGGCGATTGGCCACAATGGTTCGGGGTCTTCGAACGGGACAGATGCAGGCGCGCCGAGGACTCCCATGGCGACATCGTGTTCTGGCCGCTGCTGGCGCTTGCGAAATATCTCTGCGCGTCCGGGGATCAGTCGATTCTCGATGAGGAGGCGCTTTTCTTTGGCGAAGAAAACGCGGCGACCGAGCGGTCGACGATAGGACGGCATGTCGAGCGGGCGCTGACTCTCATCGAACGCCGCGTTATTTGCGGGACCGATCTCGCCGCCTATGGTCGCGGCGACTGGAACGACTCCCTGCAGCCTGTCGACGCCAGCATGCGCGAAAATCTCTGCAGCTCCTGGACGGTGACGCTATACCATCAGACTGTTGTCGCGCTCGCTGACGCATATCAGCAATTGGGCCTGATGGTTGAGGCGGCGCATCTGCGTAGCCAGGCCGAACGCGTGCGAAGGGACTTTCAGCGCCTCTTGATCGTCGATGGCGTGCTTGCAGGTCTCGCCTTTTTCCAAGGGACGGACGATGTCGAGTATCTACTGCATCCGCGCGATGCGGCGACCGGCGTTTCCTACCGCCTGATTCCCATGGTTCACGCGATTATCAGCGGCCTGTTCACGCCCGAACAGGCGCGCGAGCATCTTACGCTGATCGAGCGTCATCTGACGGCGCCAGATGGAGCCAGACTGTTCGACCAGCCGATGGAATATCGTGGCGGCCTGCAAAAATATTTTCGGCGGGCGGAAAGCGCCGCCTTCTTTGGCCGCGAAATTGGCCTGATGTACACCCACGCTCATTTACGCTACGCGGAGGCGTTGTGGCGTTACGGCGACGCGGAGGGGTTCTTTCGCGCGCTTTGCCAAGCGAACCCGATCGGCGTGCACAGTCTCATCCCCTCTGCGGCGCTGCGCCAGGCGAATTGCTACTTCACCAGCTCCGACGCCGCTTTTGCCGACCGCTACGAGGCTCGTGATCAGTACAGAGGCGTCATGCTGGGGACCATTCCGACGGAGGGCGGCTGGCGGGTCTATTCCAGCGGCCCAGGCGTCGCCGTCCGCTTGATCCTCTGCTGCTTCCTCGGACTGACCCAGGAAAATTCGGCGCTCGTCCTCGACCCGGCGATCCCACCAAGCTTGGATGGCTTGCGGATTGAAGTCGCGCTCTTCGGCCGTCCCTTCGAGGTAAGCTACAGGATCGCGCGCATCGGCTGTGGGCTGATCGGCGTGAACCTCAACGGCGCCGATTTGCCCTTCGAGCGTCGCGCCAACCCCTACCGGCTCGGCGCCGCCGAAATTCCGATAGCGGCGGCGCTGAGCCGGATGACGGATGGCGTAAACCGCCTGTCGTTGAGAATTTGCTAGCTGTCGTTGCGCGCGTCGATCGCGCGGGCGGCGCGCCGGCGCGCGGCATGGGCCAGGATAAAGCAGGCGTAGCTCCAGGTGAGATTGTCGGCCGATGTCGGCGTCCCGTCATATTGGCTGAATTGTTCGGCCAGTTCGCGCGACGCCGGCGTAAAGCGGCGCACCGTCGCAAGGAACATGTCGCCGCGGCGAAGCGCCGCCGCCGCCAATGGTTCGCGAAGTTCTTCCGCAAGCGTGCCGTTCGCGAGCGACTCAGCGGGCGCCTGCAAAAGCGCGGCGAGCGGCGCGCGGCTTTGCTCGGCGACGACGATTTCTTCTCCCTCGGCTGCGGCCTGCGCGAGTAGAAAGCAAAATTGCGCCGCGCCCAGAGTCGAAAAGTAATAGGCGCCCCCGCTGAAATAACTGTCGCCGGCATATCGGCCGAGCGCCGGCGCGCAATTGGCGGGACGGCCGTGGTTTATTCGATATTCCTTCTCGAACAGGCGCTCGAGCGCCGCCAGCGTCGCGAGCGTCTTGGGATCGACGACGCTATGCGGCCCCGCGCGTCGACCCGCATGGACGGTCGCGAGGATGACGGCGATGTCGAGACGCCGCGGCGGCGACGCGTCCCGGCCCGCGTCCGTTTCGGTCAGACGGCCGCGATAGACGCCATCCTCGGGATCGAAATGCCGATCGAGCTCAGCGAGAAGCGCGACTGCGGCGGCGGCGCAGGCCGCCGCGCGCATCGTATCGCCCCGCGCGGTCAGGAATTTTGCGCCTTCGGCAAGCGCCGCCTGCTGGACGAGACGCGTGTGGTAATGGAAGCCGATGCATTCCTCCCACAGATCGCAACAGGGCAGTCGCCAGTGCGAAAGCGTATAGTCGAGATCATCGCGCAAGAGCGCCAAAGCGGGTTCCCCCGCCCGCGCTCGAAAGGCGTCGAGCGAGAAGAAGCGCATCACCGCAAGCGCGCGCAGCGCAGGACCGTCATCTTGCGGGCGACCCCACTTCAGCACGTCGAGACTTCCATCAGCATTGTAGCGCGCTTCGCCGAGCGCCCTGTCGCCGGCGATTGCGGCAATTTCCGCGCGCGCGCGCAGATGCTGAAGAAAGGAAGGCTCGACAGTTTCGGGATAGCCGCCACGCTGCAGGAACGACGGGCCGTCCAGCTGACAAAGCTTCAGGCTGAAAGCGACGAAGTCGACAAGATGCTGGACTTCGGAGGGGTCCAGCGTTTTGCCTTCGATGGCTTCGCGCAGCGCATCGGCGGCGATCGCGGAGTCGCGCAGCCAGTGAAAGAAATAGTCGGGATTCGGATCGTACGCCGCCATCTCGGGCGAAGCCAGGATCGAACCGCGCGCGGGGTGGATTGTCTGCCCCAAAGCGAGCCGTCGCTTCACCAAGCTCGTCGCGGAAATTGCGCGCAGCATCGCCTTTGCGCAGAATCGATGCTGCTTCCTCGTCCACTCCAAGAGTCCGTTCTGCTCCTGGTTCATCCTCCGCCTCCTGGGCCGGCCATCCTTGTTGTGTATCACGCGGACGTTATTGTTTTGGCCCGTTCGGATTGAGCGCAGATGGAAGCGACTCGTCGTGTGTCTCAAATGGCGACGCTACAGCGGCTTCGTTCAATCGACCCCGACTTCAGTAAAAAGATGAAACCTGCGCTCCTACTCCGCGACCTTTGTCGCTTTCGATAATGACGCATTGGAAGGCCGTCGCCCTGGGCGGTCAGGCGTCTTTAGACGCTGACCGCCACGCTCCAATGAGAGCTCGACAACCTGCGTATAGAATGCGCTCTTTTCGCATTCGCTACCGATCGAAAGAAGCGCTGCTCCGGCCAGCTCCTGGTCAAAAATCTCCAATACGGCCGCGCGCAAGGGTACGGGAAGCGTCTCGATCGCCGTATCGGCGACGACGCAAGCGGGCCTTTGCAACAGCAGTCGCCCGAAGGCGAGGCCCTGCTGCTCGGGATCGGTAAGATCCCTGTCCCAATGCGACCTGAGATCGAGTGATTCAATGAGATAAGAAAGTCCTAGACGAGAAAGCGCAACTTGGTATTCCGTATCGGAGAAGGTTTCTGGCTTCGAGGGATAGGCAAGAATTTCGCGCAACGATCCCTCGGGGATATAAGGCCGTTTCGCCAGAAACATTGTCGTCGTCGGCAGTTCGATCTTGCCGCTGCCCCAAGGCCACAATCCCGCCACTGCACGAAATAGACTTGTTTTGCCCGAACGGACCCCGCCCGCGACAAGGACACGCTCGCCCGGCGCAACTTTTAGGTGGGACTCGCTCAAAATTATGCGGCCCGCTGGAGACAGTACTATCAGATCGTCGAGCACGAGCTCGCCGGTCTCTACCGTCGATAGTTTGATGCGCTCATCACCTGTTCCGACTGTGTCCATTTGCAGCAGCGCCAAACGAAAAGCGCCGACGCGCAGCAGCGTCGCCCGCCAATCCGCGATGGGGCCGGTGTTATCGACGAACCATCGTAGAGACGCTTGGACCTGCGTGAAGGCTCCAGCAGCCATGAGCATGCCGCCGAAGGTAAGATCGCCGCCGAAGTAAGCGGGAGAAGCGACGATAAGCGGGGCGATGATCGTGAACCAGCCATAGCCCGCGGTCATCCAAGTTAGCCGGGTCATCGCAGTGACGAGTTTCTTCAGGACTGCAAGAAGACGGTCGAGTTCGCCATCTAGGCGCGCCCGCTCTTCGCGCTCGCCGCGGTAAACAGCAATGCCTTCGCAATGCGCGGCAGTGTGGACCAACGCGAAGCGAAGTTCGGCCTCACGCGCGTACCGCGTCGCATTTAAATCAATGAGCGGCCTGCCGAAACGCCAGGTCGCGAAAGAAGCGATGGCGGCATAAAGAAGGGCGGCCCACACCATATAGCCCGGAATGGCAAAACTCCGTTCGCCTAAATGGAAGGTCACGCCCGTCGAAAGATTCCACAAAACGCCGATAAAGCTTGCGACAAGGAGGGAGGCCTGGAAGAGTCCTATGCCGAGGTCTGTTGAAAGCTCCGCAAGACGATGGGCATCCTCGTGGATGCGTTGGTCTGGATTTTCGCCAAGATCGCTAGCGCCGGCGAGGAGAAAAGCGCGCCTGGGTACTAGCCACTGCTCGAACAGATCGCGCGTCAACCCTTCTCGCAATTTCATTCTCAGCGTTTGATTTAGCCAAGTCTGTGAGACATTTAGGATCAGCAAGGAGCCGGCAATTACCCCATAAACGCCGAGCTGATTAAAGAAGGTCGACAAATCCTTTCGTTCGATCGCGTCATAAAATGGCTGATTCCAGGCATTGAGTTTGACCTGTGCATAGGCAGTCGCGCCGATAACCCCTACAAGACCAACGACGAGAGAGGCTAATGCGGAGCGCTGATGGGAAAGTCGCAACAGACTCGCCATCGTCTCCAATAAGGAGACGAATCCATTGTTCGCCCTTGGCGCGCGCGGGCCCGGAGGAGTGTTGGACATGTCGTAGTCTGCTCTCTCTAAGCCGGCGCGCTCAGCCGCAATCCGGCGGCGTCCATCTTGCCTAAGCCTCCTCCTCGAGAGCAACAGCTAGATCTAATCTTCCCGCTAGGTGTCGGGCCTCGCGGGTCCTGAAGCGCCGAGCATGAATGTCGGGCCCTTGTGAAGCGTCGCGCTATTGGCTGCGCGCAGGATCGCGAGGCCATAAGCGGCGTTCGAGCGCAGCAAAGGTTTCAAGGAGACCTTGGCGTCAATGTCCGGCGACGATAACGCGGTCGCCAGTTCTTAGCTCGCCGCCCACGATCTCTGAGTATTTGCCGTCACTCAGTCCAAGCGTCAGAAGCACTGGCGTCGGCTTTCCGTCGCGCAGGATCCACAGCAGGCTTTCCCCCGCGCTAGGCGAAGGCGCCGCAACGCCCTTCGGCAGAAATCCGAGCGCAGCGTCGGGGACGCGCAGCACGTCGTCACGTCGCGCCGTAATGATTTGGATCGTGGCGGCCACGCCGGGCTTCAGCGCCAATTGCGAACTGTCGGTTCGAAGCAACACATCGTAGGTCGTTGCGTATTGCGTCGTTTGTTTCAGCCGGACCTCGACAACTGCCGATTTGAAGGAACGACCGGGGAGACGATCCAATGTCAGTGTCGCTTTGTCGCCGGGCTTGATCTCGCCCGCATCCTGCTCGGCGACATGAGCGACGGCCCTTATCCGCGCCATGTCGCCAGCGATTGTGAAGAGGGCGGGCGCTTCCGCTGTCGGGGAGACGATTTGGCCTAGCGCGATGTGGCGCGAGACAATGATTCCCGGAGCGGGCGTAATGAGATCAACGCTGGCGAGGTCGGTTTGCGCGGCTTTCAAGGAAGCTTGATTTTGGGTGACCGCGGCTTCGTCGAAAGCAATTTTCGCATTCGCAGAATCATACGCCAGCTTATGGTCGCTGAATTCATCATTCGAAATGCGACGCCGCCCCCGTCGCCGTCGATCTCTTTCCAAAACGAGTTTTGCTTTTGAGAGGGCGACACGATCCTCCTGAAGTCGCGCCTGCGCTATCGCGATGTCAGCCTTTGCGCCCGCAACCGCTTCTTCGAATCTCGTCGGATCAATTCTGGCGCATGCCTGGCCTTTTTTGACTTGCGTATCGACGTCACAATAGATGGCTTCGATGGCGCCCGAAACGCGTGGAGTCACGAGAAAGGTCTCAGCCGGCTCCACGAAACCTCTCGCCTCAACGGTGCGGACGACCGAGCCACGATCGATGGCTTCGGTGACATATCCGCCCGGAGCCGTCGTCCGCTCCATGAGCCAAAAAGCTCCGGCCGCGAGGCCGGCCAAGGCGATTGCAGCCGCTAGCGTCGACTGGAATTCAGGGGCGATTGGGCGCCCGGCGCGGGCGAGCTCGACGCGAGCGAGATGCCGGGCCTGCCTGCCAGAACGATACTCCAGGAGGCGGTAGGCGGCGAGCTTGGCGGCGCTCGCCCCAAAGAAGGTGATCAGCGTATAGCCCCAGACCATGAGCGCGAGCGGCCAGCCCGTCGGGGCCATGAACCAGCCATAGACGACGGTCAGCGTACCCAGGACCTGGGTAGTCTCGCATGGGAGGACGAGCTTCCAGCTCGGCCATGGCCGCTCCCAGATCGGTCCTTTATTGCGGGTGAGATAGATGGTCATGTGGCCCGAGACGAGCAGCTTCAGGAAGATCAACGGCTGCACGACGGATGGCGACAGCGTGAGATAGTCGCGCAGGATCCAATAGAGGCCGAAGCTTTCCAATACGCCATAGACGCCGAGGACCGTCGCAATGGTTAGGACGCGCGTCATGTCCCAGCGCACGGGCTGCGCCGCGAAAGGAGCATTGTCGTAGGCGATCATCATGATCGGAATGTCGTTGAGCAGCGCGAGCAGCACGACCATGATCGCCGTGACGGGGTAAAAGTTGAGAATTAATATGCTCGCGGTCATGAACAAAAGGACGCGCACGGTTTCCGCGATGCGGTAGGTCGCATAGCTCGTCATGCGCTCGAAGATGCGGCGCGCCTCCTCGATCGCGGTGGTAATGACAGAGAGGCCCGGCGCCGTCAGTACGAGGTCGGCCGCCGCGCGCGCAGCGTCAGTCGCGCCGCTAACGGCAATGCCGACATCGGCCTGCTTCAGCGCCGGCGCGTCATTGACGCCGTCGCCGGTCATGCCGACGATGCGCCCGGCCTTCTGCAGAGCATCAACGATCTCGAACTTATGCTCAGGAAAGACCCGCGCGAAGCCGTCGGCGGCAAGAATAGCCGCGAGCTTGTCTTTGCCCGCGTCGTCTCCAAAAACCTTCTCAGCTACGACGATCTTTTGACCGAGCCCGAGTTTGCCGGCGATCTCCTTGGCGATAGCCTCATGGTCGCCCGTCACCATCTTGATGTCGACGCCCATCGCACGCGCCGCCGCGATCGTCTGAGCCGAGTCGTCACGCGGGGGGTCGAAGAGCGACAGCAATCCCAAGAAGCGCCATTGGCCGCCAGCATCAGTTTGCGCCACGCCCAAAGTGCGCAAGCCCTTAGCCGCATCGGCCTCGACCTGCGCCGCGGCCAAGCGTCGCTCTTCGCCATCGAGCCCACAGAGATCGAAGATGACCTGCGGTGCGCCCTTGGCCACTTTAAGCGTTGCGCCATTGCGCTCGATCTCGGCCTCGGTTCGCTTCGCGACGGGATCGAAGGGATGGAAGGCGAGCAGCTTATAGCCGGACAGCGCCGCGGCGGTCGGCGCGGCCGAGAGGATCGCCGCGTCAATAGCGTCAGGGGCGTCTCGCTGCGACGCAAGCGTTGCCGCCAGCATCAGCTCATCGCCTTTGGCGTTTGGCGCGAGCCATGGGTCGCCAAGCGTGAGCTCATTCTTCGTAAGCGTGCCGGTCTTGTCCGAGCACAGCAGGTTCATGCCGGCCATTTCCTCGATGGAGACCAGCCGGGAGATGATCGCTTTCAACTTGGCTAGCCGCTCTGCGCCGACCGCCATGGTGACGGAGAGAACGGCGGGCAGCGCGACGGGGATCGAGGCCACTGTCAGGATGAGGGCGAATTCGATGGTTTCGATAAGCGGATCGTGGCGATAAAGCGCAACGATTCCGATGAGCGCGACGAGGCCGATCGTGATCAAAATCAGGAAATTGCCGATCCGCAGCACGGCCCGTTGGAAGTGCGAAACGGTCTTGGCCTGTTCGACAAGTCGGGCGGTGCGGCCGAAATAGGTATTCATGCCCGTGGCGGCGACGAGCGCCGTCATCTCGCCCATCCGCGCGATCGAACCTGAGTAGGCGACGTCTCCCGCTTTCTTGTCGACAGGCAACGATTCGCCCGTAAGGGCGGACTGGTCGACGCTCAGATAGGCTCCGGACAGAAGCTTCACGTCGGCGGGGATAATGTCGCCGAGTTTAATTTCGACGAGATCGCCCGGGACCAGCCGCGTTGCGGGGATATCTTTCCATTCGCCGTCGCGGCGCACGCGCGCCTTCAACGCAAGGCGCCGCTTCAGCAGGGCGATAGCGTTATCCGCTTTGTATTCCTGCCAGAAACCAACCCCGGCGTTGACTAGCAGCAGGGTTACGATGATGGCGAGATCCGCCCAGTGCCGCACGATACCCGAGAGCACGGCCGCCGCTTCGATCATCCAGGGAATTGGGCCCCAGAAAAATCCAGCAAGCCGCTCGAACGCTCCGATCCGCTGTTCGACGAGGGCATTCTCGCCGTATTCAGCAAGCCGCCGCGCCGCTTCAGCTTCCGTCAGTCCCACGGCCGCGTCGGGCGCAGACGTTTTGGTTTCGACGTCGCGGACAGCCCCGCGGCTTGTCTGGTCGCCCAGCATCACGATCTCCGATGGCGCGAATGATAAGCGACGCGTGGAACCAGGCAGGACGTCAACAGCAAGCATACGGGGATGAAGCGCCGCATCAGAAGTTCGTCCGCTGAGAGTTGTTCCAGTCGCTAATGTCCACCGAGAAACCGTGTTCGTCAGCGGGGTTCACGAACTTGAACTGACGCCCGTCGCTTGAGCCGGTGATATAGGCTCCGGCCGAAAACGCCCAGTCGCCGATCTTGGCAGTCGACGTTCCGTTATAACCAAGGCTGTGCCGGTCTGGTCGTCGTCGCGTTGATGGGCTGAAGTGTCAAACTCGATCCGGTCTCCTAGCGCCGTCATATAAGCGCCGATCCCGCAAAGCTCGAAGCTAATCGGCCTCTATGACTCGCAAAACGCCTTCGGTCAGTCTCGCGTGCTCCTCGTCTGGAGCCGACTCATTCTTCCCGATGGCCGTTCGATCGTTCTCGAGCATCAGCCCGGAGCTGAGGCATCGGGCTATTCCGGGCTTGAAGATGAAGTCGATCATCATTGGCCGCGACTCGCCCATGCCGCCGCGGCGCTCTCGACCGTTCTCGGCGTCGGAGCACAACTCGGCGCCACGGGCGATGAAAGCGCGCTGATTCAAGCGCTGCGGCGTGTCGGCGCCCAGAGCCTCGATCAAACTGGCCAATTAATCGTCGTCGCAATCTCATATCCAGATGACGCTGACGATCCGCCCAGGCTTTCCGGTCCGCGTAATTATCACGCGCGATCTTGTCCTCGCTCCCTATCAAGGGCGCGCAAGTTGAAACTCGCCACGATCGATGACAACGAGCCAGTGAAACTCACAATCGCACTGCCAGCCGCACTGCATCGAAATTTGATCGCCTATGCAGAGTTTCTCGCAAAGGAAACAGGCAAGACTATCGAGCCGGCAAAACTCATTGCGCCGATGCTAGAAAAATTTGTCGCAAGCGATCGAGGTTTAGCGAAAGCGCGGAACGCCACGAAGAAAGACGAGGCGTCAACTTCGCTTTCGCCCAAACCTTTGTTCGGCTTTCCTTACATCACCGAACGCTTCTCTGTTGAAGAGGTTCGTGAGATGACGCCGCCGCTCGCCTCGCGGATCGCCAAACTCGAGGCGGAACTCGCCCAATTCCGAGCGGCGTCTACCGCGGCGGAATCAGACCAAATGGGCGCTTGATTTGACGTAACCTTGTGCGAGGTTCGCGCGAATTGGTTGCGTGACCGGCGCTTTGTCGTCCACCAAGCGCCAAACGCCGCCGATCATGGCGAGGATAGCGCTATTCTCACGTCTTGCTCTGCTACTTAACTCGCGAGCTGGCAGACAGACCCGCCTATAATCGAAGAAGAAATTCAGCAAGTTCCATTGGGGGGGAATGGCTGTAGCGGACCTCCGCTACCACCGATCCCTCCGATATGCGCGGATGGCGATCCAGTGAAGCTATTCCCAACTCGCTCAGGATGAGACAATTGATCTGAGCGAGACGCGCTCAGTCGCCGTCGCCTCAGGCCTATCTAGATTGTAAAATTCGAACCCGACCTCCTCGATCGAGGGGCGTTTTCTGGACAATATGCACTCTGAATTGGGTGCCGGCAATTTGCCGGCATCGCATAAATAGGTCGCTGACGCAGAGGTGGAGCCTTGCGGCTATGACGCGCGACACCGTTCTTGTCGATTTCGCCTTACAAGGCGGCGGCGCTCATGGCGCGTTCACCTGGGGCGTTCTGGACCGCTTGCTGGAAGAGCCCTGGCTTCAGATCGAAGGAATATCGGGCACGTCGGCCGGAGCGATGAACGCGGCGGCGCTGATCAGCGGCTATATTGATGGCGGGGCGGACGGCGCGCGCGCGGCGCTCGAACTTTTCTGGCGACGCGTATCGGAGGCGGCGCGACTCAGTCCGTTGCAGCGCAATCCTCTCGACGTGTTGATGGGCCGCTGGACGCTGGATGGTTCCCCCTTCTTCGTTGCGACCGACATCATGTCGCGTTTATTCTCGCCCTATGCCCTCAATCCGAAGGGCGTTAATCCGCTGCGCGAGATTCTGGCGGAAGTCGTGGACTTCGACCGGCTTGCGGGTGCGGGGATAAAGCTTTTTGTCACCGCCACAAGCGTCTCGACTGGCCGCGCCCGCGTGTTCAGAAACGCGGATGTAACAGCAGATGCGCTTCTTGCTTCGGCGTGTCTGCCGACCATGTTTCAGGCTATTGAGATCGATGGCGAAGCCTATTGGGATGGCGGCTATTCCGGCAATCCAACGATCACGCCGCTTGTCCGGGAATGCGAGTCGACCGATACAATCCTTATCCAAATCAATCCTATCGAACGCAAGAATACGCTTCGATCCGCGACCGAGATATTGAACCGCCTTAACGAAGTGTCATTCAATGCGGTTTTGCTCAAGGAGCTGCGCATGATCGCCTTGTTGCGCCGCGCCGCCAACCCGGGAGATGAAGAGGGTTCACGATGGGCGGCGATGCGCATTCACCGGATTTCGACCGAGATGATGACGCAACTGAGCGCATCCTCAAAACTGATCGCGGAATGGGATTTTCTCTGCATGCTGCGCGACGAGGGTCGCCGGTCGGCGCAAGCGTTCCTTGATCAGCATGAGCGTGACGTCGGAGTCCATTCCACTCTTGACCTCGACGTCCTGCTCGAGGATCCGCGCGGGCGTTAGTCATTTTGCCAGATTCGTGAAATCAATAAAGATCACGCGCCGCACGACAGGAGCGGGACAAGGGGAGTTAGTCCGCTATATGAATATTCTCGGGATCAATTCTGTCTTTCATGAATCATCGGCGGCGCTTGTCGTAGACGGCAAGGTCATCGCGGCATGCGAGGAAGAACGCTTCTCGCGCGTCAAACACGCCAAGGAGGCCCGAGTAGATAATCCGCATGTGTTGCCCGAGCAGGCGGTGCGGTTTTGTCTCGATTATGCGGGCCTGCGGCCTGACGATATCGACGTCGTCGCCTATTCCTTCGAGCCGCGGCTGCGCCGCACGAAATTTCGATCCGAATGGTGGCCTGAGAGCGGTCTTGAAGAGGTGTTTCTGCGTTGGCTGGACGAGATTGACGACGCCGTAGCTAAACTAATGGGCCGCCGCTTCGGCAAGGCGCTCAAATTCGTGCCCCATCACCTCGCGCACGCCGCCTCCGCCTATTATCCTTCAGGCTTCGACAAAGCCGCAATATTGGTAGTCGACGGAATCGGCGAGGCCGATTGCACAATGCTGGCGCGTGCCGAAGGCAATCATATCAACGTCCTCGCAAGCCTTTCCTATCCGCATTCTCTCGGCTTCGTTTGGGAGCACACGAGCGTCTATCTCGGCTTCTCGGCTTACGACGCCGCAAAAGTCATGGGGCTTGCCGCCTATGGCGACCCAAGCGTCTTCCGGCGGGAGTTCGCGTCGATCATTGAAGTGACGGAGCAGGGCTATGCGGTAGACCCTGAGACGATTGGATTCAAATCAATCGAACCGCGCGGCCTCGACGAACTCTTCGGACCGAGGCGGGCGCCCGACGGCGATTTTCTGCCGCACCACATGAATGTCGCGGCCGCGCTGCAGGATGCGACCGACCTTGCGGCGCTTTCGCTCCTGCGCCGTCTTGAACGGGAAGCGGGAGGCGGCGCCCTATGTCTTGCCGGCGGCGTCGCCCTCAACTGCGTGACCAATACGCGGATCGCGCGAGCGAGCGCCTTCAGCGACATCTTTATTCCTTCGGCGCCGCACGACGCCGGAACGGCGATTGGCGCGGCCCTTGTCGCACATTGCGCGGAGCGCGGCGCGAAGCGCCCGACGGGGGGCGCAACGCCCTATCTCGGCCCCGAATATGATGAGCGCGAGGCGCTCGCGGCCGTCCGCGCCGCGGGGCTGAAACCCCGCAAATGCAAGGATGCGCCGCGGGAGGCCGCGGAGATGATCGCCGACGGCAATATTGTCGGCTGGTTTCAGGGGCGGATGGAGTTCGGGCCGCGCGCGCTGGGCAATCGATCGCTGCTGGCCGATCCGCGCAGGCCGGACACGCGCGCCATCCTCAATCAGCGGGTAAAGCATCGCGAGGACTTTCGGCCCTTTGCGCCGAGCGTCCTCGCGGAACATGCAGAAGATTGGTTTGACCTTGGCGCTCCTTCGCAAAGCCACGAATTCATGCTTTTCGCCTGCCCGACAAAACCCGGTTGCGCGGCGCGCATTCCCGCCGTCATCCATGAGGACGGGACCGCGCGCGTCCAGATCGTGCGACGCGCCGCAAATCCACGCTATCACGCCCTGATCTCGCGATTTTTCGAGCGAACCGGCGTGCCGCTCGTGCTCAACACTTCCTTCAACGACAACGAGCCGATCGTTTGCAGCCCCGCTGACGCCGTGGCGACCTTTCGCGGAGCCGGTCTTGACGCCGTTTTCTTGGGCGATATTTGCGTGACGTCGGAAAGGTGAAGCAGGGCGCCGTCAGGCTACCGCGAGCGCGGCAAGCGAGTGACGGCATTGACGACGTAGGGTCGAGTGCTACACTAACCCCGTTGGGACTGCGGATTTTGATTTTTTGGGAGGGTAGATAATGGCGCGTTCATCGGACCACTCTCAAGACCCACATCGAGGCAAGAAGGCGCTTGGCGTCATCGGCGTGTCTCTCTCGCTCGCAGGCGGCGCCTACATCGAGAGCACTCCGGCAGAAGCCGCGACCGAGCCGGCGACCAGCAATATGCGCTTCATGGACGTCGATATCCATGAACAGGAAGTTTTCGACGTCGGCCTCAGCTCCTTCCGTCTGTTCGACCGTGAGGATGTGGAGGCAGCCAAACCTGAAACCGTCGCCTGGTGGGGATGGGGATGGGGCTGTCGAGGCTGCCGCGGATGCGGCTGCAGAGGTTGTCGCGGTTGCCGCGGCTGCAGAGGTTGCAGGGGCTGCGGAGCCTGAGGCCTTCAGTTCTACCACTTTTGCAGTGAGACAGGCTTGCGCCGCGGGGATCAATTAGAGCCCGCGGCGGCCGCTTGTGGACATCTTGCCGAATCTGGGATTGCTGCTTCGGCTGGAAAACTTTCCGCCGCGTCGCCGGCGAATAAACCTAGTGTGAGGTTGGCGGTCGACGGATGGCGATAGAAGCGCCCACGCGACAATCGCAGGAACGTGTCGGGGGCGCGCTTCGCTTTGCGCCGAATTACGCCGTCTATATCTTTCCGCCCGACGTCGTCTGTCTCTATTCCGAGAATAGAAAATTCTTTCTGCGCGGCGCGCTCTATTGCGAACTCGCCGAACGCATCGCCGCGGGCGAGGATCAGGCGTCTATCCTTCATGCCCTCTCCGCCGAATTTCCCGTAACCAAGATCGAGGAAGCTTTCAGGCGGCTGATCGATCGGCGCTTCGTCGTTTCTTCCGCCGCGGCGCAGGATGTGACGGCCGCCTATTGGGGAAGTCTCGGCCTCAATCCCGCCGCCGCGGCTGAGAATTTGCAAAAGGTCGACGTGGCGATCGAGTCGCTGGGCGTCGCTGGCAAAGAGGAACTCGCAGACGCGCTCCGCGGTTTCGGCGTCAAGGTAGTCGATGGCGCGGGAGATCTGACGATCGCTCTGGTTGGCGATTATCTCGACGAGCGGCTGGCGGAATTCAATCGACGCCAGCTCGCAGAGAAGGCCGAGTGGATGCCGGTCCAGCCGACGGGGGTTTTTCCGCTCGTCGGTCCCATTTTTAGCCCCGGCAAGAGCGCGTGCTGGAGATGCCTCTCCGACCGGATGAAATGGAACCGTCAGGTCAAAGCCTTTCTTGATCGCAAGGCGGCGCGATGCGTTTCTCTTTCGCCGCTTGCGGCAGAGCCGGTGGGACGCGGCGGCGTCTCGCTCGCCGCCGTCGAGATCGGAAAAGCCATCGCCAGCGGGTTTCGCACGGACCTTGGCCAGCACGTCGTCAGCCTGGACATGCTGGGCTCCGAAGTGGCGCGCCATTACGTGGCGATGCGCCCTCAGTGCCCGGTCTGCGGCCACGCGCCGCTGCGCGATCCCGAACGCGCGCCGATCCCCATCCGGCTGCGCGCCGGCGGCAGGATTGTTGTGACGAGCGGCGGCTATCGCTCCATGACGCCCGCCGAAACCGTCGCCCGTTATCGCAAACACGTAAGTCCGCTGACCGGCGTCGTTTCGCATCTCGAGCGGATCAAGAGCGACCAGCCGCTCGACGCGAGCTTCGTCGCTCGCCACAATTTCTCGCCCTATCCGGAGACGGTCGACGCGCTGCAGGCGGGGCTGAGCGGCGACAGTTATGGCAAGGGCAGCATGGCGGAGCAGGGCGAAGCCAGCGCCCTGATGGAGGCGATCGAACGTTATTGCGGCATCTTTCAGGGCGATGAGATCAGGGTGACGCGTCGCTTCGTTGATTTTTCCCCCGGCGAGGCGATCCATCCCGAAGAGATCATCCACTTTAGCGACGCGCAATATGAGGAACGCGCGCAGGAGGACTGCTCCGGCGAAGGCGTCCCGCGCCGTTTCGATCCGTCCCTCGAGATGGAATGGTCGCCCGTATGGTCTCTCCGCGACGATCGTTTCAAATACGCGCCCACCGGCCTTCTCTACTTCTTCCACAATTCGGATTGCGGGAATGAACTGAGCGCGGACTCAAACGGCTGCGCGGCCGGCAATACGATCGAAGAAGCGATTCTTCAGGGCTTTCTCGAACTGGTGGAGCGGGACGCCTATGCGATCTGGTGGTACAACCGGTTGCGCGCTCCTGAGATCGACCTAGACAAGTTGGGCGATAGCTATGTTTGCGACCTGCGCGCCGCCTTCGCGGCAATGGGCCGCGACGTCTGGGCGCTGAACGTCACGACAGACATCGGCATTCCAGTCGTCATCGCCGTGGCGCATTGGAAGGACGAGGGACGGGAGTTCATCGAGGTCGCGGCGGGCGCGCATTTCGATCCGCGCATCGCGACGCTGCGTGCGATGACCGAACTCAACCAATTCTTAGCAATCGAGCGGCTTCGCGGCCGGCCGGAAGAGGACGGCGGCGGTTACGGGAATGATCCGCTCCCGTTGCGCAAGCACGCTTACTTGCGCCCGGAGGGCAAGGCGAATTTCGGTCGTTCGCCGTTCAAGGATTTTGCGACCCGTGATCGGCGCGAACAGGTGCGCGCTTGCGTGGCCCATATGGCCAAGAAGGGATTCGACGTTCTGGCGCTTGATCAAACGCGGCCCGACATCGAGGTCCCTGTCGTGCGGGTGATCGTCCCGGGCCTGAGGCATTTTTATCGCCGCTTCGGACCTGGCCGGCTCTTCGACACGCCCGTCGCGATGGGTTTGCGTCGCCGGCCGACTCGGGAGCGGGACCTTAATCCTCTTCATCCACGGACATAAAATTGAATGACGAATCGCGCGCCGCGCCCGCATTGCTTCTCGCCAAACTGGGTCCTCGCGTTTCTCTGAAAGAAGAGGCGGGGGGCGTTCTCCGGGCGCAGTTCGATGGTGAAACGCTGCTTCTCGGCAAGTTCAGCGCCGCCGCCCTCCGCCGCGCGAGCGAACTCACGACGGGCCGGCCCCTTTCGGGCGTCGGGGAGAATGACCTGCCCGAGGAAAAGGAGCTGCGCGGACTTGTCCAGCGACTCGCTCTGCACGGCCTTGTCGAATACCGCCTTTCTCGCGGCGCGGGCGGTCAAGATATCGTGGCGGTTGAGCCGCAGATCAGAGATTACCGGCCGAGCCTCCAGAAGCTCGGCGCGACAAGTCGCTTCGTCCTTTCGCGCTTCGCCTATCTGCGGCGGCGCGGCGAGGACTTAGTCCTCGAATCGCCGCTCGCAGGCGCGACTCTTCGCCTTTGCGACGCGCGCGCGGCTTCCGCCATCGCGCGGCTCGCGACGCCGCGATCGCTTGCCGAGTTGCGCGATGAGCCAGATTTTCCAGGAGAAGAGTTCCTAGCGTTGCTCGTCGATTGCAAGTTCGCCTTTGCGTCCGATCCGGCCAAAGGCTTGCGCGCCGGCGAAGGCGACGAAGATCTTGCGCTGTGGGAATTCCACGATCTCGTCTTCCATGTTCGCAGCACGAACGGCCGCCACGCCAATCCGACGGGCGGATTATACGCTAACGCGCATCTCCCGCAGCCGCCTGCGGTGCGGCCAGCGTGGCCTGGCCCGGTGATCGAACTCGCCAAGATCGCCGATGCAAGCGACTCCGCCATTGCGGCGACGCTGCGCAGTCGGCATTCTGAGCGCGTCTTCGACGACGCGCATCCCATCACCCTCGCCGAAATCGCGCGATTTCTCGACGGCGCCGCACGCATCATTTCGCGCCAGAAGCTCAGCGAAGATGAAGGAGAGGAAATGGAGGTCGCCGCGCGGCCTTACCCTTCGGGCGGCGCAAGCTATGAACTGGAGCTTTATCTCGCAGTCGACAAATGCGACGGCCTCGAACGCGGTTTCTATCATTATGACGCCGATCGCCATGCGCTCGTGGCGATCGCAGTCACGCAGCGCCAGCTCGAGGCGATCATCGACGACGGACAGTTTGCAATGGGCGCGCCCAGGCCGCCGCAAATCATGATCACGATGGCGGCGCGCTTTGGACGCGTGTCATGGAAATATAGCGGCTTCGCCTATTCTTTGGTTTTGAAGGATGTCGGCGTCGTCATGCAGACCCTCTATCTGATGGCGACGGAGATGGAGCTCGGCGCCTGCGCCATTGGCGTTGGCGACATCGACCTTTTCTCGCGGATGACCGGGCTCCCATTTCACGTCGAAGGCGCGGTGGGTCAGATGGCGATTGGCCGCGCCGCCGCGCAAGGCGCGCCGTGACGTGACGCGATGGATCGCTCAAGAGATTCTAGATCGTTAAACGGCGCGGCGACCGCTCCGACAAGACGCGAATTGCTTTTAGAAGCGGGCGCCTGCGTGGCCTCGGTGGCGGCGGGCTGCTTCTCGTCAGCGATCGCGGCGCAGAAGATTAAGCAAGAGATTGCACTGTCCGAGTGGGACTACCGTTCGGCCGGCGATCTCGTCGCCGCGCTGCGGAAGCGGCGCGTTTCTGCGTTGGAGCTTATCGACTATGCCATCGCTCGGATCGAAGCGCTGGATTCACGGATCAACGCCGTGCCAGTGCGCGACTTCGAACGCGCCCGCGCGGCGGCGCGCGCCGCCGATGCGACGCTGGCGCGGGGCGAGACGGGCGCGCTGCTTGGCGTTCCCGTCACCGTTAAAGAATCCTTCAACATTTCTGGTCTGCCGACCTGCTGGGGCGATCCGCGCTTTAAGCATTTCACGCCGAAGGAAGACGCTGTCGCCGTGTCCCGATTGAAAAAGGCCGGGGCCGTCATTCTCGGCAAGACGAATGTGCCGCAATGGCTGAGCGATTGGCAGAGCTATAACAGCGTCTACGGAACGACGAATAATCCCTTCGATCCTTGCCGCACGCCCGGCGGATCGTCCGGCGGTTCCGCGGCGGCGTTGGCGGCGGGCTTTTGCGCGCTTTCGCTTGGCTCGGACATGGGCGGATCCATGCGCGAGCCGGCGCATTATTGCGGCATCTATGCCCATAAGCCGACAGCGGGTCTTGTCCCGCGCCGCGGCCATTCGCACCCGGGAACGGCGCCCTTGCCGGTTGAGCACGATCTTGCCGTGATCGGCCCGATGGCGCGCAGCGCCGCCGATCTCGCATTGGCTCTCGACGTCATCGCAGGGCCGGACGAAATGAGCGCAGGAGTCGGTTACAGGCTCGCTTTGCCGCCGCCGCGTCACGACAGGCTGAACGACTTTCGAATCCTTATCGTCAACGCGCACCCGCTCGGGCCGACGTCGCGCGTCGTGAGCGACGCGCTCGCGAGATTGGCCGAAAGGCTGGCGAAGAGCGGCGCCAGCGTCTCTGACAAACGCGCCCTGGCGCCCGATCTCGCGCAAGCGACGCGTCTTCATGCGCGCCTGCTCTCCGCCTATTGGGGCGCCGGCCTGCCGTTTGCTGGCTATGAGAAACTTTTCCGAGACGCGGCCGCATTTTCCACACGCGACCACAGTCTCGCCGCAGAGCGCGCGCGCGGCGCGGTTTTGAGCTTTCGCGAATGGCGCGGCGCTGAGGCAGAACGCGCGCAACTGCAACACAAGTGGCGCGAGTTCTTTCGCGACTTCGACGTCGTGCTTTGCCCTGCAGCCCCGACGACAGCTTTTTTGCACGATCATTCGACGCCGCTCGAGGCGCGTCGCGTCAAGATAGATGGCAAGCTCTACTCCTATCTAGACGCACACACGATCTGGGCGGCGCCGGCGACAATCGCGGGACTGCCAGCGACCGTCGCGCCGATCGATCATGACGGTTACGGCCTGCCGATTGGCGCGCAGATCATCGGCCCATTCCTGGACGATCGCACCACGATCGAAATTGCCGCGCTTCTCGAGCGCGACTTCGGCGGGTTCACGCCGCCCGCGATGCGCTCAGGGCAGGGCTCCTGCGCGAAATAGTCGAGAGTCTTGTCGACTCTCGCTGCTCTATCTATGAAAAATGGAAACTGCCAGTAGGAGCGCGAGCAGCAAACAGAGCATCTGCCAAAAAATAAGAGGATTGCGTTCGTAAAGAGATTTTTTGCGCAACATTAGCGGCTGCGCCCGCGCCGATCCGTTTTCGAGCTCGAAGGCGAATTCCAACACGTCGTTAAAGCGCTCGTCGCGCTTAACGGCGATCGCTTTGAGAATGGCCGCGTCGAGCCATGCCGGGAGGTCGGGCCGCTTGAGGGAAAGCGGCGCGGGCTTTCCGAAGCGCGGTCTGCTGAATGGCTCGATTTCGCCGTAAGGATAGCAGCGGCTGAACATTCGATAGACTGTGACTCCGAATGCATAAAGATCGGAGGCTTCGTCGCCGATACCGCCATCAAAAAGCTCGGGCGCCATATAGCTCGGCGTGCCAGGCGCATTCGCTTGCGGCAGATTCTCAAGGTTCGGCGCACGGCAAACGCCGAGATCGACGAGCCGTAGTCCGCCATCCTTCGATAGAATAACATTATCCGGTTTGATGTCGCGGTGGATGACGCCACAACGATGCAACGTCGCGAGCGCGCGCGACAAGCGCGTGGCGATTGAAACGCCCTCGGCAAGATCGATGCGCGGTTCGCGCCGCAGCCGATGCTCCAGCGTCTCGCCTTCATAATATGGCATCACGGAATAGAGCCGCGTTTGTCGACCGGGAGGGAGTTCGATGACTTCGCCGACAAAAGGACTTCTTACCCGCGCTGCAACCCATGCCTCATTGACGAACGCCAGTCGGTAGGCTGCGTCATCTGCGACACGGGGATGCGGAAATTTCAATACGACGGCTCTGCCGTTCTGTGTGTCTGTCGCCTGCATCAGTCGGCTGTACCGTCCTTCAGAAAGCAGGGTTTCGATCCGAAAGTCGTCGACAAGAGCCCCCACGGCCGGCAGCTCGCAGATTGGCAAGGCGGCAAGGGCGCGCGACAAAGCGCGCTCATCAGCTGGCGGCACATCGATAACGTCGACGACGAGCGCCGTGACATTATCGTTGCTGCCCATCTCGAGCGCGGCCTGAACGATCCTTTCCGATGTTTCCTGGGGCGCGCGCCTTTCGGCGAGAAGCGCGTGAAGCTTAGCGTCCGTCATGACGCCATGAACGCCATCCGAACACAGTAGAAATCGATCATGCAGATTGAGACTATGCATCCCCTGATCGAACAAGAGCGCGTCCTCGAGACCCACGGCACGAAGGAGCACATGGGCGAAATCGCCACGGCCCAAGATGTGGTCTTTCGTCAGTCTTTCGAGGTTATCGCCAGCGAGCCGGTACGCGCGGCTATCGCCAATATGGAGAATGAAGGCGTTACGACGCGACAGAATCAGCGCGCTGAACGTTGTCGCCATTCCTTCCAAAGCAGGATCGACTCTTGCCTGCGCCGCGATCCAGCTGTTGGCCGCTTCGAGCGAACGGGCCGCGGCCCGAGCGACGCCCAAGGTTTCCGGCTGCGCATAGTAGCCGTCGATAAACGCGCGAACAGCTGTCTCAGCCGCCGCGCGCCCGCCCTTGTGGCCGCCGACGCCGTCAGCAACGGCGGCGACGACGCCTTGTAAGGCGCCGGCGCCCCCCGGACCGAGGCAATATGCGACATAGTCCTGATTGTCCGGCCGTCGGCCCTTCTTGGTCGCGAAGCCCGCTTCGATTCGAAGATCATGAACGCCGCGAACCGACACCGCTTCTCAACTCAGATCCGTGCGCCGGAAACCGCGCCCCAGGTCGTGCGCCAGCGCGTCTTAACGAAGATCAGACCTACGAGGCCGAGCAGCGCCAGGAAACCGAAGAAGGTGAAGCCCGCCGTGAAGCCGCCCGTCGCTCCTTTGGAAAACGCGAGAGCCTTGGCCAGGAAAAATCCGCCGAGACCGCCCGCAGCGCCGACTAATCCCGTCATCGCCCCGATCTCCTGGCGGAAGCGCTGCGGCAGCAGCTGAAACACCGCGCCATTGCCCATGCCGAGCGATAGCACGCCAACGGAGAATAACGCCACCGCTGCGAATGCGACGGGCGGCAGCTGCATCAGGCCCCATCCCGCCACGCCCTTCGCTGGCGCGGCTCCGGCCGGAAGGAAGGCGACGGCGAAATAGCAGGCCGAGACGATGAGGAAGAGAAACGACAACGTCTTCACGCCGCCAATGCGGTCCGCGATATAGCCGCCCACCGGTCTGAAACCCGAGCCGAAGGCGACGATCAGCGCAACCATAAGGCCCGCGGCGACTCCCGTCGCGTGATATTGTGTCGTGAAGTAGAGGGGCAGCGCGGAGGCGAGACCGACGAAGCCGCCGAAGGTGATGAAGTAGAAGAACATGAACCAACGGCTGTCCGAGTCGGCGAGCATTCTGCCGTAGCCCGTAAGGTCGATCTTGGTTTTGGCGCCGGGCGCGTCCTTGGCGGCCAATGCATAGACAAGAAGCACCAGAACCATCAGCGCGAGCAAAACGCCATAGACTGTTTGCCATCCGTAAGCCTCCGCGATCGAAGGCGCAAAAAGCGTATCGAGCACGACGCCCATATTGCCGGCGCCCGCAATGCCCATCACCAGACCCTGATATTGCGGCGGATACCAGCGGCCCGCCTGCGGCAAGGCGACGGCGAAGGAAGCTCCCGCAAGTCCGAGCGATAGGCCGAACAGCGCGATGGCGATCGGGCTAGTAAGACCAAAGACACACACCAAAGACACGGCGAACATGACGATCGCCTGCGCGGCGACGCCCGTCATCTTTGGGCCGATAGCGTCGGAGAGAAGGCCGAGCGGAACACGAAAGAATGCGCCGCCGAGAACCGGAATGGCGACAAGCGAAAGTTTGTCCTCGATGGAAATCGGCATGCCCTTGGTGATGTAAATCATCAACGGGCCGAGTGAGACCCAAGCCATGAAGCTGATGTCAAAGTAGAGGAAGGCCGCAAGCAGCGTCGGCCAATGACCCGCCTTCCTAAAATCAGAGAGATTCATCCGATGCTCCTTTTTTCATGCTTGGTGTTGTAGAGGCGCTGCAGATCCTGTTGCAGACGCGGCGGTGAGAGCGGTCTTGACGAGACGTTCGATTTCTGGCCGGCATGAACCGCAATTGGAGCCTGCGCGGACGGCTTTGCCGACGTCCGATGCGGAGCGACATCCCTGCTGAATGGCAGCTTCGATTTGCTTTTGGCCGACGCTGAAACAGGAACAGACGAGCGGACCCGCGTTGGTTGATTGTCCGCCCGAGCGCCCGGATAAGAACGACAGTCGCTCCGAATCATCCAGACGTTCGCGGGCAAAGAGTTCGAGGGCCAGCTCCCAGGGCGGGGAAAGGGGAGACAGAGACCAGATGAACGTCGCCTGATCCTCGACGAAGGCGGCGCCGGAGAAAACGCTTTTCGTTTCGTCGATCAACTGGACAATGTCTTTGCTGACCGTAGCGGCGCCAATGATCTCGGCCCAATCGTCATCTTGCAGATTGGCGGCGACTCGATAGCCGTACCCCTTAGCGATTGAGACTCGCGTCCACCACACGTTTTCGGGCAGAGCCGTCGGCTTACGGGAGAGGATGAAGCCCTGACGCGCAAAGCGAAAGGGCGAGACGGCGGCTGGCGTCGCCTTTAATTCCGGCTGTCCGGAGAACGGGTCGACACATGGGGCGGCAAGTGCGCCAACGCGCGCGTCGGCTGCGGTATCATCGGTCCAGTGAATCGGCGCGAAGATATGTCCAGCAGGCTGACGATCGGTTACGACCGCGCGCAAGACGCAATTGCCATATGGGGTCGCGACGCGGGAGAATCCGCCGTCTTCTATGCAAAGACGCGCTGCGTCTGACGGATTGATCTCTACGAAGGGTTCGGGAAGATGTCGCGCGAGGCGGGGGCTCGCGCCGGTGCGCGTCATCGTGTGCCATTGGTCGCGTATGCGGCCGGTGTTGAGCCGAAGCGAGAAGTCTTCGGTCAACCTTGTCGCCAAGGCAGGCTTCGCTGGCGCGATGAATGTCGCTCGTCCATTTTGAGAGAAAAAGCCGCCCTGGGCGAAGAGACGCGCGCGGCCTTTAACGTCGCACGCGCGGCGCGGCCACTGCGTCGGCTCAAGCGCGTCATATTCAGCGTCGCTCAGCCGCGCCAGTCCGCCAATGTCGAAAGCGCGCGTTCCATCATTCTCGAAAGCCGAAAGGGCAGCGTGTTCGCGAAAGACTTGGGCGGCCGAGTGGTAGTCGAAACCTCTAAAACCCATCCGTTGAGCCACATCGGCGAAGATCGCCCAGTCGGCGCGAGTCTCTCCCGGCGCAGGCAAAAAAGCGCGCTGACGAGAAATGCGGCGCTCCGAATTTGTCACCGTGCCGCTTTTTTCGCCCCATGCCTGCGCCGGCAGAAGCAGTTGCGCGCCGCTATTGATGGTGTCGTTCGAGGTCACATTGTCGGAGACGATGAAGAGTTCGAGCTTGCTGAGCGCTGACCGCGCGACATCGGCATTCGGAAGAGACGCTGCCGGATTGGTTCCGACGACCCACAGCGCCTTGATGTCGCCACGCGCGATGGCGTCGAACATCTGCACCGCCTTCAATCCATCGCGCGTCGCGATGCGCGGCGCATTCCAGAAGCGGCGGACACGATCGACGCTACTGGGATCAAAGCCCATATGAGCGGCAAGGCTGTTTGCAAGTCCGCCGACTTCGCGGCCGCCCATCGCGTTGGGCTGGCCGGTCAGCGAAAAAGGCGATGCGCCTGGTTTGCCGATACGCCCTGTCGCGAGATGACAATTGATGATGGCGTTGACCTTATCGGTCCCCTGCGCCGACTGATTGACGCCCTGCGAGAACGCCGTGACCGTCCGCGGCGTCCGCACGAACAATTCGAAGAAGGAAGCAATATCGATCTCGCGCAGTCCGGTCGCCATTGCAATGGCTTCTATCGTCGGCGCGATGCGCTGCGCCTCCGCCAAAGCGTTCTCGAATCCGGAGGTGTATTGCTCAATGTAGGCAGCGTCGAGCGCGGCGAATTTGGCGAGATAAGCCAGCAGGCCACAAAACAGCGCCTGATCCGCTCCCGGCGCGATCTGCAAGAAGAGATCGGCGCTCTCCGCCGTCGCTGTGCGCCGCGTGTCGATGGCGACGATCTTGGCGCCGCGCTCTTCCTTGTTGCGCATGATGCGCTGAAACAGAACCGGATGACACCAGGCCGCGTTTGAGCCGACGAGCACGATGAGGTCAGCTTCGTCCAGGTCTTCGTAACAACCGGGCACGACGTCGGCGCCGAATGCGCGCTTGTGGCCGGCGACCGTCGAGGCCATGCACAGGCGCGAATTGGTGTCGACGTTCGCTGAGCCGATAAAGCCTTTCATCAGCTTGTTGGCGACGTAATAATCCTCGGTCAGCAACTGCCCCGAGAGGTAGACCGCGACGGCGTCGGGACCATGCTGGTCGACGATGCGGCGAAAGCCTGCTGCGACTTCATCGAGCGCCACATCCCAGCTCAACCGCGCCAATGCGCCGTCTGCCTGACGACGCATTGGATGAAGAAGGCGACCCTCAAGTCCGAGCGTTTCCTCAAGCGCCGAGCCCTTCGAGCAGAGTCGGCCGAAATTCGCAGGATGGACGGGATCGCCGCTGACGTGCTTGCCGTCGGGCGAGGCGAGCACGCCGCAACCCACGCCACAATAGGGGCAGGTGGAGCGTGTCGCTGTCGTCTGTCTGGACGCGGCTAGCGCTTGCAGATTTTCAAGCGGCGCGGGCGCCACGACTCCGTCGAGCATGAGCGGCCTCAATAGACGTCTTGTTGATAGCGCCCGCTCTTTTTGAGTTGGGCGACAAAGGCGACCGCTTCATCGGCGCTGCGCGCGCCGAATTCGGCGACCACGTCGACAAGCGCGCGCTCGACATCCTTGGCCATGCGCTGCGCATCGCCGCAGACATAGAAATGCGCGCCCTCCGCCAGCCATGACCAGAGTTCGCGGCCGGTTTGGCGCATGCGGTCCTGCACATAGAATTTCTCCGCTCCGTCGCGCGACCAGGCGAGCGAAAGACGGGTGAGCAGATTTGTCGCCTTCATCGTTTCGAATTCGTCGGCGTAAAAGAAATCGCAGGCGGAGCGTTGATGACCGAAGAAGAGCCAGGTCTTGCCGGCTGCGTGCGTCGCCGCGCGCTCCTGCAGAAAGGCGCGAAACGGCGCGACGCCGGTGCCAGGTCCGATCATAATGATCGGCGTTGCGGAATTGTCCGGCAGGGCGAAGCCGTGCGCCGGCTGCACATAACCGGGAAGACTGTCGCCCGGCGCAATGCGCTCGGCGAGAAAGGTTGAGGCGACGCCGAGACGTTTGCGTTTGCCGACGACATAGCGAACTGCGTCGACGGTCAGCGACAGGCGTCCCGGCGTCGCCTTGGGGGACGACGAGATGGAATAAAGACGTGGCTGTAACGGCTCCAGCGCTTCGACAAAGGCTTCCGGGTGGGGCCGGGCGCTAGGAAATTTCTGCAGTACGGCAAGGACGTCGAGCGTCGCCGCGTCGCCATCCGGATCCTCGCCCTGCGCGAGCAAACGCGCCTTCTCGCGCTGCGCGCCGCCCGTGATGAAGGAGATCAGCTCAAAAAGCGCATCGGGCGCCGGAGAAAGCGAGACGTCGCTCAGCAACACGTCGCGCAGGGTCTTATCTCTTACGGGAGTCACATGCGACGCGCCGAGCATCGCAATGATCTGGTCAACGAGGCCGAGATCATTTTTAGGAAATACGCCAAAACTGTCGCCAACCCGATAGCTCAGCTCGCTTGCGGCGATGTCGAATTCTATGTGCCAGGTGTCTTTTTCCGAGCCTTCCTTGTTGAGCCGACGGCGCGAAACGAAAGTCGCGCAGGCCGGATTGTCGCGCGAGGCGCCAGACGTCGGAACGCTAGGCTCAACTTGTGTGATGACGGCTGGCGCTGGCGGAGCCTCATCCAGCTCCGTCGCAAGCGCCTTTAGCATGCGCGCCGTGTTCTTGCCGCCGGGCGCGCAAAGATTGAGGCGCGTCTCATTCTTTGCAGCCAACGCGTCCGCATAGGTCTCGCAAATATAGCCGCACTGGCCGCAGTCCTGCTGCGCCATGGCCGCCATCATGCGACGACGCAGCGGCCGTCCTTGCGCGAGCTGCATGCGCGCTTCGAGCGCCAGCGTCTGGTCATGCCAGGGCGCTTCGCCATCGTCGCCGTCGCCGCCCGCCAGGACGGCGGCGTTGTCTTCAGGCGAGAGGGGCGTGACCGAACTGTCATCAGGGGCGTCGAAGCCGGCGAAGAAACCGCTGAGCCAAGCGCGCTGTTCGGGGGTGAAAGGCGCGTTCGGCGGGATGAGAAAAGGCGGAGAGGACAAATGAGTCACGCCATGCTCTCCTCATTGGCGAGACGACGCAGCGTCTCACTGTCCTGACGGCGCGCGAAGTCGACAAAAGTTTCGTCCGCGCTCGCGCGGTTCGTTCGATAGGCGCGAAGAATTTTCGCCACCATTTCCGGCGCCTCTTCCGCCTTCACATTCTCATAGAGTTCGGAAGCGATGCGTGCATCTTCTCCAAAGCCGCCGCCGACGAGAATGTGATAGCCCTCGACCGTATCGCCATCATCATTGATCGGCACGCGCGCGCCGATCAGCCCGATATCGCCGATATAATGCTGCGCGCATGAATGATGGCAGCCAGTGAGGTGAATGTTGATCGGCGTGTCGATCGGCGCCGCCTTTTCGCAATGCGCCGCAATTTCTTCGGCGTGTCGCTTGGTGTCGGCGGCGGCGAAACGGCAGCCGAAATTCCCCGTGCAGGCGACGAGGCCGGCGCGGATAGGCGAGGCCTGCGTCGAAAGGCCTAGGGCCACGATCATCGCGACGGCTTCGCCGACATGTTCATTGGCGACGCCGGTGATCAGCACATTCTGCCAGACGGTGAGACGCAGGCCGCCGTCGCCGAATTGGCGCGCGATCTCGGCGAGACCGCGCGCCTGCTCGGGGGTGAAACGACCGACCGGCAGGAGAACGCCGATCCAATTTAGGTCCGCCTGCTTTTGGCGATGCACGCCGATATGCGCGGCGCGATCCTGACGTGGGCGCTCGGCGATCGCGTCGGCTGCGACGCGAAGCAGTTTGCGTCCCAGTTTTTCTTCGACTGCGGCGATGAATTTCTCGAAACCCCAGGCGTCGAGCACATATTTGAGCCGCGCTTTTGCGCGGTTGGCGCGGTCGCCGTGTTCGATGAAGACGCGCAGAACCTTGTCGGCGATCTCGACCGCTTCGCCCGGCGGCACGATCACGCCCGTATCCGAGGCGAAATCCTTATGACCGGTGATGCCGCCGAGCGCGAGGCGGAAATAAACGCCAGGCGCGACGCCGTGACCGTCCTTGACCGTGACCGCCTGAAAGCCGATGTCATTCGTGTCTTCCAGCGCGCCGATCAATCCCGCGCCGTCGAAGGCGATATTGAACTTGCGCGGCAGGCCGTAAAGCGAACGATCATTCAGGATGTGATGATGCATGGCGCGCGCATAGGGGCGCGTGTCGATGAGTTCCTGCGGATCGACGCCGGCGGTCGGCGTGCCGGTGATGTTGCGGATGTTGTCGGCGCCGGACCCCTTGCTCCACAGACCGAGGTCCTGAATCGCCTCGATAATATTCGTGGCGTTTTTCGGCTCGACCTCGCGGATCTGAATATTGGCGCGCGTCGTCACATGCAGATAGCCGCCGCCGTAATTTTGCGCGAGATCAGCCAGGCCAGCGAGCTGCCAATGATTGAGCGCGCCATTGGGAATGCGTAGGCGGCACATATAGGCGTCCTGGGCCGGCGCGACATAGAAGAGGCCGTAATAGCGCCAACGGAAATTGTCGGCGGGCTTCGGCGGCGCATTCTCCTTGGCTTGAGCCACAAGGCGCGACCAGGCGTCGAACGGATGCTCCTCACGCTTCCATTTTTCCTGATCGGTCAGCTTGCCGCCTGCGGCTGTGACGCGATCCTGCGCCGAAATATGCGCGGCGTCGGGTCCCATCAGCTGCGTTTGCGCAGGCTGCGCCTTTTGTCCGCCGCGCGCGGAGAAGCCAGCCGCAAAGCCTTCGAGATAGCGCTTCTGGTCGAGCGTGAAATCGACGGACATCTCAGGCGGCCTCTTGCATCGGCGGTCCGAACATCAGTTCGTCGCACATGGACGAAATATCCGCGCCTGAACGGATGAGATCGAGGAGATCGGCCGCGCCGCTCGTATCTCCGATCAGGATCGCGCCCACGAGCCTGTCGTCACGAATGACGAGCTTGCGGTAAATTCCCATGCGCGGGTCCTTGCAGACGATGCGGCGCGCACCGCCTTCGCCGAGATAATCGCCGGCCGAGAAAACGCGCACGCCGGAAACTTTCAGGTTCGTCGAGACGACGCTGCCGCAATAGGAGGCCTCCTGTCCGGCGAGGCGTGTGGCGAGGACGCTGGCCTGCTCATAGGCTGGCTCGACGAGCCCATAACAAGCGCCGCGATGTTCAGCGCATTCGCCAATAGCGAAGACGCCGGGCATGCTCGTCTCGAGGCCATCATCGACGATCACGCCGCGTCCGACACTAATGTCGGCGTTTTTAGCGAGACCGGCGTTCGGCTGAATGCCGACGGCGAATATTGCGGCGTCGGCTGGAATCGTTCGACCGTCGGCGAACTCCACCGCTTCGACGCAGCCCGATCCTTTGATGCGCGTCGTATTGGCGTTGAGCAGAATCCGCACGCCCTTTTCTTCGACGAGGCGGCGCAAGATGTCGGCGCCGACCGCATCGAGCTGGCGCTCCATCAGCCGATCCATGACATGGGCGAGCGTCACGTCGACGCCGCGTCGCGCCAGCCCATAGGCCGCTTCAAGTCCAAGAAGACCGCCGCCGATAACGACCGCACGCTTGGCCCTTCCTTCAAGTTCGGAAAGCGCCTCGACGTCCTGCACGTCGCGAAACGCATGAACGCCGCATAAATCGGCGCCTTCTATCGGCAGCCTGACCGCGCGCGAACCCGTGGCGAGCAGGAGCTTCGAATAGTCGATCGTTTCGCCGCTATCGAGAACAAGGCGTCGCGCCGCGGCGTTAATCTCAACAACCTTGCGGCCGCTCATCGCCTGAACGCCGGCGGCTCGCCACCATTGTGAGGGCTTGAGTTCGATATCGTCGAGCGACAAATCTCCGGCCAGCACTGAAGAAAGCAGGACGCGGTTATAGGCAAGCCGCGGTTCGTCCCCGATCACCAGGATGTCGTATCGATCCGGCGCAAGGTTTGTCAGTTCCTCGACGAAACGCGTGGCGGCCATGCCTGCGCCGACGACGACGAGCTTTTCGCGGCTTTTACAAACGTGCAATCCTGTCATGCGTCGACTCTGCTGAACGGCCGAACGGTCCGGTCACAGGTCGCTTCGCCTTAGGAACGATTGAAGGGGCAAGACGACCGAAGCGCCACGCAAATTGCGAAACGTCTTCTGTGACGGAGCCCTACTTCGGGCTCTTTCCGGCGGACCGGCGGTCGTCGTTGACCGATTAAGGAAATGCAGATTTCGGGCCAGGCGCGCCGAAGGCGATTTTTCTGAGAAAATCCGAGCGTTCCGCACTTATCGACGGTCGCTCATCTGCCTTGCGGCGCCAAATGCTTAGGCGAAAGGCGCCTAACGCCTAACGCTTTTGAGCAGCGGTTCAGCGCTTAGACGCGCTGTCCGATGGCGAAGCTGGCGAGATAATCCGCATAGTTTCGCCCGTCGAAGGACGGTCCCGCAAAGGCCCCAATTTCCCGTTGGCTATGCGCGCCATCGATAGCGGCGTCGAAAAGATCTGGGCGTAGGACGCCCTTCGCGCGATCAGCCATCTCCGATGAATAGCGTGTCTGCCCCCAGCGAAGCATCTGGGCATAGATCCATTCGGCTTGCCGAGGATCGGGCCGCATTGCGCCATCTTTTCCGATGATGAGGTAATCGGCGTCGGCTCGCTCATCACGCGCCTTGATGCGCAAATGTCCCGTCAAAACGCGGCGGATAATCTCGGCGTCGACGCCGACATATTCCGGCCGCGAGAGGATTTGCGAAACCTCGTCCAGGTTTTGTGGGTCGTCGACGAAAGCGGCGCCCTTATGCAGGGCGCGGATCAGCGCAGCGATAAGATTGGGGCTGTCGTGGACGACGCTTTCGCGTAGCGCGAGGACCTTCTCGGGGGCGCGCGCGAAAATCTCGCAGCCGAAATGCAGAATGACGCCGATGTCGGCGTCGACGGCGACAGAACTCCATGGCGCGCCGACGCAAAAGCCGTCGAGCTGACCGCGCGCGAGATTTTCCACCATGTAGGGCGGCGGCAAAACGATCAGCCGCAAATCTTCATCCGGATCGATTCCGCCTTCCGCCATCCAATAGCGCAACTGATAATTATGCATGGAAAACGGGAAGGTCATGCCGAAGGTCAGCGGGTCTCGTCCTTCCGTGCGGCGGCGCGCGACGAGCTTCGCGAGAGCACGCGCGGTTTGCGCCGGATGCGCGATCTCGCCTTCCGCGGCCAATTCAGCATAAAGCGCCGTCGACACTGCAATGGCGTTGCCGTTCATCGCGAGATTGATCGGGGCGACGAGCGGGACGCGGACATGACCCAGCCCGAGGGTGGAGGCGACCGCCATCGGCGCCAGAAGATGCGCCGCATCGAAGCGGCCAATCGCAAGCTTGTCCCGAACATTCGCCCAGGAGACTTCGCGGATCAGTTCGACATCGAGACCTTCCGCCTTGGCGAAACCCTTATGCGTCGCAATCAACAGCGCCGCTGCGTCGACAAGCGGAATGAAGCCGATTTTCACATGCGCTTCGCCGGTCATTTAAACATCTCCGCCGCAGTGATGACCGAGCGCGCAATTTCGATGATTTTCTTGTTTTCGCGCATGGCCGCGCCGCGCATCAACTTGTAGGCGTCTTCTTCGGAAAGCTTCTTTGCCTTCATCAATATGCCCTTGGCGCGCTCGATCGTCTTTCGCTCTTCGAGATCGGATTTCGCCCGCTCGAGATCATCCTGGAGTTTCGAAAACGCCTTGAAGCGCGAGACGCACAGGTCGAGAATTGATTTGATGCGCTCCTTTTTCAGCCCGTCGACGATATAGGCGGAGACGCCGGCGTCTACCGAGGCTTGGATGGAGTCCGCATCGCTCTGATCGACAAACATCGCGATCGGCCGGCGCACGGCGCGGCTGACCTGAAACATCTGTTCGAGCGTGTCGCGTGAAGGATTTTCGAGATCGATCAGAATGACGTCGGGGTCGATCGCGTAAATCTGCTTCAGGAGATTGTGCATTTCGCCGATGCGTTCGACTTGCGTGAAGCCGGCTTCACGCAGTCCTTCCTGAAGGATCAGCGAGCGGATGGGGCTTTCGTCGACGATGACGATCTTCAATTCACGGATGTCCGATGCGCGCATATACGGTCGCGCCTGCAGCGGCGTATCGGGGAGCGGTAAATCTCCACGACCCGCCGCCAGAGCGACCGACGCTTATATCTTGAACCGCAACGACATGCCTGCTTGCCAGTTCTTCATAATCTGCGGACCGTTGAGATTCTGATAAACGGGCAGACCGGCCTCGATGGCGAGCATCGTGTTTTCGTAACCGATGAACTTGCCGCTGATCGTCGCGCCGCCGAAGAGTTCGACCCGCTGCCCGCCATAAAAGGCTGGATTTGCCGGCACAGCCGGGCCACGGATTTCGGGATCGAATCCGCGAATGGGGCCCTGCGTTGAACCGCTCGCGCGAAAGGTGGTCGTCAGCCCCGCCGTCCATGTGTAGCCGACCCAGCCGTTGAATTCATGCAGATCGCCCCAGCGGTAGCCCCCCGAAGGATTGGGACCGAGCGGGAAAGTCAGGCGATAGTTGAGCAGATAGTCCCAGGAATAGCCCAGCGTATTTGGGGCCAGCGGAAAGCGCCCGCGATAGGTCAAGCCCCAGGACCACGGTCCCAGATAGCCCGCATATACGACGCCGGGGAGGAAATCGAACGTGCCCGTGCCGGGCTGCATCCCATAAAATCCGCGGACGTTGCTCCGAATCCCGGTGGGCAGGAGAAAGTCCTTGAAGGTGGCCGTGTAGCTGCCGGCGGGGAAGGAAAAACCCAGTGAGAACTGGATGCGGTTAACGTCGTCCTGATAGATGCGATAGATGCCCAACAAGGTGACGTCGGCAAGGCTCGTCGTTCCCGGCAAACTCCTGCCGAGCGGCAGAATTCCGGATGTGCCCTTAAAGGTTAGGGCGTTGAGATTTTTCTCGACCATGCCAGCCGTGAGACAAAGCGCGAAATCTTTCGTGACGCCGTAGTTGAGGCTGACAATTTGGGTCGCGACCGCAATGTTTTGCGGGATGATGCGCACGGTCTGCCTGGGATTGAGAAAGAACGGCACTGTCGTGACGATATATTCGTTTGAGACCGTGCGCGTTCCCATTTTGATGCCCGACAGATTGGCGAAGATGGGCGTAATGGAGAGAACGAGTTTGCCGGCGGCGGGCATATCGACGCCGAAGAGTCCCATAGGCGCCGGCGGGGGCGCGGGCGGCGGCGCGGGCTGCGCCGTCGCTGGCTGAGTCTGTATTGAAGGGGCTTCCGCAGATACGGCCTTGCGGGGCGCAGCGTTGGCGTCGGCTGCGACGATCGCGGCCGCCATCGCCATCGCCAGCGCGCCCTGCGACTGTCGGACCATCGATCGATGCGATTGTGCTTTCTTCATCGCGAACCTCATCTGCTACCCGTCTGAGCGCGCAAGGAAAACAAAAAGCCGCTGCCTGAACGCCTGCGCAGCAGACGTTCAGGACAGCGGCGATGCTGGGGGCCCCTCTATGGACCGTGTGACGTCGCGAGCGACGCCTTCGCGGTTATGGATGCAATCCGGGCGCCACCTACAGCGAAGCTGTGGGCGAGGGATCGTTGAATTGCTTAAACGATAGTGTCTTCGGGGCGTTCTCTGACATCGGCGCGCGCATATGAATTATTCACGCGGAACCATTTGCGTTAGTCGCCGCCAGCAAGGATGCAGCATAAGCCGAAAAAATTTGCATTCTGCTTTCGTCACCGGCAGCCGCTTCGTTTCGGCCTGCCATCTTCGAGCGCTGGATCGGCGGCCGGGTTAAAAAACTAAGTTCAAATACCTAAAACGAGAGAGTTGACGTCACCAGGAATAGCGCATTCCGGCACTGCCGTAGTACATCTGCGAGCGGTGAGAGAATTCGCCATCGAATTTGGCGAATAAGGCCGCGCCCCCAGGCAACCGAAGCTCGGCAGCCGTCGTTAGCAGCGCCGTATTTTTCACCGGCTTGGCGCCCTCGACCGTAAAGCCAGCGCCTGGCAGGGCCGCAAAGGCCGTCGCCAGGGTCGCGTTGCTCACCCAATCGTGAGCATAGGCGACGCGTCCTCGCAGCATAATCAGCGCGTCGCGATAAATCCCAATAATGTGATCGAAGCGACCGCCTAATTCGCCG
>NZ_VBTZ01000007.1 GCF_005771425.1 Methylocystis sp. B8 | reverse complement strand
GCTTCGCGGCCGAAATCGGCGGTCCGGTCATTCCGAAGTTCGTCGCCGGCGATATGCCCTAAGCGATACTGACGAAACCAAAAACAAATGCCCCCGGCCCTTAAAGCCGGGGGTTTTGTTTTGGGGAGGCGCCGCTTGGCGCGATGCGGAGTCACGAGGCGAAGTTTGACGTGAAGCGAGTCTTGTCCGCGGTCCCGTCATTTCAGCGGTCGAGTATTAGACGAAGCGATCGCCTCTCTTCGGCTCCGGGCGAGCGCGGAAGGCCCCAAACAAGCGGTGCGTCCTTTGGACGCAAATCAAATGCTAACCGTTTTCGCTCGCGTCAATTTGTGGCATTTGTCAAAAGAAACGTCCGCGGCGAGCGGACAGGCGACGTAAGGACGAAGATGAAAAAATGAAGCCGTCAGCCAAAAATCCGCTATAGAAGATGCAGCGTTTACAACGGTCGCCGGCAAGAGCGACAACCTTGGAATCAACATTGATCGAGGGATGGAAATGAAGAATTGGCGTAGCCTCGCAGCCGCGGTTCTCGGCGCGCTTTTCTCAATGGCGTTGACGGCGCCTACGCGCGCTTCTGAGGGCGGCGCCGGTCCCGAAGCGATGACGATGGGCAATATGTGCATGGTCATGTTCGGCTACGACATGATTCACATCACGGCCTATCAGCCGGGCAAGTCACGCAGCGAATATTGCGCGGAGATACCGGCCGCCGGACCGACGATTCTCGTGTTCGATATCGAAAATCCAACGTTCCGCGACATGCCGCTTGAACTGCGCATCATTCGTGATCCGCTCACGCCCATCACCAAGGATACGGACCTCGAGGCGCTGACCGAGGTTTATCGTCCGGCGACCAAATACACCAAAGGCACCTTCAATCTTGAGCACAACTTCAAGAACAACGGCCACTACATCGGCCTCGTCACTCTGACCCGTCCCGACGGAACCCAGGAAACGTCCGAGTTCAAATTCATGGTCGGAGAAACCCTATGGGCATGGGTTCCGCAGATCGCCGGAGCCGTGCTCATCGCCGGCATCGTTTTCGTGTATTGGAAGCATACGCATCCATCGGGAAAGAAGAAGGATGCCGCCGGCGCCACAGCGTCTTGAACGGGGCGATGCGCATGAACATCTCAAAAACGAAAAGGGGAGGTCAGAGCCTCCGGGGAGACGCCATGAAAATTGTCGACAAGACTTCGTCAATGGGAGTGCGCGGTTTCAGCTGCGTCATCGGCGCAGTTTTCGCCATCGTCCTGGGAGCGACTACTTCGGCGTTCGCGCATTCCTTCCTCGTTGACGCGACGCCTTCATCAAAAGAACATGTGGCGGCGCCTCCCAAAACCGTCAAGTTGCGTTTCGGCGGAGGCGTTGAACCGCCTTACTCGAAGATCACCATCGAAACGCCCGAGGGAAAGATTCTTGGGGAAGGCAATATCGGCGTTCCCGACAAACCGCGCGAATTGTCGGTGAACGCGCCAGAGCTCGCACCCGGCAAATACATCGTGCGCTACCGCGTGCTCTCCAGCGACGGACATATCGTCGAGGGAAACTACGAATTCACCGTAGACGCGAAATAAGCGCGATTGAGCGAACGGCGCGCCCGCGGTCTTGCGTGGGCCGCCGCTCATTCCCGCACCCTAGCGCGGGCTGAGGAGATGAACGCCAGAGGACGTCGGGCGAAAGAAAAATGTATCTCTCTCTAGCGGCGATCCGCTTTTTCCTAAGCCTGCCCTCAGCCCTCGCGGTCGGACTTCTCCTCCTGCCGCGCTTGATCGGCGAGGATGGAGGGCGCTTCAAACCGGCTGTGGCCGCGCTCGCCTTGTTGCGCGCCCTGTTCGGCTTCGCGCTGCTCTATGTCACGGCGCGCGCGATTTTTCCCGCCGATCGTCCAGTTGAATTCGATACGCTCTGGGAGTTCACCGTCAACACGAGCGTCGGCAAGGCCTGGATCGCGACGCAATTGATCGCTTTCCTCTTCGCCGGCTTGGCGGCGGCGCGCCTATTCGTCGCTTCAGAATTGCTCGACCGCGTCACGCTCTGGATCGGCGTCGTCCTGATCGCCGCCGTTTCGGTGACCGGGCACGCCATAGACGACGGCTTGCCGCGCTGGACGCAGGCGAGCTTCCTTCTCCACACGGCGGCGGGCCTCACCTGGCTTGGCGGGCTACTCGGGCTCGTTTGGTGGATGTTCACAGCGCGCGGCAAACCGCCGGAAGTGGCCGCGCAGCTCGCCGAGCGCTGGTCGCTCATCGCGAAGGTCGCCATGGCGGTCGTCGCCATTAGCGGATTTGCGATCGCCTGGGAAAACGTCGGCAGCATTCCGAACATGTTGGCGACGCCCTATGGTCGGCTGCTGACCTTGAAGCTCGTTTTTCTTTGCGCCGTGTTGCTTGCGGCGCTGGCGCTCGCGCGATACATCACGCGGCGGCCGAAAGGCGAATTCGATGTCGCCTGGTACAGCAAGGTGGGGGCAGGCGAGTCGATCTTTGCGCTCGCGCTGCTTTCAATCGCCGGCTACATCGCGGTCATCACCCCGGCCGCCCATGAAACCAATCTTTATTGGCCGCTGCCATTTCGTCTGTCCTACATCGCGACATGGGGGCAAAACCCTGCGGTGTTTAGCCCGATCTGGTGGTGGGGCATCGCCGCCGTCGTTCTTGCGATCATCGCGGCGCTGATCTGGTGGACGCCGAGGACCCGCCAATATCGGCTCTACGCCACTCCGGCGATCTCTGCCGCAGCGGTGATTTCGCTGGCCGTGTCGCTTGCGACAGAAGCCTACACTGACACTTACAACGACCCGACCCAGGACTATACCGCGGAGTCTGTGGCGCGCGGGCTCGCGCATTTCAAGGAGAACTGCACCGGCTGCCATGGCGCGCAGGGCGAAGGCAATGGACCGCTTGCCAAGGATCTCAAGAACCTCAAAGGGCTACCCGTGCAGCCGGCTGATCTCACCGCCCCGCACGTCGGCACGCATACGATTGGCGACATCTTTCACTGGCTGACCAATGGCGGGCAAAGCGGCGTCATGCCGGCCTTCAACGAGCAGCTCGACGCCGACGATCGTTGGGACGTGATCAACTTCCTCTTAATGATGTCCTATTCGAACCGCGCCCGTTTCATGAGCGCTCAGCCCATGATTCAATGGCTGATCGCGCCGGATTTCGCTTTGATCGACCCCAACGATTCGGCGACGTCTCTCTTCAAGCTCCGCGGCGTTCCGACGTTGATTTCTTTCGCGCGCTGCGGATCGCTGACCGGCGACCCGAACGCGCGCGCGGCAAGCGTGAAGATCGCGCATGACGCGGCGAAGGCCGCCGGCGCAAACCATGTGACGGTCTATGACGCGGCCTGTCCGCAGGAGGCGAAAGGCCGCGAGCCGGTTCATCCGAAGGCGGTTGAGGCCGCCTATTCAGTGATCAATCGCTATCCCAACGAAATGCCGTCGGAGGAGATCGAAGAGGCGCATTTTCTCGTTGACCGTTCAGGTTACATTCGGGCGCGTTTCCGTACATTCGCGCCTGACGATGGGAACGCCCAGAAACTCGCCGGTCTCGTTGCCGAATTCGCCCGTGAACCCTTGATCGAGATCAGCCTGCACTCGCATTAGCGCGCCATATTGTCGCAAGGTCGAACGAGGCGCGACGGTATCGCGTGGGCGCGTCCTTGGTCATGATGCACTCAGGCCGGCAAGAGAAAAGTCCGGCGCATAAGGGAGAAGCCAGATGCTAAAGCGGCGTGAATTTTTGCTGACCGGAGGAACTCTGCTGACAGGGACGGCGCTTGGGCTCTTCGCCTCGCGCGGCTCCGCCGTCGCGCATGAGTATGACGTCGGAAATCTGAAGGTGGAGCATCCCTGGCTTCGTGCGCCGGCCGATGGCGACAACAAAGCGCAATTCTACGCGATGCTGCACAACAACGGCGCCACGCCTGATAAGCTTATCGCCGTCAAGTCGGAAAAGTTCGGCGCCGCCGAAATCCACGGCGACGCCAAGAAGCTCGACCTCATCACCCCGATCGTGCTTCCGCCCAAGTCCAAAGTCACCCTCGCGCCCGGCGGGGCCTATGTCGCGCTCCTGGACATTAAGAAGCATCTTGAGGTGGGCTGGGGTCTCGAGATGACGCTTGTCTTCGAGAAGGCTGGCGAGGTGGAGATCGATGCTGCGATCGACGCGCCCGATGCGGCCCATGCCCATGACGCCGAAGCCATGGAGCGCTGGCAGAAGGCGCATGGTCAGGACTCAGCCGGCCCCAAAGAAGGGGGGGCGCACGAGCACCACCATCACATGGAAAAGAAGTGACCTGTGAGCCGGCAAAGGGTCTGCGGAGCCTACGGCAATGAAACCGGCTGCCTGAACGGCAGCCGGTTACGTAGAGGGCTTCCTGCGCCCAAAAAGAATGCGCGCGTCATCGGACGCGCGCAAGGCTTGCTGCGAAATTATAAAAAAGTTCAGCGGTCGATCGTCACCAGACGCCCGGCGAATACGCCGCTGTCGGTGGCGACAGGCGTGGCCTTCTGCGCAGGCGAGCTGATCGGCAGAGCGAAGCCGAGAACGAATGCCGCCATCGCCATGGCTGCTACGAGCAGCAGCGAAACTCGAAACTGGCGGCGGGCTGAATCCCTGTCGAAGCTGCGGGTGAAAGCAGGCTCCATTTGATCTTCAAATTTATCAACGAGCGACATTTTCCCTGATCCTCTCGCATTCGCCCTTTTTGTAACGCTTGCGCCTCTCCCCAAGGCGCGCGCGCGATTAACTCGCGTCGCCGCGTTCTCAAGACAGAAACTAGGATGGGCTGAAAAAGTTGCATCGCTTTTCAGAAATTTTATAAATTTTTAAGAAGTGCGAAAAACTGGGTAAACTTTGCGAATATTGATTCGATCAAGTTGAGCCTAGCCTCGTCCGGCGTTTACGCCAGATTCACATAGAGAGCGCTGTTTTTATTGGGAAAAATCACGATACGGGATTGCCTGCGAATCACGGCGCGTCTGTGGCGCCGGAAAGGCGGTAGATGACCGCGATCTCGCGAGCCATCCCAATTCTTCGGCGGCGATAGATTGAAAACGTGGCGAATCCGATTGCGGCTCTTTGGCGCGCAAATTATGGTGCGCTGCACTCTCCCCTCGCAGGAAGTCCACCCCAATGACCTTTCTCGCCAACGCCTTGTCGCGCGTGAAGCCCTCGGCGACGATCGCCGTGACTCAGAAAGCGCGCGACTTGCGCGCCCAGGGCCGGGAGGTGATCAGCCTTTCCGTCGGCGAGCCCGATTTTGACACGCCCGAGCACATATGCGCGGCCGCGAAAGCTGCGATCGACCGGGGCGAAACCCGCTACACACCCGTGCTCGGAATCCCGCCGCTGCGCGAGGCGATAGCGAAAAAATTCAAACGCGAAAACGGCTTGGACTACAAGGCGTCGGACACGATCGTCGCCACTGGCGGCAAGCATATTCTGTTCAACGCTTTTCTCGCGACGCTTAACCCCGGCGACGAAGTGATCGTTCCAGCGCCCTATTGGGTGAGCTACCCTGAGATGGTTGCGATCTGCGGCGGAACGACCGTGTTCGTTGAAACGCGAATGGAGGACGGCTTTAAGCTGCGGCCTGAGGCGCTGGAGCGGGCCATCACGCCCAAGACCAAGTGGCTGGTGCTCAATTCCCCATCCAATCCCTCAGGCGCGGCCTACACATTCGATGAGATGAAGAAGGTGACGGACGTTCTCCTGCGCCATCCGCAGGTCCATGTCCTCACCGACGACATTTACGAGCACTTGGTCTACGGCGACTTCAAATTCGTCACGCCGGCTCAGGTCGAGCTGGGACTGATGGACCGCACGCTCACCATGAACGGCGTCTCCAAAGCCTACGCCATGACCGGCTGGCGCATCGGCTACGCCGCCGGTCCTAGCGCCCTGATCAAGGCCATGGACATGCTCCAGGGGCAGCAGACGTCTGGCGCCTGCTCGATCGCGCAATGGGCGGCGGTCGAGGCGCTCGAAGGACCGCAGGACCATCTTGCGATGTTCCGCAACGCCTTCCAGGAGCGGCGCGATCTCGTGGTCTCGATGCTGAATCAGGCCAAATATCTGAAATGCCCGACGCCGGAAGGCGCTTTCTATGTCTTTCCCTCCTGTGCGGAGGCTATCGGACGCAAGACGCCAAATGGGAAAGTCATTGAGACCGACGAGGACTTCGTGACCGAACTCCTGGATACGCAGGGAGTGGCCGTGGTTCACGGCTCGGCTTTTGGCGTCGGCCCCAATTTCCGCGTGTCCTACGCGGCGTCAAATGCGCTGCTTGAGGACGCCTGCCGGAAAATCCAGGCCTTCTGCGGAAGCCTCGCCTAGAGCAGGTTTTCGAAAAAGTTGACAGACTTTTTCGATGAGAACCTGCTCCAACCTTTTAATTTTGAGCGATTCCTTTCGATCACATAATTCCATGTGATCGGGAAGCGCTCTAGCCTGACAATGCGTTGCGCATTGCGCCCGCCGTTCTAAACTGGCGCTGACGCGTCAGGCGGCGGGTCGTGCGCGAGCGCTTCGCCAGGAGAGCGAAGTCTCGCGCCGAGGAGCGCGGAACTCGATTGTCGGCTCGTTGGTCACGGCCAACGCGCGCCACGCTCTTACGGGAGACCTGCCCATGACGATTTTCGCTCTCCTTTTCCTTGCCCTTCTCAGCGCGCTGATCGCTTACATCTCTCTCCTGCCGGACAGCTTCCGCATCGTGCGCTCGATCGTGATCGACGCGCCGCCCGAAGTGATCTTTGAGCACATCAACAATTTTCATAATTGGATGGAGTGGTCGCCCTGGGCCAAGATCGATCCAGATATGAAGGCTGAATATGGGGGAACGCCGCAGGGCTATGGCGCAACCTATTCATGGTCGGGGAATAAGCAGGTCGGCGTTGGCGATATGGAGATCGTCGAGAGCCGGCAAGGCGAGCGCGTTCGCATCAAGCTCAACTTCGAGAAGCCATTCAAAGCCACGAATGAAGTGCAATTCGATCTAAAACCGATGGGCGGGGAGCGCACGGAGGTCGCCTGGGCAATGTCCGGACGCCACGAATTCGTGGGCAAGGCAATCTACAAATTTTATAACATCGGCAAGGCGCTCGGCGAGCAGTTCGATAAGGGGCTCGCCGATCTCAAAAAGGTTGTCGAATCGCAGCCAAAAATCGCCGCAAGTTGATCCGCCAGAACTGCACTGAAAAAACGCGGCGCGCTATCAGAGGCGCGCCGCGTAGAAACGAAGCAGCGCTATTTCGCGGCGTCGAACATTTCCTCGACATGCTCCCAATTCACGAGATGGTCGAGGAACGCCTTGAGGTAGTCCGCGCGGCGATTGCGATAATCGATGTAATAGGAGTGCTCCCAGACGTCGGCGACCAGGATCGGCGCAGCGCCATGGACCAGCGGATTTTCAGCGTTTGGCGTCTTGCGAACCGCGACCTTTCCATCCTTCACCTCGAGCCACACCCAGCCGGAGCCGAATTGCGCCAAGCCCTCCTTCTGGAAGTCTTCGCGGAATTTATCGACTGAGCCGAAGGACTCGATGATCGCCCTCTCGACCTTGCCCGGAATGGCGCCGCCGCCGTTCGGCTTCATCCACTTCCAATAGTGGGCGTGATTGTAGTGCTGGGCGACGTTATTGAAGATCGGCGTATTCCGGTTGTAGGCGGTGACGATCACTTCTTCGATCGGCTTGCCTTCGTATTCGGTGCCTTTGACGAGATTGTTGGCGTTCGTGACATAGGTCGCGTGATGCTTGTCGTGGTGGTATTCGAAAGACTCTCGCGAGAGATAAGGCTGCATGGCGTCGTATGGATAGGGCAGATCTTCCAGGGTGAAGGACATAATTCTCTCCCGAATAGGTTTTGACGAGCGTAGCCTGTCAGCCTCAGCTGCACGCGATAACTAGACCCGCACGCGAGATGCGGCAATATCGCGCGCTCACGAACCGCGCCGCTATGTCCGCCTTTTAGCAACAAAAAAGCACGGCTCGGCGACGACCGAGCCGTGCTGCAATCTTTGGGCCGTTTTCTTTAGGCGATCGCGTCGCCCGTCGCCGGCTTTTTCTTCGCGTTTGCCCGCAGCGTCCACCACATCAGGCCGACAAGCGAGACGAAGCCGACGGCATAGAGGATATATTCGAGCATTCCCCAGAAGGTGTAGAGCCCTACTGAGAATGGAAAGCGCGAAACCCATTCATTGCCGAGATCGTCGCGCACCGTGACGATGCCAACATAATGGCCCGCGTCTTTGAAGTCGTGTTCGAAGCTCATGGTGCCGTTGCGATAGACCTTCGGCTCGATATAGGCGACGGTGATCGCGTCGAGATTGGCTTTTTCCTTTTCTTCGCCGACGTCTTTCACAACGCGGATTCCGATCGCCATGTCGCGCAGATCGGGCGAAACGGCGGTAAGCGCGATTACCGTCGGACCGGTTTTGGCGATGTCCTCGCAAAACTCCGCCTCTTCTCCGGCGCGCTGATAGCCGATGAAATGCATTGTGTTCGGACCGATCCGAAGCACGCATTCATCTTGCTCGAGCATCACGCCGCCATGCGCGAAGGCGGTCGTCGGCGCGGCAAAAAAAGCCGCAGCCGCAATCACTGCGCCGGCGAACAGGCCGCGCGCGCCACTCACACTTGCCATTTAAGTTCTCCCCACGATTGCCGACGCCTTTCCGGTCGCTACCGGACGCTCTCCCGCCGCACGCGCGTCGACGCTGTAACGATGAGGTTTGTATTGGATCAGCGAATTACGATGCGACATCTGGACGCATCTAATATATACTTTTATGGTATTGAAAATAAATGAGAAAATTTTTTGCAGCCCGAAATCGGATAAATTTACATACACTATATATTGATGTGTTATGTAATAACATACATATATATGGGTTATTTTTGGGGCGGGCACGCCCTCAGAGCGCCGCTCCGCGAAAAGTATTGAGGTCACATTTATTCTTGGAGGTTTTGCATCGGACGTCCATTGTGGCGCTCAGCGTGGCTTGTGATAGGTTCCGGGCCGACGAACACTTTAAGGGTAACGATGAAGCGTCACGGACTTGGCGTGATCTTCCTTGGGCTCGCGCTTGCCCTCTGCGGCGCCTACGGCATGTGGGCCGGCTGGGATTACATTCAGCTCGAACGCGGTTGGAGCCTGTTTATCGGCGGCGCAACGGCTGTCTCCGGCGGCGTCGTTACGATCGCGCTTGGGCGCGCCATTGGGGTTTTGGGCCGCATTGCCGATAATATTCCGGCCCCGCAGCCGACCATTCTAAATGAACCCCCGGCAAGAGAAGCCGCCGAGCGGCCCAGGCCCACGCAACAGCAGCCTGCGCCAGAGAAGGCGTCGAAACCGCCGGTTGAAGTCGACAGATATACTGCCGGCGGATCAGTCTACGTGATGTTTTCCGACGGCTCCGTCGAAGTGCAGACTGATGGCCGCGCCCGCCGATATTCTTCGCTTGCGGCCTTGCGGGCGGACACGGGCGTGGGCAGCGGTTAACCGCGGTCAATTGCGCGCCGCGCTCCACATCAGGAACAGCGCCGCATCGCCCGGCATTCCTTCCGGGAAATCGATGATTTGCGCGGCGATGCGAAAGCCGCGCGGGTGGAGTTCATTGCGCCAGCGTTGGAAAACGTCGGCTGGCTCGCCGCGCAGAGTCGCTGGCCAGAGTGGGTCTGGCGCATTGATCGCGCGCCCGCCGTCGGTGCAAAGTTGTGACGGAAATCGGATGAGCAAATGCTCGGCGAGCCCGGCCTCCGCGCTGCGTCGCGCCTGCTCCAGCATCTCCCGCCATTGGGCGTCTGTCAGGCGTTGACTTGCGAGTTCGCGGATGCGTTGGTCGCGCAGCTCCGTCGTTGCCTGCCGACGCTCAGCGCGTTCCAGTTCAAGCTGGCGCTCATGCGCCGTCACGAGATCGCGAAATTCTTCCGCTGTCGCCAGGGCGCAGCGGTCGCCGGTTTGCTGCGGAATCGAAATCAGCGGACGACGCCGATGCGCCTCCAGAGCCAAAGCAGGAAAGCCGCCCTTCATCGCCTCCATGACTTCTTTGCGGAGCACGAGGCCGATGATCTTGTGGCCTTCGACGACAGGGATGCGCTTGAGGCTGTGGCTCTCCATAATGCGCGCGATGTCGGGAACTTTGGCGACGTCGGGAATTGAGATCGCCGGAGACGTCATAACTTCGCGCAGCGCGCGCCCATTGGCGTGAAACACAGGTTTTGGCCTGTTGCGCAGAAGAAATTCCGGAATGGCGCCAAGGTCGGGCAGGGGTTGGTTTCGGGCCTGTTCGAGATTGCTGCGCGTCACAATGCCGATGGGCGACAGGTCGTCATCGACGACCGGCACGGCGCCTAAGCCACATTCAGCGAGGAGTTTCGCTACGTAATCGAGATCTGCATCCGCCATTACATAAGGAAAGTCGCTGTTCATCAGATCGCGCGCGATCATGCCGCCGTCTCGCCTCCCGATCCCCTTTACGCTCTCTCACTCCGATAGTTCGATCGTCACCGGCACATGGTCAGACGGGCGAGTCCAGCTTCGCGCGTCGCGTAGCACGTCAAGACGTTCGAGCCCCCCTGCAAGCGCCTCGCTCACCAAAATATGATCGAGCCGGCGCCCACGGTTCGACGCTTCCCAATCGGCGGCGCGATAGCTCCACCAAGTATAAAGCTTTTCTTCCGCCGGCACGAAGTGCCGCATCGCGTCGACCCACGCCCCGGCCTGCAACACTCCCGTAAGCTTCTCGACCTCGACGGGCGTGTGGCTCACGACCTTTAGAAGCGCCTTATGACTCCAGACATCATGCTCGAGCGGCGCGACATTTAAGTCACCGACCAGCACCACGCGGCCCCGCGAGACGCCCTCCGTGACGATCCAATCGCGCATTTCGTCGAGAAAATCGAGCTTATGCTGAAATTTCGGGTTGATGTCGACATCGGGCTCATCGCCGCCTGCCGGCACGTAAAAATTATGCAGCGAGATCGGGCCGCCTTTAGCGTCGATCTCCACGCAGATATGGCGCGCGTCGCCCTTCTCGCAGAAGTCGCGCTTCTCGACGAAGCGCAAAGGGCGTTTCGAAATGACCGCTACGCCATGGTAGCCTTTCTGCCCGTTGATCGCGATATGCTTGTAGCCGAGCGATTGGAGATCCTTCATCGGAAATTCCGCGTCCCGACATTTTGTCTCCTGCAGGCAGAGCACGTCTGGCGCCCGGCTTTTGAGAAATTCGGCGACGAGCGGCAGGCGCAGCCGCACGGAATTGATGTTCCAGGTGGTGATCTTCAGGCTTGCGGGTTTCAACGATGATCAGCTCTTGGTCTTGTCGCCGCGAAAGAGGAAAGGCGCGACGTCGCTGACGCCCGGCTGCTTTTCGGCGATGAACGGCGTCGGACGGCAGACGGCCATTGCGGAAAGGCCGACTCGCGCGGTGAGAAGCCCATTCAATACGCCTTCGCCGAGCCGAGCGGAAATGCGTGCGGCGATGCCATGGCCGAGCGCCTGCTGGAGCAAAGAATCGCCGACCGCCATGCCGCCGGTAATTGCAAGATGCGCGCCGACGGAGCGGGCAAGTTTGAAGAAGCCGAACAGCCCCGGCCTGCCGCCATAAATCTCCGCAATTTTACGCATCAGCACGATCGCCTGGCCGACGACGAAAAGAACGTCGAGCAACGCGCGGGGGCTGATCGCCGTGACGACGGAAACGCGCTTGGCCGCGCCGGCGATCTCGCGTCGCGCCTCTTCATCGAGCGGCGCCACGAGATTGCGCTCGGCAAGCGTGATCAAATCGCGTCCGTCGATGATCTGCTTCAGATAATCCTTAAGCAGCGCGCGCGCCCGGTTGGTGTCCGGGCGATCGTCATAGAGCTTGCAGAGTTCGCTCACGCGCGCGCGGGCGGCCTTCCCGTCATCGCTCGCATGCGCCTCGGCCAAAGCGGCGTGCAGCTTGGCGATGCGATTCTGTCGGCCCATCGCGCGAAACTCGCGCGTGATGAAGATGATCGCTGCGACGGCGGCGAGCCCCGCTAGGCTTAGTCCCACTGTCCCAAGAATGGCGGAGCGCCGGAAGAGATCCTCGACGAAACTCCATATCCACACGGAGAGCGCCAGAGAGATGAGGCCGCTGACCGCCGAAAGGAAGAGGCCGCCCCAGGAGAAGACGTAACGGCGCAACATGCCGTCCGCCTGCGCCGCTTCGACGGCGGCTTCATCGCCGGTCATCCCATCCGCAAGCTCTGCGGCCTCGCGAGCGAAGGCGTCATATTCGGCTTCGACCACCTCGACAGCCGGCCGCCTCGCCTCGTCGATTTGCGGCGACGCCTTGGCGGTGACCGTCTGGTCGCCTTCAAGGCGGAAAGCTCGTGGACGCGACCTTCGTTGCTGGGTCATGCGGATCCTGAATTTTGGCCTTCCTTAGCGCCTCGCGGGTGAAAAAGCGAAGCGCATCTTTCGACAGCGCCCTTGCCAGAGCTCCTAGAGAGCAATTCCGTCAAGAGCGCGCCGACAAAGCATAGCGGCCCCAGATATAGACGGCATCGCAATCAAAAACGCGTGTTGCGGGGCGATAGCGCCTCCTTTAGCATCCCCGCGGCCTTCGCTTTCGAGAAGTATCGCGTTTTACCGTATGAACTCCATCAATTATGACCTCCTTGCCCTTGCGATCGGTTATCTGCTGGGCTCCATTCCTTTCGGTCTGCTGCTGACGCGCCTCGCGGGCACGACTGATCTTCGCTCAATCGGCTCGGGGAATATCGGCGCGACGAACGTGTTGCGCACCGGCCGAAAGGATCTGGCGGCGGCGACTTTGCTGCTCGACGGGCTAAAGGGCATGGTGGCGGCGCTCATCGGCGCCTCGCTTTCGCCCGAGGGCGGCATGATCGCCGGCCTTGCAGCCTTCATCGGCCATGTCGCGCCAGTCTGGCTACAGTTTAAGGGCGGAAAGGGCGTTGCGACCTTTCTTGGCGTGCTCTTTGGTCTCGACTGGCCGACCGCGTTAATTTTCTGCGTCGTCTGGCTGTCGGCAGCGGCGCTGTCGCGCTATTCATCGCTTGGCGCGCTGACCGCGAGCGCGGCGGCTCCGATCGCTTTATTCATGCTCGGCCACAGAGGCGAAGCCTTTGTCGTGGCTGTCATGGCGGCCATCATATACTACAGGCATCGCGAAAACATTGCGCGTCTGCGCGCCGGCACCGAGACGCGCATAGGACAAAAGGCGTGACCGAGGCTTCGCCAGGGCGGTTGAGCGACGAGCAACTTGTCGACTGGCTAAGACTCATTCGCAGCGAAAATATCGGCCCGCGCACATTCAGACAGCTCATCAACCGCTTTGGCGGCGCAAGCGCAGCGCTTGACGCTCTGCCGTCCCTTGCTGCGAAGTCCCTGCGCGGACGGATAATCCGTATCGCTACGCGCGAGGAAGCGCTACGCGAGATCGAGTTGGCGCGCGCGCTCGGCGTGCGCTTCGTCACCACCGGCGATCCCGACTATCCGCCGCTGCTGCGAGAAATTGCTGATGCGCCGCCGCTGATCGCGCTGCGTGGCGCCTCCTGGAACGCGCAGCGCGACGGGGTCGCCATTGTCGGCTCTCGAAATGCTTCGGCCGCGGGGCTCGCCTTCGCCGAACGCCTCGCGCGCAGCCTTGCGCTAGAGAATTATGTCATCGTCTCGGGACTTGCGCGCGGCATTGACGCCGTCGCGCATCGCGCCACGCTCGAAACGGGAACGATCGCCGTGCTCGCCGGCGGCCATGCGCGCCCGTATCCTTCTGAACATGAGCGGCTCGTTGAAGAGATCGCCGAGCGCGGGGTGATCGTCTCTGAAATGCCGATCGAATGGGAGCCGCGCGGCCGTGATTTCCCGCGCCGAAATCGCATCATTTCTGGGTTGAGCCGCGCGACGATCGTCGTCGAGGCGGCGCGGCGTTCCGGATCTCTGATCACAGCGCGTTTCGCCAATGAACAGGGGCGGGAAGTTTTCGCCGTTCCCGGCTCGCCTCTCGATCCCCGCGCCGAAGGCGTGAATGATCTCATACGCCAAGGCGCGACTCTGTGCGCCCGGCCGGAAGACGTCATTTCAGTTCTTGCCGAGAACGCCGGCGCGCCGCCGCGCAAGAATCTTTTTGATGACGACGCCCTCGAAGGACAAGAAAGCCTGATCGACGAGCTGGATCTTTTCGGCGCCGTCGACGGATCGGCCTTCGAGGAAAGAGCGGCTCAACTCCGCTTCTCCGCGCCGCCTCCAGCGGCCAGCGCTCCTGACCATCAAGCGAACGCGCAGGACGACAGCTCGGCGCGCCCTGACGCGCATGAGATCATCGTTTCTTTGCTGGGGCCTTCGCCGATTGCGATCGATGATCTCATTCGCGTCGCCGGTCTGACGGCGCGGGAGGTGCAGGGGGTCCTCGTTGAGCTCGACATCGAGGGTCGCTTGCAGCGCCACGGCGCCAATGGCGTTTCCCTCGTTTACAATTATAAGTTGTGATCTAGGCCGAGCGGTCGATTGGATATCCACCAAGCTCGCGTGCGCGCATATCCGCCTCGGCGCGCGCCAAATTCAAGAAATAGCAGAGCATGGGCATGTCGCAGCGGCTGGCGAGTTTCGCCATTTCGTCAGCCATATCAGCTATATATGCAGCGATCGACGCCGCCTCATCTTTGGCTTTAGCGCTTTCCGAATCCGTTTCACGTGGCTCGTTTGATTTTTTCGGAGAGGCGTCCGGCCGGCGCATCGCTTTCAGGCTCCACGGACCACGAGGCGTTAGGAATTACTTAAGCGTAAGAGTTTCAAGCATTTTTTCCCATCAGGTCTATTGGGAGTCAAGAACAAAATTCTATCAAAAGTTGTATCGCTGGGATAGCGCTACAGTCCTTTAAGACGGTCGAGCGCGCCCTGCAGGATATAAGCGGCGGCCATACGATCGACGACTTCGGCGCGCTTTGCCCGCGAGGCGTCCTGCGCAATCAATTCGCGGGTCACCGCCGCGGTCGACAGTCGTTCATCCCAATAGGCGAAGGGGAGGGGCGTGAGTTTCGAAAGATTGCGCATGAAAGCGCGCGTGGCCTGCGCGCGCGGGCCTTCCGTGCCGTCCATATTGAGCGGAAGGCCGACGATGAACGCGCAGATATCGAAATCGGCCGCGCGTTTAATCAAAGCGGCGGCGTCTTGAGAAAACTTCACCCGCGCGATCGTGTCGAGCGGCGACGCTAGGCGTCTTTCAACGTCGGAAAGCGCCAATCCGATGGTCTTGGTCCCAAGATCCAATCCCATCAGGCGGCCTTTCGGCGGCAGAAGCGCCGCCAATTCTTCAAGCTTCGTCGCGTGCATGGTCACCGCGCCTCCGCTACCATGCCGCCGGCGTTCCTCAAACCAGCGGTTCAGAACTTCTTGTTTTTCTGCCGCGACAAGCCCCCGTCATTGCGCCGCGAAAGGCCAGGCGCTATAGCGCCCATCGAGATCATTCTTGCGGAGCCCTAGATGTCCGTTGATTCCGCGACCGTCCGGCGGATCGCCCATCTCTCGCGCATCGCCATCGAAGACAGCGAGGTTGAGCGCCTGCGCGGCGAACTCAACGCTATTCTCGCTTTCGTCGAGACGCTGAGCGAGGTCGACGTCGATGGGGTCGAGCCTTTGACCTCCGCTTTGCCGATGCAAATGAAGAAGCGCGTCGACGTGGTGACGGATGGCGGCATTGCCGACGAAATTCTCGCCAACGCGCCCATACGCGAAGACCATTATTTCGTCGTGCCCAAGGTCGTCGAATAGCGCTTCCAGCGCAACCGCCACGCGTGCGGCAGCTCAGATATAAAGGGACAAATGTCCGATCCCACGCATCTTTCATTGGCCGAGGCGCGCGACGCCCTCAAATCGAAAAAGCTCTCCGCCGTTGAGCTGACCCAGGCGCATATTGGCGCGATCGAGAAGTCGCGCGCGCTCAACTGCTTCATCACGGAGACGCCGGAACTCGCGCTCGCGCAGGCGCGGGAGAGCGATGCGCGCATCGCGCGCGGCGAAGCGCGCCCCCTTGAGGGGCTGCCGCTTGGCATAAAGGATCTCTACTGTACAAAAGGAGTCCGCACGACGGCGGCGAGCCGAATTCTTGACGACTTCACGCCGACATATGAATCGACCGTATCCGCCAATCTGCTGGGCGACGGCGCGGTCACGCTCGGCAAGCTCAATCTCGATGAATTCGCCATGGGCTCGTCGAATGAGACGAGCGCCTTCGGACCCGTCGTTTCTCCGTGGCGCCGCGCCGGCGATCCCGACGCCAAGATCGTGCCGGGCGGCTCCTCTGGCGGCTCTTCGGCGGCGGTGGCGGCGCATCTTTGTCTCGGCGCCACTGCGACCGATACAGGCGGCTCGATCCGTCAGCCCGCCGCCTTCACTGGCGCTGTCGGCGTCAAGCCGACTTATGGGCGCTGTTCGCGGTGGGGCATTGTCGCCTTCGCCTCGTCGCTCGATCAGGCGGGACCGATAACGCGCACGGTGCGCGACGCCGCGATCATGCTAAAGTCGATGGCCGGCCACGATCCAAAAGACACGACCAGCGTCGATGCGCTCGTGCCGGATTATGAAGCCGCCGTCGGCGCCTCGGTGAAAGGACGCCGCATCGGCGTGCCGAAGGAATATCGAATTGACGGAATGTCGGCGGAGATCGCCGCTTTGTGGGATCGGGGGGCCGCGTGGCTGAAGGACGCGGGCGCGGAGATCGTCGAAATCTCCCTGCCGCATACGCGCTACGCTTTGCCCACATATTACATCATTGCGCCGGCTGAAGCGTCGTCCAATCTCGCGCGCTATGACGGCGTGCGTTACGGCCGTCGCGAGCAGGGCCGCGACGTCATCGACATGTACGAGAAGACGCGCGCGGCGGGCTTCGGTCCAGAGGTGAGGCGGCGCATCATGATCGGCACTTATGTGCTCTCCGCCGGCTACTACGACGCTTATTATGTGCGCGCGCAGAAGGTCCGCAGTCTGATCAAGCGCGACTTCGACGAAGCTTTTGCGTCCGGCGTCGACGCCGTTTTGACTCCGGCGACGCCTTCGACCGCCTTCGCGCAAGGAGAGAAGGGCGCCGCCGACCCCGTCGAGATGTATCTCAACGACGTATTCACCGTTACGGTGAACATGGCCGGTCTTCCTGGCGTCGCCGTTCCGGGGGGCCTTGCGGCAAACGGCTTGCCTTTGAGCTTGCAGCTCATCGGCAAGCCATTCGATGAAGAGACGCTCTTCTCTCTCGCCGCGGCGATCGAAGCGGCGGCGCCAAAGATCGAATTTCCGCAGCCATGGTGGCGCGAGGGCTGATGATGAGGACGCCAGGCGCTGAGAAGGACATTGCGGAACGCGCTGAGCAGGCGCTTCAGGACGAGATGTCCGATGTTCGCCGCTTAATTGACGAGTTGGATGAAGGGCTGGTTGCGCTGCTCGCTAAGCGTCAAAGGCAAATCGAGCGGGCTGCAAGGGTCAAACCCGCGCTCGGGATTCCGGCTAACGTGCCCGAACGCGTCGATGAAGTATTGGCGCATGTGCTCGGCGTGGCGCGCCGTGAAGGGCTCTCGGTCGAGGTGGCGATGAATCTCTGGCGCGCGCTGATCGACTGGTCAATTGAGTACGAAGAGCGGCTGATGGGCGACCGCGCGCCTAGAGGCGCTTCTCAAACATCTTCGGACGGCGACGCGTCCTCCTGATCGTCGCCGCGCGTTTTCGTTTTGATGCGGACGAAACCGTTACGGATTGACCAACGCAGGCACTTCAGCGACCACCAGTGGAAACGCCGCGACAGCCTGTGAGCGCCGGGCGAGTGCGGAGCGAGGATTGCGAGGCCGACAGGAAACATCCAGACCCCGAAGATGGGAAGCGGCGCAAGAATGGTTCCCCCAAGGATTAAGCCTACGCCGACTGGAATGCTCACGTAGCGGGGCGCGCTATGCATACGACGGATAAGCCCTTTCCTGCGGCCGTTGTCAGAATTCCCATTCGTGGCCATCTCGCCTGCGTCTCCTCTGCTTCGCGCCGGCCGTTCCGCTCCCGCAAGGGGTGGTTTATATGGAAGATGCAAGTTTAGCGAGGCAGATAATGGCGACACAGGCGGCTCCCACCAAGTTCATCAAGGGCGCGACCGGCGACTGGGAAGTCGTCATCGGGATGGAGATTCACGCCCAGGTGACGAGCAACGCCAAGCTCTTCTCCGGCGCTTCGGCCGAGTTTGGCGGCGCTCCCAACGATCACGTCTCGCTCGTCGACGCCGCCATGCCGGGCATGCTGCCGGTGATCAATGAGGAGTGCGTCAAACAGGCCATCCGCACGGGTCTCGGTCTTGAGGCCAAGATCAACCTGCGTTCGGTCTTTGATCGTAAGAACTATTTCTATCCGGACCTGCCGCAGGGTTATCAGATCTCCCAGTATAAGTATCCGATCGTCGGTGAGGGCGAGGTCATCGTCGATGTGTCGCCAACCGAGCGCATCATGGTCGGCATCGAGCGTCTGCATCTCGAGCAGGACGCGGGCAAATCGCTGCATGATCTTTCGGCGACTGAGAGCCACGTCGATCTCAATCGCAGCGGCGTCGCGCTGATGGAAATCGTCTCGAAGCCTGACATGCGTTCGGCCGAGGAGGCGCGCGCCTATGTTTCAAAGCTGCGGACGATCTTGCGTTACATCGGCTCCTGTGACGGCAACATGGAGCAGGGCTCGCTGCGCGCCGACGTTAACGTTTCGGTGCGCAAGCCCGGCGACCCGCTCGGCACGCGTTGTGAAATCAAGAATGTGAACTCCATTCGCTTCATCGGCCAGGCGATCGAGGTTGAAGCGCGCCGTCAGATCGGCATTCTGGAAGATGGCGGCTCGATCGAGCAGGAGACCCGTCTTTTCGATCCGAGCAAGGGAGAGACGCGGTCGATGCGCTCCAAGGAGGAGGCGCATGATTACCGCTACTTCCCCGACCCTGATCTGTTGCCGCTCGAGTTCGATCAGCCTTATGTCGACGCCTTGAAGGCGCAATTGCCAGAATTGCCGGACGCAAAGCGCGCGCGCTTCATCGAGCAGTACGGCTTGCCGCCTTATGACGCGGGCGTGCTCGTGATGGAGCGGGCCGCGGCCGATTATTTCGAGGAAACAGCGAAGGGCCGCGACGCCAAGCTTGCGGCGAATTGGGTGATCAACGAGTTGTTCGGCCGCCTGAATAAGGAAGGACTCGACGTTGCGAGCTCGCCCGTGTCTTCGAAGGCCTTGGGCGCGATCGTCGATCTCATTTCGCAGAGCGTCATTTCGGGCAAGATCGCCAAGGATCTTTTCGAGATCGTCTGGACTGAAGGCGGCGACCCGAAGGAGATTGTCGAAGCGCGCGGCATGAAGCAGGTGACCGATACGGGCGCCATCGAAGCCGCCGTCGACGCCGTCATCGCGGCCAATCCCGACAAGGTGGACCAGGCGAAGGCGAAGCCGACCATGCTCGGCTGGTTCGTCGGACAGGTGATGAAGCAGACCGGCGGAAAGGCGAATCCGCAGGCGGTAAACGAGCTGCTCAAGCACAAATTGGGCGTCTGACGTCGCGCATTTCGGCACGAAAACGAATCAGTTTGCGACGCGCGTTGCGCGATTCTTCTCCAAATGGAGGCGTCGCGCGTCGATTTTCTTCGATTCAGCGGCGCTGACCACAATTTTTTTTTCTCCTCCTGCACGCCTTCGTTACGCTCCTGCTCGCGCACGCGGCCTCATGCGGCGCGCGACGCCTTCAGCCGCTCCGCCAGCGCCAATTTGCCTATCTGCCGCAAGCCCATTCCGCAAAATTCTATCGTGCCACGATATGACTCGGATGATCCATCGCGCATGGCGCAAACGCAATGCAACTGTTCGAGGATACAAAGGCAAATCAAGTAATTGAACCTCATTAGCGCCTCCGTCGGCGCATGCGCTAGCACGTCCGAAAACGACTTTGAAGCGGACATCGTCAGCCAATTTCGATCACAGATCGGCGCCAGTAAAAGCGCGCGCGCAAACCTCTCGAGATAGTCTCGTCGAAGCGTTCGCAAAGCAGCTTCATGGTCGTTTTGCTTGTCTCGCGACGGCGCTCAACATGGCTTGCCATGCGTTGCGTTGATCACTTCTGCGCGCGCAGCACTTGAACGAGTGATTAACCGCGTTACGCTATTTGAGCGTATTGTCGGTCGAACATTGCTCCGGCAATTCGGATAAGGGGACTTATTATGGCGAGAGCTACAATGAAGCGTAAGCCGGCCAAGAAGGCTGCGGCGAAGAAGGGTGCGCGTAAAGCCGCGAGGAAGGCTGCGACGAAGAAGTCGACGGCCAAGAAGGGCGCCCGCAAGGCTACGCGAAAGTCCGCTGCGAAGAAGACGGCCCGCAAGGGCGTCCGTAAGGCGGCGACGAAAAAGCGCGGCGGCGCCAGGAAAGCCGGCGCTAAGAAAGGCGCGCGCAAGGGTGCGGCGAAGAAGCGTGCCCCACGAAAGATGAAGGCGCCAACGCCGGCGGCTCCATCGGAAAGCATGTAAGTCGAAGCGCTTGCGCCTGCGCGATTGATCGTTTCGCGTCATCGCAAGCCCGCTTCACGCACTCATCGCCCGGGGGCCGCGCGTCTATGTAAGGCGCGTCCCGGGCGATAGTATTTTCAGCTCACTGCATTTTGGGCGCGGCCGTCGCTTTGCTCGCTTCAGGCGATTAGCGCGTCAAGCATTCCGTCGCGAAATCGCGCCACATCGGCAAGCCTTCTTTTGATTCGCGCTTCATCCTGTCCCATTCCTCGGCGCAGGCGCGCATCTTGGCGCGCGGCGCGCGAGGCAGAGAAGGCGGCGGCTGACTCGTATCGACCGGAGGCGGCGTTTGCGGTGGCGGGAGCGTGCTGACTCCCGGCGGTTGAGCCGGCTGCGGAGCAGGCTTTGCAGTTGGCGGCGGCGGAGCGGCGTCTTGGGGACTAGGCTGACGCGCTGGCTGCCGCATCTCCTGCTGAGGCGAGGGCGTTCCTTGCCTTTGCTGCGCGGGAGCCGATCGTGTCGGCGGAGTCGGCGCCGCGGGCTTGACCTGCGCCAGCGACGCGCTTGCAGTGAGGAAGGCGCCGGCGGCGATCGCCACCTCACGCGCGAAGCGGTTCGAGGAAGGGTTGCGCGAGCCGATTTTCAATGGTTTTTCCTCGCGCAAGCGCAACGGCCGTTATCCCTCTATAGCCTGAAGCCCGTCCGCCTCGGAAGCGGGTCACGGCGATCGGCGGAAGAAAAAGCGCACACATTAGCGAGTGGAGGCAGCGAAGGCGCCATGAACGATGCAGAAAGGCCTGTTGAAGCAGCAGCGCGGCTGAGCTTGCTTCAGCGCCCGCGCAGGAATCGCAAGAGCGAATGGGCGCGCCGCCTCGTCAGAGAAAGCTCGCTCGAGGTTTCGGATCTCATCTGGCCGATCTTCTTGATCGACGGCGCCGCTCGGCGCGAGCCGGTGTCCTCGATGCCCGGCGTGTTCCGTTACTCGGTCGATGCGGCGGTTGAAGCTGTGGCGCAGGCGGCCGCGCTTGGCATTCCTGCTGTTGCGCTCTTTCCCTATACCGACCCCGACTTGCGCGACGAGAGCGCGAGCGCGGCTCTCGATCCAGAAAATCTCGTCTGCCGCGCATGCTGCGCGATCAAGCGCGCTGTTCCTGACATCGGCCTGATTACAGACGTCGCTCTCGATCCCTACACGAGCCATGGGCATGACGGCCTTCTCGTCGGCGACGAGATAGTCAATGACGCGACCGTCGCCGTGCTTGCGCGACAGGCGGTGACCCAGGCGCGCGCCGGCGCGGACATTATCGCGCCCTCGGACATGATGGACGGCAGAGTCGAGGCGATCCGCAAGGCGCTCGACGCCGAGGGTTTTGAGAATGTCCAGATCATGAGCTACGCGGCGAAATATGCATCCGCGTTCTACGGACCCTTCCGCGACGCGATCGGAACAAGCAAGACGCTGCGAGGCGATAAGCGAACCTATCAGATGGATCCCGCCAATTCAGACGAGGCGCTGCGGGAAGTTGGGCTCGATCTAGAGCAGGGCGCCGATATGGTGATGGTGAAACCTGGAATGCCTTATCTCGATATTGTGCGGCGCGTCGTCGACGTCTACCGAGCGCCGACATTCGCCTATCAGGTGTCGGGTGAATACGCGATGCTGACCGCGGCCGCGCAGAACGGCTGGATCGACGGTGAGCGCGCCATGCTTGAAAGCCTGCTTGGCTTTAAGCGTGCAGGCGCTTCGGGCGTTCTGACCTATTTTGCCCTTCGCGCCGCACAGCTTCTGCAGGAGAAGAAGTGACGCGCGAAGCGCCACTTCTTTATAGAGGCGTCACGCCGCGTCGCGCAGGCTGCGCACGCGATCGTGATTTTCCTTCACGCCCTGGTACTGGCGGTGGACTATGGATCTGATCTCGGGCGGGAGAGGCTGCGCGATCGCCTGCTGATAGGCGTCCTTGGCCGCATCCTCGCCGCGTTCGACCTCCTCAAGCACCGCGCGTTCCGATCGGCCGGCCAGCGCGGCCCGCAGATTCGTCCAGGCGCGGTGCATCGCGCCGGTCATGGAGCCGCCTCGCGATGGCTCGCCGCCTAAGCTGACGATCTTCGATTCAAGCTCACGGGCGCCTTCCGCGCAGCGCGCGGCCGCCGTCCGAAACACAGCCTTCAGCGTCGGGTTTTGGACGTCTTCGGCCGCAGCCAGAAACCCTTGCTCGCCGTCGCGGCTGATTTCAGCAAGTTCGTTCAAGGTGGAGATGACTTCAGTTTTATCCATGTCCTGCCTCCCGGGAACGCAAGCGCACACGCGTCCTAAAACAACAGGCGTCTTGCTTTGTTCCGACGGTTGTGGCGTGCAGCTCCGCGGCGGGCAGGGCGCCAAGCTTCGACGTCGCGGGGTGGACAAAGACCACCAAGCATGGTTTGCAGAACCGCCTGCAGCGTCGCGTTGCCGACGCCTTGTCTTCAGCCCCTTCCAGGCCACGCTAAAGATATGATTCGACGCGCCATTCTTGTTGCCGCTCTTACGTTTAGCGCCGCTGGGTCGGCGCGCGCAGACTTTCGTCTGTGCAACAACACGAGCGGGCGAGTGAGCGTCGCCATCGCCTACACCGACGGGCGTAACTGGTTATCGGAAGGCTGGTGGAACCTTCGTCCGAGCGTTTGCGAGACGCTTCTGCGGGGTCCGCTCGCGGCGCAATATTACTATGTCTATGCGATGGACGAACGCGGCGGCGAGTGGAAGGGCAAAGCCTTCATGTGCACGCGCGATCGGGAATTCCGCATTGACGGTAGAGAGGACTGTTTCGCGCGCGGTTTTGATCGAACCGGATTCTTCGAGATCGATACGGGACGGGACGCAAAGAGCTGGACGGTTCAGCTCACCGACCCCAACGCCACGCCGGCGCAATAACCCAGTTCAGGAACGTTTTGATCATGAGAAGGTCGCGGCGCGTCAAGATCATCGCAACGCTTGGACCGGCGACGGTCGACAAGGCGGTCATAGCGGGACTCGTGCGCGCCGGCGCCGATGTCTTCCGCATCAATATGAGCCACACGGATCATGCCGGGCTTGCCAGCTATGTCCGGATGATCCGTGAAATCGAAAACGACATGTCGCGGGCGATCGCCGTGCTTGTCGATCTCCAGGGCCCCAAGCTGCGCATCGGAGCCTTTGAGGAAGGCTCCGTGCATCTGCGCAAGGGCGACGTATTTGTCTTCGACAGTGATCCGAAACCCGGCGACGCAACCCGCGTGCGGCTGCCGCATCCAGAGATCCTAGCCGCGCTCAAGGTCAATGATTCGATCCTCATCGACGATGGGCGGGTGCGGCTTCATGTCGTTGAAACGTCTCCGGAGCGGGCGCACGCCGTCGTCGACGTCGCCGGGCGGCTTTCGAACCGGAAGGGCGTAAGTCTGCCCGACACGGAAATCCCCATTACGTCGATGACGAACAAGGATCGCGCCGATCTCGACGCCGCGCTGAAAGAGGGCGTCGACTGGGTGGCGATTTCCTTCGTCCAGCGTCCTGAAGACGTCCTCGAGGTGAAGCAAATCACCCAAGGCCGAGCGCTGGTCATGGCGAAGATCGAGAAGCCTCAGGCGATTTCGCGGCTTGAAGAAGTGATCGAAGTTTCCGACGCGCTGATGGTGGCGCGCGGCGATCTCGGCGTTGAAGTGCCTCTTGAGCGCGTGCCTGGACTTCAAAAGCGCATCAATCGGTCGGCGCGACGGCTGGGTAAGCCCGTCGTGATCGCGACGCAGATGCTCGAATCCATGATCCTCTCGCCGCTGCCGACGCGCGCCGAAGTGTCCGACGTCGCGACAGCAGTCTTTGAAGGGGCTGACGCCGTCATGCTTTCGGCCGAAAGCGCGGCGGGGCAATATCCTCACGAAGCTGTCGCGACCATGAGCCGGATCGCGGAAGAGGTTGAGACTGACGCGATCTACCGCTCGATCATCAACGCCCAGCGCGGCGAATTGCCTAATCCGACATCAGCCGACGCCATCGCCGTCGCGGCGCGCGACGTCGCGCAGACGCTTCATTCGAAAGCGATCATCGCCTGGACGTCGTCTGGCTCGACGGCATTGCGCATTGCGCGCGAACGGCCGCAGTCGCCGATTCTTGCGCTGACGCCCAAGCGCGACACCGCCCGCCGCTTAGCGCTTGTCTGGGGCGTGCATGCGCTCCAAACGCGCGACGCCACCGACATCGAAGACATGGTCGGGCGCGCCTGCGAATATTCGGAGAGCGAAGGTTTTGGCGTCGCCGGCGACCGTGTGATCATCGTCGCCGGCATGCCTTTCGGCACGCCCGGCGCGACGAACATGATCCGTATTGCGCATCTCGGCGAGCAGGGCTACGCGCCGAAAGGCTAATCCTGCAGTTGCAGCTGATCAGCTGAAGATCTGCCGCTACGCTTATCCACGACGAGTTCGTAAGCAACCTTCTGGCCTTCAGCGAGGCCGTCGAGACCAGCCCGCTCGACAGCGCTGATGTGCACGAAGACATCCTGCCCGCCCGCGTCCGGCTGGATGAATCCGAAGCCCTTTTGTGCGTTGAACCATTTAACCGCGCCTGTAGGCATGGCCTTTTCCTTCTAAATCGTGCGGAACGCTGCGGAATTGCTGCGTTCTCAGTCAGTCGAAGCTTTGGGGAAGGTCAGGCGCCGCGCGTCTTGAGACGAGAGAGCAAGATCGTTCGGCCGAAACTCGATTGCGCAGCCATATTATAGGGCAAGACATTCAATTGAAACCCTGCGCCGCGAGATTGTCATTCTCCCCGCGGGCGCCATTCCATCATGATGGTTTCGCGTCCGGACAACGTGTTGGCGCCCCGCCCGACGCGCAAGAATCCGTTGCTTTCGTAAAAGCGGATGGCGCGAGCGTTGTCGGCGTTGACATCAAGCCGAATAAGATTCGGCGAGACATTTCGCGCTGCGGACAGGAGCGACGCCCCAAAGCCGGCGCCAAATCGATCGGGAGCGACGCAAATCTGATCGAGCCAGCCATCGGTCGGGTTAATCACGACGAAGCCGACAAGCGCCGACTGTGCGTCGAACATGCAGAGCGTCGCCGCCCCCGCCGCTTCGAGTTCTTGAATGTGGCGCACGAGCCAGTCACGGCGCAGATCGAAGTCGATGTCTGGATAAGTGGCCCGCCAGGAAGCGACCCAGACATCGAGAATCGAGGTCCAGTCGTCGTCAACGCGCAAGCGCAGCTTAGGCGGCGTATGTGCGGGCAGGGCGTTCACGCCTTCCTCATTAGGTCGAGCAACTGACGGTGGATCGTCTCGTTGCCCGCACATATCTCGCCCTTCGCAAGCATGTCGGCGCCTCCCGAAAAATCGCTCACGAAGCCGCCGGCTTCGCGCACGAGCACGATTCCTGCCGCCACGTCCCAAGAGTTGATGCCGCGCTCCCAGTAGCCGTCGAAACGGCCGCAGGCGACCATCGCGAGATCGAGCGCGGCGGCGCCCATGCGCCGGATGTTGGCGATTTTCCCCATGCCGGCCGCGAGCTCGCGTTTGAAGGACTCATGATCGCGCGCGCGCGCAAGCGGCGGTATTCCACAGGCGATCATGGACTCGCCTAGCGAGCGTCGCGCCGCGACGCGCATGCGGCGATTGTTGTAATAAGCGCCCTGGCCGAGCTCGGCGACGAACATGTCGTCAGTAGCGGGATTGTAGACAAGGCCGGCGACGAGACGGTCTTCACGCTCCAAGCCGACGGAGATGGCGAAGACCGGTAGGCCATGGAGAAAGTTGGAGGTGCCGTCGAGCGGATCGATCAGCCAGCGATGGCTCTTGTCCGACCCTTCGACAATGCCGCCTTCCTCCATAACAAAGCCGTAGCCGGGGCGCGCCTTTGACAGCTCTTCAAACAGGGTTTTTTCGGCCCGCTTGTCGGCCGCTGTGACGAAATCGCCTGGACCTTTCACCGAGACTTGCAGGTTCTCCACCTCTCCGAAGTCGCGTTTGAGGCCGCGGCCCGCTTTCAGAGCGGCGGCGGTCATCACATTCATCAAGGCGGAGCGAATCATTCGGAAAGAGCCTAGGAGGATGATTGCGGGAGGTTCCGCGCTCTTGAGCGCGGCGGGACGTTCCGGAGGAACGCTAAGGCTTTGTTCAAATGCGCCAGATTTCGCCGCAGGGCCAGTCTCTTTTTTTGCTTCGCGACGGAGGCAAAAACATTTGGAAAAGTCACGATTTCAAGCGGGTGTTAACCCTATATTAATAATTTGTCTTTTAGTTTCGATGTATCCCTTCAGTGGGATGTCCGAGTGGCTTCTTCTCCACTCGTCCTTGATGCCTCCCTGTCAAGAAGCCTTGAGAGCCGCTTTGCGGCTCTCTTTTTGCGCCACTGGGCGAGGCCCAATCCCAATTAAGGTTAAGGAAAGGCTAAGCGCGCGCCGCTCGGTCGCCTGCGCTACTGTCCGCGCATCGAAGGCGCTGTCGCGCCGAACTTGCGTGAGCGTCGTATGGCTAGAGTCACAGGCAGCGCCGGAGAAAAACAGCAGCCGGTCTCTTTCATTGAAAAGCTTGCGGGATCCGAAGGGTTTTGCGCTCTATTCCGCGAGAGCATGACTCTTGTGGAGGAGGCGGCCTTTTATCTCGATGGCGACGGGCGCTTGGAGTCCAAAGCTCTGGCGCGAGTGGAAGCTCTCGCCTATGCGGCCGAGAGCATGCGGCTGACGACCCGGCTGATGCAGATCGCATCCTGGCTCTTGCTACAGAGGGCGGTAAATCAGGGGGAACTGACGCGCCATCAGGCGGCGAGCAATCGCCATCGCGTAAAGCTTCGTGAGCAGGAGCTGGCCTCCGCTCCAGACGTCTTCCAGCGGCTGCCTGAGCGCCTGCGCGAGCTCTCATTGCACTCGCTGCGTCTGCAGGCGCGGATCATTCATCTCGACCGGCTGATCTATGCGCCTCAGCCTGCGTCCGCCGGGCCCGCATCGGCGCTGCGCCCGGTTGAGGCGCAGATCGCAAGGCTGCGAGAAGCCTTCGCCCGCTAATATTCTGACTGGCGATTGGGGCTGCGGTTCATCCGCCGCCCTGTTACTTCTTGCCCTTGTTTCCGCCGAACGAAATATTTCCGAACCGGGAGTTAAAGCGCGACAGCCGGCCGCCGCGGTCGAGGAGCTGGGTCGATCCGCCTGTCCAGGCGGGGTGTGTCTTGGGGTCGATGTCGAGATGCATCGTGTCCCCCTCCTTACCCCATGTGGAGCGGGTCATATATTCCGTGCCGTCGGTCATGACGACCTTGATCGAATGATAATTGGGGTGGATGTCCTTTTTCATGGCGACGCATCCTTACTGCGATAGAAACGGCTGAAAGCCCCGCGCCGCTGCGGCGCGAGGTAGGCCGGTCGAAACAAGCGAATTTGACGGCGCTGATAACGCAATGCGGGCAAATGGGCAAGTTGCCCCTTGGGCGGCGCGCCGAAGCGCCGAAAGCGAGGAACAGAGAAAATGGCCAAATACCGGGCCGATCTACCGCAACTGGAACCCGCTCTCTTTATCAGCGATGGCGGCCTGGAAACGACGCTTATTTTCCATGAGGGCGTCGACCTGCCGCATTTCGCATCTTTCGTTCTGCTCGACAGCGAGGAGGGGCGGACGCGGCTGCGCGACTATTACGAGCGTTACCTGGCCATCGCGCGCCGCCACGGCCTCGGGCTCATCTTGGATACGCCGACTTGGCGGGCCAACCGCGACTGGGGCGCAAAGCTCGGCTACGGCGCGGAAGATTTGAAGCGCATCAACACGTTCTCGATCATGCTGTTGGAAGAACTTCGCGAAGCCTGGGAAACGACGGAAACGCCGATCGTCATTGCCGGGGTCATGGGTCCTCGCGGAGACGGCTACGCCGCAGGGCGCATGAGCGCGAAAGAAGCGGAGGACTACCACGCGCCGCAGATCGCGGCCTTCGCCGAAACAGAGGCCGATATGGTGGCCTCCTATACATTAAATGATGTCGAGGAAGCGATCGGCGTCGCGCGCGCGGCCCGCGCGCTCGGCATGCCATGCTCAATTTCCTTCACCGTGGAGACTGATGGCAAGCTCATCGGCGGCCTTAGCTTGCGCGACGCCATCGAGGCGGTAGACCGCGAGACCCAAACGGCGCCCGCCTATTACATGATCAATTGCGCCCATCCGACGCATTTCGAGCAGGCGCTGTCGGCAGACGAGCCATGGATGAAGCGGCTCTTCGGGGCCAAGGCCAACGCCTCGACAAAGAGTCACGCCGAGCTCGATCGATCGGACACGCTCGATTCCGGCGATCCGCTCGATCTCGGCCGCAGGTGTTCCAAGCTGCGCCAGCATTATCCGGGGTTGCGCATCCTCGGCGGCTGTTGCGGGACAGATGACCGCCACGTCGCGGCGATCTGCGAAGCCTGCGGCTAGCCTAAGCGGCGAGCATCCTCTGCACCTCGGTGACCAGATCCCGCAGATGAAACGGCTTGGAGAGGATTTTTGCCTGTCGCGGCGCGCGACTGTCCGGATTGAGCGCGACGGCGGCGAAGCCGGTGATGAACATGACTTTTATGTCCGGATCGAGCTCAGTCGCGCGGCGGGCGAGTTCGATTCCATCCATCTCAGGCATGACGATGTCGGTCAGGAGAAGTTCGAAGGGCTCGACCCGAAGCTGATCATAGGCGGAAAGCCCATTATCGAACGAGGTGACCGAAAACCCGGCCTGTTGCAAAGCCTTTACTAGAAAACGCCGCATGTCGTTGTCGTCTTCAGCAAGCAGAATTCGTGTAGCCAGCCTATCGTTCATCGCCATCCTCGCGGGTTTTTTGCCATATCGCCTGATATTTCTAAATTTCAGATGAAACCGAGGTGGCGGCGCGTTAACTTAGCGCCCAATATAGCGTGAAGCGCCATCCTTTATCGAGGCCCATCCGCCAGGCCGGCGCTTGATTGAATAAGGCTGTTGCGACGCGGGACCGGGACGAGCGAATGAACGATCGCATGCGCGAATCGCGCGAAACGAAGATGGTGGCGAGTTCTTGCTGTGAGCCGGAGTTCGAGCGCGCCTTCGACACCATCGAGCCAGACGAGCTGACTTCGCCCCTGGTTTTTTCCTCGCCGCATTCGGGCCGGATCTATCCAGCGCATTTTCTCGCCTCATCGCCGCTCGATACGGCGACCTTGCGCCGTTCCGAAGACGCCTATGTCGACGATCTCTTCGCTGCGGCCTCGTCCATCGGGGCGCCTTTGCTGCGGGCGCGCTTTCCTCGCGCTTACCTTGATCTCAATCGCGAACCTTACGAACTCGATCCCAAGCTCTTCGACGGGGCCTTGCCGGCTTTCGCCAACACGCGTTCGCTGCGCGTTGCCGCGGGACTAGGCACGATTCCCCGCGTGGTCGCCGACGCGCGCGAAATCTATGAAAGCCGCCTCACGCTCGACGAGGGGTTGCGGAGGATCGATAGCCTCTACAAGCCATATCATTCCGCCCTGCGTGAATTGATGGAGCGCGCCGCATCTCGTTTTGGCCTCGCCGTGCTGATCGACTGCCATTCGATGCCGTCGACGGGGGCGCGCGATCCGCTGCTGGCGGCGCGAGGCGACAAGCGGCGTATGGATTTCGTTATCGGCGATCGTTACGGCGCGAGCGCCTCCACCGGACTGGTCGACGTTATAGAAGATCGGTTGCGCGCCCGCGGCTATCATGTCATGCGCAACCGTCCTTACGCGGGCGGCTTTATCACCGAGCACTATGGCAAGCCCGCCGCCGGTTGGCACGCGCTGCAGATCGAAGTGTCGCGCGGTCTTTACATGGACGAGTCTACGCTCCAGAAGAACGAGCGCTTCGACACTGTGGCCCGCGATCTCGGAGACGTTCTGGCGGCGGTGGCGCGGCGCGAAGACTTGGGCGAGATTTTGGGCGGCGAACGGCGGGCGGCGGCCGAGTAGCTGGACGCTCGAGGGGCCCGCCTGGAGCTGGCATGACCGCCGTCGATTTTGAGAAATTCGTTGAGCATCTCGCCGATGTTTCGGCGGAAGCGATCATGCCCTTCTTTCGGACGGCGCTCGCCGCCGACGACAAGGCGCATGGCGGGGCTTTCGATCCCGTGACGGAAGCCGATCGCGCCGCAGAACTCGCCATGCGGCGCTTAATCGAAACGACCTTTCCCGGCCACGGCATTTATGGCGAGGAATTCGGCCAGTTACGCGAAGACGCCGAATATGTCTGGGTGCTCGATCCGATCGACGGCACCAAGAGCTTCATCTGCGGCTTGCCGCTCTGGGGCACGCTGATTGGCCTCACCCATGGCGGCCGGCCCTGCTATGGCCTAATGAGCCAGCCGTTCACCCGTGAGCGTTTCTTCGGCGACGGGGAGGCTGCGCATTGGCGCGGCCCGTCGAGGGGGGCGGATGGCGCGCGCGGGGCGCTCGAGACGCGAAGACTTGCAACGCGCTGCTGTTCCAAGCTCGCGCAGGCGACGCTGATGACCACCTCGCCACAGTTGATCGACCCGGCGCTGCGCGACAATTTCCATCGCGTCGAGCGCGCAGCGCGGCTTTCGCGTTATGGGGGCGATTGCTACGCCTATTGCGCGCTCGCCTCTGGCCATGTCGATCTGGTCATCGAGACGAATTTGCAGCCTTACGACATCGTCGCGCTGATTCCGATCATCGAGGGCGCGGGCGGCGTCGTCACCAATTGGGAAGGCGGCGCCGCGGCGCCGGGAGGCGCCATCATTGCAGCGGGCGATCCGGCGCTGCACGAGGAAGCGTTAAAGCTGCTCCGCGCATAGATCACGCTGCATTTAGGCGGAATCGCCCAAATGCAGATAACGTGATCGATCTTAGAAATTTAGAGCGCGCTTTAAGCGAAAAACCGGATTCCACTTTTTCGCAGCGCGCTCTAGGAGACATAAACCTCTCCCGGAATGAAGGCGTCGAAAGCGCGCCAGAACTGGCTGCGAAACTCATCGCGCTCCATCATGAGTTCGTGCTTGGCGCCGGGGATCATCGCGAGAGCGCCGCTATTGAGATTTAGCGCGAAACGTTCAATCGCGGCGTTCGAGACGATCATCTCGCGCCCGCAGCCAAACATCAGGACGGCCGCACGGATTCTGCGCGCGTAGTCGGGCGACTCGAAGCCTCTCATCAGTCGGAATGCGGCGTTTACCCAGCCGATTGTCGGATCGCCGATGGCGAGCTGCGGCGCCGACCTGAGGATCGCCGCGTTTCGTTCGAAGCGAACGGGATCGGTGGTCAAAAGATTCCCTTTGAAGGGCTTCTCGATAAAGGAAGCGCCAGTCCCCCCTGGGATGTACATTCCGCCAAATCCGCACATGTCGAGGGTGTCGGCGAGCCACCGCGTCGCACGCGGAAAGCGCAAATTAGCGAGATCGATCATGGGCGCGGTCAGCACGAAACGCTGGAACGGCGTTCTTCCCGAATGCGCCGCGTCGAGCATGATGGCCGCGCCCATCGAATGGGCGAGGGCGAACCAGGGTTGCGGCCGATCGCTCAGAACATGTGTGATGAAAACATCGAGGTCGCGCTGATATTGCGAGAAGTCGTCAATATGTCCCTTGCGCGGGTCGTCGAGTTCGCGTTCAGAGCCGCCCTGACCGCGCCAGTCGAGCGCGACCACGTCGAGTCGGCGCCTGCGTAAATCCTGGATTGTCTCGAAATATTTCTCGATGAATTCATTGTGGCCCTGAAACAACGCCACTGTGCCGCGCGCCCTCTCGCTGCAAGGGAAAGCAGCGGCGCGCAAGTTGCGTCCGTCCCGCGTCCTCAGAGCATAGACCGCGGCGCCGTCAGGGATAGGATTGTGGGGCGATGCAACAAGTTCTCGCATAGGGTCTCCTCGGCGCTCGACGCCGATTCCTTGCGCGAACATAATGCATTTTGGCGACGAGGCCGAGCGGCGAGGTTTTTTGTCCGCGCGCTCATGCGCCGGAACGACAAGCGGGACGCTCACCCGCTCTTGCGCTCCCGACGCACCAACAGGCCGGCGCCGGCAAGCATGGCGAGGAGCCCCAGACCGCCCGCCCAGGCGCGCCGCGTCGGCGAATCAAGATCGAGGTCGCCGCGCTTCTGGCCGGAGATGCGCTTCAGTTCCGCGCGGAATTCGGCGGCTTCGCGCAGCCGCGTGTCCTCGTCATTGATTTTCGCCGCCGCGCCAATGAGCTGCGACCAGCCCTCGGTATAGGTGTAGCCGCCGGGGTTCATATGCGCGAGCCCCTTATAGTGCTTGATCTGATGGTGCTCCCACATATCGGCGAAGACATATTCGATGGCGCTCGGATTATTGCCCTTCTGCCAGAAGAGCTGGAAGAAGCCGCCGACGTCGTCCTTTTCCGGCGGCGGCGGCGCCGGACGGTTCGTCGTCTGGCCGGGCAGCAGTCTGTCGTTATAGAGCTTTACGAGGACGCTGCGCGCTTTCTCGGTGATGTCGAGACCGGAGATGATGCCCTTATCCATGCCGTCGAGATAGGCGCGCGCGAAACTGTCGGAATGGCAGTTGGAGCAGGTCGAAACCCATGACTCCTTGCGCTGCGTGAACCAAGGGTGGTTCAGGTTTTCCGCGATCTTGGGCATCGGCACGAAGGCCCAGCGCGCCTTGCGCACCATGTTGTGCGTGAACTTACCTTCGTATTCCATGTGGCAGAAGGCGCAGGTCGGGGCGTTCATCTTGCCCTTTTCCATTGCGTCGGCGAGGCGGACGTTCCAGTCCCATGTATCGCCGCGCGTTTGATAGATCGTGCCGTGCTTCGAAAGCATGTAGCCTTCGAATTCATTGTGATCGACGCCGTTGTGACAGATGGCGCAGGCTTGCGGCTTGCGCGCCTGCGCGGCGGAGAATTCATGGCGCGTATGGCAGGAGTTACACGTCGTCTGCGGCGTGTGGCAGAAGGTGCAGCCTTCCGCGACTTCGCGCTGCTCCATCGCCGCCCACACGGCGTTCTCGACATTGGCCTTCATCGATAGCGCATGTGACGGATGGCCCGGCTTCCACTGATCCTGCGGCCAGGTGAAAGTGTCGCGCTCTGACTCGCGTTCGGCGAATTGCTGCACATGGCACTGTCCGCAGGCGGCGGCGTCCGGCATTTTCAGTTCAGTCTTGTGCTGCCCATGCTCCTTGCCGACTCCCATATGGCAGTCGATGCAGCTGACTTCTTTGAGCGTTTCGCCGGCCTTGAGCGTTCCCATCGAGCGGAGATTGTTCTCGACCTCCGTGATCATCGCCTTCTTATAGGCGCGCGCATCCGAGTCGGGCAGATTGCGGATCGCGTCGAGATTGCCGTGCACGCTGCCCTTCCAGCTATGCGTCCAGCCGGGCGTCGCCTGCTGATGGCATTCGACGCATTGCGCGCGCTGCGCATCGACGTCGATCGTCTGCGGCGGCTTATAGAAGTCGTGCGGATTAAGATATTTCGAGATCGGAATCGGCTCCCAATATTTCGAGAGCGATCCTTTGCCGGCCCCTTGCGATTCGTCGTAGTAGCGCTTGGTCAGCGCGTCATAGAGTTCTTTGGGCGAAGCGCTCTTTGAAAGACCAAGCGCCTTGAAAGTTTCGTCCGGCGTCTCGGCATGTGCGGGCGCGATGGTGAAGGTCAGGGCAGACGCAAGGATCAGCGTAAGGCGAGCCGCGCAAATAAAAATCTTTGTCAAATTCCGCATGCTCTCTCTCGCCCGTCCCGTTTCCCCGTTCGGCGTCTGGCTGCATTGTCTGGCGCCAAGGCAGTGAGTGGAAAGAACCACAGACTTCCTCGCCAATGAGGCCACCCTATCCGCCAGGGCGATCGGGTGAAGGGCTCCCTCATCCTGAGGAGCGTGCGCAGCACGCGTCTCGAAGGACGAGGAAGCCCGAATTCGCGTATTTTTTCCTTACCCTCGTCCTTCGAGACGCCGCCATCGATCTCGGGCCCGCCCGAGATCGACGTTAAACCCGCAAGTCGCGTAAACCCGACTTGCGGACGGCTCCTCAGGATGAGGGTAAGGGAAACAATCCTTCATCCGACTGCCTGACCCATCTGCTCGTCGAGGCGCTTCGGGACGGTAAATGAAAGAAGCCATGACGACGCGCTCATTCCCTTCCGCTTTGAGAACCGCCCAGGCGCCGCCCGGCATGCGCCTTTACGCGATCGGCGATATCCATGGCCGCGCCGATCTTCTGCACGTTCTCTCTGAAGCGATCGCGGAAGACCTCGCAGCAAACCCTTGCCGACAGGCGGTGACGATTTTCGTCGGCGACTATATCGACCGCGGATTAGGCCCGAACGGCGTTTTGAAGCGCTTGTCAGTCGGAGATTTCCCCACGCCGATCGTCACGCTGCGCGGCAACCACGAAGAGGCGCTGCTGCGCTTCCTCGACGACTCTGCGGCGCTCGACGATTGGGTGACGAATGGCGCGCTCACGACGTTGCATTCCTATGGCGTCGACGCCGGCCAGGAAGTCGCGCTCGGCGGAGCGTCGCGCGTTCGGCAAAAATTTCTCGCGCATTTTCCGAGCGAGCATCGTCAATTTGTCGAAGAGACCCGGCTGTGGGCGGAATATGGCGGCTATTTCTTCTGCCACGCCGGCGTGCGGCGAAGCCGGCCTCTGCATCTGCAGGACCCTTATGATCTGATGTGGATTCGCGAGGGGTTTCTCGATTGCAGCGAGTCCTTCGGGAAGGTGGTCGTGCACGGGCATACGCCGCATCGCGATGTCGAGGATTTGCCGAACCGGATCAATCTCGACACCCGCGCCGTGAGTAGCGGCGTGCTCACAGCGGTGGCGCTGGAGGGTTTCGAGCGGCGGTTTATCCAGACCTGGTGAGGCCCGCTCTATTCGTCAGCCGACGCGCAGCTCAAAAGCGTTTTCGAGATGACGCGGCAGCCTGCGCGGCGCAACGAAAATGGCGTCGGCCCGCAGCGTATAGGTCATCGCCCAAGGGTTCGCGGCGAGCCAGCGGCCTGCCGCGAGCGAGAAGCGTTTTTGTTTTTGCGGCGTGATCGCGATGATGGCGTTATCGAGATCGCCGCGCGCTTTCACTTCGACGAAGACGATCGTGCGGCCCCGCAGCGCGACGATGTCGATCTCGCCGCCATGCGCCCGAAAATTACGCGCGAGGATTTGATAGAGCCTCGCCCGCAGCCATAAGGTCGCCGCCGTCTCGGCGCGTAGGCCATAGACATGTGCGGCGCGGCGGGAGTTGGAGTCGCTGTTCAAGCAATAAACTCCAATCTAGGACTTGTTATCAGGGCTCGTCATATCCTAGCGCCCAACCGCGACCGATGTGCCAATAGCGTTCAGGAGCGACGATGGATTCGCGCCATTTGAGGCAACGAATAAAGCCCGCCGTTCGCTTCTTAAGCGTTGTCAGCAGACGCTCATTCTCTTCGTTTGTTACTGCAAGATCGCTTTCCGCGTGAACGAAGGCGACCGGACCCAACGATTTTGCTGCGAAGCCGACGCCGTGCCGTGTCACCAAAAGGGCGGGGCCATTTCCAATTTCGCCAGTCCTCTGATTGTTTTTCGGCATAATGGCGGAGGTGACAGCGGTTAAGGGAAACATCAGCCGTCCATCCTTGGCTAGGTTTTCAATCCAAGCGTCTGCAGGGCGGCCCACGCCGAAGTTGACGTATACGACATCCGCCTCTTCTTGAGGCCATTTCGAGCCATAGTCGCGAACGACTGAGACATTGGCGAAGGCGGCCAACGAGATTCGTGCGCGGTCGGCGAGTTCGGCGTCCAGTTCTATCGCTGTCACTTGGCCCGTTGTGCCTACCAGATGAGAAAGGATCGCTGAGTAGTAACCAGTCCCGGCTCCTATGTGCGTGACACGCTCGCCAGGTCGAACTGCGACGGCATGAAGAAGAGCGGCATGAAGGGCAGGGCATCCATTGTTGACGAAACGATGCCCTTGGAGGCTAACCAGCACATCTTGGTACAGAAGAGCCGGATCGTCTGTGATCACGCCTTTCCGATCGAAATAGACGGGAAGTAGCTCCCAGGGTGGCGGTCCCAGAAAGTTCTCTCGGGGAACGGCGGCAAACGCCTCCTCCAACGCTTGGTTATTTCTGATTCCTGCGCGGGCCAGGATTTGACGCGCGTAAATCCGCCGCAGGGCTGACAAATCGATTTTTGAATCCAATGAATCCCTCAATAACTCGGCGTCTCTTCATTTACGTACAGGAATTTAGTCCAACAGTTTGACAGATTTCGCCGGCAAAAAACGTCCGCCAAGGAGCTCACCTAAGACCATCGGAACTTTTTTTGAAGGAACTGGGCGGGCGCACCTAACCTTCGCTGTGCTGCTTCGCAGCCGCGAGCTCCAGCGCCCGTGCGTAAACCTGCCGCCGCGGCTGGCCGGTCGCCGCTGAAACCACGCTTGCAGCGTCCTTCACCGAATGCGCTGTGAGCGCCTCTTCGATTTTGGCGTCGAGATCGGCGGCCGCCGCCTCTGCCGCTCCAGCGCCGGGCGGCGCGACGAGCAGCACGATTTCGCCTTTCGGCGGCTCCTCCTCGGCAAGCGCAACCGCGAGTTCATCAAGCGCGCCGCGCCGGACCGACTCGAACATTTTCGTCAGTTCGCGCGCGATCGCCGCGTCGCGTTTGCCGAGCGCCGCCGCGCAATCGGCGAGCGTTTCGACCAATCGGCGCGGGCTTTCGAAAAACACCAGCGTGCCGGGAATTTGCGCAAGTTCGGCGAGTCGCGCTCGGCGCGGGCCGCTCTTGTGCGGCAGAAAGCCCTCGAAAAAGAAACGGTCGGTCGGTAGTCCGGCGACGACCAGCGCCGCGAGCACTGCGGAAGGGCCGGGCACCGACGTCACATGCACGCCCTTTTCGAGCGCCTCCTGCACGAGTTTGAACCCAGGGTCGGAAACGAGCGGGGTGCCGGCGTCGGAAACGAGCGCGAGCTTCGCGCCGGCCTCGAGCCGCGCCAAAAGATGCGGGCGGATGACCTTGGCGTTGTGCTCATGATAGGCGACGAGCGGCGTTGAAATCCCGTAATGCGCAAGCAGAGTCTTGGTGACTCGCGTATCCTCCGCGATCACCGCGTCCGCGGCGGCGAGGGTTGAAAGAGCGCGAAAGGAAATGTCCTTTAGATTGCCGATCGGCGTCGCGACCAGATGTAGTCCGGGCTCGATTCTCTCGGCTTCGGCCCGCAGGCCGAAGGCGGTGTAGCTCGCGGAAGGCGGGGAAGCAGCCTCGATATTCATGGGCGTCGCCAATGTTCGTTCTTTTTAAGATACCGTGTGTTCGATAAAGAGGACAAGCGCTCACTGCGCGCGAGGCCGCAATTCTTCCAAATGGCCTGTCTATTGACTTTCGGCCAGGGACCCGGACCTTAGCGCACAAATAGCCGCGCCGTGGCGGGAGCCTTGGTCGCAGGGGGATTTCATGCCGACATTGTCTTCTCACGCGCGCGCCAGCGCGCCAAGCCGCTGGGCCGTGATGAAACATGCCGCGCTTCTCGGCTTGGCGGCGCTGCTCGCGGCCTGCAATCCCACAGCCGGACCCTGGGCGCCAGGCGCGCGCGACCTGAAGTTGAGCGCCTCGACGCAGGTCGCGCCTGGGGAAGGCGAAACGATCGGGACCGGCGCGGTGAAGATCGGGCTGATCGTGCCTCTGACGGGCCCATCTGGACCTTCCTCCGTTGGCGCGTCGCTGCTTAACGCCGCAAAGCTCGCCTATGCCGATAGCGGCGAGAATGACGTGACGATCCTCGTCAAAGACGACCGCTCGACGCCGTCGGGCGCCGCCGCGGCGACTCAGGCGGCGATCAATGAGGGCGCCGAAATCATTCTCGGCCCGGTGTTCGGCGCCGGCGTCAAGGAGGCGAGCCGCGTCGCGCGCGCCGCCAACAAGCCGATGATCGCCTTCTCAACCGACTCCTCGGCGGCGGGCCGCGGCAGCTATCTCTTGTCCTTCCCGGTCGAGGGCTATGTCGACCGGGGCGTCAGTTTCGCTTCGCAGCACGGCAAGAAGTCGATCGCGGCGCTCGTTCCCGAAAACGACTATGGGACGCTGGCGATGGCGCAATTTCAGCAAAGCGCCGCGACCTATGGTATCCGCGTGCCGGTAATCGAGCGCTACAAGCCGGGCGCGCCGGGCGACTCGGTGAAGCGTCTCGCCGCCGTGCGCGATCAGTTCGATGCGCTGTTCATTCCGGAACAGGCCGAGGCGATGCAGGTGGTGTCGAAGGAGCTTGTGGCGAACGGCTTCGATTCCAAGAAAGTACAGATTTTCGGCACGGGCCTCTGGAACGACGCGCGCACGCTGAGCCTTCCGGCGCTGCAGGGGGCCTGGTTTACGGCGCCGGAAAACGCCGGCTTCAACGCCTTCGCGCAGCGTTACAAGGCCAAATACGGCTCCGACCCTGCGCGCGTCGCGACGCTCGCCTACGACGCCGTCTCGCTCGCCATAGCGCTGTCGCGCTCGCAAGGATCGCAACGCTATTCGGAAAGCGTGCTGACCAATCCCTCCGGGTTTAACGGCGCTGACGGCGTGTTCCGCTTCAAGCCGGACGGCGGCAATGAGCGCGGCCTGTCGGTGCTGGAGATCGGCGGCGGATCGGCGAAGATCATCTCGCCGGCGCCGCGCAATTTCACCGGCAATGGGGCGTAAACGTTCGCCCCTCCATTTCAACTCAGCTCTCACGATTTTCCTGCGCTGACGCCTCTTGAAGAGCGGCCGCGCTGCTCCCTTTAAGCATCAAGAGCGCGGCCGCGCGCCAATCGCCGCGCAGGGAGCACGGACATGGAAGCAAGCAAAGTTCCCACACCCGAAGAACGGCACGAGCTGCGCGAGGTCGTAGGGGTTTTCGACACGGTCGATAAGCTGCAGTCGGCGATCGACGATCTTCTTACCGGCGGCTTTGACCGTTCGGAGATCAGCCTCCTCGCCGAAGAGGACAAAGTCCGACAGAAGCTCGGCGACAAGGAGGTGAACGCCGGCGAGCTCGAAGACAGTCCGGCGGCTCCGCGCACGCCGTATATCGACACCGAGTCGCTCAATATCGGCAAGGCATCGATCGTCGGCGTTCTCTTCTATGTGGGCGTGATCATTGGCGCGGGGCTCGCCCTGGCGTTTGGCCTATCGCTTACGAGCGCTATCGCCATTGGCCTGCTGACTGGCGGCGCCGCCGGCGTCGCGGGTCTAATGATTTCGAAGGTCGTCGGCGACCGCCAGGCCAATTGGGCGCAGTCGCAGTTGAAACACGGCGGGCTACTGCTTTGGGCCCGTGTCTGGAACGACGAGCGCGAGCGCGCGGCGATGGAGATCATGCAGCGTCACGGCGGACGCGACGTGCATGCCCATGTCGGGGCGTAAGCGCGACCGCTGATTGTCAACTGACCGCATCCTTCCGGCGTTATAAGGCGCTCCGGCCGCCGGGAGCGGCCGGACTCTTGTTTTACGTGGCGCGATGCGTGCGTCGGCGGTTTTATTTGTTTCTTGTTCGGCCATCGCGGCGCCGTCGGCTTGGGCTGGCGCATGGTTGATGCCGTCGGGCAAGGGACAGGCGATCGTCACGACGACGTTCGCAGATGCGCGCAAAGCCTATGACTCTTACGGACGCCTGATCCAGGCGCCCTCCTATCGGAAATTCGAGTCTCGCGTATACGTCGAGCATGGCCTCTTCGACTGGCTGACGATTGTCGGCGAGGGCGGCTACATGAATTTCCACGGCGCCGCGGCGTCGTATGACCGTCTCAGCCTACTCATTGATGAAGCCAAGGCCGGATTGCCGCTGTCGCTGCGCGGCCCGTCGGGCCCGCGTTACGAGGGCTTGGGATTAGGCGCGCTCGGCGCGCGGACGCGGCTTTTCACCTGGGGCGATTATATCGTCTCGCTGCAAGCTGGCGTGCGTGCGGCCTCACCAGCGGCGCGGCGCTTCCTCGATATGCGCGATCCCGTGCAAGCCGACCTGCGGCTGCTCGTCGGCCGGCCTTTTGAAGTTTTCGGCTTGCCCGCGTTCATCGACGCGGAACTCGGCTATCGCTCGCGCGGGCAGAATGGCGAAGAGATCCGGGCGGATTTTACTGCAGGCTTTCGGCCGCTAGCTCCTGTCCTGATTCTTGCGCAAAGCTTTTCAGCCTTCGCGCCGAGGGGCGGCGCTGCGGGCCTGGTCGCTGCGCAAAAGTTTCAACTGAGCGCCATTTACGATGCGACCGCCTCACTCTCTTTACAAATCGGCGCAATCGCCGCCGTCGGCGGCGTGAATTCGCCGGCCGAGCGCGGTCTGATCAGCGCATTGTGGTGGCGATATTAGTCGACGATCTGCTCGACTTTGACCTGCGTCACGCCAGCCGATCTGAAACCGAGACTTTCAGCAGCCGCGATCGACACGTCGATGACGCGGCCGCGCGTGAAGGGGCCGCGATCGTTCACCGTGACGACGACGGAATGATTGTTACGCAAATTGGTCACTCGAACCCGCGAGCCAAAGGGGAGCGTCCGATGCGCGGCCGTGTAGGCCCCGACATGCGCGCCGCTCGCGGTTCGGCCCGTAAGTCGATAGTAAGACGCCTTGCCGACCCACTCGCTTGCCTTCGCTTCAAAGCCGAGAACATTCGCGACGCTGAGAACCAAGAGTGCGGACATCAATTTTTTCAATACTTCGTTCCTTGTTTCAAGTTTCTCGTCAGCTGTTCGGCCAATAGAAATCGCCTGTGACCAAATAAAGGCTGGATCAGAGCCAAAAGACCGACTGCTCGGGCAACAGAACAAGAAGACGGGGCCGATGTTTAATTGAACGTCGTTCAATTGTTGCTTGTTACTATTTTCTCTTGGCGCCAAGACTTCCTCGCGGACCGTCGGTGAAACGTGTTGCATAAGAGCAACACTATCGAATTATTTACGGCGGCGGGCCTGCGGGCCTGCGGGCCTGCGGGCGTCGGGGCGGAGGTCGGATATTCAACAGCTTGAACTGTGCGAGAGGCGCGCAATGTACCTGGCTGCGGAGCAGCGGCGGACACTGAGTGGGGGGACTTATTTCGGTTCGCCAGCGCGTTTCTAGCGAGAGCGGGAAAGGAGCCGGACATGTCTAAATCGATCAAAACGGCGGCGGCGACCGGCGCCCTGCTCATCGGCTTGATGGCCCATTCCGGCGTCGCTAAGGCGCAGCGATGGGACGGATGGCATGGCTTCGGCTGGGGCGGCGGCGGCTTCCGCGGCGCGGTTCTGCCCGGCGTCGGCTGGCGCGGCGGTTGGGGCGGCGATGCGGGCGGCTGGGGCCGGCCTGCGGGCTGGGGCCGGCCTTGGGGCTGGAGCTATTACCGTCCATGGCGGCGCCCCTTTTCGCCCGGCTACGGCGCCGGGCTCGTGGGCGCGGGGGCGGGTTGGGGTTGGCCCTATTATTCGAACGTCGCCTCTGACAGCTGCTATCAGCTCCGTCCCGTATGGACCCATTGGGGCTGGCGGCGCCAGTGGGTGAACGTCTGCTGGGGCGACTACGGCGGCTGGGGCGGATATGGCGGCTGGTAAAGCTCATCTCTTCACCCAAGGCAAACCGCAGGCGGCGATCCCCTCGCGGCTAATCGCCGGGATGTGACTCGCGACGGTGGGACGGACGCGATCTCACTTCAGCCCGAGCGGTTGCGGCGACGTTCATAATGGCTAGATTGCGGGCGTCGTCACTCGCGAGGCCACCTCATGCCGCAGCATGCGCGCGTCATCATTATCGGCTCCGGCCCGGCCGGCTATACGGCGGCGATCTACGCCGCGCGCGCGCTGCTCGAGCCGATGCTCATCGCCGGCTTCGACCAGGGCGGCCAGCTCATGATCACGACCGAGGTCGAGAACTACCCCGGCTTCGCGGAGCCGATCCAGGGGCCATGGCTCATGGAGCAGATGCGCCTGCAAGCCGAACATGTCGGGACAAAGCTCGTCTCCGATCACATCGTCGAGGCCCATCTCGATGAACGGCCCTTTAGGCTCACTGGAGATTCCGGCGCGTCATACACCTGCGATTCGCTGATCGTCGCGACGGGCGCCAAGGCGAAATGGCTCGGTCTGCCGAGCGAGGAGAAGTTCAAGGGCTTCGGCGTCTCCGCCTGCGCGACCTGCGACGGCTTCTTCTTCCGCGGCAAGAAAGTGCTCGTCGTCGGCGGCGGCAACAGCGCGGTCGAGGAAGCGCTGTATCTTTCAAATCTCGCGTCGCATGTGACGATCATCCACCGCCGCGATGAATTCCGCAGCGAGCGCGTCTTGGTGAAGCGTCTGCTCGCGCAGGAAAACGTTTCGATTCTCTTCAATCACGTGATTGAGGAGATCGTCGGGGAGGAGAATCCGCTGAGCGTCACGGGAGCGCGCGTCAAGAATGTCGCGACTGGCGCGATCCACACGCTCGAAGCGGACGGCGTCTTCGTCGCGATCGGCCATTCGCCGGCCTCCGAACTCTTCCGCGGCCAATTGACGATCAAGCCTTCCGGCTACATCGCCGTCGAGCCTGGAACGACGCGCACGAGCATGCCTGGCGTCTACGCCGCCGGCGACGTCGCCGACGAAATCTATCGTCAGGCGGTCACCGCCGCGGGGCTCGGCTGCATGGCGGCGCTCGAAGTGGAAAAGTTTCTGCTCGACGCGCCGAACTCGGCGGTCAAGGAAATCGCCTAGATTCATTGCGGCTGCGGAGACCACCCTCCCCTTGACGGGGAGGGTCGCGCCGGAGGCGCGGGGTGGGGTGACGCCAACCACCGCTCGCGCGCTCGACACCTTGCGAAGCTCGCTATACGAAACCTTTCAACCAAGCGCGCGCCTCCCGCGGCAAGTGGGGGGAGGGGGAATAGTCTCCGCCAATGCCCGATCTGCTTTTCGAACTATTCTCCGAAGAAATTCCGGCGCGCATGCAGCGTCAGGCGGCTGACGACCTGAAGCGGCTTGTCACCAATGCGCTTGTCGAGCGCGGACTGACCTATGAGGGCGCCGCCGCCTATGCGACGCCGCGCCGCCTTGCTCTGCAAGTTGTCGGCCTGCCTTCGCGCCAGCCCGATCTTCGCGAAGAGCGCAAAGGTCCGCGCGTCGGCGCGCCGGAGGCGGCGATCGCCGGTTTTCTCAAAAGCGCCGGTCTCGCGTCGCTCGATCAGGCGAAGATCGAGAAGGACCCGAAGAAGGGCGAGTTCTATGTCGCCGTGATCGAGCGCGCCGGCGCCGAGACGATCGACGTGCTCGCCGAAATTCTCCCCGAGATCGTCAAAAGCTTTCCCTGGCCCAAATCGATGCGCTGGGGCGCGGCCTCCGAGCGCCCGGATTCGCTGCGCTGGGTGCGGCCGCTCCATTCCATCGTCGCGACTTTCGGACCTGAAACCGAAACGCCCGACGTCGTGGTTTTCGAGGTCGACGGCGTTACGTCGGGCAATGTGACCCACGGCCATCGCTTCATGGCGCCTTATGCGATCCAGGTGAAGCGCTTCGACGATTACGCGCTGGCGCTCGAACGCTCGAAGGTCGTCATCGATCCGGCGCGCCGGCGCGACATCATTCTGCATGACGCAAAAGACCTCGCCTTCGCGCAAGGCTTGGAGCTGGTCGAAGATGCAGGTCTTCTCGAAGAAGTCGCGGGACTCGTCGAATGGCCCGTGACGCTCATGGGGTCGTTTGACGAGAGTTTCCTCTCAGTTCCAGCGGAAGTCATCCGCGCGACGATCCGCGTCAATCAGAAATGCTTCGTCTTGCGCCAGAACGGGGAGCTCACCAACCGCTTCATCCTCGTCGCCAACATCGAGGCCTCGGACGGCGGCGCGACGATCGTCGCCGGCAATGAGCGCCCCATCGCCGCGAGGTTGTCGGACGCGAAGTTCTTCTACGAGACCGATCTCAAGTTGAGGCTCGAAGAGCGTCTGCCAAAGCTCGACGCCATCGTCTTTCACGAAAAACTTGGGACGCAGGGCGAGCGCGTGAAGCGCATCGCTGCGCTCGCAAAGGAGCTTGCGCCGATCGTCGGCGCCGACGCCTTTCTGGCGGAACGCGCGGCGACGCTCTGCAAGGCCGATCTCGTTTCCGAAATGGTCGGCGAGTTTCCTGAACTGCAAGGACTGATGGGCCGCTATTACGCAGCCGCGCAAGGCGAAGACGCCAGCGTCGCCGCGGCGATCGAGGAGCATTACAAGCCGCAGGGGCCGAACGACCGTATCCCGACCGATCCGACATCGATCGCCGTTGCGCTCGCCGACAAGCTCGACACGCTCGTCGGCTTTTGGGCGATCGACGAAAAACCGACGGGGAGCAAGGACCCGTATGCGCTGCGCCGCGCGGCGTTAGGGGTCATTCGGATTGTGTTGGAGAATGAGCTGCGGTTGCCGCTTCATGGCGTCATGGCCGGGCTTGTCCCGGCCATCCACGGGCGACACAAGAGCGTTGATGCCCGGAACAAGTCCGGGCATGACGTTGCAGCGGACCTCCTCGAGTTTTTCATCGATCGCCTGAAGGTCTACTTGCGCGACAAGGGGGCGCGATACGATCTGATAGATGCGGCGCTTGGCGCCGTCGCCTTCGCCGACTCCGAGAAGGAGGAAGCGACAAGCGCTCCGCTACAGGACGATCTGCTCATGATCACGCGCAAGGTCGACGCGCTCGACAAATTCCTTGCAACCGACGACGGCAGAAATCTGCTCGCGGGTTTCCGCCGCGCCGTCAATATTCTTAAGATTGAAGAGAAGAAGGACGGGCCGGAGGCCTATGCGCAGCGCCACGCGCCGAATCTGCGCATCGAGCCGCAGGAGCATAAGCTTGCCGCGGCGATCGCCCGCGCGCGCGAAGAGACCGCGGAACATTTGAAGACGGAAGATTTCGCCGGCGCCATGCGCGCGCTGTCAAAACTTCGCGCGCCGGTCGACGCCTTCTTCGACGATGTGACGGTCAATGCCGAGAACGCCGATTTGCGCTTGAACCGCTTGCGGCTCCTCGCCGAGCTGCGCCGCGTGATGATGGGCGTCGCCGATTTCGGCAAGATCGCGGGGGAAGCTACTGCGTCGTAGGAAAAACCGCCTTCCGTGCAAGGTCCAGGATGAGGGGCCCTTGTTGCGCCCTACTAGCCTGGATCGCCATCCTGGTAACGGTCCGATACAGTGTCGCATTCTTGGCACATGTATTTCGATCCCACGGGAAAAACTGTCCTGCTACCGCATACCGTACATGGTTCATCAAGGTAATGAAGCGAATGGGATAAATCACGCCGCTCATTCATGTACTCATCACGGAGAAGTTGAATTTTTTCAGCAGTCCGGGCTCGATTGCGTCTCTTTTCAAGATTTGAAAAATAGATTTTTGCAGACTCCATGCTGATCCCGGCTTGAACCGAAATATCAGAAGCGCTAACTGCTTTTTCTGCGATTTCATCATTTATGAGGAAAGCCGTCGCAAATACGCCGGCCTGATGCTCGCCAGATTCATACGGCTTCAGCCAAAAATGCTTCGTGTTGCCCGTGGCAACGCGAAGCATTTCTGAGCTTTCATGCATGACCCCGTGGGCGATCTCATGGGCACAAGTGTGTCGCGCACGTCCGACTCCATATTTCGCATCTTCGAAAACGCTGTGTTTGATTTGAATGGATACCTCTTCAGAGGTAACAGTTGTCTTGCCGTCGTCGTCACCCATCTCGGCATCGGGTACGACTGAGAAGCGAAGAGGCTTGACCCCCCTAATGGTCCAAATCGATTTGGACTTTAGGCATTCGATTATGTCAATCCGGCTTGCGGCAGATTGCCCAAATGCGTCACGCGCCTGTTTAGCGTAGCGACAAACCTGTTCGTCTGACAGCGGTTTCGCACGGAAGTCGTGGGGCATACGCCATACTCCTTGATATTTTGCTTGTCCTTCCCCACAAGCGCGTTGTTTCTCAGATCATTCCTTCGCTCAACTACACCCCGTCGTGGCGCCACACGTCTCGCACTTCAAACAAGTGCCGTTGCGCACCAGCGTGAAATTGGCGCATTCGGGGCAGGCTTCGCCGACATAGCCCTTCATGCGCGCTTCGGCGCGTTTCTCGGCGACGCCAGTGACCGTCTTCGTCGGCTCGGTCCAGCCGAGCGACGACAGCGCCTCCGCCTCGCGCACGGCCTCCGGCGTTGGCTCCGCCTTCAAAGCGACCGCGCCGCCGCCTTGCACCACCATCAGCCTGTCGGTCTTGGAGCGTAAGAGGCCGCGCGAGACGACGGAATTCGTCTCGGGCGCCTTGCCTTCATGCTGGCCCTTTCCGAGCACGTCATGACCGATGTCGTCCGGCGACACATGCGCAAGATCGTTGCGGCCGAGATAGGAGACGGCAAGCTCGCGGAACACATAGTCGAGGATCGACGTCGCGTTCTTGATCGCGTCATTGCCCTGCACCGGACCCGCGGGCTCGAAGCGGGTGAAGGTGAAGGCGTCGACATATTCTTCGAGCGGCACGCCATATTGCAGGCCGAGCGAAATCGCGATGGCGAAATTATTCATCAACGAACGGAAGGCCGCGCCTTCCTTGTGCATGTCGATGAAGATTTCGCCCAGGCGCCCGTCGGCATATTCGCCGGTGCGCAGATAGACCTTGTGGCCGCCGACCGCCGCCTTCTGCGTATAGCCCTTGCGGCGATCCGGCAGCTTCTCGCGCTCGCGGATCAACTGATGCACGACGCGCTCGACGACGCGTTCGGCGATCGTCGCGGCCCGCGCCGGCATGTTGGCGGTTACGACTTCCTCGACGGCGTCCATCGCGTCGATGTCGTCGTCGCCGGCGATGAGCTGCGCCGAGAGCGGCTGCGAGAGCTTGGAGCCGTCGCGGTAGAGCGCATTAGCCTTGAGCGCGAGGCGCCATGAAAGCAGATAGGCCTGTTCGCAATCCTCGATCGACGCGTCATTCGGCATATTGATGGTCTTGCTGATCGCGCCCGAGATGAAGGGCTGCGCCGCCGCCATCATGCGAATATGCGACTCGACCGTAAGATAGCGCTTGCCGGTGCGCCCGCAGGGATTGGCGCAGTCGAACACCGGATAGTGCTCGCGATTCAGATAGGGCGCTCCCTCGAGAGTCATCGCGCCGCAGACATGAATATTCGCCGCTTCGATCTCGGACTTGGCGAAGCCGAGATGAGTCAGAAGATCGAAATTCTTGTCGTCGAGCGACGCCGCCGGAACTTTCAGCGTGTCGGTGAGGAAGTCGGGCCCAAGCGTCCATTTGTTGAAGACGAATTTGATGTCGAAGGCGGACGGCAGCGCCGCTTCTACCGCTGCGATCTTTTCGTCGGTGAAGCCGCGCGCGCGCAGGCTCGCGGTGTTGATCGCCGGCGCATTGGAGAGGGTGGCGTGGCCGACGGCATAGGCCTCGATCTCGGCGATCTCGCTTTCGCGATAGCCGAGCGCGCGCAGTCCCTCTGGCACGGCGCGGTTGACGATCTTGAGATAGCCGCCGCCCGCAAGCTTCTTGAACTTAACGAGCGCGAAATCGGGCTCGATGCCGGTCGTATCGCAATCCATCACGAGGCCGATGGTGCCGGTTGGCGCGACGACAGTGACCTGCGCATTGCGATAGCCATAGAGCTCGCCTTGCGCGAGCGCTCTGTCCCAAGCGGCGCCGGCGCGCTCGATCAATGTCTGATCGGGGCACGCGGTCTTGTCGAGCGGCACCGGCGCAATCGCGAGCTGCTCATAGCCAACGCGTTCGCCATGCGCGGCGCGGCGATGATTGCGGATGACCCGCAGCATCGCTTCGCGATTTTCCATGAAGCGCACGAAGGGTCCGCGCTCCTTGGCCATTTCGGCGGAGGTCGCATAGCAGACGCCGGTCATGATCGCCGAAAGCGCGCCGGCGATGGCGCGGCCCGCCTCGCTGTCATAGGCGACGCCGGACGACATCAAGAGGCCGCCGACATTAGCGAAGCCGAGGCCGAGCGTGCGGTAGTCGTAGGAAAGCTGCGCGATCTCCTTCGACGGGAATTGCGCCATCAGCACCGAGATTTCGAGCACGATGGTCCACAGCCGCACGGCGTGCTCGTATGAGTCGACGTCGATGCGCTTGGTCTCGAGGTCGCGGAACTGCAGCAGATTGAGCGAGGCGAGGTTACAGGCCGTGTCGTCGAGGAACATATATTCCGAACACGGATTCGACGCCCGAATAGGGCCGCCCGCCGGGCAAGTGTGCCAGTCGTTGATCGTCGTGTGAAATTGGATGCCCGGATCGGCGGAAGCCCAGGCCGCGTAGCCGATCTTCTCCCACAGGTCGCGCGCTTTCAGCGTCTTCGCCGGTTTGCCATCGAGGCGCTTGATGAGAGTCCAGTCGCCGTCCTTCTCCACCGCTTGCAAGAACTCGTCCGTCACGCGCACGGAGTTGTTGGAGTTCTGGCCTGAGACGGTGAGATAGGCTTCGCTGTCCCAGTCCGTGTCATAGGTGTCGAACTGGATGTCCTTGTAGCCTTGCTTGGCGAACTGAATGACGCGCTTGATGTAATTGTCCGGCACTTCGTTGCGGCGCGCGAGCTTGATCTCGCGTTTCAGCGCCGGATTGATCTCTGGGTTAAAGCAGTCGTCGCCGGGGCCCTCGCAGTTCACGCAGGCGCGCATGATCGCCTTCAAATGCTTCTTGACGATCTTGGAGCCCGTGACGAGCGATGCGACCTTCTCCTCCTCCTTCACCTTCCAGTCGATGAATTGCTCGACGTCGGGATGATCGATGTCGACGACGACCATTTTCGCCGCGCGCCGCGTCGTGCCGCCGGATTTGATCGCGCCCGCCGCGCGGTCGCCAATCTTGAGGAAGGACATGAGGCCCGATGAAGAGCCGCCGCCCGAAAGCTTTTCCTTCTCGCCGCGCAGCTTCGAGAAATTGGTGCCGGTGCCCGAGCCATATTTGAAGAGCCGCGCCTCGCGCACCCAGAGGTCCATGATGCCGCCGTCATTGACGAGATCGTCGGCGATCGACTGGATGAAGCAGGCGTGCGGCTGCGGATGCTCATAAGCCGATTTCGACTTCACCATCTTGCCGTTGGCGTAGTCGACGTAGAAATGGCCCTGGCTCGGCCCGTCGACGCCGTAAGCCCAGTGCAGGCCGGTGTTGAACCATTGCGGGGAATTCGGCGCCGCCATTTGCATGGCGAGCATGTAGCGAAGCTCGTCGCTGAAAGCCTGGGCGTCTTCCTCCGTGTCGAAATAGCCGCCCTTCCAGCCCCAATAGGTCCAGGCGCCGGCGAGACGGTCGAAGACCTGCTTGGCGGAGGTCTCGGAGCCATTGCGCTGGTCCTTGGGCAGTTCTGCGAGCGCCTCCGTATCGGCGACGGAGCGCCACAGGAAGGAGGGAACGGCGTTCTCCTCGACGCGCTTCAGGCGCGCCGGCACGCCGGCCCTACGGAAATATTTCTGCGCCAGAACGTCGGCCGCGACCTGGCTCCACTGATTGGGGACTTCGATATTGTCGAGGGAGAAGACGATGGAGCCATCGGGATTGCGGATCTCGCTCTTCGTCGTGCGGAACGGAACGTTCGCATAAGGAGATTCGCCCGCCTTGGTGTAGCGCCGCTCAATTTTCATCGTTCCATCCCCTCAAAGCGCAGGCGTCCGCCCGCGCGCAGCCGTTCGCCGGCCCGCGACGCAATTCTTGCCAAATCCGGAACTCGAAAGACACGCGCCCCGGTCACACGGAAAGCCTTTCCGCGGCTGAAGGACGCTCCGAAACGAAAATTGCCTTCACGCAAAGTGACGCTCACGTCCGGCTGGCGCCGGGGACGGCCAAACTCCCTTGGGAAGGTTCGCCGCGTCGTCATTCCGTGATGCCTCCAGACTGCGCGAGTCTTCCGACGGCGTCAAGATGTAGTGGTCAAAAATTAATAGAACGACAATATGTGGATAATTTAGTGGATAAAGGCGAAAATTCCAGCCGGGCCCTAAGGAGGGTCCGTCATCTCGCGAGATTCGGCAAGCCGGACTTTTAGCGTTCGTTAGTGGCGGCGCGCCGGCCCCTCACCCTTCGAGACGGCCTCTTCGAGGCCTCCTCAGGATGAGGGGCCGGATTACGCTGATTGATTGTCCTGCGGCGCGGAAACTATTTGCAAGCCTTTTCAGGCGCGGCTTTCAGCAGAAAATCGCGGTTCTGCGCATCGCTCGGGCTCAGATAAAGAAACGGCCCCACGTCTGAGCCCGTCTGCGGCAGCTCCAACGTCTCCAGCACGATAACGACCAACGCTCCGCCTGGACGCGGCGCGATGCGAAAGCGACCCGAATGCGCGTCGTCGATCCGGCAATCGCGAACGCCTGGCGTCTTCGTCTTGCAGACACGCGTCTCGGCGGCTGAATCGGAGCCGTTGCAGACGAGGCCGTCGGCCTCGGACCAGCAGGCGCCAAGCGAGTCAAAGCTCTTCTTCTGTTCTCCCGTCCATATCTGCAGGAGCGCGTCGGCGATGGGCGGCTTTGCGCCGCTTTCCGACGGCGACACCGAAGTTGGCGCAATCTTCAGTCGCACATGGCGCACGATCTGATGGCGATGCGCGCCAAGATGCGCTTCGTCATAGATTCGTTCGTAGCAGCCGGCGAGCGGCGTCTCAGCGCGCGCTTGCGTTGCGGCGAGACAGATCGCCGCGCCGGCGCGCCGCAATCTTTTCATCATGGTCGCTCTCATTGGTTTTCTCGCCTTGTACATGCGCTTACATGCGCCAGATCCGCAACTCGAGCGGCGCAGCAGCAATCGTCGCGTCACAAAAGCTTCGCCTCACCGTGATCTTCAATCAGATGGATCGTAGCGGAGCGACTCGCACATGTGGACGGTTAACGCGGACTTCGGTCAGTCGATCTTCGCCCTCGTCAATTTTCCGCAAACTGCTTCGAAAAGGCCGAAAGAGACTAAAAAAGCGCTCAGCGATGCGCTTGGCCGTTTGGGTGCGCTCGAAGTGCGTCTCGCGCGCGGCAAGAGGGAAGTGCGCAAGGCTCAGCGCCTGCGCTACCAGGTCTTTTACAAAGAAGGCGGCGCCATTCCCGACGCCCGCACGGCCTTCACCCGCCGCGACGCTGACCGGTTCGATAAATTCTGCGATCATCTCATCGTTATTGATCACGCGGCGCAGACCCGCCTCGGCAAGATCAGGCCAAAAATCGTCGGCGCCTATCGGCTGATGCGCGACGACATGGCGCGGAAGGCCGGCGGCTTCTATTCCGAAAGCGAATATGACGTCGCTCCGCTCCTCGCGCGCCATGTTGGCATGCGCGCGCTGGAGCTCGGGCGCTCCTGCGTGCTCGCCCCCTATCGCAGCAAGCGCACGATCGAACTTCTGTGGCGCGGGCTTCTCGCCTATGTGCGGGCGCATGACATCGACGTGATGTTCGGCTGCGCAAGCTTGCACGGCGCCAATCCGCTCGCCCATGCGCAGGCGTTGAGCTATCTCGCGCATTACGCGCCCGCGGAGGAAGAGTGGCGCGTCAGCGCGCGAGAAGAACTGCATACGCCGATGCGTATGCTCGCGCGCGACGCCTTCGACCCGCGCAAGGCGCGCGACGCGCTCTCGCCGCTGATCAAGGGCTATTTGCGGCTCGGCGCGCGTTTCGGCGACGGCGCCGTCGTCGACCGCAAATTCAACACGACCGATGTCTTTGTGGTGATGCCCGTCGCAGAAATTGACGCGCGCTATCTGGAATTCTTCGGCGGCGCGTCCCATCGCCGCGCGGCGTAGCGCTTCTGTCATTCCCGATGCGCACAGCGCGATCGGGAATCCAGCGCGAACGCAAGAGATTGGGGTCGCAACTCCGAATTCCCGATCAGGCCTTCAGCCTGTCGGGAGTGACAGCCGCAAATCGAAACGGCTCCTCGTCCTTCGAGACGCGTGCTGTGCACGCTCCTCAGGATGAGGAGCCTTGGGTTGCGCAAATTGATTTCGCTTGAACCGCCACAAGCAGTCCTCATCCTGAGGAGCCGCCCGTAAGTCGCGGTTTACCCGACTTGCGCATTAGATGCGATCTCGGGCAAGCCCGAGATCGAAGCGGCGTCTCGAAGGACGAGGACTGCGATGCTTTCCGGTTGCCCTAAAGCGACGCCAGCAACTTCTGCACACACGCGCGCGTCTCGGTCGCGAGCGTCTTGCGATCCTTGCCGGTCGTCTCAATTGGCGGGCCAAACGCGACGTGGCACTGTGAGCGGCCGCGCTTCATGAGACTCCATAGATGCGGCAAGAATGTCATGTCGCCATACCAGCCGACATCGATCTTACGCGCGCCGTCGGAGTAGGCGATCGCCACGGGCGCAAGCGTCGGCGCTTCGCCCCGCGCAGCCATCGCTTCCAGCGGCGCGAAATGCGCCGAGCGAAACGGCAGAACCTCGGCGCCGTCGCTCGACGTGCCTTCGGGAAAGACGACGAGATCGCCGCCCGCGCGCAGCACATCGGCGAGCGCGTCATTCACCCGCGCGACGTCCTGCCTCGAACCCCGCTCGACGAAGACGGTGCCTTGGAGCCGCGCAAGCAGACCGAGCGCTGGCCAGCTTGCGACTTCGCTCTTCGCCAGGAAGACGAAAGGGTAGAGGCTCGCGAGCGCAATAATGTCGGTCCAGGACACATGATTGGCGACGACAAAGCGCGGCGCAGGCGAAGGCAGGGCGCCGCGCGCGTCGACCTGAATGCCGAGGACCGCGCAGACCGCGCGGCAGAAGCGCGTCTGGATAACGTGCTGAATCGGCCAGCCGCGCCGGCGCGCCAGCGCCTGTAGCGGGACGAGAAAGACGAAAGCGCCCGTCAGCGTGAAGGCGAAGGCGAGCGCGCGCAGATAGGGCATGGCGCGCAGATGGCGCGCTCGTAAGACGAATGTGTGACGGTTTTCAAGGATGTCCTCACTGGCGTTCTCCTGCGTATTAAAGCTCGGGCTTGTTCGGCGGGCCGCATCAGCGCAGAATGAGCTTTGATATTCAGGACGGACCGGGGATATCGGCCGAACAATTTGAAAGCGCCGTTATGATCCATGCGCAGCAGTTTTTCTTCAACGTTCTGCGAGTAATTGCTGCAGTTCGGTCGCATTGGCCGAGATGGCGTGGATTTGCTGCGGCGGCGATCATTGCGCTCGTCGCAAGTCACGGTCCATCCTACGCGCAACAAGCGCCGTCAAACGGCGTTCTCGCTGATGGCAATGCTGTGGTGACGGGGTTTTCCGGCGCGCAGCCGCCCAGGCTCATCGCGCCGCAGGCCAATCCAGCCGACCAAACTTTTATCGATCTTAACGGGCCGGCGCTACGCGTAATCGATCTTCAGGGACCCCTAGCGCCGCCGCGGACTCAGCTTCTGCAGGCTCCGAAGCCTTTCACCCTAACCGCCGGCCGGATTGGCCAGGTGTTCGCGGTCGCTTTGGACAATGCGTCGCCGCCGAACATTTACGCCGCTTCGACCTCCGCCTACGGGCTGCCGATCGTCGTGGCGAACGCCGGCGGCGAGGGCGCGCCGGTTCGCGCGAAGCAGGGCGCGCCAAACGCGAGCTTCATGCCGGGACTGTTTGGCCCCTCAACGCTTCAGGGCGGCCCCGGCTCGATCTGGCGAATCGATGGCGTAACAGGCGAAACGCGGCTCTTCGCCAATGTGACGCTGGGCGGGGCGCCAAATCCGGGCCCCGCGCTCGGCGGGCTCGCTTTCGACGCAGCCTCAAGCAATCTGTTTGTGGCCGACCGCGGCACCGGCATGATTCACCGCCTCGACATGACCGGGGCGGAGCGCAGCCACTACGACCACGGCGCGCAGGGGCGGCCGAGCGCAGGCCTGCCGGCGGCGCCATTCAATCCGGCCAATCGTCTCGACATCGCCAGCGCGCAATTCCACACCGACGACCCGGCGACGTGGGGGTATGCGCCGCCGGAACGACGTATCTTTGGCCTCGCGGTTCACGCCGGACGACTTTATTACGCCGTCGCGGAACGCCTGCAGATTTGGTCTGTTGCGATTATGCCGGACGGGACGTTCGCCGCCGATGCGCGCATCGAGGTCACGGTTGCACCCGGCGCGGGCGCGACCGAAATCTCCAAGATCGCCTTCGATGACCAGGGGCGAATGCTGCTGGCCGAGCGCGCCGCCCCGACCGGAGCTTATGACTTTGGCGCGTTGGCGCAGCCCGGGATCGGCCGTGTCCTGCGTTACGCGCCGACGGCGTCCGTTGAAGCAGGCGCCGCCTGGCAGGCGGCTCCCGACGAATATGCGATCGGTTTCTTCGGAGAGATGAAAAACGGAGATGGCGGCGTCGCGCTCGGCTACAGCTATGATCCGGCCGGCAAGCTTAATCGCGCTTCCTGCGGCGGCTTCCTTTGGTCGACGGGCGAGCAGTTGCGCGTTTCCGCCGATTCTGGTCTCGCCGCCCGACTGGCCCAGGGCGGGCCTGTCAGCGTCAATGGCCTGCAAGGCAATGGCGCCGACCTTGTTCGACCAGCAAATGCGCCGCCACTCGCAAGTTATTTTGTTGATTATGATGATCGCTTCGACGATCCGAACGCCCGCGGCGGGCTCGGCGATATTGCAATTAGACGGAATTGCGCGCCGCCGTCCGGACCGCCAGGGGCGCCGCCGCCCGAACCGGCGCCCGGTCCCGCTCCAGGGCCGGGGCCTGGGCCGGCTCCTGGACCAGCGCCCGCGCCTGGTCCCGGACCGGGGTTCGGAGGTGAGGAAGGGGGCTTACCGCCTTGGATCGATGAAGGCGGCCCAGGCCCATGGTGGGACGATGGTCCGCCGCCGCCGCCGCCAATTTGCCCGCCGGGCTCGCACCTTGCGACCAACGCCTTGCAATGCTGCCCAGTGGGCCAGATTCCGGGTTTCGGAGGCGTGTGTCAGCCGATATGCCCCAACGGCGCCGCCGGCCTTGAATGCTGGCACGGATTCCAGCCTGGCCACGGTCCGGGGCCAGGAGGGCCGGGGATTTGCTGGAATGGCGCGGCCCCGACGAAAATCCCGGGCTGTGCGCCGAACACGCTTGCGTGCAACAAATGCCCGAAGTCGCCCCTGAAGAAGTGCCCCACCGGGTTCAATTTGATCACCGCCCCGCCGGGCGTCCCAACCGCCGCCTGGCTCTGGAGCAATGCGACATGCGTAGCAACGCCGGCGCAGGCGGCATGTTCGGCGGGAACGACGTTTTGCGCAGCGTGGGGGACGTGCGCAGCCGGTGGCCAGATAGGCTTGGACGGCCTTTGCCACGCCGCCATGTGTCCGGGCGGCCAGACAGCTTATCCTGTGAACAAATGCTGTCTAAACGGCGCCGCGCCAAATGCGCTCGGCCAGTGTCCAGGCATTCCAGCGCCTCCAGTCTGGTTTTTGGACTATCTGGCCACAGGAACGGGCCCCTGCATTCCGCCGAACTGCTCCTATTACGAGTTCACCGTTACTGGGCGCGAGCATTTCGGTCGCGGCTCGCTCACCCAGCGCATCACTCTGCCGTCGGGATCCGACTTTCCAGAAGCGCGCGTGACCCGGGCGCCCAAATATTGCGCAGCTTCGAGGTGGTCCTGCTCGAAGGAGGGCGACGTCTTCACTTGCGGCGTTGAAGATTGCGGGCTCGCGCCCGGCGACGAGGTGGTGGTGCGGCTTGAAGGAAAGGTCGCCCCGAACCTGACGGAGCCGCCGCCGGCGCCCATCGAGAAGACCGCTTGCGGCGTACTCGAATGGCGCGAGATGACCGGTCGTAGCCCCGCCTCGGCCATTGAGCAGTCCGGCGGCGAGGCGCGCAAGGCGCCGACGCCGCAACGAGAAGCGCAACAGGAAACGGGGGGCGGCGTCGTTACGCCCACCAAGCAAGCCTGTTGGACGATCCGCATAGCGGGTAAGACGCCAACGGCGCCAGTTTGTCCCCCGAATTACGCATCCACCGCAGACGGCCAATGTTGTCTGAGCAGCCAGATCACGACGGGCGGCGCGTGCTGTCCCGCCGGCCAGCAACCGGACGCACAGAAATCAACTTGCGTCGGCGTCTGCACAGGCGGCCGCGTTTGGAACGGCGCGGCCTGCGCCTGTCCGCCCGGCACGACCGAGCGGCGCGGGAAGTGCGTCGGGAAAATCACGCCGGCGCTTCCGGAGCCGCACGTTCCGCCGGTCATCGAGCGCCAGCCTTGCCCGCCGGGCACGATCGGCAAATGGCAGCCGAATTGTCAGCCGATCGTCGTGAGGCAGCCATGCCCGCCGGGGACGATCGGCAAATGGCAGCCGAATTGCCGGCCGATTGTCGTGAGGCAGCCGTGCCCGCCGGGGACGATCGGCAAATGGCAGCCGAATTGCCGGCCGATTGTCGTGAGACAGCCATGCCCGCCGGGCACGATCGGCAAATGGCAGCCGAATTGCCGGCCGATCATTGTGAGGCAGCCTTGCCCGCCGGGCACGATCGGCAAATGGCAGCCGAATTGCCGGCCGATCGTCGTGAGGCAGCCTTGTCCTCCAGGCACGATCGGCAGATGGCAGCCAAATTGCCGGCCGATCATTCGGCAGCAATGTCCTCTGGGAACCGTCGGCACGCCTCCAAACTGCCGTCCAATTTTGAGACGGCCGACGCCAGGATTGCAAACGCCGGGATGGCCGGCGCAGAGATCGCTGACGCCCAGATGACCGGAGATGGTCTTCGCTTGACGCCGCCGCTTTAGGCGCCCTTATGTCCGCCTGCCGCCCCTGCGGTGGCGGCGAGGTCAGGCTTCTCGGGAGAACCTAATGACGTTTGTGCTTGCGCGCCGCGCATTTGCTGCTGCGGCCCTGTCGCTTCTTTCCGCCGGGCTGCTCGCTGGGCAGGCCTTCGCGCATGGCCCATCGCGCCAAAAGGTGGTCGAAAAGATCGAGATCAACGCACCGGCCGCGAAGGTCTGGGAGATCATCGGCAATTTTCAGAACATGAGCTGGCATCCCGATATCGCCAAGACGGAAGGGACGGGCGACAACGGACCCGACGCCAAGCGCAAGCTGACCCTCAAGAACGGCGGCGTCATCGACGAGACGCTCACGAAATACGACGCTGAGGGCAAGTCGATCAGCTACAAGATCGACGCCGTCGACGTGAAGGTATTGCCGGTCAACAATTACTCATCGACGATTTCGGTGAAGGACGAAGGCGGCAAGAGCGTCGTTGAATGGAAGGGCGCCTTTTATCGCGGCTTCATGAATAATGATCCGCCGCCGGAGCTTTCCGACGAGGCGGGCGTGAAGGCTGTATCCGACATCTACAAGTCTGGTCTCGCCGCGTTGAAGGCGAAGGCGGAGGGCAAGTAAGCGCGCGCCATGCGCAAAGGGTCGGCAAACATCGCCGTAACGCGACGGCTCTTTCTTGGCGCCGCGGCGGCGCTCGCTTCGTTCCTGCCGATCACCGCTCTTGCGGCGCATGGCGCTTCGCCGCTGAAAGTGGTCGAAACAACGATCGTTGATGCGCCGCCCGAAAAAGTCTGGGCGGTCGTCAGCGATTTCGCGCGCGCCGACTGGCTGCCGGGCGTCGCCCGCGTCGAAGCGTCTGGCGATGACGTTCCCGATCAGGCGCGGCGCAGGCTGGTCATGGCCGACGGCGGCGCAATCGAAGAACTGCTGACCAAGCGCGACGCCGAGCGGATGATGCTGGGCCTGCATCGCGAAGGCGACGACGTGAAGCGTCTGCCGGCGACGAATTACACGGCGCTCATCACCTTAAGACCGGCTGAGGGCGGCAAGACGGAAGTCGAATGGAAGGCGCGTTTCTATCGCGGTCATCCGACGAATGATCCGCCGCCGGAATTGAACGACGACGTCGCCCTTGTGGCGGTGACGAAGCTCCAGCGCGCCTATCTCGCGGCGTTGAAGGCGAAGGTGGAACAGAGGTGAGGCTTAAACCCGTTATGCCCGCGCTTGTCGCGGGCATCCACGCCAAGGCGATGCGACGCGTTGCAAGAAAAGCGGCGAAGCGCTTCGCGCTCGCGTGGATGGCCGGGTCAAGCCCGGCCATGACGGCGACATTGTTTCTCTCCATCGCCATCGCCCCACCCGTATCCGCGGCGGAAGCCTTCGTCACGGCGCAAGGCGCCGATGCGCTGTCGATCGTCGATCTCGCCAAAATGGAGACCGTCGCGACACTGCCTATCGGCGGCAAGCCAGCGGGAATCGCCGTGTCGCGTGATGGCGCGCGCGCCTTCGTCACCAGCCCCGAGGGCAAATTTCTCACAATCGTCGATGCCGTGACGCGCAAGATTGAGAAACGCATTCCAGTTGAGGGCGGACCGCTCGGCGTCGCCGCTAGCCCTGACGGAAAGCGCGTCTATGTCGCCGATCTTTACGGTCGGCGCCTTGTCGAGATTGATCTCGCAAGCGGCGCGCAGCGCAGCGTCGGCGTTGGCGCAATGGCGTCGGGCGTCGCCGTCGCGCCGGACGGCAAGATAATTGTCGTCGCCGACCGTGACGACAACGCGCTTTCACTCATCGACGCGGCGACATTTTCCCGCGTCGGGACGATACCAGTCGGTAAGCATCCTTTCGGCGTCACGGTCGATGCTTCCAGCGCGCGCGCCTATTCAGCCAATGTGGAATCGGACGACGTCAGCATCGTCGATCTACGCGCGCGCAAAGTCATCGCGACGCTTAAATGCGGCAGCCGGCCTTACACTGTGGCGCTCGCCAAGGGCCGCATTTTCGTCGCCAATCAGCATGGCGACAGCGTCAGCGTCTTCGACGCCGAGACATTGGCGCCGCTCGATACTTTGAAAGTCGGCGAATATCCGGAAGGCCTTGCCGCGAGCGGCGACGGCGCGCGCGTTTACGTCGCAAACTGGTTTTCGAACGAGCTATGGGCGCTCGACGCGGAAACGCTCAAAGTTCTCGGAAAAGCGGAGACGGGCGACGGCCCGCGCGCCTTCGGCGCTTTTATTCGCGACGCTGATTAATCGATATCACGTCGCGATATGCTCGGGCCGAACGCCGAGGCCGATAAGCCGCGCCGGCAATCGGCGCAGCAACGGCGCTGCGTTGAGTAGTCGCAGCGCCAGCGGCGCCTCAAAAGACTTGTCGGCGGCGAGCACGCTGCGGACGACGCGATTTTGGATGGCGAGCTGAAGGCGCTGCGTCACGCGCACGGGGAATTCGCGCCGCCGCTGCATGGCCGCGAGATCGTCGTCCGTGACCGTTCCCAGGCGCAGCTTCGTGGCGAGGAGATTGGCGGCCGCGACGGCATCCTGAATGGCGAGATTTACGCCGACGCCGCCGACTGGCGACATGGCGTGCGCCGCGTCGCCGATGCACAGCAGTCCGGGCCTGCTCCATGTCTTCGCGCGATTGACCTGAACGGTGAGCAGATTGATCTGCGTCCAGTCGGTGAGCGTTCCGACGCGGTCGGCGAGGAAGGGCGTCGCCTTGGCGATGGAGTCGAGGAAAGCCTCCAGGCCCTTCTGGCGTAATTCCTCCGCGCCGCCCTTGGGAATGACGCAGCCGCACTGCCAATAGGAGCCGCGGTCGATCATGATGAGCATGCGTCCCGGCACGATACGGCCGAAAGTCTCGTCGGGGTCACTCTCCTCGCGCGGCAGCTTGAACCACAACACGTCCATCGGCGCGCCGAGATCTTCGACATCAAGATGGGCCTCGGCGCGCGTATGCGAGCCGCGTCCGTCGGCGGCGATGACGAGAGGAGCGGAGATTTCGAGCGGCCCTTCGGGTCCGGTCGCCTTGACGCCGACGACGCGGTCGCCGTTCCAGACGAGATCCTCGGCGGAAGTCTGCATCAGCAGCTTGAAATTTGGCAGCGCGCGGGCGTGCGCGGCGATGAAGTCGAGAAAGTCCCATTGCGGCATAAAGGCGATGAAATTGCATCTTCCGCCGAGGCTTCTGAAATCGGCGGCTTTATATTTCCGCTCGCCGATCCAGGCCGCGAGTTCATAGGCCTTGTGATGGGGCAGGCGCAGAAATTCGTCGAGCAGCCCGAGCTCTTCCATCAGCCGCAGCGTCGAGGGATGGATCGTGTCGCCGCGAAAGTCTCGCAGGAAATCGCCATGCTTTTCGAGCACGATCACGTCGACGCCGGCGCGGGCGAGGAGAAATCCGGCCATCAGCCCGGCAGGGCCGCCGCCGACGACACAGCATTGGGCGGACAGGGTCGCGGACATGGACGTTTCTCCGACGCAGCTCCAGGCTGCACTAGCTTAGCGTGGCTGGAATGGCTGGATAGCGTCAAGCTCGCGCGCCGCGCTGGACATTGACGCCGCCAGACGCAATAAGGGGCCACGAAATTCGAGGACGGCTCGATACATGTCCTACATCATTCGCTTCTTCACCTGGTGGAACCGCGCGACGCTCAGCACCGGCCTGTGGACGCTGCTTTACGGCGAACGCGTCGGGGAGGACGAATTCGGCAATGTTTATTACCGTCGGCGCGGCGGCAAGATCGATCCGGCGTTGGGGTTTGAACGGCGCTGGGTGATCTATAAGAGCTATTGCGAGGGTTCAGCCACGCCGCCCGGATGGTACGGCTGGCTTCACCACACGGTGGATACGCCTCCGACGGAGGAGAGCTATCGGCCGCGGTCGTGGGAGCTTCCCTATCAGCCAAATTTGACGGGCACGCCCCAGGCCTATCGGCCGCCCGGCTCGCAGCTCGCGCTCGGCGAGCGCCCCCCGACCGGTGGCGATTACGCCGCCTGGCGGCCTGAAGGCTGAGCGGCGCTTTTCCTTGGAAACGCCTTTGTTGCCTGTTTTGGTCTGCCGCCTTTTTCCGGCGGAGACTCATGCGGTGATTGGATGAAATTGCGCTTGTCACTGGCGCCAGCGGCGGTCGGCGCGTGGGCGTTTCTTATAATCGGCGCTTCAGCCGAGCCGATCCGGCACCCCAGCGCGGTTTTCGCGGGTCTCGACAAGACCACGGGACGGATCATCAATTTCGACGTCGCCATCGACGAAACCGTGCAGTTCGGCGCGCTGCAGGTGACGCCGCGCGTTTGCAACACGCGTCCTCAGACCGAAACGCCGCAGACGACGAGCTTCGTCGAGGTGGACGAACTCGTTCTCAAGTCGGAGCCTGGGACAAACCCGAAGCCTGAAAGCGTCAAGGTCGACGCCAAACAGGAAGCAAAGCGCATCTTCTCGGGCTGGATGTTCGCCGCGAGTCCAGGCCTCCATGGCGTCGAGCATCCAGTCTATGACGTCTGGCTCGTCGACTGTAAAGGCGGCAAGGAGACGGTCGCGCAGCCCGCCGAAGCGACGGCGCCTATGGCTCCGCCTGCCGAGGCCGAGGCGGTTTCTCCTCCCGAAGGCGGCAAGAAGCGCCGCTCACGCAGAGTTGAGCCCACAGCGCCGCCTCCGATGGAAAATCAGCCCATCGGGCCCGCCGATCAGGCCGCGCCGGTCCCCGTCGATCCCGAGGCTATGGTTCCCCCTGGAGAGATTCCGGCTGCGCCTTCGCGGAAGAAAAAGCGGCGCGGCGAACAGGCGACTCCCGCCGCAGCGCCAGCGGGAGCCCCAGCTCAGCCTTTCTAGCCGGAGAGCGCCGCCAGCGCCTGCGTTCCCATCACTCCCGCGTTTTTCGGCCAGACATTGAAGTCGGCCTTTGCCGACAGCGCCTGTTCGAGCGCGCGATGATATTCTTCGCGCGAGATCTCGACAGCCCCGAGCGAGGCGAGATGCGGCGTAATAAATTGAGTATCGAGCAGTTGGAAGCCGCCTGCTCTCAACCGAGCGACGAGATGGGTGAGAGCCACCTTCGAGGCGTCGCGTTCCAGATGGAACATGCTCTCACCGAAAAAGGCGCCCCCCAAAGCGACGCCATATAGCCCGCCAACAAGGCGTCCTTCTCTACGGCATTCTACGGTATGTGCGAATCCGAGTTCGAACAGCTCGCGATAAAGCCTGCGGATTTCGGCGTTGATCCAGGTCCGCTCGCGGCGAAAGGCGGGAGCGGCGCAAGCGTCGATCACAGCGTCAAAGTCTAGGTCGACTCCGACGTCGAAACGATCGGACTTCACGGTCTTGGCTAAGGAGCGCGATATGGCGAAGCCGTCGAGCGGAAAGATCGCGCGCCGCTCAGGATCAACCCAGTAAAGCTGATCGTCCTCGGCGCTTTCGGCCATCGGAAAAAGTCCGATTGAATAAGCGCGTAGCAGAAGATGCGGCGTGATCGCGTAAGGGGCGTTGAGGCGGGACATCTTCTCAAGGATAGCGGCGCTAGAACGCCGCGCCACCCTCGGCCGCCGACTTTCTTTCGAGAAGTCGAATTATTTCTTGATTGTGCAGTTGAGCTTCTCTCCGCGCCATTGGACCAACTCGTGATCCTTAGCTCTTAAAAGTCGGGCTCAATGCCGCCTGTCGCCAGAAAATGCTCCAGCCAATGAATGTCGTAAATTCCGTTCTGAACGTCAGCGTTGCGCACCAGCGTTCGAAACAGTGGAAGCGTCGTGTCGATGCCGTCGACGATGAATTCATCGAGCGCGCGCCGCAGGCGCATCAGCGCCTCCGTTCGGTTGCGCCCGTGAACAATCAGCTTGCCGATGAGGGAGTCGTAGTTCGGCGGAATCGTATAGCCCTGATAGACCGCCGAATCGACGCGCACGCCGACGCCGCCTGGCGGATGATAATAGGCAATGCGTCCCGGCGAAGGCCTGAAGCTCACGGGATGCTCGGCGTTTACGCGGCACTCGATGGCGTGGCCGTAAAACCAGATGTCTTGCTGGCGCAATGAGAGCGGGGAGCCGGCCGCCACTCTGATCTGTTCGCACACGAGATCGACGCCGGTGATCGATTCCGTCACTGGATGCTCGACCTGAATGCGCGTGTTCATCTCGATGAAATAGAATTCGCCGTTTTCGTAGAGAAACTCGATCGTGCCGGCGCCGGCGTATTGCATGTCGCGCATGGCGCTTGCGCAGATCTCGCCGATCTCCATGCGCTGCGCGTCGTTGAGCGCGGGCGAGGGGCTTTCTTCCCAGACCTTCTGATGGCGACGCTGAAGCGAGCAATCGCGTTCGCCGAGGTGCACGGCTTGGCCCATTCCGTCGCCGAAAATCTGAATTTCGATATGGCGCGGCTTCTCGAGAAATTTCTCGATGTAAACCGTGTCGTCGCCGAACGCGGCCTTGGCCTCGGTGCGCGCGGTGGCGATGGCGATAGAAAGATCATGCTTATCGCGCGCGACCTTCATCCCGCGGCCGCCGCCGCCGGACGCCGCCTTCACCAGCACGGGAAAGCCGATCTTTTCGGCGACCTTTAACGCATCCTTCTCGCTCAAGATCGGCCCGTCGGATCCCGGAACGCAGGGAATGCCGAGCTTCTTTGCGGTCGCCTTCGCCTCGATCTTATCGCCCATCAGTCGAATATGCTCTGACTTCGGACCGATGAAGGTGATGTTATGCTCTTCAAGGATTTCGGCGAAGCGCGCGTTTTCTGAAAGGAAGCCATAGCCCGGATGCACGGCGTCCGCGCCAGTGATCTCGCAGGCGGAGAGCAGGGCAGGAATATTGAGATAGGAGTCGCGCGCGGGCGCCGGCCCAATGCAGACCGACTCGTCGGCAAGTTTGACATGCATGGCGTCGGCGTCCGCGGTTGAATGCACGGCGACTGTCGCGACGCCCAATTCCTTAGCTGCGCGCAAGATGCGCAGCGCGATTTCGCCGCGGTTGGCGATAAGGATTTTGTCGAACATCCTTTGCCGCCGCTACTCGATGACCAAGAGAGGTTCGCCATATTCGACGGGCTGGCCGTCTTCGACCAATATGGCGGTCACCACGCCGGACTTTGGGGCGACGATATCATTGAAGGTCTTCATTGCTTCGATCAGCAAGAGTTTGTCGCCGACCGAAACGCGCGCGCCGATCTCGATGAATGGCTTGGCGTCCGGATTTGGTCGAAGATAGGCGGTGCCGACCATGGGCGATTTCACCGCGTCGACGAATTCGGCGGCGCGCTCGGCTAAGGCCGGAGCAGGCGTCGCTGCAGGCCTTGGCGTCGACGTGGGCTGCAGATGCTGGACTACCGCCGCAGGCGCCGCGACGACGCTTGCAACCGCGGCGGCCGGCGTGCGCGCCGCGCGAATGCGCAGATCGCCCTTCTCCACCTCGAATTCAGTCAAATCGCTGCCTGCGACGAGTTCCGCGACCGCGCGCAGCAAATCCGCGTCGATGACGGGCGCGCTCGCCGAAGTCGATTTGCGGCGGGAAGCGGTGTGAGGCGGTTGAGCTTTGCGCGCCATAAGTGTCTCAGCTCTTTCTCAGTTCGTTTTCAAAGATAGCTTCAAGGGCCAGGACGTACGACAACGGACCAAATCCGGCGATGACGCCGCGCGCCGCCGGCGAGATGAAGGAGCGGCTGCGAAAGCTTTCGCGGGCGTGCACGTTTGAAAGATGCACTTCGATAACGAAAGCGTCCGCGCCTTTGATCGCGTCATAGAGAGCGATGGAGGTGTGCGTCAGCGCACCGGCGTTCAGAATAACGGGCGCGCCGGCGACGCCGGCCTCCTGAATCCATTCGACGAGATCGCCTTCGTGATTGGATTGCCGGAAGACGAGCGACATGCCACGTTCGGCGCAAAGCTTCTCCAGCATTGCGCGGATGTCGTCGAGAGTCGCGGTTCCGTAGATCGCCGGTTCGCGCCTGCCAAGAAGATTGAGATTGGGACCGTTAAGCACGTGGACGGCTGACATAGCGCTTCCGAAACGTTCCCGAAAATCTCAAAGCCGGCAGGCCGTCTCTCTTAGCCTTAATGCCGCCGCAAAGGAAGCCCGTCGCCCGCTAGCACACGGTTTTCCCGCATTTGCGCATGTTCTCGACTTTGGCCTTCATCTGAGCGTAGGGCAGGGCGCCGATGACCGCCTCCTTGCCAATCACCCAGGCGGGCGTTCCGTCGAACCGCAGCTCATCGGCGAGCGTGGCGACTTCCTTTAATGCGGCTTTGGTCTCAGGGCTCGACATGTCCTTCTCGAGACGGGGCATGTCCGCGCCGACCTCCTTAGCCGCCGCAAGCGCCTGTTGCTTGCCGATGTGGCCGCGCGTCGAAAGCAGCTTGCGATGGAAATCCCAGAACTTCTGGTTGTCGAGTTGCATGCGCGCGGCTGTTGCGACCTGCGCCGCCTCGACGGAGTCTGGCCCAAGAACCGGAAAATCTTTAAGCACCACGCGAAGCTTGGGATCGGCTTCGATCAGCTTGGCGACGGAATTGAGCGACTGTTTGCAGTAACCACAATTGTAATCAAAGAATTCGACGAGCGTGACATCTCCGTTGGGATTGCCCACGACGGCCTGGTTGGGCGAGTTCACAATTTTGTCGCCATGCTGGCTGACCGCCTTTTCGCGCGTCGCGGCCTCAGCGACCTTCTCGCGCTTGCCTAGCTCGTCGATAGCGTCCTTGATGACCTCCGGATTGGAAATGAGATAGTCGTGCACGACTTTCTCAATCTCAACCTTCTGCTGACCCGAAAACTCCTCTGCATAGAGCGGCGTTGTCGTCCCCATGGCGAGAAGCGCGCCGGCGGCGAGCGAGTTGATAAAGCTCATTGCATTCTCCCTTTGCGCAACAGCGCGTTTGGTGTCGGCGCCCCATGTCGCGCCGCTTGTATCATGGCGCGCGGCAGGCGTCCTCCTGACGCTGAAGTATCAACTAGGTCGCTCAGCGCGTCGCGCGCACGCCATCATCCGCCAGAAGCGAGCCAATCCCCCGGTTGAACTTTACTTCGCCCAGCGTGCGCAGCTGCAGCGTGACCATCACGGTTTGATACCGCGCCGGCAGGCCCGTGCTGGGTTGAGGCTGATAGGCTTGCGTATAATTGATTGAAAGTGTTGTGCACTCGTCGCGATAGCCGATGCCGGCCCCAAGAGTCGCGATGGAGAACAGAGGTGCCGAGCCGGCGACGTTGACGCCGGTCAGCGTCCCGGTGAATGGAAGATTCGTTGGATTGGTGAGGGAATTATAAAGATAGCGGCTCATGTCGAAGGTTACAGCGCCGTTCAGGAAGTAGTTTTTTGTGATGTTATATTGCGCCGAGGCAAAGAGGCCTTGCCGGCGCATATCGAAGCCGATGGCCTGCTGCGACGCGTAATTGGCGTATTGCAGCTGAACCGAGATCGGATCCAGGTTTAATGTTGCGACCAGGTCGATGCGGCGCCCGCGCAAGCTATTCTTATCGAAGCGACCCTTGGCGACAAAGCTGAGGAGTGATGAAGGCGCAAAGGCGAAGCGGCCAACGATGTCCGATGTGCGGGAGTTAAGGCCAGAATTGAGGCCGACATTGGCTGCGTCAATCTGCGCGTAGGGATTGGCGCCGGCGATCTGGCTCGACTGACCGATCATCGTATTGATGAAGCCGCCATTGGGCAGCGACATCGTCGCCTGGCCGCCGTAGTTGAGGCGCACGCCTGTCTCGAACCGGTCATAGCCAGAGAATTTGCTCCATTCGAATAAGGTCGAATCGTCAAACACCAAGCTTTGCGCGTCGATGTTGACTAGCGAAGGGATGGAGGTCTGATTGGGGCGCGCGACGAGCTGGGCGATAGGTTCAAAGACGATATCGCCGAAAACGCTTCTGGCCAGGATAGGGTAGCGCCATTCGGCACCGGCGCCAGGCAGCGCCTGACCGCGGAAACGATTGTCTAAGCCACCCAAGAATTGGGCTTGCGCGCCGTCGGGAATTGGCGACTGCATCTGGTTGAAGACTGGGTATAGACCTTGTTGGTCATAGTCGAGATAGCTGCCGACAAATCGCGCAAAGGCGAAGGGGGTCCACACGCCGCCCACGGGATCGATGAATTTGCGCTTCCAGGCGCCGCTGATGGTCGCGTGCTCATAATTGCCGCCGACCCCCCGCAACAGGCAGGTGCTCCGCGCCGGGTCGGAAGCGCGCGCATAAAGCTGGCAAACGTTGTAGAGACCGTAGTTCCGATCGAATGTGCGCGGCTGTATCGATTCGAAGTTGGCGACATTTTCGGACGTGCTCGTCATATTAGCGTCGACTTCGAGCTGGCCGCCGATGCCTGCCGTCGCCGCCGGATCAATGTCGATTACACGGTTGTAATCGATCACTGGATGGACGACGGGCTGCTGCGCCTGCAAGTCGGCGGGCGACAGGACCTGGAAATAATATCCGCGCATGTCAAAGAAGCTACGCGGCCCCTGGCCGGTCAGATAGATCGTCGATGACGCTTCGCGGAAGAAATAGTTCTGCAGAAGGTAATTGTATTGATTGTAATCCTGGAGGAAGTATCGATCCGATAAGGCCGTGATGTCCCAGCCCGCGCGCCAACGGTCGTTCAGCCAGAACTCGCCGAAGGACTGAACGGCGCCGCGCCACCTTCTGTCACGGGCGCCGTATGGCGCGGGTGCGAACGCGCTACTATCCCCCACATGCGTTCCTTCGGCCCGAATTGTATAGCCGCCGTTGTCAAAGCGCTGGCGGAACTCGGCCGTGACGAAGGGTCCTTGCCGCGTAAAATACATTGGCGTGACGGTGAGGTCGTAGTCCGGCGCAATGGCCCAGAAATAAGGTATGCCAAAGCCGGTGCCGAGCTGCGGGCGATACATGGAGAACGGCGACAGAAAGCCCGACTTGCGCTTGACCGACGGATCGGGCGAGGACCAGAACGGCACATAAGCGATCGGCATGCCGAGCAGCTCGAATGAGGCGTCCTCGTAATAGACCATCTTCTCGACGTTGTCGTGGATGATCCGCTTGGCGCGGATCTGCCATGTGCGTGGCTTCGCGGGATCGTCGCGACAGGCCTCGCATGCCGTGTAGGTGCCCATATCAAAAGTGGTCGTGTCGCCGGCCCGCTCGGCCCTGGGCGCAGTGAAATGTGTGTTGTTGGGAGTGTCGACCTGCAGGCTCTCGATGAAGCCGGTCTTGAAATCGTCGGTGAGGTCAAAACGCTCGGCGCGCGCGATGGTGCCATCCCTTTCGGTCACCTTGGCGTGGCCCTCGGCATAAACGCGCGAAGTGTTGCGGTCATAGACGACGCTGTCAGCTTCGAGCAGCCGGCCTTTGTAATAAATCTGCACGTCGCCGCGCGCGGTGACGACGTTCCTTTTCTCGTCGTAGACGAGCTCCTTCGCCTCGACGACCATGCGCTCGCCCGACGCAGGAGCGGGTTGCGCCGCCGCAAGCGAGAAATTTGCGAAGGCCGCCTCGGCGAGAGCGAGCGCGGCCGCAAGAAGGGAAAGACGCCGGGAGGGGCTGGCGAGCGCCATCAACCATCCTCCGAATACAGCAAGATCACCGTGCCCAACATGCTCCCGACAAGCGCAGGCGACCAAGCGGCCACGACAGGGCTGATCATGCCCGCGCCGCCGAGATCCGAGAGGACTTTGGTAACGATATAAAGCACGAAGCCTGCGGCCACGCCACCTGAAAGGGTTTTCGCGACGCCGCCAAATCGAAAGAATCTTAATGAAAAGGAAGCAGCGACGAGAACCATCGCGACAAGGAGCAGCGGGCGCGCGAGAAGCGTCTGAAATTGGAGCCTGTAGCCCGTCGCGTCGAGACCTGCTTCGGCGGTGCGCGCCGTCATTTCCGGCAGCGACCAGAACGGCGTGCCCTGCGGAGGCGTTGTCGCCGCCGCGACTTGCTCCGGCGTCAAGTCCGTCGCGAGCATGTAAGACCCGACCTTGCGCGCCGCCTCTCCCGGCAGACTCACCTGCGCATTTTCGAGCACCCAAACGCCCGGTTCGAGACGCGCGCGCTCCGCTTCTATGCGCTCGAGGAAACCGCCGCGCGGCGCGTAAATATTCACGCTGACCTGCGCCAGCACCGCGCCGCCGTTGGAGGAATTCATGGCGTGCATAATGGCGAGGCCGTCGACGCCATGCTGGCGCAGCCAAACGCCATGATCGATGCGCAGACTTCCCGGAACGCCGAAAAGATCCCACTCCATCTGCTCGGAACGCTGCTTCATCGATGTCGAAAGCGGATTATAGATTGCGACCGACACCACCCCGATAAGCAGCGCCGTGAGCGCCGGCGGCGCGATGAATTGCCAGACCGACATGCCGGCGGCGCGGGCGACAATCAGTTCAAGCTTTCTCGTAAGATCGACGAACGTCGCCATGGACCCGAAGAGAACGGCGAAGGGCAGGATCATCTCCGCGGCTGCAGGGACGCGCATGGCCGTCATCAGAGCGACGGTCGCGGCGCCCGCCTCTGGATTATCGCTTGCGCGTCGCAGCATTTCGACGAAAACCACCACAAACATCAGGCAGAAAATCGTAAAAAAAATCGCCAAGATCGTTCGCGTGAAGCGCAGCGCGAAATAGCGCGTGATCGTCGCCCCGATCATGGCTGCGGCTTTCCCCTTTTTGTTTTGGCGCGCCGCCCCCAGAGCGCCGATGATAAAGGCTCAGTTAACGATCGCTAGACGCTCGCTTCTTTGCGCGCAAGCGTCGCGGGGGCTTTCAGAGCCGCGCCAACACATTCAATTTGCGAGCGTTGCTTTTGCGCCACGTCGGATTTCTGCGTAACGATCGCGGCGATTCCACGGCGGTGAAATGAAGCCTAAAACGGCTCCAAAAGCGGCCGGTCGCGATTGACCCCCGACGCCCGCCGGAAGATAGTGCGCCCCAATCCCGTCAAATTGCGCGCCGGGCGCCCCGGCCGGCGCTAACTTTCTAAAAAATCGACGTATTCACGCCAGAAAGGCGTTCGCTTCGTCGAAGGAGGCAAGAGGCCCTGATGCTCGTCAACGCGAAATATGAACTCCAGCCCTTCGACGCCGCCGAGGCGCTGCTCCGCCATCCGGAAGAGGAGGGGCATCCACGCACGCTCGTCGCTTTCGTCGGCCGCGATCTGGTTATGGGCGAGCGGGCCGGGAGCATTCTGATGGATGCCGACGCTCATCTAAAGCGCGCGGCTGCGGCGGCCAAATTCAAGGGCAAATCAGGAACGTCCCTGGAAGTTCTCGCAGCGCCCGGCGCGCCCGCGAGCAGGGTCATCCTAATGGGCCTCGGCAAAGGGGACGAGTCCGAAGGAGACGGAGAAGCCTCCAAGCCCTTTGACGACTTTTTCACGCTCGGCGGGCAGACGGCCGCAAAAATCGGTCCCGGGGCGCGAGCCGTTGTGCTGTTCGACCTTCCGGAAAGCATCCCCGCCGCTCACGACTCGGCGGCGCAGTTTACCCTCGGCGGCTGGCTCCGCGTCTACAAATTCGATCATTACAAGACCAAGAAAAAAGACGAGGCGGATCGTGAAGGACCGATGGAGGTCGTCGTCGCCCTCGCCGATCCCGAAAGCGTCGGCGCCACGATGGCCGACGCCAGTCATTTGGCCGAAGCCGTTATTCTTGCCAGAACTCTCGTCAATGAGCCTGCGAATGTCCTGACTCCGCCTGAATTCGCTCGCCGCGCCTCCGAGCTGATGAAGCTTGGAGTCGAAGTCGAGGTCCTTGACGAGAAGGCGATGGCAGAACTTGGCATGCGGGCGCTACTTGGCGTCGGGCAGGGATCGGAAGCCGGCAGCCGGCTCGTCGTGCTGCGCTGGAGCGGCGGCGCCGAGGGCGCGGCGCCAGTCGCCTTCGTCGGCAAGGGCGTCGTCTTCGACTCCGGCGGCATTTCCATCAAGCCCGCCGCCTCGATGGAAGACATGAAGGGCGATATGGCCGGCGCCGCGGCGGTGACGGGCGCCATGTACGCGATCGCCGCAAGGAAGGCGAAGGCCAATGTCGTGGGCGTGCTTGGCCTCGTCGAGAACATGCCGGACGGCAAGGCGCAGCGGCCAGGCGACATCGTCAAATCCATGTCGGGCCAAACGATCGAAATCGTCAACACCGACGCCGAAGGGCGGCTCGTCCTTGCCGACGCGCTCACTTACGTCATCGACAAACACAAGCCCGCCGCGGTCGTCGATCTCGCGACGCTCACCGGCGCCATTCTCATCGCCTTGGGACAGGAATATTGCGGACTGTTCTCGAATAATGATGAACTCGCCGATCGTCTGACCAAAGCTGGAACCCATATCGGCGAGAAGCTGTGGCGCATGCCCATGGGCCCGGCATACGACAAGCTGATCGACTCCAAGTTCGCCGATATGAAGAACACCGGCGGCCGCCACGCCGGTTCGATCACTGCGGCGCATTTCCTGCAGCGCTTCGTCGGCAAGACGCCCTGGGCGCATCTCGACATCGCCGGCACCGGCATGGGCTCGCCGACGAGCGACACCAACCAAAGCTGGGGGGCCGGCTGGGGCGTGCGGCTCCTAGACCGGCTGGTGCGCGATTATTACGAGGGCTGAGCGGTTGATGTGTGGCGGCGCCACGCATAGGCGCCGCCGTTTTTCGCGCCGCGCTCGGCGTCCAGAGCGCAAGATCACATGTTAAATTAACTGCGCATCGAAGCCTGAGTATAGTTGTTTTATCTATAGCCTATCAATTCATGGCGCCTTGCCATCTAATATCCTAAAGCTTTGCATATCGCGCACGTTTGCGTTTCCTTTCCAATTTTTTAATTGTAAATGCTTCTTTGCCGCCCAATCTGATGCTCAACGCAGTTCGTCCTGGACTGAAAGGAACGCATCATGATTGAGACTCACTGGAACGCCAACTTTATAGCGACCATTCTGGGCGTTATCTTCGTGGCGGTCGGCCTGCTCGGATTCATCCCCAATCCTCTCGTATATGACGGCGGCTTTTTCCACGTGAATGCAGCGCATAACTTCGTCCGCCTGATCACCGGCGCGCTTCTGCTCCTCAGCCCCTATTTCGGGGTCCCCGTCGTAATGATTCGCGTGCTGGCTATCGTTTACGCGGCGGTGGCTATTCTCGGTTTCATTGCGCCGAACGTGGTTGAGCTCGGCGGACTGATTGCGATGAACGTCGCCGATCAATGGCTACATGCGGCTGTCGCGGTCGTCCTGCTCGCCATTGGCTTTGCGCAGCCCATGGAACATTCGGTGACGACAGCCCATATGTGAGCTGAAAGCGTGCGCCGCGGCCTTCTCGCCGCGGCGCTTTTGGCTGAGGCTGCGATGACTGGCATGGACACAGTGGGGGTGCGCGCCGCCGTCCGTGAGGCTTTGGATAAGAGCGGCGTGGCGGACCCCAAAGCGATCTCCATCGAAATCGAGGGCGATGAAGTCGTGCTGAAGGGCTCCGTCGCCTCGGCGGCTGAATGGATGGAGGCGGAATATGCCGCTTCAACGGCCGCTTCGCCAACGAAAGTCAGAAACGCTTTGACCATCAGCGTGGTCTGGGAGGCGCCGAAAGACGACGTCTACCAGGCCGGGGTCGAATCTTTTCCGGCGAGCGATCCGCCATCCTGGACGCCGGGCGAGACTTAGGGCGCCAAAACTCCATCCGCCTCGTGCGTCGCCAGCCCTTGGTTGGGACTCGTGACCGACGCAATCTCTGAACTCTTTTGGGACCGCAGCACGCGATCGAGATAGCGATTGAGTCCGGTGAGATCGCTTCCGTCGCCACGCGCGGCGACCACCTGATCCGGACGGATCAAAACCCAACCCGGGGCTTGCTGACGATAGCGCGCACGTACTTGTTTGTCGGGGTCGTTCTCTGGGGTCAGGCGAAGGATAGCCAACCGCGTATCAGTGAAGTCGATCAGTTCCGACGCATCAAACGGCGACTCGGCGTCTTCGAAAAGCAGCAGGGTATGGCGTGGTTCGCTGAGGAGCGGCCATAGAGGCTGGCGCTGACCCGCGACGGTAATGATGGCGTCGCGCGCCCGCGCGCCAACATCGGTGCGGCGTGCATTGTGCGGCGGAGCGCCGAGCGTGACGAGCGGGCCGTCTCGGTAGACAATTTCTGTCTCGGACAATTCGACCTGGAGCCGCTTCTGAACGATGGACAGATTGCCGAAGATTGAGACGGCGATGTCCTTGATGATCCGCATCGCGTCGCCGGAACTGAATGCGAGATGCAGCTTCTGTTCGGCGGCCTTGACCACGTCGCGCGCGATGGCGCGCCGCTCCGGTTCATAGCTGTCGAGGAGGAGATTGGCGTCGCCAATGCCCTGAAGCGCATGGGCGAGCTTCCAGCCGAGATTCACCGCGTCCTGAATTCCGGTATTCATGCCTTGTCCGCCGGCGGGGCTGTGAACATGCGCGGCGTCGCCTGCAAGGAAGCAGCGCCCGGCCCGATAGCGCGCCGCCACGCGCTCATTGATCCGGAATGCCGATAGCCAGCTTGGATCGCGCAGACGCATGCCCGGCGGCCCGTAGCGATCGGCACGGCCTTGCAGCTCATCGAGCGTCGGCGGGATATCGGCCGCCGTGTCATTCCCGCGGATAGCGAATATCCGCCAAGTCTCCTCTTCGAACGGAAACAGGGCGACGGTTCCGCCTCGGCGCCACCATAGATAGATGTTTTTGTGGTCCAACCCGCCGCCGTCGATGCGCACGTCGCCGAGGAGGAAAGTCTGAGGTTCGGTCGAGCCTTCGAATGCAATGTCGAGCGCTCTGCGGACTTCGCTGCGGGCGCCGTCGCAACCGACGAGATAGCGGGCGCGCGCCATTTCGGTTCGCCCGTTGGCGTGGTTGAGGGTCGCAGTCGCGCCGTCATCGTCCTGAGAGAGACTAGTCAGTTCGACGCCGCGCTCCACCGTGACGCCCAAATCAGAGAGCCGCGCATTGAGCAAACGCTCGGTCTCGGACTGCGGAATAAGGAGCGGGAACGGAAACGGGCTGTCGATGCCCTCGCCAACTTCCATTCGCGCGAGTTGTCGACTGCCGTCGCCGATGCAGAGCGCGTTGAGCCGCGCGCCGTCACGCAGAAAGTCGTCGATGACGTTCATGCCCTGCATGGCTTCAAGGCTCGCGCTCCAAATAGCCAACGCCTTGGAAACGGAGCTCGGCTGCATCGCCCGATCGATGATGCGTACCGGAATTCCGTATCGACGCAGCGTGATCGCCAGCGAAAGCCCGGTTGGGCCGGCGCCGACGATCAGAACATCCTCGATTTTTTCTGCCGACATGACTTCTCTCTCGATCGGAGGACAAAAAACGGATCGTCTACTTCGCGGCGGCCTCTGCACGTTCGCGCATGAGGGCCTCGATTCGGCCGATCTGCATGAAGGAGGCGTATTCGTCGGCTAAGTCCGCCGGCGCCAGTTCGAGCATGACGCGGTTCTCGACCCAGAATTCGAGAAGGTGGAAGACTGGCGGCTTGCCAGGCGCGCCGCGGCCAAAAAACTTGGTGCGCCATCCCTCGCGGGCCCCGATGCGCTCAATGGCGGCGCGGTCGACCGGCACGGAAATCAGCGCATGGAAGGGGAAATAGCCTTCCGACGACGGCCCGGGCGTGAAGGCGACCTGCGCGCCGTCCTCGCCCGGCGTTAGGGTGATCGTGTTCGGATAGACCTCGATCATCGTGCCGTGCGGGTCGCCGCTCATCGCCATATGGGCGCCCGGCAGCGGACCGCTGAAAGGAAAGGCGCGCCCGTTCATGATCTCTGCGAGAACGTCGGCGACATGGGCCGGATCGCGCGCGGGAATGGAGATATGGTGAATCATTGCTTCCCTTGTTTTGTCGCGGATGTGTCATTCGCGGTTGGCGAGACTGGCGGCCCGTCGAGGCCGGAGGGGTCGGATTTCAGGGCGTCAGTCAGCGCGCGGATCCCCCACGAAGCGACGGTTTGCGCCTCCTCCGAAGTGAAGCGGCAGGTATCCCGCAGCCAGCGCCAATAGGTTGGGCTCCAGTACGAGGCGATGGCCAGCGCGCCACGACGCAGTTGCGTCGGGGTCAGATCGGGGAAAGCGACGCCGACTCCGGCGACCCACCCGCCGAGGCGATTGTCTCGATCAGCGTAGCGCTGCCTGTCCCAAGAGGGTTGATTCATCAGGTTCCTGAGCAGCGCCCCGTATTGATCGTAGAAAGGGAACAATCGCTGCGGCATCGTTGGGAGTTCGGCGAGCGGCGGCAGCGGCTTGTCGAGACCGAGCCGGGGCTTCAACCAGAGGAAGAAAGCCGCAACCAGATCGTCCATGGTCGCGAAATGCGCGTAGACCGTCGGCGGCGAAACCCCAGAGAGCGAAGCGATCTTGCGCAAACTCAGGCTCTCGATGCTCTCTTTTTCCAGATAGTCCTTGGCAGCCATGAGGATGCGCTCGCGGGTCATGGCCGCCTGCGCCTCACGCAAAGGGCTTTGGTACGAGCGCTCAGCCGCCATGACGTCCAAGTAGCTTTTCAATTAGAATTTGATATTACAAATGTCAGACAAAATGTCGCTTGTCAAGGAAAAGCTCGTTCGGGGCGTCGCCAGGATTTTGAGGTCTGCGCGGGTCGAGAGTTTCGAAATAGAACGCGATCGTCGTAAATGACGGCGCAAGCCATGCCTGAGATCGCTTTCTACCATCTCACCCGCGCGACGGTGGAGCAGACGCTGCCGACGCTCCTCGAGCGTACTCGCGCGCGGGGCTGGCGCGCTGTTGTGCAGGCGACGAGCGAAGCGCAACTGGCCAAACTCGACGCCGATCTTTGGTCGTACCGCCCGGAGAGTTTTCTTGCGCACGGGACGAAGGCTGACGGCGCGCCAGAGAGTCAGCCGATCTATCTCACCTGCGAGAACGACAATCCCAATGACGCCGACGTGAGATTTTTCGTGGAGGGCGCTCGCATCGCTCCGGCGCTTGCCGGCGTCGGCGCGCCGCGCGAACGCGCCGCCCTGCTTTTCGACGGGCGCGACGACGCCGAGCTTGCCGACGCCCGCGCGCAATGGAAAGAACTGCGCGAACTGGGCTATAGCCTCGTCTATCACCAGCAGAGCGAGAGCGGCGGATGGGAAGAGAAGGCGCGCGAACCCAAATCCTAGGCGAAGATTTCGCCGCGCGCCGCGCCCGAGCGCGCGAAAAACTCGACGCCGTCGATCCGCATAAGCGCCCTGGAGGGATCGAGGCAGATCCCAAGCGCCGCGAATGGTTCGAAACTGTCTACGCGCTCGCTGAAGGCGACCCGGCCGGCGTTCCTTGGGCATACCTCGAGCCGCGTCCGCTTCTCGAAGAGTGGCTCGCTTCTCGTTCGATCGCCGGCCTTCGCGCGCTCGACGTCGGCTGTGGTCTTGGCGACAACGCCGAGGCGCTGGCGCACGCTGGCGCGCATGTCGTCGCCTTCGACCTCGTTGAGCGCGCAGTGCAATGGGCGCGTAAGCGTTTTCCAAAGAGCGCGGTCGACTATCAGGTCGCCGATCTTTTCAATGCGCCCAAGGAATGGCGCGGCGCCTTCGATCTCGTGCACGAGTTTTATACTTTGCAGGCGCTGCCGGAAGCGCTTTTTCCCGACGCCGCGCATGCGCTCGCGTCCTTTGTCGCGCCGAGCGGAACGCTGCTCATTATTTCGCGCGCGCGCGACGAGGGAGAGGCGCTCGGCGGTCCGCCTTGGCCGCTCACGAGAAAGGACATCGAGTCCTTCGCCGTCGACGGCCTTCGGCTTGTTTCGCTGGAGGATATTGGCGTAAGCGGCGATTTTCCTCGCCACTGGCGCGCCGAGTTTCGTCGTGGCGAGGCCGGCGCGTGACGGCGCCGCTGCTTTCAATTACGAATGTCTGCAAAAAATTCGGCGCAGTCGTCGCGCTCGAAAAAGTGTCGCTTCATGTCGGCACCGGCGAATTCTTCGCGCTGCTCGGACCTTCCGGCTGTGGCAAGACCACGCTGATGCGCTGCATCGCTGGCTTCGAGTCGCCAGATTCTGGAACAATGGCGCTGAACGGCCTCGATCTTTCAGGCGTACCGCCGTATCGGCGTCCAGTAAATATGATGTTCCAGTCCTATGCGCTCTTTCCTCATCTCAATGTCTTCGAGAACATCGCTTTCGGCCTGCGGCGCAAGGGCGAGACGAAAGACGCCATCGAGGCGCGCGTGAGCGAACTGCTCGCGATGACTCAGCTTTCCAATTTCGGCCATCGTAGGATCGATGAACTATCGGGCGGACAGAAGCAGCGCGTCGCGCTTGCGCGCGCGCTCGCGCCGCGCCCCAAAATGTTGCTGCTCGACGAGCCGCTCGGCGCGCTCGACCGCAAACTGCGCGAAGAGACTCAATTTCAGTTGAAGGAAATTCAGCGGCTGACGCAAACGAGCTTCGTCATTGTCACCCATGATCAGGACGAGGCGCTGGCGCTCGCCGATCGCATCGCGGTGATGCGGGCGGGCAGGGTGGAGCAGGTCGCGGGGCCAATAGAAATTTACGACAAGCCGGCGACGCGCTTCGTCGCCGGCTTCGTCGGCGAAACGAATTTCATCGAAGGGCGCTTGGAACGCAACGGCGGCGCCGCGGCGCTTGTCGCCGAATTTGGACGAATCCCTTGCGAACCCGGCAATTTGCCTGATGGCGCGCGGGCGACGCTCAGCGTACGGCCGGAACGCATTGGCGTCGCCCGCGAGGGAGAAGGGATTGCGGGCTACGTGGAGAATTTCGTCTTTCGGGGCGAAACGACGCTGCTGCGGGTGCGCGTTGCAGGGAATGTCGTCTTGCGCGCGGCGGCTGGTTACGGCGAGCGCCACGCAATTGGCGATGCGGTAACGCTGAGTTTCCCGCCTGACGCGGGAACGCTGCTCGCGGAGGAGCCAGGCGATGAGGGAAGAAATGAGCGCGCGGCGCAATAAGGATTTCCTCATCCTGAGGAGGCCTCGAAGAGGCCGTCTCGAAGGGCGAGGAAATCCGCGACGCGACGCCGCGCCCTCGTCCTTCGAGACGCGCCTTTCAGGCGCTCCTCAGGATGAGGGCGTTCTGTGCGCCGCGCGCGGCGAGGGCGGTTAGATGAGCGCGCGGCGCAAGCTCTCATTAGGCGAACGGCTGGTGATCGCGGCGCCGTATTTATGGATCGGCGCTTTTTTTCTTGCGCCGATGCTGCTCGTCGCCAAGATTTCCGTTTCGCAGTCCGTGCTGGCGCGTCCGCCCTATCGTCCGATTTTCGAATTTTCTGACAGTCTCGCGGACATCTGGTCTAAAGCGCAAAACTTTACGCTCGACTCCTATCGGGCGCTCGTCAGCGACACGCTCTATGTCGAATCCTATCTTTCTTCGCTCACCATCGCCGCTATTTCGACGCTGATCACGCTTATCGTCGCCTATCCCTTCGCGCTCGCCATGGCGCGCGCGCCGGAGCGAATGCGTCCCATTCTCATCGGCCTCGCCGCCGCGCCCTTCTGGACAAGCTTTCTCATCCGCGTCTACGCCTGGATCGCGCTGTTGAAAGACGAAGGGCTGATCAACAATGCGCTAATCGCGCTCGGCGTCATTTCCGCGCCGCTACAGATGTTCGCGACGCCAGGCGCTGTCGTCGTCGGCATCGTTTATTCCTATCTGCCCTTCATGCTGTTGCCGCTCTATGCGGCGCTTGAGCGTCAAAACCCGAGCCTTCGCGAGGCTGCGGCGGACCTCGGCGCCTCGCCCGCCCAAGTATTTTTGCGCGTGACGCTGCCGCTTTCGCGTGAGGGCATCATCGCGGGCGCGCTGCTCGTTTTCATTCCCGCCGTCGGCGAATTCGTTATTCCCGACCTTCTTGGCGGCTCCGAGACGCTGATGATCGGCCGGACTTTGTGGAACGATTTCTTCTCCAATCACGACTGGCCGGCGGCGTCCGCCGCGGCGATCGCGCTCGTCGCCCTGCTGCTGATTCCGCTGCTGCTCTGGGAGCGCGCGCGGCTTAGGGAAGAGGAGCGCGCGCAATGAGCGCAGCAAGCCTATGGGCGCGTCGCGCGACTCTTTTAGTCGGCTTTGTCTTTCTTTACGCGCCGATCGTCATTCTGGCGGTCATGAGCTTCAACGCGTCGCGTCTTGTTTCCGTATGGGGAGGATTTTCGACGAAATGGTATGCGGCGCTTCTCGAAAATGAGCAGCTCCTGCGTTCCGCGAAAATCAGCCTCGCGGCCGCGCTGACATCGGCGGCGATCGCGACTCTGCTCGGCCTTTTCGCCGCCATAGCGCTGGCGCGTTTCGGCTGCTTTCGCACACGCATGCTGTTTTTCGGCGCCGTGCATGCGCCGCTCGTTTTGCCGGAAGTCGTGCTCGGACTTGCGCTCCTCACCTGTTTCGTCGCGCTCGGCGTTGGGCGTGGTTTCGTCACGCTCGTCATCGGCCATGTCACGCTGACAATGTGTTTTACGACAGTCGCCATTCTCGCGGCGATGCGCGATTGCGATCCGGCGCTCGAAGAAGCGGCGATGGATCTCGGCGCAACGCCGCCTGAAGCCTTCGTGCGCGTCGCGCTTCCGCAGATCGCGCCAGCGGTCATCACCGCCTATCTTTTGGCGTTCACCCTCTCTCTTGACGATCTCATCATAGCGAGCTTTGCGACCGGTCCCGGCGCGACGACGCTACCGATGCGCATCTATTCTCAGGTGCGTTTGGGAGTCTCGCCGCAAATCAACGCAATTTCGACACTACTTCTTGCGCTCGTCGCCGTAGCGCTCGGACTCGCCGCGCTTGTTTCTTACTGGCGAGCGAGGCGCAATTTGCAAGCGGTGAAAACTGCCGCGCCTACGCCAAATAATGCATCATGACTAACAATTGGTTCGCTTCGCTTCCAAATTTCATCACCATCGGCCGTCTCGTCCTGACGCCCGCAACGATCATCTTGATCGTTGAGCGCCAATGGAGCGCGGCCTTCGTGCTTTTCGCCGTCGCGGGCCTGTCTGATGCGCTCGACGGCTGGCTGGCTCGGACCTTCAGCCTCCAGTCGGAGCTCGGCGCGATTCTTGATCCTATCGCCGACAAGGCGCTGATCGTCTCGATGTACATTACGCTCGCCATTGTCGATGCGCTGCCGGCGTGGCTCACAATTATGGTGGTTTTTCGCGATGTCATGATCACGGGCGCGGTTTCGCTCTCCTGGCTGATGGGCCTGCCGATGGAGGTGCATCCGCACTTTTCCTCTAAAGCGACCACTGCGGCGCAACTCGCATTCGCGGGCGTGATCCTGGCCGCCCAGGCATATGGGGTTCACATTCCGATATTAAATGTGACGCTCGTCGCCCTCGTCGCCGCATTGACCGTCGCTTCCGCCTGCGTCTATCTGTGGCTTTGGGTCCAGCATATGAGGCTGTGACATGTCGCAGAGAAAATCGTCGCTCCGCTCCGACAGCGCGTTGCCGACGACTGTCCCATCCCAGTCTGTCCAAGACGACGCCGACGCCGAGATGCGGCAGCTGCAATGGGCGGGGCTGAGTCCGGAAAGGCAGCTTACGCTCTGGGGCTTAACGCTTCTGGGGCTCGGGCTCGCGCTGTATTTTCTGAGCCCGGTGCTCGCGCCTTTCGTCGCCGGGACCGCGCTAGGCTATCTGCTCGACCCAATAGCTGACCGCCTGCAGCGGCTCGGCCTGTCGCGGCTCGGCGCGGCGGGGCTTCTGCTCGTGGTCTTTCTTTTCGTGGTGGGGACCGCGGCCGTGATTCTGGTTCCGATTCTTTCGCACCAGCTTGCGGGCTTCATTGCTTCGCTGCCGGCCTATCTACAGACTCTGCACGGTCTGCTCACGCAATGGAGCGAGCGTTTCACAAGCGATTCCATCAACAATTGGCTGCAGGAGTTCGGACTTGGCGGGGCTGCGGCGACCTTCGACGCCCAAAAATACATCAGCGATCTGACGAGTCAGGCCGCGACATTGTTCGGCGATTTCGTGAAATCCCTGTTGTGGCGCGGTTATGCGCTCATCAACGTGATATCGCTCATTGTCATCACGCCGGTCGTCGCCTTTTACATGCTGCTCGATTGGGATCACATGGTCGCGATCATCGACGATCTGATTCCGCCGCGCCATCGCGAGGATGTGCGCTCGCTCGCGCGCGATATTGACCGGGCGCTTGCAGGCTTCGTGCGCGGGCAATCGCTGGTTTGCCTGTTCCTTGGCGTCTGGTATGCGGTCGGGCTCTCGGCGATCGGACTGAACTTTGGCTTCCTCATTGGGGTCAGCGCAGGCTTCCTGAGCTTCATCCCCTACGTCGGCTCCATCACAGCCTTCGTGCTCTCGGTCATCGTCGCGGTCGTTCAGGGCTGGCCGCATATCCATCTGCCGATCGAAGCGGTGGCGATCGTCACGACCGGACTGATCATGGACGGCTATGTGCTGTCGCCGCGGCTCGTCGGCGCCTCCGTCGGCCTGCATCCGGTCTGGATCATGTTCGCCTTGCTGGCGTTTGGCGCGCTATTCGGATTTACCGGCCTCATCCTCGCCGTGCCCGTCGCGGCGGCGCTGGGGGCCTTCATCCGCTTTCTCGCGCGACGCTACCGCGCGAGCGCCCTCTATCAGCATCCGATTCCGGACCGCGCATGACCAAGTCCGGCGCCCCGCAAGGGTCCGAGTCGGGAAGGCAACTGCCGCTCGATCTGCCTGCGACGCCGCGTTTCGGACGCGAGGAATTTCTATCCGCCCCATCCAACCGCGCGGCGCTCGAAATGATCGAGCGCTGGCCGGATTGGCCTGATCGCGTCCTGACGCTGATCGGGCCGAAAGGCGCGGGCAAAAGCCACCTCTGCGCGATTTGGGCGGGGCGCGCCGGCGCCCGCGCCATTGCGCCCGACGCCTTGCCGACGCTGGAACAACTCGCCGCCCATGCGCCGCCTGCGCTCCTGATCGACGACGTCGATCGGGTGGCCGACGAAACGGCGCTATTTCATCTCCTGAATTTTGTGAACGAAAGCGGCGCCTTCCTACTGATGAGCGCGAGCCGCGCGCCCACGGCGGAGGACGTCCGGCTTCCTGACCTTTTATCGCGTCTGCGTCGCGCGCCTGCCGTTGAGATCGGCGCGCCAGACGAAGAATTGATGCGGGCCGTGCTGGTGAAGCTTTTCGCGGACCGTCAGCTTATTGTCGAGCCGCCAGCGCTGGCTTTCGCGGCGCTGAGGCTGGAGCGGTCTCTCGACGCCGCGCGGTCCTACGTCGCGGCGCTCGACCGCGAGGCCTTGGCGCAAGGGAGACCTGTCACACGGGCGCTGGCGGCCAAGGTTATGGAGAAGTTCGTCCAGGATTAGGGCCAAGGCTTTCTTCGCCGCGCGAGGCTGTGGCATGATGGCTGGGACCGGAAATGGAAATGAAACCGCACATTCAGGATCAGCTCGCAGCCCAGCGCACGGGCGCCGATATCGACGTCATGGATCGCGCAGATGAGATCCTCGTCGAGGATCCCGCCAAGCTTGCGGCTTCTCCGCAACGCTTCATCAATCGAGAATTGTCGTGGCTTGAGTTCAATCGCCGCGTGCTGGAGGAGGCCTCCAATCGCAATCACCCGCTGCTTGAGCAACTGCGCTTTCTGTCGATCTCCGCCAATAATCTGGATGAATTCTTCATGGTGCGGGTCGCGGGCCTGCGCGGCCAGGTGCGCTCCGGCGTGACCGCGCGATCCGAGGACGGGCTGACGCCCGCCGAGCAGCTGACGAAGATTACTGAGCGCGTCACGCTTCTGACGAGCGAGCAACTGCGGCGATGGCGCGAGCTTCGAGCGGAAATCGAAGAAGTCGGAATCGTCATCGTCGAGCCGGCCGACGTCTCCAAGGCGGACCGCGAGTGGCTTGAGGATTACTTCCTCAGCCGCGTCTTCCCGGTGCTGACGCCGCTTGCGGTCGATCCCGCGCATCCGTTTCCCTTCATTCCCAATCTTGGCTTCACCTTGGCGCTCGAACTCGTGCGGCCGGGGGATCGCAAGACCCTGCAAGCGCTTGTCCGGTTGCCGCCGAAGATCGAACGCTTCGTGCGCCTGCCGACGACAAAGGGCGCAGAACGCGAGCGCTTCATGCTGCTCGAAACGCTGATCGCCATGAACGCGCAGCGGCTTTTCCCCGGTTATTTGCTGCGCGGGCAGGGGCTCTTCCGGGTCATCCGCGACAGCGATCTCGAAGTCGAAGAAGAAGCCGAGGACCTCGTGCTGCTTTTCGAGACGGCCTTGAAACGGCGCCGGCGCGGTTCGGTGATCCGGCTTGAAGTCGCGGCCGATATGCCCGCGACTTTGCGCGCGCTCGTCGCGGAGGAGCTCGACGTCAACGAGCCGGAAACCTTCGAGATCGACGGCATGTTGGCGCTTAACGACCTCTCCGAACTCGTCGCGCTCGATCGCCCGGACCTGAAATTCAAGCCCTATAATCCGCGTTTTCCGGAACGGGTGCGCGATAATGGCGGCGATTGTTTCCTCGCGATCAAGCAGAAGGATCTCGCGGTCCATCACCCTTACGAATCTTTCGACGTGGTGGTGCAGTTCCTGCAACAGGCGGCGCGCGACCCCAACGTCATCGCCATCAAGCAGACGCTTTACCGCACCTCAAACAACAGCCCGATCGTGCGCGCGCTTGTTGAGGCGGCGGAGGCGGGCAAATCCGTCACCGCGCTCGTCGAACTTAAGGCGCGCTTTGATGAAGAGGCGAACATTCGCTGGGCGCGCGATCTTGAGCGCGCCGGCGCGCAAGTGGTTTTCGGTTTTATTGAGCTCAAGACGCACGCCAAACTGTCGCTCGTCGTGCGTCGTGAAGGCAGCGGGCTCGTCACCTACTGCCATGTCGGCACCGGCAATTATCATCCGGTGACGGCGCGCATCTACACAGACATCTCGGTGTTCACCGCCGATCCGGCGATCGGACGGGATATTTCGCGCATCTTCAATTACATCACCGGCTATGCGGAACCCGCCGGACTTGAGCGCATGTCGGTCTCGCCGATTTCGCTCAAGAAGAAGCTTCTTGAGCACATCGAGCAGGAAATCGCCTTCGTGAAGGCGGGCAAGCCCGGCGTCATCTGGGGCAAATGCAACGCGCTCGTCGATCCCGAAATCATCGACGCGCTTTATGCCGCCTCACAGGCGGGCGTGTCGATCGAACTCATCATTCGCGGCATCTGCTGTCTGCGGCCGGGCGTTCCCGGGCTCTCCGACAATATTCGCGTGAAGTCGATTGTCGGCCGCTTTCTCGAACATGCGCGCGTCTACGCCTTCGGCGGCGGCCAAGCGTTGCCGAATCCGCGCGCGCATGTCTACATTTCTTCTGCCGACCTGATGCCGCGCAATCTTGATCGTCGTGTCGAGGCGATGATGCCGATCGTCAATCCGACCGTGCATCAGCAGATCCTCGATCAGATCATGCTCGCCAATCTGATTGACAATGAGCAGAGCTACCGCGTGCTGCCAGACGGCTCCTCTCTGCGCATCGTTCCGCCGGAAGGCGAGGAGCGATTCAACGCGCATAAATATTTCATGACCAATCCGTCGCTTTCGGGTCGCGGCAAGTCGCTGAAGGACTGGCGGCCGCGCTCGCTGCAGAAGCGCGGCCAGAATGCTTGAGAAGCTGCGGCGTCATCTGACGCAGCGCTCCGACTCCGCGCCGAAACCAGTCGCCATCGTCGATATCGGCTCGAATTCGGTGCGTCTCGTCGCCTATCAGGCGCTCGCCCGCGCGCTGACCCCGATCTTTAATGAAAAGGCGATGTGCGGGCTCGGCAAGGGCGTCGTCACGACGGGGCGGCTGCCAGACGATGGCATAGACAAGGCGCTGAAAGCGCTACGCCGCTATCGTGCGTTATGCGAAACGATGGGCGTCAACGACATTGAGGTGATCGCCACGGCCGCGGCGCGCGACGCCAAAAATGGCACCGTGTTTCTCGAAGCGGCGCGCGACGCCATTCAGCGTGACATTTCCCTGCTGTCTGGACGTCGCGAGGCGGAGCTTTCCGCCCATGGCGTTGTTTCAGCAATTCACGAGCCCGATGGCGTCGTCGGCGATCTCGGCGGCGGTTCGCTGGAATTGATCGACGTCCATAAGGAGACGCTTGGCAAGGGCGTCACTTTGCCGCTCGGCGGACTGGCCTTAATGGACGCCTCTCGGCGCTCCATGCGAGAGGCGACGCGCATCGCCCGCAAGGCCCTCGCGGACGCCAAGCCCATCGAACATCTCAAGGGCCGCACTTTTTACGCAGTGGGCGGCACCTGGCGCTCGCTCGCGAAGCTTCACATGCGTCAGCGCAACTATCCGCTCGGCGTGATGCATCATTACCGCATCCAGACGAGCGAAGCCGCAGATTTCGCCGCGCTCGTCGAACATATCGACAGCGAGGCGCTCGAAGACATCAACGTCGTCTCGGCGGCGCGTCGGCCGTTGCTCGCCTATGGCGCGATCGTGCTTGATGAGATCATCCGCCGCGCCAAGCCTCGCGAGATCGTCATCTCCGCCGCCGGCGTTCGCGAAGGCATGTTGTATGAGCGCCTGCCGTCTGCCGAGCGGCGCATCGATCCGTTGCTCGCGGCGACGCGCGAACTGGAAGCGACATTTGCCCGCGCGCCGGGCTACGGCGACGAGCTCGTCGATTGGACCGACGCCTATATGGACAAGAGCGGAATCGACGAGACGGCGGAGGAGCGCCGGTTGCGCCACGCCGCCTGTCTGCTCTCCGACATCGCCTGGCGCGCCCATCCCGAATATCGCGCGCAGCGCGCCATGAATATCGTGACGCAAGGGCCCTTTGTCGCGATCGATCATCCCGGCCGCGCGTTTCTCTCGCTCGCGATCGTATTTCGTCACGAAGGGCTTGATGGGGCTGAGGGTCTTTCTGATTTGCGCACGCTGCTGACCACGCGTCTTTTTGCGCGCGCTCGCATTCTCGGGGCCCTGATGCGCGTCGCCTATTTATTGTCGGCGTCGATGCCCGGCGTGCTGCCGCGCACGCGCCTGCGGGTCTGCGATCGCGTGGCGACGCTCACCTTGCCGCAAGCTTACGCCGATCTTGCGAGCGAGCGTGTGCTCAATCGTTTGAAGGCGCTCGGCAAGCTCATGGGCGTCGATGCGCAGATCGAAATTGCGCCGTGAAGGCGCGAGGCCTCTATATTTTAAGACTCGATTAGATGTGAAGGGAATTTAACGTGAAAAGGAAATTTGCGAAATGGCCTCTGGCCGGCGTCGCGCTGGCATTGATGAGCGCGAGCGCTGACGCCTGCACGCGCGTGCTCTATGGGACCGCTGACAAGGACTATGTCGTCGGCCGGACGATGGATTGGGACGTCGATCCGCGAACAAACCTATGGTCGTTTCCGCGTGGCATGGCGCGCGACGGCGGCGTTGGTCCCGGTTCGATTAAATGGACGTCGAAATATGGTTCGCTCATCGCCGATTTTTACGACGCCGCGACGGCTGAAGGCATAAACGAGGCGGGCCTCGCAGCTAATCTTCTCTATCTTGCCGAGGCGGATTACGGAGACCCGAAAGCGTCAAGAAAGCCGCTGCTTTCCGTCGGCGGCTGGACGCAATATGTCCTCGACAATTACGCCACCGTGGCGGATGCGGTGAAAGCGCTGCAAAAGGAGCCTTTTGCGATCGTCGCGCCCGATCTTCCGGGCGGCGTGAAAGCGGCAAGCCATATGGCGCTCGCCGATCAATCGGGCGACAGCGCCATCCTCGAATATCTGGGCGGAAAACTCGTCATCCATCACGACCGCAAATACACGGTGATGACCAATTCGCCGCCCTTCGATCAGCAGCTTGCGCTCAACACCTATTGGGTCGAGATCGGCGGGTCGAATTTCCTTCCTGGCACGCATCGGGCGTCCGATCGCTTCGCCCGCGCCAGTTGGAACTTAAACGCGACGCCGAAAGTCGAGGACAGGCGCGTTGCGATCGCCAGCGTTTTTTCCATCATTCGGAACGCCTCGGTGCCGCTTGGGATCTCCACGCCGCAGGAGCCCAACATCGCCTCGACGCGATGGCGCTCGGTCACCGACATCAAGGACCGGCTCTATTATTTCGAGCCGACGCTCAACCCCGCAATTTTTTGGGTGGAGCTGACGAAACTGAAGCTCGAACCGGGCGCAAAACCAGCGAAGCTCGATCTGGTTGGCAATCCGATTCTTTCCGGCGAGGTTTCGGATAAATTCGTTCCGGCCGAACCGTTCAAATTCCTATCGCATTAAGAGTGCGCGATCAGCGCGCCGGCGTGAAGGCGTCCGACCGAATGTTCTTCAGGCTCGCGCCGCGCATGAACAATTCGCGCTTCAAGCGCTTCACAAGATTTTCCCCGCCGCAGAGAAAAATTGCGGCCTCCGAGACGCTTTGCTCCGCTTCGAGCGCCGTCGCCGCAACGTCGCCGCCATGCGGCGCTGACGGATCGAATGCGCAGGGGCGATAGTTGACATTGTCGCGCGCGTCGGAAAGCGCCTGCAATTCGTCAGAAAGATACAAGCCTTTGCGGCTGCGGGCGCCGTGATAAAGCCGGATCGGCCCACGATGCCCTTTGTGAAGCGCGTCGCGCAGCACGCCATAGATCGGTGCGAGACCCGTGCCTGCGCCGATGAGCAGCATCGGCTGATCCACATTCACGCCCTCGTAAAAACACGAGCCCGAAGGTCCTGCGACATGCACCTTATCGCCGGGTTGCAGGGTTTCCGCCAAGTGACGGCTCATTCGCCCGTCCTGATGGAGTCGAATGTGCATTTCGAGGAAAGGGTCTTCCTCAGGGTGGCTCGCAAGCGAATAATGACGCCTGAGGTCTTCGCCTGCGCTGAGTTCGATGAACTGACCTGGCCGATAGGCGAATCCCTCAGCCTCAATCCGTAAGCGCACGATGTCGTCGCTCAACGAATCGATCGCCTGAACGACCGCTTCAAGACTCACGCCGAGATCATCGGGGCGCAGGATCGTCAGAGGCGTCGTCGGGCGGCATATGCAGGGCAGAAAATAGCCCATCGCCTTTTGCGCGTCGGTCAGGCCCGACTGTGATTCCGGCGGCGGCGCGCCGTCAATCGCCCGATGCATGCAGCTCTGACAATTGCCGGCGCGGCACGAATGCGGCGCGTCTATGCCCACGCGCAGCAGCGCTTCAAGTACAGTTTCGCCCGGCGCAACATCGACCGCGCGACCCTCGCGCCTGATGAGCGTCACGAGACTAGATCACGCTGCGTTCAGGCGGACTCGCCTGAACGCAGATAACGGGATCGATTCTAATGGCTTAGAGCGCGCTTTACGCAAAAAACCGGTTCCCACTTTTTCGCGGCGCGCTCTAGCGATTGAGCACGTCGTCGCGCACTGAATTGGCGAGATCGGCGACTTCTTTCACTTCTTTTTCGGGAACGCCGAGGTCGCGCAGCGTGTAGTTGAGATTTTCAATCACCGCGTCGACATGCGAATCGTTGAGACCCCTTTCGACAAGGCGCTTATGCGCTTTGCGCATGTCGGCGCCGGTGTAATTGTTGGGTCCGCCGAAAGCCATGGTGAGAAACGCCTTCTGCTTGGCGATCTGCTCTTCCATGTCGACGCCGTCGAAGAAATGCGCGATCCGGCCATCCGCAAGGACTTTGCGATAGAAAAGCTCAACGGCCGCGTTGACCGCGCCTTCCCCGCCCAATCGGTCATATAGGCTGGACATCTTCACCCTCCCTGGAACTGGTCTTATTCGCAACCATAGTCACGAGCGCCGCGGCAGACGCAAAGGCCAGCCGTGGTCAATTCCAGGGTTTCGATAGAGCCACGATGCGGCGGCGCCGTAGGCGTCGCCGCATCGCAACGATTATTCGGCCGCGGGGTGGGCGGCGACCCGGTTGATCTTGTCGACCCGCATGGTTTCGGCGCCCTGAGCGCAACTGAAACGCAAAGTCGAGCCTACCGCCGAGTCAAAATGCGCGGTTTTCCCATCCGCAACGGTGACGACAAGACGCGTCGCCTGAGTCGCGGGCGTCGCCTCCTCGTCCAGGGCTGAATCGATCACCATCATCGTCAGACGGCAGCCGTTCTCGCCCGAGGCGAAATAACTCACGACATGCTTTGACCCGGCGTCAAAGCTTGCCGCCATGAGTGGCTTCATGGTCACGGAAGCGTCGGCGGCGGACAGGCCCGAGCTTGTTGCAAGGCACAGCGCTCCGCCGAACGCCGCCGCGACAATTCGTTTTCCTGTGGTCATGTCTTTCCTTTCCATCTTCGAAGCAAAGGCGCGCGAGCGGGCATGAGCCAGCGCGTCTCGCTCGAACCGAAAGATGGATACTGCAACGCACCATGACAACAGTGCGGTGCAAAAAGGCAGGATAAAAAACTCTTTAAGATGATGAAATTTAATTAGGTTTTAGCAAGCTAAAATTTTGGTCATCGCAACGTCGGCACGCGCGTTGAAATGACTATTTTTGCGCTGCGGTATAAAAAATCCCCATATTATTCAGCAGTTGCGCGTTCGGCGGCCTCTTGCCAGTCAAAAGTCACGACACGGCCGTTTTCCACCGCCAGCGCGAGCCTCCCACGTTTCAGTTCTAGAGCCTTTTCGCCGAAGATCGCGCGGCGCCAGCCCTTCAGCGCCTGGATGTCGGCGTCATCGTCCTGAGCGATGGCTTCGAGGTCGTCGACGGTCGCGATCATCTTGGCGGCGACGCCCGTCTCTTCCGCCACCTGACGCAATAAGACTTTGAGCAATTCGACTGTCGCGCCGTTCGAATTTCGTCGATCGCGCTCGATGCGCGGGACCGTGGTCGGGTCGCGCGCGACGCCGCGCTCCACCGCGGCGACGATGTCCGCCCCCGCGCGCGAGCGCTCCATGCCCTTTGGAAAGGAGCGCAAATTGCCGAGCGCTTCGATTGAGCGCGGCGCGGCTTGCGCGATTTCTAGGAGCACCTCGTCCTTCAAAACTCGCGAACGCGGCACGTCGCGTGTTTGCGCCTCCAATTCGCGCCAGGCGGCAAGCTGCATCAGCACGGCGAGATCCCGCGGCTTGCGCGCCCGATGGCGTAGCCGCTCCCAGGCATTTTCTGGATGCTGTTCATAGGTCGCGGGCGAAGTGAGGGTCTGCATCTCGTCCGCGAGCCATTCAAGGCGATTGGAGCGTTCAAGCCGCGCGCGGAGCGCTGCGTAAATGTCGCGAAGATGAGTGACGTCGGCGATGGCGTAGTCGATCTGCGCCTCCGAAAGCGGACGGCGCGACCAGTCGGTGAAACGCGAAGACTTGTCGAGATTGGCGCGCGTGATCGCTTTAACGAGCTCAAGATAGGAGGCTTGCTCGCCGAATCCGCAGACCATCGCCGCGACCTGCGTGTCGAAAAGCGGTGCGGGAATGAGTCGCGCGAGGCGCCAGATGATTTCGAGGTCCTGACGAGCAGCGTGGAACACTTTGACGACGTCGGGATTGGCCATCAGCTCGAAAAACGGCGCTAGATCGAGGTCCTCGGCGAGGGCGTCGATCGCCACGGCTTCTTCCGGCGATGCGAGCTGGATGACGCACACCCGCGGCCAGAATGTCGTCTCGCGCAAAAACTCGGTGTCGACTGTTACGAAGGGATGCTGAGCGAAGCGGTCGCAGACCGCAGTCAGTTCGGCCTTGGTGGTGAGAAGACTCATTTGACTTCTGTTTTAGACGTTTTTGTTTCGAGTCTGAAGTCCTTAAGCCGAATTGGAGACGGTTCAGCGTGGCTTGGCCGCATCCAGCCCAGCCTGGCCACAATTGCGGGTTGCGAACCGGACAGGCTCGGCTGTCACATAAGCAGCATTTCCCAGTTGCGGGCGGCGCCTGTTGGGTTAGCATGCCGCCGCCACTCTATCCGGAGGCCACGTCCAACACATGCATGAATCATTCAGTTCCGCTGCGCGAACGGCCGCGCGGGCGCGGTTTCCAGCGATTCTTATCATCGCCTCGGCGCTTGTCGGCGCGCCAGCTCTGGCCACGCATCAAGGCGGCGGCGTCAGCCCAGGCTGGGGTCAATGCCGGGTTCAAGATCCGGATGCGCGCATCGCCGGATGCACGCAGGTCATTCAAAAGATCGACAAGGAGACCCCGCACAACCAGGCGGCGGCCTATGTCAATCGCGCTGGCGCCTACCAGGCGAAGGGCGACTATGCGCACGCGCTTGAAGATTTCGGCAAGGCGCTGGAGATTGAGCCGAAATCGTCGGTGGTTTTAGCTGCGCGCGGCGCTGCGCATCACGCCAAGGGCGATCTCGACAGCGCGCTCGCCGACTATGATCGGGCCATCGTCCTCGACAAGAAGAACGCCGCGGCGCTTCTCGCACGCGCCCACATCTGGCGAGCAAAGGGCGACGTCGAAAAGGCCCTTGCCGATCTCGAAGAGGCGGCGAAAGCCGATCCAAAGGCCACTGCGCCGCTCGTCACGGCTGGCGCCCTGCATCACGCGAAGGGCGATCACGACCGCGCCATTGGCGCCTTTTCCGAAGCGGCCAAACGCGATTCGAAACTCGCGGCGGCGCGCAATGGTCGCGGCGCCTGCCTGTACGCCAAGGGCGAATTCGACAAAGCGATCGCCGACTTCGACGCGGCGCTAAAAATCGACGCCAACTATGTCGGGGCTCTGGTCAACCGCGCCAACGCCTGGCGCGCCAAGAAGGACTTCGCCCGCGCCAAAGCTGATTATGACGCGGCGCTGGCGGCGAAGCCGGATCTCATGGCGGCGAAGAAGGGGGCCGAGGATATGGCCAGGCTCATCGCCAAACTGAGGCCGGGCGCGGCTCCGCCGGCCGACGCCGCTCCGGCGGCCGAGCACGACCACAACTGAAGTCACGGCCGCGGGCAGGCGCCTACAGCGCCTTCGCCGCAGCCAAAACTTCTTCGGCGTGCCCCGGCACCTTCACCTTGCGCCAGATTTTGGCGATGCGGCCATCGGGGCCGATCAGCACCGTGGTGCGCTCGACGCCCATATATTTGCGGCCATACATGCTCTTCTCGACCCAGACGCCATAGGCGTTGAGCGTCTCTTTTTTCTCATCTGACGCGAGCGGCAGCGCCAACTCATATTTCGCCCGAAACTTGTCGTGGCTTTTGATCGGATCGGGCGACATTCCGACGATCACGGTCTTCGCCTTCGCAAATTTGTCGCGCAGCCCATTGAAATCTATGGCTTCCTTGGTGCAGCCCGAGGTGTCGTCCTTAGGGTAGAAATAGAGGACGACTTTCTTGCCCTTGAGCGCTGCAAGAGACAGCTTTTCTCCTCCCGCCCCCGGGAGATCGAAGGCAGGCGCTATGTCTCCCTCTTTTAAGGCCGTCCCCTTTATCGTAGCCTTGGCGGTGACGGTTGAGTTCATGGCGCCTTCCTTTCGTCGCATCTGCAGCTAAAATCAGACGGTAGAATGCAGACTGCGCGCCAGCCGGCAAGATCTGGCCCATTGCCCGCGCCCAAGCTGCGATCGAGCCGAAAGCGAGACGAGTTGACCGACAGGGTAGGGCGCAAGCCTAGCGGCGGCGAAAACGTTGTCGACGCCGCATGGCGTTTGATGGCGCGAGCCTGTCGCGCAGCGTGGCGACCGCCGAGTTTTTGGGCGCCGCGCCGCGGAGTTTGTCGTCTGATCTTGCTCAGCGGACTCGCCGCAGTGCTGCTTTGCGCGCTGACGTTCGGCGGCTTCTTTCTGCTTTTGTCGCAGGGCTCGATCACCTTCGCCTGGCTCGCGCCGCGCATCGTCCAATCGCTGAATGAACTGGCGGGCGACCGCTACGACTTCTCGCTCGCCACCGCCTCGATCGGCAATGGCGATCATGGTCCGACGCTCTCCGTAGACAATTTCATCGTCAAGAAAGACGGCCGTCCGATCGTGGCCGCGCCGCGCGCTGAGCTGTCCGTCGATTTCCCTTCCCTGTTGATCGGCCGGGTGAAGCTGCGCCGGCTCGAAGTTCTCAATCTGGATTTGCGGCTTTCCGTTGATCCAGACGGCGCCGTCGCCATTTCCGCCGGCGCTCACCCCGTTGCGGCAAAGGCGCCCACAGCGCCCGAGGGGCCGGAGTCGGCGGCGAATGGTCCTGAAGCGAAGCGCGCGACCCTCTTGCGGGACGCCACCGAGGCCTTGCGCGGACTTATGGATCTCGCCACGAGCCCGAACAGTCCCATTGGCGCGCTCGATCGCCTTGGCGTCGCGCATGGTCGCCTCACGATCGACGATCGCACAAGCGATCACTCCATACGCTACGAAGACGTGACGCTCAGTCTCGACAAGGGCGCCAACGGCATGCGCTTCTCAGCGGCGGCCAATGGTCCCTCCGGGCGTTGGACCGCCGTCGCCGTCGCAAAGGGCGCGCCGGGAGGACGGCGCGATTTCCACGCGCAGTTTCGCGGCTTATCGATCGACGAAATTGCGCTTGCGGGCGGTTTTCGCACCACGCGGTTCGATACTGACGCGCCGCTCTCCTTCGATTTACAATTTGCGCTCGGCGCGGGCGATGAGATTCTAGAGGCGTCGGGCCAAGCAGAAGTCGGTCGCGGCTATTTCCGCTTTGATGAGCCAGACCATGAGCCGGTGATGATCGAAAAGGTCGCTGGCGTCGCGACATGGGATAGAGTTGGGCGCAAAGTCGTGATCGCGCCGCTCGTGTTCAAAGCTGGCGGCCTTGACATGACGGTCGTTGGCGAGGCGCGCCCGCCCGTTGGCGCCGCGACCATCGCCGATGCGGCGAGCCTCGACGGTCCATGGACAATCGGCCTGCGTCTGAAGGCGCCAACCCTTGTCGCGCCAGAGCGCCGAGGCGAGAAGAATGTGCGGATCGATAGCGGAATGCTCAATGCGCGCCTGTTCCGTGACCAACGCCAGATCGTTATCGACAAGTTCGCGTTTAGCGGCCCCGAAACCAATATCGCACTCAATGGGGCCGTGAGCTGGCGCGACGATATTCGCATTACGCTCAAAATGGGAATTGAGGAGACTCAGATACGCGCGCTCGCGCGCCTGTGGCCGACCCATGTCGCGCCGTCCGTGCGCGCCTGGTTCGTGGATCATGTGCCGGCCGGCGTTTTGAGACGCGCCCAATACGCCGCCGACTTTGACGGCGCGGCGCTCACCGCAATGCGTTACGAGCAGGCGCCGCCAGATCGATCGCTGTTCGCCGAGACAGACATCGAAGGAGCCGCGGTCACCGACATCTTGCCGGGCATGGCGCCGTTGACCGGCATCAACGGCCATTTGCGCATCACCGGACAAACGACGTCTTTCGTCGCGTCCTCAGGCGTCATGGCGATCGGGCCGGGCCGGCGCCTCGCGCTGTCCGCGGGCCGCTTCATCGTGGCGAACAGCGCGCTGCGTCCGACGCCCGCAACGGTCGAAGTCGATGTCGGCGGCGACGTCGAAGCGGTGGCCGACCTTCTCTCACTGCCGGCGATCGCCGAACATGCGTCAGTTCCCGTCGATCGCGGCGCGCTGAAAGGAACGATCGAAGGACGTCTGCGCGTCGATTTTGAGACGGGTTTGACGGCCCGCGACGAGGCCACAACATTCGCAGTTGACGCAACGACGTCAAACCTCGTCATCGACAGGCTGATCGGAAGGGAAAAACTCGAAGGCGGCGCTCTGCATATTGTCGCCGATGGGAGCGGACTGCGCGTCAACGGAACCGGGCATATTTACGGCGCGCCGGCGACCCTCGACGTGCGACGCGCCTTTGGCGAAAAAGGCGCGGCCCAAGCGCAGGTGGCTTTCACCTTCGACGACGCGGCGCGCCAGCGTGCGGGCTATGCCATCGCAGGCGTCGGCGGTCCAATTCTGGCGACGATACGCACGCCATTGCCGGTCGACGACGTCGATATGCAGTTCGACCTCGACCTCACGCGAACGAATTTCGACAATCCGCTGCCGGGACTCGTGAAGCCTCCTGGAAAGCCCGCAAAGGCCTCCTTCGTGCTGACGCACCGCGGCGAAGGGATGGCGCTTGAGCAATTCATATTCGACGCCGGGCCGACGCAGGCGCAGGGCTCCATTGAATTCGGGCGCGACGGCGCTTTCCGCGCCGCTCATTTCGCGCAGGCGCGTCTTTCGCCTGGAGACGACATGCATGTCGATGCGCAACGCGCCGGCGAGGCGGTGAAGATCGTCGCACGCGGCGCGAATTTTGACGCGCGTCCGATGATGCAGGGGCTGCTGCGCGCCGCCGACCGCGGCGGCAAGGGAACGATTGAAGACCTCGATCTCGATTTCAAGTCGCCGATCGTCACCGGCCATAACAAGCAAATTCTCACCAACGTCGATCTGAAAGTGGAGCGGCGCGGCGGCAAGCCGCGCGCCGTGGCGGTGACGGGTTTCTTCGGCCGCGAACAAGTCTCCGTCGGGATGAGCCGAAACCCAAATGGCCAGCCGCAGTTGGAAATTTCGACGAACGACGGCGGTTCGCTTCTCTCTTTCCTCGATGTCTATCGGAAGATGGACAGCGGCGCGCTGGCCGCGACCGTGCAGCTTGGCCAGAGCCGCGCAGACGGCGCATTGCGCATTCGTGACTTTTATGTCCGTGGCGAGCCGACCGTGCGCCAACTGATGGCGCAAAGCGGAACAGCGCGCGCCGACGATCGCGGCAACTATCGCTTCGATCCTGATCTCGTGCGCGTTGGCAAATTGGAGAGCGAATTCAGCTGGTCGGGCGGACAACTCGCGGTGCGTGACGGCGTCCTGTCGGGTCCCGAGATCGGCCTTACCTTCGACGGCTACATCGACTTCCAACACGAGCGGCTGGATCTCGTCGGCACCTATGTGCCGGCCTATGCGTTGAACAGCCTATTGTCGAACATTCCGGTTGTCGGCGTCGTTCTCGCCGGCGGACAGCATGAAGGCGTCTTCGGCCTGAGCTATCGCCTCTATGGCGCGCTCTCGTCTCCTTCGATCAACGTCAATCCGCTGTCGGCGATCGCGCCGGGATTGATGCGCAAGATTATGGGCGTCATCGACGGCACCGCGCGGATGCCGCAATAGCGGCGTGTGAGCGCAAAGCGCGTGAAGCTAAGCGCGCTCGAGCAGCACGTGCTTCTTTTTGCCAAGCGAGAGTTTGACGACGCCGTCGCCGGCAAACTCTCCTTCTCCAATGACGCCGCGTTCGTCGGTCACTGGCGCATCGTTGACGCGCAGTCCGCCGCCTTTGATCTGACGCCGCGCTTCTCCCGTCGAGGCAACGAGTCCGGCTCTTACGAAGGCCGTCAGCACGCCAAGGCCCGCAGCGACTTCCTCAGCCGAAATGGCGACCTTGGGAAGCGACAAAGCAAGCGCGCCTTCTTCGAATGTCGCACGCGCGGTTTCAGCGGCCGCATCCGCCGCCGTGCGGCCGTGAATGAGCGCCGTCGCTTCTGTCGCGAGCGTTTTCTTCGCTTCGTTGATTTCGGCGCCTTGCAGCGCCGCGAGGCGCGTGATCTCTTCCATCGGCAGGAAGGTGAAGAGCTTCAAGAAGCGCGCAACGTCGGCGTCTTCCGTGTTGCGCCAATACTGCCAATAGTCATAAGGCGACAATATATCGGCGTTGAGCCAGACGGCGCCGGCTTCGCTCTTGCCCATCTTGGCGCCAGACGTCGTCGTCAGCAGCGGCGAGGTGAGCGCATAAAGCTGCGGGCAACCCATGCGCCGGCCGAGATCGATGCCGGTGACGATATTGCCCCATTGGTCCGAGCCGCCCATCTGCAGCAGCGCGCCGTAACGCCTGTTGATCTCGACGAAGTCATAAGCCTGCAGGCACATATAGTTGAACTCGATAAAGGAGAGTTCATGCTCGCGCTCGAGCCGCAGCTTGACCGAGTCCATTGTCAGCATGCGGTTGACGGAGAAATGACGCCCGACGTCGCGTAGAAAATCGATGTAGTTCAGACCGATCAGCCAATCGGCGTTGTCGAGCATCTGCGCATCGGTTGCGCCGTCGCCGAATGTGAGGAAGCGTTCGAAGACGGTTTTGATCGACGCCTTGTTCGCGTCGATCTGTTCAACGGTCAAAAGCTTGCGGCTTTCATCCTTGCCGGAGGGATCGCCGACGCGCGTCGTGCCGCCGCCCATGAGCGGCAACGGCTTGCCGCCGGCGCGCTGCAGCCAGGCAAGCATCATGATCGGCAGCAGCGACCCGACATGGAGCGACGGCGCGGTGCAGTCGAATCCAATATAAGCGGAGAGCGCGCCCGACCGCGCCTTCTCGTCCAGGCCCTCGAAATCCGAGCATTGATGGATGAAGCCGCGCTCGATGAGCGCGCGCAGGAAATCGGACTTGGGAGAAAAATCAGCGGCCATGGAGGGGTGAATAAGCGGAACCCGGCGCCTGCGCAAGCGATCCCGCCGGCCTTCCTCACAGCCGTTTTCTTGCCCAACTGGGGTGGTTTTGGTAGAAGCCGCAGGCTTTCGCGCTCGCGCCGGCGCGCCGACGAACGCAGGAAAATCATGCTTTTCTACGAGCCGCTGTTCCTGTTTCTATTCGGGCCGGCGGTTTTTCTCATCTATCTCTTTTTCGGCGAAGTCCGCGTGCGCCGCGCCGTCATCCTTTTTGCGGCGAGCGTCGTCTTTTACGCTTGGAGCGAGCCGGTCTTCATCTTCCTCGTCTTTGCGTCGGTCACGCTCGACCTTTACGTGGCGCAGAAGATCGCCACGTCGTCAGAGTATGACGTTCGTAAGCGCTGGCTCGCGCTCGGCGTCGTCGCCAATCTGGCGATCCTCGTCTATTATAAATACACGGGCTTTCTCGCGCTCAATCTCGATGCGATCCTGAAGGCGTTGACGCTTCCGGGGATCAACATCCCACAGATCGCATTGCCGATCGGCGTCAGCTTCATCGTCTTTGAAAAGATCACCTATCTTGTCGATGTCTATCGCGGCGTCACGGCGCCGGCGCGCAGTTCTCTGCTTTACGGGCTTTACGTTTTTTTCTTTCCGAAGCTCCTTGCCGGCCCGATCATCAAATATCACGACATCGCGCGCCAATTCGAAGCGATGCCGCACGCCGACGTCGACGACTTCGTCATGGGATTCTCGCGCTTCATGCTCGGCGTCGTGAAGAAGCTGCTCTTCGCTGATACGCTTGCGAGCGGCGCAGACCTGATCTTTGCGCGCGACGTCGGCGGACTCGGTTTCGCAGAAGCTTGGGCTGGCGTGCTGTTCTTCACCTTCCAAATCTATTTCGACTTCTCCGGCTATTCCGACATGGCGATCGGACTTGGGCGCATGTTCGGCTTCCGGCTTCTAGAAAATTTCAACATGCCCTATGTGGCGACGAGCATCACAGATTTTTGGCGGCGCTGGCACATATCGCTGACGAGCTGGATTCGCGAATATTTATATTTTCCGCTTGGCGGCAATCGGCGCGGCGAAGCGCGCACCTATTTCAATCTTTGGATCTGCTTTTTGGCCTCGGGAATCTGGCACGGCGCGGCATGGACCTATGTGGTCTGGGGCGTCTATAACGGCGTGTTCCTTGTGCTCGACCGGTTGTTTTTGGTGAAGCGCCTCCAGCAATTGCCGGACTGGTTCGCCAATCTCATCGCGATGGTTATCGTCGTCGTCGGCTGGACATTTTTTCGCGCAACCTCTCTGTCTCAAGCCGGCGCGCTTCTTGCGCTGATGGCTAATCCATGGGCGCAATCGAGCGCGGCCGTCGCCATTCCGGAGGAATATATCGTCGTCGCGTTGATCGCCGCAGCGATTTGCGTCGCGCAGCGGCTGTCGCTTTACGTCAAGGACTTCGATTGGGGAAGCGCGGCGCAGCGTTTCGCCTTGGCGTCAAACAGCGCGCTTTCCATGCTCTTCCTCGCCGCGCTGGCGAAGGGACTCGCCGATCCTTTCAAGCCGTTCATCTACTTCCGGTTCTAATCGATGAGCGATCTCGCAGAAATCGACAAGCGCATCGGGCAACTCGAAGGAGAAGCTGCAACGGCGATTAACGCGCCTGTTCGTCCTGAGGGCGTGAACGCGTTTCTCAAGTCGCTCACGCTCGCGCGACTGCCGATCTTTGGATGCGCGGGATTCATCGCCTTTCTTTTTCTCGCCAATTTGTGGAATTTCGCCGTCGAAGGCGATTGGCCGAAGCTGCGTATCCGCAGCTCCTGGCCGCTTTACGGAGTGGCAAAACCAAAGCCCGCGCCTTGGACTCTTGAGGCCTTCCTTTCCGGCGAAACGCAAAAGGCCGTCTCTGCAAATCTCGGCCGAATGTCGCCGGTTTTTCCCATTTCCGTGCGCGCGAAAAATCAGCTCGTCTTTTCGGCTTTCGGCGGCTCGGCGGCGCCAGGAGTCGTGATCGGCCGAAACGGCCAGCTCTATGAGCAGTTCTATATCGACGAGTTTTGCGCCCGTGACGGCGCTTTCGATCCTTCGCGCGTGAGCGCCTGGTCGTTGACGCTGCACGAAATCCAGGAGATCGCGCAAGCGCGGGGGAAGAGCTTCGTCTTCCTCATTTCGCCGTCGAAGGCTGCACGATACCCGGAGGATCTGCCGAGGTCGGCGACTTGCTTTGCGCATGCGACGGCGATGCCAGAGAAGCTCGCGCCATACCGCGCCGCGCTCAATGGAGCTGGCGTGCGGTACGTCGATGGCGCAGCGCTGATTGAGTCGGAAAAGTCCAAACAGCCGTTGCCGCTCTTTCCGCGCGGCGGAACGCATTGGAACAGCGTCGGCGGCGCGCTTGCCATGCGCGAAGCGACGCGCGCGGTTCCCAATTCTCCGCTTGGCGTGCTGGAGTTTACGTCAGCGCCGGCGTCCGAGGCTTCGGGCACGGACCGCGATCTGCTGGACCTTATGAATCTTTTATGGCCTGACTCGCATTATCCCACGGCGGCGATCGGCCGGGCAGGGGAGAAGGGCGATTGCGCGCAGACGCCGCGGCTGCTGGCCCTTGGAGGCAGCTTCCTGCATCAAGTTTTGGCGGCGGCGACGCTCGCGCCGTGTCCACCGCAAATCGACTACTGGTTCTATATGCGGACTGAAGACAACGGGATTGAACTCGGTCACTACCGGCGCGCGCGCGGCGACGCCTCTAATGGCGAACGACTGCCGGCCACATCAGAGGAACTCGATGAAAACCTCGCCGGGGCCGATTTCATTCTGCTGGAAGAAAATGAATCGAGCATCGCCACAACGAAGCAGGTCAAACACCTCGCCGAGGCCCTACGCCGTCGGCCCTAATCGCCTTCACGCCGCCTGCGACGGATCGTTCCAATAGCCCTCAGAGCGAGCGATTCTCGCATATTCGGCGTGCACGACGGCGGGGCTGTAGAGGCGTTCTAATCGGCGGACGACGAAATGACCGCGCGCGAGGCTTTGGAAGTGCTCGGTGAAGGCGACATTGATCGCCGCGCCGCTGATCGCGCCAATGACAGGCACGGCTTGCGCGGCGGTTTTTTGCGATACGACGACGCCAAAACGCGTCCCGATCGCGCCAATCAGACGTGCGAGAGCAGGCGCCGCTTCGTTGGAAACCTGCCGGACAGTGAGAAAACGCGCGGCGTCGGACACGGATTTCGCGAGCACGGCGCGCAACGCCAAATAGCCGCCCTCCAAGACACTGCCTTCCGCGGAATGGCCGCCGAGCGCGAAGACTTCGAGGCAGGCGAGGGCCGCGCCGGGGTGTCGCAAGTCCTCTCCCTCGGCCTGCGCGATTTCCGCGATCGAGCGCAGCATGATCGTCGTCGACAGCGGCAGTTCAAGCGGAAGGCTGACGAGACCGACGGCGCCGCCGACGCCGCCCGTCAGCGCCGCGAGGCGGCGGTGAATCCTTATGGAGTCTTTTGCTGGCTGTGCGTCGAGGCTGGCTAAGGCCATCTTCATCGCCGCTGCGAGAGCCTTTCGCGTGGCGGCGGCGACTGCAGTTTGTAGCCGTGGCGGCAGAGTCAGCGCGCCAAAATTGAGCTGTCGGCTCGCCAGTCCGGCGAGCCGCGATGCAAAGCTCTGTCTTTCCAGCGCCGCGACGGCGGACCGCAGCGCCTCGACGTCAGACTGCGACAGCCCCTGGTCCATGAGAACTGGAAGCGGATGAGAATTCGACACGGATCGCCTCGGCCTTTCGATTGACTTTAAAAATCGGACTCTTCCAAGGTCTTTGCAAGCGCTGTGAAGGTTTGACGAGGCAGCAAAGCTTGGCTGGCGACTGGCGGGCTAAGTGCGCCCGCGCACAGGTTCTTTCTGACAAATCGTGACATAGGTCGGCTTCCGGCTGGAGCGGCGCTGTTGCTTTTTGGCGCCTGTTCTGTACTGCAAGGACGTGCGTTTGTGGCTCCGCTTCAGGCGTCGCCGCCGCAAATCAGGAAGAGGAGGTCTAAATGCTGAAGTTTGGATTGGGTCGCGCGCTGAGCGGCGCTTGCCTTTTGGCGCTGTTGGCGCCGGCGAGCGCGTTCGCGGGCGATCGCGTGGGCACCTTACAGTGCCGGCTGATGGGTAATGGCATCAGCGTTCTGGTCGAAAATCAGCAGTTGGACTGCATCTATCGCGACGATGCGGAAGGCGCGATTCCTGCTCATTACATCGGCACGCTCACCAAGGTTGGCGCGAATGTGACGATCAATGGTCCTGGCGAGCTTGCCTGGGGCGTTGTCGCGGCCACGAACCACATCGGACCCGGGGCTCTCGCCGGCTACTATGTCGGTCCTGAGGTTACCGCCAAGGTCGTCGTCGGCGGCGGCGGGGCCATCCTCGTCGGCGGATCCGATAACACTTTCTCGCTGCAGCCCTTCACGATGGAAGCGGGCTCCGGCGTGGGTTTGACCGCTGGCGTCGAGCGCTTGACGCTCGCCTATGTGCCGCCGCCGCCTCCGCCGATGCCGCGCCGCCACCATGTCCATCATCACCACTGGCACAGAGGCTGAGCTAGCCTCTAACGCGCGGCCCTAGAGCCGCGCGCTCTACGTCGGCGCTGAGAAACTCAGTAGCCGGTCGGTGGGAAAATCATAAAGCCTCGCGCTCTCGCGCCATTCCGGCGTCAGCAGCGCGAGGCATTTTTTTGCAAATTCGTCAGGCGTTCGGAGGGTCATCGGATCTTCGCCTGGCATCGCCTGAGCGCGCATGCGCGTGCGCAGCGGACCCGGATTGGCCAGCATCACGGTGACGCCGTCACCGACGACTTCCGACGCATAAGTGCGGGCTATCGCTTCGAGCGCCGCCTTCGAGACCGCGTAAGGGCCCCAAAACGGCTTCATGGTCGCGCGGTGCGCCGCACCCGACGTGATGAAGACGACGCGCCCGGCGCCCGATGCGCGCAGAAGCGGGTCGAGCGAACGGATCAGCCGCCAATTCGCCGTGACATTGACCGCCATGACGCGATTCCAGTCCTTCGGGTCGACATGAGCGAGCGGCGACAGCGGACCAAGCAGACCTGCGTTGCCGACAAAGGCGTCGAGTTTGCCCCAGCGTTCGAAAAGCGCCGCGCCGAGACGATCAAGCGCGTCGAAGTCGGCAAGATCGCAAGGAACGAGCGTCGCTTGGCCACCTTGTGCGCGGATTTCGTCGTCGAGTTCTTCGAGTCCGCCTTGCGTGCGCGCCAAGGCGACGACATGCGCGCCGGCGCGGGCGAGTTCGAGCGCGAGCGCGCGGCCGATGCCGCGCGACGCGCCGGTCACAAGTACGATGCGGGGAGGCTTCACGCGGTGATCTCAGGAATCATTTCGTCAACAGCAACGTCAAAGCCTAGGGTGTCGAGGTCACCCGCTTGTCAACTCGCCTCGGCCAATAGCGAAAGTTGCGCGCGATTTTCGCCGACGAGATCGGTCAGCGAGGTGGGATAGTCGCCAGTGAAGCAGTGGTCGGTGAACTGCGGCCGAACAGGATCGCGGCGCTCATAGCCCATGGAGCGATAGATGCCGTCGACCGACAGGAAGGCCAGCGAGTCGCAACCGATATATTCGCGCATCTCCTCGAGCGTATGCGTCGCGGCGAGCAGCTTCTCCTTCTGCGGCGTGTCGATCCCGTAATAATCCGGATTGGTGATCGGCGGCGACGAAATAAGAAAGTGCACTTCCGTGGCGCCTGCGTCGCGCATCATTTGCACGATTTTTACCGAGGTCGTGCCGCGCACGATTGAATCGTCGATGAGGATCACGCGCTTTCCGGCGACGACGCAGCGATTGGCGCTATGCTTCATGCGCACGCCAAAATCACGCGCGATTTGCGTCGGCTCGATGAAGGTGCGCCCGACATAGTGGTTGCGGATAATGCCGAGTTCGAACGGGACGCCGGACTGCTGCGAATAGCCGATCGCCGCCGGCACGCCGGAGTCGGGCACCGGCACCACGACATCTGCGTCGATCGGACGTTCGCGCGCAAGCTCGGCGCCCATCGCCTTGCGCACGTCATAGACCGGACGGCCATGCACGATGGAGTCGGGACGGGCGAAATAGATATATTCGAAGATGCACGGGCGCATCGGCTGCGGCGGAAAAGGTCGCAAGCTCTCGAGACCGCTCTCCGAAATAACGACGACCTCGCCATTCATCACGTCGCGCACGAAGCGCGCGCCGATGATGTCGAGCGCGCAGGTCTCTGACGCGAGAATATATTTTCCGTTGAGTTCGCCGATGACGAGCGGACGAATGCCGAGCGGATCGCGCGCGCCAATAAGCTTCTTATTAGTTAGCGCAACGAGCGAATAAGCGCCTTCGATCGAACGCAGCGCTTCGATGAATCGGTCGATGAGCAGCGGCCTGCGGCTGCGTGCGACGAGATGAAGAATGACCTCGGTGTCCGAGGTCGACTGGAAGATCGCGCCTTCGCGGATCAGCTCGCGCCGCAGGGTTTGCGCGTTGGTCAGGTTGCCGTTGTGAGCGACCGCGAAACCGCCCGTGTTCAGTTCCGCGAATAGCGGCTGAACATTGCGCAGCATGGTCTCGCCGGTGGTCGCGTAGCGCACATGGCCGATTGCGGCGGCGCCCGGCAGGCGCTCGATCGCGCTTTCCTGAGAGAAATGGTCGCCGACGAGTCCCAAACGGCGTTCGCCATGGAAACGGCCGCCGTCGAAAGTGACAATGCCGGCCGCCTCTTGTCCGCGATGTTGCAGCGCGTGCAGGCCCAGCGCGGCGATCGCTGCGGCGTCTGGCAAATCGAAGACGCCGAACACGCCGCAATATTCGCGAAGCCGGTCGCCGTCGAGATCGTCTATCGCGTCAATCTCGCGGGATGAGGACCTCTGAAGATCCTCGGCGGCGTCCGTCATGCTTCATCCCCCGTGACGCGCCGCCACCCGGCACTCCCGAGCGCCCGGGCGTCGCATTCCCGTCATATGTGCCAGCGGCGGGGTCCATCCGCAAGACCATCATTCAGGCTTGTCGGCTGACTCCGGCGCGGCCTCGGCCGGGCTCTCGACGTTTGCGTCGCTCGGCGCTGGCTGGATCTTTTCGGGTTCAACGTCAGCCGGAGGCTCCTCGTTCACAGGAGCGCCTTTCTTGGCCTTGATCTTGGCGACGATGCTGTCGATGTCGTCGGGCAGCATTTCGCGCAGTTTCTCGCCGCCGGCGACAAGGAAGGGCTTGGCGCGCGCGTCCTTAATCCATTCCGGCTGATTCGTTTCGGGCACGAGCCAGCTGTAAAAAACAAAGGCGACGACGGCGAGCAGCGCGCCGCGGACGGCGCCGAACAGGAAGCCCAGCGTGCGGTCGAGCGCGCCGACTTTCGAGTCGAGAATGACGTCCGAGAGCTTCACCGTGATAAGCGAAACGGCGACCAGAGCGACGAAAAACACCGAGGCCACGGCGGCCGCGAGAGCAATCTCATCCTTGCTGATGTACGGTTTGATGTAGGGCAGGGCGAGCGGATAGAAGAAGTATGCCGCCGCCGCCGCGGCGACCCAGGAGAGGATTGCAAGTACCTCCCGGGTGAAGCCGCGCAAAAGAGCGAGCATCCCCGACACCAAAACGACGGTAATCACTGCCAAATCCAGATATGACGGCATCGCTGGCCTCTTGGTTGTTCGCCCTGAGCTCTCAACGCTTCTGAATGGGCTGTTGGCCGCCTTCCGACGGCGCTCGCACGACCCTCTCCGGAACCTGTGTCAACTTTGCGCCTCAGTCAGGCAAGTCGTTCCGGCAGGTCATGGCTTTCGCACTTGCAGCCTTCTAACGCATCTTTACGCCAGTCGGAAACATTAAAGCGCAGGGTCTTTAGCCGCGCGCGATGGTTTTTCGCGCGCCGACATGCGGGCGATAGAGGCGACGAGGCCGCCAACGTCCCCGCAGGGACGGATCGTCACTCCAGCGCTGCGGGCATCGTCTGAAATTTGTTGTGACTGCGGGACGACGGCGTGACGAAATCCAAGTTTTCCTGCCTCGCGCAGACGCATGCCGGGATGAATGACGGGCCGCACGGCGCCCGAAAGTCCGATCTCGCCGAAAAAGCACATGTCGGGAGGCAGCACAGCGCCCGTCAGAGACGAGACGAGCGCCGCAGCGGCAGCGAGGTCGGCGGCGGGTTCGTCGGCGCGGAAGCCGCCAGCGACGTTGAGATAGACGTCGTGCATGCCAAGCTTGAGCCCGCCATGCGCCTCAAGCACGGCGAGAATCATGGAGAGGCGGTTTTGATCGAAGCCGACGACGGCGCGCCGCGGCGTGCCGAGGGACGTGGGCGCGACGAGCGCCTGAATTTCGATCAGCAACGGACGCTGCCCCTCCATGCCGGCGACGACGGCTGCGCCCGGCGCGCCCGCGTCGCGGCCGGCAAGGAAAAGCGCGGACGGATTGGCGACTTCCGCAAGACCGAGTCCGGTCATTTCGAAAACGCCGATCTCGCCGGTCGCGCCGAATCGATTCTTGGAGGCGCGCAGCATGCGGAAATGATGCGCGCCGTCGCCCTCGAAAGACAGGACCGCGTCGACCATGTGTTCGACGACGCGCGGGCCTGCGACCTGTCCGTCCTTGGTGACATGGCCGACGAGAACGATCGTCGAGCCCGTCGTCTTGGCGTGGCGCAGGAGCGCCTGGGCGCTGGCGCGCACCTGCGTCACCGTTCCCGGCGCCGACTCTGCCATGTCCGTATGCATGGTCTGAATCGAATCGATGACGATCAACGCCGGACGCGCGCCTGTCGCGCAGGTCGCGAGAATGTCCTCGACCTGAGTAGCGGCGGCAAGCTCAACGGGCGCATCGGCGAGGTTCAGTCTAGCCGCGCGCAGGCGCACCTGGGCGACCGCCTCCTCGCCAGAAATATAGACGACGCGCGCGCCGCGTCGCGCCAGAGTCGCGCATGCCTGGATCAGTAGAGTGGACTTGCCGATGCCGGGTTCGCCGCCGAGCAGCAACACTGAGCCCGGAACGAAGCCGCCGCCGGTGACACGATCAAATTCGTCGAGTCCGGTGGCTATCCGGGGCGCCGGCTTGCCTTCGCCAGCGAGCCCCTCAAGGTCAAAGGCTCGACCGCGGGCGGCGCGGCGCGTGACCGCACCGGCGCCGGCGTTCGACTCTTCAACGAGGCTGTTCCACTCGCCACATGACTCGCAGCGACCCTGCCACCGCGAAGCGACAGCGCCGCAGTTTTGACAGACATAGACCGCGCGGCTTTTGGCCATGCATGGATGGCGCATGGCGCGCCAAGGCTTGTCAAGCGGCGATGGCGCTTGTAGCGCTAAACGATCATCCGCCGTTGATTTTTGCCCGCAGCACGTTGGAGGGCTTAAAGGCGACAACGAGCCGAGCAGAAATCTGAGCGCCGTCACCGGTCTTCGGATTGCGTCCCATCCGCTCTTTTTTGGCCCGCACCGTGAACGCGCCGAAAGATGAAAGCTTGACGTCTTCGCCGGCGACGATGTGCTGGAAGATCTCTTCGAGCACCATTTCCACATATTTCGCGGAGTCGGCTCGCGGCGTCCCCACCCGCCGATGAACTGCTTCAGCGAGATCAGAGCGGGTCAGCGTCCTGACAATGCGCTTTTCTTTCGCCTCGCCGTTCGGCTTACCGATTCCGTCGCCCTGGGCCATTTTCAGCCTACTGTTCTCAAATCCCGACAGCGGCGGGCGGTTCGGAGCGGAAACGACAGGGCTCTAAAGGTCGCGCTCTATGTTCCGCGGCCCACTACGGGATTCTCCCACCTTGTTGGAATTTTTCAGAATTGGGTATGGAAGGCAAGCGCATCTTGTATTCATGCGCAAATAATTCTTTGCAATATTTGGGTTTAAGCGAAATATTATTGTATTACGCGAGGTTACCAGCGTATCAGCGCCGATCCCCACGTAAAGCCGCCGCCGACCGCTTCGAGCATGACAAGATCGCCCTGTTTAATCCGCCCATCCGCCGTTGCGACGGCCAGCGCCAGGGGAACGGAGGCCGCAGAGGTGTTGCCGTGCAGATGCACGGTGGCGACGATCTTTTCCGGAGCGATGCCGAGCTTCTGCGCGGACATATCGATGATTCGCCGATTGGCCTGATGCGGCACGAACCAGTCGAGGTCTTCAGCCGTCAGCCCAGTCGCGGCGAAAGCGTCCTTGACGACGTCGGTCACCTGTCCAACGGCGAAGCGGAACACTTCCTTGCCTTCCATGCGCAGATGGCCGACGGTCTGCGTCGCCGAAGGGCCGCCGTCGACATGTAGCTTCGCACGGTGGCGTCCGTCCGAACGCAGATGCGTCGTCAGCACGCCGCGCTCCTCGATCCCGCCCTGAGACGGTCGCGCTTCGAGGACCATGGCGCCAGCGCCGTCGCCAAACAGCACGCAGGTCGTGCGATCTGTCCAATCGATGATCCGTGAAAATGTTTCGGCGCCGATTACGAGCGCGCGCTTGTGCGAGCCTGAACGTAGAAATTTTTCCGCGGTGGCGACCGCGAAGACGAATCCGGAGCACACGGCCTGCAGATCGAAGGCCACGCCATGCGCAATGCCGAGCGCTGCTTGAATTTGCGTCGCGGTCGAAGGAAAGGTCCAGTCCGGCGTCGACGTCGCGACGATGATCAGGTCGATGTCATCCGCGCTAACGCCGGCGTTGGCGAGCGCTGCCCGCGCCGCCTTTTCGCCGAGCATCGACGTCGTCTCGCCTTCGGCGGCGATATGACGCTCCTTGATGCCGGTGCGCTGGACAATCCACTCGTCGCTCGTGTCGACGAGCTTGGCCAATTCGCCATTGGTGAGCGTTTTCTCGGGCAGATAAGCGCCGACGCCGAGAACGACCGAGCGCAGTTGCGGAATGCTTGTCGTCACTGAGCGGTTTCCCGGGGAGGACTAATTGAATCGGCGCCGTCCTGTTCCCCGAGCCTGTGCGCCAGCGCGACGGTGTCGCGAATTCGATTGAGCAGATCGCTGCCGGCCATCTCGTGGCCGATCTCGACAGCGCGGGCAAAGCCGACTGAATCGGCGCCGCCATGGCTCTTGATGACGATGCCTTCGAGCCCGAGAAAGACGCCGCCATTCGTCGCCCGCGTGTCCATTTTGGCGCGAAGCTCGCGGAAGGCGCCCTGCGCCAGAAAATAGCCGAGCTTGGCGAGCAGCGTGCCGCCCATCGTCTCTTTGAGATAGGCGGCGATCTGCGCGGCCGTTCCTTCGGCGGTCTTAAGGGCGATGTTGCCGGTAAAGCCCTCGGTGACGACGACGTCGACGACGCCTTTGCCGATGCCGTCGCCCTCAACGAAGCCGCGATAGTCGAAGCCCGGCAAAGCAAGGTCGCGCAGCTTGGTCGAGGCGGCCTTCACTTCCTCGATGCCCTTGATTTCCTCGGTGCCGACGTTGAGGAGACCCACAGTCGGACGCTCAAGTCCCAGGATCACTCGCGCCATCGCCGCGCCCATGATCGCAAGATCGACCAAATGGCTGGCGTTGGCGCCCATCGAGGCGCCGACGTCGAGCACGACGGATTGGCCGCGCAGCGTCGGCCACAGGCAGGCGAGGGCCGGCCGATCGACGCGCGCCATCGTATGCAGGCATATTTTGGCCATTGCCATGAGAGCGCCGGTGTTGCCGGCGGAAATCGCGACGTCGGCGTCGCCTTTCTTGACCGCCTCGATCGCGAGCCACATCGACGAGACCCGACGCCCATAGCGCAGCGCTTGGCTCGGCTTGTCGTCCATGCGGATTGAGACGGAAGAGTGACGCACTTCCGCGCATTCGGCGAGGCGTGGATGGCGCTCAAGCTGCGCGCGGATCGCCGGCTCGTCGCCGATCAGCAGGAAGCGGCTGTGCGGACGCCGTTCGAGCGCGCTGGCCGCGCCCGCTATGGTCACCTTCGGACCGAAATCGCCGCCCATCGCGTCGAGCGCGATCCGAACAGTCTGCGGCATTTATTACGTTTCTCCCGACTGCGCGCCCGATCCGCGGTCTTAAATTATTGACCGGCTTTGTGACGCGTCCGAGAAGCGCGTCCGCGCTCTCGCCCCCGCGGGCGACTTGCCATTTGCCGGCCATGCGCGCAAGTGCCTATGATGTCTCGCCTCACTCGCCGCGCGGCTTGAGCCGGCGCAAGGCGGCGAAAGGCGAGATTTCGAGCGATCCGTCATCAGGCTTGGGCTCGACGAAATGCGCCCCCGGCTTGCGTGGATAGGGATCGAGCGCCAGCGTAAAGAACTCTGAGATGACGCCGCCGAGATCAACGCCGCCGCCGATCAACGGGTCTGGCGGATCCTCATCCAGGGTAATTTCGGTCGACTCCTCATGGCGTCGTCGGCTGCGTGGAGTCTCGTCCGGAGGCGGCGCAAAGCGCATGTGGATGGGCTCAACAATCTCCGAGTCGAATTCCTCGAGTGTCGCGACGCAGGTTTGCCTGATGCTGGCGCGCAATTCGCCGTCGATCTCCAGTCCGTCCACGCGCCATCGCCGCGCGCGCAGCTCGGCGTGAAGCGCGCGGACCGCCGGCAACGCATTATGCCGCGCCAACGAAGCACATTCAGCCGGCGTCGCGTCAATATCGAGGTCGAGGCCTTCGGGCGGCACGTCGGAAACCGCAAGACGGCGCGTCAATGGCGGATGCGCTTCAAAAGCTTCGTTCATTGCGTCGCCTCCTGCTCGCCTCATTCCTTCAACCAAATATGTGCGCCGACGCACAGACGCCAGCGCGGCGCGATGCAAGAAGCGCTGTCTTGCTTTCGCGGCGTCCGAAGATTACGGATTTGGCGACGAATGATCGACCGGGCGCGGGCGCCGCGGCACAAGATTGTGGAGATTTTCATGGCGCAGACCTTGCGCAGCGTTTTTCGCGGGGCGGCCATCGCCAGCATTGCCGTCGGGCTTTCGGGCTGCCTTGGATATGAGGGTGTCGTCAATCGCGGCGCCGTTCTTGATTCGCGCAGCACCTCACAGGTCAAGCCCGGCATGTCGGCACAGCAGGTGATGTCGACGCTTGGCACGCCATCGACGACGTCCACTGTCGGCGGCGACGCCTGGTATTACGTCAGCCAGCGCATTGAGCGCTCCCTCGCCTTCATGCCGCAAAGCATCACTGACCAGCGCGTCTATGCGGTCTATTTCGACAAGTCGAAGAAGGTTCAGCGCGTCGCCGATTACGGCATGGAGGACGGCAAGCCGATCGACTTTATCTCGCGCACGACCCCCACCGCCGGCCCGGAATACCATCTGCTCCAGGGCATGCTCTCCAAAGTGACAAATCTCTTTTAGGGACGCGAGCTTTTAGGGACGCGAGCTTTCCTTTTCGGGACATCGCTTCGGCGCGCGGCCATTCGGCTGATGGCGCCATTGTGGCGGCTGCGGCCCGTTCATCTACAGAAATCATTGTAAAGCAAGGGCTGACGCGCGATTGCGCGTCTGCGGCGCTATCGCGATTGTGGCGCAATCATGGCCTCGGGCGCCGATTTTTTGCCCTGCCTCGCAGGTAACCTTCTGTTTACGCAAACTTTGCGTAAATGTGGAGAACCCGCGAAGCATGACGGTTACGCTGACGAACGCTCCGCCGCCTTCGAAAGGTAAGAAGACTGCGCCGCCCCGTTCACGTCGGCAGTCCAAGGGCTCGTCCCGCCGGGGTCTGTCGGGCTTCCTTCTCGATCATTCCTGTTCTCCTCTGTTGCGCGCGCTCTGCGTTGCGACCTTTCTCTCTGTGCTCGCGGTATTGGCGATAAGCTCCCAACGCGAGGACGCGCCTCGTCCAGAGCGGACCGCCCGCGCCACACGCTTACGCGCCGCCGGGTTCCCGCTGGCCGCGCTGACGACGGAATCGGTCGAAGACGACACGGCGCTCGACTCAGACTTCTCTTTGGAGCAGGCGGCGCTCACCTGGTCGCATCGTCTCGACGATGATGATTTCTCAGACCCGCCTGGCGTAATGCGGTTCGGGTCGGTCAAGGTACAGCAGTCGATCGTCGAGCACGTCGTCAAGGCCGCTCAGACGACGGAAATGGATCCGGCGCTCCTCATGGCGATCGCCGACAAGGAATCGAATTTCTCCTCGACGGCGAAGGCCCGGACATCGTCTGCGAGCGGCCTTTTCCAATTTGTCGAGAAGACGTGGTTTAAGGCGATGAAAACCTTCGGCTGGCGTCACGGCCACGGCGATACGGCGGCGGCGATCGCGAGCGATGAGGGGCCGCGAGTCAGCGGCCAGAAGCGGGCGCAAATCCTCAATTTGCGCAACGACCCATATCTTTCAGCCGCTCTCGCCGCCGAAATGCTGAAGAAGGATAGCGCTAGAATCGCCGAAAAGATCGGCCGTCCGCTAACCTCTGGCGAGACCTATCTCATCCACTTCCTGGGTCCGGACGACGCCGAGCGCTTCATGAAAACCGTGGAAGACGCGCCGAAAACGTCGGCGGCGGCGCTGCTGCCGAAGCCCGCTCGCGCCAATAAGCCGATCTTCTATGAGCAGCAGGGCCGGCGGCTCAAGGTTCGCTCAGTCCAAGAAGTGCATGAAGCCTTCGAAACGATGATGGACAAGCGCACCAGCCGTTATGAGGATGTCGCGGCAAAGCTTCCCGCAGGCGCCACCGCCTACGTGGAGTGAATCGGAAGTAGGAAGTAGTGAATAGCGCAACTCACTATTCACCACTCACTAGTCACTTCACTTTCCCATCATCAGATCGAGATTTTGCAACGCCGCGCCGGCCGCGCCCTTGCCGAGATTGTCGAGCCTCGCGACAAGCAGGGCATGACCCCGCGCCTCATTGGCGATGACGAAGACTTCCATGTCGTCAGTCCCGTTCAGCGCGAGCGCGTCAAGCTTGCCGCTTGCCGGGGCTGACGCGAAGCGGACGTGTTTCGCGTCGGCGTAGTGGCGCGCATAGGCGCCTTCCAAATCTCCGGCCTTGGGTTTGCCGGGCAAAGCGTCAAGCACCAGCGGAATCGAGACGAGCATGCCCTGGCGGAAATTGCCGACGGAGGGTGCGAAAAGCGGCCGCTGCGTGAGCTTTCCATACGCCATGATCTCCGGCACATGCTTATGCTCGAGGCCGAGCGCATAAAGCTCGAAAGCCGGCGCCTTGCCGCTCTCATAGGCTTCGATCATCTGCCTGCCGCCGCCCGAATAGCCTGAGACGGCGTTAATCGTCAGCGGCTGGGTTGGCCGGATGAGTCCGGCGTCGACGAGCGGACGAATGAGCGCAATGGCGCCGGTAGCGTAGCAGCCGACATTGGCGACGCGGCGGCTACTGGCGATCGCCGCCGCCTGTCCCTGGCAGAGCTCGGCGAAGCCGTAGACCCAGCCTTCCGCGACGCGATGGGCGGTGGAGGCGTCGAGCACTCTTGGGCCTTGGCCGCCGAGAGCGTCGCAGAGGACGACGGTTTCCTTCGCCGCCTCGTCTGGCAGACAGAGAATGGCGATATCGACGGAAGCGAGAATGTCGCGCTTGGCGGCGACGTCCTTGCGCTTTTCCTGCGGGAGCGCCAGGAGCGTGATGTCTGAGCGCCCGGCGAGCCGCTCGCGGATTTCGAGCCCGGTGGTGCCGGCGTCACCGTCGATGAAGATCCTCGTCATGGCACGCCTCTAGTCGATTTGAATGAAGAGAGAAAGATTTGCGCGAAGAACCGTCTGGCGATTTTGACGCGCGTTGCGCTCCATCCTATAGCGCGGCCGGAAGGTTCTGGCAGTCGCTTCGGCGTCGCGCCATTTATCGGTGGGTTCGTGGTCGACAGTCCGTGCATAAAAATTTGCGAACTCAATCGGGACGACATTTGCGTCGACTGCGGCCGTACGCGCGCCGAGATCGCCGGCTGGATGTCGATGTCAGAATCGCAAAAGGCCAAAGTCGTCGAATTGGCCGATAAGCGCCGATCCACAAGCGCTCTCAACCAACTGGAGCCATCAAATAATCGCTAAAAGTAGATTGGCGCCGGCCCGCGAGTCCCCTACCTTTGCACCTAAGGGCGAAGTCAGTCGCGCCCGCTTCCAAAAGGAGGAGCGGTCATGGCGAAACAGACAGCGGAAAGAGACGGCGCATTAAGAGCATACGCGCTCAGAGTCCTGGACACTGTTTACGACGCGTCGGTCTATTCGGTTATCGGTTATAGCGCGCTGCTGGCGATGCTTGCGGTCATCGCTGTGGCGATCTGTATGAAGCTGATTTACGTGCCGGAATTTCATCCCTGGTAGCCGCGCAAGCTTGCCAAAGCGTCTGCTGATCATCGCGCACGCGCCATCGCGCAATACGGAACGGCTGCGCGACGCGGTGATCGGCGGCGCGCGTTCGCCAGAGGTCGAGGACGTCGAAGTTGAGGCGCTCAGCCCTTTCGTCACGACGCCCGAACATGTTCTCGCCGCTCAGGCGGTCATACTCGGAACCACCGAAAACCTCGGCTACATGAGCGGCGCGCTCAAGGACTTCTTCGACCGTTGTTACTATCCGTTGCTGGAGCGCGCCCAGGGCATGCCTTATGCGCTTTACATCCGCGCCGGCCATGATGGGACGGGAACGCGACGCGGCGTCGAGACGATCGTGACGGGGCTGCGCTGGCGCGCGATACGCGAGCCGCTCATCTGCCGCGGCGAATGGCGCGAAGATTTCATCGACGAAGGCCGCGAACTGGGGATGTTCGTGGCGGCGGGCCTCGACGTGGGGGCGATTTGAGGCGATCGAGCCATCGTTATAGAACTGCGACGCGCAAGCTGGCGTGGGCTTGGTTTTGTTAGAGCGAATGACGCGAAGCCACAATTTTCTCGGCCATCCGCGCGGACTCGCCTTCCTCTTCGCTTCGGAAATGTGGGAGCGCTTTTCCTATTACGGCATGCGGGCGCTACTCGTTCTCTATATGGTCGAGTATCTCCTGACGCCGGAGCGCATGGAAACGGCGTTGGGCCTTGCCACATTGAAGCGTGGGCTCGAAACGCTTTCCGGTCCGCTCGGTCCACAGCCTTTCGCCTCGCAAATCTACGGGCTCTACACCGGCCTCGTTTATCTCATGCCGATCGTCGGCGGATTCATCGCCGACCGTTGGCTCGGTCGCACGCGCGCGATCGTCATCGGCGCGGCGTCGATGGCGGCCGGACATTTCATGATGGCCTACGATTCCTTGTTCTTAATCGCGATGCTTCTCATCGCGTCTGGCTGCGGCTTCTTCAAGCCAAACATCTCGACGCAGGTCGGCGAGCTTTACGCGCCGACGGACGTTCGTCGCGACCGCGCCTATTCGATCTTCTATGTCGGCATCAATATCGGCGCCTTCTTCGCGCCGCTCGTTTGCGGAACAATCGGGGAGACGATCGGTTGGCATTATGGCTTCGCCTGCGCCGGCGTCGGCATGGTCATCGGACTTGTGACTTACGTGATCGGTCTCCCGAGTCTGCCGCCGGAGCCGTCTCGTAACGAAAGGCGCAAACCGACGGCGCAGACGCACGCCCATTTTCGAAGGTCCCTGTTCACGCTTCTATTGCTCTTTGCGCCCTCCGCGCTTTTCTGGGCGGCTTTCGAGCAGCAGGGCAATACGATCGCACTCTGGGCCGCTCAATCGACGGATCGCGGCCTCGATGTCTTCGGATGGCGCGCCGAACTTCCGGTGACGTGGTTTCAGGCCTTCAATCCGCTGATGATCTTCCTCTTCACGCCTCCGCTTGTTTCGCTATGGGCCTGGCTTTCGCGGTTCGGGCGCGAGCCTTCGACGATCCGCAAAATGTCGCTTGGCTGTCTTGGCGTCGCGGCGAGTTATGGCGTCATGGCGCTCGCTGCTTGGACGAGCGACGGCGGCAAGGCAAGCTGGCTTTGGCTACTCGCTTATTTTGCCATCATCACCGTTTCGGAGCTGCACTTCTCGCCAATCGCTTTGTCGCTCGTTTCGCATGTCGCGCCTCAAGGTTCGCGCTCGGCGTTGATGGGTTTTTGGTTCACCTCGATGTTTCTCGGCAATCTTATGGCGGGGTGGCTCGGCAGTTTTTGGTCAAGCGTCCCAAGCCTATATTTCTTTCTGCTCATGGGCGCGCTCGGCGTCGTCGGCGCGTTGATCGTCGAAGCGGCGCGGCGGCCGCTGGATGATCTCATGCCTTCCTGCGTGGCGGCCGTTGGACAATGGGAGCGACTTTCATGAGAAGAATTGCCTATTTGATTGTGTCAGTCATCATGGCGCAGCAGGTTTTTGTCGCGAACGCCGACGCTAAAACGGCCAAATGCGTCGTCATCGGCAATGGCATGACGCCCTACAACGGGACGTGCAAATTCACGCCTGACAATGGCGGCAGCTTCGCGATCGAGCCAAGCGGAAAGTCTGGATTTGACGGCGTGACGTTGATCAGCGTCGCCATCGTTTCGCCGGGCGTCGCGGAAGTGAGAGGGCTGACGCGCGACGGCGTCAACTCCCGTTGGGGAGAAGCGAAACGCTCCAAAGCCGATCCCGCCTGTTGGGTCGGGAGCGATTTCAAGATTTGCGTCTATTGACCCAAAACAAAAGCGGCGCCGAAGCGCCGCTTGATATGTTTGGTCCAACTTCGATGAACGGGAAGCTTAGCGCTTCGAGAACTGGAAGCTGCGGCGCGCTTTCCGCTTGCCGTATTTCTTGCGCTCGACGACGCGGGAGTCGCGGGTGAGAAAACCTTCCTTCTTGAGCGCGGGACGCAGTTCCGGCTCGTAATTGGTCAGCGCCTTGGCGAGGCCATGGCGCACCGCGCCGGCCTGACCGGAAAGCCCGCCGCCCGCAACCGAAACGACGAGATCATATTGACCCGTGCGCTTGGCGACGACGAGCGGCTGCGCGAGGATCATCCGCAGCACCGGGCGCGCGAAATAGGCCTCGATGTCCTTGCCATTGACAGTGACCTTGCCGGCGCCGGGTTTGACCCAGACGCGCGCGACGGCGTTCTTGCGCTTGCCGGTGGCGTAGGCGCGGCCCTGCTTGTCGAGCTTTTGCACATAGCGGGGCGCTTCCGGCGCCGCGACGCTCGCCTGCAGATCGGAAAGCGAGGAAAGAGTGGTCTCGGCCATGATCAGGCGCTCCGGCTATTCTTGACGTTTAGGGCGGCGACATCGAGCGTCTGCGGGCTCTGCGCCTCATGCGGATGTTCGGCGCCTTTGTAGACTCGCAGATTGCCAAGCTGCTTGCGGCCCAGGGGGCCGCGCGGCAGCATGCGCTGCACGGCCTTCTCGAGAACGCGTTCAGGGAAGCGCCCCTCGAGAATGAACTTCGCCGAGCGTTCCTTGATGCCGCCCGGGAAGCCGGTGTGATGATGATAGACCTTCTGGTCGCGCTTGCGGCCGGTCAGAACCACCTTGTCGGCGTTGATGACGATGATGTTGTCGCCGTCATCCATATGCGGCGTGAAGCTCGCCTTATGCTTGCCGCGAAGGCGTAGCGCGATGAGCGAGGCGAGTCGGCCGACGATAAGCCCGGAGGCGTCGATCAGCACCCACTTCTTTTCGATGTCGGCGGGTTTCGCCGAATAAGTCTTGCCGTACATGAGGAGAGATTCCGCGTGAACTCTAAGGTTCCGATGGCGGGTGGATAAGGCAAGCGGGGGCGGCCGTCAAGCAGTTTTGAGGCGATCAATAGCGCGGAATAGCAAGAAAACCAGCAGACAGAACATAATGGTATTATAATACCTTAAATGGCTCCGTCATTGCGAGGAGCGAAAGCGACGAAGCAATCCGGGCTCGTCAAGGTTTTTGGATTGCTTCGCTTCGCTCGCAATGACGGACAAATCTGCTTATGCGCACGCCGATTCACAAAGGCGGCATGATCTCAGGCTTGTTGTTCGGAAACTTCGCGATCACCTCTTCGCTGACGTTCAGATGCTGCGCGACCATCGCTGGCGGCGTGTGAGTCAGCCAATCCGATAGTGAGACGTCGGCGAAATAAGGACTGCGGAAGACTTCCAGAAACTGCAGGTCCGTATCGCCGACATTTTTGATGTAGTGGCCGTTGCTGCGCTTCACATAGCCGATGTCGCCGGGATTGAAGTCCATCGTCACCGCTTTCGGGCCGGTGTCGAACACGGTCATCCGGCCCTTGCCCTTGATCCAATATTGCCATTCGTCGGCGTTGGGGTGCCAATGCAATTCGCGCAAAGCGCCAGGACGCAGCGTGACAAGCGCGGCGGCGATCGTCTTCGAGACATGGAAATTATTGCTGTCGGCGACGCGCACTTCGCCGGCTTTCGACTGGCGTATCGGCGCGCTGGAGCCGAGCGAAAAGGTGAATGGGTGCGGCGGGGCGCCGGCTTTCGTCTTCACAGCCTCGCGGTCGGCGCTCAAAGGCCCCGGCATTTTGCCCTGGAAGATGTAAAGCTGGTGGAGCGGAATTTTTGCGAACGTCTCTGCGGGAACGCCGAAATTTTCAGCGAGAATCTCCGGCGGCGTATGCGCCATCCAGTCGGTCAGCAGCAGAGTGTTATATTCAGTCTCTTTGCCGTCGTCGAAACAGAGAATGAATTCGCAGCCATCCGGTCCAAGGCCTTGCAATGAATGCGGCAGGCCGGCGGGAAAATACCAGAGATCGCCTTCCTTCACATCGGCGACATAGGGTCGGCCCATTTCGTCGAGCACCGTGACGCGGCAATTGCCATAAGACACAAATCCCCATTCTGCCGCGAGATGCCAATGCATCTCTCTGATGCCGCCGGCCGTGAGCCGCATGTCGACGCCTGAAATCTCTTCTGCAATCGCGAAATCCGCCTGCGTCACCTGTCGGGCCCAGCCGCCATTCTGCACGCGCTTTGGCGCATTGTTGAACGACGCCCAAAACATCGGCATGTCGCTGACGTCGGTCGGCGGCGGAAATTGCGCCGAGGGGAATTGATTTCCGATCGCCGGATTTTGGGGGCCGGGATCGGTGAGGCTCGCGGGATTGTCTTTCGTGTTGATCGCGCCTTGCGGCGGTTCGTCAGGGTTTCCGAAAGTCGCGGCCGCGCTTCTTTCCATCGCAGCTGCGATCATCGCGCCGCTCGCTGTCGCGGACAAAATGTCTCTGCGCGAAATTTTCGACATGGAAGGAGCCTTTCGGTTTCGTTTTGGAACCTCCAACGAAACCTAATTGCGCCAGTCGAGAATCACACACCCGAGCTTGAAAGATTTCTCCTGCAGCTTCGTCCAAGCTACTGGTGGAGCGCCTCCCCGTGCAGCGCGATGTCGAGACCTTCGCGCTCATCGTCTGAATTGACGCGCAACGTCATGATCAGCGAGACGATTTTCAGCGTCGCCCAGGTGCCGATCACGCACCAGACGAGGGTGACAAGAACCCCGATCGCTTGCACGAGAAGCTGATGCGGGTCGCCGTCCAATAAGCCGGCGACGCCAGGATCGTTTCCTGAAGCAGTGATCGCGCGCGTTGCGAAGACGCCGGCGAACAGCGTCCCCATAATGCCGCCGACGCCATGCACGCCGAAGACGTCGAGCGTGTCGTCATAGCGGAATTTGTGTTTTGCGACGGTGCAGAACCAATAGCAGACGCCGCCAGCGATCAGCCCGATGACGACGCCATGCCAGGGCAGGATATAGCCGGAGGCCGGCGTGATCGTGCCGAGGCCGGCGACGGCGCCCGAGATGACGCCGAGCACGGAAGGCTTGCCGCGCTGGACCCATTCGAGCCCGCTCCACACCAGCGCGCCGGCGCATGCGGCGAGATGCGTCGCGACGATGGCGAAGACGGCGCGGGAATTGGCGGCAAGCGCCGAGCCGCCGTTGAAGCCGAACCAGCCGACCCAAAGAAGCCCCGTGCCGACGACGGCGAGCGAGAGATCGAAGGGCGAGAGATTTTCGCGTCCGAAACCAACGCGATTTCCGAGGACGAGCGCGCAGACGAGGCCGGCGACGCCGGCATTGATGTGCACGACGGTGCCGCCGGCGAAATCGAGGAGGCCCATCTTCTGCAGAAAGCCGCCGCCCCAGACCCAATGCGTCGAAGGCACATAGACGATAAAGAGCCACAACGCGCAAAACAGCATGAAGGCCGAGAATTTCATGCGTTCGGCGACGGAGCCGGCGACCAGCGCGCAAGTGATGACCGCGAAGGTCATCTGATAGATCATGAACAGAATTTCGGGGATGGTCTTCGCGAAAGGACTGACCGTACCGAGCCCAATTCCGGCCAGCAGCATCCGCGACGCGTCGCCGATATAGGCGCCGTCGCCGCTGAAGGCGAGGCTGTAGGCGACGCCGATCCAAAGGAGCGAGACTAGGGCGGTGGCGATGAGGCTCTGCGCCATGGTGGCGAGCACATTCTTCTTGCGCACCATGCCGCTGTAAAAGAGCGCAAGACCCGGCAGCGTCATCATCAGGACGAGCGCGGTGGCGGCGATCATGAAGGCTGTGTCGGCGGCGTCGATCTTCGTGGCGCCTTCCTGCGCGAGGGCGGGGTGCGAGATAATGAGCGTCACGAGTGCTGCCGCTGCTCCCAAAATCGTGCGGCGCAATGCGCCGCCCTCATGCTGAGGAGCGCCTGAAAGGCGCGTCTCGAAGCGCGAGGGCGAGAGATACGGCGCGGGCGGATTTCCTCGCCCTTCGAGACGCCCGCGTTGCAGGCCCCTCAGGATGAGGAAATCCTCGCTCGACACGCGCGCAAACGAGTTGTGCATCGCTTGATCCTGATTGATAGTTGGAAGAGGCGCTTAGAGCGCGTCGGAGTCGGTTTCGCCGGTACGGATGCGCATGGCGCGCTCCAGCGGCGAAACGAAGATTTTGCCGTCGCCGATATGACCCGTATAGGCGGCGAGCCTGACCGCCTCGATGGCGCGGTCGACGAGGGCGTCGGCAAGCGCGACCTCGATTTTGATCTTGGGCAGGAAGGAGACGATATATTCCGTGCCCCGATAGATTTCGGCATGGCCCTTCTGCCGGCCATAGCCTTTCACCTCGGTTGCGGTCATTCCATGCGCGCCGATTTCCGTCATCGCCTCGCGCACCTCGTCGAGCTTGAAGGGCTTGATGATGGCCGTGATGATCTTCATTTGCGCAGTCATGCCCTCAAGAGTGGCGAAGTGAGCGTTACCTCAGCAATTGGCGTACCATATTGCGCATAAAATAATCGTTTTGCATCTTAGCGCCGCTCACGGTTCTGGCGAGTTCTGAGGCACATTGCGGTTAATTTTTATACATTTTGAGTAAACATTTTGCTGTGGCGGAGCTGGCGTGACGGCCCCGAAGCGCCGAGCCCCTTGATATCGGCGAGTCTTTCGCTTTTGTGTGATGCGCCCAGATGGAGACAAGCGCGAGTTGGTCGGCGCAAAGAAAGCAGCGGAACGAATGAAGCTTGAAGACTGGTCGCCTGAAGCCACCGCCATCGAGTTCGTCAGCAAGGAAGACTGGCCCGAACGCCGCGCAAAACTCCCCGAACCGACAGCGCATCTTGCGGACCTTGTGGCATTTGAGGCGATGCCGGGAACTCTCTTTTCTGCGCCAGACGTCGAAGGCGCGCCGCGCGTCTTCTTCGGCGCGGAGGGGAGGGAGCCGAAGTCGCGCGATCCTTTTTTTGCTGGAAAGCTCGCAACTGCGTTGCCGAAGGGGCTTTATCGCTTCGCGGAGGGCGCCGAAGCGCCGGAGCAGAGGGCGCTGGCATTCCTTCTGTCGAGCTATTCGTTCTCGCGTTACAAGGCGCGCAAGAACGAAGCGCCGCGTCTCTGCGCCCCGCAGGGCGTTGACCGCGCGCGCATCGAACGCATCGCAAGCGCCGTCGCCATGGGCCGCGATCTCATCAATACGCCGACGAACGATATGGGTCCCGAGGCGCTCGCAGAAGCGGCGCTTGCACTCGGCGCGAAATATGGCGCCGAGTGCCGGGTCATTGTTGGCGATGCGCTGCTTGTTGAAAACTTTCCATTGATCCACGCTGTCGGGCGCGCGGCGGCCCAGGCGCCGCGGCTCGTCGAATTCGAGCGCGGCCCAGAGGACGGTATGCGAGTCACGCTCGTCGGCAAGGGCGTCTGTTTCGATACGGGCGGACTCGACATCAAGCCTTCGAGCGCGATGCAGCTGATGAAGAAGGACATGGGCGGCGCCGCGACGGCTCTATCGCTTGCGTCGATGCTGCTTGATAGCGATGCGCCAGTCCGCTTGCGTGTGCTGATTCCGATCGTTGAAAATTCGATCTCCGCTCAGGCGTTCCGTACGAGCGACATTTACCGTAGCCGCAAGGGATTGACTGTCGAAGTCGGCAACACCGACGCAGAGGGGAGACTCATTCTCGCCGATGCGCTCGCCTATGCGAGCGAAACGCCGTCCGATCTTTTGTTCGATTTCGCGACGCTGACTGGAGCAGCGCGGGTTGCGCTCGGTCCCGAAATTCCCCCTTTCTATACTGGCGACGACGCGCTCGCAGATGAGATCGCCACCAAGGCCGCAGCGTCGAACGATCCAGTGTGGCGGATGCCGCTATGGGACAATTACGATAGCGGCCTCGACGGCAAAATCTCCGATCTCGTCAATGTGACGAGCGGTCCCTTCGCCGGATCGATCACCGCCGCGCTGTTCCTGAGGCGCTTCGTCGCTGATCCAATGCGCTGGGCGCATTTCGACGTTTATTGCTGGAATCCTTCGACGAAGCCTGGCCGTCCGGAAGGCGGCGATGTGCAAGCTGCGCGCCTCCTTTATGATTTGATCGAGGCCCGCGCCGAGCAAGGGAAAGCGACGTCGTGAGCGAAATTTTCGATCGGCGGCTGACGCCCGCGCGCCCCGAAATCGCCGCAGCCTATCTCAAGGGCCGCGTGACCGCCGACCGCTATGTCGAAGGCGTGGCGATGGAGGTCAGGGACTGCGTCGTCGATCTTCGACACGAGCCCCGACCGGACGCCGCCGTCGACACCCAGGCGCTCTACGGCGAACACGTCACCGTTTACGATGAAGAGGAGGGGTGGGCCTGGGCGCAGCTTGCGCGCGACAATTATGTCGGCTGGATCGCCGCGAATACGTTGTGGCGCGAATTGAGCGCGCCGACGCACCGAGTCTGCGCGCCACGGACGTTCATTTATCCAGGTCCAAACATCAAATTGCCGCCGCTCAACGCGCTGCCGCTCGGCGCCGAAGTCGCGATCGCCGAAGAGCGCGACGGATTTTACGTGACGCCGGAACTCGGATTTATTTATCGCAAACATCTTGCCCCGCGCGAGACGGAGGCGCCTGACTTCGTCGCCGTGGCCGAGACTCTTATTGGGGCGCCCTATCTCTGGGGCGGCAAGTCCTGGATGGGCGTCGATTGCTCGGGATTGCTGCAGGTTTCGTTGCTAATGGCAGGAGTGAAGGCGCCGCGCGACACAGATATGCAGGAAGCGGCGCTCGGCGCGCCGCTTGCGTCCAACGCGCCGCTCATGCGCGGCGACATCGTGTTCTGGAAGGGGCATGTCGGGATCATGCGAGACGCCGTCACGCTGCTTCACGCGAACGCCACGCATATGCAGGTCACGAGCGAGCCGCTCGATATCGTGCGTTCGCGTAACGAAGCTGGGGGAGCGGGACCGGTCACAAGCGTGAAGCGCTTAGCGAAAGACGTTTGAGCATGACGAAGAAGCTTTATCTCGAAGATCTTCGCGTCGGGCAGCGGCTGCGCTCAAAGAGCGTCACGATCAGCGCTGAAGACATCATCCGCTTCGCGCGCCAGAATGATCCGCAGTATTTTCATCTCGACGAAAAGGCCGCAAAGGACAGCATGTTCGGTGGGCTTGTCGCGAGCGGCTGGCAGACGGGCGCGTTGAGCATAAAGCTCCTCATCGAGTCGGCCGATCCGCCTTTCGCAGGCGGGCTCGTCGGCGTCGAGGCGCATATCGCCTGGAAGCTGCCGGTGCGGCCCGGCGATTCTCTGAGAGTGGAAGCCGAAGTGACGCGGATCGTTCATCCGCGCCGCCATAGGGATCGCGGCTTCGTTTCGATGGATATGGCGACCTATAATCAGCGTGACGAAGCCGTTCTGACGCAACGCGTCACGGTTGTCGCCTTTCGTGATCCCGCCCGCGCTGGCGTTAGCTCGAACGGCGAGACGCTCTCGGACTCATTTTCCGCCGAGTGAATTGCCCGAAATCGGCTCCGCCTCATTGCGAAAGGCCGCCGCGAAAAGCGCGCGCGTATAATCGCTCTTGGGCTCGGCAAACACCTGGGTCGCCGGTCCTTCCTCAACCACCTTGCCGTAGCGCATGACGATGAGATGCGCGGCGAGCGCTTTCACCACGCGCAGATCGTGGCTGATGAAGAGATAGGCGAGCGAGCGGCGCCGCTGGAGGTCGCGCAATAGATCGATGATCTGCGCTTGCACGGACATATCGAGCGCCGACGTCGGCTCATCGAGCACGACGAATTTTGGCTCGAGCACCATGGCGCGCGCGATGGCGATGCGCTGTCGCTGGCCGCCGGAAAATTCGTGCGGATAGCGATCCATCGTCGATGGATCGAGTCCGGTCTCCTGTAGCGCGCGCGCAACGATTTCGCGGCGCTGATCAAGCGTAAGTTCGGGCCGTTGCACGGTGAGCCCTTCGGCGACGATATCCGCCACTGACATGCGCGGAGAAAGCGAACCATATGGGTCCTGGAAAACGATCTGCATGTCGCGGCGAAGCGGACGCATGGAGTCGACGCTCTTGCCGTCGATGCGTTGCCCGAGGAAAGCGATCGGCCCCTCTGAGCGAATGAGCCGCAGCATGGCGAGCGCCAGCGTCGTCTTGCCGGAGCCGGACTCGCCGACGACGCCGACAGTCGCGCCCTCGCGCACCTCGACCGTGACGCCGTCGACCGCCTTCACATGACCAACCGTGCGACGCATGAAGCCGCGCTTGATCGGAAACCAGACGCGCAGTTCTTCGGCCGATGCGACAACAGGGGCTTGCGTGTTTTCGACGATTGGCGCGCCCTTTGGCTCCGCCGTAAGCAGCGCCTTGGTGTAAGGGTGACGCGGCGATGTGAAGACTTCTTCCACCTGGCCCTGCTCGACGATGCGGCCCTTTTGCATGACGCAGACCGTATCGGCGAAACGGCGCACGAGTCCGAGGTCGTGCGTGATGAACAGCATCGCCATGCCGTAGGTTTCTTGCAGCCGCTCCAACAGCGCGAGGATTTGCGCCTGGACGGTGACGTCGAGCGCCGTCGTCGGCTCGTCGGCGATGAGCAGATCGGGTTTGTTGGCGAGCGCCATGGCGATCATGACGCGCTGACGTTGGCCGCCTGAGAGCTGATGCGGATAGGCGTTAAGCCGCGCCTGAGGATCGGGTATGCCGACTTCTCCGAGAAGCTCAACGACTCGCTTGCGAACGGCCTTTTCGCCGCGCATGCCATGCAGTTCGAGAATTTCCGCAATCTGCTGCTCGATCGTGTGCAGCGGATTGAGCGAGGTCATCGGCTCCTGGAAAACCATCGTGATGCGCGCGCCGCGGACGGCGCGCAGCCGATCGTCGTCAATCGCGAGCATATCCTGGCCGTCGAAGAGCGCTTCGCCGGACGCGATCGCGCCAGGAGGAAGCAGACGCACGATCGACAGCGCGCTGATCGACTTGCCGGAGCCAGATTCGCCGACGAGCGCAAGCGTCTTGCCGCGCTCGAGAGAGAAGGAGGCGCGATCGACCGCTTTTGTCTCGCGTCCGCCTTGCAGAAAGGAGACCGAGAGATCGCGAACGTCGAGGAGGGGAGACGCTGCAGCGCCGTGAGCCGTCACCGGAAATTCTTCCTCGGGTCGAAGGCGTCGCGGACCGCCTCGCCAACAAAGACCAGGAGCGACAACATCAGCGCGATGATGGCGAAGCCGGTCAATCCCAGCCATGGAGCCTGAAGATTGGATTTTCCCTGCAACAATAGTTCGCCGAGGGACGGCGAACCGGGCGGCAGGCCAAACCCCAGAAAGTCTAGCGCCGTAAGAGTCGTGATCGACGAATTGAGAATAAACGGCAGGAAGGTCAGCGTCGCCACCGTCGCGTTGGGCAGCAGATGCTTGATGATGATGCGGAAGTTGGAGAGCCCGAGAGCGCGCGCGGCGTTGACATATTCAAAATTGCGCGCGCGCAGGAACTCGGCGCGTACGACATGCACCAGCGACACCCAGGAGAAGAGCAGCAGGATGCCGAGCAGCACGAAAAATCCGGGCGTCAGGAACGATGAAACGATGATCAGCAGATAGAGCTGCGGCAGCGACGACCAGACTTCGATGAAGCGCTGGAAGACAAGATCGACGCGCCCGCCGAAATAGCCCTGTATCGCGCCTGCCGCGACGCCAACGATCGAGGAAACCGTCGCCAGGATCAGCCCGAACAGAACTGAAATTCGAAATCCGTAGAGCAGGCGCGCCACTACGTCGCGGCCCTGATCGTCGGTGCCGAGCCAATTATATTCGAGAGCGGCGCAGCCCCGATTGGGTTGGCCCGGCCGCAGGCCTTTCGCCGCGGCGACCTCGCATTGCTTCTGCGTCAGCATCCAGGTCGGCGGCGACGGCGCCGGCGTCGGCAGCTCCAGATTATGCGTGTCATAGGAAAAGTGGATCGGCGGCCAAAGCATCCAGCCATGCGCGTTGATCTCGTCGGCGATCACAGGATCGCGATAATCGGTGCGCGCCAGGAAGCCGCCGAATTTCTCTTCTGGATAAGAGACGAAGGCCGGAAACAGCAGTTCGCCTTTATACCAAGCGAGAATAGGGCGATCATTCGCCAGGAAATTCGAACCGAGCGACATGAGGAACAGAGTCATAAAGATCCAGAACGACCAGTAGCCGCGCCTGTTGGCCTTGAAACTTTCCAGGCGACGTCGATCGAGCGGCGTAAGCCGCAGCCAGCCTTCGCGATGAAGGGGAGGCGCAAGAACAGGTTCGGCTTCGACTGCTGCGCTCACCATCATACCTCGCGCGTTTCGAAATCGATGCGCGGATCGATCCAAGTATAGGTGAGATCGGAAATGAGATTCACCACAAGTCCGAGCAGCGCGAAGATGTAGAGATTGGCGAAAACGACCGGATAGTCACGGTTGACGATGCTCTCGAAGGAGAGATAGCCGAGTCCGTCGAGCGAGAAAATCGTTTCGATAAGCACCGAACCGGTAAGAAAGGCGTGCACGAAAGCGCCAGGGAAGCCGGCGATGACGATCAGCATGGCGTTGCGAAACACATGGCCATAAAGCACGCGCCGCTCGGTGAGGCCCTTCATGCGCGCGGTCTGCACATATTGCTTGCGGATTTCATCGAGAAACGAGTTCTTCGTCAGAAAGGTCTGCGTCGCGAAGGCTCCGAGCGTCATTGCGGTGACGGGCAGAACGATATGCCAGAGGTAATCCTTCATTTTGTCAAAGAGCGAGAGCTGCCAGAAGTCGTCCGACGTCAGGCCGCGCAGCGGGAAAATCTGCCAGAAAGAGCCCCCTGCGAAGAGCACGATCAGCAGCATCGCAAAAAGAAAACTCGGAATGGCGTAGCCGATGATGACGGCGTTCGACGTCCACATGTCGAATTTTGTTCCGTCACGCACCGCCTTGGCGATGCCGAGCGGAATTGAGATCGAGTAAGAGAGAAGCGTCATCCAAAGACCGAGCGAAATCGAGACGGGAAGTTTCTCGCCGATAAGCTTGATGACGCTTTCGTCGCGAAAATAACTGCGGCCGAAGTCGAACATCGCATAATTCTTCACCATCAGCAGAAAGCGCTCCCAGGCCGGCTTGTCGAAGCCGAACTGCTTCTCGAGCTCCGCGATGAATTTCGGATCAAGTCCCTGAGCGCCGCGATATTTTGAGGCGGTTTCAGCGGCCATCGTGCCTGTCTGGCTCGCGCCGCCCTGTCCGACATCACCCCCGCCGCCGGAGAAGCGTCCGGTCGCGCCGACGTCGAAGCCTTGCAGTTGCGCGATGATGCGTTCCACCGGTCCCCCCGGCGCGAACTGCACGATGGCGAAGGAGATGAGCATGATGCCGAGGATCGTCGGGATCATCAGCAGCACGCGGCGGGCGATATAGGCTCCCATTAAGCTCTCACGTTTTCTTGCGCCGGCGTCGCGTCCGACGGCCTCGCATCAGGCGAAAAGATCGTTTTCAGCGCCCAGCAAAGTTGATCTTGCGCGCCTTGTCGTCGTCCCACCACCAGGTCCATAGCACGCCCGTGTCGAACTTCGGCGCCCGCTCCGGCTGGCCAAATAGATCCCAATAGGCGAAGCGATGCACCGGATTATACCAATGGGGAACCCAGTAACGCTCCGAGCGCAAGGCGCGGTCGAGCGCTCGGCAACAAATGACGAGTTCTTCGCGCGTTTGCGCCTGAAGCGCCTTTTCGACCAGCGCGTCGATCGCCGGATTGGAGACGCCCGGCAAATTGCGTGAGCCGGGGACGTCGGCGGTTTTTGAGCTGAAATAAGCGCGAAGCTCCTCCCCGGGACTCCAGCTCATCATCAGCACGTCGTGGACGATGTCGAAGTCGAAATCCTCGAGACGCTTCTTATATTGAGCGGCGTCGACGACGCGAATGCGCGCGGTGACGCCAAGAAGCTTCAAATTCTTGATGAAGGGCTGCGTATGCCGCTCGAAGACGCTCGAATTGTCAAGAAACTCGAATTCAAGCGGCGTTCCGTCGGGCAGGCAGAGAACGCCGTCCTTGCGCGTGCAGCCGGCGGCGACAAAAAGATCATTCGCCTTTTTTAAGAGGCTGCGGTCCTGTCCCGAGCCGTCAGAGACAGGCGCGACAAAGGGCTCGCCAAAAACTTCAGCGGGAAGATCGGCGCGATAGGGCTCGAGCAGGGCCTTTTCCTGTTCGCTCGGCAGTCCCTTCGCTTCGAGCTCGGAATTTTCGAAGTAGGATGAGATTCGCTTATAGGCGTCATACATCAGGTTGCGGCTTGTCCATTCATAGTCGAAGGCGTAGCCGATCGCTTCACGCACGCGCGGATCCTTGAAGATCTTCCGTCGCGTGTTGAAGAACCATCCCTGGATCTGCGGAATATTGTTGTTAGGCGTTGTCGTGCGCTTGACGCGGCCGTCCTTGAAGGCTGGAAAATCATAGCCCGTCGCCCAGACGCGGGCGATGTTTTCCTCGCGTTCCGTGAACGCGCCCGCCTTGAACGCCTCGAAGGCCACCTGGCTGTCGCCGAAATATTCGAAGCGGACGACATCGAAGTTGCCTTGCCCTAGGGCGACAGGAAGGTCCTTTGCCCAATAGTCGGGATTTCGATGATAGGCGATGAAGCGGCCTTGCTCGAAGGCGCCAACCTTGTAGGGCCCAGACCCAAGCGGCGGCTCCAACGTCGTCGCCTCGAAGTCGCGGTCCTTATAATAGGCGCGCGAGAAAATAGGCTGACCGACGACGCTCACCGGCAGATCGCGGGTGCGACCGGGAGCGAAACGCACGACAAGAACGTCGTCCGCCTCCGCTTCAGCGCTTTCGAGATCACGCAGCAATTGGCTGATAACGGGATGGCCCTTGCTCTTGAGAATGTTGAGCGAAAAGGCGGCGTCATGCGCCGTCAGCGGCGAACCGTCGTGAAAGCGCGCTTCCTTGCGCAAAAGGAATGCGTAAGTGAGTTTATCTGCCGAGATACGCACCTTCTTCGCGACGAGTCCGTAATAGGCGTCGCGCTCGTCGAGGCTCTGGTTCATCAGGCTGTCGAAGACGAGCGACATGCCTGTCGCGGGATTGCCGCGCAATACATAGGCGTTGAAACTGTCGTAGGTCGGGCTCGCCGGCGACAGCGCCAATGTTCCGCCCTTTGGCGCTTTCGGATTGACGTAGCCGAAATGTTTGAAGTCGGCCGGCTCGGCAAGGTCGCCGAACGTGGAAAGCCCATGGCTCTCGGTCTCGCCCGGAGCGAGAGCGCCGAAGCGGTTCGAGGCGGCGGCAGATGCGTCCGGCTTGGCCAGCGCGCGCGGCGTCAACAGGGCTGTGGCGCCGGCGCCGATAACAAAGCGACGGGAGAGGCGAATGCGCGTCAGATCGACGATCTTGGAATGAGCCAAAAGTGACCTCAGGCGGAGGAGCGCGTGGCCGGCCGCTGCCCATGGGCCGCAATTATGTCGGTTTTTAGCGGGTTCGCTAGCGGCCCCATAAGGACCGTCACGCCGCCTTGGCATTTTTATCAAAACTGCGCGACAAGCCGCCAGAGGACATCAAAAAATGAATCAAATCAACCTCGGCCTTCGCGAGCAGGGTTTTATCGACGGCGTGTGGGTCGACGCCGAGAATGGCGCAACCTTCGCCGTTAATAATCCGGCTACTGGCAAGATCATCGGCCAAGTTCCCGACATGGGCGTCGCAGAGACGCGCCGGGCGATCGAGTCTTGCGCACGAGCGCTGCCAAGCTGGCGGGATGGCGCCGCCAAGGAGCGCGCGCATGTGATGCGCCGCTGGTTCGAACTGATCATGTCGGATCAGGAACGGCTCGCGCGCATCATCACCGCAGAGATGGGCAAGCCGCTTGCCGAGGCGCGCGGCGAAATCGCCTACGCGGCGAGTTTCATCGAATGGTTCGCGGAGGAGGGACGGCGCATTTACGGCGACGTGATACCAGGGCCGACCGACCGCCGTCTGCTCGTCTTCAAACAGGCGATCGGCGTCGCGGCCGCGATCACGCCATGGAACTTCCCCTCCGCCATGTTTGCGCGCAAGGTTGGAGCTGCGCTCGGCGCAGGCTGCACGATGGTGGTGAAGCCTGCGGAGCTCACGCCCTTTTCGGCGCTCGCGCTGGCGGAGCTTGCCGAGCGCGCTGGCGTGCCCTCGGGCGTGGTCAATGTGGTGACGGCGAAAGACCCCGCGCCGGTCGGGCTCGAATTCACCAAGAATCCTCTCGTGCGCAAGCTGACCTTCACCGGTTCGACCGAAGTCGGCAGGATCTTGCTGCGACAGGCGGCCGAGAACATCCAGAAATGTTCGATGGAGCTTGGCGGCAACGCGCCGCTCGCCATCTTTGAAGACGCCGATCTCGATCGCGCGGTCGCGGGCGCCGTCGCAACGAAATATCGCAATAGCGGCCAGACATGCGTTTCGGCGAACCGCATTATCGTTCACGCCTCGATCATCGACGCCTTCGCCGAAAAGCTTGCGGCTGCGGCGCGCGCGTTGAAGGTCGGCGATGGGACGCAGGATGGCGTCGCCATCGGACCGTTGATCGAAGAAGCGGCGGTTGAAAAGGTCGAGCGTCACGTCGCCGACGCGATTGCGCATGGCGCAAAGGTTCTCACCGGCGGCGCCCGCCACGCGCTCGGCGGCGCTTTCTTTCAGCCGACCGTGCTCGCCAATGTGCCGGCCGACTCGCTCATCTTCAACGAAGAGACATTCGGTCCCGTCGCGCCCCTCATCTCGTTTGAAACTGAGGCCGAAGCGGTGCGCCTCGCTAACGCCACGCCTTACGGCCTCGCGGCGTATTTCTATAGTCGCGATGTCGCCCGCGTCATCCGCGTCGCCGAGCAGTTGGAGTTCGGCATGGTCGGCGTCAATGAAACGCTCATTTCGACCGAAGTGGCGCCTTTCGGCGGCGTCAAACATTCTGGGTTGGGACGCGAAGGATCACGCTACGGCGTCGATGACTATATCGAGATCAAATATGTATGCCTTGGCGGACTTTGATCACTCGATCTTGATGCGGCCGTCGACCGCAGGCGCGATCGCGCCGATTTTTTCAATTGCGTCGGCAATGACGCTCGTCAGCAGGGGGCCCTCAAGCTCGCTGACGAGCGGCTTGCCGCGCGTAAGCGCGACATAGCCGTCCTTGCCGTGCGCGAGAAAATCGGTGGTCGCGACTTTATAGAGCTTTGCATCGGCGAGCGGTTTGCCGCCGATCTCGATTGATAGAAGGCGCGATCCTGGAACCGCGTCGCGCCGCACGACGATTCGGGCGCCGGAAATCTGCCCGAAGCGGCCAGCGTCCTTATCGATCATCCACACGGCGTTTTCCAAGGCCGCGCGCAGATCGGCGCCTGAAACCTCTAAAGTCACAACCTTATCGTTGAACGGCAACTCCCTGGCGACGTCCTTACGCGTCAGTTTGGTTCCGGGCGCATAGCTCCGATTGCCGCGTATGCCGCCGCCATTGAGGATCGCGACGTCTGCGCCTGTCGCGACGCGCATTGCTTCCGTAAAAAAGTCACCGATCGCCGTCTCTTGCGTGCGAACGCTCGTCTTGCGGCTGTCGAGCGGCGTCTTCGTCACGCCGATATCAACGTCGAGCGCCTTGTCGACCGCAGCTTGATATTGCGCCACGCTCTCCGCAATCGCGGCGTCGGGCGCAACGTCCGCCGTGTCGATGATGCGAAACCTTGGCGTCCATCGCGTTCGTCCATCGGAGCCTTTGCGAATCTCTACGTCGATCGCGACGAGATTGACGCCATCGGCCTGAGTTTCGCCGAGCGCGGCGCGTCCGTCGTAGGCGACAAGGAGATTATGGTCGTGCCCGGACAGAACGATGTCGATCGGTCCGAGCTTCACGAGACGTAGATCGTCCTGCCATTCGGAATGCGTAATCACGACGACGAGGTCGGCGCCGGCGTCGCGCAGCGCCTGCGCTTGAAGTTTTGCGGTCTCGATCGCCGGCAGAAATTTCAGAGTTCCGGGACTAGATCTTCTCGCGGCTTCGTCATCGGTCAGGCCGAAGAGGCCGACCTTCATACCCTCGATGTCGATGATTTTGCTGTCGGCGAAGCCGGGCAGGGGATGGTCCGAGGCGTCGCGCAGATTTGCGGCGAGCAGTGCGAATTTCGCTTCGCCCATGCGCTGGCGAAACACCGTTTCGCCGAAATCGAATTCGTGATTGCCGGGCGTGAATACATCGAGGCCAGCGCGGTTGAGGAGGTCGATGATGTGCGCGCCCTTATCGACGCTGGACGTGAGCGAGGGCGACAGCGTGTCGCCGGCGTGCGCGACGAGAATGTTTTTCGCTTTTGCGCGCTCGGCTTTGATCGCGCCAGCGACGCGCGCGAACCCGCCGCGTCCGTCCCTTTCAGCCATTTCATAGATATCGCTGAAGACGACGAAAGTGAGATTGACGACGCGTTCGGCGGCGCGGGCGGGAAGGATTGGGGTTCCAAGCGCAAGAGCTAAGAAAAGAAGGAAAATGCGCCGACTGACAAACCGCGACATAGTGCTCGCTCGCTCTCGCTTCGAATGACGAACAATCTGCCGGCGCTCGATGACGAGGGCAATACGTGCGGTGTGCGCTCACCTTCTCCCTATGGGAGACGGATGTGCGCAACGTCAGCTAGCGCGATAACGACTCAAGTAAAAAAAGAAACGGCCCCCGTGGGCGCCGTTTCGCATCGCGTCAGGAGACTAAGCCGTTAGTAGTTGTAAGCGCGCTCGCCGTGATCGGTGATGTCGAGGCCTTCGCGCTCTTGATCAGGCGTCGGCCTCAGACCGACGATGATATCGACGAGCTTGAAGAGGATCGCCGAACCGATGCCAGACCACAGAAGCGTGGCGACGACGGCGATGCCTTGCGCCTTCATCTGCGTCACCATGTCGTAAGTTCCCGCGTAGGTTTCCAGATTGGTGTAGTCGGTGATGCCGACGCCGCCGAGATCGGGATTGACCAGAATGCCCGTCGCCAGCGCGCCGGTGATGCCGCCGATGCAGTGCACGCCGAACACGTCAAGCGCGTCGTCATAGCCCGCCATCTTCTTCACGAAATCGACGAAGAAGAGACAGATCGGCGAAACGGCGAGGCCAAGAACGATGGCGCCGACCGGACCAGAGTAGCCGGAGGCCGGCGTCACCGCGACGAGGCCTGCGACTGCGCCGGTGATGAGGCCGAGCATCGAAGGTTTGCCCTTCACCAGCCATTCGACGATCATCCAGGAGAGCGCCGCGGCCGCCGTCGCCACCATGGTGTTGACGAAGGCGAGCGCCGTCGTGCCGTTCGCCTCGAGGTTCGACCCGGCGTTAAAGCCGAACCAGCCGACCCACAGCAATGAGGCGCCGACCATCGACAGGGTGAGCGAATGCGGCGGCAAGGCCTCCTTGCCGAAGCCGATGCGCTTGCCGACGATGATCGCCCCGACGAGACCCGCGATGCCGGCGTTGATGTGCACGACCGTGCCTCCGGCGAAGTCCAGAGCGCCCTTGCCCGCGAGCCAGCCGACGGCGCCGTTGATCTCGTCGATCTTGGCTTGCGCGGCCGCTTTCGCCGCTTCGTCGCCAGCTGCTGCGAGCTGCGTCGCGGCGTCGACCAGAGCGTTCGGATCAGCGACGCCCCACACCCAATGCGCAATCGGGAAGTAGATGACCGTCACCCAGAAGGCGACGAACAGCAGTACGGCTGAGAACTTCATGCGCTCCGCGAAGGCGCCGATGATGAGCGCCGGGGTGATCATCGCGAAGGTCATCTGGAAGACGAAATACGCGTATTCCGGAATGACGTGGCCCGGCGTGAAGGTCGCCGCGTTGGAAGCGGCTGTCACGCCTTTCAGGAACAGCTTGTTAAAGCCGCCGATGTAATTGCTGAGCGATCCGCCGTCGCCGAAAGCGAGCGAATAGCCGTAGATCGTCCAGATCACGCCGACGAGCGCGACGATCGCGAAAGTTTGCGAGAGAATTGACAGCGCATTCTTGGCGCGCACCAGGCCGCCATAAAAAAGCGCGAGGCCGGGGATCGACATCATCAGCACCAAGGCCGATGAGGTCAGCATCCAGGCGGTGTCGCCAGGATTGGGCGTCGGATCATTCGCGGCGAAGGCCGGAAAGGCCAGAAAGGCCAAGATCGCCGCTCCCGCGATGACCGAAGCGACAGAAGCGCTTCGAGGCGAAGGAAGTTTCATGTGCAAAAGCTCCTAATGTTGCGGGAGGGCGATCAAAGCGCGTCGGCGTCGGTTTCGCCGGTGCGGATGCGGATGGCGCGCTCGAGCGGCGTGACGAAAATCTTTCCGTCGCCGATCTGTCCGGTGCGCGCGGTGTTGGAGATTGCCTGGATCACTTGATCGACGACGGCCGCATCGACGGCGACTTCAATTTTGAGCTTCGGCAAGAAACTGATCGCATACTCTGCGCCGCGGTAAATTTCGGTGTGTCCCTTCTGACGTCCGTAGCCCTTGACTTCAGTCACGGTAAGGCCGTGCACGCCGATGTTGGTCAGCGCGTCGCGGACCTCATCGAGCTTGAACGGCTTGATGATCGCTGTGACGATTTTCATCTGCCAATCCTGTTGTTATCGACCTCGTTGGCGAGCGTCGCTCGCTTGACGGCGTCGTTTTGGTCGCGGCTTGCGGGAAGGACTCCGCCGCGTCGCGCATTGGCGCTTTCAAATGGCGTGCCAGCCGCGCTGACGCCTGAATTTACTGATGGGAAGCGTCTTTACCGTGACGCCGGCTATGCTGCCGCTTGCAGCCGCGGTTCGGCTATTGCCTTTGCAGGCCTCGACTATGCGCTCTGGCGCTCACCGAACCACGCTCGCGCCGGCGCTTTCGCACGGGACGGAGCCGCCCAGTTAGGCGCCTAGAATTTATGCAGAATCTGACCAATTGCCTCCAGCGCGGGCAGTCATTCAAGACCGCGCCGCGTCGCGCAGGCGCACCAAGCCTTCCTGGCTCACCGAGGCGACGAGTCGGCCGTCGCGGCTAAAGATCTGACCGCGCGTCAAGGCGCGCGCGCCGCCGGCCCACGGACTTTGCTGCGCATAAAGCAGCCACTCGTCGACGCGCAGCGGCCCGTGAATCCAGAGCGCGTGATCAAGGCTCGCGACCTGGATCTTCGGATCGAAGATGGTCAGGCCGTGAACGAGCAGCGCCGTATTGAGCAGAGTCATGTCTGAAAGATAGGCGAGCAGCGCAGTGTGAATGACGGGATCGTCCGGCAGCGCGCCGCGTACGCGAAACCAGATCATCTGGCCGGCGGCGCGGCGTTCGGGGAAAAACACATTGTCCGGCGCGACGACGCGCATATCGAGCGCGCTTCGGCGCTTGAGCCAGCTCTCGGCCTGTTCCGGAAGGAAGGCGCGAAAGCGCTCGACGAGCGCATGCATGTCGTCGAGGCTTTCAGGGTCCGGCGCGTCCGGCATTTGGGTCGCGTGCGAGAGGCCTTCTTCGTGACGCTGAAATGACGCCTCCATCGAAAAGATCGTGTGCCCGCGCTGGGTCGCGTTGCAGCGCCGGGTCGTGAAGCTTTTGCCGTCGCGCACGCGTTCGACGGCAAAGTCGATCGGCGTTGACGGATCGCCGGCGAGTACGAAATAGCCGTGCAGCGAATGAACGGGACGCTCGGCGGGCACAGTGCGCGTCGCGGCGACAAGCGCTTGCGCAATCGCCTGTCCGCCATAGACCTGGCGGCCGGAAGAGGACGGGCTGTGCCCCCTGAAGAGGTCTTCTCCCACCTCCTCGAGATCGAGAAGCGCCAGAAGCTTCGAGGCGACAGGTTCGTCCATCTCGGACGAGACGATCAGTCGATCTGACGCGCCTCTTCAGGCAGCATGATGGGAATGCCGTCTCGGATCGGATAGGCGAGCCGCGCCGAGCGCGAGATCAGCTCCTGTCGCGCGCTGTCATATTCGAGCGTGGTCTTGGTCAGCGGACAGACCAGGATTTCGAGCAAGCGGGGGTCAATCCGCGTCGGTTCTCCCGATTCAAGCTTCTCGGCGCCGGGCTCGCGTTCGTCAGTCATGCTCAGTTTCCTCAATGCCACTGTGGCCGATTGCCGTGCCGCTGCGCGAGATCGAGCTTCGCGAGCGCGATCAGCGTTTCCGCGCGGGTCTTCAAATCAATCGCTTCGATCAGCGCCTGCTTGTCGTTGTCGCCGAACGGACACATCATCGCCAGCGCATTGACGAGCGTCTCTGTCGGAGCCGCGTCGATGCTCGCCCAGTCGACTTCGAGTTTCGAACATTCGGCGAAGTTGCGCAACATCGACACCATGCTTTCGCGATCGACCGCGTCAGCGCCGGCGCCCGCCTCAAGGTCCTCCGCAAATTCGTCGTAGCTGACCCGACACTGCCGGAATGGCGTTTGAACCGTCAGCTCCTCAAGGATGCGAAACCGCGCCACGCCGGTAAGAGTGATGAGATAGCGGCCGTCTCCAGTCTCGGCGAAACGCGTGATCCGTCCGGCGCAGCCGACGCCATAGAGGTTAGTCGCTTCGGCGATTGTGTCGTCGCCTGGCAATGGCTGGATCATGCCGATCAGGCGGGCGCCGGCGATGGCCTCGTCGACCATCGCAAGATAGCGCGGCTCGAAGACATTGAGCGGCAGTTCGCCGCGCGGCAGCAATATGGCGCCTGAAAGCGGAAAGAGCGGCAGAACTGTCGGCAATTCGCTGACGTCGGCATAGGGATGGTTCAAGCTCATATGGCGAACGCCTCTCTATGAGTAGAGCAGCGTGGACAGCCGCCGCCGCGCGGTCACGGCCGCCTTGTCCATCGGTCCCCACGCCTCGAAAAACTGGATGAGTTGCTTCCTTGCCCCATCGTCATTCCAACTACGGTCGCGTCGGATGATTTCAAGCAGCGCATCTGCCGCTTCCTCGCGCAGCCCTTTGGCGTTGAGCGCCAGCGCGAGATCGAAATAGGCCTGGAGGTCGTTGGGATCGAAATTGATCCGATTTCTCAGATCGTCGACCTCGCCGAGATCCTGAGCCTGCTCCGCGTTCTGAAGCGCGGCCGCCGCGGCCGCGACTTCGCTGTCGCGTCGCGCCGCTTCCGGAAGAACATCGAGGAGCGCCCCGGCGTCGTCGATACGTCCTGAGTCGATATAGAGACGCATCAAGACGGCGGCGGCCTTGGCGTTGGGCGCTTCGCCGCTGGCAAGTTCTCCAAGCAGCGATTCGGCGCCCGCGAGGTCGCCGTCCGCGATCATCGCCTGCGCCGCTTCCAGCGCATCGCTTTCGTCCTCGATAGGGCCCACAAGCCGCTCTAGAAAACCCTTGATCTGACTTTCCGGCAGCGCGCCGACGAATCCGTCGATAGGCCGTCCGCGTTGAAAGGCGACGACCGCAGGGATCGACTTGACGCCGAGCTGATCGGCGATCAGCGGGTCCGCGTCGATGTTCATTTTGACGAGCGCGATCTTGCCGCCGGTTGCGGCGACAAGACGCTCGATGACAGGCGCGAGCTGGCGGCAAGGTCCGCACCACGGCGCCCAGAAATCCACGAGCACGATCTGCCGCATCGACGCGTCGAGAACGTCGGCGCGGAACCGATCCGTCGTCGTTTCGATCGGCGTCGTCGGCGCGCCAGCCATTCCGGCCGTCTCAACCATGCGCTTCTCCCCTCATCGTGGTCCTCGGCAGTCTGATTTTGGAGGCTTTGCCGTATTGCGCCCGCTCAGCGCTGCTCTCGGACGAAAGTCAGATAGACCGGATTGCGGCCCTGGGCCATGGCTTTGGCTTCATATTTAGTTCGGGTCCAGCCCCGCCACGGCGCGAGCCAGTCGTCGCCGCGCTGTGCGCGCCAGCCGAAGGCAGGGTGTGCGCGCACGCGCGCCAGGGTCCAGGCCGCGTAGTCGTCGATATCTGTGGCGAAGCGCAGTTCCGCGCCCGCGCGCATCGTTCGAGCCAAACGGTCGAGGTTGTCGCGCGCGATGAAGCGCCTTTTGCGATGACGCCGTTTGGGCCAGGGATCGGGATAGAACAGATACACACGCGACAGGCTGTCCGCCGGTAACCAGTCGAGAACGTCCACGGCGTCGCCCTGATGCAGTCGGATGTTCGTCAGGCCGCGTTCTTTGATGCGAGCGAGGAGTTTCACCACGCCATTGATGAAGGGTTCGCAGCCGATAAAATCGAGTTCTGGATTCTCAGTGGCGGCGGCGATCAAATGCTCGCCGCCGCCAAAGCCGATTTCGAGATGCGTTTCTCGCGTAAAGGGCGCCGGCGGCTGCGACAGGTCGAGCGACAGACGCGGCAGGAGCTCCGCGACCAGGGTGGCCTGATGCTTGCGGAGCGCCTTGCCTTTCGAGCGGCCATAGAGGCGCCCGTGGGGGCCGCGTTGCTGAGGGGTCTCGCTCATAAGCGCTGACTGGCCGCGCTCGATGGACGTCTCGCGCCGCGTTTCTCCTCGTCCGTCTCACAGGGACGGAACAAGCAGCGCCGCGCTTCAATCGCCTTCCGAATCGATCCTCGATCGGCCGAATTTACGCGAAATGCGATTGCAGCTGGTCGACGAGGTCGGTTTTTTCCCACGAGAAGCCGCCCTCCGCGTCAGGCGTCCGGCCGAAATGGCCGTAAGCTGAGGTGCGGGCGTAGATGGGTCGGTTGAGCTGAAGATGCTCGCGGATGCCGCGCGGCGAAAGCCGGAAGAGCTGAGGCAGGACTTCTTCCACCTTCTCTTCGCAAACCTGGCCGGTGCCATGCAGATCGACATAGATCGAGAGCGGCTCGGCGACGCCGATCGCGTAGGACAACTGCAGCGTGCAGCGGTCGGCGAGCCCAGCCGCGACGATATTCTTGGCGAGGTAGCGGGCGGCGTAAGCGGCGGAACGATCGACCTTGGTTGGATCCTTGCCGGAGAATGCGCCGCCGCCATGGGGCGCTGCGCCGCCATAGGTGTCGACAATGATCTTGCGGCCGGTGAGGCCGGCGTCGCCGTCCGGGCCGCCGATGAAGAATTTGCCCGTCGGATTGACGTGCCAAACGGTCGTGTTGGTGATCCAACCGTCGGGTAGCGCGGCGCGGATGTAGGGCTCTGCGAGGCTGCGAATGTCGCCGGGCGACAGGCTTTCGTCGACATGCTGATGCGACAGCACGATCTGCGTCGCCTCGACGGGCTTGCCCTCGACATAGCGAACGGTGACCTGGCTCTTGGCGTCGGGGCCGAGGCCCTTTTCCTTGCCGCTGTGGCGCGCCTCCGCGAGCCGCTCCAAAATCTTGTGCGAATAATAGAGCGGCGCCGGCATCAGTTCCGGCGTTTCGCGCACGGCATAGCCAAACATGATGCCCTGGTCGCCCGCGCCTTCGTCCTTGTTACCGGCGGCGTCAACGCCCTGCGCGATGTCGACCGACTGCTCGTGCAGCAGCACTTCCACATTCGCGGTGTTCCAGTGGAAGCCGCGCTGCTCATAACCGATGGCGCGAATGGCGTTGCGCGCGATCTCGGTGATGCGCTCGAAGGGGATATGCGGTCCGCGCACTTCGCCAGCGATGACGACGCGGTTTGTCGTCGCCAGAGTTTCGGCCGCGACACGAATGGCGTAAGGGTCGATGCCCGCCTTCGGACCCTCACGGAAAAACTCGTCAACGATCTCGTCTGAAATGCGGTCGCACACTTTGTCCGGATGGCCTTCGGAAACGGACTCGCTCGTGAAAAGATAATTCTTCCGGGTCACTTCCGATCTCCGATCGCTTCGAGGAAGAGTTGAATAACTGCGGAGCAGGCGGGTCCATCTGCCAGCGCCCGTTCGGTGCGTCAAGCCGAAAAGCCCTAATCGTTCGTTTTGGAGAACGAGATCGCTACTTCCCCGAGGGCTCGGACTGCTCCGCGAGCGTCGTCACGAGATCGAGCACGCGCTTGCGCACCTTGGGGTCGCGGATACGGGCAAAGGCGCGATTGAGATGCAGGCCTTCCGACGTGGACAGGAAATCGACCACGTATTGGGAAGAGGATTCCTCCGCAAATCCCCCGGATTGCGCTGACGGGCCGCCCGGCGCGTCTTCGAAAAAAAACGATGGCGGCACTTTCAAAATTTTCGAAATCTGCTGGAGGCGGCTCGCGCCGATGCGATTGGTCCCCTTCTCGTATTTCTGCACTTGCTGGAAAGTGATTCCGAGCGCTTCTCCAAGCTTCTCCTGGCTCATTTTCATGAGAGTGCGCTGCATCCGCACGCGGCTGCCGACATGACGATCGATCGGATCTGGCGCCTTCTTCAACTCTACCATTCCTGTTCCTTTGACGGCTTCGCGCGGGCGCAAGCGAGTATAGCTAGCAAGTATCTGAATTTAAAACAATATCAGCATTGTGGCGGTCAGATTCGATCCTTCCCGCATAAGCCGGACTTTTCCCGGGGATAGGCGATATGCGCCGCAGGCCATGAAAATCTTGCAGCATCCTCCCCTTAAGACAAGCGCTTAGCTTGCCGCCAAGATTGTTTCCGACGAAGCGAGCCGCCATGAGCGCGCCATGCGAGCGAAAATAGCTAACGACGGGCGGCGCCGAGCAAGGCCAACGCCGTCGCCGCCGCAAGGAGCAACGGAAAGGCCAACGCACCATGAAGGGCAAAGGCGGTAGACGCCGCCTCTTTCGGCAGGCGTCCGTCAATGACGCCTTCTTGGCCTAGCGGAAGCGACTGAAGCATACGGCCGTAGGCGTCGATGATCGCCGAGACGCCAGTATTGGCGACGCGGATCATCGGCAGGCCTTCCTCAATGGCGCGAAGGCGCGCTTGCGCCAAGTGCTGATAGGGGCCGGTCGTGTGGCCGAACCATCCGTCATTAGTGACGTTGAGGAAGAGCCGCGGCCGTTCTGCCGCGCCGGGCTGTATCGTCTCGCCCGAGAAAATCGCCTCGTAGCAGATGAGCGGCGCGATCGGCGGTAGACCCGGCGCGGCGAGTAGGCGCGGACCCGCGCCGCGGTCCCATATGCCCGGAACGAGATGGTTGATTCCAAGCGGCCGCAGTAGTTCCTCGAGCGGCAGATATTCGCCGAATGGAACGAGATGAACCTTGTCGTAGAAGGCGAGGATCGTCTCTCCTTGCAGCGCCTCGATCGAATTGAAAATCCTGCCGCGGCGTCCGCCGCCTTCGCCTTCGGCCCGCGCGGCGCCGGTCAAAAGCATGCCTCCCTTAAGCGCGCGGGCGATCGCCGTCACCGCCTCCGGATGGTTGGAAAGAACATAGGGAAACGCCGACTCAGGCCAGATGAGATGGGTGACTCCGGCGAGTCCGGAAGGCCGCGCTTCCGTGGCGCCTTCCGAGAGGGCGAGATAGCGGCGCAATATCCACTCGCCGTTCTCGGGGCGAAACTTCGCGTCCTGAGGAAGATTTGGCTGCATCAGGCGCAGTGTGACGCCTTCGACGTATTCGGTTTCGTTCGCGCCGAGCCGAAATGCGCCATAGGCGAGCATCAGCACGGCGAGAACCGTTGCGCCCAACATGGTCCAGTTAATTCGGCCGGCGCCGCGAGGGCGGCGATCGATGAGCGTTGCTGGCGCGGCGAAAATGACGATCGCGAGAATGTCGAGGCCATAGAGGCCGACGAGAGACGCCGTCTGGGCCAGGGGGCCGGCGCCGGCGAGCGTCATGCCGAAATCATTCCAGGGGAAACCCGTGAACAGATGGCCGCGCAGCCACTCTGCGGCGCCCAATCCCGCGGCGAGCGCAAAGACGCGGGCGCCGCCCGTCGACCACAAAAGGCGCGCTGCAGCGAACCCTGCCGCCGGAAAGAGCGCAAGAACCGCCGGCAGCCCGAACACCGCAAGGGGGAGGGCCCAGGCGAATTGGTCGGCCTCGACGAGCATTGCGGCGCCCATCCACCAGAGGCCCGCCACGAAGTAGCCGAAGCCCAGCCACCAGCCGGCGCCAGCGGCCGAGAGGATCGGCGCCAGGGCGAAACGATTTGAATTTTCGCTCTCCGCCGCGCCGTCGATGAGCCAAACGGCGACGGTGAGCGTTGCGAACATGGCGGGAATGAAGTCGAATGGCGCGAGGGCGAGAGCGCCGGCGGCGCCTGCGCAAAATGCTATGGCGCGCCGCGTCCAGCCGCGGGCGAGAACGATACGTTGCGGAAGGGAGGGCGCCGTCGCGCCTGCGTCGGCGATCTCGGCAAGTTGCGCCATCGGACCTCAAAGCCCTGCGAATCGGCCCGGGCCGACTTTAAAGCGATTCAGCGGACAATTTTACGCGCCAGGGTCCTTTCACGCCGGCCGTCGCGCCCGCACACGCAGCTTGCCCAACCGTCGGGGATCCGCATCAACGATCTCGAACTCGTACGCCTCGACCGGCGTTGGAATGATCTCTCCGCGCATCGGCACGCGACCCGCGAGCCAGGCGACAAGGCCTCCGAGCGTTGTCACTTCGGCAGGCGTGTCTTCGAGTCTGAAGTCCACGCCGAGCCTCGCCGTGACTTCGTCGAGGTCGGCGCGGCCATCAATGATGTAGTCGCCGTTCTCGAGCGCGACGAAAACTGACTCCTCGACGACGTCATGTTCGTCCTCGATGTCGCCGACGATCATCTCCATGATGTCCTCGATCGTCACGAGGCCGTCGGTGCCGCCATATTCGTCGATGACGAGCGCCAGATGCGTGCGCGTCGCCTGCATCCGGATCAAAAGATCGAGCGCTGGCATCGAGCGCGGCACGAACAGCACCGGTTTGAGCAAATTGGCCTGCGATAGCGGCGTGTCGAAATCGATCCTCTTCGGTTCGCCCGTCGCGGCGCCGGCGCTCTCGCGCCGATCGGCGCAACAGGCAATATGAGTGACGAAATCGCGGATGTGGATCATTCCGCGCGGGTCGTCGAGCGTATCGGCGTAGGCAGGCAGCCGCGAGTGGCCAGCGTTGCGGAACAGTTCCAGCGCTTCGCGAAGCGGCGCGTCGAGCGAAATCGCAATGATGTCGGCGCGCGGAATCATCGCGTCATCGACGCGCATATCGTGCAGACCGAGCACGTTTTTCAAAAGCGCGCGCTCGTGCGGCGTCACGTCGCCCGCAGACTCTTCGAGCCTGTCTTCGATGTCCTCGCGCACTGAGGCTGGGGCGAAACCAAGAAGGCCGCGCAGCCTGTCGATGAGGTTGGGGCGTGATCCCTCGCCAGTTCGCCTTAATGGAATTGGATCGTCGGCGTTATCGTATTGCGTCGACATGCGCTTAGTTCAATTCGCTCCGCCCGCCGGCCCGTCTGCATATGGGTCGGGAAATCCTAGCGCTGTTGCGATCTTACGCTCCAGCGACTCCATCCGCTCGGCTTCTGCGGCGGTCTGGTGATCATATCCGATCAGATGCAGAAATCCATGCGCGACCATATGGGCCGTGTGGGCGCGCAAAAGCTTGCCCTGCTCCTCCGCCTCCCTGGCCACAGTTTCGTAGGCGATGATGACATCGCCAAGGAGAGGCTTGTGCTCAAGCGCGCCAGGAGTTGGGAAAGACAGAACATTCGTCGGCTGATCCCTGCCCCGCCACTCGGCGTTGAGCGCCCGGATCGCCGCATCGTCGCAGAATGTGACGCTAAGCTCACATTGCGGCGCGAGAGCGGCGCCGCTTGCGGCAAGACTCTGACGAACGCATTGTTTCGCGAAATCTTCCAAATCTACGACCCGCCGCCAGGCAGGCGCCGCAACATTAACGTCGATCTCCAAAGTCAGGCTTCCCCGCGCGGCTGCTTGTTGGCGCGCGCGGCGCGCTCATAGGCTCCAACGATTTGGCGCACAAGATCGTGACGCACGACGTCGCCTTCCGAAAATCTCACCCGGCCGACGACGTCGAGATCGGAGAGCAGGGTGACCGCTTCCGAGAGGCCCGACTTTTGTCCGGGCGGCAGGTCAGTCTGCGATGGATCGCCGGTCACGATCATGCGCGAGCCTTCGCCAAGCCGGGTCAGAAACATCTTCATCTGCATCGAACTGGCGTTTTGCGCTTCGTCGAGCAGGATGCAGCTTCGCGTCAGCGTGCGCCCGCGCATGAAAGCAAGCGGCGCGACTTCGATGAGACCGGTCTGCATGCCGCGCTCGACCATCCGCGCATCCATGAAATCATGGAGCGCGTCATAGATCGGACGGAGATAGGGGTCGACCTTGTCGCGCATGTCGCCGGGCAAGAAGCCGAGACGTTCGCCGGCTTCGACCGCTGGACGCGACAAAATCAATCTCTCGACCGCGCCTTGCTCCATCAACTGAACGGCGTGGCCGACCGCGAGCCAAGTCTTGCCGGTGCCGGCAGGGCCTTCCGCGAAGACCAATTCGTAGCGCTTGAGCGCGCGCAAATATTGGTCCTGCGCGGCGTTGCGCGCGCGCACCGAACCGCGCTTCCTGGTCATGATCTGTTCGAAAGCGCCGCGCGCGGGCTCGGAATCAGGAAATAGGCTGCGCTGACGCGCGGTCTCTTCGATCGCGCCGTCGACGTCGCCAAGAGTGATTGTCTGCCCCAGAGCCACACGCTCATAAAGCGCCTCGAGCACGCGGCGCGCGTGCTCGCAGGCCTCAGCCTTGCCTTTGAGAGTTACGTGATTGCCATTGGCGAAGGAGGAGACGCGCAGCCGTCGTTCGATCTTGGCGAGATTTTGGTCGTAGAGGCCGAAAACGAGCGAAGCGTGACGATTATTTTCAAAAGCGAGCGTGATTTCCGCTTCGGGCTCAGTCGCTTCCCGTTCCCGTGCGGCGAGCAACGGGTCGTCGATTGTCGTCAAGCCTTCGCCTCCTCGCTCATGAGTCGTGCGCCCAATGAATTGGAGCCCGCCGCGATGATCTTCACACTCGCTTCCCGGCCAATTAGCTCGGTCGGCCCCTCAACATGCACAGCCTGCATATAGGGACTCTTGCCCGCGATTTGCCCCTCGTGTCGGCCGGGCTTCTCAAAAAGCACGTCTACCTCTCGGCCAACCGTCGCTGCGTTAAACGCTTGCCGTTGTTCTTCAAGCAGTGCCTGCAGCGCGGCGAGTCGTTCGCTCTTCACCTTCTCTTCGATTTGATCGTCGCGATCGGCGGCCGGCGTGCCCGGCCGCGGCGAATATTTGAATGAGAAGCTTGATGCGAATCCTACGCCACGCGCCAGCGCCATCGTCGCCTCGAAGTCGGCGTCGCTTTCGCCTGGGAACCCAACGATGAAATCCGACGACAGGGCCACATCCGGCCGAACCTTTCGGATCTTCTCGACAATTGAAAGATATGCGTCTGCGCCGTGCTTGCGGTTCATCGCTTTCAGAATGCGGTCCGAACCGGATTGAACCGGTAGGTGCACATAGGGCATGAGCTTTGGAATCGCGCCATGCGAGTCAATCAACTCCTGCGCCATGTCGACTGGATGACTTGTCGTGTAGCGCAGACGCGTCAGCCCTTCGATCCGCGCCAGCCGATCGAGCAGTCGAGCAAGATTCGATTCGCGGCCATCTACATCCAGCCCGCGATAGGCGTTGACATTCTGCCCAATCAGCGTGATCTCGCAAACGCCCGCGTCAACGAGGCGCTTCGTTTCGGCAATGATCTCTGTGACGGGACGCGACGCTTCGGCGCCGCGCGTGTAGGGCACAACGCAGAACGAACAGAATTTGTCGCAGCCCTCCTGCACGGTGACGAAAGCCGAAACGCCGCGCGTTCGAATTTGCGCGCGGCTTGGCGCGGGCAAAGTGCGAAACTTGTCCTCGACGGCGAAATCCGTATCGGCGACCCGAGCGCCCTTCTTTGCTTGGCGAAGCAATTCCGGAAGGCGATGATAGCTTTGCGGACCGACCACGAGGTCTACCGCGCGCTGGCGCTTGAGCACCTCTTCGCCCTCGGCCTGCGCGACGCAGCCGGCGACGACGATTTTCATATCGCGGCCTTGTGCGTTCAGCGCGCGCTTTGCGATCGCCAGCTTGCCAAGTTCGGAATAGATTTTTTCCGCCGCCTTTTCGCGAATATGGCACGTGTTGAGGATGACGAGATCAGCGTCTTCTTCGCTGTTGGTCTCCGCATAGCCTTCGCGGCCAAGCAGGTCCGCCATGCGCGTCGCGTCATAGACGTTCATCTGGCAGCCGTATGACTTGACCAGAACTTTCGCTGGTGCGCGCTCAGTAGGCGCAGACCGCTCTTCTTCTTCCACCGCGTTCAAAACTTGCGTGCTTATCTCTGTCGCTCCGCTTCGCGACTCGCCTCGAGTCCTATACGCAATAGGCAGTATAAGGATATTTGCTTCGTCCCGTTCGAAAAAATCGCGCCAGGCGGCATTCTACGAGTTGCCAGCGGCCAATCTCCGCCTCAAACAAGGTAATCGGCGCTCAGATCTCCAGGCGCAGATTGATCGCGGCGCGGCGTTCGCCATTGGCGCGCTGGTAGTAGTTCTCGCGTCTTCCGATCTCCTTGAAGTCTTCCCGGCCATAGAGCTTCAGCGCGGCCTCGTTGTCGTCAGCGACCTCGAGAAAGACGAGTCTGGCGCCGCCGCGTTCGAGATTCTCCAGGTGTTTTTCTAGAATGCGTCGTCCCAACCCAGCGCCGCGGCGCGACGGGTCGACGGCGAAAGTGAGGATTTCAGCGTCGGGCGGCGTCAATCTGGACAATATGAAGCCCCCGAGCTCGGCTTTGCGATTCTCGGCGACCGCGCCGTCGGCGACGATATGCGCATCGGCCAGATAGTTCTCGAAGTCGATTTTCGACCAGCCGAAGGCGAAAGAAGCGCCGTGTAGGCGTTCACAATCCTCGGCGCGCTCAGCGCCGATAGGTTCGATGATGAATGTCGGCTTGGCGAAAAAGGACGAAAGCAGCGTCATGGCCCAAGTTCACGCCTGCGCTGTGGCGGCAGTATGAGGGCCCGCCGCGTCGTGCTCGGTGCCAGCGTTTTTCGGCGCTTCCGGCCGACTGCCCGGCGCGGTGACGTCTGGCTCTTTAAGATAAAGCGGGCGCGCGGGCGCAGTTTCGGGCTGCGCGGCGAGTCCCAACCGGGCGACGACGGCGATATCGGGCGCGGATTGTTCGCTTGCGATCTTGACCGGAACGCCGCGGGCCCGCGCCTCCCTGGCGAGGAGCGGCGCGCCGGACCCGGTGAGAAGCAGCGGGCCGGTCCCGAGAGCGCGCAGCGCTTCATGCGCGCTCACCCGGCGCGGGGTCAGCACCGGTCGTCCATCCGGACCGAAAGCGGCGATGTAGACCTTGCCGTGGCGTGCGTCGATCGCCGCCGCGACGACGCCGTCGAAAGGATCGAGGATCAGCGGCGCCGCAAGCGCGGCGAGCGTCGAGACCCCGACGATTTCGGCCTTGCAGGCGAGGGAAATGGCCTGGCCGGCGGCGAGGCCGATGCGAATGCCGGTGAACGAACCGGGTCCCACTGTCACGGCGATGCGATCGACCGAAGCGAAGCCGCCCTCGACCTTGCTCATGATGCGTTTGAGCAACGGCAGAAGCGCCTCGGCGTGGCCGCGGTCCATCTCCATAGTGTCAGCGGCGATCGGCTCCGCCGCATCATGATCCAGCACGCAGGCCGAGACGGCTGGAAGAGCGGTGTCAATCGCAAGGATTCGCATGATTCCCGGATTATGACCGTTTTCGGAGCGCGATCAACGTAGCTCCGAACGCGCCAAGCCCTTTAGGCCGGCTCGACCGCCTTCACCTGCGGCAGGAAATGCTTGAGCAGGTTCTCGATGCCATGTCGCAACGTGGCCGTGGACGACGGACATCCGGAGCAGGCGCCTTTCATTGTGAGATAGACGACGCCATCCTTAAAGCCGCGAAAAACGATGTCGCCGCCGTCGCCGGCGACCGCCGGACGCACCCGCGTTTCGAGCAGCTCCTTGATCGTGGCGACCGTCTCCGCGTCGCCGGAGTCGTAAAATTCGCCACCGGACTGCGCCGGCGCCGCGCCTTCGATTAAGAGCGGCGCGCCAGAGGCGAAATGCTCCATGATCGTGCCGAGGATAGCCGGCTTCAGATGCGGCCACTCTGCGCTATCCTTCGTCACCGAGACGAAATCTGCGCCATACATCACCGCTTCGACGCCATCGATCGAGAGCAGCGCCTGCGCCAGCGGCGCATTGGCGGCGTCATCGAGCGAACGAAATTCCATTGCGCCCTGGCCGAGCACGTCCTGGCCCGGAAGGAACTTAAGCGTTGAGGGATTAGGGGTAGCTTCGGTCTGGATGAACATCGGGAGACTCCTGCGTCCGGTTCAAGGCCGGCGGGAAGAGTGCGGATACCACAAATCGAGCGCTTTGTGACATCGTCGAGAACTACTTAAGCGCTTCGCCGCAGTCTTGCGAGACTCTTTGACGCCAGCGCTTGAGGACGACAACAGACCAGACAGCCTCGACGAGGCCGAACGGCCAGGCGCCTTGAAGGAACCCGTAGATCGACCCCAAAGCGCAGGCGACGGCGAAACACAGAACGAACCAATGGCTGCGGTCCTCCAGTGCATAGGCAAGCAGCATTGCGCTCACCGCGAAAAGCCCGAACCACGTCAGCCCATCCATCGACGAATTCCTTCGGGCACGGTCTTGCATTTGCCATGCCCGAGCGAATCCAGCAGTGTCAATCGATGGACGAAGCTGCGCTCATCGACGCCAACGACGCCTATTACCGCGCCTTCGCCGCGCGCGACCTTGGCGCGATGAGCGACCTTTGGGGTGAGGAAGGCGTCTCCTGCGTGCATCCCGGCTGGCCGGCGCTTGTCGGGCGCTCGTCGGTTCTCGCTTCCTACCGCGACATTTTCCGCAATCCGACGCAGGAGGCGGTGACGGCGCGCGACCCGCAGACGCTCATCGAAGGCGCCGAGGGCCGCGTCTTTTGCGTCGAGGAGGTCGGCGGCGGTCTACTGCTCGCGACGAATTGGTTTCGCTGGAGCGGTGAGCGTTGGCGGCTCGTGCATCATCAGGCCAGTCCGCTCGCCCCGCCGCCGTCGGCAAGACGGGAAGGCAAACAGTCGTTTCATTGAGTCGACGCCCGTGAGGGTAAACCGGCCTACGTGTCAGCGCCTTCGGCCTGCTTCTTTCTGCTCGCCTTCTTGGGCTCCCTGCGCGGACCCTCCACCAGACGCACGACTATGCCCCAGAGCGTGCGCACGTCCTGCTCGGTGAGCCCCATGCGGTGAAACATGTTGCGCAGATTGCGCGACATCACTGGCTTTTTCGTCAGCGGGCGGAAGAAGCCGCGCTTATCAAGCTCGCCTTCGAGAAAGTCGAAGAAGGCGAGCGTCATCTCCCGCGTCGCCGGCGGCGAGCGTTCTTCGACATCAAATGGAATGGCGTCGCCATGCGCGGCGCGAAACCATTCATAGCCCGTGAGCAGCACCGCTTGCGCGAGGTTGAGCGAGGCATAAGCGGGGTTGACTGGGAATGTAAGGATCGCGTCGGCGAGCGCGACATCGTCATTGTCGAGGCCGGTGCGCTCGGGGCCAAACAGCACGCCATGCTTTTCGCCCGCCGCCATCCGCGCCGAGGTTGCGGACATCGCCTGCGCCGGCGTCATCACCGGCTTCATCTGGCCGCGTCCGCGCGCCGTCGCGGCGTAGACGAAGGAAAGGTCCTCGATCGCTTCACGCACGCTCTCGTAGAGCCTGGCGCCTTCGAGCAAATGCACGGCGCCGGCGGCTGCCGCATAGGCGCCCTTGCGATAGGCGCCGGTGCGCGGCCAGCCTTCGCGCGGCGAGACGAGACGCAGATCGGAGAGGCCGAAGTTCGCCATGGCGCGCGCGCACATGCCGATGTTGACCGCAAGCTGCGGACGCACGAGCACGATCGCCGGCCCGCCTGAAAAAGCCGTCTTGCTGCGATCCGTTCCCGCCCCGACCAATTCGCCTCCTCGCGTCAAAGCGGCGGCAAATTAGGGCGGAAAGCGCGCCTGGGGAAGGGCGCTTCCGTACGAAGCGGAAGGCGCCTCGTTTGCTACCCAAAACCTTTAGCCAAGGCTATAAGGCGCGCGGCAAGGGAGGAGCGGGTGCATGCGGAAGATCAAGGTTGCAAACCCTGTCGTCGAGCTCGACGGCGACGAAATGACCCGCATCATCTGGGCCGCCATCAAAGAGAAACTCGTTCGGCCCTATCTCGACATCGATCTCATCTATTACGATCTCTCGATTAAAAACCGCGACGCCACCAACGATCAGGTCACGATCGACGCGGCCTACGCCATCAAAGAACATGGCGTTGGAGTCAAATGCGCGACAATCACGCCCGATGAAGCGCGGGTGAAGGAATTCCATCTCAAGGAGATGTGGAAATCGCCGAACGGCACGATCCGCAACATCCTCGGCGGCGTCATCTTCCGCGAGCCGATCATCTGCCGGAACGTGCCGCGTTTGGTGCCCGGATGGACGCAGCCGATCATCATCGGGCGTCACGCTTTTGGCGACCAATATAAGGCGACCGACTTCAAAGTGCCGGGCAAGGGCCGTCTGACGATCAAATTTGAAGGCGTCGACGGCGACGTCATCGAAAAGGAAGTCTTCAGCTTTCCCGGCTCCGGCGTTGCGCTCGCGATGTATAATCTCGACGAATCGATCAGCGAGTTTGCGCGCGCGACGTTCAACTATGGGCTCACCCGCAAATATCCAGTCTATCTTTCGACCAAGAACACCATCCTCAAAGCCTATGACGGCCGATTCAAGGATCTGTTCCAGGAGATTTACGACGCCGAGTTCAAGTCGAAATTCGAGGCGCTCGGCCTCACTTACGAGCATCGTCTGATCGACGACATGGTCGCCTCGGCGCTCAAATGGTCCGGCGGCTACATTTGGGCTTGCAAGAATTACGATGGCGACGTGCAGTCCGACACCGTCGCGCAGGGCTTCGGATCCCTCGGCCTCATGACGAGCGTACTGATGACGCCAGACGGCAAGATCGTCGAGGCCGAAGCGGCCCATGGCACGGTGACGCGCCACTACCGCGAATATCAGAAGGGCCATGAGACCTCGACTAACTCGATCGCGTCGATTTTCGCCTGGACGCGCGCGCTCGCCCATCGCGGCAAGCTCGATGGGAATGACGATCTGACCCGGTTTGCGCGCACGCTTGAGGAAGTGTGCGTGGCGACCGTCGAGTCGGGCTTCATGACCAAGGATCTGGCCTTGCTTGTCGGCTGCAATCAGAAATGGCTCTCGACGACAGGCTTCCTGGACAAGATCGACGAAAATTTGCGTAGAGCTATGGAGTGAGCGCGGCGCGAGGAATGATTGTAAGTGGCGCCGGTCGCGTCTATATAGGCGTCGCCTATGGGCTAATTAAGGATTCGCGAGATGGCGGTGGATCTGGAAGAGACTTATAAGCCTTCCGAAGACGAACCCTTTATGTGCGATCGGCAGCGAGAATATTTCCGGCGCAAACTGCTGGCTTGGAAGGAAGACATTCTGCACGAAAGTCGCGAAACGCTCGCCGCTTTGCAGAATGAAAATGAAAATCATCCCGACCTTGCAGACCGCGCGTCGTCCGAAACCGATCGCGCGATAGAGCTTCGGGCGCGCGACAGGCAACGCAAGCTCATTGCCAAGATCGACGCGGCGCTGACGCGCCTCGAAGACGGCAGTTACGGCTATTGCGAGGAGACGGGCGAGCCGATCTCTCTAAAACGCCTAGACGCGCGTCCGATCGCGACTTTGTCGATCGAGGCGCAGGAGCGTCACGAACGGCGCGAAAAAGTCTATCGGGACGACTAAGTTCAGAGAACGCGCTTCCGGCAAAAGAGCTAAGGGCGTCGCTCGTCGCGACGCCATATAACTTATTGCTTTTCGTCCGGGCGGCCGAGCAGGCGGGCCATCTCGGCTTCAAGCGAGTCCAGCGGATCCGCTTCAGCGGGAGCCGGCGGTGGCGGGGGCGCGGCTCCGGGCTTGGGCGGAGGCGGCGACGCGGGCGGCGGCGCAGCAGGTCTTGTCGCAGCAGGCGGCGCAGCTGGCGGCGGCCCTGCGGGCTTGGCGGCGGGCGCCGGCGGCGGAGCCCCTGTTGGAGAGGTTGGCGGAGCCGGCGTAGCGGACTCCGGCGGCGATGTCTGTTCCTTTGGACGTGGCGCAAATCGCTGCTGGGCGCGCGCAAGGAACGGCGGTGTCGGCGAGCGTGGCGGCGCGGGTCGCGGCGGCGGGGGCGCGGCCGGGCTGGAAATTCTTGGGCCTCCGGGCGCTGCCGTCGGCGGCGGCGCAACGGGGGCCTTCGCGGGCGCCGGCGCGAAAAGGTCCGGCGGCAGATTGAGTGGGCCTGCCGCGGCGGGTCTCGGCAGCGGCGTTTCGGGCTCTTTTGGCGGAGCGGAAGGGCCGGCCGGCCAGTTTGAGGCAGCTCCCGGCTGAGCGGGGCGCGGCTCCGGCGCGCGGCTTAAAGCGGGTTCGATCCGGATGCTCGGCTCAATGAGGATGTCATTAGGCCCGCCGATCAGCAGCAGATGTTCGGCGTTGTCGCGCCGCACGATGACAAGCTGGCGCTCGCGGTCGAGATCAAAAACATCTACGACATCCAGGCGTTTAGCGCGGCTGCGGCCTCCCGGCGAACGAATTCGGCGTCCGAAGAGCAGACGGAAAATATACAGCACGAGCACCGCAGCGACGAGGAACGCGACGAGCGCTCCGAGCGCTGGCAGCAGTTGAGTGAATTTATCGGGCATAAACGACTGTTCTCTCGTTCGGACGCGGGTGACCTTGCCAAATTAACAGCTTTCCTGGCAAGCGCCGAAAAAAGGTTAATGAATGGTTAATGTTTGACGAATCAGCGCCCTGCTTCGACTTCCGGGTTTGCTATTATTCGTCTCCGCGGCCACACTTTTGAGTGATTCTGTGAGCGTCGGTTCGGTAAAGATCAACGCGCCGGCCTCCGCATGGCCGCCGCGATCGGCGATATATCGCGCGGGTGGTTAAGAAATGACCGACAGGACGGAATCGTCCGCCTTAGAGCGCAGCGAGCGGCCCACGAATGTGGGATTGGCGGTCGCGCTCGTCATCACGCTGATCGGCGCGGCCGCCGCCTATTTTTGGACCCCTTCGGACCTTGCGCCGCGTGTCGCCATTCTCGCGCTGGCGATTGTCGGCGTCGCCGGAATCTTTGTTCTTCTCGCGTATACGCTGGGGCTGATCCATTTCTCCGGCCGCACCGCGGGCAATGACTTGGTAAAGCTTATCGCCGATACGTTCGGCGAGGGGCTGCTCGTCACGAGGGGAGACGCGCGCATCGTCTACGCCAATGAAGCCTACAGGGCGATGTGCGGCGCGAAGGAGGCTTCCGGCGTTCAGCCAGTCGAGCGGCTGTTCTCCGGCCCGCCCGAAGTCTCTGAGGCGATCTACAGGCTTGCGCAGGCGGCGCGCGCCGGCGTCTCGCATAGCGAGGATTTGCGGCTTTCCCCCCCGCTCTCGGGACAGGCGGCGGTTGGTTGGTACCGGATCCGCGTGCGGCCGCTGGCGGCGGCTTCAGGCCGGTTCTGCCTTTGGGCGGTGGCCGACGTCACCGCCGATCGACAACGGCAGGAGAACGTCTTCCAGGAGCTTCAGCACGCGATCGACTTTCTCGATCACGCCCCCGCCGGCTTTTTCTCCGCGAGTCCGGAAGGGGCCGTCTCTTATATGAACAAAACGCTCGCCGGCTGGCTGGGCTACGACCTGACCCATGTCGGTTCCGGCGGCGCGACGCTCTCCTCCATCTTCGCCAATAATGGCGCGGCGCTTCTCGCAGCGATGTCCGGCGCGCCAGGCGATGTGCGCACAGAGCAGATCGACCTCGACATGCGCTGCCGAAGCGGCAAGTCGCTTCCCGTCAGGCTGCTGCATCAGGTGGCTTTTGGCCAGGACGGCGAAGCCGGCCCCTCTCGGACTCTGGTGCTCAATCGCGCGTCCGGCGAACAACCGGAAGAGGATTTGCGCGCCGCTGAAGTGCGTTTCGCGCGCTTCTTCAACTCGACTCCGATGGCGATGGCGACGCTCGACGGGGAAGGTCGCGTGCTGACGTCGAACGCAGCTTTCGCCAAATTGTTGCCGCAGGCGCTGAAGTCCGGGCAGGGCAAGGCTGCGGCGCCTTGGTCGGTGCTTGCGGGACTCGGCGAACGCGACGGCGCCGCCTTGCGGGCCGCAATCGAAGAGGCGATCGACGGCGAGGGAGAAATCCGCCCAGTAAATGTGGTCTTCGAGGAGGACGCCGCCGCGCCGCGTTCGGCGCGATTCTTTGTTTCGTCAACCGAGGACGCCGGCAAGAAGGGCGCGATGGTCTATGCGCTCGACACGACCGAGCAGCGCAAGCTGCAAGAAGAGTTCGCGCAATCGCAGAAGATGAATGCGGTGGGCCAGCTCGCTGGCGGCATCGCACATGACTTTAACAATATGCTGACGGCGATCATCGGCTATTCGGATTTGCTGCTCTCCAGTCACCGGCCGACCGATCCTGCCTTTCGCGACATCCGCCAGATCAAGGAAACAGCTAACCGCGCCGCGGGTCTGACTCGCCAATTGCTCGCCTTTTCTCGCCGGCAGACTCTGCGCCCGCAGGTTTTGCAGCTCGGCGATGCGCTCTCCGAAGTGCAAAATCTTCTGCGCCGCATCGTCGGCGAGAAGAACGAACTTGAACTGCGTCTCGGACGCGACCTGTGGTTCGTGAAGGCGGACATCACTCAGTTCGAGCAGGTGATCATCAATCTCGTCGTCAACGCGCGCGATGCTATGCAAGAATCTGGCGGGCGGGTGCAGATCCGCACGCGCAACGTCGCCGCCTCGGAGTGCGCATCTTTCGATGAGGCGGCGCTGCCGCCAGCGGATTATGTGCTTGTCGAAGTCGAGGACACTGGCGGCGGCATTCCCGCCGATGTGAAGGAGAAAATTTTCGAGCCCTTCTTTACGACGAAGGAGGTTGGGAAAGGCACGGGCCTCGGCCTGTCGACGGTCTTTGGCATCATCAAACAGTCGGGCGGCTTCATTTTGGTGGACAGCGAAGTCGGACGCGGCACGGCTTTCCGCATCCTCCTTCCGCGATACGTGCCGGAGGAGAAGGAGACGTCCAAAGAGTCCGAGTCGGTCAAAGGCGCTGCGGATTATACGGGGCAGGGCGTGGTTCTGCTGGTCGAAGATGAAGACGCCGTGCGCTCGATTGGCGCGCGCGCCCTGAGTTCGCGCGGATTCACGGTTCTTGAAGCGACGACGGGCATGGAGGCGCTCGAGGTCGTCGATCGGGTCGACGGCAAGATTGACCTCATCGTCTCCGACGTCGTGATGCCGGAGATGGACGGCCCCGCCATGTTTGCCGAACTGCGCAAGCGCGGCGTCAAGGCGAAGGTCATATTTGTTTCAGGCTATGCCGAAGAGGCCTTCGCCAAGAATCTTCCCGAAGGCGATTTCGGCTTCTTGGCCAAGCCCTTCTCGATCAAACAGCTGATCGAGACGGTGAAGGCGCATATGCCTTGATAAGGCGCCTGACGCGCCTATAGCGCCGGCGCGACGACCCGCACGCGGCGCTTGACGCCGTCCGGTCCGACCACCTCGCGATAGGTTTCCGGCGCGGCGGCCGCGCCTTCTTGCGCAGGCTGCGCCGCCGCGGGCTGCGCGGCTGCTGGTTCGGCGGCGATGGGCGCCGGCGCCGGGGCCGATCCTCTTCCTTTTCGCGGGCGTGCGACGCCGGGCGGAAGCGGCCGTGACAATTGCTCGGCCTGTTCGGCGGTGACGACCTGATCTTTGGCGTTGCGCTCGGCGATGAGGCGCTCCGCCTCGGCGAGCGCTTCGGACCAGGATTGGCCAGGCGGCTTGCAGCCGCAGGCCGGATCATAGGTCTTCTCGAATTTATACGCGTTGGGGTGGTCCGAATAAGCTTGCCCGTCTATCGACAGGGCGGAGCTCACGCCCTTCCATTGCGACGCCGTATAGAGCTTCACTTGGGCATTGGGGCAAAGCGCCCGGCACATCGCCGCGAGATCATCGAGATTGGAGCTGCGCGCCGAATAGCTGATGGGGAAAAAACCGCCGTCGCAATCGCGCACGCAGATCGCCATCGGTCCCCCGCGCGGCGTTTCGTCCAAAGGTTCGAGCGACTGATCGGGCTCCATGATCGCCGGGTTTTGGGGCCCAATGCCAAACAGCTCTTCGAAGAAGTTCCGCGGCCGCGCAAGGCGGGCCTGTGCGGCCTGAGGATTGCGGCATTCCGCGTCGTAGCGGGCGGCGAGGGCCTGGCGCTGGCCGCCGTCGTCCGCGACCGCATGGTCATAAGAGGCGATGGCGCCCGAGAGCTGATGGAGTTGCGCGTTGATCTGTCCACATTGGGGGGACTGAGGCGCGCCGAAGAACAGGAACTGGCCGCGGTCGCAGCCGAGCGCATGGCCTTTCGCGGCGACGCGGGCATATTCGCCGCGCTGTTTGGCCGCCGCCGTTTGAAATTGTCCGGCGCGACTGCTGGCGCCGGCGCGGGCGATCTGCGCCCGCAACTCCGTGCAGTAGGGGCTTTCGGCCGCGGCGGGCGAAACGACGAAGAGGCCGAACGCCATGCCGGCGGCGACCGTCAGTTTCCACCGCCTGGAGGCGCCTATCGTTGGAAGAAGGTCTATGGTCGCGGCCTCATTGGAGTTTTAGCTCTTTCACGGTTTCGAAAGAAGGCAGAAGAACTGCTTGTGCGGCCGCATGATTTTGACGCGCAGACTGGCGACGAATCGCGCCATTCTCGCCAATGCCGCCTGCGGATCAAACGCGCCCAGATTGTCCCGCGCATAATGTCGGCAACAAGGCGCCGGCGGCGCGCCGCCAGCGCCCTGGCGACTTGCGATTTTTTTGCTCAGCCCACGGTCGAAGCCCTTCACTTGCCGCACTACCTCGCCCATATCCGCGACGGCGTCGCTAGATCGCGGCCCGTGACAATAGTGGAACCCGGTTTTTCGCATAGAGCGCGCTCTAACTTTTGGATCGATCACGTTATCCGCCTTTGGGCGATTTCGCTCACAGGCGGCGTGATCTAGGAGGTTGCCGACATGAAGCGTTCCAAAGTGCTGGCTCTGATTTCGACGGTTTTCGCGCTCTCTTTCGGCGCCGCGCCCGCCTCTGCGCAGAACGGGCCGGATCTCATCTTCCGCAAATCTGTGGATTTCAAGCTTCTCACGCCGAATGACAAGCTCGCCACCTATGCGATCGACGACCCCATAATCGACGGCGTCGCCTGCTACTACACGGCGCATGAAAAGGGCGGCGTCGCTGGCATGTTCGGCGTCGCGGAGCAGACATCGGAGGTTTCGCTCGCCTGCCGGCAATTTGGCCCGATCAAATTCAAGGAGAAATTCAGCCAGGGGGACACGGCGTTCAGCGAGCGGCGCTCTTTGCTGTTCAAGCGGATGCATATCGTTCGCGGCTGCGACGCGAAACGCAATGTGCTGGTCTACATGGTCTACTCGGACAAGCTGGTGGAAGGCTCCCCGGAAAGCTCGACCTCGACCATCGCCATTCAGCCCTGGGGAGGCCAGAACGAAGTCCCGCAATGCGGAGAATTTCTGAACCGCTGACTACTCCATGCACGCCACGATCGCTGCGCCCGCTTCAAAGGAGGCGCGCGCGGCGCTCTTTTCGACTGAAGCCGTCATATCGTCGGCCCGACCGAAGGCCTTGGCGGCGCTATGGCCATGGGACTCACACCACGAATCCGCGACGACCTTGCCGCAATCGGAATGATGCGTGAGGCATTCCAGCAGGCCGTAACCCTCCTGATCCGAGATGACGTAAGTGGCGTTCGCGCCGGTTTCGGCGTATGCGCCGCAAGCGTAGCCGGCGCCAATCAGAACTCCAGCGAGCAGCCGCGCGAGCGCGCGACGCCCAATCGGCGCCTCATATTTCGACATTACGCGAACTCCAGTTACGAGCGATGACTCGCCGCAAGAGCTAGCGCATAGCGGTAAAACGCCCGTTAAACTGGCCGCGGCTCGAAGAGGGGACGCGCTTGACGCGGCGGCGGGCTTTGGCGCATGGTCGCCGCCATGACGCTTCGGCTCACCATTTGTCGCGAGATCATTATCAGCTAGCGATCACGCTGGCCGGAGCCGTCACGTCTATCCAAACGACATGAAGCGACGCCCCGGCCGGCGGCCTTGCGGGGAAATTCATGTCGACGCCTGCGCTGAAAATTTACAATACGCTGACGCGGACGAAGGAGGCGTTCCGTCCGATCGATCCCGCGAATGTGCGCATGTATGTGTGCGGGCCGACGGTTTACGACTACGCGCATATCGGCAACGCCAGGCCCCTCATTGTCTTCGACGTGCTGTTTCGTCTGCTGCGCCATCTCTATGGCGCCGAGCACGTGACGTACGTCCGCAACATCACTGACGTCGACGACAAGATCAACGCGCGCGCCGCCGAGCGCGGCATCTCCATTCGCGAACTCACCGAAGAAACCAACAAGGTCTTTCAGGAGGACGTGAAGGCGCTCGGCTGTCTTGAGCCGACCATGCAGCCGCGCGCAACGGAGCACATCGCGCAGATGATTGCGATCATCGAGCGGCTGATCGTGTCGGGGCATGCTTACACGGCCGACGGCCATGTGCTCTTCGACGTGCCGTCTATGCCGAGCTATGGGCGCCTGTCGCGGCGCTCGCTCGACGAAATGATCGCCGGCGCGCGCGTCGACGTCGCGCCCTATAAGCGCGGCGACATGGACTTCGTGCTGTGGAAGCCGTCAAAAGAGAACGAGCCCGGTTGGGAGAGCCCCTGGGGCAGGGGGCGCCCCGGCTGGCATATCGAATGTTCGGCGATGTCCTGGGCGCATTTGGGCGAAATCTTCGACATTCACGGCGGCGGCATCGACCTCGTCTTTCCGCATCACGAAAATGAGATCGCGCAGAGCTGCTGCGCCTTCGACCGCGAGGTGATGGCGAATTACTGGATGCATAATGGCTTCCTGCAGGTCGAGGGCGAGAAAATGTCCAAGAGCCTGGGGAATTTCGTGACGATCCACGAGCTGCTGCACACGGAGAAATTCGGCGGACGGAAGTGGCCCGGCGAAGTGCTGCGTCTTGCGATGCTGCGCACGCATTATCGCCAGCCGATCGATTGGACCGTGAAGGCGTTGGAGGAGGCTTTTTCGACATGCGTTGAGTGGTTCGTGAGCTCTTATGGAGCGCCGCTTGGCGCCGAAGTGCCCAATGAAGTTGTTGTTAGCCTCGAAGATGATCTCAATACGCATGCGGCATTCACGGTAATGCATGAATTGGCCCGGCGCTCGGGTCGAGGCGACGCACTTGCTGCTTCGCAATTACGCGCATCCTTAGATTTAATCGGGCTATCTCTGAATCCAGCCCATTTTGAAGGTTTCTTGATCCTGACGCGTGTTGTCACGCGAGTTGGCGGCGACGAATCGCCATCTGTTGCCGAAACGCTCAGGCGTCTCAGACGTGACTACCTCACCGCGATCGGGCAATCGGAGGCCGAGGTAGATTCTCTTATCGCGGCCCGCCTCACCGCCCGCGCTTCAAAAAACTGGGCCGAATCCGACCGCATTCGCGACGAACTCGCTGCAATGGGCATTGCGGTCAAGGACAATAAGGACGGCACGACGACCTGGGAGGTGAAGCGGTGACCTTCGCACTTGCCTTTCCCCCCACCCGTCGCGCTTCGCGCGCCACCCTCCCCGCAAGGGGGAGGGATGTGAACGGCGCGATTCGACGTAACGATCCATCGCTTATGCGAGGCGTCGTCTCTGAAATTTTGCGTTTCGCCGACGCAAGCTCATCCCTCCCCTTGACGGGGAGGGTGGTTCGCGAAGCGAACCGGGTGGGGTGACGGATATGGCAGACCCTCGCGCGCGCCAATTGCGTAAGACCATGACGCCACAGGAGGTGAAGCTCTGGTCGCAGTTGCGGAAACTGCGCGCGCAGGGCTTTCACTTTCGTCGTCAGGCGCCAATCGAAGGCTATGTGCTCGATTTCGTTTGCTACAAATATCGCCTGATTGTTGAAGCTGACGGTTCGCAACACGGAGAGGCGGAAGGCCTTCGCCGCGATGCCAAGCGAGACGCGATTTTTCATGCGAATGGGTTCCACGTGCTGCGATTCTGGAATCATGAGATAGACGCCGATTTGATTGGCGTGGTCGAAACCATCATCGCCCGGGCGAAGGAACACATGCGGGAGGCGTCATGAAGAGCGGGAGATCTTCCCCCACCCGTCGCGCTTCGCGCGCCACCCTCCCCGCAAGGGGGAGGGATGTGAACGGCGAGATTCGACGTAACGAGGAGTCGCTCATGCAATTCGCCGTCAATGAAATCTTGCGTTTCGCTGTTGCAGGCTCATCCCTCGTCTTGACGGGGAGGGCGGTTCGCGAAGCGAACCGGGTGGGGTGAACAGAAGGGAAATATCCGATGTCCAACAATGACTGGAAGAAGACGCTTCCCTTCAAGCGCCATTGGGCGGTCTATCTGCTATTCAAAGTGCTGGTGCTCGCGCTCGCCGCTTTCGTCGCCTGGCATTTGCTGCGCGCATTCGAGATCGTATGATGGCGCGATCGGCGACAGCTCCCAGCCTGCGGCCGTTTCTTCCCGCGGACGCGGCGACTCTTGCGGCGCTCCTTCGCGCGAGCGTCGAGGAGCTTGCCGCCGACGACTATGACGACGCGCAGCGTGAAGCCTGGACGTCCGAGGTCGACGACGAAGAGGCTTTCGGCGCGCGGCTCGCGGGCGAGCTGACCATCGTCGCGCTGGCGGAAGGCGAAATCGCCGGTTTCGCGTCGCTTCGCGACAATGCGGCCTTTGACATGCTCTATGTGCGGCACGATCTGGCGCGGCGCGGCATTGGCTCAGCGCTTGCCGACGCGATTGAGAAACTCGCCGCCGCGCGCGGAACGAAGACGCTGAACGTCGACGCGTCCGACTCGGCGCGCGATTTCTTCGCCGCACGCGGCTATACGGCGCAGAGACGCAACACGGTCGAAATCTCCGGCCAATGGCTCGGCACAACGACGATGACTAAAGAGCTGGCGGCGCCCGCCGCCAGGAGAGCGCATTGATGGCCGAAGAACGGGTTAAGGAACGGCTGACCCTATACGACACGACGCTGCGCGACGGCGCGCAGACGACGGGCGTCGATTTTTCGCTCGACGACAAGCGTCAGATCGTCGCCATGCTGGACGATCTCGGCATCGACTACATCGAGGGCGGCTATCCCGGCGCCAATCCGCTCGACACGGAGTTTTTTGCTGATCGTCCGAAACTGCGCGCGCGTTTCGCGGCCTTCGGCATGACGCGCCGGCAAGGCCGCTCGGTCGAGAATGACCCGGGGGTCGCGGCGCTGCTCGACAGCGCCGCCGATGTCGTCACATTCGTGGCCAAAAGCTGGGACTTTCAGGTTCGCGTCGCTTTACGCTCAACGGAAGAGGACAATCTCCAAAGCGTTACGCAATCCGTAAGAGCCGCCGTCGCGCGCGGCAAGGAAGTCGCCGTCGACTGCGAACATTTCTTCGACGGTTTCAAGGCCAACCGCGACTATGCGCTCGCCTGCGCGAAGGCGGCGCATGAGGCCGGCGCGCGCTGGATCGTCCTTTGCGACACCAATGGCGGCACGCTGCCGCATGACGTCGAAAACATTGTCGCAGAGGTCGTCAAGCATATTCCGGGAGAGCGCGTCGGCGTCCATTGCCATGACGACACGGGTCAGGCTGTCGCGAACTCGCTCGCCGCCGTGCGGGCCGGCGCGCGGCAGATTCAAGGGACCCTTAACGGTCTTGGCGAGCGCTGCGGCAACGCCAATCTCACGACGATCATCCCGACGTTGTTGCTGAAGACCGAATTCTCCGAACGCTTCGAGATCGGCGTAACTCGGGAAAAGTTGACGCATCTGACTCGCGTCAGCCACGCGCTCGATGAGCTTCTCAACCGCGCGCCGAACCGCCATGCGCCCTATGTCGGCGCCAGCGCCTTTGCGACCAAGGCCGGCATTCACGCCTCAGCCGTGCTGACTGATCCGCGCACCTATGAGCATGTGACGCCAGAGTCCGTCGGCAATATGCGGCGCGTGCTCGTGTCGGATCAGGCGGGGCGCTCGAATATTGTCTCGGAACTCGCCCGCCTAGGCGTTATCCTCGACAAGGACGATCCGCGGCTGACGCGTCTTCTCGACGAGGTGAAGGAGAAGGAAGCGCAGGGCTACGCCTATGAAGGCGCTGACGCCTCCTTCTTTCTTCTGGCGAAGCGGGTGCTCGGCGAGGCGCCGCATTTCTTCGACATTGAGCGCTACAGCGTCGCGGTCGATCGCCGTTTTGCGAAAAACGGCGGCTTCGAGGACCAGGGCGCAGAGGCGATCGTCAAGATCAATGTGCACGGGGAAAACCGCATTTCCGCCGCGGAAGGCAATGGTCCCGTCAATGCGCTCGATCTCGCGCTGCGCAAGGATCTCGGCGCCTATCAGCGCTTCATCGATGACGTTCGGCTTGTCGACTATCGCGTCCGCGTCTTTCAGGGCGGCACCGACGCCGTGACGCGGGTTCTTGTCGAATGCGCCGATGCACAAGGCGAGCGCTGGTCGACGGTCGGCGTCTCGGCCAATGTCATCGACGCGTCCTTCGAGGCGCTCGTCGATGCAATCAATTTCAAGCTGCTGATCTCCGGCGCACGGGCGGCGCCGGCGCATGGCTAAAGTCGCTCGGTAATCGCCGTCTCGCTGATGTCTGGGGCATGGCGGACCGCCGCAAAGATCATCGGCAGGATCTCCTCGACGCGTTCGGCGACAAGGTAGTGCACGTCATAACCTTCGCGGATGAATTCCTCATTGCGCATATGGGCGAAAAGCGACAGCAGCGGCCGCCAGAAGCCGGCGATATCGGCGATGACGAGAGGCTTGGTGTGTTGGCCAAGCTGAATCCAGGTCAGCTGCTCGGTTAATTCCTCCAAAGTGCCGACGCCGCCGGGCAGCGCGACAAAGGCGTCCGAACGCTCGAACATCACCCGTTTGCGCGTGTGCATATCATCGACGACAATGAGTTCCGTCGCGTCAGTGAAAGGGATTTCCCTCTCATCCAGGAATTCGGGAATCACACCTGTGACGACCCCGCCGGCGGCGATTGTGGCCTTCGCCAGCACGCCCATGAGACCGATCGCTCCGCCGCCATAGACCAGCCCGACGCCGGCGTGGGCAAGCTCCGCGCCCAACGCGCGCGCCGCCGCCGTGTGGCGCGGATCGGCGCCGATCGAGGAGCCGCAATAGACGCAGATATTTTTTATTTCTCGCATATCGGTTCTCGCCTTCGCCGCGTATCACGCGGGGTGCGCATTCCTTCTAAACGTCATATATGACGCAAAACGCCGAGATGCCGGCCCCTATATTTGGAGACATATGCTTAGACCTGATGAAGGCCAATCGAGCGATCCCCATGCGCTCGATCCCGACGACGCCGCGCCCGAGCCCGTTTCTGACCAGCGACTGTCAGAATCGTCGGTTTTCAAGACGATACGGCGCTTGTGGCCCTATATCTGGCCGCGCGGCCGCCGCGACCTCGAGCTGCGGGTCGCTGTGGTCTTCGCGCTGCTCGTCGTCAGCAAGCTGTTCAACGCCGCAACGCCATATGCCCTGAAATGGGCGACTGACGCGCTTGCCGAGGGCGGCCCCGGCGCGTGGGCGAAGGCGGGGACCGCCGCAGTCTATTTCACGCTGCTGATGGGCGCCATGCGCATCACCACCGTCGTGCTCATGCAGATGCGCGACGGCATTTTTGCGGCTGTAGCGATGCACGCAGTGCGCCGACTGGCGACCGATCTCTTCGTGCATATGCATGAGTTGTCGCTGCGCTTCCACATCGGCAGAAAGACTGGCGGGCTGACGCGCGTTCTCGAGCGCGGGCGCAATGGCATAGAGACTCTGTCACGTCTGATCATGTCGACCGGCGCGCCGACCGTGCTGGAGATGGCGCTGGTTCTTGGCATCTTCCTCTACCAGTTCGACTGGCGCTACGGGCTCGTGCTGCTCGCGACTCTTGCTGGATATTTTCTCTATACGACGCTCGCCACAAACTGGCGCATCGCCATTCGCCGCAAGATGAACGACAGCGACACCGACGCCAATCAGAAGGCGATCGACAGCCTGTTGAATTATGAGACCGTCAAATATTTCGGCGCGGAAAAGCGGGAGGCTCAGCGCTACGACAAATCCATGATCCTCTATGAGCAGGCGAGCACGCACTCCTATGTCTCGCTTGCCGTTCTCAACGCCGGCCAGACCGTGATCTACATCATAGGGCTCACTGCGATGATGGTGATGTGCGTCTATGGCATCGAAGCCGGCCGCAATACGGTGGGCGATTTCGTCCTGATCAATCTTATGATGGGGCAGCTGGCGCAGCCTCTGAATTTCATGGGCACTTTCTATCGAGAGGTGCGGCAGGCGATCATCGACATCGAAACGATGTTCTCGATCCTTGCGCAGAGCCCCGAGATTTTAGACAAGCCCGGCGCGCAGCCGCTCGTCGTGCGCGAAGGACGGATCGTCTTCGACAATGTCTCGTTCCACTATGAGCCGAACCGTCCGATCCTCAAGGGCGTGAGCTTCGAAGCTGAGCCCGGGCAAACCGTCGCGATTGTCGGACCGTCAGGGGCGGGGAAGTCGACGATCTCGCGCCTGATGTATCGCTTCTACGAGCCGCAAAGCGGACGCATCACGATCGACGGTCAGAATATCCTGGACGTCACGCAGGAAAGCCTGCGCGCGGCGATCGGCATGGTGCCGCAGGACACCGTGCTGTTCAACGACTCGATCGGTTACAACATTCGCTACGGAAGGTGGAATGCGAGTGACGATGAGGTGCGCGAAGCGGCGCGACTCGCGCAGATCGACCGCTTTATCGAGAGCGTGCCGGACGCCTATGGCGCGCAGGTCGGTGAGCGCGGCCTGAAGCTTTCGGGCGGCGAGAAGCAGCGCGTGGCGATCGCGCGCACGATTCTCAAAGGCCCGCCGATCCTCATCCTCGACGAGGCGACCTCGGCGCTCGACAGCTTCACCGAACATGAGATCCAGGATGCGCTAAGAAGAGTGGCGCGAGGCCGCACCACGCTCGTCATCGCGCATCGGCTGTCAACCATCGTCGACGCCGACGAAATCCTGTTTCTGGATCACGGCTGCATTATCGAGCGCGGCACGCACAAAGCGCTGCTGGCGCTTAACGGCCATTATGCCGGCATGTGGAACCGCCAGCGCGAAGCTGCGGAAGCGCGCGCGAAATTGCTGGAGGCCGAGCGCGAGGAGTTAGAGGAGGCGGAGTAGGGGGCTCGACTCGGCGCTTCATCGGGATTTCGCTAACGCCAATCGTTAGCGTCCCCTCTCCCATCCGAAGTCGGCTATTGCCGACTTCGGCGCAGATGCGCAAACCGGGAGCACCCGGTTTGCGAAGCGGGGGAGGGACAGGGAGGGGGTATAGAGCCTTCCGGCTTCCATCCCACATCCATCGGTCCCATATTGCGGCCATGGCCAAAACCCCCGGAAAAAAGCCCAGAGACCCGGCGCGGCCGACCCGCGCCAAGGCGTCGAAGCCGGAGGTCGCGCCGCTCGCGCCGCATCTCGTGCAGCTGCTCAATCCCGCGCTCGCGCCGGGGTTCGGAGAGGCGGCGCAGGCCGCCTACGACGCTTCTTCAGTCCATGGCCTCGACGAGGAGGAGATCGAGAAATACGGGCTCGGAGAAGGTTTCCACGCCGGCGGCGGCGTGCAGGCGACCTCCGACAGCCTCGCCGAACTGCTGCGACTCGGCGACCCCAATATCCGCGACAGAAAGCCTTGGACGCCGCATCGGCCGGAGCGGCCGCAGAAATCCGAAGGCGGCGTCAGGTTCGAGTTGGTCTCAGACTACACCCCGAAGGGCGATCAGCCTGCGGCGATCGAGGAGCTGGTGAAAGGCGTCGCCGCGCAAGAGCGCGATCAGGTGCTGCTCGGCGTCACCGGCTCGGGCAAGACCTTCACCATGGCGAGCGTCATCGAGCGCGTGCAACGGCCGGCGCTGATTCTTGCGCCGAACAAGACGCTCGCGGCGCAGCTCTATGGCGAGTTCAAGAGCTTCTTCCCGAGCAACGCCGTCGAATATTTCGTGTCGTACTACGACTATTACCAGCCCGAAGCCTATGTGCCGCGCTCGGACACTTATATCGAAAAAGAATCCTCGGTGAATGAGCAGATCGACCGCATGCGCCATGCGGCGACGCGCGCGCTGCTCGAGCGCGACGACGTCATCATCGTGGCGTCGGTCTCCTGCATTTACGGCATCGGCTCGGTCGAAACCTATACGGCGATGACCTTCTCGGTCACTCTCGGCGAGAAGCTGGAGCAGCGACAGCTCGTCACCGATCTCGTCGCGCTGCATTACCGCCGCACTGGCGCCGATTTCACCCGCGGCACCTTCCGCGTGCGCGGCGACACCGTCGACATCTTCCCGGCCCACTATGAGGACCGCGCCTGGCGCGTCAGCTTCTTCGGCGATGAAGTCGAGTCGATTTCCGAATTCGATCCTTTGACCGGCAAGAAGACGGTCGATCTCGAATTCGTGAAGGTCTATGCAAATTCGCATTATGTGACGCCGAGGCCGACGCTGTTGCAGTCGATCAAGGCGATCAAGGAGGAGTTGCGCGCGCGGCTCGAGGAATTGCATCGCTCCGGCCGACTGCTCGAGGCGCAGCGGCTGGAGCAGCGCACCCGCTTCGATCTCGAAATGATGGAGGCGACGGGCTCCTGCGCCGGCGTCGAGAATTATTCGCGCTATCTCACCGGGCGCAAGCCGGGCGAGCCGCCGCCGACGCTGTTCGAATATCTGCCCGATAACGCGCTGGTCTTCGCCGACGAGAGTCACGTCTCCATTCCGCAGATCGGCGGCATGTATAAGGGCGACTTCCGGCGCAAGGCGACGCTCGCCGAATATGGATTCCGTCTGCCGTCCTGCATGGACAATCGCCCGCTGCGCTTCGAGGAATGGGACGCGATGCGGCCGCAGACGGTGGCGGTTTCGGCGACTCCCGGTAATTGGGAGCTGAACCAGACAGGCGGCGTCTTCGTCGAACAGGTCATCCGCCCGACGGGACTGATCGATCCGATGGTCGAGGTGCGTCCGGCGCGCGCCCAGGTCGACGATCTTCTCGACGAAGCGCGGGCGACGTCGCAGATCGGCTATCGCACGCTCGTCACCGTGCTGACCAAGCGCATGGCCGAAGATCTGACCGAATATCTGCATGAGAATGGCGTGCGCGTGCGCTACATGCATTCCGACATCGATACGATCGAGCGCATCGAGATCATTCGCGATTTGCGACTCGGCGCCTTTGACGTCCTCGTCGGCATCAATCTGTTGCGCGAAGGCCTCGATATTCCCGAATGCGGCCTCGTCGCCATCCTCGACGCCGATAAGGAAGGCTTTCTGCGCTCGGAAACGTCTCTGGTGCAGACGATCGGCCGCGCCGCGCGCAATGTCGACGGCCGCGTCATCCTTTACGCCGATCAGATCACCGGCTCGATGAAGCGCGCGATGGACGAGACCAATCGCCGTCGCGCCAAGCAGGAGGCTTATAATCGCGAGAACAACATCACGCCCGCGTCGATCAAGCGTGGCATCGCCGACATTCTCGGCTCGGTCGCCGAGCAGGATCATGTGACGATCGACACGGGCTATGACATCGCGCCCGGCCATAATCTCGCGGCGACGATCGCCGATCTCGAAAAACGCATGAAGGAGGCCGCCGCCGATCTCGCCTTCGAGGAGGCGGCGCGGCTGCGCGACGAAATCCAGCGTCTGCAACGCGCGGAACTGCTCGGCGAGGCGAGCCCCATGCTGCGCATCCAGCTCTCGCGTCAGGCGCGAGGGGGGCGTGGAGGAGGGGACATTCCCGGCACGCGCGCGCGCAAGCCGACGGACGCCGACATGGGGCCGCATAATTTTGGCGGCGGCGAAGCGCGGCCCGTCGGGCGCGCGCCACCGCCGCGTCCAGTGGGGCGCTCGTCCGGCGGCAAGCCGGGCACGCGCACGGTGAAAGGCAAGCCGAAGTGAGAGGCGCTTCTCCTTTCTCCCGTGAACGGGAGAAGGGTTCGCGCTCAAACTCCCGGTTCACAAATCCTTCGTTCTCGATTAGGGTCCGCGCCGAGTCCGCTCCCCGGCCGGGGCAGCGGGTTTTTCGCTTTTTTCGCGCTATCTAAGCCGCGCGGCGACGTCGCGGCGGAAAGCGCCCTATAAGGAACCACATGGCCAAGGAAGAACTGCTCGAATTCCCCGGCGTCGTCACCGAACTGCTGCCGAGCGCGATGTTTCGTGTAAAGCTTGAAAACGATCACGAAATCATCGCCCACACCGCCGGCAAGATGCGCAAGAACCGCATCCGGGTGCTCGAAGGCGATAAGGTGCTTGTCGAAATGACGCCTTATGATTTGACCAAAGGCCGTATAACATATCGCTTCCGGTAATTTCCTTTCGGCGGAGCGACATTCTTGACAGCCAATCCTCCAATCGCTCGTCCCAAGCTTATTCTCGCCTCCGCTTCGCCTAGGCGCCTGGCGCTGTTGCAGCAGGCCGGGCTCGACGCCGACGCTCTACTGCCCACCGACATCGATGAGACGCCGCGCCGCGGGGAATCGCCGCGCGCTTACGCCACCCGAATCGCCAGCGAAAAAGCGGCGGCCGCGGCCAAGCTCAGGGCGACGCGGCCCGAGCTGAAAGAGTCGTTCCTCATCGCCGCTGATACGGTGGTCGCCGTCGGTCGCCGGATCCTGCCCAAAGCCGAGACGCGGGAGGAGGCGGAGGAGTGCCTGCAGCTGCTCTCCGGCCGCCAGCACCGGGTCTATTCAGCGGTGAGCCTGATCACGCCGCGCGGCCATGAGCGCAAGCGTCTCGTCGAAGCGCGGCTGCGTTTCAAGCGCCTCGGCTCGACCGAGATTGAAGCCTATCTTTCGACCGGCGAGTGGCGCGGCAAGGCCGGCGCCTACGCCATCCAGGGGCGCGCTGGCGCATTTCTGGTGAAGATCGTGGGGTCTTACTCGGCGGTCGTCGGCCTGCCGATTTACGAGACGGTGTCGATGCTCGCGGGGGAGGGATATCCGGTGCTCGCCCCGTGGTTCGCAATGGCGTGAGAGCTAGGCTCCGACGTAGCGGCGCGAGAAACGCGCGCCGAGTCGGGTAAGGATTTCATAGCCGATCGTGCCGGCGCGCGACGCCGCTTCCTCGACGCAGATGCCTTCGCCGAGCAGCTCTACCCACTCTCCGCGTTGAGCCGCTTCCCGCGGCGCATCGGAGACGTCCAGCACGATGTAGTCCATCGACACGCGGCCGAGGAAGGGACAGCGGACTCCGCCAACGAGCGCTTCGCCCGCCGATTTTCCAACGCAAGCGGTGGCGCCGACCGGGACGCCGTCCGCATAGCCGACGCCGATCGTCGCGATGCGCGTGCGCTTCGGCGCAGACCAAACTGCGTCATAGCCCACACAGGCGCCCGGCTCGATCTCGCGCATTGAGAGGATGCGCGCTTTGAGCCGCGCGACCGTGCGCACAGGGCATTCGGCGTAAGGCGTCGGGTTGCCGCCGTAAAGCGCGTAGCCCGGCCGAATCAGATCGAAATGCGGCCGCTGGGGCAGGAAGACTCCCGAAGAATTTGACATCGACGCCGGAATGTCCGCGAAGCGCGCGCGGGCGTCGAGAAACGCCTCGATTTGGCGTTCGTTGCGGGTCTCGTCGCGCATTTGCGAGCTGACGAAGTGGCTCATCACCAGAACTGGCGTGATCTGGCGGGCGCGCTCCGCCGCTTGCGCCGCCTCGTGGATCGGAATGCCGAAGCGATTCATTCCTGTGTCGAAATGGATCGCGGCTTTCGGTTTGCGGCCGGTCGACGCCCATTCCTCAATTTCGACGAGCGAGCCCAAAGCTGGAAGAAGATCGGCGGCGATGAGACGCCGCGCTGCGCCAGGAACGAGGCCGTCGAACACATAGATGGTCGCGTCTGGCGCAACCGCCCGCGCCGCTTCGCCCTCGACCACATTGGCGACGAAAAATGTTCGGCAGCCAGCCGCGAGCAGCGCTCGCATCACAGGCGCGAGCCCCAATCCATAGGCGTCCGCCTTCACCACTGCGCCACACTCGGCGCCGCCGGCGAGGCGCGCCATCATCCGCCAATTGTCGGAGAGGGCGGAGAGATCAACAGTCAGAACGCCGGTTTCCGCCGGGTCCGAAGTCTCGGTCTGGGGCCGCAGGCGCGTAGCGGGTTCGATGATTCCCATCTCAACGCCATTTTAGGCCGCAAAAGGCGGCGTCCAGATGGCGGGGGATGTTTTTACGCCTTTTGCGCCGAGAGCAAAAGTTCGAACTTGTCGCGGACCTCTGGCGGCAGTCGGCGGGCGCGGCCGTCTCCTACGCACACGACTTTGACCTTGGCGCGGACCAGCAGTTCCGCCTGCCGCAAAACCCGCTGCTCAAGCGTCAGCGAGGCGCCGCCAAGCTCAAGAGCCTCGGTTTCGACGGTCAGTAGATCGTCCATTGTCGCGGGCTTACGAAAGTCGACGTCCATCGACCGAACAACAAAAAAAATCGGCGCGCTCGCGGCGCCCTCCAGCAGCGCGCGCTGATCTAACCCGACCGAGCGCAACATCTCGGTGCGCGCCCGCTCCATGAAGCGTAGATAAGACGCGTGGTAGACGAGGCCGGAAAAATCAGTGTCTTCATAGTAGACGCGAATGGAGAGGCGCTGACACGGTTCGATCGTCTTCATCTGATTTGGCTGGCCGGACGGTCTGAGTTTTGCGAGGGAGAGACTTGAGCGCCGCTGTTCTTGATACTGACCGCAATCGTCGCATTTACTAAATACGCTGTCATAGTCGGCAGAGGGCTCGCGCAAAGCGAGCGCAACCATAGCTGAGGAGCTTTCCCATGTCTTTCCAGATCGGCGAGACCGCGCCGGATTTTGAAGCCGAAACCACGCAGGGACACATCAAATTCCACGATTGGATCGGCGATTCCTGGTGCATTCTGTTCTCGCATCCCAAGGACTTCACGCCAGTTTGCACGACCGAGCTCGGCTACATGGCGAAACTCGAGCCCGAATTTAAGCGCCGCAATGTCAAGATCATCGGCTTGAGCGTCGACCCGGTCGATAATCATGCGAAATGGGCGGTCGACATCGAAGAGACTCAGGGCGCAAAGCCGGACTATCCGATGATCGGCGACACGGACCTGCGCATCTCCAAGCTTTACGGAATGTTGCCGGCGAGCGCAGGCGGCGACGCCAGCGTCAGGACGCCCGCCGATAATCAGACCGTGCGCAACGTCTTCGTCATCGGTCCAGACAAAAAGATCAAGCTCATCATCGTCTATCCGATGACGACGGGCCGCAACTTCGACGAAGTGCTTCGCGTCGTCGACTCGCTGCAACTGACAGCCAAACATAGAGTGGCGACGCCGGTGAATTGGCGCCCGGGCGACGACGTCATCATCGCCGGTTCGGTTTCCGACGACGAGGCGAAGAAAATCTATCCAGACGGCTGGAACGCGCCGCGCCCCTATCTGCGCATCGTTCCGCAGCCGAAGTGATTGGCGGCGGCGCGCTCGCGGCTTGAGTCGCAGGTCATTCCTCGCCTTCTTCAAACAATCCGAATTGCGCGGCGGGGCGCGCCGGCTCAGCGAGGCCAAGGTGACGAAAGGCGTGTGGCGTCAGCAGGCGTCCGCGCGGGGTGCGCTGCAAGAAGCCCTGTTGCAAAAGAAACGGCTCGATGATGTCCTCGATCGCGTCGCGCGGCTCCGACAGAGCCGCCGCGATCGTTTCGATGCCGACAGGACCTCCGCCGAAATTGACCGCCACCAGATTGAGATAGCGGCGGTCCATCACGTCGAGACCGATGGTGTCGACTTCGAGGAGCGACAAAGCGCGATCAGCGAGTTTGCGCGTAATCGCTCCGGCGCCTTCAACGATTGCGAAGTCGCGCACGCGCCGCAGAAGGCGGCCGGCAATGCGCGGCGTGCCGCGTGAGCGGCGCGCGATCTCTTTTGCGCCCGCCTCTTCCATGCCGACGCCCAGCACGCGCGCGCCGCGCTTGACGATCAGCTCCAATTCTTCCGGCGTGTAGAAATTCAGACGAACAGGGATGCCGAAGCGATCGCGCAAGGGCGTTGTCAGCAACCCAGCGCGCGTCGTTGCGCCGACGAGCGTAAATTTCGCAAGATCGATCTTCACCGAGCGCGCAGCCGGACCTTCGCCGATGATGAGATCGAGTTGGAAGTCTTCCATTGCGGGATAGAGGATTTCTTCAACCGCGGGGTTCAAGCGATGAATCTCGTCGATGAACAGCACGTCACGCGGCTCGAGATTGGTGAGCTGCGCCGCGAGGTCGCCGGCCTTGGCGATGACGGGGCCGGATGTCGAGCGAAAGTTGACGCCAAGCTCGCGCGCAACGATCTGCGCCAGCGTCGTCTTGCCCAATCCCGGCGGGCCGACGAGCAGCACATGATCGAGCGCGTCGCCGCGCGACTTGGCCGCCTCGATGAAGACCTTGAGATTGGCGCGCGCCGCCTCCTGGCCGGTGAAGTCGGCGAGCGACAGCGGGCGCAACGACGCGTCGGCGTCGTCATCGCGCTGCTCGGGGCTGACAAGGCGCGCGGGCGTAGTCAAATGGGCGGCTCCGATGCGCTGGCGCAGGCGCAAGACTAGATGCGGCAAACGGAGCCGCGCCGTGAATCGCCCGTCATCGCAGTATCAGTATATGTCCCTCGATGATTTCGAGGAACTTCCGCCGCTGCTCAGCGCGCGAGTTCGCGCAATCCTTGCCGAATTAGCGCGCCGGCCTCAGCGGCTTCGCCAAGCTGCTTGAGGCCTTCGGCCACTGCGGCCGCCGCCTGCGGCCGGCCATAGCCGAGATTGACCAGAGCAGAAATCGCGTCACGCGCGGCCGAGGGCGCGCCTTCGGGCTCTTCGCCAGACAGGCGCGCGACGGCAGGGTCGATAGCGCCGAAGACTGGGGCCTTGTCCTTCAGCTCCGCGACGATGCGCGCGGCGAGCTTGGGTCCGACGCCCGGCGCGCGGGCGACTGTCGCCTTGTCCTGTAGGGCGATGGCGGATGCGAGATCGTTTGCGGGAAGAATCGAAAGAATCGCCAGCGCCACTTTGGCGCCGACGCCCTGTACCGTTTGCAGCAGACGGAACCAGTCGCGCTCCGCCTCGGTCGAGAAGCCGAAGAGCCTGATCGAATCTTCGCGTACTTGAGTCTCGATGGCGAGCGCGGACGCCTCGCCGACGCGCGGCAGCTTTTGGAGCGTGCGTGTCGAACAATGCACGACATAGCCGACGCCGTTGACGTCGAGAATCACGAAGTCCTCGCCATAACTGTCGACGAGGCCCTTGAGCTTGCCGATCACGGCGCGCAGCGGGTGAAGACCGCGCTCTTTGTTCCATCCGCCCAGAGGATCTGCAGGCCGGCGGAGTCGACGATAAGGGTGAACGAATCCTTGTGCGGCTCATTCGATTCCTCGCCGACGCAGGACTTGGCGGTCGCCTTATAGAGGGCGCGGCCGCCCTTATTTTCTGTTTGATCGTAGTCCACGCCTTTGCAGCTGAACGTCGGCAGGACGGCCTCGCTCTCAGTGATCGTCGCGAAATAGTCCTTCGCCTTGCAGGCGGCCGCGTCAAGCGCGTAGCGTCCCGCTGGCGAATCCTTATTTACCGAGGCGGCGATGGCTGGCGCCGCTGACAAAGCGAGCAGCAATGCGATGCTTCTCATCCGATTTTCTCCTTGAGAGTCCGAACGCCGCGATGTTGCGCATGGCATATTGCGACCGCGAGCGCATCGGCGGCGTCGGCGCTCGTCGCGGCGCTCGCCGGCAATAGCACGCGCACCATCATTTGCACTTGGGCCTTGTCAGCGTGGCCGGCGCCGACGACGGTCTTCTTGACGAGATTGGCGGCATATTCGGCGATGACAAGGCCGGCGAGGGCGGGGGCGGTCAGCGCCACGCCGCGCGCCTGTCCGAGCTTTAGGGCCGATTGCGGATCGCGATTGATGAAAGTCTCTTCGATCGCGGCTTCATGCGGCGCATGGTCGGCGATGACGCCCATCAGTCCTTCATGCAATTGCCGCAGCCGCTCGCCCATGTTGAGCATCGCGTCCGATCGGACGCGCCCGCAGGCGATGAAGGAAAGCCGTGATCCCCGCGCCTCGATGACGCCCCAGCCGGTGTTGCGCAGGCCGGGATCGATTCCAAGGATGCGAATCGGGGCGGGGGACATGCGCGAGGTTAGGCGCAGAGCGGCGCGCGACGCTAGCGGTCAGCTTGCGTCTTGGCTCGCCTCCGCCTTCGTCACCGCGTCCGCCACCGCGTCAAAGGCAAGCATGGTCGAGCCGTGACGGGCCTTGTAGTCGCGCACCGGCTCCAGCACCGCGAGGTCGGCCCATTTGCCTGTCGGCGGGGGGCCGTTCTCCTTCAACATTTTTCGCAACGCCTCGCGCGTCTCGCGCAGCTCCTGGGGCGTCGAGCCGACGATATTGCGCGCCATGATCGAGGCCGACGCCTGACCTAGCGCGCAGGCCTTCAACTCATGGGCGTAGTCCGCCACTTTGCCTTGGCGCAGGCTAAGATCGACGGTGATCGTGGAGCCGCAGAGCTTGGAATAGGCGGAGGCGGTCGCGTCTGGCCGCGGCAGCCGGCCGATGCGCGGAATGTTTCCGGCAAGCTCCAGAATGCGTTGATTATAAATGTTGTTGAGCATCGCCGCCGGCGCGTTACAAGCCAAGGCCTTACCATCGCCTCGATGAATCTCTATATAGGATTTTGCGCGCCTTCGCGAAAGCGGCGCGGCGCGCCGGGGTCTGGCACGGCCTTTGTTTAACTCGAATTCTCGCGTCATCTCGAGCTTTTCCCGGAGAGGGCGACGATTTGGGACCGCCTCGCGCCAGTGCGAGAGGCATTCGCTGCACTGCGCCTTCTAGGGCGCGCGCTGGACGCATTTGGAGGCGCCACATGGATGACGTGGTTAAGACCTTTCCCTTTTCTTCCCTCGAGACGGCGCGAACCGTAGAACGCCCCTCCCGCGATGAAGCCGAAGCGGCGGTCCGCACCTTGCTGCGCTGGGCCGGCGACAATCCGGATCGCGAAGGCCTGCGCGACACGCCGAGGCGCGTCGTCAAAGCCTATGAAGAATTCTTTAGCGGCTACCGTGAGAGCGCCGACGAGGTTCTGTCGAAGGTCTTCGAGGAGGTCGAAGGCTATGACGATCTCGTGCTTGTGCGCGACATTCCTTTCACTTCGCACTGCGAACACCATGTCGTGCCTTTCGTCGGCAAGGCGCATATCGCCTATTATCCGAACGGCGGGGTGGTCGGTCTGTCGAAGCTCGCCCGCCTCGTCGAGATCTTCGCGCGCCGGCTCCAGACTCAGGAGGCGATGACGGCGCAGATCGCGGCGGCGATCGATGAAGCGCTCGCGCCGCGCGGCGTCGCCGTGATGGTCGAGGCCGAGCACATGTGCATGTCGATGCGCGGCGTGATGAAGCAAGGGTCGTCCACAGTCACCATGCAGTTTTCGGGCGTGTTCCGCGACGATCCGGCCGAGCAAGCGCATTTCTACACGCTGCTGCGCGGAGCGCGGTGATGTCGCAAGCGTCCAAAGAGGATGTGGAGGAGGGGGTCGTTTTCGCGCCGAAATTCGATGCGCATGGCCTCATCGTCTGCGTCACCACGGAGGCTGCGACGCGCGAAGTGCTGATGGTCGCCTATATGAACGAACTCGCGCTCAAGAAAACGATCGAGACGGGCTTCGCCCATTATTGGTCGCGGTCCCGCCAGGCTCTGTGGCGCAAAGGCGAGACATCAGGTCAGACGCAAAAGGTCCTGTCGTTGCGCGTCGACTGCGATCAGGACGCCTTGTTGCTCGAAGTTGAAGTCGGCGGCGACGGCAAAGCCTGCCATACTGGAAGGAAATCCTGCTTTTATCGGTCGCTCGACGGCAAGGGCGCGCTGGTTTTCGCCGCCGATGGCGCATAGCCGACGCTATCTGGCGGAAAGTTAACCCGAAAGCCACTTTCTAGGCGCAGGCTGTTTGCCAATATATCTCCTGCTATTTCACCGTCAGGGACACAGTTGAGCAGGAAGGCAGGTATGTTATCGCTGCGCTCACGCAACCTCCAGGATCACGACGCCGAAGCGGGTAGCGGGATGACGGACGAACCACAAGCTCCTCCCACCACCATCGTTCGCAAGGCGGATACCGAGGCCAAACGTGAGAGACGCGGGCAGCCAACGATCGGATTGGCGCTCGGCGCGGGCGCGGCGCGCGGATGGTCGCACATCGGCGTGATCCGCGAGCTTGTCGCCCACGGAATCTGCCCGGACGTGATCGCCGGCACGTCCATCGGGGCAGTGGTCGGCGGATGCTACGCGGCCGGCAAGCTTGATGCGATCGAAACCTTTGCCCGGTCCCTGACCAAGCGGCGCGTCTTCACGCTGATGGATCTGTCGTTTTCCGGGGCGAGCCTGATCACTGGCGAACGCCTGCGGTCGGCGCTGGAGAAGGAACTCGCAGACATCGACATCGAAGAGCTGCCGATCCCCTTCGCCGCTGTCGCGACCGAAGTCGGCACGGGGCATGAGGTCTGGCTGCAGCACGGATCGCTATCGCTCGCCATCCGCGCGTCCTACGCCCTGCCCGGCATCTTCGAGCCGGTGCGCATCGGCGACCGCTGGCTGTTCGATGGCGCGCTGGTCAATCCGGTTCCGGTCACCGTATGCCGGGCGCTTGGCGCTGAGTATGTGATCGCGGTGAATGTCACTGCTGACACGATGTATCGCGCGCGCGTCATTCGCGACGACCCGGCGGCGCTCAAGCGTGCGGCGGAGGCAGGGCCGTTTGGAGAAAAGGCGGACGGTTCATTTGTGGATCGCTTCCTGCCCCGTTATTTCGATCGCCTGGCTAGCGACGCGCCGAATGTCGCCACCGCCATGATTGACGCCTTCAACATCATCCAGGACCGGATTCTGCGTTCGCGATTGGCTGGCGACCCGCCGGACGCGACCATCACAGCGCGCATGGAGGAGGTCGGAATGTTCGACTTCCACAGGGCTGAGCAGCTCATCCATGTCGGCAGCGAGGCGACGAAGCGGGCGCTGCCGAACATCTTCGCTCACATCCCGCTGCCCACTGCGGCGCCCGCGACTTAGGCTTGAGCGATATATTCCCGCATCGAGCGGTGTTCTTCCTCGATGACGCGTATGCGGTATTTGACGACGTCGCCAATCGAGACGAGCCCCACGAGCACGGTTTCCCGAACCACCGGAATATGCCGGCGCCGTTCGATCGTCATGACGCGCATCGTATTCTCGACAGCGTCCTCTTCGCGGGCCGGCTGGGGGTTGGGCTGCATATAGGACGATATTGGTTGCGTCAGCGCTTGGGGTCCGTCCAGCGCGACTGCGGAAACGATGTCGCGCTCGGCGATCAGTCCCGCTAATCGGCCGCTGTCGTCCAAAATGACAAGCGCGCCGATTCTGTAACGCATCATGAGCTGAGCCGCCTGTTGCAGCGGTGTGTCGGCGCTCGCAGTCACCACTTCTCTTCCTTTCTCTGCGAGTATGTTTGAGATCGTCATCTGGCCCTCCTTTTCCCTCTCGACCGGTCTCCCTCGCCAGTCAAAGAGCGTTACTGCGAATTCAAGGCGCGCCGGCCCGCCGATCGAATAGACTGAAAAAGAGCAGGCCGAACAAAAAACCTCCCACATGCGCCTCCCAGGCAATGGCGCTTGAGACGCCGGCCGCCTGCGGGAATGCGCCAAGAAGCAAGTTCGCCGCTAGCCATGCAATGAGGAAAAACATCGCCTGCCGGTTTAGCGGCAGTTGCGACAGCGAAGTGGAACCAGATTCCTCGTCGTATGGCGCCTGCGAGCTGCGCCTCCCGTCCGCCAGCCGCGCACCTGGCGTAAATGCGAAACGCACAATCGCCCCCATTGTTCCTGAGATTGCGCCTGACGCGCCGACGACCGGCGCGATCTCGTAAGGATGCAGCGCAAGAAAGAACAACGCGCCTGCGAACGCGCTCGCGGCAAGAAAGAGAAGGTAGCGCTCCGAGCCGAATCGGCGCTCGACCGGCGTGCCGAAGGCGGCAAGCGCTAACGCATTAACGACAAGATGCGTCCAGTCGCCGTGCAAAAAAAAGTAGGTCAGCATCGTGGCGTATTCGGCGCCGCCTTCAATCATAACGCGCGCCGGAATGAAAGCGAAGGTTCCCAGAAGCCATTGAGCGAATTCCGGCGGACCATAGGCGACAATGAACTGCACGGCCGTCAGCGCGAAGATGAGCGTCTTCGTCACGATCGGGAGATTGAAAATGCGTTCTCGTGCCGCCGTCACGGGCGCTCTTTCGCTTGGGTCGCGCGACTGCCGCGCAGTCTAATTAGCGCCGCGCAGCCCCGCTGTCCCGAATTGGAGCGCGAAGGCGCCGCCTATGACGCAAGCGAATCGCTGTGGGACAGGATGGCTCGATAGCGTCTTGTAAGGGAGTGGAAGGTGCGGCCTTGATTCCGCCCGCTCCGGGCGGGCGTTGAAGCGGCGGCGCGCGGGTTCGACTTTACGTCGGCGTCGGCTGGCACGGCGGATGCTCCGTCGATGGCGGGGCGGCGCCTTCTGACGGTAGCGTGCCAATCCTGGGCGGGCGCAGCAGGTCGGGCGGGTTCAATGAAAGCGCCGGTCATGAGAGATCTCTACCAATATTGGCGCAATTTAAGGGGAAAACGCGCCGCTCCAGATCGCGCGGAAATCGACCCGGAAGCGATTCGGCACATCCTGCCGGACACATTCATTCTGGAGGTCGATTTTGACCTCGGATTTCCCATTCGATTGTGCGGCCCGCGGGTTAACGCATTTTGGCTGAGCGAGCAGAAGGGACGCCTCTTCCTGAATTGGTGGCGTATCGAGGACCGGGCGCGCATCGTCCAGACGATTCGGCAAGTCGTCGAGGCAGAGATTCCTATGGTTGCAAACGCGTGCGCTGCGGCCGCAGGCGACCAAGAGAGCAAGGCCGAACTCGAGTTGCTGCTGCTGCCGTTGCGCCATTTTGGCAAGAGTCATTCTCGCATGCTTGGATCGGTTACCTCTTTGACTCCCTTTCCTTGGTTTGGCGATTGCACTGCGCAACCGCTGGAATTGCTTGCCGCGAGAAGAGCGGACGAGGAGATCGACGACCCGGTCATAAACCGGCGTGGCGAAGCCATCACCCTGGCGGCGTTTTGAACGGGTCTGGCGGTCGGGTCTTCCGTGGCGAAAGCCCTCGGGCGCGTATTGTGGCGCCGGCGCCACACCGCGCGGAAATCCGACTGAACTCCAACGAAAACCAGAGCTTTTGCGTTGACTGTGCGCGCCCTTGACTGATTGAGTGCAGTGCAAGGCGAGCAATCGCCGAAAGCTTCAAAAGGGCAGTTCGGCCTATGCGCATACAAGCTACGAGGATTGATATGAAGAGAACTCTTTCCGTCGCCGCGTTGGCGGTTGCGCTGACGGGCTCAGCTTTCGCTGCCGATCTCCCCCACTATAAGGCTCCGCTGCCGCCCCCGCCGCCGCCCCCGCCGCTTTGGACCGGCTTCTACGTCGGCCTGAACGCGGGCGGAACGTGGGCGAATAGCAACCGCTTAACGCTTTCGAACGCTCCGCTCGTCATAGACCCTGCTGGTGGTCTGGTCGCCATTGGGCCTGCCACCGCAGCCGCCTTCGGCGCTAGCGGCGTGTTCTCAACCTCCAATAACGGGGGCTTCATCGGCGGCGGCCAAATTGGCTACAATTGGCAGTTCTACAACGGGGCTGCCCTCGCCGGCATCGAGGCTGACATTCAAGGCATTGCGAGCAGTCGCTCGGGGAACGCTTATTTCACCGCAGTTCCGGTTACCGCCGGTGGATTTGTTGCTGGTTTCAATGCCTTCCAAGGCATCAGCGTGTCAAAGAGCTTGGACTATATCGGCACTGTCCGCGGCCGCCTTGGTTGGCTGTTCACGCCTACTCTCTTAGTATACGGCACCGGCGGTCTCGCCTACGGCGGCGTGCGGACAGGCTTCAGCGTGGTCGGCGCGCCGATCCCCTCGCCCATTCCCTTCACCAGCTGGTTCGGCGCGTCTTCCTTTGCCGACACCCGCGTTGGCTGGACGGCCGGCGGCGGCTTGGAGTGGATGTTCATGCCGAAGTGGAGCGCTAAGGTCGAGTATCTCTACTATGACCTTGGCACGGTGACCTCGTCGGCTGTGTCGATCGCCAGCTCTCCTACAGGCGCTGCGTTCGCCAACTTTTTGCAGTCCAGCGCCCGCTTCAACGGCCACATCGTGCGCGCCGGCGTGAACTATCACTTCAACTGGGGCGCTCCCCCGGTCGTCGCGAAATACTGATCGACCGAAAGAGTCTGTAGTTAAAATCCCGGCCCCAAAGGCCGGGATTTTGTTTTGGGCTTTCGGCGCCGACGATTGTGCGTTTGTTGCCTCTGCGCAACACTTTTCGAAAATGAGCTTCCGCCCACTTCGAATCTCATATTCACGCGTTGACTGTGCGCATCGTTGGTCGCTTGATTGCGCTTACGGCCAGCAATTGCTGGGGTTTCATAGCAGCGGATCAGGCAAAGTCTTTTTTGCCCAGGCAGTGAGGATTGAGATGAAAAAGATACTTACCGCACTGGCTCTCGTGTTGACCGCCGGCACGGCCCTTGCGGCCGATCTTCCCCACTACAAGGCGCCGCTGCCGCCGCCCCCGCCGCCTCCGCCGCTATGGACGGGCTTCTATGTCGGTCTGAACGCTGGCGGAACCTGGGCGAATAACAATTCAATCTATGTGACGAACTGGCCGGCGGGCGGGGCTTTCAGCGTCGCGAACCTGCTGTTGAGCGGCAGTCTGTCCGCAAATAACGGCGCCGGTTTCATCGGCGGCGGCCAGATCGGTTACAATTGGCAATTTTACAATGGCAGCCTTGTCGCGGGCATTGAGGCGGACATTCAGGGCATTGCCGGCTCCAGGGGTGGCAGCAACTCTTGGGCTGCCGTTCCGATCGCTACCATAACTATTGGCGACACGCCTGTTCCGATTAATCTTCTCTCGAATGTTAACGTACGGAGGTCGCTTGACTACCTGGGTACGGTGCGGGGGCGCCTTGGCTGGCTCTTCACGCCGACCTTGCTCGTTTATGGCACTGGTGGCCTCGCTTATGGCGGCGTCAACGTCAACGTGAGCAATTTTCAGGCATTGACGTTGGGCGGCTTAATCATTCCCGCTCAATTCGGAGCAGGCAGCCTCTCGGACACGCGCGTCGGCTGGACAGCCGGTGGCGGAATCGAATGGATGTTCTGGCCCAATTGGTCGGCAAAAGCGGAATATCTGTATTACGATCTTGGCACTGCCGCGGGATCTGCGGTGAACGTCGGTCTTGCGGGGACCGTCGTTTCAATATCGCAGTTCTCGACCCGATTTAACGGCAATATCGTTCGCGCCGGCGTGAACTATCACTTCAACTGGGGCGCGCCCCCGGTCGTTGCGAAATACTGACCTCTCCTGAACAATCGACGCCAAACGAGCCCGGCCTCTCGGTCGGGCTCAATCTTGTGCGGGGCTTACGAGCCTTGAAAAGGTTCGCCGCAGCGCTGAGTTCGGCCTAGAGCATTACGAAGTTGCTTGTTGCAGCGCGACATGCGGAATTGCATGGAAGAGCGTCTGAGCGCTCAAGCATGATTCAATCGCATCGGTCGCGATTAATCGTCTGGCGCACGTCAATATTAATGATTCGTTCGCTGGCTTTGATTCTTGGTGACGAGGTCGGACGCGCCGCAGGAGCCCTATAAGATCGCGGCGCGATGAACTCCGCTTTCTGAAGTCTCGTCGGTGAGGCTGCTCGTCCGAGTAATGTCGCCGAAGCGGAAAAGGCGCACCTTACAACCCGTCAGCGACGGAAATTGTAAGACCCGCGATGCTCGAGAAAGCGCGCCGCCCCTCGCCTCGCTTGGTGGCGGGCGACGTCTCGCTTATTCGCGTAAGGTTCAGGCGTTCACGAAGGCCGTAATCGCCAGGGTGATGGCGGCGGCGGCGGCGAAAATCGAGAGAATCGCTGAGATGGCGTTCATGGCGTTTTCTCCTGTCCTTCTCAATTGCGGTCATTTCGCCGCACTTGGGAGCTGGCGCGACAAATTAGCGCACCGTCTAAGGAAAAAGCCAAGTGGGAAAACCTGTTGCGCCGCACTCAAGGCGCTGCTCGTGGATATGCCGCGCGAATCCGCCGAAGCGGGAAAGTCCGGTTTACTCAATGATCGTGGCCTAGGTTTCGACCGACCTTGCGCCGCAACGACGATTACTCAGTGAGCGACAGCAGCTTCGCCCTGAGGTCGCCAATTTCCAGTTCGGCCTGCACCTGATTGCTGACGTCATATTGCACGCCAAGAAAATACAACAGGTGGCCGTCCGCATCGAAGAGTGGGGTGATGTTGAGCCTGTTGTGAAAGAGCGCGCCGTCCTTGCGGTAATTGCGCAAAGTGACTTCGACTTGTTCACGATTGAGGATTGCTTCGCGCAGCCGCTGTCTTCCCTCCTGGTCGCGATCTTCGGCCTGAAGAAAGCGGCAGTTACGTCCTATGATTTCATCAAGCCCGTAGCCGGTTATCCGTGTGAAGGGCCGGTTGGCATAGATGATAGGCGTATCTTCGAGGTCTGGGTCTGCGAGCGTAACGCCATTGACGCAGGCGTCGAATATGGTCGTCAGAAGCTTGGAGACGACCTCAGCGTCCTTTTGCAGGGTGAAGAGCTGGCCTTTGTTCTGGCTTCGGGCGCGGGCCCATATCCGGTAGGCGCTCGGCGCCATTCCGGCGAACCGCCGAAAAGCGCGTCGAAAACTCGCTTCGTCCGCGAATCCCGCGCTCGCGACGAGTTCTTTCACTGGCTTGGCGCTTGTTTCGAGCAGCGTGCGCGCAGTTTCCACGCGTATCCGGTCGATGAATGTCTTCGGCGACTCTCCGCAAGCCTGCTTGAGCTTTCGATGCAACGTTCGCTCCGACGTTAAAAGCGCTCGTGCGAGTTCCTGAGCGCTCATCAACGCATCCGATTGGCGAACAATTCGTTCGGCGTCGGCGAGAAAGGCGCTTGCTCCCGCGTTCAGCGTCGTTGCGGCGTAGGAATTTTGACCGTGATGCGCGCCCTTGGCAGGCGCCGCCTCGCCGACGGTGAATGCCGCAGCGACCCGCGCCGCATCCGCCCCGCAAAGCGTGCGAACGACATGCAGAGCGACGTCGATCCAGGAAAATGGGCCGGCCGCCGTAACGACTCGACGGTCCTCGATCAACCGCGCGCTCCAGGCGGCGTCGACCCTCGCATAGCGCTGCTTCAGCTCCTCATAATCCCGCCAACTCGTCGTGCAGCGGCGACCCTCCAGAAGGCCAGCCTCGCCAAGAAGAAATACGCCTGATCCGCAACCGGCGATTAAAGCGCCGCGCGCGTGATGGCGACGCAGCCAAGCGGCGGTCGCGCTGAAAGGGGACATGTCCGGCGGCCTGCCATTCGCGTCTGGCGAGAAGCTCGGCACGATAATGGCGTCGCAGGTCTCGATAGCCTCGAAGGAAGCGGCGACAGGGAAGCTTGCGCCTGAACGATCGCGGACCGCCTCGCCATCAGGGCTCGCAGCAACAACGATAAATGGATCTGAAGCGCTTTCCGCGGGCGCGCCGGCGCGGACGATTGCGCGCCTGGCGAGCGACAAAATGTCTGACAGCCCAGAGAAAGCCGAGCCCAGGCATTCGTTTAAGCCGGCAAGGACGATCTTACGCATCCGCCTCTGCTTTTGGCGAATTATGAACCTTGTTTGGCGATTGCGCCATCCTGACCTAGATTACTTCTAATCTCATCCTCGGCTAGCCGCGCCCAATGCGCCGCCGGCCAAGGATGCATACATGTTGACGCGACGCCGGTCCGCCACGGCTCCGTCATGGAGGTGAAAATGAAGGCGAATTGGAAGAAATATTTGCCTTGGGTCGTCTTTGTCGCCGTCGGGGCGCTGCTTTTTGGACTTTTCCAACACCAGCAGACCCGTACGCCCGCGCGCGAGATCACCTTCAGCGAACTGCTGGTGCAGATTGACGAAGGGCGCATCCACGATGTGACGATCTCCGGCAACGAGATTTCCGGCCACTTCAACGACAATCGCTCCTTCACGACCTATGCGCCGAATGATCCGGGGCTCGTGCAGAAGCTTGAGTCCAAGAAGGTGCAGATCAGCGCCAAACCTGCAAATGATAGTCCCGGTTGGCTCTCGACTCTGCTGGTCAACGGACTGCCGCTGCTGCTGTTCATCGCCGTCTGGATTTACATGGCGCGTCAGATGCAGGGCGGCGCCGGTCGCGGCGCGATGGGCTTTGGCAAGTCGAAAGCGAAGCTTTTGACCGAGACGCAAGGGCGCGTCACATTTGAAGACGTCGCCGGCGTCGACGAAGCCAAGGAGGATCTGCAGGAGATCGTCGAGTTCTTG
>NZ_VBTZ01000006.1:32023-196579 GCF_005771425.1 Methylocystis sp. B8 | reverse complement strand
CCCGCCCGTCTCCGCCAACACTTTCGTGATCGCCGCCGTCAAAGACGTCTTGCCATGGTCGACGTGTCCAATCGTCCCAATGTTGCAGTGCGGCTTCGTGCGTGAAAACTTTTCCTTGGCCATAGTCACCGTTTCCGAGTGGTCACGAGCCCGTCGCTCGCGCGCGCGGCGAGCCTTTACGGCTATTGGCGGGATTCTTCAAGAGGCGTAACCGCTAGGCTGCTTGCTCAGCCTATCCGATGCAGTCAGGGATACGACCGCCTCCGCCGCCCTTTCGCATTGCGCAAGAGCGGCCGCCCCGCGCCAACGCATGATGGCGTTTTTATCGCCCGGCTCTATTTCGGCTGGCCGTCAGACGCGGGACTTCCTTTGGCCGGAAATTCCATGTGTCTCTTGATCTCTGATTTGGGCTCGGGCGCGGTCAAAGGCACCTCTTCGCTGAGTTTTCGCTCAGGAACCACATCGACGTCCAAGGTTTCCACTTCGCCGTCGGAGTGCCGCGCCGAATATACGCCGACCACGTCCAAAGGCTCCGGACTCTTGATCACGACGAAGCCCTCAAGGAACGCAAAATCGACGCACACGCCATTGATGGGGCAAAAGTAGCCGGCAATGTTGAAGCAATTCAATTCGGTCGCGCCGTCCGCCTGGAGTTCGGCCTTTCTAAACGGGGTGACGCTGAAGGGGCCGGGAGCTGATCCGAATTCCGTCGACAGCGCCACTTTGGCGGCGATGGTGAACTTCTTCTTCGTGGGATTATGGATGTTGACGATGGTGCGATAGACGCCCTTTGCCAAAGTCCCGTCCTGATGCGGGAACATCAGCGAGCAGACGACTTTGGCGGCGTATTGATACTCCGTCTTTATCGTTTCGTAAGATTTCACCGCCTGCGCGTGAGAAGTAGCAGGAACTCCAGCGAAAGCGAGGCCCATCGCAAGGAAAGGGCCGTTGAAAGCATATCGACGTTTCATAATCGGCGCCTCGTAAAATTTGAGAAAATGATGTTCTGACTAACGCTTAAATGCGTGGAAGCGTTCCGTTATAATTGCGCGTCGCTTATGAGCGGCGCCTCGCGCGTCCGATCAGTCGAGGGCAATGCCTGCCCCGCTCTCGCGCTTTCACTCTCAATTGCAACCGGCGTGGCAGGTCACTTCCGTAACCACCGGCTGCGTTTCGCCCACCGTATTGACGTCGACCACGACGCCTTTGCGCTTCCAACGAAAAATACAATTGGCGTTTCCCGTTCCCGCGCAAGCGACGGTCTCGGGCCGATCCTTGCAGCGCGGATCGTCCTTTTGGCAAACGAAGCCAGCCTCGGGCTCGTGAACAGGCTTCCAGCCTTTTTTCAAGAGAACCTTACGCGCCTTCGCATAAGGCTCATCTTTAGGGAAACTCGGGACCTGTGCGAGAGCGCTAGAACAGAGAGAAACTGCGAGGAAAACCGCGGTTGCGGAGAAAAGCGCTTTCATAAGGCCACTCCTCTTTCTTAAACAATCATGAATGCATCAATGGCTGCACCCGTTGCGGCGACAGCCTCGCCATCAATTCAAAACATCGTGATGTACGTGAGGCGTCCATGCGGCAGCGAATTGTCGGCTGCTGAAACCGCCAGGATGGCGCCGATCTGCGTCTTCTTCACCGCGCCTGACTCTTTCGCGACGATCGTCTCGAACGAGCTGACGCAGTCTCATGTTAATGGTGAACTTTAACTCGTTTCTTATTAATTTTATTTGATTATTTCGTTAGCCTTGGTCGTGTACGCCTTCAGCGGCTCCTCAGGTCTCGTACGCGACTGCGCCGGCGACGACCGTAGCCTTGACGACCCCCTGGAGCACAGCGCCATCGAAAGGCGTGTTCTTGCTGCGTGAATGAAGCGCGTCCGGATCGACGACGAAAGGCGCGTCGGGGTCAAAGCGCACAAGATCCGCCGGCGCGCCCTTTTGCAGCCTCCCCTGCGGCAGACCGAGAATTTCGGCCGGGCGGGAGGTCATCGCGGCGAGCAGGCGCATCAGCGCGACGTCTCCCGAATGCACCAGTCGAAGCCCTGCCGCGAGCATCGTCTCAACGCCGATCGCGCCGGAGTCGGCCTCAGAGAAGGGCAGCCGCTTCGTTTCGACGTCCTGTGGATCGTGATCGGAAACGATGACGTCGATCAGGCCTTCTGAAAGCGCGCCAACGAGCGCTTTGCGCTCATCCTCGTGGCGGAGCGGCGGTTTGAGCTTGAGGAAGGTGCGATAGTCGCCGATGTCATTCTCGTTGAGCGTCAGATGATTGATCGAGGTCCCGCAGGTGACGACCAGGCCCTCGTCCTTAGCTTTCCGTAGCGCATCCAATGACAGCGTCGTCGTGACAAGGGCGGCGTGGTAGCGCGCGCCCGTAAGCGCTACGAGCCTCATGTCACGGTCGAGCATGATCGCCTCGGCTTCACGCGGGACGCCCGACAGGCCGAGTCGATGCGCGAATTCTCCTTCGTTCATGACCCCGGACCCGAGATCGGGGTCTTCGGCGAAATGCACGACCAAAGCGTCAAAATCGCGCGCATAGGTAAGCGCCCGGCGCATTACCAGCGCGTTTTTCACCGAACGCGCGCCATCGCAGAAGGCTATCGCGCCGGCCTGCTGCAGCAAACCGAGTTCGGCGATCTCTTTGCCCTCGCAACCCTTGGTCAGCGCCGCCATCGGTAAGACGCGCACGCGCCCCGTGTCGCGCGCACGACGCAATACGAAATCGACGACTGCCGGATCGTCGACGGGCGGCAACGTCGCCGACGTCGAGACGAGAGTGGTGACCCCGCCGGCCGCGGCGGCGAGAGTAGCGCTGGCGATGGTTTCGCGATGCTCCGCGCCTGGCTCGCCCACAAAGGCCTGCATGTCGATGAGCCCCGGCGCGACGACGTCGCCCGCGCAGTCGATGGCGCGCGCGCCTTCGGGCGCGTCGCCCTCGCGAACGGTTTCGCCAACCTCCGCGATTATGCCGTCTCGCGTCACAACGCCGCCGCGCATTTCGCATCCCGAAGCGGGATCGATCAAGCGAGCGTTGAAGAACAGCAGCGGCGCAGGAGCTTGGGGCGGCGACATGGCGCTTGCTTATGCGATTTCTCTGGGGATGGAAATGCATCCGCAGGGCGCCGGGCTTGACCTCGGCTCGTAAACGCCTAGCTACCGCATTGGGAGAGCGGCGAGCGTTCATTGCGCCCCTCCCGGGAAAAAATATGGGTTTCGCCCACCTCCCCGACTCACCGGTTGCGCCGAGCTCCGCAACTGAGGAGGCTTGCGACGCCGTGAGCGTCCCCGGGCATGACTCCTATCTTGCCGCGATCATGAATGCCGCCTTGGACGGCATCATCACGATCGACGAGCGAGGCACGGTGCTTTCGATGAACCCGGCGGCGGCCAAGCTTTTCGGATTCCCGCCTTCAGAAGTCATCGGACAAAACGTCCGTATGCTGATGCCCGAGCCTGATCGCAGCAGGCATGACTCCTACATAAGCGAATATCTCCGCACCGGAACGCCAAAGATCATTGGCATTGGCCGGCAGGTCGAAGGGATGCGCAAGGACAGCTCCATCTTCACGATGGAGCTTGGCGTGAGCGTTGTCGCGACCGAGGGCAAACGCGTGTTCGTTGGACTGATTCACGACCTCAGCCGATCGCGCCAGTTCGAACGGCGACTCCATGAGCTGCAGACGAACAGGCTCGATTTAATGGAAAATATGGCGGCCGGACTGGCGCATGAACTCAAACAACCCTTGTCGGCGATCGCCGCTTATATCAATTTCGCGCACCGTCAGTTGAAGCAGAAAGACTTCTCGGTTGAGAAGGTCGAGGAGTTGTTGGACAACGCGAGCGCGCAAGTCTTTCGCGCCTCTGAAATTATGGACAATCTTCGTCAGTTTATCGCGCGCGGAGATACAGTAAGATCGCTTCAAAACTTAAATGCAGTCATTAGAACCGCCTGCGAATTTACCGACGCTCTCGCCAAAGAACACGATGTAAAAACGACGGTTAATCTCGAGGCGTCGCCGGATCAGGTCATCATCAATAAAGTTCAAATTCAGCAGGTCGTCGTCAATCTGAAACGAAATGCTATAGAGGCCATGCGGGACGTGGACAGGCGGGAGATGACCGTGTCTACCCGCCTCGTCGAAGGAGATAAGATCCAGACCGATGTCGCCGACACTGGTCCCGGGCTTCCGCATTCCATAAGGGATAGGCTCTTCGAGCAGTTTACGACGACAAAGCCGCATGGCCTCGGCGTGGGGCTGTCCATATCGCGCTCGATTATCGAAGCGCATAAGGGAAAGATCTGGGCCGAGCCCAATCCCAGAGGCGGGACCATTTTCAGCTTCGTCTTGCCTTTGGCGAAGCCCTGAGGGGAGCCGCTCATCTCCGCATGGGTGCGACGCTACTGTAATAAAACGAAAATCTCCAGACCGCTCCGAGACAAGAAATCCTTAACGCTGGCTATGGTTAAGGAGGGATCAACTGCTATTGTGCGGCCACCAGTTCGTCCTGAGAGGCGTCGTCAGGAGTCACTTTTGGGAGCGTCGGCTTCGTGTTGACTTTTGAGAATGTCGGCTTGCGCTATGGCGTCGGGGCCGAGACCCTCCGGGACGTCAATTTTCAGATCGCGCCGCGCTCCTTTCAATTTCTGACTGGCCCCTCAGGCGCAGGCAAGACTACCTTGATGCGCTTGATCATTATGGCGTTGCGGCCTACACGCGGGTTGATCAACATCTTCGGCAAGGACACGGCGGCGCTCAGCAATGAGGAAATCGCGGAGACGCGTCGTAGCATCGGCGTCGTGTTTCAGGACTTCCGCCTGCTTGACCATCTGACGCTTTACGAAAACGTCGCCCTGCCTTTGCGCGTGCTAGGGCGCGAAGAATCGAGCTATCGCGCCGAGGTGGTCGAACTATTGCGCTGGGTGGGCCTTGGCGAGCGCGCGCACGCCTTCCCGACAATTCTTTCGGGCGGCGAAAAGCAGCGGGCCGCGATCGCGCGAGCGCTAATTTCGCAACCTAAACTGCTGCTTGCGGACGAGCCGACGGGCAACGTCGACCCTACGCTCGCGCGCCGGATTCTTCGGCTGTTCATCGAGCTTCACAAATCCGGAACCGCCGTCATCATCGCGACCCATGACTTGACGCTCATGGATCAATATGACGAAGCGCGCCGGCTCGTGCTCGCGGACGGCAGGCTTCACATCTTCGAATGAGCGGACGATTGCCCTAATGCGACTCTGGTCTTCGACCCGTCTGACCGCTTCCGACGTCGGCGAAGACGCGGAAGAGATTCCGGCGCAATGCGCGCTGGTGCCCGCCGATTCTGTCGCCGGCCGCTCGCTCGTCATCGTCATCGCGATCATGACCTTCCTGGCGGCGCTCGCCGCCAACGTCGCCATTCTCGTCGCTGATGCAAGCGTCGAATGGCGCGGCGACATCGCGCGCGAAGCGACCGTGCAGGTGCGCCCCGTCATGGGCCGCGACCTCGAAGCCGACGTGAGACAAGCCGCGGAGGTGATGCGACAGACGCCTGGAGTTAGCGAGGCGCGCGTCTACGCCAAGTCGGAATCAGAGGCGCTGCTGTCGCCATGGCTTGGCCAGGGTCTCGACCTTTCGGAGCTGCCCACGCCCCGAATGATCGTTTTGAGGCTCGACCCAGACAATGGCGTGGATCTCGACAGGTTACGCATGGAGCTCGAACGCGCCGTACCCAATGCCGTGCTTGACGATCACCATGTCTTTATCGAGCGTCTCGGCGATATGGCGCGAGCGGCCGTGGCCATGGCCGCTCTCATCTTCATTTTGATCCTGGCCGCTATGGCGGTCGCTGTCGCGTCGGCGACGCGCGCGGCCGTGGCGACGAACCGCGAGATCGTCGAAGTGCTGCATATCGTTGGCGCCGCCGACTCGTTTATCGCGCGAGAATTCCAGCGCCGTTTTATGGCGCTAGGGCTCCGGGGAGCCTTGATCGGCGGCGGCGGCGCGATCGCGTTCTTCGTATTGGCGCAGTTCATCGCCGAGCGATGGCGCGCCACCGGCGGCGGCGAGCAGATGGAGGCGATGTTCGGCGATTTCACAATCGGTTGGAGCGGGTTCATCGTCATCGCGCTGCTCGCAGGGACCGTCGCCGTGCTAACCGGCTATCTGTCGCAGTTTATTGTGCTGCGCCACCTGCAACGGCTCGGTTAAACCCATCGCCGAAATCGGCCCGGGCAGATAACATCGGCTTTGAAATATGCCTATATTCACGCCCGAGTCGCGCCGCGCGCTCAGGTCAAGAAGATGGGCAAGGGACCCAAAAGTGACAATTCCCGCGCGCCAGGGAGTGGATAAGAAGTTCAGCGCTGTTCGCAAGGTCGCCATAGCAATCGTGGCGAGCGGCGGTCTTCTCGGCGCGGCCTTCGTCATGGGCTACGCCGGCTTCGCGCTGTCGCTGCCGCGCGAGGAATTCCCCATTCCGGTGCAAGCTGAAGGCGTCGTTGCGCTGACCGGCGGCTCGGATCGCGTGCTCGATGCGGCGACCCTCCTCGCGGGCGGACAGGCGCGCCGCATGCTGATTACCGGCGTCAATCGCGGCACGCGCAGCGCCGTCATCGCGAAATTATTGCCGATGTCCCGCGCGCTCTTCGACTGCTGCGTGGATCTCGGCTACCAGGCGCTCGACACCGCCGGAAACGCGAAAGAAACGCGTGATTGGGCGCGCCAGCACAACATCACCCGGACGCTCATCGTCGTCACCTCGAACTACCATATGCCGCGTGCGCTGGTCGAAATCTCAGCCGCCTTGCCGAATGTCGAGCTCTATCCGTTTCCCGTCGTCAGCGAACATATCAATGTCGCGGACTGGGCCAGCGATCCGCGCGTCGCGCGCTTTATCGGCAAGGAATATGTGAAATATCTCGGGTCGTTGTTGCGCATCAAGGTCTTGAGAGACTACGACGAGTCCGAGGCGCCGCCGCAACTTCGCAGCAGCGTCGCATATGAGTGAAATCTTGTTTCAGCGCGCCGTGGCGCCCTAAAAGGCGTGCGACGACACCTCGCCCCGGCCCGCCAATGCTCTTCCTGCGCTCGCTCGTTTTCCAGATCGTGTTCTTCCTGAACATGTTCGCCCTGATGATCGTCTGGCTGCCGGCGATGCCGATGCGCCGTCAAATCAACCAGGAGCTGGGACGCACTTGGGGACGCACGACTCTCTGGTTGCTCGAAAAAATCTGCGGCACGAAGATCGATTGGCGCGGCCTCGAGAACATCCCCAAAGGCGCGGTGATCGTCGCCTGTAAACATCAGTCGATCTGGGAGACCTTCGTTCTGCCAATCAGATTTCCCGACTTCAGCTATATTTTGAAGCACGAACTGATCTGGCTGCCTTTTTTTGGCTGGTATTTGCTGGCCGCGGAGCAAATCGCGATCGATCGATCGAAGGGCGGGAAGCTCCTGCCGCAGCTGATCGCCAAATCGAAGAAGATTTTCACGCAAGGACGGCAGCTCTTCATTTTCCCCGAAGGCACCCGCCGCCCCGCCGGCGCGCCGCCGCAATATAAGTTTGGCATCGCCAGTCTCTATGCCGCGACCGAGACGCCGGTGCTGCCCGTCGCCGTGAACTCCGGTCTTTTTTGGCCGCGCCGCTCTTTCATCGTCCGTCCGGGCACGGTCGTGATCGAATTCCTGCCGGTCATCACGCCCGGCATGGAGCCGCGCGACTTTTTCGAGAAACTCTCCACGGATATTGAAGGAGCGTCCGACCGACTAATGCAGGAAGCGTTGGCGAAGGACCCTTCGCTTGCGGAAATCATCGCAAAAGGACGCGCGAGCGCGGAGATTTCCGCGCCCGCGAAGGAATGACGAAGGCTCTATCAGCGCTCTATCTTTCACTAGTCGCGATATGAAGGTTTCCTCATCCTGAGGGCGAAGGCGTTTGCGCCTTTAGCCTAAATCCCCGCGGTTCCTGTCAGCGCCTGCGGCGCCGCCATAAAGGGATATTCAGCCTCGACGATATAGGGGCCTCCGCCAACTGAATCGCGCGACGAATAAAGCACGAAGCGCTCAGCGGTAAAGCGCAGCGGCGGGAAGTAACCTCGCGCGCCGAGATAGGCTGCGACAGCGCCGGCGCTCGCGCCGCGCAGCCGGGCAAGCGTCACATGAGGAATGAATTTGCGCGCCTCCGGCGGCGCGCCGAGCCGGCGCAGCAGCCGCTCCTGCTCCGCCTGCATTTCTATGAGCGCCGGCTCAGGCCGTGCGCGCGCGACGATAGCGCGGGGCTTGTCGCCGCCAAAGGACGTCAACTGGTCGAAGGTGACCGTGACTTCCGGACGGCGAATGAAAGAGAGCGCATGCGCGGCGTCGCGCGCGAAAGCGTCGTCGACGTCGCCGATGAAACGCAAGGTGATGTGATAATTCTCAACGTCGATCCATCGCGCGCCGGGCACGCCGCCGCGCAGCCTCGCAAGGCTTTCCGCGATCTGTCGGGGAATCTCCAAGGCCGTGAACAGTCTGGGCATGACATCCTCCCCGAACGGGATCGCGCGGCCTCATTGCGCGCGCGAGGTCTTACTCGCCCCCATCGAGACGAGCGTCTTTTCGACATAGGGCGCAAGCTTTTTGACGATCTTCGCGACGCCGGCCGCATTGGGATGAACGCCGTCTCCAATGAGTAGCGCGGGCGAACCCCAGACGCCTTCCAAGATAAAGGGCACGAGCGGCGCCTCATGTTTGGCGGCAAGATTCGGATAAATCGAATCGAAATCCCGCTTATAAGCTTGCCCGTGATTGGCGCTCGACACCATGGCCGTCAGCACCGGGCGAACGCCTTTTTGCTTCAGGGTCGCCAGAATCTGATCGAGATTGGCGCGGGTCACCTTCGGGTCGTGCCCATTCAGCATGTCGTTTGCGCCGAGCTCGACGACGGCGATGTCGAACGGACCCGCTCCCAAAGTATATTCGAGGCGCGCGAGCCCGGTCGTCGTGGTGTCGCCGGAAACGCCCCCTTGCACGACTTCAACGTCGAACCCATCCTCGCTTAGGCGTCTCTTGAGTTGCGCCGGAAGCGAGTCCTCGGCGGCGACGCCGGCGCCGGCTGTGAGACTGTCGCCGAACGCAAGGATTCGGACCGGGGCCGCCTGGGCCGGCGCAACCGCGAGCGTGAACAGCGCGAGGACGGCGGTCGCCGCGACTTGGAGCGGACGGCGGAAAGCGCAATAAAGCGACTGCACTTCGGGCGTCGAATGCGGCGCATCAATCAAGGTTTTCCTCCTTGCGGCGACAAATTATCGAGGTTGAGCGCGTCGATCTCACGCTCGGCGAAGGCGCCGCCCGCGTACATGTGCTCAAGAATGTCAGCTTGAGTGTGGCGCAGGGCGAAACGGTCGCTCTTCTTGGACCCTCCGGCTCAGGCAAATCGACTTTGCTCATGACCCTCGCCGGACTTGAGCGACCAGACGCCGGCAGCGTCAGGATCGACGGGCGCGATTTGAGCGCGCTTTCGGAAGACGCGCTGGCGCGTTTCCGAGGGGAAAACATAGGGATCGTGTTCCAGTCTTTCCAGCTGATCCCCACTATGACGGCGCTGGAGAACGTCGCCATTCCACTCGAACTGGCTGGAAAAACTGACGCTTTCGGACGGGCCGAGACGGAGCTTGCCGCAGTTGGGCTCGCCGAACGCCTGTCCCATTACCCGGCGCAACTTTCGGGAGGCGAACAGCAGCGGGTGGCGCTGGCGCGGGCGCTGGCCCCCGACCCTCTGATCCTCGCGGCGGATGAACCCACCGGCAACCTCGACTCCGAGACTGGCGCGGCCGTGATCGATCTCATTTTTGCGCAGCAAATGCGCCGCGGCGCGACGCTAATGCTCGTCACCCATGATCCGGCTTTGGCGGCGCGCTGCGGCCGGCGGGTGATGCTGCGCTCGGGCCGCGTCGAAGCGACCGAGCCGGCGACATCATGAGAGCCTTACGCTTCGCCGCCCTGCCCTTCGCGTTGCGCTTCGCCCTGCGCGATCTCGTCGGCGACCCGCGCGGCTTTGGCGTCTTCACCGCCTGCATCGTGATCGGGGTCGCTGCGATCTCCGGCGTATCCGGCCTCTCCCATTCGCTGGCGCAGGGACTCGCGCGCGAGGGCAGGACGATCTTGGGCGGCGACGCCTCCTTCAGCCTCGTTTCGCGAGATTTTTCACAAGAGCAACGCGCCTTCTTTGCGGCGCGCGGGCGGCTTTCCGAAATTTCGCTGATGCGGGCGATGGCGCGGCGCGATGACGGCGAAGCGGCGCTGGTGGAAATCAAGGCCGTCGATCCACAAACCTATCCCGCCTTTGGCGCGGTAGCGCTCGAACCTGACATGGCTTTGTCCGCTGCGCTGGAGGAGCGGCAGGGACCCCCTGGCGTCGCCGTCGATCCCATGCTGCTGGCGCGCCTCGACGCCAAGCTCGGCGACGTGGTCATGGTCGGCGCTTCGCGCTTCGTGCTGCGGGCGCTGTTGCGCAGCGAGCCCGATAAGCTCGCTGGCGGCGTGGGCTTCGGACCACGCCTGATGATGACTCGCGCCGCGCTCGTTAGCGCGGAGCTTGCGACACCGGGCTCGATCGTCAGGAATGTCGTGCGGGTCACTCTCAGAGGGGCTGCGGGCGACGCTGACGCAAGGGCCTTCGCCGCCGAAGCGGCGACCGCATTTCCGCAAGCCGGATGGGAGGCGCGCACGCGCGACGCCGTGTCGCCGCAGTTCTCGCGCAATCTCGACCGCTTCGCGCAACTGCTGACGCTCGTTGCGCTCACGGCGCTTGTCGCCGGCGGCGCCGGCGTCGCCAACGCCGTGCAAGGCTTCGTCGAGCGCAAGCGCGCGCAATTCGCGATCCTAAAGGCGCTCGGCGCAGAGGGGTCGCGCGTCTTTAGGATCGCCCTCGCCCAGGTCCTGGCGGCGGCGTCTTTCGCCATTTTGCTTGGGCTTATCGCCGGCGCGGCGATTCCATGGGCGGCGGCGGAAGCGCTGCGCGATCTCGCCGACCTCCCCGTATCCGCCTCGCTCGACGCCCGCGGCGCGCTTTACGGCGCGCTGTATGGTTTCCTCGTCGTTCTCGTCTTTGCGCTCGTTCCGCTTGGGCGCGCGCATGAAGTTCCAGTCGCGGCGTTGCTGCGCGACGATCAGCGCACTCCAAGTCTCGCGCGCTATCGAGCCGCCGCATGGGCTGCAGGCGTCGCGCTTGTCGCGCTGGTCCTGGCGACGTCCTTCGACGTCAAGCTCGGCGCGGCCTATGTCGCCGCCGCAGTCGTGGCTTTCGGATTGCTTCGCGGCGCCGCCTGGAGCGTGATGCGGCTGGCGCGCGCCCTTCCCCGCCTGCGCGACGCGCGGCTGCGCTTCGCGCTCGCCAACATTTGGCGGCCGAAAAGTCTCACGCCGGCGCTGATGATCTCTATCGGCCTGACGCAAACGCTGCTCATTGCGCTCGCGTTGGTCGAAGGCGCGATTCACAAGGAGCTCGCGCGCGCCGACGCAGGAGAGATTCCCAACTTCTTTTTCATCGATATTCCGAAGGCGCAAACTCAAACCTTTCTCGATTTCCTTTCCGCCGAAGCGCCCGGCGCGCGCATCGAGCATGTGCCGATGATGCGCGGTCGCATCGTCGCCGTGAAAGACACGCCCGTCGAAAAGATCGCGGTGGCCGACGACGCCAAATGGGCGCTCGAAGGCGACCGCGGCGTGACGTTTTCCTCCACTGTTCCGACGAATTCCGCGCTCGCCGAAGGCGAATGGTGGCCGGCCGATTACGCTGGTCCGCCGCTCGTCTCGCTGGAACAGAAGATCGCCGAAGGATTGGGTGTGGGAATCGGCGACGCTATTCGGGTCAATGTGCTCGGCAGGGAGATAATTGCGAAGGTCGCCAATCTGCGCAGAGTCGACTGGCGGAGCTACGCCATCAATTTCGTGATGGTGTTTTCGCCGAATGTTTTTTCAGGAGCGCCTTACACGGAGCTCTTCACCGTCGCTTATGGCGCGCCCACGATTGCAGCGCGCGACGCGTTGGATGCGCACCTCGCACGAGAAGCAGCCAAGCGTTTCCCAAGCGTCGTTTCGGTGCGGGTCAAGGACGCGCTGGCGGCGATCGACAAAATCGCCGGGCAATTGGCGCTGGCCGCGCGCGCTGCCGCAGGACTCGCTATCGTGACGGCGGTGCTGGCGCTGGCAAGCGCGCTCGCGAGCGGCCAGCGGGCGAGAGTGCACGACGCAGTCGTGCTGAAGACGTTAGGCGCAACTCGCCCTTGGCTCGCGACTGCCTATGCGCTGGAATTTGGACTCGTGGGCCTCGTCGCGTCCCTGATCGCCGTCGCAGCCGGCGCCGGCGCCGCCTGCGCCATGACCAGCCTGGTGATGAAGATCGATTTCGCCTTCCTGCCATGGACGGCGGCGCTCATCTCGATGGCGACGCTCGCCGTGACTATTGCGCTCGGCCTCGCCGGGACCTGGCGCGCGCTATCGCGTCGTCCAGGTCCAGAACTGCGTGAGCTTTAGGCCCTAGGCGGAGAGCGACGCTTGAATTAAGAAGGGGAAACACCCCTCCACAATCTCCCCATCGGTCGCGAGCACCCGATAGTCGACCTCGTAGAGACCGGGCCGCAAGGCCGGCGTGTCCAACAGCAACTCCCTCGACGCTTCCTTTTGCGTAGCCTTGGCGATGACCGTTCCATTCTGGCTTTTGAGCGTGATCGTCGAGATCACCGCATCCGCCTTGCCTTGGAACACCAGTTTGATCTGCCGGACTGGCCCCGCAACCACCTGTTTCGAAGCTGGAAACGACGCGACCAGAAATTGATGATGCGCCTGCGCGGGCGCTGCGATGGCCAGCCCGCCGGCCAAAACCGCGACCCAAGCATAAGACATTCGGCTCATTTCGGTTTCTCCTAAGCCGGCTAGGCTTCAAAGGCCTCGACGGTCTTAGGAAGTAACTTTTCCTCGCTCTGTTTGTTCGAGCTCGAGCGTAATGCGCTACGGGCGGCGACGGCTTATTTTCATAACCCCAGCGCCGCCTTGCCCTTTGGCTTGCGACCTCCTAAAACCCCAATGCGTCGACGGTCTGCCGAGCGGCGCCTTTCGCGTCATCCGCCAAATGCGGCGACGCGCCGTCAGCGGAATCCAATTTTGCCCGACAAGAGCGTCCTCTCCTGGCCGAATGTCGCCGTTTCGGTTCTCGGCGGCGTCGCCGCTGCGGTGATCTTCGCCGTCGTGACGCGAGGCGGGCTTGGCGGCCTCCTTTTTGCGCATCTCGCGCCGCTGCCGATCATGATCGTCGCTTTCGCCTTCGGTCTCATCCATGGCGCGACGGCGGCGATACTGGCGACGGTGATCCTTTCCTTCTGGCCGCATCCGGTGATCGGAATGGCCTATGCGCTGTTGGTGGCGGCGCCGGCGTGGTCCGCCGTCTACGCGGCGTCCGGCGCGCCGCGCGGCGGGAGGGACAGGCTGACGAGCAATCTGCCGGGCTGGGCGGCTCTCGCGCCCGCGACCTTTTTGGCGACTGCGATCATTCTCTGGCTGGTCGTCGCGACCCTCGTGTTCGGCTCGCTCGACGAAGCCTTGAACCCGATCCGGGCGCGCGCCTTCATTCTCCTCGACCTGATGGTCAAGGAACGAGACCTTGGCGATAAGATTGATCCGACGACGCTATCAGGGTCGGTGGCGCGCGCCGTTCCGGCGTTTTTCGCCGCCTATGGCCTTTTGATCCACGTCATCAATCTGTGGCTTGCCGCAAGAATTGCGCAGGCGTCCAAGCTGCTTGGCCGGCCCTGGCCGGACATCGCCAAGGAGTTCCGCGTTCCAAAGCCGGTTGGCGGCCTTTTCTTAAGCGGGATCGCGCTGGCGTTCTTCGGCGGCCTAGCCGGCCCGATCGGCCTAGTGCTCTCGACGACCACGGGAATGCTCCTGGCGTTTCAGGGCCTTGCCGTCGCGCATATTTTTCTGCGCGGTTCGCGCTCGAGCGCGCTTGTGCTCGCGATCATCTATTTCACGCTCGGACTTTTGGGTTGGCCCATCCTGTTTTTCGCGGCGCTCGGCCTCGCCGACCTCATATTCAACTATCGCGCCCGAAAGACCGACGCAGATCCGGCCGCAATGCAAAAACCGGATTGACTTTTCACCGGTTTTTCTCGACATAGCCCGCAATCCTGGAGACATAGAAAAGATGGACGTCATTCTGCTTGAACGCGTGGCCAAGCTTGGCCAGATGGGCGACACCGTGCGCGTGCGCGACGGCTACGCACGTAATTTCCTGCTGGCGCGCGGTAAGGCGCTACGCGCGACGGAAAACAACAAGAAGCATTTCGAGACCCAGCGCGCGCAGATCGAGGCCCGCAATCTCGAGGCCAAGAAGGAAGCCGAAGCCGTCGCAGAAAAGCTCAACGGCCAAAGCTTCACCATCATTCGCCAAGCGGGCGAGAGCGGCCAGCTATATGGTTCGGTTTCGGCGCGCGACGTCGCCGAGGCGGCGACCGCCGGCGGGTTCTCGGTCAATCGCAACCAGATCGTCCTGGTGCACCCGATCAAGACCTTGGGCCTTCATCCGACGCCCGTGCATCTGCACCCGGAAGTCGACGTGAGCATCACGATTAACGTCGCCCGCTCGGAAGAAGAGGCCGCGCGTCAGGCGCGCGGCGAAAGCGTCACGCTCAAGGAAGAGACGTCGATGGACGATCTCGGTCTCGAAGTCGGCGCGGCTCTGGCCCAAGCCGGCGACGTGGAACTGTAATAGCTCGCAAGCTTTTCGTGATTCATCCGGCGGCCTTCGTGGCCGCCGTTTTTGTTCGTAGGTCGATTCGAACTGCGCAAGAGCGACGCGAGCTGCAAGCGAGAAATCTTTTTTTGCGATGTGGACGAATGTGCAAAGGACTCGCAACCCGGCGTCTACGTGCGGCGACTCGAAAAGCCGGTGGCGGCGGACGCATTTTAATGTATCGTTGATCGAGCCCCAACGACTCGCGCGTCGCGTTCGGAGCTGAGGGGCGCACACTCGCAAAGTCAAAAGATCGATGCCGCCAATCGAACAATTGGCGGGCCGGCGCGCGATTCAGATCGCGCAGCCTGAAGCGCCCGCCTATCGCGCGCCGCCGCACAATATCGAAGCCGAGCAAGCGCTGCTCGGCGCCATTCTGGTTAACAACGACGCTTTCGACAGAGTCTCGGACTTCCTGAAGCCCGAGCATTTCTCGGAGGAATTACACCGCCGCATCTATGAAGTCGCCGCGCAGCTTATTCGCGCCGGCAAGCTCGCAACCGTCGTGACGCTAAAGACGTTTCTCGCCGACATCGAGCTTCCGGCTGGGGTGACGATACAGGCCTATCTTGCGCGGCTCGCCGCGGAAGCGACGACGATCATCAACGCCGAGGACTATGGCCGCACCGTGCATGATCTCGCGGTTCGCCGCGAGCTCATCGTCATCGGGCAGGATATCGTCAACACGGCCTATGACTCGCCGATCGATTCGCCGCCGCGCGCGCAAATCGAGGAAGCCGAGCGGCAGCTCTATTCGATCGCGGAAACCGGTCGCTACGACGGCGGCTTCCAGCGATTTGCGGATGCGCTCACGACTGCGCTCGACATGGCGAGCAGCGCCTATATGCGCGACGGCCATCTTTCGGGCATAGCGACGGGCCTTCTCGATCTCGACGAGAAGATGGGCGGTCTGCAGAAATCCGATCTTGTCATCGTGGCGGGGCGTCCCGGCATGGGCAAGACGGCGCTTGCGACCAACATCGCCTTCAATGTCGCGAGCGCCTATCAATTCGAAACTGAGCCCGACGGCGCGCATAAGACGATCAATGGCGGGATTGTCGGCTTCTTCTCGCTCGAAATGTCTGCCGAACAACTGGCGACGCGCGTTATTGCCGAGCAGTCGGGCGTCGCAAGCTACAAAATTCGCCGCGGCGACATCAACGAAGACGACTTTCGCCGCATCGCCGACGCCGCGAGGCAGATGCAAAGCATTCCCTTCTATATCGACCAGAGCGGCGGCATTTCGATTGCGCAGCTCACCGCGCGGGCGCGGCGACTGAAACGCCAAAAAGGCCTCGACCTGCTCGTCGTCGACTACCTGCAATTGCTCGCGGGATCGCGCACGCGCGCCGATAATCGCGTTCAAGAGCTCACGGAAATCACGACAGGCTTAAAGGCGCTGGCGAAGGAGCTCAACGTGCCGATCATCGCGCTGTCGCAGCTTTCTCGCCAGGTCGAGAATCGCGACGACAAACGTCCCCAGCTTTCGGATTTGCGCGAGTCTGGCTCTATCGAACAGGATGCGGACGTGGTCCTCTTCGTGTTCCGCGAGGAATATTATTTGCGCAACCGCGAGCCGCGCGAAGGCACTGAAGAACACATCCAATGGATGGCCGATATGGAGCGCGCGCATGGTCGCGCCGAAGCGATCATCGGCAAACAGCGTCATGGCCCGACGGGGACGATCCAGCTCGCCTTCGAGGCGGAAGTGACGCGCTTCTCCAATCTTGCCGACGAAGACAAGCTGCCAGCGCGGATGTAAAGAAGCCTCGCCGGCGGACGGCGAGACTTCTCACAATACTGAGAAGGATCGGCGGTTACTTGGCGCCGAGCGTCCACAGGCCCTTATTCTTGTCGAAGCGGAAGCCCGTCGCGTTCTTCAGCTCGTCCTTCGTGGCGTTCAGGGTGAGCCACCATCTGTTGTTACGCTCGGTGGCTTTAATGTCGCTGAACGGCACTGCGACATCCTTTTCACCGATGCCGAGGAAGCCGCCGACAGAAATGATCGCCGCGGTGACCTTGCCGCCGCGATCCATAATGAGATCCTTGATCGCGCCGAGCTTATTCTCTTGCGGATCATAAATGTTCTGCTCGTGGATATTCGAGACCAGCAGCGCGTTCTGTGGAAGCGCCGTCAGGAATTCCGGCCGTGCTCCGGTCGCGCCAGTCGTAGAGCGGTCCATAGCCCCGGTCGTGGAGCGGTCCATTGCGCCGCCAGGCCGGTCCATACGATTCATCTGTTCGGCCAAAGCCGCGCCTGACAGGGTCGCGACGAGCGCGCCAGCGAAGACGTAGGACTTAAGCATTGTACTCTCCGTGCGAGTTACGCTTCACAGCGAACGAAATGTTCCTGTGCGCCTAGAACAAGCATCGGAGACCGATGTTCCAACCTTCGCCGCAGATATCCGTACGTGACGCTGCGGCGCGGCTTGAGAGTTCAGCTAAATCGGATCCCAAAGACCGGTGGTCTTATCAAACTTATAGCCGGTGGCCTTCTTCAGCAGATCCTTCGTCGTATTGAGCGTCAGCCACGACTTGTTGTTCTTCTGCGTGATCGTGATCGACGAAACCGGAACCGCAATATGCTTCACGCCGAGGCCCAAAAAGCCGCCGACGTTCAGCATCACCGCATTGATGGAGCCGTCCGCGGAAAAGAGCATGTCGGCGATCGTGCCGAGCTTCTTTTCGTTGGGATCATAGACGGGCTGCTTATACCAAGCAGAGACCACCGAACCATAGATCGGCAGCTTCTCCATCGGAACAATGACGATGGTTTCGCCTCCGGCCTGCTGCGCCAAGGCCGGCGGGGTTGCAAGCGCGAGGGCGAGCGAAGCTGCAACAACGACATGTTTCAGCATGAGAAATTCCCTTCTGAAAGAGCGCGAATGAACGAACGCGGATTAAGCGCACTACTCGCGGCGGCGTTTCTTACATCTGCTTCCAGGCGTGTTCCTTCGCGTCGTATTTGTAGCCAGTCGCCTTCTTCACGATGTCCTTCGTCGTATTGATGGTCAGCCAGGTCTTATTGTTCTTTTCGGTGACCGTGATGTCATTGGCGGGAATGGCGACATGCTTGGCGCCGATGCCGAGGAAGCCGCCGACGTCGAGCATGATCGCGTTGACCTCGCCGCCGGAGAACAGCATATCGGTGATGACGCCGACTTTCTTCTCATTGGTGTCGTAAACCGGCTTTTTGTACCAGGCCGAAACGAGCGAGCCGTAGCGCGGCAAAGCCTCCATGGGAACGGAGAGTTTGCTTTGCGGGGCGGCGCCTTGCGCGGCGACAGGCTGCGCGATCGAAATAGCCGCGCAAAAGGAGAGCGCAACAAGAAAAGTTCTGTTCATTCGACCAATCCCCCCAAGATCGCAGATACGGCTGTTTATCATAGCCGATTCATCGCGGCAGCACGCCCCAATAATCAAGATCAAGCAGCACCGCCGGGTCGGGCTTGCCGTCGGCCCCCTGGAGCGGAAATTCCGCACAGGGTTTGTCTTTAGTGGCGACGAGCCGCAGGCGCAGCGCGCCGATATCCTTACGCCCGGGAATCTCCGCCTTATCCAGCACTTCCGACCAGGCGAAGACTGTCCCTCCCGCGAACAGCGGATTGACGTGGCGCCCGCCGTTCACAGCAGAAATATGGAAGACGTTTTCCAGTCCGTTGAAGGAGAGCGCGCGGGCGAGCGAGATGACATGGCCGCCGTAGATGATGCGTTTGCCGAAGCGGCCCTGCGACTCATAATACTGATTGAAATGGACTTTTGAGTTGTTCTGATAGAGCCGCGTCGCAAGTTGATGCTCCGCCTCCTCGACCGTCATGCCGTCGATATGATCGATCTTCTCGCCCTTATCGTAATCGCCCCAGAAATAGGGAGAGCCGGCCAGCGCCTTGTCATAGGCGCCGACATTGATCGCCGGCGTGGCCTTGCCCAGTTCTGACGGATCCACGGACTTCGGCAGATTGGGCGTGACCTCCGGCCCGACGGGAGCGTCTTTGTCGCGCTTCTTCACCATCACCCATCGCGCATAACTCAGCACGGTCTCGCCGCGCTGATTGGCGCCCGTCGTGCGCACATAGACGACGCCGGTCTCCTTGTTGGAGTTTTCCTTAAGGCCGATGACTTCGGAAGTCGCCGAGAGCGTGTCGCCCGGATAGACGGGAACGAGGAATTTGAAATCCGCGTAACCCAGATTGGCGATCGCGTTCAAAGAGACGTCCGGCACGGTCTTGCCGAGCACGAGATGAAACACGAGAAGATCGTCGATCGGCGCGCGCTCATAGCCGATGGCTTGCGCAAAAGCCGTCGACGACTGCACGGCGAAGCGCGGCAAATAAAGCGCTGTGTAGAGCGCGACCTCGCCGACCGTGACGGTGCGTGGCGCGGCGTGGCGAATGATCTGGCCGATTTTGAAGTCTTCGAAGAAATTGCCAACGTTGATCTTCGACTTGCTCATGTCCTAGCCGTTAGTTGGGCGCCAGCTTCGCCAGCGCGTCGAGATAAAGCGCGGGCGCGCCCGCAACGAAAACTGTTTTGACGCGGCTGGTCGCGCCAGCGCGGATCGAAACCGTGCTTTTAGGCGCCCGCAGCGCCGAGGCGATCAGCGCAATGAGCGCCTCGTTGGCCCTGCCATTCTCCGGAGCGGCGCGCACGCGCGCCTTTAGAACGTTGCGGCCATCGGCGAGAGCCTCGACGCCTTCGATCGCGTCGCGTCCGCCCTTTGGGGTCAGGCGCACGTGAAGCGCGACCCCTCCCGGCTCGACCGCCCAGGCGGAAGATGCTTTCCCCGCGCCTCCTTCACCCAAGCGTATAGGCGCCGGCGCTGCTGGCGATGAGATCGCGCAGGAATTGCATGAGCAGCAGCAAAATGAGCGGTGAAATGTCGAGACCGCCGACGCTTGGCAGCACCGAGCGGATCGGTCCGAGCAGCGGCTCAGTGAGGGCGTTCAGCCATTTCCAGATCGAATAGGCGACGTTCGAGCGCATGTTGATGACGTCGAAGGCGACGAGCCAGGACACAATCACCGTGGCGAGCAGAATCCACCAGTAAATATCGATGATCGTGAGAAGGAGTTTGACCACGGCGTAGGACATGAGGGGCTTCCAGCGGATGAGGTTGCCGACTGTCTAGCCTCCCCGCCCCGCCTCGGCAATCCTTAGTCGTGCGGGCGCTTCTGGCGCGTCAAAAGCGCAGCATACGATTGACAGGAAATCGCCCCCCGTGTACCCCACGCGCCGGAGCGGGGCTGTAGCTCAGATGGGAGAGCGCTGCAATCGCACTGCAGAGGTCGGGGGTTCGAATCCCCCCAGCTCCACCACGCTCCGGCCTTACGAAAACGCATGGCGTAGCCGAACGGCCCCCAACTCTTCCCCCTAGAAAAGCCTCTCGGTGAACTGCCCGTGCAGCGCGAAGGGCACGTGATGTTTGAGGCGCGCGACGAACAATGGCCGATCCGACAGGTCGCGCGCGTCGAGGCCGACAATCGCCGTGCGGCCATCGGCCGCGTCATACACGAAAGTGAGAACGACGCCCTCGTCTTCGTCGCCATCGGCGCGAGTCGGCGCGAAGACCGGTTCGCCCACATAGCCGTCGGGGCCAAAGTCATGAGAGACGGTTGCGCCGCTTTCTAGATCGACGCGCGTGATGCGCTGCTGCAGCCCGACTGTCCGGCCTGGCGCATTATCCGCCACATAAGCGTAGCGATAGGGCTTCGAGACGACGCGCGGATCGACCCTTGGAAATTCGACCGCGGGACCGGTCTCAAAGACGCGCTTTTCGACGGCGCCTGTCGCAAGATCGACGCGCAAGCGCATGAACTCCGCTAAGCCCTGCGCGCTAAAGTCAGAGCGCCAGAAATTGCGCAGCGCGTCGCCGATCGCGGCGTAGTCCGGGTAGCGCGCGAAGTCGAGAACGACAGAGTCATCCTCCTCGAAGCCGTTGGCGAAGTGAAACTGGAAGAATGGCTCCGTCTCGATGAAACGTGGCGAACTCGAACCGTCGCGCGAAACGAGCAGGATCAGGGTCGGTCGCCCGCCGTCCCAAGAAAGCGCGCCGTCGAAACTCGAAAAGCCCAACATAAACTTCAACGGGCTTACCAGGATCGGACCGATGCAAAAGACGAGGAATCGTTCCGTCAACGCGAAATCGTGATTCATCACCGGATAAGGCAGCGTGACTGGCGCAAGCCGCGTCAGGCCGGAAGAATCGATGCGATACGGCGTGAGCGTCGTCTTCAACCCGTAATCGATTCCGAAATTGAATAATTCTCCGGTGATCGGATCAAACTTAGGATGCGCGGAAAAGGCGCGGACCTCGCCGCCGAAATCCTCCAACCCGAACGTCGAGAGCGTCTTCGGATCGAGCGCGAAAGGCGGCCCACCCTCCCAGAGCGTGAGCAGCCGCTCGCCAAGCATCGCCACCGACGTGTTGGAGACATTCCCCGGCCAATGAAAAATATTGGCGAGAACGCCGCCGGGGCGCATCTTGCCGAAGCCGCGATAAAGGATCCGTCCCGCACGCGTTTCATCAACATAATTGTCGGTGCGGACGTATCGGTTCTGATAGCGAACGCCCGTCTCGTCGAAGCGGATCGCCGAGATCATGCCGTCGCCGTCAAACCAGTGCGGAAACCATTTGCCAGCGAGGTCGTTGCGGCCGGAGCCATTGCGGAACAGCGTCCCACGCAGACTAGCCGGCACGCTGCCGTCGATGTCCTCTATGCGGTAGTCGTATTCGTTCGCAAGGCTGCGGAATCCAGCGCTCCAGGGCCGATCGCCGAGAGCGGGACGCATCATCAGTAGTTGACCCGAACGGTCAGCGCCTTCTGGCCGCCTGCGTAATCGAAGGCTGCGTCCGAGAAGGAGGGCGCGCCGAAGGTCATCGACGGATTATTGGAGACGCCAAAGCCCTCCTGCGGTTTGCCGAATGCGCCGGTCGTAATCTCAGACTCGTTGTGCTCGGCGTGGAACAGGGCGACGGCGTAATTGCCCGCTGGAACGGCGGCAAACACGCAATTCGCCTGCCCGCCGTTGATCTTCGCGATCACGCCCTTGTACTGGGCGCCTGGCTGGCGAAAGGTGCTTGCAGAATTGTAGAGCCCGCAGCGCACGACGCCATCGTCATCGCGCAGGCCGACGACATTGACCGAGATTTTGTTTGCCGACTGTGCGGCGGCCGTCGCCGCGAGGCCCACGCTCAGCAACAGGACAAAGGTAGCTTTTGTGAAATGCATCCGTCTTCTCCTTCCATTCTACGGTTCGCCCTCGGCAAGATCAGACCGCATGGTCCGGCCGAAGATTGCGTTATGAAACCTCAGCCGCTCCCCTGGAGACTGCTTTTTTTAAGTTGCGCTCAGACGGGCTGCAAGGTCCATAGTTGAAATCGACGTAACAGCTTAGTGGCGCAATCGATTTATATTCCCCGCTAAACGAGCTTCGGCTTTGTTTGTTGTTTCGAACGCCCCCTGCGCCATATCCCTAAAGAATCTTCTGATGGAGGGTGCCGATGTATCGCAAGATTCTTCTGCCCATCGATATTACCGAACCTGAGATGACGGACCGCGCGCTCGCCGTTGGGCAGGCATTGGCTAAGGCCTTCAACGGCGACATGCGGCTCGTCAACGTGCAATCGCTGTTACCGATCGCCTTTCTTGATTACGTGCCGGAAAATTTTGATCTCCAAGTGCGTCGCGGTCTCGAGAAGGAGATGGCGGCGGTCGCCGCCAAGATTCAGTATGCGCCTGAACGCATATCAACCAAAGTGCTGTTCGGCCCTGTCTACCAAAAGGTTCTGGCCGAAGCTGAAGACTGGGGCGCAGACCTTATCGTACTGTGCTCGCATCGGCCGGGAATGGATCGTTTTCTCATCGGCTCTAACGCCACGACGATCGTCAACCACGCGCAATGTTCGGTGCTGGTGGTGCGAGGCGTCGCTGCGTAAGCCTCCAGAACTCCCCGCCTGTAGCGTCGCTTCAAGAAAGCACGGCGATATTTCGCGAGATGATGAAGCTAACATGGCGCCGCGGTGACGGCGTATTCACGAAACTCTCATCGCTCTCTCACATGACTCTGCTACCGACCCGTCGATGCGGCGAAGACGGGAGGATGCCATGTCGAAAGACGCGATGCAGACCGAAAAGTCCGAAAGCAATACCGGCAAAATCGTCGGCGGCGCGATTGCCGCGGCCATCGGCGGCACGATCGGCGCGCTGCTGTTGGGCGGCTATGCCGTCCTGCCGGCCGCCATTGTCGTCGGACTGCTCGGCGTTGCGCTTGGAGCGGTGTTCGACTGAAAGCGAGTTCGCGCCGGGCGACGTGAAATTCGGGTCCGGCTCGAAGGCGTAGGTTTCGAGTTCGCGCGTGAAACTTGGCGGCTTCAAAGGCGAAGCCGCTTTTTCTTTTTAGGGAGCGTCGCTCCGACCCGCCAATAAGGGGAATGAGATAACCTTAAATTGAACTGGCGCTGGTCTTCTTGGCTGTGGCTTTGCTAAACGGAAGCGTAGGAATATGAAATGCGTGGCGTGGAATATGGCCTTGGGCGGAACCGTTTTGCTCCGATTTCGTTTCTCCCCCAGAGCCAGAGCCTCGCGCTAAAAAAGGCTTAGTTTTAACTGGGAGGTAGAAGATGAATAAAATTCTGGGATTTGCTGCCGCGGCCGCCGTTCTGTTTGGAGGCTCCGCTTTCGCCGATCCGGTGACCAGCCCTGCGAACGTCCGGTCCGGGCCCAGCCCGAAATGGCGCGTGGTCGCCACCCTGCCGGCGGGAACCGATGTGACGGTGGTCGACTGCGGCGCCGGGTGGAAGCGCGACTGGTGCGAAGTTCAGGCGGGCTCCGTCCATGGCTTCGTCGCCGCGGGCGTCCTTGGAACGCAGGGAAATAATGTGCTTATCGCGCCCGTCGTCACCAACAACCAGGTCGCGATCTACAAGGGCCCTGGCGTCAACTACAAGATCATCGGAAACATTCCGGAGAACCAGACGGTCAACCAGGGCGCTTGTGTCCAGGGCACCGGCGGCGTCGTCTGGTGCCAGGTGAATTACGGCGGCAGAACGGGCTACGCGATCCAGTCCGAGTTGCAGCGCCAGAACGCACTCTTCCCGATGTAATCTGCGGCGGCGCGGCATGGACATTCCGCCGCCGCGCCGCTCTTTCGAGCCCTTCCCGGACGCCCTATGATGCCGCTGCGGCCACGCAGCCGCAGTGAGGGCCGCCACCATTCGAGCCGAAAATTCACAAGCTGCCGCAGCGCGCGTCTCGCCGCTGGTCCGGCGCGCGCTCGCCCCTAATCCCGGTCCTTTCACCTATACTGGCACGTGCAGCTATATCGTCGGATCCGGCGACGTGGCGATCATTGATCCCGGACCTGACGACCCGCGCCATGTTGAAGCGCTGCTCGCGACGATCAGCAATGAAAAACTACGCTATGTGCTCGTCACCCATACGCACCGTGACCACTCTCCGGGGGCGCACGCACTGAAAGAGGCGACGGGCGCCATGATAACCGGATGCCGGCCCTATGCGCCTTCCGAGTCCAACCGCGTCGGCGGTTTTAATCTCGACGCCGCGCATGACTTGGCGTATGCGCCGGATATTGTGCTCAAGGACGGCGACGAACTCGAAATTGGCGATACGTCGCTCGTGGCCCTGGAGACGCCCGGACACACCGCTAACCACGTCTGCTTCGCGCTTGCTGAAGAACAAGCGCTCTTTACCGGCGACCACGTAATGGCCTGGGCGACGACCGTGATTGCGCCGCCCGACGGCTCGATGCGCGACTATATGGCGTCGGTCGAGCGGCTGCGCGCGCGCCGCGACAGCATTTACTGGCCGGGTCATGGCGAACCAATTCGAGATCCCCAGCGCTATCTGCGCGCCTTGATACATCATCGGCGCGCGCGAGAAGCTGCGATTCTCCAACGTCTCGAAGCCGGGGACGAGACGATCGCCGAGATTGTCGCCCACATTTACGAAGGCGTCGACAAACGCCTCCACCCCGCCGCGGCGATGACGACGCTCGCCCATCTCGAAGATTTAATCTCGCGCGGTCTCGTCGATTGTGCGGGAACGCCTGGACTGCAGTCGCGTTTCGGGGGCCGCTGAACTTAAGGCGCTTGCGACGCCTGCAGAAAGATCACGACGTCGTTTTTGTGCACGCGGCCCAGCCGCTTGCGGGCTTCCTCGTCAAGAATGTCGGCGTCGACGGCATTACCCTTGATGAGCGCCAGACGGCTTTCCCAGTGCATGCGTTGAAGCTTGAGCAGATTGCGCTCCAGACGCAACTGTTCGAGCTTTTGCTCATATTCTTCGCCGGTCTTCAGCCCACGCTGACCGTTAACCCCATGCCAAATGAAGTAGGCGGCCGTAACGCCAGCCGCCGTATACAGAGCGAGCGGAAGTATGAGCGCGCGGAGAAAAACACGGAGACGATGCATGACCGCCAACATAAGTTAGGCGGGTTTAAGCGCCGTTAAGGCTAGATCGCTTTTTTTGTTCCAGACCGCGCCAGCCGCTCGATTTCGACACGAACGAGCCGCTCGACAAGCGAGGGCAGATTGGCGTCGAGCCATTGCTGCAGCATTGGCCGCAGCATTTCTTCAACGCCGTGATTTAGAATTTCGCTCTCACTAAGCGCCACACTGGCCGCAAGGGCCTGAAATTGCGACGCGACCGCGGCTGCAGCCTCGGCCGACAGCAGCGACTTCTCGGGCCCGGCGTCGGGGACCCCTATACTCGAATATTGCTGCTCGAACGCGCTTTTATCATCAATCTCCGCTGGCGCGCCTTCCATTTTCTGCTCGCTCTCGCGGGCGGCGAAACGCAGCAACCGCGCGTCGCCCGTCTCTAGCTTCTCGCGACGTGGGTCGAACGCGAGCGATGACGGCGGTTCATCCTCACGTCGATCAAGCACGGGCGCGGGATAGGCTTTACCCGCTAATGACGGCGCATCGACATCCGGGCGAATGCGGCGACGGTCGTCGCCGCGCAAGCCGGGGAGGCCGTCATCATCTGCGATGATGCGACGGATCGAAGCGAGAATTTCCTCCATGGAGGGCTCATTCGCGCGCGCTTCGTCCTGGAACGAGTGCGACGGGGCTGATGCGTTCGCTGCGCTCATGGAGTTCTGCCGCTTTGCGCGGAAGGCGCCGCGCATGAGGGTGGACCGCATTTCTGACCACGCCAAACCCGCGAATCAATTCGGCCCGAATGAATTCCACACTTTTCGCCCTATGATGTCACCCGCATTCGCGAAATTCTTATCGGCCGTCCGGCGTGTCGAGACCCAACCATTGTTCATGGACCTGATAAAGATGAACGCTCGGATCGTAGACCACGACGGCGAGGTTAATTTCTTGCGCCGACAAGCGCCCGATCGACCCTAACGCAGCATAGGAAGCAACGACGCGATCGCGCTGGGACGTGACGAGATTGACCCGGGCGTTGAGAAGCGCCTGCTGCGCATTTAGCACGTCAAGGGTCGTGCGCTGTCCGACGTTGGCCTCCTCGCGCACGCCGGCGAGCGCCGTCTCCGCCGCCTTAACCGCCGCCTGGCCTGAGATGATCGACGCCTTCGCGGTCTCGAGGAGGCCGTAACTCGAAACGACGCTGGCGCGCACGCTGTCGCGCTGAACATCGGCATTGAGCCGCGCTTGCCCAAGTTGCTCTTTGGCCTGCCGAACTGAGGCATATTCTGCTCCGCCCTGATAGAGCGGCACGTTCAATTGTCCTATCGCAGACGCAGTGAACTGCCTGGATCCGGGCAGTCCAAGAAATGAATCAAATTGATTTGAAACCTGGGTATTGACCGAGAGGCTCGGCATCAACGCGCCTTCGGCGACCTTAACGGCGAGTTCGGCGGCGTCGACCTGATGCAGGGCGGCAGTCACGCCAGGATGCTCAACGAGAGCGATGGCGATCGCCTCTTCCAGCGACTTCGGCAGCAGCGGCTCGAGGCTGCGCCCAGGCTGCAAATGCTTAGGTTCGCTGCCAATGATTTGGCGATAGTTCGCCATGCTGTTTTTAAGCTGCGCCTGCGCGGCATAAAATTCGGAGCGGGCCAGCGCCACGGATGCCTCCGCCTGAGCCACGTCGGTTCGCGTCACCTCACCGACCTGGAAGCGATCGCGCGTCTGCTTGAGCTGCTCCTCCAGAACCGAAACGTTGTTCTTGCGCAGCGAGACGACCGCGGTGTCGCGCAGCACGTTCATGTAGGCGGTCGCGCCGTTCTGAAGAGTCGCCTGTTCAGTCAGACGCATCGTCGATCGCGCCGCGAAGACGCCTGATTCCGCCTGCCGCACAGAATTTTCGGTGCGGAAGCCATCGAACAGCGTCTGCGACACGTTCAAAGTCGCGCCGCGTGGATAGCCAGTGTAGGTGCCCTGAATGTCGCCGCTCGCGCCCGACTGGGCGCCGGATTGCTGATTGCTAAGGACGCCAAAGGGAATTCTCACTGCGGCATATTGGGCGCCGTATTGCGCGGTAATGCTGGCTTTCGGTCGAAGGCCGGACTTTGCTTTCGGCGCGTCCTCGTCGCGCACCCGCACATTGGCTCGACTCTGGTTGAGGTCCGGATTGCCATAATAGGCGCGGGCCAAAGCCGAGAGCAGGGTTTCGGCCGAAGCCCGACCAGGCGAGACGGTGAGGAAGGCAAGCGCTAATGCGGCGGACGCGCAGGACAGGAAGCGGGCTGTTCGCCGCCTCCCGAGGCCAAACCCGTCAGTCGCCATTGTTCCCCAACCTCTCCTCGCGCGGCCGCTCTCCGGCTGCGGTGAGTCGCTACGATGAACGCTGAATGCAACGCTAGAAATGTGATTGAGGCGAAATGGCGGCGCTAAAGGCTAAACGCTGGGGTCTGAGCGAAACCTTCAAGAACCGGCGCGCTGGCCGAGAAGAGCGGCCGCTCACCGGCCGCGCGGCCTTCTTGACGCTCGAAGCGCACGACTTGCTGGCCGGCGCGCGGCTCAGGCCTGACAATCGCAAGCAACCGTCCGTCGGGCGTCAGCTGCTCAAACAAGGCGTCGAGGCCCGCCTGAGCATGTCCCTGAACGATGATGACATCATAGGGCCCATTGCTAGGGCAGCCTTTTTCCAGCGGTCCCAGCGCCAATTGCACGTTTTCGCAGTTCAGCGCGTCGATCCCTGCCTCGGCGCGCGCATAAAGCTCAGGGTCGCATTCGAGCGCGACGACCTTCTCCGCAAGTCCAGAGAGCAGTGCGGCCGAGTAGCCGGCCCCGCCGATATCGAGCGCCTTTTCGGTTGCCTTGATCTCGGCCTCCTGGAGCATTCGTGCGAGCACGAGCGGCGGCAGCAGGCTGCGCTTGTGTCCGCCAGCGGATTTCACGGAGACCGCGAGATCCGAATAGGCGAGCGACGCGAGGGAATCGGGCAGGAAAAGCTCGCGCGGGACGCTGAGAAAGCGTTCCAGCAAAGGCACGTCGGTAACGTCGAAAGGACGAAGCTGGCGCTCAACCATGGTGTGCCGGAGCGTCGCCGTCGCCTCACGCGCTTTCGCCACTCGCGTCACCTTGTCCAACATTCGATATCCGGCTTGCGCCGGCCCCTCGCAGGAGATGCTGCAGCGCAGGAATTCGCCGCCGGCGCTTTATAGGAGCCGACTCACGTCATGTCCATCGCTCGACTCACAACTCGGCGCCCACGAGCATACGGACGCCGTCGTCGCTTTCACCCAGTCGACGCATTTGTTCGAGCGAGGTCTTGTCGAGAACGTCGGCGATGGCCTCACGCGCCTGAAGCATGACGAGGCGCACCGCGCACCGCGTCTCGTCCACGCAATCGTCGCAGCGACGATAAACCGTTTTGCTCGCGCATTGAATGGGCGCGAGCGGCCCGTCGAGCGCGCGCACGATATTGCCGACCCCAATCTCCTTTGGGGGGCGCGCCAGCATATAGCCGCCTCCCTTGCCTTTTTTCGAATAAACGAAGCCGGCGTTGCGCAATTCGCCCAAGATCGCGTCGAGAAACTTTTTTGGAATTTGGTTCGAGGCGGCGATATCCGCGACTAGCGCCGTTTCGCCCGGCCGCACTCCGGCCAAGTGAACCATAGCCTTGAGACCATACTTGGCTTTTTTCGTCAGCATTCCCTGTTTGACCTTTAGGGGACCCGGCGAATGACTCGCGCAATTCCCTTATTCACCGGCATTCTAATGGAATTCTGCCGGTTTTCTATATTTATGGGCGACTCAGGTCGGACACCAGAATTGACAAAGTCGACTCACTTTATAGAGTAAAATTCGGTCTCGCCAGGAAAGGGAAAATGGCGACAGTCTTCGACGCTCTGAGCACAATTAATCCGCTCTATTCCATTTCTGGCTTCGCCGTCGGCGCGCTCGTCGGCTTCACCGGCGTCGGCGGCGGCTCGCTGATGACGCCGATACTTATGCTGGTTTTCGGCATCGCCCCAAACACCGCGGTTGGGACCGACCTGCTCTATGCCGCCATCACCAAGACAAACGGCACGCTCGTTCACGCCCTGCACGGCACGGTGGATTGGCGCATCACGCGCCGGCTGGCCTATGGCAGCGTGCCTGCGACCATTGCGAGTCTGGTCCTTCTCTCTTGGCTCGGCAAGGCGGGCGGTCACGCGGCCAACGGCCTGATTACTTCGGCTCTCGGATTCGCTCTGCTGCTCACCGCGTGCTCAATCCTCTTTCGGCGATGGCTCCTGGATCACATCGCGAGGCACACTAGCAATATGAGCGACAGACGCTCGCTCTGGTTGACGGTGACCCTCGGAGTCTTTCTCGGCGTGCTGGTGTCGATCTCCTCCGTCGGGGCCGGAGCGATCGGCATGACCGTGCTGCTGGCTCTTTATTCGCACACGCCGACCGCGCGTCTTGTCGGCTCTGATATCGCCCATGCCGTGCCGCTGACGCTGATCGCCGGCTTCGGACATTGGCTGATGGGCGGCGTCGACTGGTTGCTGCTTTTCTCGCTTCTTATCGGTTCAATTCCGGGCATTGCGTTGGGGGCCCACTTCGCGGCGCGGGTTCCCGACCGCTATTTACGGCCCGCCTTGGCGAGCGTCATGGCCTTCGTCGGAATCAAACTCTCGATATAGTCCACAATTCTCCCTCAGGAGCGCGACATGTTGCAGACAGTGCCGAAGTTCACGCCGCCGACGAAACCCGGCCGAGGCCGAATCTACGACTCAATAACCCAAACGATTGGCGATACGCCGCTCGTTCGGCTGGATCGATTGGCGCGGGAGCGCGGCGTAGAAGCGAATCTCCTCGCCAAGCTCGAATTCTTCAATCCAATCGCGAGCGTCAAGGACCGCATCGGCGTCAGCATGATCGAGGCGCTCGAGAAGAGCGGCAGGATTACGCCGGGCAAATCGGTGCTGATTGAACCGACGTCCGGCAACACCGGCATCGCTCTCGCGTTCGTTGCAGCTGCGCGCGGTTACCGACTTATCCTCGTCATGCCGGAGTCGATGTCACTGGAGCGGCGCAAGATGCTGGCGCTGCTCGGCGCCGAGCTCGTCCTCACGCCGGCCTCGCAGGGCATGAAGGGCGCGCTCGCAAAGGCCAATGAACTCGCCGCCGAAAATTCCGACGCGGTCATCCCGCAGCAGTTCGAGAACCCTGCAAACCCGGACATTCACCGCGCGACCACGGCGGAGGAAATCTGGAACGACACGAATGGCGAGGTTGATTATTTCGTTTCGGGCGTTGGGACCGGCGGCACGATTACGGGCGTCGGCCAGGCGCTCAAGGCGCGCCGGCCCGGCTTGCGCGTCGTGGCCGTGGAGCCCGAAGATTCCGCCGTACTTTCCGGACGCCCGCCCGGCCCGCATAAAATTCAAGGGATTGGCGCAGGCTTCGTGCCGCCCATTCTCGATCGAAGCGTCATCGACGAGATCATCACTATCGGCAATCAGACCGCGTTCGAGACCGCACGCATGCTGGCTCGCGTGGAGGGCATTCCGGTCGGCATTTCGTCCGGCGCCGCGGTCGCGGCCGCATTGGAGATCGCCAGCCGTCCTGAAGCGGCCGGCAAAAATATCGTCGTGATCATCCCCTCCTTTGCGGAGCGCTATCTTTCGACAGCGCTCTTTGAGGGACTGTAACAGTCACGGCGCGGGCGCCGGCGCGCGTCTCAGGTTTTGGAAGATCCGTTTCTGTTGCGCTTTTGCGGCGGCTTTGGCGCGGGGTTCGGCTTTGGCGCGGGCGGCGGCGGCGCCTGTGCAATCTTGCGACGATGCAGCGCATGACGCGAATAGGCGCCGACGACATAGCCCACAGCGGCGATAACGATATAGACAATTACTAAGAAGCCGCCCCGCTGATTGGCGGAAGCCGCCCGTTCGAGAAGGGCGATGACTTCGGTCTGGTCGATAAATTTGTCGGCGATCACGCCGCAGATGATGCCGACGATAGGCACGAGCCAGGACGGCAACCGGAAAAAGCCAAGCGCTATCGCTATGACGAATGCGACGAGCCCGAAGACGTGCAAGAACTCGATCAAGATCGACTGAATGATGAGTCCTACAAAGCGGACGAGCTTGATCATTTCACTTCCCTGCTCTCATTGATTTTGGGAAAGCTTACACGTTCGGCAAATGCTGCGCGAGCGCTTCGAGCACCGCCATGCGCACCGCAACGCCCATCTCCACCTGCTCTCGAATGAGAGAGCGCGCGCTGTCGGCCACCGCCGTGTCGATCTCGACGCCGCGGTTCATCGGCCCGGGATGCATCACGAGCGCATCCGGCGCCGCGCAGGCGAGCTTCTCCTCGTCGAGGCCGAAGAAATGGAAATATTCGCGCGCGCTCGGCGTCAGCGCGCCGGCCATGCGCTCGCGCTGAAGGCGCAGCATCATGACGATGTCCACCCCTTCGAGTCCGCGCTTCATGTCGTGGAACACCTCAACGCCCAGCCGCGAGAGTCCGTCGGGCGCAAGCGTCGAAGGTCCGATCACCCGCACGCGGGCTCCCAGCGCGCCAAGGAGCAAAATGTTCGATCGGGCGACGCGCGAATGAAGAATGTCGCCGCAGATCGCGACCGTCAGTCCCTCGATGCGGCCCTTGTTGCGCCTGATCGTCAGGGCGTCGAGAAGCGCCTGAGTGGGATGTTCATGCGCGCCGTCGCCAGCGTTGACCACTGAACAATCGACCTTACGCGCAAGAAGATGGACCGCCCCAGCGTGCGCATGACGGACCACGATAATGTCCGGGCGCATCGCGTTGAGCGTGACCGCCGTGTCGATCAGCGTTTCGCCTTTCGACTCCGAGGAGCGCGCGACCGACATGTTCATCACGTCGGCGCCCAGACGCTTCCCAGCGATCTCAAAGGACGCCTGGGTGCGCGTCGACGGCTCGTAAAAGAGATTGATTTGGGTTCGCCCGCGCAAACTCGAACGCTTTTTGTCGACGCGGCGCGAAACCTCGATCGCCTCCTCGGCCATGTCGAGAAGGGTTTCAATATCGGGACGCGTCAGCCCTTCAATGCCGAGAAGGTGGCGGTGCGGGAAATAAGCTTGCGTCGCCCCTATTTGCATGCGCCGTCTATAGCAGCTTTGACCAACGCCGGAAGCGCGATGTCGCCGGCGCGCGGAAGTTGAGTGATCATCCTCAGAGTCCTTGACATATACTCTAGGCGAGCACATGTCTTGCGCAATGTAGGTTGCGAGATCCTAATCCGCAGCTTAGTCTTGAACGCTTGAGCGCTCCGAGCGGGAACCCCTCTCGGAGATTTTATGGGGGTTACTTATACTCAAGCTGAGTATAAGTAAAAGGTTCCGAGCATGACCCTTCTGACAGCCGACCTGCGCAACGTATCGAGCGGCGCGCGCGAGCTACCCGGGAACGCCCTCGGCGGCGGCCCGAGCGGCCGCTTTCCGGCCCTGCCCCGGCCTGCTCTCGAATGGACGCGGGAAATCCAGGCCGCGACAGCCCATCTTTACGAGCGGGTGGCGAGAGTCATTCCGCCGGTCGAGTGGCCGTTCCACGCGCCTTATGTGAAGGCGATCAACGATCTCAAACATGTGCGCAACGCGACCATCCTTGCGCACAACTACATGACGCCAGAGATCTACCACTGCGTCGCCGACCATATCGGCGACAGCCTGCAACTCGCCAAGCTCGCGGCGAAATCCGACGCCGACATCATCGTTCAAGGCGGCGTGCATTTCATGGCCGAAACCTCGAAGCTGCTTAATCCTGACAAGGTGGTGCTCATGCCCGACCTCAAGGCGGGCTGCTCCCTCGCGGAATCGATTACCGGCGCCGACGTGCGCGCCCTGCGCAGGGAGTGTCCGGGCGTACCGATCGTCGCCTATGTGAACACCTCGGCCGATGTGAAAGCTGAGGTCGACATCTGCTGCACGTCATCAAATGCAGTCAAAGTCGTCGAGAGCCTCGGCGCCGATCGTGTGATCATGGTTCCCGACCGCTATCTGGCGCAAAACGTCGCCGCGCAAACCAAGGTGAAAATTATCGCCTGGCATGGCGCCTGCGAGGTGCATGAGCGCTTCACGGCCGAAGAGATTCAGAACTACCGCGCCGACAATCCGGGCGTGAAGGTCCTCGCCCATCCCGAATGCCCGCGCGAAGTGATTGAAGTTTCCGACTTCGCCGGCTCGACGGCGGCGATGATCGACTATGTCCGGACCAAGAAGCCGGCCCGCGTGTTGCTCGTCACCGAATGTTCGATGGCCGATAATGTCGCGGCCGAGACGCCGGAGACCGAATTCGTGCGGCCCTGCAACTTCTGTCCGCATATGAAGCGCATCACGCTGCCGAAAATCCTCGATAGCCTGCTTTACGTCCGAGAAGAAGTGACGGTCGATCCGGCGGTGGCCGAGCGCGCGCGCCGCAGCGTGCAACGCATGATGGATTTGGGCTAGACTGCGGGCCATCTGGGCCTGACTTGAACAGGGCGGACCATGCCGGCGCTCGATGCGATGATTGCGGCCATCGACGCCGCCAATGCCGACGACCCCCGTCAGATTGATGGCCGGGCCTTCGAGCTGGTCTACGCTGAGCGCATGAGCGCGCGGCTTGTATCGCTCTATCCCGGCGCCTCAGATCTCCTCAAGATTGCGACTCGGGCGCAGCACCTGCGCCGCTGGGAAATCGAACGCGCGAAATATGAGGAAGGACGCCGCGGCTATAACGACTGGCGGCGCGCCTGCCGCATCCATCACGCCAATCTCGTAGCGAACATCATGCGCGCCAATGGTTACGACGATCGGGCGGTCGCGCATGTCGGCGCGCTGATCCGCAAGGAACAGCTCAAGAAAGACCCTGAGTCGCAGGCGCTCGAAAACCTCGCCGCCATCGTCTTTCTTGAGCACTACTTCGACGACTTTCTGGAAAAGCACCGCGATTACGAAGACGACAAGCTCATCGACATTCTCGGCAAGACCTTGTGCAAAATGTCGCCCAAGGGCCATGCGGCGGCTCTTGCTCTTCCTTTCGCCCCACGCGCGCGCGGCCTAGTCGAAGCGGCCCTGGCCCGCGAGGCCGATGCGCTCGCGCGGCTCGCGGCAGTCGCAGTAGATTAGAGAGTCGATGCGCGAGCATTTGCCTCCCATCATTATTGTCGGCGGCGGACTCGCGGGCGTGTTCTGCGCGCTTAAAATGGCGCCGACGCCAGTGGCGATCTTCGCGCCGACGCCGATCGGATACAGTGGCTCATCCTTTTGGGCGCAGGGCGGCATCGCCGCCGCTGTCGAAGAAGGCGACACGCCGGAAAATCACGCGAACGATACGGTTGCGGCCGGCGGCGGCATTGTCGATCGCGACATCGCGCTCACCATGGCGCGAGAAGCGCGCGCGCGCATCGAAGATCTCGCAGCGATGGGGACGCCTTTCGATCGATCGGCGCTCGGCGGCTTCGCGCCGTCGCAAGAGGCGGCGCATTCGCGGCGGCGCATCGTTCGCGTCAAAGGCGACGTCGCCGGGCGCGCGATCATGGACATTCTGGCGAAGGAAGTCGCCAGAACCCCATCGATCCACATCGTCGAAGGCTATTCGGCACAGGAAATCGTCATGCGCGACGGCCGAGCGGTCGGCGTCCACGCTCGCGATAACGACGGCATGATCCATGAGACTCCCTGCGCGGCGCTCATTCTCGCGACGGGCGGCATCGGCCATCTTTATCGGGTCACGACCAATCCGTTGGAGGCGCGCGGAATAGGCGTCGCCATGGCGGCGCGCGCCGGCGCGTTGATCGCCGATGCGGAATTTGTTCAGTTTCACCCGACGGCAATCGATATCGACGCCGACCCGGCGCCGCTTGCGACCGAAGCTCTCCGCGGCGAAGGGGCGACGATCGTGGACCGCAACGGCCGACGCTTCTTGCTCGACATCGATCCGAATGGGGAGCTTGCGCCACGCGACATCGTCGCGCGCGGCGTCTTCGCCAGCATCAAGGCTGGCGATGGCGCCTTTCTCGACGCGCGTTCAGCAATCGGTGCCGAATTCTCGGCGCGCTTTCCAACGGTTTACGGAAGCTGCATGAGCGCCGGCATCGATCCCTCGCGCGAACTCATTCCGATCGCGCCGGCGGCGCATTATCACATGGGCGGCGTTTGGACGGACGCGCGCGGCCGCACGAGCCTCGATGGTCTCTGGGCCGTCGGCGAAGTTGCGTCGACGGGCGTCCATGGCGCAAACCGGCTCGCTTCCAACTCTCTCCTAGAGGCGATCGTTTTCGGCGCCCGCGTCGCAGAGGACGTGCGCGCAACGCCGTTCGCTTCCATCGAATGGCGGCCCCAGGCGGATCGAATCGAGCCGATACCGCGCGATCGCGACTTTGCGGTCATCGAGGAGCTACGCGATCTGATGTCAGCGAATGTCGGCGTCATCCGCAACGGCCCCTCGCTCGCGGTCGCGGTAAAATCGATCCGGCGCATGATGTCGTGGACGAGCGATATCGAGGCGCGGAATATGTTGACGACGGCCTTGTTCGTCGCCGCGACGGCGCTAGAGAGGCGTGAGAGCCGCGGCGCGCATTTCCGCTCGGATTTTCCGCAGGCGGACGTCACGCTTGCGCGACGCTCGCTCAACACGCTCGACGCCGTTCTGCGCGTCGCCGACGAGGTTGAGGCGTGACCTTCGATTTGCCGCCGATATTGATCGAAGAGGCGGTCCGAGCAGCGCTCGCCGAAGATCTTGGCCGCGCCGGCGACGTCACCACGCAGGCGACCATCCCCACGAGCGCGCAGGCTCGTGCGGCCATCGTCGCGCGCGACTCGGGCGTCGTCGCCGGACTTCCCGCGGCGCGCGTCGCCTTCGCCATGATGGGGCCCGAAATCCTCTTTGAAGAACAGGCGAAGGACGGCGACTCCGTTGAACCAGGAACGCAGATCGCCATTGTGTCCGGCTCGGCGCGCGCCATTCTCTCCGCCGAGCGCGTCGCGCTTAATTTTCTTGGCCGGCTGTCGGGCGTCGCCACGCTGACCGCACGCTACGTCAGCGCCGTCGCCGGCGCGTCGGCGCGCATCTGCGACACGCGCAAAACGACGCCATCGCTGCGCGCCTTGGAAAAATACGCGGTGCGCTGCGGCGGCGGCGTTAATCACCGCTTCGGCCTCGACGACGCCGTGCTCATCAAAGACAATCACGTCGCCGTCGTCGGCGGTGTCGTTCCAGCGCTCAGAGCGGCCAAGGCGCATGTCGGCCACCTTGTGAAAGTCGAGATCGAAGTCGACACGCTGGACCAGCTGCGTGAGGTCCTCGACGAAGGCGCCGACGCCGTGCTGCTCGACAATATGACGCTTGACGATCTGCGCAGCGCCGTCACGCTCGTCGCCGGCCGGATGATCTGCGAAGCCTCGGGCGGCGTCACGCTCTCGAACGTCGCCGAGATAGCGAAAACAGGCGTCGATCTCATCTCCGTCGGGGCGCTGACGCACTCCGCCGCCACCTTTGATATCGGTTTAGACATAGAAATCAGTCGATAACTTGTTCCAGCGAAGCTTCGCCCGGGCGCCCCCGCCGGCCGGCTTCCTTGGCGCCGCTCGCGCTGTTATAACCCCCACGCTTTCACAAACCCTCGAGCAACGTCAGGAGCCATGCCTTCGTCCTTCGTTCGCAAGCTGATCAGCCGAGTGCGGCGAAGGCTTTGGAGCTCCCCAATCTCGTCGATGCCGCTGCCGTTACGCCCCGAGGCGTCGCGAGACAGCTCTCTCGCCGCCGAGATCAGCGATTATGAGCGCACTGTCGGCTTTGCCCACAGCGCGGGCTCGATGCCGTTGCGCACCTTGCTGCGCATTGAGCGGCTGCTGACCGGAACGTCGATTTTTTCGGCCGAAACCGGTTGCGGCAAGTCAACGATCTTTTTCTCCCGCATCGCCGAACGGCATAAGGTTTTCTGCTATGACGATCGCGGCCAGGAGGCTTCGAGCGTCGACTATTTCATGAACTGTTCCGCGACCCGGCGGGATCGCCTCGAACTTGTCTTTGGTCCGACTCAGCTCACGCTGCCGCGCTACGAGGGCCATGTTCCTTATGATCTCGTCCTGATCGACGGCCCACACGGTTTTCCATTCCCGGAACTCGAATATTACTACTTCTATCCGCACCTGAAGACCGATGGGCTGCTGATCATCGACGACATCCATATCCCAACCATCAGCCGGCTCGCCGACTTCCTCAGCGAGGACCGTATGTTCGAGAAGGTCGAATTCGTCGGCTCGACGGCCATTTTCCGCCGTACCGACGCGCCGGTCTTTGATCCGTTGGGCGACGGTTGGTGGCTGCAGGATTTCAATCGTCGGCGCGCGTCGTTCCTCAAAGACATCTATCTGCAGGACGGGAAGCGCCGGGCCCCGATCTCATTTGAGAAAATCTACTAAGCTGACGCTTGCGCGACGACGGGCGTTCCATTCGACTGCGACAAGCGTCCCAATCGCAGGCCGCGCTTCTCCAACATTGCCGGCAGCTTGGACGAAAGCAGAAAGGCGAGCTCCTGCTCGCGCGTGATGGTCACCGTATCGAGCTTTCGCAGGTCCTCGTCGACATGTCCGGGATGGCACATGATGAGGTGTCTGCTGCCCGGCGCTCGTAAGTAGCTCTGAAAGGCTTTCGCGTAATCGAAGCTCGGATGAAAATCCGAAAATCCCGCGAAACCGTCATTTACGTCAAAGCCACGGTAGCGCGCCTCCCGTCTGAAGCCGCTCGCAAGTGAGACGGCGGCGAGCGCCTTTCGAGCGTTGGCGCCCCGGGTAAGAATGCGATGCAAGACATCTCCAGCGTCGCGCACCCAGGTCCGGCCCTTAAGATTTCGAGCGGACATGGCGTCGAGCAGCGCCGTTCTTATGCCGGGGAGGACATGAATATGCTGATGTCCGTCGACATGGTCGGGCGGGCGATCCATCACCGCTTCGAATCTGTCGAACTGCCGATCAATCTCTTGGCGAATTTCGTCAAGCGGCAGCTCCTTCTTGAAGGCCATCCGGATGACTTGCGGGAGCGGGGGAAATTCTCCGTTCGGCGCAAATTTCGGCATCGAGGAGAGAGGCCGTCCTAGGGTCAGATTGAAATGCAGGCCGATGTCCGCGTCTCGCCCCCGGCGAACCAGCTCCAAGCCCATGGCCGGCCAACGGGGCCCATTTACGAGCGCCGAAACTGCTGTAATCCTTCCCGCATCGAGCGCTTCCAGAATGCCGGCGCTGACCCCATAGGACAGGCCGTAATCATCCGCGCATAACGCAACAATCTGGTCTTTACCCATCGGCCCGCTTCCTCCGCCGCTCGGCAATTATCCCTATGCTACTCCAATAAATATTGGTTTAAACCGCTTCATGAACAGTCCCGACATATCGCTCGTGATCCCCATTTTTAACGAAGCGGCGAATCTTCGGCCGCTGGCGGCCCGAATCGGGTCCGCCCTCGACGTCTGCGACGTCTCCTATGAGGCGGTCTTCGTCGACGACGGCTCTAGCGACGAGAGCCTGGACATCTTGCGAGACCTCTGCGCTGAGGAGCCACGCTTTCGCGCCCTGTCGCTTTCGCGCAATTTCGGCAAAGAGGTTGCAATCGCCGCCGGGCTCGACCACGCCAAAGGACGCGCGGTCGTGATCCTGGACGCCGATCTCCAGCACCCGCCGGAAGCGATTGCAAAATTCATCGAGAAGTGGCGTGAAGGCTACAAGAATGTCTACGGCCAGCGCATCGACCGCGCCACCGATCCTAAGCTGCGCGTCGCGCTCACCCGCCTCTTTTACCGTTTGCTGGAGAATTTCGGCGACGTGCGGCTGCCGCCCGGCGCCGGCGACTTTCGCCTCCTCGATCGGCAGGCGGTCGACGCGCTGCTGACGATGCGCGAGCGGGCGCGCTTCAATAAGGGCCTCTTCGCTTGGATCGGCTTCAAATCGATCGGCGTGCCTTTCGAAGTTGAGGAACGGGCCACCGGAAAGTCGAAATTCAATTTCTCGAGGCTGGCGCGTTTCGCGCTCGACGGGCTGATGTCCTTCTCCTCAATTCCACTCAAGGTTTGGACCTATGTCGGAATGGGCATATCGGCCTTCGCCCTCGCCATGGCGGTATATTATTGGGCGCGCACCATGCTCTTTGGCGTCGACACGCCGGGCTTTCCCACGCTGGTGGTGTCGATCGCCTTTTTCTCCGGCGTTCAGCTGATTTCTCTTGGCGTGCTCGGCGAGTATGTCGCGCGCATCTTTAATGAGGTAAAGGGAAGGCCGCTTTATCTCGTCGCAGAAAGATTGGGCGGTGAGGAAACCAGCGCTAGAGAGGTTAATAATACTTTAAAAACATGAAGATACAAACGCTTATTCAACCGTTACATTCACTGCTCGCCGCAACTAATAGACGAGGCGCAAATTAATGAACCTGGACGCCGGCCGTCCGCCATTGCGCGGCAAAAACCTCATCATCGCCGCGGCGCTGATCGCGCTCTTTGCCGCCTTCGGCGTGCGCATCTGGCGTTTCGCGGCGGCCCCCGGCGTGCCGACCCTGCTCGAAGGATTGCCGGAGTCAAAGACGGAAACCGATCAGCAGGTTTTCCAGTCACGGCTTACCGAACGCTTCCATGTGGGATCGACCGAGGTCGACGATCTTATCGACGAATTGCGCGACGATGGCTTTATGGTCGACGCCGAGAAGGACATCGCGACCTATGAGCGCGGCGCGAACATCTCGGATAAATGTCGCCGCAGCGCCAATATTCGCTGGTCGCGGGGAGAAGGCGACGAACTCGCCGCGATAACCGGCGGATATACCCTCCGCTGCCCTGAGCACTGAAGAGCGCAGGCTTAACGGAATCCTGCTAGGACGATTGCGATGATTCGCAATCTGCTCTCGGTTGGGGGCTTCACCCTGCTTTCGCGCGTGACGGGATTTCTGTCGCTCGCGATGCAATCGGCGATCATGGGCGCTGGCGCCGTGTCCGACGCCTTCTTCATCGCCCAGCGATTGCCGAACAGTTTTCGCGCGATCTTCGGCGAAGGGGCGTTCAACGCCGCCTTCGTTCCTTCCTATTCGATGGCGATCGAGCAGGAGGGCGACGCGGCCGCCGAGGAATTCGCCGGCGAAGTTTACACGTTACTCCTTGCCTCACAGATCATATTGCTGGCGATCGTCTGGGTCCTCACGCCGCAATTCGTTTCGTTGTTGGCTCCAGGCCTCGATGACCGTCCGGAAAAATTCGCGCTGGCCGTCAATCTGACGCGCATCACCTTTCCCTATCTGCTCTTCATCACGCTTTTTGTCCTGCATATGGGCGCGCTGAACGCGCACGGCCGGTTCGCGCTTCCAGCCTTCGCGCCAAATCTAATGAATCTTACGGTGATGGCGGCGCTCGCCGTCGCTTTTCTTTTTCCAAACGCCGGATATGCCGCGAGTTGGGGAATTACGGTCTCCGGCGTTCTCGAACTCGGATTGTTGATGTGGCAAGCGCGGCGCATCGGCGTTCTTCAGCGCCTGCGGAAGCCGCATTGGCCGCGCGTGCGCGATTTCTTCATCCGCCTTGGGCCGGCGATCATCGGCTCGGCAAGTCCGCAGATCGCCGTGCTCGCCGACACGATCCTTTCATCGATGCTTCCCGACGGCGGAGTGTCATCGATCTCCTATGCAGAGCGGCTCTATCAGCTTCCCGTCGGCGTGATCGGCATCGCCGCAGGCACTGTGCTGCTGCCGGAAATGAGCCGACGCCTTGCCGCGGGCGACGAAGCGGGCGCGCTTCACGCGCAGAGCCGAACAATGGCGCTCACCGTCGCGCTCGCCGCGCCATTCTTCATCGCCTTCGACACGATTCCGGAGCTGATCGTCGCAGGGCTCTTCCAGCGCGGCAAATTTTCAGCCGCAGACGCCTACGCGGCGGGCGACGTGCTCGCCGCCTATGGCGCCGGTCTGATGGCGCTCGTGCTGATCGCCTCGGCGCGCGCAAGTTTTCAGGCGCGCGGCGACACCAGAACGCCAATGCTCATCGCGCTAGCCGCCCTCGCGGCAAATGTCGCGTTGAAAATCGTTTTGTTTCGGCCGCTCGGCGCCGTCGGGCTCGCGACAGCGACGTCGGTCGGACTGTGGATCAACCTCGCCGCGCTCGTCGGAATCGCACTCGCTCAGCAATGGATGCGTTTTGACGCCATTTTCGTAAAGACGCTCGGCGCGACATTTGTCGCCTGCGCCTTTCTATCCGCTGTCGCGATCTTCGGCCGTTCGTCGGCGCTGGCGCTCGGCGCCAATTTCGGCGTTCTCGCCAATCTCGTCGCGCTGACGGCGCTCGCGACCGTTGGCGCGTTCGTCTACGCCGGCGCGCTCATCGGCGCGCTGCACGCCGGCGGCGTAACAATTCGCAGCCTTAGGCAGCGTGCGTCAAACGAACTGAGCTAAGCCAGGGATCGAATCAACAATCTCTCGCAGCTTTTCTGGGCCCAGTTTAGCTTCGGCATAGCCGAAAATCTCATGGCCCAGCGCCGGGATTTGGCTCATTTCGATTCCGGCGCCGTTGAGCTTGGCGCCAAGCCCCATCAGTCCGCCCATGCCGCCCATCAATCCGCTGAGGCCGCTGCCGCCGCCGGCGGATTCGGCAGACGCGATCGCCTCCTGTGCGCCGGGAAGCGTGTCGAGAAATTCGGCGACGGCGCCATCGGGCGACTCTTTTTGAAGGAAGCCCAGGACGAGGCCAATCGCGGTTCTGGCGACCTCCGCGTCAACGCCAAGGGCCACAGAGACGCGCGCCACCAGTTCATCCATATCGGGCCTCCCACACTTCCTAAGTCGGAAAACGCGAGGACTGTCGCCGCGACGGGGATGAAAATCAAGGCCGCTCCGCTCGCGCTTTCGCACGAGGTAGGTTGGATTTGGCGGGACGGCTGACGCGCGCTTACCGCGCGCGCCATCTCCGGAACCTTACGCTGATCGGCGAAGATCGGTCCGCGTGCCAGTTCGCTCGCGCAAGGCAGGCAGGATGCTTCGGATCTTCTCGACCCCATCGGCTCCAAGGATCGTTTCGGCGCAATTTAGAACTTGGCGCACCAAAGCGTCGGTTTGAACTTCGCTGATCCCCAGTTTTTCGAGCTGTCCAGCGAGAATGTTCACATCGGCGCGGCCACGACCGAAAAGACTCGTCATGCCTTCTATGGTCTGAGTGACGCCGCCGTCGCCGACAAACTGCGCCGTGTCGACGGCCTCTTGGGCGCTCGGCATCTTGGCGATCATGACCTGCATATTGCCGGTCTTATCCTTGTCGCGAAGAAAACGAAGCACGAGCCCAATCGCCGCCTTGGCGACGTTCGGATCGAGCTTCGTCTCGGCGATGACGTTTTTGGTGAGATCTTCCATTGGACGTCCTCCCCCGCAAACACTGCGGTTGCGGGAGAGATGTCGCGGCGACGCTAGGCTTCAAGCGTGGCTATATGAGGCATGCTATGCGGCGTCGAGGCCGTAAAGCGAGTGCAGCGTCCGAACGGCGAGTTCGGTGTAGGCCTCGTCGATCAGCACGGAAAATTTGATCTCCGACGTGGTGATTGCGCGGATGTTGACGCCCTTCTCCGAGAGTGCGCGGAACGCCTGAGCGGCGACGCCGGCATGGCTGCGCATGCCGATCCCGATCGCCGAAATCTTGGCCACGTCCTTTTCGCCGGTCATGTGCGCGAAACCGACCGCATCCTTGACCTTTTCAATGATCGCAAAGGCGCGCTCATAATCGGCTGTGCCAACTGTGAAGGTCATGTCGGTCATTCCCTCCTCAGAGACGACCTGCACGATCATGTCGACGTTGATCCCCGCCTCAGCCAGCGGCATGAACACCGCGGCCGCGACGCCCGGCTTGTCCGCGACGCGCCGAAGCGTGATTTGCGCCTCGTCGCGCGAGAAGGCGATGCCTGTGACGACTTGGGCTTCCACGATGTCCTCCTCGTTGCAGATCAACGTCCCCTGCCCCGGATTTTCCGGGTCGTCGAACGACGAGCGCACATAAGTCGCGACGCCGTGCACCATAGCGACCTCGACTGAGCGCACCTGCAAAACCTTTGCGCCGAGCGACGCCATCTCCAGCATCTCTTCGAAGGAGATTTTGTCCATCCGGTGCGCCTTCGGCACAACGCGGGGATCAGTGGTGTAGACGCCATCGACGTCCGTGTAGATGTCGCAGCGGTTGGCCCTGATCGCCGCGGCCAGCGCGACGGCGCTGGTGTCGGAGCCGCCGCGGCCGAGCGTCGTGATCCGTCCGCTGTTCTTGTGCACGCCCTGAAAGCCCGCAACGACGGCGATTTCTCCGCGGCCGAAACCGTCAACGATGCCCGAGCCGTCGATCGATTCGATGCGCGCCGCACCATGCGCGGCATTGGTGTAGATCGGCGCTTGCCAGCCGAGCCAAGAACGGGCGGGCATGCCCGCCTTCTGCAAGGCGATGGCGAGAAGTCCGGCCGTCACCTGCTCCCCGGAGGCGACGACGGTGTCATATTCGCTCTGATCGTAAAGCGGCGCCGCCTCTTTGCACCAAGCGACGAGTTCGTTGGTCTTGCCGGCCATCGCAGAGACGACGACCGCGACCTCATGCCCGGCGTCGACCTCGCGTTTCACGTGGCGCGCGACATTATGGATGCGATCGACAGTGGCGACCGACGTGCCGCCGAATTTCATGACCAAGCGTGACATGAGGACCGGGAAATGGGCGAGACGCTCGCGTCCCGCAGAAAGCGGCGCTATATGTGTCCGCGCCGGCGGGCCTGTCAACGGCGACGCTCGCCTCCAAGATTTACCCAATTTATCCGCATATTCGCGAGGCCTCCTCTTGCCCGAACGCTCCACTCCTCATTCCGCCAGCGTCGACCCGGAGGATGTCGCGCGCTTCAACCGGTTGGCCGAGCTTTGGTGGGACAAGAACGGCAAGATGGGGATCCTCCACGAGATCAACCCCGTCCGCGTGGACTACATCCGCGACCACGTCCGCCGGTTCATCCGGCATGACGCCGGAGCCTTGAATGCGCCCGGACACCGTCCTCTTGAGGGCGTGCGCATCGCCGACATCGGCTGCGGCGGCGGCATATTGAGCGAGTCGCTGGCGCAGCTCGGGGCGCGCGTGACCGGCGTTGATCCTGCGCCAAACAACATCGCCATTGCAAAAAAGCACGCCGAGAAGTCCGGCCTCGATATCGACTACCGCAATATCACCGCCGAAGACCTCGCCGCGGCCGGCGAGCAGTTCGACGCCGTGGCCGCCCTCGAAGTCATCGAGCATGTCGAAGGGCCGCGGGAATTCATCGCCATGCTGGGGCGGCTGCTGAAACCCGGCGGGCTCCTCTTCCTGGCGACCATAGACCGGACGATGAAGAGCTATCTGCTGGCGATCGTCGCCGCCGAATATGTGCTCGGCTGGGTGCCGAAGGGCACGCACAATCATGACAAATTCATTCGCCCCGACGAACTCTCGTCGTGGGTGCGTCAAGGCGGCATGCGGGAAATTGACCGAGCTGGAATGAGCTTGCAGCCGCTGACGAAAACCTGGCGCAAAAGCCATGACACCGACGTCAATTATCTGATGGCCGCGAAGAAAGAGGGCTGATCTTGCGCCGCGTTTGGGGCCTCGCTTCAGGCTCTTGTTCGCGCCATGAGGCGACAGTAGACTCTGAGCCTATGCCAATAGACTCCCTTCCGCGCTTCCGCGTTTTCCTTTCGCTCGCCGCAACCCTGGTCCTAGCCTTCGCTTTTGGCGTAGCCGAAGCGAAACCTAAGGCGGAGACCAAACCGAAGGCCGAAGAAGCTCCGGCTGAAGACGCCGGCTCGAAAGCCGCTAGTAAGCGCAAACCGGCCAAGAACGAAAAAGCCGAGAAGCCGGCGGCCGACAAGGGATCCGACAAGCCGGAGCAGATCGGCAGCTTCGGAGAATGGGGCGCCTACGCCGCTCAGAGCGGGCGCAATAGAACCTGCTATGCGCTCGGGCAACCGAAGGAGCGCACCCCGAAATCCAAGCTCAAAGACTCCTCCGCCTATATCTTCATCTCGACGCGGCCCGCCGAGAATATTCACAACGAGGTCGCAATCAGTCTTGGCTATCCGACGAAAGACGGTTCGGCCGCAATGGCCGACATCGACGGCGACAGTTACGAATTGATCACCAAAGGAACGAACGCCTGGGTGAAAGATCAGACTCGTGAGCGGGAATTCGTGGGCGCGCTGCGTGGCGGCTCCAAGCTCATCGTGAAGGCTTCTTCGTCCAAGGGCACAAGCACGACCGACAGCTACTCTCTCAAAGGATTGTCGGAAGCGCTCGCCCGCGCCGTGCAGGAATGCAAATAGCTACCGCGGCACAGGCGCGGTCGGAACCTCTCTGACCGAAGCCGCAATGGCGCGGATCTCGGGCGCCACGCCAGGATATTGCGTCGCTAGTTGATCCAGATCGCCGATCTCGACATCCTGCGGCGTGACGCCCGGCCACTCAGTGCTCGCGCCAAAAAACCAGCGTCCGCTCCCTAAGAGCCGCGCCGTGTGAAAAGTGTCGCCGGGAATGAGCAGCTGAACGCGGTGGCCGGCGCGTAGATCGGGTCCGACGACGATGCGCTCGGTCGAGCCGTCGTTATGCAGCATGAACAGCTCCAGCGGATCGCCCAGGTAATAATGATAGAGCTGATCGTTGCGAATTCGGTGCAGCCGCACCGGCGCGTGCGGCGTCACAAGAAAATAGAGCGCCGAACCCACTGGCCCGCTGCGTGCGAAGGGCGCCGGCAGCGCGTCGGCGGCGAAGGAGAGCTTGCTCGTATAAGTGATGCGGACAAATCCGCATGTCGCGTTCGGCTCAAGCGCGAGCAGATCGATGATGTCTTGATAGCTCAGCGCGTCGGACATGGCGGGCGGCTCCTGGATCCATCCAGTATAAATCTAATGATACCAAGTATTTGACCATAGAAAATACAGCTTGTGGTCCTTGTTCTTGGCTCCCGCCTCCGCAGACTGCGCGTTAGCCACGGCAGCGCCCCCTGTTGGCTGTCTTGGCGGACGGCGACGGCGCTCATCGCTGCATCGTCCGTCGCCGTCCCTGTCCCTCCGGCGAACACCGGACAACAGAAAGATGGAGAGGCAAATGGCCGTTAATGTTCACGGAGGCGCGGAAGTCGGCAGGATCCTCGCGTATCTTATTGGCTTCGCCGCATTTGTTGTCCTCGCTCTTACCTGGGTCCCGCATTGGATATCGCCAGATAGCGCAAACATCACCGGAAACACCGGCGGCACAGCGCGCATGATCCAATGACGCAGCGACGCTCCGGGAGTCCGTCCCTTCTGTAGCGTCGACTTCAGGCGCGCCGCGCCTGTTGCAAAGCAAATTCGTTTCCGGCATAACGACGCCCGCGACGGTTCGGCGACACGCTTTGCCGGCGCGACGGATGCGGGTGTAGCTCAGGGGTAGAGCACAACCTTGCCAAGGTTGGGGTCGAGGGTTCGAATCCCTTCGCCCGCTCCAAAAAATCAAATACTTAGCTAAAAAATCAATGGAAGCCGGAAGGCTTCGGAAGCGAATCGGAAGCCGGCGAAAGCCGGCCGCCGCTATCCTGTCCGCGATGCGCTACCCTGCCTCTCCGACCATCGCCGACTTCGCGCCGAGCGCGTCGTCAAGTGCGGTCTATCCCTGCGGCTCAGCTTGCCTCCGTCCGATCGTTGAGAATAAAAGCCCCGACGACCACGGGGTGTCATGAAAAAACAAGAATGTAACGAATGGCGGAGCGCTCTCGACCGCGAGGTTCAAGAACAGTCTGCCGCTGCGCTGGAAAATGTCGGCACAGAGCTGCAATTTAAGCTTGCCAAGATCGTCGGCGAGCCCCTGCCAGCTGAGGTCCACGACCTATTGAACGCGTTGGAAAAAAAGCTCGACCGCGATTGACCCCTGAGCTTAGCGCCTTCGCTGTAGCCTTGTCGGGTACGTGCGTCGCCAGCTTCCCGTCTTTGACGCGCTGGAAAACCTCCGGCGCCTTGCGCTTCACTTTGGCCGCCGCTTCGACGCGGCGCTGCGCCACGTTCATCATCTTGGCGGCTTGAGGCGTAGAAACTTTTTCAGCCCGCAATATTGCGGACTGATCGGAACGACGATCACCGCCATTCATGATATTCGCGATCTCTGCCGCAGCGGCCGCGCGCTGATCTTCGTTGAGATGACGCCGCGCTAGATTCTTGCTGACGACAAAAGCGAGCGCCGCTTCGTCGTCGCCTTCATACGTGACGATCTTCGCGCTGAGAGCGCCAGCGCCAAACGAAAAGCCCGGTCGTTTCCGGCCGGGCTTCGAAGTTCAAGGGCGGTGCCAGCCCATAGGGCCAACGGCCTGCGGCTCAACTAGGCGCGAACACACCTAGGTCAATCGCGGTGCTTTGCCGCTGACGGCGCTCCCTAGCAGACGCCGAGCCAAGCCCTGCGTCGGCTCGTATTGATTAGAAGAAGAGGCCGAGGCAGCCGCCCGCAAGGCCGCCGACGACAGCAGCGGCGAGTGTGTTGGCAAAGCCGCCAAGAGCAAAACTCGCAAGGGCGCCGATAACAACAGCGCCGATTCCAGCGAAGATGTAGACGTTCGATGTGATTTCGAGTTCTTTAGCCATGACCGCCTCCCTTTTGTTTCTCGCACAAGTCTTTGTCTTCAGACATTTTTCTATCACCCATAAGTGGTGACGTGCGTCATTTCGGCGCGGCCGAAGGTTAGCATAAGAAGGGATGCTGTCCAGCGGGATGAGGCCCCATTACGAGGCGAGCCGGATGAATGGCGCGGCCCACGGTTCGCCGCCATTCTCCGGGATGAGGATCACTTCCGTCTGGACGCTTGCGGCGACGTGCCTAATCGACGTTTGGTCCACTTGCGTTTAGAGATTTTCGTATGACCCGCGCTCCGATCGCCCCTCCCATTGCTAACGCAGTGATCGCGTCCGTCGTGGTCGCCGTGATTTTGGGCGGCGCCATGCTGCTGCTTCAGCACTGACGTCTCGCCGCCTTGCCCTCGGTTCATGGCCGCGGGCCTTTTTTCAGCTTCGCGCCTGGGGCATCCGGTTAACTATCAGTTTCAGGGATCGTCGCTAAGCAGACTCGTGCTTGAATTACGCATCGATGTGATTCCATCGAATGGATCTGAGCCCAGTCCGGAGTCAGGAAATCGACCTCTGGCGGCGGGGTGGATGAGATCTGCAATTTTTCTCACATCATCGCGCGCTAGAAGCGCTTTTTCGTGACTGACGAGTGTTTCTAGGTGCGTCGGGGAAAATATTTCCGGTTCTTGACCATCAGTGAATTTGGTTTCCTCTTTTGCCCTGTGTGTTTTCGGATGCGTCATTTTATTGCGCAAATCCTTCAGTGCCTCGATCGTGGAGTACGGACACTTCGACTTCTCTGGGGGGTCGATCTCACAGCGCTCACATATCGCTTTGAGTTTCTTGTAGAGGTCGTTTCCGAATTCGTGTTTTTCGTTTTTCCATAGGTCCGGAGCGATCTTCTCTCCGACGAAATTCAAATAGCCTTCAATGCTGTGGAACGCGAAGACCATCGCTACAAGGTCGTCATAGAGAGCACCCCGACGTTTCTTTTCCGCTCGTCGGAGCTGCCGGTTAACTACAGACCAAGCCGCTTTATGCAGATATTCCTCGCTCTCAGATCTCTCGATAAACTGCCTGGGGTGACGGCGACGTTCCATGCTCGCCTCCGCGCGCGCAAGTATGGGTTTGAGGTTGTGGACCTTAGCGGGGAGCCGCTGGCATGACGAGTTACGACGGCCTCCGCCGCCTCGCTTGGGCGGTGCTTGCGGAGGGCCTACTGCGGGCCGCCGAGGGCGCTAACGCCTGCCGTTTTCTCGCCCTTGCGGAGTCGCTTTTGCGGGCGAGCAAACGGCCAGGCGCGATTGCATTCGTGCGGTCGCGCACGTAGATTCACAACAAGCCGACGGCCCCCCGCCGTCGCACTTAACGCCCCGACGCCGGATGTAAGCGGGGGGCGTTTTGGCTTCGTCGGGAAGGCGGGCGAGCTAGCTTAGGCGGCGTTCAATCCGATACGATCACGTCGCGGACAACGTTCTTCGCTAGCGCGCGATGCAGTTAGAGCGGCAATCGTGACGGAGCAAAGGGCAAAACAATGAGTAAGTGTGTCTATTGCGGGTCAATCGCTTTTGGCTCTGGGTGTCCGAATAGCCCGAACAAGCGCCATCAACATGCAACAGATTCTCGACATTGCGAGTATTGCAACTCAATGGCCTACGGTCAGGGCTGCCCAAACAGTCCAACGGGTCGACACCGTCATGGCAGCGGGAACAAATGCAGGTGGTGCGGGAGCATGACTCTTGGACCTGGCTGCCCAAACAGTCCAACAAAAACTCACGAGCGATAAAATTAAGACACTACCGCGTTCCTTTTCCTTCCTTTTTCGGCTTTCCTATGAGCCATTCTTCGCGTCCTCCGTCAGCGCCCGAGCGATCGTCTGCGCAACCGCCTTGGCGTCATCCGAAGTGAGCCGTTTGGCGATTCCACGCCGGGTCGGCTCGTCTTCGAAATAGACATAGGCGAGCGCAATGCCGTTTAGGTCGGCGACGACGTAGGACTCGCCGATCTTGCGCACGCGCAACGGCAGGGCGTAAGGCGCTGTCGCCGTCACGCGACCGGCAGGATAAGCGCAGGATCATCGTCGGCGACGCCCGAGCGGTTGACGCGCGACGAAACAACCCACTCTTGCAAGGCGTCTTCCAGCGCAGGCCGCAACAGCGTGCCGGGATCGTCGCCCGTCATCCATGCGCTGACGTCGCGCCAGTCGAGAATGACCGGCATTCGATTGTGAAAGCGCTGCATCCATTCGTTCGCCGGTCCGACGATGATGGTCGCCGAGTCGACCTTCGCGTCGCTCTCGGGATCACGCCAGCTTTCCCATAGAGCGGCCAACGCAAGCAGCCGGCCGTCAGGCGATGAGAAATAATGCGGCGTCTTCGCGCCGGGCTTGCCGGTCCATTCGTAAAACCCGGACGCCGGGATGACGCAGCGTCGCGACTTGAACGCCGATCGGAACATCGGCTTCTCGGCGACCGTCTCGGCGCGGGCGTTGAACGTTGCAGGAAGCGCGCCCAGCGGCTTTTTCCACCAAGACGGCGCAAGTCCCCAGCGCATCGGAACGAGCTCGTTGCCGGCTGCCGTAGGCCGAATGACCTCAATCTGCGTGGTGGGGGCGATGTTATAGCGCGGCGCGAGATTGCGCGGCTGGCCGATCAGATCGGCGAGGCGCTGGAGCTCTTCCCAAGACAGATGCTGCGTAAACCGGCCGCACATGCCGGCAGCATAGCAGACCTCAAAGCCCGACCGTGGATGTAACGGCGGGACGTTTTTGTTGTGGGATCACGCGGCGAGTCTGGTATCCCACGCCTCGACAATCTTGCCGGATTGCTCTTTTAGGCGACCGAAAATGAATTCGATCGGCGGCGCTTCATAGTTTGGATCATCGCGCCACGGGTCAGTGATTTCCAGGCTTGCGAGCATAGCCGCATTATATGTGACGCCCGGCGCCTGCTCTTTGAGTTCTTCGCAGACGACGAGGCGCAGGACTTTCTCCGCGGAAGCGCCCATCGGCTGGGCCTCACTCTCCCATCTCGATACGGTTTCCCCCGCCGCTCGAACTCCGCCTACGCGCATCGAAACGCTGAATTCGGCGGCGATCGTTCTGTGAGCGATGGGTCATCGACGACGTCGACAGATCGAGACGATCTTTGCGTCGCAGGCTCAGAGCCGCTTTTTCCGGCGCTTCGGTTGTTCTGGCATCTTAAAGCGTTCACACTTCAATGACGGTTCGACTGCTTTCAGGAGATCGTTTGAGGATGGTGCCGAAGCGAACCTTTCAGCGGAAATATCCTTCCGCTTGCCAACGATCCGGAATGAAAAGCGCGCGTTGCTTTTTCCGCGTTGGCTCTCACGCACTTCAAAGCCTGTCTTATCTCTTCGTGAGACATAGAGACCATTGCAGTCACTGCAGGCAGTCAGAAAGACATGATACCCTTTGGCTTTGATGCAGGAAGCGAATTTAGGGTCCAAGTCCACCCTCGCCTTGCCAGATTCAAGCTGGGCATCGCCGAAGTCCTCGAACCAGCTTTCAGGACTTTCTACCGCGTATAACAGACGATACGTGCCATCGTCGCACGGCACGGCGGCACTCTTTGCCCCGTAAGCGGTGAAGCTGCCAACTACGATTACAGGGCCCACGAAAAACCCCGCGGCAACGCCCGGAGTGCGTGGCCGTGCGCCGCACTGTCCGTAAACTCCAACGTTCTTGAGGGAGGTGCCTAAAACGCCAATTCCATTATCACTGCTGCCCCACACGCCGTTACAAGCTGGCCTATCCGCCTGACCTCTCACTCCAACTGTGCCGCCAAGTCCAAAGACACCCGATCCTAACGATTGCCCTACGACCCCAAATCTGTTGAGGCCAGAACCCATAACGCCAACGTTGTCGGAGTCGCCTCGGACCCCAGTGCCCGCTGTCGTTACCGCATATACCCCATATCCGACGTCGCTTTCTCCGATCATTCCTGCCGCTAATTGGTCCCCGAATGAGCTGCCAAGCACACCTACATTGTCGAATGTCGGGGGAAGTCTTGAACGTTTGTTATCCGTCCGACCAATAACGCCAGCGGTTCCGACGCCGACGACTCCCGCATTATCAGAAAGCCCGAGCAGCGCGGGTGCTCCCTGTCCAAGCCCGAGCAGTGCGGGCGCTCCCTGTCCGACTGTTCTGATGCCGGCAACTGCGTGATCAGCCAATGTCTGAGCTTCGACTGCTAAGACGACGTCGCCATTGAAGGAGCCGTCAGCTTCACTGCGACCCGCCAATACCGTTGACGCTGTTGCAGTGTTGAAATCCTCCAAGGATAGATCGCCCATATTTCCCTCCCGAATCATTACAAGAGATCACTTGGAAAGTTGAACTGAGATATGCTGATGCGTCTTAGGGAAACAGGATGCTATCCAATAAAAATTGATGGTCAATGATTTGCTGAGTGGATGACTTCTCGGAAAGGCTGGGCAGTCGTAGATCGCTCACGTCGCGATCTCGTAAGATTCTGGTGAGCATCAGACTCGGGAATGACACGCTAAATTCCGTTCTAGAGCGAATGAACAACGCCGCCGACTAGGCACCGGGCGCTGACGACGTCACGCAGTTCCGCCTCGTTGCCGCCATCGCCGAAAGACGGCTCGCGGAGTTGCGCGCATCCGTCTAACAATGGCGGCAGGCCGCCAAAGACTGGGTCAGTTTCGGACCCGGTCATATTGCGTAATTTCATACCGGCGGAGCTTGCAAGATAACGCGCGAGCGGCTTATTGCGTTGCTGCGAGAGGGGCGCGAAGCGCCAAGGCCGCTGGCGAGGAAAGGACTGAGTATAATTACCAAGCGTCAATTGGCCTACGAGATTATGGCTCGCCACACCGACAAGCCTATGGAGAGCGTGGTCCCCATCATAGCCGCGGCGCTCGGCCTGTATCAATCAGATGCGCGAGCCTATTACCGCTGGATACAGCGGAAGGGCTGGCGCCCATCTGCGGGCCGTTAAAAAGGGAATTGCGCAAGGCGGTGCAATCACATGGCGGGACGGCCTCCCGCCGGCCGCCTTCTGCAAATCGTCGAGCAGCTTGTCAGCGCGGAGGCGGACGCAGCGAGCTGGCTTTTTTTGCGTCCCCCCAATATTTCATAGGCTCGACAACGGCCTCAGTTCTTACTCTGGGGCGGGAGGGAATAGATTGGTTACCGGGGGCGCTGTGTTGGCGGACGGCGGCATGTTTGCCTGAAGTCGAGCGAGGGCTTGCTGTCGTTCCATGTCGCGGATGATACGCTCTTGTTGCAACGCGTTTGGGATATAAACTCTGCTCAAGTCAGTGGCACCGAATTTATCGCCAAGACCAATGTCATTGGCCATCGTCGCTAACAGCCTTCGTAATTTTTCATCGAAACCTTGTCCGTGCGCAACTTGCTGCGAATTGAACGCAAGGTATAACTCTGCCCATGCCTCCCGGACCGGCTTGGAATCATGAAATACAACATCAATCAAGTTGAGCGCGCGCACCGCATTCTCGGTATAGACGGCTGATCTCTCCTGCATCAGAGTTGTAAAGATGATGAACTTTTGGCGCTGGCGCTCTTGGCTTTTCTCAGAGTCTCGACGCATCATTTCAGCAAGCGTTGCAGCGGCTTGAGGCCCACGCCACGTAGCGTAAACCGAAAGAGCAGCAGCAAGCGCTGACGCAGTTGCGGCGACGGCGCTCAGCGCTTGCGGGTCAATATCAATCATCTAAGGCTCGAATTTTCACGATCTTCGCATTGAGCGGTCCGTGCTTGGTGTCAATCCGCACGAAGCTCTGAGAAGTAAACTCGTGCGGCAGATTGAAACTCATCTCATAAGTGTCACCAAAAGGACCGCTCATCCCGCCTTGAATCAAAGGAAGATTGGGCGGCAGTCGAACGCCTAATATGACCTTGTAGGCGTCCGCGCCGTCTTGTTCGATGCGTCCGTCGTAAACAGCACCAAGCATATCGGATCCCACAAGCTTTCCCTTGCGGATGACGAACATCGAAAAGCCGCTTCCTGCCTTTCCGGTCAAAAATGCAGTGAAGAAACCATCCACAGATTCGCTCATACGAATCCCTTTGAATAGTTAATTTTCGCAGTATTTGAACCGATGGAGACGCCTGCGTCAAAGGTTTTGCGCCGATCGCTGGCCGTCTTTCACAACGAAGAAGATACACCGGCCCCGCAGCCCTTTCCCCTGACATGCCTTCCGCAGCCCCACGATGGATCTCGCGCACGTGCATGAGGATGGCGCGGGCCGGTGGAACTCCTATTTGAGATTAATCGTCTGACGCCTTTTGAAATTCGCTCGGCCGGAGCATTTCTTCAAGAAACAGCATTAGACGGACATCTGGCCGTTATTATCCTGGCGTGTCGTGACGCTCCAATGCTTTTGTAAGCCGGGTTTCAAAATGGACGCAGGTTCTCTTTACCGCGGGATCAATCGCGCGCAGCTCGGCGTCGTGTTCGTCACCGCTCATAGCGAACGACGCCAAGCTGCGTTCCAGATCGTGGCGAATTTCTGCAAGCATTAGCTCGAAGTCGTTGAGCACGTCGCCGACCTCGACCATGCCGGGTGGATTGTCTAAGGGCTACGAGGCGGCATTTATCGGCTTTCCCTATTCCCAACCCAAGTGGAAAAATTCACTTTTTTTTCACGCGCGAAAATCGGCCCTCCGCGCCGTGCCCCAAAGCGAATGCTTCGAAAGGAACCTTAAAAATAAAAGCATTGCATTCCAATGCCTTGCGCCTTCGTTGGTGTAGGGCGAGCAGGATGACGATCGGGTGTCCTGCTCGCCCCGGTTGCGTCCACACCATTGCGGCGAGTGCGGACGCAATCCTTGTTGGCTTGGGGCGGACGGCGGTCTGCAAGCGCCGCCCGCCCGTCATCGCCGCGCAACAGGAGCGAAGCGCGGCAATCCCGTTCAAAGCGGTCGAGAGATGATCGTCTCGGCAGCACGCGCGCCGATGGACGACGAGGAGGCCATGGTGCGCAGGAGCGCGATCGCCTGCTCGGCAGTCATGTCGGTTTCGAGGGCGAGGTGCTTCGCCTGCACCTCTCTGCCTTTCGCTTCCGGCGACTCAATGATCGCTTTGCAGCGCAGTCGGTATGCGATGCGCCCCTCGGCGTAGGACTTCGTGAAGGCGGCGGCGAAGTCTTCGAGATAAGCGCTGTTGTGGCCGTCGGCTCGCTCTTTGGTGAGTGCGGCGCCGAGAGAGGCGACGAAGTGCGGATCGTTGTCGTAGGTCGACATTGTCGTTTCTCCTCTTAAAACGAGCGACCGGGCGATGCCGTCCGCTTGGCGTTGATCTCTGCCCAGCTTGCATCGGCCGCGATGCGCCGCGCTTCATTGACGGCGGCGATGTTCTCGGGCGTGGCGTCGACGCCGCTGACCACAAGCATGATGGCGGTGCGGGGATCGCTCTCGGCGACTGAGCTCGTCAGCACGCCTTTGATCCGCTCGCGCTCGGCAGCGACTCCGCGGGCATAGGCGGCGTCGATATCCCCGGAAGAGGAGGCGGCTTCGCGGCGGCCGTCCTCAAAAGCTTTTTCGAGGTCTTTCTCGTCGTAAAGTTGCATTGATGGCCCTCCTTGGGCTGATTGTTTCTGTGTGCCGGCCGCCGCATGGCCAAAGGAATTAAACCAAGCGGCAGCCGGCTTCGTCAGCCCGGACGAAACTCAATCGTCACGCACCTCCGGCGCGGAGTCGGAAAGCTGCAAGATCGCGCGCGGGTCGGCGTCATGCCGGCGGCCAATGGTCAGACCGCTTTGGCGAGCCTGTTCGATCAGCGCCTCCTCGATCCTTTCGGCTTCGAGCAATTGCTTCTTAGCGTCCGCAACGCGCCTGCGGCGCTCGTCTGCGGTCAATGCGCTCGCATCGTCGGCGACGTCGGCGAGCGCGCCGTCGAGCGCGGCGATAAGCTGATCCTTGAACAACCAAGCGACGAGGCCGATCGCATCGGAAACGTCGGCGTGTCCGCGCTTGCTTTCGACGAAAACCTCAGCGGGCGTCGTCGGAAACTTGATGCGCTCGCCAAAATCGACCGCGCCCTGAACGCTCGGCCGACCAGATTCTGCGAGCTCCTCGATCTGCGCGCGCATCCGCTTTTTCACATCGGCGCTCGTGCATGGCGCGTCGATGGCGGCTTGAATGGCGTCGCGGTGCTCTTGGATTTTCTCCCGCGCTTGTACGATCGCGGCGACGATGGACGCGCCCTTGGGGAGCTTCACGGCGACCGCAGGAGCCATGCCGACGGAAAGAGGAAGCGAGGCGGTATAGGCTTCGAGTCGCCTGATCTGCTCGCCAATCGGACCGATCGCGGCGGAGCGGCGTGAGTATTCATCGCTCGCCAGCTTCACTTCCGCGCTAAGGCGGTCGAAAACTTCTTTCTCTGCGTCGAAAGCCGGGTGCCCCTCATGCATTCCGTTACGGCGTAGGCTTTCGAGACGGAGCCTGACCTTGTCGCGCTTCTCGCGCGCCTCGGCGAGCTTCTCGCGCGGAACGGTGAGGACCGCGCGCGCTTCGGCCAATTCGTTGCGGAGCGCCAGAAACTTCGCACGGGCGCCAGCGGGCAATTTGTCGGCGGCGTCCTTGTCGAGCGCGAAGCTCGCCTGCGCTTTCCACTCTTCGGGCGAAAGCGATCTGGCGACGGCGACCGGACCGTTCGCGTTAAAACTTAAAGCCATATTCGTCTCCGTTTGCTTGTCCGGATTATCGGGGTGATTCGAGCAGAAGGCATTCGCCGCTTTCGCCGCTGCGTTCGCCGTTTTCGCCGCGGCCGCGATCGAGGAGCGCGAGGAGCTTCGCTTTGTCGATCTGCCAGTTGCGCCCGTTGGCTGCGCGACGGGCGATTTCCGGGTGCCTTTCGATCATTCTGTAAATGGTCGACTCGCTGTTAACGCGCAGGATCTGTTGCGCTCGCCCTGTAGGGATCCAAGTCGGCTCCGCCGGCGCGATCGGCGCGCCGTCGAGAGCGTCCGCGAGCGCGTCGAGTCGATCGGCCTGCAATCGAAGTCTTGCGGCCTCGTCGCGGATGGCGGCGGCTGGCGTCATGACGGACTCCCGCCAAGCATTTCCGCAATTTTCATGAAGTGCTCACGCTCGCTCGCCTCGGCCGCCTTCAGGACGTCGAATTGATCGTGCGGCAAGTGCATTGTGATTGCGCTTTCGACGATCGCGCGCAGGCGGACCGTCATCGGCTTGCCGGCGGAGACGATGGCGAGAAGCGCGTCCCGCCGGGCCCCGACTTCCGATTTCGTCGAGCGGCGCCTTATGGGGCTAGCCTCATAAAGAGCGTCGACGGTCTGCGCCGCGTCAGCAAGGCCGTCCATGTTTTGTCCGGTTGTGTCCGCTTTAGCCCGGTCATACGGCCATCTCCTCAAGCGGTCGCTCAAGGCGCGCACGACGTATCGGCTGCATGGTCATCTGGTCGGGACGACGCACCAGCGCCAAGGCGCGCACGGCAAGGCCGCCGGGCTGCATCTGATAGGCCGGCGCGGGCTCGCCTTTGATGCGCTGATACCGCGCTATGGCGTCCTCAAAGTCGCCTGCCGCATAACCGGATGCAGCGCCGGACGATTGGCCATCATGCCGGCTCTCGCCGCCATCCCTGCGAAGCGTTTCATCCTTCGCGTCAGAAAATGATTGGTCACAGTCGCCTGTCAGTCGGCGCTCAAGCGCCGCCGCGCTGTCGCCTTCGCCGGGCGCCGCGTCGTTTGCAATCCCGTTGGCCGTTCCGCGGTCATTGCAGCCGGGTCCGGCCGGTCGGCGCGCTTGCGCCGCCTCGGCCTCGCCGCAACCCGGGACATGGTCGTTGGGGAATTCCCGAGGGCAACGCCCGTAGGGAATATTTGTCCCGGACGAAGTTGTGCCACGCTCACTTATTTGTCGCGGACGAAGTTGTGCCGGACGAAGTTGTGCCAACTTATTTGTCGCGGACGAAGTTGTGCCACCGCCATCATTGGGATCGTCCGGCGCTCCATTCTGGGCCGCCGCGATGCGGCGATACCATGTCCGGCGAGAGACGCCTTCAGCTTCCCATGGCCTGCGCTTGGACAAACTCTCGCCTTGCGGTCGCGCGCCTTCCGCGCGGCGCTTGTCCTGCTTTCGCATCTTGTCGCGCTCCTTCCTTGCCTGTTGCAGCGACTCCTTCGAACTGCCGTAGGGCGCGAGATTCCATGCTTTGGCCTCGCGCCAAATCTCTTCGGTCATGCCGATTAGTTCGCCGATCTTTTCGGCGCTCATGGCCATGAAGTGAGAGCGGCCGATGCGCCGCGATTCACGCGCGCGCCATTCGGACGTATCGGCGACTTGCGCCTCTATCTCTTCCGCCGGAGCCTCAATGCCGCAGCGCTGAGCGGCGACAAGCAAGCTGTTATAGGAAAGCTCCCAGTAGTCTGGAGCGTCTCGCCCGCTGCGCTTTCCGATGCGTCCGGCGGGTGCCGATGAGAGAACGTTGGCCAGGACCTTGAGCCATGGCCTTGGGTCCAAAAGCTCACCAGCGGCGCTCTGCGCCGCGGCAACGCGGTATAGCTGCGAGAGGGTGAGCGAAGCCCGCTGACGGCGACTGATTGTGCGTTTGGCCCTGCGGCTCGATTCCGTCATGGCCGAAACCCGAAGTTGAATGCGCTTCGGATTATCCGGTCACAGATGCCCTTCTGTTTCGGCGAGAGCGGCCTGTATGGATCGTCGCGGAGCGACACCAAGATGCTCTCGGCGAATGATTGCTCCCATGGCGAAAGGCACGCCTTCTCCGCGCAGATCGTGAGCCATGCGATGCGACCGGCGAGGGAAAGCGAGTCCCACGACGGCGCCGATCGCGGTGGCGGCTTGCGTGACGACGGCTTCGGTTCCGGCTTCGCCGCCTTCCTGTCGCGAATGATGATGACCGCCGCGCCGCGCGTGAAAGCTTCGGTGAGATCGTGCCAGTCTGCGCCGACGCTCTTGAGTGTGCGATCGATCGCTCTTGCCGTCGCGACGACTTCGCCATCGTGGTTGCTCGCAAGCCGCGGAAGAATCGCCGCAAGTTTGTTCGCGATGGCTGGGGTGAGCGTCATGAAGTCGCCTTCCTCTCAAGGAAGGCGCGCAACGACTCGACGTCATCGCCCCGCTCGCCGGTCGCGTCGTCGACCCATTTGAAATTGAATCTGTTGACGCGAAGGCGCGGCCATCTGCGCGCGAGCGTCGCCTTTGGCGGGAGTGATTTCCCTTGATTTTCGGGAGCGGATTTGGTTTTCTCGGAAGCGATCGCCTTGCCAGATCGATCAATTTTCCGAGCCCGCCTCTCGCCAGGAGGCGGGCTTTCGTTTGAGCGGCGCATGTCTCACGCCGCCGCCGTGTCTGACGTGCTTTTCTGCGCCGCGCCGATCTTGCTCATCGCCCATTCGTCGAGCGCTTCGGGCGTGTAGAGCCGAGCGGGGCCAGCCTTATGAAACTCAGGGCCGCCGCCAAGGCAGGCAAGCTTGTTCAGAGATTTTTCGGAGCCAAAGCCGAATTTGTCTTTGAGATAGACGCCGGCATCCTTGGCGCGCATGAATTTGCGGTTTTGCATCTAACCATTCCGCGTGAGCGAGCCCGCTCTTGGCGGGAATGGTTTTGCAGATTACGCACGTTTTCCGCCTAGTATAGAAGATCAGCCGGCTGACCGCCCTTTTCGTCTCAACAGCCGACCCTCGCGCTGCCATGCGCGGACGGCTCTTACGAGCTGCGACGTGGGACAGTGAATATTCAATCTCCAGCCGTTCTTGATGGTTTCGGCAAGGTCTTTCTGCAAAAGCAGCGTGGGGTCTTTCCGCTGCGCGTCCTGCGCCAATTGTAGTGCGTGAGGCTTCCACATTCCCTCGGCTTCCGCGCTAAGTTGCGCCCCGCGCCTTTTTCCGGCCGCGCGGCCTTTCCGTGTCGCTTCGATCCTGTCTCGCTTATCATTCGTGAGTTCGAGCGCGCCGAGTCGCATCGCCGTGACGAGCATGTCGTCAAGCATCATTAGTCCGTCCATCTGGTCTTGATGGACCGGCGAGGCCTTGAATATTTCTCGCATTCGATTCCGTTGCCACGTCATCTTGAACCGCAGAACTTCTGCTTCCGCTCGCGCAATCTCTGCGCCGTCGACCACGCGCGGCGCTCCGCCCGTCGCGGCGTCGAACGCGTTGCGACGCACATCTTGCGCCGCCGCAAACGCGGCCGCCCACTCGGCGAGGCTGCTATAGCTCTTGCTCATTTCGATGGGCCTTCGCCCTCGTCGGGAGGCTAACAACGTCCGCCCCCTGCCCGTCCATCGCAGCCGCTATTCGCGCGGCGACTCGATCGGCAGCGGCGACAAGCGCAGCATCGGGGCGGCGGATGTAGCTCCGCTGCGTCACGCCCCGGCGGCTATGGCCCAAGAGTTCGGCAATGGTCGCGTCGCCATAGCCTTCATCGGCGGCGATGCTTGCGAAGGTCCGGCGCAGCGTTTGCGACCGCGCGTCTGTCAGCTTGGCGTCGTCAAAGATGGCCGCGATCTGTTTCTTGAGATCGGCGGCGCCAGTTCCGTCGCGGTTCGGGAACACGAATTCATCGTGAAGGCGCGGCAGCGTTTGCAGATAGTCGAGCGCCGCCCTTCCGATCGGCCGCATGGAGCGCCCGGTCTTCGTCGCCTCAAGCCTCAAGCATTGAGTCGCCGCGTCTATCTCGCGCCAGCGAAGGCTGACGGCTTCCTCGCGGCGCATACCCGTTAGAGCAAGTATTCGAACGGCGGCCGCCGCCATCGTCTCGCGCTCGGCGGCCCCTCGCATCGCCTGCCCGAGGTTCGCCAGTTCATGCGCCGCGAGGATTCGTTCGCGCGTGGCGTCGGCGGCCATATCGACCCCGCGGGTGGGGTTAGCGCCCTCTACAAGCCCGCGCTTGCTCGCCCACGTCCAGATACCGCCGAACAAGCCAACGGCCCGTTTGGCGGCCGGCGCCCCGCCCTGCACGCGGGCCATCCCGCGGGTCTTCGTCTTGATCTTGCCAGCCGTCTTCCCGGCGGCGACGTCGTCATAGAACCGCTGCAACAGGTCTGCCCGGCCGGCAAGTGAATTCGCCGGGAGCTTTCCGAGTAGAGGAATGATATGGCGGGCGACCCTGCCCTCGTCGATTGAGACCGTCGACTCGGCTTTGACGCGCTTCTTGTTGGTCACGACGAGCCCAGCGCGGGCGGCGTCGAGATATTGCTCGCAGAGTTCGGCGACGGTGAGCGCGTCGCGTCTCTTCCGCTCGTCCGCGATCGGGTTTTCGCCGAGCGCGAGGCGCGCCAATAACTCGCGGGCCGCCTTGCGGCCCTGGTCGAGCGTCAAGAGCCCATAGGGGCCGATCGTCTTCTTGCCGGCGCCCTTCTTTTGAACGACAAACGTCTTGCGGAAGCCTTCGCCTTTCCTGATAGCACGCAGGCCGAAGCATTCGGTCGCTTCGTCCCATGCGACGTCATCGTCTTTTGAGGGTCGCCATGTGTCGCAGAATTGTTTGGTGAGCCTGACCTTCACGTGCGAGGACACCTTCGGAAGCCACTTTCGGAAGCCATTCGGAAGCCGCCAAAAGGAAAGCCGGGTAAATCGTGGGAAAAATAAATAAGCGGAAAAGCCAACAAACGCAAGGCGCTAGTCAAGTGAGGAAAAATTGAGTAATGGCCGGAAACCCTATCTTTTTTCCTTGCCAAGGTTGGGGTCGAGGGTTCGAATCCCTTCGCCCGCTCCAGTTCAAAGGGCTCCGCGAATTCGATCCCCACGTGCGGAGACCGGGGTTAGATGCTGACGACGCGCGCCCCGGCGAAGATCAATCTCACCCTTCACGTCCTCGGCCGCCGGCAAGACGGCTATCACGAGCTCGAAAGTCTCGTCGCCTTTTCCGGCGCAGGCGACACTCTATCCCTCACGCCGGACGAAACGCTGTCGCTCGACATTTCGGGACCCACGTCCTCGGCCGCCGGCGCCGGCGATGACAATCTCGTGTTGCGCGCCGCGCGACGCCTCGCGGAAGAAATAAAGGGCCTGCGGCTCGGCCGGTTTCGATTGGAGAAGCGCCTGCCCGTCGCGGCGGGCATTGGCGGCGGCTCGTCGGACGCCGCCGCCGCGCTGCGCCTTTTAGCGAAAGCGAATGATCTTTCCCTCGATGATCCTCGCATCCGAAAGGTCGCACGCGTCGTCGGTTCGGACGTGCCCGTCTGTCTAGAGCCGCGCGCGCGCATGATGCGCGGCGCCGGTGAAAGTCTCGACGCGCCGATTCGTCTTCCCCTGCTGCCGGCGGTGCTGATCAATCCCGGCGTTCCGGTCGCGACGGCGCCGGTCTTTGCCGCGCTTGGATTGAAGCCGGGCGCGTCGCTCGATCGCGCTGCGCATTTGCAGATCGGCGCCCGGCCAAGCGCAGAAGACGTGCTCGCCTTGCTGGCGAAAGGCCGCAACGACCTTGAAGACGCCGCCTGTCTACAGGCGCCTGTTATTGTCGATGCGCTCGCCATATTGCGCGCGGCGCGCGGCTGCAGGCTCGCGCGCATGTCGGGTTCGGGCGCGACATGCTTCGCGCTGTTTTCGACGCGACGCGACGCCGTTCGCGCCGCCCGCGTCATTCGCGCCCAACATCCCGGATGGTGGATCAAGACGACCGTGCTGAGATGAGCCGCCGACCGCCCCCGAAAGACCGCAGCCCACATGACACGGGCCGCCGCGCGCCGATCGCTAAAACGGAGGCGCGTGGGCCGTTCCGCCCCGCCTCGCCCGATCTCGTCGCGCTTTATGGCGCGCATCCGGTGCGCGCCGCGCTCACCGCGCGCAAGCGCAAGTTGCTGTCGCTCTATGCGACCGAGACCGCGCTACCGCGCATCAAGGATCTGGCGCAGGCGGCGGGTCTCGAGCCACGCCTCGTCGACGCGCGCGATCTCGCGCGGCGTCTCGGCGCAGAGGCCGTGCATCAGGGGCTGTTGCTCGAGGCGCGTCCGCTGCCAGAGGCTGATATTTCCGATATCGTCAGCGTCAGCGGCGTCGTGCTCGCGCTCGACCAGATCACCGACCCGCACAATGTCGGCGCGATCCTGCGTACGGCCTGCGCCTTCAACGTCGACGCGGTCATCGTCACCGAACGTCACAGTCCGGAATTTTCGGGCGCGCTCGCCAAAGCGGCGTCTGGCGCGCTGGAATTCGTGACGATCGTCTCCGTGGTCAATCTCGCACGCGCCCTCGACGAACTCGCCGAGCGTGGCTATGCGCGCGTCGGACTGGATTCGGAAGGTGGTGAATCGCTCTCGACCATCGCGCTGTCAAAGCCGCTGGTTCTGGCGCTCGGCGCCGAGGGTAAGGGATTGCGGCGTCTGACGCGCGAACGCTGCGACGCCGTCGCGCGGCTCGATCTTCCCGGACCGATCAAGAGCCTCAACGTGTCGAACGCCTGCGCCGCCGCTTTGAGCGTGGCGACGATGCGGCTCGGATGATGGCGCCGGGCGCGGGATTGACCTCCCCGCCGGCTTGGACGCATAGAGAAGTCGCGCGACGCGCCTCAAACGACGCTATGGGCCGGTTTAGCTCAGCTGGTAGAGCAACTGATTTGTAATCAGTAGGTCGCGGGTTCGAATCCTGCAACCGGCACCACCTGACTAAATATAATATTAATATATCAGTTTGTTACGCTTTGATGAGCGTTTTGGTCCCACATCCAGTCCCACGCTTCGCGTGATTTCGGCACGCCGCCGTGCAGCTCCCTGCCCTTCCGGCGATCGCGGATCTTCGCGCTGAGGCCGTCGACGGCGCGGCCTCTAGCTCTTCGCCTGAGCTCCGTTAGCGCTTGGCCTTGTCGAAAGCGCCAAGCGGGGGCATGCTGATATTTGATACGACGGCCACACGGCGAACGCCCGCTCAGATGGGCAAGGGCGCGCAGAGGCAGGCTTCGATTCAAGAGTACCAAGTTTCGGGAGGAACTCCATGGAATCGAATGAAACGACTGCGCTCGAACAGCGCCGCGAATTTACCGAAGTCGTAGGCCTGTTCGACTCGCTTGATAACTTGCGGTCTGCCATTGACTATCTGATGACTCACGGATTCGACAGATCCGAAATCAGCCTGCTCACCGAAGACGCGAAGACGCGCGAAAAGGTTGGATCGAAACGCTCGGTCGAAATCGAGGACAGCGATGAAGCTCCTCGCATTTCCTACATCGAAACCGAGTCGCTTAATGAAGGCAAAGCTGCGCTCATCGGCCTGCTCTTCTATGTTGGCGCCATTGCTGGCGCGATCACCGTTTGGACCATTTACGGCAGTTTCGCCGAGGCGATCTTTGCGGGCATTGGCGCTGGTATGGCCGCCAGCCTGATTGGCGTGGGCATCGGCGGATTCATTCGACGTCGTCAGCGCAATTGGGTGCAGGCGCAATTGGCGCGCGGCGGACTGTTGCTGTGGGCGCGAACCCGGACCGAGGAACATGAACGCGCCGCCATGTACGCTATGCAGAACAATGGAGGCCACGACGTGCATGTTCATAGGTTGGCGGCGTAGGCCTGACGATCCAGACTGAGCGCTGGTCGATCTGGCCTCGCCTTTATCATCGCCTCGATGCTTGCCGCGCTGACAATCGTCGACCTTCGCGCCGAGCGCGTTCATGGCGCTCGCGTCTGGTGCTTAAACCGCGCCTGCCAGCACTACGGAGTCGTGCCGTTCGAGGCGATCGGCGCGCCCGCGGGATTCACTTTCATCGATCTCCTGAGCCCTCCCGGCATGTGCGGCCGCTTCACGCAACATCTCTCTTGGGAGGAGCTTCACCGGCTCGCCGATCTGATCGGCCAACCGCGCAATCTCGTGCCCCGCTATACATCGCGCCGACGACGCAGATCGAAGAGATTGGCGACTCGAAGCTAATCGCTCAACTTCTCCCGAAGAGCCGCAATCCACACCGCATTGGCGCGTGGCGTGAAATGCAGCCCGTCGTCGCTCATCTCTGCACGGCGCACGCCATTGCGCGAAACATACGGATTGAGGTCCAACACCTCGATGCCTCGCTCTCTGCAAAGCTCCGCCATCATCGCGTTCGCTGCATCTATGCGGGGCGCTGCCTCTCTCTGGGCGACATAAGGCATCAAGGTAAAGATCGCGGAAGCGCCCGGATCAAGGACTTGCAGCATGCCTCGGAAATCGCGTTCAATGTCCGGGATCGGAGCGGCGGCGCCGAGAAGATCGTTCAGACCTCCGTCGATGATGAAGCGCCACGCGCCATTTCGTTGCGCACGATCCAACTGTCCGGCGATATCCGCGAGCCGCGCGCCGCCTTTGGCAAGGTTTATCACTTTGAAGCGGCGACATGACAGCGTGCGGAATGGGCAGCCGGCCGCGAGACTATCGCCGACGACGGCGGTGATGGCTCCGGTGGGTGCTGGAGTGATCGCCGCCACAACTGGTGCGATCGCATCAAGAAAAAAGCGTCGTGCGTGAGCGGCGATATTCGATCTCATACAAATCCTGGTCGTAGGCGCCGCAACGGATTTGGCGATTCTTAATCAGTAGGTCGCGGGTTCGAATCCTGCAACCGGCGCCATTCGAGTCATTCGGGACGACGGTAATGCCTTTCCAATAGCGGGGATCTTCTTGCATGCGGCAAAAGACCAACTCTGCGAATGGTCAGAAAGTTGCGCTCTTAACTTCGAAAAGGATTTTCGAAGATGGGCAACTTGTGCGCCTTCAGCGATAATCAGTATCAATCGGCGGCTCCTCTCCGATCCCATCCGCTTACCCGACGCGAGGAATCGCGAAGATGGCGATTCATTCAGTGATTCTCTCCTGTAGGGCCTTTGTAGCCCGGAGGCGGGCTCGATTGTGTGACAGTCGCAAACGGCAGCTCGCGTCCGTCGAGGAACGCCACGACGGCGGCGAAGAAGACGTCCGGCTGTTCGGCGAATAGTTCGTGGCCAGCTTCAGGCACGTAGACCATGCTCGCATGGGGAAGCGCGTCGCGATAATCAACTGCGCTTGCCCAACTCAGATAGTCACACTGCCCCTTCACGATCAGCGCCGGCGTGTCGAGGCGCCGCAGCGACGCATGTGGGTCAATGCCCCGCTGCGCCTCGGGACGCGGCAGCATCGTGTTCGCATAGAATCCGGGATCGCCGCCGTTCGTTCCATCCGGCGGATGGCAAAACAGCGCGGGCGCGAGCGCGGCGATGATCGCACGAAACCGCGCGTCCATTTCGGCGTCTCCAGCAAATGCATGCGCCGCACGCGAATTGACTTGTGCGAGAACCCACGCCGTGAACGCGCGCGGCTCGAACGCTTGCCGCAGCACCGCCCATAGATGTGCCGCGTCGAGCGGCCCTAGCAGGTTGACCAAATTGCTGTTGTCGCCCGCCATACGGTCCGGCGAGACGAAAACCACCTTCGAAACATGGTCCGCGTGGGCGCTTAAATAGGCGGCCGCGAGCCTCGATCCCCAAGAATAGCCGATGAGATCGACTTTCGGCGCTCGTATCGCCTCGCGAAACGCGTCGAGGTCGGCGACAGCGCGCGGCAATGTGTAACCCGTGGGATCGGCAAGCCGCGTCGAGCCGCCCGCGCCCAATTGATCGTAAAGGTAGACATCGTAGCCGCTCGCAGCGAGCCGCCGAAGGTACTCTGCGTCTCCCTCGATGTTGGCCACCCCGGGACCGCCGTGCAAGAAGACGACTGGCGCGGCATGGCGGGGCCCGACGGCGGCAAGCCTGAGATAGGCCAGGCGACTGCCAGTGCGTAGAGTCGCCCACTCGGTTCCCGGCGCCGGCGGCTGCCGTGTCTCCGTGGCAGGCCACAGCAGCGCGAACCCGCCAACGACCGACAAAACGGCCAAGAGCGCCACGGCCAGCGGCCAATACCGCCGAGGCGCGATGACACTTATTGCCCCACCATAGCAGATCGCAAAAATCGACCAGCCGGCGGTCAGGAATAACGCCGGACGGGATGTCAGCATCGCCGTGGCAACGAAACCCCCGACTCCTACCAGCATGGAAAGGAGCGCAAGGATGCCGTACGTGCCCAGGCATTTTGCGAGCTGCGAAATGCGGCCAACGCTTGATCCGTGGTCGCTGTCTCCAACCATCGGCTCATGTCCTATCATCGACCTTCGAAATGTAAATCCAAGCATGAGATCGAGCAACGCGGCGATGTGCCTATGCGAAACCAATGCCTCGCATGACTGGATCGCCGAACATATAGAGATGCCAAGGCTCTTCGAAAATCGCCATCAACCGAGTGTTCGGCGAGAACTCGAATGGTGGCGGAGGAGCCCCCCGGCGTTCAAGCCGCGCCGCGCACTGTCATTGTGTTTCGGATATAGGAAAACGGGCCGTGATGACGAACCACTCGCCTCACGAGAGCCTGTCAGCATCCGACGCGATCGCAATCAGTCTTCGCGTCGCGCCGGCCACAAACGAAGCGTCTCGAAAGGTCCCCAAGCGAATTTGCCATTGTCGCAGGCAAAATCGCCGTCATCGACATATTCGACGACAAGCTCCGAAATCTTCCGCCACTCTTCTGGAGTCGGCGCTTCCCAAATGGCTTCAGGCGTTCGCTCGTCACTCGATAGCGCGAAAATCGCTTGAGCGATTGCAGGATGCGTTTGCCGGTTAGCGCTCCACCCGACCGGCGGCGGGACGCGTGAGCATATCCCATTCCCCATCGTCGCCTCCTCGGGCTTACAACGCGCCCGGCGCGAGGCGCGCCGTATGTCACAATAGCATAAAACGTAGAAAACCGGATACTGCTATGCCGATCCTTCGATTACAGGCGGCGCCTTAACTAAAATTGAGGCGGTGCCGAAGCAATGTTGCGCGCATGACTACGGCCGATGCGAAGATCTTCTTCGTTGGTCTAGCTTCTGGAGAAGCCTGCGCATCTCTTCCGGCAGAGGCTCGGCGGCAGTTTCTGAATGAAGATTTTTCAGTTGCTTGCCGATCTCATTTACTGAGTTCCGATGATTTTCGTTGGCCTTCGCCAACGTCCGCTTCAAGCTCTCGTTATTGGGGGGCATGGAGAAAGCCTCGACAAGGAAGTTTGAACCACTTGATCGGCAATAACGTTCCATCTGCGCCCCCTATTCGAGGAATAGAAGCCCAAACAGACGGTAGCTCAGCGCATCAGGGAAGCTCTCGCGCGGAAGGCAATCACGTTGCCGCCATTCATCGACGCAGCAAGCACGGCCGCCTGAACCTCGGTCGCAGCCTCTCGTATAGAACGCCGAATGAATGAAGTGGCCGCGCCTTCATAATTCATGCTGAGCAGATCATGGGCGCATTGTTCGCCGCGCAGGAGCGAGATTTCCGCCAAGGGCGGAATGGGATCGTCGCCCGATAGAGTCGCGAGCGACTCCAATTCGCTTTCGAGTGCGGGACGCGCGAAGTCGGACAGCTCCGCAAGCACTTCCCGCTCGAAATATGTGCGAAGCTTATTGGCGGCGTCCTCAAAGAATGCGACAGCTTTACTGTCCATCGAAAGCCTGGCGTTTTCTGCATTCATATGCACTAACCTACATCTTAGCGTTAAACTGCAAAGCAACGCAGAGTTTGTTTGTCGCCCCTGCACCTGAATTACAGAATTGCGGCAAACAAAAGGAGACGGCCGCGATGAACAAGCTTCGCCAGCGCTGGAGCCTGTGCGCTGGAGGCTGGAAAGCGCGTAGCAGGTTTTATTGACGCTACTGCGAAGTTGATGAATTCCAGACGTTATTGAGGATGGCGTCACGCCCCGCGCGCGACGGCTTGCTTGTGGGCGCCGGCGATCCGCCAGATCACGCGTTCAACTGCGATCCGGCATAGAACTGGCGACGCGCAACCGAGCGAGACGTCGTCTCATCGGCGATCCGCACTGGCGGTCACCTTACGGTTTCCGACAGCCCCGCCGTTTCAATCGTATGGCGCGCGATCATTGCTTCCTCGTCAGTCGGCGTCACGAATATTGGGATGCGCGATTGGGACACGGAAATCAGCGAGTCGTCGCGCGCATTGGCGGCCGCGTCGAGCGCCAACCCCAGCCAGCCAAGACCTTCAACCACGCCGGCCCGTATGCGCGGCGAGCGTTCTCCTATTCCCGCCGTAAATACGAGCGCATCCAGACCGCCGATGACCGCCGTCAGCGCCGCGATCTCTATTTTGACGCGATGAATGAAGTAGGCTATCGCGGCCTGCGCGCGAGGCTCTTTAGAAGCCTCTAGCGCGCGCATGTCATGCGATACGCCGGAAAGGCCAAGAAGACCTGAGCGCTCGTAAAGAAGGCGCGACAGCTCCTCAGGCGCCGTCGCTTCGCTCTGGAGCAGATACAGCAGCAGCCCGGGATCAATCTGTCCGCAGCGCGTGCCCATAGGCAGGCCTTCAAGCGCGGAAAAGCCCATGGTGGTGGCGATCGAACGCCCGCCTTTCATCGCGCAAAGCGATGCGCCATTGCCGAGATGCGCGACAATGACGCCGCCTTCTGCGTGGATCGGATCAATCGCCCGCAGACGCCGAGCGATATACTCATATGATAGGCCATGGAAGCCAAAACGGCGCAACCCGCGCTCGTAGTAGGAATAGGGAAGCGCATAGGCGTCGTCGACGAAGGCATGTCCGCGGTGGAAGGCCGTGTCGAAACACGCGACCTGCGGCACGTGGGGGAAGGCCTCGCAGGCGCCTTCGATGCCGGCCAGATTATGCGGCTGGTGCAAGGGCGCAAGAGAGATGAGTTCGCGCAACTGCGCGAGCGTTTCCGCGTCAATGATGACGGGCGAGGCGAAACGCAGCCCGCCGTGCACGACACGGTGTCCGATCGCGCTTACCGCCGCCCCGGGGTAAGCGTCTTCGATCCACTCGAAGATCGCTGCGATCGCCTTCTTGTGGGTGAGCTTGGGAGGAAGCGGTATGTCGCTCGCTCTTCCGCCGACGACGGCGACGTGAAAGCGCGGCTTCGCGCCGAGCCCTTCGACGCGGCCGGAAACGATCAGTCGCGGCCATTCCTCATCCGCTGCGTAGAGAGCGAACTTCACCGAGGAAGACCCGGCGTTGAGCGTAACGACGTGATCAGCCATGTGCGCCCCGCCTACAGGCCACGTCACCAGACGCGGCGACGTTTCTCTGCTTCGAACGTCTTGCCAAGGTAGACCACGCGTTCCAGTCGCAGTTCGCCTTTGGAAAGGAACGCGTCGGGGCGCAGTTTCAATTCGCCGTTCTCGAATTCGAGCCCGAGCAGCGCATAGGCCGCCGACAACATCCGCGCCGCTGCGCCGGTATACCAGCTCCACCCGCCCCGACCTTCGTAGCCTTCGCCGTTATAGACGTCGGCCGGCTGCTGATGCGGCGGCAGGCCGTAAATGTCAGACTCGGCCGGCGTCGTCAGCTTGGAGATCGGCGAGATCGCGATCCACGTCTCGAACGCCGTGCGAAACAACTCCTCGGCGGCGCGCGAGTCCCCTTCCTTTTGCGCCTGCGCGGCGAGCTTCGCCAGCGCATCGACGAACCAGGAAACGCCATGCGAATATTGCCCGCCGTTTTCGCGCACGCCTGGCGGATATTCGGCGCTGCGTCCGGGATAAGGCCGCGAATGCTCATCGTAGGGCGGCTGAACGAGCAACACGCGATCGCCGAGGCCAAGAATGTCGAGGGCGTTTTCGATCGCCTCGCGTCCGCGCGCGGCGTCTACGGCGTTCGTCAAAGTCGGCCAGGAGGAGGTCATCGCGCTCATCGGCGCGACTTCCTCGCCGTTGTCGGCATAGGCGCGAATATAGCGGTCGCCGCGCCAGCAGTTTTCAAGCGCGGCGCGAAGTTTTTCGGCGCGTTCACGATAACGCTCGGCGCGGGCGGCGTCGCCTTTCGCCTCGAATATCGGTGCGATGTCGAGAAGGATGCCGTGCAGGAAGAAGCCGAGCCACACGCTCTCTCCGCGGCCTTCGTCGCCGATAAGATTCATCCCATCGTCCCAGTCGCCGGAGCCCATTAGCGGCAGGCCATGGGCACCGAAACGGTCGAGGGTCCATTCGATGGCGCGCGCGCAGTGACCGAGCAGCGTGTCCTTGTCGCGCGAGGTCAGCGGCACGGTGGCTTCGCCCTCCTGATCTTTCGGAACAGGAGCGGCTTCGAGGAAGGGCTCGACCGCATCGAGGATGGCGTAGTCTCCGCTCCCGCGGACATAGCGGATCGTCACATAAGGCAGCCACAGATGCGGATCCGACGCATGTGTGCGGTCCGCAAGGCCAGTGCCGCCGTTGGGCGCGCGATGCCACCATTTGCAGGCGTCGCCCTCGATATATTGATGCGCGGCATGCAATAGGATTTGCGCGCGGGCGCGTTGGGGCGCGAGATGAATGAGCGGAATGACGTCCTGCAACTGGTCGCGATAGCCCGTCGCGCCGGAACGTTGCGCGGGACCGGTGCGTCCCCAAAGACGCGCGGCGAGCAATTGATAAGGCAGCCAATCGTTGACCAGGCGATCGAAGTCGGGACGGTTGGTCTTGATGCGCAACACCGATAGCTGATCATCCCATGCGCGCGCATTCGCCGCGAACGCGGCATAAGCGTGCTCGGGATCGCGCGCATAATCGGCAAGTCTCTTCGCTTCTTCGATGGACGTCGTCTGTCCAAGCGCTACGACGACAACGGCCTCTTCTCCAGCCGGCACGTCGATCGCGCAACTGAAGGCGGCGACCTTTCGTTCATGCGCGGGCGCGCCGGCGTCAGGATGGCCGTGCTCGACCATGTACGGCAGGTAAGGGTCGCGGCTTTCATGCCCGAGGAAGCGGCGACGGGACGTCTCAGCAAACTCCGCCGGCAATGAGGTCGTCACAAAGGCCCAGCCCTGCACGAAATTATTACGAGGATTGCGGAAGTAGATTGAATGCACATTCTCGTCGATGACCGACTCCAGCACGCCAAGACTCTCGTTTGGCGTTTCGGCCAAGACAATTTCCATCGCCGGCGTAATCTGCAATAGCCGCTCGTGAAGAGTCTTGTTACGAATCTTCAAGATCTTGAACTCGATCGGCTGCGTGGGACTGACGAAAACTGTCATCTCGAGTTCGAGATGATCGCGCTCGGCGCGATAGACGGCCGAGCCGAGAGAAAACGTCACTTCATATTCAGCATCGCGACGACGTAGCGGCACGAAGGTCGGACTATGCGCATCCGTACGCGCAAGATCGTAGACGTAGAATCTTTGACCCGCGGGGGCCATGCGGCCCTCGCCCATGCGAAACGGCGTAAAACTGTTCAGACGCGAGTTGCCGTGGAACGAAAAAATCTCGCCGTCATTCGTCAGCACCGCGCCCTGCCCGAAGGCGTTGGCGATAACATGGGCGAACGGACGCGGCGTGCCTGGCGCGACCGTCACGCTTCGTCCGTCCTGCGAAAAGGCATAGCGGGGCTTCTTCGGCGGGGGCGGCAGTATGAGCCCGCGGCGGCGCGACAAAGCTTGGTTCAGCGTCTCAGGCGCCACTGGCGCAATGCGCAGATGGCGCGCGATCGAGTCCGTGGCTCGGCCCATATCGCGGGCCCATCCATCGACGATGATCAGCTCTGTCGCGCCGCTGGCCGCAAGTTCGATTTCGACGCGCAGACTGGCGCATGGCTCAAAGCCGTAGAGTAGCCCTTCGTCATTAGGGTCGCGTGGCGCCGCCAGGCCATGAAGGCTGTCCGGCGCATGCACCGATCCCATTCCGTAAAAACGCGACTTCACGTCCTCATAGCCGAGGACCGAAATTTTCGCTTCCGCGCCGGCGCCGATGGCATGAAAGCCGATCTCAGGCGACAGGCGACGATCCGACTGACGGCGCGCCCCACCTTTGAGCAGGCGGTTCTGCGCGAAAATCGCGTTCAGCGAACGAACGTACCAGGTGCCGATATGAATGGCGTTATAGGCCGGGTCGCGAAGCTCGACGCCGGTCTCATTGAGCACCCATTCGCGCAGCGACGCGAGAACCAGTTTACGAGGGCGCTGCTCGAGATTTACGATCTTGAGTTGGGTGACCTCGACCGCCTCGTCGGGCGCGAGCGAAACTCGCGCTTCGACAGCAAATCCATTGCGCTCCGCCATGAAGAACAGGCAGTTCTCGCCTGCGTCGGTGAGCGACGCCTGAGCGGCTCTACAACGTGTCGGCGCCTCGCCGATCGACCAAAGCTCGCCGCCATCTTCGCGCAAGAAAAGGAAACGTCCGCGCGGATGCGCATGATCGTCCGGGCGCCGGGTCAAGTCGATCGGAGGTCCGCCACGCGCCACGCCTTCAATGCCGATGGCGCCCTGTCCGTCCTGAAACCACTCACTGGTCATTAGGCCATTGGTGAGCTTCAGCGGGCGGGAGCCGGGAACGCCGCCTGCGCCAGTGATGCCTTCGATCGTCACTTTCTGCGCGCGCGCGAGCCGTCCAAGAAGGAAGATGACGAGGCCAAAGGCGACGAGCGCCGCATAAATTAAATAGCCGCTGACGAGATAAGCGTAAGACGGAGGCCGCGTGTGGGCCAACTGCTCAGACGCGCTCCACGCTCTGTCCCAATCCACGCCGCGCGGAATGTAGAAGGGCAGCAAAAGCGGCGCCCATGTGCCGAACCGACGGATGCCCTCCGGGATCGCCCTGCTCGTCTGCGACTTTCCAAGAAAGCGCGCGGCCCTTTCATCCGCGACGTCGCCGCCGACAAACGAAAGATTGACGAGCGTCGCGACCCGCAATCCCATATGGTCGAACCAGATCAGCACGCGGAGCGCGTCATAGGCGAGGAGCGCCGTGAAGATGTCGAGGCTCCATGCGCGGAAGTCGGAGTCCGGCAGGATATAGCTCATCCAACTCGCGACGCCTGTTCGGATGAGTCCGTCCTGATTGTACCAGGCCGGGTCCGGCGACGCCTTCAGGAAGGAATAGATCACCGGCGCCATCCAAAGGCCCCAACGCAGAACGCGCACGGCGTTTTCGATGAGCATGTCGAGGCCCTGCCAGCTCGCGAGTTGGCGAAGCGGCTGCAGGCTGCGCTCGACAAGCGCGGTGAGGAAGAAAAGATTGATCGAAAAGAGCGGCGCCGCGAACACCCATTGAATGACGCCGGAGAATGACTCATCGAAGAACAGCCTCACGCCGCCGTCGACCTTGCCGAGATCCGTCGCGCCCCATTTCGAAAAGAGTGGGCGAATAATGTATTCATTGACGGGACGCCCGTCGGCTGCGTAATCGAGCGACGTATAGGCGAAGAATTTCGCGACGATCGTTTCGACCTGCCCGGCGTCCAAATACCAGGCGACGGCGCCTCCTACGAGCGCGCCAAGGAGCACGCCCAGCGAATAGACCCGCCAGCTGCGCAGATGCTGCCGGCGTCCTTGCGTCAGCGCAGCGAGATCAATCGCGGCGTCGACGCCGGCATAAGCCAGCGCGCCGGTCAGCGCGCCGAACAGAAATCGGTCGCCGCCGCTCGCGGCTGGAAGCCCGATCATTAGAGCGAGAGCGACAGCCGCGCCTGCTACTCCGCCACGAAAATAGTTGGAGGGATGCAGATAGAGCTCTTCTACCCGCCCAAAGAACGGGGGCGTCGAGTCGGTGCTTTCGACAATCGCGCGCGCGAGCGGGAAAAGCGCCGCGCCGATGAGCGCGCCGCCGATCGGCCCTGAAGCCGAAAGCGCCGCCATCGCCGGCGCGAAGGATACGCCCAGTTCCGCCGCAAGCAGCAGCGCCATGAACACGAAGCCGTAGACGGCGCCCTTTTCCGCGCCCGTTCGCCAGTCGTGAAACACCACGACTTGCAACGAAGGCGTCGCACGCAAAAGGCCGGCCATGGCCTGCGTGACGAGATAGGTTTGCCCCCATAGGCCCGCTTGCGCGAGCGCCGCCGCAGCCGCCGCGATCGCCGCCGCCAGCGGGTAAGGCAAGTAAGGCGCGACGAAATAGGAGACCGAGGTCGCGATATAAGGCGTCAGCGACGCGACGAAGGCAGAAGCGAACAGAATGCCATGCGGACGCCATTGGTGGGGAAGAAATCGACCGAGCGCCAGAGGCACGCCGACGACGACAGCTTCATTGAGCAGAAACAGAACCAGCGTGCGCCCCGCGATGTTTCGCAAAGGCTCCGGAACGTCCAAGCCCAAGAGCAACGCGCCGCCGATTTGCGTCACGGGCGGCGAGCCGAGCGCGATGAGGAGGCTGAACTGCAGCGGCAGAACGAAGAGCGCCGCTCGAACCGCCATGCGCGAACGCGCTCTAAGCGTCACGACGCCTGCGAGGTAAAGAATCGTGGCGGTCGCCGCGCCAACCGGTGAGAAGCGGAACAGCTCGGCGAAAGTTTCCGGCGACCGCCACAACATGCTCGAGCGATCGCAGAGCAAGGTGAAAATCGCGACGGCCAGGAAATCGACCGCGAAATCCGCCGCCTGGCGCGCGCTCTCAGACGAGCGACGCAGAACAAATATCGCAGCGCCAGCGAAAAAGCCGGCGACGATCGCGTGTTCGCCCCCGCCAGCCGCCTCCAGCGCGGCGAAGGCCGCAAAGCCCATGCCGATCAGGATGCGCTCGAATAATGCGCTGTTGAGATTCGATTCGCCTGGAGTGACCGCCATGAACTCCCTTCTCGGCTTAGGTTGAATCGACCGTTTTTATCGTTAATGATCGGAATCAGCGGCTATCGTAAGGAATCCCTTGCCGGAGGCGGGAGAAAAAGTCGACTCCCGCGTCCCTTCGTCGCGCTCCCGCTTCGCACCGTCCCGGAGAGCCGCTATAGTCCACAATGCTTTATCGCCCTGGCCGCGCCACGAGGGCTTCAGCGAGTGGACGAAATGGAAGAGCCCCTGCCCGCGCCGCCAGCCGACGCCCGCGACGCCGTCCAGCGAAACGCGTCCCCGACGCCCGCTGAGCGTCTGACGATTGTGACCGAGCGAGAGCGGGCGGCGCGTAGGGGAACAAGGGGTCCGCTGGACGAGCGCATGGCGAATTTGGCCGACGCGCTTCGCCGCGCGCGCCTTGAGAACGCCGAGCGTTCCGCAGCCTTCTCCGATTTACGCGCCGGGGAAATCGCCCGACTGGAGATGCTCGGCGACGCGCTGGCCCCGGTATTGGCGCAAGTGCCGCGCGACTGCGATATTTTCGACGTTGGGGTTGCGCCGACTGAACGGCCGCGGCTGTTCATCGATCAGATCGGCTTCGTCGAGATGGATCGCGACCGACGGACATACCGCTTTCTCCAGGACACGCGTCACGGGCGGGTGACGCTTCGCGAAAGCGACAGCGTCGACGAAATCGTCGACGCTGTCACCGGCTATATCGCGCATCGCTTGATCGAGCGCGAAAAGGCTTTGGCGGTCGATTACGCGAGCGGCGGAGCCGCGCAAGCGCTCGGGGTGAAGATCTCTGCGCGCGCAAAAGACACATCGTTCTCGGGCAAAGTCACTCGCGCGGCTGCATTCATAGCGGAATTTTTTGGCGCAGCGGCGTTCTTCGGCCTCTTGGCCGTTTTGGCGGCGTGGGCCTATCGCGTCTATTTCGAAGGCTGACTAAACTGGAGCGCTCGTTGTCGCCGAACGAGGCTTTCTCTATGGAACGTGGGGAATTTCGTAGCGGACATGCATCAGTCCTTTTGCGAATTTCGCCGTCAACCTCTTGCGATTATATGTTCCTGGCACCGACCACGGTATGATCCAGGTTTCACAGCTTAATGGATTCAAGCTCGATGATCTCTCCAGTCTCATCGAAGCCGCGCCTGCGCAGCAGAATGTTCAGACCGTCGTCGTTGCGCTCGATCTCGTAAAGATTATAGGCGGCGCCTGGATAGTGTCCGCCAGGCTTGGCTGAAGCCGACGCCACGCCAACAACAGGCGCAAATGCGTCGGGCCCGGTCAGACGGTGCAGGCTCGGTTTGTGATTATGCCCATGCAGAATGAGCTCGGCGCCATGACGGGCGATGACGTCTTCGAATTTCGTCGCGTCTTCAAGCCCGCGCAGCAGCCTCGCGCCGCCGACATGCGGCGGGTGATGGAGGCAGACGACGCGCGCGAGCCTCTCCGCTTTCGCGCGGTCCAGCAACTCCGCGAGCGCCGCCAGCTGCTCAGCGCCGAGCCGACCGGAAGCGACGAAAGGCGCCGTCGGCACGCCTGTGTCGAGTCCGATCAGCGCGACGCCGCCGCGCCGGCGTAAATATGGAAAGCCCGCGACTTCAGTCTCGCTTGTCGTCCAAGGCGCGAAAACTTCGTGAAGAAGGTCCGTGACGCTTGCCACATAGGCGTCGTGATTTCCGGGCGTGAAGCTGACATCGCTTGGCGCGCCTAGGATGGAGAGCCAGTCCTTGGCGAGCGCGATTTCCCCGGGAAGTCCGATGTTGACGATGTCGCCGGTCATGACGACGTGATCTGGCGTCTGCGACTTCATGTCCGCCACTATTTTGGCGAGCACGCCCATGTCGTGCTGATCGCCGCGCTTGTAAAGCCAATTCACATAGCCCGTGACGCGCTTGCCAAGGAGCTCCGCGAGATTTGGACGCGGAATTGGACCGATATGAGCGTCGGACAGATGCGCGAGTCGAAAATTCAAGAAAGCCTCATGTTCCTCTAAGCCCGTTTAACTGCGGCGCTTTTCTGTTAGGATGGGCTGGCGATTGCTAGAGCCGTCGCACATCATTTGCCATAGTTTGTGCAATCGGAGCCAGCTTTGACGGAGCAAGAGCAAGCCGACGAGACCCGTTCGGCGCGAGATCGTCTCGCATCGAGGCTTATTGCCTTGGGCGCGCGATTTCAGCGTCCCATGACTTTGGGCGTGCGCGGCCTTGTGCTTGACGATCAAAACCGCGTGCTGCTCGTTCGTCACACCTATGTGAGCGGATTCTATCTGCCGGGCGGCGGAGTCGAAAGCGGCGAAACGCTCATGGATGCGCTCGAGCGCGAACTCCACGAAGAGGCGAACGTTCTCCTCGACGAACCGCCCGAACTCTTCGGCTTATATTTCAATCGACGTTTCTCGGCGCGAGATCACGTCGCGCTTTACCTCGTGCGCTCTTTTCGACTGACGCAGCCGCACGTCCCGGACCGCGAGATCGCCGAGGCCGGCTTCTTCACGCTCGACGCTCTGCCGGCCGATACGACGCCCGCGACGCGGGCGCGCATATCCGAGGCGTTGGAGAAGGCGCCCATTTCACCCTATTGGTGAGGCTGGCGACTAAGGTTTCGACTGGCGCCGGCGGCTTCAGCGAGGATGCGTAGATCGCGCCACCCATGGGCGAGATCGGGAAGGACAGCGCCCGCGATCTCCCACACGCCTTCGACGCCAAGAGGCGCCGCGCCTAGCGTCTCGTAAAAGCCGCGCGCCTCAGCCGCGTCACGCAACACCCACACCGCGGCGCTCGCGCAGCCGATAGATATCAGATGCTCGGCGAGCCGCGTCATCAAGCATCTGCCCAACCCAAGGCCTTGGACGCGCCTCAGCAGATAAATCGACGCGATATCGCCGTCGAAGCCAAGCGGAACGAGCTTCGGGTTGGACTGGCGGCTGCAGCGGGCGAAGCCGACCGGAACTTCGTCTTCGAGAGCCACGAAGACGGCCTGATCGTCTTCGCTCGAACCGATCCGTTCCAGCCAGCGCCGCATCCAGTCGTCCAGATCGATGCTTGCCAGCGCCTCGGCCGACATGAGCCCGACGTAGGTCTCGCGCCAGGCAGCAGCGTTGATCTCGGCGATTGAGCGGGCGTCCTCCAAGTTTGCCCGCCGCAAGCGATATGCCGCCATGAGCTTCCCCTGCTGCGCAGATATCGCGCCGCAACCTGGCATTTTGCGGCGCAGAGAACGCGTGATATGGCCTGCGCATAGATCACGCTGCATTTGGGCGGAATCGCCCAAATGCAGATAACGTCATCGATTCCAAAAGTTTAGAGCGCGCTCTACGCAAAAAAACCGGTTACCACTTTTTCGCAGCGCGCGCTCTAAGGTCAAGCCGCAACATGATCGATCTTGCCGTTAAATTTGGGCCGCTGACGGCCGCCGACGACGCGCATATCGACAAGCTCGATGAGCGAGCGTTCGGTCCCGGCCGATATGCGCGCACGGCCTATCGCCTGCGTGAAGGCGTCGAGCCGGATCGCACGCTGTCATTCGTCGCGCGGATCGGCACGTTGCTCGTCGGCGCCAACCGCATGACGCCGATCCTTGTCGGTTCGACGCCCGCGCTTCTGCTTGGACCGCTGACTGTGGAGCCGGCGTTTCGCCAACAGCGCGTGGGCGAGACGCTGGTCAAATATTCGCTGGACGCCGCCCGCGAAGCCGGACATGGCCTCGTCCTGCTTGTCGGCGATGAGGAATATTACGCGCGCCTCGGATTCGCGCGCGTGCCGCGGGGCCAAATCACCATGCCGGGGCCGGTGGACCCGGACCGCCTGCTCTATTGCGAACTGCGCCCCGGCGCCTTTGCAGAGGCGAATGGCCGGATGCGGCGCATATGACGCCGCGCGCCCAGACCATCGTCCAGAAGTATGACTCGCTCGTCGCTCAAGGCGCGCTGGAGCGCGACGCCTCGCAGCGCGCGGCGATCGAAAAGCTTCAGACGCTCGCCGATGCGCTCTCGGGCCGAACGCCGAAGAGCGCCAGGTTGACGCAATCGCTTCTTGCGAGATTTCGTCGTTTGGCGCAGCGCCCACGCGGCCTTTATCTCTGGGGGCAGGTCGGACGCGGCAAGACCTTCCTGATGAACCTGTTCTTCAGCGAACTTTCCGTGGAGAAGAAGAGGCGCGCTCATTTCCATGCCTTTATGGCGGACGTGCACGATCGTCTGCATCGGCTGCGTCTAAATCCGCGTGCTTGCGAAACCGATCCCGTGACCTGTGTTGCGCGGGAGATCGCGCGGGAAACGCGCGTGCTCTGTTTTGACGAATTCGCAGTGAATGACATTGCGGACGCCACAATATTGGCGCGTCTTTTTTCCGCGCTGCTGGCGTCAGGCGTCATCATCGTCGCCACGTCCAACGTCGAGCCATCGCGGCTTTACGAAGGCGGCCGCAACCGCGATTTATTTCTTCCGTTCATCGCTCTTTTGCAGGAACGAATGGACGTTATACGTCTCGAAGCATCGAGCGATTATCGCCAGCGGCAAGGAGATCTCGGACAAATCTATTTCACGCCCGTTGACCTGCGCGCGAGAGCTGCGATCGATGCGCTGTACTCCACGCTTGCCGGCGGCGCGCTGGAGTCGCCGACGACGATAGAAGTCAAACGACGGCGCATCGACATCCCTCAGGCGGCGGGCCGCGTCGCGCGCCTCACCTTCGCGCAGCTTTGCGGTCAGGCCCTATCGGCTGCCGATTACATGGCCATTGCCGACAACTTCGAGGCGCTGATCCTCGAAGACGTTCCAGTGCTGGCGCCCGAACAGCGCAATGAGGCGCGCCGCTTCATCACGCTCATCGACATTCTTTACGAAGCGAGAATTCTGCTGATCGTTTCCGCTGCAGCCGAACCCTCCGAGCTTTACCGTGCGGCCTTCGGCGCTGAAGCGCGCGAATTCGAGCGCACGGCGTCGCGGCTGATTGAAATGCGCGGAAAGGATTACATCAACGCGCGCAACGCGCTCATGGCTTCGACATGCACTCCTTGATGTCGCTTTCCCGCTTCATCAACTCGAATCGATCGGCGCAATAGCGTTCGAGATCAGGCCGTTTCGACGGATCTGTCGCCGCGGCGCGAATGCCGACCGCGCCGTCGAGCAGTTCTTTTTGCGCAGCATGAACCTGTTGCGGCGGTAGTTGTCCTGAACACGCCTCATAGCGCTTCAGCAACGCGTCGCATTGCGGGACGCCGGTCGGATCAACGGCGAATGCGGGCGTGGCGGCGAGAAGGAGCGCGAGAACGAAACAATGCTTCACTGTGCGTAACCCTTCGTTTTGCGGTCCGCGGGTATAGCATGTTCGCCTGCATGGAAGAGCAAAAGACGACGGCGGGCCTTTCTTGGGACCCGCCGCCTTAAATCTCCGACGCCTATGTCTCGCGTGCGCCAGAGAACTGGCTACAAACCTGCCAAATAGCTCGTCGGATCAACCGGAGTAGACCCCTTGCGCAGTTCGAAATGGAGCTGCGGCGAGCCGACATTGCCGGACTGGCCCGACTTGGCGATCGTCTGGCCGCGCTTGACCTGATCGCCACGCTTCACGTCGAGCTCGCCGTTATGGGCGTAGGCGGAGACGAAGCCATTCGGATGGCGAATGAGCACGAGATTGCCGTAGCCCTTGAGCTCGTTGCCGGCATAAGCGACGACGCCGCCTTCCGCAGCCTTGACCTGAGTTCCTTCGGGCACTGCGATGTTAATCCCGTCATTGCCGCCCGAGGAAAATCCCTGAATGATGCGGCCGCGGGCGGGCCAACGAAATTCGGGTTTGCCCTCGTCGGAAGCGACTGTCTTCGTCTCGCCCGCGGGAGGGATGGAGGCGGTCGCGGTCGTGTCGAGCTTCCGCGCGGCGGCCGTCTCCGGCGCCGGTTCGGCGGTCTTACTCCGAGCGTCGGCAACCTTGGACTCGACCTCCGCGGGCGAAGCGCTAGCGCCCCGCGCGATCCGCTCGGTTTTGACAGGGCGAGCCGGCGTCGCTTCAGCGATGCGCGGCTCGGCTTTGCCGAGAGTCTTCTCCGTTGCAGGCTTAGCTGCGACTTTGGCTTTTTCCAGTTCAGACTCGGTCTTCCGCAGAGGCCTTGCCTGCTCCGCCGATTTGGCGGCGGCCCCAGTCTTCGCTGGAGCGGCGATTTTTGCGGCCACGGGCTTGGCGCCCGGCGCGGCGGTCTTGGAGGCGCCCGGCGCGCTCGCCACGGCCGCTGGCGCCGCCCCGGCGCGATAGACGGGGATCACCAGGCGAGAGCCCGGCTGAACCTGAGACGCGGCGTTAAAACCGTTGGTGCGCAGCAGGGCGTCCGCGGGGACGCCATAGCGGGTCGCGAGCAGCGCCGCCGTTTCACCCTGGGCGACGACGATGGGCGTGCCGCCTTCAGCGCTCCAATGACCATTCCCGGAGGCGGCCGCGACACGGCCGGGCGATGTGGCGGCCGGAGCCGGCGCATGGGCTGAAGAAGCGGCGCCGGCGGCCGGAGCGGATGCGCTGGCGTTCGGCGCCGGCAGCGGACGGGATTCCACCGCGGTCGACGGCGCGCTCTGAGCCGGAGCGGAGGCGATCGCGCCAACCGGCGCGCGGTCGACGCCGCGCGAGGCGGTTTTGACGCCGTTCGAGAACGGATCAGAGAAGGGATCGCCCGCGAAACGTGAAGCGTCGGAGCAACCGGCAAGGGCAGCAACGCCAGCCGCCGCCAAAAAACGCCCTGCGGCGCGTGAATAAGCAAATGGACGCTTGATAGCCATGACGCGACCCACCCGAACGCAACATTGAACGGCCTATGGGTAACAGCGCGGCGGTTAAGGAGGCGTTTAAGATGAATGCGAAGCGTACGCGACTATGAAAATTTTCAACGTTAGGACTCGGGCCTTTCAGAGCGCCTGAGCAAGGCCGGGAATCGCTGGTCCGAGGCGGCAGGGGCCGAAATCGGTCTCTCGCAATTCGCCGCCCTCAATGAGATCAACCTTAATCAATCGTTCCTTCGCGCGCGCCCCGGCCATGGCGTGCTCCCTTCGGGCGAAGAGCATAAGGCCGCCGGGCGTAAGCATCTCGATGAGCGCCGCCGGCGCGGCGATGACCGAAGCCTGAACGACGATCCGGTCGAAGCGCCCCAGGTCGCGCGGCGGATCAAGGCCGTCGGCGTAGATCGCCTTCGCGTTCGTTACGCCGTGGCTCACGAGGCGGCGCGAGGCTTCGATCGCGAGCGTCTCGAACCGCTCCAAGCTCACGACCTCGCGCGCGAGCTGGGCGAGCGCCGCGGCCCCATAGCCGGACCCTGCCCCGACCTCAAGCACTCGATGCCCTCGACCGACCCGCAACGCCTCGAGCCGCCGGGCGAGTTCGACCGGACGCGACATGGTCTGGCCGCAGCCGATTGGCAGGGAAAGATTGCGATTGGCGAGATCGCGAAAACGATAGGGCGCAAAAGCCTCGCGCGGGGTCGCCTCGATAGCGCGAAGCACCGCCAAATCCCGTACGCCCGCCTGGCGTAAGGTCAAGAGCAGCGCCGCGCGTTCCTCGATTTCGGGGGCGCGGCGCTCGTCCGTCATTCCTTGCCCTCGAACGCCGCCGCGAGTCGCGTCACCGTCGGGTGATCGGTGAAATCGAGCTGCAGCGGCGTGATCGATATCTTCTTTTCTTCGAGCGCCAGCAGATCGGTGCCCTGCCCCGGCTTGAAGTCGCCGCGCTGGAAGGAAATCCAGTGATAAGGGTTGCCGCGGCCGTCCTTACGATCCTCGATGTTCATGATGTCGCTGCTGCGCCTGCCCTGCATGGTGATCGCGACGCCCGCGACCTCTTGCGGCGGACAGCTCGGGAAATTCACATTCATCAGCACATTCTTTGGAATTCCCGCCTTGAGCAGACGGCGCACGACCTCAGCGCCATGCGCCTCGGCGCACTCCCAATGCACCATCCGGCGGTTTGCAAAAAAATCATAGACCTGAGACAGCGCAATCGATGGAATGCCAAGAATCGTGCCCTCCATCGCGCCGGCGATGGTGCCGGAATAGGAGACGTCCTCGGCGATATTCTGGCCGCAGTTCACGCCGGAAATGAGGAGATCTGGCGGATGATCGAGCAGGAGCTTGCGTACGCCCATGATCACGCAATCGGTCGGCGTGCCCTTGACGGCGAAATGGCGCGGCGAAATCTCGCGCAGCCGCAGCGGATCGTTGAGCGACAGCGAATGCGAGACGCCCGATTGCTCGAATTCCGGCGCGATGACAAAAATATCATCGGTAAATTCGCGGGCGATCGCCTCGGCGATTGCAAGGCCGCGCGCGTGAACGCCGTCGTCATTGGTGATGAGAATGCGCATGCTTTCGCTTCGCTTGGCGGGCGTCTGACGAAACCCAGGTTTTCTTTGGACGATTCGGCTCTGAACGTCCACAATGACCCTAAACGTCCTGCCCCATTCTCTGGAGGTATTTTGATGCGCTTACGACTTGCGTTCCTGCTCGCCGGAGCGCTTTTCGCCGTTCCCGGCAGCGCCCTCGCTTTTGAAGCCTATGTGGCCGCCGTGATGCCGCTTCAGGTCAGCCCGAGTTCAGACGCGAGGCCGGTCACGACCATGGCGCCGAATATCTCCTTCGATGTCCTGGGATGCGGCCGCTGGTGTCAGGTGCAATATGGCGGGACCATGGGCTATGTGCCCGCGGACTTAGTGATCCCTGGCGCGCCGCCGACAGCGCCGGGATCCGGTCTCGCAGGATTTCTGGCGGCGCCGGTGACGCTCAACGTCGCAGCGCCCGGCCTGCTCAGCGACGGATATGCGCCGCGCGCGGATTACGGCTACGGCTGGACGCCATTTTTTGGAACATCGCCCGAACCCGATTGCGAAGAGCCTGCGAGGCGCAAGCACTGCGGCGCGCGAAAAAGAGCTCAACGGGAGATGCGCGACAAGCCGCCCATGTAAGGCCGCAGAGCGCGCGGCACGTCGACCGAGCCGTCGGCCTGCTGATAATTCTCCAGCACAGCGACCATGGCGCGGCCGACCGCGACGCCCGAGCCATTCAGCGTGTGGACGAAACGGGGACCCTTGCTCTCTGCGGGGCGGTAACGCGCGTTCATGCGCCGCGCCTGGAAGTCGCCGCAAACCGAGCATGAGGAAATCTCGCGGTATTTCCCCTGCCCCGGCAGCCAGACTTCAAGATCATAAGTCTTCTGCGAGGCGAAGCCCATGTCGCCGGTGCAGAGCACGACCTTGCGATAGGGCAGTTCGAGAAGCTGCAACACCTTCTCCGCGCACCCCGTCATGCGCTCATGTTCTTCGAGCGATTGCTCCGGCGTCGTGATCGAAACGAGCTCCACCTTGTAGAACTGATGCTGGCGGATCATGCCGCGCGTGTCCTTGCCGGCGGCGCCCGCCTCGGCGCGGAAGCAATAGGTGCCGGCTGTCATGCGCATCGGCAACTGCGACTCGTCGAGAATGGATTCGCGCGCAAGATTGGTGAGCGGCACTTCGGCCGTGGGAATGAGCCAGAGACGCAATCCCGACATTAACGCGGCCAAACGCAAATCAAATTCTTTGGCGGGAAAAGTTCCGCTATCAAATTCAGCCAAAGCTTGTTTCACGGCCTCAGGAACGAAAGTGACGTTGCTTGCAGAGAATTGATCTTCTCTGAACTTCGGCAATTGCGCCGTGCCGAACATCGCGTCATCGCGCACGAGCAGCGGCGGGCTGACTTCCATGTAACCATGCTCGTTCGTATGCAGATCGAGCATGAATTGCGCGAGCGCTCGTTCCAGTCGCGCCAGCCCGCCCTTGTTGACGACGAAACGCGCGCCGGAAATTTTCGCCGCCGTTTCGAAATCCATCAGCCCAAGGCCTTCGCCGATTTCGAAATGCTCTTTCGGCGTAAAGTCGAAATTGCGCGGCTCGCCCCAGCGCGCGACTTCCACATTGTCGTTCTCATCGGCGCCGTCGGGCACTTCATCGAGCGGCGTGTTGGGAATGCTCGCGAGCGCGTCATCGAGCTTCTTGATCGCGTAGCGCTCCGCCTCTTCGAGCGCCGGCCAATTTTCCTTGATCTGCGCGACTTCGGCTTTGAGCGCTTCGGCCTTGGCGCTATCGCCAGCCTTCATCGCCGCGCCGATTTCTTTTGAGGCGGCGTTGCGGCGCTCCTGCGCGCGCTGCAATTCGCCGATCGCCGCGCGCCGCGAATCGTCAAAGGCGAGAAGCTGCGTCGACATGGGGTCGAGCCCGCGCCGCGCGCGGCCGCGATCAAAAATTTCAGCGTTCTCGCGAATCCATTTGATGTCGTACATTTCGGCCTGCTGGCGCTTCGGGAGTAATGGAGAAACCGTGCAAACGCGTCATGCCCGGCCTTGCGCCGGGCATCCACGCAAGGCCGCTGCGGCGCCGTACCCAAGTGGAGCGCAGCATCGCGGCGTGGATGGCCGGGACAAGCCCGGCCATGACGGCGGGGGCTTTGTCGAGGGCGCCTTTCTCTCGCGAGCGCTGAAAAGGGTCAAGCGGCGAGATGTCGCCTATGATCCCCCCGCCGCCGCTTGGGCTGCGGCGCGCTTCTTCTCAACCATGCGCACGGCATAAATCGATGCTTCGTATAAAAACACGCCGGGCAGCGCGAGCGCGAGCTGCGAGAACACATCGGGCGGCGTTAAGACGGCGGCGACGATGAAGACGAGCACGACCGCATAGCGCCGCTTCTCTTTCAGAAAGTCGGAAGTGACGATGCCGACCTGGCCGAGCAGCGTCAGAACCACCGGCAGCTGAAACACGATGCCGAAGGCGAGCACGAGCGTCATGATCAGCGAAAGATATTCGGAGACGCGCGGCAGCAGTTCGATCTGCGCCTTGCCAGGCTCATTCGCCTGCTGCATCCCGATGAAGAAGTGCAGCAGATTGGGCATCACCAAAAAATAGACGACGAGCGCGCCGATCGCGAAAAAAATCGGCGTCGCAAAAAGGTAAGGCCGAAACGCCGAGCGCTCGTGCCGATAGAGTCCTGGCGCGACGAAGGCGTAGATCTGCGCCAGCACGATCGGACAGGAAAGAAACGCCGCCGTGAACAGCGCGACCTTGATCTGGGTGAAGAAATATTCCTGCGGCGCGGTGTAGATGAGCTTCGCTTCGGGTCCCGCGACCTGCGTATAAGGAATGACAAGCAGATTGTAGATGTCCTTGGCGAAGAAAAAGGAGACCACGAACATCGCGAGGAAGGCGAGCAGCGCCTTGATCAGGCGCTCGCGCAATTCCATCAGATGTTCGATCAGCGGCGCCTTGCTGGCCTCGATTTCGGCTTCATCGGCCTCGTTCATGCGCCGGCCTTCTTCGACGAATCCGCCTGCTCAGCCGGAGCAAAACCAGAGTCCTCATCCTGAGGAGCAGCCGAAGGCCGCGTCTCGAAGGATGCGATCGGCGCGTCCTCGCCCTTTAGGTCGCCGCTGCGCGGCTCCTCGGGATGAGGCGCTTCTGTGCGCGAAAGCGGTTCGCCTTTGAATGAGTCCGTAATCTGCTTGCGCGCTTCGGCCATTGGATCGAAAGCGCCGTCGAGCTTCACGCTCTCCTTTACGGCGTCCCGCATCTCGCTGACCTCTTTGCGCAGATCCTCAAGCTCGGCCTCGCGCATCGCTTCCATGAACTGGCCCTGAAACTCCGCGGCCATGCGGCGCATTTTTCCAGTGAACTGCCCAAGCGTGCGCAAAACGCGCGGCAAATCCTTCGATGGAATCGCAATGAGGGCGACGATGGCGATGACGATGAGCTTGCCGGGTTCGAGATCGAACATGTCGTTACCTGCTCTCACCCCCACCTCAACCCTTCCCCCGCTACTGAGAGAGGGAGCGGGAGCCGCCCTTCATCCGCTCTTTGACGCTGCTCGTAAGGGTCCCTCTCCCGTGAGAGCGGGGGACAGGGAAGGGACGCTAGACCTTCTTACCGTCGGCCTTGTCGCTTTCCAGAGCGCGACGTTCGCTCGTCTGGCCTTCCAGGGGCTTTTTGGCGTCATCTGCCGCGGCGTCGTCTTCCGACATGCCCTTTTTGAAAGCCTTGATGCCCTTGGCGACATCGCCCATCACGTCGGAGAGCTTGAACTTGCCGCCGAAGAGAATGAAGACGACCGCGCCGACAATGATCCAGTGCCAGATCGACAGACCGCCCATGGCGCGCATCCTTCCTAAAGAGAAAACCGGGACGACCGGCGTTTGCCCGGAAACTATGCGTCCAGCGGCTTAAAAACAAGGATGGGAAGCGCGGAGGCCGCGCGGTGGCTTGCTTGCAATTCGGAAGGGTTCATCGCTTGACTGCGCGAAGGCGCGGCGGCGTCAAAGCTCCTCGCCGTCGGGCTCCTCAGGAGCCTCGGGCTCGTCCGGGAACTCCATGTCGAGGAGCGCCGGCGCTTCATCCTCCAGCGGCTCCTCGTCATCGCGCAAGGCGGCATCGTCGGAAGGCTGCGGCACGCCGAAGCCTTTCGGCAGCCGGCCATCGAAGAGCCCCGCGCCCTTCAGCTCATCGAGCCCGGGCAGATCGCCGATCTGCTCCAAACCGAAATGCATCAGGAAGGCGTCGGTCGTGCCATAGGTGATCGGCCTTCCTGGCGCCTTGCGGCGGCCGCGCAGCCTGATCCAGCCGGTGTCGAGCAGAACGTCGAGCGTGCCCTTGGAAATGGCGACGCCGCGAATCTCTTCGATTTCGGCGCGGGTCGTCGGTTGGTGATAAGCGATGATCGCCAGCGTCTCCAGCGCGGCGCGGGAGAGCTTCTTCTCCTCGACCTGCTCGCGCGCGAGAATCCAGTTGAGGTCCGCGGCGGTGCGGAAAAACCACTTCTTGCCGACGCGCGTGAGATTGACGCCGCGGCCGGCATAATGCGCGCGCAGCCGCTCAAGGACGCGATCGAGTTCGACGCCCTCTTCGAGTCGCCGCGTCATTTCGGCTTCGTCGAGCGGTTCGGCCGAGGCGAACAACAGCGCCTCGATGATGCGCTCCGCTTCGCGCAGCCGGGTCTCGTGACGCGCAAGCTCTTCGTCGCTGTTCACGTCAAACAGTTCGATTTTCTCCGCAGCCTGCGCCACGACGCGTCCTCCTGAAATTCCGGGCTATGACGCGCCCGCAGACTCATCCGCTTCCTCTGGCGCGCGCCGCCGCACCCAAAGCGGCGCAAAGTGCCGATCCTGACGCATGTCGAACCGACCCTCCCGCACCATTTCGAGCGAAGCGGTGAAGGCCGAAGCGCGCACGGTGCGCGCCGTTTGCATGTCGACACAGTAATGCAGCAAAAAATCGTCGAGCACGGTCCATTCCGTCGCGACGCCGATGAGCCGTTCGAGCGCCTCGCGCGCTTCGGCTAGAGACCAGACCGCGCGTTGGCGCAGCACGACGCGGGAGGTCGCGGTCTTCTGGCGCTGCCGGGCGTAGGCCGAAAGAAGATCGTAGAGGCTCGCCTGAAATTTGGGATGCGAGATCGTCTCCACGCCTTCCGGTCCGCCGCGCAAAAACATATCGCGGCCGAGCCGGGCGCGTTCGGTGAGCTTGTCGGCGGCGCGCCGAATAAGCTCCAGCCGGCGCAGGCGTTCAGCAAGCGCGGCGGCGAGGTCGGACGCCGAAGGCTCTTCGCCCTTCGGCGGCTCGGGTAGCAACAGCCGAGACTTCAGGAAAGCAAGCCAGGCGGCCATGACCAGATAGTCGGCGGCGAGCTCCAGTCGCACGCGGCGCGCAGCTTCGATGAAGGCGAGATATTGCTCGGCGAGCGCGAGTATGGAAATGCGCGCGAGATCGACCTTCTGCCGGCGCGCGAGTTCGAGCAGCAGGTCGAGTGGCCCCTCGAACCCGTCGACGTCGACGAGAAAGGCGTCTTCGCCCTCGCCTCTCGGCTCGTCCAATTCGAAGGTCAGTTCCTGAGCCATACGGGCTTTGCGCCTGTTTCCTTTCGCGAATCGGCGTCGCCGAACAATTCCGCCCGAGATTGGCCCCGATGGCCTGCTATCGCAAGCGCGGCCTGCGCTGGGGAAAGGCCGTCCACAGGAACCCGGCATAGCGAAAACTACGAGCGCCGACCGGCGCAGAGTTCAGCGGTATTATGGCGCAAACGGGCGTTTGCGCCATAATACCGGAGTTCAGGCCACCGCGCCCATTGAGGCGTCGAACTCGCGCGTGGCCTGGGCCACGTCGAACGGCGCGATGTGCCCCACGCATTCCAACGCCTTTTCGGCGCGCGCCAGCGCCGCGCCCTCAAGCAGCGGCGCCCCTTCGGCGACAGGCCGCGCTTCGGCGAGCTCGCCGTTGCAGTGCAGAACAACATCGCATCCGGCGCCGATCGCGCGCTCCGCGCGCTCGCGAAAGCTTCCCGAAAGCGCCTTCATCGACAAATCGTCGGTCATCAGGAGGCCGTCGAAGCCGATATGACCGCGTATGATCTTGTGGACTACAGTCTTGGAAAGCGTGCCCGGCGCCGTCGGATCGATCGTCGTGTAGACGACATGTGCGCTCATCGCCATCGGCAGATCGGCGTTGGTTTTGAAAGGCGCGAAGTCGATGCGCTCCAAATCCTCGCGGCTCGCGTCGACCGCCGGCAGCTCCATATGGCTGTCGGCGCGGGCGCGCCCATGACCGGGGATGTGCTTCATCACCGGCGCGACGCCGCCCGCCATCAAACCCTCCGCAGCAGCGCGGCCGATCGCGGCGACGCGCGCCGGATCGCGGCTATAGGCGCGATCGCCGATGATGCTATGAGAGCCCTCGGCAGGCGTATCGAGCACCGGCAGGCAGTCGACGTCGATTCCGACTTGTCTTAGATCATGCGCGATGAGGCGCGCGCCGAGCCAAGCGAGCCGCTCGGCCTGCGCGGCGTCTTTAGCCGCCTGCTCAAAGCGCGCGGCAGCCGGATAGGCGCGCCAATGCGGCGGACCGAGCCGCTGCACGCGGCCGCCTTCCTGATCGACGAGAATAGGCGCGTGGCGCCCGAGAGCGTCGCGAACTTCGGCGGTCAGACGGGCGACCTGCTCGGGCGCATCGATATTTCGGCGAAAGAGGATAACGCCCCATGGCGCGCTGTCTCGAAGGAAGGCGCGCTCTTCTTCATCGAGCGCGACGCCCTTTAATCCGCATATGAACGCGCGCATGTCGGCGGGTCAGTTCCCCGCGACGAAGCACGCGCCGCCGGTCGCCTTCACCTTGCTGCAGATCGCGTTGGCGGATTCCTTGCTCACCCCGGCGACGCGCACGCGGTAGACTGTCTTGTCGTTGACGGTCGCCATTTTGAAGGTCGGCTTGAGCCCGCCAAGCTCCGCGCGATATTTGCCGACGATCGTCTTCATCAAGGCGCGTGCATCGTCCTCGCTGTCAGCCGCGCCGAACTGCACGGCGAAGCCGCCTTTGCTCAGCGAGGCCGCCTGACCAGCGTCCGCATCCGCCTCAGGCGATTGTTCGGCGGAGGCGACTTTCGGCGCTGCAGGCTTGGGTTTGGCGATTTTCGGCGGCGTCGCCGTCGGTTTGGCTGCGCTCGCGGGCGTCGTCGTCGCTACGGCGTTGCCGCTCGTCGCGGCAGGCGGGGCCGTTTCGGGCGCAGGTCGGCTTGCCACCGCGACGGCGGGCGGCAAGGCGGCGTTATCTACCCGGGTGCCGTCGGGACGGACGGTGACCGTCTTCACCTTCTTTGGACCGGCAATAGCCGCAGGCGGCGGTTCATGCGGCAGGTCGACGGGGCCATTGCCGAGTTGCGCCACGCTCGGCGGGACGGAGGGGTCAACCGCCTGCTCCTGATTCGCGACAACCTTCTGAACCGGCGCCTGCTCCTTGCGATCCAGAACGAGAGCGCCGCTTCCATCGGGCGCCGATGTCTCGGCCTCGGCGGCTGGCTTTACCTTCACCGGTCCTTCTGGCGCGACGATCGTTGCAATTTCTCGGGATGCGTTAGAGCCGCTGCGATGCCAGAACGCGAAGCCGATGCTCAGAAAGGCGATGAGCGAGATTGCGACGACGGCGTGCCATGGCCGGAACCACGATCGCCAGCCCTGCCCATACCCCTCGTATGCCTCATCGTCCCGGCCATAATCCAGATATTGCGAATCCTCGCTCCACCCGGCTTCGGCTTCATAGTACGCTTCTCCGCCACCCGCGTGCTGGTGGTCGTATCCCGTCGGCGAATCCCTATAGTCGGCATCGAGCGGATAGGAGGGCTCAAGAGGCTGCTCTATCGAGGGCTCGGGATAATAGCCTGGTTCAGACGCCACCGGCGGCGCGGCGTCATAGGAGCCACGCATTTCGCCGGCCTGTGCGCGGGCGCCCAGCGCTTCAGCGAGGATTCGGCCGTAGGGATCGGACGCCGAGTTTTCACCATGCACTAGCCGCGCAAGTTCGCTGAGCGGATCGTCGACTTGAGACTTTCGTTCGGCGCCGCGCAGCCGCCGCTCGAATTCGCCCAGATCGATCGCCGGGCCTCTAGCAGATGTCTCGCGCATATTGCACCTCGCTTACTAATCTCTGGGGCGCGAAGCAAAATGAGTAAGCGCGTCCCGCGCTGGTTCTGCCGCTCAAGCGTCTTGTTAGCGCATCTCGTCGGGGGCGCTCACGCCGAGCAGCCTCAAGCCTGACCCCAGGACGACCGTTAAAGAACCAACCAGCGCAACCCGAGCGATTGTTAATTCTCTCTCATCTAACTTAACAAAGCGTAAGTGTGGCTGGTCTTTGCCGCGGTTCCAATGCGAATGGAATACGCTCGCCAGTTCATGCAGATAGAACGCCACCCGGTGCGGCTCATGCGCCGCAGCCGCAGCTTCGATCGCGCGCGGATACTGCGCGATGATCTTGGCCAAAGCAAGTTCGCCCTCGTCTGTCAAAAGGGCGAAATTGGCCTCCGCCAAGCTTTGGGCTGAGACGTCCATATCCGGAAAAGCGGCGAGCGCCTGCCGCATCGCAGACTTACCACGGGCATGGGCGTATTGGACGTAAAAGACCGGATTGTCCTTCGATTGCTCGATGACCTTGGCGAGATCGAAGTCGAGCGGCGCGTCATTCTTGCGATAGAGCATCATGAAGCGCACGGCGTCGACGCCAACCTCGTCAACGACCTCTCGCAGAGTGACGAAGTCCCCCGCCCTTTTGGACATTTTGACCGGCTCGCCAGCGCGCATCAGCTTGACGAGCTGGCAGAGCTTGACGTCGAGCGTCACGCGCTTGTCGGAAAGCGCGGCGACGGCCGCCGTCATGCGCTTCACATAGCCGCCGTGATCAGCGCCCCACACATCGACGAGCGTGTCATATCCGCGATCGATCTTGTCCTTGTGATAGGCGATATCTGCCGCGAAATAGGTCGGCGAGCCGTCTGATTTCTTTAAAGCCCGATCGACGTCGTCGCCAAAGAGCGTCGATTTGAACAGGGTCTGCTCGCGATCCTCCCAATCCTCGGGCAATTGCCCCTTGGGCGGCGGCAAGCGTCCCTCATAGACAAGGCCTTTCGCCCGCAGCCAATCGATGGCGGCGTCGATCGCCGAGACGCCATTCTTCTTTTCGTGCAAGGCGCGCTCGGAAAAGAACGTCTCATGGGTGATGTTCAAGGCGGCGAGATCGGCGCGGATCATCTCCATCATCGCGTCGATGGCGGCGTCGCGAACGATCGGGAGCCACTCATTCTCGGATTTGCCGACGAGCGCCGCGCCATGCACGTTGGTGAGCGACTCTCCGACGGGCTTCAAATAATCGCCTGGATAAAGTCCCTCGGGGATCGTTATCGCTTCGCCCAGGGCCTCGCGGTAACGCAGATAAGCGGAACGCGCCAAGACATCGATCTGCGCGCCGGCGTCGTTGATGTAATATTCGCGCGTCACCTCGCAGCCGGAAAAGGCCAAAAGATTTGCAAGCGCGTCGCCGAAGACCGCGCCGCGGCCGTGACCGACATGCATCGGCCCGGTCGGATTGGCCGACACATATTCGACATTCACCTTGCCCTGCAGGGCGGTTGCGCGGCCCTTAGCGACGCGGCCGAAGTTTGCCGGGTCGTGGAGCGCCGCGCGAAGAACTTGAGCGAAAATCTCGGGCTTCAGACGGATATTGATAAATCCAGGGCCAGCGACTTCCGCGGACGCGACATTCTCGGTCTCGGCAAGCGCAAAGCAAATCTCGACCGCCAATTCGCGCGGGGAGGCGAAATGCGGCTTCGCCTCCTTGGCGAAGACCATGGCGGCGTTCGACGCAAGATCGCCAAGCGTAGGGTCTTTCGGCGGTTCGACGACGAAACGCGCGTAATCGAGCTTGGGCAGACGGCCGTCCGCGGCGATGCGATCAAGTATTGCGGCGATGCGGGCGTGAAAGTCGTCGAAAATGTTCATGGAGGTCCGGGAGAAAGGAGTTCCGCGGCGGTTTATCAGCTTGAGCCAGCGAAATCATCCCGGCCCCGCCTAGCCGCCAAACACCCGTTTCACCTCATTCAGCGCATATCGGTCGGTCATGCCGGCGATGTAATCGGCGACCATTATCGCGCGCTCGGCTTCTTGCAGCCTTACGGCCTGGGCCGCCCATTCCGCCGGCATCAACTCTGGCCTCTCGAAAAATGCCGGAAACAGCCGCGAGATCGCGTCGCGCGCGCGCTCCCACACGCCCGCGACCTTCTCGTGCCGATACATATTGTCGAAGAGAAATCTCTTGATGTCGCGCTCGGCCTCGGCCATCGGCGGCGAAAGGCCGACGAGGGTTTCGCCCGCTCCTCGCGCGTCGTCGGCGCTCGCCGGGGCGACGCGCGCGAGCCGACGCAGCGATTCGCCAATCGCGTCCTCAACGAAGGCGGTGATGACACGACGCACGAGTTCATGAATGACGCGCGGCCGTTCGAGCCCTGGATGCTCATCGTGGATATGCGTGAGCACCCCTGCAATGAAGGGCGTTCGCGCGATGTCGTCTAGCGAAAACAGTTCGGCGCGCAGGCCGTCGTCGATATCGTGGCCGACATAGGCGATATCGTCGGCCTGAGCCGCAGCCTGCGCCTCAACGCTCGCGAAAGTCGCGAGCGCTAGCGGAAAGATCGCGTCGAATTCGGCGATATAGGGCGAAAGCCGACGATCATGCGCCACGCGTGCAGGCTCCTCAGGGTGAGGGAGAGAATGGTGATGGCTCACATCTTCGCGCCCCAAGAGCGGCCCGTTGTGCTTGACGATGCCTTCCAGCGTCTCCCAGGCGAGATCGAGGCCGTCGTAGCGCGCGTAACGGCGCTCCAGCAATGTCACGACACGCAGCGCCTGAGCGTTATGATCAAACCCGCCATAAGGCGCCATGCAGGCTTCGAGCGCCCCCTCGCCGGCGTGGCCGAAAGGCGTGTGACCGAGATCATGGGCGAGCGCCACGGCTTCAGCGAGATCCTCGTCGACGCGCAAAGCGCGGGCGAGCGCGCGGGCGATCTGCCCGACCTCGATCGTATGGGTCAGCCTTGTGCGGAAATGATCGCCGTCGAGCGGCACGAAGACCTGCGTCTTATGCGCGAGCCGGCGAAAGGCGGTGCAATGGATGATGCGGTCGCGGTCGCGCTGGAATTCGCTGCGCGTCGGCGACGGCGCCTCCGGATAGAGCCGCCCACGCGAGCGCATAGCGTCGCTGGCGTATGCTGCAAGAGGGCCGCGAACCGCCACATGCGCTCCTTTCATTGAAAGGCCTCAGATTTGGACCTATCTTGCGGCATGGAGCATATCCCGCAAAGCGCCGGCGAGGCGCGGAATTGGATATGCCGGAATTCGATTTTCGGGCGAGTTCTTTTCGATTGCGCGACGGCGCTCGAGTCGCGCTGTAACGCGCGACGGCGCGCGTAAGCAAGTGACGGAGCAAGGAATGACGACGGCGGCAGGCGATATCGCGCTCACCGAACAGGCGGCGCGGCGCATTCACGCGATCCTCGCCAATGAGTCGCCCGGCGCGGTGTTTCGCATTTCCGTCGAGGGCGGCGGCTGCTCTGGTTTCCAATATCACTTCGCCGTCGATCCGGCCCCCAGCGAAGAGGACGCGCTCGTTGAGCAGGCTGGCGCAAGGGTCGCGATCGACCCCGCGTCTCTCGGTTTTCTCGCAGGCGCCAGAATCGACTTTGTTGACGATTTGATGGGACAGTCCTTCCGTATCGACAATCCCAACGCCGTCGCCTCCTGCGGCTGCGGAACGAGCTTTGCGGTCTGACGCGCAAAGCCTCGGTTTCGCGCGTGGCGCGTCATCACCGCTTACACATTTTCGGAGTTTAAGCCTTGGACGCGCTTTTCATCGGCCACGCCTACATCGACGTCACCATGCGCGCCGAGCGCCTGCCGACCGGCGACCAGAAGACGCTGGCGCGCGACTATGCGGTGAGCTTCGGCGGCAACGCCGTCACGGCGGGCTTCGCCTGCGCCAAGCTCGGCCATCCGATTGGCTTATTGACGACACAGGCGCCCGATTGGCTCGGCCACATGTTCATGGATATGGCCCATACCTACGGAATCCACGTCCATCCGCGACGGGTGGCGCGCTCGTCGCTCTCCTTCGTGTGGCCCAATGACGGCAAACGCGCGATCCTGCGCGCGCGCGACGACAATTATCTGCAGGCCTTTCCCCGACTCGACATTTCGGAAGCGCGGCTCCTCCATCTCGATGGGCATATGGCCGACGCGGCGCTTCACTACGCCAAGGCGGCGCGCGCTCTCGGCGTGCTTGTTTCGCTCGACGGCGGCGCGCTGCGGCCCTGCATCGAGGAGTTAACCGGCTATGTCGACGTGGCGATCGTCGCCGAAAAACTCTGCGAGCAGATGTCGCTCTCGGAACTCGACATGCTCGGCTGGCTGAAATCCAAAGGCTGTCGGATCGGCGGGGTGACGACCGGCGAGAAGGGCATGTTGTGGTATGACGAAAACGGCGAGATTTCGCAGATGCCGTCACTCGCCGTGCCACATGAGCTCATCATCGACACGTCGGGCGCCGGCGATGTTTTCCACGGCGCCTATTGCGCCTCCTATCTCGAACGGCCGGATGCGCCCTGGCGCGAGCATTTCGAATTCGCCCGCGCGGCGTCGGCGCACAAGATCCAGCATCTTGGCAATGAGGCGGGACTGCCGACGCCTGACGACGTCGCGGCGGCGCTTGCCGCCTTTGCTCCGGCGGACGCGCTGAGCCCTGTTTGAGCGCGGTCATTCCCGGCAAGCCGAAGGCCGACCGGGAATCCAGAGCCGATCCAGAAGCGCCGGTTTTGCTCTGGATTGCCGATCGCGCAAGACGCGCGTCGGGAATGAAATGCGAGCGGTTCAGATGGTTACACCGGGCTTGGCAAACCGCGCCTCGGCCTGTATAGCCGGGACCGCATTCCCCGATAGCTCAGCTGGTAGAGCACGCGACTGTTAATCGCTAGGTCGTAGGTTCGAGTCCTACTCGGGGAGCCATCTCGGAACGAAACTGCAAACGCCGTGCGTCGCCGTTTCCATTCCATAGTCTCCTTCCGACGCCACAAGCGCCTGGAACAGCCTTGGCCTCGAACCCTCGTCGGAATCCCCGTCACGCGCCCTAATCTTCTTGCGCGCTTCGATCCCGAACGTGCGCAAAGGCTCGGGGGTAGGCCGGTTTGTTTTAGTGAGAGAGAACGGCCTCCCGAACACGATCGGCGCCGGCATTCGCGTCAGGCGCGCCGGGTGATAATGCGGCACCCGCCCGCGCCGGCACATGATGGTCGGCGGCGAGCACCAGATAAACGGCCGGCAGGACGAACAGCGTGAAAAGCGTGCCGATCGAGAGGCCCGAGGCGATGACAAGGCCCATATTGTAGCGCGAGGCTGCGCCGGCGCCGCTCGCCGCGATGAGCGGCAGCACGCCGAGCACCATGGCGGCGGTGGTCATCAGAATCGGGCGCAGTCGAATGGAGGTCGCCTCAAGAATCGCCTCGCGCTTCGACTTGCCGGAATGCTGCAGCTCATTGGCGAATTCGACGATCAGGATGCCGTGCTTGCTGATGAGGCCCATCAGCGTGACAAGGCCCACTTGCGTATAGATGTTGATGCTCGCGTCGCCGAAGCCGAGCATGATGAACACCAGCGCGCCGGCGATCGACATGGGCACGGAGACGAGAATGATCAGCGGATCGCGAAAGCTCTCGAACTGCGCGGCGAGCGCCAGGAAGATGATGATCAGCGCGAAGCCGAAAGTGACGGCGAAGCCGCTCGACTCCTGGACGAATTGGCGCGACGGGCCGGCATAGTCGATCGTATAGGTCGGCGGCAACGCCTTGCGCGCGACTTCTTTCAACGTGTCGAGCGCCTCGCCCGCGATGACGCCAGGCGCGGCGACGCCCGAAATCGTCACGGAATTGATCTGCTGGAAGTGATTGAGCGACTCTGGGACGATCGTGGTCTTGAGCTTCGCGACCGTCGAAAGCGGCACCGAGGAACCGTCCGCCGTCTTGATGTAGTAATTCAGGATTTGATCGGGATTGAGCCGAAACTGTTGCGCGACCTGCGGAATGACCTTGTACGAGCGGCCGGCCAGCCCGAAATATTGCGTATAGCCGCCGCTCAGCGCAGTGGTGAGCGCGCCGCCGACATCGAACATTCTCAAACCAAGTTGCGCCGTCTTTTCGCGGTCGATGACGAGCGACAGCTGCGGCTGGTCGATCTTAAGATCGGTGTCGAGGAACATGAACTTTCCCGTCGCCAACGCTTTTGACAGGAATTCGCGGGAGATGGCGTCCATCTTCTCGAAGGGGTCGGTGCTCTGGAAGACGAATTGAATCGGCAGGCCCATCGAGCCGGGCAGCGGCGGCGGCTGGAAGGCGACGAAGCGCACGCCGGGGACGGCGCTGAGCTCCTGCTGAAGCGCGCGCTGCAACGCCTCGGCCCCGACCTTGCGCTCGTCCGCAGGCTTGAGCACCATGCCGTTCAGATTCATCGCCGCCGAATTGATCTGAAAGACGCTGTCCGTCTCGGGGTGCTTGGCGATGATCTTATAGGCTTGATTGGCATAGTACAGCTTTTGCTGAAGAGTCGCGTTCGGCGCCGGCGTCGCCTGCGCCAGAATAATGCCCTGGTCCTCGTTTGGCGCGAGTTCGCTCTTGGCGTTGGAATAGAGCCAGTAGATGCTCGCAAGGATCAAACCGCCGAAGACGAGCGTGACGGGAACGAAATTGAGCGAGGAGTCCAACAGGCCGTGATAGCGATCCCTGACGGCGTCCATCCTGGCGTCAATGAAGCCGACGATGCGGGATTCAAGCGTGTTCTTGCCCGGCTCCGGCGGCTTGAGCGCCAGGGCGCAGCTCACCGGCGATAGGGTGAGCGCGACGATGCCCGACACGGTCACGGCGGACGCTAGCGTAAAAGCGAATTCGACAAAGAGCGCGCCGGTGAGGCCGCCCTGGAAGCCGATCGGCACATAGACGGCGATCAGCACGATCGTCATGGCGACGATCGGTCCGGCGAGTTCGCGCGCCGCCAGCAGCGCGGCGTCGAAAGGCGTCAGGCCTTCTGCAAGATGCCGGTTGACGTTTTCGACGACGATGATCGCGTCGTCGACGACGAGCCCGATCGCCAAGACGAGCGCGAGAAGCGTTAGCAGATTGATTGAAAAGCCCAGCGCGAAGAGAAAAGTCAGCGAGCCGATCAGCGAAAGGGGGATCGCCACAATCGGGATCAACACCGATCGCCATGATCCCAGAAAAGCGAAGACGACCAAGCTGACGATGAGGATCGCTTCGATGAGCGTGTGAATCACCTCGTCGATAGAGCTGTTCACGAAATTCGTCGTATCGTAGACGATCTCGCTGTTCAGCCCCTCGGGCAGCGCTTTGACGATGTCCGGATAGGCGTCTTTCACGCCTTTGACGACATCGAGCAGATTCGCGCTCGGCGCCACCAGAATGCCGATATAGACCGCCTGTTTGCCGTTGAACGACACTGAGGATTCATAGTCGTCCGCGCCAAGCGTGACATTGGCGACGTCCCTCAGCTTCACATTGGCGCCGTTCACCTGCTTGACGACGAGATCGCGAAACTCTTCGAGCGAGTGAAGCGAGGTCGCCGCCGAGAGATTGACCTGCACCCACTGGCCCTTGGTCGCGCCGAGGCCGGCGATATAGTCGTTGGCCTGGAGCGAGGCGGCGACCTCGGCCGCCGTGAGTCCATAGGCGGCGAGCTTGACCGGATCGAGCCAGGCCCTCAGCGCGAATGTCTTGCCGCCGATAAGCTCCGCCGTCTGCACGCCGGGCACGGATTGCAAGCGCGGCTGCACGACGCGGATAAGATAATCCGTCACCTGGCTCGGCGTCAGCATATCGCTCTTAAAGCCGAGATACATGGCGTCGGTCGTCTGACCGATCTTGACGGTGATGACGGGACGCTGCACGGCCTGCGGCAATTGGTTGAGCACGGAATCGACTTTGGTGCTGATCTCCGTCAGCGCCTTGCCGGAATCGTAATTGAGCCGCAGATTGGCGGTGATCGTGCTCACGCCGATCTGGCTCGTCGAAGTGAGATAATCGATGCCGTTCGCCTGCGCGATGGCGTTTTCGAGCGGGGTCGTGACGAAACCGGCGACGGTCGCGGGATCGGCGCCGAAATAGTACGTCATCACCGTGACGACGGCGTTTTGCGTGCGCGGATATTGCAGCACGGGCAAGGTTGTCAGCGATCTCAGGCCGAGCACCAGGATCAGCAGACTCACCACGGAGGCGAGCACCGGGCGACGCACGAAAATGTCGGTGAAACGCATCAGCGAGCTCTCCGTTCACTGATCCACGGGCTTGGGATCGGCGTCGACAGGCGGTTGCGGACTTTCCGAAATGGCGAGCGGCGCGCCGTTTCGCAGCTTGACCTGTCCCGCCGTCACGACCGTGGCGCCTTCGGGCACGCCTTCGAGCACCGCCACTTCATCGCCGCGCGTCTCGCCGAGGCGAACAAAGGCCTGATGCGCGACGAGGCCGGAGCCTTGCGGCGCTTTCTGAGCAGCGCTCTCCTCGTTTTTTTGCGCAAGGAACACCGAATTGCCGAAAGGCGCGTAGACGATCGCCGTTTGCGGCAGCGTGACGAGGCGTTGGGGCTTGCCTGTCGCGATCTCGACCGAGGCGAACATGCCGGGCCGCAGCTTGCGATCGGCATTGGCGAGACTCGCGCGTATCTGCACGTTGCGGCTCGCGAGATCGACCTTGGAGCTGATGGCGTCGATCTTGCCGGTAAAGCTCTGGTCGGGAAAAGCGTCGACCTTCGCGGAAATTGTCTGACCGACCGTGACGCCATTCAGCGCCTGCTGGGGCAGGACAAAGTCGAGAAAGATCGGATCCAGCGCCTGCAAGGTCACGATCAGCGTTCCCGCGCCGATATATTGGCCGATATCGATCTGGCGGATGCCGAGCCTTCCGGCGAAAGGCGCAAGCAGGGTCTTCTGCGCGATCACCGCCTCCTGCTGCACGACCTGGGCGTTGGCGCTTCTCAGATTGGCGACGTCGGTGTCCACCGTCGCCTGACTCGCGGCGTGGATTTTGAGCTGCGCCTGATCGCGGCGCAGGTTGATGGCGTTGAGCTCCGCCGTGGCTTTCAAGGATTCGAGCCTGGCGTTGTCGGTATCCTTGCGCAGCTCGACGAGAATCGTCCCCGCCTCGACGTCCTGCCCCGATTGGAAGTGGATTTTCTCCACGATGCCGGAGGTTTCGACCGAGAGGTCGGCGCCATTGACGGCGCGGAAGGTGCCGATGGCGGAAAGCTTCGGCCGCCATTCCTGATAGGCGGCCGTGGTCACCGAAACGGTTTGTGGCGGATTGGCCATGGAGGCGAGGAACTGCCCGATCATCACCGAGCGGAAACTGACGAAGCCGTAAAGGCCCCCGAATACGACGGCGACGCTCGCCAGCATGATCATCATGGGCTTGAACATCGATCCGAGACGGTCTTGCAAAAACGTCTTAACGGGCATTGGCGCGTTCCTCAGCCTCGGCGCGTATAGCCGCCGCGATCGGCATGGTCGAAATAAGATCGGTTGGTTTGGGCAACGACGCCGGCGTCTCGTCGAGGCGATTCCACCAGCCGCCGCCGAGCGCCTGCATCAGCGCCGCCGTGTCGGCGAAGCGCGCCGCCTGCGCCTGGACGCGATTGAGACGGGCGCTGAGCAGGGTCTGCTCGGCATTGAGCACCGTCGTGTATGTCGTCGAGCCGGCGGCGTATTGGGCTTGCGAAATGTCCAAGCTCTCGGCGGCGGCTTTTTCCGCCGCCACCTGCGCGCGCAGCGTTTCGGCGTCATGCTTGATCGCCTGCAAGGCGTTGGCGACATTTTGAAAGGCATTGATCGCCGTGGCGCGATATTGCGCTTCGGCCTGTTGTAGCGCTGCGAGTTTCGCCTCGCGCTGGTGGAACAATCTTCCGGCGTCGAACGCCTGACCGGAGAGCTGCGCCGCGAGATTGTAGACCGACGTCTGAGGCCAGAACATTTGAGAGAAATTGGGCGCCTGGCTGCCGCCATTGGCCGTCAGCGTGAGCTGCGGCAGCATGTTGGCCGTGGCGACGCCGACATTGGCGCTCGCCTGATGCAATTGCGCTTCCGCCGAAAGAACGTCGGGACGCTGGCGCACCAAATTAGACGGCAGGCTGACCGGCAGATCGCGCGGCAGATGCAAATGCTCTATGTCGATCGCTTCGCCTTTATCGTCATTGGGAAAGCGGCCGAGATAGGCCATGAGCTGAATACGCGTTTGCGCCCGAGCCTTTTCGAGCGGGGGGAGCGTCGCTTGCGCCTGAGCGACCAACGCCTTCTCCGAAACCACGTCCGCGGCGCTCACGGCGCCGAGGTTGAAGCGCTTCTGCAATATGTCGAGCTGCTTCTGATAGGCCGCGATGAGATCGCGCGTCACCTTGATCTGCGATGCGTAAGAGGAATCGGTGATCGCAGCGGTCACGACATTGGCTGTCAGAGCCAGGTAAGTCGCCTCGAGCTGGTAGCGCTGATATTCGGCGGCCGCGAAATCGCTTTCGACTGTGCGCGCCGTTTTGCCGAAGACGTCGGGCGTGAACGACACCGCGGCGTTCGAATTGTGGAGCGTATAGATGAGCGCGGTCGGTCCGCTCGACGAGGCGGTTTGCGATCCGCTCGACGAGGAGCTTTGCCCGAAGCCCCCAAACTGCGCGGTCGTCATTTGCGTGCGCGCGACACTCTGGGTCAGAGTGGCCGACGGAAAGAAAGAGGCGACATCGGCTTCCGAGGTCTCGCGCGCTTGGCGAAGGGCGGCTTCTGCGGCCTCGATCGTTGGATGATTCGCAACCGCCTCCGCGACAAGCGCCGAAATTTGCTTTGAGCGGAACAACCGCCACCATTCGCCCGGCACGTCTCGCCCCGAGACGAGCCGCTGCGACGCGCCGCCCGCGGCTGCGGCGGATTGAGTGACCGGCGAGAATTTGCCCGACGTGTAGCCAGCGCCCTCCGGCGTCGGAGGCCCGAGAAAATCGGGACCAACCGCACAACCCGAGAACGATAGGGCGCTCACTATCGCGGCCGCCCTCGCAACGCGAAGACGCAGGAAACGCCCTCCGCGCGCGAGCGGCTGACAGGTTTCGCTTTGCGCGTTGATGTGGGCGACAGGAGGACCCTGCGGCGGAAACGACGGCATTAACAACCCTGTCTGAAAAACTGAACGGTTCAGTTCTATTCAGTCATTATGTTGATGCGCGAAGCCCAAGTCAATGCTAAACTGAACCGTATAGTTCAGTTGGCCGACAGGAAAGCCGAACCGCCCATAGACCTGAATTCAGGAGAAAATAACCTGATTTAGGCGTGGTCTTTTCGGCGAGAGCCGGTATCGTCCTTTTTGGAATATTTCCGTGTGTGAGCGGGAACCAGCGGTAAACGGAGCGGCGGCAAAGAGCAAAGACGGGAAGATCGAGACCACATGACGACGAGCGCACAGCCAGCTTCAGGAGTGGCGGAAGAGCCTGTCCACGGCCGCAAGGAGGCGCAAGTCCTCTCCGCGGCGCGCCTAGAGTTCCTGAAGCATGGATTTTCGGAAACGAGCATGGACGCCATCGCCCGCGCGGCCAGCGTTTCGAAGGCGACGCTCTACGCCTATTTCCCGAGTAAGGAGGCGCTGTTCAGTCATCTCGTTCAAAAAGAGTGCGACGAGAAATGCCGCGACATCCCCGCTCCCGATCTCGACGGCGGGCTGACGCCCGCGCTCGAAACGCTATGCCGGCACTTCATCTCGCGCTTTCTAACGAAGGAGTCCGCAGCCTTTTTCCAGACCGTCTCCAGCGAACGCTGGCGCTTTCCCGAACTGTGCCGCCTCTATTTCACCACCGGCAAGAAGACGGTGCTCGACTTCGTCGCCGGCTATCTCGACGAGGCGAAGAATAGAGGCCTGCTCCTATTCGACGACGCGCATATGGCCGCCGAACAATTGCTCAATCTCGCCGTCGCGGATCTTCCGCTGCGCGTGGCGCTGGGCCTCGAACTGCGCAGCGAAGCGGAATATGAAAAGATCATGCAGGCCGGGATCACGGTTTTCCTGAAGGCTTACGGCGCCTCAAACGCTTCTTTCGTTTGAAACTCGCCGAGCGCGCGGGCGCAAGGACCGCACGCCTCCGCACCCGACACGATTCGAACATGTGGCCTCCACCTTCTAGGGCGGTTTTTGAATACGACCGAGTGAATTTAAGCTGCGCGAAATGCAAGCCTGAACACAGGTGATTCGAAATCGGGGCTGCAAAAATGAACGCCAATCGATCGAGTGAACCACGTTTCAACATCATCATCTGGAAGGGCGCGAAGCAACTCGGAACGCTGCGAGATCGCGACGCCAGCCGGGCGCGCAGCAATTTCGGCGGCGTTGTGGCGCGCTATAAAAATTCCACCGACAATCACCGGGTCGAACTTTACGACGGAGCGGACCTGATCGAGGCCTGGTCGAGTGAGGACGGAAACAAGCTTCCTTCCGCTGAGACGCCTGTCCCCGCCAGCGGAAAAATTCATCGCGAGGGCGAGCGCATCGGGCGAGCCATTTCGATCCCCTGTCCGCTTGTGCCGTCACGTTCCGCGAAAGCGTGAGCTCGCGTGAGAAAGCGGGAGATTCTCACGTCTCTCACGCGCCGCCGTGCTTACGCTTCCCGGATCCGCTCGCCGGCGATCTCGGCGAGGTGAGGGTTCGCCACCCCTACACGCTAATTCCGGTTCCCGGCGCGATCCCGGAGCGATGGGGGCGGACCGCCGGCCAAGCGTAGCGCTTCCGCGCGATCCTGGTCGCGCTTGCGCATCTTCGGCGACTGTGACGCATCCCGGCGGAGGGTGATGGCGAATTCATAGTTCTCAGTTTCGTCGACCCCGGCGAGCCAGCCAAATCAATTACATGCATTGGACGTGACCGCGAGGTTCTCGGCTCATTGCGGCTTCTGCGCCCGCGGCTTCCCTTTCCACGATCTTCGGAAGACGCCGGCGTTTCATCTCCCCGGAATGCGGCGTCAGGGAAGTTTGACTTTCCGCGTGACTGATTGAGGCTCTCTACGGCGTCGGGACCAGCGCTTTGCCGGCGCCATTATTTGGTTCGGCCAGGCGCGACGTGTTGCCATTTGCGAAAACAATACGATGTGTGCAGTGGGGGCTTTTCCGCGGCTGGGCATGAGGACGCAAACCGGACGCTGTTGAAGATTATCCGCGAGGGCCCGATGGCCATTCTGAACAGAAAAACTTTAGAGGCGGCGCAGCTCGTGGCGGGAACCGCTCTCCTCGTCCTGATCAGCGCCCCGTCCGCCGAACGCGGGCCAAGCGCCAGTTGGGCTTTGGAAGCGGAGCATCAACCGCAACAAGTCGCTCGCCGCGACACTTTTCGCTATCAGGGTTGGCGCCGCCCATCCTCCGAGGAGAACCCCAAGGAAGAATCCGAAAATGCCGCGTCCACGAGCAGCAGCGGGGCGCTGGCGGCGGCGCTGGCTTCCTGCGAAAAAGGCTCGGACAAAACGGAAAGCCTAATGTTGCCCAGCGCCAAGGGCGCGATCAAATTGGACAGCTGCTATCGCGGGCGCGACCAATTCGTTTGTAGCCTTAATATGCTTTTGGATGAAGCCAAAAAGCTCAACAGCGAGTTCGGACACATCATCGAGGCGAAATATCCCGCAGTCGGCAGCGTCGATGCGATCTGTCGCATCAGGCCCGACGCTCTTTCGGCGGATTTGACAAAGGCGGGCACTTTCGCCGCCAGATTTAAGGACTTGAGGACCGAATACGACCAGCGCATCAGCTGCGCCCTGAAAGTCGAGCAAAACCTGAAACAGGTGAATCTGAGCGATATGCCCCACTCGGCGGAAATATTGAAGTCGATGAACGACACGCTTGAGGCTGACTTGAAGGATGTCGCCGCCACAAGACAACAGATTTTCGATCTCAACGAGAAAATGCAAGCCTCGCAGAAGGCCATCGTAACGATCGAAAAGCTTCGTCCGACGATGTGTCTCTCGACATCGGCGCCAACAACCGTCGAGGGCGCTGAAAAACCTGTCAGCGGAGGCCGGTAGGCAAAGGACGCCGGCTGGTCTTCAGAAGATAGGCGCCTTGGCCCGTTTGGAGAATCGCCGGCCCGACCCCCACATCGTGCCTCCCCCTCTTGTCGGCGTTTCTCCCCGGCTGATCGTCTCCCCGGTCGCGCGGGCGCCGCCATCGAATTTAGGAGCAACCAGTCGCCGCATCATGGCGGCGTCCGGGTAAATCGACTTGTTTCCCGAGATGGTCCCGTCGATCAGGGTTTTTGAGGCGAGGACGCCGTTGGCTACGCCAGTGAAATTCGTGTTGCGGGCGGCTATATCCGGCTGCAGAAGGAAGTCAATGAATGCATACGCTTCTTCGACATGCGGGGCGTTCGTCGGAATAAGGAGACTGTCGAGTAGAATAGGCGCGCCCTCGCGAGGGATGAAAAAGTCGATCTCGACGAATTTTTTCACCATGCCGGCTATATAGCGGGCGCGCAAGCTATCCAAGGAATAGCCGACGGCGACGCAGACATCGCCGTCGACCAGCGCGTTGACATATTCGCTAGAGTCGAGGCGTTTCCCATCTCGCCGGAGGGCGCTCAACAGATCGGCGGCGCGTACGACGTCGGTGCGGCGGTCCAACCCAGGCGAAAGTTTCCAGTCCGACCACAGATATTGTAGCGCCGCTGAAAGCAAATTTTCCTGACTGTCCGGTATTCCCACCCCGCAGGTCGAAAATTTTTTCAAATTTTTCTGTGTGAACAGCAGCCCCCATGAGTTGAACGAGGAATTCGACACCCTCTGCGCGTTGCCCAAGAGTTCCCTAGCTTTCACTACGTCATAGGCGATGCCCATCGCAAACCACGCGTAATTGACCGCGTGTTCGTTCCCGGGGTCATAGACGGCAAGGCGCTCCATGACCTCGGGCCAAAGATTGACGGCGTTTGGAAGCTTGCTCTTGTCGAGCTTCTGATAGAAGCCCCTGGTAATCTGCTTTGCCAACACACGGCTGGAGACGATCACAACGTCGAAAGCAGCATTGCCGGGCTGAATCGTCTTCTCTGCGCTCTCATCCGAATTATAGCTTTCGTATGTCACCTTGATGCCGGTCGTCCTGGTGAAATCTGCGAGCACGCCCGGATCGACGTAGTCGGTCCAGCCGTAAACGTTGACGATCCTTTCTTGGCCGATTGCGGGAAAGACGCCGCAAGAGAGCGACAAAAAAAGGCTGGCGACGGCAACCCGAAGGACGCGTACGGGAATCATCGAGGGACGGCTCTGGTTTTGTCGAGAGCCCACTGCGGGCGTCCGCAAACCAAATATCTATGCGCCCCGGCAATCGCGGCAATATGCAGGCTCAATATCGACTGCGTTGTCGGACTGAATCGCGTGGACCCGTAATATTCCCGCCGGCGACCGCCCTTCGGCTACGCCCTCGATGAGTAAGCGTGGCAGTCTCAGTTATCTCGCGGTCCAGCTTTCGGAAGATCGCGCCCTCACCAATAATATCGCACGCCCGCCTTCCCGCCGTAGCTCTGCGAGACCGAGGAAAACTCACCCTGGAAGTTCGAGACTAGCGCGAGTTGATTGGTGAGATTGATCTCTATGCCGACCTTCGTTTGCACGAGATTATAGGTCGCGCGCGGACCCGCTACGGTGAAATCCTGTCCTGGCAGCGAGATCAGCGCATTCGTGAACTGACGCTGCGGGAAGAACTCATGGACATAGGCGACGCTGCCTGTAGGGACGATCCGCCAACCGTTTGCCAGCGTGTAGCCATTCGAAACACGCAAGCCCACGAAAGCCGGCAGAGAGAGAATCGACTGGCCGTTGTTCTTCAGCGCCAGAGAGGAAAAATACAGCAGGCTGCTGCGCTCCGAGAATGCGCTCGACTGGTAAGCCGCAGCCTCACCGGCGATGAAAGGCGTGGCGGTCACGCCGGCAAACGACAGGCTATGCCCGCCTTCGACGCGCGTGCGAAATTCCGTTGAACCGAAAGAAGCGTCGAGCTGCTCATAGGCGAGAAAGCCATAGCCCCCCGCCCTGCGATTGGTTTGATTCGAATAGGCGCTGAACGTTTCGCTCAGCGCGACATAGCTCGCGCCCTTGGCGTAGGAGCCGTAAAGTCCGGCGTGAAAGCCTGTCATCTTGCCGGATGTCGAAAACTGGCCGACACTAAAGCTCGCTGTACTGCCGCCGAGCGCCGCGCCGATCAGCACGCCTGGCGCGATCTGGTAATCAACGCCGAGAAGTCCGCCATAATAGCCGGCGTTCGCCGCGGGCGTTCCGCGCCCGCCATCGGCAAGGAAATTCGCGCCGCCGCCGAAGAAAGAAGACCAGGCGCGAAACAGTCGAGGCTGCGGAATTTCGGAAAAGCTCGTCGCCGGTCCGTTGATCTTGATCGGGCCTTTCGCGCGAATGTTTCGTTCAACCGGCGCATAGGCGATGAAGCTGTTCGGGCCCTGACTCGAGGAAGCGGCGCCGCTCGTGTCGCGGCTTTCGCCAGATTGCCAGAAGGCGATCTGATCGGCGATCGTCGAACTCGCCATCTGGCCGGCTTCCATCGCAACCGTCTGCACGCCGGAAAGCCCGGCGCCGCTGATGTTGTCGAGTACGCCCGGCGCCTATTGCGCGCTTTGCACGAGCAATGTGTTGATGACATTGGCGCCCAAGGGGCCGATCGGTCCTTTGCTCGCGAGCGTCATCGCATTGCCGACGTTTCTCTGATTTCCGTTGCGCGCGACGGCGCTGAATGGAATCGCTTGTTCGAGCGTCAGGTAAACATTGTTCGAATCGTATGAGAGCGAAGGCGTCAGGAAGAAAAGATTCGTTGAGACGCCGCTGAAAGTTCCTGAAACGCCGCCGAGCGCATTCAGGATTGTGTATCGCTGGCTCGGCAAATAATTGCCAGATCCGGCGGAAACCTGCACCGATCCCGCGAGGGTGGCGGCGCCGCTGACAATCGCGGAGTCGTTTGACCCCGGCAGCACACGGAGGGCGAAGATCGAACCGGGGAGAAATGTGAGATCGCCGATGATGCTCAACGCGCCGATATTGGCGATCGAACCGGGAGATAAAGCGCCGCCCGGATTAACGATCACATTGCCGGGTATATCCGAACCGCCGAGCGTCGCGCCTGAATTCACAATGTAATTCGTCCAAGGAGAAACAGGGCCTCCGATCACCTCACCGTCGAGCCTTCCTCCATTAATTACGACATTGCCAGCGATATCTGATCCGGGGAGAAAGAAGAGGAAGTTCGTCCCGCCGGTGAAAGTTATTGCGTCGCCTTCTGCTCCTCCACAGGAACAACCTCCCGCTATGCCGCCGGCATTGAAAATGATCAGGTTGGCGCCGACGATGCCAGCGCCGCCCGCGCCTGCGCTTCCTCCTGCCCCTGCTCCTGCCGGTCCGCCGTCGCCGCCGAGGATGAGGCCGTAATTCGCGATGGACGTGCCGGCGGGGTTCACAACAAAGATGCCTGCGCCGCCTTGACCTCCGTTTCCTGCAACGGAGCCATCACCGCCAACGCCGCCTGCGCCGCCTGAGATAAACCCCTCGTTTATGATTCCCGAGATGCCGAAAGCGACGATGCCGGCGCCGCCGGCGCCCCCGCTTCCCCCTGTATTCCCCGCTCCGCCATTGCCGCCAGCGCCGCCCTGAACAAATCCCAAGTTTGCTATCAACGTGCCTGTATCGAAGCCGTTGAACCCAATGCCGCCTTGCCCTCCGTTTCCGCCAACGCCGGCCCCGGCGCCGCCGTCGCCTCCCTGGCCTCCGGCAATAGTTCCCGAGCGGAGGTTCTGAAAGGTGTCGAACGCGCCTCGCGAGAGACCATATCCGCCTGCGCCGCCGCCTCCGCCGGCGATACCGCCGCCGCCTCCGGCGCCACCGTCGCCGCCACTTATAGCGCCGTTATTGACGGCTCCAATGAACACTCCATGACTGCCGCCCCCGCCGCCGCCCGACCCAAACTGGCCGGGGCTGCCAAACGAACCGCCCACGCCGCCTGGGCCGCCTGCGCCGCCGCTCCCTCCCCCTCCATTGCCGCCCGCGCCCCCAGTTTCGCCAGCGCCGCCGCCCCCGCCGCCTCCGCCGGAGACGGAGCCCGAGGCCCCGGAGCCGCCGGCGCCAGAGCTTGCGCTGATTCCTCCGGCGCCTCCGCCGGAGCCGCCGCCGGCGCCGCCCACCGTTTGAGCCGCCGCATTACTGATCAGGAGAGGTAGGAGAGCTGTTACGGACAGAGCGTACGCTAAGCGACGTGAACGCCTCATGCGAATATTCCTGAAACGGCATTAAGCCGATGATCCTTCAGCTTTACAATAAAGTCTCCTTACTAACTGTCAGATTTATGCAACACGAGACGCCAATTGATTGCCGATTGAAGGCGGTGAAAAAAGGCGACTCGCGCCAAGTCCGCGAGCGTCCACGAGTAATGTCGCAACTGGCTGTCGATGTCGTGCAGATGCGTTCGCACGGCCGCACGCGGTAGAGAGACGATGAGCTTCGAAAACGCGCCGGGACAATAGATTTTGTGTGGCCGGGCAGCGTCGTAGATTGTCACGTCGACCGGACGCGGGGACGCGCGGCGTGATTCGATTGCCTCGACAAGGCTGCCGCCTTGCCGCCGATGTCCCCGGCGGGAAACCTAATCGAACAAGCTTGAGACGCTCTCTTCCCTTGCCGTTCGTGCGATCGCCTCGCCGATCAGATGGCCGATCGGAATGACGCGAATATTGGGCGCGGCTTCAACGGCTGCTGTCGGACGGATAGTGTCCGTGACCACGAGTTGCTTCAGCTTGGAGTTTGCGATGCGCTCAGCCGCGGCGCCCGACAGCACGCCGTGTGTGATGTAGGCGTATACTGATCCTGCGCCCGCAGCGAGCAAGGCTTCAGCGGCGTTGCACAGCGTGCCGCCGGAATCGACGATGTCGTCGATGAGAATGCAATTGTGGCCATCGACGTCGCCGATGATGTTCATGACTTCGGATTCGCCCGCGCGTTCACGTCGCTTGTCGACGATCGCGAGCGGCGCGTCGATGCGCTTCGCCAGCGCGCGTGCGCGCACGACGCCGCCGACGTCCGGCGACACGACCATGACGTTCTTGAGTTCGAGGTGCGACTTGATGTCCACCACCATCACCGGCGCGGCGAAAAGGTTGTCTGTCGGAATATCGAAGAAGCCCTGCACCTGACCGGCGTGGAGATCGACCGTCAGGACACGGTCCGCGCCCGCCCTCGTGATCAGATTGCTGACGAGCTTCGCAGAGATCGGCGTGCGTGGCCCTTGCTTGCGGTCCTGACGGGCGTAGCCAAAATAGGGAATGACCGCCGTGATGCGGCGCGCCGAGGCGCGGCGCAGCGCGTCGATCATGATTAGGAGCTCCATGAGATGGTCGTTGGCTGGCGCGGACGTGGACTGGATCACAAACGTGTCCTGCCCGCGCACATTCTCCAAAATTTCGACCCAGATCTCCTGATCGGCGAAGCGGCGAACCTGGGCGCGACAAAGCGGGACGCCGAGATGGGCGGCGATCGCCTCCGCCAGCGGCCGGTTGGAATTGCCAGCCAGGAGTTTCATCGCCGCCATTTAATCCGTCCCCGCGCCTTAAACGCCGCGGCGTCATAGCAGCGATGGCGGCTGCGAACAATATGACGCTAAAATGGCGGCTTTCTCCGGTCAAAAAGCGCTGACAGGATTGCCTCTTGGACAGGTGATGCTCTAAATGATGAAAGCGGCCTCACCGATGCGCGGCGGGCCGGGCGTTCGATTTGCGCCTCCATTCATCTCGCCCACGTGCTTAGACAGGCGTCGCTTCCGTTAATGACGAATAGCGTATCGGATCATGCGCCGCAGCCTTCCTCGCCGCGCGAGACGCGAATCGTCGTCGCCATGTCCGGCGGCGTCGATTCAAGCGTCGTCGCCGCGCTGCTGAAGGAACAGGGCTTCGATGTCATCGGCGTGACGATGCAGCTTTACGATCATGGCGAGGCCACGCATCGCAAGGGCGCCTGCTGCGCCGGTCGTGACATCCATGATGCGCGCAGCGTCGCGGCGCGGCTCGGCATTCCGCACTTCGTCCTCGATTATGAAACCAAGTTTCGCGAAAAGGTGATCGACGAATTCGCCGCGAGCTACGCCAGCGGCGAAACTCCCGTGCCCTGCGTCGCCTGCAATCAGTTCATCAAATTCGCCGATCTCCTGGAGACGGCCAAGGACCTTGGGGCGCATGCGCTCGCGACTGGACATTACATTTCCGCTCGCGAGGACGGACATGGCGGACGCGCGCTTTACCGCGCCAAGGACGCGTCGCGCGATCAGAGCTATTTTCTGTTCGCCACGACGAGCGAACAGTTGCGGATGCTGCTCTTTCCGCTTGGCGACTACACCAAGGCCGAAGTTCGCGAGATGGCGCGTCGCTTCGGCCTCGAAGTCGCGGATAAGCCTGATAGCCAGGACATCTGCTTCGTGCCGACCGGCCGCTATACGGATGTCGTCGAAAGGCTTGCGCCGGCGGCGGTCGTGCCCGGCGAGATCGTGCATATCGACGGCCGTGTGCTGGGGCGTCACGCCGGAGTCATTCATTACACCATTGGGCAACGGCGCGGGCTCGGCCTTGGCGCCAAGGTCGCCGGTCGCGACGCCGAGCCGCTTTACGTCTTGCGCCTTGACGCGGCGAAGGCGCAAGTCATCGTCGGGCCTCGCGAGGCGCTTGAGACGCGCGCGGTGAAGCTACGCGACGTGAACTGGATCGGCGAGGGATCGCTCTCATCTCTGCCGCCCGAGGGCGTTGACATCATGGCGCGTGTGCGTTCGACGCGACCGCCAGCGCCGGCGCGGCTGATCGCCCGCGAGGATGGCGCCGCTTCTGTCGTCTTCGCGTCAAGCGAATCTGGCGTCTCGCCCGGGCAGGCGTGCGTCTTCTACGACACAGACGAGGAAGAGTCGCGCGTGCTGGGCGGCGGGTTCATCGCCGCGGTCGAGCCAGCTGCGACGGTAATGACATCGAAGGCGTCGCCGCTGCGCGTCGCAGAAGGGCGAAGGGCGCCTCGATGAGCGAAGCAAGAAATTATTTGCGCGAAGTCGAAACGTTGGACAACGGCAATGTCGAAGCCGCCTATGCGCGCTGGGCGCCGATTTACGATCTGACTTTCGATATCTTGCTGAAGCCCGGGCGACGCGCCGCCGCGACGGCTGCCTCGAAAGCGCGCGGACCAATTCTCGACGTCGGAGTCGGCACCGGCCTCGAACTGCCGATGTTCGCTCCCGACACGCAAGTCATCGGCGTCGACCTGTCGGAGCCGATGCTGCGCCGGGCGGCGCAGCGCGTGCGTCGTGAGCGCCTCGATCATGTCGCCGGCCTCGTGAAGATGGATGCGACGCGGATGGCTTTCCCCGACGCGACCTTTGCCTGCGTTGTCGCTCCCTACATGCTGACGGTCGTCCCCGAGCCTCAGGCCGTGCTCGACGAACTCGCGCGCGTGCTGCGGCCCGGCGGCGAGATCGTGCTCGTCAATCATGTGAGCGGCAAGGACGACGCGATCGCTTTGTTCGAGGCGTGGCTCGATCGCCATATGGCGCCCAAACTCGGCTGGCGTCCACAATTTCCCTGGTCGATCATCGGCGACTGGATCGACCGGAACCCGCGCATGAGACTTGTCGAGCGCCGGCCGCTCGCGCCCTTCGGCTTGTTTACCCTGACGCGGATCAAGCGCATGTCCGCGGAAAGCAAGAAAAGCGAAGAGTCAGCGCCGCTCGAATTGGCGCTCGCATAAGCGAAATGCTTTAACCTACTGGCGCTCCCCCGCGCGCGACGCTACATTCATTGGGCGGCGCTGCGGGGTGCGTGCAGGACTATTATTCCCCGGGGCCTTATCGATCCTTATGGGAGCTGTCCCTGGCCTCGCTCGTGGGCTTGGTCACACGGCGCCCACCTACGTTGTAGGTTCCCGGGATCGATGTCCCACGGCTCTTGTGGCCCGCACTCTCCTTCCCTGCTATTGCTCTTTTCATGAGCGATCTGAAAGCCGAGCTGCGGCGACGCTTCCTGGCGCGTCGCGATCTTGTCACGCCGCGCGAGTCGCATGAGGCGGCCGCTTCGATCGCACGCCGAGGCGTGGCCCTCGTCACCGGCATTGCGCGCGAGGCGGGGTTCGACACGCCTTCCGTCGTTTCCGTCTATTGGCCGATCCGCAGCGAGTTGAACACGCGCCCATTGATCGATGCCCTGGCTGTGGAAGGCTACCGCGTAACGCTGCCGGTGATGCACAAGGTGCGTCATCCGCTGGTCTTTCGCGCCTTCACGCCAGGCGATGATCTCGTCAAAGGGCCCTTCGGCCTATCGGAGCCTTCCGAAAACAATCCGGCTTACGAGCCGGACATCGTTTTTTTGCCGCTAGCCGCCTTTGATAGGCGTGGTTTTCGACTCGGCTATGGCGCCGGCATCTATGACGCCACGCTCTCAGCGCTTCGCGCCAAAAAACCGGTAATTGCTATCGGCGTCGCTTATTCGTGCCAGGAAGCGGATCATGTGCCGATCGAGCCGCACGATGAGCGGCTTGATTTCGTGATGACCGAACACGAGACAATAGAATTGTCCGCCATTGGCGCAGGCGCGAGAACCAATTCAGACGCCGCGCTTTAGGCGCTGACTCGGATCAGAATGCGTCATCGCGTGGGCGCTGCGGGCAACTTGACGAGCTGACCCGCGCGTAGCTTTTTCGACTTCAGGTCCGGATTGAGTTCAGCGATCGCTCGCCATTTGCTCGTCGCGCCGTAGACGCGCTTGGCGATGGATTTAAACGTGTCGCCCGCGCGCGCCGTATAAACTTCAAGTTCCGTCGCCGTGGTCGCGGGGCGCTCGACGGGCGTATGGCCAGCGACTTGTGGGGCCGCTTCTGAGGGAGCGCTTTGTCGGCCCTCCTCCGTCGGCGCTTCGTCGGAAGCAGCTGAATTGGCCTCCGAGGCGGGCTGCTCGGCGCCGATCGTCTCACCGCTCGATGCCGTCTCTTCGGGTTGAGACTCTTGCTGTACCGCGGCCTCCGAATTGACACGCGCCGCTTGCGGCCCGGCGATGAGCAGAAAGGCGATCGAGACAGCCGCGACGGCCAGCGAGACTTCTGCGATCCCGCGACGGCGTCGCGGCGGGAACAGCGGCGGATGTTCGCGATCGTCATCGTCTGATGTCGCCGCCTCTTCCTCACGTCCGTGCAGCCAGACCGCCGCCTCGAAGACGAAATATAGGAATAGCGCCGCCGTCACCGGCGGTTTTCGGAATGACTCCGGCGCGAACATGTAAGCGACGACGCCGAGCTGAATCAGCGCCGAGAGCCATGGCAGGCCGATTGCGCCAAGCGTCGCGCGCCGACGCGCCGCCATAGCGCCAGCCAGGACGAACAGCGCGAGAAAGACCCAAAGCAGCGCGCCTTCGCTGACGAACGCCCAGCCGAAGGCGGCGGAACCCAACAGATAGATTAGCCCTATGGCGGCGGCGGCGTAAGCCGTATGAACCAGCCGCTGGGGGCCTATGATCCTGCTCAGATGAAAGAGCAAGGCGGCCACGAGCGCCGCGATCAGGAACGCAGCCGGATATGGGGATGAAAGTGAGATCATGAAACCGCGCTCCATAGCGGCTTCGGCAGCCGGCGTTCGGTTTTCAATTCAATGCGCATGCGGATGTGACAGTTTCTTGAGAGCGGAGCTTGGCCGTGGGCGATTATTTTGATTTTTCCGAAACGCCGGCAGTCTCGAAGGTGGCCATATCCCGGTGGCACGCTAACGCGGCTTTGATCAAGCCTATGGCGAGGGCGGCGCCAGAGCCTTCGCCAAGCCGCATATCGAGATCGAGCAGCGGGCGCTTGCCGAGCCGGGCCAGAACATCGCGATGCGCCCCCTCCGCCGAGACATGGCCGGCCATGCAATGCGCAATGGCCTCGGGCGTAATCGCATGAAGCAGCGCTGCGGCGGCGCAGGCGACATAGCCGTCTAGCACGACGGGAATTCGATTGAGCCTCGCGGCGGCGATTGCGCCCATCATCGCCGCGATTTCCCGTCCGCCGACCCGACGCAGGATTTCCAAAGGGTCAGCAAAATGCGCGCCATGCAGCGCCAGCGCGCGGTCGATCGCGGCGTTCTTTCGCACAAGTCCCGCCTCGTCGACGCCGGCGCCGCGTCCGGTCCAACGCGACGCGGGCCCCCCATAGAGCGCTGCATAGATCGCCGCCGCACTTGTCGTATTGCCGATGCCCATTTCGCCCGGCGCCAGAAGGTCAACTTCGTCCTGGATCGCCTCCATTCCATAGGCGAAGGTCGCCGCAGCCTCGCGCTCGTCCATGGCCGGCGCCTCGGTAAAATCCGCCGTCGGCTGTTCAAGGGCGAGTTCAAAGACCTTGAGGCCGACGCCATGCGCCTTGCAGATCTGATTGATCGCCGCGCCGCCGCTCAGGAAATTCGCCACCATCTGCTGTGTGACGCTCGCCGGAAACGCCGAAACGCCCTGCGCCGCGACGCCATGATTGCCCGCAAATACCGCGACCAGCGGGCGTTCGATCGAGGGCTGCGCCCTGCCCTGCCAGGCGGCGAGCCATTCGACGATCTCTTCGAGACGACCGAGAGCGCCAGGCGGCTTGGTCAGCAGAACGTCACGCGCCCGCGCCGCCGCCACGGCCGCCGGGTCGGGTCCAGGCAGCGCCGCCAGCAACATACGGATTTCTTCGAAGGGGCGAATATGTTCAACCATGCCGCTGGCTTACCGGATCATGGCGCAATTTGCGAGCGATCGCGTCATTGTAGCGCAGGCGCGGTGATGCAGGGCAGCGCCTAAACCGCCGTCATTGCGAGCGAAGCGAAGCAATCCAGACTTCTGGTCGCGACTCTAGATTGCTGTGCCGCTACGCCTCTCGCAATGAGGCTTGGCCCCGCATCCATTCGAATGCCGCGAGCGCGCGATCCCGCGCCTCAGCATGATCGACGATGGGATGGGGATAGGTGTCGCCAAGCCGCACGCCGGCCGCGCGCAAGACATCCTCTGGCGCCGTCCAGGGGCGGTGGATGTAGTGAGCGTCGAGCTCAGCGAGCTCAGGCACGTAACGGCGCACATAGGCGCCGTCCGGATCGAATTTTTCCCCCTGAAGCGCAGGATTGAAGATGCGGAAGTAAGGCGCGGCGTCGGCGCCGCAGCCCGCCACCCACTGCCAGTTGGCGCTATTGTTGGCGAGATCGGCGTCGACCAGCGTGTCCCAGAACCAGCGCTCTCCTTTTCGCCAATCGATCAGAAGGTGCTTGATCAGGAAGCTCGCCGAAACGAGCCGCGCGCGATTGTGCATCCAGCCCGTGATCCACAATTCGCGCATCGCCGCGTCGACGAGCGGATAGCCGGTCTGGCCGTTTCGCCAGGCGTCTAGCGCCCTCTCGTCATCGCGATAGGGAAAGCGCTCGAAGGTCCTGTCGAGCGGACGCTCCGGCAAGTCGTGATGGGCGATCAACAGGTGATGGCAGAACTCGCGCCAGCCGAGCTCCCGCAAGTAGGCCTCGCCGCCGATGCTGGCTGGCTCGCTAATCGCGCGCCAAACTTCTCGAGGCGACAGCTCGCCAAAGTGCAAATGCGGGGAGAGCCGCGAAACGCCGACGCGCCCCATGAAGTCGCGCTCGGCCTTGTAATCGACGACGTGGTGACGCGCGAAGTCTGCAAATTCAGCGCGGGCCGCCGTCTCGCCAACGAGCCACGCCTTGCGCATACCCACCGCCCAGTCGGGGTTCTGCGGCAGCAAGCGCCAGGCGTCGAGATCGTCGCTGTGGGGCGGGAGCGGCGCGGCGTGCAGGCCAGTCGGCGCAGGCAGAGGAGCCTCAGGCGGCGGCGCGGCGAGGCAGGCGCGCCAGAAGGGCGTGAACGCGCGAAAGCTTTCCCCCTGTTTGGTGCGAAGGGTCTCTGGCTCGAAGAGCAAGGACTCATGGAAGCAGTGGGTTTCGACGCCATCATCGTGCAATTGCGCGGTGATTTCCTCGTCCCGCCGGATCGCCCAAGGTTCGTAAAGCTTGTTCCAGAAGACAGCGCCAGCGCCGATTTCGGCGACGATCTGTTCAAAAACATACTGAGCCCGACCGCGGCGCAGAGTCAGCTGCACGCCTCGCTCAGCGAGGCTCTCGGCTAGCGCCGCAAGAGAATGATGCAGCCACCAGCGCGCCGCCGCGCCCGGGCTCCATTCGCCGGGGCTCTCGTCATCCAGAACATAAAGCGCGACGAGTGGAGCGTCAGTTCGCGCCGCCGCGGTGAGGGCCGGGTTGTCGGCTACGCGCAAATCATTGCGAAACCAGACAATTGCCGGCGCATTCATTTCGCCCGAACCCTGTTCGACGCTACTCGAAGGTCACCCCCCGAGTAATCCGTTTTGATTAACGGTCGGGGAACTTATTCGTAACCTTCCTGGCGGCTGAGTGTTCCCCCGCCTGCACCTTTCGAACAGCGATCAAGGCTCTTCGACTCAATCAGTTGAGTCGTTTCGCATGCTTAAGCCCATAAACCAGGTAAATCCCAACCCCAACCCCCGTCCAGATCAGCAGCCGCAGCCAGGTGTCGAGCGGAAGCGCGACCATCAGCGCAAAACAGGACAAAATCCCGGCGATGGGCAGCCAAGGAATTCCAGGCGCACGGAAAGGACGACTGAGTTCCGGATGCATTTTGCGCAAGTGAATCACGGCCATGCAAACGAGCGCAAAAGCCGCGAGCGTGCCGATGCTGACCATCTCGCCGAGAATATCGAGCGGCAACAGACCGGCGGCGAGAGCGACGACGACGCCGACGAGGATCTGGCTAACGGCGGGCGTGCGCCATTCGGGATGAAGCCGCGCGAAAATCGGTGGAAGCAAGCCATCATGCGCCATCGCGAAGAAGATGCGCGTCTGGCCATAGAGCAGCACCAAAATCGCCGTCGTCAGTCCGGCAAGCGCGCCGAGTTTCACGGCCCAGGCGAGCCAGGAAACGCCGGTGCGGTCCATCACCAGCGCCATCGGGTCGGGAACGCCGAGCTCCTTGTAATTCACCACGCCGGTCGCGACCGCCGCCACGGCGATGTAGAGAATCGTGCAGACTATGAGCGAGCCGATGATTCCAATCGGCACGTCACGCTGCGGATTATGCGCCTCCTGCGCCGCGGTCGAGACTGAGTCAAAGCCGATATAGGCGAAGAAGACGACCGACGCGCCGCGCACCACGCCGCTCCAGCCATAGGTCCCAAATTCCCCTGTGTTGTCAGGGATGAGCGGCGACCAGTTGGCGCCGTCGACATGCGCAGCGCCGACAATGATCACCAACAGCACGACAGTGACTTTGATGGCGACGATGACATTATTGAAAAGCGTCGACTCGGTCGTGCCGCGCACGAGCAGCGCGGTCAGCAACAGTACGATACCGGCGGCCGGGACGTTGAACAATCCATGCACGGCGTCCGGCGGCGCGCCATGTGCGGTCGGATCGGCGAAAAAGGCGGTGGTAAATTGCGACGGCACCTTGATGCCGAAACCTTGCATCACGCGATTGAAATAGCCGCCCCAACCGACCGCCACAGTGGCGGCGCCGGCAGCGTATTCCAGCACGAGATTCCAGCCGATGATCCAGGCGAAAATCTCGCCGAGAGTGACATAAGTGTAGGTGTATGTGCTGCCGGATACGGGGATGAGCGCAGCAAGTTCGGCATAGCAGAGCGCGACAAAGGCGCAGGCGAGGCCCGACAGCACGAAGGAGATCATCACGCCGGGCCCGGCGTAATTCGCCGCCGCCGTGCCGGTTAGAACGAAAATGCCGGCGCCGATAATTCCGCCGACGCCGAGCGACATCAACGACGCCCAGCCGAGCGCGCGCTTAAGCCCGTCTCCTTCGGAGGCGGCATGATCGGCGATGATCTTGTGAACGGATTTGCGGTTGAGATAGCTCTTGCTGGCGGGTTGCGACAAACTTCGCCCTTTCGCGCTGCGCGACGTGCAGATGCGCCACGCCTTCGGTGGCGCCGATTATCATTGCGGGGCAAAAACATACAAGCGGAAAGACCGTGAAAAATGAAGGCCGGGCTTCGCCCTACGCAGAATAATCTTTCTGAATCAGTGACTTCTCATATCACGTCGCGGCAAAGCGGGCCTGGTCCGGCTTGCCTTGCGTCAGCCTTTGCTATAGCACCACGCGACGCGGCCCCGCCGCTGTTTAAGGTAAGCTCGAGAATGGCGTCATGAGCCAGAAGCCCATCAACTATCTGCACCTATCGACGCTCGTCGCCGTAGCGATCCTCGTCGGCACCGAGCTCGTCGGCGCGTCCTGGGCGGCGGGCTGGGCGCTGGGCGGCCTGTTCCAGCTCGATCCCCTGATCAGCCGGGGGTTAGAAATCATCTTCTCGCTCGCCGGCCTCGTCGGACTCTACTTCTTCATGCGGACCGCCCTTCGCAATGAGCCGATACGCGGCTGACTAAGGTCCTGCCTCTTCATGACTCGCGCCCCACGAAAGACTCGCGGCGGCCGCAGCGCCAAACGCGCATCTCCCAAACTTCGCAGCAAGGACGCCGAGATGGTCGAGAAGCAGGATCGTCGCTCGTTTCTCAAGGCGGCGGCGGCGACCAGCGCTTTAGGCGCCGTTGGCGCGACCCGCAGCGAGGCGGCGACGAGCGTCTCCAATCTCCGGCTCAGCGAGCCGCAACCGTTCTCCTTCGAGGCGCTCAAGCAAAGGGTGCAACAGCTCGTCAAGGAGCCCTATCGTAAGCCGAATATCCCTGCTCCCGAGATCGTCTCGCAAATTGATTACGAGAAGTGGGGGCAGATTACCTACAACACCGACCATGCGCTCTTCGCCGACGCCAAGGAGCGCTTTCCAGTTGAGTTCTTTCATCTCGGCATGTTCTTCAAAAAGGCGGTGCGCATCCACGTCGTCGAAAACGGCGAGGCGCGCGAGGTCCTTTACGATACGAGCTACTTCAACATGCCGGCAGATTCGATTGCGCGCCAATTGCCGCCCGGCGCCGGCTTCGCCGGATTTCGCATTCAGGAGGCGAAGGACGGCGCGCTCGACTGGAAGAGAAACGACTGGGTCGCCTTTCTCGGCGCGTCATATTTCCGTGCGATTGGCGAATTGCGTCAATATGGGATGTCAGCGCGAGGGGTTGCGCTCGACACCTGGCAGGCCGGAGCCAGCGAAGAATTCCCCGATTTCACCGAAATATACATCGGTCCGGAGACGGAGGACGGCGTCATCCTGCACGCGCTGCTCGAAGGGCCTTCGATTGTTGGCGCATATCGCTTTCTGATGACGCGCGGCAAAGGCGTGGTCATGGACATCGACTGCTCTCTGCATTTGCGCGGCGCCTTCACCCGCTTCGGCGTCGCGCCGCTCACTTCGATGTACTGGTTTTCGGAGACCGCAAAGCCGACGGCGATCGATTGGCGGCCGGAAGTGCACGATTCTGACGGATTAAGCATGTGGACGGGCGATGGCGAGCGCCTATGGCGGCCGTTGAACAATCCGAACCGGGTGATTGCATCGGCGTTCGGCGACAATAATCCCAAGGGCTTCGGCCTGATGCAACGCGATCGCAACTACGACCACTATCTCGACAACGTCTTCTACGATCGCCGCCCGAGCGTTTGGATCGAGCCCAAGGGCGACTGGGGCAAGGGCGCGGTTCAACTCATCGAAATCCCGACGGACGACGAGATCCACGACAACATCGTCGTGCTGTGGGCGCCCGAGAAGCCCGCCGTCGCCGGCGCTTCATTCGACTATTCCTATCGGCTGCACTGGCTGGCCGATGAGCCCTATCCGACGCCGCTCGCCCGTTGCATCGCGACCAGACTCGGCAATGGCGGGCAGCCCGGCAAGCCGCGTCCCAAGGGCGTACGCAAATTCATGGTGGAATTTCTCGGCGAGCCGCTCGCAAAGCTCCCCTTCGGCGTGAAGCCCGAACCCGTGTTGTGGGCTTCTCGCGGAACCTTCTCTTACGTTTTCACCGAGGCGGTTTTCGACAATGTTCCGGGCCATTGGCGAGCGCAGTTCGATCTGACCGTCGAAGGCCGCGACCCTGTGGAAATGCGTCTTTACCTACGGAACGGCGACGAAGTGCTTTCGGAGAACTGGCTCTATCAGTATCTGCCGTTCTAATCCGCAGGAGATTGACACCTTCGCCGTCTTGAGGCCAAGACTTCGGTGCGTTTCGGAGCAAAGCATGCGCGGAAAAGCTTTTCGGGCCACGATCTTGGACCCCGGCAAGCATGAACCGTTCAGGGGTGAGTGCGCGGGGGATTTGGAAACATGACGAAGAGAATCACCAAATGCCGTGTTGGCGGCTCCACTAATCTCGTCTCCGTTCTGTCGCTTGGCGACCAAGCGCTGACCGGCGTCTTTCCAAGCTCGCGCGAAACGCCTGTCACGGTCGGCCCTTTGGAGCTTGTCTGGTGTCCTGAATCCGGGTTGCTTCAGCTAGCGCACAGCTATGAAGCCAACGAGATGTACGGAGAGAATTACGGTTATCGCTCAGGGCTCAACCAATCGATGGTGCGTCATCTGAGCCAAAAGATCGCCCATCTCGAGCGCTTTGCCGATCTCAAACCTGGCGACGCGGTGCTCGACATCGGCTCGAACGACGCAACGTCTCTCAAGGCCTATTCCACATCGGGCCTCGCGCGCATCGGCATTGATCCGACCGGCGCGAAATTCCGGCAATACTACCCTGACGACATAAGGCTCGCCCCTGAGTTCTTCTCTTCTCAAGCGTTTGAACGGCTCTCACCGAAGAAGGCCAAGATCGTCACATCGATCGCGATGTTCTACGATCTCGATGATCCAGTCTGGTTTGCGCGAGAGGTCGCCAAGGTCCTCGCACCAGATGGCGTCTGGCACTTTGAGCAGAGCTACATGCCCTCGATGCTGCGGCTGACCTCCTATGACACGATCTGCCATGAGCATGTCGAATATTACTCGCTCGGCGTAATCAAGAAGATCCTCGACGCCGCCGATCTTGAGGTCCTCGATGTGCAGATGAACGCCATCAATGGCGGCAGTTTCGCCGTGACTGCCGGCCATAAAAACGGACAGCGAAAACGCAATCTCGCGGTCATAAACTGGCTGCTTGCTCAAGAGGAGCGTATGGGGCTGAACACGCCTCGTCCCTATCGCGATTTCGAAGATCGCGTGTTCCGACATCGCGAGGACTTGCGCCGGCTGCTGCGCGCCCTCAAGGATGACAACAAGCGAATCCTAGGCTACGGCGCCTCAACTAAAGGCAATGTCGTCCTGCAATTCTGCCAAATCGGCCCAGATCTCGTCGACGCTATCGCTGAGGTCAATCCCGACAAATTCGGCTGCTTCACGCCCGGCACGCACATTCCGATTATTTCGGAAGCGGAAGCGCGCGCCATGAAGCCGGACTATTTCCTGGTGCTCCCTTGGCACTTCAAGGAAGGCATATTGGCGCGCGAGCAGGAATATCTTGCGGGCGGCGGCAAAATGATCTTCCCCTTCCCTGAAATTGAAATCGTCTGATTATCGCTTTACGCCAAGCGGCATGGAGACGCCAAATGCTCACGGGGCTGATCGTATCGCATAGGGGAGAGCATTGCGGCGTTTATCAATACGGCAGAAATCTCCACGACGTGTTGTCGAAAGACCACGCGATTGTCTGGTCTTACGCCGAATGTGATAGTTTCGATGAGTTGCAGACTGTCGTTCAGGAAAGAAGGCCAGACGCCATCCTATTCAATCACCACCCCAGCACGATGGCGTGGCTGACCGACGCGCCAGTCAATGAGTTGCAGGCACCGCTGTTCTGTCTCCTCCATCAGGCCAGTCAGGAAATTGCCGACGGGTCTGGCGTAGCGCCGTTCGACTTTTTAATTTGTCTCGACCCTACGCTCATTCCGCGCAATCCGGTCGCTCTGCGCGCCCCGCGCTTTCTCCCAACCTCTCCCGGCAAGCTTCCGCCGGCGCCGGAGACATTCACGATCGGCTCGTTTGGCTTCGCTACGCCAGGCAAGGGCTTCGAACGGCTCTGCGCGCTCGTCAACGAACAATTCGATCGCGCGATCATCCGACTTAATATGCCTAAGCACGACAATCCCGATATTGTTTCGGACGCCCAAATTGCCCAGACAATTGAACGATGCAAAAAATCGATCACTAAGCCGGGGGTCGAACTTGTCGTCACCAACCACTTTTTCGACAATGCGCAAATCATCGAGTTCCTCGCGGGCAATACGATGAACGCATTCCTCTATGACGATATGCCGACATCTGGCATATCAAGTTGTGTCGACTTTGCCTTGGCGTGCGGACGTCCCTTCGCGCTGACTCGATCGGCGATGTTCCGACATATGTTCCACGTCAATCCTTCGATTTTCATCGAAGATCGCCGCTTGATCGATATCGCCGAAGGCGACGCTTCCATGCTCGACGCCCTGCGGGCGGCCGCCGCGCCGGAACGGGTCATAGCCGAGTTGAACAGGTCTATAATCGACGCAATGAGGGCGCGAGAGGCGAGCCGCGCGACGCCCGATCGCCGCGGCTTCAATAAGATTCTCGATGATCGCTCGCGCGCCGCTTATAGCGACGCCATTGGGGATCTGGAAAAATATGTCCCCGACATGCTCGCCCGCAAGATCGAGCGCGCCAATATTCAGCAAGGCTTTGCGCTCGACACGGCGCGGCGTTTTCTCGCCGAATGCCCCAACGCGCGAATCATGGCGGCGGGCTCGTTTGAAGATACCGCTGTCGCCACGCTCCGCGCTCAGGGTTATCAGATCGATGAGATCGATCCCAACGTCAATGGGATGACGCTGCTCGATTTTTATCGCTCACCTTGGGCCCAGCTAGGCTCCTATGACCTGTGCCTCAGCGTATCGGTTCTTGAACATGTCGCCGATGACGAGCAATTCGTCCGCATCATCAGCGAGTTCCTCCGACCCGGGGGTCTCGCGGTGTTGACCGTGGATTTCAAGGAAGGCTGGCGGCCGGGCCAAATCAAGCCGATCGTCGACCATCGGCTGTACACGACCCGTGACTTGCACGAAAGACTGATCAACGCGATGGAAGATTGCGCGCTCGTCGACCCGCCAATCTGGTCCGAAGGAATCGAAGATTTCGAATATGAGGGCAGCGAATACGGTTTCGCCGGATTTGTGTTCAGAAAGCTCGACGCCGAGTCCGTGCGCATGGCAAAAGCCCAGCCTGTTTGGCGGGAATTGCTCGCGCAGTCACAATCGCAAGCGTCGCGCCCTCCTCAAGAGGACAAGATGACGGCGATCAAACGCATGTTTGGCGTGGGGCGGCAAGGCAGGTAGGCATGACAGCCGAAAAAGACGTGGACATCCTGGTCCACGATAAATTCTTCAAGAATAGGAGCGAGCCGGGCGTTTTTGTCGAGGTTGGCGCCGCGCTTCCCGACTATCTGTCCATCAGCGCAAGATTCCGCGACCTTGGATGGAAAATCGTCGCGATCGAGCCAAATCCCGAATTTTGCGCGGCCCATCGAACCCGCGGACACGAAGTCTATGAATATGCTTGTAGCGACGTCGATGCCGACAACGTGGATTTCTTCGTCGTCGATTCTCAGGGCGCCGACTATTTAGGGGGGCAAGTTTCTTTCGAGTCTTTTTCCTCGCTTGGCATAAAAGACGAATTCGCGAAGCTTCACGAAACCGTCAAAAGCAGCACACGGATAAAAACCGTGCCGGTAAAAGTGAGGCGCTTAGATACAATCTTGAAGGAACACGAGCCGGATATTGATCATATCGATATACTCGCGATCGACGTCGAAGGCTGGGAGCTGAACGTCATGCGAGGGCTGTCGCTGGAAAAGTATAATCCGAGCGTCGTCATCCTCGAAAATCTGTTTCAGAAGGACGAATATATCGAGTTCATGAAAAAGGCTGGCTACGCGATGTGGCGCCGCCTTGAGCCAAATGATGTTTATGTTGCGAGAAACTTCGCCAACATTGACGAACCGAAAATCTCCCTATGGAGTCGCCTGCTAAGTTTCGTAGCGAAGCCAAAGCGATGATGAGGCAAGCTCAATGTTTGGAGAAGGAGCGCTCGCCACGACGGAATTCTTGAATCGGCTGGCGTGAAGTGAATGGCTTGCCGAACGAGCGCTGCATCCAGCTAAGAGACGACCCTTAAGCTTTTTATTGGCGATCCTTAAGCTTCTGCTCATGCAGCGCGCAGAGTTCAGAATGCCGACGCCTGAAACGTGCCGGCGACATCGTCCAATAGTCGAATTTGGCGCGAAAGCTGTCCAAAGAAAAATCCGAATAGACCTTCTTCATTAGACTATCCATTAACGCCCGATTCTCGCCATTCGGATTGACGAAGCACATGAATTTGCCGAGCTGCATGGCAAGCGGATGGAATTCATGTCTGATCACCCGCCGAACGTGGGAAGCCTCGGTGCTGTCGTGGCCAAAATAGTGGTCGGCAATATCGTAAAATCCTTCAATCGCGATGCGGTAGCGATTGACCAAGCCGCCGCCTGCGAACGAGTCGTTATCGGGGCGCCGAGCGAGCAGCGCACCGGAAAGGCATTTGACGCTCAGTCCGCTTGGCATCAATTCGAAAAGTCGCGCGACATGCCCCCAGCAGCTTCCGACGAAATTTTCATTGAGCGGCACGCGATTCCACGTCGAGCGCTTTACGATGATGCCGCCGATAAAGCTGAAGAACGCTTCGGTGTTAACCGCTTTACTGAAATAGACGCGGCGGCTGAGCGGATCTGAAAGCTCAAAGACGGCCCCGTCCTTGCACGCCACGGTCGGATATTCCACCCATCTGTCGTCGTAAAAATAGTACTCCAGATGCTTGCACAAATAGAGATCGTTGCCGCTTTGAATTTCCTTCAGTATCCGCCGCAACGCGCCCGGCCACATGATGTCGTCGCCACTAAAGAGCCAACAATAGTCGCCCGTCGCAGGCTCCACTGACTTCGCCATGTCCCGATCGATGCCGCCTTTCTGAGGCTGCCGGATATAGTTTATGTTGCGATGTTTGTGCTGGTAACCGGTAATAATTTCAGCAGTGTTATCGATCGAGGCACCGTCCAGAATCACGATCTCCACCTCGTCCCCACCATCCTGATTCAGGATTGAATCGAGCGTTTCCGGAATGAATTTCGCAAAATTGTAAACGGGAATGCAGACGGAGAGGCTGGCTGTCATCAATGCAGGTCCCTTCGCGAGAGCAAAGAGGCTCTCACCGAACTCGCCGAAGATAGGCGGAAGCGACAGCTGTAGCAACGCGACTCGAGCACGCCTTTTATTTCGCGGATTTAAGGGCACCGGCCAGGCCAACGGAGTTTATCTGATACAGCCCGCTACCGACCATCCCGGCGAGCCGCTCCGCCGATTCCCTCCAGGTCATGACCGCCGGAGCCCTGACCTTTCTAGTTTCCGCGAGCGCTTCCCGCACCCGCGTCGCGAGCGATTGCGGGTCGAGAATGTCGAAATAGACAGCCTCGTCGCCGCCGACTTCGCGAAAGACCGGAATGTCGCTTGCGATGACTCGCGCCCCGTGATGCGTGGCTTCGATCAGCGGCATGCCGAAGCCTTCAACAAAGGAGGGAAAGATCAGCCCGCGCGCATGAGGATAAAGATGAGAAAGATCGGCATCGCTCGCATTATCGAGCCAGAACAGCCGACGTCCGTATTCGCGGTGCCGCCGGATACGGCGTTGCAGCGCCCGAGTGTTCCATCCCGGCCGGCCGACAATGACATAGCGCGCGTCGCAGCCCTCGAACCATAGTAGTTCGAAGGCATCCAAAGCGATCGGATAGGCCTTGCGCGGCTCGAGCGTTCCCACGCTCATGAAGAACGGTGTCGGCGCTGAAGCGATTTGTTCCGCCAGCTTCGATGGCGCTTCTTTCCCACAATCACGAAAATCGGCGCCAAGCGGCCACCAGCCAATCCGCATATTGTCAGGCGCCACGAGACGCTTTTCGCGCACATAGGCGATAAGGTCATGCGCGACGCTTTGCGAGATGCAGACGATCGCGTCGCAATTGAGCAGCGCCTTTTCGAACCAAGGCATGAAAGGCGCGCTGTTCTTTACAGCGGTGGCGGCCGGATAACGCAGCGGAATAAGATCATAGAGGCAACCGACGACTTCGGCGCCAGCCTCATGCGCCGTCGCCAAGAGCGGCGGATATTCCTCGACGAAGCCCCATCCGGAATCGAGCAAGAGCAGCTTGTCACCTTTCTGCAGCTCGATCGCGTCAGGCAAATTGTCGTGCTTGAAGTGGCCGTAGAGTCGTCCCGCTTCGAGATAGACCGGAAGCCCTTTGCCGCTTTCAACGCAGGCGCGAGCGATTTCGCGCACGACGCGCTGCACGCCCGAATGGCCGCCAAAGCGATGCGTCGCCGTCATATCGATCAGCAGCCGATTGCGCTCGGCCGGAGGCGGGATAGCTCCTTCGAGGCGCGTGCGCAGCGCCTGCGCCTTGGCGGGATTAGGCGTGCGCCACCGTCCATCATGCAGGCGCCCAAGGCCAAGGAGGCGCGAGAGAGTCCAGTAAAGCTCGAGAGCCTTGGCGTAAACGGACCGAATGCGCGGATCGATGTCATATTGCTCGATATCGCTGAGCTCCCGATGCAGCTCTTGGAGCAGATAAGCGTCGATCTTCTCCTTCATTGCGCTCTCCGGGCGCAAGCCGCGCCGCCACGTTTCCCTTGTGTTGCGCAGCGTTCGTACGGCAGGTTGCCGCCCATGGCAAGGCTATGCGGCCAATGACGCATTCACCGAGGATATCCGGTTTTCCATGGCGCCGATGGTGGATTGGAGTGAATAAATCTAAATTTCAGATATTTGAATCGGCGCGCGTGCAATTCGTGTGCACAGACTGTTCGCTTTTTCTTCTTCTGCGATAAAGTGCGCAATGGCGCTCAGTCGTGCGCCGCTCGAGAAAAGTTTGCTGCAGGATCATCGGGAAGCGCAAGTGCGCACTTCGATCATCCCCTAGGAGGCAAGCGTCGCGCCGCCATCGACGACAAGATCCTGAAGCGTGATGTGACTGGCGAGATCCGACGCAAGAAACACGACGGCGCTCGCGATTTCCTCTGGCGCGGCGATCGTTCCAAGCGGAATGCCCAATTTGAAGGATTGAAGATCGCCGGAGATCACTTGCTTCTCTCCCTCAGCCGAACGCCACATCGACCGCTGCATGGCGGTGTCGGTCGAGCCGGGGGACACGAGATTGCATCTCACGCCATAGGATGCGAGTTCCAAGCCCACGCATTGCGTCAGACTTGTCAGCGCCGCCTTGGAGGCGCAATAGGCGCTCATCAACATGCGCGGCGTATGCGCGGCGTTGGAGGCGACGCTGACGATGGCGCCCGAGCGCTGCCGTTTGAACTGCGGGATCGTGTGCTGAAAAAGGTGAAATGGGCCGGAGACGTTGACGCTCATACACGAGGCCCAATCGTCAAAGCTCAGCTCTTCCGTCAAACCGAGACGCAGGACGCCGGCAGCGCTTACCAGCACATCCAACTGCGCACGCTCTTCCAGTAGCGCTCCGCAGACTCTTTGCACCTGGTCGCGTTCGCTGACGTCGAGGCGCACGGTCGCGAAAGGATAGTTTGAGCCCGAAAAGCTCTTGTCCAATCCAACTACGTCACCGCCAAGCGCCGCGAATTGGGCCGCGGTCTCGTAGCCGATTCCCTGGCCGGCGCCCGTCACCCAGATCCGCTTCCCTGAAAAATCCATTGACGAGCACCCAGATTTCACGCGGAAACGGCTGCAGGGAGCCGCCGATCGATGATGTTCCACCAGCCGTTCAAGGTTGGCTCTCTTGCTAACTCATCAAAGCTCAGATCTATGCCGAGCTTGCGCCATTCCGTGACCAGCATCATCACGCGCACCGAATCGAGTCCGTAATCGATAAGGTTTTCGTCAGCGTCGAATTCCGATTCCTCGACATCGAGCGCCGACAAGAGTTGCCTCTTGAGATCTTCTCTAGTTAACGAGGCGGAATGTGTGCTTCGTGCGGCGAGCACGTCCTCGACGCCGATCGCCATGCCGCAGCGCCCTGCGACATAGTTCAGAGTCATGAGATGATCTTCGAGCGAAAAGTCGCCAATTGCGTCGGCGATCATGAAAGGCTTGATGTCATGCATGAAGGCGTCGAGCGCGGTCGTCAGGCAGCCGATGTGCCCATAGACGCCGCAGATCGCAAGTTGGTCTCTGCCCATGTCCTTCATCATCTCGGCGAGCGTCGAGCGTTTGAAAGCGCTATAACGCCACTTGGTCAGCACAATGTCGTCGGCTTCCGGCGAGAGCGCCTCAATAATTTTGCGCAGATGCGGATGGGCGTTCAGACCCGGTCCCCACATATCGTTCAATAAACCGCGATCTCGGTCGCTCTGCTCAATCGGCTGCGCAGTATAAATCACCGGCGCGCCGTGTGCCTTAAAAAAGGCGCGCAGCCTTCGAATGTTTGAAATGAGCTGATTGACCAGCGGACTTTCCACACCGTAGAAACCGATGAAATATTCTTGCATGTCATGGATGAGCAGCGCCGCGCGTTCGGGAGCAAAGTTCCAATCGACTTTGTTTATGACCGAATCCGGGCTCGGCATGGCGTAAGACGCAAGGGATTGTATGGCCATGGTCCATTCCTATCGTTTAGACGTTGAGCTTTGCCTGGATGTCGCTACGTAAAGTTCGTTTGTCGACCTTTCCGAGGGCCGTAAGCGGCATCTGATCGAGGAATTCGAAACGATCTGGGAGCTTGAATTCGGCGATTCCCTGGCTGCGCAGGTGCCTGCGCAAAGCGATCGGACGGAGTGCAGAGTCGCTCGTGACAATGTAGGCGCAACTTTTCTCCCCCATCAGCGAGTCTGGCATCGAAATGAGAGCGGCGTGCAGAACGGCGTCGTGCTGCAGCAACAAATTCTCGATCTCTTCCGCAGAAATCTTCTCGCCGCCGCGGTTGATCTGATCCTTCTTGCGGCCGACGACTCTTAAATATCCGTCCACCGTCATTTCGACGAGATCGCCCGTGCGATAAAAGCCATCGTTATCAAAGGCGCGGGCGTTGTAATCCGGGCAGCGATAATAGCCGCGGATCGTATAAGGACCGCGTGTCAAGAGTTCTCCGACATCGCCTGGGGACGCTTCTTCGCCATTCGCGTCGACAACTTTCAACTCATCGTCGGAACTCATCGGCCGGCCTTGAGTCGTAAAGATGCGATCGGAATCGTCATCGAGACCCGTGTAGTTCACGAGGCCCTCGGCCATGCCGAAAACCTGCTGAAGCCGGCAACCGAAAACGGCGACGAGTCGGCGAGCAACCGTCTCGCTGAGCCGCGCGCCGCCCACCTGCATGACATCGAGATTTGGCGCTTCAAAAGAGTCGCCAGCGACGGCGTCGAGCCATAGCGAAGCGATCGTCGGCACGATCGCCGCGAAGTTGGCCTTATGACGTCGAATGAGGTCGAAGCAGTGGTCGGCGCTCGCGTTCTGCGCCATGATGACAGTTCCGCCGGCGTGAAAGATGCCGAGCGCGCCAGGCGAACTCAGAGGAAAGTTATGCGCCGCCGGAAGCGCGCACAGATAGCGGGTTTCAGGCGTCAAACGGCAAATTTCCGCGCTCCGCCGCACGCTATAGTAATAGTCGTCGTGCGTGCGCGGAATAAGCTTGGGAACGTCGGTGCTCCCCCCTGACAATTGGAAGAACGCCACCTGATCAGGCGCGGAAGGGCGTAATTCATCCGCCGCGCAGCCTGAGTCGCCTTCCCATAGCGATTCGAGTTCTTCAGCGTATTCAGTTCGGCCGTGGATCGCGACAACTCTTAGCGTTGGCGCGAAGCTCTGCAAACGTTTCACATAATCGTCATCAGCGAAAAGATGATGTTCAGCGGATGCGATCAGAAGCGTCGGCTGAATCTGTCCGGCATAGGCTGTCATCTCCAACCGGTCGTGGTTAAACAATGCGTTGACCGGCCCCACGCCCATTTTAAGAAGCGCGAAGAAGACAATATAAAACTCGGCGATGTTCGGAAGCTGCACAAGCGCCGTATCGCCAGAGCATATTCCGCGCCGCATGAGGCTAGACGCAAGTCGCGATGAGTTGGCGCCCAACTCCGCGTAAGTGATATGTCGATCGCCGCAAATAAGCGCGAGAGCGTCCGGACTTCGACGGAATGCCCTTTGCAGAATTTCCGTCAGCGGCTCGCCACGCCAGTAGCCCTTGTCGCGGTATCTGTGCGCGAAGGCTTCAGGCCAGGGCGTGAACTCTATTGGCATATGGGTTGCCCCGTCTCTATCCCGAAAGCGCGTAGCATCGTGCCCAGCTTCGCTTCAGTTTCCGCCCACTCCGATTCCGGATCAGAAGCCTCGACGATGCCTGCGCCGGCAAAGAGTCTGATCGTCTTGTCTCGAACCGTGCCGCAACGTATCGCCACAGCCCATTCGCCATTCCCTTCTGAGTCGCACCATCCAACCGCGCCGCTGAAAATGCCGCGATCGAACGACTCCAGGTCGCCGATCAGCGATCGCGACTCAGCGGTCGGATAACCGCAGACCGCAGGCGTCGGGTGCAATCGACAGGCGAGCTGAAGCGCTGACGTCTGCTGATCTTCAAGTTCGCCGGTGATCAGCGTCGAAAGATGCCACATCGTCGACGTGTTCATGAGTGCTGGCTCAGCTGGCGTCCTCAGAGCTTTGCACACCGGCGCCAGCGCTTCCTGTATTTCGTGCACGACAAGGCTATGCTCGAAATTGTCCTTGTTCGACTGCAACAGCGTTCGGCTCGCCAGCTGATCTTCATCCGGGTCCGATCTGCGTTTTGTAGAGCCAGCCAAAGGATTAGTGTGAATCGAGGCGCCGTCCTTTCGGATCAGCAGCTCGGGACTTGCTCCGAGCAATATGGCCCCATCGCCCAAAGGCGCCTTGAAATGGTAGCCGCCCGGATTTTGCTTCACCAAGGCGTTCAAGATCGCCGCGACGTCGACCGGTTGCGCCAGCTCGATTTCAAGAATACGCGATAGTACCGCCTTCGACATTTTCCCGACGCGGAAACTTGCAATGGCGCGCGAGACAGCGTCCTTGTAGCCGCCCTTATCGGGAAGGCTGCGCATGCCGAGCACAGTGGGCGCACGCTCAGAGCGTGTGTCTTCGACGAGCAGCGACTCTCTTGCGAAGACCGTGTAGGCCATTGGCACGAATAGGGAGCAAGGCTGTCGTATGTCGAAGGGGATGGCGCCCGCAACGATGGGATTGGCCTGTCCGGCCTTGCGCGCCCGATCGATTGCAGCCTGTACGGCCGTTTGCAGGAAACTGTCCGAATGCGCTGCGCCGCTCGCCGAGAGACAGATCCTTTCGGCGACGCCATACGCCCTGATGCTTCGATGCGGCGATGTGAACAAAAAGGTTGGGTTGGCTTCAATAGTCGAAAGTGCAGGGGCAAGATTAATCGCATTCATGTCGCACCTCTGTCGCTATCGGTTTCTTCTTCATTCAAAGGCGCTTTCATGCGCGGAAGCGCATCAAGCTTTCTTGCTATCCAAGCGTTGCAGGTCGCGGCTCTGGGTTCTCCTCGAGGGTTGCAGGCAAATCTTCGTTTTGCTTGAACGAGACGCAACGCAGGGAACGGAATCCGATCGCCATCGCTCCGCTCAATAGAAACGCGAGCACGCTGAAAGTGAGAATGGCCGGCGTCGGCGCGAAGAAGCGACTCAAGGCGGCGAGTGCCAATGCGCCGAAGGCTTCCCCGCTGATCGCCTGAGCGGCCCATAGGCCATTGACGCGCCCGAGTAGCTGATCCGGCGTGTGGCGCTGGACGAGCGTGAACTGCAAAAGCGATGCGATCGAGCTCAAATAGCCAAAGCCCGCGAGAGCGCCAAAAGCCACCAGAAAATCGCTCGCCACTCCGAGCGCGCCCAGCGCGGCGAACGCCGCCGCGCCGCTCGCAAGCAATAGCGCTCCGGAACGGGTAAAGCAGCCCAGCCAACCGCTCGTCAAAGCGGCGAGCGTCGCGCCGAGCGGCGCTGCCGAATACATAAACCCAACAGCCGACGGTCCGACGCGGTAGACGTCCTCGCCGAGGGCCGGCAGAAGAATGCGAACGCCGGCCCCCAGACTGACAAGCGCGCCAACCGCCACGACGGCGCCGACAAGCCTGTTGACGAACAGGTATCCTATGCCATCCCCGAGAGCGCGCAGCGGATGCTGCGGTTCGCGTTTCGCGGGAGGCATCGGCGGGAGCCGCATGAGCTGAGTGACGGTGATCAGCGTCCCTATCGTCGCTGCGACGTAATTCCAGCCAACGCCGAAGGAGGCAATGACAATCCCGCCGATGGCGGGAGAAAGTATGCCGCCCATGCGCACCGTCAGCATGTTGAAGGCGCCTGCGGCGGCAAGATTTTCGCGGCCGACCAGGAAAGGCGTTGCGGCAAGCAGCGCCGTCACGCCGAGCGCGCTGAAAAATCCATCCCACAAGGCCAATACATACATCGCAAGCACAGAAGGCGATGCGCTGAAGCCATTGACGGCGAGCGCCGCGAAGCCGAGGCCACAGACCGATCGGGCAAAGAGGATGAGCTTGCGTCTATCCCACCGGTCCGCAAGCACGCCGCCCGCCAATAACCCGGCAAAGGCGCCGCCGCCCCCGAGCGCTATGGCTATGCCGACTTGCATAGGGGAGCCGGTCATATCCTGAATTTGAACCGGCGCCGCCACGGTCAGCATCCCCAACGCAAACACCGACAGCGTCCGCGCGATGACGACAGTGCGAAACGGCGCGTTATCGCGCAGCAGGCTGAAATCCAACAGGAGAGAGGATTTGCTCTTGCCCGCGCCAGCCGGTTCACGAGCGGGACTTTGCGAAGCGCCCTTGGCCTCGTTGCGCGTCTCTTGCAACGCCACAGGGGAGTGCTGAGAGTCCATGGCCTATCCCCTCGCCTCCGGGTCGCGCAGCAGGTCATTGAGGATTGGTCCCAAAGCCTTCAAAGAGCGCGGAGAGACAATGTCCGTGTGGGCGCAGTCCAGTTCGAAGACGTGAAGCTGGCCCACATAGGGACGCCAGGTTTCCTGGACGTCCATCCCCGGCGGCAAGGTCCGCTTCGCTACGAATAGCGTTGCCGCGCCGGGATAACGCGCCGTCTTCGCGGTGGAGAGAAGACGCACTGAATCTTCGTAGTTCCTCATGATATGGCCGAACATCTCGGCCTTCTCCTTCGCCAGGGCAGAGTCGAGAGCGTCTTTGGACGCGTTCATGAACAGCGCGCGCTCCTTTTCGATCTCGCGCCCTTCGTCTTCCGTCGGCGGCCTGCTCCAGTCCTGAATTTCCGGCGGATAGGTATCGAGCAATCCCAAGAATTCGACTGCGTCCCCTTCTTCGACAAGTCGCGCCGCGATCGCCTGCGCCACAACGCCGCCGAGCGAATAGCCGAGCAGCCGGTAAGGTCCGCGAGGCTGAATGTTACGGATCGTCTCGAGATGTCTTTTGCAAACCTCAGCCATCGTGTCGCAGACTGCGATGACGCCATTCGGGCGCGGCGACTGAAGTCCGATCACCGCGCAGTCGCTTTCGAGATAGCGAGTGAGCACGCTGAACTGCCAGGAGAAGCCCGAAGCAGGATGAATGCAGAAGAGCGGCGCGCCGGCACCCGAGCGCAGATGCAGCACTTCGCCGAAGCCCGTCTTTCGCTCTTCGCCCGTCTGTTCGCCGAAAAGCGTGCGCGCCAGCCGCTCGACGCTCGAACTGACGATGACTTCGCCGACCGAAACGGGAATTTTGAACTCCGTCTCCAACGCCGTGGCAAGCTGCATGGCGAGCAATGAATGTCCGCCCAGTGCGAAAAAGTCATCGTCGGCGTTCACGTCGTCGACGCCGAGAACGCGCGCGAATATTTCCGTGAGAGTCGTCTCAATGCCTGGAAGAGGCTTGCGACCCTGGCGTTGACGCGTCTCACCTGGCGCCGGCAACGCCTTTCTGTCCAATTTGCCGCTGGCGTTAAGCGGGAATTCCCTCAGGCAGATGACCGCCGCTGGAGTCATATGGCCTGGTAGACGACGCGACAGCGCGTTACGTAGCGCCTCGCCATCGAGCTCCGCATCTTCTGACGGAACGACATAGCCGATCAGCTGACGCTCATCGGCGCCGCCGCCGACTCGTTCGCCAATCGCTCTTGCTATGACTGCGGCGCGCGCAACGCCAGGCTGCTCCAGGAGCGCGCTTTCGATTTCGCCCAGTTCGATCCGCTGGCCGCGAATCTTGATCTGGTCGTCGACCCGGCCGAGATATTCAACCGTCCCATTCGTCAACCAACGAACGATGTCGCCCGTTCGATACATTCTTTCTCCGGCGGCGAAGGGGTCGGCGACGAAGCGACTGGCCGTGAGCGAAGCGCGGTTGAGATAGAAGTCGGCGAGTTGCACGCCCGAAAGATAAAGTTCGCCCGGCACGCCGATCGGCGTCGGCCGCAGCCAAGGATCGAGAACCCGCAAGGCTGTATTCCACACGGGCCTGCCGATGGGAACGCTCGCCGCTTCTTCGGCTTCCTCCACGTCCGCTCCGCACGCCTGCTGATAAGTGACGTCGACGGCCGCCTCAGTCGGACCGTAAAGATTATGCAGGGGCGCCTTGAGCAGCGTCTCATAAGAGCGGACCAATTCTTTCGACAAGGCCTCGCCGCTGCAGAAAACGAGACGCAGACTGCTGCAGTCCGACGCTTGGCCGGATTGTGATTTGGCCGTCGCAACAAAGGTCGCGAGCATCGACGGCACGAAATGGATCACGCTGACGCGGTGATCCTGAATCAGCCGAAGCAGCGCGCGTGGATCGCGATGCGCTTCGGGCGGCGCGACGACGAGACAAGCCCCTGTGATCAGCGGCCAGAAGAACTCCCATACCGAAACGTCGAAACTGCTCGGCGTCTTCTGCAAGACGACGTCGTCAGCCGTCAGCCGATATTCATGCTGCATCCAGCGCAAGCGATTGACGATCGCTCGGTGGGACACCGTTACGCCCTTAGGACGACCGGTCGAGCCGGAGGTATAGATGACATAGGCCGGATCTTCGGGGCTTGGACAGACTACGCTGTTCAAGACGTCTTCGCGCGGGCCGTCCAACAGCTCATCATAGATGAACAATGCGCCCAATGGCTCAAAGCGCTCCTGCAATTCGCGCGCGGTGACGATGAGCCGGGGGCAAGCGTCTTGCACCATATAGGCGAGACGTTCTTCAGGATAGCTCGTGTCGAGCGGCAGATAGGCGGCGCCCGCCTCCTGCGCCGCCATGAGGGCGATGACGAGACGAACAGAGCGCGGCAGCGCGATTGCAACGATGTCGCCGGATGTGACGCCCGTCGACGCAAATATGCGCGCGAGCGCGGATATCTGCCGCCGCACTTCGCGATAGGTCAGCGCATGGTCTCCGTCGACCAACGCCATCGCGTCGGGCGTGCAGCGCGCCTGGTCGGCGAGCAACTCGCATAACGTGCTCGGATAATTCGCCACATTCGTGTCGTTGACGCTTGCGAGCAGATCGCGCTCCTCAGGAAGCAGCAAATCCATTGCGGAGAGCGGCGCGTCGGGGCGGTCGACGATCTGTTCCAGCAGTCGCGCGATGCGGCGCGCGATGCGCTGGGGCTCTTTTACGCCGTCGCGATATTCGAGCCGCAACTCAAATCCGCGGCCCGGCAGGACCATCAGAGTCAGAGGATAATGCGTATAACCGCGATTGCGCGCGGCGACGCACCGCAGCCCGCCGAAGTCGGTCGCAAAGAGGCCCGCGTCTTCCGGATAGTTCTCCACGACCAGCAACGTGTCGAACAATGTCGGAACGCCGCACAGCCGTTGGATTTCGCCAAGGCCAACGCCGTCGTGCTCCAACAAGTGGATTTGTCGCTGCTGTACATTTGCAAGCTGCGCGAGAAGCGGTCGATCGGGAGAGAGCCGCAGGCGGACCGGCAGCGTATTGGTAAAAAGCCCGATATGCGCTTCGATTCCTTCAACTGCTTCCGACCGGCCCGACACCGGCGATCCGAACACGACGTCGTTACGGCCCGTCATTGTTGCAAGCAAAGCGCCCCACACGCCTTGCATGAGCGTATTGAGCGTCAGGCCGCGGCTGCGGCGCAGCGCGTCGAGTTCTTCTGTGAGTCCGGGCCGAAGATGAAGCGACAGCTCATGTATGACTCCAAAGTCCTTGGAGCTTTCAAACAGCAGCGTCGGCGCCGCGCCTTCCAGCGCCTCCCGCCAAGCGAGACGCGCAGGCGCCGGATCGCGATTTGCCAGACGACGCACGACTGTCGGATAATCGGGCGTGAGGGGCGCCAGCGCATGGCCCGCATAGGCGGCAAGCAGCTCGCGCAGCATGATCGTTGAGGACCAGCCGTCGCCGATCAAATGATGCGAGCAAACGAGCAGCGCATGCCTGTCGGCGGCAAGGCGCACGAGCGTCGCATGCGCCATCATTCTCCCCGTTGCGCCGAGAAAATCCCGATCAAGCTCGTGTCGCTCGAGACGATCGAGTTTGGCGACTTGCTCCTCTTCGCCGATCGCTTCAAGTCCGCAATCCGTCCAGGGAAAGCGACGCGCGCCCGCACCCTCATCGATCAACGGCACGATTTGCAGCGGCGCGCCTTGCTGTACGTCGAAAGCAGCGGCCAGCTGAGGTTGCCGCCGGAGCAGCGTCTCCAGCGCATCTCTCAGTCGCTCGACATCGATGACGCCTTCGAAATCGAAGCGCGAGATGGCGTTGTAGCGGCTCGCTTGTTCGCCGAGCCGCGCATGGAACAGCAGACCTTCCTGCAACGGCAACGCGGGCAATACGGCTCCAATGGGCCCATAGCGCTCCTGGAGCGCGGTTAGCTCCGCATCGCTGATGTCAACCGTCTCAGGAGTCGCCTCAGGCGCGGCGTCGGCATGCGAATCAAGCGCCTTCGCCATCCGCGCGACGCTGCGGCATTCAAAAATTTCTCGCGGCCGCAACAAATGGCCGCGCCGACGCAGCGCCGCACAAAGACTTATCGCTGAAATGCTGTCGCCGCCGAGAAAGAAGAAGTCATCATCGGCGCCGACCTCATTCACGCGCAGGATGCTTGAGATGAGTTCCGCCAGCATCGTCTCCAGTCCCGGAAGCGGCTGACGGCCCTTCGGGTGAGTGCCGGGAGGATTGGGCAGGGCTTTCCGATCGAGCTTGCCGTTGGCGCTCAACGGAAATTCCTGCAGAGCCACGATCGCAACGGGCGTCATATAGGCCGGGAGGCGTTTTCCCAACGCAGCGCGCAGCGCTTCGCCATCGATTTCGTCGCTTGGCGTTGCAGGCGTCACATAGCCGATCAGTTGGCGTGCGTCGGAACCAAGGGCCGACGCCTCGCCGCCGCCGAGAAGTCGGGCGACGACGGCCGCCTGCCCTACGCCGGGCTGATCCCGCAAAGCGCTTTCGATTTCGCCAAGCTCGATCCGCTGCCCGCGAATTTTGAGCTGATCGTCGCTGCGGCCGAGATAATCCACGGTTCCGTCGGCCAGCCAGCGGGCGAAGTCGCCAGTGCGATACATGCGTTCGCCATCCGCCTCGGGGTCTGCGACAAAACGGCTCGCGGTCAACGACGCGCGCCGCCAATAACCCTGCGCGAGTTGCGCGCCCGTCAGATAGAGATCGCCGGCGACGCCGATCGGCGTGGGACGCAAGCGCACGTCCAATATGCGCAAGCCCGTGTTCCACAAAGGTCGGCCGATCGGCACGCCAGGCCCGCGCGCTAACGCGAGCGCCTTTCCGAATGCAGGCTGGTAGGAGACTTCGACCGTGGCTTCCGTCGGTCCATAGACATTATGCAGCGGGGCGTGAAACAGGTCCTCAAAAGCTTCGGCAAGGCCCGTCGACAAGGCCTCGCCAATGCAAAAGACCACGCGCAGACTCGCAGCATCGCGCGCGGCGTTCGGCGCCGGCCGCGCGCCAGCGACAAAGGCGGCGAGCAGCGATGGCACGAAATTCATCGTCGTGACGCGATAATCGCGAATGACGTGAAGCAGAGCCTCCGGGTCGCGGTCCACTTCTTCCGGGGCCATCACGAGCCGCGCGCCGCATGTCAAAGGCCAGAAGAACTCGCCGACCGAAACGTCGAAGCTGCAGGGGGTCTTCTGCAGAACGACGTCATCGGCGCTCAAGCAATATTCGTCTTGAAGCCAGAACAGGAGATTGACGGCCGCGCCATGAGACACGACGACTCCCTTCGGTTTCCCCGTCAAACCTGAAGTGTAGATGATGTAGGCCGGATGGTCGGGCGTGAGCGCCGTCTTCGGCGTGAAAGAATATTCTTCGTCTTGCACGAGCTCATCGAACGTCAGAACCGGCGCCATCTCCCCGAAGCGGCTTCGCAGACTCTCGCTCGTAACGATCAAGCGCGGCGCTGCATCCTCGACCATATAGGCCAGACGATCGTCCGGATAATTTATGTCGAGGGGCAAGTAGGCGGCGCCCGTCTCCAGCACCGCCATGATCGCGAGACTTAAATGAACGGTGCGGGGAAGCGCGATCGCGACATGGTCTTCTGCGACCACTCCAGCTTCGGCGAGCATATGCGCAAGTCGAGAGACGTGGCGCCGAACCTCTCGATAGGTGAGCCTATTGTCTCTATCGACAAGCGCCACGGCGTCCGGCGTCTTTGCAGCCTGTGCGGCGAGCATGTTGCACAACGTGAGCAGCGGAACGTCCCTCTCCGTGTCGTTCGCTGTCGCGATCAGCGCGAGCTCGGCGTCGGTCAGGAGCGGCGCCGCTCCAATCGCGAGCTCCGGATTTTCCGCGAGGTGCTCGACGAGACAGGCGAGCCTCTTCGCGTGCAGCTCCAATTCCTCCTCGTCGTAGCGGTCGCAATTGACGACGAGATCGATCGTCAGCCTGCCGTCGTCGACATAAAGATCGATCTCCACATCTTCGACGGGCCCCGAGGCCAGCTGGTGCGTCACGCCCGTAACGCCATCGAAATTCAGCCGATAATCGAACATTTTAAGATTGAGCATCGGCCCATACATAGAGCGATCCGATCCGACCAAACCAAAATCGCGGCGAAGCTGTTCGGCTTCATAACGTTGGCGGCGACGCACCGCCTTCAGTTCCGCGGCAAGTCCCACAGCCGCCTGCGACAGCGACATGGAGGGCTCGATGCTCAGCTGGACAGGCAGGACATTGACGACAGGACCGACGGCGAAAAGCGCGATCGATCCCATGCGTCGCATGAACGGCATGCCGACCGTCAATCGCGTCGCGCCGCTCATTCGATGCAGATATGCGAAGACCGCTGCCATCGCCATTTCCGCGCCGGCGACGCGAACTGCGGCGCCTTGCGTCTCGAAGGCAATCATCACGCGCGGCGGAAAGGGAATTCTGCGGCGCAGCGGCAATGATACATCCGCCTCCCGCGCGGTCCTTGCGCTTGGTTGCGACAGCGCGATGGGAGCTGGGAGATTTCGTGCGTGGTCCAGCCAAAAGAGCCGGTCCGCTTCTTGCGCCTTTGAGCCCTTGTAGGACCGATATTCTTCAACGACTTCGGCGAACGAGGCGAAAGGCGAGTCCCCAATAGGCTTGCGGCGTCTCAACGCCGTGTAAATTTCGGTGATGCGACGCGCGATGGCGGTGAAGCTGAAACCATCGACCATCAGATGGTGGTAGCGTTGATACCAGAACCAACGCTCGCCGCTTGATGTTTCGCCAAGACAAATCAGCGCGTGACGATAGAGCAAGGCGTCGCCGTCAAGCGGCATTAACGCGGCGAGATCGGCGCGCATGAAGCCAAGCGCGGCAGCTTGCGAATCCGGTTCTCCAGCGACGTCGATAACGTCCGGTTCGGGCAGGTCTGCAGCATTTCGACGTCGAGGAATGACTTGCGAGAGTCTGCCTTCGCTCTCGATAAACCGGGCGTGAACCGTGTCCGCTTCCGAAAGGCCGATGCGAATGGCCTGGCGAAAACGTTCGACATCGACGTCGCCATTTAACTCCACATATTGCGCAACGATAAAGGCGTTTCGCGTAGACGAGACTTGGTCGCCCATCCAGATGCCAGGTTGGGCCGCGATGAGCGGAAGCTCAAACTCGGTCGGTGGCGAAGGTCGCAAAGGTGGAGCAAGAAGCACTGTCGTTCCCTTCGAAAGAAAATGCCGTCTTATGAAAAATCGCAGATCAGCGGGGCTAAGAAGCGTCTCGGAGAGATCCCGGACGCATGTCGATCCAATGCTCATCGACAAACTTGAGGCAGGCACTCCGTTCGCTCGGACCGAAGAGCCGTCGCCAACCTCGCGGCTCCTGAGCGAATGTTGGCCAAAGACTGTGCTGCCCTTGCGAATTGACCAGGACGAGGAACGTAAGGCTTTCGTCGTCGAATGGATTTTGCTGAGCGTCGTCCACAACTCACTCCGTCGCGTTTGAAATCGCTAATGATGAAACGCCGCGCCGAGACTCCGCAGCCTCAACGGACGCCGGTGGGTTTTCGGCAAGCAGAAAGGACAGTCCGTCGAGCAAGCCGCCGCGCCAGCAGAGCGGATCGTGTCCGCCCGAATAGACGCGATAGTGGGAGTCGTGCCCTGCGCCGATGAGTGTTCGATGTATGCGATCGCTGGCTGGTCGAATGACTTTCTCGAAGCTTCCAGCCTCAAGAAAAACTCGAAGGCGAGATGATGCGCTCTTGCTGTTCTCGACCTGGCGGGCGAGGACATCCGGCGAATTGCTCACATCAGCGGGCGGCTGAGGCCGCACGGCCTCTCGTGCGTAAGCTCCAGGCCACCAAAACGAGCCGGATTGAGCGAGCACGCAGCCAAAGCGCTTGGGCGACCGCAACCCGGCGAAAAGCGCAGCCAAACCGCCGAAGCTCTGCCCGGCGATGACGGTCTTGCGCGGATTGCGCGTGAATGGCGCGACGATCGCCGCGACCGGCAACAGCTCTTCTTGGACAGCCTCAAGAAACGCTTCGTCACAAGCAAGTTCGCGCATCCGAAGGCTTGCGTCGAGCGAGTCTATGAGGAGATAGACGCTGGGCGGGAGAACGTCCTCTTGTGTCGTATTATCCAAAGCCGAGAAGACCGGCATCGCTTCGGCCCAGTATTGCCCGTCGAGGAGCACAACCAGGGGAAGCTCTCTTTTTTTGTCCGTCGCGCCCGTGCGATAAATCCAAACACGGCGGGTATTGCTCAGCCGGGTGCTGTTCCATTCCATGCGTTGGAGACGGCTTACATCGGCGGCGGAGCGGTTCTTGCGGTCGACGTCTCGCCATTCCGTTTGAAATGGCGCCTGAGGCAGATGGACTGCGGAAAACGGCTGCCCGCGCAGGCCGACGTGACATTGGTTTGGATTCAGCGGATCGGTCTGCGCGAGCTTGAACGCCGAACGCCACCAGTTTCTCGTTGCGACTTCATCGTCAGCGCCGGGCTCGCTCGGCGGAAGACGCTCGTCGTCCACGGGTATGAAAGAGTAGCTTCCGCGCCAATCCGCCTCTACCTCGAACGACCAACGCCAGACATCTGTTCCAGCGATTCTCTCCAAAGACGCGAGCTCGCCGTTATGATGATCCGTGACGGAAGGAATATCGATGTAGATGCGACGCGTCATTGAATGCGTCTCGTCGCCTTCAGGGTCGCGCCACAAGAACAAGACACGAGCGCGATTCCCGCCTATCGCCGAGACGATCGGACAGCCTTCGATAGCCACTCGGCGCCACCAACGATCGGTTCCCACGTCTTCGCCAAAACGTGTCGTCAACACTTGCTCGCAAGGCGTCATCATCGCGCCGCCTCTCGCAATTGCCGTTGAGGCGCGGCCCAAACGCTGTCGGCCGTTCCAAATTCCACGCGATGGGCGGCCGACCGCGCCATCCAGACGAAGCATAGAGCGGAAAAAAGTGCGACGAGGTCGACGCCAAGCGCCGCCAAGCTCGCCGAGCCCTGCACGCCGAGCGCGGGCGATGTCCAGCCGGTCAGCGTGGTAAGGGGAATTGCAGCGGTGGCAATCGCGGCGAGCCAGAGAAGCTCAACGCTCGCAGCGGCGGCTCCTCTGAGGAATGACCAGAGCACGCTCCCAAGAAAAACACAGTAATAAATGGCGTTGCGCCAAACATCGATGTTCGCGACCCTGCCGCTCAACCACCTCTCTGCTACGATCGTGATGGAGATCGCGCAGATGACGCCAAGACAAACGCCGACAGTGGCCGCGGCCATCGTGCGCGTCGATGTTTTCTGATTTACCGGGCCGCCATGTCGCCGCTCAGTTCGCCGGCGTGATTCAATCCAGAGCAAATTGCCTGAATAAAACAGAAAGGCGCCCGCAATGCCGAGAAGAAAGTAACAGACGCGGACGATATCGCCGCCGAAGGTAGCGAAATGCAGGGCGAAAAACGTCGCCACAATTCCTGTCCAAGTCCCCTCTCTGCCTGGCAGATAATCCGTGTTCGCGATCTCGCCGGTGACCGGACTGATGACTGCAAACCCCTTGCCTCTCGTCATGTAACGCGTGTCGTATCCCCAAACTTGAACCGACGCGCCGCGAAGCCCAGCATTTCGATACCGCATCTCGACGGGGACAAAGCTCGGCGACGCCGCTTTCACCCGATCTAGGAGAACATTGACCGGCAGCATCGACGCAGGTCGCTCGTCCTTCTTGATTGCGGTGAAAGGGTTGCTCGTGGCCATGATCGATTTCAGACGGCCGTCGTAGACGACATAGTCGAGCGCGTCGTACAACGGCTCATGCAAACAGAAAACGACGGCGCTTAGAGCGATGACGATGTGGAACGGCAGGCTGACGACGCCCACGACATTGTGCGCATCGAGCCACATGCGCTTGAGATTGGGTCCGATCCGCAGTGCGAAGAGATCCTTAACGAGCGAAGGCAGAACGACGATCAATCCCGAGACGAGCGCGACGGCGTAAACGGCGCTCACGACTCCCATGAGGGTCTCGCCAATGTCATTGGCGCCGGGAATGCCGGCGGTCCGATGGATGTTGTCGACGAAGTCGGAGAGACTCGAGCGATATGACCGCGCGAACCGAAGGTCGCCTGCGGAAGAGATATCCGCCGACCAGGGCGACTTGTCGTCCTTGCCTTTCCGCCATGTGAGGCGCGCCCAAAGATCTTCGGTCTCGCCCAAGTGAAGCGTGAATTCCTTGGCGGCGTCGGGACGAGCGGCAAGCGTGCGCGCGATTAATTCATCCGACTGGGCGAGGGCTGTGAGCCGAACGGAAGCGGGGGATGAAGCCCATCGGGCGAGCGGCTCGGCGAAGACGGTGATGGAGCCGGCGTAGAAAGCGATGAACAGAAACATCCCAGCGGTGATGCCTGTCCAGGTATGAACAACCTTATAGAGGCGAACAACGTCGCTACGCATCGTTCGTTGTCCCGTTAGTGAATGAGTTGACGGCAGGCGAACAGACCGGCGTAGGCTATGAGATTGGCGCCGCCCAACCAGAGCCAGGCGCGCGTTCCGCTGGTAAAAAGAAAGCAAAGGCTAAGCGTCGTCAGCCAGATCGGCGGGACAAGCCACATCACGAGCTGAAATTTGTTTGGAGTGCCCAATCCGCCTGGACCCAACCATGCAAAAAGCCCCGCAAGCGCGAGCGCGAGACTGAAGCCCAAAATGGCGCCCGCTAATGTTTTGCTGATCCAGTCGGGTCGGATCTCTTTCATGGCGCATTCCTGATGACAGTGCGCAGCGCCCCCAGCCACGGAAAAATGATGAAGAGAAGCATGGTCAAGGCGAGAGTGGCGAAAATCGCGGTCGACAGCTGAACTGCCTGACTCCAAATGAAAACGCCGAGAAACAGCAGCGCCGCGCAAGCGACGCGGCTCGGCCATGACGGCAATCGCCGCGGCAGCCATCGCTGATTGGGCGCGCCGAGATAGAAGCAGGCGGCGCCCGCTACGATGGCGACAAGGGCTGCGATCGTAACGGCTGCGGGTGAGAGATTCATCGTCCGCTCCCGCCGTCAGAAGTTGAAACTCGCCGACAGAAGGACAGTGCGCGGCGCGTCCAGCGTGGCGAAACCGTCGTTGAAGGCGCCGGACCAATAGCTGTGATCGAACAGATTGTTCACATTCGCCCGCAGCGTCATGTCCGCGCCGTAGACCTTCGTTGCATAGCGAAGACCGGCGTCGAAACGCGCCCACTCAGGAATTCGGTACCAGTTGAGCGAATCGACGTAGAGCGCGCTCGTATAGACGACGCGGCCTTCCGCGGTTACCCCGACGAGATAGGGAAGATCCCACTCGCCATACATATTCACCTGCCATCGCGGAATGCCGAATGCGTTCTTTCCGGTGGTGCGTCCGTCCGCGCTCTGGGTGATGACGCCAATCATGTAAGAGACGCCGCCCAGCACGCGAAAGCCTGGCACGGGTTCGCCGAAGACGTTCCACTCTATGCCCTGGTTGCGCTGCCGGACCGGCTTATAGGAGATCAGACCTCCCGTAGTCACGGTCGCCAGAGTCGGCTGGGTAATCTCGTAGAAGCTGAGCGTATTCGCGAAAATGCCCAAATCGAGCTTTGCGCCGGTCTCGACCTGTTTCGAGACGAAAGGCGGGAATGACTCATTGAAATTGGTCGCGAGCGGATTAGTGACGCGCAAGCCCTGACTGAGGCCTTCAATATAGTTGGCGTAGAGCGATAGGCGGTTGTCGAACGACTTCACGATCAGCGCGAAGGCTGGCGAGAGACGGTGGCTGTCATAGGAGTTCGTCTCCAAGCCTGTGTTGGCCGTGTACGTCTTGGTCATCACCCGTTGGCTGCGCAGGCCGCCGATGAACTGAATCCGCTCGTCCAGGGCGGAGATCGTGTCGGCGAACGCGAGGCTCGCGAGATAATTGTCTCCCGTCTTCCTCGGATCGGTCACAAAATAGGGTTGCCTGGGATTGAACGCCGTATTCGGGACGACCGGCGGCGGCGGCGCCAAAGGCGGAGTGGAGGGAAGATAGATGTTCGACCGGTAAGATCCGGTGAATCCAAATTCCGAACTCTGGCTGAATTTCAGCGCCGCAGCGCTCACCACGAATTGATGGCGAAGCGGCCCCATGTCGAACGCGCCACGCAATCCGCCCTGTGTCGACAGCGTTTTTGTATAGCCGCGCAGATTGACGATTCGCTGGCCGGTGAAGCTGCCGAGCAGATTGACGCTCGTCGCCTGGGTGCCGTTGGTGAAGCCGAAGTTTCTACTGTCCAGAATGCCGATGGCGGCAAAAACCGTGGCATTTTCTGTGACATCCAGTTCGGCGCGCGCCTCGACCGCCTTGTTCTCGAATCGGGCGTTCGTGCCGAGAAAAAGATTCGTGCTGGCGTGTGGCGGAACCGCAACTCCAATGCCGCTGAAGCTCGCGAAGAATGCGCTGCCGTTCTTGAAGATTTCCTGGCTGTGATAGGCGTCAATCGACAACCTCACGCGCTCTTCGCGGTAATCGAGCGCCAGCGCATTGAGCCCGCGCACTTTCCACTGATCGTCGAGCGCAGTCTCGCCTTTGCGGAAAACGCCGTTGTAGCGGATGCCTAACTGATTGTGGTCGCCGACGCGCCGTCCAACGTCGATATGCGTGCCGAACTGAGTATTCGACGTGTAGTCGCTGCTGACGCTGGTGATCGGCGCGTCGCCCGCATGTTTCGTGACGAGATTGATCGAGCCGCCCACTGCGCCGAAAGGCGCCATTCCGTTAAGCAAAGCCCCCGGGCCCTTAAGCACTTCGACCCGCTCCAAGAACTCTGTCGGCACATGGCCGTCGGGCGCGAGGCCGTATAGGCCATTGAGCGCGAGCTCGCTGCCGAGCACGGGAAAGCCGCGAATTCTGAAATTCTCTCGAATATGCCCCGCCGACGTGGACATGCGAACGGACGGATCGTTCTCCAGCACCTGTTGTAACGTGCGCGCCTGCTGATTCTCGATAAGCGCCGACGTGAAGCTCGTGACGTTGAACGGCGTGTCCATGAAATCGCGATTGCCGAGCATGCCGAGTCTTGCGCCGCGAGCGACTTCACCGCCGGCATAGGCCGGCGGCAGATTGCCGATTTCTCCCGTTGGCGGCGTCGGCGCAGTGATTGGCCCGGCTAAAAGCGGCCCAGCGTTCGGCGGCCCGGACTGCGCGCCAGACCCGGCGGCGACATTTGGTCTTGGCCCGGTTGAATGGGCGCCGCGCGCGACGCGCGATCCCGAGGAGGTGGGACGAGCTGGCTGTTGCACCTTGGCCTGGGGCTTTTCGCGCGGCGCGTCCACGGTGACGGCAGGCAAAGTTTGCGAAGCGTTTTGCGCCGCCGCCGACGCGATTTCGAGCGAGGCCAAAATCGGCGCGCCGACGCTGCAAAGAAGCAGGGACTTTTTCCCGATTGCTAGAGCATTGAGGCGGGAAAATTCGGAACATTTCTTAGTCATATTTCCGCCTTTACTGGTGCAGCATGAAATCGAAATCATGTTCTTGATATGAGATACCGCTAATACTTTTTTCTGGTCAATTAGCTCAGACATAATTCAGACATTTTTCAAAAAACCACCCTACGATCGTTAGGATTTATTCTTATTCCAAAGAATGAATTTAATTTATTGCTTAAAGTACGAAAGCAATGCTTTGCGGGTGATCAATGCGCAGGCGCAAAATGAGCAGGCGCCGAATTAACCGGCGCTTCGCGCATGAGGCGGCGGCGCCGACGCTGACGCGCTTCGCCAATTCTTCGCCCATGCCCTTCATCAATGGCGTCAGGGCCGTGCGGGCGCCAATCGTCGCGCGCAACGAGCACGACCGCACCTAATTTCTGGGCAGGCGCGGATTTTCGAAAACGGATACCGCCAGGATCATCGAGACCGTGCTCGCAGAGGAGGCCGGAAGCCAGAAAGCGTCTTCGATTTTGTGCAGAGGATGACCGCGATCGCACGCACCAAGACGCATCAGGACGTCAGGCTCAATCTCGAGACGCGCGCAAAGAAACTGTTCGAGCGCACGACATCCAGCCGTGCCGGCGCATTAGCAAGCTGTGTCTGCTTTGCTCGTCGTCGCTACCCTGCCCCCATCTCCCGGATGTCGCGGCGTCGCCGTCACAGTTAGAGGGCGACGCTGCGTTTCGTGACGGGTTGCAGGCGAGAGAGGCTCCTGGCCGCCCGTCGCGGAGTTCATCCCTTGGCCAAGTCGGCTCAGAAAATTCAATTCAGCGCGTCGCGCGATATTCCCTTCAACAAACTGGTTCTGTCTCAAGCGAATGTCCGCCAGATCAAGACCGTGAAGTTCGTGTGCACAGACTGTTCGCTTCTTCTTCTTCCGCGATAAGGCGCGCAATGGCGCTCAGTCGTGCGATGGATTTCGCCGCTGCCTGGACCAAAGCCGCTTCCTTCGCGATGAAAAAGCGATGGACTCCGTCCAAATTCGTATACGGCACCCCGGGGTTAGGCCGTTGCGGACGGTCGAGGCATTGGTGCCAATGACGCCGCACGCAATGGCAAGAACATGGTCATGATTGGTGAAGAAGAAACATCTATGCCAGACCACTTTCGAAGTGGCGCCTCACAAAGTCCGTGATGTTTGCTTCATGGAGCGCTCCGCAAATGCATTAAGAGCGGCTCAAAAACATCTCTCCAAACCTCCTCGGTGAGAGGGCCTGCGTGACGGTAGCGCACGCGCCCGTCACGATCGATGACGAAAGTTTCTGGTACGCCGGTCACGCCGAAGTCGATGCCGACGCGACCGCTTTCATCGAAGCCGACGTGGGTGTATGGGCTCTGATATTGAGCAAGCCAGCGTTGGCCCTTTTGCCGATTGTCCTTCCAGTCGATTCCGACAATCTTGAAATCCTGGTTGTTCGCCAATCGCATCAGAAAAGGGTGCTCGACGCGACAAGCTGGACACCAGGACGCAAAAACATTGAGCAGCAACGGCTCACCCTTCAAGTCTTCGTTCGAAAGGCCGGAATCGCCGCCATCGGCAAGCGAGGCGAGCACGAAAGTCGGCGCGGCCTTGTCGATCAGCATCGATGGCATGTTGTGGGGATCGTTCTTGAGGCTGAACATAAGCCCAGTCAGGAGGAGGACAAATGCAGCCAAGGGCGCGAAGAAGGTCAAACGCGACATAGTGGCCTCCTATTGCGCTGGGGCCATAGCCGGTAGGCGTGCGGAACGCTTCGGCGCGCCCACGCGAAACCGGCGATCAGATAAGGATACGAAGCCGCCGAACGCCATGGTAAACGCGCCGATCCAAACGAGTGGCATAAACGGATGATAGTAAAAACGCACGGTCCAGCGGCCGGCGCCATCGGATTCGCCCAACGCCACATAGAGGTTTGAGATGAGGTTGGTGCGGATGCCTGCTGCGGTCGTCTGCTGTTGCCGCACCGGATAGAAGCGTCTCTCGCTATACAGTTGCGTCACCAGTCGCCCATTGCGGGTGATCTCGAAGCTTCCTCGTTCGGCTTCATAATTCGGGCCCTGGACATCGTCGATCGAGCGCAATCGCAACTCGTAACCAGAAAGTTCGATGGCCTGGCCGGGCCGCATGAGATCGATTTTCTCCGTCGCCCAGGTCGACATGCCAGCGATGCCGGCGACAAGAACGCCGATCCCAGCGTGAGCGATGACGAGTCCGTAAAAGGCGCGCGGCGTCGTCCCAATCAGCTTGACCGAGGTTGAGAACGGCGCCGAGCCAAGACGCACGCGCTGCGCCAAAAGCAGTATCGACCCGACGATGATCCAGATGGCGACGGCCATAAAAAAAGCCGTCAGGATATTGTGACCGAAAGTAAGTCCCATAACGACGATCGCGCCGACGACGCCTCCGATCGCCGCGAGTTTCAATCGGCTGAACGCTGCGCGCAGATCGTCGCGTTTCCACTTGAGCGCCGGACCAAGCGCCATGACCAGTAGAAGAGGCGTTGCGATCGGCACGAACGTCAAGGCGTAGTATGGCGGCCCAACTGAGATTTTGTCGCCGCCTATCATATCAATGACCAACGGATAAAAAGTTCCCAGAAGGACCGTGAAGGCGACGGCGCTCAACAACACATTATTGAGAACCAGCCCGCTCTCGCGACTGATTATGGAGAAAGCTGAGCCTGTCTTGAGTTTCGGCGCGCGAATGGCATAGAGCGCAAGCGAACCTCCGGTTGAAAGAAAGATCAGCAGCAAAACGAATTCTCCGCGCGAGGGATCCTGCGCGAAGGCGTGCACGCTAGTAAGTACGCCGGACCGCACCAAAAATGTGCCGATGAGGCTCAGTGAAAAGGTGAGAATGCCAAGTAGGATCGTCCAGCTGACGAGCGTGCTTCGGCGTTCGACGACCAGCGCTGAATGTAGGAGAGCAGTCCCAGCGAGCCAAGGCATTAGCGATGCATTTTCGACTGGGTCCCAAAACCACCAGCCACCCCATCCGAGCGTGTAATAAGCCCAAGCGCTGCCAAGTGCGATGCCGATGGTGAGAAAACACCACGCTGCGAGCACCCATGGCCTGACCCAGCGCGCCCAACACGCATCCACTCGTCCTTCAATCAAAGCTGCAACGGAGAAGGAAAAAGCCATCGAAAATCCGACATAGCCCAAGTAGAGAAACGGCGGGTGAATCGCCAAGCCTGGGTCTTGCAGTATGGGGTTGAGACCATTGCCGTCTGCGGGCGGTTCCGCGAGCGTAGCGAATGGATTGGACGTCATTATAATGAATGCGAGAAAGCCGACCGCTATCATCGCGTGAACCCCGAGCGTCTTGCTTCGTAGGCGATCCGGAATGTTGTCGCCAAATAGCGCCACCGCTGCGCCGAAAGCCGCCAATATCAGGACCCATAGCAACATAGAGCCTTCATGATTGCCCCAGACTCCCGTTACCTTGTAGAGGAGCGGCTTAGTGGTGTGCGAATTAGCGGCGACAACCGAGAGCGAGAAATCCGAAATGACGAAGGCATAGGTCAGACTCGCAAAAGCAATGATGACAAAAACAAGCTGCCCGAAGGCTGCTTGATCGACGAAAACAGCGATCACGGGATCCTTGCGTTTTAGAGGAACAAATGGCGCAACCGCTTGCATCAGCGAAATGAGCAGCGCCAAGAGAAGCGCGAAATATCCGACTTGAGCCATCATGAATGTGCCTATTAGTCGCAGCCGAGGCGCACTCACGTCATAAAATTATGTCGAGCTAATGGTGGCCATAATCTTTTCAAACACTCGCTGGTTTGCAGTTAGTTGAGACAGCGCTAACAACGCGGTTTCCAATTTGCCTTAGAGCCGATCCTGAAAGAGGTTGAGGTGAAAAAGTCGGTCGAGATCCCCTTGCGAAATGGATGGTTCGGATGGGGGTTTGCCGATGTGGAAGCTGGAACATGGCGACGCCGCCGATCGTCGCAGCTTCCGTTACCCTTGTGATTTGATCGACGACGAATGGGCCTTGATCGCCCCTATGATTCCGCTCGCCAAACGCGGCCTCATGCCCGACTCTGAATGCTACGCGACCACCGTCGCCGCCTTCCTCAAACTCGCCATCATCCGCATCATGCTCAAGCGTCTGACGCGCTCAACGCCTTGTTCGTGAGCCCAATTTTTCTGGATCGGCCGGTTAGCTATTCGCGGACGACAAACGTTTTGCGCCGAGTCTCATATTTTTGTGCGCAAGGCAAATACCCCGGCACCCAGCGCGATATCCAAATAAGGCCAAATTGTTTGTGATCATGAAAACTAGAGAGGAACAACGCATGCGCAGTCTCGGATTAATCGCTTTTCTCCTGTCGTCCTCAGCGGCAGTGGCGCAACTATCACTTCAGGATCCTTCCATGTCGTCTTACAACAAGTGTTTGCGCGAAGCCATCGAAGACAACGAAGTGAAAAAGGCCGGAGATCAAGTGTCGTATAGCTGTTTTGGCAACACAGCGAGAAGTTGGTTTGAGTCTTTAAAGGGCGACAAACAAGTGCGTGACAAGAATGGACTGTTTGTCGCGCGTTACTATGGAGAAACGGGTTACTGCGCGCACCAAATTGAAGACGCGGTCGGCAAAGCAATTTCAGCGTACATTTGCGAAATCGTGAACAACGCACCGAATTGAACGCAGCCATCGCCAAGAGCCGCGCGCTTTGCTTGCGGCAGAAATGCGACAGGGAAGAAGCTCTCGGGGGCGAAAAAAAAGTCGAATGGCACCGATGATTTAAGGTTCCATTCAGCTCTTTCAGCATTCCGCCAAGATTGGCCTATTTAAGAAACCTTCCAAAGAAGCGTGTCTGTTTTGCCAAGCGCTCTCACGTGGACTGGCGTTCGGCAATTGGACCGCATCGAAGAATGAAGGATTGTCGCATGGACTATCGGCGTTTTTTTAAATCTGCCGTCGAGCGTCTGCACGAAGAACGTCGGTATCGGGTCTTCGTCCACCTCGAGCGCGATGCGCAGTCCTTTCCGCATGCCGTCTGGCATCGGCCTGACGGCGGCAAGCAGCACGTCACGATTTGGTGCTCCAACGACTATCTTGGCATGGGGCAGCATCCGGACGTCATCGCCGCGATGATCGAGACGGCTGCCAAGGTCGGCGCCGGCGCGGGCGGCACCCGCAATATTTCCGGCACCAGCCACGCTATCGTCGAACTGGAGCGTGAGCTCGCCGAGCTGCACCGCAAAGAGCGCGCCCTCGTTTTTACGTCGGGGTGGATTTCCAATCTGGCGGCAATTTCCACGATTGCCGATCTTATGCCTAATTGTCTCGTTCTATCTGACGCGTCCAACCACAACTCGATAATCGAGGGCGTCAAGCGTTCGCGCGCCGAGAAGAAAATCTTCCGCCATAACGATCTCGGCCATCTTGAGGAATTGCTGAAGGCCGCTGGTCCACGTCCTAAGCTCGTATTGTTCGAGAGCCTCTATTCCATGAACGGCAACATCGCGCCGGTTGCCGAGATCGTCGCGCTCGCCAAGCGTTATCGCGCGATGACCTATATCGACGAGGTTCACGCGGTTGGCATGTATGGTCCGCACGGGGCCGGCATCTGCGAGCAGGCCGGCGTAATGGACCAGATCGATGTCGTCGAGGGCACGCTGGCCAAGGGCTTCGGCACGCTCGGCGGCTATGTCGCGGGCGACGCCATAGTGATTGACGCCATTCGCAGCTACTCCTCTTCGTTCATCTTCACGACAGCTCTGCCGCCGGCGGTCGCGGCCGCCTCCTGCGCGGCCGTGCGGCTCTTGAAGGCACGCCCCGATCTACGCGCTGCGCATCAAGGCGCCGCCTGTATCACCAAGCACGCCCTCGGGGCAGCGGGCTTGCCCGTGCTGGAAAACGATTCGCATATCGTGCCGCTGATGGTGCGCAACGCCGAACTTTGCAAGGCGGCGAGCGACATGCTTCTGCTGCGTCATCACATCTATATTCAACCGATCAATTATCCGACCGTGGCGCGGGGCTCGGAATGCCTGCGTCTCACGCCGACTCCGCGCCACACGCAAGAGCATATCGCGCAACTGGTCGAGGCGGCGGTCGACGTCTGGCAGACCCTCGGCATCCCCTTTGTCGAGCAGCCAGTGGATCTGCACGTCGACGAGAAAAGCGAAAAGCGCTGCACCTATCCCGAGATCAAACTCGCTGCGCAGTGAGCGAAGCAATGAGCAACGTGGCCGAGTTGGCGAGGGTGCGAGATCGCCAGGCAAAAATAGCCAAACAGGCGCATCCGACCGATGACCTGTCCTTTCTCTTGTCAATGTTCGGCCTAGCGAATACGCGTTGCGGACAGTTAGTTCGACGGCATGAGGAGATTCAACGCCGTCGGAAGCTCACTCTGGACCGGTACCACCAAAACCAAGCGCTTCATTTCTTTTTCATCGCCATGTTCATTCTGCTTGGCCTCGGTGTCGCACCGGGGCATGCGGTCACGCCCGGTGAAATGCTGAGCGATCCAGCGCTCGAAGGGCGCGCGCGAGTTCTTAGCCAGGACTTGCGCTGCGTCGTCTGCCAAAACCAGAGCATCGATGACTCGAATGCGCCGCTCGCGCATGATCTGAGAGTCCTGCTGCGCGAACGCCTTACCGCCGGCGACAGCGATCGACAGGCTGTTGATTACATCGTCGCACGATACGGCAATTTCGTTCTGCTCAAACCACCGATGCAATTGAACACGCTTCCGCTTTGGGCTGGGCCTGTCCTGTTCCTCTTGTTCGCGCTCATCAGCTTTTCCCGCTATCTCCGCCGGCGCGCCGTAATTCAGCCAATTGGCGAAGCGCCACAACTATCAGCAAGTGAACAAGCGCGCCTCGATGCGCTCCTCAATAAAAGAGGGTCAAAATGATCCTGTGGTTTATCTTGACGGTCATGACTTCGATCGCGGCGGTTTTTGTATCGGCGCCCTTTATTCGGCGCCTTGACTGGCGTCAAAACGGCCTCTCGAGCGACGTCGCCGTCTATCGGGATCAGTTGAAGGAGGTCGATAACGAGGCCGCGCTGGGACTGATCGACGCCTCGCAGGCGGAAACGGCCAAAACCGAAATCAAGCGCAGGATGCTGGCCGCCAGAGAAACCGATGACTCCGCACTGCCCATGCTCTCAAGTGGCGAACGGACATTCGCAGCGATCGGCGTCGCAGGCGTCGTGGTGTTCGGCGCTGTCGGTTTGTTCGCGCTGACCGCCAACCTTGAGCCGTATGCGGCGACGTCGTTCGCCACGCTGGAGCCTACAGTGACCAGGCTGGTCGAAAAACCAGCGAACAAAGTGGCGGAAGTGAACATTCCTTTACCGCCTTCCGCCGCAGCGCCGACTGGAGGCCCAAGCAAGCGTGCTGAACCGCCGCTCCCGCCGGTGGAGGAGATGATCCAAAGGCTTGTGACGCGCCTGCAGCGCAATCCTAAAGACTCAGAAGGTTGGCGGACACTCGGTTGGTCCTATTACAGCACGGATCATTTCACTGAGGCGGCCGCCGCCTATGCCAGAGCGATCGAACTTAATCCCAACTCAGCCGACTATCGCAATGCCCGCACGGATGCCTTGATCCGTGCGGCGAACGGTGTGGTCACGCCCGAAGCCAAGGAGTCGACGGAGGAGACCATCAAACTCCATCCTAAAGACCTGCGCGCCCGATATTTTCAGGCACTGGCCATTGACCAAGGCGGAGACAAGAGCGCCGCACTTAAGCAATGGAACGACCTGCTTGGCGAACTCGATCCCAACGATCCCCTGTCGCTGGAACTCAAACAAAAAATCGGAGGCGCAAAGGACAGCGATCGTGTCGGCGAAACGCCAACTGCTATGAGCGATCCTAAGAGCTCCTTTGGCACAACAATCTCGGGACGCACGGAACCGTCGATGCCCCCCGAGTCGACGACCAATAGAGGGCCGCGGCCAGAAGACATTCGCAGCGCCGAGACGCTGGCGCCATCCGATCGCGCTGCAATGATTCAACGCATGGTCGACTCACTTGAAGATCGATTGGAACAATCGCCTCGCGACGTTGATGGTTGGATCAAGCTTATCCGATCACGGTCCGTTCTGGGCGACAAGAACAAGGCACAACAGACGCTCGAAAAAGCGCTCAAGGTTTTTGAAGAGGATACAGCAGAACGCAAACGCATCGTGACGACAGCACAAGAGCTCGGATTAAGACAATAAGCCCACAACGCTTGGGTTGCGATCGTTCGCCTTCGCGCCCCCTGTCACCCGCAATTCCTTAGTTCTAAAGGGAGGCAAATATTCGTATTCTGTTGATCGAAGACAACGCCACCCTGGCTGACCGGATTAAAGGAGTTCTCGTCGAAGCGGGCTTCGTCATCGATCTCGCCGCTGACGGAGAGAAAGGATGGGCGTTGGGTGAAAGCCATTCTTATGACGCAGCAATTCTTGATCTTGGTCTTCCAAAACTACCGGGCCTTGAGGTGCTGAGGCGATGGCGGGCATCCGGTCAGGATTTCCCCGTGATGATTATCTCAGCAAGAGTCGGCTGGAGAGATCGGGTTACGGGCCTAAACGCCGGCGCGGATGAATATATCGAAAAACCCTTCGAGCTAGAAGAACTGATTGCTCGGCTGCGATCGTTGCTGCGGCGCTCCTGTGGCAAGTCCAATTCGATTTTATTACATACTGACATCGAAATTGATGCGAATTGCGGCTTGGTTCGAAAGGCCGGCACCAACGTCGAACTAACGGCTCTTGAATTTCGAATTCTCAATTATCTGATGTACCGGCCAGGACGGATCGTTTCACAGAACGAACTCATGGACCACATTTACTCGATTGATACGATGCGTGATTCGAATACCGTCGAGGTCTATATCGCTCGCTTACGCAAAAAACTCGGCCGAAATACCATCCGCACGGTGCGTGGCATGGGATATCGAATGGGCTAGGCGCCGGACCCATAAAGATTTTCATCGTTTCGAATTTGTGATTCAGGGCTTCCGACAGGAAGCCGCTTATGATTCGCAATTTCTATTGGCTCACAGATGACCAGTTCGCCTGGCTCGCGCCACTTCTGCCGACCGGTACTCGGGGCAAGCCACGCGTCGACGACCGCAGGGTCATCAGTTGGATCGTGCATGTGCTTAAGTCCGGCGCGGACGCCGGATCGATGCGTCCGAAGTCTATGGGCCACGCAAAACGCTCTACAATCGTTTCGTCTGGTCGGTGAAAGGCATGCGGGTCGACATTTTCCGTGCGCTCGCATCGGCGGGCGGCCCGCCCGCACAAGTTCTCATCGATAGTTCGGCCGTCAAGGCGCATCGCTGCGCATCCGGAATCAAAAGGGGGGAACACAATCAGGCGATTTGTCGCTCGCGCGGCGGACGAACCACGAAAATCCATGTGCTGACCGATGTCGACTGTCGTCCGATCGCATTCTTGCTGACCGGCGGACACGTCGCCGACTGAACGGCTGACGCGCTCTTGCTGGAGCAATGGCCGCCGTCCTCGATCCTGCACGCCGACGGGGGTTACGACAGCGACGCCATCCACCGACAGGTCGGGGCCGGAGGGGCCATGCCCAACATCCCGCCCAAAACCAATCGCAAGTGGAAGAACTGCTTCTCGCCTTTCCTCTATCGCAACCACGACGCCATCGAGCGAATGTTCGGTCCTGAAAGACTTTCGCAGGATCACGCCGCGATACGATCGCCTCGCCGCCAAATTCCTCGCTGCAGTCTGCCTTGCCGCAGGGCTACTGGTTATGAATCCCGAGCCTAGAGCGCGGACGCGACTATAAATATGCGCTCCTCGGCTAAGGCGTGTCGTTCTGATCGATGAGGAAATCTCCCCAGTTCACCCGATAGCTTGCCTGTGCGAATACACCGTACCGATCGGTGCGATATTTTAGAAGCTGGCCATATAAGTCGACAGCGTGAGTGTTGAAATGCCACCACCGTAAACCTACGCCAATACCTAGACTGTCGGTTACTTGATATTTCATCGCCGTTTCCGCCTGGAATCCGCCTCCGCGGCCTTTGGCGGGATCATCGCCAAACGTGAAGTAGTGCGTATCCTGCGCCCGTTGCGATGTGGAAGTCAGCGCTATTTCGCCTGTCCATCTCAACCGTTCGGTGACATTGAAATCGACTATTGCGCCAATACGAAATGAGCTCCACCGGTCCCGCTCTGTGATAAGCCGCAGCGAGCGCGGCAAAGGCGGAATGCACGCGAAGTTCAAACCGACCTGGGTGCAGCCGTTCGCATTGACGGCCTCAAACCAACTGAGAAAGCCTACAAATGCGCCGAGGCGGAACAGCTGGTCCGTATAGATATTGTAGCCGATATCGATACTGCCGTAGCGCAACTTGCCCGAGCTATCGCTTACTGTCTTTGAATAGAGGTTCACGAACGGCGGGAAATCTTCATCATACAGCCTGCCGCCGCCAATCCTACCGGCGCCTATATAGCCTTTTAGGAAGATATTGCGGATCAGCCCACGGCGCGCGTCGGCGCGGAAAAAGAATTCGCCGGAGTTGGAAGTCAAATTCGCATAGGAAAGTCTGGACACCCTCGTCGTTGACGTTTGGTCGGCAAAATAATCGTAGCGGTTGTCGCCTCGGTTTCGCCAGTACCTAGCGCCGCCTTCCAAGACAAACGTTGGCGTGACAGGCGGAGCTTCCGAATTAGGCGGCGAATCGCTATAGTAGAGTCGATCGTGAACTGCCTGCGCGTCGGGCTGTGGAGCGCTGAACAGCACGCCGGAGCACGGCGCCAGTCGTCCCGCGCACCGATACATTCCATCGGTCGAGAAATCAGAACGCAAGCCAAGTGTTACGTACAAATTCTTAGTCGTCGACCTGATTCCCGCAGCGTCGCTCCAGATCCATTTGGAGCCAATTTCCGACTCCAGCCACAGATGTTTCATCCACCTATAGTCAATCAGGAGCGAAGGAAGGACCGTCGTTTCTTTAAGCGGAATATACTTGCCATCGCGATAGCCGGCACGGAACCGCGGACTGATTCGAATATCGTCGTTCCAGGGATAACTTAAGTTCAGATCAGCGAAGTAGACGTGCGAATCGGCGAGATTTGCATAGCGCATGGCTCCCGAAAATATATCGCCCGGCCTAAAAACGCTCGTGCCAAGAAGCTGACCCGAAAAGTAGTATTCCGTGCCGCTTGGCAGGATGCCGTCAACCCCTCCCGAGGGCGCAGTGCCGCTCAACCGCGTGACGGTTGCATCCACATTGACTTGAAAGGTGTCGTTGAGCGGTCGTGAATAGCTGGCCGTTGCGAATTGAAATACCGGCGTGCGATCGATCGCGTAGCGCCTGATTTCGTCCTGAGTATTGAACTTCAGCATATCAAAAAGCGTAAGAAAGGGTTGTCCCTGAAGCGCATTCCAACTCGATAAATAGGGAGTTCTCCGATAGTCGATTGTCCCAGATAGCACCGATTTGTCCTCGAACGTCCAAGAGCCGGACAACACCGCTGCGTTCAGACGTTGAAAGTGAACGTCGTAGTCAATCATCCCGAGCGCGGTTTTATTGTTATTGAAATATCGAAACTCGGCGCCGACCGCGCGTCGATCTAGTAGCCACCGATCATTTTGCTGAATAGCGAATACGCTTGCGTCCAGGCCGTCGACAACTTTGGAGATATCAATGCTCGCGCCGTAAAGATATCGGCCATCCTTGAAAGGAGCATCGTATCGGCTCCAGTTCGTGGCGCCACCCAAGGCGTTCAGGCGGAACATGTCATTGGCCTGCCAGCTCACGACGCCGCCGTCAAAACGGCCGATCACGCCGCCCGTATTGCGCGTCTGCCGGCCAACGCGCGCTGTAACGTCTGCTTCCTTCAACGTCGTTTCGATATAGGCGGTCGATATGCCATAGCGATCCGTGTCGGGCACATCCGGTTGGAGGCGATGCTCGTCGGAGCCGGCGATCTTAATTTTGGTCTTGAGCTGATCACTATTGATCGTTCCATAAAGGTCAAAATTCGTTAGGAACGTATCTTGATGGAGACGGTGAGCATCGGGATCCGCGATTGGGTTTGGAGCGATCGAGATGTCTTTCAGAGTGTTATAACTGTCGTCCCGAATATAGAAGCTTGAGATGCTCCCGGACATTGACCAAGTCGATAGATCCTTACGGTCCGCAATGCCGCCCAAGTCCCTCCGTGGTTCCGCCCCCACGCTTCCGTCCGCTTTCGAAGGCGTTACATTGCCCCCACCGGAGAGCCTCCCAAGGCGCTGCATGACTCTCGCCGTTCCATCTCCGTTCGGATACCGCCGCAGATAGTCTTCAAAGTCCGCGCGCGCCTGCGCAATTTGACCGGCCCTCTGCCTCGTCTCACCCAGCATTTCCTGCGCATCGGCGCTATATCGGTTCTCAGGAAATTTCAGAACTTTCTGCAATAGCGCGATCGCCTCACTGTAGCGGCCATTCTTGATCGCGTAGCGCGCTTCATCCATCGACGCCTCAATGAACTTCATGTTCGCTGCCGAAACGCTACCCCCCGCATCTTGTTTCGAGCGGTTAGAAAAAGCCGTCGGCGTAGTATCTCTCGCCGCCCCGTTGGGATAAACCGCATTGGAATTCGCAAAGTCGCTGACCTTGCAGGTCGCCGAAGAGCCAGGCCGTGGAAGCGCTACGGCAATGCTGTCAAAACTCCCAAACTGCCCGACGTCATAGGTGACCGGGCGATTGAATTGAATTCGCAAAGTCGGGCCGACGGCGGCAGCGTCGTCAAGAGTCACAGTGACGGCCTGTATGCCCGCAAGACTTGCGTCGTCGACTAGGACGCCTTCACGCCGCACCTGCCGTAATTGCCCGAGCAGTGAGGGGTCAATGGGCTGCAGCGAAATTCGAAGCTCTTCGCCGTGTTGTTGTGGGAAGTGGCCGATATAGCGAACGCGAACATGAAAATACACCATCAACAAAGCGCAGCCGTTCGTCGCACTTACCCGCGCGCCAGAAGCAAGTTGGTCAATGACGGGCTCTGCGTACGACAAATTCGCCGCCAGCGTCGTCGCCAAGAGAACGAAAGGGGCAAGCGGCGCGAGAAGCCGACGATGAAATCCGCTTATATGCATCCGCCCCCTTAGGATCGAATTAGCACCTTGTACGCACTAACCAAACACAAGCGTTTGTGGACGCAAATGTGACTCCCATTCGTCGAAAGCTCGATTTCTTCATCATCAAATTCAGCTTCGTTTCATGATGATTCAGATTCGTTTCATGACGCGCATTCTCGATGACGATGTTAAGCAGAATGAACTTCGCTGACCGTCGCGCGGCGGCCCTAAACAGCACGATTGGGACGATGAAAATTGGGAGACGCACTCCCAGGCGCCGACGCTCGAATCAAGCTCGATGCCGGCGATTTTTTGTAATGCAAAATTGGGGCATTAGGCTGAATTGTAGCTTAAACATAGGCGGTTCGTCGCGGCGCGAGTTGAAAAGATTTATTGCGTCTTCAGCAACGACTATGCGGCGTTCATTGAATGACCGCTCGCGCAGTTACCGGAGTAAGCACACTCCGAAATATGCATGATGAACATCACATTCCTCGACCGCGATAGCTCGGCCGAACGATGTCGAACGTCACCGTGCTCTCGTGGCAGGCGTCGCACGCCGCCGTCGTTACAACATGCTTCGCCGGTTTGCCCGTCGCCTTCATGCCGTCGTGGCAACTCGCGCAAGGCGCCGTGATAGCCGCGTGATCGAAACGGGCGCCCCCGAACGTCACCGTGCTCTTGTGGCAGGCGTCGCAAGGCGCCGTCGTCGTAACATGCTTCGGCGGCTTGCCCGTCGCCTTCATGCCGTCGTGGCAACTCGCGCAAGGCGCCGTGATAGCCGCGTGATCGAAACGGGCGCCCCCGAACGTCACCGTGCTCTTGTGGCAGGCGTCGCAAGGCGCCGTCGTCGTAACATGCTTCGGCGGCTTGCCCGTCGCCTTCATGCCGTCGTGGCAACTCGCGCAAGACGCCGTGATAGCCGCGTGATCGAAACGGGCGCCCCCGAACGTCTTCGTGCTCTTGTGACATGTGTCGCAAGGCGCCGTCGTCGTAACATGCTTCGGCGGCTTGCCCGTCGCCTTCATGCCATCGTGGCAACTCGCGCAAGGCGCCGTCGCGCCCGTGTGATCGAAGCGGGCGCCCCCGAACGTCACCGTGCTCTTGTGACATGTGTCGCAAGGCGCCGTCGTCGCAACATGCTTCGCCGGCTTGCCCGTCGCCTTCATGCCATCGTGGCAACTCGCGCAGGGCGCCGTCGCGCCCGTGTGATCGAAGCGGGCGCCCCCGAACGTCACCGTGCTCTTGTGACATGTGTCGCAAGGCGCCGTCGTCGCAATATGCTTCGCCGGCTTGCCCGGAGCCTTGATCCCATCGTGGCAGCTCGCGCAAGGCGCCATGATAGCCGCGTGATCGAAGCGGGCGCCCCCGAACGTCTTCGTGCTCTTGTGACAGGTTTCGCAAGGCGCCGTCGTCGCAACATGCTTCGCCGGCTTGCCCGTCGCCTTCATGCCGTCGTGGCAACTCGCGCAAGGCGCCGTCGCGCCCGTGTGATCGAAGATGGCGCCGCCAAACGTCTTCGTGCTCTTGTGACAGGTTTCGCAGGGCGCCGTCGTCGCAACATGCTTCGCCGGCTTGCCCGTCGCCTTCAAGCCATCGTGGCAACTCGCGCAAGGCGCCGCGATAGCCGCGTGATCGAAGCGGGCGCCCCCGAACGTCTTCGTGCTCTTGTGACAGGTGTCGCAAGGCGCCGTCGTCGCAACATGCTTCGCCGGCTTGCCCGTCGCCTTCACGCCATCGTGGCAACTCGCGCAAGGCGCCGTCGCGCCAGTGTGATCGAAGATGGCGCCGCCGAACGTCACCGTGCTCTTGTGGCAGGTTTCGCAGGGCGCCGTCGTCGCAACATGCTTCGCCGGCTTGCCCGTCGCCTTCAGGCCATCGTGGCAACTCGCGCAAGACGCCGCGATAGCCGCGTGATCGAAACGGGCGCCCCCAAACGTCACCGTGCTCTTGTGGCAGGCGTCGCACGCCGCCGTCGTCGGAATATGCCTCGGTGGTTTGCCCATCGCGGTTCTGCCGTCGTGGCAGGCGGCGCAGGGGCCCTTCGCCGTCAGATGATCGAATCTCGATCCTTCCGCCGATGACCTCATACCGATGATGTTCGGCATGACGATTCCTGAGGTGGTCGGACGCATTGCTATGGGCGGAGCCATTGTCACGGGCGCGGTCGTGGGCGCAGTGGCCGGCGTTCCGGTCGAAGGTTGCAACGGCGACGGCGTCAGCGTCGTTGGGCCAAGTGGTGAACCACGCGTGAACGGCGCCGGCGTCTGACCAGTGAGCGCCCCAAGGACCGACCTCAGGTTCGGCACGGCGCCACGGATTGGTAGAAGGCTCTTGGCCGTCGTCGTGCAGGTGCCCGGAGATTTTCGCGGGTCCCAGTCCGACGTGCTTGTGTGGCAGCAGCCGCAATCAATCGTTGTGTTCGGATGGTCCCCTGGCTTCCCTTGGGCGCCTTGGCTCCTGTAGGATCCGTTATGGCAGCTATCACAGCGAATTGAAGTCACGACGGTATGATTCATCGTAGCCGTTGTGAAGCTTGCCGACGAACTCTTGTGGCAGCCGCTGCATTGGATCGTTCCGGTCGGTATGTGCGGCGGCGTGGTCATCCCTTGCGCGGTGGACCCATTATGGCAACTGATGCAATTCGTATCCGTCGCCGCATGCGTGTAGGTCCCGCCTGACCAACTCACATAGCCTCCAGTGCTCGCAGACGCATGGCAAACGACGCAGTCCTTGCCGTTCGTCGGAACATGACTTGGGAAAGAAGCGGTGCCCAACGCCCCCTTCGTGCCTTGCGACGTATACGACCCGTTGTGGCACGAGTCGCAGCGCGACCCGCTCACCGCCGCATGGTTCATCGTATAGGTCGTAAAGCTCGTCGCCGTATTCGAGTGGCAGTTCGAACACTGCACGCTCGCCGCCACCGGGATGTGCGGCGGCGTCGTCTTGCCGGTCGCCGTCGTCCCGTTGTGGCAGCTCGAGCAATTCGTGTCGGACGGCGAATGCGCATACGTCGCGCCCGCCCAGGTCGTGAAGCCGGGCGCCGCCTTGGTGTGGCAGGTTCCGCAATCGCGGCCCGCCGTCGCCACATGCCCGGCATAGGACGCCGAACCCAACGCCCCCTTCGTGCCTTGCGACGTATACGACCCGTTGTGGCACGAGTCGCAGCGCGACCCGCTCACCGCCGCATGGTTCATCGTATAGGTCGTAAAGCTCGTCGCCGTATTCGAGTGGCAGTTCGAACACTGCACGCTCGCCGCCACCGGGATGTGCGGCGGCGTCGTCTTGCCGGTCGCCGTCGTCCCGTTGTGGCAGCTCGAGCAATTCGTGTCGGACGGCGAATGCGCATACGTCGCGCCCGCCCAGGTCGTGAAGCCGGGCGCCGCCTTGGTGTGGCAGGTTCCGCAATCGCGGCCCGCCGTCGCCACATGCCCGGCATAGGACGCCGAACCCAACGCCCCCTTCGTGCCTTGCGACGTATACGACCCGTTGTGGCACGAGTCGCAGCGCGACCCGCTCACCGCCGCATGGTTCATCGTATAGGTCGTAAAGCTCGTCTGT
>NZ_VBTZ01000006.1:0-31929 GCF_005771425.1 Methylocystis sp. B8 | reverse complement strand
CCGGCATAGGACGCCGAACCCAACGCCCCCTTCGTGCCTTGCGACGTATACGACCCGTTGTGGCACGAGTCGCAGCGCGACCCGCTCACCGCCGCATGGTTCATCGTATAGGTCGTAAAGCTCGCTGTCGACGTATGACAAGACTGGCAAGCCGCATTTACAGGGATATGCGTGGCAGGCTTAGTGATAGCGAATCTGCCATCATGGCAAGCGCTACAAATGATCGACGCCTGTGTGTGATCGATAACGCCGATATCAGCAAAAATCGTCGTCCGGTGACATCCCTCGCACTTGTCCGTCGTTGGCGGATGATTCTTCGATTTTCCAAGCGCCACGTAGCCATTATGGCAGCCGCGACATTGTCTCGGCGTATTCTTGAACCGCCCCCCGACGTGACATGATTCGCACGAGGCCTGTCCGTGGCTGTTCGTTAAAAGGAAGCCGGTCGTAGCGTGATCGAAGGGCGTCGTGCCAGGCAGGGGCTGGTTAAAGCTCGGATTAAATGTGCCCGCAGGCGTCGATGTCTGAGCGACGCCGGAAAGAACGCATGCAAATATAACCCCGGCCGCCACGATCAGAGTGACAAGCGCGGACCGCAAGAAGTTCCAACGTAAAGATGGATGGCGCACGCCCGCGCTCAACCACCTCTCCACAATCTTTCGAACTCATAATTTATTTCGGTGGCATCCATCGCACCCCTGAAGCCTCTCCTGTTCCTCAATTCTGTCGCGACGCACGGCCTCGTTGAGACGGAGCAAGCACTACGCTATGGTGATGAGCCACCAGACCTGCGGCGAATAAATCAATGTAAACCATCGACCTGAAAGCGACCTGAAAGCGCGGAAAATTCCGCAAATTAAGTCTCGTCGGATGCAGGTACGAGAAGGTCTCAAGATCGACGCGATTCTGACCAAATTGCGCGTTAAGAATTGCTGGACCGACGGTGGCGCAGAGGGCGTTCACACACTATCGGGTCTAGTTTCACTTTCCGTATTAATTGCGAATATCGACCTTTCGCCAGCTTACTGGATTGTGACACCTTTCGCAGGAACGTCCGAAAGAGCCGACATGCGGATCGTCCTTACGGTGACAACTGGCGCAATCGGATGGGATCTTAAGGCTCGCCGCGTTCTTCTCGCTGTGACAGCTCTCGCATTTTAATCTCGCATGCGCGCCGATGAGCGGGTAACCCGCTTGCCGTCCGTGGTCGAACCGCCAATGCGACCAGGCGCTGGTGTCGTGACAACTGGCACATTTCGGCTGTGCGCCGAGATGGCCCTGGTGATCGTCCTTGTGGCAGCTCTCGCAAGTCACCGGCAATTTGAGAGTGGCCGCATTCTTGGTCGAGTGACAGCTTTCACATTTCAGCCGTTGGTGCGCGCCGGTAAGGGGATAACTGGTCTGGCGCGCGTGATCGAACTTCCATTTGTTCCATGCGAACGGATTGTGGCAACTCCCGCACCGTGCAATTACACCGAGGCGACCTAGGTGATAGCTGTCGCGATGGCATTTCTCGCAGGCGAGCGGCGCATCTTTATAGCTGGGTGAGCCATGACAGTCTTCGCAGGCAACCGACGCGTGCTGGCCGATTAGCTGGAAGCGAGTCCGATTGTGATCAAAGTTGATGTTCTTGCGCCAGTCGACATCGTCGTGACACTGCTCGCAGCGATCGCCGAGTTGCCCCGCGTGTGGATCTTGCAAGCGGTGGCATGACACGCAGGTTTGCGCGAGGTCCTTATATATTTCCCCGATATGACAGATGGCACAGGCAACATCCTTATGAGCGCCGTGCAATGGAAATTTCGTCTTGCCGTGATCGAAGGCTTTGACATTGCGCCAGCTCGTAGGCGAATGGCAGTTGTCGCACCGGTCGCCTAGCCTGCCCTTATGAGCATCGACTTTCCTGTGACAATCGACACAAAGCGATGAAGTCTTGTGGAACGGCGTCTGCGACGCATGACAGGAGTTGCATTCGACGGTTCTGTGAGCATCAACCAGACGATAGCTCGCTAGGTCGTGATCGAATCGTTCACGATCGAGCTGCATGATGTCTGCGTTGCGGCCTTTGTGCTCGGTATGGCAAGCCCTGCATTCGCGATTCAGGGCGTCTGTCTGTCGTCCGTGGAAACGAGTATGCGCCTGGCGATCAGCTGCGATTTCTTTGTGGCAGTCTAAACAGAGTCTTGATTGCGTAGTCTGAGAAAAAGGCTCGTGACACTTCTCGCACTGGCCCTCAAATTTTGAGTGTCCCCCGACAAGAGGTCCCGGTATGACAAGCTTCTCGATTAATCGCTGCGCTTGCGTATAGCCAAATGTCGCGAGCAAGAGAAAGCCCACGATTACGACCGCCCCGCGCCGCCAGCGTTGCACGCCCTAAGCTCCCCTCAATATCGGTGAGCTGCCCAGACATGGACAAGCGCAGCCATCACCATCAAGAAAAATAAGGGAAGATGTAGGAGGTGCCACAAATTGAAGAGGCGTTCATAAAATCTCAGTTTTGCGGCCTTGAGAAGAGCGTTGAAATAGATGGTCACAACTTCGTTCATTTCGGAGAATCTGCGCCGTCTCTGCCACCAGGACCATCCCTTCGTACGCCCCTCAATCTCAACGAATCGTCGCATCTGATCGCGAAGCCGCGCACGCAAGAATCTCGATCGGACTGCCTGAACGCCGCCAAACCACAGGCTCTCAATCGCATTCGATGTGGGCCGCTCGATAATTTGCCTCCCGAACGCGTCAAGCTCGTCAAAAATTGGATCTGCAACATGGGTCTTTTGGCCGAACTCGCGCCTCAACGATTCGATATCCGCGAGAATCTCCTGCGCCTCAGCTTTGCGGCCATAAAGGCCCATGTGAATCTTGCCGTAAATGTACCGGCCGATAACGCCGCTGGTCGCGACGATCAGCATCGCAAATAGAGCGACATTGCTGTTGAGAGCCCCCAGCCGGAAGTTCGAATGGAACATTATGACGACCGGCCCGAACACGCCCAAAAACATGTGAATTCGAAACCATGTCGGCACCGATCCGATGACGCGTTTCGACTTATTGCGTTTGCGATATGAATACATCAGCAAGGCGAGCATCGCGACGCTTCCCGCAATGCCGAGCCAATAGCCGAATCCGCTTTCCGGCACCACGTATTCTTCGTCGCTTTGCAGCCATCCAATAAGGAGGGCGACGAAAACCAGGACAGCGACCGCAACCGGCGTCACGCGAGCAATCGGACGCGTGACGTATGGCCAATATCTTGAGCTTGCGGCGACTGGGTTCATGCTACCCTGATGGTGTCGTGAAGCCGAGACTATAACCATGCCGTTCCCTCGTATCCTGAACAGAAGATTAAATGAGGCGACCTACATGCATGGCTAACTGCGTCAATCTCATGAGCCTACAATCGAAAGGCTGTTGCTAACTCTTCCGCCGTTGCCCGAAGCAGGAATAGCGTGCTCAATTCGGCGATTAAGATTCGTCGAGGTCAAAACAAATTTGACTTGCGGCGCAGCGATTTCGCCGAGTTGCTCCGCGTCTGACGCCAGTGACCCACTTTTATCGCACGCGCACAGTGTCTCATAAAGATATGTGGCGGCTGCATTCATCTACGTTTCAGGTAGCACACAAAATCATCGCTATTCCCAGTCAATTCTTGGTCAGCGCATATCGATAGGGTCGGATGTGAACTAGCCCCAAATGCGTACGCTGTCGGTTTATGTGCGGCTCCTTGTTCACCTAATTTGATCTGACGCGGATCTGCGTCGGCGTTACAAGGTCCGTAAATCAGGATCACAAATATGCAAATCGAAGTGATCTTCGCCTATGTGCTTCCTCTCATGTTTATTTGGGCGGTCTACCTGCCAGCGCGCAAACGGCTCGAAGTTCGCGCGGTCGCAAAACTCGCCGCCTCCACTGAAGCGGGATTACTGGAGCCGGCGTCGCTTCATCCGATCATTGATCGAGCGAAATGCATTGGATGCGCCTCCTGCGTGCGCATCTGCCACGAAGGCGACATCCTCGGCTTGATTGATGGCAAATCGGAGCTCGTCGAGCCGTCACGTTGCATTGGCCATGGCGCCTGCAAGGCAGTTTGCCCGGCCGACGCGATCTCGCTGGTCTTCGGCACAGCGCGTCGCGGCGTCGATATTCCAAACGTCTATCCGAACTTCGAGACCAATGTTCCAGGTATTTTCATCGCCGGCGAACTGGGAGGCATGGGCCTCGTCCGCAATGCCATCGAACAGGGACGTCAGGCGATCGACAGTGTCCGCAGGGTGAATGGGATCGACGTCCCAGGCGTCCTCGACGTGGTTATTGTCGGGTGCGGACCAAGTGGTTTCTCGGCGAGTCTCGCGGCCTTACAGCACAAGCTCCGTTTCGTTACTCTCGAGCAGGACACGCTCGGCGGTACGGTCGCCCAGTTCCCGCGCGGCAAACTGGTGATGACCGCGCCATTCACGCTGCCGCTCGCGGGAACCTTTAACTTCTCCGAACTAAGCAAAGAAGAGCTGATCGCCTTTTTCGAGGGCATCGTCGAAAAAACTGGCCTCGAGATTAACGTGGGCGAGCGCGTCGAAACGGTCACGCGTGAAGGCAACCATTTTGAGGTCAAGTCGACACGAACCACCTATAAGACCCGCGCTGTATTACTGACAATCGGGCGGCGCGGCACACCACGCAAGCTCGACGTTCCAGGCGAAAACCAACCAAAAGTGGTTTATCGCATGATCGATCCTGAGCAGTATCGTGGCCAGCATGTGCTTGTGGTCGGCGGCGGTGACAGCGCGCTGGAGGCCGCCTGTGAAATCGCGGACCAACCTGGAACGACCGTCACCTTGTCTCACCGCAGCGAATCCTTCAGTCGCGCGAAGCTCAAGAACCGCGAACGCGTCAAACAGGCACAGGAAGCCGGGCGCCTCAACGTCATGTTCTCATCCTCCGTTAAATGCATTGGCGTTGACGAAGTAGAAGTGAAATGGAACGGCGAAGTCCGTTCGTTCAGTAATGACGCAGTGATCGTGTGTGTCGGCGGCATACTGCCGACTCCCTTTTTGGAAAGCATGGGCATACAGGTCGAAACGAAATATGGCACCAGGTAGAATCGTACTTCGCAGCTTTTTTGCCAGCGCATTCGCACTAACCGGCGCAGTCATTTGCAATGAAGCGCTGGCTAAGAAGAACTCGGAGAAAGGCGCCGCGCCCTCCATTGGAGCCGGGGCGCCGTCCGCCTCTCTCCCGCAAGCAGGACCGAGCGCCGTGCGCCAACAGTCGGCCGACACGGCGCCGCGCATAACCGCCGCCGACCGAGACGTGTTCACCCATACGCAGAAAGCCGCTATGGCCGGCGACGCTGAAGCGCAGTACCGGCTTTCTTCCTATTATCGGTCAGGACGTGGAACAGCCGAGGATCTCGTTGCCGCATTTAACTGGATGAAGCGTGCTGCCGAATCTGGCGACCGCAAGGCGCAATTTAGCCTTGCCAACATGTATCTCCTGGCGCATGGCGCACCGCTCGACGTTGAGCAGGCGCGCTTTTGGTTGCAAAAGGCAGCAGCGCGAGGCGACGAACGCGCAGCGCTTCTCCTTCGTAAGATCGCGGCGCAAAAACTGGCAGGGCCGTCTAGCGTTCAGCCTGTGGCAGTTGATGCCGGCGAGAATAGCAAGCAGGCGGCAGTGTCTGAACTCAAAATTTCCCCCGAAGCCGCGCTCCGTAACGGCCGCGCAGCCATAATTGATGCGGCTTGCCGCGGTCAAAATGCTGCTTTGAGGCTCCTGATCGGCGCCGGCGTGAATATCATGGCGGCGGATGAACACGGCGACTCGGCTCTTTCCCTCGCCTCCGCTGCTGGTCGTATGGAGTCGGTCGAAATCCTTCTGTCCGCTGGAGCAGACGTAAAGTCTCGCAATAACGCGGGCGAAACAGCGCTTCTTGTCGCTGCGGATAGTGGTTACGTCGAAATCGTCGATCGCCTGCTCGCGAAGGGCGCTGAAATATCCGTCGCGTCAAAAAATGGAGTAACGCCGCTAATCGCAGCTGTTGGCAAATGCCACGAAGTGACAATCGAGCGGCTCATCGAGGCCGGCGCGGACATCAGGCCAGCTAGGGACGATGGGCGAACGGCGCTAGTCGTAGCGGTTGACGCCTGCTCTCCGAAAGTCGTCAAAGCACTCATCGACAATGGCGCGCCGATCAACGCGCTCGACAAACGAGGGCGAACGCCACTTTGGCATGCCGTTGATCGTGGCGATCTAACCGTGGTGGAGCTCCTCTTACACAAGGGCGCCGACCAAAAGATCACGGATGCCGCTGGCGTCACGCCTTTCTTGCAGGCGATCAAGAACCACAATAGCGAAGCGTCTAAGATTTTGTTGGACAAGGGCGCGGACCCACGGCATGCGACGGCGACCGGAAACACCCCATTGATGCTCGCCTCGCATGGCGGCATGGTCGACGTTGTCCAAGAACTGCTAAAGCGTCACGTCGATCTGAATGCAAAAAATAGTCAAGGCTACAGCGCGCTCATGATCGCGGTTCACGAGGGCCGACTCGAGGTTGTTCGGGCCCTGCTCGACAACGGCGCCAATGTGCGCCTGCGCAACAAGAGGCGTGAAACTGCCGCCGACATCGCCAAATACTCAGGCGACGAAAGAATCAGTCAAGCCCTAAGCAATACCGCAGACCGGTAATTCAGATTATCTTTCGGAGTGGCCGCCACTCGTGCACAGACATCGATCGAATTGGATTGGATTAACGACCTGATGCAACCGCATACTCTGCCTGCAGTCAACGACATCGGCGAGATTGTCGCGCCGCTCCCACATGCCGCTGCCCTTCGATGGCTTCAGGCCAGATCTTTCTCGTCAACTGGGATGAACCCTCATCGCTCGACAGACGACACTTCGGAACCATTCCTTCAGAAAAATTAACTGGACGCGCAGTCCCGCTTTGGACGTGGGAGTGACGCAAATGGCGCCAAGGAAATTCGAACTCTCTTAGGAGACATAGCCGCCGATTTCCGTTTCCGGTCTCTGCGCTCGCTTCTATGACGGCATTTGGCGAGAACTCAGCTTGTTGTCGTAGCAATGCCTCAACCGGCACACCGCTGACAAGCAGACCTTGATCGACGAGGCCCGTCGAAATGGGAACGTCACCACAAAGCCATGAGTTGCAATTTCTCGGACCTTCATTGGTAGAGTGCGACACTATGGCGCAACGAGCCTTCTTTATTTCTCGAAGAAGCGCCTCTTTTGTAAGCGAAGGCTTATGCGTAAGTGTGAGTTATTGCGTGTCGCTGGCGAAAGAAATGTCCATCTCAAAATACGACGACTTGTTGTTGCGGGTGGTTGCACGCCTTCCCGACGACACGCCGGATCTGCGGCGTGATGCCTATGAACGTGCGCGTGCGGCGCTAATAAAGCAATTGCTAAACCTTCGACCTCCCATTAGTGACGCCAATCTCGTCGCTGAAGAGCGCGCTTTCAACGAGGCTATCGAGCGCGTCGAAGCGAACGCAAAAGCGCATGCAGCGCCACCGCTTGCTCGCTCGGAGCCCGAGACGCAAAATGGCGATGGAATAGGTTGGTTGAGCGAGCTCCTTAAGAAGGCCTCGCGAGATGTCCCGGCTACGCTCGCCCCGAAACGGGCCCCAACGTCACCCCTTTCTGTGATGGATTTTGCGCCCACGCGGGCGCAGATTGCGGAGCCGGCGGCGCAAGAGCGCGCGCTCTCCCATTCGCGCGTGGAATCTGAGCGCAGCTCCGTGGCGAAAGAGGAGCCATCAGAGACAAGGGCTGCGTCGAGTCGCAACAGTCTCGACAGCATTTTACAGAAGCTCCAGAGCGAATCCCCTGGTGTCGAAGCGAGCGCACTCATCTCGCAAGACGGATCGATGATCGCGAGCACATTTGCGACCACCAACATGGAGGACGTGCGCATCGCTGGAATGGCGGCGACGTTGCAAAGCATGGGGACCCGCGCGGCGACGGCGTTGGCGCGCGGAAATACTCGCGAGGCCGTCGTTCGGGGCACGAACGGCTACGCGATCATGATTAGTGCCGGCCGTGGTGCGCTTCTGCTTGCGGTCGCGAACGACGCGAGCAAATTGGGCTTGATCTTTTTCAACATGTACGAGGCGATCAACTCCCTGCTAGCGGCGATGGAATCGCGCATAATCGAACCCGAAGATCGCGGAACTTCCTTGCCCACTCATAAACTCTCCGTTCGCTCCGCGTGGCATAAAGTGGATGGAACAAAATAAATGTCATCATTCCCACGCTGAGCCGCGACGCGAAGCAGTGACAGACGAAAATGCCGACAGCCGGCAAGAGGGAACCCGCCATGAGCAGGCTCGACGAGATGAACAAAATTCTTCGCAAGATGCAAAGCGATTCGCCGGGCGTCGAGGCGAGCGCGCTTATTTCCGAAGACGGGCTGATGATCGCCAGCGCTCTGACGCCGGACCTCGACGAAACGCGCGTCGCCGGAATGACCGCGACGCTACTTAATCTGGGCACGCGCGCGGCCGTAGAGCTTGCGCGCGGTGAGGTAAAGGAGGTGATCATTCGCGGTGAAAACGGCTACGCCGTGATGATCGACGCTGGGCGCGGAATCATGCTGTTAGCGCTGGCCAATGAGACGAGCAAACTCGGCCTCATCTTCTTCGATATGCACGAGGCGATCCGAAGCCTGAAAAAGGTGCTTTAGGAAAAATGTTCGACGGCGCTCGCCTGCAAGACATCCGCGGAAAGTGACATGGCGCATATGGCTCTTTTCAAGGATGACGTCCACCGAAACCTCCTGTTTGAGGATTTCGATCCCGGGGGACTGGCGATCCAATCCAATCAGCATCTGATTGTGCACGGCTCGGCGGCCATGCTGCTCGATCCCGGCGGACACAAAATATACAGCAGGGTGTTGGCCGAGACCTTTGAAACGCTGGGCGCCGCAAAGCTTACCCATATATTTCTATCGCATCAGGACCCGGATATTGTCGCGGCGATCAACGGGTGGCTGATGACCACAGATGCCGAGGCGTACATTTCGAGCCTCTGGACCCGCTTCGTCCCACATTTTGGGCTCGACCGGCTTGTCAGCGATCGCCTCCATCCGATCGACGACGGCGGCGCCGTGTTTGATCTTGACGGGGCCAAGCTCTACGCGCTGCCGGCGCACTTCCTACATTCGGAAGGAAATTTCCAGCTTTACGATCCGACTGCGAAAATACTTTACACCGGCGATCTCGGCGCTTCGATCGGCGCGCCTTACGTGACCATACCTGATTTCGATGAACATTTGCATTATATGGAAGGCTTCCATCGCCGTTACATGGGTTCAAACCAGGTGATGCGCGCTTGGGCGGACATGGTGCGTCCGCTCGACATCGAGATTATCGCGCCCCAGCACGGCGCTCTTTTTCAGGGCAAGGAAATGGTGACGCGCTTCATTGATTGGTGCGCCAATCTCGACTGCGGCATTGATCTCATCACACCCTTTTTTGAAGTGCCCGGGTGTTGACATGCCAGGCGCCTCAGCCGCTAGAGAACCCGCCTCTGACATAAACCTATATCGCATTCCGGGAGAGGATGCGCCGTTCTGGCTTGCGGCCGGCTTCGCGGCCCTCGGTCCGCTGATGGCGCTCGCTGCAGGTTATCTGCTGGCGAGCCCGAGCGCCCTCGCGCCGCGAAACGATTCCGCGCCTGCCCGTACCGCGCATGTGGCGCGGGTTCCAAGGCAGCCTCCTGTTCGGCCCGCTCCAGCGTCGCTCGAACAAGCGCCGCCCGCTGCCAGACAGGGAGCCAGCGAGACTTCACCAGCGCAGCTCCCGATACGCGAAGCGACGTGCCTGCCGGCCATCAGCGTCGCTTTCTCGAATAATAGCGCGCAGCCGTTGTTGGACGGCGCGCAGGCGCAGCTCGAGCCTTTGCTCAAATGGCTCAAGGATCATGGCGACGCAACGCTCTTGGTCGAGGGCCACGCCGATCCCAGGGGCCGCGAAGCGTATAATGTGATGTTGAGCTACTCGCGCGCTCAGGCGGTGATTGCTTGGCTCGCAGGGCTTGGCATCGAAAAGCGACGCATGACGCCATTGGCCGCAGGCGCCGCGCTGCCAAAGAACCCATCGCTCGTCGTCGCGGATAATCGCATGGCGTTGGTGCAGGTGGCGGGCATCGCCAACTGTCACGCGGAGAGCGCTAAAAGACAATGATTGCGGTCGCACTCGTCATCAACCTCATCGCCGCCCTGTTATTGTTCACTGGCGGCTATCTCTTCGGCGCAAGACGCGGCGCCATCGCGCGCGAACATCTGCGTGAACAGGCCCTTCTTCAGGCGGGCCAGATTGACTCGCTCCGAGAGGAAATGGCGGAGACGTTCATGGAACGGGAGGAGTCGCTCCGGGCGACGATCAACCGTGCGCTGCAACCGCTTGTCGAGCGCGAGCAGTTCGCGCTCGACCTTTCCCAACTAAAATCGGGAACGAGCGAGCGCCGGAACCTCGGCGATCTTTTGAACAAGATCGCCGAGGCGGGCAATTTTACTACCGTGGTTTTGGGCGACGCGGACGGACTCGCGCTTGCCGCTAACGCCATGGCTCGTGACGCGGAGCGGATCGCGGCCATATCATCGCTCGTGTTTCTGATCGCCGATCGCATCTCGGCAGCGGATTTGCCGCGGCCTTTGTCGATGATGATTCGTGACGAAGCCGACAGAACCACTCTTTGTCGCGTCTTTGAGGTGCAAAATCAGCGCTTGACCCTTACAGCAGCGGCGACGGGCCAATCTCGGCTGACGCCTTCCGCCCTCGATCCAGCGCTTGTGAAAGTCGCGAGCGTGCTCGCCAATGCGGCATGAGCATCTTTTCGGGCTTTGTCGCGTTGTCGAACGATAGACGCAAATGGTCTCTCTGACTATTGCGCTGATAGCGCGGCGGTTGTCTGCGCCGCGGCGTGCTAGTCGCGCGACGCAATCACAAAGTCTCTTTCCGGCGCAATCAACGATTGGCGAAAGCTCGACCCTCAAGAAGATGTTATGGTCGAACTCGATAACAAATTTAAGGGAAGCGAGATCGATTGGCACCGTCGAGAGCTGCACGCCATGCACGGCCGCGGCATGCGACAATATGGTTTTGATGTAGCCGAGATCGATCCCGAGAGTTACGGGTCCGGCCCCTTCTTTCGCCCGATCCCGATCAAATTGAATGAGGCGCTCGCGATCCAACTCACCGAGCTTATAGCTCCCAAGGCGTCGCTCAAGAAAGATCAGGCTTGCAGCTTTTGATCGACCGATCTGCTTTCCTACATCCTGAAGGTCGTCCCGATGGATACGCACGAGATCGCCAAACGTCTTGGCGTTCCTTGGCGCACGTTTAGTTGGGGACTCACCGCGATCAATCGGGCGCTCGATGTCCAACGCCCATTCCTCCGCGTCGCGACGGCGGAGGAACGACTCGTTGACATAACTTCCTTTGCGCCGAACCTGAGCGCGCCAGGACCCCGATTTGAGCTTCGTGAACGTCGCCATTTCGTGTGCGCTCTGTGTGCACTGAGAAGTCGAAAGATAGCGAAAAGTGTCGTATCGAGGCGTAGAACGGAGTGCACACGACGCGACCTGTGCCGTTGAGACTAAAGAAATAATGCTGACAAATCAAGAGATTAGGTTCGCCGTTGCGCCTATGATGGATTGGACGGATCGGCACTGCCGATACTTCCATCGCCTATTGTCTCGCCGCGCGCGGCTCTACACGGAGATGCTGACGACGGGCGCCGTCATCCACGGCGATCGGACGCGGCTGATGGCCTTCGACCCCTTCGAACAGCCTCTCGCTCTGCAGCTCGGCGGCGCCGAGCCCGCAGAGTTGGCCAAGGCTGCGAGCGTCGCCGAAGATTTCAGATATTCTGAGGTCAATCTTAACGTCGGCTGCCCGTCAGATCGCGTGCAGAACGGCGCGTTCGGCGCCTGTCTGATGCGCGAGCCTGCGCTGGTCGGCGACTGCATCAAGGCGATGAAGGACGCCGTCGCCATTCCGGTTACGGTGAAATGCCGCATCGGCGTCGACGATCAGGAGCCGGAACAGGCCCTGTTCGCACTTGCCGAGGAGAGTGTCGCGAACGGCGCCGACGCGCTTTTCGTTCATGCGCGAAAGGCTTGGCTCAAGGGGCTCTCGCCTAAGGAAAATAGAGACGTGCCGCCGCTTGATTATGCGCTCGTGCATCGTCTCAAACGAGCGCTGCCGGACGTGCCGATTGCAATCAACGGGGGACTGACGCGCATGGCGCAAATTGAGGAGCAGCTCAATTTCGTCGACGGCGTGATGATCGGACGCGCCGCCTATCACGATCCAGCATTGCTCCTTGAAGTTGATTCCCGATTGTTCGGTGAAGCGGCGCCGACGGCCGACCTCTTCGAAGCCGTCGATGCATTTCTTCCTTACGTTGAGCGGCAGTTAACGAAGGGCGAGCGCCTCGCCGCCATAACGCGTCATCTTCTCGGACTGTTTGTTGGAATGCCTGGCGCGCGATCGTTCCGTCGACGGCTGGCGCTTGAGGCCATCAAACCCGGCGCTGGAGTAGAAACGCTGCTCGGGGCCGTCGATGAAGTGCGCGCCGCCGTCGCGCGCTTAGCCGCTGCGAAACTCGTCGAGCCGGCCGAAACCGGTTGACCGATTAAACAGCGGACAACGTCGCCAGAATGACGATTTCCACCAGCTGTTGCGCGGCGCCCAGAACATCGCCCGTATATCCGCCGATCTGATGTTTCGCGATTCTCGCGGCAAGGGCCGCCACGGCGAAGGCGGCGATGATCGCGATTGCCATCTGACTTACGCCGACCCCTGCGAACCAGGGCGCAACGCCAAAGGCGGCGGCGGCGAACCAGGCTCGGGCCCAAATCTCTCGCGAGGGCGCTACGACGGTTGCGCCCAATCCATCGGGACGCGTGGGCGAGAACCACATCATTGGCGCCAATCCCGCGACACGTGACAAGGCCCCGGCAAAGACGAGCGTGAGGGCTGCGAGTGTGGCGCTTCGCTCAAGAATTGAGGCAAGCGCAGCGACGCGCAATAGGACCGAGAAGCACAGCGCCAGAACGCCATAGGTCCCGATCCGGCTGTCGCGCATGATGGCGAGTTTCGACTCTCGCGTCGCGCCGCCGCCAAAACCGTCGGCGACATCAGCGAGCCCGTCTTCGTGCAGTGCGCCAGTCGCGAGCACGAGAACCGTGACGCCGATGACCGCGCATGCGAACGCAGGAAGATGGCATTTACCCGCCACGATCAGACCCGCGGCGCCTGTGGCGCCGATCAAAGCCCCGGCAATCGGCAGCGCCAGCGCCATACGCCCAAAGTCAAGCGGCGCTTGCGCGTGGTCTCCGATTGGGAGACGCGAATAGAACCGCAAAAAGTTCAATATGTCGGCGAAAAGCAAGCACTGCATCGGCGCCATTGTCGACTCCTCCTTCGACATGTCGAGAAGCGTCGAACCTTCGCTCGCAGCGTCCGCGACTTCAGATCGTCTGGTTGTAGGCGCCGACCTCGGGATTCTCGCGCAGCACAGCGTCGATCGCCGTAAACATTTCTTTCATGCGCGACTGCGACACGGGGCTTTCCACCACGACAACAAGTTCTGGCTTGTTGGATGACGCGCGCACGAGTCCCCAAGTCCCGTCAGCCGCCGTTACGCGCACGCCGTTGATGGTGACCACATCGCGGATCGGCTGGCCGATGATCTGTTCGCCGCGCGCATGCATCGCCTCGATGCGCGTCGTCACTTTTTCAATGACGCCATATTTCTTTTCGTCGTCGCAATGCGGCGACATCGTCGGCGAGCCCCAGGTCTTCGGCAGCTCGGCGTAAAGCTCGGCCATCGACTTCGTCGGATTGCGATCGAGCATTTCGAGGACATGCACGGCAGTGAGCAATCCATCGTCATAGCCGCGTCCGATCGGCTCGTTGAAGAAGAAATGCCCCGATTTTTCGAAGCCGGCGAGCGCCTTGCGCTCGCTGACGCGCCGCTTGATGTAGGAATGGCCGGTCTTCCAATATTCGGTGACGACGCCGCGCGCGACGAGCTCGGGGTCCGTCGCAAAAAGGCCGGTCGACTTCACGTCGACGACGAATGACGCGTTCGGATGAACCTTGGAAAGATCGCGCGCGAGCATGACGCCAATCTTGTCTGCGAAAATCTCTTCGCCATTATTGTCGACGACTCCACAGCGATCTCCATCGCCATCGAAGCCGAGCCCGACGCAAGCGCCAGTCTCGCGCACCTTGTCGGCGATGGCGTGCAGCATGTGCAGATCTTCAGGGTTCGGATTGTAGCGCGGGAATGTGTAGTCCGGCGTTACGTCGAGCGGGATCACTTCGCAGCCGAGGCGCTCCAGCATCTGCGGCGCGAATGCCCCGGCAGTGCCGTTGCCGCACGCCGCCACGACCTTCATCTTGCGCGTAAAGGGTGGCCGGCGCGTGAGATCGTCGATGTAACGCGCGGCGAAATTCTCGATGTATCGGTAAGAGCCGCCTTCGGCCTCGTGAAATTCGCCGGCGAGAACGATCTCTTTCAGGCGGCTCATTTCTTCGGGCCCGAACGTCACAGGCCGGCGCGCGCCCATTTTCACGCCCGTCCAGCCATTATCGTTATGCGAGGCCGTCACCATCGCAACGGCGGGGACATCGAGATCGAACTGCGCGAAATAGGCCATCGGCGACAGAGCTAGACCGATGTCGCGCACGCGCACGCCGGCGGCCATGAGGCCGCTCACAAGCGCTAGTTTGATGGACGAAGAATAGCTGCGATAATCATGGCCGACGACGATCTCAGGCGCGACGCCCATTTCGCGCAGCAGAGCGCCAAGACCCATGCCCAGCGCCTGCACGCCCATGAGATTTAGCTCGGCGCCAAACAGCCAGCGCGCGTCATATTCGCGAAAGCCGGTTGATTTAATGAGCGGCGCCTCTTCATATTCGAATGTATTCGGGCGCAAATTCGGGACGGGCTTGGGAAACATCAATTGTCCTTCGCTTGGCGAGCGTCGCTTGGCAGCCTTGGCATAAGGGAAAATCTGCGCCGCGCCAAATTCGCTCGGGAATACTCATGCGCGGCAGACGTGGTTATTCAAGGAAGAAAAATCTGATGGCTTCCCGGCCTCAGCGACAAGCGCTACGCGCCTCGCGGCTTAGCGCGGGTCGTCGGCTGAGCGGCCGCCGGATCGTCAGGCCAGAGATGACGCGGATAGCGCCCTCTCATCTCCTTCTTCACCTCGTTCCATGAGCCTTTCCAAAAGCTCGGGAGATCGCGAGTCGTCTGGATCGGGCGATGCGCCGGCGAGAGCAGTTCGAGCGTGAGCGGCGCGCGCCCGCGCGCAAGAGTCGGATGGGTTGAGAGGCCGTAAAGCTCCTGCACGCGCACGGCGAGGATCGGACCATTCTCGGCGGAATAATCGAGCGCGTGACGTCCGCCGGCGGGCGTGTCGAAATAGGCCGGCGCTTCCGCATCAAGCCTGCGCGACAGATCGTATGGGAGAAGCTGAGTGAGAGCCGCCTCCAAATCGTCGACCGCGATGTCCGCAAGCGACGCGCGCCCATGAATGAAAGGCGCGAGCCAGTCTTCGACGCTTGCCGCCAACGCGGCGTCGGAAAGATCCGGCCATTCATCGCCCTCGGCGCGACGCAGAAAGGCGACGCGGTCGCGCCGCTGCATCTGCAACTTCGTCCACGGCAGACGCGCCACGCCGAGATTGGCGACGCCGCGCGCGAGCATCCGCGCGCTTTCCGTGGACGCTACGACCGCCAGATTGCGCTCTGACAGTCGTATCGCACCCAGGCGCCGGAACGCACGACGACGCAAACTCGCGCTCGCCGGGTCGAATACGGTTTCGTCGCTAGTTTCGATCCAGTCGGCGGCGATGGCCTCGACCTCCTCGGCTGTAAGCGCGCAAGCCGCGAGGACACGCGCCTGGGCCGCTCGTCCAGTTATTTCGGCGACTGCGAGAAAGGGCGCGCGCGACAAAGGATCTTCAACAGGCAACATCGCGGCGCGGCCGTTCGCCATCAGGAACTCGCCGCGCGCCCCGCGCGATTTCGCGATCCGATCAGGATAGGCAAGAGCGATCAGCGCGCCGTCGGAGAGCCCCCTCCCCGATCCTCCCCCGCTGACGGCCGCCGCCATTGCTTGCCGCGCCCATTGTGAGGCGAGTCGTAACGCATCGCGTGCGCGTTTCGAATTTTCGCCTTGCAAGCGCTCAAGCCGATGCGAAAGGTCGGCGTCGGCGCCGCCGAGACCGCGCTCGGAAAGCAGCATCGCAAGTTCCGCCGCGCGACGAGCCTCGCCGTGATGCGCCGCCTCAACCACCATTCGCGCCAAACGCGGCGCGAGCGGCAGCGCGCGCATCGCGCGGCCCATGTCCGTGAGCCTGCCGTCGCCGCCAAGCGCCCCGAGTTCGCGGTCAAGCACGACCGCCTCCTTCCAGGCGGGCGCCGGCGGCGGATCGAGCCATTTGAGCCGTCCTGGATCGCTCACCCCCCAGGCGGCAAGATCAAGCGCAAGGCCGGAGAGATCGGCGTCGAGAATCTCGGGAGCCGCGAAGGCCGGAAGCGCCGCCGTCTGCGGCTCATCCCACAAGCGATAGCAGACGCCGGGCTCGGTGCGTCCGGCGCGGCCGCGGCGCTGATCGACGCTCGCGCGCGAGGCGCGCACCGTTTCAAGCCGCGACAATCCGAGATCGGGCTCGAAGCGCTGCACGCGCGCAAGTCCACTGTCGATTACGATGCGCACGCCTTCGATCGTGAGCGAGGTTTCGGCGATGGATGTCGCGAGCACGATCTTCCGACGACCCGGCCGCGCCGGCGCAATTGCCCTGTCCTGCTCGCCACGATCGAGCGCGCCGTAGAGCGGCGCGATGTCGACGTTGGCAGACAGGCCGGACTCCGCGAGGCGCGACGCAACTCGTGTGATCTCCCCCTGCCCGGGCAGAAAGACGAGGATGGAGCCTCGCTCTTCGCGCAGCGCCTGCATAATCGCGCGGGTTATCGCCTCTTCGATGCGCGTATTGGCGTCTCGGCCGAGATAGCGCGTCTCGACATCGAACGCGCGCCCCTCGCTTTCGATCGTCTCGGCGTCCATCAGCGCTGCGACGCGCGCGCCGTCGAGCGTCGCCGACATGGCGATGAGCCGGAGATCCTCGCGCAACCCCGCCTGAGCGTCGAGCGCCAGCGCAAGGCCGAGATCGGCGTCGAGCGAACGCTCGTGATATTCATCGAACAGCACGCCAGCGACGTTCTCCAGCGCCGGATCGTCGAGAATCATGCGGGCGAAGACGCCTTCGGTGACGACCTCGACGCGGGTTCGCGCAGAAACCTTCGACTCGAGACGCATCCGCAGGCCGACCGTTTCGCCGACAGTTTCGCCGAGCGTCGCCGCCATGCGGTTCGCCGCCGCGCGAGCGGCGAGACGTCGCGGCTCGAGCAAAATAAGCTTGCGGCCTTTGGTCCAGTCGGCGTCAAGCAGCGCCAGCGGGACGCGTGTCGTCTTGCCGGCGCCAGGCGGCGCGACGATGACGAGATTGCACGACGCCGCAAGCGCCGCGCGGATCGCCGGCAGCGCATCATCGATCGGCAGCGCCGAAAGCTCATTCGTCATGGGAGGCGGGTTTCGTTTTTCAGTTCTACGGCGCGACGCTCTTTGCGGACGGCGCTGAAAGGGTCGAGGCGCTGCGTCGCGCTCCCACAAAAAAGCCCCTCCCTTGCGAGAGGGGCTTTAAGATCCACTACGAGCGCGGCCGATCTAGGCCGCCTGCTGAATCGCCGACAGCTTCCACTCCTTTGAGCCGGAGCCAGTAGGCCGACGGAAGGTCCAGGCTTCAGTCGTCTCCGTTTCGCCGGGCGAGCCTGGCGCAGGCTTACCGGTGCCGCGATCCAGGATCTCGTCATTAAGCGCGAAGCGCATGGCGACAGTGGCGTATTCGTCCACGCCTTCCCGCCACGCCTCCGACAAATCGCCCTGCAGCAATTTCACCTCGGAGACGCGGTTCAATACGCCCTTGCGCCGATTGTCCTCGAGTTCCTCGTCGAAATAGGAAGCCATTTCTGGCGTCGACATGGCGCGCAGGGCGCCGAGGTCTTCGCGGCTATAGGCGGCCTGGGTTTCGCCGAGCAGGCGTTCGAAGGCGTTGAAATCCTCAGCAGCGAGCTTGATGGGCTTCGCCATCGCCGCTTCGGGCGAGGCGCCCGAGCCAAAGCCCGCCGCCCCAAAGGGCGCGCGCGCCGTAAAGGGCGAAGTGAAGCCCGGGCTCGGACGGTAGCCGGCGCCGGCCATCGCATTGGCGTTGCGGCGCGTGAACCAGTTGAAGGCCAACCGCGCCAGGAAGACGAGCAAAGCGATCTGTAGCAGCAGGCCGATGACCGAGGCGAAGCCCATCATCCCGCCAAACAGGCCATTGCCCGTCAGCAGGCCGAAGAGACCGGCGCCAAGCAAGCCGCCCGCCAAGCCGCCCAAGAGGCCGCGGCCGAAGGAGCCGCTAAAAGCCCCACCGGGTCGCGACATCGGGCCAGCCATCCCTGGCGAAGGCTGCGGGGTGACGCTGCGCTCGAAGGGCGACGCCGTTCCCGGCATGGTGCGGGTCGGGGGCGGCGCTGACCAACTGCGCGAGCCACGGCTGCCGAAACTGCCGCCGCCGCCCATACGCGCTTCGGCGAGGGCCGGAGCGAGCGCCAGCAGCGCCCCAAGCGCCAGAGAAATCAGCGATCCACGCTTGAACGCGAAGAAACGCGACATTGTGTTGTGTCCTCAACATGCGGAGAGCGACGCTCCCCTCGCGGCCGATATATAGGAGCGCCGTAACGCCCGCGCAAAGACTTGGCCATGGAAATCGGATGTGTGGGCGTCGTCCCGCAATCGTCCCTTTGCTTCGGATGCCGAGCAGGGAGTATGGGTTAGCGCAACCTTTCGCCCAAAACTGAACAGGCGACATGCGTCAGTATCTTGATCTTTTGGATAAAGTCCTGTGCGAGGGCGTGCGCAAGGACGATCGCACTGGCACCGGAACGCTCTCGCTTTTCGGCCATCAGATGCGCTTCGATCTTTCGCAAGGCTTTCCGCTAGTGACGACGAAGCGCGTGCATCTAAAATCGGTCATCCACGAGCTCTTGTGGTTCCTAAGGGCTGAGACCAACGTCAAATATCTGCGCGAGAACGGCGTCACGATCTGGGACGAATGGGCCGATGAAGACGGCGACCTCGGTCCCGTCTATGGGGCGCAATGGCGCCGCTGGCCGGTAGACGGCGGAGAGATCGATCAACTCGCGAATGTCGTCGAAGAGATCAAGCGCAACCCTTTCTCAAGACGGCTGATCGTCTCCGCGTGGAATCCGGCCGAAGTCGACAAGATGGCGCTGCCGCCCTGCCATTGCCTGTTCCAGTTTCATGTCGCGGAGGTCGGCAAAGAGAAGCGCCTATCCTGCCAGCTCTATCAGCGCTCGGCGGACGTCTTCCTCGGCGTGCCGTTCAACATCGCGAGCTATGCGCTGCTTACCCATATGGTCGCGCAGGTGACAGGCTGTGCGCCCGGCGATTTCATCCATAGCTTCGGCGACGTACATCTCTATCTCAACCACGTCGAGCAGGCGCGCCTCCAGCTTTCGCGCGAGCCGAAGCCCCTGCCCCGTCTGAGGCTCAATCATTCGGTGCGCTCGCTCTTCGACTTCCGATACGAAGACATCAGCGTCGAGAACTACGACTCCTGGCCGGCGATCGCCGCGCCGATCGCGGTGTAGGCGCCGATGGAGCCCAAAATCGTCGCCGTCGTGGCGCGCGGACGCAATGGCGTGATTGGCGTCGCCAACGGCCTTCCCTGGCGGCTCTCGAGCGACCTCAAGCGCTATAAGGCGCGCACCTGGGGCAAGCCGATGATCATGGGACGGCGCACCTTCGAATCGATCGGGCGACCGTTGCCGGGACGCGAAAGCGTCGTTCTCACCCGCGATCCGCATTTCCGGGCCGAGGGCGCGCATGTCGCGGCGAGTCCGCCAGAGGCGTTGGCGACGGCGCGCCGTCTGGCGGCTTTGCTTGGCGCCGATGAGATCATCATTGCCGGCGGCGAGGAAATCTATCGCGCCTTTCTCGATCTCACCGACGTCATCGAACTGACGGAGGTCGCGCTCGATATCGCCGGCGACGCGCATTTCCCCGCGCTAGACCACCGAGACTGGCGAGAAATTGCGCGTGAATCTCCGCCTCGCGGCCCAAAGGACGAGGCGGACTTCGCCTATGTCATGCTAGAGCGGGTTCGTTGCTAAAGCCGGGAAAGCAGTTGCGGCCCAATCCGGCTGTGGCTATAAAACGGCCCGAAAGCGGCTTTCGGCCCTTTCAATCGGAGTGTAGCGCAGCCTGGTAGCGCACCTCGTTCGGGACGAGGGGGTCGGAGGTTCGAATCCTCTCACTCCGACCAGCTTTCTCAACACATTAGACTGACGACGTCGGCGCCCCCTGAAAAGGGGCGCTTTACTCGCCGCCACAGCGCTTCACATGGCATGAGCCGGACGCCAGAGGGGCGACTGCTGATTTTCAGCCTCGACGACGCGCGCCAAAAATGCGAGCCTGACGGGCGTCCACATGCTTAATTGGCGATAAGCGCCAAGAGCTTGACCGGCGCCAGCAACGTGGCTCATCCGCCGTGCGGATGGGGTCAAAATTTTTGGCAGAACCAGACCAGCCTCTGACGAAGGCTCAGGCCGTCCATTACGCAGCATTATCGGATCGCCCCAACGGGACAGGCCCGAGCCATTGTAAGCGATAATATCCGCAACTATGCCAATCAAGTCATATTTACCATCATCTATCGTATGGAGAGTATTATGGCCATCACGACTTGCACGAGTTCTCAACCGCTAAACTTTGGAGCTTCTTCTCAGCAAACGTTCAAGGTTTGCACGTTCCTTGTGAACGTGCTCAGTCATATGTACGATCAGTGGATACAGGCCGGCTCGCCTCCGCCTCCCAGCTTCAATTGGAAGCCGGCTAACGCTTGCCCGATCACGAATGATTTCAAAGTGGATGATTATAGTTTTGGTCAGCTCATCTGGAGCACATTCACTCTAGAGCTCATAAAAACTCCAATTACTGAACCTTTCGGATGCTTGGTCAAATCCAAGACCGACAGCAGCCTTTATCTTGTTTTCCGAGGCAGCAAGAGCCTTGATGACTTTCTTGTAGACGCTGAATTCAAACCGGTGCCGTACAGCGCGCCAACGCCAAATCCACCTCCCGGCCTTCTCGTCGCACGGGGGTGGTACGCCGTGTTCACCGGGCTTGTCAAAGCGCTGGACGCCCAGCTCAAAACAATTGGCGGTAAGCCTCTTACGGTCACCGGCCACAGTCTCGGCTCCGCGCTTGCCACACTCGCCACGCCACTGGCGGTTTCAAACAATATCGCGGTGCTGCACTATAACTCAGCAAGTCCAATGATTGGACTAATGCCCTTCCGGAATTACTACGAAAGCTTAAAGGTGAAAACATTCCGTCTTGTGAATACGGCGGACACTGTACCGAAGCTTCCGCCAAAACGTAGCGGCGACTATCAACACGTTGGCATTGAGGTCCCGTTCAACGCGGACTATGGCGCTGAGAAAAAAATGCACAACCCATGTTGCAGCTACGCCTATGCAATCTACAATCCGGCTGCGCCCTGCAATAAAGACTTTGATAAATGCGCCCCTACCCTCGGGTAAACCGACGAATAAACCGACATTCGCCGGATGACCTGACACAATTGGGCGGTCGGGGCAGCGTCCAAGCATTGTCACGCCGCTGCGGCGACGCGCCGCGACGATCGCTCACCTTCGCGCCGAGGACGCCTTCACCCTGGTAAATTAATGAGGGGCAATTGCGGGGATTTTGGTTAAGGCGTTGGCTCGGACGCCGCCGCGGACTATTGATGAGGTCCCTTTCGCAGGGAGAAATAGGGAGGATCGAATGGTGCGCCTTAAGAAGATTGGGTTGATATTTGGCCTAATGCTCGGCCCCGCTGTCATTGCCCAAACAGCGAAAGCCGAAGATCCGATTTCAGCGCTTGGCGCTGGCGTGAATCGCGTGGGGGCCGAGGCGGGTATGGCAGTTACAGGCGTGTTGAACAAAGTGACGGGGAGCAACGCGGCTGTGCCGGTCAGCCCTTCACCGGCTCCCACAACAGCGATCTCGGCTGGTGAATACCATCACCATCGCCATCACCATCATCACCGTCATTCGTGAATTTGGGCGGCGGGGTTCTTAGCCCCGCCGGTTCCATGCAGGAAACCCGCCGCATCGCAGCGCGTCTCGCGCGCTAGATCGCGATTGCGTGTAAGCCTGCACAGCAGGCCATGTGTTTCTCTGTCGAGGCTATTTTCTTAGCGACGCCTCGGCATGTGACGTCATTGAAAACGAACGAGCGATTTCGGTCTTTGAATGCTTACCGCGTTTCCACGACCTATGACCCGTCAGTGTCCATCGTTGGAAAAATGCTGATAGTCGACGCTTCTTTTCCAATGTCCGCCCCAGCGCCAGCCTTGTCGCGCAAAGGCCCTGGTCACGACCCCGCCGTCGACGATCATCCCGACAATATCTCTCTTGCGCTTGTAAGGCTCGTCATAGGCGCGCCCCGCTTCAGGCTCGGTTAGGTTTCCTTCCCGATAGGGATTTTGAACGGGATTGATGTCAACGGCCATTCCATAGGCGTGTCGCGACATGGCGCCGCGATCCGTCGTTCGGCAGTTGAAGGCGCTCGTATTATTCGCCGCCATCGACCGTGCGTCGTCGCCTCCGAATTCATCGATAAGCGACATTCGATAGATTCGAAATTTCCGACTGTCGTAAATCTCCTGAAAGGCGGCCGCCACCGCTTTTGCGACGCTTCTTGCGACAATCAGAGAGCCGGTTTGAGAGTTGCCGTCGAAATCGAGGTAAGGGACGCTCAAGAGAACAAGCTGCTCTCGTCCCGGACATGGAAGCTCCGCGCGCCACGACCTTCCCTGCATGTACGCCCAAACTGCGTCGGGAATTGGCCCAGCCGTCGCCTTGGCGCCTTGCGCCTTTGCTTCTGCGCCGGCGACAAGCGAAAGCAGAAGCGCAACCGACCGCAGGCAGTGAATTTTCGACGTCATAATTGCTCGTGACCAAGCCGAACTGCGGCGCCGGAACTTTGTCGCACTCTCAATATCCCGTCTCGAAACAGCGGGCATGCGCGCCAGTCCTCAAATCCTTCAAATCAGCCGTCACGCGCGAACCGTTAGAAAGATGGAGGTTGACGATATTGTTGTAAAATCCGAAGCGGTAATCAGTCTTCATCGGATACGAACGGCCATCGGCGACGTAGAAGCAGTAGGAACTGTATTCTGGATTGGCTCTAAGAGAGATCGAACAATGTATTGAGTAGTTCGCTGGCGAACAGTGCAACGCAACGTCTTTTGACGGAATCCCGAAATTATTGGCGCTCATCGCCCCTGCAAAGGCGGTATCGCAAGCCAAACTCAACGCCACGAAGATCGTCGACGCGAACAATTTTCTCATGAATCAGCTCTCCAGCCGACGGTATCGTTCAATTGGCGTGCGCCGAGTTCCGCCGGCGCAAGGGAGATGGCAACGCGTTGATCGTCAGCGCTGCGATGCAGATGAATTCGCCGACTCCATCCGCGATCACCATGTCGCCGATTGTGAATATCGCAAGTCCCTTGCAAATTTCCGAGACGGCAAAAATGGCGTTTGACTTCGCCATAGAAGCCAACTTGAGCAGAAGGTTGTCGGGCCGAGCAGCGATTGGATTCGCCCATATCCGGACAATCTCTTTTCTTCCGGTCGACAGCGGGACAGATGTTGGCGCCCGTGGAAATCCCATGCCTAGCCCTTGGAGATGGAGGTGTTCCTCCCCTACCTCGGTTTGCGACCGTCTTTATGGCCGACATGCGGCCCCAGCTAGGCATTCGGACGTCGCCAAAACGGTCCAGCGCGTTCCGTTTTCTAGTCCTCTATCGTCGCTGCGCCCCGACGTGGCCCGTAAATCTATGCTGTTTGATGGACGTTAAATTCTCAGACTTGCCTTAATAATTCGTGGCGGCTCTATGGTTTCTGAAACAATAACCAACCTGTGACGATCGTCTACTGTCGTACTCCATGATCATATGCTTCGCGGCATTCGGCACGCTAACTGTCCCGACATGGAAACGCCCCGGCGGCGATGCCGCAACGGGGCGTTTCTTAGCGTCTCAACGATGTGGGGCGTGATCTGTCAGCAGCGCCACTCCCATTGGCCAACGTAGTCGTTCCAGTAGTAGCACACGCCTGGATCCAGAGGGTGTCCGGGTCTGCTCCAATCCCTATGCTGATAGCGCCAAGGCGCGCCATACGCCTGAATATCGCCGTCATAAGGAAGTGCGCCCGCTTGCTGGGCCTGAGCCGATGGAGCGAAAGCCACGAGCGCCGCGATGATCGGTAGCGTCAGTTTGCGCATTGTTTCCTCCCAAGTGGTTGGCGTTTCGTCAGTGCAATTGGGATGCGCGCAAGATCATTCAACCCTAAGCGGGCTCTACACGGTTACTCGGGCTTAAACGCACGCTAACGCTTCGGAAATGTTCTACGTAACAGGAGAGAGGCCTAGTGCTTGGCAAGACGCTCTATAGCGTCGATAAACGCTTCCGGTGATGCGGCAATGCGGCGAACGATATGGATCGGCAATTTGACCAGCATCCGAACCGTCGAGATAGCGGCGACGGTCGAGGAGGATACAAAACGCGGCATTGGCGACTCCGTTCATTGCGAACGCGCGCGCGGCGATCCTTCGCAGGGAGGCGACGCGCAGGCGGCTTTGTCAGATAGCGCATTCGAACATGCAAAGGTTTCGCAGGGGTTGCCGCAATGTTGCCGGTCAGTTTCGGGCGTGAGGCAAATTTGTGCGCCGCAAGTGACGCTTTTTAGGTTATTTGCCCAATATCTCGACACGCAGCCGATCGGCGACGATGCCGACCGCCGCCGCGACCGCCGGCGACAGCGGCGCCCCGATGTCAAATGTCCCGCCTTCGATTGCATAAACAACGCAGCGCTGGGGCATCAGGCAAAGCGAGCGAGCGAGCTCCAGAGCTTCGGCAAGGCCGAAGCCATGCGTCGAGGCGGCGAACCCCGCCGGCGGCAACTGGCCCGCGCTGACGTCAAAGCGGCGGATGTCGCCCACGCTCGCCCCGGAAACGCTGGCGTCAACGATATAGGCGGCGTCTGCGCCTTCGAGCCGCGCCAGAAGTCTTGTCGCCTCCCCCTCCTCCTCGATGATTTCGACCTCGCCCAACGAAGCGCCCAGCGCCTCTGCGACCCCGCGGCCCGCCGCGTCGTCGCCGCGCTGGGGATTGCCGACGCAGAGCACAATGACACGGCCCCCTTCGCCCGCTCTATCCGCCACGATCGATCTCGAGCCGCAGAAAATGCGTCGCGCAGGAAATGCAGGGGTCGTGATTGCGAATTGTTTGCTCACAGCGGTGACGCAGAGCGTCGTCGGGCAGGTCGAGCCAGGCGGTCGCGAAGGTCTTTAGATCTTCTTCGATGCTTGGCTGGTTCTGCGACGTTGGCGGAACAATACGAGCGTCGGCGATCTTTCCATCGGCGGTGAGCTGATAGCGGTGATACAGCATGCCGCGCGGCGCCTCGGTAGCGGCATAGCCGGTTGCGGCGCGCGCGTCGAGATCAACGGCCGATCGTTCCGGCTCTTCGTAGTCGGCGATGATCCGCAGCGCCTCGTCGCAGGCGTAGAGAACTTCGACGGCGCGAACGATGATGCTGCGGAAGGGATTGGCGCAGGCCGATCCAAGTCCCGCTTCCCGCGCCGCTTCGCGCGCGAGTGGCGAAAGAGACGCGGCGTTCAGCGCGTAGCGCGCCAATGGGCCTGTAAGATAGGGTCCGCGCGTTTTGATGTGCGCATGCAGCGCAGTCGAATGCTCGACATGCGTCTCTTCGAAATGTTCGTCATATTCAGCGGCGCTGATGTCGAGTCCGCGGCTTGAAGCGATGCGGCCTTGGCTGAAAGGATATTCGCCGTCGCCGCGCAAGGCGACGAATTCATAGTCGCGCTCCATGTCGGGGAAATCAAATCCCGCAGTCCAGCGCACGGTCGCCAGAGCCCAATCTCGCGCCCGCTTCAACTCTTCGGCGAGCGGCTGAAGCTCGCGCCGGCGCGGCGCGCGATAAAAACCGCCGACGCGGACATTGATCGGATGAATCTCGCGGCCGCCGAGAAGCGCGATGATGGAGTTGCCGGCTCTTTTGAGATCGAGCCCGCGCCGAACGATGTCGGCGTGATCGCGCGCCATTTCGATAGCGCCCTCATAGCCGAGGAAATCTGGGGCATGCAGCATGTAGATGTGGAGCGTGTGGCTTTCGATCCACTCGCCGCAATAGATCAGGCGTCGCAATTCCCGTAGTGGTCCGTCGACAGCGACGCCGAGCGCGTTCTCCATCGCGTGAACCGCGCTCATCTGATAGGCCACCGGACAGATGCCGCAAATGCGCGCGGTGATATCCGGCGCCTCCGTATACATGCGATCGCGTAGGAAGGCTTCAAAGAAGCGCGGCGGCTCGAAGATATTGAGCTCCGCCGACTGCACGACGCCGTCGCGCGCGATGACCTTCAGCGCGCCCTCGCCCTCCACACGGGCGAGTTGATCGACCTTGATCGTCTTAACGGTCATGACGCTCGCTTTCCTTCCGGAAGGCGTCGGCATTGGCGTTGAAGGTCCTGTAAATGCGCTTAAGCGCGTCGTCGTCCATGCCGAGCTTGCTTAACCCGGCCGAGAGCGAAGGCGTGTTTGGCGTCTCCATCGGGCCATAGCAGCCATAGCAGCCGCGGTTGTAGGCGGGGCAGACTGCGCCGCAACCCGCATGGGTAACCGGGCCGAGGCAAGGCGTCCCGTGGCCGACCATGACGCACAGATTGCCGGCGATCTTGCATTCGACGCAGACGCTATGCGGCGGCGTTTGCGGCTTGCGCCCGGCGAGAAAAGCCGAAATCACTTCGATGAGCTGTCGCGTGCTGATCGGGCAGCCGCGCAGCTCGAAATCCACCTTCACATGGTCGCCGATCGCGGTCGATGTCGCGAGCGTTTGAATATAATCGGGCCGCGCATAGACGATCGCCGTATATTCGCGCACATCGGCAAAGTTGCGCAACGCCTGAATGCCGCCCGCAGTGGCGCAGGCGCCGATCGTCACGAGAAAGCGCGACTGCTTGCGGATCTCCTGAATGCGCGCCGCGTCATGCGCCGTCGTCACAGAACCTTCGACGAGGGAGAGATCGTACGGACCTTGGATCGTCGCGCGGGTCGCTTCGAGAAAATGCGCAATCTCAATTTCGCCGGCGACTTCCAGCAGTTCATCTTCGCAATCGAGGAGGCTCAACTGGCAGCCGTCGCAAGAGGCGAATTTCCAGACGGCGAGTTTTGGTCGACGGGCGCGCTCCACGTCAAAGCTCCCGATAAGAGAGGAGATTGCGCACCCGGTCGTAAGGATGGACTGGTCCATCCTTGCAGATGAAATGCGGACCGAACTGGCAGTGGCCGCAATGGCCGATCGCGCACTTCATGTTGCGCTCCATGGAAACAAAGATCCGCGAGTCCGCGATGCCCGCGTCCTCAAGCGCGAGCGCCGTTGCTCGGAACATCACTTCCGGCCCGCAGATCATAGCGACAGTATCCGCAGGATCGAAGCGGAGCTTGGAGAGCAAAGGCGTCACATAGCCAACGTCTCCCGTCCATTCAGGTCCGGCGCGCTCTACCGCGACGCCCAACTGGAAGTCAGGCGTCCGCCGCCATTCTTCAAGTTCGGCGCGAAAAATGAGGTCGTCCGGCGTGCGCGCGCCATAGAGAACGCCGACGCGGCCATAGGCGGCGCGATGACGCAACAGCCAGTAGATAACGGGGCGAAGAGGCGCGAGCCCAATGCCGCCGGCGATCAGCAAGACATCGAAGCCTTTATATTCCTGGATGGGCCAGCCGACCCCGAAGGGGCCGCGCAGACCGACGCGATCGCCAGCCTTCAATTTGCCCAGCGCGGCGCTCACTGGCCCGACGGCGCGGATCGTATGCGTGAGCCGCTCGGGCGCGTGCGAGTCGCCGCTGATGCTGATCGGTATTTCACCCACGCCGAAGGCGTAGAGCATATTGAATTGCCCTGGCATGAACGGCGCGACTTGTTCGGGAGCGAGATCGAAAGTGAACACCTCTTCCGACTCGCGAATGAAGCGCGTCACCGGCGTCATGATCGGCGCCATCGGATGGGGCAGCGTCGCGCAGGCCTTAAGCGTTTGCGGCATCATACATTCCGAGCGCCTGCATGCGCGCCGATTGCAAACGTTTGAGGAGCGGCGGAATGAACCGCTTCATCATTTCATAGCCGACGCGAGGATCCGCCTCGCACTTGTCGCGCAGACACTTGCCGTCGAAAGAAATGGCGCGAGTCAGTTCGATCGCGCGCGCGTCGAATGACGAGCGATAGGGGGGAATGAGCCAGTCCGCGCCGAGAATTTCTCCGGCCTTGATGGTCAGAAAGGTGAATGTCCCTCGTCCCGGCACGAAAGCTTCGAGCGCTACCGCGCCATGTCGCACGAGATAGAAGGAATCCGCGGCGGCGCCTTCACGAAAAAAATAATCTCCCGGCTGCCGGACGACGTTCTTGGCGCACCCTGCGATAAGCGCCATCGTGTCTTCATCCAGCCCTTCAGCGAAGGGATGATGACGAAGCAGCTCGGCAATGTCTTTCATACCGACTCCTCTGCGGAGGCGTCGCAGCCGCGGATGGCGCACACCTCCTCGGTGATGTCGATGCCCACCGGACACCAAGTGATGCAACGGCCGCAGCCGACGCAACCCGACGAACCAAACTGATCGATCCAGGTAGCAAGCTTGTGGGTCATCCATTGGCGATACCGCGATTTCGTGCTCGCGCGCACGCTGCCGCCGTGAATGTAGGAGAAATCCATAGTGAAACAGGAATCCCACCGACGCCAGCGTTCGGCGCGCTCGCCCGTTAGATCGGAGGCGTCTTCGACCGAAGTGCAGAAACAGGTCGGACAGACCAAGGTGCAATTTGCACAGGTCAGACAGCGCGTCGCCACTTCATTCCAACGCGGATGTTCGAGATTGTTCATCAGCAGTTCGTTGAGGTCGTCCGAACGCATTTGCCGGCCCATCGAAGACGCGGTTTGTGCGATCACGGCCTCAGCCGCGTCAACCTCGCGACTCGAAGCGAGATCATGCGGAATCTGTTCCAAAATGGCGCGTCCTTCGTCGCTGCCGGTCTCGACGAGAAAGACATGCTCGGTTCCATCGAGAAGCTCGGTTAAAGCGATGTCGAAGCCATGCTTTACGCGAGGTCCGGCATGCATCGAGACGCAAAAGCACGTGCCTCCCGCCTTTCCGCAGTTGAGGGCCACGATCAGCGCTCCCTCGCGTCTCGCCTTGTAGTGCGGATCGACGTAAAGATCGCCGACGAGAACCCTGTCTTGAATCTCAATCGCGCGAATTTCGCACGCGCGCACGCCGATGAAGGCGAGACGATCGCTAGGCGGCGCTTCGGGCGTGACGCTTGTATCCTCGCCACGACGTTCGGCTGTCCAAAGCCGCAGCCTCGGCTCATGCAGAAATTTTTTCCACGACTGCGGCCCGACGGAATATCCAAAGAGCGCCTCGTCCTCACGACGCGTTAATCTGTAAAGGCCGCCGTCCTGCTCATCCGTCCATCCCCGAGGCAGGTCGTCGATCGATTCAATATCGTCATAAACAATCGCCTGATTTTGCAATGTCGGTCCGATAGCGCGATAGCCGCGCGCCCGGATCGCCCGCAACAGGTCTTGCAGACCCTCGACCGTTATAACCGCCGCTGCTTCGTCAGCTTTGGCCACTGCGCGCTCCTAACGTCCCTCTTTCGTCGCCGACAACAAATCGTTGGGTGCGTCGAATGGATTGTCTGCGTTAAAGTTAGCTTTTGCCAGCGCTCTTATGGCGTAGCAATGACATTTACTGACGTCATTGTCGCGGCCGTCTTCTGTTTCCCAAGCGGACGCCCGCGCTCAATCCATGTCTCGCCGGTTGCTCGGTCCCCGCGCTCGAACTATCTTGGCCTTGTATTTCGGCCGACAGGGCCCGGGGACAAGGCGATAGCCCCGGCGTCGCTCGCGCTGCAAACTCAGCGAGGTTTGTTTATGTCCAATGACTTCGACCCGGCCGAACCCAAAACGCCCAAAGTTTCGCCGCAGCATGAGAACTGGGCGACAACGTTAGAGCACGGAATCGAAGAGATCAGGACCCAGCCGGCCGAGGTTCTTTTCCTCGACGTCCTGAAGATCGATCTGCCCTACATCATCATGCTTTCGACGGCCGTGCTCGGCATCGGCATCGTCACCTTCACGGGGCAGCCGGTCGCCCTTTATTGGGAGTTCCTGACGCCCGTCTACTGCGCGATCTGCATATATGTCGGGTGGCGCCATACGGAGACGACGCATGAGCGCACGCGGCTCGTCTGGACCCAAGTGCTGCACTGGGCGGCGTTTCTCTTCGGCATGTGGCTGATCTACTCGCCGCCTCTGCGCCAGCTCGTCGACGTCAACGCCGCTGGACTCAACCTGATGGTGCTGCTCGCCGTGGCGACCTTCGTTGCGGGAGTTCACGCCGCTGCGTGGCAGATCTGCGTCGTGGGGATTCTCCTCGGGCTCTTCGTCCCCTTAGTGGCGATTATCCAGCGCTCGTCGCTGTTCATTATCGTTTCCATTCTCGGCTTGGCGTTCATCGTCGCCAGCATCTACATCACGCTGCACGCGCATCGCCGAAAAGCGCGCGAGACAGAGGAAATGGTCTGAGCGATTGCGCGCCGAAGATCCTTTCGGCGCGCAGTTCTGTCAGGCGGAAGCTGGCTGCGCCGTAAGCGCCGCGCGGATCGCGTCTTCCTTGGACTTGTCGAAAGACGTCCGTAGCACCACGCCGCCGACCCCTTTGAGCCCTTCGAGAACCTTGTCGGTCGTCATCTTGCGCACGAGCAGGAACAATGCGGCGCCGCCTGGCGGAATCGCGCTCGCCACGTCCTTCATGAATTTGTCGTCGATGCCGAAGTCGGTCAGCGCGCCGGATACGGCGCCGGCCCCGGCGCCAATCGCGGCGCCCGCAAGCGGCATCATGAAGATCAGCCCGATCAGAGCGCCCCAGAAAGCGCCGGAGACCCCGCCTAGCGCCGTGGTGCTGAAAAGCTGATTGAGCTTCACGGCGCCATCGGGGGTCTTTACGGCCACGACCGCGTCGCCCAGCTCGATCAAATATTCCTTTTGCATGGTGAAGAGCTTCTGCCGAACTTCTTCGGCCTTTTCTTCCGAGGGAAATGCAATCACGAGAAGATCATTCATGGGCCTCTCCTATCCGCGCGCGATCTCGGCGCGTCGCCATTGACGATCTAGTTCGGTGAAAAAGGCAAGACAATGCGTCGACGCCGCTATCGAATCAGGGACTTTGCTGGAGGGCAGACAAAAAACCCCGCCAGCGCCGCCTTGCGGCGCGCTGACGGGACGTCATTCACAACAAATCAGTCTCGGCGCAACACTTTGCGGACGCGCTGCGGAATGCGACGCGGCGCAGCATAGAGGAAACAGAGCGGCGAGAGCGCCGCAGCCAACAGCAGCATGGCGATAGCCATAGAACCTCCCCCGAATTTCCATTTTTAAACGCCGCCCGCATCACGCGGGCGGCGCCAAGTCTCGATTACTCGGTCAGGAGGGCGACGCCTTCCTTGCCGATCAGGCGCTGAACGTTCATCAGCAGCTGAAGCACGACGCCGAACACGCCGAGCGCCATCCAGCCGAAGAACACGAAGCCCCAATGCAGCGGCGCAACGAACAGCTCTTCCATGAACCAGAACGTGTGGCCCCACTCATTCAGGCCAACGTTCGGGATGATCATG
>NZ_VBTZ01000005.1 GCF_005771425.1 Methylocystis sp. B8 | reverse complement strand
CGGCCTTGAGGCGCTCGATCTTTTTCGCATCCGAGTCAACGCAAATGACGTTGTGGCCAAAGTCAGCAAAACACGCGCCCGACACCAGACCCACATAGCCCGAACCAATCATCGTAATGTTCATCAATCGCCTCTCTGGTAACCCCTGCGCGATCCGCTGATCTGGCGCGGTCCACGGCTAAAAGAGCGAGAATGGGACTGTCGGGAGAACGCGCATCGTGCGCCGCCTAAACAGTCCCGTCTGCGCTCCCTGGAAGGAAATCGTCGTCACTCGCCGCCGTGAGCGGTTGCATTCCCGGACGCAAAGACAGCTCACCCTCCGATGCCAAAGGCGGCAAGCGCCGCCATATTGACGATCTCAGTATCCGTCGCGCCGAGTTGGACGATCTGAATCGGTTTGTCGAGTCCGACAATCAGCGGCCCGAGCACGGTCGCGCCGCCCAGTTCCTGTAACATTTTTGTCGAAATAGCCGCCGAATGAAACGCCGGCATGACAAGCACGTTCGCCGTGTCGCTGAGGCGGGAGAACGGGTAGGCGCTCATCAGCTCCTTGTTGAGCGCAATATCCGCGCCCATCTCGCCCTCATACTGGAAGTCGACGCGTCGGCGGTCGAGCACATTGACCGCCTGATGAACGCGCGCCGTACGTTCGCCGGGCGGATAGCCGAATGTCGAAAAGGCAAGCATGGCGACTCGCGGCTCCAGGCCAATGCGGCGCGCCACGCCCGCCGCCTCAATAGCGATTTCGGCCAGTTCCTCGGCGTCGGGCATTTCGGTGATCGCCGTGTCAGCGACGACCACGATGCGGCCGTTGGCGAGTATGAGCGAAGCGCCGATCACGCGGTGGCCGGGCTTGGCGTCGACGACGCGACGCACGTCTTCGAGAGCGTGGGAGAAGTTGCGCGTCACGCCTGTCACCATGGCGTCGGCGTCGCCCTGCGCCACCATCGCCGCGGCGAAATGATTGCGGTCCTGATTGATCAGCCGCTGGCAGTCGCGCATGAGAAAGCCCTTGCGCTGCAGGCGCTCGAACAGGAACTGCGCGTAGACCGCGTTGCGGTGAGAGAGTTTGGCGTTGTGGATTTCGATTTCGGCGGGGAGCTCGAGGCCGGCGTTCGCCGCCGCTTCCTTGACGCGATCCTCGCGGCCGACAAGCACGGCGCGTCCGAAACCCTGATGGACGAAGGCAAGCGCGGCGCGGATCACCTGCTCTTCTTCGCCTTCTGCGAAGACGACGCGTTTCGGATCACGCCGAACGCGTTCGTGAATCGTCTGCATAAGGCCGGCGATCGGATCGCGGCGCGCCGAAAGCTCGGCGCGATAGGCTTTCATGTCGACGATTGGGCGTCGCGCGACGCCGGTGTCCATCGCCGCCAGCGCCACCGCAGGTGGGATAACGGAAATCAATCGCGGATCAAAGGGCGCTGGGATGAGATAGTCGCGCCCGAAACGGGGACGCGCGCCGCGATAGGCGTTCGCCACTTCGTCAGGAACGTCCTCACGCGCAAGTTCGGCGAGGGCGTGTGTAGCAGCGATCTTCATCTCCATGTTGATTGTGCGTGCGCGAACGTCGAGCGCGCCGCGAAAAATGTACGGAAAGCCGAGAACGTTATTGATCTGATTTGGGTAGTCGGAACGGCCCGTGGCGATGATCACATCCGGGCGCGCAGCGCGCGCTTCTTCAGGGGTGATTTCTGGGTCTGGGTTCGCCATGGCGAAAACGATCGGATTGTCGGCCATGCTTAGAAGCATGTTCGGCGTCAGGGCGCCTTTGACGGAAAGTCCGTAAAAAATATCCGCGCCTTCCAGCGCCTCGGCAAGCGTGCGCGCCTTGGTGTCGACGGCATGCGCGCTCTTCCACTGGTTCATCCCCTCCTGGCGGCCGCGATAGACGACGCCCTTGGTGTCGCAGAGGATCATATTACGCGAATCGAAGCCGAGCGCCTTAGCGAGATCGAGGCAGGCGATGCCCGCCGCGCCGGCGCCGTTACAAACGAGCTTCGCTGTTTTGATGTCGCGTCCGGTCAGCAGCAGCGCGTTGAGAAGGCCGGCCGCCGAGATGATCGCCGTCCCGTGCTGATCATCGTGAAAGACTGGAATGTCCATGAGGTCGCGTAGCCGCTCCTCGATGACGAAACATTCCGGGGCCTTGATATCTTCGAGATTGATTCCGCCAAATGAGGGCCCGAGATAACGCACGGCGCTGACGAATTCGTCGACGTCCTTCGCGTCGATCTCGAGATCGATCGAGTCGATGTCCGCGAAGCGCTTGAACAGCGCGGCCTTGCCTTCCATCACCGGCTTCGCCGCTAGCGCCCCGAGATCGCCGAGACCGAGGACAGCGGTGCCGTTGGTGATGACGGCCACCATATTGCCGCGAGTCGTGTAATCGAAGGCTGCTGAAGGATCCTTGGCGATGGCGAGCACAGGCGCGGCGACGCCCGGCGAATAGGCGAGCGACAGATCACGCTGAGTGGCCATTGGCTTCGAGGCGACGACGGCGAGCTTTCCGGGCCGGCCGCGCGAATGAAACAGCAGCGCCTCCTTGTCCGAAATCGTCGCGCGCTGTTCTCCCTCCACCCGATTATCCGCCATGTCGTCGGCCATATTCGCCCCTTTGCTGATGCAGCGCGGCGACCATAACCGGAGCGTGGCGGCGTTCACAAGCGCCTTGCCCTCGAAGCCGACGGCGCCCAGCAAAGCCCCGGAAGACGCCTCTTCCGGGGCCTTTCTTTCAGGGAGCGCGCGGAATGTTGAAGACCAGCGGCGCGCCGTCTTCTCCACCGTCGGAAAGCACGAGCAATCGGTAGCGATCCGCAGTCATGCCGAGCAGCGTGATCGCTTCCGGCCTGATCGGTTTGCCTTTTTCGCCAAGGGGAGCCTTTTTCAAATCGAGAACCGCAAGCTCGCTCGCTCGCATTGCTCCCTCGTAAGGCTTTTCAATTTGGAATATGGAATAGCCCACGAGTCTCTCATCGTCATCCGGGCCGACAAGCGCCAGTAGCGCATCGCCCGCGACGGTAAGATCGCGAATGGCGCGCTTGTCCCCCACCTGTATGCGGCCTACGCTCGGCGTCGCGTCGCCGCCCTCAAACAGCGCCTTCGCATTTACGCCGACAATCAAAGCTTCTCCGTTTATCGCGGGGCCTCGGAAGCCAAAATAAAGTCGCCCATCCTTGGCCGCGACGCCCTCGATGTTGACGCCTTGTCTGCCTTTAAGGTCTTTCCTCTCTTTCGGCGGGTCGTCGCCGAGGCAAGCCTGGAGGCCGGCATGACCAGCGAATTCCGGCAGGCGTTCGATGATGTTCCAGAGTTCTTCAGAAGGCTTAATCGGGCCGGATGTTCGTTTCACGGCGTCGATCTCGAAGCGGAGCACAACGCGATTCGCGGGGTGGTCTTCGCAGGTTTTTCGCTTCACCGAATGCGATCCGACAATGTAGAAAAATTTACCGTCGGTTGCGGCGCCCTCAGCGTCAAACTCCTCTGATGCGACGGGCAAAGAAAAAGGCCCGTCCGGCGTCAAATGTCCCTCGGTCAAGCGGACGAAAGCCGCCTCGCGTCCTTCGTCCGTCACGATGAGACAAAAATCCGGCGCACTGGGGACGCAAACAATGCCGCTGATGTTGGCTCGCTCCTTAGCCGTCGAAAACGTTGGCGGGGAAACACTCCAGGGAATAGGCGATTCCGGTGCGACGCGGTCTGCGGCGAAGGCAGCTGAGCAAAGCCAAGCGGCGGTCGCGGCAATTTGGTGGGCGGCGGCAATCATCGAACTCTCCAATAATGATGCAAAACTACCGCAAGACCAACCTACGCGCAGGAAGATATGTCGTCCACATGCAAGTGGGCGCCCTGCGTGGCGCCTGCGTTGCGAGGTCGCTAAACTGGCGCCGATGAAACACGCCGCGCCCCCTTTCTCGCCAAATCCGGATGACAAGGCGTCGGCGCGCGCGACTCCGATGATCGCGCAATATATCGAGATCAAGGCGGCCAACGCCGATTGCCTGCTCTTCTACCGCATGGGCGACTTCTACGAGTTGTTTTTCGAGGACGCGCAAACGGCGTCGCGCGCGCTGGGCATCATGCTCACCAAACGCGGAAAACATCTCGGCGAAGATATTCCGATGTGCGGCGTGCCGGTGGAGCGCGCCAATGATTATCTGCAAAAGCTCATTGCGCTCGGACACCGCGTCGCCGTCTGCGAGCAGATCGAAGATCCGGCAGAAGCGAAAAAACGTGGCGCAAAATCCGTCGTGCGGCGCGACGTCGTGCGGCTCGTTACGCCAGGCACGATCACCGAAGAGACGCTGCTCGATCCGGCGAAGCCCAACGCTTTTTTGGCGGTGGCGCGTTTGCGCGGCGAAGACGGCCGATGGCGCTATGGGCTTGCGAGCGTCGATATTTCGACGGGCGCGTTCACGGTTTGCGAATGCGAAGAAAATGGGCTTGGGGCCGAGATCGCGCGTCTGGAGCCGCGGGAAATCGTCGCGGCCGATACGCTATGCAGGCAGCCTTCGCTTTCAGCGCTCTTCGAGGCCGCCGGCGTTCCCGTCGCGCCGATCGGTCGTGAGATTGGCGACGGCGCCGACGCCGCGCGACGGCTGATGAATTTTTACGCCGTCGCGACGCTTGAGGGCTTCGGCGCATTGAGCGAGCCCGAACTCGCCGCCGCCGCAACCGCGATCCTTTATGTCGAGCGCACGCAAAAGGGACAGCGCCCGGCGCTCTCGCGTCCAACGAGCTTGCGCGAACTGACGACGCTCGAAATCGACGCGGCGACGCGCGCCAATCTCGAACTTACGCGGACGCTTTCCGGCGCGCGCGAGGGCTCGCTGCTGTCGGTCGTCGATCTCGCCGTCACGCCAGCCGGCGCGAGGCTTTTAGCGGAGCGAATTGCCGCGCCTTTGACGGACCCGCGAGCCATCATAGCGCGGCTCGACGCCGTCGACTTCTTCCTTGAAAGATCGGATTTTCGCGGCGCGCTTCGCGCGAAGCTTGCACGCGCCCCGGACCTTTCCCGCGCGCTGTCGCGCCTTTCATTAGAGCGAGGAGGACCGCGCGATCTCGCAAGCGTCGGCGTCGCGCTCGACACGGCGCGGGATATTGCCGGTCTCTTTGCTAAGTTCGATCTCCCACCGGAGATCGCGGCGGAAACGGAAGCGCTTTCTCAAGCCGATGCTGCGCTCGCCGGCCGGATAGCCGCGAGCTTGAGAGACAGCCTGCCGCTCGACAAGCGCAATGGCGATTTCATTCGTGAGGGCAGAGACGCCGAGTTGGACGAAGCGAGACGCCTTCGCGATGAAAGTCGCAAGGTGATCGCTGAGCTGCAAGGACGCTACGCCGAGCTCACTGATACGAAGCTGAAGATCAAGCACAATAATTTTCTCGGATTCTTTCTCGAAGTCTCACTGGCGCAGGGCGAGAAGCTGCTGCGGCCGCCGTTTGACGCGACCTTCACGCATCGCCAGACAATGGCTGACGCGATGCGCTTTTCCACGCGCGAACTCGTCGAGCTCGAAGCCAAGATCGCTTCGGCTGCCGACCGCGCGTTAGCGCGGGAATTGGCGATCTTCGATGCGCTGTCAGCCGAGGTTTGCGCGCAGGCCGAAGACTTGCGGCGCCTCGCCGAGGCTTTCGCGCGGCTCGACTTGTATGTCGCGCTTGCCGAAGTCGCGGACAAGCGCGGCTGGACGCGCCCAATGATCGACGCTTCGCTCGATTTTGAGATCGTCGGCGGGCGTCATCCGGTGGTCGAAGCCTCGTTACAATCGCAGGGCAAGGCCTTTGCTGCGAACGATTGTGATCTCGGCGGAACCGATGGCGGACGGATCGCGGTCGTCACGGGCCCGAATATGGCGGGCAAGTCGACCTATCTGCGTCAGAACGCGCTCATTGCGCTCCTGGCGCAGACCGGCTCTTATGTTCCCGCGCAGTCCGCCCACATCGGCGTCATCGACAGGCTATTCTCTCGAGTCGGCGCTTCGGATGATCTCGCCCGTGGTCGCTCGACCTTCATGGTCGAGATGGTCGAAACCGCGGCGATCTTGAACTGCGCGACGCCGCGCTCGCTCGTTATTCTCGATGAAATCGGGCGCGGCACGGCGACATTCGACGGGCTGTCGATCGCCTGGGCGACGATCGAACATCTACATGAAGTCAATCGCTCGCGCGCGATCTTCGCCACGCATTTCCATGAACTGACGCAGCTCGCGAAGAGACTGCCGCGCCTCGTCAATCTGACGATGAAGGTGACGGATCACGCCGGCGATATCGTGTTTTTGCACGAAGTGATCAAAGGCGCCGCGGACCGCTCCTACGGCGTGCATGTCGCGCAACTCGCGGGACTTCCAGCAAGCGTCGTCGCCCGCGCGCACGCCATCCTCGCAGAATTGGAAGCGGCTGATCGTCGCGCGCCGGTCGAAACATTGATCGACGATCTCCCGCTCTTTGCACGCGTCGCCGAGGCGCCGGCGCCGACGGACGCGTTGCGCGACGCGCTCAAAGAGATCGATCCGGATCAGATGTCGCCGCGTGAAGCGCTCGCGGCGCTTTATGAATTGAAGAAGAAACTTTGAAAGCGTCGCTTGCGCTTCGAAACGAAGCATAGAGGCTCGTGACTAAGTCGCAGACTGCGACGCCTTCGAAGACACACAATCCATCAATGAGTTCGTTGCGCTCTTTCGTCGACGCCAAGCGCGTCGAACGAAAGGCAAGGATCGTCTGCGCGCGGCGCTGTCTGCGGCATTGCTAGGCGTGTCCGCCTTCTATCAGGGACGGCGCAATTAAAACTACTCTGACGTGGAGAATGAAGCATGATTCTCGTGTTGGTCTTTGTGGGCGTCGCTTTGGCGACCTTTGGCGTGCTCTCATTGCTCGACGTGCAGTTTAGAGCAAGCAAAGTGACGGCGGTGACCGCCTTTCTTGGCGGGATGGGGATGGTCGTCGGCGCTGAAGCCGGATTAATCGGCTCCAGTTCATCGTTTTACAAAGCGCAACAAATACAGACGTCGGCCTGCGAATTGGACGGCGAGTCGGCATATCCCGAAAATCGCCGCTTCGATGCAAATCAGCTTATTCGCAAATACATTCTGGGTTGCATGGCGCGGTCGGGCTATGCCTGGACGACCGATCACGAGCATTGCAAGGAAGCGCCGCTCGCGACAAATCCTTTATGCTATCTACCGACCGGTCTTTTTGATCGTGCGGTGACGAGAGTCCAGGTTGCCTTCGAATGAGACAGGCGATGGCGTTCTCTCACCGCTAGGGAACGTAACGCGCGAAGATGAATTGCGTGTCGCCATAGCGGCGTTCGTCTTCGCGCACGAAAGATGGCGGCAAATCGATGTGCGCCTTGGCGCTTTCTTCGATGACGACGATCGCGCCCGGCGCAAGCCATCCGCCGTCAACAAGCGCGATGAGCGCGGGCGTCGCGAGATCTTTGCCGTAGGGCGGATCGAGGAAGGCGAGCGAAAATTGTTCGCTCGGCGGCGCCGCGCCGAGCTTGGTGGCGTCGCGGCGAAAGATGCGCGTGACGCCGCCCAGCCCAAGAGCTTCGATGTTTGCGCGCAATAAGGCGCGCGCCTCTGTTCCGTCGTCGACGAAAAGCACGCGGGCCGCGCCGCGCGACAAGGCCTCAAGTCCGAGCGCGCCAGCGCCGGCAAAAAGGTCGATGACATTCGCGCCGGTAACCGCGTCGTTGAAGCGATGCGCGAGAATATCGAAGACGGATTCGCGCAGGCGTTCGGAGGTTGGTCGGATCGCCTGCGAACGCGGTCCGAAGAGCGCCCGACCGCGCAGGGCGCCGCCGACAATCCGCATGGCCTAGGCGCCGCGTGGTTTGCGTGGTCCTTTGCGCGGCGCGCCGGCCCCGCCTCGAGCAGGACCGGTTCGGGGCGTCTTGCGCGGACCCGTCGAGGCGTCGCCTTTGCGCTGCGATCGCGCCCCGTCTTCGCCGCGGGAGGCTCGTGGTCCACTTGATTTGTTGTGTGCGGAAAATTTGTGTTTGCTGCGCGTCTTGTCGAATTTCGGCTCGTGGCCCTGACGCTCGGCGCCGTCGCGACCGGCGGCGCGATCGCGACGTGGCGAAGCGCTTTCGAAATGCGCAGCTTCATGATGGGCGCCGAGATCACGCGGTTTGCCGCGGTCCGAGCGTCGTTCGAATCTTTGCTCGTGACGCGGCGCTTCTTCGCCCCGCGTAGTTTGGCGTCGGCGCGTTGGGCGCTCGCTGCGCGGCTCTTCCCACTGCGGCGGCGAGCGACGCGCTTGCGTCGGCTGCCGCTCGTCTCGTCTCGTCTCGTCGCGCACGAAACGCTCTCCGCGTGTAGGGCGTTCGCCGCGCATCGATTCGAAGCGTCGCGCATTGCGCGATAAGCTCTCTTCTTGCGCCTTGCGTTGAACCGGCGTCACGCGTTCGACGGCGACGGCGCGGCCCTTGCGGTCGGCGACGGCGCCGCGCGTGACGCGCGCGCGCGGTCCGACATCGCGCCCTTCATCACGTTCCTTGCGCAGAGTCGAGAAATGTTTGCGCGAGCGCTTCTCGGCGCGCTCGCGAATCTCCTGCTGTTCCGCCGGCGTCTTCTCGCGCAGCGGCGCGGCGAAATCGGCGCCGGCGAGCTCGGCGAGCGATTTGCCCAATTGTTCTCGGAGCGTTTTAAGCCGAACCTCCTCGACCACGCCTTCCGCGAGATCGCCGAGCTGGAAGGGACCGTAGGACACGCGAATGAGTCGCGTCACATCGAGCCCCAGATGCGCCATGACGCGCTTGATCTCGCGGTTCTTGCCCTCAGTGAGGCTCATCGCAATCCAGGCGTTTGCCCCTTGCGTGCGTTCGAGCCGCGCCTCGATTGGCGCATAATTGACGCCCTCGATCGTCACGCCGTGGCGCAGTGAATCGAGCTGCGCCTGATCGATCGCGCCATGCGCCCGCACGCGATATCGCCGCGTCCAACCGGTCGCTGGCAATTCAAGCGTGCGCGCCAGGCCGCCGTCATTCGTGAGCAGCAGGAGCCCTTCAGTATTGATATCGAGCCGACCGACGCTGACGAGCCGCGGCAGATCTGTATGGCGTTCCTCGAGATAAGAGAACACGGTGGGACGGCCTTCTTCGTCGCGCGCCGTGGTGACAAAGCCCGCAGGCTTATGGAAGAGAAAGAGCCGCGTGCGCTCGCGCGCCTGCATCGGCGCGCCGTCGATCGTGATCTTGTCGCTCTCACGCACATTGAATGCTGGGCTTGTCAGCGCGCGACCATTGACGGCGACGCGCCCTTCAGCGATCCAGCGCTCGGCGTCGCGGCGCGAACAGACTCCGGCGCGCGCCATGACCTTGGCGATTCGATCGCCTTCGAAAGCTTTGTCATGGGGCGCGGGCTCAGGCGCGGCGCCGCGCTTCTTGGCGGGATATTTGGCGCGCGCGCTTTCGGAGTCGCGCGAGGCGGGCTTGTCAAAGCGAGGTTTGTCAAAGCGAGGCTTATCCGAGCGCGGCTTTGCTGGTCTTGCGTCTTCGCGCCCGACGGCATGAAGCGCCGGAGTTTCCCTGGCGCGGCGGCGTAAGGGCCGGTCGCCGCCGGCGGAGCCGGAGCGGGTATTTCGGTTCTTTTCGGTCATGGGTTCTGATAGCAGGCAGAAAGCGCCCTTTGAAGCGCGATCGCTTAAGAGATGGGTATGAACGCCGACGATCCTTTCAGCGCCGCCTTCGAGCAGGCGCGCGCTGCGGCGGCTGCGGGCGAAGTCCCGGTGGGCGCAGCGCTTGCGCGCAATGGCGAGGTCATCGCGGCCGCGGGCAACCGAACGTTGCGCGACCGCGACCCGACCGCGCACGCCGAGATGCTCGTCATTCGCGACGCCTGCGCCGCGATCGGCTCTGAGCGCCTGGTCGAATGCGATCTCTATGTGACGCTCGAGCCCTGCGCCATGTGCGCGGCCGCGATCAGCTTCGCGCGCATCCGGCGGCTCTATTATGCGGCGAGCGATCCGAAGGGCGGGGCGGTCGAACACGGGCCGCGGTTCTTCTCGCAGCCGACATGCCATCATCGGCCCGAAGTCTATGGCGGCATTCGCGAGAGCGAAGCGGCGCAGCTCTTGCGCGAATTCTTTCAGGCGCGACGCTAGCGCGCCGCGAAAAAGTGGAATCCGGTTTTTTGCTCAAAGCGCGCTCTGATTTAAGGGATGGAGCAGGATTCACGTTTGAAGCGGATCGCGTCTTCGATCCGCTTCAAACGATCCTGCTCCGAGCTTCTAGCCGCAGCGCCGCCTGCGCCAGCCCGTGGCGCAGCGTGTCGCGGCAGGCGTCGCCGGCGGCGAAAATGCGCGACGCTTTGAAGAGGTCAAGCGCGAGATATTGATGCACTTCAGGACGGATCAGAACGTCGGGCGGGCGCTCGGCGATCATGCGCGAGCTGATCGCGTTCATCATGATCTGGCTCGCAACGATCATCGTCTCGAAGGCGGAAGGCGCTCCCTTGCCGGTCTCGACGCCAAAATTGCCGGAGACGTCGACGGCGATGACGATGTCGGCAAGGCCCCAGAGATGATCATAGGGGAGCGGATTAACCAGTCCGCCATCGACGAAATAGCCATGATCGCTTGCGGCGGCGCGCACGACGCCCGGGATCGCCATCGAGCCCGCCACGGCGGGACGCAATGGCCCCGTGGCGAAAACCGCCTCGACGCGCCGGCGAAAGTCCGTCGCGATGACCTGCAGAGGAATGCCCAACTCTTCGAAACGCTCTGGCATGCCGTGAGGCCAAAAGGCCTGAAGAAAGCGCTCGCCATCGAACAGCAGCGGATGTGCGACGCGGGAAAGAAGGCGCTTACGTCCGCGGGCTCGCGCGTGAAGCAGCCGACGCGCCAGCCCGATGCGGTTCTTAAGAATGGCCTGGGTGTGGGCGCGCAGTTCCACGCCCGAGAAGCCTGCGGCATAGGCGGCGCCGATGATCGCGCCAATCGACGCCCCGGCGATCGCGACCGGGCGCACGCCCATTTCGTCCAGCGCTTCAAGCACGCAAATATGCGCGAGTCCGCGGGCGCCGCCGCCGCCGAGCGCAAGCGCGACGGTCTTCCCGCGGTAGAGACTCACAGAAATTCCTCCAGGACGGCGAGCGTCTCCGCGGGCGCTTCCTCCATCGGATAAAGGCCGGAGTCAACGCGCGCTTCGACGACATCGTCGCCCCATTCGCGCCACGCGGCGATAAGCGGACCGTTCGCGGGAAAAGTTACGTCGCCCGAAACGATAAGCGTCGGCATAGCGAGTTTGTCGCCATTTGCTTTATTGTCCGCAAGATGCTCGCGATCGATGGTCGCCCCGGCGCGAAAATCTTCGCAGAAGGCGTGAATGCGCGCTGGGTCGTTGAAGGCCTGGCGATAGGCGGCGAGGGCGTCTGCCCCGAATGCCTCGAGCGATTTCGCCTTTGTAGCGTTCATCAGCGCGTCATCGAGAAAGCCGATCGGATCGAGGCCGATCAGCTCTTCAGGCTTCGGCGCCTCAGATGCGAAGAAACGCGCCCGTCCGACGCGCTGCAAATCTCCGTCGCCGAAAGCATCATCGATCGGCGCGATATTGATGAGCGCAATCCGATCCAGCCGGCCAGGTTGATCGAGCGCGAGCCGCTGGCCGACGCGCGCGCCTCTGTCGTGACCAACGAGCGAGAAGCGCACATGCCCGAGCGACTCCATGACCGCGACAATATCGCCGGCCATTTCACGTTTCGTATAATTCTCGCCCTTTTCGCTCTCGGGAACGGCCGACCAGCCATAGCCGCGCAGATCCATCGCAACGACAGTAAAGCGTTTGGCGAGCGCCGGCGCGATCTTATGCCAGGCGACGTGCGTCTCGCCGAACCCGTGCAACAGAACCACGGGTCGGCCCTCGCCACGGACACGGGCGAAAATCTTTCCTGCCGGCGCGTCGATCCAATGCGAAGCGAAACCCGGGAACAGATGCGCGTGATCGGACATTCGTTACAACCATCTCCTCTAAAGCGAGCGTGTCTACGCGAACGTTATACAGTATCACCGTCGACGTCCTCGAAATATATATCGCTGATCGTCAAGGGACTATGTCACGAAGATCGCGCCTCTTGTTTGCTTGAAAAGGAAGCTGAAGCGCTCCAATGTTGAGTAAGGTCAAAAAATTTTTGAAGCAATACGCGCAACGAGGGAGAGAGACATGGCAAGCCAGATCGTCAATGAAGTCGTCGCCGCGAACAACGCTTATGCCGGCAGTTTCGGAAAGAAGAGCGAACTTGCGCTGCCGCCGGCGCGCGGTTTCGCGATCCTGACCTGTATGGACGCGCGTCTTGATCCCGCGAAATACGCGGGTCTCTCGGAAGGCGACGCGCATGTGATCCGCAACGCCGGCGGGCGCGCATCTGACGACGCGATTCGTTCGCTCGTGATTTCGCACAAGCTGCTCGGGACCAAGGAGTGGTTCGTCATTCACCACACAAATTGCGGCATGGAGCTTTTTTGCGATGAGGTCATGAGCGAGTTGTTGGACGACAATCTCGCGACGGCGAGTTTCGACGGCAAGAACTGGTCGAATCCGCAACATGGCGGCGGCTGCTCAGCCGGCCACTTCGTCAAGTGGCATACGATCAAAAATCAGGAGGAAAGCGTCGCGCAGGACGTCGCGCGCATCCGTTCGCATCCGCTCGTGCCGAAGAATATCCCGATCTACGGCTACATCTATGATGTGAAGACCGGCAAGATCAACGAGGTCGCGGAAGCGACGAAAGTTGGTAAGGCGGCGTAACGCGTCAGTTTTTCCCTGGATCCCCGATCGCGCTTCGCGCGTCGGGGATGACAGAATGCGTCGCGCAATGCCTTCACTGCGCGATTTCTATTCCACCGCGCCGCCGCGGGCGCGCCAGCCGCCGGTGCCCGGGGCGTAGTGGCAGACATCCTTCCGTCCTACGCTTTGCGCTTGCGCCAGGGCCTTGGCCGAACGCCCGCCCGCCTGACAAATAAGGACAACGTCGCCCTTCGGAAGCTTCGTCGGATCGAAACTCGAGAGCGGCATGTTCTTGGCGCCCGGCACATGGCCGGCGCCATATTCATGCGGCTCGCGCACATCGACGATGGCGCAGGATTTGTCCGCCACGATTCGGCAGAAATCTTCGTGCTCGATCGTTGGCGCCGCGCCGCCGCCAGCAAGTTTCGACAAGAGAGAGCCCAGGGTCATTTTCGTTCCTTTCTTCTCAGGCTTGCTTTTCGGCGTCGAACTGGGCGAAGGCGGCGAGCGCGTGGCTCGCATACATCACCGATGGTCCGGCGCCCATGTAGATGCTCATGGCGAGCGTCTCCATCACCTCCTCGCGCGTCGCGCCGCGCTGCGACGCGGCCTTGGCGTGGAAAGCGATGCAATCGTCGCAGCGCACCGCGACGCTGACCGCGAGCGCGATCAGTTCCTTTGTCTTTGCGTCGAGCGCGCCTTGCGCCCCCGCGGACATCGCCATCGCCGAAAAGGCTTTCATCACTTCCGGCGAGCCGCCGCGTAATTCCCTTATGTCGGCGGAGAGCTTCTTGGCGAGCGCCGCCCAGTCTTCAATCATCAGGCTCTCCTTGGGATTTCATCATCGCGCAAGACGACGTAGATCGCGGGAATGACAAGCAGGGTCAGCGCCGTCGACGAGGCGAGGCCAAAGACGAGCGAAATGGCGAGCCCCTGAAAGATCGGGTCCGTGAGGATAAAGGCCGCGCCGATGATGGCCGCCGCGGCGGTGAGGAAAATCGGCTTGAAGCGGACGGCGCCCGCTTCGATCAGCGCAGCGCGCAAGCTCATCCCACGCTCCCGCAAATGCCGAATGAAGTCGACGAGCAGGATCGAATTGCGCACGACGATGCCGGCGAGCGCGATGAAGCCGATCATCGAAGTGGCGGTGAAGGCGGCGTTGAACAGGAGATGCCCGATGACGATGCCGACGAGCGTTAGCGGCACCGGCGCAAGAATGACGAGCGGCAGTTTGAACGAGCCGAACTGCGCCACGACGAGGAGATAGATGGCAAGTAGCGCCACCATGAAAGCAGCGCCCATGTCACGGAAAGTGACATAGGTCACTTCCCACTCGCCGTCCCAGAGCAGCGTCGGCTGTGAATCGTCGAGCGGCTGGCCGTGATATTTGATCGTCGGCGGACCAGAAGGCCCCCAATCGATCTTGTCGATCTCGTTTTCGACCGCGAGCATTCCGTAAATTGGCGCTTCGAAACGTCCGGCGACCTCAGCGCTGACCATTTCGGCGAAGCGGCCGTTGTGACGGAAAATCGGATAGGAGCCGAGTTCGCGCGTCGCCTTGACGACGTCGCCGAGCTCGACATTGGCGCCCTGGCGCACCGTGCCGCCGGCGGGCAGCGGCGTCGACAGGATGCGTTCGCTCGTCGTCATCGCCGCGCGCGGCAAGGCGACGGAAATGTCGACGGGCTTGGCGCCGCCGCCCTTTTGCGAAAAGCCGATCTTCACCCCGCCGACCAGAGCCCCGATCGTGTCATAGACGGCGCGTTCCTCGACGCCGTGATATTCGAGCGCTTCCTGGTCGATCTCGAAGCGCAGACGTTCGGCGCGCTGGCCGAAGCTGTCGTCCGTATCGACGACGAAATCGACCGCATCGAAAGCCTTGCGCACTTTCGCCGCAAGATCGCGCCGCGACTGGGCGTCCGGACCGTAGACTTCGGCGAGAAGCGTCGACAGCACCGGCGGACCCGGCGGCACCTCCACGACCTTGATCGCAGTATGCGCGGGCGCCGGCAGGCCTTCGAGCTTCTTTCGAATATCGAGCGCAATCGCATGGCTTGGGCGGCCGCGCTCGCCTTTCGGCTGCAGATTGATGGCGAGATCGCCCATCTCGGGCGCCTTGCGCATGTAGTAGTGACGCACGAGGCCGTTGAAGTTGAAGGGCGCGGCCGTGCCGGCATAGGACTGAACAGAGGTAAGCTCTGGAATGTCCTTCAGCCGCTCGGCCGCAGCCGTCAGCACCCGATCCGTTTCTTCAAGCGAAGCGCCGCGCGGCAGATCGACGACCACCGCGATCTCGGACTTGTTATCGAAGGGCAGGAGCTTCACGCGTACGGTCTTTGTCACGAAGAGCCCCATGGAAAGGAGCGTCGCGACGCCAACGCCTATAAGAAACCGCTGCGAGCGCTTGCGGCCCTGTAGCAAGGGCGTCGCGACGCGCACGTAAAAATTGCCCATTGCGCCGCGTTCATGCGCATGGTCGACGCCGTCGCCGCGCTCCTGCTCGAACCGCTTGCCGGCGATCTTGAGCAGCAGCCACGGCGTAATCGTCATGGCGACAAAGAAGGAGAACACCATCGCGAGCGAAGCGTTTGCGGGGATCGGGCTCATATAGGGGCCCATGAGACCCGAGACGAACATCATCGGCAGCAGCGCCGCGACGATGGTGAGCGTCGCGACAATGGTCGGGTTGCCGACTTCCGCGACAGCCTCGACCGCCGTGTCGATCAGGCTGCGCGAGCCGCGCATATGCCAGTGGCGCACGATATTTTCGACGACGACGATCGCGTCGTCGACGAGAATGCCGATCGAAAAGATGAGCGCGAACAGGCTGACGCGATTGATCGTATAGCCCATCAGCCATGAGGCGAAGAGCGTGAGCAGAATTGTCGTCGGGATAATGACCAAGACGACGACGCCCTCGCGCCAGCCCACCATCACCACGATCAGCGCGACGATCGAGACGGTCGCGAGCGCGAGATGGAACAGCAGCTCATTGGCCTTTTCCGTGGCCGTTTCGCCATAGTCGCGCGTCACCGCGATCTCGATATCCTCGGGGACGATGCGGCCTTTGACGGCCTCGAGCCGACGCATGATCTCATCGGCGACGATGACCGCGTTGGCGCCCCTGCGCTTGGCGATGGCGATGCTGATGGCGGGGCGCTTGTCGAGACCGCCGGCGGCGTTGCGCGTCATCGTCCAGCTGCGCCGGTCTGGCTCGGCGGCGCCGACGCGCACGTCGGCGACGTCCTTCACATAGACCGGCCGCCCGTCTCTTGTGGTGAGCAGCAGCAGGCCGACGTCCGGCACGCCCTGAAGCGTCTGGCCGGCGACGACGGGCACCGCGCGATTGTCTTCGCGAAACGCGCCGACCAGGAAAGAACGATTGGCGTTGGTCAATTTGTCGATGAGCTGGTTGAGCGTTACCCCGTATTGCGACAGGCGTTCGGGATCTGGTTCGACGCGGATCTGATTGGGACTGCCGCCGACGATATAGCTTAGGCCAACGTCATTGACCTTGGTGAGATCGTGCTGCAATTCCTCAGCGACCTGATAGAGGCCGTTGTCGGTCCACCGATCGGCGCGCTCCGGCTTCGCCGAAAGCGTCAGCACGACGATCGCGACGTCGTCGATTCCACGGCCGACGATCAGCGGCTCCGGAATGCCTTTCGGCAGATCGCCGATATTGGCGCGTATCTTTTCGTGGATGCGCACCACCGCATTATCCTGCGGCGTGCCGACGTAAAAGCGCGCGGTGACGACCACATTATCATCGCGCGTCTGAGAATAGACATGCTCGACGCCGTTGACGCCCTTGATGATGTCTTCGAGCGGGCGCGTGATGAGTTCGATCGCGTCTTCCGCCTTATAACCGTTGGCCGACACCATGATGTCGACCATCGGCACGGAGATCTGCGGCTCCTCCTCGCGCGGCAGCGAACGCAGCGCGATCAGCCCGACAAGGATCGAGGCGAGCAGCAGCAGCGGCGTCAGCGGCGAATTGATGAAGGCGCGCGTCAGCGTTCCCGAAATGCCCGGGCGAAACTCTTCGCTCATGGCGTCGAGACCACGTCGCCGTCGTGAAGGCCGGAAAGAATTTCGACGTTGTCGCCGCGCCGCTCGCCAAGCTGCACGACGATTTCTTCGCCGGAGGCAAGGCGGACAAAGTCCACGCCGGCGCGACGATAGACGGCGGCGCGCGGGATGATGATCGTATCGCGCTTGCCCGTCGTGACATAAACGCGCGCGCGTTCGCCGACGAAATAATCGCCCAGTCCCTGGACGTCGACGTCGGCGATGACGCGTCCGCCCTGGATCTCCGGATAGACGATGCGCACGCGCCCCTGCTTGCGCTCGCCGCCCGCTTTCTCATGCAGACCACGCTCGCCAATCTCGACCTTGTCGCCGGCGCGCATGAACCGCGCATGGCGCTCGGGCAATTGCAGGCGCAGAATGTATTTGTCTTCGGCGATGGTCGCGATTGTTTCGCCAGGCATCACCACGCGGCCGACGGAGGCCGGAATAGTGAGCACGCGTCCTGGCCCCGGCGCGCGCACGGAGCCTTCCGCCGCCTGTTGTTCGATCACGCCGCGATCGGAACGCAGCGCCGCCAAATTGCGCTCGCCAACGTCGAGCGCCGTCTTCGCCTGATCGAAAAGCGCCTTTGTGTATACTCCGCGCCGAAACAATTCCTGCGCGCGGTCGAAATCATTCTGCGCCTTGTCGCGTTGCGCCTGCTGCGATTGAATGCGCTGATCAAGCGCCTGCATCTGCAGGAAGAGTTTCTGGTCGACGACCGTGGCGATCTCGGCGCCGCCCGCGACGTCATCGCCCTCTTTGATTTTCAGCGCGCTCACCGTGCCGCCAATGCGGGCCCGCGCCGTCAATTGATGCGCCGGTTCGACTGATGCGACGACCGCCTTGAGGTCCTCGACCGGGGCCACTCGGATCGTGACCTCTCCGGCCTCCGCCGCCGTGCAGAAAGCGAGTGCGGCAAGGAGCGCCGTCGGCGCGAGATGCAAGCAGCCAATTCGTCTCATGCGCCCATTTATATGCAAGAAACGTAAATTAGCAATAGCGAATTTAATGCCTGTGAGATCGTCAGCCCCAAAGCTTGCACCAGCCGCGCGCGCTGACCGGACCGCTCACCACGCCGCAGCCCGACGGCGGGTAGAAATAGGAGCAATTGGCGCAGCTTTGTCCGCCGTTCGGCGCGCCGCGATAATTGGCGGCCGCTTTGCTCGACTTCGCTTGCGCGGCGGTCGTCGCGTTAAGGCCCGCGACGACCGCTCCCAATATCGAGATCAATGAGCGCCGCGTGAGAGCGCGAAAATCAGCCATTCCCTCTCCCATGAAATTCCCTGTCGTGAGGCGCTTCTTTAAATTAGCTATAGCTAATATAGTATGCGAGGCCGTAGGCCAGAATGTGGCATTTCGCTCTCCCGCCGCGGATCGCCGGGCTTGACAATTATATTCAATATTCTTAATTTAGCGATCATGAATGTAAATCTGCTCCAGCTCGCGCCGAAAGCCGCGGAGGCCGAGAGCTTTCTCAAGGCGCTCGCCAACCGGCATCGATTGATGGTGCTATGCCAATTGCACGGGGGCGAGCTGTCGGTGACGAAGCTTCAGGAGGCGATCGGCCTCAGTCAGTCGTCATTATCCCAGCATCTCGCCCGCCTGCGCGAAGACAAGCTCGTCAAGACTCGCCGCGAATCGCAGACGATCTATTATTCCTTGGCCGATGGAAACGTCTCGCGGATTATCGGTCTGCTCTATGAGATGTTTTGCGCCGAGCAGTGCGGCAGGCCAGTTAAACCGCGGGCGCGCGCCAAATCGAGGGAGCTCACGCCATGAGAATTCGCCATGAGCATTGATCGAATCGTCATGGCCTTCGCCGGCTCCATGGTCCTATTGAGTTTGCTGTTGTCACAGTTGGCAAGTCCGTGGTGGCTCTTGCTCGCCGCTTTCGTTGGCGTCAATCTGCTGCAGGCGGCCTTTACGGGCTTTTGCCCGCTGGCGCGCGCGCTGAAGCGGCTCGGCGCCAAACCGGGCGCCGCTTTTTAAATTTCATAGATATTGCTGCGCGCCGAACAGCCGGCGCATTTGTAATGGCAACCTTGGTTCGCTAGCGACGAAGGGCAGACGGTGCTGTCGGATTGGATCGAAGAAACGCCTTCCTTGCGCAGCCTCGACGCCGCGACGAAGACGCTCCTGCGCGAGTCCGCGGTGCGTAAGCAAATACCGCGCGGCGCCGTTCTGTTTCGACCCGGCGATCCATGCGTGCAATTTCCGCTGATCGTCTCCGGCTCAGTACGCGTGCAGCGGGTGACCGAATCGGGGCGCGAGATCGTGCTCTATCGGGTCGGCGCGAATGAAACCTGCATTCTGACCACGGCGTCGCTACTTTCAGACGACGCTTACGCCGCCGAAGGCGTCGCCGAGACGAACGTAATCGCCTATGTCGTCCCCACCGATCGATTCAATGCGCTGATGAACGCTTCCCAAAGCTTTCGAGCGCTGGTGTTCGAGGGTTACAGCAAGCGTCTCGCTAATCTGATGTCCCGTATCGAGGAGATCGTTTGCACGCGCATCAATGTGCGGCTCGCCGAACGTCTTCTCGCCCTTCGCGACGCCGGCGACAAGATCGTCGCGACGCAGCAGGCGCTCGCCGCTGATCTCGGTACGGCGCGCGAAGTCGTCGGCCGCACGCTGAAGGCCTTTGAGCGTTCGGGCTGGGTAAAATTGTCGCGCGGCGGCGCCGAGATCGTCAATCTGGCGGCATTGCGCTCGCTCTGCGACGCGCAGCGTGACTAAGTCGCGGACATGCGCGCCGCGATCACGCATGTCATCGACAACGGCGTAACCGTCAGCGCGAAAACTTTGTGCGCGCAACGCGCGTGGAGGGACGTAAATGGCTCATATCGTTATCATGGGCGCGGGGATCGGCGGCGTCGCCGCCGCGATCGAAGTTCGCGAGGGACTTTCAAAGCAACACCAGGTCACGGTCGTTTCGGATCTTGAGAATTTCCAGTTCACGCCATCCAATCCATGGCTCGCCGTGCAATGGCGCAAGCCTGAGGAGCTCAAGGTGCCGCTCGCGCCGGTGTTCAAGCGAAAGAACATCGGCTTCATTCCCGTCGGCGCGAAGCGCGTTCTGCCCGCCGAGAATCGCCTCGAACTGGAAAATGGCGAGAGCGTCGCTTACGACTATCTCGTCATTGCGACGGGACCGAAGCTCGCTTTCGAGGAACTGCCTGGGCTCGGACCGCATGCCGGACATACGCATTCGATTTGCACGCTGCAGCATGCCGAGCTCGCGTCGAAAGCCTATGAGGAGTTCTGCAAGGATCCCGGCCCGATCATCGTCGGCGCGGCCCCCGGCGTCTCCTGCTTCGGCCCGGCCTATGAATTCGCCATGATTCTTTCCACCGATCTTCGTCGGCGCGGCATAAGGCACAAGGTGCCGATGACCTATGTCACGTCGGAGCCCTATATCGGTCATCTGGGTTTGGGCGGCGTCGGCGATACCAAGGGCATGCTCGAGTCGGCCTTCCGCGATCGCGACATCAAATGGATCGTCAACGCGAAGACGACCGCGATCGAACCCGGCCTACTCAAATGCGCCGAACTCGACGACCAGGGACAGGTCAAGAAAGAGCACGAAGTGCCGTTCAAATTCGCCATGGTGATGCCGGCCTTCAAGGGCGTTGACGCGCTGATGGGAGTCGAGGGGCTGGTCAATCCGCGCGGCTTCGTCATCATCGACAAGAATCAGCGCAATCCGAAATATCCGAATGTCTTCGGCGTCGGGGTCTGCGTCGCCATACCGCCTGTCGAGGCGACGCCGGTCCCGACCGGCACGCCGAAGACTGGCTACATGATCGAGTCGATGGTGACGGCGACGGCGCATAACATCGCCGCGCTCATCGCCGGGCGCGAAGCGAAGGAAGAAGGCACGTGGAATGCAGTTTGCTTGGCGGATTTCGGCGACAAGGGCGTCGCCTTTGTCGCGAAGCCGCAGATTCCGCCGCGTAACGTCAACTGGTCGAGCGAAGGGCGCTGGGTGCATCTTGCGAAGGTCGCTTACGAAAAATACTTCCTTCGCAAGGTTCGCAAGGGACAAAGCGAGCCTGTGTACGAGCGTTACATCATGAAGCTGCTCGGCATCGAACGACTGCGTCGCGCTCTGTCATAACCGGGCGCCCGGGCCATGCAATGCTAGGGATAAGTCGATGCGGACAAGGCCCTTAGGACGCGAGATCGCCATCGCGCTCGCTTTCAAGCTGATGGCGCTCGTCGCGCTCTACCTCATGTTTTTCGGTCCCGCGCATCGAATCAAGGTGACGCCGGCTGAGATGGCGGAGACGCTCTCCGCCGCCGCGCCGCGCTGACATCCTTCGGAGCTCAAAATGTTCGAACTCGACGTCGTCACTCTCTCGCGCCTCCAATTCGCGCTGACGGCGATGTATCACTTCCTGTTCGTGCCGCTGACGCTCGGACTTGCGCTGCTGCTCGCCATCATGGAAAGCGTCTATGTGATGACGGGACGAACCGTCTGGCGTGACGCGACGCAATTCTGGGGCACGCTGTTTGGCATCAACTTCGCCATGGGCGTCGCAACAGGCGTCACCATGGAATTCCAGTTCGGCACCAATTGGGCCTATTACTCGCATTATGTCGGCGACATTTTCGGCGCGCCGCTCGCGATCGAAGGTTTAATGGCCTTCTTCCTCGAGGCGACCTTCGTCGGATTGTTCTTCTTCGGCTGGAAGCGCTTAAGCAAGGTGCAGCATCTCATCGTCACTTGGCTTGTCGCGCTCGGCGCGAATTTCTCGGCGCTATGGATTCTCGTCGCCAACGCCTGGATGCAGAACCCGGTCGGAGCCGCCTTCAATCCGCAGACGATGCGCATGGAGCTCACCTCCTTCATGGAGGTGTTGTTCAATCCCGTCGCGCAGTCGAAATTCGTGCATACGGTCAGCGCCGGCTATGTCACGGGCGCGATGTTCGTGATGTCGATCGGCGCCTATTACGTCTTGAGGCGTCGCCATATCGAGATCGCTCGCCGGTCGCTGACGGTCGCCGCGAGTTTCGGGCTTGCGTCCGCGCTTTCAGTCGTCGTGCTCGGCGACGAGAGCGGCTATACCGCGGGCGAGAACCAGAAGATGAAGATCGCCGCGATCGAGGCGATGTGGGAGACGGAGCCGCCGCCGGCGTCCTTCACGCTCTTCGGCTTTCCCGACCTCAAGAACGAAACGACGAAAGACGAGATCAGAATACCCTGGGTCCTGGGACTGATCGCGACGCGTTCGCTGGATAAGCCCGTCGAGGGCGTGAAGCCGCTGGTTGCGCGCGCGGAAGCGCGCATCCACAACGGCATGGCGGGCTATCAGTGGCTCGCGAAAGAGGGCGGCCATCCGAACGCCGCGGTTCCTACCGAACTCGAATCCTCAATGCGCGACGTTGGCTATTCGCTGCTCGTCAAGCGCATTCGGCCGGACATCGAAAATGCAACCGACGCCCAGATTCACGAAGCGGCGCTGTCGACGATTCCCGACGTGCCAGTGCTGTTCTGGTCGTTCCGCGTCATGGTGGCGCTCGGCTTTTACTTCATCGCGCTTTTCGCTGTCGCCTTCTATCTCTCGAGCCGGCGACGCTGCGGAAAGCCCTGGTTCTTGCGCATGACGATGTATAGCTTGCCGCTGCCCTGGGTCGCCGCCGAACTCGGTTGGATCGTCGCCGAATATGGCCGGCAGCCGTGGATTATCGACGCGACGATGCCGACTTTCCTTGGCGTCTCCAACATCCCCGCATCGAATGTCGCGGCGAGTCTCGCTGCCTTCGTGCTGTTCTACAGCGCGCTGGCCATCATCGATATTGCGCTCATCGTCAAATATGTCTGTATCGGCCCGCGCTCGGAAGAGCCTCAACCTTCGGGCGCGCCCGTGCTTCCCGCATCGGCTCCCGCGCAAACGAGATAGGAAAGGCGAAAGCGATGTTCGACTATATGACGCTTCGCCTCATCTGGTGGGCGCTGCTTGGCGTGCTGCTTGTGGGTTTCGCCATTTTCGACGGCTTCGACATCGGCGTCGCCATGCTGCATCCCTTCGTCGCGCGAAACGACTTGCAGCGGCGCGTGACGTTGAACACGATCGGTCCCGTCTGGGAGGGCAATCAGGTCTGGTTCATCCTCGGGGGTGGCGCCGCTTTTGCCGCCTGGCCGCCGCTCTATGCCGTGTCCTTTTCCGGCTTCTACCTTGCGATGCTGCTGGTGCTGATCGGCCTTATTCTGCGGCCGGTGGCGATCACCTTTCGCGACAAGAGGCCGGAAAGCGGGTGGCGCGAGACCTGGGACTGGTTCTTCTTCATTTCAGGCCTTGTGCCCGCGCTGATCTTTGGCGTCGCCTTCGGCAATCTTCTGCAGGGCGTTCCCTTTCATTTCGACCAGGCGCTGCGCGCGACCTATGACGGCGGGCTCCTCGGCCTGCTCAATCCCTTCGCTCTGCTCTGCGGGCTCGTGAGCGTCGTGATGCTCGCGATGCAAGGCGCAGCGTGGCTGAGCGTGAAGAGCGAGGGAGAGGTCGCCGTCCGCTCCCGGCGATATGGCGCGCTCGCGGCGATCTTGCTTATCCTGCTTATCTCCGCGGCGGGAGCGTGGACCATGCTCGGCGTCGAAGGATATCGCATCGTCGGCGTCATCGACCATGCTGGGCCGTCCAACCCGCTGACGAAGTCCGTGACGCGAGAGGCCGGAGCCTGGCTCGATAATTATCGCGTCTATCCCTGGATGATCACGGCTCCCGTCGCCGCCTACCTCGGAGCGTTCCTTGCGGCGCTCGGCTTTGCGTTCTCGGCGAAAAAGTTTGCGCTTCTCGCCAGCAGCCTTTCCGTCGCGGGCGTCGGCGCCATGGCGGGCTTCAGCATGTTTCCCTTCCTGCTGCCGTCGTCGTCTCACCCGAGCCAGGGCCTAACGGTTTGGGACGCTTCGTCCAGCAAAGCGACGCTCTCTCTTATGCTCCTGGCGGTGATCGTCTTTCTGCCGATCGTCCTCGCCTACACGAGTTGGGTTTACTACGTGCTGCGCGGCGCCGTGAGCGAGGCGGCGATCCGTCGCGGCGACGACTATTATTATTGAGCGGGAGAAAGGCGAAGCATGTGGTATTTTTCCTGGATATTGGGGCTTGGGCTCGCCTGCGCCTTCGCCATCCTCAACGCCATGTGGCTCGAGCTCGACGACGACGACAGGCAAAAATAGACGGCCCGTGTGAGTTAGTCGCTGAGCAACTTCGCGCAAAGCGATAGGCTCGCAACGCTCGCCGCAGGAGGGAAGGAGACCGTCATGGAAGCCAATATCGGAAAGACCGATCGGATCATCCGCATCGTGGCAGGCCTGTTGTTGCTCAGTCTCGTTTTCATCGGTCCGAAGACGCTGTGGGGACTCGTCGGACTCATTCCGTTGGCGACGGCCTTCATCAACTTCTGCCCCGCCTATAAGCTTCTGGGCATGGACACGCTCGGCAAATAACCCGACAAGCAATTCCCTCGCGCACGGGCCACGGCGCGGTAAGATGCGGCCGACGCCAGGCGGCGCCGACCGCAGTTAGACGCTCAGCGGCGAAGCGTACACCTCAGATGAATGAAACGGCGATCACCTTTCACGCCCGCGGCATGCATTGCCACGGGTGTGAGCATGTCATCGAAGCGGCGATCAGAAAGCTCGCTGGCGTGCGCAGCGTCTCGGCAAGCTATCCGACGGAAACGGTCGTCGTCGACTATGACGTCGATACGACGAATTTCGCCGCCATCCGCGACAAAGTCGAGCAGAACGGCTACCGCGTCGTTTTGACCGAAGAGGCGAAGCGCCGGCGCTCGCCCTTTATGAGGCTGACGATCATTGTCGTCGCGCTCGCTGGACTCGCCGCGCTCATTCTTTTCGACACGCGCTGGATCAGCGCTGAGGGCGAGCCCGACATCGCCCAGCATATGAGCCTCGGCCTCCTCTTTCTTTTGGGGTTGCTGACCGGTTTTCATTGCGTCGGAATGTGCGGCGGCTTCGTCGTCAGTTACGCGGCGGCCGACGCGCGGGAGGGACGTTCGTCCTTCGCCTCGCACCTCGCTTTCGGCGCGGGAAAGACTCTGTCCTACACGACCATCGGCGCCGCCTTCGGCTGGCTCGGCGCCTTCGTCGCTTTCACGCCGATGCTGCGTGGCGCTGCGGGGGTCGCGGCTGGCGCTTTCCTCATCATCTTCGGACTTAATATGCTCGGCCTCTTCGCGCCGCTGCGCCGTTTCCGGTTCGGTCTGCCCGGCCCATTGCAGAACTGGGTGAACCGGGAGGCGAGCGGTCGACATCGGCCATTCGTCATTGGCCTCCTTAACGGGCTGATGATCGCCTGCGGGCCGCTGCAGGCGATGTATGTGATGGCGGCGGGAACGGGCAGCCCTGTCGAAGGCGCCAAGACGCTTTTCGTCTTCGGCCTTGGAACCTTGCCGGTAATTCTCGCCTTCGGCGCGCTGACGACGGTGCTTTCGGGCGCCGTCACCCATCGCCTGTTGACGGCGTCGGGCGTCATCGTCGTCGCGCTCGGCGCGGTGATGATCAATCGTGGCTTGATCCTTACCGGTTCCGGCGCCGATCTCGCGTCGCTGATAACGAACTGGCGGCGCCCCGCGCCCATTGAACTTGTTCCGCCGTCGCTGGAGGCGCCTGCCGCGCCAAAGACGCAGACAATCGAAATGGAAGCCAATGGACTCGGCTATAAGCCCACTCGCTTCACGCTGCTGCGCGGCGTGCCAGTCAAATGGATGATCAACGCGACGGAAGTGACCAGCTGCAATCACCGGATCGTCGTCCCATCCTTGAATCTCGAATTCGATATCAAGCCGGGGCGACAGACGATCGAATTCACGCCCGAAAAGACTGGCGTCATTCCCTGGAGCTGCTGGATGGGCATGTTGCGCGGCGAGTTCGTCGTCGTCGACGCGGCGCCAGCGACAGCGTCTCAGCAAACTGAGCCCGTCGCCTCGGAAATTCAGACCTCGCCCGTCACGACGCAAACGCCGTCAGCTCCGCCCGCCATTCAGACTTACACCGTGCGACGCGGCGATACGCTGCGCGCGATCGCCAAGCGGCTCTATGGCGACGAAAAGCGCTGGCGCGACATCGCCGCGGTCAATCCCTCGCTCAATCCCAACAAGCTGCGCGAAGGGCAAAACATCAATGTTCCCGGCGGCGCGTAGCCGTGACGATTCGTCTCGCGCATCCTGGCGCAACGCGCGTTACGCTCGTGAGGTCAAATGGAGGGGGAGGCCATGATCAGAAAATTCCTGTTCGCCGCGGCTTGCGGGCTGTCGCTCTTCGCTGTCGCGGCCATCGCCGGGAACGACGATGACGATACCGAGCATATGAAACATATGAACATGGAGCATATGAAGATGTCGCCGAAGATGAGCGACACGCGCCAGGAGGTCGATCTCCCTTCGCCGATGCGCACACATATGCTCTCCCACATGCGCGGGCACGCCGAAGCGATTGCCGAAATCCTCGCGGCGCTCGCCAAGGGCGACGGCGCTGCGGCGGCAAAAATCGCAGACGCGCGTCTCAGCATGGCGTCGCCTGGCGCGGCGGCCTGCAAGCCAAACGCCAAGAGCGGCGAATTCGGCGAAATGCCCGCAATGATGGCTTCGCACATGCCCGACGAGATGCGCGCGCTCGGTCTGACGATGCATGAGCAGGCGAGCAAATTCGCGCAGGAAGCCGCCAAGATCGGGCCCGGCGGTGACATGCGTCCCGCGCTTGCCGAATTGTCGCAAGTCGTGCAAGCCTGCAACGCCTGCCACGCCGCATATCGTCTCGACTAGCTTGCGTGGCGCTAGAGCGCGCTTGCGAAAAAGTGGACGCCGGTTTTTCGCGTAAAGCGCGCTCTAAATTTATGTGAACGATCACGTCATCTGGATTTGGGCGAATTCGCCCAAATCCAGCGTGATCTGGGAGCCGGCCGTGCGCATCGCGACTTGGAACGTCAATTCCGTAAGGCAGCGTCTCGCGCCGCTTCTCGCCTTTTTGCGCGACGCCGCGCCCGACGTTGTTTGCCTGCAGGAAACGAAGTGCGAGGATCACGCCTTCCCGCGGCTCGAAGTCGAAGACGCGGGATATAACGTCGCCGTCCATGGGCAGAAGGGGTTCAATGGCGTCGCGATCCTTTCGAAGTCGCCGCTTCAGGACATAACTCTAGGTCTGCCTAACTTCGATAGCGAAGCGCAATCGCGCTATATTGAGGCGGTGATCTCCGATGGCGCCGGCGGCGTCATGCGCGTCGCTTCAATCTATGCGCCGAACGGCAATCCGCCGGATACGCAAAAATATCTTTATAAGCTCGCTTTCATGGAGACGTTGACGCGCCATGCCGAGGCGCTGCTGCGCCTTGAAGAGGCGACGGTTCTTGCCGGCGACTACAATGTCATTCCTGAAGCGCGCGACGTCTATGAGGCGTCGGCATGGCTCGGCGACGCATTGTTTCTGCCACAGACTCGCGCCGCCTATCAGCGCCTGCTCAATCTTGGCTACGCCGACGCGCTACGCGCGACATCGGATGACGGCGGCCTTTATACTTTTTGGGACTATCAGGCGGGCGCCTGGCAGAAGAATAAGGGTCTTCGTATCGATCACCTTCTGCTCTCGCCGCAAGCCGCGGATCGGCTGTCGCGCGTCGAGATCGTCAAATCGATGCGCGCCGGCGACAAGCCTTCCGATCACGTCGCGATCTACGCCGATTTCGCCGCATAATCGAAAAGACCGAGCGCGCCGCCGCTGCGCCAGAGCACATAGAGCGCCACGGCGAAAATAACTGTCGCGAAAACCGCGCTTAGCGCGCCGCGCATTTTTGACAGACGTCGCGCAGCCGCAGCGCCGATCAATCCGCCGAACGCGCCGCCGAGAACAAGCGTTGCGGCGAGCTCCCAGTCGACGAGATCTGAATAGGCGTAATTTGCTGCGGTGGTCACCGCGAAAGCCGCCACTGCGACGAGCGACGAGCCGATCGCGTTCAAAATCGGCATGTCGGAGGCAAATATCAGCCCCGGCACGACGAGGAATCCGCCGCCGATGCCGAAGAAGCCAGAAAGCGCGCCGGCCGTCAGGCCGGCGGCGACGAGCCGCGGAAAGTTCTCGCGGTTGAGCCTTACGCCCGGATAGCCTGACGCGCCACGCCGGCGGAGCATCAGATAGGAGACGACGATCATCAACAGCGCAAAGAGCGCGAGCAGCTTCTCGCCATTGATGATCTTGCCGAGGGTCGATCCTGCGAAGGCGCCGGCGATACCGAAAAGCGCGAAGACGGAGGCGCAGCGCCACTTGATCGTTTTTGCGCGTTGATGATTAGCGAGACTCATGAGCGCATTGACGGCGACCGCCGCCGCGCTTGAGCCGATCGCGACATGCGGGTTTGGGACGCCCACTAGATAAACAAGTAGAGGCACGGCGAGCACCGAGCCGCCGCCGCCGACAAGGCCAAGCGTAAAGCCGACGATGCCGCCGCTAATCAAGCCTAGCACGGCCTCGAGGGGCAGAGCCGTCAGCATGTCGCTCCTTCGCTCACGTTAATATTAGCACTTGCTTATTTAGCTATAGCGCATATATCTGACGGCGCAAGCACGAAGACGGGGGCGTGCTTGAGCGCTGCAAATAAGGAGAGATCAATGCCGCAGGCGCCGTCCGTGAAGGGCTTCTTTGACGAGCCCACCAACACGATCACCTACATCGTCAGCGACCCGTCGAGTAAGCGTGCAGCGATCGTCGATCCCGTGCTCGACTACGATCCGGCGAGCGGCGTCGCCGAGTCGCATTCAATCGACGCCATTCTCGCGGAGGCGACGCGCGAAGGATTAAAGATCGACTGGGTTCTCGAAACTCACGCGCATGCCGATCATCTTTCCGCAGTCCAGATCGTCAAGGCGGCGACGGGCGCCAAGATTGGCATCGGTGAACATATCGACGAGGTCCAGAAGCTCTTCAAGCCGGTTTTCGCGGCCGATGATGTTAAAGCCAACGGCGCCGGCTTCGATCATCTCTTCAAGGATGGCGAGCGATTCAAGATCGGCGAGATCGAGGGCGAAGCGATCTACACGCCTGGCCACACGCCGGCCGACGTCGCTTACAAAATCGGCGATGCGGTCTTCGTCGGCGATACGCTGTTCATGCCCGACTATGGAACGGCGCGCGCGGATTTTCCCGGCGGCGACGCGCATGCGCTCTATCGGTCGATCCGGCGCATTCTTTCGCTGCCGCCGCAGACGCGGCTCTTCATGTGTCATGACTACAAGGCGCCCGGCCGAGACGTCTATGCCTGGGAGACGACGGTCGCGGAGGAGCGCGCCAAGAACGTGCAGATCAAGGACGGCGTCAGCGAAGAGGAATTCGTCGCCGGGCGCGAGAAGCGCGACAAGGAGCTTGACGCGCCGCGGCTGCTGCTACCTTCGATTCAGGTCAACATTCGAGGCGGCAAGTTTCCGCCGCCTCGAAGCGACGGCGCTCGTTTCCTGAGCATTCCGGTGAAGTTCAAAGGCGCCGCGGCGCGCGCCGGCTGAAGTTCAAACGTCAGTTGCGCTCGCGCAGATAGCCTTCGAGCATCGTGACTGCAGCTTTGCGGTCGGCTTCGCTTGCGGCGCTGAGCGCTTTCGCGTGCAATTCGACGATCCATTGATCGGGAGGGCCGCCCGCCGCATCCCGCGCCAGCGTGAGATACATCAGTCCGCGCGCGCGTTCCGGCTCGCCCCCGGCCTCGCCGGTGAATATCAAGCGGCCGAGCATCGCCTGCGCCTGCGGATGGCCCTTGCGCGCCGCGAGCTCCAACCAATTAACGCCCTGCCGGACGTTCTTTTTCACGCCCGCGCCTTCGAGATACATGCGCGCCAGATTGTACTGAGCGTCGGCGTTGCGGAAATAGGTCGCCGCATAGCGGAAGAGATCAAAGGCCCGATCGAGGTCCGGCTTGATCTTGGCGCTCGGCACGCCTTCGCGCAGATAAACGCCCACTGCGACAAAGGCGCTCGCCGCCATCGATCGTTCGCGCGGATCCGGTTCATCGTCGGCGTAATGGTCGACGATCTGCGAAAAATATTCGTAGGCCTTGGCGTCGTCTCGTATGACGCCGTCGCCATCGGCATACATCCGGCCAAGCTTCCACTGCGCCAGCGGCTCGCCGCTCTCAGCGGCGTAGCGCAGCGCGGCGACCGAGGTCGCTGCGTCGCCGGAATGATAGCTCTCCAGTCCGGCGCGCAAGGCCGCGCGAGGATCCTTGAAGATGGGGAGCGTTTGCGATTCGGCCTTGGCGTTGGCGCGAGGGGCGTCGAGCGCCGGCGCCGGCGCGACAAAGGCCATCACGAACATGCCCAGGCTGGCCGCGAAAAGGCAGATCGGCAATGTCGCCCGCTTATTTCGCCCAAGGACCGAAGACATATTCATATGAACAGTTGCGATCATAATGTTCCGACTTCCCCCGACGCCCGACGCCCAAGGCATACGCCAGCCGTCACCGCGATCAGCGAGAGGGAAAAAAGGAACCTGCGGTCAAAAGCGAAAACTTTTGACGCCTGTCTCCGCATCTCGAATGAGCTTGTGACACGAATACCTTAGCCCAGTGTTTGTGTCTGAAAAGGGGCTTCTACAGCGACAATCGTGGGCAACATGCTAATCTGATGAACTGTTGCAATCAGATCACATCACTGTTGCAAAAATGCCGCGACTGGGCATCGCGGCCGACGCGGCGTCCTGCCGCAAGCATATGCCAGATCGCCGATATTCAGCGCGTCGCGCTTGTGCTTTCATGCCAGACGAATCATTAGTTTCCCGCTCTAAGGAAATCCTGATGCAGTTTAGACGCCTCATGCTCGCAACGGCCCTCGTCGGCGGGAGCGCCGCACTGGCAACTTTCGCGATGGCGGCTGGGGACCCACAACGCGGTTCGGTCATCGCGAAGCGTTGGTGCGCTTCATGCCATGTGGTGGCGTCCGAACAGACGAGCGCCTCGGCCGACGCCCCGTCCTTCTTCGATATCGCCCGCCGCCGGACCGACAAAAAGAAGCTCGGCAATTTTCTGATGGATCCGCACCCGCCGATGCCCGACATGCATCTTTCGCGCAAGGAGATCGACGACATCGTCTCCTACATCCGCAGCCTCGACCCGCGCCCGCAGCCGCCGGCCGAGCCCGACGACAAAGACAAGGAGCTTCCCAAGAACGGGTAAGCTTTACGCCGTAGAGCGTCCGCGCTAGAGCGGGCAATGGCCTACATCGTCAAGGAAGCCTTCAAAACGCTGCAGGGCGAGGGCGTTAACGCAGGCCGCGTCGCCGTCTTCTGCCGCTTCGCCGGCTGCAATCTGTGGAGCGGGCGGGAAGAGGATCGCGCCGCCGCGCAGTGCCAGTTTTGCGATACGGACTTTGTCGGCTTCGAAGGCGAAGGCGGCGGCAAGTTTGCCGACGCGACGGCGCTTGCCGAACATCTGGCGAATCTATGGGGCGAGGGCCAAGACCGGCGCTTCGCGGTGCTGACCGGCGGCGAGCCGATGTTGCAGATCGACGAGGCGCTGGTCGTGGCGCTGCACGAGCAGGGTTTCGAGATCGCCATCGAGACGAACGGCACGCTCCCCGCCATTCGAGGGATTGATTGGATTTGCGTGTCGCCCAAGGCCGGCGCGCCGCTGGCGCAGAGCTCCGGCGACGAATTGAAGCTCGTTTTTCCTCAGCGAGGAGTCGACCCCGCCAATTATGAGCGCCTCGACTTCGGGCATTTTCTGCTGCAGCCCATGGACGGGCCGGATGTTTCGCGCAATACGGAGGCCGCGGTCAGCTACTGCCTGGCGCATCCGCGCTGGCGTCTGTCTCTGCAAACCCACAAGGCGATCGGGGTGAAGTGAGAAGTGTCGACTTTCGAGGTCTTTCGCGAATTCTATTTCGAGGCCGCGCACGCCCTTTATGATCCCGAGGCTCCGGAGGGCGGCAAATACCGCAATCTGCACGGGCATTCTTTTCGCGTGCGCGTCACGCTGCGCGGCGAGCGCACCATCGAAGAGGAATGGGTGATGGACCTCGGCAAGCTTGGCCGTAGGCTCGCCGAGCTGCGCGAACGCCTCGACCATTCATTTCTCAATGACCTTGAAGGATTGGGAAAGCCGACGCTCGAAAATCTTTGCGCCTATATCTGGCGCGACCTCGCGCCAACTCTGCCGGGCATCGCCGAAGTCGGCGTCTTTCGCGATAGCTGTTTCGAGGGCTGCGTCTACCGCGGCGACTGACGGCCATTTTTCCCGCGCGTTGGCGGGGTTGCGGCGGGTCTGCGGCGCATCGCCGCTATTGCGCAAGGGCGGCCCGGTCTCTACGGTTGAGCGCTCATTTTGTAAGAAAACGCCCACCAACGCGGCGACGTCAACGGTCCGCATTAAGCAAAGAGTGGGGAGCAAGGGACCCTGAGGATATGGCGAACAACAAAGTCATTACCGCCGACGAGGCGATTGCGCTCATTCGCGACAATGACGTCGTAACCACCACGGGCTTTGTCCAGAGCTGCATTCCCGAAGCCTTGCACGCCGCTTTGGAAAAGCGCTTCGTCGAGACGCAGCATCCGCGCGACCTCACGCTGATCATGACCGCAGGCGCCGGCGACTCCAAGGGCCTTGGCACCGGGCGCTTTTACCACGAAGGATTGCTGCGCCGGGTCATCGCCGCGAATTTTGGCCGCATGCCGAAAGTCGCCCAGGCGGCGCAGGAGAATAAGATCTGCGGCTACAACCTCCCGCAGGGCGTCATCTCTCAGCTTTACCGCGCCTGCGCCTCGGGCCAGCCCGGTCTCTTCTCCAAGGTCGGCCTCTACACCTATGTCGATCCGCGTTTTGGCGGCGGCAAGGTGAACGAGCGCACCAAGGAGGACATGGTCAAATACCACAACATCATGGGCGAGGAGTGGCTCTTCTATATCGCCACTAAGATCGACGTTGCTTTCATTCGCGGCACCTCGGCTGACCCTTCCGGCAATATTTCGATGGAGCGCGAGGCGCTCGTGCTCGACAATCTCGCTCAGGCCATGGCCGCCCATAACAATGGCGGGTTGGTGATCGCCCAGGTCGAGCGCATCGTCGAGCAGGGTTCGATCAAGCCCAAGGACGTGCATGTGCCGGGCATTCTCGTCTCGGCCGTCGTCGTCGCCGACCCGCCGGAAATGCACCGCATGAATTACGGCGTGATCCACAATCCGGCGCTTTCCGGAGAAGTCCGCGTGCCGGTCGAGAAGTTCGCCAAGATGCCGCTCGACGAGCGCAAGGTCATCGCGCGGCGCGCCAGCTACGAGCTGCCGCCGAACGGCGTCGTCAATCTCGGCGTCGGCGCGCCGGAAGGCATCGCCGCCGTCGCCAATGAAGAAAAGATGACGCCCTATATTACGCTGACGACGGAAGCTGGCGCGATCGGCGGCGTGCTCGCTTCGGGTTCGAGCTTCGGCGCCGCCACCAACGCCGACGCGATCATCCAGCAGAACCAGCAGTTCGACTTCTATGACGGCGGCGGTCTCGACATGACCTGTCTCGGCATGGCGGAGTGCGACCTGCAGGGCAACGTCAACACGTCGAAATTCGGCGGCCGTCTCAATGGCTGCGGCGGCTTCATCAACATCAGCCAGAACGCGCGGCTCGTTGTTTACGCCGGCACATTCACCAATGGCGGACTGCGCGTGGAGATCGCCGACGGCAAGGTCAACATTCTGCAGGAAGGCAGGAACAAGAAGTTCCTTAACGCCGTCGAGCAGATCACCTTCTCCGGCAAATTCGCGCTCAAGCGCAAGCAGCCCGTCTATTACGTGACCGAGCGCTGCGTGTTCAAACTCGTCGACAAGGGACTTGAACTGATCGAAGTCGCGCCTGGGATCGATATCGATAGGGACATATTGGCGCATATGGACTTCAAGCCCATCGTCGAACATCCCGAGTTGATGGATAAGCGCATCTTCATCGACGAGCCGATGGGGCTGCTCGCTGACCTCATCAATCTCAACATGTCCGACCGCGTCACCTACGACGCCGACCGCAATATCCTCTTCGTCAATCTCGAAGGCTGGCACGCGCGCACGAAGAAGGACATCGACGATCTGCGCAAGACGTTGATCGAGGCGTCAGACAAAGTCGGCAAGCGCGTCAACTCCGTCGTCAATCACGACGGCTGGAAGATCAACGAAGCGCTCTATGACGATTACGCCGAGATGATCGACTATATGAGCCAGCATTATTATCTGACGACGACCCGCTATGCGACGAGCGCCTTCGCGCGATTGAAGATGAAGGAGGCGCTCTCCAAGCGCGGTCTGCAGCCGCATGTCTTCGAGCGTCGCGAGGCGGCGGAGACCTTCCTTGAGGTCGTCAGCAAGGAAGAAGAGAAGGCGCCGGCGTAGGCTGGCGCTCGGACTACTGGCCGAGTTGACGGCTGCGTCCTAGGCGTTTGTCGGCTGAAAATAAATCAGGCCCCGTGGCGCGGAAGCTCACGGGGCCGTTTTTGCTCCTTAATCGGAAGCAGGTCTGGATTGTCCAGTCTGTGATCGGGCGCCCGATGCTTGGCCTTTGCGTTCGGCCGCCCGGAAGGATGTCAGATTGTTTCAGAGGATGGGCGGATCAAGCAGCTGACTTTGATCCCCCAGTGACCGGAACCAACGCCGGTCAATTGGTATGACCCGGTGGCGTCATGCTCCTCTCGCAACATTGTTGCTCGGTTCGGCCCACACAGGGGATTGCGGGCCTATCTGATCGCCTTCGCGTCGAGGTCCCGCCCGAGCGAGCCTGCCGACCATGCTGTCCGATCGACAGGTGCGATATGACGAAAGGATGAACCCGGTTTCGGATTCGGTCAAGAGCGTTTTCGTTCTCAAAAAAGCGGCAAGCAAGGTTGCGCACAGTGCATTTGACGTATATAGATATCTTTATATCTCACGGAGCAATCATGAAGGCCGTGGCCAAATTATCCCTCGAACCGACGCTTGCGGCGCTGAACGCAGCAGGAGAGGAGACGCGTCTGCGGCTCCTGGCGTTGCTCGCCCAATCGGAACTGACGGTGAGCGAGGTTGTTGCGATCCTGGGCCAGTCTCAGCCGCGAGTCTCGCGCCATCTCAAGCTCCTTGTCGAAGCGGGCCTCGTCGAGCGCCGCCGCGAAGGAGCCTGGGCCTTCTTCCGCCTGTCGCCTATGGGACCCCCAGGCGCCCTCGCACGGGCCATTGTCGGTTGGCTGGAGGCTGACGACGCGCTTCTCGCCGGCGACCGCGCGAGGCTTGCGCAGGTGCGCCAGGCGCGCGCCGAAAACGCCGCCCGCTATTTCGCCGCGCATGCGGAAGAGTGGGATCGCATCCGCGCGCTGCACGTCCCCGAGGAGCGTGTCGAAGAGGCGATGCGCGACGTCGTCGGCGACAAGCCGGTGCGCAACCTGCTCGATCTCGGCGCCGGCGCCGGCCGCATGTTGGAAATTTTTGCGCCGCAGGCCGAACGCGCCGTCGGCGTCGATCTCTCCTCCGCCATGCTTGGCGTCGCGCGCGGCCGGCTTGAAGAAACCGGCTTCAACAATGTGCAGCTGCGCCAGGGCGACATCTATGCGCTGCCGATCGAGCGCAATTCCGTTGACCTCGCCATCATGCATCAGGTCCTGCACTTTCTCGACGATCCGGGCCGCGCGCTGCGTGAGGCGGCGCGGGTGCTTGCGCCCGGCGGCCGGCTTCTCGTCGTCGACTTCGCGCCCCATCATGAAGAGACGCTGCGCGACACGCATGCGCATCGCCGGCTCGGCTTCTCGGACGCTGAAATCACTGGATTGCTGACGCAGGCGGGCCTTGACGTCATCCAGCGGCGCGAACTGGCGCCCGACGCGAACGAAGGCGCCAAGCTCACCGTGTTCTTGTGGCTCGCGCGCGATCCGCGCGTCATCGCCGATCCCATTCCCGCCGCTTCTTACGAGACAGCCTGATGTTTAACGCGCTTCATCCCACAGCGTCGCAAAATCAATTTGCGATCTCCTATGAATTCTTCCCGCCCAAAACGCCGGAGATGGAGACTCAGCTCTGGCAGTCGATCAAACGACTTGCAGCGCTGCGACCGCATTTCGTGTCCGTCACCTATGGCGCGGGCGGCACCACCCGCGAGCGCACCCATTCGATCGTCGCGCGCATTGTGCGCGAGACCGACGTAAAGCCCGCCGCCCATCTCACCTGCGTCTCCTCGGCGCGCGAGGAGATCGACGAAATCCTGCGCGATTATTGGGAGGCTGGCGTTCGCCATATCGTCGCGCTGCGCGGCGATCCGCCGACGGGCGTCGGCACGAAATTCGAGCCGCATCCCAAAGGCTACGCCAATTCGACGGATCTCGTGAGCGGCATTCGCCGGATTGGGGACTTTGAGATTTCGGTCTCAACCTATCCAGAAGGCCATCCGGAAAGCGCGTCGATCGAGCAGGACCTCGACGCGCTGCAGGCGAAAATCGATGCCGGCGCGACGCGCGCCATTACGCAGTTCTTCTTCGACAACGACATCTACTTCAGATTTCTCGACAAGGCGCGCGCGCGTGGAATTACGATTCCGATCGTGCCGGGCATCATGCCGATCCGCAATTTCAAGCAGGTCGCGGGTTTCGCGCAGAAGGCTGGGGCGAGCGTGCCGCGCTGGCTCGCCGAGCGGTTCGACGGACTGGATGAAGATCCGGAAACCCGCGCGCTCATCGCCGCCACGACCGCCGTCGAACAGGTGATGAGTCTGGCCCGCGCCGGAGTCAACGAATTCCACTTCTACACCAATAATCGCGCCGATCTCGTCTTCGCCATTTGCCACCTCCTCGGCGTTCGTCCCCTGCGTGAAAAGGCCCTTGCATGACCTTTGCGACATCTCACGGCCCAAATATCCTGAAAGCGCTCGAAGGGGCGGCCTCGCGCCGCATTCTCATTCTCGACGGCGCCATGGGCACCATGATTCAGCGCCACAAGTTCGAGGAGGCCGACTTCCGCGGCGCGCGCTTCACTGACCACGCCAAAGACCTGCGCGGCAACAATGATCTGCTGACGCTGACGCAGCCGGAAGCGATCAAGGCGATCCATGTCGCCTATCTCGAAGCCGGCGCCGACATGATCGAGACCAACACATTTTCATCGACGACGATCGCTCAAGCCGACTATGGGCTCGAACATCTCGCTTTCGAACTCAATTGTGAGGGCGCGCGCCTGGCGCGCGCGGCGGCTGACGAAATCGCGGCGAAAACCGGCGTGCGCCGCTTTGTCGCCGGCTCGATCGGCCCGACCAATCGTACCGCGTCGATCTCGCCCGACGTGTCGAATCCAGGTTTTCGCGCCGTCACTTTCGACGAGCTGCGCGCAGCCTATAAGGAAGCGGCGCTGGGACTCATCGAAGGGGGCGCCGACATACTGCTCGTCGAAACCGTCTTCGATACGCTGAACGCCAAGGCCGCGCTCTACGCGCTCGAAGATGCATTCGACGAAGTCGGAACGCGCTTCCCGATCATGATTTCGGGCACGATTACCGATCTCTCCGGCAGAACGCTCTCCGGGCAGACGGCGATCGCCTTCTGGAATTCGGTGGCGCACGCCAAGCCTTTTTCGATCGGCTTCAACTGCGCGCTCGGCGCGCGCGAGATGCGTCAGCATGTCGCCGACATCGGCCGCGTCGCTGACACGCGCGTCTGCGCCTTTCCAAACGCCGGCCTGCCGAACGAATTCGGACTTTACGACGAAAGTCCCGAATATATGGCTGAGCTCGTCGGAGAATTTGCGACCTCCGGCCTCGTCAATGTCGTCGGCGGCTGCTGCGGCACGACGCCCGATCACATCGCCGCGATCGCCAATGCCGTGAAAGGCGTCGCGCCGCGCGCCATTCCTGTCATCGAACCAATGTTGGGTCTGTCTGGATTGGAGCCCTTCGCGCTGACGAAGGACATTCCCTTCGTCAATGTCGGCGAGCGCACCAACGTCACCGGTTCGGCGAAGTTCCGTAAGCTCATCACCAATGGCGATTACGCCGCGGCGCTCGACGTCGCGCGCGATCAGGTGGCGAACGGCGCCCAGGTGATCGACGTCAATATGGACGAAGGGCTGCTCGACTCCGGGCGCGCCATGGTCGAATTTTTGAACCTGCTTGCCGCCGAGCCCGACATCGCCCGCGTGCCGGTGATGGTCGATTCGTCGAAATTCGAGGTGATCGAAGCGGGCCTCAAATGCCTGCAGGGCAAGGGCGTCGTCAATTCGATCTCGATGAAGGAAGGCGAGGATAAATTCGTCGCCGACGCGCGCAAAGTGCGTCGCTATGGCGCAGCCGTCGTCGTCATGGCCTTCGACGAAAAGGGCCAGGCCGATTCGCTTGCGCGAAAGACCGAGATCTGCGCGCGGGCCTACAAGATTCTCACTGAAGAAGTCGGCTTCCCGCCGCAGGATATCATCTTCGATCCAAATATTTTCGCGGTCGCGACCGGCATCGAGGAGCATGAGAACTACGGGGTCGACTTCATCGAGGCGGCGCGTGTCATCAAGCGCGACCTGCCGCATGCGCATGTGTCGGGCGGCGTGTCGAACCTGTCCTTTTCGTTCCGCGGCAATGAACCGGTGCGCGAGGCAATGCATTCGGTGTTCCTCTATCACGCCATTGGGGCGGGAATGGATATGGGCATCGTCAACGCCGGCCAGCTCGCGGTCTATGCCGAAATCGATCCAGAGCTGCGTGAATTATGCGAAGACGTTGTCTTGAACCGCCGCAAGGACGCGACTGAGCGGCTCGTTGAACTCGCAGAGAAATTCAAAGGCGCAGCAGGCAAAGCGCAGGAGAAGGACGCCGCCTGGCGGGAGCAGAGCGTCGGCAAGCGTCTCGAATATGCGCTCGTCAATGGCGTCACCGATTACATCGAGACCGACGTCGAGGAGGCGCGCCAAACGTCCGCTCGTCCGCTCGACGTCATCGAGGGTCCGCTGATGGCGGGCATGAATGTCGTCGGCGATCTCTTCGGCTCAGGAAAAATGTTCCTGCCGCAGGTCGTCAAATCGGCGCGCGTGATGAAACAGGCGGTCGCCTATCTCATGCCGTTCATGGAGAAGGAGAAGGACGCGCGCTCGTCCGCCGGCAAGATTTTGCTCGCGACCGTCAAGGGCGACGTGCATGACATCGGCAAGAACATCGTCGGCGTGGTGCTCGGCTGCAACAATTTCGAGATCATCGATCTCGGCGTCATGACGCCGGCCGCGAAGATTCTCGAGACGGCGAAGAAGGAGAAGGTCGATCTCATTGGCCTTTCAGGCCTCATCACGCCCTCGCTCGACGAGATGTGCTTCGTCGCCTCGGAACTCGAGCGCGAAGGCTTGGACACGCCGCTCCTCATCGGCGGCGCGACGACGAGCCGCGTGCACACGGCGGTGAAGATCAGCCCGAACTATCGTCGCGGCCAGGCGGTCTATGTCACCGACGCGAGCCGCGCGGTCGGCGTCGCCCAGGCGCTCGCTTCGGAGAAATCGCGGGGCGACTATATCGCTCAGACCCGCGCCGAATATGAGCGCGTCGCCGAGGCGCATGCGCGCGCCCAGGCGGATAAGCTGCGTGTGTCGCTCGCCCAGGCGCGCGCCAACGGCTTCAAGATCGATTGGGCTGGATATGAACCTGTGCGCCCGTCTTTCGCCGGCCCGCGCGCCTTTGCGAGCTATGACGTCGGCGAGCTTGTTCCCTATATCGACTGGACGCCGTTCTTTCAGACTTGGGAGTTCAAGGGACGCTATCCGTCGCTGCTCGACGATCCTGAGCGCGGCGAGGCGGCGCGCACGCTTTACGACGACGCCCGCGCCATGCTGAAACGCATCGTCGAGGAGCGCTGGTTTACGCCGAAAGCCGTCATCGGCTTCTGGCCGGCGAATTCAGTCGGCGACGACATCGCCCTCTACAGCGGCGAGTCGCGTAATGAGCGGATCGCAACGCTGCACACGCTGCGCCAGCAATTGCAAAAGCGCGACGGCAAGGCCAATCTCGCGCTCGCCGATTTCGTCGCGCCCAAGGACAGCGGCAAGGCCGATTATATCGGGGCCTTCGTCGTGACCGCCGGCGCGGAAGAAGAGAAGATCGCCGCGCGCTACGCCCGCGCCAATGACGACTATGGCTCGATCATGGTCAAGGCGCTCGCCGACCGCATCGCCGAGGCCTTTGCGGAACGCATGCATGAGCGCGTGCGCAAGGAATTCTGGGGCTATGCGCATGAGGAGAATTTCGCGCCCGAAGCGCTGATCGGCGAGCCCTACGCCGGCATTCGCCCGGCGCCCGGCTATCCGGCGCAGCCCGATCACACCGAAAAGGCGACGATCTTCGATCTGCTTAACGCCGAAAAGCGCACCGGCGTGAAGCTCACCGAAAGTTTCGCCATGACGCCGGCCGCTTCCGTTAGCGGACTCTATCTTGCGCATCCGAGCGCGCATTATTTCGGCGTCGCCAAGATCGAGCGCGATCAGATCGAAGATTACGCCCGCCGCAAGGGCATGAACGCCCGCGACGCCGAGCGTTGGCTCGCGCCGATCTTGAATTACGAGCCCGTCGCGGAAGCGGCGGAGTGATACGCAATTCGTTGTCATTCCCGGCAGGCCGCAGGCCTGACCGGGAATCCAGTGTCAACCCGGAAAGCTGTCATATCTGGATTCCCGATCGCTTCGCTTGCGGCGAAGCGTCGGGAATGACATCCGAGTTGATCAACGCGGATTCGTCATGACGGGCGCCTCGGGCGATCCTTACGATCTCGACCGCTTCGTCGCGGTGCAAAAGCCGATCTACGCGCAAGCGACGGCGGAGCTCGCCTCGGGCCGCAAGCGCAGTCATTGGATGTGGTTCGTTTTTCCGCAACTCGAAGGGCTTGGGGCAAGCGCCATGGCGCAGCGCTACGCCATCCGCTCGCTCGCCGAGGCGCACGCCTATCTCGATCACTCTTTATTGGGCGCGCGGCTTAAGGAATGCGTCGGACTCGTCAACAAGGCTGAAGGACGCAGCGCGCATGAGATCTTCGGCCATCCCGATGAGTTGAAGTTTCATTCGTCGATGACGTTGTTTGCGGCCGCCGCGCCTGAAGAGCCGCTCTTCGCCGAGGCGCTGCGCAAATATTTCGCCGGTCGCGGCGATCGCTTGACCCTCGCGAAATTAAGCGGATCCGTCGGAAATCCGTGTGGATGAAGTCTGTACGCCTTTCGCCAACATGCGCTGCGGGCTCACAAGGCTAAGTCGAAAACGGCGGCATCTCAATTTTGGCCTTGGGTTCGATCTCCGCTTGGCGCAACCGTAGAGAATTGAGGACCACGCTAACCGAAGACAGCGCCATCGCCGCGGCGGCGATCGTCGGCGACAAGAGCAGCCCAAAGGCCGGATAGAGCGCGCCGGCCGCGATCGGCACGCCGGCGGCGTTATAGAAAAATGCAAAGAACAGATTCTCGCGAATGTTGCGCATTGTCGTCTTGGAAAGCCGTCGGCCGCGGACGATGCCTCGTAAATCTCCCTTCAATAAAGTGACGCCAGCGCTCTCGATCGCGACGTCAGTGCCCGTTCCCATGGCTATGCCAACATCGGCGGCGGCCAAGGCGGGCGCATCATTCACGCCGTCTCCCGCCATGGCGACGATTCGGCCTGTTTCGCGCAAGCGACTTACGACCTTGCTTTTGTCTTCGGGGAGGATTTCGGCTTCGACCTCATTTATCCCCAAGCGCTTTGCGACGGCGCGCGCCGTCGTCCAATTGTCGCCGGTCAGCATCACGACAGCGACGCCATCGTCGCGCAGCGATTGGAGCGCCTCCAACGTCGTTGATTTGACTGGATCGGCGATGCCGATGACGCCGCAGATTTTTCCATCGATTGCGACAAAGATCGCAGTCGCGGCTTCTTCGCGCAGACGTTCGGCCTCGCTGTCGAGCGGCGTCGCGTCAATGCCGAGTTCTGAGAGGTATCGACGATTGCCGATCGCGACCGTTTGACCCTCAACCCGGCCAATAACGCCCTTACCAACAGGAGAATCGAAATCCGTCGCCTCCGTGAGCGCAAGGCCGCGCTCGGTCGCGGCCTGAACGATCGCCAACGCCAGCGGATGTTCGCTGGCGCGTTCAAGGCTCGCAGCCGTCGCCAACAGGCGATCCTCCCTGACCCCAACGATAGCGTGGATTGCGATTACGCGCGGCTTGCCCTCGGTGATCGTTCCGGTCTTGTCAACGACCAGAGTGTCGATCTTTTCCAATCGCTCCAACGCTTCCGCGTTCTTTATCAGCACGCCCGACTGCGCGCCGCGTCCAACGCCGACCATGATCGACATGGGCGTCGCAAGTCCGAGCGCGCAAGGGCAAGCGATGATGAGAACGGAAACCGCCGCTACAAGGCCATAGGTCATTCGTGGTTCCGGTCCCCACATCCCCCAGGCAAGAAATGCAAGAACGGCGACGAGAATGACGATAGGCACAAACCATCCCGCCACTTGGTCGGCCAGGCGTTGTATTGGCGCGCGGCTTCTCTGCGCAGACGCCACCATCTCGACAATCCGAGAGAGCACAGTGTCGCGGCCGACTTTCTCGGCGCCCATGATGAAGCCGCCCGTCTGATTGAGCGTTCCGCCAATGACCTTGTCGCCTGCATTTTTTGTCACTGGCATCGACTCGCCGGTGACCATCGATTCGTCGACTGCGCTACGACCCTCGATAAGTTCGCCGTCCACGGGGACCTTTTCTCCTGGACGCACGCGTAAGCGGTCGCCGACCTTCACATGATCCAACACAACTTCTTCGTCAGATCCGTCAGCGTTAAGTCGAGTCGCCATTTTGGGGGCGAGATCGAGCAAGGCGCGAATGGCGCCGCCAGTTTGCTCCCTGGCGCGCAGTTCAAGAACTTGTCCAAGTAGAACGAGGACGGTGATAACCGCCGCCGCCTCGAAATAGATCGGGACAGAGCCGTCCATGTTGCGGAATGCGGGTGGGAAAAGCGACGGCGCCAAGGTCGCGACGACGCTGTAGATCCAGGCGATGCCCGTCCCCATGGCGATCAACGTGAACATATTGAGGTTGCGGCTCACGAGCGACTGCGCGCCGCGAACGAAGAATGGCCAGCCGGCCCAAAGCACGACCGGTGTCGCCAATGTGAGCTGAATCCAATTCGACGCCTGTGGCGCGAGCCAATGATGAAGATTGAATAAATGGCCGCCCATCTCCAAGACGAACACCGGCGTCGTCAACGCCAGCCCGATCCAGAATCGCCTTGTCATGTCGATGAGCTCGGCGTTCGGTTCGGCTTCAGTCGACACGACAAGCGGCTCAAGCGTCATGCCGCAGATCGGACAATTGCCGGGTCCGATCTGGCGAATCTGCGGATGCATTGGGCAGGTGTAAATGACGCCAGCCGCATGGGAGAGGTCTTGATGCTCAGCGTCGATCATGCGCCCATCGCCAGCCGTTTGTGACTCCTTATGCGAGGCGCCACCATGTCCATGCTCGTGAGCCATGCGGCTATCCTCGTGCCGAATGATTTTCCAATATTAGATAGCTTACGCATTCGACAGCGCAACAACCCCACTATGTGGCGGACTCCCGACGCCGCGTTTTTGGAGCTATGCAGATCGGTGAGCTTTTGAGTTTTTCTTGCTCTCCATAGTAGGGTCTGCTGCGCGAGAGGACTTTTTGAGGAGGCGACCCTCATGCTGTCACGTCGATCTGCGCTGCTCTCCGCCTTCGCCGCCAGCGTCACCTTACCTCATCGGTCGTGGGCGCAGTACGGCTCGGTCGCCGTGGGGGAAAAACCGGAGACGGTTACGATCCTCCGCGTGCAGCGGCGCAACATCGAAGTGAACGGAAAATTGGCGTCGGTGCTCGGCATTCGCCAACCAGATGGCGCGCAGGGGCTTGTCACCGAAGTGGGAAGGCGGTTCCGCGTTCGCGTCGACAATGAACTCGATGCGCCAACCCTTATCCATTGGCATGGCTTGGCGCCTCCTTGGCGCCAGGATGGCGTGCCTGGCATTTCAGGACCGCCGATTTCGCCTGGCGCCAGCGCCGAATATGACTTCCCGCTGCGCTTTGGGGGCACGTTCTGGATGCATTCGCACGAAGGCCTACAAGAACAATCTCTGCTCGCAGCCCCGCTCATTATTCGCGACGGGCGCGACTCGCCAGGTCAGCAGGAAGCGACGATTATGTTGGCGGATTTTAGCTTCACTCCGCCCGCACAAATTTATGCGGAGCTGCGGAAGAAGCGCACCCCGCTCAGTTCCCGGTCTGCAGAGCCAGAAATGGTGAACGGAGGCGCAGTTCCGAGCCCGGACCTAAATGACGTGAGATATGACGCGTTCCTGGCCAACGATCGTACGCTCGCCGACCCCGAAACAATCCGCGTGGAGCCCGGCGAGCCGCTTCTGCTGCGCGTCATCAACAGCTCGTCAATGAGCGCTTTCCATCTCGATCTCGGCGCGCTTAGCGGCGCGCTTATCGCCGTTGACGGATCCAGCGTGCGCCCAATTGCGGGACAGCGCTTTCCGATCGCGGTCGCTCAGCGCCTCGACATCCTCATCAAAGTTCCGCGCAGTCACGTCAGCTTTCCCGTGTTGGCAATTTTGGAAGGCGAGCGTCGACAGACCGGCGTGATCCTTGTTGCAGGACGCGCTCCGGTAACCCGCATTCCAGAAAATGCGCCGACGCCATCGCTGGCGCTCACCCTCGACCTAGAAAGGCGGCTGCGCGCTAAGAAGCCGCTTGCCAAACGCAAGCCGGACCGGATTCACCAAATCGACCTGACCGGCGACATGAACGGCTATGTATGGTCGATCAACGGCGTCGTTTGGAACAAGGACGTCCCGCCGCTGGCTGTCGCGGAGGGCGAGCGCGTCGAGCTCGTGCTCAGGAATAAGACGCTCATGCCCCACCCGATGCATCTCCACGGGCACCAGTTCCAAGTGGTGGAGATCGACGGCAAGCGGTTTCCTGGAGCGGTGCGCGATACCATGCTAGTGACGCCTGGGAGCCGCGTTGTCATCGCATTCGATGCGAATAATCCCGGCTGGTGGGCTTTCCACTGTCATCTCGTGTATCATCAGGCCGCCGGCATGTTCACTACGGTGCGCTACATATGACGCCGCTGACCCGAGATAATTTCAAGTGCACGCTCGCTATAATGTGTCTTTGTGCGCGCGCTCGTTGTATGACCGAAAGCAATACTCGCGATCAGGCCTAGATAAAAAGCATAAATTTCAATTAGTTTTTAAAAAACTGGCGGAGAGGGAGGGATTCGAACCCCCGATACAGTTGCCCGTATGCCGCATTTCGAGTGCGGTGCTTTCAACCACTCAGCCACCTCTCCGCAGCCATGGGCCGCCGGAAATAGCATGCGCCACGAGCGAGGATCAAGTCGCACGCCCCCTCGCTTCCGAGCGTTTTGCGATGGCCCAGCGCCCGGACAATCGGATCATGGGCGTCGGACGATCAGAGAACGCGCGACGCGCACGGTGGATAAATATATACGCAGATTGACGTGTGGTGGAACGGCTGTCACGCTCGCATTATGGGCGCGACTCGAATCTTCAAATCCGGCAACAGTCTTGCTGTCAGAATTCCGCGCGACATCGCTTTCGATGAAGGCGCGGAGGTTGTCGTGCGGCGCCAGGGCGGAAGTCTCATCGTGACGCCGCTGCGGCTCACTATGGCGGATCTCGTCGCGCGGCTAAGGACCGCGCCGGCTCCCGCCTTGATGGCGCGTCCAGAATTTAAGCCGCCGAAGCGGCTTTTTGAGGCGGTCTAGCGCGTGGCGCGTTACCTCCTCGACACCAATGTCGTCATCGCCGCGGCGCGAGGCTTTCCCGGCGTGCTCGATCGGCTCTCAGCGCTCGAGATTGGCGACGTGGCGATTTCGGCGATCAGCCTCGCCGAAACGCTGGCAGGCGCCGCGGCCGCCGAGAGCAATGAACGGCTGGCCGAGAATATCGCGCTCCTTACCGAGAATTTGGACGTGCTGCCCTTCGATCGCGGCGCGGCCGACGCCTATGGGGCGCTGCTTCGGAAAGTTGACCCCAAGCGCCGTCGAACGCTCGATCGCATGATCGCCGCGCAGGCGCTTGATCTCAGCCTCACGCTGGTCGCGGCGAATACTGAGGATTTCGACGACATTCCGGGCCTTGCCGTCGAGAAATGGGCGTGAGCGCGGCTACTCGACGTCCTCGACCTTTTCTGGACCGCCCCCGTATATACGCTGCGCCAGCGAGGCCTGCATGAAATCGTCGAGTTCGCCGTCAAGGACCCCGGACGGCGTCCCCGACGTGAAGCCGGTGCGCAGATCCTTCACCAGCTGATAGGGCTGCAGCACATAGCTGCGGATCTGATGACCCCAGCCGATTTCGGTTTTCGACGCCGCGACCTTATTGGCCTCCGCCTCGCGCTTTTCGATCTCAAGTTCATAGAGCCGGGCGCGCAGCATGTTCCAAGCGGTCGCTCGGTTCTTGTGCTGCGAGCGCTCGGCCTGACAGGCGACGACGATGCCGGTCGGAAGATGGGTGATGCGGATCGCGGAATCCGTCGTATTAACGTGCTGACCGCCGGCGCCTGACGATCGATACGTGTCTATACGGCAGTCGGATTCATTGACGTTCACCTCAATCCTGTCGTCGACAACGGGATAGACCCACACGGAGGCGAAGCTGGTGTGGCGGCGGGCGTTGGAATCAAAAGGCGAGATGCGCACGAGGCGATGTACGCCCGATTCAGTCTTCGCCCAGCCATGGGCGTTGTGGCCTTTAACCAGAATGGTGCCCGATTTGATGCCGGCCTCTTCGCCCGGCGTCTCCTCGATGACTTCGACCTTGAATTTATGACGCTCGCCCCAGCGGGCGTACATGCGGAAAAGCATGCGCGCCCAATCCTGGCTCTCGGTGCCGCCGGCGCCCGAATGTACCTCGATAAAAGTGTCGTTGGCATCCGCTTCGCCGGAAAAAAGCGCTTCGATCTGGCGGGCGCGCGCTTGCTTCAAGACGCTTTTGAGCGCGTCGACGCCTTCTTTTTCAGTGTCAGGGTCGTCCTCGGACTGGCCGAGCTCGACGAGCGTCAGCGCGTCATCGAGTTCGCGCACAAGACTTGAGAGCGCGCCAATCTGCTCTTCAAGCTGGGTGCGCTCGCGCATAACTTTCTGCGCGGCTTCGGGGTCGTTCCAGAGCGCGGGATCTTCCGCCCGGACGTTTAGTTCGGCAAGACGACGTTGAGACGTATCGACGTCAAAGATGCCTCCTCAGCAGTCCGATGGACTGCTCGATGTCGGCTTTCAGCGCTAGCGGTTCGGCGCGCATGATCTTCCCAATGGAGTTGTTCGAAGCGGCCTTGCGCCGCAGTCGGCGCGGAAACTAGGCGTCAGGCGCACGCCTGTAAACCCCGCCAATTACGAAGCGAACGTCAAAAACTCCTGTCCGCGGGCCGATCCGGACGCCCCCCCCTCGGCCTTTGCTCCTCGCCCTCAGGCGCGCCCGCAAGACCCCAGCGACGCATGAGGAAAAGCGCCGTCGCCGAGGCCAGGACGCAAAGAATCGTGGCGTAAAGCGTGCCGTTTTCGGTTTCCGAGAAGAGCAGATTTCTGGTATTCATGCCGAAATAGCCAGTGACGAAGGTCGCGGGCAGCAACAGCATCGTGGTCAAGGTCAACACATAGAGCCGATCGTTAGTTTCCAGGCTCAGGAGCGCGTTAAGCTCGTCTTGCAGGAGGCGGGCGCGCTCTTGAAGGCTCGTCACATCCTGGGTCAACGCGCTTGCGTGTTGAACGAGCCGCGCAGCGGCGTCGCGCAGGTCGTTATCCCGCTGTTCGCCGACCTCCTCCTCGATGGTTTCGAGTCGCGCCACGGTCGCCGAAAGGCCGCTGATCTGACGCGCGAGGCGCACCGCGTCACGCCGCGCGGCGCTGAGCGCGGGCCGTGCTTGGCGGCCGCGCTGATCGATGATGCGGTCCTCGACGCGATCGAAGGCCGCGCCAAGTTCGGCCGCTTTTCGCGCCAGCCCGTCGATCAGCGCATCGGTCAGCAGTTCGAACAGATGGATCGGCGACGTAAGGCGCGCGCCGCGATTGACGGCGATGTGCGTCGCCTCGATGCTGTCCATCGGCAGGCGCCGCGCGCTGATGAAGAAGCTCGCGCCCGAAGCGAAGCGGACATAGTCGGTGCGCGACGTCGGCCCACCAAGGTCGCGCTCGTAATCGAGCAGGGCGCCGCTGACGATTCCCTCCGAATATTCGAGATGCTGGTGATCGACCGGATCGCAAAGCGAGTCGCGCGCGTCTTCGGAAAGCGCCGCAATGCGCGTCAACAGCGGGCGCGCGCGCACGTCGGCAAGGTCCATGTGCAGCCACAAGAAACCCTCGCGCGGGGCTCCGATGTTTTCGAAATCTTCGATCGTTCCGGGCTCGGCTTCGCCGGCCTCGTTAAACCGCACGAACCAAAGACATCCGGGAATGCCGACGTGCGGCGCTTGTGCGAGGCGGTCTAAGGTCATGGCTGCGCTCACTGGAAGACGTAAAAAACCGATCGAAAGATCACAGGCTTACGATAGCGCGGCGTCAATCCTCGGATAGCCGGGTCTTGCCCGGTCCGTGCGGCTCGACGACGGCGCCGAAATCATGCGGCTCCTTGCGCGCGCGACGAAGCGCCGCCTTCAAAAACTCGGTAAAGGCGTCGATGTCGCGCGCCTCGGTCCGATGATTGATAATTGCGGCGCGGATCGCCGGAACCCCATCGAGGATGGTCAGCGACGGCGCCGCTTCCCCGCGCTCATGCAGCTCCATGACGATTTCGCGCGCGAGAGACCCATCCTCATCGTCTTTGACGCCGAAGCAGACGATATTGAGCGTCACCGGCGCGCGCAGCACGAAAGCGTCCGATTGCGCGATCCACGCCTCGAGACGCTTCGCCATGCGGCAGGTCTGCTCGACACATTGGCCGAGACGCTTGGCGCCGAAGGTTTCGATGGTGAACCAGGCTTTGAGGGCGCGAAAGCCGCGCGAAAGGTCTGGGCCGAGATCGCAGGGCCAGGAATCGCCGGCCGCGAGGCCTCGCGGCGCGCGAGACAGATAGGCGGCGTTGGCGGCGAAGGCGCGCTTATGCGCCTCCCTGTCGCGCACCAGAAAGAAGCCTGCGTCATAAGGGACGTGTAGCCATTTGTGGAAATCGAAGGCGACGCTGTCGGCGCGCTCCAGCCCTTTGACCATGGGCTTGAGCGTGGGAGAGAGCGCAGCCAGCGCGCCGAAGGCCCCGTCGACGTGAAACCACATGTCTTCGCTGTGCGCGACGTCCGCGAGCCGGTCGAGACGATCGATCGCGCCGGTGTCGACCGTTCCCGCCGTGCCGACGATCAAGAACGGCCTGAAGCCCGCCGCGCGGTCGGCGGCGATGGCGTGACGAAGATCGGCGATCTTCATCGCTCGTCGCTCGTCAGAGGGAATGAGGCGCAGATGTCGTGCGCCGAGTCCGGCGAGCTCCATCGCTTGGCGGACGCAATTATGCGCTTCGCGCGACGCATAGGCGATAAGCTGGCCCGATTGCGCGCAAAGACCGTTGAGCCGCACGTCCCTGTCGCCATAGGCCTGGTCGCGCGCGACGAGCAGGCAAAGGAAATTGGCGATCGACGTCCCGGTGACGAAAATGCCGCTGGCGTCAGGCGGAAAGCCGAAGGCCTCGGCCATCCAGGCGGCGATCTGGCGCTCGACGTCGATCGCGATGTGATTGCGTCCGCCGCAGTTCGAATTCATGCCGGCGGCGAGCATTTCGGCGATCATTCCGGCCGGCGTGCCCGCCCCTTGCGCCCAGCCCATGAACATCGGGTGGGTGTTTCCGGTCGCGAACGGCTTGATATAGCGATCGAAATCCTCAAGCACGGCGGACAGGTCGCGTCCCTCTTGAGGAAGGGCGCGTTTGAAGCGCGCCCGCGCCTCTTCACTCGGCTCGGTCCAGACCGGACGCTCGCGGATCGCGCGCAGATAGTCGAGCATCGTGTCGAGCGCGCGATGGCTCTCGGCGCGAAATTCGTCCCAGTTTTCAGGGTCGAGATTGACCGGCATGCCCAGAGCCTCGCGCGCCGACGGCTCGGCAGAGGCGCAACGACGGTTGCGAAAGATCGCGCGAAGGCGTTTCACGCTTCTGCAAATAGCCGGGTTTGCAGGCCCGGCGCAACCTGCCCTATTTTTCGATGCTTACGGCCACGGAGCCGACATGCTCGACCTCGCCTTCGACCAGGTCGCCGGGGAGAAGCGGTCCGACGCCCGAAGGCGTGCCGGTGAAGATGAGATCGCCGGGCGCGAGCGCGACATTGCGCGAAAGCGCCGCGATGATTTGGGGAACGCTCCAAATGAGATCGCTGAGATCGCCCGCCTGGCGAAGGACGCCGTTGACGGAAAGCGAGATGCGCCCGCGCGTCGGATGATGGCCCATAGCCGCGACGGGGCGGATTGCGCCGATCGGCGCGGAATGATCGAAGCCTTTTGACATGTCCCACGGCCGGCCCGAGCTGCGCGCCGCCGTTTGCAGATCGCGCCGCGTCAGGTCGATCCCGGCGGCATAGCCGAAGATGCAGTCGAGCGCCCGAGCGGCGGATATATCGGCGCCCCCGCGGCCCAGCGCCGCAACCAGTTCGATCTCGTGGTGAAGATCGTGCGTCAGCGTCGGATAGGGAATCGTCGCGCCGCTCTCGACGATGGCGTCGGCGGGTTTGGTGAAGAAGAAAGGCGGCTCGGCGCTTGCATCCTTCGCCGGCTCCTTTCCCATCTCGCGGGCATGCGCAGCGTAATTCAGCGCAATGCAGAATATCCGCCGCACCGGAAATCGCCGCGCGTCTTGCGCGATGGCGACGCTTGGGCAAGGCGGCGGCGGAAAGATAAATTCAGCGGACATTGCTTTGCTCCGCGCTGCTCAGTCGAAATCGGCGGGGTCGAAGCTTCGCAGCGTGCCGCAGAATTCGCAGGTGACCCCGATGCGGCCGTCGTCGCCGATCATGTCGTGTCGCTCTTGCGGGGAGAAGCTCTTCAAGAGCTTGTCGATGCGCTCGCGCGAGCAGCGGCAGAATTCTTCGACCGCGCGTTCAGCGAAAACTTTGACGCCGCGCTCGTGGAAGAGCCGATAGAGCAGGCGCTCGCCAGATAGCGCCGGATCGACGAGTTCATGGTCTTCGAGAGTGGCGGCGAGCGCCTGGCCCTCGGTCCAATGATCATTTTCTTCTAAAAGCTCCTCCACGCCCTCAGGCGCGTCGCCTGGATGAAGGTCGCGCGCGCGCGCGCCGCCGGGCGGCAAATATTGCAGGAGCAGTCCGCCAGCGCGCCAGCTCCGGCCCTGCGGCGTAACGATTTCCGCGACGGCTAATCTGACAAAGGACGGGATCTGCTCCGATTGCCTAAAATAGATATGCGCCGCCTCGGCGAGGCTTTCACCTTCGAGCGGCACGACTCCCTGATAGCGCGCAGCGTCTTCCTCACGTTCGATGGTGAGCGCGAGATGGCCGCGTCCGAAGAGCGCCGCAGGCGAAGCGTCGCGCATTTCAGCGACCTGATCCGCGTCGAAACGCGCGAAGCCGCGCAGTTTCCCCGGCGCGTCATAGTCGACGACAAGCATGTCGACCGGACCGTCGCTGCGCGTTTGCAGCTGAAAACGGCCGTGAGATTCGAGGATCGAGCCAAGCAGCGCGGCGAGCGCCACCGCTTCGCCGAGCAGACGCGCGACCTGCGGCGGATAGGCGTAATGACTCAGGATGGAATTGACCGTGGGCCCAAGACGCACGACTCGGCCGCGCAGGTCGAGCGCTTCGACCGCGAAGGGCAGAACCCGGTCATCTTCGGAATGAAGCGCGACTGGCCGGCTTGGCGGCGGGTCCCCGCCTTGCGGCATCAGACCTGCCCCGGCGCGAGACACCAGCACAGCACGCCCTTCTGGGCGTGAAGGCGGTTCTCGGCTTCGTCAAAGACGACCGACTGCGGCCCGTCGATCACTTCGGCGGCGACCTCCTCGCCGCGATGCGCCGGCAGACAATGCATGAAGATCGCGTGCTTCGCGGCCGCGCGCATCAGTTTCGAGTCGACCTGATAAGGCGCGAGCGCCGCCCGGCGCTGCTCCTCGTCCGCATCGCCCATCGACACCCAGCAATCCGTAATCACGGCGTCGGCGCCCGCCACCGCCTCATAGGCGTCGCGCGTCATATTCATCTTCGCGCCATTGGCTTTCGCCCAGCTGACGAGCGCTTCCGAGGGCGCGAAATCCGCTGGCGTCGCCACATTGATCGTAAAGCCCAGGCGGCCTGCGGCGTGCACCAAGCTGGTGAGCACATTATTGGCGTCGCCGCTCCAGGCCACCGTCCGCCCTTCGATCGGGCCGAGATGTTCCTCGAAGGTCAAAACGTCCGCCATCACCTGGCAGGGATGCGACTGCTTGGTCAGCCCGTTGATGACCGGCAGATTGCCGAAACGCGCCAGCTCCATTAGATCATGGTGCGAGAGAATTCGCACCATGACCGCGTCGAGGAAACGCGATAGCACGCGCGCCGTGTCGGCGATGGTTTCACCACGGCCAAGCTGCATTTCGGCGCCCGTCAGCATGATCGTCTCGCCGCCGAGCTCGCGCATCGCGATGTCAAAGGAGACGCGCGTGCGGGTTGACGGCTTGTCGAACACCATGCCGAGATATTTGCCGGCCAGTGGCCGTTCGGTGGGCTCCGCGCCTCTCACGCGCCGCGCCTTGAGCGACTTGGCGAGATCGAGAATGCGGCGCAGCTCTTCGCCGGAGTGATCGGCAAGATCGAGAAAGCTGCGCGGCCGCGTCAGCGAATGGGCGGTCATCACGCGGCTCCGAGCTTTTCTGCGGGCGCGGCGAGCCTGGCGCAGGCGGCGGCCAGGCGGGAAGTCGCCGCCGCGATATCGCTCTCATCGATGATGAGCGGCGGCAACAGCCGCACGACATTGTCGCCGGCGAGCACAGTCAACAGGCCTTCGGCGCGCGCAGCGGCGGCGAAGTCGGCGTTTGGGATCTTCGTCTTGAGGCCGAACATCAGACCCTCGCCGCGAATCTCTTCGATGAGCGACGGATAGCGGTCCTCGAGTTCAGCAAGCCGCTGGCGCAGCAACGCGCCGAGACGCGCGACCCGCGCCATGAAGCCATCCTCGAGCACGACGTCGAGAACGGCGCCGCTCACCGCCGTCGCCAAAGGGTTGCCGCCGAACGTCGAGCCATGCGCGCCGAGCGTCATGCCTTTGGCCGCCTCACGCGTCGCGAGGCAAGCGCCGAGCGGAAAGCCGCCGCCGAGCCCCTTGGCGAGGGCCGCAATATCAGGCGCGACGCCGGCATGTTCGCAGGCGAGAAACTTGCCGGTGCGGCCGACGCCGCATTGCACTTCGTCAACAACGAGCAACAGCCCGCGCGCATCGCAAAGCGCCCGCAGCCGCGTGAGGAAGGAGGGCGCAAAAACGCGCAGGCCGCCCTCTCCCTGAATGGGTTCGAGCAGCACGCCCGCCGTTTCTTGCGTGATCGCCGCCTCGACGGCGTCGTAATCGCCGAATGGAACTTGATCGAAGCCGTCGACGGGGGGCCCGAAGCCGTCAAGATATTTGGCGTTGCCCCCTGCGGCGATCGTCGCGAGCGTGCGGCCATGGAAAGCGCCTTCGAAGGTGATCAGGCGATAGCGTTCCGACCTGCCGTTGACTGCGTGAAACTTGCGCGCGGTCTTGATCGCGCATTCCACCGCTTCCGCGCCGGAATTGGTGAAAAAAACGAGCTCAGCGAATGTCGCCTCGCAGAGCCGCTGCGCCAGACGCTCGGCCTGCGGGATACGGAAAAGATTGGAAACGTGCCAGGGCTCTTCGGCCGCGCGCTTTAAGGTTTCGACGAGATGCGGATGATTATGGCCGAGCGACAGCACGGCGACGCCCGCGCTGAAGTCGAGATAGCGGTCGCCGTTTTCCGCAGTCAGCCACGCGCCCTCGCCATGTTTGAACGTGAGATCGGCGCGCGGATAGGTCGGATAAAGCGCTGACGTCAAAAGCCCTGCTCCATGCTCCCGTCGGTGGTTTTGGAAGCTCGAAAAACAAAGCGCCGCCCTTTTGAGGGCGGCATCTGGCGGGATTTTAAGCGCCCCGCCCCGCGCGGTCAAATCCATGAAGCCCCGCGATCATGGGGCGTTGAAGCCTCGCGCGCCTGGAACAAAGTGAGTCCTGGAGACCACAGTCGCGGTGAAAGGCTGTTGAGAACGCCTGCGCGCGCTTGCCAGCGCGACTCGCGCGTGATTCAAAGTAAATAGTGAGTTTCTAGTCGGCGCCCGCGTCGTTGTTTGGGCGCGTTCTCTCGAGTGTTGATGCGCGTCACATCGCTGCTGGGCTTCAGGCCTGCGCTGCAGTCGGAAGAAACTCTGACCCGCGCTCGACCCGAAAGAATGGAGAAGCCTAATGTCATGGACCGACGAACGCGTCGAACTGCTCCGCAAGCTTTGGAGCGACGGCCTGAGCGCCAGCCAAGTGGCGGCTGAACTCGGACCCGGCATCACCCGCAACGCCGTGATCGGCAAGATCCACCGTTTGGGGCTTGCCGAGCGCGCCAAAACGGTGAGCGCGCAGCGTCCGCGCGTCGCCAAGGCGCCTCGCCAGATTCAGCCGCGTATGAACGGCGTCTCTTCGCATGGCAATTTGGCGCTCGCTTTTGCGCCTCATGCGCTCGCGTCGCCGCGGCTTGCGCCGGAAGAAGAAGTGGTCATCCCGATCTCGGAGCGCGTCACGCTCATGGAGCTGCGTGAATCCATGTGCCGGTGGCCGATGGGCGATCCGACGTCGCCGGAATTCCGCTTCTGCGGCGGCAAGTCGACGGTCGGCGGCGGCCCCTACTGCGCCTATCACGCGCGCGTCGCTTATCAGCCTGCGCATGATCGCCGCCGTGCGCGGGATCAGTTGAGGACGCAGCGCTACGCGTAACCGCCGCGGCGGTCCGGTCACTCCTGTCCGAAAGTCTCGTCAAAGGAATAGCCGGCCCCGCGCACAGTGCGGATCGGATCCTTCTCACGGCCGCGGATCAGCGCCTTGCGCAATCGTCCGACATGGACGTCGACCGTACGTTCGTCGATCTCCGCCGACATGCCCCAGACGCTGTCAAGCAGCTGCGCGCGGGTGAAGACGCGCCCTGGCTTTTCCATAAAATATTCGAGCAGCCGGAATTCCGTCGGGCCGAGGTGAATTTCGCGCCCCGATCGCCGCACGCGACGCGTGTCGCGGTCGAGATCAATGTCGCCCAGCGTCAGCCGTGACGCGACGCGCTCGGGCCGCGCCCGGCGGAGCAATGCGCGCACCCGCGCCATCAACTCTGGTGTCGAAAATGGCTTGACGACATAGTCGTCGGCGCCGACTGAGAGCCCGCGCACGCGCTCGCCTTCCTCGCCGCGCGCGGTGAGCATGATCACCGGCATGTCTTTGGCGTTGTCGCGGGCGCGCAGGCGTCGGCAGATCTCAAGTCCCGAAACGCCCGGAAGCATCCAGTCGAGAATGACAAGATCCGGCGGAGACTCGGCGAGCCGCAGCTCGGCTTCGTCACCGTTGTCGACATGCTCGACCTGATAGCCTTCGGCTTCCAGATTATAGACCAGCAAAGTTGCGAGCGACGTCTCGTCCTCAACCACGAGGATGCGCGGCGCGCGATCGCTCTTCCCACTACTGCGCTGTATGGCGGTATTTACTTCATTCATTGCGCCGCCTCGTCCTTCACGCCGAAGTCGGGGATGCGCGATTTTGGCCGCTCGGTGGGCATCGACTCCCCGGTGACGAGATAGACGACAGTCTCCGAGATATTGGTCGTGTGATCGCCGATCCGCTCGAGATTTTTCGAGCAGAACAGAAGATGCGTACAGAATGAAATGTTACGCGGGTCCTCCATCATGAAGGTGAGGAGATCGCGAAATACGGAATCCTCCAGCGCATCGAGATCCGAATCGTTCTGCCATACGGCGCGCGCACGTTCGGTGTCGCGCAAGGCGTAAGCGTCGAGCGCGTCCTTAAGCTGCATCGCGGCGATTTCATGCATCGATTTCAGGCCGACAATGGCGCGCGGCACACGCGCCTCTGAAACGATCTTGAGGGTTCGCTTGGCGATATTCTTGGCGAGGTCGCCGACACGCTCGATGTCGCCGGAGATGCGGATCGCGGCGATGCATTCGCGCAAGTCAACCGCCAGCGGCTGTCTGCGGGCGATGGTGAGGATGGCGTTTTCCTCGATTTCGCGCTGAAGCGCATCGAGCCGCGGATCGCTTGAAACGACGCGATGGGCGAGGTCGACATCGAAAGTCGACAGGGCGTCCATCGCTTCAGCCAGCATTTTTTCCGCCACGCCGCCCATTTCGGCGATGCGGCGTCCGAGCGCCTCCAGGTCGCGGTCGTAGGATTTAACAATATGATCGCTCATGAGCGCCGTCCTTGAGTCGCTGCTTAGCCAAAACGGCCCGTGATATAGTCGAGCGTTCGCTTTTCCTTCGGCTTGTTGAACACGTCGTCAGTCTCGCCGAATTCGATGAGTTCGCCGAGATACATGAAGGCGGTGTAATCGGACACGCGCACCGCCTGCTGCATATTGTGAGTGACGATCGCGATCGTGTAGCGGTTCGTAAGCTCGTCGATGAGCTCTTCGACTTTCGCCGTCGAGATCGGATCGAGCGCCGAGCAGGGTTCGTCGAACAGAATGACTTCCGGTTGTACGGCCACGCTACGCGCAATGCAGAGACGCTGCTGCTGTCCGCCCGAAAGGCCGAGACCGCTGGCGTGGAGCTTATCTTTCACCTCGTCCCAGAGAGCGGCGCCGCGCAGGGCCGCTTCGACCCGCGCATCGAGATCGGCGCGCGGCAGTTTCTCATAGAGCCGAATGCCGAAGGCGATATTTTCATAGATCGACATGGGGAATGGCGTCGGCTTTTGGAAGATCATGCCGACGCGCGCGCGCAGAGCATTAAGATCGATCGCAGGGTCGAGAATATTCTCGCCGTCAAGCAGCACTTCGCCCTCCGCCCGCTGTCCGGGGTAGAGGTCGTACATCCGGTTCAACACGCGCAGCAAAGTCGACTTGCCGCAGCCGGAAGGTCCGATGAAAGCCGTAACCTTATTTGTGTGAAGCGGCATGCTGATGTTTTTGAGTGAACGATCCGCCCCGTAATAGAAATCGAGACCGCTCACCGAAACTTTCGTCGGCGGCTCTTTCGGTGCTTGGACAGCGGCGTTCATTTCGATTTCCTCCGGCCGGCGCTTAACGTGCGCGCAGCGATCGATAGAGCGAGAACAGCGACGGTGATGAGAAGCGCGCCGGTCCAGGCGAGCTGCTGCCAGTCCTTGTAGGGCGAGAGCGCGAACTGGAAGATGACGACGGGCAGGCTCGCCATTGGGGCGGCCAGGTCGGTGCTCCAGAACTGATTGTTCAGCGCCGTGAATAGAAGCGGCGCGGTCTCGCCGGACACCCGGGCGATCGCCAGCAGCACGCCGGTGATCAGGCCCGCCTTGGCGGCGCGATAGGCGACTCTGGAGACGACATGCGCGCGGGGCGCGCCGAGCGCCGAAGCCGCTTCACGCATCGATCCCGGCACGAGCAGAAGCATGTCTTCTGTTGTTCGCACTACGACAGGGATAACGAGCAGCGCGAGCGCGACCGCCCCGGAAATCGCGGAGAAATGGCCCATCGGATGCACCAGCATGGTGTAAACGAAAAGGCCAACGACGATTGAGGGCGCGCTGAGCAGGATGTCGTTGATGAAGCGCACAACAGTCGTCAGCTTTGAATATCGGCCGTATTCAGCCATGTAGGTTCCCGCCAGCATGCCGAGCGGCGTGCCGATGGCGACGCCGATCACCGTCATGATGAGCGAGCCGAAGATCGCGTTGAGCAACCCGCCGTCACTGCCGGGTGGGGGCGTCATTTGGGTGAAGACTGCCGGGGACAGGCCGCGCAGACCCTCGTAAAGAAGCGCGATCAGTATCAGGAAGAGCCACGCCAGTCCGAACACCGCCGCGACCCAGCAGAGGGTCGTCGCTGTGGAATTGGCGCTGCGTCGAGATGCATAAAGCGACATGAGCGTCTCCTTACGCCGCCTTTTGCTCGATGCGCATCAACATGTAACGCGCGATCGCCAGAACGAAGAATGTGATGACGAAGAGAATGAGGCCGAGTTCGATCAGGGCTGACGTGTAAAGATCGCCGACGGCCTCAGTGAATTCATTGGCGATGGTCGCGGAAATCGTCGTGCCGGGCGCAAGTAGCGACCCGGAAATCTTATGGGCGTTGCCGATCACGAAGGTGACCGCCATCGTCTCGCCCAGCGCCCTGCCGAGTCCCAACATGACGCCGCCGATCACGCCGACGCGCGTATAAGGCATGACGACGTAGCGCATAACTTCCCAGGTTGTGCAGCCGATTCCGGACGCAGCCTCTTTCAACACCGGCGGCACGGTCTCGAAGACGTCCCGCGAGATCGAGGCGACGAAGGGCAGCACCATGATCGCAAGAATGAAGCCCGCCGTCAGGATTCCGATCCCGTAAGGCGGACCAGCGAACAATGTTGAGAATAGTGGAATGTCGCCGAACGCCGCGATCAGCGCAGGCTGCACATGAGATTGGAGAAACGGCGCGAGTACGAAGAGGCCCCAGATGCCGTAGATGATGGAAGGAATTCCGGCGAGAAGCTCGATCGCGGTGCCAATCGGGCGGCGAAAAACGTGCGGACAGAGTTCGGTCAAGAAGACGGCGATGCCGAGGCCGACTGGAATGGCGATCAGCATAGCGATGACCGAGGTCAGGATCGTGCCATAGATCGCCGGCAGGGCGCCGAAATTGTCAGTCACCGGATTCCACGCCTGCGAGACGAGGAATCCGAAGCCAAACGCCTTCATGGCCGGCCATGAGCCATAGACCAAGGAGAGAATGACGCCGCCCAGAATCACCAATACGGCGATCGCCGCCCCACGCGTCAGCTCGCGGAAGATACGATCGACGAGCGCCAATCGGACGAGGATGCGCGCTCGATCCGTTGCGACTGATGACGCCGTCGCCTGCTGCAACACGACTTCCGACATTTCCGAACCTGCCTCCCCGCCGGCTCCATTCGCATTTCGCCGACTCGGCTCGATCGAGAACATCCGCTCAACTCCCGGCGCTTTCGTTCGGCCAAAGGCGCCAATCGCAACCGACGGCCGCGCAAAACGGCCGTCGGATTTCACCAAGTCGTCGGTCAACCGCGTCAAAGCGACGACAGCGGCTTGCCGTCGGTCCCTTTAACGTTCGCCCAGGTCTTCTTGATGAGCTCGACGACCGCTTTCGGCATCGGAATGTAATCGAGCTCTTCAGCCATTTTGCCGCCATGGACAAAGGCCCAGCCAAAGAATTTCAACGCCTCGCCCGCGGCCGCCTCGTCCTTCGGCTCCTTGGGCAGAAGGATAAAGGTCGCCGCCGTGATCGGCCAGGCCTTCGCGCCAGGCTCGTTCGTCAGGATCTCATAGAACCCTTCGGCATGGGCCCAGTCGGCGCCTGCCGCCGCCGCCTGGAAGGAGTCCATGCTCGGCGCCACGACCTTGCTGTCCTTATTGATCATCTTCGTATAGGTCAGCTTGTTCTGCTTGGCGTAGGCGTATTCGACGTAGCCGATGGCGCCCTTGGTGTTGGCGACATTGTTCGCCACGCCTTCATTGCCCTTGGCCCCAATGCCGACCGGCCATTCAACCGAAGTGTTCTCGCCGACTTTCGACTTCCAGTCGGGGGAAACCTTCGAGAGATAATTGGTGAAGTTAAAGGTCGTGCCCGACCCGTCCGAACGATGGACCACAACGATCGGCGCCGAAGACAGCTTGACCTTCGGGTTAAGCTTTTTGATCGCCGCGTCGTCCCATTTTGTGATTTCGCCAAGGAAAATCTTCGCGATCGTCTCGCCGTTCAGCGTGAGCTCGCCGCCCGTGACGCCGTCCAGATTGACGACCGGGACGATGCCGCCGATCACCTGCGGCCACTGAATGAGGCCCGCGGACTGGAGGTCGTCGGCCTTCAGCGGCTGGTCCGTGGCGCCGAAAGTGACCGTGCGCGCCTTGATCTGCTTGATGCCGCCGCCCGAGCCGATCGACTGGTAGTTAAGGCCGTTGCCAGTCTCTTTCTTATAGGCCTCGGCCCATTTGGCGTAGATCGGGTAAGGGAAGGTCGCGCCCGCGCCGGAAATGTCCATCGCGCTCGCCGCGCCAGCCAAAACGGCGAGAGCGAGCGCTGCGCCAGCGCCGCGCTTGAAGATCGTCGAGATCATTTGAAGGTCTCTTTTGCTCGAGAACAGATTTCGCGGTGCGCCCCGCGCCACCGCGCGCCAGAAACTAGCGATCCGACAACAGGTTTTTGTGACAGATAGATTACAGTTTTATGACATAATCAAAATATATATTTTTAAATAACTTAGCGCTTTAACCAACCTCGGTTCCCGGAAGGATGACGCGAAACAGCGTGCCTTCGCCGAGCGCGGATTCGATCACCAGCCGGCCGCGATGGCGCAGCACGATATGTTTGACAATGGCGAGGCCGAGCCCGGTGCCCCCTTTGGCGCGGCTCTTGCCCGCATCGACGCGATAGAAGCGTTCTGTGAGCCGCGGAATATGCTCCGGCGCGACGCCGGGACCATAGTCGCGCACCGACAGAACGGCGAGCGCGCCCTTGCGGGCGAGCGAAATGTCGATCGGCTTGCAGGCGCCATGCTCGGCGCACCCATATTTCAACGCGTTCTCGACGAGATTCTCTATGACGCGCGCAAGCTCGTCCCGATCGCCCGGCGCAACGACGTTCGGCTGGAGATCGAGGTTGATGGCGACGCCCCCGTCCTCGGCCATCTGCGACAGCGTGTCGACGATATGCGCGACCAGGAGAGTGAGGTCGACGGGCGTCGCCGGCCGCAGATGCATATGCTGCTCGATGCGCGAGAGCGACAGAAGATCGTCGACGAGGCGCGCCATCCGCTGCGCCTGCTCGCGCATGATGGCGAGGAATTTATCGCGCGTTTCGGCGTCCTCGCGCGCCGGTCCTTGCAACGTCTCGACGAAGCCGAGAAGGGACGCGAGCGGCGTGCGCAATTCATGGCTGGCGTTGGCGACGAAGTCGACGCGCATGCGCTCGACGCGCCGAGACTCGGTGAGATCCCGCAGGCTCACCATTGCGGCCGGCTCGAACCCCTCGATCTGCATCGGGGCGATATGGGCTTCGAACCAGCATTCCACCGGTAGGCGCTCGACCCAGACGGTTTTCTCGGTCTCGCCGCCGGCGAGCACGCGGGCGACGGCGTCGAGCATATCGGGCGAGCGAAGACTGCGGGAAAGCGGTTCGTTCAGGCGAATGGCGGGCGAGAGAGATTGCGCGGCGGCGTTAACGGCGACGACGTGCGTTTCCGAGTCGATGACGAAAATTGGCTCGGGGAGCGCATTGATCACAGGCGACAGCAGATCCATCGCTTGATTGCGCCACTTGCGTTGCTCAACCGACAGAGTCATGACGACTGGCCCGGCGCCATTCAATTCGAGCGCTCCTCCACAATACGCGCGATAGCCTCACGCAAAGTCGCCCAGCGGCGCGCGCCTTCGTCAGCGCCAAGAAGCGCAAGCGCGACGATGAACGGTATAAAATAGTAGATCATCCGAAACAGAAGCAGCGACGCCAGAACGCTTTCGTGCGAAGCCGCCGGAATGGCGTGCAGCATGGTCGCTTCAAAGACGCCGATGCCGCCCGGCGCATGGCTGATCACGCCGAGAATGCAGGCGACAATATAAACCGCGACGAAGGGAACAAAGTCCAGCGGGACGTCCGCGGGAAGCAGCACATAGAGCGCGCCGGAGGCGCAGCACAGGTCGGCGACGCCGAGCGCGAACTGCGCCACAGTCGGGACGAAGCCAGGCAGGTCAAGAGTGTGGCCGCGAAGCTTAATGCTGCGGCGCTCTAGCGTTACCCAGCCAAAATAGAAGAGAACGCCGCCGAGCACGAGCACGCCGGGAATAATGTGAAGAATGGCTGGCGCCCCGTCGAGCGCGGCAAGCGCATCCGCGCCATAAACGAAGCCTATGCCTATCATCAGCGTCATGCCGAGCCAGAAGGTGACGCCGGCGAAGACGGTGATGTTGGCGACCTGAAGCGCGCTCAGCGCAACGCGCGAATATATCCAATAGCGGACCGCCGCGCTGGTGATGACAGGAAATCCAAGGTTGAATGAAATGGCGTAGCTCGCGAAGGACGCCAGCGCGGCCACTCTATAAGGCGCATGCGTTCGCATATGATGCAGAGCGACGACGTCATAGCCCGTCAGGAAGAGATAAGAGAGCGCGGAAAGCGCTAGCGCCGCGAGAATCTGTGTCGCGCTTGTCGCACGAAAGGCGTTCAGCAGATCGCTGTAGCTGAGGCCCGATAGCGTTTTTCCGAGAACATATGCGGCGAGCGCAAAGACGGCGAGACTCGCCCCAAGGCCCAGCGCGCTCAGAGCCCCTTTGGGCAGCCGTTTCCGCAGCGAGTCAAAAAAGTTTTCTCGTGGCCTTACGACAGGCAGGCCCGGCGTGGAGGCTTGCACCAGATCGTTATCCTGTCGCGTCACGCTTTCCCCGCGCCAGCCGCCGCCCGGTTCTTGGGCCGTTCAAATGGATCATCCTCTCGATCTTCATCCTGAAGTTCGTTTTTCGTCGTCGCTTAAAGCTCATCCGGTTCAATCCCTCAATCATGTCAGGGCGATGACTGGAGTCGAACGGAGACGTTCGCGCTGCCTATGAGCTTGGCGCCCAGGCTGTCAACGTCAAGCCCCAACCACCGTTTAAGCCTCAAATCTGGACCCGCGAGCGTGCAATCTAGATGTGAGCTTTCTGTAGGTTATCCATAAGTCGGCGAGAAACGCTTCCGAAAACGGGGCTGTCGTTGTTTGCTGAACAGGCGTCAACCGATTGGCGGCCCTTTCAGTTCGACGACATTCTGTTCGGGATCCTTGATGTAGATCGACAGTCCTTGGCCCTCTGCGCCAAAGCGTGAAGCGGTTTCGCCGGCCTCGACGTTATGTGCTGCGAGGTGGCTGCGGATTTTGCTCTCGTCGAAAGGGTCGACCCGGAAGCAGAAGTGATCGAGATTACGTCCTTCCCTTCCCGGCGCGCCGCCGCCGGCGCGGCCGAGCTGGCCGTCGACGGGCGCGAGATCAAGCAGTGAGCGCCCTGCCCTGAGCTGCACGATGCCGAGGGCGTCGTTTCTCCGTTCGATCGCGCAGCCAAGCACGTCGCAATAAAATTTCAGCATCGCGTCGAGATCAGCGACGCGAAGCACGAGATGATCGATCTCCCGGATCCGCATCTTGGAGCCTCCTTTCCGGTCGTCAGATGGATCGATGGTCGCCGATCGCTATAGAGAGTGTCAATCTTCGGCATGGCGCGCAGCTTCCTCCATCGCCACACGCTTCTCCAAGTCCGAGACCGATAAGATCATCGACAGGGAACTGGCCGAGGAAGGCCGCTCGCCCGAAAGCAATTTCGCACTAGGCATCACCGCTGTCGTTCGCGACAAGCCCAATCGGGACGCCCGCCTCGACATAGAGGCAAAAGGGAAGAGGCGGCGCGCTATTTGCCGCCAAGCTCCAAAATATAGCTCGCAAGCGAGTCGATCTCTTCGCGCGAAAGAATGAAATTCGGCATGTTCCTGTGCGATGAGCGCAGGAACACTTTAAGCGACAGTTCGGTCGTCGAAGCCATCTTGGCGACATCGACGAAACGAGGGGCCTTGGGATCGGGACTCTTCGCCTCGGCGTCGCGCGCGATCGCATGACAGGTGGCGCATTCGGTTTTGGCGATATGTTCGCCGGTCGCAGGATCGGCGCCCGCGGCGCTCGCCGGCGCGGCAACGAGGACCAGTGCTAAAGAGAGCGCTATCCTCATTTCGTCACTCCTCGCCGTTCAAATCCTCGGGACGAGGCTGCAACATGATGTTGTAGCCGGCGTCGACGAGATGGACTTCGCCTGTAACGCCCCCCGAAAGCTCCGATAGAAAATAAAGCGCGGAACCGCCGATTTCATCAAGCGTGATCATCCGGCGCAATGGACAATGCTTTTTCTGAAACGCGCCCATCGCGCGCGCGCCGGTGATGCCGGCGCCCGCCATTGTCCGCACCGGGCCGGGCGACAGCGCATTGACGCGAATGCCGCGATCGCCGAAGTCGGCGGCGAGATAGCGGACTGATGAATCGAGCGCCGCCTTGGCGATCCCCATGACATTGTAATTCGGCATGACATGGGTGCCGCCGCCGAAACTCACCGTCAGCAGCGATCCGCCATTCTTCATCAGCGCCGCGGCGCGGCGCGAGGCTTCCGTGAAGGAGAAACATGAAATGACGAGCGTGCGAATGAAATTTTCGCGCGAAGTGTCGGCATAAAGCCCCTTCAATTCGCTCTTGTCGGAATAGGCGATGGAGTGGACGAGAAAATCCATGTCGCCCCAGTCATATTCGAGACGGGCGAAGACCTGGTCGACGGTGGAAATGTCTTCGACGTCGCAAGGCAGAACAAGGTTCGATCCGAGTTCCTGCGCGAGCGGCTTGACGCGTTTGCCGAGCGCCTCGCCCTGATAGGTGAATGCGAGCGTCGCGCCGTGGCGCGCAAGAACGCGCGCGATGCCATAGGCGATCGAATGATCATTGGCGACGCCCATGATGAGCCCGCGCTTACCTTGCATCAAATTGCTGGCGACCGTCATTTACAAACGTTCCTCGGAAAGATGGCGCGGCCGCTTCGCATTGCAGTCGCGCGACTACAAGCAGGCGGGCACGCGTTACGCTGTTCTAGAGAGTTGACGCGCTACCGCGCCAGAAAGGGCAATCTAAGTCATCAAGCGTCCGGATGCTTGAACACCAATGTCGCATTGGTGCCGCCAAAGCCGAAGGAGTTGGACAGCACGGCGCCGAGCTTCACATTATCGAGGCGCTCGCGCATGATCGGCATGTCGGCAAAATCGGGGTCGAGCTCTTCGATATTGGCGCTCTCGCAGATGAAGCCGTTCTGCATCATCAAAAGGGAATAGATCGCCTCCTGCACGCCCGTCGCGCCGAGCGAATGGCCGGTCAGGGATTTCGTCGCCGCGATCGGCGGGCATTTGTCGCCGACGCCAAAAACTTCGCGCAGCGCTTCGATTTCCTTGGCGTCGCCGACCGGCGTCGCGGTGGCGTGTGGATTGATGTAGTCGATCGGGCATTTCACGGTCGCGAGCGCCTGCTTCATGCAGCGTACGGCGCCTTCGCCGGAAGGCGCCACCATGTCATAGCCGTCCGACGTCGCGCCGTAGCCAGCGACCTCGGCGTAGATTTTCGCGCCGCGCGCCTTGGCGTGTTCGAGCTCTTCCAGCACCAACACGCCGGCGCCGCCGGCGATGACGAATCCGTCTCGGTTCTTGTCATAGGCGCGAGAAGCCGTGGCCGGTCGATCATTGTAGGAGGAGGACATCGCGCCCATAGCGTCGAAGAGCACCGAGAGCTCCCACTCCAGTTCCTCGCAGCCGCCCGCGAAGATCATGTCCTGCTTGCCGTATTGGATCAGCTCATAGGCGTTGCCGATGCAATGATTGGACGTGGCGCAGGCCGACGAGATCGAATAGTTGACGCCCTTGATCTTGAACCAGACGGCCAGCGTCGCCGAGGCCGTCGAGGACATGCATTTCGGCACGGCGAAGGGACCGACGCGCTTGGGTCCCTTCGTGCGGGTGATGTCGGCGGCTTCGACAAGAGTGTGCGTCGAGGGTCCGCCCGAGCCCATGATGATGCCGGTGCGCTCATTGGAAATTTCCGCCTCGGTCAGCCCAGCGTCGCGGATCGCCTGATCCATGGCGACATGGTTCCAGGCCGTGCCGGTCGCATGGAAGCGCATGGCGCGGCGATCGACAACCGTCGAGGGGTCCAATGTCGGCATGCCGTGCACCTGCGAACGGAAGCCGAGTTCGGCGTATTTATCGGCGCGCACGATGCCGGATTTCGCCTCGCGCAGCGAAGCGACCACCTCCTGCGTCGTGTTGCCGATCGACGACACGATGCCCATTCCGGTGACGACGACTCGTCTCATCTCGCTCTCCCTTGACGCCTTCGCAGCGTCTTCCGCGCGTTCTCGCTTGTCCGTTTCAGGCGGCCTTCGCCTCGTTGGCGAGGCAGACCTTGAGGTCCTTGGCCTCGTAAATACGCTCGCCATCCGCCGCCACCCAGCCGTCGGCCAAGCCGATCACGAGCTTGCCGGTACGCAGGCGCGTGAAGTCGACGCCATAGGTGACGAGCTTCGTATGCGGCCGCACTTGGCCGCTGAATTTTACTTCGCCGACGCCGAGCGCCATGCCGCGTCCAGGATTGTCGAGCCAGGCGAGATAGAAACCGACCATCTGCCACAGAGCGTCAAGCCCAAGGCAGCCCGGCATCACCGGGTTGCCTTTGAAATGGCAGTCGAAGAACCAGAGGCTCGGTTTGATGTCGAGTTCGGCGCGCATATAGCCTTTGCCGTGCTCGCCCCCTTCTTCGAAAATCTCAGTGATACGGTCGAACATGAGCATCGGCGGCAGCGGCAGCTGCGCATTTCCGGGGCCGAACAGCTTTTCCTCGCCGCACGCCAGTAAATCCTCATAACCGAATGAGGAGCGCCTTTCGCCCATTGTTCCTTGTTCCTCGCGTTCGAGCCTTTCGGGCCATCCTCCCTAAGCGCCGCAAAAAGGCGCGCCCTTATCCTTATTGGCGCCGTGAGGCGCCGCTCCTGGGCGAAGCGATCCGTAACATAGGCTCGTCCAGGCCGAAAGCGCCGCGGCGAACTGGCTTCAAATGGCCGAGCGACGTTGAATTTCCCGCCATTTTCCCTATGATGCCAAGTGGAAACCGCGAGTAGAAAAGCCGCGAGCCGAGATGGACGCCGACCAAACCCCAGCCGTTCCTAAAAACGCCGCCCCGCGCAAGCCGGTCGGTGAGTTGCTGGCCGAAGCCGGGCTGCGGCCGACCCGCCAACGGTTGGCGCTGGGCGAGTTGCTGTTCGGGCAGGGCGGCGATCGCCACGTGACGGCGGAGCGTCTTTATGAAGAGGCGCTGGCGGCCGATCTCTCGGTGTCGCTCGCGACCGTATACAATACGCTCCACCAGTTCACCCAAGCGGGACTGCTGCGGGAGATCGCCGTAGACGGAACGCGGGTGTATTTCGACACCAACACCGACGACCACCATCATTTTCTGCTCGAAGACGATGGCGACCTTTACGACATCGCCGGCGCGAATGTCTCGGTCTCCGATCTTCCTCAGCCGCCTGAGGGTTTGCGCGTCGCGCGGGTCGATGTCGTCGTGCGTCTACGCCGCGCCTAAGTTCGCCCTATATCTTAAAACGCGAAGAGAGTTTCCAGAGAGCTCGGCTTGCCGAGGGGCTTGCCGATGACTCTTTGAGGGCATGTTTCGGGCGGGGAGCAATGTCGCAACTGGCGGCTGCACGAGAATCGGAGATCACCTACGCGCAATTTAAGGCGCTCGCCAACTCGATGCCCAACCTTGCGTGGATGGCGCGCCCGGACGGCTGGATTTTTTGGTACAATGATCGTTGGTATCAATATACCGGCACGACGCCCGAGGAGATGGCGGGGTGGGGCTGGCAATCCGTCCATCATCCGGATGTGCTGCCCAAAATGCTGGAACGCTGGACGTATGCGCTTCAGCATGGCGAATTCTTTCAGATGATCTTTCCGCTCAAGGGCGCGGACGGACTCTATCGACCCTTTTTGACGCGCGTCGAACCTTTGCGCGAAAACGGCGCCATCGTCGGCTGGTTCGGCACGAACACCGACGTGACCGAGCAGGAACGCGACCGCGAACGCCTGCAGCTTTTGGTCAATGAGCTCAATCATCGCGTTAAGAACACGCTGGCGACGGTCCACTCGATCGCCATGCATTCGCTTCGTGACCTGAAGCCAGATTCTGCGCAGCAATTTGAAAAGCGCCTGCTGGCGCTTGCCGCCTTGCACGATGTTCTGACCCGCGAAAATTGGACGAAGGCGCAGGTAGGCGAACTCGTGCATATGGCGATCGCGCCGGTGGACCAAGAGAATTTTGATGTGTCAGGGCCGCCGGTCGGCATATGCCCGCGCATCGCGTCGGCTCTGGCGATGACCCTGCACGAATTATGCGCCAACGCCGTCATGCACGGATCGCTGTCGGCGCCGGGCGGGCGCGTCGCGGTCGATTGGAGGCTCGACGCGCAGCGGCGGACCCCTATGCTCCATCTCGTCTGGCGCGAGTATGGCGGGCGCTCTGTCACGCCCCCGCTAAAGAAAGGATTTGGCCTGCGACTGATCGAAAAAACGCTGGCGTCTGACGCGGGCGCTCGGGTCGCTATCGAATTTCCGCCTGAAGGGTTACGCTGCGCGATGGACATTCCTCTCGCCGTGGAAGTGCTCAAATGACCGAACCGCGCGTCCTAATCGTCGAAGATGAGGCCGTCATCGCCATGGCGCTTGAGATGTTTCTCGAGGAGCTTGGCGCACAGGTCGTTGGCGTTGCGGGCAATATCCAAGACGCGTTGCAAAAGGCGACGAGCGAAGACTTCGACCTCGCCTTTCTCGACATCAACCTCAATGGCCAGAAGGCGCATGTTCTGCCTGGCGTCCTGGAGCGGCGGCGCAAACCCTTCGCCTTCGTTACCGGCTATGGCGAGCAGGGCGTGCTCGAAGCGCACGCCGATGCGCCTGTCGTCGCGAAACCGTTCAGTCGCGGCACGATTTCGACGGCGCTGGAGCAACTCAAGGGACGGCTGCCGGCGACCCCCTCGCCTGACTAATCGAATTTTTCTCCCGGATAGACGCCCCAGAGATTTTCTTGCTGCATGTAGCCGTCAAAACCCTTGCCGGCGATACGGCACCATTTGCCGTCGCAGCCGCGCAAATTTCCGATGACGCCGGGGCCGAGCTTCGCCACAGGCGTTGAATGATCGTCGGCGACAAGCAGCTGCGGCTCCTTTTTCCAGGGCGCGACCAGCGCTGTGCGCCTTCCCGAAAGCAGCGAATGCAGCACCCAGCCCTCGGCGCCTTCGGAATCGCGGATCTTGCGCCAAGTTTCGAATTCGGCGGTGATCTCGACGGGGAGCGCGGCGCGTTCGTAAATCCACAGGGTCGGATGCTCCTTGCTGGGGCCCTCCCGCACATTCACGCGATCGGACTTGAGGCTCACGTAGCGAGGCAAGGGCAGACCGCTCACGGGACCTTTTTGAGGCTCCTGAGCGTGCGCGTGCATTGCGCAAAAAAACACGGCCAAGAGAACCGGGGCGAGCTGGGCGAGGAGACCGCGCGGACGCTTCTGGAAACATTCCGGAGCGCCGGAGAAAGCTGCCGAAATTGGCGCAAATTCTGCATTTATTCGCGACATGCTGGACTGTTCGCTCGCTTGTCTTTGGCCCGTCATCTGCTAGGAAGTCGAATGCGTCCGCTAAAGGGGCGTATTGGTTTTGTCGCCGACCGCCGTTAAGACCCGGTTGAAAGCCGGCGAAACTCGCCGGCGTCTTTTCATCCGCTTCGACGAAGCGGCAAAGATCATAGCGCAATCGCAGAAATGCTGCTGCAACACAACATAAACGCGGAGGCACGACCAGGGATATGCCGAAAAAGAAGCCGCTCGTTGTCGTGTCGCGCCGGCTGCCCGAGGTGATCGAGACCCGCATGTGCGAGTTGTTCGACACGCGCCTCAATGAGAGCGATAAGCCGCTCACCCATGACGAACTTGTCGAAGCCATGCGCACGGCCGACGTGCTGGTGCCCACCATCACCGATCGTATCGATTCGCATCTCATCGCCCAGGCAGGCGAGCAGATGAAGCTCATCGCCAATTTTGGCAATGGCGTCGACAATATCGACGTCGCCTCGGCGCTTGATCGCTCCATCACGGTCACCAACACGCCCGGCGTTCTGACCGAAGACACGGCCGACATGACCATGGCGCTGATTCTTTCGGTCTCGCGCCGGCTCGTCGAAGGCGCGAGCGCGATTCCCGACGGCTCCTGGCCGGGCTGGTCGCCGACCTGGATGCTCGGCCATCGAATCACCGGCAAGAGGCTCGGCATCGTCGGCATGGGCCGGATTGGACAGGCCCTGGCGCGGCGCGCGAAGAGCTTCGGTCTTTCGATCCATTACCACAACCGCCGACGCGTGGCGGCCGAAGTCGAAGAGCAATTGGAGGCGACCTATTGGGAGTCGCTTGATCAGATGCTAGCGCGAGTCGACATCGTGTCGATTCATTGCCCGCATACGCCCGCGACCTACCATCTTCTCTCGGCTCGCAGACTGTCGCATCTGCGTCCCCATACGATCCTGGTCAATACCGCCCGCGGCGAGATCGTCGACGAGAACGCTTTGGTGCGCATGCTCGAAGCCGATGAGATGGCCGGCGCCGGCCTCGACGTCTTCGAGCATGAACCTGCTGTATCTCCCAAATTGTTGAAGCTCGCGAAGGCCGGGAAGGTGACGCTGTTGCCGCATATGGGCTCTGCGACCATCGAGGGCCGCATCGACATGGGCGAGAAGGTCATCATCAACATCAAGACCTTCATGGATGGCCACCGCCCGCCTGACCGCGTTCTGCCGAGCATGCTATAAAGCGTTGCGCCGCGGTCGGAGGGGCCCGGCGACTGGCCCGCCTTACTGGAGGATGATTGACGCGATGAACAGGATTTTGCTCGCCTTAGCCGCCTCGCTCTGCGCCGTTGCGCTCGCCGCCGCGCCTGCCGACGCCAAGAGCCGCGCAAAGTCGCCTGAAGGGGCGGAGCAGAAGCAGCCGGAAGACGAAAACAAGGAGACCGGCGGCCTTCCCCGCTATCAGCCGTTCCCCCACAACCAGAACTTCGTGCTCAAGGAGATCAACGGCAAAGCGCCGCCGGTGGAGATGTGGATCTCGATCGACTCGACGGGCCGCGCCAATGGCTTTTCGGGCTGCAAGAACTGGTCGGGCGTTTTCGTCATCGGCCCGAACCGCTTGGGGCCGCGCGCCATGCCGGCGACTAACGAACGTAAATGCGAAGGCGCGCTCGCGGCCATCGAGCGGGATTATTGGGCGGTGCTGCTCTCGGGCCCCTATTGGGACACCAAGGGCGACGACCTGATCCTGAAGGGCGCGCAGGGCGGCGTGCTGCATTTCCAGCGTTCGCTGTAGCGCCTGCGCCCTTCATTGTGAGCGAAGCGAGGCAATCCAGTCTCGCGGAGCCTTTCTGGATTGCTTCGGCGCAAGCGCCTCGCAATGACGGCGAATTATTTCACCGGCGAGGCGAGCAGCGGACAGGGCGCCTCATGCAATACGCGCTCCGTCGTCGAGCCGCGGAGCGCCTCCAGCAGGCCTTTTCGGCTACGCGTCGGCATGGCGATCAGGTCCGCCTTGATCTCGCGAGCGTAGGAAAGAATGGTCTCGACGACCGGTCCCCGGCGCAGCTCGATGTGCGGAAGCAGCCCTTCGAAAATCGGCAGGTCGTCGCCGACATGCAGCATCATGACGTCGGCGGCCGGATTGAGACAATGGGCGATGTCGGCCGCGTGGCGAAAGGCGTCGAGCGGCGAAATCGTTGGCTCGACCGGCATCAGCACCGTGTTGAGAGAGACGGCGCCCGTCTCGCGATCGACGAAACCCTTCTGGTCCTCGCGCAGGAAGAGCGCCGGCACATGAGTCTCACGCGCCGTCTCCTCCGCGATTGAGCCCTCGAAGAGGCGCTCCAAAGCGCTGCGCGGCCGCGTCATCATCACGAGAAGATCGCACAGGTGCCGCTCGACATAGGCGGAGACTCCAGCGACGGGGGATTCCGATTCAACCGACGCTTTGACGAATTTGACGCCGAGCTGTTCGGCCGCCTCAGCGCGCGTCGCCGTCGGCGAGATCATTTTCCAGCGCGCCAGCATTTCGCGCACTTGCGGGAAACGGTCCCAATCGTCTTCCTCCGACTCAGGAGCCTCAATGTGCAGAATGTGGAACATGCTCTTGCAGTCCACGGCGATCCGCAGCGCATGAGCGAACGCGTCCAGGCTCGCAAAGGAGAGATCGGTCGGATGAACGATTGATCTGGGCGTGTCGCCATTCATAGGGGGTTGCTCCTCTATCGCTTCGCGAAAACTATACGCGCCCGCGCGCGTGGCAATGACGAGCTTCGCCGCAGGCTAATTTTTGAGCGTCTTTTGGACCTGCTCGACAAGTTCCGCTTCGGGAACGGCGAATTGGGCGGGGCGAAGCGCCTTCCATTCTTCGTTGGTGGCGATATTCGCGGCGGCCTTCGCGCCGGCGACGAGATCCTTGATGGTGACCTCGCCTCTCGCTTTTTCATCCGAGCCCTGGATGATGGCGAGCGGACTGTTGCGCCGGTCAGCGTATTTCATCTGCGCCTTCATGCCCGCAGCGCCGAGATAGATTTCGGCGGCGATTCCTGCGTTGCGCAATTGCGCCGCCATGCGCTGATAATCGGCGAGCCTCTCGCGATCGAGGACGAGAACCACGACGGGCCCCACATGCGGACGCGCCGAGACGATGGGGCTGCCGATGAGTTTCAACGCCGCGAAGAGTCTTGAGACGCCGATCGAGAAGCCGGTCGCCGGCGCATTTTCCGGCCTGAAGCGCCCAACCAGCCCGTCGTAGCGGCCGCCGCCCCCGACGGAGCCGAAGCGCACGGGATTTCCCTTCTCGTCGCGGGTCTCGAAGGTGAGATCCGCCTCGAAAACGGGCCCCGTGTAATACTCAAGGCCGCGCACGACGGAGGGGTCGATGCGGATGCGATCGGGGCCGAAACCGGCGTCGCGGGCGAGGTCTTCGATTTCTAGAAGCTCCTCGGCGCCTTGGGCGCCGATCTCGCTTTTGCCGAGCAGGCCGAAGAGATCGAAGGCGGGAGCGCCGTCCCCATATTGTCCGCCGAGGCTGAAGGACAGGATCGTGTCGATCGCGGGCAGATCGAGCCCCGCGCCTTTAGTGAAATCCCCGCTCTCATCCTTTCGACCCTCGCCCAGCAATTGCCGGACGCCGTCGGGGCCAAGCCGGTCGAGCTTGTCGATCGCGCGCAAAACGACGAGGCGGCGCGGCGCGTTCTCCTCACCCGAAAGCCCGATCGACTGCATCACGCCGTCGAGCACCTTGCGGCTGTTGATCTTGATGACGTAGTCGCCGCGCGCGATCCCCAGCCGCTCCATGGCGTCCGCCGCCATCATGCAGATTTCGGCGTCGGCGGCAGGCGAGGCCGAGCCGACCGTATCGGCGTCGAACTGCATGAACTGCCGAAAGCGTCCGGGTCCCGGCTTCTCGTTGCGATAGACCTGGCCGACGCGATAGGAGCGATAGGGCTTGGGCAGCCGATCGAAATTCTGCGCGACGAAACGCGCCAGCGGCGCGGTCAGATCATAGCGCAGCGACAACCATTGCTCGTCGTCGTCCTGAAAGGAGAAGACGCCTTCGTTGGGGCGATCCTGATCGGGCAAGAATTTTCCGAGCGCGTCAGTATATTCGATCGTCGGCGTCTCCAGCGCCTCGAAGCCGTAAAGCTCGTATACTTCGCGGATGACGTCGAGCATGCGGGATGTGGCGGCGAGTTCGCCGGCCTCGCGGTCGGCGAGCCCGCGCGGCGCACGCGCTTCAACCTTCGTTTTGATTTCGTCTTTGGACATAAACCACTGCAGTATTAGCCTTCCCCTTCAAGGGAGGCGGGATTCGGCCGCCTTCCTAGCATTTTCCCACCGGGAAGGAAGGGTCGCGTCTTTCGGCCAGAGTCGCAAATGCGCGGCGCAGCGGCGGCAGTCCGAACTGCCGAAGCCGGCGACGGGAATCGGCAAATCGCCGAGAGCGGCGTTAAACGCGCATTCATCGCCGTCTTCTTGGACGAAAGCGCCGAGCACGCTCGCAACAGCTGTGAGCTGATCGATATGCCAGTGCGCCCGCTTTTGCGGCCGCATGTGTCGCGACAATCGCGCCCGCAATCCGCCGGGCCCGCGCGCCGAGCCGCAATAGAGGTAATTGCCGGCGGGTAGCGTCGCCGAGATTTTACCGACGCGAACATCGAGCGGCGCCTCAAGCCGCAGCCAGAGCGCATAGGCGCCGGGCGCAGCGGCGACGTCGAAGGCGGAGACGCAGAATATCATCGGCGTTCTTTGACAAAACCCGGGCGCCAACCCTCTCCCACGCAAGTCCGAGCCTGCTCGACTTGCGGAAGATGATGCTAAAGTCGGCAACAGCCGACTTCAGTCGGGAGAGGGCGGGCCCGGCGAAGCGGGGGTCGGGTGAGGGGTTACCCACTCACAATCTTCGCCCGTATCAGAGATTTCCGCCCGAGCAGACACCGGCTCCGCCCCGAAAAGCCAGCGATACACCCCCTCACCCGGTCGCCCCTCAGGCGATCATCACTCGCGCGGCGCTTCTTTCATCGCCCAAGAGCTCGAGGACCTTGGCGACGATCGCCTTGCTGTCGAGCATCGCCTTGGCGACCATCAGCTCGTGCTTGTCGTGGTCGATATAGGCGTCGGGCAGAGTCATGCTGCGGAATTTGAACGCGCCGCGCGCGCCGTCGAGCAGCCCGTCGTCTGACAGCGCCTGGAAGACCTGCGCGCTAAAGCCGCCGATCGAACCCTCCTCGATCGCGACAAGCGCTTCGTGATTTGCCGCGAGACGACGCAGCAGGTCGCGGTCGATCGGCTTGGCGAAGCGGGCGTCGGCGACCGTCGTCGAGACGCCGTAATTTTCGAGTTCAGCCGCCGCCTTCATCGAGTCGGCGAGGCGCGTGCCGAGCGACAGGATGGCGACTTTCGAACCCTCGCGCAGTATGCGGCCCTTGCCGATCTCGAGAATTTCGCCGCGCTCCGGCAATTCTACGCCGACGCCCTCGCCGCGCGGATAGCGGAAGGCGATCGGGCCATCGTCATAGTCCGCAGCCGTCGCCACCATATGCATCAGCTCGCCCTCGTCGGAAGGCGCCATGATGACGAAGTCCGGCAGACAGCCGAGATAGGCGAGATCGAAGGCGCCGGCATGAGTCGGCCCGTCCGCGCCGACGAGGCCGGCGCGGTCCATGGCGAAGCGCACCGGCAGATTCTGGATCGCCACGTCGTGAACGACCTGATCGTAGCCGCGCTGCAGGAAAGTCGAGTAAAGCGCGCAGAAAGGCTTGTATCCCTCGCAGGCGAGGCCGGCCGCAAAGGTGACGGCGTGCTGCTCGGCGATCGCCACGTCGAAGGTGCGGTGAGGGAAGGCCTTGCCGAAAATGTCGAGGCCGGTGCCTGACGGCATCGCCGCCGTGATGGCGACGATCTTATCGTCATGCTCGGCTTCGGCTTTCAATGCCTTGGCGAAAACATTCGTATAGGTCGGGGCGTTGGCTTTCGGCTTGATCTGAATGCCGGTCGCGACGTCGAATTTGTTGACGGCGTGGCACTTATCGGCCGATTCCTCGGCTGGTCCGAAGCCCTTGCCCTTCTGCGTGACGACGTGAACGAGGACCGGCCCGTCGTCTTTGTCGCGCACATTCTTGAGGACGGGCAGCAGATGATCGAGGTTGTGTCCGTCGATCGGCCCGACATAGTAGAAGCCGAGCTCCTCGAACATCGTGCCGCCGGTGATGAAGCTGCGCGAGAACTCCTCGGCCTTGCGGGCCTTGTCGTAGATGAAGCGCGGCAGATGGCTGGCCAGCTGCTTCGCCGCCTCGCGGATGGAGCGATAGGCGCCGCCGGAAACGAGGCGGGCGAGATAGGCGGACATGGCGCCCGTGGGCGGGGCGATCGACATGTCATTGTCGTTCAAGATGACGATGAGGCGAGAATGCAGCGCGCCGGCGTTGTTCAAAGCCTCATAGGCCATGCCCGCCGACATCGAGCTGTCGCCGATCACCGCCACGACGTGATTGTCGCCGCCGGCGAGATCGCGCGCTACGGCCATGCCGAGCCCGGCCGAAATCGAGGTAGATGAATGGCCGGCGCCGAAGGCGTCATATTCGCTTTCGGCCCGCTTGGTGAAACCCGAAAGGCCGCCGCCCATGCGCAGCGTGCGGATGCGGTCGCGTCTGCCGGTGAGGATCTTGTGCGGGTAGGTCTGGTGACCGACGTCCCAGATGACCTTGTCGCGCGGCGTGTCGAAAACATAGTGCAGAGCGACGGTCAGTTCGACGACGCCGAGGCCCGCTCCCAGATGGCCGCCAGTGACCGAGACCGCGTCGATCGTCTCGTGGCGCAACTCCTCGGCGACCTGCTTGAGCTCATTGGGGCGCAGCTTGCGCAGATCTTCGGGAGTGGCGATCCGGTCGAGGAGGGGGGTCTTGGATGTCGTCAACGTCTCTACTCTGCTCGGTCAACAGCAAGCGCCAGAAATCCGAGCTTTACTCGTTAATAAGGACCCCCGCAAATGCGCCGCAGCATTCGCCGTGATTCTGTCGAATACTGTTGCCAAGTTGCAACGGGAACGCGGGCGCCCGTCAGAAGGGGGCGAAGCCCCCCCAATTGGATTGGAACGCCGGCTCCTCATACATAGGTCGCGGGGGGCGCGCCACGCGAGGGCGCTCGACCTCTTCGCGGGCGATCGAGCGGCCGCCGCCGGCGCCGCCCGTGATTTCGACAGTCGCCCCGTGTTTTTTCACCCATTCGAAGAGCTGACGGGCGTTAGGGACCGCGAGCCGAACGCAGCCGTGGGAAAGTGGACGGCCCAAACCACGCTCATAACTTCCATGGATGGCCAGGCCGCGCGGGGAAAAGAACATGGCGTAGGGCATCGGCGCCTGATCATATTCGTCCGAATAGTGATCGGCCTCCATGCGCATGACGCTGTAGGTCCCCGTCGGCGTTTCATATCCCCGTCTGCCGCTGGAGATTTTCCACGTCACCGTTTCGCCTTGGGGGGTCACGGCCTGGAGTCGTTGCGCCGTTAGGTCGATGCGGATGCGCACCGCCGCCGCGGTAGGTTCCGCCATGAATAGGCTGGCCGCGGTAAGAGTGAGAGTCGCCGCGGCAAGGACGACAAAAAAACCCGAAACGCGGGCTATGGGAGAACTGAACACGCCAACCTCCAAACGGTTAAGGCGATGGGGGGCCCCGCTAAGCTTATGGCGACGCTGAGCAGCCTCCGAAAGGGGATCAGCCCGATCGCTGCGCCCTCGCCTTTTCCACCTTCAACGTTATAGTGCGCCGGCCTCTCCTTGGGACGAATCGCGTGACGCCTCCACTGCCGCTTCTCACCCGCCGCCCTTTAGCGGTTCTTGCGCTGGCGCTCGTCGCCACAAGCCTCGGCGCTTGCGGCCGGCATGGCCCTTTAGAGCTTCCGCCCGAGACCCAGGCGCGCAGCGCGGCCTTGCGGGCGGAGGCTGAAGCCGCCCAAGCGAAAGCGGCGGCGCATGGCGTTCCTGCGCCGCCTCCCCTCCCGCCCGGTGCGCCACCCCCCGGCACCATCGGCAATCGACCGCCGGCGCAATATCCATTCCCGCTCGATCCGCTGCTCTAAACTCATGCATCTCTTCGCCTATCGGAATGGCGCGCTCCACGCCGAGGAGATCGCCGTGGCTAAGCTCGCCGATGAGGTGGGCACGCCCTTCTATTGTTACTCGGCGGCGACGATCCGACGCCACTACCGGGTTTTTTCGCAGGCCTTCGCCGGGCTCGACGCGCTTGTCTGCTATGCCGTGAAGGCCAATTCCAACCAAGCGGTGCTGCGTCTTCTCGCCCAGGAGGGCGCAGGAATGGACGTGGTTTCAGGCGGGGAGCTCACGCGGGCGCTCGCGGCCGGCGTCGCGCCGGAAAAAATCACCTTTTCCGGCGTCGGCAAGACGCCGGAGGAGATTGCTGCCGCGCTTCGCGCCGGCATCTTCTGTTTCAATGTCGAATCCGAGCCTGAACTCGAAACGCTCTCCCATGCGGCGGTCGCCCTTGGGCGCGCCGCGCGCGTGTCGCTACGCGTCAATCCGGACGTCGACGCCCGCACGCATAAGAAGATTTCCACTGGCCTCGCTGAAAATAAGTTCGGCGTGCCTTTGTCGCGCGCGCGGGAGGTCTACGCCTTCGCCGCGAAGCTCAAAGGAATCGAGATCGCCGGCGCCGACATGCATATCGGCTCGCAACTCACCGATCTCGCGCCCTTCGACGAAGCTTTTTCGTTGCTCGCCGAGCTCGTATGCGACCTGCGCGCCGACGGCCACAAGATTTCGCATGTCGACCTCGGCGGTGGACTGGGGATTCCCTATCATGAGGGCGACGATCCGCAGTCCTATCATCCCGAAAAATACGCCGAGATCGTGCGCCGGCATTTTGGCGGACTCGACTGCAAGCTGGTGCTGGAGCCGGGACGGCTCATCGTCGGCAACGCCGGCGTGCTCGTCACGCGCGTGCTTTATGTGAAGCATGGCGACGCAAAGACCTTCGTCATCGTCGACGCCGGCATGAATGATCTCATCCGCCCGACGCTCTACGACGCCTGGCATGACATCATTCCCGTGTGCGAGACCGCAGAGCGGCGAAAGATCGTCGCCGACGTGGTCGGACCGGTGTGCGAGACGGGCGACTATTTTGCGCATGGACGCGAAATGATCGAGCCGCGCGCGGGCGAATTGCTCTGCGTGCTGACGGCCGGCGCTTATGGCGCCGTGCAGTCTGGCGCCTACAACACAAGGCCGCTCGTTCCCGAAGTCTTGGTCGATGGCGCGCATTATGCGGTCATTCGCAAGCGCCAAAGCGTCGAGGAAATCATCGCGCTCGACAGCATTCCCGATTGGCTGGCGTGAAAACTACCGCTCAATCGCTCAATACGCCAATTCGCCGTGAGTACGGCGATAGTTGCGATACCATTCGACGAGCGCCGCGACGCCTTCGTCGATCGACGTATGCGGGCGATAGCCGGTCAAGCGCTCGAGGAGATCGGCGCTGGCGAAGGTGCGCGGCACGTCTCCCGGCTGCATGTCGAGATAGTTGCGCTTCGCCTTTTTGCCGAGAGCTCTTTCGATCGTCTCGATGAAGTCGAGAAGCTTCACCGGTTCGCCGCGGCCGATGTTGACGATGCGATACGGCGCGATGGGCGAAACGCTGTCATCGCCCGAGTCGCGCTCAGGAACGCAATCGATTAAGCGCATAACGCCTTCGACGAGATCCGCCACATAGGTGAAGTCGCGCGACATGTCGCCGTGATTATAAATGTCGATCGCACGGTCGTTCTCGATCGCGTCGACGAATTTCAAGGGGGCCATATCCGGGCGGCCCCATGGACCGTAAACGGTGAAGAAGCGAAACATCGTCGTCGGGATTGACCACAGATGCGCGTAGGAATGCGCCATCGCTTCGCCAGCTTTCTTCGTCGCGGCGTAAAGCGTCAGCGGAAAGTCGGTCCGATCGCTTTCGTGAAATGGCACGGTAGGACTCGCGCCATAGACCGAGCTCGTCGAGGCGAACAGGAAATGGCGCGGCTTCAGTAGCCGCGCGATTTCCATGACGTTGAAGGCGCCGACGAGATTGGCGTCGATGTAGGCGCGCGGGTTTTGCAGCGAGTAGCGCACCCCAGCCTGCGCCGCGAGATGAATGATGACGTCGGGCGCCGCCTGTTCGGCGGCGCGCGTTAGAGCGTCCATGTCTTCCAACATGGCGATCGTGTCACGATAGCCGTTGGTGCGCAGCAGAATGGCGCGTCGCGCCTCTTTGAGACCCGGATCGTAGTAGGGCGTCATGCCGTCGAAGCCGTCGACGAGATGCCCGGCCTCGAGCAGGCGCTTCGCCAGATGAAAGCCGATGAAGCCGGCCGTGCCGGTCACGAAGACGCGCATGAGCCGCTATATTCCCGCGTGATGAAAGCTTTGCCTCAATGCGGGAAGGCGCCCGCCGTGTCAACGCGGGCGTGGGCGAGGGCCTTGGGTTTTGGCGTGGAAGCCATATGTTTGCGGCGTAAAGAGGAGAAGCCGCCATGGCTGACGCGGCCGGCGCCGAAAAGCCACAGACGATTCACCCGCTCTTCATTCGGGTGACGCATTGGGTGAACGCTTTCGCGATCTTCGTCATGGTGCTGAGCGGCTGGCGCATCTACAACGCCTCGCCGCTCTTTGGCTTCGAATTTCCGCCAGGTTTCACGCTCGGCGGCTGGCTCGCGGGCGCGCTCGCCTGGCATTTCGCGGCGATGTGGCTTTTGGCGCTGAATGGCATGGCCTATCTCGCCTACGGCATTGTTTCAGGTCATTTCCGAAGGGATTTTTTTCCAATTTCATTCAAACGCGCGCTCAATGACGTCGTGCTGGCGGGCCGAGGCCGCCTTGATCATGCGCCTGGACGCTACAACGCCGCTCAACGACTGCTTTATGTCGGCGTCATTCTTGCGGTGATCGTCGCCATTTTTTCCGGTCTCGCCATTTGGAAGCCTGTGCAGCTCCAGGGGCTGACGGCGTTAATGGGCGGATATGACGTTGCGCGCCTCGTGCATTTCTTCGCCATGGCCGCGATCGTTGCATTCCTCGTCGTTCACATCGCGCTCGCCGTCGGCGTCAAAGGCGTGCTCGCGCCGATGTTCACCGGCCGCGCGGAGGCGCCAAGATGAAACCGTCTCGTCTTTCCGCCTTTGGGTCCAAGGTTGCGCGGCTCGAGCGACGTTCCTTCATCAAGCAGAGTTTATCGCTTGGCGCGCTTTCGCTTCTCTCAGGCTGCACCTTGAAGGATGACGACGCTGTAGATCGGTTGCTTTCCGCCATGTCGCGCTTCAACGACAAGATGCAGGCGGCGCTTTTTGATCCGACAAAACTCGCGCCGACCTATTCTGAAGCCGATCTCACGACGCCATTCCCCTTCAACGCCTATTACGAAGAAAAGGATGTTCCATTCGTTGATGGCGAGAGCTATCGGCTACAGCTCTCCGGCCTCATCGCCGACAAGCGGCCTTGGTGCCTAGAGGAGTTGCGCGCGCTGCCGCAATCAAGCCAGATCACCCGCCTCGTCTGCGTCGAGGGTTGGAGCGCGATCGGCAAATGGCGCGGCGTCGCCTTCCGCCATTTTCTCGAACGAATTGGCGCCGACCTAACGGCGCGTTACGTCGGCTTCAGATGCGCCGACAAATATTACTCAAGCATCGACATGCCGAGCGCGCTGCATCCGCAAACGCTGCTCGCGCTCGACTTCACTGACGCGAAATACGGCTATCCGCTGCGCCTGCGCATCCCGACGAAACTTGGATTCAAGAATCCCAAATTCATTCATGAAATCTTCGTGACCAACGACTATCCTGGCGGCTACTGGGAAGATAAAGGCTATAATTGGTTTAGCGGCTCTTGACCTGCGCCGCTGCGTATATCGAGTCTCGACTCGCTCTCGCCACTTTCTTGACTCTCAATGACTTCGGAAGCAGTTGAATCGGCGCCGTGAGATCGAGGGAGGACATATGACCAATCGTCGACCCTGCGTGAACGGCATTCTCGCTGCTGTCCTGTCGGCCAGCATCATCCCGCTTCACGGCGCGCTCGCACAGGAGAAGACTCCGACCGCGCAGCGGCCCGTAGCGAGACTTCCCGCTACTCTGCCGGTCAAGAACGAGGCCTCTCCGAGCGAGGCGATCAAGCCGGAGGAAACGGAAGCCGCCGACGGCGAATGATGGCCGCAATTTTTTCAAGAACTCGTTAACCAGTTCGTCAAACTGCTTCAAACCGAACGAATTCCGTCACGAAATCACCGCAGCGCCGGCGTGGCGGCGACCTAACTTCATCATCGTTGAGCGGCCTGATATGTGCGGGGCGGGCCGATGATTCGGCAGGGGGTCTCACTTTTGAGGGGACCATCAAGTGATGAATCAGCGATCTTGCGCAAACGGCATATTGGCCGCGGTATTGTCGGCAAGCTTCCTGCCCATTCATGGCGCGCTCGCCAAGGAAGAAAGATCCGCAGCGCCCGGCGCCGTCAAACATGTCGCGAAGAAAACGGTGAAGCCGCCTGCGGTGAAGCATGATGCGACTAAGCCGTCGCCGGAGGGCGATGCAGGAAGCGCGGGCGACAAGCAGTAAAGGGTCTCGCCACGCAAATCTTGCACTAATAATCGACAGCGACAAGGTAGAGACCGTGTGGCGGCGCGACCTGTCCGCAGCGCGCGCGGTCTTTCGCTGAGAGCGCCAGCGCAAGATCTTCGACGCGCCACTTGCCGCTGCCGACATGCTCCAGCGAGCCCGCCATTGAGCGCACCTGATTGTGCAGGAAGGAGCGCGCCGAAGCGACGATCTCGATACGCTCGCCGTCGCGGCGGACATCAAGACGCTCCAGCGTGCGCATCGGCGAATTCGCCTGGCATTCGGAAGCGCGAAACGTCGTGAAGTCGTGACGCCCGACGAGCGACTGCGCTGCTCGATGCATGGCTTCGACGTCGAGCGGGCGCTTGACGTGCCAGGCGCGGCCGCGATTCAACGTCAACGGCGCGCGGCGATTGTCGATGACATAGAGATAATGCCGGCGGATCGCCGAAAAGCGAGCTTCGAAATCATCGCCGACCGTGCGCGCTGAAAGCAAAGCAATCGGATCAGGCTTCAGATGCGCATTGATCGCGTCGCGCAGCCGGTCGACGCGCCAGTCGTGCGAAAGATCGACATGGGCCACTTGCCCCAGCGCATGAACGCCGGCGTCCGTGCGGCCAGCCCCGTGCACAACGGCGCGTTCGCCGCCATTGATCGCGGCGACGGCTTCCTCGAGACGCTGCTGGACAGAAATTCCATTCGCCTGCCGCTGCCAGCCGACGAAGGGTCCGCCGTCATATTCGATGGTAAGCGCGAAGCGATGCATGTCAGGCAAGCGAGACGCCGCGCGTCAGCCTGCGGCCGCGCGCGAATTCTTCAAAATCCATCTCGCCCTTGCCGGCGCGTTGCACGCGTATTAGCCGCAGCGCGCCGGCGCCGCACGCGATGAGCCCATTATCGTCGAGCGCGACGCCCGGCGCGCCCTTTCCATTCTCTTTCCGTGCGCGCAAGACCTTCACGCGTTCCCTGCTATGGCCGAGATCGGCCTCGAAAAAAGCGCCCGGAAAGGGCGAGAGGCCGCGCACGAGATTATGGACCTCTTGCGCCGATCGGCGCCAATCGATCCGCGCCTCGGACTTTTCAATTTTTTTCGCATAGCAGGCGCCCTCTTCGGCCTGCGGCGTGAAATGCAATTCCCCCTTGGCGAGCAGATCGAGCGCCTGCGCCGTAAGCGGCGCGCCGAGTTCCGCAAGACGGTCATGCAACTCGCCTGCCGTCATTTCGGCGTCGATTGGGGTCTTCGCCGTCAGCGCCACGGGGCCGGTGTCGAGACCAGCCTCCATTTTCATCACCATGACGCCGCTCTCTGCGTCGCCTGCCATGATCGCGCGCTGGATCGGCGCGGCGCCGCGCCAGCGGGGCAGCAGCGAGCCATGGAGATTGAGGCAGCCATATCGCGGCGCGTCGAGAATCGGCTGAGGCAGCAGCAGGCCGTAGGCGGCGACGACCGCCACGTCCGCGTCAAGCGCGGCGAACTCAGCCTGCGCGTCGGCGCCCTTCAGGCTTTTCGGCGTACGAACGGGAAGCTTAAGGCTCTCGGCCAAGAGGTGCACGGCGGACTTTTTTTCCGTCATGCCCCGTCCGGCCGGACGCGGCGGCTGCGTATAGACGGCCACAATCTCATGGCCGCGAGAGACGATTTCGTTGAGCAGACGGGCTGCGAATTCCGGCGTGCCCATGAAGACGACGCGCATTCCCTCGCGCAATCGTCAGGCCCCGGCTTGTTCCGACTGACGCTCCGCGGCCGCGCGCCGCTGGGCGGCGATCTCGTCGAAGCGCGCCGCCTTATTGAACTTCTTGACCACGCGTTCGCGTTTCAGCCGCGACAAATGGTCGATGAAGAGACCGCCTTCGAGATGCTCGAGCTCATGCTGCACAACGGTCGCGAGCAGTCCTTCGGCGTCGAATTCCTGGAGAGCGCCTTCCCGGTCGAGATGACGCAGGCGCACCTGCGCCGGCCGCTTCACGTCCTCGAAATAGTCCGGCACCGACAGGCAGCCTTCCTGATAGACGCTCAATTCCTCCGACGCCCAGACGATTTCCGGGTTGATGAGGAAAAGCGGCGACCGCGTCTCCTCGGTCTTGCCGATGTCGACGACGACGATGCGCTTCGCCACGGCGACCTGGATCGCCGCAAGTCCGATGCCCGGCGCCTCGTACATCGTCTCCAGCATATCGTCGAGCAGACGACGCACCTCTGCGTCGACCCGGTCGACAGGCTCTGAGACCTTTCGCAGCAGCGGATCCGGAAGCGTAATGATCGGCAGAATGGCCATTTATGTTCGCCGTGGCTCTTTGCGTTTCCTTGAGATAGGCGCGACCGGCGCGTCCGTCAAATCTAAGGGAGCGGCGCGTCTTTGCCTAGCCGCTAAAGGCGGATAACATGCAGGCGCAAAAAGCAATCGCCGCCGCGCGGGGCGGCGCGCCAGTGGGAGCGCGCCATGTCTTTGCTGATTTTTCTGGGGCTCGTCGCCGCCGTCGCCCTCTGGCTGGTGGGCGTTTACAACGGCCTTGTGTCGCTGCGCCAGCGCGGCAAGCAAGCCTTTTCCGACGTCAACGTGCAGCTCAAGCAGCGCCACGATCTCGTGCCCAATCTCGTCGAGACGGTCAAAGGCTACGCCGCCCATGAGAAAAGCACGCTGGAAGACGTGGTAAAGGCTCGTAACGCCGCCGTGGCGGCGCAAGGTCCGGCGCAGCAAGGCGCTGCGGAGGGCGCGCTGACCGGCGCGCTGTCGCGATTGATCGCGCTGTCCGAGTCCTATCCGGATCTGAAGGCGAACCAGAATTTCCAGCAGCTGCAGAGCGAACTGTCGGACATCGAAAACAAGATTTCCGCGGCGCGGCGATTCCTCAACAACACGGTCGCGGAATATAACGCCACGCGCGAAGGCTTTCCGGGCTTCCTGATTGCGCAACGCTTCGGCTTCGAGCCGCTCGACTATTTCGAGCTCGACGAGTCGGAGCAGCGGGCGATCGAAGCCGCGCCGAAGGTGCAGTTTTAAGCTGTTCGAATCCCCGGGAATCCAGATCCATCATCGACCCTAGATTCCTGATCGCGCGCTGTCGCGCGCGTTGGGAATGACAGCCCGTAAGTTCGGTGGAAAGATAATGTTCAAAGCCTACGGCCTCTATTCTCACATTCGCGCCAATAGGCTGCGCTCGGCCTTCCTGCTCGCGGGCTTTGTCGTCCTGCTGCTGGCGTTGATGTTCTCCTTCGCGCTCATCATCGAAGCGATGAATGCGCAGCCAGGCGCGCCTTTCGATTACATCTTTGCGCTCGCCGTCGACGATCTAAAACGCGGATGGTGGATCGGCGTCATCGCGGCGGGCGTCTGGTTCGCCATCGCCTATCTCTTCCACCAGAAGATGATCGACTTCGCCACGGGCGCGGCGAATCTGTCGCGCGCAGAGTCGCCGCGCATTTACAACCTCCTCGAAAATTTGTGCATCTCCCGGGGCGTGCCGATTCCTGCTTTGCAGATCATCGAAAGTGACGCGCTCAACGCCTACGCCTCGGGGCTCAGGGAGGGACAATATAAGATTACGGTGACTCGCGGTTTGACCCGGTATCTGACCGACGCTGAACTGGAAGCGGTGCTCGCGCATGAGCTGACCCATATACGTAATCGCGACGCTCAGCTTCTTGTAATCGCCGTTATCTTCGCCGGCATCTTCGCCTTCGTCGCCGATCTGACGATTCGCCGCTGGGATTTTCCTTTCGGTTTCTCGCCGCATCGGCCAGAAGGCAGCAATGACAGAAAGGGCAATGGCGGCGCCGCTCTCGCCATTCTTGTCGCGCTATTCATCATTGCTCTGAGCTGGGGCGCCTCGGTGCTGATCCGCTTTGCGCTATCGCGCTCGCGCGAATTTCTTGCAGACGCCGGCAGCGTCGAATTGACGAAGAACCCCGACGCCATGATTTCGGCGTTGCGCAAGATCGAAGCGCATGGCGCGATTCCGAACATGCCCTCGCGCATGCAGTATTTCTTCATTGAATCGCCCGCGCTTCATCCGGAGTCGGGCTGGCTCGCGACTCATCCAAGCGTCGACGCGCGCGTCGCGGCGCTCGTAAAATTCGGGGGAGGCCAAGACATTCCGGTCGCGCTGGCGGGAGAAGAGCTTGCCGCGATTGATGCGTCGCGCGCGGACGAGACGTCTTTCCTGCCGAAGGACGGACGCACGCCGCTCTCACCGCCGCCCGGTCCATGGGGCAGCGCCTAGCGATAATCAGCGCGCACGCCGACGCTTGAACGACTCGCTTTAAGAATTGGATCGCTTTCGCCGGCGACTCGCAGGCTCTGCGGCATACCAATGGAGTCAGCGCCTGTCCAAAGGTCCGTGTCGATTTGACGATGATAGCGAAACGGGGCCGGTTCTCTTATCACTACGGTATCAACACTGTGCTTCGGAATTAAAATAAATCCAGAGTAGAGATGCGGAGAATTACATTCATTCCAGAATATTTGATTTTTCTAAACAATAGAGACGCGCTATATTACATAGGTCTTTAGCGGCGTGTTCGCGATTGAGGGGCTTCCTCTGCTTTTCTTGGCGTAACCGCTGATGTTGATGGCCAAATTTCGCGGACGAGGCGCGGGTATGAGCATCACGGTTATCTTCGGTTCCGACGGCGGCGCGACAAAGGGGGTAGCTTCCAAAATTTCGAAGAAATGTCAGGGGCGGTCTGTCGACATCAAGGACGCCACGACGGACGACTTCGAGAACTGCCATCTGCTGATTCTGGGTTCGCCGACCTATGGCGACGGCACCTTGCAGACGGATTGGGAAGAGAACATCGACAAGCTGCGCGGCGCCAATCTGAAGGGCAAGAAGGTCGCCCTGTTCGGCACCGGCGACCAGCAGACCTATCCGCTCTCCTTCGTCGACGCGATGGGCATCCTTTACGACGAGGTGTCGGCTCTCGGCGCCCAAGTGATCGGCTTCACTGAAACCGCCGGCTATGACTATGTCGGCTCAACTGCCGAGCGGGACGGCAAGTTCGTGGGCCTCGCCCTGGATCAGGACACCCAATCCGGCATGACCGAGAAAAGAGTGACGGCATGGCTGAGCCAGTTAATTTGATTGTGCAGGATGTTCGGACCCAGTCGTCTGCGCGCGTTCGGTCCCCCGATGCTGCGCCGGTGCTGCGACTCTTTCATCACAACATCTACGAATATGGACGTGGCGTTCGCGGCCTGTTTCTCATGACCGTCAGCCGTCAGGAATTGGAGTTGGTGCTCGGCAAGCTGGAGGCGCAAGGCATCCATCACTTCGTCCAGGAGCTCAGCCCGGCGAAGGTAAACCTTTTCTTTGGCCGGCCCGCGTTCGTCGCCGTGGCGCGTTCCTTCGTAACGCGGCCGCTCAACGCCCTCACGGTGGAGGAAGACTTCATGCTCGGCACGTTGCTCGGCTACGATCGCGAGCAGCAGTGCCGCCGCTTTCTCACGCGTTCCGGACGGGGCATGCCGGAGGAATTGCTCTTGGCCGCCGAATGATGGGAGAGAGAGGCGCCTATTCGGCCCAAGCCGCCGTTTGAGCGACGCGCGCTTTCAAGAATTCAATCGCTTTCGCCCTCGACTCGCGCGCTTCCGGGAGAAAGCGCATCAACTGCCACGCGTGAGGCACGCAAGGCCACGTCTCGAGTCGCGCGTCGACTCCCGCTTGGCGCGCATGCGCGACAAGCCGCGTCGAGTCGTCCCTCAGTGCTTCGTCAGCGCCGACGTGAACGAGCATCGGCGGTAGGCCGGAAAGATCGGCATAGATCGGCGAAGCGAGCGGATTTCTTGCGCTTTGGCGTCCGAGAACCGCTCGGGCGCCGAGGAGGATGTCCTTGCGGGTAAACAGAGGGTCACGCTCTTCATTCTCGCGCATCGAGGCGCCGCTTGCGGCAAGATCGACCCAAGGCGAAGACAGCGCCGCGGCGACGGGCGGCGGCAAGCCTTCATCGCGGATGCGCAGCATCAAAGAGACCGCAAGCCCGCCGCCAGCCGAATCTCCAACAATGACGAAAGGTCCTGGCCGCGCCTCGATAAAAGTTCGGTAGGCGCGCAGCACATCTTCGAGCGCGGCCGGAAAGATATGCTCAGGGGCAAGCCGATAGGCCGGCGCGAAGACGTCAAAGCCCGCGTGCGCGAACTCCCGCGAAGCATAGCGAAAAAGCCGCGGCGAACCGATGAGAAAGGCGCCGCCATGGAGATAGAACAGCGTTGCGACCGCAGCGCCGGAAGTAGGATTCCAATCGCCGGAAACTTGCGGCGCAAAAGGCGCGCGTCGTTCGGGAGAGAATCTTTCGACGAGCGCCTGAACGGCTCGCAAAGGCGCCGTCAGCGATTGGATGTGCGGCTTAACGAAACGGCGCAAGAAGGCGACTGTCCGCAGCGTCGCCGCGCTCGCGGCGGCGCTCATTTGCCGACGGTTGGCTTCGGCGGCTCGGACGCGTTTGAGAGATAATCCAGCGAGGGATCGTTCAGACCCGCTTCCCGCGATTTATCTCGCCACTCCCGCGCCTCAGTGAGATTAGCCTCAACTCCGAGGCCCTGGGCGAGAATATGGGCGAGACGGTTTTGCGCGACCGCATTGCCCTTCACCGCCGCTTTGCGAAACCATTGCGCCGCGGCGTTGCGATCTCGCGGCACGCCGACGCCGTTGAATTGGAGAACGGCGAATTCGACCATCGCCGGCGCGAAGTCGAGTTCGGCGGCGCGCCTGAACCACTCCGCCGCCTCGCGCTCGTCCTTTGGAACGCCCCGACCGGTCTTGTAAAGAACGCCGAGGGCGTAGAGCGAATCCGCGTTGCCCTTCGCCGCAGCGCGCCGGAAATAATCCGCCGCTCTGCCGAAGTCAGACGTGGCGCCCTCATTTTCGAGCGCGATCTCGCCAAGGAGATGCAAGGCTGCGGGGTGATCCTGCGTCGCCGCCTTTTCAAGATAGGCGCGGGCGGCGGCGCGGTTCTTCTGCGCGCCTGAACCATTGAGCGCCGCAGCGCCGTAGATATATGCCGCTTCTTTGTCGCCAGAGTCGGCGCCGCGCTTGAACCACTCCATCGCGGTCGAGAGATCGCGCGGCACGCCCGCGCCTTCGAGGTAAAGCTGGCCGATAAGGGTGAGCGCCGCCGCATCCTTGGGATTGGCGGCGATGCGCTTCTTCGCCTCCTTCATCGCGCCCGTGTAATCGCCGCGCTGATAGGCCCCGAAGGCGAGATCGGGCGATACCGGCGCGCCATTCGCGGCCGCGCGCGCGACGGCAGGCGTCAAAATGGCGATGATGGCGAGCGTCGCCAGGAGGCGCGAGCGAAGCGAGCCTCGAAGGACGAGGGCGAATTGAAATAGAAAAATGAGCGGCTTCCTCGTCCTTCGAGACGACCCCTTCGGGGTCTCCTCAGGATGAGGAAGCCTTTTGCTCGATCGCCCTCGGATCATTGCCGTTCTCCCTTGAGCCGCGCCTGGGCCTCAGCAACGGCGGCCGCCGGCCCGCGCGCGTCGCTCCAGACAGCGTCGTCGAGCAGAACGAAGTCGGCGCCGGCTTCGGCGAGGGGCGCGACGTTGGCGAGCGTATTGGCGCTGGCGACGCAGGGCGTGTTGAAAAGTTCCGCCCACCAGGCGACGCGCTCAACCAACGCTTCGTGATTGAGATCCGAAAACATCACATAATCCGCGCCTGCTTCGCCGGCGCGCATCGCGTCGTCGCGCGTTTCGAGATCGCCGGCGCCGACGATGTAGCGCGGCGACAATTTCTTGATCGCGTCGGCAAGCGCTTCGCCGCAACCCGAAACATGCGCGCCATCAGCGCCGGCGCGCAGCGCGACATTTGGCGCCGCGGCCACGAGAACGGCGACATCCTTCTCTTGCGCAGTTGGCGCCAGCGCGCGCACGATCGCTTCATTGGCGCGCTCGTCGGCGCCCGCGAAACGAATGAGCAGACTCGCAACGTCGCCAGCAGTCAGCGCCTCGTTGAGCGCAGGCGCAAAATCCGCCGCGTCAGCCAGCGGCGGGGTCGCGAGATAGAGTCGCGCCGGGAACTCGTTCATTCGGCCTTCAGCCTGTCGAGCCAGGCCTGCGCGGCGGCGCGCACATTATCGGGGGACGCGCCTCCAAAGCTTTTGCGGCTCTGCACCGACTTTTCAACGCCGAGCACGTTGAACACTTCGACGTTGATGCGCGGCTCGACGCTTTTCATTTCCTCAAGCGTCAAATCTTCGAGGCCCGCGCCGCGCGCTTCGGCGAGCGCGACGATGCGGCCGGTGACGTGATGCGCCTCGCGGAATGGAAGCGAAAGCGCTCGCACCAGCCAATCGGCGAGATCGGTCGCGGTCGCATAGCCCGCGCCGGCGGCCGCCTTCATGCGCGCACGATCAACACGCATGTCGCGGACCATGCCCGCGAGCGCAGCAATGCAGAGCGACAGCGTGTCGAGCGCGTCAAAGGCGCCCTCCTTATCTTCCTGCATGTCCTTCGAATAGGCGAGCGGCAGGCCCTTCATGACGACGAGCAGCGCGACGAGCGCGCCGATCACGCGACCCGACTTGCCGCGCGCGAGTTCGGCGGCGTCGGGATTGCGCTTCTGCGGCATGATCGACGAGCCGGTGGTGAATTTGTCGGAGAGCGCGATGAAGCCGAATTGCGGCGTCGTCCAAAGCACGATCTCTTCGGCGAAGCGGGACAGATGCGTCGCGCAAATCGCCGCCGCGCTCAGCGTCTCCAAAACGAAGTCCCGATCGGAGACGCTGTCGAGCGAATTCGCCGTCGGCCGATCGAAGCCAAGCGCTTGCGCCGTCATCTCGCGGTCGATCGGAAAGCTCGTGCCGGCGAGCGCCGCGGCGCCGAGCGGACATTCGTTCAAGCGGGCGCGCGCGTCGCGCAGACGCCCTCGGTCGCGTGCGGTCATCTCGACATAGGCGAGAAGATGATGGCCGAGCGTCACCGGCTGCGCTGATTGGAGATGCGTAAAGCCCGGCATGACGCTCGCCGCTTCCTGCAGCGCGCGGGTCGCAAGCGCAGTTTGCAGGTCCGCGAGTTCGCGATCGAGCGCGTCAATCTCATCGCGGATGTAAAGGCGAAAATCGGTCGCTACCTGATCATTGCGCGAGCGCGCCGTATGTAGGCGCCCCGCCGCTGGCCCAATCAGTTCGGCAAGCCGCGACTCGACATTCATGTGAATGTCTTCGAGCGCGCGCGAGAATTCGAAACGTCCGTTCTCGATGTCCTCTTTGACCCGCTCCAACCCTTCGGCGATCTTCGCCGCGTCGTCGCGCGAAACGATTCCGGTTTCAGCCAACATGGCGACATGGGCGAGCGAGCCGCGGACATCCTGCAAGCTGAGGCGCTTATCGAAGTCGATCGAAACGTTGATCGCCTCCAGAACCGCGTCGGTTGCGCTTTGGAAGCGTCCGCCCCATATCTTGCTCGTCATTTTTAGCCTCGGAGACTGCGCTCTCATGTCGAAACCGCCGCCGCCCCAGCGATCGTTCCTGTTTGTCGCGAAGGCGGCGCTGATCACAATGGCGGCGAGCGTGGCGTTTCTATACGTGATCGGCAGCATGGGCGGCAAGAAACCGCCCGGAAGCGCGGATGACGAAGGCGCGAAACCCGCCGGAACGGCGCAGCAGAGCGCGGCCCCGGCGTCCGACAGCGACGCTGCTTGCGCGACATCGGCCAAGGTCGCCGCCAATGTGAAGGATCTTGCCAAGGGCGAGGTCGCGGCGATGACGATCGCCGCGAAGCCGGAGCCGCTGCCAGACTATTCCTTCGACGGACCGGACGGCGCGCCGGTGTCGCTCGCCTCCTTCAAGGGCAAGACGGCGCTTTTCAACATCTGGGCGACCTGGTGCGTGCCTTGCCGCGCTGAGATGCCGGCGCTCGACAGGCTGCAAGAGGCGTTCGCCGGACAGAATTTCCAGGTCGTCGCCGTCAACGTCGACACGACGCGTCTTGAGAGGGCGAAAGCGTTTCTCGCCGAGACGGGCGTCAAGTCGCTGACCTATTACAGCGACCCCAAGGCCAACATCTTTTACGAGATGAAGCAGTCAGGGAAGGCGTTGGGCCTGCCGACCACGTTGCTTATTGGCCCCGACGGTTGCCAGATCGGCCTGATGAACGGCCCGGCCGCGTGGGACAGCGAAGAAGCGAAGGCGTTGATCGCGCGCGCGCTCGAGATTCCCGCGAATTAATCGCGAGGTCTGCGCTCAAGCGCTTAGCGCTCTAGCTTTGCGCCAAGAGCCCGAACCAATTTCTAATAGGGAGATCGGCGGATGCATGTTTCGATCGAACAGGCTCACAAGGCGATCGCCGCGGCGCGTCGGAAGGCGATCGAGCTTAAAACTCAGATGTGTATCGCCGTCGTCGATTCTGGCGGCGTTCTAAAGGCGTTTGAGCGGATGGACGACGCCTGGGTCGGCAGCATCGACATTGCGATGAAGAAAGCGAAGACCGCCGTTTTCTTTGGCATGCCGACCGGTCAGATCGGCAAGCTGTCGCAGCCGGGCGGTCCGCTTTACGGCATCGAGCACTCGAATGATGGGCTTATCACCTTTCCGGGCGGCCTCCCCATCGTCGATGCTGACGGCGTGATGATCGGCGCCATCGGCGTCAGCGGCTCCTCCGTCGATAATGATCACGCGGTTGCGTGGGCCGGCGTCGAGACGCTCGGCGTTTGCGACCTTCCCGAGCATCCCTGGCGCACCTGATCGACGCGAGATCACGCCGCATTTGGGCGAAATCGCCCAAATGCGAATAACGTGATCGATGATAGAGTTAGGGCGCGCTTTACGCGAAAAACCCGCTTCCGCCTTTTCGCGAGCCGCGCTCTAGTCGCGGTGATGTCTCTTGGACTTTTTACGCTTTTCTCCGGGCTCGTTCGTCGCGCCTGGCTGTTGGCCTTGGTCGGTGGCTGCCGCGGCTGGCGGAGCAGCATCGGCCGGCGGCGCGGCGCCCTCTTGCGTCGTCGGGGCGGCAGGTTCGGGCGGCGGGACGTCTACGGGCGCTGGAAGCGCGCCGCGTTCTTCAACGGGCGGCGCATCGGGCGCAACTGGGGGCGGCGGCGAACGCGAGGCGGCGAGCCACCAGGATGCGGCGGCGAGGGTCAGAATGGCGAGCGCCACGATAAAGGCGATCGCTCCCCCGCCGGCGCCGCCGCGCGGAGGCGGCGGTGGATCGACTGCGGCCCGAGTCGCCGACGGTTCCTCGGTCTTCGACGCGCGGGCCAACCCAAGTGGAGCGGATGAATCCGGCGACTCGCCGCGATACTGGCTCCATACCCACGCGTCAGGCGGCGTCTTGCCGCTTCCATCGTTTCGAGAATCTGACATTGGCATGTCCTCCAGAATCGCTGCGCCGGCTGCGCGCATGTTGCCTCGGCTCCGCGAAGCTCACAAGAGCGGCCGCAACGCGACGCTCGACGCGACACAAGAATGGGAAATGCGCTATCTAGACTAAGCCTCACCTTACACCAGAGCGAGAGATTGGGCATGACAATTCAAGCTGGAGACCGGCTCCCCGACGTCAAGCTGACCGTCATGGGCAAGAATGGCCCCGAGCCGGTCAGCACAAAGGACTATTTCGCGGGACGTAGGGTGGCGCTCTTCAGCGTTCCCGGGGCCTATACGCCGACCTGCCACAAGAAACATCTGCCGGGCTTCATCGCCAAGGCGGATGAAATCAAATCGAAGGGCGTGCAGGTGGTGGCGGTCACGGCGGTCAACGACATCTTTGCGCTCGACGCCTGGGTGAAGGAGTCGGGGGGCGGCGGCAAGATCGACGCGCTCGCGGACGGCTCGGCGACCTTCGCCAAAGCGCTCGGGCTCGAACTCGATCTCACCGCGCCGGGCTTGGGCGTGCGTGGCAAGCGGTATTCGGCGCTCATCGATGACGGCGTCGTCAAATGGATCAACGTCGAGGAGAATTCGGGCGAGGCCACTGTCTCAACGGCCGAAGCGACGCTTGCCAATTTGTAGCGGGCTCTGAGCGCGCGCAGACCGACTATCGCATCAGCGCGGCGACGCCTGGCAGCGTTTTGCCTTCGAGCCATTCGAGGAAGGCGCCGCCCGCCGTCGACACATAGGAAAATTCCTGAGCTGCATGCGCCTGATTGAGCGCCGCGACAGTGTCGCCGCCGCCGGCGATCGAGAGAAGCTTGCCCTCGACTGTGAGTCGAGCCGCCGTCTGCGCGACGGCGTTCGTGCCTTCGTCGAAGGGCGGCAACTCAAACGCGCCGAACGGCCCGTTCCACACCAGCGTCTTGCACTTGGCGAGAAGCGACTCGACATGGGCGATGGATTTCGGTCCGACGTCGAGGATCATGTCGTTTTCGCCGACATGATCGACGGAGACGATATGTGACGGCGTATGCGCCTCAAATTTCTGCGCAACTGTCACATCGATGGGCAGAACGATGGCGCAGCCCGCTTTTTCAGCCTTGGCGAGAATATCGCGCGCCGCCTGCGCGAGATCATGTTCGCAAAGCGACTTGCCGACGGCCTTGCCTTGCGCCGCAAGGAAGGTGTTCGCCATGCCGCCGCCGATGACGAGATAATCGACCTTCTCGACGAGATTGCCCAGGAGTTCGAGCTTCGTTGAAACTTTCGCGCCTCCGACGATCGCCATGACCGGGCGCTGCGGATGGGCGAGCGCCGATTCAAGCGCTTCGAGCTCCGCCTGCATCGCGCGGCCCGCGAACGCGGGCAGTCTATGCGCTATTCCTTCGACCGACGCATGCGCGCGATGCGCCGCCGAGAAAGCGTCGCTGACGAAGATGTCGCCGTTTTTTGCGAGCGCCTCGACGAAGTCGTCGGCGTTCTTTTCTTCGCCCTTGTGGAAGCGGGTGTTCTCGAGCAAGGCGACATCGCCGTTCTTGAGCGCGTCGACCACGCGAGCGGCGTCCTCTCCCACGCAATCGTTAGCGAAGGCGATCTTGCGCTTGAGAACATGTTCGAGCGTCGGGACGACGTGGCGCAGCGAATCCTCATCGACGCGCTGACCTTTCGGTCGGCCAAAATGCGAAAGCAGGATCACTTTGCCGCCCTTTTCCGCGATTTCGTTGATCGTCGGCAGCGCGCGCTCGATGCGCGTCGCGTCGGTGACGCGGCCTTCCTCCATCGGCACGTTGAGATCGACGCGCAGCAGCACGCGCTTTCCTTTGACGTCGACGTCGTCGAGAGTGCGGAAGGCGGTCATTTGAAGCGTCCAATCACGGCTTGGAAAAGAGACGCGGACCAGAAGGTCCGCGTCGGTATCACGGAGCGAAGCTTAGAGAAGCTTGCCGATCACGCTCGCGACATCGGTCATTCGGCCGGAGAAGCCCCATTCATTGTCGTACCAGGACAGGATCGACACGAGATTGCCGTCCATGACCTTGGTTTGGTCGAGATGGAAACAGGATGAAAGCGGATTGTGGTTGAAGTCGATCGACACGAGCTTCTCGCTCGTATAGCCGAGCACGCCCTTGAGAGGACCGTCAGCGGCGGCTTTGATCGCGGCGTGCACCTCGTCCTTGGTCGTCGCGCGCTTGGCCAGAAACTTCAAATCAACCGCCGACACATTGGGAGTCGGCACGCGCATGGCGAAGCCGTCGAGCTTGCCGTTGAGTTCGGGCAGCACGAGTCCGACGGCCTTCGCCGCGCCGGTCGACGTCGGGATCATCGACAGCGCCGCCGCGCGGGCGCGATAGAGATCTTTGTGCATCGTGTCGAGCGTCGGCTGATCGCCCGTATAGGCGTGGATCGTCGTCATGATCCCCTTCTCGATGCCAATCGCCTCATGCAGCACCTTGGCGACCGGCGCGAGGCAGTTCGTCGTGCAGGACGCGTTGGAAATGACGAGATGGTCCTTGGTGATCTTGTCGTGATTGACGCCATAGACGACCGTAATGTCAGCGCCGTCGGCGGGCGCGGAAACAAGCACGCGCTTCGCGCCGGCGTCGAGGAGCAGCTTCGCCTTGTCGCGCGCGGTGAAGAGGCCGGTGCATTCCAGCGCGATGTCGATCTTGAGATCCTTGTAAGGAAGTTCCGCCGGGTTCTTGATGGCGGTGACTTTGATTGGACCGCGGCCGACGTCGATCGTGTCGCCGGCGACTTTCACCTCATGCGGAAAGCGGCCGTGCACGGAATCGTAGCGCAGAAGATGCGCATTGGTCTCAACGGGGCCGAGATCGTTGATGGCGACGACTTCGAGGTCCGTGCGCCCGGTCTCGATGATGTAGCGCAGGATATTGCGGCCAATGCGCCCGAAGCCGTTGATCGCCACTCTCACCGTCATTTGGAAAATCTCCTTGCGCCGCAAGCACTCTGCGCGGCTCTCGCCGTCCGAGCCCGCCGCCTTTGAAGGCTGGCGTGTGATAGCACCTCGCGCCCCCCTGTCAACGCGCCAAGCTTACGCCATTCGGCGCGGTTTCGATTTCGCCGATTCATGCTAGGTACAGGCTGGCAAGCGAATCGCCCCGGCCCGCCCGCCGCGCCCGAAAGCCTTGCAACTCCAGCGACCGGCGATGAACCACTCAGATAAGCGCAGCGAGGAAAACTCCAAGAGGCTCGAGGCCGCGATCGCCGGACTCCAAGCTGCGCTCTCGCATTTGGAGCGCACTGTCGCCGATAAACTCGAAGACGAACTTTCCAGCGCCGAACTCGAAGAAGAGCTCGCCATCATGCAAGACGACCGTTCGCGCCTTGCGCTCGATCTCGACGCCGCGCTTGCGCGACAGAACACTCTGGAGAAGGGCCGCGATGAAGTGCTGCGACGGCTCGAAAACGCGAGCGAAGGCGTCGTCGCCGCTCTTGCCGCGACGGTTATAACTCCGGCGCGCGAGAACTGATATGGGCGCAGTCGTCCTTTCGATCGCCGGGCGCACCTATCGCATGTCTTGCGAGGACGGCGAGGAGCAGCGCATTGAAGAGCTCGGTCATTATGTCGAGAGCAAGATCGAGTCGATGCGCCAGAGCTTTGGCGAGATTGGCGAGCAGCGCATCATCGTGATGGCCGCGCTGGCGATTGCGGATGAGGCGACGGACGCACGCGCCAAAGCGCTGGGGATGGAGACCGACTTCGCCACGCTGCGCGCTGAACTCGAAGCTATGCGCAACGCGAACGACGTACTATCTGCGCGGGCGGCCGAAGCGCTGGAAAACGCAACGCGACGGCTTGCGAAGCTCAATGGCGAATTGTCGGCGCCCGCCGCGGCGCCAGACGACATCCTCTAATCTGTCGGTTCTGGGTTATTTCTCGCCCCAGTTTTCGATGCTGGGGTCGCGCTTCGCCTTTTCCAGATTGTCCGCCTGTTCCGACAGCTGGTAATTGCGGTTTTGCGCCACCATGGCTTCGGCGCCGTCCTTCAGAATGGCGATCTTCATCTGCTCCGTGGCGAGACGATTGAGTTCATTGATCCATTGATTGAGATTAAGCATCAACTTGCGTTTGCGTTCTCTTTGGATCTCATGCGACGAGTCATTGTTGTCTGAGAGCGCCAGTTCTTCCTGAGCCTCTGCAATCATTCCATCGAGTTTTTTGACGTTCTCTTCCGCAGCGGCGACCTGATCGGCCGCGCCGGATTTCGCTTTTTCGAGGGCCGCTTCGGCCTCGGCGCGCGCCTTCTTGAGATTGTCGAGGCCGTTCTGCAGCCAGTTCGACTGAATTTTTAGGAGCGCATCGCGCGGAACGCCGCTGATGCTCAACGAGTTCGGAAGAGGGAAATATTTGCTAAGCTGCGCGGCCTCGGCCGGCGGGGCCAGGGTTGCGCAAGCGAGCAAGCCAAGAAGGGCCAACGCCGCGCGGACGCTGGCCATTTTGTGACGGAAGCTCATGATTTCTCTCCCTATGCAGCGCTTTTTCGATGCGCTTTTCTTGCTCAAACTGGGCCATCGGTTGATTTCTGGCAAGTGCCGGCGCGCTGCGGTCGAATGAAAGAGCTGGGCGCAACGCTTGACTGCTACGGCGCTTTCGCGCGAGCCTAGATGCGCCGGGGGAGCCCCGCCCGGCGGCGCGCTGCCAAGTTCGCCGCAAGGGGCTGAGAGGCCGCATGAGGCGCTGCGAGGCGCGGGAGCGGCGACCCTTCGAACCTGATCCAGTTGAGACTGGCGGAGGGATGGTGTCAGCGAAAATTCAAGAAAGGCGCCTAGGGTGCTCGCGCGTGTGATCGGCGCCGGCGTCGCCGGACTCTGCGCGGCTTACGCGCTCGCTCGGAAGGGCGTCGACGTCGAAATTGTCGAGCGCGAGGCGTCGCCGGGCCTCGGCTGCTCGCGTTTCGCCGGCGGCATGATCGCGCCCTGGTGCGAGCTGGAAAGCGCCGAGCCTCTGGTGGCGACGCTCGGCGAAGAAGCGCTCGGCTTCTGGTCGCGCGAACTCGGCGTCGCCACGGTCGCCGGCAGCCTTGTCGTCGCGCCACAGCGCGAGCGCGCCGAACTCGTCGATTTTTCCCGGCGCGCCAGCCATTTCGAAAGGCTCGACGAACAAGGGATTGCGGCGCTCGAACCTGATCTCACAGGGCGCTTCGCAACGGCGCTGTTTTTTGGGCAAGAAGCGCATCTCGACCCCCGCGCCGCGCTCGTCGCCTTAACCGAACAGCTCGCTCAAACGCCAAATGTGACGCTGCATTTTGGATGTGACGCCGCCGAATTGGCGACTACCCCCGATTGGACCATTGACTGCCGCGGTTATGCGGCGCGCGACGCCCTCTCTGGACTACGCGGCGTGAAGGGGGAGATGCTGATTTTGCACAGCGAGGAGATATCCCTCTCGCGTCCCGTGCGCATGCTGCATCCGCGCCGACCGGTCTACCTCGTTCCGCGTGGCGAGGGTCTGTTCATGGTCGGCGCGACGATGATCGAGAATGAGGAGCGCGCCCGCGTCACCGCGCGCTCGGTCATCGAACTCGTCAATTCGGCCTTCGCCATTCACCCGGCTTTTGCGGAAGCCGAGATCGTCGAAATGGGGTCCGACCTTCGGCCGGCCTTCCCCGACAATCTGCCCCGTCTTTTGAAACGGGATCGCACTCTCTATATCAATGGGCTCTACCGCCACGGGTTCCTGCTTGCGCCGGCGTTGGCGCGCCGCGCTGCTGAGGTCGTCGTCAACGACGAGTATTTCCCAGAGGTGATGGATGCTCATTCAGATCAACGGGCGATCGCAGGACGTCCGCGCGACCACGCTGCAGTTGCTGCTGCAGGAACTGGGGTATGACGACAAGACCGTCGGCACCGCCTTGAATCAGGAGTTTGTGCGCGCCAGGGACCGCGCCGAAACGCCGCTTCGCGAAGGCGACGCCGTCGAGATCGTGACTCCAAGACAGGGCGGGTGAGCAGGCCTGATGGATGACTCGGTGAGGCTTTACGACGTCGCGCTTTCCTCGCGGCTGCTGCTCGGCACGGCGCGCTATCCCTCGCCCGCGATCCTCGCTGAGGCCATTCGCGCTTCGGGCTGCGAAATCGTCACGGTCTCGCTGCGGCGCGAAGCGGGCGGGGCGCGGGCGGGCGAAGCCTTCTGGAGCCTTATTCGGGACATTGGCGTGCGCGTGCTGCCGAATACCGCCGGCTGCCGCACGACCAAGGAGGCGATCGCGACGGCCCAAATGGCGCGCGAAGTGTTTGCGACTGACTGGATCAAGCTTGAAGTCATCGGTGAGGAGGACACGCTTCAGCCTGACGTCTTCGGGCTCGTCGAGGCGGCGCGCGTTCTCGCCGACGACGGCTTCAAGGTCTTTCCTTATACGACTGACGATCTCGTGGTTGCGGAAAGACTGCTCGACGCAGGTTGTCGCGTGCTGATGCCTTGGGCCGCGCCGATCGGCTCCGGGCGCGGCGTCAATGACGTTTTCGCGCTGAGGGCGCTGCGCGCGCATTTTCCCGATACGCCGCTGATCGTCGACGCTGGGCTTGGCGCGCCCTCCCATGCCGCGCTCGTCATGGAGATGGGCTATGACGCGGTGCTGCTAAACACCGCCGTTTCGCGCGCTGGCGACCCTATCCTGATGGCGCGCGCCTTTGCCCTCGCAATCGAAGCAGGCCGCGCAGGTTTCCTCGCCAAGCCGATGACGCCGCGCGACATGGCGGAGCCTTCGACGCCGGTTATCGGCCGCCCCTTTGACAGACTGGCGTAGAAAAGGGGCTTTGGAGGTTCCTCTTGCGCCCAAATAAGCAGGGCGCTTCGCTTTCGTTTAGAATCGCCAAGGTTTCGCAACTAAAGAGGCGTTGCGAACATCATCGCGTTGGGGCAAACCAAAAAGGGTGAAACAAACTTAGATCTCGGGATTTTTTGTGCCATGACGGATCGTCAACCGAAACAGGTGAGTGAGGAACTTGGCATGGAACCTCTAGTAATGGAAATACCAAAAAAAGTATTTCAGCACGCTTGGGATGATATGGACGAAGCTCAGCAGCGATTGTTCTTTTCCAAGAATGGCTTTCTTGTCGTTCCTGAGATTTTCTCGGCTGCAGAAGTCGCTGCTATGCATAAAGAGATTGAAAGCCTCGGCCTGGAAGATAAAAATATTGATATGAGCGAAGCCTTCTGCAGGGCTTCTACTTTTGCCCCGATGATAGATAATCCCAAGCTCACGTCAGCTCTCAAAAGTATATTTGGCCCAGAATTCGTTTGCTTCAAAGGCGCTTACGTCCCGAAGAAATCCAAGGCGAAGGGCGTCCCGCCCCAGCGCACGGCGCTGCACGTTGATTATGGAATTCTAGAACCGGAGGGAGACTATCGGAATTCTTCCGCACTTTGGGTCAATGTCATCTGCTATCTAAGCGACATGACGCTGGAACATGCGCCGCTTTCCATAGTGCCCGGCAGCCACACCCGCTATGACCTGCAACCCGCCTCAGACATGGAAATGCTCAAAGAGGAGGCGGTAACGCTCCTAACCAAGGCCGGCGACGCCGTCATATTCTTGCACAACACCGTGCATGCAGGCGGCGTCAATGTCTCGGGTTACACTCAGCACATGGTATTTTGCAGTTATCGTGCTTCCTGGGCGCGCCATATCGGCCATGTGAGGGAATGGCCGAAGGCTTTTGTCGATAGCGCGCCTCCTTCAAGAAGGCGCTTAATTTCCGATCTGAACTTCGGCGCTTTGGAGCGCGGGGCGCCGGTGTTTGTACACCGATATTTTCCGCCTTTTCTTTTGAAGAAAGTTTCCGAACTACTTTCCACAGTGGGCGGTCTCTTAGGTTCGCCTAAAATAAAGAAGTTAGGCGATCGATTGTGGGCCGCACACAGTGCGCGGAAAAGCTAGCTTTTGAATGGTCGACGCAAACCTGACTGACATGTGAGCGTGTTTCTGGATCCCTTCTACCTCATCGTTGATGACGCCAATTGGCTTTCTCGCGTGCTGCCGCAAGGCGTTAAGCTCGTGCAGTTGCGGGTAAAGGATCGTTCTGAGCCGGAGGTCCGCGCGCAGATCGCGACGGCGCGGGAATTGTGCGCGCGACATGGCGCTCAGCTCGTCGTCAACGACTATTGGCGGCTGGCGATCGAGGAAGGCTGCGACTTCGTCCATCTCGGCCAGAGCGATCTTGATGGCGCTGATATCACGGCGTTGCGCCGCGCCGGCGTCAGAATCGGCGTATCGACTCATGACCAAGCCGAACTCGACCGTGCGCTGTCCGTCGGCGCCGACTATGTCGCGCTCGGGCCGATCTATCCGACGCTCCTGAAGCAAATGGCTTTTGCGCCGCAAGGGCTCGCCCGCATCGGCGCCTGGAAGGGGCAAATCGGCGAAACGCCTCTTGTCGCCATCGGCGGGCTGACCCCCGATCGCGCCATCGCCGCGCTCGCGGCGGGCGCTGACAGCGCCTGCGTTGTCACCGACGTTTTGCGCAGCGCCGATCCGGAGGCGCGCACGCGGGAATGGTTGTCAGCGACGCAGCCCTGGCGCGACGGCGAGGGTTTTTTCGAGCCCGACTACGCCGAGGCGAAAGTATGTCCCTCGCCCAATCGTGGCGCGCGATTGCGGCCGATCTCGTCTCTGGTGCTCCACTACACGGGGATGCCGACTTCGGAGTCGGCGCTCGCTTTGCTCTGCAATCCGCGCTCAAAGGTCTCGGCGCATTATTTTGTCGAGGAAGATGGGCGCGTGCTGCAGCTCGTGCCGGAGTCGCAGCGCGCCTGGCACGCAGGAATAAGCTTCTGGGCCGGCGAGACGGACATGAATTCCGCTTCGATCGGAATCGAAATCGTTCATCCCGGTTACCTCGATCCGCGTCCCTATACTGCGGCGCAAATCGAGGCGACCGCGGCGCTCGCCAAGGACATTTGCCGACGCCACGCGATAACGCCGGAGCGCGTGCTGGCGCATTCCGATATCGCCCCTGGCCGCAAGCGCGATCCCGGCGAATTCTTCCCTTGGGACGAGCTTGCCCGTCGAGGCGTCGGGCGTGTTGTCGACCAGAGCGCCTATGAAGGCGCGACGACGATCGCGCTTGGCGACGAGGGCGCCAAGGTCGCTTCGCTGCAGCGCGATCTTGCGGCTTACGGCTATGGCGTCGATGAGACCGGCGTCTATGACGCTCAGACCGTACAGGCTGTCGAGGCGTTTCAGCGCCACTTCCGCCGCGCGAAGGTCGACGGTCTGGCCGACGGCGAAACGCGCGTCGCGCTTGCGCGTCTCGTCGCCGCCTTGGGGGAACGCGTTTGAAGACTATCGTCGTGACGGGCGCCTCGACGGGTATTGGCGCAGCCTGTGTCGACCTATTGGTTGAGGAGGGGTTCCTCGTTTTTGCCTCAGTCCGCAAGGAGAGCGACGCCGCGGCGCTCGCGGCCCGGCACGGGGCGTCGGTCGTTCCGCTCCTTTTCGACGTGACTGACGATGAGGCCATCAAGGCCGCCGCCCGAAGCGTCGAGGCGCGTCTCGAGGGCGAAACGCTTGCCGGCCTCGTCAACAATGCCGGCGTCGCCGTTCCAGGCCCATTGCTGCATCTGCCGATCAAAGACTTCCGGCGCCAGCTCGAGATCAATCTGGTCGGGCAGCTTCAGGTCATTCAGGCCTTCGCGCCGCTGCTTGGGGCCGGCGAGGAACGGCGCGGCAGGCCCGGCCGCATTGTCAATATGAGTTCGGTCGCCGGTCGCTTCGCGGCGCCGTTTCTTGGCGCGTACAACGCCTCGAAATTCGGGCTTGAAGGCCTGTCGGACGCCCTTCGGCGCGAGCTGATGGTCTATGGCGTCGACGTCATCCTGATCGAGCCAGGGATAATCGCGACGCCGATATGGGACAAGGCTGACGACACGGATCTTCGCATGTTTGAAGGCACCGCCTATGCGGCGCCGGGCCGAAGAATGCTGAAATGGCTTGTCGGGGAGGGCCGCGCCGCGCCCGGGCCTGAGGTCGTCGCGCAGGCCGTGTTGCGGGCATTGACGACGCCGCGCCCGCCGGTTCGCATTCCCGTCGTCCGCAATCGCTTTACTGATTACACGCTGCGCAGCCTGTTGCCGGCGAGGCTCCTCGACCGGCTGACCTCGCGCCGGCTGGGGTTGCTGCCGAAATAGTCGTCCCGCGGCGAGCCTTCCAATTGTCTGGAACGATGTTGAGCTGAAAAAGGAGAAGCCTATGTCCAGCGCCAATGAACCTGTCGCGCGGCCAAAACATGGCGCGATCTGCTGGAACGAGCTCAATGTCCATGACGTGGAGCGCGCCAAGAAGTTCTACAGCGAATCTCTCGGCTGGAGCTTTGAGGGCATGCCGATGGGCGGCTTCACCTATTGGATCATCAGTTCCCATGGCGCGCGAGTCGGCGGCATGTTCGAGATGAAAGGTCCCGAATTCGAGGGCGTTCCAGAACACTGGCTGACCTACATCGGCGTCGACGACGTTGATGCGCGCGTGGGGAAAGCCAAGGCCGCCGGCGCGACAATCTGCAAGGACGCTTTTGACATCCCGGGCGTGGGCCGCATGGCTGTGCTACAGGAGCCCGGCGGCGCCATAGTCGCCTGGATGACGCCGAGACCCCAGCAAAACGCCTGAGCGGTGGGGCGTCGCGCTTGACCTAGCCGCCTTTACAGGCGACCTATCTGGCGTCCGCAATGACCGCCGAAGCGAGCCTATGAACGAAGCCGCGCAAGAGACCCGCCTGCCTGATCCGGTCGCCGCCGAGCCGGCGCCGCGTCGGCGCACTTGCGCGGTCGAGATCGGCTCCGGGCCCGGCGCCGTGGTGGTTGGCGGCGGCGCCCCGATCGTCGTCCAGTCCATGACCAACACCGATACGGCGGACGTCGACTCAACCGTCGCCCAGGTGACGGCGCTGGCGCAGGCCGGCTCGGAACTCGTGCGCATCACCGTCGATCGCGACGAGGCGGCCGCCGCTGTGCCGCATATCCGCGACAGGCTGGACCAGAAGGGCATAAACGTCCCGCTCGTCGGCGACTTCCATTACATCGGGCACAAGCTGCTCGCCGATCATCCGGCCTGCGGCGAGGCGCTCGCCAAATACCGGATCAATCCGGGCAATGTCGGCTTCAAGGAGAAGCGGGACAGACAGTTCGCCTCGATCGTCGAACTCGCCGCCAAGCACGGCAAGGCGGTGCGCATCGGCGCCAATTGGGGCTCACTCGACCAGGAGCTCCTGACCTATCTCATGGATTTGAACCACGCCTCCGACCGGCCGCTCGATGCGCGCGCCGTGACCCGCGAGGCGCTGGTTCGTTCGGCGCTGATGTCGGCGCGGCGCGCCGAGGAGATCGGCCTCTCAAAAGACCGCATCGTCATTTCGGCGAAGGTCTCGGCGGTGCAGGACCTCATCGCCGTCTATCGCATGCTCGCGGCGCGCAGCGACTATGCGCTGCATTTGGGGCTCACCGAAGCCGGCATGGGCTCGAAGGGCGTCGTCGCGTCCTCCGCCGCGCTCGGCGTGCTGCTGCAGGACGGAATCGGCGACACGATCCGCGTGTCGCTGACGCCGGAGCCCGGGGGCGACCGCGCGCTTGAAGTGCGCGTCGCCCAGGAAATTCTGCAAACGATGGGCTTTCGCACCTTCGTGCCGCTCGTCGCTGCCTGTCCGGGCTGCGGGCGCACCACCTCGACCGTGTTTCAGGAACTCGCGCGCGACATCCAGGCGCATATCCGCGAGCGCATGACTGTCTGGCGCATGCACTATCCCGGCGTTGAGACGCTCAATGTCGCGGTGATGGGCTGCATCGTGAACGGTCCCGGCGAGTCGAAACACGCCGACATCGGCATTTCGCTGCCCGGCACTGGCGAGACGCCCGCCGCGCCCGTCTTCATCGACGGCAAGAAGGCGATGACCTTGCGCGGCGAGGGCATCGCCGAGGAATTCACCCGCATCGTCGATGATTACGTCACCCGCCGCTTCGGCGGCGGCGAGAAGGGCGAAGCGGCGGAGTAAGTCTCTCGCACGTCATGGCCGGGCTTGTCCCGGCCATCCACGCGCGCCGTTTGATGAAGGAGTCGAGCGAAGGATTGGTTTCCTCACCCTCATCCTGAGGAGCCGCCGCAGGCGGCGTCTCGAAGGACGAGGGTGACAAAATGTACGCGAAAAGGGCTTCCTCGTCCTTCGAGACGCGTGCTGCGCACGCTCCTCAGGATGAGGAAGCCCTTCACAATTCCCCACCCTTTGGCAGCAATCACAACGCCTCCGCCGCCCTTCGCAAATCGCGCCAGGCGGCGGGTTTCAGCGCCGCGCTTTTCAGCATCGCCTCGAGACTAGAGAAAACGAAAGCGCGCGCGACATGCGCGCCGTAGCGCGCTTCATGCATCTTGCCGCGCAGCTTTCCGACCGGCTCGTTCGTCGCGAGCATGATCCGCGCTGGCGCTTCGCCAAAAAGCAGCAGAACGTCTGGCCGCGCCAGCTCCACCCGCCGGCGCGCGAAAGGCGCGAAGATCGCCGCCTCATGCGGCGTCAGCGCGCGATCTCCGGGCGGGCGCCATGGCGAGACATAGGCGAGCGAGGCGCTTGAGCGCTCGAGTCCGATCGCCGCGAGCATATTGTCGAGGAGCTTCGCCGAGAGCCCGCAAAACGCTTCGCCGCTTGCTTCCTCCGTCGCGCCCGGCGCGGCGTCGAAGGCGACGAGCCGCGCGTCGGCGGCGCCAGCGCCGAAAAGAAAATGCTGCGCCATGTCGCGAAACGGCGCATGCGGAAAATCGGCGAGACGCGCAGCGAGTTCGTCAAGGTCGCGCGCGCCGGCCGCCGCCGCCTCTGCGGCGCGAATGGCTTCATCGGGCGCGACCATCGGCGCCGCGGGGGGACGGGGACGTTCGGCGATTGGCGGCTGCGCTGCGACTGAAAGACTCGCTGCTGATTCCTGCGGCTCAGGAAACGACGCAACGTCCACCCGCGCGCTGTCCGCGTAGCGATCGTGCGGCGTCTCGTCGAGCGCGAGATCGACGCCGCTTTCGGCATACCAGTCGAGGAGCGCAAGAAGCGCGGCGCGAGTTTCGGGCGTCGGAGGCAAGGCCATAAGCGACATTATCGCAGCCGGCGACAGCCGTCATCGCCGGGGCGCGATCAACAACAACGAAACGCGCGTTCGCCGCCGGCGCCAAAACGTGCATTCTCCCGCGCGCGGAAGAATTCATCGCGCGTCATGACCGGCGCGCCTTCATGCCGCTCGCGGACATGCGCGACATAGGCGTCATAATCGCCCTGTCCGACCATCAGCTTCGCGCCATCGCGGAGCTTCCGCGCGAGGCGATTGAGATCAAGCCCGGGCAGGCCGCAGATCGTGCAATTCATCCTCGGTCTCCCGCGTGGTGACATGTTCAGCGGCGCGCGCGGCGCGAATGGCCCTGATGGCGAAGCCGAGCATCGCCAGAACCAGCGTGACATAGATGGCGCAAAGCGTCGCGTCGACATAATCGTTGAAGATGACGCGCTGCATTTCGGCAAGCGTCTTCGCCGGCGCCAGCAATTGCTCTTTCTCGGCGGCGGCGGCGAATTTTCTGGCGTGCGCCAGGAAGCCGATGCGCGGATCATCGTGAAAGATTTTTTCAAACGCCGCCGTCAGCGTGCAGATATAGAGCCATGCCGTCGGCGCGATGGCGACAAAGGCGTAGCGCTCGCGCTTCATCCGATAGAGCACCACGACGCAAAGCGTCAGCGCGATCGCCGCGAGCATTTGGTTGGCGATGCCGAACAGCGGCCACAGCGTATTGATGCCGCCGAGCGGATCGATCACGCCCTGATAGAGGAAATAGCCCCAGCCGCTGACGGCGATGGCGGTCGCGGCGAGATTCGGCGCCCAGGCGCGGGTGTTGCCGAAGGCCGGAAAGAAGGCGCCGAAGAGATCCTGGATCATGAAACGCGCGACGCGCGTGCCGGCGTCGATCGTGGTGAGGATGAACAGCGCCTCGAAGAGAATGGCGAAATGATACCAGAAGGAGCGCATGGCCGAGCCGCCGACGGCGGAGGAGAGAATATGCGCCATGCCGACGGCGAGCGTCGGCGCGCCGCCAGTGCGCGACAATATCGTCTTCTCGCCGACCTCGGCGGCGACGCCGGACAGCGTTTCCGGCGTGACCGCGAAGCCCCAGGAGGAGATCGCCGCCGCGGCGGAATCGGGCGTTGCGCCGATCAGCGCCGGCGCGCTGTTCATGGCAAAATAGACGCCGGGCTCAAGCACGCTTGCGGCGATAAGCGCCATGACCGCGACGAAGGATTCCATCAGCATCGCGCCATAGCCGATGAAGCGGGTCTGCGTTTCGTCGCCGATCATCTTCGGCGTCGTGCCGGAAGAAACAAGCGCATGAAAACCCGACACGGCGCCACAGGCGATGGTGATGAACAGAAACGGAAAGACGCTGCCGGCGAAGACCGGGCCAGTGCCGTCGATGAAGCGGCTGATCGCCGGCATTTTGAGATCGGGCCAGACAATAAAGATGCCAAGCGCGAGCGACAGGATCGTGCCAATCTTTAAGAAGGTCGAGAGATAGTCGCGCGGCGCGAGCAACAGCCAGACTGGTAAAACTGAAGCGACGAAGCCATAGCCGATGAGCATGAAGGCCAGCGTCTCTCCCTTGAAGCTGAAGAGCGGCGCAAGCAACGCGCTTTCAGATACGGTGCGGCCGAAGGCGATGCTTGCGAGCAGCAGAACGAAACCGATCGCCGACATTTCGCCGATGCGGCCCGGCCGTAGATAGCGGCCATAGACGCCCATGAACACGGCGATCGGTAGCGTCGCGAAAACGGTGAAGGCGCCCCACGGACTGTCGGCGAGCGCTTTGACGACGACGAGCGCCAGCACCGCGAGCAGGATGATCATGATCGTAAGAATGCCGAACATCGCGATGACGCCGGGCACGCGCCCCATCTCTGCCTTGATCAGATCGCCGAGCGAACGACCGTCGCGGCGTGTGGAAATAAACAGAACAAGAAAATCCTGCACGGCGCCGGCGAAAATGACGCCAGTTAAGAGCCACAATGTTCCCGGCAGATAGCCCATTTGCGCCGCGAGCACCGGCCCGACCAGCGGTCCGGCGCCGGCGATCGCCGCGAAATGATGGCCAAACAGCACCCATTTGTCGGTCGGCACATAATCGAGCCCGTCGTTGCGGCGAAGCGCGGGCGTGCGGCGGCGCGCATCTAAGCCCAGCACGCGCTCGGCGATGAAGCGCGAATAGAAGCGATAGCCGATGGCGTAGGTTCCGATCGCCGCCGTCACGAGCCACATGGCGTTGACCGGCTCGCCGCGCGAGAGCGCGAGCGTGTAGAGCGAGAACAGCACAAGGGCGAAGACGAGCGCCCAGGGTAACAGCGCTATTTGGTTGCGAGGGGAGCGAACAAGAAGCGTCGACACGATGGCGAAATCTTCGGCTATCCCCTTTTCTCGCCCAGGAGGAAAGGGTCAGTTGAAGGGCAAGGAGCATTTCCTCCGATTCGAGCCGGCATTGTTACCAGAGATATTGCGATGCGGGGAATACGTCCGCACAAAACGCTTTCTTGGCCGAAAGTTAGAAGTTTTGGAATCTAAGGTGCAGTGCCATCGCGCGAAGCGCGCCCGTTGACCAATCGCCGATATCTCAATTCGTCAGCGCCGGGCTTTCGCGATAGAGCGACGGAAAGAGGCGCTTCAGGTGATCGATCTTCGGCATGTCGTTATAGACGATGTAAGGCTGCGCCGGATGGCGGATAAGATAGTCCTGATGATAGACCTCCGCCGGATAGAACGCCTTGAGCGGTTCGAGCGTCGTGACGATCGGCGCTGAAAAGGCCTGCGCGCTCGACAGCTGCTGGATATAGTCGCGCGCGACCTTTTCCTGCTCGGCGTTGGCGACAAAAATCGCCGAACGATATTGTGCGCCTGCATCAGGGCCCTGACGGTTCAATTGCGTCGGATCATGCGCGACGGAAAAATAGACGCGCAGCAATTCTCCAAGGCTCACGATTTTCGGATCATAGGTGATTTCGACCGATTCCGCATGGCCGCTGTCGCCCTGTGAAACCTTGTCGTAACGCGCCGCCTCCTTGCCGCCGCCGGCATAGCCGGACATTGCGTGCGAGACGCCCTTGACGTGCTGAAACACGCCTTGCACGCCCCAAAAGCAGCCGCCGGCGACGACAAGCCTTTGTTCGCTCCCGCTCGCGGCCGGCGGATCGTAAGCAGGCGCTGGCAAGACGATCGCACGCTCGGCGGCGCTGGCGGGACACGCGGCGAAAATTATCAGTGCGGCGACGAGCGCGGCGGCGAGCCTCATGGCGATGTCTCCTACGCTTGTCCGCGCCCGACGAAACGCAGCGCAACGCCATTCATGCAATAGCGCAATCCTGTCGGCTTTGGTCCGTCGGCGAAGACATGGCCAAGATGCGCGTCGCAGCGTTTGCAGGAGACGGCGACGCGTCTCATGCCGAACGAGTTATCTGCGCTTTCGACGACATTCGCCTTCGAAATCGGCGCAAAGAAGCTCGGCCAACCCGTGCCGGAATCATATTTGGTCTTTGAATCGAACAGCGCCGTATCGCAGCAGACGCATCGATAGAGTCCGTCAGCGTGATTGTCCCAATAGGGACCTGTGAACGCGCGTTCAGTTCCATCCTTGCGCGTCACCTCGAAGGCGAGCGGCGAGAGCTGCGCGCGCCATTCCGGCTCGGTCTTGACGATCTTTTCAACGCGCGAAAGCCCGAGGCTTTTGCCATTTGCGTCGAATGTTTCAATCTCGACCATTTCTGCGGCGGCATGCGCGTTCCGTGCAAAGGCCAGAAAGGCGGCGCCTGATAAGAGACTACGACGATTCACAGTCGGGCTCCTGCGTTCTCGTCCTCATTCGTTCGAGCGCCGGGAAATGTTACGCCGCCCCAGATAAATTTCTAAAATCACCTGCGCCCGAAGAGCTTCTCGATATCAGCGAGCTTCAGCTCAATATAGGTCGGCCGGCCATGGTTGCATTGACCCGCGCCCGGCGTCGCCTCCATCTCGCGCAGCAACGCGTTCATCTCGGGCGCTGAAAGCCGCCTTCCGGCCCGCACCGAATGATGGCAGGCGCAGGTCGCGAGCACGTGATCGAGTCTGCGCGAAAGGCCGCGCGCGTCGCCATCTTCCGCCAAGAGATCGGCGATGTCCTCGACGAGCCGCTTGCAGTCGACTTCGCCGAGCAGCGCAGGCGTCTCGCGCATGAGCACAGCGCCCGGGCCGAAAGGTTCGAGCGCGAGACCAAGCGCCGCGAGCTCGTCGAGCGCCGGCGCGAGCGCATTCATCCGCGCCTCATCGAGTTCGACGACCGCCGGGATCAGCAGCAATTGGCGTGCGACGCCAGTTTCTTCGCACTGGCGTTTGAACTTCTCGTAGACGATGCGTTCATGCGCGGCGTGCTGATCGACGATGACGAGTCCGTCGAGAGTCTGGGCGATGATGTAGGTTTCATGCAGCTGCGCGCGCGCGGCGCCGAGAGGAGAGTCGACGTCTTGTGCAGCCACGTCATGCGCGCGCGCGTCGGCCATTGGCGCGCCATGGTCGAAGGCGTGCTGCGGCGGCTCTTCGAAGCCCGAGGGCGCATAAGGAGAGCGCGACAAATTCCAATTCGCAGGCGCCGGCGCGCGATAGGGCGCGCCATTTGTGCGCGCCAAAGCGTCGATCGCCACGCGCGCGTTCGCATCGGCGCTGCGGCGGCTTTTCTCGGCAAGCGCCTGTTTCAGAGCGCCAACGACGAGGCCACGCACGAGTCCGGGATCCGCGAAGCGCACTTCCGCTTTTGCCGGATGCACATTGACGTCGACGATGCGCGGATCGCATTCAATGAAGAGCGCGACGACAGGATGGCGGTCGGAACTTAAGTAATCGAGATAGGCGGCGCGAATGGCGCCGGCGAAGAGCTTGTCGCGCACCGGCCGGCCGTTGACATAGACATATTGCATCTGCGCGTTGCCGCGATGATAGGTCGGCAGGCCGGCAAGACCAGAAAGGCGCAAGCCTTCGCGAACGGCCTCGAGTTCAAAGGCGTTTGAGCTGAATTCTTCGCCAAGAATTTGAAAAATGCGCCGCGCCGGATCGTCGCTGCATGCGGAATAGTCGAAGAGCGCGCCGCTGTCGGCGGCAAGCGAAAATCTCACTTGCGGATTCGCTATGGCGAGACGTTTGACGACGTCGACGATCGCCGCGGTTTCGGTGCGTTCGGTTTTCAAGAATTTCAGCCGCGCCGGCGTCGCCGCAAAGAGCGCGCGCGCTTCGATTTTGGTTCCGCGCGGCCAATTGGAGGGGCTCAAACCGCGCTTTTCGCCGGATTCGACCCGGATCGAAAAGCCGTGCGCGGCGCCCGTCGCGCGGGTTTCAATGGTCAGATCCGCCACCGCGGCGATCGAGGGCAGCGCCTCACCGCGAAAACCGAGCGTCGCGATATTGGTCAGATCTCCGTCTGGGATTTTCGATGTGGCATGGCGCTCGATGGCGAGCGCAAGGTCGCGTTCGTCCATGCCGCATCCATCATCGATGACGCGGATGAGCCTCTTGCCGCCTTCTTCGATGGCGACATCGATGCGGCTCGCTCCGGCGTCGAGCGCATTCTCGACGAGCTCCTTGACGGCGGAGCTAGGGCGCTCGACCACTTCGCCGGCGGCGATGCGGTCGACGAGAATTGGATCGAGACGGCGAATAGGCATGGGCGAATCGGCTCAAGCGGCCATGGTTCTGCAGATTATAATGGCTTAGGGCGAACAATCGCTATGATAGAGAGCATCCTTATTCAAGCAGAGGGTTGCGCGGGATGGCGGGGGCAGCTCGCACGGATTCCCAAGGTAGTCTGGTGAAGGACAGCCATCTTCGCCCTCATGCTGAGGAGGCTCCGCAGGAGCCGTCTCGAAGCACGAGGGCGAGCCACAGAGCGCGCACGAAGGGTCTCCTCGTCCTTCGAGACGCGGCCTTCGGCCGCTCCTCAGGATGAGGAGACCCTTCGCCTGATTACCTTGAGGCGGATTCCGCACCATCATTGCCTACCGTGTGAAGGAGCGAAGCATTTTTCTTTACGGCTTCGCCAAGAACGAGCGGGACAATATCGACGCGGATGATTTGGAGCTTTTGAAAAAGCTGGCGCGGCAATTCTTGCTCATGAACGCAGCGGAGATTGAAAGGGCAATCGAGGAAGGCGAACTCATCGAGGTGGAACATGACGACTAAGGCCAAGAAGAAATTTCGCAGCAAAAGCGCAGAAGCCGCGCACGAGACGGCAAGCGGCCTGCATCGCATTGGCGTGCTCGACGCCAAGACGATGCGCGAATTTGATGCGGCGTGTCTCACCATGATCGAGCCGCTGACGGGCGCGCAAATCCTTGCGCTGCGCGAGCGCGAAGGCGTGTTCGCTCGCGTCCTGAACGTAAAGCCCAAACTGGTGAGCGAATGGGAGCGCGGCGAAAAGAAGCCAAGCGGCCCCTCGCCCAAGCTGCTCTCAATCGTGAAAGCGCGCGGCCTTGGGGCGATAATTTGATTGCAAAAGGGGTCTACCTTTTGCAGTAGCGCGTGACGCGCATTATGGAACTTGGGTTAGCATTCCTGAAATTCACGAATTTCGATAATCGACGCGATGGGTTAGAGAGCGGACGCCGCGGACAGGATTCTCGGCGAGCGTTCGGCAGCGGCAAAGCGACATTTTGTCTTGCCCTATTCCCTTAACCTATCATGATCTCGGAAGCGCTGCCTTGTGAAATGGTCAGGAATCGTATTTTTTGGCGTGGATGGACGGACAATGACACTCACAGATTTTCAACAAAACGCTCCAATCGCGACCGCCACTGCTGCCATTCTCGGTTTCGTATTGGCATTGTGTACACTATGTGTTCAGAGACAAATCGCTCGTCGGCGAGCAGCTATAGATTTGTTCTTAAAGACTGAGATGGATGATAAGATAGTGAAGGCGTTTAATGATTTCGAAAATGCGGTCAAGGAGTTGAATAATGCGCAGTCGATGAAGGAGTTCGAAAGCACAGATGCGTACACAAAAATTTGCCAATGTTTAAATATCCACGAGTTGATAGCAATTGGTATAAACAACAAGATACTTGACGAACGCATCTGCTACGACTTCTGGGAGTACGAGATGGTTCGAGCGTATATAGACACAAAACGGCTCATAGATTTTGAGCGGGCAAAGCCTGGCTGCGCCGAGACCTACGCCGACCTGACACGGTTGCAAAAGACGTGGAGTCGGCCGCGCCGGATTTGGCAGCGGTGGCGTTCGCGGTGCTGGCCTCTTGGGCTTTAATTTCGGGTTGCACAATGTCCTTTTGTGTGAAGTGCATGTGCAGGTTTTTTTGTTCCTCCATGTACCCCGCGACGAAGGCATCGAATTCCCTACGCGTCTTGCAAAGTGTCTTTTGACGGACGCTCGGCATCAATTCGCAAATCGGCAGATGCTCTTGTTCTCTTCGAAATCGGCGCTCGAAAATCGCTGCAGCGTCTTTTTGCCGACAATGGCGATCAACAGGTTGGCCTGCGACGATCGCCGCGGTTTCGACGAGCGACGGCCGCCAGCCGGTCCAAGCTCCGCGTTCAGCGCTGTCTCCACCAGCTTTCGAGAGTCGGGCTGAACATCGGCGATGCATAGCGCGGCAATTGCGCTGGCCGAGCGATGTCGGTCGAATGCGCGAGCCATTGTTCGGATGCGTGAAACAACGGCACGATATAAAAGCCGGAAAGCAGCACGCGATCATAGGCGCGCACGGCGGTGACGAAATCGTCATGACTCGTCGCCGCGAGCAGTGCGGCGATGAGCGAGTCGATCGCCGGCGAAGCGGCGCCGGCGAGATTGAACGAGGCTTCCTGGTTCGCACTTGCAGAACCCCAGCGCATGCGCTGCTCATTGCCGGGCGAGGCCGAAGCCACCCATTGACCGAGCATCATGTCGAAATCGAATTTCTGGCGCCGACGCTGATATTGCACTTCATCGACGAGACGCACACGAGCGTCGACGCCGATTCGTTGCAGCGACGCGGCGTAGTTGAGCGCGAGCCGTTCTTGATTACGGTCCTTGACCATGATCTCGAAGGAGACCGGCGCGCCGTCCTTCTTCAAGGCGCCGCCATCGATGCTGTAGCCGGCGCTTTCAAGCAAGGCGAGCGCGCGCTTCGCCATCTCGCGGTCGCGGCCAGATCCGTCATTGACGGGCGGACGCCAGCGCCCTTCCAGAATGTCTTCGCGCACCGCGCCGGGGAACGGCGCGAGCAAGGCGCGCTCGCCTTCGGACGCCGGGCGGCCCGAGGAAGACAATTCTGATTCGTCGAAGAAGCTTTTCGTGCGCGTATAAAGTCCGGCGTAGAGATTGGCGTTGACCCATTCGAAATCGAACATCATGCCGAGCGCTTCGCGCAGGCGGATGTCCTTGAACAGCGGGCGGCGCGTATTGAAGACGAATCCTTCCATGCCTTTGGGATTTTCGTTCTTCAGCGTCTCCTTCACCACGCGCCCCTCGGCCAGCGCGGGGAAGTCATAGCCGCTCGCCCAGCGCGTGGTGCTGGTTTCGTCGCGATAGTCGAGAAGTCCAGCCTTGAAGGCTTCAAACAGCGAATTGCCGTCGCGGAAATATTGTATGTCGACTTCGTCGAAATTGTTGAACCCGCGCTGGCTCGGCAGATCGGCGGCCCAATAGTCCTTGTTGCGGCGTAGCAAGAGGCGCTCGCCCACCTTGACGTCATCAATCACATAGGGCCCGGAGCCGATCGGCTTCGCGAGCGTGGCGTCGGAAAAGCGTTCAACGTCAGTCGCATGTTTGGGAAGCACCGGCATGATCGCGAGAATGAGCGGCAGCTCCCGGTCGCCGACGCCCGTGAGGTCGTAATGCACCGTATGTGCGTCGGGCGCGTCCACCGATTTGACGAGCCCATAGGCGATGCGCTGCTGCGGCCGGCCTTTCGTCTTCAGTAGGCTGAAAGAGAACAGCACGTCTTCGGCGGTGATCGGCTTTCCGTCGGAAAAGCGCGCGCGGGGGTCGAGATGGAAGGTCACCTGCGAGCGCGCCGGATCGATGTCGATCGATTGCGCGATCAAGCCGTAGAGCGTGAAGGGCTCGTCCTGGGAGCGGGCCATCAGGGTTTGGAAAACATTTCCAACAAGCCCCTGCGCGGCGGTTCCCGACTTGAGATTGAAGGGGTTAAGGCTGTCGAAAGTGCCGGAGAGGCCGACGCGAAGTCTGCCGCCCTTTCTGGCGCCTGGCTCCGCGTAAGGAAAATGATTGAAATCGCTCGGCAAGGCGGGCGCGCCATGCATGGCGATCCCATGCGTCGGGCAGGGGATTTCGGAAGACGACGGGGTCGGGGCCGCCTCTGCGCCGGGCAACGCCAAGAGGGCCGCGACCATGAGGGCGATCATGAGAATGAGCGGCGGCGCCAAGCTTGGCGGGCAGTGGCCCCGCATGCGCCGTTCGCCGCCGGCGGGGCGCCTCGCAGAAATCAGACGGATCTTCATGGGCGGACCATAATCCAACGTCCCGGGGCAAGAAGCCAGCCGCGCCGGAGTTTTCGGCCATTTTTTGTGAAATTTTCGCAAAAAATGCGGTCTCCTTAAGCATTGAGCGCGTCCCCCGGCTGGAATTTACTGCGCCGACCATGTAAGAGCGTTGCCGTCGTCTCGTCGGCGTCTCGCGATCGCGTTGGAACACGGCTGGTCAGGGTTCCACGGCGCTGTAGCGCGAAGGCGGCCTCCCGTTACGACGCGACCTTAAAAAAGATCCGGAGCCTGGGGGCGCCGGCCAGCAGGACAATCGAAAGGAACTTCCGATGTCGACCCATTTCTCGCGTTCTCGCGCGATAGCTCTTGCGGGAGCGTTGCTGTTCGTCAGCGGGGGCGCGTTGGCTCAGCAGGCCCCCGCGGCCGGCGCTCCGCAGCAACAGCAGCCTCAAGGACCGATCGCCGCCGATCTCGTCGCCGTGCAGCCCGACTGGACCAAGGTTTGCGGCGCGGATCAGCAGACCAAAAAGGAGGTCTGCTACACGACGCGGGACTTCGGCGTCTCGGCGAAGGAAGGGGAAGCGCCGCAGCCGCTTCTCGCGCTCGCGATCTACGATCCTAAAGGCGACGACCAGAAGATCATCCGCCTGCTGCTGCCGCCGGGCCTCATGCTGAAGCCTGGCTTCCGCTTTGCGATCGACAAAGGCCCGCAGGACGCCGGCGCGTTTGAAATCTGCTTCCCGAACGGCTGCTTCGCCGAAGCTAAGGTCAAAAAGGCGGTCGTCGACGGCATGAAGAAGGCCGAGAAGATGACGGTGATCGTCAAGAATCAGGCGAACGCCGAAGTCACTTTCTATCTGCCGCTCGCCAATTTCGGCAAAGCCTTCGACGGTCCCGCGATCGATCCGAAGGTGCTCGAGGAGCAGCAGAAGAAGCTGCAGGAAGAGCTGCAGAAGAAGGCAGAGGAAGAGCGCAAGAGGCTCGAGGCTCAGAAGGGCGCCGCGCCGACCGTGCAAAACGGCGCGCCAGCTGCGCCGAAAAAATAAGTTCTCACAGAACTTAATCCTAACCCGCGCGGGACTTTGGACCGCGCGGGTTTTTTGTCGCCTGGACGGCGTGCTGCAGCGAAAGACCTTCTCCGCGGCCTCGTCCTCTGCAACTTAATCACGGAGATTCGCCAAACTCTTGGCGCTCGCTTGGGGCGCGCGTCACTTTGACGCAAACCGAAAGCCCGGTCTATATTGACGTATCGGCCCAATTTCGCGGCGAGGACAGACAGCGCATGTACATCGCCCTCGTTATGGTCCTGGTGGTTGTCGGTTCCATTCTGTTCCATATTTTGAGTCCCTGGCGGGCGACGCCGATCGCTTCGAATTGGGGCTTCATCGACGATACGATGGGGCTCACCTTTCTGGTGACTGGCGCAGGTTTCGTCGCCGTCATTTTATTCATGGCCTATTGCCTCTACCGCTTTAGCCATCAGCCAGGCCGCCGCGCGGCCTATGAGCCCGAAAACCAGAAGCTCGAAGCCTGGCTTGGAATCGTCACGACGATCGCCGTCATCATTCTGCTGGCGCCTGGCCTGCTGGTTTGGGGCCAGTTCATCACCGTGCCCAAAGACGCGATGGAGATCGAAGCGGTGGGGGTCCAGTGGAACTGGAGCTTTCGCCTGCCGGGCGCCGACAATCAGCTCGGCTCGAGCGACGTTCGCTATATCGACTCCGCCAATGCCCTCGGTCTGAGCCCGGCCGATCCGAAGGGACAGGACGATCTGCTGGTCACGGCCGGCGAACTGCATCTTCCGCTCGGCAAGCCGGTCAAGGTCCTGTTGCGCTCGATCGACGTCCTACATGATTTTTACGTCCCGGAAATCAGGGCGAAAATGGATCTCGTGCCGGGCATCGTCACATATTTCTGGTTCACGCCGACCAAGATCGGCGAATATGAGATACTCTGCGCCGCCTATTGCGGCACGGGGCATCCGCAGATGCGCGGCAAGATGATCGTCGAGTCTGAAGCCGACTTCGAGGCCTGGCGTACGGCGCAGCAGACGTTCGAGCAATCGCGAAAGAGCGACGCAGGCCGAGACAAACGGGCTTCTGCGCAATGACGCTTACCGACGCTCGTCGCGCCGCATTGACATTCATCGCCGCCGAGAGGGCGCCGCCGCCATGGCGCTCGATCAATCGCCGCAGGCGCGACGGAGGCGAAGGGAGGAGCGTTCGATGACCGACGCCAGCGTACCGCAGAACGTCGCTCCGCCGCCGGCGGAAGTGGAAGACGTCGAGCTTTATCACGCTCACAGCTGGATCACGAAATATGTCTTCTGCCAGGACGCCAAGGTCATCGCCATTCAATATGCCGGCACAGCCATCACCGTCGGCATTCTGGCGCTCGTGCTGTCCTGGGTGATCCGCCTGCAGCTCGCTTTCCCAGGCGCGATCCCGTTCATTGACGCCCAAGTCTATTATCAGTCCGTGACCATGCACGGCATGATCATGGTCGTCTACATGCTCACCGCCATCTTTCTCGGCGGCTTCGGCAACTATCTCATTCCACTGATGGTCGGCGCGAGGGACATGGTGTTCCCTTACGTCAACATGCTCAGCTACTGGGTTTATCTGATTGCCACGCTCGTCCTTGTGGCGAGCTATTTCTTTCCTGGCGGACCGACCGGCGCCGGCTGGACTCTTTATCCGCCGCAATCGATTTTAACCGGCACGCCGGGCCATGAATGGGGCATCATTCTGATGCTCGCCTCTTTGATCCTCTTCATCATCGGCTTCACGATGGGAGGATTGAATTACGTCGTGACCGTGTTGCAGGCGCGCACCCGCGGCATGACATTGATGCGCATGCCGCTCACGGTATGGGGCATTTTCGCCGCCGCGGTGATGGCGCTTCTCGCTTTTCCCGGACTTTTCGTCGCCTGCGTCATGCTGCTTCTCGACCGCACGCTCGGCACGAGCTTCTTCGTGCCGTCGATCGTCGAACTTGGCGAACACAAGGAATATGTCGGCGGGAGTCCTATCCTGTTCCAACACCTGTTCTGGTTCTTCGGCCATCCGGAAGTCTACATCGTCGCGCTGCCGGCGTTCGGCATTGTTTCCGATCTCATCAGCGTGCACGCGCGAAAGAACATCTTCGGCTACAGGATGATGGTTTGGGCCATCATCGCGATCGGCGTGCTGAGCATGGTAGTGTGGGGCCATCACATGTATGTGAGCGGCATGGACCCGTGGTTCGGGTTCTTCTTCGCCGTCACCACGCTCGCCATCGCGGTGCCGACGGCGTTGAAGGTCTACAACTGGGTGCTGACTCTTTGGCACGCCGACATCCACTTCACGACGCCGATGCTGTTCGCGCTCGGCTTCCTCGTCACCTTCGTCAATGGCGGCATCACCGGCCTTTATCTCGGTAACGTGATCGTCGACGTGCCGCTATCAGCGACGCTCTTCGTTGTCGCGCATTTCCATATGGTGATGGGCATTGCGCCAGTGCTCGTCATTTTTGGCGCGATCTATCACTGGTATCCGAAAATCACTGGCCGCATGATGGATGAGCGGCTCGGCAAGATCCATTTCTGGATCACCTTCCTCGGCGCCTATGCGATCTTCTTTCCGATGCACTATCTCGGCGTTCTCGGCATGCCGCGACGCTTCTACGAGATGGGCGAAACCGCCTTCGTTCCGGCCTCGGCCACGACGCTCAATATTTTCATCACCATCACGGCGCTGGCGGTTGGCTTCGCTCAGTCGATCTTCTTCTACAATCTCTTCAAGAGCTTGAAATATGGCGCGCCAGCGGGCGGCAATCCGTGGCGCGCGGCCTCGCTCGAATGGCAGACGCCCGAGACGCCACCGGGCCATGGCAACTGGGGCAAACAGCTTCCGGTCGTTTATCGCTGGCCGTACGGTTACAGCGTTCCCGGCGCCCCCGAAGATTACCTGCCGCAGAACGCGCCGCCGGTCAGAGGAGAGCGTTCGCCATGAGCGTGATGGGTCTCTTCTTCATCTTCATCTTCACGGTTGCGATTCTCTGGTTGGCGCGCCAGGGCGTCATGGAGTCGCCCTGGCTCGAGGAAGGCGAGGTCGCGCATTACCGTCGCGCCGCCGGCGCTGAGCCGCCGCCCGCCACAAAAGTGGCGCTCGCAATCTTTCTTGCCGTCGCCGGCTGTCTGTTCTCGCTGCTCGCCGCCGCGTTTTTCATGCGCGGCGATGCGCCGGACTGGCAGATGCCGCCGATCCCCGGCGTTCTCTGGTTCAACACATTTCTTCTCGCGGCGAGCAGCGTCGCCTTGCAGGCTGCGCTCGTCGCCGCCCGTCGGGCTGACGTCGAGCGCGTGAAGACCGCCTTGCTCATTGGAGCTGCGACGGCCGGCTTTTTCCTGATTGGACAGATGTGGGCGTGGCGCGAACTGATCGAACTGAAATTCTTCGCCTCGAGCAACGCGGCGAACGCCTTTTTCTATTTGCTGACGGGCGTGCATGCGCTGCATCTCGTCGGCGGCCTCGTGGCGCTCGCGCGCACGACCGACAAGGTTCGCAACGCGACGCGGATCACCAAAGAGCTGACCACGAGCGTCGAGCTCTGCGCCATCTACTGGCATTTTCTGCTGTTTGTCTGGCTGCTGATGTTCGCCATGCTTATCGGCTGGGCCGATGGATTTGGCGTCATCTGCCGGCGTCTGCTTTCGTAAAAGGGAATGCGCCATGACGGCGGAACATGTTTCGACTGAGCATGTGACGATTGAGCCAACACTGCGGAGCCGTGCGCTCGGCGTCGTCGCCGACTGGTCCTCGGATCAGCGCTCGTTCAAGAGCGCCTCCTGGGGCAAGGCGATGATGTGGATCTTTCTCGTCAGCGACACCTTCGTCTTCAGCTGCTTCCTGATTTCCTACATGACCGTGCGCATGTCCACGACTGTGGAATGGCCGCACCCCAGCGAAATCTTCGCGCTCGACATCGGCGGCAAGAAAATTCCTCTCATTCTCATCGCCATCATGACCTTTGATCTCATCACGAGTTCGGGCACCATGGCGATGGCGGTCAACTTCGCCTATGCGCGACAGCGCAAGAAGGCCGCGATCCTGATGCTGGTGACGGCCTTCTTCGGCGCCGCCTTCGTTGGGATGCAGGCCTTCGAGTGGAGCAAGCTCATTCACGAGGGCGTGCGGCCTTGGGGCAATCCTTTCGGCGCCGCGCAGTTTGGGTCGAGCTTCTTCATGATCACGGGCTTTCACGGTTTCCACGTGTCGGTCGGCGTGATCTTCCTGCTCCTTATCGCGCGCGCCGTGTGGCGCGGCGATTATGACGTCGGCCGGCGCGGCTTTTTTACGAGCCGCAAGGGCCGATATGAGATCGTCGAGATCATGGGCCTATATTGGCACTTCGTGGACCTTGTCTGGGTCTTCATCTTCGCTTTCTTCTATCTGTGGTGACGTCTTCGACAGGGGGAAAAATGACGGCGACGACGGACGATATGACGCATGGCCATGTCCCTGTCGCGCAAGCGGCGCAGCCCGCGGCGCAGGCGCATGGCCAGCAGCATCCGATCAAGCTCTATCTTCTGGTGTGGGCGCTGCTCTTCGTGCTGAGCGCCTGCTCCTATCTCGTCGATTATTTCGACGTTCAGGGCTATCTGCGCTGGTTCCTGATCGTCGTCTTCATGTTGCTGAAGGCAGGGCTCATCGTGGCCGTCTTCATGCACATGGCCTGGGAGCGGCTTGCGCTGGTCGTCGCTATTCTTATGCCGCCGATGGCGGTTCTCGTGCTGATGGCGATGATGGCGTGGGAGGGCGAATACACCAAATATCTGCGCGAGTTCTTCTTCGGATGACGGCCGAGCAAACTTCGCAGGCGGTCTGCGAGATCAGTGCGGATGAGAAGAGACGATCATCGCGCCGCCAATAAGGCGATCCTCATCGTCCTTTCGGCGCTTTGCGTCGTGATGATCATTTTTCTCGGCGCCTGGATGCTCGTTGCGCGACTGTCTTAGAGCGCTTCCCGATCACATGGAATCATGTGATCGATAGGGAATCGCTCAAAATCAAAACGTTGGAGCAGGTTCTCATCGAAAAAGTCTTTCAACTTTTTCGGAACCTGCTCTAGCGGCCCTATTCCTCGAGCGCGCCTTCTTCATTCACAGCATGCGCAAAGCCGGCCGTCGCCATCAGCCCGGCGACGCTGACGGCGACCATGACCGCGACGACGCCGACGAGCCCCCATGCGTCTTGAAGTTGCGGCACCACAAAAGTGCCGACGCTTGCGCCGATCTTAGCGCAGGCGGCGGCAAAGCCGCTCGCCGAGGCGCGGATCGCCGTCGGGAACAGCGTCGGCGCAAGAGTAAAGGTCGTGGCGTTCGGTCCGGCGTTCATCATAAAATTGAACAGCACGAAGCCGCCGATGACAAAAGCGAGATGTTCTTTCGCGCCATTGTCGGTCATCGCGGCGAAGAGCAACAGCAGCATGCCGAGCGCCATGCCGCTGAAGCCTGCAACCTGCATCGTGATGCGGCCATAGCGCGGAACCGCGAAGAGGCTCGCCACAAAGCCGATGACGAGAAAGGCGTCGACCGCCGCGCTGCCTTCGGCGTCGGCGAAGTCCGCGGCGATTGGCCCGGCCTCGGCGCCGCTGAGATGCATGGCGCCGAGAATGACGGGCGTGAACAGGCCAACGCCGTAGGTCGCGACGTCCATCAACATCCAGGGCAACGAGACGAGCATCGTGCGCGCACGATAGGCCGCGCTGAACAGCGTCGAATAGCCGACGTCCTGCGCGTGCGGCGACGGGTCCGGCCTCCATGCCGCGACAGCTACTTCTTCCGCATCCGGGTCCACGGCTTTCTCGCCGAACTCCTTTGATAAGGTCTTGAGCAGCGCCGTCGCTTCGCCGATACGTCCCTCTGTCACCAGCCAGCGCACGCTTTCCGGCGCCCATAGGCGCGCGATAAGGAAAAGCAACGCAATCGCGCCGCTGGCGCCAAACAGCAGCCGCCAGTCTTCCGTCGAAGGCCGCAGCTTCAATATTGCGAGTCCGGCAAGCGCCGCCGCCGCCATGCCGACCGACTGCAAGGATATCGTCGCGACGGTCATCCTGTTGCGCGTTTTGCGCGGCATAAGCTCGGACACATAGGCGCCGCTCGTCGGGAAATCGACGCCAACACCGACGCCAAGCAGAAATTGCGAAAGCAGGATCAAGCGGGGGTTCGTCGCCGCCGCCCCGATGAAGCATGCGAGCGCGATGATCGCCATGTCGGCGATGAATGTGCGCTTGCGGCCGAACCTGTCCGCGCCAATCCCGCCGAGCGCTGAGCCCGCAACTGCGCCGAGGACAAGAGCCGAGCCAATAAGCCCGACGAAAAACGGACTGATCGGAAAGTCGCGTTTGAGCAGCGGCAGCGCGACGCCGAGTCCAGATACCGAGAAACCATCCAGAAATGCGCCGCCGCTCGCCGCAAGCCAATAGGCGTAATGGCGCCAGGTCATCGGCGCTTTATCGAGCGCCGAAAAGAGCGAGTCGGCGTGCGATGGCGACGCCGTCAATGGCCCTTGTCCTCTTTGTCTTTCGCTTCGTGATAGAGCTTGCGAATCTCGTCGATGTCGACGGTAGGCTTCGGCAGCTTCAGGTCGAGATTGTCGAGCGTATCGGCGATGATGCTGGAAACCGCCAGATTACGAAACCATTTGTGATTCGATGGAATGACGAACCATGGCGCATGTTCGGTTGAACAGCGCGACAAGGCGGCCTCAAAGGCCTTGATGTAATCATCCCATTTCTCGCGCTCGGTGTAATCGCTCGCGCTGATCTTCCATTGGTGCGCCGGATCGTCGAGACGCGCCTTGAAGCGCTTCAGCTGCTCGTCCTTGGAGATATAAAGGAAGAATTTTAGAATCGTCGTCTTGTTCTCGACGGCGAGCATCTTTTCCCATTCATTGATGAAGTCATAGCGCGGCTTCCACACCTCTTTCGGCGCGAGCTTATGCACGCGCACGACGAGCACGTCTTCATAATGCGAGCGATTGAAGATCGACGCGTAGCCGCGCCGCGGCGCATGTGGATGAACGCGCCACAGAAAATCATGCTCCTGTTCCTCAGGAGTCGGCTGCTTGAACCCGGTCACTTCGACGCCTTGCGGGTCCATGGCGCTGATGACGTGCCAGCAGGTGCCGTCCTTGCCGGCGCTGTCGATGCCCTGCAGGACAATCAGCAGGGAGTGCGTGCGGTCGGCGTAGAGCTTGCGTTGCAGCTCGGTGATGCGCGCCAGATGGCGCTGCAAGTCCTGCGCCGCTTCGGCGTCGTTTGCGTAGTGGCCGTGGAACGCTGGATCGATCGATCCGAGATCGACATTCGAGCCTGGCTCGACGCGGAACTTTTTGAGCAAATTCATTTGCGCCGTCCCCTTCGTCCCGTCGTTTTGGCTCAACCGGCGAGCGTGACGCGGTTGGCCGTCAGGTTCCTGTCACGCCGCCCGGCCAGACGCCAGGATATGATCTTCACGATTTCCGCCACGACGACCCAGAGAAGGCAGTAAAGCCAAACGCCGACGATCGCCGCGCCCGGCACGGCGTCGACGCCGATTCCATAGAGGCAGAGCAGTATGGCGACGACTTGAGTCGCCACAATCGCCCAGAACAGTCTGGCGCTCGGGTAGGGCGGCGCAAAGATCGCTTTCTTCGTGCGCACGCTGAAGAGCAACAGATGGCCGCCGACGGCGAGCTGCAAAAAGAGAAGCGTCTGCAACTGGCCGGGGTCGATCGGAATCATGGCCTGCAGTGAGTCGTCAAGCGTCCAGCGCATGCCGATCAGTAAAAACCCGAACGTCTCCGCGACTGCGACCAGTCCCATCAGCGATGCGAAAAAGAAGATGCGCTGCATGTCCCATCTCACCGGCCGCGGCGCGACGGGAACATTATCGTAGGCGATGGTCATGATCGGAATGTCATCAAGGAGCGCGAGCGCGACGATCATGATGGCGGTGAGCGGCTGAAACTCGAACAAGACGATTGACGCGACGACGACGATCATAATGTCGAGCGTCATGGCGATCCGGTAATGAATGTAGCTTTCGATGCGCTGGAAAATCTGTCGCGACACGCGGATCGCGTTGATGATGGTGGAAAGTCCCGGCGCCGTCAGGATGAGCGCGGCGGCGCTGCGCGCAGCGTCGGTCGCGCCGCTGACGGCGATGCCGCAATCCGCCTGTTTGAGCGCTGGCGCGTCGTTCACGCCGTCGCCAGTCATCGCGACAATATGGCCGACCGACTGGAGCGCCTTGACGATTTCATATTTGTGCTCGGGAAACACCCTGCCGAAGCCGTCGGCGCGCTCCACCGCTTCGACGACGCTGCGCGACAGAGCGCCATCCTTTGCGCCCTCTTTGAAGATGTCGCTTGCGACGAGAAGATGCGAGCCCATGCCGAGTTGTTCGGCGATATCGTCGCCAATGGCGACATCATCGCCGGTCACCATTTTGACGTTGAGACCGAGCGCGCGCGCCTCGGCAATGGTCGCCTTGGCGTCGGCGCGGGGCGGGTCCATCATTGAGATTAGTCCAACGAGCTGCCACCTCGCGCCGTCCTCCGACATCGCCACGCCCAGCGCGCGCTGGCCCTTTGCGGCGAGCGCGGCCACGTCATTCTGATAGCGTTGCAGAGTTTGCGAATCGGGCCGGACAAGCGCGGTAATCGCCTGCGGCGCGCCCTTGGCGTAATGGCGGACGCCGCCAGAGCTATCTGCGACCGTCGAGATCGTGCGTTTGCTTACCGGGTCGAACGGGGTGAAGGCCTTCTGCTTAAAACCGTCGAGCGAATCGTGAGCTGGCAGCGCCGCCATCACCGCGAGGTCAATCGCGTCTTCGCTGCTCCTTTGCGTCGCCAGCGCGGCGAAAAGCAGCACGTCGTCGCTCTTGAAAGCGCCGTAAGGAGTGGCGCTTTGCACCGTGAGCTTATTCATCGTCAGCGTGCCGGTCTTGTCGCTGCACAACACGTCGACTCCGGCAAGCTCTTCGATCGCGCTCAAGCGTGAAACAATGGCTTTCTGCAAGGAGAGCGCATAAGCGCCGATCGCCATGGTCACCGACATCACCGCCGGCAGCGCCACCGGAATCGACGCGATTAGCAGCACCAGAACATATTGTGTAATGGAGCCGACGCGGTTCCAGCTCCAATCATCGGGCGCGATGACTTCCCGGTAAAGCTGCGCGCCGACGAGGATCAGCGCCAAAAAAAACGCGAGCAACAGAAGAAAATCGCCGACCTGCGTCACGGCGCGCTGCGAATGCGAAACGGCCCCGGCGGCTCCAACGAGCTTCGCGGTGCGGCCGAAGAAGGTGCGCCCGCCCGTCGCCGTTACGACGCCTGTCATCGCGCCTTGTTTGGCGATTGCGCCGGAATAGGCGTCGTCGCCGATCTTCTTGGAGACCGGCAGGGATTCGCCGGTGAGCGCCGCCTGATCGCAGCTTAAGTAGTCCCCTTCGATGAGCAAGAGATCGGCGGGAATAATCTGGCCAGCGGCGACGCTGACGATATCCCCCGGCGTCAGTTCGGCGGCTGGGATCGTCGTCCAGGCGCCGTCGCGCAACACGCGCGCCCGCGGCGCGAGGTTTTTCTTTAAGGCGGCGAGGGCGTTCGCCGCCTTGTTGTCCTGCCAGAAGCCGACGATGGCGTTATAGAGAAGAAGACCAGTGACCACGCCAAAGTCCGGCCAGTCCCGCCGCACGGCGGAAATGACCGCCGCGGCTTCAATGAGGAATGGCAGCGGCCCCCAGAAATAGCGGAGCAGACGGCGCCATTTGCTTTCCGTCTTATCCTCAAGCGCGTTGGGGCCATATTCGGCGAGGCGTTGCGCCGCTTCACCGGCGGTCAGGCCGTCCTTCGTCGCTTTCAGCGACTCGAGTCGCTGCGCGATCTTCGCCTGTATCGGATCTTGGGACGGCGAAGATTGGGCCGCCGGAGATTTGGCGCTGACGTCCGGCATGATCTCTCTCTGCATGCGATAGATCAAAAATATCCGGATGGATGTTAGGGCGCGATCGGGGTCCCGCCAATAGCGTCGCCGAAGCGCAAGTCGAATTAACCTTGGAAATCTATTCTGTGGCTGTGCAGCCGACGTCGTCCGACGCCCCCGCGACGTTATCCTTCACGATCTTGTCAGCGCGCGATTTCGCCTCGGCGAGATCCTTATCGTAGATGTTCGTCAGATATTCGTCGGTCGTCGTTTTCACGATGGATTTATTCGGCGATTGCAGCGGGCCGGACACATCAATCGACGCGACTGTCGACAAGCCGGGACGCAAGGGTTGCTTTTCGAGCTCGTCCGCCCGCAAGTCGATGCGCACCGGAATGCGCTGAACGATGCGAATGAAGTTGCCGGTCGCATTGTCTGGGGGAAGAGTCGCAAAGACTGCTCCAGAGCCAGGAACAAGTCCCGCCACTTCTCCGTGGTAGATCTGGTCCGATCCATAGAGATCGACCCTGATGATCGCCGGTTGCCCGGGACGAATGCGGGCCATTCTGTTTTCCCAGAGATTCGCCTCAATCCAAAGGTGGTCGAGCGGAACGATGTTGAGAATCCCATCGCCGGGACGCACGCGTTGGCCGACCTGGACGCGGCGCTTGGCGACGTAGCCGGTCGCCGGCGTGCGGATGTTCTGGCGCACGAATTCGAGGTAAGCGTCGTTGTAGCGCGCCTTGGCGGCTTCAATGTCGGGATGATTCATGCGCGTCACGCCGACCACGCGCGCCTCGACGGCTTGATATTCGGCCCGCGTCTCGCGCAGATCGGCTTCTTGCGCGGCGAGCTGATCCTCGGTGTTTTGCAACACTTGATGCGACGCGGCGCCGCTAGAAGCCGCCTGTCTGTATCTCGCGAGATCGTGGCGAGTCCTGTCGCGAAGCGCAGCGCGGGAAATGATCTTTTGACAGACTTGAGCGCGCAGAGCGAAAAGCGCGCCGACGGCGCGAACCGCGCGACCAAGCTCGGCCTCCGCCTGCGCCAGCGCCGCTCGTGCGCGCTGCCCGTCGAGTCGAACGAGCACGTCGCCTTTCTTCACGAGCTGCGTTTCTTCGGCCAGCACGGCGGCGACGACTCCGGTGGCGTCGGCTTGCACCGGAATGATGTTTCCGGTGACGAAGGCGTTGTCGGTCGTCACCCAGTTGCGGTCATAAAAATACCATCGCGACAAAGCCATCAGCGCCCCGACAAGGACCGCCGCGATGACGATCTTGAGCAGGAGTTCTCTGCGGGAGCGGATGCTTTTGCGGGAGAGCGCCATCGACGAGTTCGCGTTCTTCTATAAGTCTTTGGTACGCTCAGCCGCCGCCAAGCGCCTGGATCGCCTCGACGGCCGGCGTCAGAGGGTCGTTTTCCGGCGCAGGTTTTGGCGCGGCGGGTGAGGGGCCGTCTGCATAGCCGCCGCCGAGCGCCTGATAAAGGTCTACGGCGGCGATGAGCCGGTCGCCTTCGAGCGCGCGCTGCACGAAGCCCGACTCGAGAAGATCGACGCGTTCGGCGACCATTTCTCGCCGATCCTTAAGCCCGTCGCGCAGGCGCGATTGCGCGAGGTCGTATTGCGCGCGAGCTGAGCGCGTATAGCGGCTCTGCGCCTCATATTCCGTGCACGCGCGTTTGAGATTGACGATGGAGTCGGCGACTTGCTGCGCCGCCTGCAGTAGCGTCTCGTTATAGACGTCGACCGCCTGATCGTAATCGGCGCGCTGCCCCTCGAGATTTCCGCTGAGTCTGCCGCCTTGAAAAATTGGCAGGCGCAGTCCGGGCGAAACGGCGTAGCCGATTGCGGAGGGCGTGAAGAGAAAACCTGCGAGCTTGCTGATCTTCGTCGAGGTCACGGAGGCTTCAAAACCGCCGGTGATCGCAAGATCGATTGAGGGAAGAAAAAGCGCCTTCGCCGCATGGATACGCGCCGCCGCCGCCTCGGCGCGGCGCAGCGCCGCGGCTAGATCGGGACGATGGACGAGCAGTTCGATGGGCAGGCTTCGCGGCAGCGGCGGCAATGCGGGCTCTGGCGCGCCTCGGCTAGCGTAGAGGTTTCGTGCGGCGTCGGGTCCTTCGCCCATCAGCCGGGCGAGCGCATCCTGTTGCAAAGTCAGGAACGCCTGCGCGGCGGCTTCGCGCCGGACGGCGTTCTCAAATTCGGCGCGGGCGATCTGCACCCCGTCTAATGAGTCGAGCCCGGTCCGATAGCGGGTCTCGGCAAGCGCCACCAGATCGCGGCGCAGGCGCGTCAGGGCTCTTGCGACCTGGAGCTGTCGCGCCGCGGCGTAGCCGCGCAAATATGCGCGGGCGACTGCCGTAGTCAGTAATAGGCGCGCCTGTTCGAGTTCGGCTTCTTGCGCCGCCGACTCGCCGATCGCCGCGTCGAGCAGGGCGCGGTTCTTCTCCCAAAAATCAAACTCCCAAGTCAGCGCCAGCGGATTCATGAAGGCCATGGTCTTCTCCAATCCGCCCTGCGCCGGATTGTAGGAGGCCACGACGCCGTGCAGAGGGTTGCGGGATTGCCGCATGCCGAAGGTCGCCTGAACTTCCGGCAGGAGTCTTGCGCCGGCGACCTGCACGAGAGCGTCCGCGCCGCGCAGCGTATCTTCCGCCTTTCTCAAGCTCTGATTGTCGCGCAGCGCCTTGTCGATGACGCCGTCGAGTTCGGGGCTGCGGAAGGCGCGCCACCATTCTTCGCGCGGCCAGCCTGTGTCGTCGGAGACCGCGAGCCCGGATCGCGCCAGCGTCCGCTCCATGGCCGGCGCGCCGAGAAATTGCGCGCGCTCCAGCTGGGCGGTTGGCGTGCAGCCGGCGAGAAGAAGCGCGATCGGGATTCCGCGGAATAGCCGACGGCGACGCGCGCACAGCCCAGTCGGGCCTACCCGCAGAGACCCGCGGCCGGGGCGTAGGCGCGCACGACGTGCTGCGGGCTCTCGATCCAAGAGGATACTCCTACACTGCACCAACGATCGAAGAACGCGGCGGCGAGTTCGTAGGAGTCATCAGCCTTTTCGGCGGTTGTCGGGGAACTCCATCCCCATCCGTTAAAACTTAGTTTATGACAGAGCTACCGGTCAATAAGTCCAATTTGAGGCGTCCCGCTATCCCCAGAGCTCCGGCGCTGGCGGCAGGAGCGTCGAACCCTCGTAGGACAGTCCTGGCGAGCGATCGCGCGCAAGAAGCAGCGGTCCGTCGAGATCGACATAGGCCGCCATCTGCCCCACGAGAACGGCGGGCGCCATGGCGAGAGAAGTTCCCACCATGCAGCCGGCCATGATCGAAAAGCCCATATCTTGCGCCGCGCGCGCAAGGGCCAGCGCTTCGGTGAGGCCGCCGGTCTTATCGAGCTTGATGTTGATGGCGTCGTAGCGGCTTTTCAGCGGCGCGAGCGATGCGCGGTCATGCACGCTTTCGTCGGCGCAGATTGGCACGGAATGCGCAAAGCTCGCGAGCGCTTCGTCTCGGCCGGCCGGCAGCGGCTGCTCAACGAGCGCGACGCCGCAATCGGCGCAGGCGGCAAGGCGGCGGGCAATGGTTTCCGCGTCCCATGATTCATTGGCGTCGACGATAAGGGTCGAAGTCGGCGCGCCGGCGCGTACGGCGGCGAGGCGCGCGTCGTCGCCCTCTCCGGCGAGCTTGATTTTCAACAGCGGCCGACCGGCGGCCTTTTCAGCTGCGGCGCGCATCTCGTCAGCCGCGCCGACCGAGATCGTATAGGCCGTGACGAGCGGCGAGAGCGCGTCAAAACCCGCGGATAGATGGGCAGGAACGCCCGAAAGCTTGGCCTCGAGGTCCCAGAGCGCGCAGTCCAGCGCATTGCGCGCCGCGCCCGCCGGCAACAGACGCTGCAAGGCGGCGCGATTGGCGCCGGCTTCGAGGGCTTCGCGCACGCTTTCAATGGTCGCGACAACGCTTTCGACGCTTTCGCCATAACGGGCGTAGGGCACGCATTCGCCCCGTCCGAGGGCGCCGCTTTCGGCCAAAGTCGCGGTCACGACCACGGCTTCAGTCTTGGCGCCGCGGGCGATCACGAAGCGGCCGGCGATCGGGTAAGTCTCGACAGCGATGGATAATTTCCGCTTCAAATCTCTCTCCGAGGCCCGCAATCCGCGCAGCGCAAGGGCGCGGTGATGTGCGCCGACGCGCTTGCTGACGCCAATTCACGGAGTTATCACGTTTTTGCAAGCGGCCGCGCCTGTGGCGTCGGCGGCGCGCCATAATCGGCGGATAGGATGACGCCATCGATGAGCCGGTTGTTGACGCGAGCGCAGAGCGAATCCCGATGACCGTCGCCGCGGTGCAGCGTCCCCCAAAGGTCATGCGTCAAGCCTCAGCCGAAGGCGTCCGCCTGTCGCTTTCGGGAGACTGGACTCTTGTCGCCTCCCAGCATCTGGAGAACGAGGGGCGCCGCATCGTCGATGAGGCGCGACGAGACCGAATGGTGGCCATCGATCTTTCGGCGGTCTCACAACTGGACACCGCCGGCGCCTGGCTGATCAATCGCGCGCGGCATGACCTCGCACGCCGCGACATCGCTGTCGCGCTCGAACATGTGCGCCCGGAATATTTGACGTTGCTCGAGGAAACGCACTATCGCGCCTTCGAGGCGCCTGCGCGGCCGAGACTTAATTTGGTCTTCGCCCTACTTTCGGACCTTGGCGAATCGGCTGTCGATGCGCTGCGCGAATTTTACCGCGGCGTTTCGTTCCTCGGGGAATTCATGGCCTCGATGATCTATGTGGCGACGCATCCACAGCGATTCAGGTTCACATCGCTCGTTGCGCAGATCGAACTCATCGGCTTTCGTAGCGTGCCGATCATCGTGCTGATCAATGTGTTGGTCGGCGGCATTGTGGCGCAACAGGGCATCTTTCAGCTCCTGAAGTTCGGCGCCTCCAGCTACACGGTCAGCCTGATCGGCATCCTCGTTTTGCGCGAACTCGGCGTTTTGCTCACTTCGATCATGATCGCCGGCCGTTCGGGCTCGGCGATCACCGCCGAACTCGGCTCCATGAAGATGCGCGAGGAGATCGACGCGCTGCTTGTGATGGGTCTATCTCCCATCGAGGTGCTGATCGCGCCGCGCGTGTTGGGTCTCATCATCTCCCTGCCGATTCTGACCTTCATCGCCGACATGGCGGCGCTCTTTGGCGGCATGGTCGTGTCCTGGTGGTACGGGGGAATAAGCCCCGTCGCTTTCGCGTCGTTGCTCAAGGACGCGATCGCGTTGCATACGTTTATGGTCGGCATCATCAAGGCGCCCTTCATGGCCCTGGTGATTGGCCTCATCGCCTCGATGGACGGGCTCGCGACGAAGGGTTCCGCCGAGTCGCTGGGGCGGCAGGTCACATCCTCGGTGGTGAAATCCATCTTCATGGTCATCGTGATGGATGGGTTGTTCGCCGTGTTTTTCGCGTCGATCGACTATTGAGCGGGCGATGACCAACTCCTCCACCACTCTCAACGGCGCGCTTCAACCGCGGCCTAACCGCGACATCATCATCAGCGTGCGCGATCTCGTCGTCGGCTTTGGCGACAAAACGATCATGAAAGGGCTCAATCTCGACGTTTACCGCGGCGAGGTGCTCGGATTCGTCGGAGGGTCCGGGCAGGGCAAGTCGGTGCTGACGCGCGCGATCCTCGGCCTCGTGCCGACGCGCGGCGGCGCTATTCGCATTTTTGGGCAGGATCGGGATGCGCTGGGGCCGATCGAACGCCGCGCCCTCGAACAGCGCTGGGGCGTGCTGTTTCAGAACGGCGCGCTGTTCTCCGGCCTCACGGTCAAGCAGAATATTCAGATGCCGATGCGGGAAACCCGCGAACTCTCGCAGCCTCTGATGGACGAGCTGGCCATGCTCAAGCTTGAGCTTGTAGGGCTTGGATCCGACGCGGCGGACAAATTTCCGTCAGAATTGTCGGGCGGCATGGTGAAGCGCGCGGCCCTGGCGCGCGCCTTGGCGCTTGATCCCGAGCTTGTGTTCCTGGACGAGCCGACTTCGGGGCTCGATCCGATCAGCGCCGCCGAATTTGACGAGTTGATCGGCACGCTGCAGCAGACCCTCGGGCTGACCGTGTTCATGGTGACACACGATCTCGACAGCCTGTATTCGATCTGCGACAGGGTGGCGGCGCTCGCCGAAGGTCGGGTCATCGCCTCAGGGCCGTTGGAAACCTTGCTCGCGTCCGACCATCCCTGGCTGAGAGCCTATTTCCACGGCGTGCGCGGCGGCCGTCTGAGCGCGGCGCGCGTCGAGCAGAAGGACGAAGAATGGAAACCCGCGCCAACTACGCCCTGATCGGCGCTTTTACGCTGGCGGCCGCCTTCGCCGCCTTCCTCTTCGTCTATTGGTTTTCCGGACCCAGTCAGATCGGCCGGCAGGAAACCTATCAAATTATTTTTCCGGGGTCTGTGTCAGGACTGACTCGCGGGGCGTCGGTGCTGTTCAATGGCGTAAAGGTCGGCGAAGTCACGCATCTTGGCATTTCCGAACAAGATCCGAGCAGAGTCGACGTTCTTGTCAAGATCGACAATCGGACGCCGGTGAAGACCGACACGCGCGCGCGCTTGGAGTTTCGCGGATTTACCGGCGTCGCCGACGTTCTGCTTATCGGCGGCACGCCGGGCGCGCCGGATCTCACGGCTCAAAAAGATCAAAAATATCCTCAGATTCAGGCCCACCCTTCCGAGTTCCAGAACTTGCTCGTCAATGTTCAGAACCTGTCGACGAAGGCCGCCGAACTCATCACCAAACTCGACAAGCTCGTCGACGAAGGCGGTCCGGCGCTGACGGCGACGCTCAAAAACGCAGAGACGGTCAGCAAGTCGCTCTCGGACAATTCCGCTTCGATCGTAAGGTTCATTCGCGACGCGTCCGATGTCGCGCAGTCAATGAAGCCAGTGGCGGCGCGGCTCGACAAGGTGCTTGCGGCCGCCGATCAGACGATCAAGGCGGTCGACCCAAAGCAGATCAAGGCGATCACCGGCAACATCGCCGGCGCTTCGGAACGTATCAACCGTTTCGCCGGGACAGGGCTTCGCGAGTATGAGCAGCTTGCGGTGGATGGGCGCAAGGCGATCGGCACATTCGACCGCACGCTGCGTTCAGTCGAGAAAAATCCATCACAATTTATCTTTGGACCGTCCCAGTCGGTGCCCGAATATCAAGGTCAGTAGAACGGCCTGAGCGTGGCTTTATGGCGATGCGCGGATCGGTTAGAAGGACGAAAGCCCGACTCGGCGCGCGGGCGAGATTGGGGCTGCGGGTCGGCGATGAAACTGAAAGCGTCCATGGCGACGCGACGCAAGGCCGCGCGGATGGCGGCGATCGCGTTACTTGCGCTTGTCGTGGGCGCCTGCGCGCAGGCGACGCGCGAGACGTTTGATCTGACGAGCGACATGGCCGGGTTGCGCGGCATCGCTTTGCGCGGCGGCCCCCCGGTCTTTGTCAGCGAACCGGCGGCTGTCGCCCCAACCTCGTCAGATCGCATCGTCGTTCGCGCAGCCGATGATAGTGTCGCCGTACTTCCCGGCGTGCAATGGTCGGAGCCTTTGCCGCTTCTTTTTCAGCGACGCCTGATCGAAAGCTTGCAGCGCTGCGGGCTTTCGGCTTCCGCCGGCATGGGCGCGCAAACCAGACTGCAGACAGACCTGCGTCGCTTCGAGATCGACATCGCCCGCGATCTTGCGGTCATCGAAGTTTCCGTCGAACTGATCGACGTGAACAACGGCCGGGCGCGGGCGGCGCGGATCTTTATCGAAGAAACGCCGGCGCCTGACCATATCGGGGCGCAGGCCGCGCGGGCGCTGAGCGACGCAGCGGCGCAAGTCGCGCTGCGTATCGGCCAATGGACGCGCGCTCGGTTGTAGCGGCGCGAACGCGCGCGCATTGTTCAATAAAAACGCCTTCCTAACGCGAAACTAGGGATTTTGCGGCGCGCCTCTCTGGGCGCTGCGCCATCGAATCACATTGAATGTGGCCTAGGGTCGCGCGCATCCGAGAGGGGCTAGCGCAGCAAACAGGCGGGTGCTAACTGAACGGCGACTTGGGCGCGCCGCGTAAGAACAATGGCCTGCGGCGTTCGGCTCGATCACAATCGGGAAAGCGCGGCAAGAACCAGCATGGATGAGGAAGAGACAGGCGTCATGGCGAAGATGAGCTTTGAGGATGCTGCGACCCGCTATGGCGCCGAACCGGGTGGCGGCGCGCCGACAAAGGTCAAGATCACCTTCGTGGATTCGCAGGGCCAGGCCCGCACCGTTGAAGGCGAGGTCGGCTCGACGGTGATGGAGACCGCGCGTCGTAACGACATTCCGGAGATCGCCGCGGAGTGCGGCGGCGCCTGCGCCTGCGCCACCTGTCACGTCTATGTCGATGAAAACTGGACTGAAAAGACCGGCAAAGCGTCGCAGATGGAAGAGGATATGCTCGACTTCGCCTTTGACGTGAAACCGAATTCGCGGCTTTGCTGTCAGATCACCGTCAGGCCGGAGCTCGAAGGGCTCGTCGTGACGACCCCCGCCCAGCAGGGGTGACGCGTAAGTCTTCTAAACTGCGCGGGTTTGAATCTCTCGACAAATGCGATAGACGACAGGGACGGCGCTGAATTTTGAAGAGCGGCGGGCGCAAGAAGCGTCCAAGCGGGAGCGCCGGCTCGCGACGCCAGAGCATAGGCGTCTTTCCTCTTCAAGGCTTTGAGGCTTACCGGGAATTGACCATGAACCAACTTAAAGAAGCCGCGATCGAAACCGATGTCGTCATCGTCGGCGCCGGTCCGGCGGGTCTTTTCTCGGTGTTCGAACTCGGCCTCCTGGACATTAAGGCGCATGTCATCGACATTCTGCCGCGCGCCGGCGGCCAATGTTCCGAGCTCTATCCCGAAAAGCCGATCTACGACATTCCCGGTCTCCCGGTTTGCACCGGCCAGGAGCTGACCGACAATCTCTTAAAGCAGATCGAGCCCTTTCGTCCGACCTTTCACTTCAATGAAATGGTCGAGACGCTCACGCCGCTTGGAACGGCAGAAAAACCTGAATTCCGTCTGAGCACCGACTCGGGGAAGATCTTCCACGCCAAAGTCGTCTTCGTCGCCGCGGGCGGCGGATCGTTTCAGCCCAAAAAGCCGCCGATCCCGAAGATCGAATCTTATGAAGGCAAGTCGGTGTTTTACGCCGTGCGCCGTATGGAAGACTTTCGCGACAAGAACGTCGTGATCGTTGGCGGCGGCGACTCGGCGCTCGACTGGACGCTCAATTTGCAGCCGGTGGCGAAAAAGCTGACGCTCGTTCATCGTCGCGACCAGTTCCGCGCCGCGCCGCATTCCGTCACGGCGATGCAGGAGCTTGTGGCGGCGGGCAAGATCGACTTCAGGCTCGGCCAGATCGCTACCGTCGAAGGCGAAGACGGCGAGATGGTCAGCGCGACTCTCAAGGGCAATGACGGCGTCGAAGAAAAGCTCGCCTGCGAACGGTTGATGCCGTTCTTCGGCCTCACCATGAAGCTTGGTCCCGTCGCCGATTGGGGACTTCAGCTCAATGAAAATCTCATTCCCGTCGACACCGAGAAATTCGAGACGAGTCATCCCGGCATTTTCGCCGTCGGCGATATCAATTATTACCCCGGAAAGTTGAAGCTCATTCTTTCGGGCTTCCACGAGGCCGCGCTTGCTGCGCAGAAGGCCCATCGTTACGTCTATCCCGACAAGAAGCTCCTGTTCCAATACACGACGTCCTCGACCAATCTTCAAAAGAAGCTCGGGGTCTCCTGACGCCGGCCGACGCCACTGAAAAAAGTTTCACCGCCTTCGTCGATGTTTCATTCATCGACCTCGCGGCGATCGGCGACGATGAATGGCCAAGGCTTGCGGCGCTCCTCGACGAAGCTGAAACAGTGCGGGCTGCGCGTTTTGCGTTTGAGGCCGATCGACGCGCCTATGTCGCCGCGCATGCTCTGCTGCGCGCGCGCCTCTCTGACCGCGCTAAGGGAATCGCGCCCGCCGAATGGCGTTTCGGCGCGACGTCTCACGGCAAGCCCTTTCTGTTTTCGCCGCCCGTCGGCCTCGACTTCAGCCTCTCGCATACGCGCGGCATGGTCGCTGTGGCGATCGCGCAAGGGTACGACGTTGGCGTCGACGTCGAGTCATTTGCGAAGCCCCGAGACGCCTTGAAAGTGGCGGAGCGATTTTTTGCGCCAGAAGAAGCGGCGCTCGTGCGCTCCAAGTTTGATCCGGCGTCGCAGAGCGAAGTTTTCTTCGCGATCTGGACCCTCAAGGAAGCCGTGCTAAAGGCCGATGGGCGGGGATTGGCGCGCGGACTCGACAGCTTTGTCGTCAGCCTGTCGCCGCTCGCCGTTAGCAGCGAATCAGAGGAGACTTACGCCCTGGCGCAATGGCGTCGCGGCGGTTTCTTCATCGCCGCGGCGGCGCGCGGCGGCGAAGCAAATTTTCGTGTCGAGGAAGCGCGTCCGTCTGAGCTGATTCAGGTCGTTTGAAGCTCGAGCCCGGCGCGCTAGTTTCATCGCGAGTTCTTAATCGCACAGGCATTGGAGGAGATTTATGGCCGGAATGCTATTTATCGTCATTTGCTACGCTGCGGCTTTGCTTGCATTGGCCATATTTCTCCAGCCCAATAGCTTCATCGTGCGGCGAGAGGCTGTCATCAATGCGCCGCCGCGCCAAGTCTTCGCGGCGATCAACAATCTGCGCAATTGGGAGTCATGGTCGCCTTGGGCGAAGCTCGATCCAAATGCTGAAACCCATTACGAAGGGCCCACAACGGGTCCCGGCGCGGCTTTCGAATGGTCCGGCGACAAGAAGGTCGGCGCGGGGCGTTTGACGATCGTGGACAGCCTGCCAAGCGAGCGCGTCGACCTGAAGCTCGATATGCGCAAGCCTTTTGCGGCGGCGAACGACGTGACCTTTTTTCTGGCGCCTGACGGCGAATTCACCGAAGGTCGATGGCTGGCGCGCGCGCTTGGTTTTGGCGGCGAGTCAGCAGCCCGTAAAACTCATGTCGTGTGGAGCATGTCCGGCGACGCCAGCTTCATGAGCAGGGCCATGAACATCTTCATGAGCCGCGATAAGATGATTGGCGATCAATTCGAGAAAGGTCTCGAAAATCTCGGCGCGTATTTAAGCAAATAACGCCGGCCGATATGGGTGAGCGGCGCTTGCGTCGCTCGACGCAAGACGCCATCTGCACGGTGAGCGCAACGCGCCCGGCGTGCGCGATCCCATGATCCACTCGCGATGATCGAATCCCAATGACCGAAATGTTCAACGCCGCTTTGGCGGCTCTGCGTCAGATCGTGACGCCGCCGTTCCGCGCGGTCCTCGTCAAAAGTCTGGGAATGACCTTCCTGTTGCTTGCGTTGGCCTGGGTCGGCCTCGACAAGCTCGCCATGTCCTTTGTGATGGTCGATCATCCCTGGCTGCAGACGGCTTTGGCCTATGCGACGGGCGCGGGACTGTTCTTCCTGATGGCGTTTCTCATCGCCCCGGTCTCCGTGCTGGTTTCAGGACTGTTCCTTGACGATCTCGCCGACCATGTCGAAGCGGACCTCTATCCGCCGGGGCGGCGCGGCCGCGCCATTCCTGCGACTCAGGCGATGTTCATGGCGCTGCGCTTCGCCGGCGTATCGGCGATCGTCAATTTCTTCGCGCTGCTGCTGCTCTTCGTGCCGGGAATAAACGCGGCGGCGTTTCTTATCGCCAACGCCTATCTCTTCGGCCGCGAATATTTTCTTTTCGCCTCGACGCGTTTTCGATCGCTGCAAGAATCAGAGGAAATGCGCCGCCGCCATGCGCCATGGCTGTTCGTGGCCGGACTGTTCATCGCCGTTTTTGTGGCGACGCCGGGACTGAACGTGCTGACGCCGCTCTTTGCCGTCGCCTTCATGACGCGCATCCATCGGATGCTATCGCCAGGGCTTCGCGAGGGAACGGCGCAGTTTGGCGATCGGCGCTAGCTCAACGCTAGACGGATTCGCCCATTCGCTGCGTCTGATACTGTCCGACCTTGCGATAGCGGTAGAGATAGGTCGGCACGATCGATTCGATCGATTGCGGATCACAGACGCCGAGGCTTTGAAGCGTGCGCCCTTCAACCTTCGCCGCCTCGCTGACGACATTGTCGTGCTTCAGCAGCTCGACTTGATCTCGCGTCATGCGCAAGAGTTTCGGGAAGAGGCCCAAGGAAAGTTTCGTCAGCATTTGCGTCACGACGGCCATGAGTTTGCCGAAGCCGAAGGAAAGTTTCAGGACTCGGCGCTCGCGCTGCGCGACCTTAAGGGCATAGTCGATGATGTCCGCGAAGCTTTTAACCTCGGGGCCGCCGAGCTCATAAACGGCGCCAGCCTTAGCGCGCCCCGCAAGCGCGGTCGCGACGGCGTGAGCGACGTCGCCCACATAGACCGGTTGGAATTTGGTATTGGCGCCGACGATCGGCACGACGGGAAAGTAGCGCGCCATCGTCGCGAAGCGGTTGAAGAAATCATCTTCCGGTCCGAAGATGATCGATGGACGCAGGATGACCGCGGAAGGAATCTCCGCGAGCATGGCCGCTTCGCCTTCCGCCTTGCTGCGGCCATAGGCCGAGCGAGATTCCGGGTCGGCGCCGATTGCGGAAATATGCACGACATTGTCGATGCCGGCCTCTTTCGCCGCTTCGGCGATGACGTGCGCGCCGCCTGCCTGCACGGTCGCAAATTTCTGCGCGCCGGTTTCGGCGAGAATACCGACAAGATTGACGACGGCGGATGCGCCGCGCAGAGCCGCCTTGATCGACTCCGGATGGCGCACATTGGCCTGCACCGCCATCACCTGGCCGACGCGGCCGAGCGGCTGGAGATAGAAGGCGAGGTCAGGCCGCCGGCAGGCGACGCGCACGCGCCAGCCATCGCGCGCTAAGGCGCGCACGACATGACGGCCGACGAAGCCAGAGCCGCCGAATACCGTCACCACGCGTCCCGCGCCAATGGTCAGGTTATTGTCGCCGATCATCGAGATGTGCTCCGCTTGCGCCGCGCCGGCTCCCGCCGGTGAAATGGTCGCCAACGCTCTAGCGAAATTTGACGACGAAGGAAATGCGCGAGGAAGCGCGGCGTTCCGCGCAGGCCGGTCCGGCGTTTTTGGTCAAGGCGCGCATTGACAGGGAGCGTCCGCCGCCCCTATGAGACGGGCGCGATGCCCAGGTGGCGGAATTGGTAGACGCGCTGGTTTCAGGTACCAGTGGTGAAAGCCGTGGAGGTTCGAGTCCTCTCCTGGGCACCAAACAATGTGATAGCCGTTTGCTATCTGCGCTTCCTGAATTGATTTGGCTTTCTGCGTTCCCGCCGCAACACAAGACTGGCGAAGGCGCGACGCTCTTGATCGCTAGCCGATGGCCGCGCCGTCGACCGGCTCACAGAGATGTAACGTTTGTCTCTGGATTATGGCGCAGCGCGTCCCTAGTTTCTCGACGCGCCTTCAATCGAGCGCAGTTCGGCCGCGGCAGGCGCCCGCATGCTGGAATTGAGTTTGCGCAGCATCGTCACGCAGAGTTCCTTGACGGTCTCATCCTGAACGCTATCGGCCAGCTTAGCCAAATGGCAAAACGCCATCGTACGCTGAGAGACCGCGTCGGCGTATTCCGCCGGATCGGTCAAATTAAGAATGTCGTCGTGACTGTCGTCAGACATGACGCAGAAACTCCAGGCTACTCGTTACGGATGGCGCGGGAAGAGGCTTAGCCGAGGCGTGGATTTTATCAGCCGGGCGGATGGGAAGCCAAGCAACTCTTGCGGAATAATCGGCCTAAATGATGGAAGGTGTCCGTAAGGGTATATCTAAACAGACATTGCGAAACGGCAAATTTCAATGTGTCCGTAAGGTTTGACATAGGCTAACGGACATATGAATGTGCGGACGCTATCCTAACGGACAAGGAGTCGCATGCTTGAGCACGATCCTATACGCCCGCGCCTCAACCTTGAGCCAGACAATTGCGGACCAAGAGGCGCAGGCCAGCGCGGCCGGGTTCGCCATCGACCAGGTTGTTTGGGATGAGGGCGTCTCCGGCGTCCGCGTTCGCCTTGCAGAGCGAGCGCAAGGTCGTCGCCTGTTCGATATGTTGCGCTCAGGCGATACGCTGGTGGTCCGTTGGGTTGATCGATTAGGGCGCAGCTACGCCGACGCAACGGACGCCATTCGAGAGTTCATGCGCCGGGGCGTCATCGTTCGGACAGTCATCAATGGACTGACCTTTGACGGCGCGACCGCGGACCCCGTGCAGCAAGCCGTGCGGGACGCGCTGATTGCGTTCATGGCGGCGACGGACCAAGCCCAAGCGGAAGCCACGAAGGAGGCGCAGCGGGCGGGGATCGAACACGCGAAGGCGAATAACGCGAACAAATATCGAGGTCGGAAACCGAGCTACTCGCGAGAGCAGTTCAACGCGGTCCGCGACATGCTCGCTCAGGGGACACGCATCGGCATGATAGCTGTCGCGAGCGGCCTGACGCGGCAAACAATTTACAGGATAAGAAACGATGTAGGGGTGGCCGAGAGGGCCCTTGTGGAGTGGGGAATGTAACGCCGCTTGGCGCTATCCGGAGATTCGGCGGGCGCGCGCAAGATCGATGTTTCCTGCCCGCGCCCAGCCATCGCCTCTATCAATGATCGCCGTGCATTGCCCAGTGGCCATGTCCATGCGGCTTCAAGACATGGAAGAGAAGAACGCCGAAACGATGCTTTTGCGCTTCGTCGAGACTGTCGAAGAGCGGTTTTGCTGCGTCCGCGAGCTTGCCGAGCTCTGCGCCGCGTGTCGCAAGTCCCTGGGAACGCAGCCGCAGGCCTTCAATAACATTGTGATGCTCGCGAATGTCTTCCCATTTTTCGCGCCAGTCGGCCGCGCGATCCGCGCGCGCCTTACCGACGTCGCGCAAAGCGGCTTCGAGCGCGGGCCACGCTTTTTCCTGGGCCGGAGTGAGCTTCAGGCCAGCTTTTAACGCCGCGATCCGGGCGTCTAGGAACGCGGCGCGGTCTTCTGGAGAGAAACCGTGATCCTCAGCCTTAGCAGGCTGATCGGTTGCAGGCGGTTCGGCAAGGGCGGTCCCTGAGAGACCGGCCGCAGCGAACATCGCTACGGACATCATGGTGAGAAGTTGTTTACGCACGACGGGCCTCGATGGGGTGGACGGTTAGGCCCCATGTATGTCCGCGCCCGCAAACGCCAAATTAAGCTTTTGTAAGGAACGATTTATCGCTTCGACTCCATTTCGCCGCGATTCAGGCGCATCGGTAAAGGCTTCGCGTCGGTCCAAAATTAGGATTTCTACGCATGAACGAGCTGATTATTCCGCCGGAGCCTTCGCAGCCGACAAAGAAGGCCGCGCCGTCAAGCCTGCCGATAGAGATCGTGATCGATCGGAGTGGGCGTCGGCGGCTCCGCTATGGTCTGATCGTCGCGATCGTTGGTCTCGCCGCGGTCGCGGGCGCGCGCTTTTATGGGTCCGACCATCCAAAAGAAGCGATCGCGCAAAAAACCTCTGCCGAGTCGCCAAAACAGGTGACCACGGCGGCGCCGGACGAAGCGACGAAGCGTCGAGTCGCCGCTCTTCAAGACGAAGTGCGCGAGTTGCGCACAAAACTGGATGCCGTGGAGAAGCGGCAAGAAGCTGAAAAGGTCAGCGCGCAAGCTGTCGCCCCGCAGCCCTCATCCATCGAAAGCAAGCCTGCCGCAAGCGCAACGCAAGCTGCCCTCGCGCCGTCTCCCTCCGAAAAAGCCGAGACCAAAGTGCCTCGCGCAGCCAAGAATGAAACCGCCAAAGTTGGCGTGACGCCCAGCGAAATGGCCCCGCCGACGTCAAAGGTCTTGAGCGGCTACAGGGTGCGCGACGTCTATCATGGCGCGGCGCTCGTCGAATATGACGGCGGAATGATCGGGGTCGAGCCGGGCGAAATCGTGCCGGGCGCTGGCCGGGTGGTGGCGCTCCGCGAGCGCGCAGGTCGGTGGGTTGTGGTCACGGAAAAGGGTGAAATTTTGGGCGATGTTCGCGAGCGCCCATACGCCGAGCCGCCGCCCAGACGCCGCTTCGGTCGGGAGCTTTTCGGGTTTATTCCGCGCGCATTCGCGCCGCCGTTTTTCTCGCCCTATTGAGGCGCCAGGCGAGAGATCGTCACTCAGACGTTATAAATCGATAGCCGACGCCCGGTTCCGTCGTAATGATTTTGGGCGTCGCGGCGTTGTCTTCTATTTTCGCCCGCAGCTGGCCGATGAACACGCGCAGATATTGACTGTCGTTCTGATGCGCCGGACCCCAAACTGTTTTCAGGATTTCGCGATGCGTCAGCGGCCGGCCGGCGTGTCGCGCGAGATAGGCCAGAAGATCAAATTCCTTGGGCGTCAATTTCACCGGCGCGCCGCTTTTTGTGACCATGCGCTTTTGAACATTCACGGCGAGACCGTTGGCGACGACGTGGTCTGACTCCAAAGACGCACTCTGTGAGTGACGTAACGCTGTGCGCATGCGCGCCAGCAATTCTCCCATGGCGAATGGCTTTTCGACATAGTCATCCGCGCCGAGGTCGAGCGCCGCAATCTTTTCCGATTCACGGTCGCGCGCCGAGAGAACGATCACCGGCGTTCGCGTGAGGATTCGCAGCTTTCGCAAAACTTCCTTGCCGTCCATATCGGGAAGACCAAGGTCGAGGATGACGAGATCGGGAGAATTCGCGGATACAGCCGCGAGCGCCTCGCGGCCTGTCGCCGCTTCGAGAACCTCATAGCCGCTCGCCGTCAAGGAAGGCCGCAAGACGCGCTGTATTTGCGGTTCATCGTCGACGACGAGAATGCTCGCGCCGCTCATGCCGCCACGCCCTGCTTCGACTCGCTCGGGGCGGGGAAACGCATGACAATCCTCGTTCCTCTGCGGCGGACGGCGGGGCTTTGCGCGACAATGGTTCCACCCATGGCCTTAACGAGTCCGCGGCAGATCGAGAGGCCGAGCCCGGTTCCGGCCTTACGGCCGTCAATGCGCCCGCTGCGATAAAATTTCTCGAAGATGCGCTCGAGGTCCGCGGATTTCACGCCGGGCCCCTCATCAGTTATGGTGATGACGACGTCGCCGCCTTCGCGCCGGGCATGAATGATCGCGCCGGTCGGTCCGCCATATTTATGCGCATTGTCGATCAGATTGAAGAGGACCTGGCCGAGGAGATTGGCGTCGCCACGAATAGACGGCAAGTCAGGAGCGATGCTGATTGAGGTATCCTTGCCGGGAAAAGTTTTTTTGGATCTCTCGAGGACATTGCGGATCACCTCGGCCACATTGACGAGATCGCTCCCTGGCGAGATCGCGCCCGATTCAATGCGAGACATATCGAGCATATTGGCGATGAAACGAGAGAGGCGCCCGGTCTCTTCTTCGATCGACAGGAGTAGGTCCTTGCGATCCTCGGGCGAAAGCTTCTCGCCGAGCTCGCGCAGGCTCGTGACCGCGCCGGTGATCGAGGTTAGCGGCGTGCGCAGATCATGCGACAGGGCGGACAAAAGAATGGTCCGCAGTTTTTCATTCTCTTCCAAAGCCGCCGCCTTGACGGATTCTCCGACAAGCATCGATCGGTCGATCGCGATCGCCGTCTGTTCAATGAGCGATGAGATCGTGCTTTCCGACGCGGCGGAGAGCGGCTCGTCAGGCGTCTTGGGTTCGATTCCGCAAACGGCGACGACGCCTCGCGCCGTCGCGAGAGGTCTGAACTGAAAGCGTACATTGGGCAGCGTATCGGTCCGCCATCCGGCGGGCTCGTTTTTTTCGAGTGCCCATCGGGCGGCGGCGAGTTCGCCGGCGTCCATTTCATCGACCGGCGGCCAGGCGGCCGCGACTCTCAGCCCGATATCTTCCGGCATCAGCATCACGACACAGGATGCTTCGCCGGCTTTCTGAATTTGCAGGGCAGAAACCCAGAGAATGTCCTCAAGCGTCGTTATCGTCGACAGCTTGCGAGAAAATTCGAACAGCGACTGCACGGCTTGGGACCGCTGCCGCATGTTTTGCGCATAATCGCGCATTTTGCTTGCGAGCATTCCTGTGATCACGGCGACGACCAGGGCAACGAGCAGCGAAAGGAATTCCTGCGGTTCCGAGATTGTGAGCTGATAACGCGGATCGAAAAAGAAGAAGTCGCAGGCAAGAAAGGAGAGAACGGCCGCGACGATCGCAGACCACATCCCAAAGCGCGCAGCGCAAAGCACGACGGGAAGCAGGAAGATGACCGACGGATTGGCTAGGCCGAGCCAGCGGTCGAGCGCATAGCCGATGAAAACCGTAATCGTGACCGCGAGGACGGCGCCGCCGACGCCAAGCCACGCCTGCGACAAGGTCGGCAATTTGGGACGACGCCTGGTTTCAAGCGCGCCATCCTCTTGGACGACGACATGAACGGCGATATCCGTCGATTGCCGAAGAATTTCGTCGGTGAGCGAACGCCGGAATAATCGGGAGAAAGGACGAGCCTGCGAGCGGCCGAGCACAATCTGCGTAATATTTTCGCGTCGCGCAAAACGCAGCACTTCGTCTACAAGATCGTCTCCCGAGATGCGCGCGACTTCGGCGCCAAGCCGCTCCGCGAGGCGTAACGCCCGGTCGACGTTTCTCACGACCTCCGCAGATTGTTCTTCCTGGCCGGCGCGTTCGACATAAAGTGCGATCCATGTGGCGTTGAGGGCCGTTGCGAGTCGCGCGCCGGCGCGAACCACGGCTTCGGATGTTGCATCGCGGCCAACGCAAACCAGCAGGCGTTCCGCCGTCGCCCATGGTCCTTCGATCGCTCCTTGACGAAGGAAGTCGACCATCTGGTCGTCGACGCGCTCGGCCGTACGCCGCAGCGCAAGTTCGCGTAAGGCGGTGAGATTGCGTGGCGTGAAGAAATTTTGAATCGCACGCTTCGCGGTCTCAGGAACGTAGACCTTGCCCTCCTTCAGCCTCTGGAGCAGTTCGTCCGGCGTAATGTCGACAAGGATGACGTCGGTGGCGTTCTGCAGGACGCGATCCGGCACGGTTTCTCGCACGGCGACGCCGGTGACGCGCGATACGACGTCGGCGAGACTTTCAAGATGCTGGACATTGAGCGTCGTCCAGACGTCGATGCCGGCTTCAAGCAGCTCTTCGACATCCTGCCATCGTTTGGGGTGACGGCTATCTGGCGCGTTGGTATGCGCCAGCTCGTCGACGAGGATGAGCTGAGGCTTTCGAGCGAGCGCCGCGTCGATGTCGAATTCTTCGATGATGCGACCGCGATATTCGCATTTGCGGCGGGGGAGCGTTTCGAGACCATTGACGAGCGCCTGCGTCTCAACGCGCCCATGGGTTTCCGCCACGCCTATGACAACATCGACGCCCTCAGCCTTTGCGGCTTGCGCGCGCGCCAGCATCGCATAGGTCTTGCCGACCCCCGGCGCGGCGCCAAGGAAAACGCGTAGCTTTCCTTTGCTCTCCTTGTCGCTCAGGGCAAGGAGAGCATCGGGGTCAGGCCGGCGGTCGAAATCTCCGTCGTCGCGTGCCAAAGACGTCCACCCTCTGGGGCTTCATCTCATTTTAGCCGATCAAGGGCCATGTTGAGCAAGAGCACATTTACGCGCGGCTCGCCGATCACGCCAAGAACGCGCCCTTCGGTATTCGCCTCGACAAGGGCGCGCACTTGCATCTCGCTGAGATTGCGCGCCTTGGCGACGGCTGACGCCTGGGCAAGCGCGAACTGGGGTGAAATATGTGGATCGAGGCCGGAGGCGGAAGTCGTCACGGCGTCAGCCGCGACGACATCGATGCGACCGGCGGCGAACTCCGCTTCGATCGCAGCATTCACGCGATCGACGAGCTTTTTCGAGGTCGGTCCGAGATTGGAGCCCATCGAGTTCGATGCGTTATAGGGCGCGTCGGTCGTTTTTGAAGGATCAGCAGGATCGGGGGCGGTCGTCGCCGAAGGCCGACCATGGAAGTAGCGATCGGACACGAAGTTCTGCCCGATCAGCGTCGAGCCGATGACCGTTCCATCGCCTTCGATCAGGCTTCCATTCGCTTGCGTCGGCATCGCGAGTTGAGCGACGCCGGTGATCGCGAGCGGATAGACCAATCCGGTGAGCGCGGTGAAGAGACCGATCATGACGATCGCCGGGCGAATTTGGGAGAGCATCTAGAAGCTCCTTATGCGAGATGAATGGCCGAAACGGCGAGATCGATGATCTTGATGCCAACGAAGGGCGCAATCAGACCTCCTAGCCCGTAAATCAGCAGATTCCGCCGCAACAAGGCGGCGGCGCCGACAGGCCGGTAAGGAACGCCCTTCAGCGCCAGCGGTATGAGCGCGATAATGATGAGCGCATTGAAGATCACCGCCGAGAGGATGGCGGACTGCGGCGAGGCGAGCTTCATGACGTTGATCGCCTCGAGCTCCGGATAGGCGACGACAAAGAGCGCTGGAATGATCGCGAAATATTTTGCGACGTCATTGGCGATCGAGAAGGTCGTCAGCGATCCGCGCGTCATCAGCAACTGTTTGCCGATCGCGACGATCTCGATGAGTTTTGTCGGATCGCTATCGAGGTCAACCATATTGCCGGCTTCGCGCGCCGCTTGCGTGCCGGTCTGCATGGCGACGCCGACATCCGCTTGAGCGAGCGCCGGCGCATCATTGGTGCCGTCGCCGCACATGGCGATAAGGCGTCCGCCCTGCTGTTCCCTGCGAATATAGGCGAGCTTGTCCTCGGGCTTGGCTTGCGCGATGAAGTCGTCGACACCAGCTTCGCCGGCGATCGCCGCGGCGGTAATCGGATTGTCGCCCGTAACCATCACCGTCTTGATGCCCATGGCGCGCAAGGCGGCGAAGCGCGATTTGATGTCGGGCTTGATAATGTCTTTGAGATGAATCACGCCCAACAGCCTGCCGTTTTCCGACACGGCGAGAGGCGTGCCGCCTGCGCGCGAAATCCGCTCCACGGCGCGTTCGAAATCGACAGGAACAGACTTGACTTGCGCGGTGACTGCATCGACCGCGCCTTTGCGCAGCGTCTGGCCGGGAAGATCGACGCCGGAAATCCGCGTGTGCGCGGAAAACGGAACGATCTGCGCCTCCGGGCCGAGGGTCGGCGTCGAAGAGCCGAGAACGCTCTTGGCCAGAGCGACGATCGACCTGCCCTCGGGCGTTTCATCCGCGAGCGACGCCAGCAGCGCGGCGTCGACGAAGGCGCGCTCCGAAACGCCCTGGACAGGAATGAACTCGTCGGCCATGCGGTTGCCGAAGGTCACGGTGCCCGTCTTGTCGAGAAGCAGCGTATCCACGTCGCCAGCGGCCTCAACCGCGCGACCGGAGGTCGCTATGACATTGAATCGGATCAGCCGATCCATGCCGGCGATGCCGATCGCGGACAGGAGGCCGCCGATGGTCGTCGGGATCAGACAGACGAGCAGCGCGATCAACACAGTGATTGAAAGCGTTGTGCCCGAGTAGATCGCGAGCGGCCACAGTGTCACGCAGACGATGAGGAAAATGATTGTCAGCCCCGACAACAGGATCGACAGCGCGATCTCATTCGGCGTTTTCTGGCGCTGCGCGCCCTCGACGAGCGCGATCATGCGATCGATGAAGGTCGAACCTGGCGCGGCGGTGATCTTCACCTTGACCCAGTCGGAGAGAACCGTGGTGCCGCCGGTGACAGCCGAACGATCGCCGCCCGCCTCGCGAATGACAGGCGCGGATTCGCCTGTGATCGCGGATTCGTTGATCGAGGCGACGCCTTCGATCACCTCGCCGTCGCCAGGAATGAGGTCGCCCGCTTCGACCAGCACAACATCGCCGAGCCTGAGATCGAGCGCCGACACGCCTTCATAGACGTCCGTCATCCCGCTTCTGTTTTGCCGGTCGATCAACCGCTTGGCGTGCGTGTCGGTGCGGGTCTTGCGCAAAGCGTCCGCCTGCGCCTTTCCACGCCCTTCTGCGACAGCCTCGGCAAAATTGGCGAAAAGCACCGTGAACCAGAGCCAGGCGGCGATCTGGCCAGAGAAATAGGCGACGCCGTTCTGCGCAACGAGATCGCGCACGAAGAAGACCGTGACGACCGCCGACACGATTTCCGTGACGAAAATCACCGGATTGCGCGCAAGCCGTCGCGGATCAAGCTTCTTGAAGGCGTCGACGGCGGCGCGCTTGATGATCCCGGCGTCGAACAAGCCGGGAGCGGCGACCTTATGCGACATGGACATGCTCCTTAGAAGGTCTTTCCAGCAAACAGCGCGAAATGCTCCACGATGGGGCCGAGCGCGAGCGCCGGAAAATATTGCAGCAGATAGAGGATGATGATGACGCCGATCAGCAGGCCGATGAAGAGCGGCCCATGCGTCGGGAAGGTGCCGACTGACGCGGCGGTTTTCTTTTTCGCCGCGAACGAGCCGGCGATCGCCAAGACGGGAATGACGTAGGCGAAGCGTCCAAGCAGCATGGCGACGCCGAGCGTCGTGTTGTACCACAACGTATTGCCTGTCAGCCCCGCGAACGCCGACCCGTTATTGTCGGTGGTCGAGGCGAATGCGTAGAGGATCTCGGAGAGCCCGTGCGGGCCGGCGTTGTTCAGACTGGCAAGGCCCGTCTCGAGCATCACCGAGATGGCGGTGAAGCCAAGAACGGTGAGCGGATAGATCAGCACCGCCAGCATCGCGAGCTTCATCTCGCGCGCCTCGATCTTCTTGCCGAGATATTCCGGCGTGCGGCCGACCATGAGACCAGCCACAAAGACGGCGATGATCGCTAGCACCAGAAACCCGTAGAGACCGGCGCCGACGCCGCCCGGCGCGATGCTGCCCATCAGCATGTTGAACAAGGGCACGAGCCCGCCGAGCGGCATGAAGGAGTCATGCATGGAATTGACCGCGCCGCAGCTTGTGCCTGTCGTCGCTGTGGCGAACAGCGCAGAGGTCGCGACGCCGAAGCGCACTTCCTTGCCCTCCATATTGCCCGGCGACGGATCGACGCCGATCGCGGTCAGCAAGGGATTTCCGTTTGCCTCGGCCCAGTAAGCGACGAGTGCGCCCGCAACGAGCACAATCATCATGGTGATGGCGATCGCGCGGCCTTGTCGATGGTCTAAGACGGCGCGCCCAAAGGCGAAAGCCAGCGCCAAGGGGACGACGAGCAGAGCCCAAATCTCCAGCATGTTGGAAAAAGCATTCGGGCTTTCGAAAGGATGCGCCGAATTGGCGTTGAAGAAGCCGCCGCCATTGGTGCCGAGTTCTTTGATCGCCTCCTGGCTCGCCATAGGGCCGATAGCGATGGCCTGCTTGGCGCCTTCCAGCGTCGTCGCTTCAATAGAGCCCTGGAGCGTCTGCGGAACGCCCAGCGCGATGAGGACGAGCGCGACGACGACGGACATGGGCAGCAGCACATAGAGCGTCGCGCGCGTCAGATCGACCCAGAAATTGCCGACCGTCGGCGACTCCGCACGCGAAAAGCCGCGCACCAGCGCAAAAGCCATCGCAAGGCCAGTCGCCGCCGAGACGAAATTATGCACGGTGAGGCCGAGCATCTGCGTGAGATGACTCATTGTCGTCTCGCCGCCGTAGTTCTGCCAATTGGTGTTGGTGACGAAGCTGATCGAGGTGTTGAAGGCGAGGTCGGCGGGAACGCCGCCGAAGCCTTGAGGGTTGAGCGGCAGATAGGCTTGGAGCCGTTGCAGGGCGTAGAGCGATATAAATCCGATAACGCTGAAGGCGAGCATCGCCATCGTATATGTCAGCCAGCTTTGCTCCCGCGCGGGATCGACGCCGGAGAATTTGTAGAAGGCGCGTTCGACAGGCGAGAACGCGGGAGAGAGCAGGGTGCGCTCGCCTGCCAGAACTCTGGCGATGTAGCCGCCGAGCGGAATCGCAGCGACGACGACGGCTATGAGGACAATAGCGATTTGCGCCAGCCCAATGGAAGTCATTGGCGAAACGCCCGGTTTTTCGCCGGGCCTCCTTTAGAATTTTTCGGGGTGAAGCAACGTGTAGACGAGGTAGGCGCCGAGCAGAATGGCGACGATCAGTCCAATGACGGGTTCGGACATGCCGGCTCTCCTAAAGGCGTCCGCAGACCCGCGCATAGGCGGTGATGATCGCGAAAAGCAGGAGCCCGAGGCCGATATACAGAATGTCGAGCATTATGCTCCTCCGATTATGGGCGTCGCGAGCCGTCACGCGCGCGACGCGCGCGAACTTCGGCGACGAGATTGTTTGCGATCAGAAAGACCAAGGCTGCGACGCCGAGGCCAATGAGAGAGTCAGGCATGGCTGCGTCTCACTTTAATGTCGCGTTCGCGCTTTGGCGGTCGCCAAAGAGGACGGCGCGACGCGGTATGTGCTCGCACTTGGCATAAAGAGGCTATTAGGATTTCAGCTTCGCCAGGCGAGTCTCTTCATAGCCGCTTCTGCGGGACGAGCGCTCCATCGGATTTCCCCAGCTCGAGATCGGACTTGGCAACGAATTCGTCGCCTGGCGCCGCGTGTGTCGCGGCGCACAGCGCCATGGCGCGCCTCTCCTTAGGTTCTGAGCAACGCAAAAGGAGAAAGTCATGAAACCAGTGATCGCTACGGGAATTTTCGGAGTTGTCGCCATCGCTTTGGCGGCCGAAGTCCTCAATGTCGTCATGGCTTTCGGCGAGTTCAGCCACGTCGCCGTCTACAATGCGGGGCTCTTCTAGCTTACGGGCTCCCCAGCCCATGGTAGAAAAGCTATGCTCATCGCTTAGAGTTCTCTCAGAGGGGCTTGCGTGGGAAACGCGCGGGATGGGGATTTTAGCCGCCGTGCGCTGATGGTGGGCGGCGCGCTTGTCGGCGGATCAGTCTGTGCGGAGGCAATGGCCGGCGTGGCGCGCGAACAGTGCCGGGCGATCAAGGCAGATGCGCTTCGTCACAAGATCAGGGGCAAAATCGTCACGCCTGAGAGCGCTGATTTCGATGAGCTGCTGTTCGAGGGGCTATGGAACGAGCTTCATCCTACGGATAGATTACCGCAAATCATCGCAAGGGTCGAAGACGAGCAGGACGTTTGCGCAGCGGTCCGATTTGCGCGCCATAACGGATTGAAAGTTGTCGTGCGCGGCGGCGGGCACAATTGGTGCAACCCATCGCTGCGTCATGGCGGAATGCTCATCGACCTCAGCAATCTCAACAAAATCATTTCGATTGACGCAGAGTCTCGCGTCGCCACGCTTCAACCCATTATCAGTAATCGAGACGTGCAGCGGCATCTGAACGCGCACGGTTTGTCATATCCGAGCGGCCACTGTCCGCAGGTGAAACTCAGCGGCTATCTCTTGAGCGGCGGCATGTCCTGGAATCAGGGCGTCTGGGGTCCCGGCGCGGGCAGCGTGGAAGCCGTCGACGTCGTCACCGCAGAGGGCGATCTGATCACGGCCAGCAAAGATCAGAACGTCGATTATTTCTGGGCCGCGCGTGGCGCGGGCTACGGCTTTTTCGGCGTCGCCGTCCGCTACCATCTGAAACTCTATCCGTTGCCGAAACATATCGCCGCCAGTTCTTATTACTATAACCTCGATAAGGTCGGCGTCGTCGCTGAATGGCTAGGCGACATAGCAGGCAAGCTGCAGGCGAATGTGGAGCTAAGCCTGTTTCTCGTCTCCGCCCCGCCGGAGCTCGCCGAAAAATGTAAAGGCCAATCCGGTAAAGTTTCTTTGGTGACGGCGACAACCTTCGCCGACTCGGAAGAAGAGGCGAGACGCGCCACCGCGCTTCTGGAGCAAAGTCCGCTCATCGGGGAATGCCTTTCGAAGACAGTAAATGAGCATGTCAATTTCGATCGCCTCTTCGACAAGTCCGGCGCGATGTGGCCAGCGAACCGCCGAAATCAAGTCGAGGCGATGTTTTCGAATTCGAGTCCAAAGGAGTTATTGGAGGCTCTTAGGGAGCATTTTATGAGGGCGCCTTCGCCCGAGTCGCTCATACTCTATGCATTCTTTACCGGACCCAATGTGCCGCCGGCGGCGCCAAATGACGCGGCTTTTTCAATGCGCGCGCGACTCTACGGCGGACCTTGGTCGATGTGGAAAGACGCGCGAGACGACGAAAAGAATCTAAGCTGGCATAAGAAATATCAGGAAATTTTGAAGCCCCTCACAATGGGTCACTACATCGGCGAGAGCGATACCGTCAGCTATCCCGATCATGTGAGACACGCCTTTGCGAGTCGCGCTGACTTTCAGCGCATTGAGGAGCTGCGGAAGAAGCATGATCCGACGGGCGTGTTTTTCAACTATTTCGACGGGCTGCGATAAGAGGGTCGCATGAACGCAAGGTAAGTCTTGCGGCGCGCATCTCTCCGTAGAACAATGCTCACGCTTCTGTTCTCAAAGCTTGTAAAGGAACGTTTCATGGCCGGCTTCGACTGCAAGCATTCTCACATGCCAGAATTCGGACGACGCAGCTTCATCACATGCACCGCAGTCGCTGCAGGCGTCGCCGCCACGGGCGGATTTGCCGACGCTCGCGCAAAATCGCCGAAGGACAATGCCCCCGCTCCAACGCAGCCGGTGGCGGATACGGCGGTCCCCATCCAGGCTTTGGAAGAGAAGCGCAAATTCATGGAAGAGGCCGCGGCGCTCGCGACGGAGTCCGTCGAAAAAGGATGGGGCGGGCCCTTCGGCGCGGTGATCGTCAAGGACGGAAAAGTCATCGGACGCGGACAGAATCGCGTCCTTTTGACAGGCTGTCCCGTCTATCACGCCGAGATCACCGCGATCATGGACGCTTCGCAACGCTTAAATCCCAAGGCGCTGCTCGGCAGCGATTACGGCGCCGGCACGATACTCGAAATGATTCCGCGCGAAGCCGGCTCTCCGGATCTTGTCCCCGAGCGCGCCAAGATGCTGAAGGGCTGTGAAATTTACATCAATGGGGCGCCGTGTCCGATGTGCATGAGCGCAATATATTGGTCGCGCATCAGCCACGTATATTTCGCAGCGAGCCTTGAAGATACGAGCCACATCGGATTTGACGACGCTTTCCAATACGCTGATTTCAAGAAGCCGTGGGACCAGCGGAGCATCGCAGTGACGCCGAATTTTGAGCGCGACGTCGGACTAACGGCGTACAAGGCATGGGAAGACAAGAAGGACCGGCATCCCTATTGAGGCGTTTTTCAAGTCCGCTAACCTCCGAAGAAGCCGCGCATCGCCGCGAATAATCCCTTGGGTTTTTGCTGAGCGAGCGGCGTCTGTGCGAGGTTTTCGGCTTCGAGCCGCGCAGCGTCGAGTTCGGCGCCGGCGCGCGCGACGAGCGCGGCGAGAGTCGGCGCTTCATCTGGCGGCGTCCAGCCGCCGGCGCGGCGCAACTCGAGATAGGCGCCGAGCATGTCGGCGGCGTCGGTCTCGTCCGCCTCCTCGAAGTGCGCTTGCACCTTCTCGACGGCTGCAATGTCAGCGAGCAGATGCGACGCATTCGCAGCTTCGCGCCTTGCGCTCTCGCCGATCGCCAGTGCGATGCGGGCTTCGCGCAAAGCCGCGATTTCCGGCTCCTTAAGAAGCGCGCGCACGAGCCGCGCTTCCTGAATGGCGTCGAGACCCTCCGACGCCATGCCTTGTGCCTCGCAGGCCTCAAGATAACGCGTAAGGAGAGACGGCGCGCCGCGCGCGATGGCGAACTCGGCGAAGGGACGCGCGGATTGCGCAAATTCGCCGCCTTGCGCGACGGCCGCCGCGAGCGACGGATCGGCGCAAAAAGCGCTGTAGCCGCCAAATTGCTGAAGACGCGCCCGGATCGACGTTGGCGCGCTGACGACGAGCGCGGCGAAACTTGCTTGCGCCAAAGGCTCGAGCGCATCCCATAAGCCCGGCGGCTCGAAGCGCGCAGCGACTTCCGCGCGGGCGAGCGCCCCGTTCAGAGACGCCACGAGCTTGTCGCGCCTGCCTTTCAGTCCGGCGGCGCGTTCGGCGACGGTGCGGGCGGCGGCGCCTGTCGCGGCGCGCGCCGCGTCGGCGGCGCGGCGCATCAGCTCGTCGAGCACGCCCTCGTCATCTGTCGCGCGTCGAGGCGCGAGCCCATCGCCTTCGACGCGAAAGAGCCGCGCGAAAGGCGGCCCGCCTGGGTCGATCGGCGCGACGCCGAGATCACCCGGTCCCGCCGCAGGGCAGACGACCCCAACGTCGTCGCCGAGCGCCGCCGCATAAAATTCGATGTCGATGGTCTCACCCGTGCCGGGCGCCGTTTTCTCGCGACTGCGACGCAGCGCAATTCCGTCGGCCGCCGCCTCATCAGGATCGACGAGCATCGCCAGAAGATTGCCGACGACGACCGGCTCCGATGTTTCCGCGGCGTCAGGATGCTCGAGCGGGTCGCCGGTCGCCTGTCGCAGGTCGTCGAACGTCAGCGGATCGACGGCGGCCTCGCCCGCCCCACGCTGTTCGAGCGTCCAGCCTTTGAGCCTTCGGCGCTGGTTCATCGCCAGCGCGACGCTGCATCGGCCGAGCAGCGCAGCGCTTTCTTCGATCGAATCGGGAATGCGAAGGCGAAGAATGACGCGCGGCGCGCCGGATTCGCGTAGCCAATGCTCCATGATGGCGAGGGGCGCTTCGCGCGCGTCGCCTGCAACCGAGGATTCGACAGGCGCCGCCTCGAGAACGATCCGGTTTTGATGGGAAGGAAAGACGCGCCGGGCCGGCCCAATTCGCATGACGACCACGCCGTTGGAACGCTCGACGACGCGGCGCTGGCCGATCGCCCAGACAAGCCGCGCGCCGGCCGCGGCGGTCTGTTCGCGCGAAAGCCGCTCGACATCCCCACGCGCCGGAAAGGCGGCCAGCCGAAAGGCGACGGGGTCAGCGCCGCCGGCGTCCGGCAGCATCGTTAAGAGCAAACGCCAGTCGCCGCCTTGCGGCAGGTCGCGCTCTGCGGCGAGAACCAGGACAAGTTCGGCGCCGTCGGCGGCGGTCAGCCGGACGAATCGATGCTCAGGCGGCAGATCGATAAGAATGATGCGCGCGCGCCAGCGGGTCGCATCGATAACGTCTGCGAGCGTGGGCGCGCTCGCAAAGCCTTCGTCCAGCGCCGAGACGACCGTGAGTTCGGGCCGCGCCGCGGCGGCGGGGACGCGCTCGGCGCCATCGAACCAACCGATAGCCAACCGGCGCCTGCCGTCCCAGAAATAGTCGAACTGCTCTCTCCACATGGCGGCCGGGCCCGAGGGTGAGCATGGCCGCCGGCCGCCATGCGAAGCTGAAGTCGGCGCAAGCATATCCGCGGCTGGAGCGGTCGCGCAATGCAGGCGAGAAGATGGCGAAAAGCGCGGCTTTTCATTGCCACAGGATTCACGCATGTTCTCGTCGGTCGCGGCCGAAGCGGCGGACGGCGAAGCGATCTGCTAGAGGGTCTCGCGTAATTGGGCAAGATGAAGCGCATCGCCGTCACCGGCCTCACCGGCCAAGTTGTCAGCTCGCTCATCGAGCGTGCGCCGAGAGGCGTCGAAATGCTCGCGCTCGGCCGACCCCGCTTCGATCTCTCCTCGCGCGACATGGTTCTGGCGTCGCTGCGCAACATCCGCTGCGACGCCATCATCAACGCCGCCGCCTACACCCAGGTCGACAAGGCCGAAAGCGAGCCTGAGGTGGCGATGCGCATCAATGGCGTGGGCGCGGGCTTCGTCGCCGAAACCGCGGCCGAACTGAAGACGCCGCTTCTGCATCTGTCGAGTGACTACGTCTTCGATGGGACGCTTGATCGCCCCTATCGGGAAGATGACGCGCCAAGCCCGGCCTGCGCCTATGGACGGTCGAAACTCGAGGGGGAAAGGCAGATCGCGGCGCGCTGCGAGAATTGCGTCATCTTGCGCACGGGGTGGGTGTACAGTCCGTTCGGGACGAATTTCGTCAAGACGATGCTCAATCTCGGCGAGACGCGCGACGAAATCGGCGTCGTCGCCGATCAGATTGGCAATCCGACGAGCGCGCTCGATATCGCCGATGCGCTGCTCGCCATCGCCGAAAGATTGGTCGACGATTCCGATCCGCGCCTGCGCGGCGTCTTCCATTTGACGGGGCAGGGCGAAGCGAGCTGGGCCGACATGGCGGAAGCGGTCTTTGCTTCTGCTGAGGCGCGGGGCCGCAAGCCCGTGCGCATCAAGCGCATCGCGTCCGCCGACTATCCCACGCCGGCGCGCCGACCGCTCAATTCGCGGCTGGACAACGCCAAGCTTCAAGCGAGCTACGGGATTATGCTGCCGCAATGGCGGCAGTCTCTCGATCCCTGCGTCCGGCGCTTGATCGAAGCGAAATAGCGGCGGCCGAAGGTCTGTCGAAAGCTTTGGAAATCAGACTGCTGCGGGAGCGGACGCGTCGGTCGTCGGCGGGAATGAAGCGTATCAACTGTTTTTCTTGATTTTTCGCGCTTCTCCTGCCATATAGGGCCTAACTTCATCTCATAACGATCATTCTCGGGTGATCGCCGATTGAGAGTGGGGCCCCCCGGGGACCCGCTCTTTTTGTTTTGATCGGCCGAGAGCTTCAAGGACAAAGCTTGACGCAAAACGCCGCCGCCATCGCGACCCTCGACGAACCGCGTCTCGTCACGGACACGGGCGTCGCCGCACGCGTTGCGCATCTTATAGAGCCGGTGCTGGCGCAATTGGGCTATCGCATCGTGCGCGTGCGGCTTTTGCAGCAGAACGGGCAGACTTTGCAGATCATGGCGGAGCGTCCGGACGGCGCGATGACCATCGACGATTGCGAAGCGGCGAGCCAGGCGCTGTCGCCCGAACTCGACGTCGCCGATCTCATCGTCAACGAATATCGCCTGGAGATTTCGTCGCCGGGCGTCGACCGTCCACTGGTGCGCCTGTCTGATTTTCTTCGCGCCGTGGGCCACGAGGCGAAGATCGAATTGACGCATCCGCTCGCAAGCGGACGCAAGCGTTTTCGCGGCATCATTCGCGGCGTCGAAGGCGAAGGCCATGGGGCGCTGCTTACGCTCGAGCGCACCGACGCGCGTTCAGACGAAGAAAAGACCGTGTCGCTGCCGCTCGCCGATCTCGACGAAGGCCGTTTGGTGCTCACCGAAGCGCTGATCCGCGAGTCGCTTCGCGCCGGCAAGCTCCAGCAGGCTGAAGAGAAGCAAGATGAAGCCGAGGCGGAGGACCGCCCGCGCCGCGGACCGGGACGCTTTCGCGGCCCCGCGCCGAAACCCAAACCGCTGGCTCCGGCCGGCGTTCAAACTCAGTTCAAGAAGGCCGGCGGTAAACCGAAGCCCGCAGGCCGTTCGAGGGGAGAGTGACGATGGCCGTCAGCGCCAACCGACTTGAGATTTTGCAGATCGCCGAGGCCGTCGCGCGCGAAAAGTCGATCGATCGTTCGATCGTCATCGCGTCGATGGAGGACGCGCTGCAGAAGGCGGCGCGCTCGCGCTACGGCCAGGAGACCGAGGTGCGCGCCGAGATCAATTCCAAGACCGGCGAAGTCCGCTTCTCGCGGCTGCTGCTCGTCGTCGAGGAGGTCGAAAACGACGCGACGCAGATTTCGCTCGCCGACGCGCGCAAGCGCAACCCTGCGGCGCAGGCCGGCGACTGGATTTCGGAAACGCTGCCGCCTTTCGACTTCGGCCGCATCGCGGCGCAATCGGCGAAGCAGATCATCGTGCAGAAGGTACGCGAGGCCGAGCGCGACCGCCAATATGAAGAATACAAGGATCGCATCGGCGAGATCGTCAATGGCGTGGTCAAGCGAGTCGAATATGGCAATGTGATCATCGATCTTGGCCGCGGCGAGGCCATCATCCGCCGCGACGAGATGATCCCGCGCGAAATGTTCCGTCCGGGCGATCGCGTGCGCGCCTATGTCTATGACGTGCGTCGCGAGCAGCGCGGCCCGCAGATTTTCCTGTCGCGCACCCATCCGCAATTCATGGCGAAGCTCTTCAAGCAGGAAGTGCCGGAGATCTATGACGGCGTCATTGAGGTGAAGTCGGTCGCGCGCGATCCCGGCTCCCGCGCCAAGATCGCTGTCGTCTCGCGCGACTCTTCGATCGATCCGGTGGGCGCCTGCGTCGGCATGCGCGGCTCCCGCGTTCAGGCGGTCGTCGGCGAGTTGCAGGGCGAGCGCATCGACATCATTCCCTGGTCGGCGGACGCCGCGACCTTCATCGTTAATGCGTTGCAGCCAGCGGAAGTCGTCAAGGTCGTTCTCGATGAGGACAGTTCGCGCATCGAGGTGGTCGTTCCCGACGATCAGCTTTCGCTCGCGATCGGCCGTCGCGGCCAGAATGTGCGTCTCGCATCGCAGCTCACCGGCTGGGACATCGACATTCTCACCGAGGCGGAAGAGTCGGAACGCCGTCAGAAGGAATTCATCGAGCGCACGAAAGTGTTCATGGGCGCGATCGACGTCGACGAAGTCGTTGGCCGGCTACTGGCTTCCGAGGGTTTCCGTTCGGTGGAGGAACTCGCCTATGTCGATCTTCCCGAACTCGCGTCGATCGAAGGCTTCGACGAGGAGACGGCGGGCGAAATTCAGAATCGCGCCAAGAACTATCTGGAACGCATCGAGGCGGAGAATGAAGCGCGCCGCAAGGAGCTCGGCGTCGTCGACGAATTGCGCGAGATCGAGGGCCTCACGACCGCGATGATGGTGAAGCTCGGCGAAAACGATGTGAAGACGATGGAGGATTTCGCCGGCTGCGTGCCGGACGATCTTGTCGGCTGGACCGAGAAGAAGGAAGGCGAGACGGTCAAGCACGAGGGCTTCTTCGAGGGCATCGACCTTTCGCGCGAAGAGGCAGAAGCGATGATCATGGCCGCGCGCGTGCGCGCCGGCTGGATCGAGGAGCCCGTTGCGGCGGCCCAAATCGAAACTGAGGTCGAGGCTGAAGCTCAGGCGCAAGACGAACAGCGGATTTGATCGAAGGCATGACGCGCGACCCGCACGTTTCGGAGAGGACCTGCATCGTGACGCGCCAGCGCGGCGCGCCCGAGGCGATGATCCGATTCGTGTGCGGACCGGATGGCGCGCTTGCGCCAGACATCAAGTCGCGTCTGCCTGGTCGCGGGGTCTGGGTGACGGCGCGCGCCGACCTTGTCGCGCAGGCGGCGCGCAAGCGGCTGTTCACGCGTTCCCTAAAAACGCAGGTCGATGCGGCGCCGCAACTCGCCGACGACGTCGATCGATTGCTTGAAGCCGATTGTCTTCAGATGCTGTCTCTCGCCAACAAGGCCGGCGCCGTCATGGCGGGCTTCGGCAAGGTCGCAGACTCCCTCGCACAAGGTTCCGTCGGCGCGCTTATCGAAGCGAACGATGGCGGCGAAGACGGCAAGCGCAAGCTTGCCCAAGCGGCCCGCCGCGCAGGATCGACGGCGCCCGTCATCGGCTTATTTTCGTCGCTGCAATTGGATTTGGCGTTGGGCCGCACAAATGTGATACATGCTGCCCTCGCCGAGGGCGGGCCCACGACGACTTTTGTTGCGCGATGCCGTCGACTCGCCGCTTATCGAGGCGTAAGCCTCGACGGCGAGACGGCGACGACGGACGATGAAATCGAAGCGCAGCCGAATGGCGGCGCAAAAAAAGGTTAACGGGTCTTAGCGACCCAGGATTGGGAACTGGATGAGCGAAGGCGAGAACAGCGGCGACAAAACTCTGACCGTCGCGCCGTCGAAGACGTTGCACTTGAAGCAGCGACCGGTCGAGCACGGCATGGTCCGCCAGAGCTTCTCCCACGGCCGTTCGAAAGTGGTCGTGGTCGAGAAGGTGAAGCGCCGCGCCCCCGGACACGTGGAGCCCGCAAAACCGGTCGGCGCGCCGGCGCCGAGCGCCGCGCCCGCCGATGCGCCGTCAGTGGCGCCGAAAGCCGCGCCGAAAGCGGAGGCTCCGCGTCCTGCCGCGCGATCCGGCTCAGGCGTCGTGCTGCGGGCGTTGACCGACGAGGAGCGCGAAGCGCGCGCCCGTGCGCTGGTCGACGCGAAGTCGCGCGAAGAGGAAGATCGCCGCCGCGCCGAAATCGACTCGAAAGCGCGCGCGGAGCGCGATGAACGTGAGCGCTCTGAACGCGCCGCCGCCGACACGCGTAAGCGCGAAGAAGAAGAGCGTCTCGCGCGCGAAGCGGAATCAAAACGCAAATCCGAGGAAGAGGCGCGCCGCCGTCTGCCGCCGGAGGCCTCGGGACTTACGCCGCCGCGCGCTGCGCCCGGCGTCGCCCCGGCGCCGCGTCCAGCCGCTGCGCGTGTCGCAGGAGAGGCCGAACAGCCGCGCCGCGCGCCCGTGCGTCAGATCGGCGGCTTCGCGCCCCCGACCCCGCCGCGCCCGACGCCGTCTCGTGGCGGCGCTATGAAGGATCGCGGCCGGCTGACGGTCGCGACCGCCACAGCCGGAACCGACGAAGAGCGCACGCGCTCCGTCGCCTCCTTCAAGCGACGTCAGCAGCGTCTGTTCCGCGGTCAGGTGGAGCAGAAGGAAAAGCTCTCGCGCGAAGTGACGCTGCCCGAAACGATTACGATTCAGGAACTCGCGAACCGCATGTCGGAGCGTGCGGTCGACGTCATCCGCCTGCTGATGAAGCAGGGCGAGATGCACAAGATCAACGATGTGATCGACGCCGATACCGCCCAGCTCGTCGCAGAGGAGATGGGCCACACCGTCAAGCGCGTCGCCGAGTCCGACGTCGAGGAAGGCTTGTTCGATACGCCTGACGTCGAGGCTGACCTTGAGCCGAGGCCGCCCGTCGTCACCATCATGGGCCATGTCGACCACGGCAAGACGTCGCTGCTCGACGCCATCCGTCAGGCCAATGTCGTCGCCGGAGAGGCGGGCGGCATCACCCAGCACATCGGCGCCTATCAGGTCACGTCGCCGGGCGGCCAGCCGGTCACCTTCATCGACACGCCCGGTCACGCCGCCTTCACGGCGATGCGCGCGCGCGGCGCCAAGGTCACCGACATTGTCGTGCTGGTCGTGGCGGCCGACGACGGCGTCATGCCGCAGACGATCGAGGCGATCAATCACGCGCGCGCCGCTCATGTGCCGCTGATCGTCGCCATCAACAAGATTGACAAGCCGGACGCGAAGCCCGAGCGCGTGCGCACAGAGCTGCTGCAGCATGAGGTGCAGGTCGAAAGCATGGGCGGCGAGACGCTTGAAGTGGAAGTTTCCGCCAAGCAGAAGACCAACCTCGACAAGCTGCTCGAAGCGATTTCGCTGCAGGCCGAGGTGCTTGATCTCCATGCCAACCCGAGCCGCGCCGCGGAAGGCTCGGTCATCGAGGCGCGTCTCGACAGGGGACGCGGTCCCGTTGCGACCATGCTCGTCCAGCGCGGCACGCTGCACGTCGGCGACATCGTCGTCGCGGGAACCCAATGGGGACGCGTGCGCGCCCTGCTCGACGATCAGGGCGGTTCGCGTCAGGAGGCGGGACCAAGCTTCCCCGTCGAGATTCTCGGCTTCAACGGAACGCCGGAGGCCGGCGACCGCGTCGCTGTCGTTGAGTCGGAAGCCCGTGCCCGCGAGATCACGGAATATCGCGAGCGCCAGAGGCGCGATAAGCTCGCAGCGCGCGGCGGCTCCGCGCGCGGTTCGCTCTCCGACATGATGAGCCAGCTCAAGACGGCGGGCCGCAAGGAATTTCCGCTCGTCATCAAGGGCGACGTGCAGGGCTCGGTCGAAGCCATCGCCGCGGCGCTTGAAAAGCTTGGCACCGAAGAGGTCGGCGCGCGCGTCGTGCACGCCGGCGTCGGCGGCATTTCGGAATCGGATATCTCGCTCGCCGAAGCCTCCAACGCCGCGGTCATCGGCTTCAACGTGCGCGCGCACAAAGAGGCGCGCGAGGCGGCGGAACGCGCCGGCATCGAGATCCGCTACTACAACATCATCTACAATCTCGTGGATGACGTGAAGGCGGCGATGTCCGGCCTGCTCGCGCCGACGTTGCGCGAAACGTTGCTCGGCAACGCGACGATCCTCGAAGTCTTCGACATTTCCAAGGTCGGCAAAGTCGCGGGCTGCCGCGTCACCGACGGCAATGTCGAGCGCGGCGCCAATGTGCGGCTCATCCGCGACAATGTCGTCGTGCATGAAGGCAAGCTCTCGACGCTCAAGCGCTTCAAGGACGAGGTCAAGGAAGTCACCGCGGGACAGGAATGCGGCATGGCGTTCGAGAACTACCAGGACATGCGTCCCGGCGATGTGATCGAGTGTTACCGCGTCGAGGAAATCAAGCGAACGCTGTAGGCGGCGCGGCCGCGCCGCGAAACGTCATGGCCGGGCTTGTCCCGGCCATCCACGTCGGTCGAGCTGCGCCACAAGCGCGGCATGCGTCGCGATCATCGGGTCCGAATATGTCCAGAGCCCATCACTCACATTCCGGCGCGCCGTCGCAGCGCATGTTGCGCGTCGGCGAACTCGTCCGTCACGCTCTGGCGCAGATGCTCTCACGCGGCGAGATCAGCGACCCCGTGCTCGAACATCATGTCGTGACGGTTTCGCGCGTAAAGATGAGCCCCGATCTCAAGCTTGCGACGATTTACGTCATGCCGCTCGGCGGCCAGGACGAGCCGGAGGTGCTCGCCGCGCTCGATCGTCACAAGCGATTTCTGCGTGGCGAGATCGCGCATGAGGTGAATTTGAAGTTCGCGCCCGAGATCAGGTTCCGTATCGACGACACATTCGACAACGTATCGAAGATCGACGCGCTGCTTGGCTCCGAACATGTGAAGCGCGATCTCGCCGGCGGCGACAACGCCGAAGAGGATGGCGTCAAGGAATGAGCAAGAAGAGATCGGGCCGCGCCGTCGTCGACGGCTGGGTGGCGCTGGATAAGCCTGTCGGCCTCACGTCGACGCAGGCGGTGTCGCGCCTCAAGCGCATTTACAACGCCCAAAAAGCCGGTCATGCGGGGACGCTCGATCCGCTCGCCTCCGGCATTCTTCCCGTCGCTTTCGGCGAAGCGACCAAGACCGTGCCTTTCGTGCAGGATGGCGAGAAGGCCTACCGCTTCACCGTGCGTTGGGGCATTGAGACCGATACGGACGATTCCGATGGATGCATGACGCGCGAGTGCGCGGCGCGGCCGGAGCGCGCCGCCATCGAAGCCTTGCTGCCTCAGTTTACCGGCGAGATTTTGCAGACGCCGCCGCAATTCTCGGCGATCAAGATCGCCGGCGAACGCGCCTATGACATCGCGCGCGAAGGCGAACAGGTCGAATTGAAGCCGCGCGCCGTCAGGATCCATTCGTTGACGTTGATCGAGTCGTCTGCCGACGAGGCGACATTGGTCATGGAATGCGGCAAGGGCGCCTATGTGCGCGCGCTCGCGCGCGACTTTGGCCGGGTTCTCGGCTGTTTCGGCCATGTCACGGCGCTAAGACGCACGCGCGTTGGGCCCTTTGTCGAGGAAGACGCTTATACGCTCGACGAAATCGAAAATCAGAACATGGCTGGAGAGGCGCTGCTTTCGGTCGAGGCCGGATTGGCCGAACTGCCTTGCGTCATCGTCGATCGTGATGCTGCGGCGCGGCTGCGGCGCGGCGGCTCGGTGATTTTGCGTGGCCGCGACGCGCCGCATGAGGGCGTCGTCTACGCTGCTTGCGGCGGCGTGCCGGTCGCCTTCGGCGAGATCGTCCAGGGCGCGCTCGCGCCGGCGCGCGTCTTCAATCTGCCGTTCTGATCCTATTCGACAAGCGCTACACAGCCGCCACCGCGCGGGACGCACGCGCCTCGGCACGCTCGGAACCCGCAAGATCGACCCGTCGATGACGAAGCGGTCAATATTTGCGGCCATCACGGAGCCCGCCAACAAGCTCGGCCAAGGGCGCCTTTTTCACGTTTTCGCGAAATCGCGACAAATCTTCTATCGCGCGATCGATCTCCGCCTGTTTGAGACCAGTTTCTGGCGCCAGTCGCGCGATGCGTCGCCCATAACGGGTAATGATGATCGTTTCGCCGCGTTCGACGTCCGTCAGAAGCTCCGCCAGGTGGGCCTTTACATCGGAGGCTTGCACTACTCGCATGGCGCTTGGTTTCGGTTGGTTGAAACGATTGGTCAGTATAGCGCCAAAAATGCGGTAATCTTCCTTAGTAAGCCTGTGCTATGGGTTCCGAAGGTTCGCGCAGCATGACCCATCGGCCCAAAGTCCTCATCTTCGACTCCGGCCTCGGCGGCCTCACGGTCTTTGCCGAGATCGTCAAGCTGCGGCCGCATGCGGAATATCTTTATTGCGCCGATGATGCAGGCTTCCCCTACGGCTCCTGGAAAGAGCCGGAGCTCATAGAGCGCGTAATGAAGCTCATGGAGGAGCTGATCGCCGATCATGCGCCGGATATGATCGTGATCGCTTGCAATACCGCCTCGACGATCGTTCTGCCCTATCTGCGTGTGCATTGGCCGACCTTGCCCTTTGTTGGAACGGTGCCGGCGATCAAGCCGGCGGCTGAGCGCACAAGGTCAAAGATGATCTCGGTGCTCGGCACGCCGGGCACGGTGGCGCGCGACTATACGCAGAATCTCATTGCGCAATTTGCGGCTCATTGCTCTGTGACGCTTGTCGGGTCCAAGCGTCTGGCGGGTTTCGCCGAAAGCTACATGCATGGCGAAAGGGTGAGCGACGCCGACATCGTCGCCGAAATTGCGCCCTGCTTCAAAGAAGAAGGCGGCAGGCGCACTGACGCGGTCGTCCTCGCCTGCACGCATTACCCGCTGCTTGTCGACGAGTTCAAACGCCTTGCGGCGTGGCCGGTGGAGTGGATCGACCCAGCGCCGGCGATCGCGCGGCGCGCGGATCACTTGCTTGACGAGCGCTTCGGCGTTGATGCTGCGGGAGGCGCGCCGGCCTCCCGCGTCGCCATCTTCACGAGCGGCGCCTGTCCTTCGGCGCCACTCGCCGCAACGCTCGCACGTTACGGTCTTGTATGTGAGTTCGACTCGACGCCGGCGTCGGAGCGCGCGTGAATATTAGTGCGGGGCGTGGTCGAGTTTCGCTAGAGCTTGCTTGGCGTGTTTCGTTCCGCCCTTGGCGTCGCCCTGGCGGCGGTCGCATGCAAGAGCGTCAACGCAACCGCGACTCGCTGTCCTGTTTCTTTTCTCGATCGGTCAATGTTTTGAGGAAGGCGACGATGGCGTCGATGTCCTGTTCGGACAACCGCGGCTTTTGGCCGGGCTTGCGATCGTACGGAACTTCCTTGACGTTCACATTTTCGTGCGCGGCGGCGGGCAGGTCGTTGAATTTCTCGGGCTTGCCGCGCCGGTCTTTCGGATACCAGTGGCCGGGATCAGTGTCGCGCGTCGCATAAAAGGCGACGACGTCGCGCAGCTTGTCGAAAACGCCATTGTGCAGGTAGGGCTCGGTGACGGCAATATTGCGCAACGTCGGCACCTTGAAGGCGCCGCAGACGCTTTCGACCTTGAAACCTGGGGGAGCGACTTCTGCGAGCCCCTTCCGAGCGCAGAGACCGAGATCAGGAGACGAGTCAGGCTTCGCCGTGCTCGGGATCGCTATATTCTTCGGCCCGCCGAGCGCGTCATAGGTGAAATCGGTGAAAAGCCAATCCTCGGGGTTTCGCGAATCCTCCTTGCCGGCGTGGCAGGCGAGGCAATTGCCCTTCTTTGGATCCTTGAAGAGTTCGAAGCCTTTCTTCTCCAGCGCCGTCAACTGCGCTTCGCCGCGCAGATAATCGTCGAATTTGGAGGCGAAGGGATGGAAGCGCGCGCTCGCCTCGAAGGCGACGACCGCTTGCGCGAGCTTTTCAAAAGCTGCGTCGAGATCGGCGAAAACTTTTTCGCCGTAAACCTGGCGGACAAGGTCGGCGTATGAGCCGTCGCGCACCGCCTCGACGATGAAGCGTTTCGAGGGCGCATTCATTTCGAGCGGATCGAGCATCGGGCCCTCGACCTGCGCAAGGAGATCGCGTGCGCGGCCATCCAGGAACTGTCCGCCAGCCGGAATCTTCTCGATCTCGCCGGTCTCTTCGTCCTTGTCGTCGATGAAGCCGAAGGGCGGCGCGAACGACGCGTACATGATCGAGGGCGTGTTGCGTTTGCCCAAGGACGTCGGCAGCGAACCTCGCGCCACGGCGGGGACAGCAGAGCCGTTATTGCCTTGAAAGGCTTTCGCCGCATCATGGCAGGACGCGCAGGAGACGCCCGCCGGACGCGATAGATTCGTGTCTTCAAAGACGCGCTTTCCCAGCGTCTCCAGCGGCGTGAGATCACGCTCATCTGGCGCGCGCCCGCCAGATGGCGCCGCCTGTGCGCAGAGCGCGAAGCCGAGCCATGCGAAGAGTGCGCAAAGCGTCGCTCGGCGCGCCTTGCGAAAGCAGGAAAGGGTCACTCGAAGCAGGCCCCGACGGAAGAAAAAATCGCGTCTATCGCGCGCGCAAAAATTTTAGAAATTTCAGGGCTCAAAGGTCAATTTCGTTAACTTGGATTCCTTCCAGCAAGGGTGCGAGTTTACGCCGCATCCGCGTCCAGACGATCCGTAACGCGGCGCGCTGTCGCCAGTAACTCATTGAACATAAGTTGATTTCTCGTCAGCAAAGCCTCCCGGCCCAGTACAGCCACATTTTAACGCTTTGCTGCCTGCGAATGGTGTGACTGCGCGCGACTCGTCAGGGAGTTCCTGGCGCGCGGCCAATGAAAGGGTTCAGGCATGGTGGATATCGGCGACGATAAGGAGCTGATGGCTGAATTTGCCGAGTTTAAAGAGTTGTTGCGTCGCGATCTCAACCCGACGACCGCGTCAGCGGCGCCGCCGGTTAAAGGGCTGGAGCGCGCGCCCAAGACAGCTGCGGTCAATGAGGGGCCCTCTCCCCAGGCGCCGCGCGCGGAGGAATCCTGGAGCGCGCTCCACGCAACCGAGGAAGAGTTTTTGAGCGAGCCGGAGGACGCGCGCGAGGGTGGCCGTCGCGCCTTGTTTTTCGCCGCGGCCGCCATCGTCATCACCGGCCTCGCCGCCCTGACATGGGTTTTGGGCCCTTGGGGCGGCGTCGGTCCTAGTGAGGATCCGGCGCTCGCCACCGCGCCGCCTCTAGCCGCTCCGGAGGTTCTCGACGCGGCGGCGACGCAATCGCAAGACGCCACGCCGGTGGAGGATGCCGTCAAAGTTCCTGCGTTAGAGGAGCGCGCGAAAGCGCCGGCGCTCGCCGAGCCGGCGGCTGAGTCTGCGGCGGCCGCAGCTATCGACTCCACGCCGACGCCAGAAGCTCAAGTCCAGGCCGCGCCGGCCGACGCGCCGCGGCCGACCGCGACTGCTCCGGCCGTGGCGCCGCTCGGCGCTTCCATCCCGGTTCCCGCCGGCGCCGCCGCTGCGCCGCAACTCGCGCCCTTGCCGACGGCTCCGGCCGCGTCAGCCTCGACGCCCGCGCAAATTGAGTCGGCGCCGCCGCCGGTGGCGGCCGCTCCGGCGAAGGCGATCGAGCCGCCGCAAACCGACGCGCCCGCCAAGCCCGCTCCGGCGTCTCGGCATGCGGCTGCGCCCGCCGCGCCGGTTTCAGAGCCGCCGACCGCCGTCGCTGAGCCGGTTGAGGCGCCAAAGCCAGCGCCGCGCGCTAAAGTCGCCAAGCCGAAGAAGCCCGCGAAGCCGATCGCGAGCCGTTCGAAGCCTGCTCCAGCAGAGCCAGTCGCCGTCGCGTCGCCGGAGCCGGTAGCGCCGCCTCCGCCTCCGGCGCCCGCAAGCGATGGGCCGCTCGGCTTCGTCAAGAAGTCGGTGAACGCGGTCGGATCGGCGATCGGCGGCTTCGTCCGCTAATCCGATCAATAAAGCTATGAAAAACGCCGGCGCCTTTCGCGTCGGCGTTTTCTTTTGGCGAATGGCGCGATAGTGGCCTTTGCCAAATGGCTTAGCCTGTGACTTTATCCAGACGATTGGGCGGCGCAACTCGCTCGATGACCTTGGAGAGCTGAAGGCATGGCCAAACCCACCCAAGCTGACGCGGAAGCGGCCGTGCGGGTTCTCATTGAATGGGCGGGAGACGACCCCCATCGCGAAGGGCTGATCGACACGCCGGAGCGGGTGGCGCGTTCCTACCGCGAGCTATTCTCAGGCTATGAAGTCGATCCGCGCGACTATCTCAAGCGCACCTTCGACGAGGTCGGCGGCTATGACGAACTCGTGGTCTTAAAGGACATCCGCGTCGTCAGCTTTTGCGAGCATCATCTGCTGCCCGTGACGGGACGCGCCCATGTCGGCTATCTGCCGAACAAGCGCGTGGTCGGCATCTCAAAGCTCGCACGCGTCGTCCATGGCTTTGCGCGCCGGCTGCAGATTCAGGAGAAGTTGACCGCCGAGATCGCTGAAGCCATCCAGGACATTCTGGAGCCTGCGGGCGTCGGCGTCGTCATCGAGGCGGAGCACAGCTGCATGACGCTACGCGGGGTCAACACCACGGGTTCGCTATTGACGACCAGCCGCTTGCTCGGCGTCATCCGCGACGACCCGCGCACCCGCGAGGAATTTCTCGGCATGGTGCACGGGAAGTAAGCGTTGGAACAGGAGCCTCTCAGGCTCGCCCGGTCGCAAGCCTCTTCACAGCCGTCATTGCGAGCAGAGCGAAGCAATCCAGGCTGGGGGCGCGGCCACTGGATTGCTTCGTCGCTACGCTCCTCGCAATGACGGCAAGGCGTCGTTACCCGAGCGTCTTCTTCAGCTCTCCGACGATCGCGTCGCCCATCTCTTTCGTTGAGACGGTCGACGGCGCGTCGCCCTTGATGTCCGCCGTGCGCAGGCCTTTCGCCAGAACATTGGCGATCGCCGCGTCGATGGCGTCGGCCGCTTTCGGCAGATCGAAGCTATAGCGCAGGGCCATGCCGAGCGAGCCGATCATGGCGATCGGATTGGCGATCCCCTTGCCGGCGATGTCGGGCGCCGAGCCGTGGCAGGGCTCATACATGGCGTGGCGCTTGCCCGCCTCATTAGCGGCGCCGAGCGAGGCCGAGGGCAACATGCCGAGCGAGCCGGTGAGCATGGCGGCTTCGTCCGACAGCATGTCGCCGAAGAGATTGTCGGTGACGACGACGTCGAACTGCTTGGGCCAGCGCACGAGCTGCATGGCGAGCGCGTCGGCGAGCATATGTTCGAGCTTCACGTCCGAATATTCGCGCTTGTGCAGCGCCGTGATGACCTCGCGCCACAGATAGCCCGACTTCATCACATTCGATTTCTCGGAGGAGGTCACCTTGTTGCTGCGTTTGCGCGCGAGTTCGAAGGCGACGCGGCCGATGCGCTCGATCTCGTAAGTCTCGTAAACCTGGGTGTCGACGGCGCGCGTCTGGCCGTTGCCGAGATCGATGATTTCCTTCGGCTCGCCGAAATAGACGCCGCCCGTCAATTCGCGCACGATCATGATGTCGAGGCCGTCGACGACCTCGCGCTTCAAGGAGGAGGCGTCGGCGAGCGCCGGATAGCAGATCGCGGGGCGCAGATTGGCGAAAAGGCCCAGATCCTTGCGCAAGCGCAGGAGGCCGGATTCAGGACGCAGGTCGTAAGGCACGCCGTCCCATTTCGGCCCGCCGACGGCGGCGAGCAGCACGGCGTCCGCCTCATGCGCGCGCTTCATATCCGCTTCGCTGATTGCGACCTTATGCGCGTCATAGGCCGCGCCGCCGACCAGCCCCCGCTCGACTTCGAAGCTGGCGACGCCCGCCTCGTTCAAAAGGGCGAGAACCTTCTCGGCTTCGGCGGAAATTTCCGGACCGATGCCGTCGCCAGGCAGGAGCAGGAGCTTGTAAGCGGCCATGAATAACCTCTTCGGCGGCGTTTGAAACTTGCGCCGTCATTAGATCGCGGCGCCGGGCGATGCAACCGCGCCAATGTTTGTTTCGTCGTGCGACAATTCGCGCGACGCGCCGCCCTTGCGAGCGTCCGTGAAGCCGTGCAGCTTGAAAAATGTCAAACGCAAGGGGGCTTCGCGCGCGACGCGCCAATCAACGAGCGACGTCCGCGGGAAGCGTTGCGCAGCGCTGCGCAGTTGGGAGACGCAAAGATGAAGAGCTACAAAACTATCGGGCAAATCATGGCGCTTGGCCTGATCGGCGCTCTCGCCGCCGCCACGCCCGCCAAAGCCTTCTGCCTCGTCAATTGCGAGCCCAAGCCCGAGGACGCGAAGAAGGTTTTCGAAAATCTCGTCAAGAAGAAATTCGACAAGGACGCGGTGATCGAAAAATTCGAGATCACGCGCTTCTGGCCGCTCGACGTCGAAGGGGCCGGCCACGCCGGCTATGAGTTCTATTACACCGCCAACGTGCGCTTCCCGAACGGCGCCAATCTTGAATGCAAGCCCGGGGGCGGGACGAAGCCCGGCTGCTCGGACAATACGAGCTTCTATTCGACGACGATCCAGAACCAGATGATCAAGGACAAGCAATATATCGAGCCGGGCAAAGTCATCGAGTTCAAGGACGAAACCCGCTTCGACCAGGAGGGCGGCGGCTGGAAAGGCCAGGACGGGAATAAATATTAACGGCGATCTCAGCCGTCCCGAGGGCCCAAGCATCGCGAGCCTCGCGGCTCGCGATTTCTCATTTTTAAGCGGCTGTTTGCGCCGGCCTTTGCCCCTTCCGTGCGCGCGGCGCTTGGTGTAGAACGCCGGCCAACGGATTGCGCGCCCGGCTCGGCTGCGGCGCGGCTGGAAGGGTTCACATGCAGCAGGTCATTATCGTGATCCACCTGATGGTGGTGACGGCGCTCGTCATTCTCGTGCTTTATCAAAAGTCCGAGGGCGGCGCGCTCGGCATGGGCGGCAGCGGCGTCTTCACCGGGCGCGGCCAGGCCAATGCGCTCACCCGCGCCACCGGCATTCTCGCGACGATGTTCTTCATCACCAGCATCGCGCTGACCGTGCTGCCCGCCTGGGAGCGTCGCTCAGAGGGCGGCGAGGACTGGACCAAGGCGGTCGACCAGGGAACGATCCAGCTCAAAGAGGTTCCCAAGACCGAGGGCAAGGGCGAGCAGGAAAAAGCGCCGGAGCCCGGTAAGGACAGCATTTTCGACCAGCTTCAGCGCGCCCAGCAGAAGCGCCAGCAGAGCGCGCCCGTAGAGGCGCCGCCGGCCGCAACGACTCCGCCCGCCGCGCCGGCGCCGGTTCAGGAGCCTGCCGCCCCGGCGCCGCAAGCCCCAGCCATAGAGCCGCCGAAGGCCGCCGCGCCTGCGCCGGTAGAAGCGCCGAAGCCTGAAGCCGCCACGCCCGAGCCGCCAAAGAGCGAAGCGCCTGCCGCTCCGACCGAGGCGGCGCCTGCTGCGCCTGTGACGCCGCCGGCTGTCGAAGCGCCGAAGGCGGAGACGCCTGCGCCGGAGGCGAAGCCCGCCGAGTCGCAGATCCAACCCGCTGCGCCGGAATCCAAGCCCGCGGAGCCGGAGAATAAGCCCGCGCCGCCGACGATCTGGAAATCGCCGACCCAATAAGGCGCGTCAAAATCCGCATCGCATGATTTCGGCTGGGGGTTACGGCCCTCGGCCCAATAATTCGCTACCAGAATCGCTGGAAAGGCGTTAGGCGTTAAGCCCCATGGCGCGGTACATCTTCATCACCGGCGGCGTGGTCTCCTCACTTGGCAAGGGCTTGGCGTCGGCGGTTCTCGGCGCGCTTTTGCAGGCGCGCGGCTATACGGTCCGCTTAAGAAAGCTCGATCCCTATCTCAACATCGATCCGGGCACGATGTCGCCCTATCAGCACGGCGAGGTCTTCGTCACCGACGACGGCGCCGAGACCGATCTCGACCTCGGACATTATGAGCGTTTCACTGGGCGTCCCGCCTCGAAGCAGGACAACGTCACAACGGGGCGCATCTATCAGGACATCATCAATAAGGAGCGGCGCGGCGACTATCTCGGCGCGACGATCCAGGTCATTCCGCATGTCACGAACGCCATCAAGGAGTTCATCCTCGAGGGCAATGAGAATGTCGATTTCGCGCTGATCGAGATCGGCGGCACGGTCGGCGACATCGAGGGTCTGCCGTTCTTCGAGGCGATCCGCCAGCTCAAGAACGATCTGCCGCCGCATCACTGCATCTATATTCACCTGACGCTCCTGCCTTACATTCCGAGCGCCGGCGAATTAAAGACGAAGCCGACGCAGCATTCGGTCAAAGAGCTGCGCTCGATCGGCATTCAGCCGGATATTCTGCTCTGCCGCACCGACCGCGAGATTCCGCGCGAAGAGCGCCGCAAGCTCGGACTCTTCTGCAATGTGCGCGAACAGGCGGTGATCGAGGCGCGCGACGCCGCCAACATCTATGACGTGCCGCGCGCCTATCATGCGGCGGGGCTGGATGCGCAAGTGCTCGCCGCTTTCGGCATCGAGCCTGCGCCAAAGCCCGATATGAGCCGCTGGAACGCGGTGACTCAGCGCATCAACAATCCCGAGGGCGAAGTCACCATCGCCGTCGTCGGCAAATATACCGAGATGAAGGACGCCTATAAGAGCCTCATCGAGGCTTTGGCGCATGGCGGTCTCGCGAACCGCGTGAAGGTCAATCTCGACTGGATCGAATCGGAGATTTTCGAAACCGCTGACCCCGCCGCGCATCTTGAACATGTGCACGGCATTCTCGTTCCCGGCGGCTTCGGGCAGCGCGGCGCGGAAGGCAAAATTCTCGCGGCGCGTTTCGCGCGCGAACGCGGCGTGCCCTATTTCGGCATTTGCTTCGGCATGCAGATGGCGGTGATCGAAGCCGCGCGCGCGCTCGCAGGAATCGAGAAGGCGAATTCGACGGAGTTTGGCCCCTGCGAGGAGCCGGTCGTCGGCCTCATGACCGAATGGCTCAAGGGCAATGAATTGGAGAAGCGCGGGGTCGGCGAGGGTCTGGGCGGCACCATGCGCCTTGGCGCCTATCCCGCGCTGTTGAAACCGGGTTCGCGCATCGCGGGGATTTACGGCGCGAGCGAAATCTCCGAGCGCCACCGCCATCGCTATGAGGTGAATTTCGCCTATCGCGATCGGCTGGAGGATTGCGGGCTATTATTCGCCGGCTCTTCGCCCGACGGGCTGTTGCCGGAGACGGTCGAAATCCCGGAGCACCCCTGGTTCATCGGCGTGCAATATCACCCGGAATTGAAGTCGCGCCCCTTCGAGCCGCATCCGCTGTTTGCGAGCTTTATCGCGGCGGCGAAGGCGCAGAGCCGGTTGGTGTAAGGGAAACAGTTTTAAAAAGGACTACCCTGCCTTTTTGGCCTTTTCGTAGCCGCCGCTCCGCAGGAGCCCAGGCATCATGTAATCGGCGCGCCTACGAATAAGATCGCTAGTCTCGCTAACATCCCGTGAAGTTGCGCTGCCCGAGGCTAATTTGCTGGCGTGCTTAAAAATTTCCCGGTCGATGGTCTCGATGTGGGAAGTCGGCCATTCGGTGCGCTTATTTTTGCTCATGACAAATCGCCTCTGCGCGAAGATCGGTTGTTTTCAACAGAAAGGCAATAGCGCTTCCCAAAATTCGTAGTGGCTCGACTGGATCCATTGCCGCATCCTCTGGGCTACGTAAACGAAACCTTTGCGGCGTATCGCTGGTCGCTACCAGAATCCCAAGAGCAGGTTCACTCGCGAGTTTGATGGGTATGGAAGCGATTGAGCGGTAGTGGTGCCGATCACTTTCGCGACAACTTGGATCTGGCGAGTCGAAAATTGCGCGAGCTTCGGCATCGCTAGTGTCTCCGGCAACTATTTCCCTCTGCATTTGAAATGCAGCGCCGACATGACCCTGCCCAGGTTTCCAGTTGCGGTGCGGAGCCTCTTCTTCTGTTCGGGTTGGTCGTCGGCAAACAACGCATTTAAGCTCGTCCGAACTTTGATCGTATAAGTATATCGCAAAATTCCACCTGTCGTTCCCTATACCAAATAAGATGGCCTTTTCTGCGACAACGACGTCAAGCATCGCTCCCAAACGGGGAAGTGTGTCGCCTGCGTGATTGCCCTCCGCGACAGCACTTTCGACCATGTCTTTCAATGCTCCCGCTGTTGAGTACAGACGTGTAAACCATCGAAAATCACCATCTAACGAGGTTATCTCCTTCTCGCGGGAGTCTAGCTCATCTGTGAGCTCATTCGCCCGCTCAATTGCGTCGGCCGTGTTTTCAGTCACGACCTCAAGCAATAGCGCGCCTATAAAAACGAGGATCGCTGCAATTGCTTGAGTTAAGTAAAAAGCCCAGCGATGATCGGGTGGGTACAAATAGGAGAACTGGCTTGCTAATGCCGAAATCAGTGCGCCTCCGAGCACGAAAACGATCTTCTCAAACTTTTTCCATTTGGAGATGGAGCTAAGTAAGTCGTGCGTTTCCTTTCGGATTTCGCGTTTATGCTCTTGAATAGTTTTCATGCGGTCTCAAAGGAGCAGGAGTACATTAAGCTTCGAATCGACTTTGTCGTTAAAAATAAGCCCAAGTCTCAATCGCGAGCAACAAATACAGCTTCCATGACGGGCGTTGTTGGCGCCCCTCTCACCCCACCTCATATTCCTCATCGATCGGCACGCCGAGCGCCGTGACCAGGCGATTCGTCTCCGACGCCATGCCGACGATCGCGAGCAACTCGCGATATTCCTCTTCGCTCATTCCCTTCGCGCGGGCGTTCGCCGTGTGCGAATGGATGCAATAGGGACAGGCGTGGGCGATCGAGACGGCGATATAGATCATCTCCTTGACCTTTGGCTCCAGCACGCCCGGACCCATCACCTGCTTCACGCCATCCCAGGTGCGTTTCAAGGTCGCCGGATCATGCGCGAGCGCGCGCCAGAAGTTGTTCACGAATTCGCTTTTGCGCGTCGCGCGAATGTCGGCGAAGACGTCGCGCGCTTCGGCCGAAAGTTCTTCGTCATTGAGCAGTCGAACCGTGGCCATGATCCTCTCCCGTTGATGCGCGGCTTCACTTGTTGGGGTCGTTCGGCGCCGCTGGCCATGTGCGCGGGCCAGGGTTGACGTGATAGTTCACGCCGCAGCCTGAAATCGCGATGGCGATTGCAAGAAGCAACATCGATTTGACGATTGGCGTAAGCATCTTTTCGCCTCCGCGGGTTGACGCTCACTTTTGTCAGAAAACCGCCATTGGCGCCGCCTGAATCGCTTCGCTTTCGGCTCCTGACAATGGCGCATGTTTTGCGTCGAGGGCCCGCGACACGCGCGCGCATGACATGGGAGGAAGAACGACGCAAGCGACGCGGCCCGCCCCGAATTTTCTGCCTAATTTCAAGGCGCTGCGCTGATTTGACCAAGTCTGCGCCAATTGACGCGCAATATGCTGCAACGCACAATCTTCGCCATGAACCTGCGCTATGCGATTCGACCGACGGGGCGTGCGTCCGTCGAACGCAGCGGCGCGGCAAGGAGGTCACAGTGGAATCGGTCAAGCAGTGGTTTCAGGATTGGTCGGACGCTTGCGAATACGCAAAGGAATGCGCGCCCGACTTCTCCTTTCTTTCGTCTTTCGCCTTCGGCGAACCCTATACGGCGCTCATAAGCCTCGCGGTCGCCTGCTGGCTGATTTGGGCGCTCAACGAGCGCGGGATACGCCGGAAAGCGGCGCTCCTGCAGGCGATGGCCGCACGCGCAGGCGCGGGGTCGCTCGACGCCGCGCTGTCGGAAATGAAGCGCACGTCCGCCAAGGCAGACAAAGAAGAAAAGCTCGCCGCGTAATCGCATAAGGGCGCGATTTGAACGCGCTCCGCGGCGCGTTATCTCTGCCCATGGGCGCGATCCGACGATCGGCGCGCGCGGCCGGGCTTGTGATCGATCTCTCGCGAGGATAGGAGACGCTTGCGTTAGCCAACGGCAGTGCGCCGACGCGGCCGAGCAGGTCGCCTGACGCCAATAAGACTTGAGAACAAGATTGGAAGGCGAGGGAGCATCATGAGCGAATTTTCCGTCGGCAATGGCGCGTGGGTTCTGGTTGGAGACGGCCGCCGGGCGCTCTTTTTCCAAAACCATGGCGACGCCGAACTCCTCGATCTTCGCGTCATTGAAACGCGCATCGACGAAAACCCCGCGACGCGCGAGCAAGGTTCGGACAAGCCCGGCCGCAGCTTCGCCTCCAAGGGCGGCGTGCGCAGCGCCGTCGAAGATTCCGACTGGCATGAGCTTGAAGAGGAGCGCTTCGCGCGCGCCATGGCGGACCGGATCAATAAGGCGGCGGAGTCGGGCGAGTTGAACGCCATCGCCATCATCGCGCCGCCCAAGGCGCTCGGCGAAATTCGCAAAGAGCTGTCAGCGAAGGCGCAAAGCAAGGTCGTCGGCGAACTCGCCAAGGACCTGACCCGCCATCCGCTCAAGGATATCGAGAAGGCGCTGACCCGCGGCTGAAGGCAGGGGAAAGCTTGAGGCTCTCCCCTGCGCAGTCGGAGGCGATTCGTCCCAGCCCCGCCTCCGACGCTCGCTTCTTTGCGAGCGCCACTATAATGCCGCATTCGTCCCAGGAAATCAGCGTGCTTGCGCACAATACGCGCGATCGCCGTATTTGAGCCGCAAAGATGAGCGACTGAGCGTATTTAGCTTCGCCTCAGCGGCGGCGCGCGGCATGAATTATTTGAGCACGGCGGTCTTATGGCGCGGGGACGGATCATATTGGCGGCGCTTTTTGCGCTCGCGTTCAGCGCTTGCGCGAGCCGCCCGCATGGTACGCTGATCCCGACGCATCAGCTCGCGCCCGGCGCGAGCATCGTCGACCTTCTCGTGGTCACGACCAGAGAGCCGGATCCATTAGAGCCCGGCGTCATGTTCTCGGGCGAACGTGGGAGGGGCGTCCACTTCGCCGACATTGCGGTCTCAATCCCGCCGGACGCAGGGCGCGTGATCGGCGACGTGCAATGGCCGCAGGCGCCGACTCCAGACCCCGCCACGCAATTTACGACCGTTCATGCCGACGTGTTGAGCAGGGAGGCGGCGCTCGCGGCGTTCAACGCCCGCATCCGCAAGACGCCGAAGCGGCAAGTGCTTCTCTTCGTCCATGGCTACAACACTCGGTTCGAGGAAGCCGTCTATCGTTTCGCGCAGATCGTCCATGATTCTGGCGCCGACGTTACGCCCGTGCTGTTCACTTGGCCGTCGCGCGGCCGACTGCTGCAATATGGCTATGATCATGAGAGCGCCAGCTATTCGCGGGACGCTTTGGAAAGCGTGCTGCAGGCGCTGCAGCGCGATCGGGACGTTGGCGAAATTTCAATTCTCGCGCATTCGATGGGCAATTGGGTGACGCTCGAAGCGCTGCGCCAGATGGCGATCCGCAATGGTCACATTGGATCGAAAATCGAGAACGTGATGCTCGCCGCGCCCGACGTCGATTTCGACGTTTTCCGGCGTCAGATTGCGGAGATCGGGATTCGACCGTCGGTCTTCACGCTGTTCGCTTCGCGCGACGATGACGCGCTCGCAGCGTCCCGCCGGTTCTGGGGCAATACGCGATTGGGCGCCGTCAATCCGAACGCGCCGCCCTATCACGAGGTCCTCGATCGCGATCGAATCAGAGCCGTCGACCTTACCTACGTCGCCTCCAGCGATCCCCTGGGGCACAGCACCTTCGCCTCCTCTCCGGAGGTCGTGCGCTCGATCGGCATGAGGCTCGCGCAGGGTCAGCCGCTGAAGGAGGGCCAAGCGGGCGTCGGCGATCAGCTCGGACTTGTGACGGCCGGCGCGGTTTCGGCGGTCGGCGGCGTGGCTGGGGCGGCGGTCGCCGCGCCTTTCGCCATCGTCGACCCGGCGACGCGCGAGAATTTGAGCGAACATCTGAACGCCGCGGGGCAAAGCCTCGATCCGCAATATTAACCGCGCCCGCGGGTTAGTCGTCGACAACCAATCTATTTTAACGCTCTGTTGCGGCGATGTGACAGTCAGCGCGGCCGAACCCCGTTAGGGTCAAACGCTCGCGACGATCACCGCACGGGACTTCAATCGCAATGTCATTTATGCGTCAGCTTCTCGCCGTTCTGGCGGTCGCCTTCGCTGTGTCTGCCGCACGCGCCGACACGCCTTCCTGGTGGACGCCTCCGATTTCGGAACATCCCCCATCCAAGCGCGCGGTCGATGGCGTCAACGCCAAGCTCGAAGGTTTCGGCGGCGGGTCATACTGGCTCGGCTTTGCGCGTTTGAACAACGCCTCGGCCGGCGGCGTGGGGTCGATCACCGCCCCGGTCGGCGACCGTTTCGGTTTTCAGATTGACGCCCTCGCGGCGGGCCATCGCGGCTTCTTTGTGAGCGCCGGCGCGGGTCATGCCTTTTGGCGCGACCCGAGCGTCGGTCTTCTCGGCGCCTATGGGGCGATCGCCAACGATAAGCGTCTGGACGACACGCGTTTCCGGCTGGGCGCGGAAGGCGCCTATTATTACGGACCGTTCTCGCTCGCCAGCGTCGCCGGCTACGAAGAGAGCTCCGGCCATTTCTTCACGCCGCTCGGCTACGCGCCTGGGTTCCTCGCCTATCAATGGCAGCCGCGGCGCGGGCGCTTCTTCGACATGGTCGATATCAGCTTCTATCCGACCTACAACGTCAAATTTTCGGTCGGACATCGTTTCGTCGGGGGTCGCCATGCGGCGGCTTTCGCGGGCGAAGCGCTCATCTGGAATCTCGGCAATTCGGCCGTCACCGGCTTCATCGAAAGCCGCGTCGGCGAGGATGATTACAAGGCCGTCTGGGGCGGCGTTCGTATCTATCTCGGCCAAAGCGACAAAACGCTCATCGTTCGGCACCGCGAGGACGATCCGATGAACTGGCTGAAGGACGACATGTTCGCGTCGCAGAACAGCGTCCGCACCGGGGCGATGCCCTTGCCGCAGATCGCACCCGCGCCTCCGCCGTTCTGAACGCGGCCTGGTCCTTCGCCTTCTTTGACGCGCGGAACCCGCGATCTATCTTGACGCCGGGTTTTTGTTCTCAATTCCTAAAAAGGCGCCGCCCGCCCCATAGTTAGCGTGACAGTCACACCAAGTTGATGTTTAATATCCGTAGTTACTCTCATTTTCTTTTCAGATGTAATTATAGGGGATACGGATGAATTTGATCACGCGCGCGGGCGCTTGGTGCAACGGCGAAGTCGCCTACATCGCGTGGGACGTGAAAGAGCCGATCAAAGACTGTATCGGCTTCATGGTGACGCGCGTCCACGATACGGGCGCCGATGCAGGCAAGCGTCGTATACTTCCTACCTGGATCGCCTTCGCCGATCAGAACAACCCAAATTGGAATGAGCAGGACTCGTCCGTTTGGCCGATTCAGAACTTTGAATGGCGCGACCTCACGCTTCGTAAATCACGCGACAACACGAACGTTCGTCCTATCGATTTCGAAGTTCATTACGAGATCGTTCCCGTCGCGCTTGCAAAAGCCGGCCAAACGCCGATTCCTCCTTCAGCAACGGCGCCGGCGACAGACCCGCAGGGCATGCCGAGTTATGAAGGGCCGAAGCATCCGCTGGTCCAGATCGGTCAACCGTTCAAGACCAACAGGATTCGAGTGACGCACACTTATGGCCGAAACATTAGGGCCACATTTACGAATGGAATCCTTTCGACCCAAAACCTTGTTCGACAGCTCAGTAGCGTAAACAAAGCGCCGCCCAAGGAAATCATGGCCGATGCCGCCTCGAGCGACGCGAAGAGACGGATTAGGAGTGCGCAGCAGAAGGAAGAACACCTGCTGACCACGCTGAAACGGGAGATCAATAATCAGGACTCGCCGATCCGAAAATATTTGATGGGAGACGTATATAAATTCCTCACCGAACTCATCGACCGAGCCAAAAACGAGGGTGGACAGATCTATCTCGCATTGTACGAGTTGGATGACATCCAACTTATTCCGTTGCTGGTCGACGCAATGAAGCGCAGGCTGATCCATATTGTTCTGACGACCGCGGGGAATTTGAATCCCAACCCAAAGGGAACATCTAAGGAAGAGCGTCAGCCAATAATATGGGATACCGAGAACGATGATCCTCGTCGGCAATTGCACGCAGCCGCAGATGGCGAAAAGGATCGCGTAATCGACCGAATGTTTAACTCCACTGCCCGGATCGGGCACAACAAATTTGCAGTTTATGTCAGGGACGATAAGCCGGTGGCGGTTATGACCGGCAGCACAAACTGGACCAAGACCGGTCTCTGCACGCAGTCGAATAATTGCATCATCATTGAGGATGCAGGTTTGGCCGCTGACTATTTTGCTTACTGGAACAGGCTAAAAAGCGACAAGCAGCCTGCCCGCAAAGCGCTGAAGGTGAGGAAGAGCGGCAAGACCATATCGGGCGCTAGCCCGAACTCCGCGAAACAAGGAGCGGTCCTTAGAAGCGCCAATCATAAAGCGCCGAAAGAGCGAGCTCTTACGGAGGGCGCCGCCCGCGTATGGTTCTCGCCAAACACCAAACAGCCCACTGTCCCTAAAACGAGCGCCGTACGGCCAGTCGATTTGGAGGAAGTATATCAGCGGATGGACGCCGCCAAGAGCGCCATCATGTTTCTGGTGTTTATGCCTGGAAGATCCGGCGTCAACAATGTCGTCGGTGAAGCGGCAACTATTGCCAATTCCGCCCGTGTGGGTACGTCCGACGGTGAAAGTCTGCGGCTGGCGAGAAGGCTGACCACGATCGCAAACAAGGGTCGATTTGTGATGGGCGCCATCAGCGATCCTTCAGCGATGCCGGACTACAAACCTCCCTCCGACGGCGCCAAAAAGAAGGGCGGAATTAAATTACCGCCACCCGCGATTTGGTGGCCGGGGGGCGATCAGAGTCAAGTCGCTCTCGTCCGCGCGGCGGCCGTCCGGATTCCGTTTGGTAACCTGCGACCCGAATTGCTGACCGCGGGGCACGCCATCATCCACGACAAGATTATCGTTATTGATCCGCTGGACGAAGAAAATTGTACGGTTATTACGGGTAGTCACAACCTGGGATACAAGGCCTCCTACTGCAACGATGAAAATCTGCTGATCATTAAAGGAAACCGCGATCTGGCAATTTCCTACGCAGTGCATGTGATCGATCTCTATCAGCATTATCTGATGCGCGCGCGGCTCGAAGAAAAGATCCGAAAGGACATCATGGCCGGCAAGCTCAAATCTTACGACGATGCTGCCGCCCATTCGATCCCGCATGGTCTGCTAACGCTCGGCGACGACTGGCAGAAGCGGCATCTGAAAAACCGGGCGCAATCCAGCATGGCTTACTTCATGGCGAATGCTTAGCCTTGAATTCGTCTCCACATTTTAGAAAGGCGCTGATCTCGCCGCGGCGACATAGGCGTCGGCGTCCCGCTGTAACAACAGCCGCTCCTTGACGAGCTTGTCGGCGATAATGCGCATCGTCGCGACGAAATAGGCGCGCGATCCATAGCGCTCGACGAGCGACGGGCGTGGATCGCCATTTTTTTCGCCATCCGGTTTTGTCGCGGGGAAAGGGATCGCCGCGCCCGCGACGCAGAGCTGCCCTTTCTTGTTTTTTTGCGCATTGAAGCCCGTGAAGGTCGCAATGGGGAGCGCGAGGTCCGGCAGACGCAGGCCGGGGACGTCATTGCCGTCAGCGTCGATTTTCGGAACGCGCCTCGCCCCCTCAGGCGGCGCGGGCAAATCGGCAACTTTCGGCCACTTCAGATCCTGCGCCGGCGTTAGATCGCCATCGCGCAGCGCGCGCGAGGCGGGCGGCGCGATGGCCTTCGCCGTCCATTCGTCGAGCGCGACGAATAGCGCCCGCAGCGGCGGCGCGATGGCGCGCGCGTTGATGGGCGCGACGCAATTTGTCGCCGTGGTCGAACTGGCGACGCCAGCGAGATAAAAGCGTCGGCCGTTCGGCGGCGCGCTCTTCTCAAATTCGATGCGCGGCTTCTCGCGCCAATAGGCGTCGGCGCCCCAGGTTGCGATGAAGCGCGCTGGGCTTCCCGGCTCGCGGCTCGCGTCATGAAGCAACAGTCCGTCGAATGCCGAGGCCGCGTTCGACATGGCGTCGGCGTCGGCGCCCTGCGCGCGGCCGAGGACGCGCTTCATCTTGAGCGCGCCGCGAATATGCCCAAGCACATCGCGCAACGCTGGCTCTTTGGCTTTGTCGGGGAGCTTGGCGACATCGAGCGTCAGCACGGCGAGTCCGCGTTCGAGCGCGAGCGGCTTCACGTCCTCGCTCGGTTGCGTCTCGATCAGAATGGACTTTGCGCCGCCGCTTGGCGATTGCGCCGGCTTCGACAACGTTCCAGCGACCTCGTAGGTCGTTCCATCGAGTTTCACCGTCGCGGAAACGGCTTCTCCCGCTCCGTCCGGCGGCGTTTCGAACTTCAGCAGTTCGGCGCGCGCCGCGCCGGCAAACGCAAGGGACGCGACGAGCGCGAAGGCGCTAGCGCGCTGCGCGCGCCTCGTCCTTTTCGATCCAGCTTGCGATCTTACTAAGATCGGCGAGAAAACCTCGCCAGGCTTGTCGCTTATCCGATTCATCCTTCAAACGTAGCAGAGATGATGGGTGGACGGTCGCCAAGAATTGCGCGCCGCCATCGAGGTCGAAGATTTCGCCGCGCAGCTGCGATACCGCCTCTGAGCGGCCGAGCGCGCAGCGGATCGCGGTCGCGCCGAGCGCCACGATCAGTCCAGGTTGGAGCAAAGCGCGTTCGCGATCGAGCCACCAGCGGCAGGCGTCGATCTCCCCGGCGTCTGGCTTCTTGTGCAGACGGCGCTTGCCGCGCGGATCGAATTTGAAATGTTTCACCGCATTGGTGACAAAGCATTTATCGCGCTCGACGCCGGCGCGCTCCAGCGCGATGTCGAGGAGCTTGCCCGAAGGTCCGACGAAGGGCCGCCCGGACCGATCTTCCACATCTCCCGGCTGCTCGCCGATCAGCAGAACGCGCGCCTGCGGCGATCCTTCTCCAGGAACGACTTGAGTGGCGTTTTTATAGAGCGGACAACGAGTGCATTCAGCCTCTTGTCCGGCGAGCGCCGAAAGAGACTTCGCTTCGGTCAATAAGTCGATTGCCGGCGAAGGCTTCGCCCGGATTACGATTTGGGATTTCTCCACGCGACCTTTCCACTAGATCACGCTGCGTTTAGGCGGAATCGCCTAAACGCAGATGACGTGATCGATTCCAAAAGCTTAGAGCGCGCTTTGCGCGAAAATCCGGTATCCACTTTTTCGCGAGCCGCGCTCTAGCAGCGTCGCAAGCGACTCCAAGAAGGTCGATATAGGCGTCGCTGCGCCGGGGAAAAGCTGACCTGAACGGGAATCTCGGGACGACGGCCGTCCCGAGTCGCGTCGATCAAAGCGTTTTCAGATATTCGAGCAGCGCGCGTTTATCGGCGTCGCTCAATGACGTCCCAAAGTCGTGACCGCAATGGCTGACCCCTGAGCCTCTGTTGCAATCCGTTTTCATCAGGAAGGTCGACTTCGGCTGCTCTACCGCGAGGCCCACAACGGAAACGTCATAGGCAGGACCGACTTTAAAGTCCGCGACGCGCTGTTGCGGCGGCTTCAAGAGCTCGGCGAGCGACGGCACCGAGGCGTTGTGCAGGTAAGGCGCCGCCGCCCAGACGCCTTCGAGCACGCGAGCCTCGAACTTGATCTTGCCTTCGGTTTCCGGCGCGCGGCGGCAGGCCCAGCGTCCGGCGCCGGGCGTGCCCGGAATCTTGTAGACGCCCTTCAGCTCTTCGATCAAAGGCTGCAGAATCGCCAACGCGACGTCGGCCCTCTGTCGTTCGACCGTATTCACCGTGACCGGAATGAAGTGTTGCAGGATCGCGCCGCGCACAGCGGTCGCCAGCACTGAGACGGGCATGTCCTTCCTGTCGAGCGGCTGTGACACGAAGGGAATGAAGGCGCCCGTCAGCGCGCCGGTGTCGACCTTCCAGTCCGGCGCGAAATATTGATATTCCCGCGCGTCGGTGCCGACGTCCTGAACTGGCGTGCACCAAGTGTCCGGATTGAGCAGTCGCGGCTGGCCTCGATCGATTCCGTGGCAATCAGCGCATCCGCCCTCTTCATAGGGACGCTGATAGATCAGCTTGCCTTGCCCGGCGAGCGTCATGTCCACGGGCCACGGCCATTTCGGCGGACCGATCCGCTCGACGAGATGCTCCAATTCGATCAGCCCTTTGAAGTCGACGGAATTGGATTTGACGTAATTGAAGCCGAGGAGATGCGTGGCGTCCTTCTCGGGGAAGAATTCGCCGAAGACGCCGTAGACCTGTCCGACGTTTCTGGACATGGCCAGAATGCGGTCGCCGTTATCGGCGAAGCCCGGCCACTGCGTATGGTCCTGCCGCGGCGCGTTCCAAAGGAACGGCGGCCGCACCGGCGCATCGGCCTTTCGCATGTTCCCGATAATCATGTGCGTCGGCCCCGGACCGATGTCGAGGCCAGTGACGCGATTGAGGATCATGCCGACGGCGTCGATGCGTCCGGAGCCCCAAGGCCTATCTTTCGGCAGGCCGGCTTCGGTGATGGCGTGGTGACGCGCATACCAGAGATCGACTTCGGCGCGCAGCTTGGTTTCTTTCTGCGGATCGTAGCCGCTTCCGAGAATGGCCTTGGCGAATTCCGAAAAGGACGTCGGGTCAGCAAGAACTTTGCCCACGACCGTATCGAGATCGGCCCAAAGCGCGCCCATGTCGGCGAGCGCCGGTCCGCCGTCAATGCGGTAGGCTTTTCCCTCGACGTCGATCTGGCGCGTATGGCAGGCGGCGCAGGAGGGACCCAACACGCCGTCGGATACGACGAAGCCGACCGGCAGCCCCGGCGTCGGGCTTGCAGGATTGGCGAGATAGCCGTAGCGCGCCAATCCATCGGCAAGGAAGGGCTGCCCGTCCGCCTGCTTGAGCGCTTTGATCCAATCCCAAGGAATGAGGCGAGAGCCCTGGCTCGTGCTGTAAAAGCCGTTCCAAGCCTTTTCATCCCAAGGACCGGCGTCCGGAATTGAAGAGGGCTGTTCGACGCGTTCGAACGCCGACGCGCTGGGCGAGGCTGCTGCGAAAATGCCGATTGCAAGCGCAGCGGAGCGGAAAGCTTTTGTGATGCTCATCTCAAATCTTCTCAATGAACGGCCGTTACAAAAACGCGTCGACGCCGATTGCGGCAAGGCTGCGACCGTCGCGCCGCGTCAAAGTCGATGATCGCTAATAGGGTGTCAATACTCCGAATTAATGACGGCTTAAAGCTTCGCCATGAAATTGGCGAAGGCGAGCGATCCTTCCGGCCAGGGTCCATGGCCGCTATCGACATTGATATGGCCGGCGGCGCCGGCATCGATGAATTGCGCCCCGATATCCTGCGAGAGATGACGCGCGAAGAGCAGATCCGCGTAAGGGTCATCGCTGCTGCCGACCATCGCCGCAGGAAAGGGAAGTCGCGCGCGGGGAATCGGCAGAAAGGCGGAATCAACTGACGGCAATTCTCGGATCACCGCTTCCGATGGCGGCGCGACGAGAAAGGCGCCGGCGATTCTTTTCCCGACGCGTTGCGCTGCATGAAGAGCTGCGATGACGCCGAGCGAATGCGCGACGATCACCACGGGCCGCGCGCTTGCGAGAACTTCGCGCGCGATCGTCTCTTCCCACTCGGCGCGTATTGGCTTCTCAAAGTCGCGCTGAGTCACGCGTCTGGCTGTGGAGAGTTTCGCCTGCCAGCGCGTCTGCCAATGATCGGGGCCTGAGTCGCTCCAGCCCGACACGATGAGAATGTCAGCGTCTGCTGCGCGCATCAGGCGGTTTCGCGCGCGACAAAGGCGCCGCTAAGCGCGTCCTCGATCAGCTTGCGCGTCTCGGCGACGCCGTAGAGCGCAATGAAAGAGCCAAAGCGCGGTCCCTTCTTCTCGCCGAGCAGCACTTCATAGAGCATGTTGAAGAAGTCGTTGGAGACGCCGGGACGCTCAGGCGTCGCGCCCTTGGCGTTAAAGTCCTGATAGCGCGGCACGGCGCGGGCGACATCGTAAAGCGCCGTCTGTATCTCTTCGGCGCTTGCGAGCTCCATGCCCGAGAGCGTTTGATTGATCTTTTGCAGCACGTCGCGCTCGACCTCGTCCGCGGCGCGATAGCTTTTCGCGGGCTTCACGAAATCGCGGAAATAAGCGACGGCGTAGCCCACGAGCTTATTGAGCCGTGGATGATTTTCCGGCGTCGCGGATGGCGCATAGCGACGCAGAAAGCCCCAAAGCACCGCGGGGTCTTCGGCGTTGGCGACGGCGGCAAGATTGAGCAGCATGGAGAAGGAAACGCTCGTTCCCTTCGTCTCGCCCTGATGCGCCAGCGTCTCGGACTCTGGCGGATCGCCGGCGTGAATGTGCCATACCGGATTGCCGAGACGATTCTTCCAGTCCTGGCGTGGGTAAGCGTCGAGGAAATTCAGATAGTCGTCGACGGCGCGCGGGATCACGTCGAAATAGAGCCGCTTGGCGGCGGTCGGCTTCTGAAACATGAATTGCGCGAGGCTCTCGGGGCTGGCGTAGGTCAGCCATTCCTCGATCGTCAGGCCGTTGCCCTTCGACTTCGAGATTTTCTGGCCCTTCTCGTCGAGGAAGAGTTCGTAATTGAAGCCTTCCGGCGCCCGTCCGCCGAGCGCGCGCACGATCGCGCCTGAGAGTTTCACCGACTCGATGAGGTCCTTGCCGGCCATCTCGTAATCGACGTTAAGCGCATACCAGCGCATCGCCCAGTCCGGCTTCCATTGTAGTTTGCAATGGCCGCCGGTGACGGGCGTCGTGAATTTTTCGCCCGTGTCCGGATCGCTCCAGGAGATCGTGCCGGCTTGCGCGTCGTAGCTCTCGAGCGGAACCTGCATGACGATGCCGGTCTTCGGATGAACGGGTAAGAAGGGCGAATAGGTCGCTGCGCGCTCCTCGCGAAAGCTCGGCAGCATGATCTTCATCACCGCGTCGTAGCGCGCGAGCATGTGCTTCAAGGCGGCGTCGAAACGGCCGCTCTTATAATATTCCGTCGACGACGCGAATTCATAGTCGAAGCCGAAGGCGTCGAGGAAGGCGCGCAGCCGCGCATTATTATGCGCGCCGAAACTGTCATGCGTGCCGAAAGGGTCCGGCACCTGCGTCAGGGGCTTGCCGAGGTTCGCCGCGACCAGCTCTTTGTTCGGAATGTTGTCGGGGACCTTGCGCAGCCCGTCCATGTCATCCGAGAAGGCGATGAGGCGCGTCGCGATTCTGCCCTCGGTCAGGACCTCAAAAGCGCGGCGCACCATGCTGGTGCGGGCGACCTCGCCGAAGGTGCCGATATGCGGCAGGCCTGACGGGCCGTACCCGGTCTCGAACAGCACGCTCTTTTGACCGCTCGCCTCGACCCGTTTGACGAGCTTTCGCGCCTCTTCGAACGGCCAGGCGGGCGAGACGCGCGCGGCTTCGACGAGTTCGGACGACAAAAGGAGCGGTGCGGACATGGGATGCGAGCTGGCCAATCTTTAGGGGAGGCGCGCACAGTAGGGAGAGGGGCTCGGGGCGTCAACGAATAAGCCCCCCACATTCGGCGGCTCGCGTGGGGACTCTGGCGAAACGAAGGCTCGTGACTGTTGCGCGCCAGCGATAGACAAGCGCGGCTAGGGCGTTAAGCTTCACGGGCATTTGATTCACGAACGGACTTCGCGCGGGGCCAATAAGGATGTGGCGAAGGAAGTCGAGCGGGCCGGCCTCCCCAAAAAGGCGAGGCATACGCGGGCGCCATTCGACCGCCGCGGCTTGCGTCATTGCCGCGGCCGTCAGTGTCGTAGCCATCGTCCCGCCAGCCCTGGCTGAAGACGAGACCGTCTCCCTCGCCAAGCAGAAATCGCTGACCGACACGCCGGACGGACCCAAGGACCAACTGCGCAAGTTCGGCATCGACCTCGACGTCTGGATCACACAATTTTACCAGGGCATTCCCGCTGGCGCGCTCGATCGGACGGCGCAATACGGCGGCAAGATGGACACCTTCCTGCGCGTCGACGGCGAAAAGCTCGGGTTCTGGAAAGGGCCCAAATTCAACGCGCAATATGAGCATTACTTCGGCCGCAACATAAATCGCCAGGATTTGGCGCTGCTGCCTGTCAACGTCGCGCTCGCCTTCGTCGCGCGCGACGTCTACCACTCGGCCCTTTCAATGACGCTGACGCAGGAGTTCAGCGAGCACTTCTCGGTGACGATCGGCAAGTTCAATATGCTGACGCTCGCCTCGCAGACGCCGCTCGTCGGCGGCGGCGGCATCGACACCTTCATGAACCGCGCCTTCGCGCTGCCCTCGACCGGCATCGGCGTCAGCTCGCCGGAAACGGTCGCCGACCGTCTGATCATCGCGCCGCCCTATCTCTTGGGCGGCGTCGCCGCGCTCAAGACCCAATATTTCGATCTCAAAATCATGGTGGCCGACCCGCGCAACGCCCAGCAGCCGCGCGTCATCGAACGGCCTTTCGAGCGCGGAATCGGCGCCGGCCTGATGGCGACCGTGCCCGTCGAGATTGGCGGCCTCAAGGGCTTCCATACCTTTCGCTTCGCCTACAGCAATGCGCGGGGCTTCGACCTCGAAGACATCGGCGAAAGCGCGGCGATCGCCCGGCTCAGAGGAATTACAAAAAAAGGCTATCGCTTCGTTTCATACGCCATCCAGCAATATCTGATGCAGAGCGAGACTGACCCCAAAGTCGGCTGGGGGCTGTTCACCCTCGCGACTCTCTCGGACGGCAATCCCAATCCGGTCAGATGGAGCATGCTCGTCGGTCTCGCCGGCAATAATCTGATGGCGGGACGCGAGGAGGATCGCTGGGGCGTCGGATTTTACCATTTTGGCCTCAGCCAGCCGCTCCTCTCTGGACTGGCCGTAAGGCGGATTTATCGCCGCAGCGAGGGCGGCGTCGAGGCCTTTTATAATTTCGCGGTGACGCGCTGGCTGCGGCTCTCAGGCGACATTCAAATCATCGATCCGTGGAATCCGGAGAGGTTGCGGGCGAGCTATGTCGGACTGCGTCTGCAGACGAAGTTCTAGGAAAACAATTCAGCGAAAACAAAAAGGCGAAGACGTCCGTTTCCGAACCATCTTCGCCCAAGGCCAGCCCTTTGGCCTAATCCGGGTGCGCGACTCTTGGCGTCAATTCGCGCAGGAGACGCTACGCATGTAACGGACGCGACCACGCTCGTCAGCCTTCGGCATAATGACGAGCGTGCAATCTTCATCCTCCGCGCCATAGGCGCGCCCCACTCGGATCGCCGGTCCGCGCGCCAGCGGACGCATGCCGACGTCGTTAAGGCTCACGGCGGCTTGGACGCCAGTGGCTGCGGATTGGCTCTTCGGATCAAACGTCGAGGGCGCGGCCGCGACAGCAGCGACCGCGCAGATTGCGACGGTGAATCCGAGGATAACCCGCGACGTGCGGCTCGCGAACGGGCTTTCGCGCGAAACGGCCATTAATAGGGCTCCCACATTGTATCGGGAATTTCTGCCCCAGATCGCTACTCGAACGATGCGAACCCTGGACGCTTCCTCTTTTTTGCGGGGGAGAAACGTCCGGCCCCGCTAATGGTTCCGTCGCAGTCGGAAATTTTTAAGGTTTCGCCTCAATTTCGCCTTATCGCTCAAGACGGGCGATAAGGCTCGACGTGTCCCAGCGCCGCCCGCCCATATTTTCGACTTCGGCATAGAACTGGTCGACGAGCGCCGCGACCGGCAGTCGCGCGCCGTTGCGCCGCGCCTCGGCGAGGCAGATCGCCAGGTCCTTGCGCATCCATTCGACCGCGAAGCCGAAATCGAACTCCCCGGCGACCATTGTTTTTGTGCGATTTTCCATCTGCCAGGACTGCGCCGCGCCATTCTTGAGAAGATCGACGACATTCTTGGCGTCGAGGCCCGCGGCGCCGGCGAAGTGAAGCGCCTCGGCCAGGCTCTGAACCAGGCCGGCGATGGCGATCTGATTCACCATCTTGGTGAGCTGCCCGGCGCCCGGCGGCCCCATCAGCCGGCAGGCGCGGGCGTAGCAGGCGATCACCGGCTCCGCCTTGGCGAAGACCGAAGGATCGCCGCCGCACATGACGGTCAGCGCGCCCTTTTCGGCGCCGGCCTGGCCGCCGGAGATCGGCGCGTCGATGAAGCCGAGGCCACGTTCGGCCGCCGCGGCGTGGAGTTCGCGCGCGACCTGGGCCGAGGCGGTGGTATGATCGACAAAGACCGCGCCCGCCGACATGCCGGCGAAAGCGCCCGCTTCGCCGATCGTCACCACGCGCAGATCGTCGTCATTGCCGACGCAGGAAAAGATGAATTGCGCGCCCGTAGCCGCTTCGCGGGGCGTGGAGAACCATTGTGCGCCGGGATGGGCGGCGGCGAATTTCTCGGCTTTTGCGGCGGTGCGGTTATAGACGCGCACTCTATGTCCGGCGCGATGGAGGTGGCCGGCCATGGGATAGCCCATGACGCCAAGGCCGATGAAAGCGACGATTGCTGGCGCCATTACTCAGCCGCCCGTCATGCTCATATGGCGGGAGACGGATGGGGCCGGCGCCGTTCGGTCGATGATGAAGTCGTGGCCCTTGGGCTTGCGCAGGATGGCGGTCTCGATCGCTTGATGCAGAAGCGCGTCATCCGCGCTTTCGCGCAGCGGCGCGCGCAAATCCGCCGCGTCCTCCTGGCCGAGGCACATATAAAGCGTGCCGGTGCAGGTGACGCGCACACGATTGCAGCTTTCGCAGAAATTATGGGTGAGCGGCGTGATGAAGCCGATGCGCCCGCCAGTCTCGCGCGCGCGCACATAGCGCGCCGGTCCGCCCGTGCGATAGTCGATCTCGTCGAGCGTGAAGGCTTCGCTCAGCCGCTCGCGGACCGCCTGCATCGGCAAATATTGGTCAGCGCGTTCAGGCCCGTCCAATTCGCCGAGCGGCATCACTTCGATGAAGGTCATGTCCATTCCGTTCTCGTGAGCGAAACGCACGAGCGGCACAAACTCGTCTTCATTGACGCCTTTCAGCGCCACGGCGTTGAGCTTCACCTTGAGGCCGGCGGCGCGGGCGGCGGCGATGCCCTCTAAAACCTGCGCATGCGCGCCGCTTCTGGTCAGCGCCCGAAATTGGTCTGGGTCGAGCGTGTCGAGCGAGACGTTGACGCGCTTAACGCCGCAGTCGGCGAGCTCGGCCGCGAAGCGCGAAAGCTGCGAGCCGTTGGTGGTGAGCGTCAGCTCCTCAAGCGCGCCGGATGCAAGATGTCGCGACAGGGCGCGAAACAGCTTCATCACGTCGTGGCGCACCAGCGGCTCGCCGCCGGTGATACGCAGACTTTTGGTTCCGCGCGCGACAAAGGCGGAGCAGAGTCTATCAAGCTCCTCGAGTGTCAGCAGGTCGCGGCGCGGCAGGAACTGCATATGTTCCGACATGCAATAGACGCAGCGGAAGTCGCATCGATCGGTGACGGAAACGCGCAGGTAAGAGATCGTCCGCCCGAAGGGGTCGACAAGCGGCGCCGGCGCGATTGGCGCGGGCGTCCTGGCGTGGGCGTTCATCCTTATCCTCGGACCGGCGGAATTTCAGCTTCACCCATATATTGCCGGAAAGCGGGCGCGTGAAGCCCACAGGGCGGCTCGCCGTCGGCCGGGATCAAAGATTGGCCGGAGTGCGCGCTCTGTTATAGGTTGGCGCCCCAGCCGAAATCCTTGCCGAGCAGCGCGTACAGCTCTTCATTATAGGGCCGGAAAAACTCGGCCAAATTCTCGCGGAGGCTGTCGTCGAGCTTTCCGGGGGGACCCGGATTTTGCTCCTCGATCGCGAGCGGCTCGACTTCAGGCAGGCCAAGAAACCCGTAGATTTGCTTCGCCGTCGATCGCGGGTCGCGAAAAAATTCCGTCGCATCGACGATAAAAACGCGGTCCCTGCCGAACTTCTCGAAGAGCAGACGCAGAAAGGGCGCGTAGATGCTGTGCCGCAGATAGCCCGCCCGCGCGCCCGAAAATGCATGCGGCTCCATGCCGCCGCTGCGTATGATCGCTTTCTCGGCTTCGATCAAGGTCCTAAAATCCGGAAAGCCTTTCCAGTGCGGATCCTGCGACTTGCGGCTGATGAAGCGCTTCTCGTCCCATCGCCAGTGAGAAAAGGCGCGCTCAACCGGATCGCGCAGCACGCATATGATGCGCATATTCGGAAACATCGACTGCGCCAGAAAAATCCAGAGCGGGTTGGGCATCACCGGCGTGCAGTAACCGGTGATCGCGCCGTCGTTCAGTCGCTCCGCCGCTTTCTGCGCCGCGAGCGTCGGGAAATAGGCCATTAGCTCGCGCATCGTTTCCGTGAAGGAAATTTCCTTCGACAGCGGCAGCACGACATGCGGATGCTGAAAAATATAAGAGGAGAGGAAAGACGTGCCGGAGCGCACCGCGCCGATCGATGCGAAGTACGGCTCCATGCGTTCGCTGGAGCCAAGGGTCCGCGCCCACACGCGCCATTTTGGTGGATTGAAAAAGTAATAGCGTCTGAATTGATACGCGACCTCTAATGGCAGGCGTCGCCATGCTTCGCCAGTCTCGGATCGCCGCCTGAAGTCCTGATAGGGAAGGTGAAGAGTCTCGAGTCTTTTCGGATCGACGGCCAAACCGCTCGAGACCGGATCCATGGACATGTCGGGGGCGAAAGCAGTCATGCGCCATTCTCCGATCGGATGGACGTCCACGTTCAATAGGACGACAAAAACGGTTGAATGATCTCGATCAGCTGATCGGCCATTTGCTCCGGCGAACCGTCTAAGGTCCGTAAAGTCAGTTCAGGCCGTTCCGGGGGCTCGTAGGGCTGATGCAGCCCAGTGAAATTTGGAATTTCGCTGGCGAGCGCACGCTTATAGAGCCCTTTCGGATCGCGTTCGACGCAAACCTCGAGCGGCGTATCGACGAATGCTTCAATAAAGTCGCCTGGCGCGAAAAGCCGTCGCACCGCCAGTCTTTCGGCGCTAAAGGGCGAGATGAGCGCACAGATGACAATGAGGCCGGCTTCCGTCATCAGCTTCGCGACCTCGCCGACGCGACGAATGTTTTCTCTTCGGTCTCCGCTCGTAAAGCCCAGATCTTCGTTCAGCCCGGAGCGCAGACTGTCGCCGTCGAGCAAGATCGTGTGTGCGCCTCGCGCCACCAGTTTTCGCTCGACGAGATTGGCGATCGTCGACTTGCCCGCGCCCGACAGCCCGGTCAGCCAAATGACCGCTGGACGCTGACCCTTGATTATCGACCGCTCGCGCTTTGTCACGGCGATCGGATGCAGTTTTTGATCGTTTAGGATCGCAGCGTCCAATAAAGGCGCGTATGGCGCGCCTCCATTCGTTTCTTCAGAATTGAGCGGGGGAGAAGGCTGCGACATCATGCCGACGCTCCGATGAGAGGCGTCTCGTTGCGCATCAAGGTCTTGGCGACTTTCTCGCCTTTGGCGCGCGCAAAACTCGATTCAAGAGTCGAGAGCGGATCGGGGATACGGCCTTTCGAGCGCCAGGCGATGTAGCCGTCGGGGCGCACGAGGAGCGCGCCTTCGGGCGAAACGCCCAAGCGCGGCAGGAACAGACCCTCGGGATCGTGGACGTCAAATCCAACGCGGCAGACGCCGAGGGGCGTTCTTGAACGAAGGCCAACGCGCTGCGCGGCCTCCATCCAGTCGCCGCCATCCGGGCCAACGAACAGCATGAAATCGCGTCCAATCAGATCGTGCGAGGAGACCGTCTCTTCGCCGCGCCGCAGCCAGACATGCGCCAGACGCGTTCCGGGCGCGCCGCTCGGGCGAAACGGATCTTCTACCAGAGCGCCGTCATCATCTTCGTCAGCGATGATAACGTCGGAGCGATATCGATAGCCCATCGCGGTTTCGAGGAGACCGTATTCGTCTTCCCGAATGCGCAAGTCCTGCCGATCAGGCAGGAGACGCTCGATGTAATTGGCGATTGCTCGCGCAATCGCGATTCGCGCCACCGGCTTGCGCTCGATCTCATAGCTGTCGAGCAGCGCGGGGGCGGCCTGGCCCTTGACGACGAGCGCCAGCTTCCACGCAAGGTCAGCGGCGTCCTGAATCGCGGTCTGTCCGCCGAGCCCGCCCACTGGCGGCGTGATGTGCGCGCAGTCGCCAGCAAGAAACACCCGCCCGAAGGACATGCGATCGGCGATGAGAGCGGCCATCCGCCAGGGGCGAATGTCGAGAATTTTAACCGCGAGATCGGGAACGCCGACAGATTGTCGAACGAGCTCTTTGCATCGTTCTTCGTCGAAATCGGCCTCCTGATCGCGCGAGGAATCATATTCTATGTTGATCTGGCCGTGGTTGGGTTCGTCGCAGGTGACGAAGGCGCCGCTGAAGGCTGGGTTGCGCAAATAGTAGAGCGTAAATCCGTCGCTTGGTAGGATCGCGCTGAGATCGGTCTCGAACAGCACCGAGATCGTGTCTGCGAGGAATCCCGGGCCTTCCATCTTGACGCCGCCAGAGTCGCGGATCGTTCCGCCGGCGCCGTCGGCGGCGATCATGTAGTCGGCAAGAACCGTCGTCTCTTGTCCCGACGCTTCGTCGCGCAAGATCGCTTCGACGCCGTCCTCTCGTTGCGAGAAGCCCGCCAGCGTCGTCGAAAATCGGATATCTGCGCCGTTGTTGCGCGCGAAGCGCAGCAGCACGGGTTCGACCCGGTCCTGGCCTGCCGTGCATATCTTGCTCGGCGACACGCGCGTCGCGTCGAGCGACATCTTGGTCACGAGCGTCTCAATCGGCGGACTTGTGACGCTCTCGGCGATAATGAGCGTAGAGTCGTTGGCGCCGGTGCGGCTTGCCGCGAACAGCGCATCTTCCAAGCCTTCGACGACGCGCAGAACTTCCATGCTGCGCCGGTTAATCCCATGCGCCTTCGGCAGACGCGACGTTGTGGCGCGTTTCTCCACGAGAAGGCAGGGGACTCCACGCCACGCGAGCAGCGTCGCCGCCGACAGACCGGCGTAGCCGGCGCCGACAATGAGAACAGGGATTCGCTCCACGCTCATTAGACATGTCCTTTCGAGCGCAACGAGACGCCAGCCGGCTCCTCGGGCGCGGATCGAAGGTTAAGCCAGATCAAGAAAACGGCGAGGACTTCGGGCCAGATCAGAGATTGATAAGCGATCTCCGGTCGGTTCACGGAGAGTCCGAATAGAATGAACAACGGCGCGATGAGCCACTGCGCAATCATATCGACGGAGGTCAGTTCCGCGAAGGAGCTCCGCGCAAGCGTCAGGCCTCGGACGATGCTACCGACGAAGCGGATTGGCAGGGAGAGCGCCAAGCAGGCGACGAATACGGACCACCAGGCTCCATGTTGGCGATAGAGAGTCGCGCCGATCCAATCGCGCCCAAGCAGCAGCATGATCGCGGCCGTCAGCGCGATTGGCGCGCCGACCCGGACGACCGGCGCGAGCGCCAAAGTCCAGTCGTCGTGAGATTTCGTCGGAAGGTGGATGGCGAGATAGCGCGTTAGCGTAATCAGCGGACCAAGGATGAACAGCATGAAGGTTTGGGCCGCGGCAAATGAGTCGAGACGTTGACCGTTGGCGCCGCTCTGCCAGGGGAGCGAAAAGAGCGTCAGCGTGAAGAGCATCGCCGCCTGCGGCGAGAGCACGCGCAACGCTTCCCAAAACGTTCCGCTTAGAAATGAGCGGACGAATGCGATTTCGGGGAAGCGAATTCTGCGCGCGCCATGCGCTTGCAGCCGGCTCCAAAGCCAAATTGAGGCGACGGCCGCAATGATGCAGCTCGCGAGAAAACAGCCGGCGAAACCAAACCCGAGCGCTTGCATGAAGAGGATGTTAGCCCCGGCTTTCGCGGGAATTTCCGCGAGTTTCCATGTGAGCACCGAGCCGCCGCGTCCGAGCGCGTGCAATAAGAATCCTTGCGTATTCGAAAGAACGCGAAAAGGCGCGCCAGCGACGAGCCAAACGATAGGGGCGCCGACATAGGGAGCGGCCGCGGCGTCCCCCATCAGGGCGTCAAGAAAGATCGGATAGGCGAAGAAGCCGAAAATCGCCGTCGCGACGCCAAGCGCGAGAGAGAGCGCGCAGGTCTTTTCGATTGCGTCGGCAGTCTCGCCATTCTTTTGCGCATGGCCGAGCGCGATGGCGGCGACGGCGGCGCAAGCGATGGTGACGGCGACATCGAGCAGCGTGATGCGCATCAGAATCGCATAGGCGCCTGGCGCGCGGCCGCCCAGTCTCGCGACCATCGCGAGATCGATTTGCATGATGAAGGCGGCGGCGGACGTGCTGGCGAACAGGAACCAGTATCCGCGCCACAGCGGCGCGCTTGTCATCGCGCCAGGCTCTGCCACCCCGGAAATATGTCGAGTTCAAAGGACTGCAGCGTAAAGTAACCAAAAATATCCGGAGGCGCCGGCAGCGGCTCCTCGGGTTCGATAAGTTCGATCTCGCGTCCCAAACGAACGCTGCGGCATTTCCAGCCGATGACGAGATTCTTCGTGTCTGCGCATCCGATAACGATGCCGCAATCTCTGCCGCGATCGAGGATCGCCCAGCGGGCGGCCGACGCCGCCATGATCGACCTCAGATATTTATCGTCCGCGAGCAGCCGCTCCTTGAACGGCGACTGGCGCAGCCAAACGTAGACCCATAGATAATATGACCAGTCGAAGGCGAGCTTCTTCTCTCCCGCCCAGGCCATGAAAGGCCGAAAGATCGACATGCCGTCCGGACCGGAGAGCTCCAGAAGTTCGGGGCAAATGTCGAAGAGCGTATGCCAATAGATGCGCAGACTCACGTCGATCCGCACGAAGGCCTTATGATCCGCAGGATAATTCGCGCACAATACCGGCGACATAAGCGCAGGGTACAGGTCGCGATCGGTTCGACTAGGCAGAGACAGCAAGGTCGTGACGCCTTTCTTCGGCTACGCCAAACAGATTTCGCAGCAGCTTCAGGTCGGCGACGATGTCGTCAAATTCGATCTGATCGTCGCGCTCATAGGTCATAGTTGCGCCCGGTTTGTCGAAGACCGACCGGAAATTCTCAAGGAAGGACATCGTGTCCGGCGCCAGCGCCTCGGCATGGGTGTCCAGTGAAATGAAGGGCTCGATCAGGGACTGCCTGTAGCCGGCGACGTGGAAATGCTGGGCGCCGGCGATGACGTTGCGCCACGCTTCAAACGGCGTCCCACAATTGCGATTGGAGCAAACGGCATTAGACGCGTCGAACAGCACGCCAGCGCCGGTTTCTTTCATGAGGCGCTCGAAGAAGGCGGGCGCCTCTCTCCCCCCGTCCATGATGGACGGGTAATTTTCAAAATGAATGCGCTGTCCGACGATCTCCTGCCACTGCAGGACCTTGTCGCGCACGAATTCATATTCCGTCGAATAGTCAATTTCGCCGAGATGGAAGAACGCGCGCCCTTCGTGAGAAAAACGGAGAATGTGGTCTGAGACGTAAATTGGGTTCAGCGCGTCAATGTAATCTCGAAGCCGAGCGGCGAAGTCGACGAGCGTCGGCCGATCGGCTTCGAGAAACTTGGAATACATAATATGCAAGCCGATGGGACAATCGAACGCCTTGGCCAATTCGTTCGGATCGACGCAGAAAAAATTGTCGATAAGAAATTCGCAATAATCGATATGTCTTTCGGCAATGAGCCTCTGGACCATGTCATAGGTGTCGCCGAGCGTGAAGTTAAAGCCAAGCCGCATCTATTTGTCGCCTTCGTCTTGACGCGCCGAACGTCGCTTGCGCCGCCAGCCGGGGGCCAACGGCGCAAGTCGATTGTCCTTAGCCGTTCGTGGCGGCGCAGGTCGACGCGCAGCGGGCGCTGGCGCGGCCGATAACATTGAGCGTAATGCGCTTGGCGATACGGATGGTCATAGTGGCCTCCCTCTTGGAGTTCGTCTGGACAGTCCAAACGGGCTCCGCAGAACGCGGAACCCGAATGGTATGACGAGCGAGGCCGCAAAAATCGGACAGGCTGGGGCGGGAATTTTTTCGAGCTGACGGATTTTTGATTTCCACGGTGTCTTGGACGGCGCGCGGCGCGGCTGGCCGCGAGGTCGAGGAGTCGCGTGGCTCGGCCGCATTAACGCCCTCCGCGCTGATCGGAGCGCTTGGAGGCGCGATCTCGAAGGCGCGATCGAAGTGATCGAGCGCGCGAATAAGGTTGCGATTGATCGTTCTCAAGGAAACGCCAACTTCCTGCGCGATTTCTGAATGGCTGAAGCCCAGTATCCGGCTCATAAAGAAGATCTGACGACAACATCGCGGCAGCTGCATAAGGGCGGCTTGAACATCCGACGCCAGCCCGAACGCGTCTAGCGCTGACGCGATCCGCGTCTCCAGCGTCGACGACTGGAACCATGCGCCGTCCTCGGCAAGAGCCCGGGCATGCGTCTTCTGTCTTCGAAGATTATCGATGGCGAGGGTGCACGTCATTTTCGACACATAACCGCGCGCATTTGAGATCAACTCGCCGCGATCGGTTTCGAGCATTTTGAGATAGGCTTCCTGGACCATGTCTTCGGCGTCGTCCGAGCCGATCACGCGGCGCGCCCGCGTTATTAGATCGCGGTGGTGACTTCTAAACAGTCGGTCAATCGTCTCATGAGATTTGTGCATCAGAGCCTCCCCGCTCTTTTGCCAAGCATGCGCCGGTAATCCAAAACGCATCGACGCCAAGCGCTCTAGCGGGCCTCCAGGCGGTGCGTAAATTTTTGGCCCGCAAACGGATTTGTCGCCAAATCGCGGGACGTTCGGCGTCTTTAGACGGGAGGGGCGCGCGCCGGCGGCGTTTCCGAATGCGACCGTGGCGCGGGAAGAATTGCTGACGTCAGAATGACGTTTCGCGTTGTCGGAAGGCTTTGGCGTACAAGAAGTTCAGAGACGCATAGGATCGGTGGCTGGGCGCTGCAGCATGTTATGCAGTCGGAGCAAGACCCGTCGTGTTCATTCGGCGAATGAGGAGCGGCGGGAGCAGTAACGCCCTTGCAGATGACGCGCGTGAACGCGGGATATTGAAATTGAGCCTGCGCGGGGCCGGTCGGAACCGCCGCAGCTTGCAGCAATGTCGCAACTAAGAGAATAACCCGAAAGAGCATGGATTGCCGCCAACCATTGCTTACGGTGAGCGGATCATAGGCGCGAAGCTCGCGGGCCGCAATACGAAAACTCCTTACGCGACGCACGCATGCAGAACGATGAAGCTGGGCGAATCTCCAGCAAGTCGCCAAACGCTCAACGGTCTGCCTTGTCGACAATTAAAGACCATCGACATCGCGCTTAAGCATTGCGCATTTGATTAAGAGCAAGAATGTCTCGGTCCTTTTCAGTTTATAGCGAAGGCTGCACGACTTTTCCGAATGCGCCCAATGCAAAAGGCCGAGTGTGGCGGAAGCGCAACAATTGAAAATATTGCGAGACTCCGATACTCGCCCTCGTTGACAAGTCGATCTCTGTGCAATCAGAATTTAGTTATGCGGCAAGATAGGCGAAAAATACGGCAGTTTGTCCGTCCGTTCGTGACGGCGGTCGTCGCTTGTCTGCTTTTCCAGCAAGCTTTGGCACTTGTCTTTTCTCAGACTCGTCACAGCGGCGACAGCGGCGCGTTCCTCAGCTCTCCTGTGGCGTTGTCTGACGAGCTCTGCGCCAACAAGAACGACGCCGGCGGGAAGACGTCCCACGCTCAACACATGCACTGCTTGGCCTGCTTTCTAAGCGAGCGAAGCGACGAAGCCGGTTCAAAGGTTCTGCTCACCGCCGTCGTTCTGGTGCTGGTGCCCGTGTCCGACGCGCCTCCTCTTTGGCCGGAAGAGCGCGATCTCGCGCCGCCGACCACACTATGGCCCAGTAACAGGCTCTCTCGCGCGCCCCCGTCGCTTCTTTCCTAAAGAAGCGCGTTAGCGGTCGGCTGCCGGGTCTCTTCGACCCCACTCGCCCTTTCCCTCGCGTTTGATTTTCGCGCGCGTGTTCTCACGCGTCGCTGATACGCGCCGTTCGCCTGCGCGTACGCCAAGACACGTCTCAAGACCCGTTGCGCAGGAGAGGAATCATGAGGGCGCTCAACCATTTTGCGTTCGCGATCGGCGGTCTCGCAGCCATAGGCGTCGCGCATGCCGCGAAGATCGACGCGAATGAAAGACAGCAGGTCGCGATACGCTTTGCGCTTGCGGCGGGCGATCAGCCGGTCGAATGCGGCCGCGACATTTCCGGGCTCGGAACCGGCGGTCAGCCTGCGCAACTTCACGACGCGCGATTCTACATCTCGACGCCTGCTCTGATCGACGCCGCCGGCCACGAAGTTCCCATCGAGCTGGAACAGAACGACTGGCAATACGCCAACGTCGCTTTGCTCGATTTCGAGAACAAGACCGGCAAATGCATCGGCACCGCGGACGTCAACGACACGATCAAAGGATCAGTCCCGCGCGGCCGCTACAAGGGCGTTAGCTTCGTCATCGGCGTTCCAAGCGTCACCCAGGATAAAGACGGAAAGGACGTCGTTCTCAATCACTCCAATTTCGCCACCGCTCCCGCGCCGCTCGATCTTCAGTCGATGAGCTGGAATTGGCAGGCCGGCCGCAAATTCATCAAGATCGAAGTCGACCCCGAGGGTGGCGTGACGCGTCCGCCGCCTCCGCCGAAAAACCCCGCGACCACGGCGAATGGCGCCGGCGCGCCTGCGGGCGACAAGCCCGATGGCGCGCCGCTCATGGCCGACGCGCCCAAGACGGCGCCGCTGCGGGTCAATTCGGACGGAACGATCACGGTCTCGACCTGGATGCTGCATCTCGGCTCGACCGGTTGCCGCGGCGACGCCACGAAGGGCGAAATCACCTCCTGCACGAATCCCAATCGGATTCCCGTGAAACTCGCCTCTTTCGATTCTGCCAAACAGCGCGTGGTGCTGAATCTGAAGCCGCTCTTCGCCAGCATCGATCTTGGGAAAGACCAGGGTTTCTCGACGGGCTGCATGAGCGGTCCGGCCGATCCCGAATGCGCGCCAATGTTCGAAAATCTCGGACTTCGGCTCAAGGAAACCGCGCCCGACGCCAATGACGCCGGCCAGTCCCCCGGCGCGCCGACGAAGATCTTCCGCGCGGAGGTCGCGAAATGAAGCGCGCAGCTTTCATTCTCCTCTTCGCCGCGATTTTGACTGCGAGCGCCGCGCAGGGCGAAACGAATCCGAGCGGAGATTCGTGGCGCTGGGCCTTGCCAGAGTTCATGCCGCCGCCGCGGGTTCCCGTCGACAACGCGATGTCGGAGGCGCGCTTCCAACTCGGGCGTAAGCTCTTCTACGACACGCGCCTATCGGGAAACGGCAAGGAGGCCTGCGCGTCCTGTCACGAGCAACGTCTGGCTTTCACCGATGGGCGGCCGGTGGGCGTCGGAGCGACGGGCCAGCATACGCCGCGCAATTCTCCCAGCATCGCCAACGCCGGCTGGCGCGCGACGTTGACCTGGGCCAATCCGGCGATGGTCACTCTCGAAAGGCAGATGGAGGGGCCGCTCTTTGGCGAAGAGCCCATCGAGATGGGCGTCAATGATCAGAACCGCAAAGAGATCATCGCGCGCTTCGCAAGCGACGCGGACTATCGACGCGAATTCGTGGAGGCGTTTCCCGGCGAAGCCGACCCGATCACCTTCGGCAATGTCATCAAGGCGATCTCAGCTTTCGAGCGCGGCGTCGTATCGACCTCCTCGAAATATGATCTCTATCTTCTTGGCAAGGCGACGCTCTCTCCCGAAGAGGCGCGCGGCAAGGATCTCTTCTTCGGCGAGAAGGCGGAGTGCCATCACTGCCACGGTAGCGTGAATTTCGACGATCAGTTCTATCACGCGAAGACGCGCGAGATAGAGACGCCGTTTCACAACACCGGACTCTATGATCTCGACGGCAAGGGCGCCTATCCCGAGCCCAATCGCGGCGTGTTCGAGAACACGCATAATCCTGCCGAGATGGGTGCGTTCCGCGCGCCGAGCCTGCGCAATATCGCTGTGACCGCGCCTTATATGCACGACGGCAGCGTCGCGACGCTCGAGGACGTGATCGACATCTACGCCGCAGGCGGCCGTAACGTAACGAGCGGTCCACTCAAAGGCGACGGTCGCTACAACCCAAACAAGAGCGCGTTGATCGTTCCGATCGATCTGTCGCCGCAGGAAAAGAGCGATCTGATCGCCTTTCTGAAAACGCTCACCGACGAATCCTTGCTGACATCGCCCCGTTTCGCCGACCCGTGGAAACCGGAGTCGACGGCAAGGGGCCCATCGCGTGCGCCCTCTCAATGAGTTTCAAGCCAACTAGGAAAGTGAAGAAAATGAGCTCCCGGTCGAAATTGATGCACGGAGCGGCGCTCACCGCCCTCGCGCTTGTGTCCGTCCCTTCCGTTGCGCATGCGCAGCAAGCGCTTCCGCAGATCACGATTGGCGCCGCCAGACCTCCGGCCACGAGAGAGTCGACGGCGGGCGAAGCGGGATATGCGCCGGGCTTTGATCCCGCCCGCGCGAAATTGCCGATCTACCGGGATCCGCCCGGCGAGACGGTAACGATCGTCAACACCAAGTTCCTTAAGCCGACGCCACTGCAGGATGTCCGGAGGGTGTTGGAATACAGCCCCGGCGTCTCCGTGCAGCAAGGCAATAATGCGCGGGATTTGTTTATTTCGATTCGCGGCTCCGGCAATCGGCTTGGCGTCGGGTTTCCAACGGGCATCCGCAACATCATGATGTATGAGGACGGGTTCCCGATCACGACAGCCGACGGCAATGGCCGCACCGACCTGCTCGATCCGCACTCCTATGCCGCCATCGACGTCTATCGCGGACCGTCGTCGGCGCTCTTCGGCAATTACGCCTACTTGGGCGCGATCAACTACCGCACCTTTTCCGGGGCCGAAATCGATGGCGTCAACACAGGTTCGGAATTTGGCAGCTTCGGCTATGTCAACAATTACATTCGCGTCGGCAAGGCTGTGAAGGACAGCGCGCTCGGCGCTTTCGATCTCGCGTTTTTCGCCTCCGACATCAACGGCAGCGGGTATGTATACCACGGCGCCTACTCAGGCAAACAAGCCAAGGTTCTCGGCAGATGGGAGGTGACCCCTAACGATCGGGTCATCGTGAAATATATCGCCAATGACTTGAGATCGGAGTTCATCAACCGAGAAAATTTAACCGTCTTCTACCTCAATCCATTTCAACAAGGCTGCGCCATCCCGACCTCTTTGAACGTCAACTTGTGCAACAATCTCTTCGTACCGGCGAATGGCATCTCCGGCGCGACTGTTCGCCAAAGTGTCGCCACGCTTGGCACGCATCAAAACTCTCTCAGACAGATCGGCGGCGTTCAATTCGAGCATGACTTCGACAGCGCCACCACTTGGCGATCGCAATTCACTTACGACTATCTCGATAACATCAGCGGCGCTTGGCCGCCGCCGATTATTGGCCCGGGCGGCCAAGGCGGCCCGGTGGCCTTGAGGGGTCCGACGGTGGGCATCACCGCGCAGACCGACATTACCAGTCACGTGCCGATCTTTGGATTTCCGGCGACGCATTTTCTCCAGTTCTTCTATAACAACGCCAAAACCGCCAATCCGCTCTTCAATCAGATCGCCAACACCTGGTACAGCGGCGCAATCGGCGCGCAGGTCGGCAAGAACGATTCCTATGCGTCAAACATTGGTTTGCGCGCGCGGGAAGAGATTGCTCTTGCTCCGGGCCTGACTGGCGTCATCGGGTTCAGCGCCAACTGGAATCGCGTCTGGGGCGTGAGCACCGCCTACAACTACCCCGCCAATCTGGCGCCCAGATTTCCTACCCAGGTCGCCGTCGATAATGACTATTGGAACACGGCGCCGGAAGCGTCGCTCACCTATCGCTACAATCCGGAATGGCAGGTGCGGGCGCGGTATTCGACAGGCTACAGCACGCCGACATTCGTCTTCCTTACTAGCACGCGAAACGGAGTCGGAGCTAATCCGCTGAAGGCTCAGACCAACATGGGCGTCGATCTCGGCATCGACTGGACGCCGAGTCCAGAGCTTAATTTCAGCGTGACCGGCTTCAACGAATGGCACCGGAATGAAATTTTGACGCTGAGCAATGGGCTCATCGGCTATTCGCAAAATATTCCCTCCTCTCTTCACCGCGGCGTCGAACTCAACGCCGATTGGCGGCCCTATGATGGGTGGCGGCTGATCGCGGCTTATACGTTCAACAATCAGTTCTTCACCAACTATTGGGACGATCTCGGTTCGGTCGGGGGGCGAGCAGTCTTATATAATCGCGCCGGAAACAGGATTCCTAATGTGCCTCCGCATACTGTGACGATGCGCCTTGGATACGACCAGCCCTACGGCGACCTTTCGGGTCTCGGCGCTTACACCGAATATGTTTTCAAGAGCGATTATACGATCGACAACGCCAATTTCACCACGATACCGAGCTACAGCGTGTTCAATGTGAACGCTCATTATAATCACGACTTGGCGGACCTCTATTTCAAGAACATTGAACTGTATTTCGAGGTCTCGAACATCTTCAATCGGACCTACGTCGCCGGCGCATTCGTGGTGGCCAACTCACTCCTCGTCGGCCCGGTACAAACGCCTTTGGTTTGGTTCAATGGCGGCTTGGCGACGGCGCAAGGCGCCGGCATCCTTGCTGGTCAGCCGCGCGCCTTCGCCGGAGGCGTGAAGCTCAGGTTCTGATGCGATCAGGCGTCGCCCCTGCCAGGGGCGACGCCCGCTACGCCCGCGCCTACGTCTTGAACAAGGCTCGCTCAGCATTCTTCGACTTGGAGATTGTCAAAGTCAGATAGATTCGGTCCGCCAATCGGCGAAGGAGGCATGGAATGAGTCGCGCTCACCATGCAATTGGGCTCAGGATCGCCGCCGTGCGGCTCGCGGCGCTCATGTATCTCGTCGCCATCTTGGCTTCAGCCCCAACGCTTGCCCAAGATATTCCAAACGCTCCTGTCACGCATGGTCTCGCGCTCTACGGCGCGCCTGCGCTCCCGAAAAGTTTCGATCACCTTCCTTATGCAAACCCGGGTGCGCCGAAGGGCGGGACGCTGCGGCTCGGTTCGCGCGGCGGTTACGAAAGTCTCAATCCGTTCAATTCGAGATTCGGGGACGCGCCGCAGCTTATCATCGGCAATGTGCTGGAAAGCCTGATGACTCGCTCGCGGGACGAGCCCTATTCGCTTTATCCGCTCATCGCGAAGTCCATCGAGATCGACGATGCTCGCGAACACGTCACCTTTCACCTCGACCCTCGAGCGCGATTCTCCGACAAGACGCCCATCCTTGCGGCGGACGTTCTATTTTCCTTCGAATTGCTGAAGTCGAAAGGTCGGCCGAACCATCGAGTGATTTTCCCTTTGATGAAGTCTGCCGTCGCGCTCGACGATCATACGGTTCGGTTTGATCTGACGGGCGTCAAGGATCGCGAAGCGCCGCTCGTTCTCGCCGACATGCCAATTCTGTCGAAGAGAACCACCAATGTGGAGCGTTTCGACGATCTCGATATGACGATTCCTCTTGGCTCTGGTCCCTATGTGATTTCTGAGGCGAAATCAGGCGAACGTCTCGCTTTACGCCGCGACCCTGATTACTGGGCTCGTGACATACCAAGCCAAAGGGGGCTCTATAATTTTGATGAGATCGACGTCGATTATTATCGTGACGGCGCGGCGCTTTTTGAGGCCTTAAAGGCGGGACTTATCGACTATCGCGAAGAGACGAGCGCCGCGCGCTGGTCGACCGGCTATGATTTCCCGGCCATTCGAAATGGCGCAATCATCAAGGAAATCCTGCGGCCTGGCCGCCCGACGGGAATGGAGGGCTTCGTTTTTAACTTGCGCAAAGGCATCTTTCGCGACGTGCGGCTGCGCGAAGCGATCGCCATGATGTATGACTTTGAATGGATCAACGCCAATTTCTACGGCGGGCTTTATGCGCGCACGGAAAGTTATTTCGGCGACTCGGATTATTCTTCGATAGGCCGTCCAGCCAGCGCTGCGGAGCGCGCCTTTCTTTCGCAATTCCCCGGCGTTGTTCGCGATGACATTCTCGAAGGTCGTTGGCGGCCTATGCAACACGATGGGTCCGGACGCGATCGCGTAGTCGCGAAGCGTGCGCAGGCGCTTCTTGCTGAAGCAGGCTATACCGTCGTCGACGGTCGTCTTCAGAAGAATGGCGTTCCCGTCGTCTTTGAAATCATGATCCGCGACCGCGACGAAGAGCGGCTGGCGCTCAACTTCGCCGCCTCGTTGAAACGCATTGGCGTCGAAGCCAATCCACGAACATATGATGAGGTGCAGTACCAACGCCGCCGTCAGCGCTTCGAATATGACATGATGATCGGCCAGTGGCTGCCGGCCGCCGTTCCCGGTCAGGAGCAGTTGAACCGCTGGAGCACAGCGAGTCTCGAGCGCGAAAACTCAGTCAATCTCGCTGGCGTCGCATCGCCTGCGATCGATGCGACGATCGATAATCTGCTCGCCTCGCGCACGAAGGAGGAGAGCATTTGGGCGGCTCGCGCGCTAGACCGCATATTGCTTTCGGGATTCTATTTCACGCCTCTGCAGCATGCGAACGCCATCTGGTGCGCGCATAGCGCCGCAATTCGCCATCCTGAGCGCACGCCGCTTTATCCGATGTTTCCCTTCGGCTTCACCTTGGAGAGCTGGTGGATGCAGAAAGCTGACTCTCCCTAAGGATCGTGTTGGCGCTCTTGGTTCGAAGGCGATAGAAATATTTGGAGGCAGCCACAACGCTGCGGCCCGCAAATTGCTCGCGCATGAACAAACGTTGTGGAGAAGCATCATGGGGCAGGAGCCCTGGCCAACTGAATTGCGCCTTTCCGAAGACGGACGGATGCTAACCGTCGCTTTCGACGATGGCGCGCAATTTTCGCTCAGCGCGGAACTGTTGCGCACGCAGAGTCCAAGCGCAGAAGTTCAGGGCCATTCGGCCCAGGAGCGTAAGACCGTGGGCGGTAAGCGCAACGTCGCGATCATCGCCGTCGCGCCGGTCGGCAACTACGCTGTGCGTCTCGACTTCGACGACATGCATCGCACCGGAATCTACACTTGGCGGTATCTGCGCGAACTCGGCGAAACGGCGACAGAACGCTTCAACGCCTATCTCCAAGAGCTTGCCGCAAAGGGGCTCGACCGCGACCGGCCCGGAGAAAAATAAACCGCAAAAACAAAACGGCCGACGCGAACGTCGGCCGTTCAAAAATCGCCGCCGAGACTTATCGCGTCACAACCACGCGGGTGCCAACCCTCACGCGATTATAAAGGTCGACGACATCGTCATTGGTCATGCGGATGCAGCCGGACGACACCGCCTGACCGATCGTCCAGGGCTCATTGGAGCCGTGGATGCGATAGAGCGTGCCGGAGAGATACATGGCGCGCGCGCCGAGCGGATTGTTGAGGCCGCCCACCATGTGCCTCGGCAGGTCGGGGCGGCGGCGCAGCATTTGCGATGGCGGCGTCCAGTCCGGCCACTCGCGCTTGTGAGCGACGTAGCGGGTGCCAGCCCATTCAAAGCCGGGTCGGCCGACGCCGACGCCATAGCGGATCGCCTGGCCATGCCCGAGCGTGTAATAGAGGCGACGCTCATTGGTGGCGATGATCACCGTTCCCGGCGCATAGCTCGCGTTAAAGGCGACAACCTCGCGCGGAATGGCGACGGCCTGCGGACGGCCGTCACCGGTCTGCGGGGCGAAAGAACCGCCGCCGAAAAGCGCGGCGAAAGGATCGAACGCCGCCGGCTGCGGTTGCGGCTGCGGCGCAGGGCTGCGCGCAAATGCTTCGGCAGCAAGGCCGCAAAGAGCGCCGATGGCGCAAATGACTGCAAGAGTAGGACGCCGCATGATGATCCCTTTTATCGAGAGTGGGCGTGCGCCGCGCCGACTCCAGAAACGGCGCGATCAGTGCGACGATTAGTCCCGCAGCGCCTTCGCGCAAGCAAGCAGGAAGGCCAGGCGCAGCCGTGTTTCTTTCGCGATAGTGGCAGAGTTGCAACAGTAAGGTTGAGCGCGACAATAGGGGATCAGAATTTCAGCGTTGTCGCCTGTTTTACGCCAGGCAAGCCTTTCAGGGCCGTGAGCGCTTTGGCAGGCAGTTCGCCGTCGATCGCGACGAGTGCGACCGCTCCGCCGCCGGGCCTGTCGCGGCCAAGCGCAAACGTAGCAATATTGACATTGGCGTCGCCAAGCACGCCGGCGAATTTGCCGATGAAGCCCGGCCGATCTTCATTCGTCACATAGATCATCGACGGCGCGAACTCGGCGTCGACGCCAATATCGCCGATGCGGATAATGCGCGGCTTGCCGTCGTGGAAGACGGTCCCCGAAACGCAAATTTCGCCCTGCGCCGTATGCGCGCTGAGCGTGACGAGCGATTCATAGTCGCCTTGCGCCTCGCGGGTAATTTCCTCAACGGATAGTCCACGCTCTTTGGCGAGGATCGGCGCCGACACTGGATTGACGTCTTCAAGAATCGGTCGCAGCAGCCCAGAGATCGCCGCGGAAGTGATCGCGCGCGTCTTCTGGAAGGCGACGACGCCTTCGTAGACGATCGACAATTTGTCGACGCCGGTGCGCGCGATTTGTCCCACGAAGAGGCCAAGCTTCTCGGCAAGCGCTACGAAGGGTTTGAGCCGCGGCGCCTCTTCGGGGCTGATCGAGGGGAAATTCACGGCGTTGGCGATCGCGCCGCGCGTCAGATAGTCCGCCATTTGCTCGGCGATCTGCAGCGCGACCTTTTCCTGCGCTTCGCTCGTCGAGGCGCCGAGATGCGGCGTGCAGACGACGTGCGGATGGCCGAACAAAGGGTTTTCCGTCGCCGGCTCTTGAGCGAAGACGTCAAAGGCGGCGCCGGCGACCTGGCCTTCATCGAGCGCTTTGCGCAGCGCCTCCTCATCGACAAGTCCACCGCGCGCGCAATTGACGATGCGCACGCCCTTGCAAGTCTTGGCGATGTTTTCCGCCGAGAGAATGTTTTTCGTTTGCGTGGTCAGCGGCGTATGCAGCGTGATGAAGTCCGCCCGCGCCAAAAGTTCGTCGAGTTCGATCTTTTCGACCCCAAGCTCATTCGCGCGTTCTTCGGTGAGATAGGGGTCGAAGGCGATCACGCGCATCTTGAGGCCAAGCGCGCGTTCGGCGACATTCGCGCCGACATTGCCGCAACCGATGATCCCGAGCGTCTTGCCGGTGATCTCGACGCCCATGAAGCGGTTCTTCTCCCATTTGCCGGCCTGTGTCGATGCGTCGGCCGCGGGAATGTCGCGCGCGAGCGCGAACATCAGCGCGATAGCGTGTTCGGCGGTGGTGATCGAATTGCCGAAAGGCGTATTCATGACGATGACGCCGCGCGCCGTTGCGGCGGCGACGTCGACATTGTCGACGCCGATGCCGGCGCGGCCGACGACCTTGAGACGCGGCGCGCGCGCAAAAATGTCGGCTGTGACCTTGGTCGCCGAACGGATGGCCAATCCGTCATAGTCGCCGATCGCGGCGGCGAGCTTGTCCTTGTCCTTGCCGAGCGTCGGCTCGAAATCGACATCCAGGCCGCGCAGGCGAAAAATCTGCGCGGCGGCGGGCGAAAGAGAATCCGAGATGAGAACGCGCGGCGGCATTATGGTTGTCCTTGCATATGTCTATCCGCTTCTTGCAGAACGACCATCATTCTCGATGGCGCGAAGACGCAGCAACAAGACTAAGAAGAAACGTTCGAGTGTAGCGCGTTTGGCGCTTCTACGCTGTTTGCTGAGCGTCGGCGCAAGCCTCCGTATAGGCCCAATCGAGCCACTTCGTCAGCAGCGCTACGTCGGACGTTTCGACAGTCGCGCCGCACCAGATGCGAAAGCCCGGCGGCGCGTCGCGATAGGCGCCGAAATCATAGCCCGCGCCTTCCCTTTCGATCATCGCGACCATCTTCTTGGCGAGCGCCGCCTGCATGTCCGCGTCTTTCGCGGCGCTCTCTTTGGAGAAGACGAGGCAGACGCTGGTGTTGGAGCGAGTCGCTGGATCTTTCGCGAGAAAATCGATCCAGGGCGTCTTTTCGACCCAGCCCCTCACGGCTCGCGCATTGGCGTCTGAGCGCGCGAACAGCGTCTCAAGTCCGCCGATCGATTTCGCCCAGGAAAGCGCATCGAGATAATCTTCGACCGCCAAGAGCGACGGCGTGTTGATTGTCTCGCCCTGAAAAATCCCTTCGTTCAATTTGCCCTTTTTGGTCAGCCGGAAAATCTTCGGCATCGGCCAGGGCGGCGTATAGCTCTCGAGTCGCTCGACGGCGCGGGGCGAGAGAATGAGCATGCCATGCGCCGCCTCGCCGCCGAGAACCTTCTGCCAGCTATAGGTCGTCACATCGAGCTTGGCGAAATCCAAGGGCTGCGCGAAGGCCGCCGACGTCGCGTCACAAATCGTCAACCCTTTGCGGTCTGGCGGGATGAAATCGGCGCTCGGCGCGCGCACGCCGGAGGTCGTGCCGTTCCAGGCGAAGACGACGTCATTGGCAAAATCGATTTGCGAGAGATCAGGCAATTCGCCGTAAGGCGCGACGAGGCTGCGCGCCTTTTCGACCTTCAATTCATTGAGGACGTCATTGACCCAGTCTTCCGAAAAGCTTTCCCAGGCGACGACATCGACGCCGCGCGGGCCGAGAAGCGACCAGAGCGCGATCTCAACGGCGCCGGTGTCGGAGCCCGGCACGATGCCGATGCGGTAATCTTGAGGAACGCGCAGCGTCTCCCGCGTCAGCGCGATGGCTTGCGCCAGCTTCTCCTTGCCCGGCTTTGAGCGGTGCGAGCGTCCGAGCGCCGCTCGGCCAAGATTTTCGAGCGCCCATCCCGGCCGCTTGGCGCAAGGGCCGGACGAAAAGCAGGGATTAGCCGGCTTGGCTTCGGGTTTCGCCACGATGTCGGCGGCCATGGCGGTGTTCCTCCGGCGGCGGCCCTCCCGGTTGCGGGATAGGAGCCATTGGGTTAGCGCGATTCTCTAGTATCCTCACTGATACGGCGTCGCTTCAAGAAACGCTGTCGGATCGGGGAGGGCCGTCATGTCGGAGAACAATGAAGAAGAATATCGCTATTTTCTCACCTACAGCGGGCTTCGGCTGCCGTTAAATCTCGTTGGGCCGCTCGAGGCCGACGCCATCGCTAACCGCAACACTTATTTTCGCGCGACCTATGACTCTGAAGGCAGGCTCGCCTGTTGCGAAAAGCTTGTCTATGGCGAAGTCGAGCTGAGACACGACTATGCCTATGACGCCGACGGCGCGCTGACGCGCGCCCGCATCGCCATGGGCGAGGACGTTTCCGAAATCGACTGCGACGCGAACGGCGCGCCGCTTCGTAGCTGATCCCTCAAGCGCGGGCAGCTTCTTGGGGAGTCTTGGCGCTGATCGCCAGAGCGTGAACCCGGTCGGCCAGCTCCTCGGAGAGGAGCGCATTGACCAGACGATGCCGCTCGATCAAGCTCTTGCCCTCAAAAGCCGCGCTCACCACCTCCACCGTGAAATGGGTTTCGCCGTCGGGATGGTGATGCCCATGCCCGGCGTGGCGATGAGAGTCGTCGATAATGTTTAGCGCTGCGGGCGCGAGGCCTTCGGCGAGCTTCTGCGCGATGCGCGCCTTGACGACGCCTTTACCCTGATCCGTCATTGTTCGTCTCCCGATCGACGCCGAATTAGCACATTGACGCTTGGTTGTGCTTGCGGCTTGCTGCGGCGCCATCATAATGGAATGAAATGAACCTGAATTCGCCCCTGTTCGATCGCATCCGAACCCAGCGCGAGCCGCGCGAACCGCCGCGCGAGAGCACGTTGCGCTGCGATTCGCCCGGCTGCGAGGCGGAGGGGGCCTATCGCGCGCCGATGGGCCGATTGCGCGAGGGGCAATATTTCTGCTTCTGCCTTGAGCATGTCCGGGAATACAACGCGACCTACAATTATTTCAATGGCATGGATGACGCTTCCGTCGCCCGATACATGAAGGACGCCACCATTGGGCATCGCCCCACCTGGTCGATGGGCACGCGGCGCGGACAGGCGGGCTTTCGCGAGGACGCCATGGCGGCGGTCGATCCGCTCGGAGTCTATCGCCAGCGTTTCCGCCGACCGCCCCCTGCCGCCGAGCGCCGCGGCCCGCGCCGTTCCCCAGTGACGATAAGGGCGCTTGTCGCCATGGGGCTCGAGGAGACGGCGGATCGCGAGACGATCCGCGCGCGCTATAAGGAACTCGTCAAGCGCCATCACCCCGACGCAAATGGCGGCGACCGTTCCCGCGAAGAAAAATTGCGGGAAATTATTCACGCCTATAAGACGCTAAGGGCCGCCCGGCTGGTCTGAGCGCTCGCGGCGAGCAGGCTTTTCCGGCGCGGCAGCACAGATTCGTCGAATTATTCGGGAAGGCGCGGGACCGCGCAACGAAAGGACGCATTTTGGTCGCTGCAGTACACGCCGCAACGGGACTCGACAGTACGCCTGACATGAAGATTTCCGTGCGTCAGGTGTTCGGAATCGATTCCGACATGGAGGTTCCAGCCTTTTCCGAGCGCAACGAGCATGTGCCGGACCTCGATCCCGACTATCTTTTCGATCGGCAGACGACGCTCGCCATTCTCGCCGGCTTCGCCAAGAATCGGCGTGTGATGGTGACCGGCTATCACGGCACCGGAAAGTCGACGCATATCGAACAGGTGGCGGCGCGGCTCAATTGGCCTTTCGTGCGCGTCAATCTCGACAGTCACATTTCGCGCATCGACCTCGTCGGCAAGGACGCCATTGTCCTCAAAGAGGGCAAGCAGGTCACCGAATTTCGCGACGGCATCCTGCCCTGGGCGGTCCAACACAATATCGCGCTCTGCTTCGACGAATATGACGCCGGCCGGCCCGATGTGATGTTCGTGATCCAGCGCGTGCTCGAAGTCTCGGGTCGACTGACGCTGCTCGACCAGAACCGGGTCATCCGTCCGCATCCCGCCTTCCGACTGTTTGCGACCGCCAACACGGTGGGTCTTGGCGATACGTCAGGCCTCTATCACGGCACGCAGCAGATCAATCAGGCGCAAATGGACCGGTGGTCGATCGTCGCGACGCTGAATTACCTGCCGCATGACGCCGAGACGAATGTCGTGCTCGCCAAGGCGAAATCCTATGGCGCGACGAAGGAAGGCAGGGACGTCGCCAACAAGATGGTGCGCGTCGCCGATCTGACCCGCAACGCCTTCATGGCCGGCGACCTTTCGACCGTGATGAGCCCGCGCACGGTGATCACCTGGGCGGAGAACGCCGAGATTTTCGGCGACATCGGCTTCGCTTTCCGGATGACCTTCCTGAACAAATGCGACGAGCTCGAGCGTCCGCTCGTCGCCGAATTCTATCAGCGCTGCTTCGGCAAGGAGCTACCGGAAAGCGCCGTCAATGTGGTGATGACCTAGCCGCTGCTTCGATCGGAACGAAAATTGCTCGTGTCCCAGGCGAATGCACGTCACGTGAGGGCCTGATGCCGCTTTACGCCTATGTCTGCGACGCCTGCGCCGCCGAATTCGAGCTTCTGGTGCGCGGATCGGATGTTCCCGTATGTCCAAACTGCGGCGGCGAGAAGCTGCAACAGCAGATCTCCCGCATCTCTAAGGAAATTAAATATCCTGCGATCGCCAAGTCCTGGCGCCGGCGCGCCGCGGCGGAAGGCGATCTCTCGAATTTCAGCAAGGGCGAACGCAAACTGTAGGATTTCCGCCAACAGGGCCGGCGCGCGGCGCATTTCGCTTGCGGCCTTGTCGGTCGGCGCGCATATAGTCGCGACATGCCTCCAGCGCCGACAAATCGACGGCCCGCCTCGCCCAAGGAGGCGCCGCAGGAGCCGTTCAAGCGCGCCGTCGCCGGGGCGATGCGCGCCATGGCGCGCTCGCCAGCGCTCGACGTGGTCTTCGCGCCCGAACGGCCTTCGCTTATCGCCGGAGCCGAGGGCGCCAAGGCGCGGCTGACCGAGCCGCCGCGAAAGCTGAGCCTCAAGGACGCAGCGATTTTACGTGGCCAGGCGGATTCCTTGGCGCTGCGTCTCGCCTGTCACAACGATGCGCTGCATCGACGTTATTCCCCCGAGCCGATCGCGGCCCGCGCCGCCTTCGACGCCATGGAGCAGGCGCGCTGCGAGTCGATCGGCGCGATGCGGATGCCCGGCGTCGCCGACAATATCGGCGCAATGCTCGACGATCGCTATCAACGCAGCCACGCCGCCGAGATCTCAAGTCGCGAGGATGCGCCGCTCGAGGACGCGCTGGCGCTGCTCGCGCGTCAGCGCCTGACCGGACTTACGCCGCCGCCGAATGGCCAGAAGATCGTCGAGCTGTGGCGCGACACGATCGAAGAGCGCGCCGGCGCCGATCTCGACCGGCTGTCCGGCGCCGTGGAAGACCAGAAGCTCTTCGCCCAGATCGTGCGCGAACTGCTTTCGCATCTCGACATGGCGAGCGGCGAAGCGCCCGACGATACGAAGTCCGACGAGGAAAGCGAGGAGCCGCAAAACCCCGACCAGAGCGAGAATGACGATCGCGACGAGGAAGAGTCCAAGAGCGCCGCTGAGATGGATACGGCGCTCGCCGCCGAAGACGCCGAGCAGGAGGGCGAAAGCGACTCCGCGGAAGCGCCGTATGGCGAGACCGAGCGCGAGGCCGACGCGGGAGACGCCGAGGAAGCCGCCGAGGCGCGCCGCCCGGCGACAAGCGCCGCTGAGCGCGCCGGCGCGGATTACCACGCCTACACCACCCGCTTTGACGAGACCATCCGGGCCGAGGAGCTCTGCGACGCCGAGGAGCTGGATCGGCTGCGCGCCTATCTCGACAAGCAGCTCTTGCATCTCTCTTCAGTTGTAGGACGGCTGGCGAACCGTCTGCAGCGCCGGCTGATGGCGCAGCAGAGCCGTTCCTGGGAATTCGACCTAGAAGAGGGGATGCTCGACCCGGCGCGCCTGCCTCGGGTCATCATCGATCCCCAGCAGCCGCTCTCTTTCAAACGCGAAAAGGATATGGACTTCCGCGACACGGTGGTGACGCTGCTGCTCGACAATTCAGGCTCGATGCGCGGGCGCCCGATCACGGTCGCCGCCACCTGCGCCGACATTTTGGCGCGCACGCTGGAGCGGTGCGGCGTCAAGGTCGAGATCCTTGGCTTCACGACCCGAGCTTGGAAAGGCGGCCAGTCGCGCGAAGCCTGGATCGCTGAGGGAAAGAAGCCTAACCCAGGCCGCTTAAACGACATCCGCCACATCATCTACAAGGCGGCCGATGCGCCGTGGCGGCGCGCCAGGCGCAACCTCGGCCTGATGATGCGCGAAGGGCTCTTAAAGGAGAATATCGACGGCGAGGCGCTGGATTGGGCGCACCGGCGGCTTCTGGCGCGTTCGGAGCAGCGGCGCATCCTGATGATGATCTCGGACGGCGCGCCCGTCGACGACTCAACGCTATCGGTCAATGCGGGCAATTACCTCGAGCGTCACCTGCGTCAGGTCATTCACGAGATCGAGACGAAGTCGCCAGTCGAACTCATCGCCATCGGCATCGGCCATGACGTCACGCGCTATTATCGGCGAGCGGTGACAATCGTCGACGCGGAGGAGCTTGGCGGCGCGATGACCGAGAAGCTCGCGGAACTTTTCAGCGAAAGCGCTCTTGCCGCCCCGCCGAGCCAGTGCCTCTCCCGCTCACGGCTCTCCGCTGCCCGCCATTAGCTGGGGCGGCGCCGGCTCTTAACTTTTATGCAACGATTCGGCTCGTCGCGCGTTTCTGAAGGCGTGAGTTGAACCGTAGGGGATCGTGATGGCGTTCATTCATTGGCAGGACAATGCGCCTCAGAGAGAGGCATCTGAGATTGAACGAAGCGTGTGCGTTACGGCCGTCGTCGCGCTGGCGGCGGTGCCCTTCGCACTATGCGTCGCCCTAACGATCTGGGGTTCCTGACGTTTCTGCCGGCCGCTGCTGGGGGAGGACCGGCGGCGGAATCGGCGTGAATGATTTCTCAGGCGACAAGCCGGCGGTCATTTCTACGGGGCGCGAGCGGCGGCCTCGCCTCTCTCTGCATATCGAGAAAACAAGACGCCATTGCAGCCGAGAGTGTCCGGCTCGGTTTCGCGAATGGCGAAAGGCTGCTCGTGCGATATCCGGGCAAGCGCGCTCTCATTCAGCTTAGCGCCCGGCCGCCTCAGCTCGAAACGCCCTTTTCGATTTTCAACGAAGACGCGCTAACGCCAAACGACGCGTTTTTTGTTCGCTACCACCTTGCGGACATTCCGCTCAGCATCGATCCGGGCGCCTTTCGTCTGGAAATCCGCGGCCATGTCGAGAGGCCTCTGTCGCTCTCGCTCGCGGAGCTGAAACGCGACTTCGATCCGGTGGAGATCGTCGCCGTCAACCAATGTTCGGGCAACAGCCGCGGCTTCGTCGAGCCGCGCGTCGCCGGCGGACAATTCGGCAATGGCGCGATGGGAAACGCGCGCTGGACGGGAGTCGCGCTCAAGACGATTCTTGAAAAGGCCGGGCCGACGCCGGGCGCGCGATCGGTAGCCTTCAACGGGCTCGATGGCCCGGTCGCGCCGGAAACGCCGGACTTCGTCAAATCGCTGGACCTCGCGCATGCGGGCGACGGCGAGGTGATGGTCGCTTACGCCATGAACGGCGAAGAGCTGCCGTGGTTGAATGGATTTCCGCTGCGGCTGGTGGTTCCCGGCCGCTACGGAACCTATTGGGTGAAACACCTCAATGAGATTGAGGTGCTCGACAAGGATTTTGACGGTTTCTGGATGTCGAGCGCTTACCGCATCCCGGACAATGACTGCGCCTGCGTCGCGCCCGGCGCATCGAAAGGCGCGACGCGGCCGATCAAGCGGCTCAATGTGCGAAGCTTCATTACGAGTCCGGCCGAAAACGCGAAAGTCGCGGCCCATGTCGCTCTTGAGGTCAAAGGCATCGCCTTCGACGGCGGTCATGGCATTGAGGCCGTGCTGCTCTCGACTGACGACGGCGCGAGCTGGACCGCCGCCCGGCTCGGCGACGATCTTGGCCGATATTCCTTTCGCGAATGGCGGAGCGAATTATCTTTGAACCCAGGCGTGCATCATTTGAGATGCCGCGCCGTCAATCGCATCGGCCAGTCGCAGCCCATGGCGCCCTTATGGAACCATGCCGGCTATATGCGGAATGTGGTGGAGACGGTTCGGATAGAGGCGGTCTAACTGAAAAATGCAGCGCTTCGATAAGGGACTAATGCTGATCGCTGCGACGGCGCTTCTCGCGCCCACGCTCTGCGCCGCCGAGACGCTCACCTATTCGCTGCCGGAAGAGGCCGCGACGCTGCGCGCCGGGCCGGGCGAGGAAACCGCGCTGAAGAATTGCGCCGCCTGTCACTCCGTTGACTACATCGAGCGCCAGCCGCCGAAGATGGGCCATGCGTTCTGGGAGGGCGTCGTCAAGAAGATGACCCAGTCCTATCACGCGCAGATCGACGAGTCAGACGCGCAAAAGATCATCGATTATCTCGCCGCGACCTATTGAGCGCGGCTCACGACGCTTCGCCGATCGACCATTCGCCCTTGTAGACGCCGCCCTTATTGTCATGCGCTTCGACGCGGATCGTCTTCGCGCCGTTCGGCGCATAGGTGAAGCGGAAGGTCGGGTCTTCCGAGAGCGAAATGCCGCCTTCCATCTTGAAGATCGGCGCGTCGCCCTGAAAGACTTCGACCTGGTCGATGAAATGAGCGGGGAGATAGGCGCGCGAGACCGGGTCCATCTGCATGCCGGAGGCGTTCGGGTGGCGGATCATGATCTGAGCTTCGCGCTTCGCCGGATCGGCGCTTTTGAACTCGCGATATTTCATTTTGCCGATATTGGCGATCGCCTCATCCTGATCCTTGACCGCGGGCGCCGAACAGCCGCCCGATGCTTTGACGAATTTGGCGTCGGCGCGCAGTCTGCCGTCGCTCCCTTCGGCCACCGCATGGACATTCGAGTATGAATTCACCCGCACGCGGGTTTCGATGAAGCCGACGCCGGATTTGTCGCCAAGCGTGAAGGCCGCCGCCATCGGCATCGGGTTCTGGTCGATGACGAGCGTCGCTACTTTGATTTGAGTGGGATCTGAGAAGCGCATCGTCATTGGCACGATCGCCGCGTCCTCGGCGCGCACCGGCGCATCGAGATTAATGACACCGTCTGCGGCCGTTATCGGCCGGCTTTGAAAGATGTCGACAACGAGCCCAGGCCAGGGATCGGGCGCGTTCTCGGCGCCGGCGGCAGTAGCAGCGACGGCGAAGAGGGCGCCGGCGGCGCAAAGAGCAGCTTTGTTCATGTCCGGCATCCTCCAAAACACATGCAGCAGAATAAGCGGGAACTGTCTTCGACGTCACGTGACAAAGTCATCTTCACGGCGTCTCCCACTCCAGCTCCGCAAATCCCGCCGTTGCGTTGCGGGCGTTGTAATCGTCGAACAACCGCCACTTCTCCCGCTCCTCCGCGCCCGCTTCCTTGGCGGCCGCGGCGACGCTCTCGCCCTTCTTGATCGCGGCGCGCAGATCCGCGGTGAGCCGCATAAGATAGGCGCGCTCATCATCTAGCGCCTTTGGCCAGGGCGCTGGAATAGGCCCATGGCCGGCGACAACTTGCGCCGCCTTGATCGCTGCGAGCCTGTCGGCGACGTCGAGGAAGCCGAGCAGGCTGCCATCAACGACCGGCACATGCTGCAAAAAGAGCAGATCGCCGGCGAAGAGCACGCCGCTCTTTGGATCGAGAATGGTGAGGTCGCATTCGCTGTGCGCCGTGCGCCACGCTTGCAGGACGATCTCGCGATGACCGAGATCGAGCGTCATCGTTTCGTCGACGGTCACTGTGGGCGGCACGATCGTGACGCCGTCGAGCGCGTCGCCCATCTGCGCGCGAAAGGCCGAAAGATAATGCGGCCCTCGCGCCGCAAGCGCGCGCGGCAGATTTTTGTGCCCGACGAATGTCGCGCCGGTCTCGACGAAGGCGCCGTTGCCGAACGTATGGTCGGGATGCGCATGGGTGCTGATGACGTAGCGGATCGGCTTTTGCGTCTTCTCCCGCAGCGCGGCGAGAAAGGCGCGGCCTTCGATCAAGCTGCCGCCGGTGTCGATGACAGCTACCGCGTCCTCCCCGACGATCGCCCCGAGATTGGCGATGTCGCCGAAATTTTCCCGAGTCATGAGGGACGTTTGCCCTTGGTGCGCGTAAACGCCCGGCGCGATTTCATTTATGGAGAAGGCGGGCGCCGCCTTTGCGGCAAATTGCGCCGGAAGCATCGCGACAAGAGCCAGCATGAGACGCAACATGTTGTTAGCCTTGACTGTTTGATGGCCCGCAGCATGCGACGCATCGCACGGCGGAGTCACTGTTTTTTGCGATTGCGATTCAACCGTTAGCGACATATTATCCCGCCGTTTCCGAGTAAAAGATGCCTCCCGGACGGGAACTGGGAGCTTCTCGCCGTCGGCGGACGTTATGTCCCGCCGACATGAGACATAAACGGAAATCGCCTTCCCAATGTCGAGGCGCCTAGGAGGCGCGACGTCAGCGGCGGCGCAACAATAATGCGCGCCACGGCGTCGTCAGGAGGAAAAGCTCATGCATAGACTGTTGTTGTCGACTTCGGTGGCCGTATTCGCGCTCACCGGCGCGGTGAAGGCCGACGAATTGCTGACCCTGCAGAAAGACCCCAAGCAGTGGGTGATGCCGACGGGCGATTACGCCAACTTGCGCCATTCCGCTCTTAAGCAGATCACGACCGAGAACGTTAGCAAGCTTGCGCCGGCCTGGCAGTTCTCTACCGGCGTGCTGCGCGGCCACGAAGGCGCGCCGCTCGTCATCGGCGACGTCATGTATCTGCACACGCCGTTCCCCAATAACGTCTATGCGCTCGATCTGAAGGATCCCGATCACAAGATCCTCTGGAAATATGAGCCCAAGCAAGATCCGTCCGTCGTGCCGGTGATGTGCTGCGACACGGTCAACCGCGGCCTCGCCTATGGCGACGGCAAGATTTTCCTGGCTCAGGCTGACACGACGCTCGTCGCGCTCGACGCCAAGACCGGCAAGCTGCTCTGGTCGGTCAAGAACGGCGATCCTTCGAAGGGCCAGACCTCGACCGCCGCGCCGCACGTCTTCAAGGACAAGGTCTTTGTGGGCATCGCCGGCGGCGAGTTCGGCGTGCGCGGCCACATCACCGCTTATGACGTGAAGACGGGCCAGCAGGTGTGGCGCGGCTATTCGATGGGTCCGGACGCCGACACGCTTATCGAGCCGGGCAAGACCACCCATCTCGGCAAGCCGGTCGAGAAGGACTCGGGCATCACGACCTGGGAAGGCGATCAGTGGAAGATCGGCGGCGGCACCACTTGGGGCTGGTACAGCTATGATCCGGACCTGAATCTCGTTTACTACGGCTCTGGCAATCCCTCGACCTGGAACCCGAAGCAGCGTCCCGGCGACAATCGCTGGTCGATGACGGTCTGGGCGCGCGACCTCGACACCGGCAAGGTGAAGTGGCTCTACCAGATGACGCCCCACGACGAGTGGGACTATGACGGCATCAATGAGATGATCCTCGCCGACCAGAATATTGGCGGCAAGCCGGTCAAGACGCTGGTGCACTTCGACCGTAACGGCTTCGCCTATACGCTCGACCGCACCAACGGCGATCTGCTCGTCGCCGAAAAATATGATCCGGCGGTGAACTGGGCGACCAAGGTCGACATGGACAAGTCGTCCAAGACCTATGGCCGTCCGTTGGTCGTGTCGAAATATTCGACCGAGCAGAACGGCGAAGACGTCAACACGCAATATGTCTGCCCGGCGGCGCTTGGCTCCAAGGACCAGCAGCCGGCGACCTATGACGCGGCGACGGGCCTGTTCCTGGTCCCGACCAACCACGTCTGCATGGACTACGAGCCGTTCCGCGTGAGCTATACGGCGGGCCAGCCCTACGTCGGCGCAACGCTGGAAATGTTCCCGGCGGGCAAGGACAAAGGCGAGACCCACACCGGCAACTTCATTGCCTGGGACGCCAAGACCGGCAAGATCGTCTGGTCCAACAAGGAGCAGTTCTCGGTCTGGGGCGGCGCGACGTCGACTGACGGCGGCGTCACCTTCTACGGCACGCTCGAAGGCTATCTGAAGGCCGTCGACACGAAGACCGGCAAGGAGCTCTATAAGTATAAGACTCCGTCGGGAATCATCGGCAACGTCACGACCTATGAGTCCGGCGGCAAGCAGTATGTCGCGGTGCTCTCGGGCGTTGGCGGCTGGGCCGGCATCGGCTTGGCGGCTGGCCTTTCAAAGAGCAGCGAGGGCCTCGGCGCCGTCGGCAACTATGCGTCGCTCGCCAACTATACGGCTCTCGGCGGCGTCTTGACTGTCTTCGCTCTGCCGAACTAAGCCAGACGCGAAGTTAACAAAGCCCGACGCTCGGCGGCGCCGTTACGGCGCCCGCCGAGCGTCGGCGTTTAAGGTGTGTGGGAAGAGACCAAGGAGAGAGGTAATGAAATCGTCGCTGGCCGGAGCGTTAGCTCTGGGCGTCATCATGTGCGTGGGAACCTCCGCAATGGCCGAGGCGCCGGGAGATCCCAAGGCCGTCAAATCCGTGGACGGCAAATATTTCGACGCCAAAGGCGACCCCACCTATAATGTCGGCCCCGACGGCAAGGTGGATTGGTATACTTTCTCCGGCTACCGCCGCTATCACGCTGAATGCCACGTCTGCCATGGCCCGAACGGCGGCGGCTCGACCTATGCGCCAGCGCTCAAGGACTCGGTGAAGCGTTTCAACTACGCAGAATTCGCCGGCATCGTCATCGGCGGCCGTCAGAACGGCAACAGCGTCATGCCGGCATTCGCCGACAACAAGAACGCCTCCTGCTACATCGACGACCTCTATGTGTATCTCCGCGCGCTCTCGACCGGCGCGATCGAGCCCGGTCGTCCGGCCAAGAAGGAAGATCGTCCCGAGGCCTTCGCCAAGGCCGAGGCCGAATGCATGGGTCAGAAGTAAGGGCTTTAACGCGATCGCATGATCGACTTGACAAATCGCTGGCGCGGCTTGGCCGCGCCGCGCTTCCGGGCTCTCGCCGCCGCAATCCTCTTTGCGGCGGCGCCCGCCTTTGCCCAGCATATGGGGCCGGACTTCGGGGCCAAGGGCGATGACAGCCAGGGTTCGATCGAACTCGTCGACCCGAAGACCCTGCGTATTTGCGCCGATCCGAACAATCTCCCCTTTTCAAACGACAAGGGCGAAGGCTTCGAGAACCGGATTGCCGAATTTTTAGCAAAGAAGCTCGGCAAGGATCTCGCCTATAGCTACTACCCGGGCGCTACGGGCTTCGTGCGCAACACGCTCAATGCGCATCTTTGCGACGTTATCCTCGGCATGCCGCAGGGCAATGATCTGGTGCAGCCCACCAATCCCTATTACCGGACGACCTACGCCATCGTGACGCGCGCGGGATCGGAACTCGACGGCGTCAAGTCGCTCGACGATCCTCGGCTGAAGGAAAAGCCGCATCGCATCGGTCTCGTCGCCAATACGCCTCCCGGCAATGTGCTGGCGATGAACGGTTTGATGGCTTCGGTGAAGCCCTATGCGCTCATGGTCGATACGCGCGTCGAATCTTCCGGCGCCGCGATGATCCATGATCTGGAAAAGGGCGATATCGACGCGGCGTTGTTGTGGGGGCCGATCGCCGGCTATTACGCCAAACATTCGAGCGAGAAGCTGAATGTGACTCCGCTGCCGGAGACGCGTGGCGCCCGCATGGCGTTTCGCATCGGCTTTGGCGTTCGCCATTCCGATCAGAACTGGAAGCGCGAGCTCAATACGCTCATCGCTCAGAACAAGACTGAGCTTGAGCGCATTCTTCTCGATTATGGCGTCCCCTTGCTCGACGAGTCGGGACATCAGATCGCTGCGCCACGATGAATTTGATGAAACGTCCTGTTCTCGGCTTTCTTGCGCTTTGCGCCGCCCTCGCGCTTGGCGGCGCGCCGGCCTTCGCGCAAGCGCCGCCGGAGCCGGAAACTTATCGGCTCGACAATTATCATGCGCCGACGCCCGCGACGCTTAAAGGCGCGACGGTGCTCGATACGCCTCAGGCCTACGAATTGTGGAACGCGAAGAAGGCGGTCTTCATCGACGCGCTGTCGCATCCGCCGAAGCCCGAGGGCCTGCCTAAGAACGCGGTGTGGCGCGACCCGAAGCGCTTCGATATTCCGGGCAGCGTTTGGCTTCCCGACACCGGCTTCGGTGAGTTGTCAGAGCCGATGGCGCGCTATTTCGAGCAGGGACTGGCGCGCGCGAGCGGCGGCGATAAGTCGAAGCCGCTCGTATTCTATTGCCGCACCAATTGCTGGGCCTCGTGGAACGCGGCGAAACGCGCGCTCGCGCTCGGCTATACGGATGTGATGTGGTATCCGCCTGGCGCCGACGGCTGGGAGCAGGCCGGCCATCCGCTCGAGGAGCGCCAGCCCGAGCCGCGAGAATAGGGCGCGCCCCAATCTCCGCCGTCATTGCGAGCGCAGCGAAGCAATCGAGGCGGCGCAGCTTCTCTTATGGATTGCTTCGTCGCTCCGCTCCTCGCAATGACGGGAAGTCTCACTCCATCGCTTGCTCGATGGCCCGCGCCAGCGCGCCGAAACGCTGCTCGATCAACGCCGGGCTTTCGCACACATAGCCGACCATGCGCCGCTGCTCTTCGAAGAGCCGTAGCCGCCACTGCAGCGCTTCGCTTGCTTTTTTTATAGCTTCGGGATCCGGCGGCTTTTGATCCTGCAGATCGCGCAGCGTCTGCGTTTCTTCGCGCGCCTTCTCCGCCATGTCTTTCAGGCGCCGGCCAAAACGATCGAGGCCATTGACGACTTCATGGCGCTCATCGTTCATGCGCTCATAGACGCCAGCGAAAAGCGTCATCAGGCGCTCCTTGCGCTTGTCGCCGGCCGATTGGGCGAATTGCGCAACAAGCCGCTCGGCCTCGTCGATCGGGGTGCGACGCTGCGAAAGGCGTGAGACCAGATCGGCGATCGTTTGATCGTCGCGCCAATGTTTCATGGCGTCATCGAGCGGCGGGCCGGTCCAGACGCCAGCGACCGCGAGCTCGGGCACACGCACCTGCCGGCATGGCCAATCAGGTTGGCTCTGTTGTTGCAGCGCCTGCGCCGTGGCGGCGTCGGCGAAGATGAGCGAGATGAGCGCGACAAGCAGGCTGCGAAGAATCATGAGGTCCGACCGGACGTCGCAAGAGCGCGACGCGCTATAATGCCTCATGCAGATCATTCCCGTCATCGATATTCGCAACGGCGCTGTCATGCGCGCCCGCGCCGGCGAGCGCGAGAGTTATAGACCGATCTCCTCGCCTCTCGCGGCGACGAGCGCGCCCGCTGACGTCATCGCCGGTTTTTTGACGCGTCTTCCTTTCGAGAGAATTTACGTTGCTGATCTCGACGCGATCGAGGGAGGCGGAGACAACAGATGCGAAATCGACGCGTTGATTGAACGCTTCCCTCTGCTACGCATTATGATCGACGCCGGCGAAAAGTCTTGCGACCGACGCAGCGCAAAGCACGTCGATTGCGTGATCGGCAGCGAAACCTTGCGCGACAGCGAATCCTTGCGCGCCGTGAAGGACGATCCCGATGTCGTTCTCTCGCTCGATTTTCGCGACAATGTTTTTCTCGGTCCAGATGCGCTGGACCTATGTCCAGAGCTGTGGCCGAGTCAGGTCATTGTCATGACGCTCACGCGCGTCGGCGTCAGGGCCGGCCCCGATTTTGCGCGCATCTCGCAAATTATTGCGCGCGCCGGCGGACGACGCGTCTACGCCGCAGGCGGGGTGCGCGATGTGCGCGATCTTGCGGAGCTCGAATCAATCGGCGCCGCCGGGGCGCTTGTTGCGACGGCGCTGCATGAGGGCGCTCTGACGTGGGCGGATTTCGAGCGCTTCAAAACGACTGGGAAAGAAAAAAGGGAGCCCTAAGGCTCCCTTGCAAGGCGAACCGCCGACGCTCAGTTGGCGGCGAAAGGATGTTTTGCGGTGACGCGCGCCGACAAAACGCTGCGCGCGCTCGGATCGCCCTTCATTGCGCGGGCGATGGCTTCCTTCGTCGCGGCGTAGTTGAAGTCCTGAATCTTCTGATCGTCATTGGCGTCCCAATGGATGAACACGCCGACGCAGATGAAAAGGTCGTCCGCTTGGCTCATAGGAATGACGCCCTCGGCGACGCTGTCGGCGACAGCCTTGGCGACGCCGTACTGCGCCGGGCCGAACATCTGAACGGCCTGCTTGGCGTTCTTGATGGTCACCTTGTTGAACATCATCGTATAGGGCTTCACCAGCAGATTCGGCGCAATGACGGCGAGCAGCGTCGTAAAGCCGTCCTTGTTGTTGACGAGCCCGTTGGCGAAAGCCTTCTCGGCGGCGGAGCCGCGCGGCCCCATGATCAGGTCGATATGCGCGACCTCATTGCCGTCGCCGACAAGCGATTCGCCGACGCTGGTCTTTCCGCTGCTCGAGGTGAAGCTGGACGACGGCTTCGGAAAGAGCGCGCCCAGTATTTTCTCAAAGAACGAAGCCATGATCCCATCCCTTCCCGGTGCGTTCGCGTCCGTGCGGCTTCTTTTGATTTACGCGCGGAACGCAGCTTTTCCTTACGCCTTCCTCAGGGAAGACGGAATTTCTGCTGGCGGCCGACCTCCCGCGCCAGGCTCTTCATCTCTGCCGACGTCATTGGATCGCTCGCCCCATCGCCGTATCAGCGGCGCGCGCCAGCCGGCGCCGCACATGCGGGAAGCCTTAGGCTCCCCGCTGCGCATGTTCTGCGCGCGACTCAGTTCGGCGCGAAGGGGTGCTTGGCTTCGTTGCGCTTGGCGACGACTTCGGAGGCCTTCGGCTCGCCCTTGACGGCGCGCGCAATCGCTTCCTTCGTCGCGGTGTAGTTGTAG
>NZ_VBTZ01000004.1 GCF_005771425.1 Methylocystis sp. B8 | reverse complement strand
GGCCTGCGCTATGGCTTGACCATTCAACGTTGGAAGCGCCCCTCTGCTTGAGCGCTCGAGCTCGAACGAACGGCTGCTTTCGAGCGGCTTGGCGCGCCTCGCTTGTGCGCGCGTCATCCATGCCCATGCGCGTCCCTTATATGGCGGCCAAAAAACACGAGACTACAACTTTGAGGCGGCCTTTTCGTGGAACGAGGCAGGAGACAGGGTTATCGGCGCGACTGCTAAGCTGCGCGAGACGCCTTGCGCTCGAAGAACAGCGCCTGGCTGATCGTGGCCTTGACCGTGTCGACCTTATAGGGCTTGCTGATGAGAAATGCGGGCTCAGGCCGTTCGCCGGTCAGCAGGCGTTCCGGAAATGCCGTAATAAAAATCACTGGAGCGTCAAAACTTTCGAGCATTTCATTGACGGCGTTCAGACCGGAACTGCCGTCCGCGAGCTGAATGTCGGCGAGGATCAGCCCGGGCTGCTGGCGCTTGGCGAGCTCCACAGCCTCCTGATGCGTCCGCGCGACGCCAATCACGCGATGGCCGAGATCGCGCGCAATGAACTCTATGTCTTGCGCAATAAGCGACTCATCCTCGATAATCAGCACGTCCGTCGCGACGCGCTCGGCGATTTCGCGGCCCGCCTCTCTGACCAGCGCCTCAACCTCCTCCTTGGAGACGCCCAGGATCGTGGCGGCGTCTGCAACCGAGAAGCCTTCGACCGTGCGTAGCAGAAAGGCTTGTCGCGAGCGCGGCGTCAGCATGCTGATGTTGCGCTGAGCCGCGGAAATCTCGTCGTTGGGCGACGTTTCCGTGTTCAGCCGGATCGACGACCAAGAGGACATGAACAGATGGTAAAGTCCAACTTTGGGCGACATATTCGCTGGGAAATCGTCGGGGTCCGCGACAAGCGCCTCCAATGTGGCGACAACATAGGCGTCCCCGCTTTTCTGCGAGCCGCAAAGCGCCCTCGCGAAGCGGCGCAAATAGGGTAGGTGCACCGCAATCTCACGGGAGAGGTTCATAGTTTTATCCTATTGCCCGCCAAACAGCGGAGTCAATTCCGCCGCCGGTTAGCGCCTTACAGCGCTCCCTGCTTGCAATGGCGGAACAATTAGTGTTCTTACGCGTTCCAGCAAGGGAGGTCGTCGCGCGGCCACCCCGAGTTCAGGCGGCCAGTCTCGGGGGTGAACTCGGGGTCGAGAATGAGCCAACGCGAAAACCAGCACGACAACGATGGCCCTTGCCGCGACGCGGAATCTGATTTGCATAATGCTGATGGAGGTCGCAGCGATGGTGACGCTGATGGCTCCAACGCCGACGGCGCCACGCTGGACCCCAAGATTCAAGCTCAGCTCGGGCGAGTGTTTCGGGCTTATTGCGATGATCTGATACATCAACCAATTCCTGATAAATTTACTGTGCTGCTGGCCAAGCTGGAAGCCAAACAGCGCGCAAAGAAATGAACGAAGAATCCTTTGGAGACCAGATGGTGGCGCAGATGCCCTATTTGCGCGCCTTCGCGATTTCGCTCTGCGGCTCGCATAGTCTCGCCGATGATCTCGTCCAGGACACTCTGGTCAAGGCCTGGTCGCATGCCGATTCCTTCCAGCCGAACACCAATCTGCGCGCTTGGCTGGTGACCATTCTTCGGAATACTTATTTTTCCAGTTATCGGAAACGCTCGCGGGAAGTGCAGGATAGCGACAACCTCCTGGCCCAGCAAATTCCAGTAAAAGGCGGCCAGGAATCGGCGCTAACTCTCGCGGACGTCCAATCGGCGTTGGATAAGCTCGCCCCCGAACATAAGGAAATTCTATTAATGATCGGGATCACTGAGCTCTCCTACGAGGAAGCGGCCGAGATTTGCGGCGTCGCCATAGGCACGGTCAAGAGCCGTTTGAACCGCGCCCGCGCCAAACTCGCCGAACATCTGGGTCTCCTGACGCCAAACGACATCGATACCGATCCGACCGTGTCGGATCTCGCCGCGCGCCGACCCTCTCGCGCGATTTAACAGGCCAAGGCTTCGCGTGAGTGTGCGCAGGTAAACGTTGCGCTATCTACCCTTTGCGCCCCATCACAAACTGGCAGCGTAGATGATGAAAGGCCGCGAAGGTCAATATTCCCGGCCCTCGCCGCACGCGGCAGCGGCGAAGGCCGAGACGGATATGTGCGTCCCTATTCGCGCGCTGCCCGCATTTCTGCTTTTCTCGTCGCCCTCGCCGACGCTTGCCGCAGACGGCGCCACGGCAATTACTGGAGTCTGGCTCGGCGTGATTGGAGCGCTCGCCATCACCTTAACGACAGCCTTTGTTGTGATTTTCTGGCTGGTGAAGCAGCGGCGCGAGGCGCAAAGGGCGCAGCATGAACTCGCCGAATTGACGCTGGCGGTCGAGGCGCGCGGCGCCTCGCATTGGAGCGACACTGGAGTCGCCGAGGTCGACGCCATCGCCCACAGCATCCAGGACATCGACGAGCGCCTGCGAGAGAAGCGCAGGAGATTGTCCGAGCTGAACGATCTTTTGGCGAAAAGCTCGACGATCGTCAGCCGAACCGGCGCCAATCTGCAACTGCGCGCGCTGCTCGACGCCGTGCCTGTCGGAATTCTCATCGCAGAAGCGCCGGCCGGACGCATCGTCGAGGGCAATCACCTCATGGAAACTATACTGCGTCGGCCCATTCGCTATTCGGAAAACACGGAAAGCTACTACCAATGGAATGCTATCCATCAGGATGGCCGGCCCGTGGCGAGCGACGAATATCCACTCGCCCGAGCGCTCGCCGGCGAAGATCATCCCCAACTTGAATGCATGATCGAACGCGGCGACGGCGCTTACGTCTGGATTAATATTGTTGGCGCGCCGATCCGCGATGACCAGAGAGCAATCATTGGCGCGATCGTGGCGGTCACTGACGTCGACGACATCAAAAATGCCGAAATCCACAATCAGATGATGAACCGCGAGCTGCATCATCGGGTGAACAATTCACTCGCGATGATTCAGGGAATCGCCAATATCACCGCACGCACGGCGCAGGATTTTGCGAGCTTTCAGCAGGGCTTCTCCCACCGCGTACAGTGCTTAAGCCGCATCTCCACGCTGCTTGTGCAGACTTCATGGGAGAAGACGCCGCTTAAGGACCTGATCCTGGTCGCACTGTCCTGCAGCAGCCACGACTATGGAGACCGCGTCTCAGTATCCGGCGAAGACGTGGAATTGCGCTCGGCGGTCGCTTCGGCCTTGGGTTTGGCGCTCAATGAACTGCTCGCCAACGCCGAGCAGCATGGCGCGCTGTCAGACGACGATGGCCGGGTCTCAATCAGCTGGCGCGTCGATCACGAAATGGATCGGCCGCGTCTCATATTGAACTGGACTGAGACAGGCGGGCCAACCGTCGAAAACCCGCAGCAAACGGGCGTCGGGCATTTCCTAATAACCAACGTGCTCGCACGCCAAATGGGCGGCGACGTCAGGCTGACTTATCACGCCGAAGGCTTGCAAGCCGAAATATCCGCCGAAATCTGAAGCTGCTCGGCGGCGCGCCGGTCACGCGGCATTCTGTGGAGTCACCCGCAAGGCCGTGACGCGGTTCCTAATCTTGCGCATCACCTCGAAACGGAAGCCATGATAGGTGAAAACCTGTCCGGCTTCGGGAATCGCCCCCGCCTCATGGATCACGAGCCCGGCGATCGTCGTCGCTTCTTCATCAGGCAGGTCCCAAGCCATGACGCGGTTGAGATCGCGCACCGGCACGGCGCCGTCGACGAGCACCGACCCATCGGGTTGCGGACGCACGCCCTGCACGGCGAGATCGTGTTCGTCGCGAATGTCGCCGACGATTTCCTCGAGTATGTCTTCGAGGGTGACGAGTCCCATCACCTCGCCATATTCATCGACGACCAGAGCGAAGTGGGTCTTGCGCTTCAGAAAGGCTTCGAGCTGATCTTCAAGCGTCGTCGCCTCAGGCACGAACCAGGGCGCCAACATCACCTCGTCAACGTTGATCTTTGCGGCGTCGCCGCCGGCGGCGTCCAGCGCCCGCAGCATGTCCTTGGAATGAAGGACGCCGACGAAATTATCCGGCCGCTCACGCCAAAGCGGCATGCGGGTGAAAGGCGAGGACAGCACCTCACGTACGATTTGCGCCGGCGGCAGATCGGCGTCGATCGTGCGCATTTTCGTGCGATGGATCATCACATCCGAAACATGCAACACTTGTAAATCAAGCACGCCGCCGAACATGTCGCGCGCGGCGCGCTCGACGTTGCCTTCTTCATGCAAGATATCAACCGCGCTTTTCAATTCATCGTAGGGCGAAAGCACAGTTCGGCCGTGCCCGACTTCAACGCCCACCATCTTGAGTACCGCCAGCACAACATATTCGACGCCGGCGAGGAGCGGGCCCACGATGCGAACGAAGGGCGCGATAAATTTCGCGACACGCAGCGACGTCTCGTCGGGATGATTGATCGCCAGCGTCTTCGGTAAAACTTCGGCGAAAATGAGCAGCAGCACGGTCATGATGATGGTCGCGTAGATCGCGCCATTATCGCCCGCGATCACGACGAGCACGCTCGTCGTGAAGGCGGAGCCGCCGATATTGACCAGCGTGCCGCCGAGCAGCAGCGCGGCGATCATCCGGTTGCGTTGGCGCAGCAGGCGATTGACGGCCGCGGCGCGCTTGTCGCCTTCTTTTTCGAGCGTGTGCATCCGGGCGTGCGAGGCGGCGGTGAGTGCCGTCTCCGACCCGGCGAAAAATGCAGACAGGAAGACGCAGATCACGACGATGGCGACCGCAGTCCATATGTCGACCTGCGGCGCGCCGGTTTCGAGTCCATGCATGGGACTATGTCCGCTTCAATTCGTCCTTGAGAAAGCCAAGCGCCTCATTGGCGTCGACGGATTTTGCGATGAACGCCTGGCCAATGCCGCGCAGGAGAATAAAGGTTAGCGCGCCGCGCTCGACCTTCTTGTCCTGATACATGGCGTCGAGGATGGCCTGCGCGTCATCCCTCCAACCCGGAATGTCGCGTATCTTGGTCGGCAGACCGACGGCCTTCAAGTGACGTTCGACGCGCTCCGCCACGGCTGGGACGCATAGACCGCGACGCGCCGAGAAACGCGCCGCGCAAACCATCCCGATGGCGACGCCTTCGCCATGAACGAGGCGCGCGCTGTCATAGTCGGTCAGGCGCTCGAATGCGTGTCCGAAAGTGTGGCCGAGATTGAGAAGCGCACGTTCGCCTTGCTCGGTCTCATCGCGGCCCACGATCGTCGCTTTCGTCTCGCAGCTCACCGCGACTGCGCAGATCTGCTCCGCCCGGCTCCGGAAAACAGCATCCGCATCGGCCTCCAGCCAGTCGAAGAAACGAGCGTCGCCAATAAGCCCGTATTTTACGACCTCGGCATAACCGGCGCGAAATTCGCGTAGCGGCAATGTTCGCAACGTATCGACGTCAGCGAGAACCAGTGACGGCTGATGGAACGCGCCGATGAGATTCTTGCCGTGTCGAGAATTGATCCCCGTCTTGCCGCCGACCGAAGAGTCGACTTGGGACAGCAGAGTCGTCGGGATTTGGACAAAGCGCGAGCCGCGGCGCACGCTCGCCGCGACGAAACCGGCGAGGTCGCCGACCACGCCGCCGCCAAGCGCGACGATCAGATCGCGTCTTTCAATCCTGGCGGCCAGCACATCATCACAGACGCGACCATAAACCGAAAGGGATTTCGACGCCTCGCCGGGCGGAACGATGATGGTCGACGTGCGCAGGCCAGCGTCCTTCAGACTCAGTTCGACGGTTGGAAGGTGCAATCGCGCGACGTTTTCGTCCGTGATGACCGCGCAGGCGGCGCCGGGAGCGATCTGTGCAATATATTCGCCCGACCGCTGCAACAGCCCGTCGCCGATGATGATGTCATAGGAGCGTCCGCCGAGCGCGACCCGCACGATCTCCTGACGGCTGGCGTCTTCGCTTTCGGCGGGCGCGGGATGCAAATGGGCCATGGCTTTGGTGAAACCTTTGCTTTGCGCTTGCCGTCGTAGTTCTTCAATTTGGGGCAATTCGGCGGCGAGGACCGCAAGCGTATCATCGACCATGGCGTCCTGTGGAATCTCGCGCGACTCGACGCGAAGATCAGCCAGTTCGTAAACAGAGCGTCGCGCCTCCATCAAGTTGCGTAGCGTTTCCTCCGGATCGTCCGTCTGTAGAAGGGGACGATCATTCTTGCGGCGCACGCGCTTCAACAGAGTTTTGAGGTCCGCGTCGAGCCAGAGGGACACGCCCCGCTCGGCGATGCGCTCGCGCGTGCGCGTGTCGAGAAACGCGCCGCCGCCAGTCGCGAGAACGATCGGGCCGCCGTTCAGAAGGCGCATGATCACGCGGCGCTCGCCGTCGCGGAAATAGCGCTCGCCATATTTGGCGAAAATCTCTGGAATGGACATGCCGGCCGCCGAGACGATCTCCGCATCGGCGTCGACAAAGGGTAGGCCGAGCCGCGCAGCGAGTCTCTGGCCGATCGCGCTCTTGCCGGATCCCATCATGCCGACGAGCACGATCGACTTTCCGTCGAGCGCGGCGCGCACCGATAAAGCGCGCTCATCCATCGGCGCTTGCTGAGCCGGAAGGACGACGCCGAAGTGTTGCGGTCGAGTCATTTGCGCCAAATCTACCTTGCACGGAGCGAAATTTCATCCGCCCGCCGAACGCACGTGAAAGATAGGCGACCATGAAAGCGGGTAGCCGCGGGTCGGAGAGCGCCTCCAAAGTGGAAACCATAAGAGCGTCCGCCAGCTCAGGCGCGCTTTCGCTCGCGAGAAAGGCTTTCACTTTGGCGAGCAGGGCCTGCGATGGCGCATCGAAATCCAGCCTCTTGATACAGGCGATATGCTGGCGATCGAATATCACCGTCCAGCCTGCCGCCGCTCGCGACTCCGCCACGACAAGGCCCGTCTCTTCGGCGAGTTCGCGCACCAGATTGCCGACGAGATCAACCTTCCCGTGAGCGACGATGTCGGAAGGATCGGGCGTGCCGCAGGGAAAATAGAGCTGACCGGCGGACGAGTGGCTCGGCGCCATTTCGCCCAAGAGATACGCGCCGTCGCGCGCCCGCACCGCCGGCATCGAGAAGCAGTTTGATACGGTTTTGTCCGGCCAGCCGAAATCGCGCCAGGCCACAAAGCGGGAGAAACGCGTTTTGAAGAGCGACATGCGCAAGATGCGCGCGCCGTCCTCGCTGGTTATCAACTCGACGCGACAAGCGAGCAGCACGGAGCCATCATATAGCGCCGGATTGACCCGCCGACGCTCCTGCCAGTGACGCTCGATCTCGGCGGCGCGCTCCTCCGCAAAGCGCCAGTGGTGATCGACGAAGCGACAATCGAGCCGATCTACCTCTGCAATTTCGACAGTCACGGACGATCCGCCGTTTCGCTTGGGTTACGTGGAGAGAGACTGATGCGCGCAGAACACGCCACGGCGCTTGGTTACGCCTGCATCTGCAGAAGCGCGGTGCTGTCGCGGAATTCGACGATCTCGACAATGAGTCCATCTTCGAAGCGCACGAAATCGGCGAGCTGAACCTGACCGCGACGGCCGGTGCCCCGATGGCGCCATTCAACGGTCCGACGCGCAGCCGCGTTTCCGCCGTCGACGATGACTTCGTCGGGCATTGCGTGTCCCAATTGTTCGAAGTCCACCCCGATGCCGCGCACAATATTGACGAGCGCGTCAACGCCGCGATGTCGTCCCGCATATGAGATCGTCGCGCGATCGCCAACGAATTCGCAGATGACGTCGGGCGAGCACAATTCTCGGATCAGCTCAATATCCGGCCCGCAGGAGAAGCTGCTCATTGCGACCAGCCGGCGCGCCATTTCATCGCGCATCAGTCCGGGGCCGCGAGGATTTAGAATATCGTCGAGACTTTGCAGCAAGTAATCCGCGCCGCGCGCTTCGCAATGGTGGTCCCGAAACTCATACATTTCCGAGACCAATCCGTTTTGCCAGCGTAGAAAATGCGCCATGCACATGCTCTGGACAAGGCCGGTGGCGCGGTGACGCCAACTGCCGATCCACCGCACCACCGTGTTCTCGCCTTCGACGAGAACCGAGAGAATCTCCGCCTCAAGTGGTTCATAGTCGACGTCGACCCGACGCAAATGGGCGCGCAGAGCGTCCCGCCCACGCCACTGCCCAGGAGGGAGCAGGCCAAGCCGGGAGCAGCTATAGTTCAGCTCAACGTCTTCGACGAAATGTTCAACCAAGGTCGAGACGTCATAGGTCATGCGGCTTCGCACAATCTCATGCACGCGCCGACGCGTTTCGTTCTCGATGACCTGACTCGAACGCTCGCCCGGACCGTGCATTCATCCCCCGTGGCGATGCATTCGTCGCGCTCGAAAAACTGCCAAACCCGAGCGCGCGCTCGCCTTTTTGGGATTATTATGCGCTAATTGCGGTCCTTGTCGACCAACTTATTCTTGCCTATCCAGGGCATCATGTCGCGCAGGCGAACGCCGACCTCTTCGATCGGATGCGCATTATTTCGAGCGCGGATCGCCTTAAAAGAGGTCTGGCCGACCTTGTTCTCCAGCATCCAGTCGCGGGTGAATTTGCCGGTCTGGATATCGTCAAGCACACGCTTCATCTCGGCCTTGGTTTCCTTGGTGATGATGCGCGGACCGGTGACATATTCGCCATACTCTGCCGTATTGGACACCGAGTAGTTCATATTCGCGATGCCGCCCTCATAAATAAGGTCGACAATCAGCTTCACTTCATGAAGACATTCAAAATAGGCCATTTCCGGCGCATAGCCGGCCTCGACCAGCGTCTCGAATCCGGCGCGGATCAGTTCAACGAGGCCGCCGCAAAGCACGACCTGTTCGCCGAAAAGATCAGTCTCGCATTCTTCACGGAACGTCGTTTCGATGATGCCGGCGCGGCCGCCTCCGATCGCCGACGCATAGGACAGCGCGATCTGCTTGGCGTTGCCCGAAGCATCCTGATGCACAGCCATTAGGCAGGGCACGCCCCCGCCCTTCAGATATTCGCCGCGAACCGTGTGGCCCGGCCCCTTGGGCGCGACCATGGCGACGTCGAGATCGGCGCGCGGCTCGATCAGATTGAAATGAATATTGAGCCCATGCGCGAAGAAAAGCGCAGCCCCTTGCTTGAGATTTGGCACAAGCTCATTGGCATAGATCTCGCCCTGAAGTTCGTCGGGCGTCAGCATCATGACGACGTCGGCCCATTTGGCCGCGTCGGCGACGCTCATCACCTTTAAGCCCGCGCTCTCGGCCTTTTTGGCCGACGCCGAGCCCGCGCGCAGCGCCACGGCCACTTCTGGAACGCCACTCTCTTTCAGATTGAGCGCATGCGCGTGACCCTGGCTGCCGTAGCCGACGATGGCGACTTTCTTGCCTTTGATCAAATTTATGTCGGCGTCCCGATCGTAATAAACGCGCATGTGCTCTGCTTCCCTTGATATGCGTGCGCTCTTGGGGGAACGGCGCTCCGCGCCGTCGAATTCGCTGGCGGGCTCCTTCTACGCGGGCCGCCTCGCAAGGTCAAAATTCCCGCGCTTTAGATCGGCTCCGGTCCGCGGGCGATGGCGGCGACGCCTGTGCGGGAGACCTCGACGAGCCCGATCGGGCGCATCAGATCAACAAATTCGTCAATCTTGTGAGGCTTGCCGGTCAGTTCGAAGATGAAGCTCTCGGTCGTCGCGTCGACGATCCGGGCGCGGAAAGCTTCAGCGAGCTGTAGCGCGAAGGTGCGGTGCTCGCCGCGGCCCTTGACTTTGACCATGGCGAGCTCGCGCTCGAGCGAGCGCTTCGACACGGTGAGATCGGTGACCTGATGCACCGGAACGAGGCGCTCGAGCTGGTGATGGATCTGCTCGATCGTCTCGGGCGCGCCGGAGGTCAAAATGGTGATGCGCGAAAGATGCTCGGCATGCGCCACCTCAGCGACGGTAAGGCTCTCGATATTGTAGCCGCGGCCCGAGAACAGGCCGACGACGCGCGCAAGGACGCCCGGCTCATTGTCGACGAGCACGGAAAGCGTATGCGACTCGACTTTGGAGTTTGTCGTCGCCGCGGCGTAGGGAGAAGGCGGAGAAGCGGGAGCGTTCATGACCAGTCCAGCGAAGAGGAGTGTGAGTTAGTGAGTGGTGAGATAGTGAGTAGTAAGATGGCCGACTACTCACTACTCACTACTCGCTATTCACTTCAGACGAGCATCTTTCCCTTTTCGTCGATCACCGCGCCGAGCTCGATTCCGGCGTCGTCGGAAAGATCGGCGAGCAGCATGTCATTATGCGCCTTGCCCGACGGGATCATCGGGAAGCAATTTTCAACCTTGTCGACGACGCAGTCGAAGATGACCGGTCCGTCATAGTCGATCATCTCCTTTATCGCCGCGTCGAGCGATGCGGGGTCGGAGCAGCGGATGCCCTTGGCGCCGAACGCTTCGGCGAGCTTGACGAAATCGGGCAGCGCTTCGGAGTAGCTATGGGAATAGCGTCCGCCATGCAGCAGTTCCTGCCACTGGCGCACCATGCCCATATATTCATTGTTGAGGATAAAGATCTTCACCGGCAGGCGATATTGGATCGCGGTCGACATTTCCTGGATGCACATCAGGATCGAGGCTTCGCCCGCGATGTCGATCACAAGCGATCCCGGATGCGCGAGCTGCGCGCCGATCGCCGCCGGAAGGCCGTAACCCATCGTGCCGAGCCCGCCAGAGGTCATCCAACGGTTCGGCTCTTCGAAGTGATAATGCTGGGCGGCCCACATCTGATGCTGCCCAACCTCTGTCGTGATATAGACGTCTCGATCCTTGGTCAGCGCATAGAGCCGCTGCACCGCATATTGCGGCTTGATCGCAGTTTCTGAGTTACGGAACGCGAGCGATTTTTTAGCGCGCCACTCCTCGATCTCCGCCCACCAAGGATCGAGCGGTTGCTTCTCGGCGCTCATCGCCTCTGCGCGCCATAGGCGCACCATGGTTTCGAGAACATGGGCGCAATCGCCGACGATGGCGAGATCGACCTTGACGTTCTTGTTGATCGACGAGCGATCGATGTCGATATGGATCTTTTTCGAGCCCGGCGAGAAGGCGTCGAGACGTCCGGTGATGCGGTCGTCGAAGCGCGCGCCGACGGCGATCATCAGATCGCAGTCATGCATGGCGTGATTGGCTTCCCAGGTGCCGTGCATGCCGAGCATGCCAAGCCAGTTCTTTCCTGATCCCGGATAGGCGCCGAGCCCCATCAGCGTCGACGTGATGGGAAAGCCCGTCAGGCCAACGAGTTCACGCAACAGAGTCGACGCCGCCGGCCCGGAATTGATGACGCCGCCGCCCGTGTAAAAGATCGGTCGTTTCGCCGCCGCCATCATGCGCACAGCCTGCTGGATCGTCTCCAGGTCAGCGTCGAGCTTGGGATGATAAGTCTTGTGCGCAGCGCTGCGCGGCGGCGCATAGACTCCGCGCGCAAATTGCACGTCCTTGGGGATGTCGACGACCACCGGTCCCGGCCGTCCGGACGAAGCCACATAGAAGGCCTCGTGCAGCACGCGCGGCAGATCGGCGATATTCTTGACGAGATAATTATGCTTCGTGCAGTGACGGGTGATGCCGACCGTGTCGCACTCCTGGAAGGCGTCGGAGCCGATGAGATGCGTCGGCACCTGGCCGGTGATGCAGACGACCGGGATTGAATCCATCAGCGCGTCGGTCAGGCCCGTCACCGTATTGGTGGCGCCTGGCCCCGAGGTGACGAGCAGCACCCCCACCTTGCCGGAGGAGCGCGCGTAGCCCTCGGCCGCATGCGCAGCGCCCTGCTCGTGGCGCACGAGAATGTGCTGCACCTTGTCCTGATGGAAAAGCACGTCATAGATCGGAAGGACGGCGCCGCCGGGATAGCCGAAAATAATCTCCACGCCCTGGTCCTTCAGGGCTTCGACCACCATTTCGGCGCCGGTCATTTCCTTCGACATCGTTTCTTTCCGTCTTGCTTCTCGCGGCGGCGACCAGGGTGTTTCGTTTTTCGGGCAACAAAAAAGGCCCTCTTGGGGCCTTGGGTCAAGCGCCACTGGCGGAGGCCGGGCCTAGCCCTGCTCCGTTCCTGGCGCTTCAGATACGAGAATTGCGCGCATTCGCGTCCCGCCCTCTTGGTTGCGGGAGACGTTACGGGAGACGCAGCGGATAATCAAGCGAGGAATGGGCGTCTAGCGGGCGATCCATCCGCCATCGACCACAAGCAGGTGACCGATGATGAATCGCGCCTTTTCGGAGCACAGGAACAGCACGGCCTCAGTCAGCTCTTCGGCCTTGCCCATGCGCCCGATTGGAAAGAGCTCGCCCGCCTGCTGAGGCGTCATGCTTTCCTTCTCCATCCATTGATGGAACACGTCGCCGGGCGCGTCGATGCCGCAGGCGCAGATGGCGTTGACGCTGATGTTGTCCTTAGCGACCTCGAGCGCGACCGTCTTGGTCAAACCGTCGACGCCGCCCTTTGAGGCGGCATAGGCGCCTTCCGCCGGATTGCCGGTGAGACTGCCGGTGATCGAAGATTGATTGACGATCGCGCCGCCGCCGTTTCGGCGCATCTGGCGGATCTCGTGCTTCATACAGAAGAACACGCCGCGCAGGTTGACGTCGATGTGGAAATTGAAGCCCTCCTCCGTCTCCTCGACGATCGGCTTGAAGCGGACCACGCCGGCGTTGTTCACCGCGCAGTCGAGACGGCCATAGGCTTCGACCGTCTTCGCCACCATGGCTTCGACATCGCGCTCGATGCGCATGTCAGCGAAGGTGAAGAACCCCTCGCCGCCTTCCGCGCGGATCATGTCAAGCGTCTCGCTCCCGCCCGCTTCGTCAATATCGGCGAGGGCGACCTTCGCGCCTTCGCGGGCGAAGGCGAGCGCCGTCACGCGTCCAAGACCTCTCGCTGCTCCTGTAACGAGCGTAACCTTCCCGCTGAATCTCATGAGCCTCTCCCCAGACTGAGCGCGGGCGCACGCTTTCACCCGGCGCAGTCTCGGGTCAAGCTTGTAGAGGCCATTGTCCGATGGGCGCGCTCACGCGCCTTCGGCGGCAAGAGCGCGCTTAACGCCGTCGTCGGCCGCCATCATGTCATGGTGCTTGCGAATATTGGGGTATTTCGACAACCCATCTTCGAGCATCGCCGCGCCCCAGCGCTCCATCGGAAAGACATAAGCGTCGAGATAGCTGCGCTTGTCGCCGACAATGTAGCGGCGCCCAGCAAGATGCGCCTCGAGAATATCGAACTTTTTGCGCACGAGCGCCTTCGCCGCCTGGCGCACATTATCGAACGCCTCCTTCTTACGGGCGCTTGTATAGCGATCGGGCAAGAACAGCGGGAAAAACGCCGGGTGGAGATCGCCGGTAATGAAAGAGGACCAGCGGTCTGCTTCGGCCTCGTCGCGTGGCGAGCTGTCGGCTCCGATCCCCGCCTTCGGGTAGCGATGCGCAAGGTAGCGCAAGACCGCCGCCGCCTGGGTCAGAGTCCAGCCTTCGCCCGTATCGAGCGCCGGCACCGCGCCCGCCGGATTGACCTTCAAATACTCCTTGTCGCCAAACTCGACCTCCTTGGTCTCATAAGGCTCGCCGATCCATTCGAGGGCAATGTGCGGGGCAAGAGAGCATGCGCCCGCGTGGTAATAGAGCGTGACCATGGCGGCCTCCGGTTGAGAACGTCGCCCTTAGGATAGGGCGCTCTCACGGGAGGGTCGTGGCTATCCCTCGCCACAGTCGAGAATCCAGGTCTTGTCGCAAAAGGCGACATAGAGGCGCTCCTGTCCGAGCGCCGTCCCAAGTTCTCCAGCGAGCTCATTGAGCATAGCTTCGATCTGCGCGTCGGGCAGGCGGCCAAGATAAGCATGCACTGCCTCGCCAGTGAAGATCGCGACCGGCTCGCGGTCGGAGCCAACCGTTCCGTCCTCCTTCGGCCAGGCGTAAGTCACTTCGCCGCGCGTGAACATGCCGGAGAGCGCTGGCGCGCCGGCTTCGACGCGCCGGCGCATCCAAGCGCGCGCGCAACGCACCGCCTCAGAGACATCATAGACGCGCCCCTCTGTCTCCCAGCCCTCACGCAGCCCGACAGTGATGCGGAAATCTCGCCGCGGCCCCCGCGAGCCGTCAACGAGGCGATAGACGCGCTTGGTCATGAGCAGCAAGGTAAGGCGCCGGACAGGCGCGAGGAAGGGCGCCCGCCGTCATGGCCGGGCTTGTCCCGGCCATCCACGAAACTCATCGCGTTGGCATAGCGCTCAGCCCTCCAGCAACCGCCGCGCGATCACCTGCGCCTGAATCTCCGCCGCGCCTTCGAAAATATTGAGGATGCGGGCGTCGCAGAGCACGCGCGACACGGGATATTCCAGCGCAAAGCCGTTGCCGCCATGGATTTGCAGGGCGTTGTCCGCCGCCGCCCAAGCGACGCGCGCGCCCAAGAGCTTCGCCATGCCGGCTTCGAGATCGCAGCGCTTACCCTCGTCTTTCTTACGCGCGGCGAAATAGGTGATCTGGCGGGCGATGTGGATTTCCACCGCCATCGAGACGATCTTGTTGAAGACGCGCGGGAAGGAGAACAGCGGCTTGCCGAACTGAATGCGCTCCTTGGCGTATTTCAGCCCGAGGTCGAGGGCGCATTGGGCGACGCCAAGCGCGCGCGCCGCCGTCTGGATGCGCGCCGACTCGAATGTCTCCATGAGCTGTTTAAAGCCCTTGCCCTCCTCGCCGCCGAGAAGGTTTTCGGCTGGCACTTCGAAATTATCGAAGCCGATCTCGAATTCCTTCATGCCGCGATAGCCGAGCACTTCGATCTCGCCGCCGGTCATGCCCTTTGCGGGGAACGGATTCTCGTCCGTGCCGCGCGGCTTCTCGGCGAGCAGCATGGAAAGGCCCTTATAGCCCTTCTCATTCGGATTGGTGCGCACGAGAAGCGTCATCAGATCGGCGCGCACCGGATGGGTGATCCAGGTCTTGTTGCCGAAGACCTTATAGACGCCGCCCTCTAACGTCGCTCGGGTGCGCAGACCGGCAAGATCGGAGCCATTGTTGGGCTCGGTGAAAACGGCGGTCGGCAGGATTTCGCCCGAGGCGATCTTGGGGAGATATTTCTCTTTCTGCGCCGGCGTGCCGCCGACGAGGATCAGTTCTCCGGCGATTTCCGAACGCGTGCCGAGCGAGCCAACGCCGATATAAGCGCGCGACAATTCCTCGGAGACGACGCACATGGCGATCTTGCCCATGCCCGAGCCGCCATATTCTTCCGGGATCGTCAGGCCGAAGACGCCAAGCTCGGCGAGGCCCGAGATGACATCCAGCGGTATATACTGGTTCTTACCGTGCCATTCCTGCGCATAGGGCGTGACATTGGCGGAAGCGAATTTCCGCATCTCGCTACGGATCGCCTCCAGCGTCTCGTCGAGGCCGGATGCGCCGATTGTTTCGGCCGCCGCGTGGTGGTCGATGAGTTCGGCGAGGCGGGCGCGGTTTGCGGGCGTATTGCCGGAGAGGATCAGCCTGTCGACTGAAGTTGGACGACGCGCCGCGATCTGCTGGCTCGTCAGGCCGAAATCGCTGAGGCGGACGATCTCGCCCTGGCTCATCGGAATGCCGCCATAGACCTGGGCGAGGAATTCGGCGAAGCCGATCTGGTTCAGTAGCTCCTCGGTCTCGCCATAGGCGCCCTCGGCCGAGAGGCGCCCGGCGTAATCGATAAGTTCGCGCAGGCCCTGAACATAGGTCGCGAGCCAGGCTAGCCCGTGGGCGGCGTGCTGATCGGCTTCGAACAGATCATTGGCGATCTTGCCGTCCCGCGAGACGCGGGCGCGCACGCTGGCGAGCGCATCGTTGTAAAGCGCCTCGACGGCGGCGAGAGCCTCCTTGGCATCGCTGGTCCAATCGGCGGCTTCAAGTTTCGTCGCGACGGCTGCGGTCATTTTTCTTTCCGGTAGGCGAGGCGCCCCTTCGGCGCCGGGCAAATTCGGGCCCTACATGCCGGCATTTGGCCTGGGACGCAACCGGTCTGCCTGCGCCCGATAGGCGAGGTCGATCAGGTTTTTTCAATGATCAGCGGCAGTCCGCCTTTGGGCCGCGTGGTGAAATCGGGGGCAAGCTCCAGCCGATGGCCTTCGACCGGCGCGAAGCGAAAATCACGGACGAGCGTCGCAAGGATCGCGGTCATTTCCAGCATGGCGAACCCCATGCCGATACAGATGCGGGGGCCGGCGCCGAAGGGCATGTAAGCGCAGCGATGACGCATCTTGGCTTTTTCCGGCGTAAAGCGGTCGGGGTCGAAAGCGTTCGGCTCGTCCCATAGTTTTTCGTGGCGATGCAGCGCCCAGAGAGCCGCGAAGACTGGTTCGCTCTTGGAAATTTTATGCGTGCCGAGCATCATGTCTTCGCGCGGCTGTCGCCCAATCGCGGCAGCCGGCGGAAAGAGGCGCATCGATTCCTGTATCACCTGCCTTGTAAATTGCAGTTTCTCGATGGTGTCGCCGCTGATATCGGCGTCGCTGACGATCGCGCGCACTTCTTCGCGCACGCGTTCTTGCGACGCCTGATCCTTGGCCAACAGCCATAGACTCCAGCCGAGCGCGACGGCTGACGTTTCATGCCCCGCGACCAGAAAGCCATAGAGGTTGGCGACGAGTTCGGCGTCTGTCATCGACCGGCCGCTTTCGGGGTCCTTGGCTGCAAGCAGCCGATCGATGATCGCCTGCGTTTCGACGCCCGATGCGCGCCGCGCCGCAAGGAGTCGCGCGGTCTCGTCATAGAGGTAGCGCATGTTGCGATTGATCTTTGATGATCCGGGAAACGGCAGCCATGTCGGCAACCGGAGCAGGGTGAAAATCCGGACCCAGGACAAGCCAGCGAAACTCTCCTGCATGGCGGCGACAAACTTGCCGCGATCAAAGGCGCCTGTGACGCCGAGCACAGCTTTTTCGATGACTGCAAGAGTGACGTTTGACATCGCGCTCATCGCGTCGATCGGGGCATCCTGCGGCGCGCGACGCCAGGCCTCCGCTTGGGCTTTGGCGCAATCGACAAATGTCGGCGTGAGAGCAAGAAGATTTTCGTGGCGAAAGGCGGGGGCCAAGGCGCGCCGCTGCCATTTCCAGTCCGCGCCTTCGACAAAGAACAGCGCTTCTCGGTTAATCATCGATGACAGCGCGCCGACCGTGATGAAGTCGCGCGTAAAACTTTCAGCGCGCGTGATCAGCATGTCTTCGATCAGTTCGGGATCGGTGAGATAATGCGTGCGCTGGACGAACGGCCAGACGCGATTAAGCGTGAAGTAGTCGTCACGATAGGCGGCGGGCGGCCAGTTCTCGAGATAATTGCGTTTAGTCGAGCGCCAGGAAGGCCGCTCATTTGGCGTGAAAGGCGTGAAATCCGGATCGCGATACATCGAATTCCCCGGGGGCAATAGGATAGTTCGGCTCAATGATAAGGACGAACCTACGTCGAAAAAATCGGCGCGGCGAAGAAAAGCCCGGCGCGCCGGTCAAATCCGGCAGCGACGGAAGCTCACGCGTGCGAGAAAGGCTGCCAAACGCCGTGACATTCGCGCGCCAATGCGCGAAATTGCTCGCATCTATAATGTTTCTCAGGGCACAAATTCGAGGCTTCGACTATGGAGCAAGGTTGGGTTGACAATATCAAAAAGGGATGGGGAGTGGTTATTGACAACCTTTCCCCGGGTTGGGTTGGATCTTTAATTGGCATCATTGGCATCTTGATCGGCTTAATTTTTTACTTTCGCTCTCGGCAACGTGCCCGACTTGTGTGTCAAAAATCTGCGCTGCGTTTACTTGGGCATAAACATATTGAATTGCCTAGCGAGATTTCCGTTAATTTTCGTGGGAGGGAGATTCCCAGACTCGCAAGGGCCGCGCTGGTCATATGGAATGACGGAGAAAAAACCATCTCAGGCGATGAGATAGTATCACATGATCCACTTCGCATAGAGGTTGATCAATACGGAGAGGTCCTTTCTGCCGTTGTTGTTAAGTCAACGAGAAAGGTCATCAGCGCTTGCGTCGAGCCCGTAACAAACCCATGCAATCGAGCAATAATAAAATTTGAGTTTCTTGACCCTGGAGACGGTTTCGTTTGTGAGGTGCTTCATACTGCAGAAAAGAAACTGCCATATTTGAACGGAACGATCAAAGGCATACCCAAGGGAATTTTAGTTTTAGGTGATTTTGTAGTTTTTCCTAAAACACTACCTAATATCTCAAGAATTATTTTGAATAGCGCCCACTGGGTTGGCTTTTTTTCAGTTCGATCATGATTGTTGGCTCTTTGTATTTATTTGAGTTTCAAGATGTCTTTGACACGCCGGCTACGCCTTTCGCAAAAAACGCTACTGTAGCGGCGTTGTTTATATTAGGAGTTTTGTACTTGTTGATGTCTGCAATTCTCTGGAATAGCCGGAGGCGCTATCCTGCCACACTACATTGCGAGTCCCTTGAATAGATTAATGGCGCGGTGGCGGTGGCTTCAGCTTAATAAACACTTTCCCATTGTCGAGGGCGGTGCGCGAAGTTCTTTTTTTGAAATTAATGACTGCTTTTGATCAAATCAGGCCGTTCGTCATCCACTCGGCGGGCGACTGCTATGGGGCGTAAGCCGAAATTCAAACTGAGGACACTACCGGCGGCTCTCTATCGCGGCGCAGCGCGCCGATAGCCGAACGCGCCGAACGCCGCGAGCAGCAACATCGGCAACGCGACGCCGATGAGCGGGGCGGCGAGGCCGGTCGGCGCGCGCGCCATCAACTCTTCGTCCGCCTGCGTGAATTTCGGCATTGCGGCGTAATCCTCCGCCGTCAGCGACGCGCCGGCCTTGGCGCGGGACAGAAAGAATGCGCGCCAATCGACATGGAAGTCCCGCACGCGGTCGAGAAAGGCGCGATAGCGCGTCGCGCCAGAGCCGGCGATGTCGGCCATCGCTTGATAGGTGAGATAGGCCGGCGAGAGATAGCCGAGCCTCTCGGCCATGTCGCGCTGGCGGGCGAGCTGCGCGTCATGTTCGGCGACGATCGCCTCGACGCGCTGAAACGCCGCCTCCTGCGTCGCGAGACGGCGCAGCGTCATCTCCTGCATGCCGCCCGCCGGCTTGCCGCCGCCCCCATGTTCGTCAGCGTAGCGGGCGAGCGAGGCGTCGCGCGCCTTGTCGGCGTCGGTCGATGCGGCGCGCGCGGCGAGCACCATGTCGATGCGCGACGGCGCCGGATGGGCGAAGGCGGCGAGACTGTTGATCGCTGCGGGCAGGATCATGGTGATCGCCACCCACGCGCCAATGAGCGTCAGCGCGTTAAAGGCGGAGCCGCGGCCAAGACCGTCGACCGCAGCGGCCAGCGCCGCCCAGAACAGCCCGTAGAGCAGCGCGACGACAAGCAGCGCCGCAAAACCGGGCGAGGCGAGGCGCTCCCATCCGGCGAAAACCCACACGCCGACAGTCACGGCCAGCAGCATGGCGATGATCGGCGCAGCGACGCGCGCCGCGAGCTTGCCGGCGAGCGCCGCGCCGGGCCGGCGAGCGGAGGCGAGCGTCATCGCCAGCGTCCCCTGCTCGCGCTCGCCGGCGAGCAGGTTGAAGGCCATCGCCAGAACGACGAGCGGATAGACGAAGACGATGACGAAGGCGAGATCGGTCGCGCCCGACATCAGATTGGCCGGATTGTCGATCTCGTCGGCGAAGAGAAAGCTATCCTTGGAATTGGTCGTGACCCTCACCGCAGGCGGAAGGAGGTCGCTCTGCCCGATCGCGACGAGCGCCAGAGGCGCAGGGGCGAGCGCCGCGACCGCTGCGGCAGGCCCACCCCCCATGAAGGTCGGATTGCGTGGATCGCGAAACGGCGGCGGCTCCGGCACAGGATTTCCCTGCGCGTCGGCCTGCTGCAGTTGCGCAAGCGTCTTCTGGAGGTTCGCAATGCGCTGCGTCTCGTCGGCGCGAGCCGCGGCGATCGCGGCCTGTTGCGCGGCGACGCGCGCCGAACCCATGGCGAGGGCGAAGAGGGCCACACAGGCCAGAGTCAGCAGCGCGAACCAGATCGCGCCGTCACGGCGCATCATGCGCGCTTCGAAACGAAAGCCTGCAAGGAAAGCGGACGACATCGGCGCGCCTTACACGGGCCGCAGACGGCGCGCCGCAAAGAGCGCGAAGGCGGCCGCGAGCGCGAGCCAGCCCAGAAGCGCCGCGATCGGCAGCGCGCTATGGGCGAAGGCGAAGATGGCGCCGGGCGTCTGATAGGCGAATGAACCGATCTTTCGCCACAGCTCCGGCCCCGCGACGTAATTATTGTCGTGAGCGAAATGGATGATGTTGTCGCTGACCTGATTTTGAATGTCGCGCCGATGCGCCTCTGCGCTCGTCGCGAAATCGAACTGGCTGCGGCTGTCGACGCCGGCGAAGGCCATGGAGATCGGCCGCAGCGCGAGAAGCGGAAACAGGAAGCCGGGCGCGGCGCGCAGAGCGTCCTGGCGGTCGAAGGCCGACTGCAGAACGCCGAAATGGCGGTCGAAAATAGCATAGCCCGCCTCGTCGTCCTTACGAAGCGCAAGCCCACGAAAACTGACCGGCAAATCTTCGATGCGCGTGACGCCATATTTCTTTAAGGTCTCGTCGCGGAAAGCGATGAAGGCGGGATGGCTTTCGTCATGGCCGAATGTCTTCGCCTTGTCCTGTGCGATGCTTGCCCGAAACTCCTGCCATGTCGGCGTCGGCGCAAAAGCGCGCGCGGCGTCGGTCGCGAGCCGTGGCGCGAGAAAAGAATTGGCGAGCCAGAAGGCAAGCAGCGTGACGAGCGCGGCGCGGGAGTTTCTGGCGAGCGCCGAAACGCCGAGCGCGAGAAAGGCGAAGCCGGCGAGATAGGCCGCATAGGCGGCGCCGAGGACGCCAAGCCGAATGAATTGATCGGAAAGCGAGAGGCGCTCGCGATCGACGAAGAAGAACAGAGCGAGCGCCGCGCCTATAAAGGCCGGCGCGAGCAGCGCGAAAATCGCGCCGATCAGCGCCAGCGCCTTGCCGGCGAGAATGTCGCGCGGCCGCGCGCCGACGCTGAGCAATTGTTTCAGCGTGCCGCTCTCGCGCTCGCCGGAGAAGCTCGCGAAGCCCATCAGGATGACGATGAGCGGCGCGATCGTCTGCAAGACAAAGGCAAGCGACAGCGAACCAAGCAGCGCGCCGACGCCGCCGTCGCGCGCCTGTTTGAACTGGGTCTCGTTCTGCTTATGCGCCTCGAGCCACACCGCCGAGCCGACATAAGCGTCGACGCCGGGGTCGGCGAGCGCAAGCGGGCTCAACGGCTTGAAGGCGTATTGGCCGAAATGCGCGGCGGCGTGCGGGTTCTTCGCGCTCTGTCCGACCCAGAGTTCGCGATCGGCTCTCGCGGCGGCGTCGCGCTCGCGTAAAAGCCGAGCGTTTTCGACATAGCCGAAAGCAAGCGCGGCGAGCATCAGCGCAACGACAAAGGCGCTGAGCCATACGAGGCGACGGTCGCGAGAAAGCTCCAGCCATTCCTTGGCGGCGACGGCGCGCATGACCCGCCAATGGCGTTTCGCGGGCGCCGTCGCGGCGAGGGGCGCGAGGACGAGATCGCTCACGCCGCCCTCGCGAAAAGATCGAGATAGGCGCGCTCCAAGCCGAGATGATCGACGTCATCGGCGCCGAAGACCGATGCAAGACGGCCCTGCGCCATGATGCCGATCTTCGTGCCGCATTGCTTGGCGAGGAAGAGATCATGCGTGACCATCAGCACCGCCATGCCGTCCTTTCGCAGCCGCTCGATGAGCGCGGCGAACTCATTGGCCGCAAGCGGATCGAGGCCGGACGTCGGTTCGTCGAGCACGAGCGCCTGCGCGCGGCGCGCGAGCGCTATGGCGACGCCGACCTTCTGGCGCATGCCCTTTGAATAGAAGCGCACGGGGCGATGAAAGGCGTCGCTCGGCAGGCCGGCGGCGGCGAGCAGCGCAAGCAGCGTCTCGCGCGGCGCTTCGGAGCCAGAGACTTCGGTGAAATATTGCAGATTTTCGAGGCCCGTGAGCGCTCCATAGAGCATCACCTGCTCCGGAATATAGGCGAGACGCGCGCGGGCCACCGATGGATCAATCGCCGAGTCGATTCCGCAGACGAACGCCTGACCCGCCGTCGGCTGGATGAAATTCAAGAAGAGGTTGACGGTGGTCGTCTTGCCGGCGCCGTTGGGGCCGAGCAAACAAAACACCTCGCCCGCCGGCACGATCAAATTTAAACAATCGAGCGCCGGCGCATCGGCGCCGTCGTAAACTTTCGTCAGATTGCGCGCTTCGAGCATCGCCGCATCCGCCTCACGGCCCGACACGGCGCGCGTGGCCTCGCGCCGTTGTCGAAGTTTACCCAAACGTGCCCTTCGAGACGCCGACCGTCAAGCGAGCGGCAGCCCCTACTTCTGCTTGTAGGCTTCGGTGACGTCCTCGACCGTGCGCAAGCCGGCCTTCGGGGCCATGACGAGCACCGCCATATTGCCGGGCGCATGTTCGTTCTTCCACATTTTAGTGTGGGCCACGGGTATCTTCTCCCAGGGGAAGACTTCCGACATGCAGGGGTCGACGCGGCGGTCCAGAACGAAGCGATTGGCGGCTGACGCCTGCTTCAGATGCGCGAAATGCGATCCTTGAATGCGCTTCTGGCGCATCCAAACATAGCGCGCGTCGAAGGTGAGGTTGAAGCCGGTCGTGCCGGCGCAGAACACAACCATGCCGCCGCGCTTCACCACTAGGCAGGAGACCGGGAAAGTCTGTTCGCCCGGGTGTTCGAAAACGATGTCAACGTCCTTCTTGCCGGTAATGTCCCAGATCGCCTTGCCGAAGGCGCGGGCGTTCTTGGTCCATTCGACATATTCGGGCGTGTTGACCTTCGGCAACTGCCCCCAGCACTTGAAGTCCTTGCGATTGATGACGCCTTTGGCGCCGAGAGAAAGCACGTAATCGCGCTTGCTCTCGTCCGAAATGACGCCAATGGCGTTGGCGCCCGACGCGGCGCAGAGCTGCACGGCGAAAACGCCGAGGCCGCCGGACGCGCCCCACACGAGCACATTGTCGCCGGGCTTCAATTGATGCGGCGCATGGCCGAAAAGCATGCGATAGGCGGTGGCGAGCGTCAGCGTATAGCAGGCCGCCTCCTCCCAGCTGAGGTGCTTGGGACGCTCCATGAGCTGGCGGTCCTGGACCCGGCAGAACTGGGCGAAGGAGCCGTCCGGCGTCTCATAGCCCCAGATCCGCTGCGAGGGTGAGAACATCGGGTCGCCGCCGTTGCACTCCTCGTCGTCGCCGTCATCCTGGTTGCAGTGAACGACCACTTCGTCGCCGACCTTCCAGCGCTTCACCTTGGAGCCGACCGCCCAGACGATGCCCGAAGCGTCCGAGCCCGCGATGTGATAGGGGTTCTTATGCGCGTCGAGCACGGAGATGGGCTCGCCGAGCGAGGCCCAGACGCCGTTGTAATTCACGCCGGCCGCCATCACGAGAACGAGCACATCGTGGCTGTCGAGCTCCCAGGTCGGCAAGACCTCGAGTTGCATGGCGGTTTCCGGCGGCCCATGCCGCTCCTTCCGGATCGCCCAGGCGTACATATTCTTCGGCACATGCCCGAGCGGCGGAATCTCGCCCATCTCATAGAGGTCTTTCTTATCGGTCAATTTTGGGCTCCTCGCCTTGCCGCCCTCTCCGGGCGTTGGAATTGGCGGGAGCTTATAGACGGGGAGGCGCCGCGCGAATAGCCCCAAGGCGCCAGCGCCGACGGCCCTTTATCGCGAAGCGGATCTTCCCCACGCATTGCTCAATAGCGCGCCAACCTCTATCATTAAGCTGGTTAAGCCAGTTGATGGGATGAACGATGGAAATCGGCGCCTTTGAGGCAAAAAACACGCTCGGCAGCCTCCTCGACCGGGTCGAGAAAGGCGAGGAGATCATCATCACCCGCCGCGGCAAGCCTGTCGCCCGGCTCGCGCCCGTACGAGCGGAGCGCGACATCAAGCGCGCGCGCAAGGCGATGGAAGAGCTTCGCGAACTCTCGAAAGGCAACAGGCTCGACGGCCTCAAGATCAAGGATTTGATCAACGAAGGGCGCCCGTGAGTCTGGTTCTCGATAGTTCCGTCGCGCTTGCCTATTGCTTCGACGAAGAGATCACGCCTCAGATTCTTGCGACATTCGACAGGGTCATCGACGAAGGCATAGTCGTTCCAAGCTTGTGGCGATATGAAGTCGCCAATGTTCTGGCGCTCGCCGAGCGGAGGGGACGGGTGACGCTCGGCTTCCCGAAAATCGCCTTTGACCGGTTCGAGAAAATCTCGATTGTCCTTGACGAAGAGAGCGACGAACAAGCTTGGACGACAACAATACGGCTCGCCGCGCTCTACAACCTCACCGTCTACGACGCCGCCTATCTTGAACTTGCACAGCGGCGCCGCCTGCCGCTTGCGACCCTCGACGCCGCCTTGGCGCAGGCGGCGCGCGTCGCCGGCGTCGAGACCCTGATCTAAGCCGCTGGCCGCTCATCTTGTCAAAACAGGGTCATGTGCTATCGCAACGGGCGGAGGAGCCAATAAAGTGAACGATCTGACCCCGCCGCGCCGCGATAAGCCCTGGATGTTTCGCACCTACGCCGGCCATTCGACGGCGAGCGAATCCAACAAGCTTTATCGCTCCAACCTCGCCAAGGGGCAGACCGGTCTCTCCATCGCCTTCGATCTGCCGACGCAGACCGGTTACGACAGCGACCACCCGCTTTCACGCGGCGAAGTCGGCAAGGTCGGCGTGCCGGTTTCGCATCTTGGCGACATGCGCACGCTGTTCGAGGGCATCCCGCTCGGCGAAATGAACACGTCGATGACGATCAACGCCACCGCCGTGTGGCTGATGGCGCTCTATATCGCCGCCGCCGAGGGACAGGGCGCGCCGCGCGCCAAGCTTCAGGGCACCACGCAAAACGACATTATCAAGGAATATCTGTCGCGCGGCTCCTATGTGTTCCCGCCGGAGCAATCGCTGCGGCTCACGCAGGACCTCATTCTCTTCACCACGAAGGAATGCCCGAAGTTCAATCCGATCAACGTCTGCTCTTACCATCTGCAGGAAGCCGGCGCGACGCCGTCCCAAGAGCTCGCTTATGCGCTCGCGACCGCCGTCGCCATTCTCGACAATGTAAAGAAGTCGGGTGAAATCTCGGATGAGGATTTCGCCCAAGTCGTCGGCCGCATCTCCTTCTTCGTCAACGCTGGCATGCGCTTCGTCACCGAACTTTGCAAAATGCGCGCGTTCGTTGAGCTTTGGGAAGAAATCACGCGCGAACGCTATGGCGTGAAGGACGAAAAGCTTCGCCGCTTCCGCTATGGCGTGCAGGTCAATTCGCTGGGGCTGACCGAGCAGCAGCCTGAGAACAACGTCTACCGCATCCTGATCGAGATGCTCGCCGTCGTTCTCTCCAAGAACGCCCGCGCCCGCGCCGTTCAGCTGCCCGCATGGAATGAGGCGCTCGGCCTGCCGCGGCCCTTCGATCAGCAATGGTCGCTGCGCATGCAGCAGATCATGGCTTACGAGACGGACCTACTCGAATATGGCGACATCTTCGACGGCAATCCCGAGATCGCCCGCAAGGTCGCCGAACTGAAGGCCGAGGCGAAAGCCGAACTCAAGAAGATTGAAGAGCTCGGCGGCGCGGCGGCGGCGGTCGAGATCGGCTATATGAAGTCGAAGCTCGTCGAAGCCAACACGGCGCGTCTCGAAGCGATCGAGGCCGGCGACCAGATTGTTGTCGGCGTCAACAAATTCACCGGCGGCGAGCCGTCGCCGCTCGCCTCGGGCGACGACCAGATCATGGTCGTGCCGGAACATGTCGAAGCCGAACAGATTTCGCGGTTGAAGGCATGGCGCGAAAGCCGCGATCAGAAAGCCGCGAAGGAAGCCATCGAAGAGCTGGCCCGCGCGGCGAAAGAAGGCCGCAACATGGTCGAGCCCTCTATTGCCGCAGCGAAGGCGGGCGTCACCACTGGCGAATGGGGCAATGTGTTACGCGGGGTCTTCGGCGAGTATCGCGCGCCGACAGGCGTTTCCTCGACGGCTCGTCAGGTCGGCGGCGCGCTCGACGCGGTGCGCGGCGAAGTTGAACGCGTCTCGCAAAAGCTCGGCAAGCGCGCGAAATTCCTCGTCGGCAAGCCGGGCCTCGACGGCCATTCGAACGGCGCCGAGCAGATTGCGGTGCGCGCGCGCGACGCCGGCTTTGACGTGATTTACGCCGGAATCCGCTCAACGCCCGCCGAACTCGTCGAAGCGGCGAAGAAGGAAGGCGCACATTGCATCGGCCTCTCCATTCTCTCCGGCTCGCATGTGACGCTGGCGCATGAGGTAATCAAGCTAATGAAGCAGGAGGGCGTCGACGCGCCGCTCGTCGTCGGAGGCATCATTCCCCCAGCCGATGAAAAGCTCCTGCGCGAGGCGGGCGTCGCGGCGGTCTACACGCCGAAGAACTACGATCTCAACGCCATCATGACCGACCTGGCCCATCTCATCGAGAAGGCGGCTGTTTGACAGGTCTATCCAAGGATCGTGCGTCGCTCGTTTCGATTCAGCGGCGCCCGAGCGATCGAACGAACCGGCAGAAAATGCCGAAGCCGACGGCGGATTGGGCCTTAGACGAAAGGTCAACGCGTCCGACGCCCTGACAGTCTCATTTTTTGGGAAGTATGGACTTCAAACATTCGTCCATTCCAGTATTCATCTTCTCCATCAAGCTCGATGTCACGCTCCCCTTTACGAGATCGGCCATGTCCGACGGCTCTATGTTGTCGGCCGCATAATTCAATGCGCATTCGCAATAGGTATGAAGGGATGCCGCTGTAACGCCCATCTTGTTTAGAAAGTCTTCATTGCCCTTCAGATCTTCGCTCGCCTTTTCGACGCATGACTTCATGCCGCCATTTATAAATCCATCTCTCAACTTGCCCGAAATCCCCCGCGCTTTGACCACGACCGCTCCATCATTTGAGGCGTTGGACGAAGCTGCGCTCTTATCGCCATTCGCGGCGTGCAAGATCGCCCCGGCGGCCGTCGCCGTTACGCTCATCATCGCCGACGCAACAAATCCCAAAGCGACAGTCCTGATAAAAAGCAATCTAATCTTCATAGCCTTCACTCCCCAACTCAGCACGATGCTACTGTGATGCCATTGTCATATGTAGAATGATTATTCACTTGGCGTTGCTGAATGTCGTTTGGGCGCGACGCCGCCCGAGTAATCGCAAGCGACAGGTCGAAAACATCACGGCATAGGCCACGAGAATACAGGCTTGTGCCAGGCGCTGCGCATGCGCGATAACCGATCTACAAAAGCAAGTCCGGAAGTTTAATGACTGCCGACGCCATCGCCCGTTCCGATTTTTTCAGCCGCGAGCGCACCGTCGCTTCGCGCACATTCAATCGTTGGCTCGTTCCGCCGGCGGCGCTCGCCATTCATCTCTGCATCGGCATGGCCTATGGATTTTCCGTCTTCTGGCTGCCGCTGTCGCGCGTCGTGGGCGGCGCGCAGCCGAAGGAATGTCCGGAAACGCTCGGGTTTTTCGCGACTCTCGTCGCGACCGGCTGCGACTGGAAGATCAGCTGGTTAGGGTGGACGTTCACGCTGTTTTTCGTCTTCCTCGGCTCCTCGGCGGCGGTCTTCGGCCATTGGCTGGAAACGGCCGGACCACGGAAAGCCGGGCTAGCGGCGGCCTGCTGCTGGTGCGGCGGCCTGCTCATTTCGGCGCTCGGCGTCTATGTCCATCAGATCTGGATGTTGTGGATCGGCTCGGGCGTGATCGGGGGCATCGGCCTCGGCCTCGGATACATTTCGCCCGTGTCGACGCTCATCAAATGGTTCCCAGACCGGCGCGGCCTCGCGACCGGGCTCGCCATCATGGGCTTTGGCGGCGGCGCGATGATCGGCGCGCCGCTCGCCGACCGGCTGATGGGGCTCTATGCGACGCCGTCGTCGCCGGGCGTCTGGCAGACCTTCGTCACGCTCGCGGCGATCTATTTCGCCTTCATGGTCGCAGGCGCGCTAGCCTACCGTGTGCCGCCCGAAGGGTGGGCGCCACAAGACTTTACGCCGCCCGTGGCGGCCAAGAACGCCCTCGTGACGCATCGCCATGTGCATCTCGACGTCGCATGGAAGACGCCGCAATTTTGGCTGCTCTGGGGCGTTCTCTGTCTCAACGTATCGGCGGGCATCGGCGTTCTCGGCATGGCCTCGCCGATGCTGCAGGAAGTCTTCGGCGGCAAGCTCATCGGCTTAGACGTCGGTTTCGATCAGCTTAACGCAGACCAGAAGAAGCAGATCGCAGCAATCGCTGCAGGCTTCACCGGCCTTTTGAGTCTGTGCAACATCGGCGGGCGCATCGGCTGGGCGTCGGCCTCAGACAAATTCGGCCGCAAGATCACTTACGCCATCTTCTTCATCGCCGGCCTGGCGCTTTATTCGGCGATACCCTTCGCGGCGAATGGCGGAATGGTCGGCCTTTTCGTTCTGCTCTTCGCCGTCATCATAACCATGTATGGCGGCGGCTTCGCGACGATCCCCGCCTACCTTGCCGATATCTTCGGCACGCATCATGTCGGCGCCATCCATGGCCGGCTTTTGACCGCCTGGTCGACGGCGGGCGTGCTCGGACCTGTGCTCGTCAATTACATCCGCGAATATCAGCTGAGCGTCGGCGCGCCGCGCGAGGCCGCCTACAACCAGACGATGTATGTGCTTGCGGGACTGCTGCTCTGCGGGCTCGTCTGCGATCTGCTCGTGCGGCCATGCGCCGAGAAATATTTCATGAGCGACGAAGAGGTCGCGGCGCAAAAGCACATCCCCGTCGCTGAAGTCATCGAGAAAGATGACGACGTCCACGCCGACTTCGAGGATTTTGTCGAGGAGGCGCTGGAGCCGACGGCGACGGACGCTCATCCGCCGGGCGCGCCACGCGGGCTGCCGGACTCAAAGGGCGCGTCGCTGCTGCTGATTCTCGCCTGGACCGCCGTCGGCGCGCCGCTCGCCTGGGGCGTCTGGGTGACGCTCCTCAAAACCGCCGCGCTCTTTCACTAGTCGCACTCCCATCGGGGATATGCGCGTCGCCTTGATCGTGGCCAGCTTGTTTGACAGAAGTCGGGGTCGATCGGGCGGCTTCGCGATTCGTCGTGCGCCGATAAACGAGACGAGGATTTTATGGCGACCGCTTGCACCAATGGGCTCGACACCGGTTTCGTCGATCTCGGCTATATGAAAGTCGCCGTTCTTGGCGTGGTGCAAGGGATCACCGAGCTTCTGCCGATCTCCTCGACGGCGCATATGCGCATCGTTCCGGCGCTCCTGGGCTGGAAAGACCCCGGCTCCGCCTTTTCCGCCGCCATGCAGCTCGCGGCGCTCGCCGCCGTCGTCAGCTATTTCTGGAGCGACATTCGCGCCCTCGCCGAGGGCTCTATTCGCGCGCTTGTGCGGCGCGATTTCAACGATTGGACCCTTCGCTTCGTCGTTTGGATCGCGCTGGCGACCGTCCCGATCGGAATCGCCGGCCTCGCGCTGTCGCATACGCTCAACACCTGCGGCTCGCCATTGCGCACGCTGCCGGTGATCGGCATTTCCTGCATCGTCATGGCGGCGCTGCTCGCCATCGCCGAGCTCTATTGCAATCACAAGCGCACGCTTGAACATGTCAGCCTGAAGGACGCGATGATCGTCGGCTTCGCGCAAGTCGGCGCGCTCATTCCCGGCGTGTCGCGATCCGGCTCGACTCTGACGGCGGCGCTTTTCCTCGATCTCAGGCGCGAGGAAGCGGCGCGATTCTCGTTTCTTCTTGGCCTGCCGGCGATCGCGCTCGCGGGGCTAAAGGAGCTCTGGGAGCTGCATAAGGCGCAGCTCGATTTTCACGCCTGGGCCGTGCTGACAGTCGGGCTTTTCGTCGCCTCGATCTCCGCCTTTGTCGCCATCTGGGGCTTGCTGCGGATTCTCGAACGCTTTTCAGCCTGGCCCTTCGTCTTCTATCGCGCCTTCATCGGCGTCGTGCTGCTCGTCGGGTTTTACGCGGGGTTCCTGGCATAAAGCCGTCATTGCGAGCGAAGCGAAGCAATCCAGAGTCGCGCCCACGGCTCTGGATTGCTTCGTCGCAACGCTCCTCGCAATGACGGCTCTTGATTACTCCGCCGCGATGCGCAGCCGCGCGCGCGCTTCGTTGCGCAAATCGTCAATCGGCGTGAGCCGGCTCTTCGCCTCATAATGCCAGAAGGTCCAGCCATTGCAGGCCGGCAAGCCCTGCGCCAGCGCCCCGGTCTTGTGAATCGACCCGACGAATCCGGAGAGCGACAGCGCGCCGTCGGCGCGCACCACCGCGCGGTGGCGACGCTTGGCGTCGAAAAGCGTCGCGCCCGGGGCGATGAGTCCCGCTTCGACAAGGCTCGCGAAGGCGATGCGCGGCTCGGCGCGCTTCGACGGCGCCGTTGCGACTGCCTCATGCGGCAAGGGCTCGATCGCCGCGATGCGCGCATGCGCCGCGGCTCTGTAGTCGCCATCGCGCTCGATGCCGAGCCAGTCGCGGCCCAAGCGCTTAGCGACGGCGCCGGTCGTTCCCGTGCCAAAGAAGGGGTCAAGCACCAGATCGCCCGGTCTCGAGGCGGAGAGGATGACGCGCGCAAGCAGCGCCTCAGGCTTTTGCGTCGGATGAGTCTTGCGGCCGGCGCCGTCCTTCAACCGTTCAGCGCCGCCGCAGATCGGCAGCAGCCAATCGGAGCGCATCTGGCAATCTTCGTTCGCCGCCTTCAGCGCCTCATAGTTGAAGGTGTAGTTCTTCGCCCTCTGGTCGCGCGCCGCCCAGATCATCGTCTCATGCGCGTTGGTGAAGCGACGGCCGCGAAAGTTCGGCATCGGATTGTTCTTGCGCCAGACGATGTCGTTCAAGATCCAGAATCCCAGATCCTGCATGATCGCGCCGACGCGGAAAATATTGTGATAGGAGCCGATGACGAAAATCGTCGCCGAAGGCTTCATCAGCCGGCGCGCCTGCGACAGCCAGTCGCGCGTGAAGGCGTCATAGGCGGCGAAGCTCGCGAATTTGTCCCAATCGTTATCGACGGCGTCGACGAGACTTTGATCAGGCCGATGCAGAGGACTGGCGAGTTGGAGATTGTAGGGCGGATCGGCGAAGACGAGATCGACGCTCTCGTCCGCCATTCGCTCCATTAGCGCGGCGCAATCGCCACACAGGATTTCGTTGCGCGCCGTCGCGCGGAGCGGCCTTTCGCTGGTGCGCCCGATACGCGTGACCTGAATTCGGGCTTTAAGACGAGCCGCCCCGACGCGCGCGCTACGCATGAACTCAACACCATCTACGCAACCAACAGGCGCGATAGTGAATGAGGGAGGTAAAGGCTGCGTTTAGATCGAGTAACGGCTTGCGTCTCTTTTTCGAACGGAAGTCTTAAAGAAATAAAAAGGTTAGCAAAATCTTGCCAAGAACCTCACGCCTCGCGCACGGGCGTAAAGCTCGCACGATGCGCCGGGCTCGCGCCGTGCAGCGCCAGCGCTTCGAGGTGATGCTGCACGGCGTAGCCGACATTGGTCTCAAAGCCATATTGCGGATAATGCGCGGCAAGACGGCGCATCATCGCGTCGCGGGCGACCTTAGCGACGATCGAGGCGGCGGCGATGGAGAGCGCGGTCGCGTCGCCCTTGATGATCAACTGGCAGGGACAATTGACCGGCGGCCGATCATTGCCGTCGACGAGCAGATAGGCCGGCGCGTGGGACAGGCCGGCGACGGCGCGCGCCATCGCCGCGAGCGAGGCCTGCCGAATATTGATGCGATCGATTTCGGCGGCGGTGACAAAAGCGACGCTGACGGCGAGCGCGCTGGCCATGATGCGCTCGAAAGCTTCTTCGCGCTGCGCCTGGTTCAGAGCCTTGGAATCATCGAGGCCGCGCGGCCGCCGCTGGGGATCGAGAATCACCGCCGCCGCGGCGACCGGTCCCGCAAGCGGACCGCGGCCTACTTCGTCGACGCCGGCGATCGGCCACACGCCCTTGCGCCGCAATTGGGCTTCCAGTCGAAAACTGACCCCTTTGGCCGTCACAAACGCTCCCCTCCGGGCGGCTCTCGGTCTTGCGCAATAGCGACGTTGAGCGCTAGCGCCGCGTGCGAATAAAGCGCGGAGGGCGGGCTGCTGGCAAGGGGGCGCAATGACTCGCATAGCATGCGCCGGAAAAATCGGCTCTCAGAAGAGGCTGAGCTGTTTCGGCGTTCGCAGCGGCGGCTCGAACAGATCCGTTCGCAATCTTGTTTTCTCCGTAAAGCCGAGTCGCGCGGCGGCGACCTCAAAACGCCGGCCGATCATCCAGGCGTAGGGGCCTTCGCCCTTCATGCGGGCGCCAAAGGCGGAATCATAAAGCTTGCCGTCTCGCGTCGAACGCACAAGCGCCAAGGCGCGACGCGCCCTGTCGGGAAAATTCGCCACCAGCCATTCGGTGAAGAGGTCGCGCAACTCAAGCGGCAGGCGCAGCAGCACATAGCCGGCTTCGCGCGCGCCGGCTGCGTGCGCCCGCGTCAAAATCCGCTCGATCTCGTCGTCATTGATCGAGGGAATGATCGGCGCCGTCATCACCGCGGTCGGCACGCCGGCGGCGCTGAGCTTTTCGATAGTCTCGAGCCGCAGCTCCGGGGTCGCGGCGCGCGGCTCCATGAGGCGCGCGAGTTTGCGATCAAGCGTCGTGACCGAGATTGCCACCTTAGCGAGCCCTTTCGCCGCCATCGGCGCGAGGAGATCAAGGTCGCGCAACACCAGCGCCGACTTCGTCACGATGCCGACCGGATGATTGGCCCGCGAGAGCGCCTCTAGGATCGAGCGCATGACGCGATGGATCTTCTCGGCCGGTTGATAAGGGTCGGTGTTGGTGCCGATGGCGATCGTCTTCGGCACATAGCCGGGCGCCGATAATTCACGTTCGAGACGCTGCGCTGCGCCTTCTTTGACAAAGATCTCCGTCTCGAAATCGAGGCCTGGGGAAAAGCCCATATAAGCGTGGGTCGGGCGCGCGAAACAATAAACGCAGCCATGCTCGCAGCCGCGATAGGGATTGATCGAGCGATCGAAGGAAATATCGGGCGAATCGTTCCTGGTGATGATCGTGCGCGGCTTTTCGACGTGGAAATTGGTCTTGAGCGCTTCGAGACTCTCTAGCGACCCCCAGCCATCATCCGTTTCTTCGCGCGTCTCCTTCTCGAAACGGCCGCTGCGCTTCGATAACGCGCCCCGCCCGCGTCTGCGCTCGGCCTCGACGATCGCCCCCGCGTCGAGCCGCGCGCCTTTCATTTCCGTTACTGATTGAGCCGCATGTCCCATATCCGCAACCTCTGCCACAGCCGCGAGCGTCGCCGTCTCGACCGCCAGAACCTGTATGAGAACATATAGAGAACACTACTCCCGGGCAAGTGGATTGCCCGAAAAAAAGCGCGCCGACTTTCGACGGCGCGCTTTTTTATGTGACCTGAGGCGGCGCTCAGCGCACCAGAATATTCCTGAACTGCCAGGGATCGCTCTCGTCGATGTCTTCCGGGAACAGCCCCGGACGCCGTTCGAGCGGCGTCCAATCCGTATAAACCCCGACGACCGGCCCGAGATAAGGCAGCTGCACGTCGAGGCAGCGCTTGTAATCCACCTCGTCGGCCTCGACGATGCCGGCTTGCGGATTCTCCAGCGCCCAGACCATGCCCGCGAGCGCCGCCGAACTGACCTGAAGTCCGGTCGCGTTCTGATAAGGCGCAAGATCGCGCGTCTCCTCGATCGAGAGTTGCGAACCATACCAATAGGCGTTTTTCGCGTGCCCATAGAGCAGCACGCCGAGTTCGTCGATTCCGTCGACAATTTCATGCTCGTCGAGAATCTGCCAGCTCTCCTGCATCTTGCCCGCCGCGCCGAACATCTCGTGCAGTGAGAGCACGGCGTCATCGGCGGGATGATAGGCATAGTGACATGTCGGACGATAGATCGCCCGACCGGTCTCGTCGCGCAGCGTCAGAAAATCGGCGATCGAGATCGACTCATTATGGGTGACGAGAAAACCATATTGCGCGCCAGGCGTCGGACACCATGAGCGCACGCGCGTATTGGCGCCGGGCGACAGCAGATAGATCGCCGCGCCGCAGCCGGTGACGTGCGCGCGGCCGATGTCAGGTAAAGATTTTTCATGCGTGCCCCAGCCGAGTTCGGCGGGCTGCATGCCCTCGGAGACGAAGCCTTCAACCGACCAGGTATTGACGAAGACGCCCCGCGGCTTCGGATCGCGCGCGCGTTGCGTGTCGCGTTCGGCGATGTGGATGCCCTTGATGCCGAGCTTTTGCGCCAGCGCGCCCCATTCGGCGCGCGACGCGGGTTCCTTATCGAGCGCGCCAGTGTCGCGCGCGATATTGACGAGCGCCTGCTTGACGAACCAGGACACCATGCCCGGATTGGCGCCGACGCAGGAGACAGCCGTCGATCCGCCAGGATTCTTGCGACGCTCTTCGAGCACCGTTTCGCGCAGCGCGTAATTGGTGCGCGCTTCATTGCCCTTGCTCTTGTCGAAGTAGAAGCCCGGCCAAGGTTCGACGACAGTGTCGACGTAGAGCGCCTTCAATTCACGCGCGAGTTTCATGATTGCGAGAGAAGACACGTCGACGGAGAGATTGACGACAAATCCCTGGCCGCCGCCCTTGGTCAGCAGCGGCGTCAAGACCTCACGATAGTTGTCGGGCGTGAGATTCGTTTTCAAAAAGGCGATGCCGCGCTCATCGAGCAGCCGGCGATGCGTGTCGACGGGATCGATGACGGTGAAGCGCGATTTGTCGAAATCGAAATGGCGCTCGATCAGCGGCAAAATGCCCCGGCCAATAGAGCCGAAGCCGATCAGCACGATCGGACCGGTGATTTTGCCATAATGAGGCCAAGTCGACATGAGGCGTAGCTCCCGAGAAGAATATTGCGCCGCGATAAAGCAAGCGCGGATGTATTAATCAAGGGCTTGAGGGAAAGGTTCTGGCGCGCTTAATGTGGCGCCGCCCGCGCCGAACCCTATGTTTGCGTTAATTCTGCAGTAGAGCGTCTGTATGGAGCTATCAGAGCCCCCGAGTTCGCCTGTGCGCGACGACGTGCAGCCGGCGTCCAGCGCCGCCGACGCGTCGGCGGCGATCAAGGCGAAGCCGATCGAGCTCTCGCAAGACGACACGCTTGAGGACGCTGCAGCGGCCATCTTCTTCGCCTCGCTCGAACATTTTCTGGCCAATGTTCCGCTTCTTCCAACCTCGAGCGCGCCGGAAAGCGTGCATCAGATGCGCGTCGCCTTGCGTCGCCTGCGCGCGGCGATCGGCCTGTTCCGACCTACTCTCGGCGGGCCGGCGCTCGAAACGGCGCGCGATCGCGCCAAGACTCTCGCTTCCGTTCTCGGCGCCGCGCGCGATTGGGACGTCTTCGGCGTCGCGTTGAAGTCCGGCGTGCAGGACGCGATTGGCGACGACGCGAGCTTTCATGCGCTAACCGACACTCTCGAATCGTGCCGCGAAAAGGCTTATCGCGCGGCGCATGAAGCGGTGTCGTCTGATGACACGTCGCGGTTCGTCGGCGACTTGCAATTGGCGATCGAGCGGCATGACTGGGAAGTCGAGCCCGAGATGCGCACGCCAGGATCGGCATGCAGGTTTGCCGCTCATGCGTTGACGCGGCTTCACAAGCGGCTCTTGAAGAAGAGCAAGGGCCTTGCGACGCTTTCGGCCGAAGAACGACATCTTGTCCGCATTGCGCTCAAAAAGGCGCGCTACGGCGCGGAATTTTTCGAGAGCCTGTTTGCGGACGGCAAAGCCGTGCATGCTTATTTACGCACGCTTAGCGACATGCAAGATCAATTAGGCGTCTTCAATGACATGGAGGTCGCCAACGGGCTTCTCGACCGTATCGATGCGGAGAATCCAGAAGCGCTGCGAGCTTCGGGCTTCATACGCGGTTGGTTCGCCCATGCGGCGCAGCAAGGCGTCGCACACGCAAAAAAGAGCGAGAAGCGGCTGAAGAAGCTCGCGCCGTTTTGGACGTAAAAACGAGCGCCTTCACCTAACTCTTCGCATTACGAACATCGGCCCCTCGCCCTTCGAGACGGCCTCTTCGAGGCCTCCTCAGGATGAGGGGCCTTAGGTTCCGCAAAACGACATATCTGAAAAGCGCTACACGGTCCTCATCCTGAGGAGCGCGCGCAGCGCGCGTCTCGAAGGACGAGGACCGCAACGCCAACGGTGATTCTCTCATAGACGTTCAAACGAGATGCCCATTCAAACCGAGATCGCGGCGTTTCCATCTATGCGTCCGTGCAGACCGTTGGGCAGCCGCGGATTAGGTAGAATATAACGCCCACGCTCGCGCACCAACTTCGTCACTGCGGCGAAATCGACTTTGCCTGAACCAAGAAGCGGCACATGCTCAACGATCACGATCTCCGCCGGGATCATCAGATCGGATGCGCCTTTCGACTTGGCGTAGGTCTGGAAATTTGCGCGCGTGGCGTCCTTCTGCTGCGTCACGAGAACGATTCTCTCGCCCTTGCGCGGATCGATCTCCGTCGCCGCCGACGATAGCGCATCCGGCCAAAGTTCCGCCGCCAGTTGTTCGATGGCCGCCAGCGAAATCATCTCGCCGCCGATCTTGGCGAAACGCTTGGCGCGACCTTTGATCGTCACATAGCCTTGCGCATCGATCGTGACGATGTCGCCCGTATCGTGCCAGCCATTCTCCGGAGGCTGCACCACGCCGGGCTTATCGACTTTGAGATAACCCATCATGACGTTGGGTCCGCGCACCAACAGACGTCCGCCGTTCTCCACGCCAGGGACGGGTTCGAGCCTATGCTCAACGCCTGGCATCATCCGTCCGACTGTGCCGAACTTATTGAACATCGGCGTGTTGAGCGCGAGCACTGGAGCGGCTTCCGTCACGCCATAACCCTCGAGAATGCGCACGCCGAACTTCTCCAACCACGTATCGCGCGTCACTTGCTTCACGGGCTCTGCGCCGGCGACGACATAGCGAATAGATCGGAAATCATAAGAGTGCGCCGCGCGGGCGTAGCCCGCGAGAAACGTGTCAGTCCCGAAAAGAATCGTCGCGTTTGCGCCGTAAACGAGTTCGGGCACGATGCGATAGTGCAACGGCGACGGATAAAGATAGATCGGAACGCCCGAGATCAGCGGCAGCGTAAAGCCGACCGTCAGACCGAAGGAGTGGAACATCGGCAGGACATTGAAGACCTTGTCGGCCCGTCCGAAGTCGATGCGCGCCGCCGCCTGCGCCGCATTGGCGAGCATGTTTTTATGCGACAGCGCTACGCCCTTTGGCGCGCCCTCCGAACCTGAGGTGAAAAGAATAACCGCCACGTCGTCGGCCTTACGCGCGACAATGGGCTGTCGGAATCGTCGGAAGGCGTCGAGCTTATCGCCAAGCGAGACGCGCGCCCTTATGTCCTCAAGATAGACGATCGCCACTTTCTCTTCGAGAGCGGCGACGAGTTTTTCGAGGTTGGCTTTCTCAATAAAGCCGCGCGACGTTAGAAGCGTCCCCGCCTGCGCCGCCTCGCAGCCCGCGAGAATATTTGCGGCGCCGGCGGTGAAATTGATCATCGCCGGGATGCGACCGGCGGAAATGATCGCCAGGAAAGTCACTCCCGCGCCATTGGCGTTCGGCAACATCAGTCCGATTGCGTCGCCCGGCTTGCCGATATTCGCAATTTTGTTGGCGAGCGCGCGCGTTCCGATCAAAAGCCTGCGATAGCTCAACTTGCCGGCGACCGGATCTTCAAGCGCGACTAGCGAGAGCCCATGCGCGCGCGCCGCTTCGACAACGGCTTCAAAAAGAGTGCGATCGATATTCGTCGTGCGGAAGACGAGATCCGACATAACGTGATAGAGCGCCGCGCCTGCCGCAATCCGACGCGCCTTTCCCTTCAGCCCGTCGTCAACGGTCAGTCGGACGGGTTCGATTACGGTAAGCGTGACTTTTGGAAACCAGCGGCGGCGCGCCTGTTCACGCGTCAGCCGGGAGAACATCGTCGCCTCGGCGCCGTCAATGCGAACAGGCACGATCATCGCGCCGGATTTTTCCGCAACCAGTCCGGCTCCATCATAGACTTTCATCAGACTGCCTGTGACCGTAAGCCTGCCTTCTGGGAAGATGACGAGCGGATTTCCGTCCTTGACCGCATTGACAAGAGCGCGCACGCCGAACGGATTTGATGGATCAAGCGGGATGGCGCGCGCGAATTTGAGAAACAGCTTCGCCCACCATTTTTTCGCGATCGTGTGGTCGACGGCGAAAACCGGCTCCTTTGGCATGACGGCGAGAATCGCCGCCGCGTCGAGGAAACTCACATGATTGAGCGCGACGATGGGATTGGGCCCGGCCCGGTCGAAATTTTCCAGCCCCTTCACGTCGAGACGGTAGAAGGCGCGAAAGAAGATCGAGAGCAGATCCTGCAACGGCGAAGCGACGACCACATTAACCATCCAAATTGAAGCGGCGAGCGCAACGGCCGCCACGCCAAGTAGGATCGCCGCGAACGAGACGCCGAGGCTCTGCAGTCCCGCCACGCCGACGCCGCCGAGCGCCATGAAAGCGGCGTTCTGCACGCTGACCGCGGCGATGGTGCGGGCGCGTTCCTGCGGCGCGCTCCGCGCCTGAATGGCGGCGAAGGACGGCACGATCATCAGGCCGCCGGCGATCGCGAGCAATGAAAAATCGATCGCGGCGCGCCAGGCGAGCGGCTGAGCAAAATAGGCTTCCGGCAATAGCCCCGTCGCTGCGGCGGGCGCAGGCGAGAGTAGAAGCGCAACGCCGAGGTCCGCTGACCCCAAGGCGACGAGGGCCGCGCCGACGGCCGAGGGAAGCAGCACGATCTTGCCCTTGAGCAGAAAGGCGGCGAGGCCCGATCCTGCAGCGATGCCGACGGCAAACAGCGCGAGATGCACGCTCACGACGATCTCGGCGCCATGCAGCGTCTGGGTAATGAGCGAGGGCGCCAACGACATGGCGATGGAGCCGAACAGCCAAAAGAGGCTTGTGACGATTGCAAGCCGCCGCAACTCTGGCTGGGCGCGCAAGTGCCGCAAAAGTTTGAAGGTCGAGCGGAAGACATTCGCGTCGACGGCAAGATCGGGATCCGCGCGCCCCGTTGGCGGAATGAGCCACGCTGCGCCAAGAGCGAGAACCGCGACGCCCATGACCGCCCCGGCGAGGATCACCCCATCTCCCACATGGAGGGCGACGCCGCCGGCGATGGTGCCGGTCAATATCGCGAAGAAGGTCGCGCTCTCGACGAGCGCATTGCCGGCCGGAAGCTCCTCCTGGGTCAGATGGTCCGGCAGAATGCCGTATTTAATCGGGCCAAAGAGCGCGCCGATGACGCCAAAGAGAATGAGCGCGCCAAAGAGCGCCGGTATATTGGCGAAAAGAAAGCCCGCCGCCGACAGGACGGCGACGCCGAGTTCGGCGACGCTCAGCCAACGCACGACGCGCGCCTTGTCATATTTGTCGGCGAATTCGCCGCCGATCGCCGATAGGAAAAAGAACGGCGCGATGAAGGCTGCGCCGGCGAGAGTTACGAGAGTAGGCCCACTCTCGGCCGTATGGGCCAAGATCAAAAGCACCAAGGCGTTCTTCAGAAAATTATCGTTAAAGGCCGCGAGGAACTGACGCCAGAACAACGGCGCGAAGCGCCGCGAAGCGAGAAGCGAATGCGTCATGTCCAAAACATCCGGGAGGGGCGCGGAGACTTTCGTCGATTACCCTTAAGGATCGGTCAAGTCTGGCGCGTTACAATGGGCCTTAAGGCCAGCCTTTCGCCATGAACTGCGTTCATAATTGAGACTAAGCGCTTTCGCGCCGCCGTCAATAATAAATGAACTATGTTCAAGCTCGGGAGGAGGTCCCCGTTGAATCAGAAAACGATCGAGGCTGGAGCCGACCGCCGTTCTCAGTTGCGCGAGCGATTGATCGAAGTCGCCCGGGAAACAGTCGCCACACAAGGCCTCGCCGGTCTAAAGGCGCGAGATCTTGCCGCTGCGGCTGGCTGTGCGCTCGGCGCTATCTATACCGCTTTCGATGACCTCGACGAATTGATCCTGTGCGTCAACGAGCGAACGCTGGCGCGCCTCGAATCCGCGATCGATTTGGCGCTGGGAGACGCTGAGGCCACGCAAGCGCTCCAAGCAATGGCGCGGACCTATTTGCATTTTGCAAGAGCGGAACAGCCGAGTTGGCGCGCGCTTTTCGAACATCGCCTGCCGCCGGGCGTCGCGCCCCCGCAATGGTATGTCGACGCGCGCAATCGCCTGTTCAATCGGCTCGACGCGCCCCTATCCCAGCTGCTGCCGGGAACAAACCATTTGGCGCGCGCGGCTTTCGCCCGAACGCTATTCTCGGCCGTGCATGGCGTCGTATCGCTCGGACTTGAGGAGAAGATCGCCGACACGCCGCCCAAGCTCCTCGACGACCAGCTCGAGAAGCTCGTTCGCGTCGTGGCCGACGGGCTGATGATGGAGTCCGCCCGCTTGATTTGAATGGCGTGACCTGACATAGGCGCGCATGGCTTTCATTCTGCTGTTTGCCGTGGCGACTTGGGCGGGCGCGCAGAATGCGCTTGCCGGCGGCGGCTCGTTCCTCACGCTTCCCATGCTGATGTTTACGGGCATGGACGCGCTCGCCGCCAATGTCACGTCATGCGTGGCGCTGTTTCCGGCACAGGTCGCGACAGGTTGGACAGGCCGCAAACTCGCAACGGGCGCCAACGGGCTTTCGCTGCGCACGCTGTTCGTCATCAGCATCGTCGGCGGCGCCGTCGGCGCGGCGGTGCTGCTGGCGACGCCACGCGGTCTTTTCGCGCGTCTCGTGCCATGGCTGGTGCTCTTCGCGACTGGGGTCTTCGCTTGGGGCAGTTTCTTTCGCAAACCCAGCGAGACGCATACGCATCTCAGCGCGCCGGGCGCGGGGCTCGCGCAATTTCTGATTTCAATTTACGGCGGCTATTTCGGCGGCGGCATCGGCTTTCTGATGGTCGCCGCGCTCACCATGGCCGGACAGGGCGTGCGCATCGCCAGCGCCACCAAGAATGTTCTCGCGGGCGTCATGAACGCTTCCGCCGTCGTCATCTTCCTGTTTTCGCCGGATCTGCATTGGCCGCAGGCTCTGGTGACGAGCGCGGGGGCAACGATCGGCGGGATCGTGGGCGCGCGCCTGATTCACCACATCGATGAAAGGCTCCTGCGCATCTTCATCATCGTAATCGGCGCGGCGCTTACAGTGGGCCTCTTCCTCAGAGCGCCTTAACTCACACGCTCAGCGCGTCGCGGCGCCGCTGCCCGCCATCGCCTTCTCAATCTCGGGAATGAGCGTCGTCGCGACGGCGGAAGGCGTCAGCGGCCCGACGAATTTATAGGCGATGGTTCCGTCGCCCGTAATGACGAAGGTCTCCGGCACGCCATAGACGCCGAAGTCGATCGCCGTGCGGCCTAGGGGGTCGACGCCGACGCGCGCGAAAGGATTGCCGCCCTCCTCAAGAAAGCCCAACGCCTTCGCCCTCTCGTCCTTGTAGGAAAGCCCGTAGAGCGCGACGCCTTTCGCCTTGAGCGCTTCATCGCCGGCGATCGCCATAAGAACAGGATGCTCCTGTCGGCATGGCCCGCACCAACTCGCGAAAACATTGACGAGGCTGACGTGACCCTTGCGCAAATCCTCTGTCGAGAGACCCGGAACGCCGGCTAATCCTTCAAGCGCCGGCAGATCGAAGGCAGGCGCGGGCTTGCCAATGAGCGCCGAGGGAATGCGCGACGCGTCGCCGGAGAAGAGCCGCACAAGAAAGACGAGCGCCAGCAGCGCGAAGAGCGCCAGGGGTAGAAAACGCAGCGCTGAACGCGGCGCGACGGCGTCGCTCACGCGTCCTCTCCTTGATCGCGCGCGCCAGCCGCGCCGAAGCGCGCCAGCTCTGCGCGCAGACGCCGATAATCGAGGATGATGCGTAAGGTGACGACGCCGAGCGTCACGACCGTCACCCCATAGGCGGCGGCGATGTAAAGCCAGTGATCGCTCACTTCGCCGGCTCCATGCTTTCGTCGCCGGCAGGTTCACCGGCGCGGACCGCTTGCATGGAAAGCCGCGCCAAGCGGCGCCGCAGGATTTCATTGCGAATCGCCATCACATGCAACGTCAAAAATAGCAGCGTCCCAGCGAGCGTCATGATAATGAGCGGCCACAGCATCGATCCCGATATCGAAGGTCCGCCAATGCGAAACACCGAAGCCGGTTGATGCAGCGTATTCCACCAGTCGACCGAATATTTGATGATCGGAATGTCGATTGCGCCGACGAGCGTCATGATCGCCGCGATGCGCGCGCCGCGCGGCGTGTCGTCCATTGTCTGCCTTACGGCGATGAGGCCGAGATAAAGGAGAAAGAGAACCAGCATCGAGGTGAGGCGCGCGTCCCACACCCAGAATGTGCCCCACATCGGCTTGCCCCAAAGCGAGCCGGTGACGAGACAGATGAACGTGAAGGCGGCGCCGAGATTCGCCGCGGTTTTCTGCGCCGCGTCCGCCAGCGGATGACGCCACACGAGAACGCCGAGCGACGCCGAGGTCATCACGACATAAGCGAAGATCGCGATCCAGGCGGACGGAACATGGATGTACATGATCCGGACCGTTTCGCCCTGCTGATAATCGGGCGGCGCCGTGAAGGCGCCGTAGAGCCCGATTGCCAGCAGCAGCAGAGTGGCGCCTGAAAGCCACGGCAACGCGCCTTCTGCAAACCGCAGAAAGCGCGTTGGATTAGCGTAAGTGGAAAGAAAACTCATCGACGGCCGGAACTCCCGCCGACTGCCTAAGCCCCGCAGACTGCCCCGTCAATTCGCGGCTTTGGCCGGCGGTTTGGTGACGTCCTTGGCGACGTCCTTTGTCTGCTCGGCGAGGATTTGCGCCCTCGGCTTGCCGTGCAAAAGTTCGACCGCAGCGATGAGCTGCTTGTCCTTCGTCTCGTCCGGCGGGACATAGGCCTGCGAGCCGGTCTTCTCGTCCTCGCCATTCTTGAGATGGCCCTTGAGCGAGGCCTCGCCCTTGGTGTCGTCCTTGCCTTTAAGCTCGTCCGGCACCTCCTGCAGGATGACCATGTCCGGATCGATGCCTTTGGCTTGGATGGAGCGGCCCGATGGCGTGTAATAGCGCGCCGTCGTCAGCCGCAGCGCGCCGGCGCTGCCGCCGAGCGGAATAATGGTCTGCACGGAGCCCTTGCCGAAGGAGCGCGTTCCGATCAGCGTCGCGCGCTTGTGGTCTTGCAGCGCGCCGGCGACAATTTCGGACGCCGAAGCCGAACCGCCATTGATCAGCACGACAACCGGCTTGCCCTTCGACAAATCGCCCGAGCCACGAGCGTTATAGCGCTGGGTTTCATCGGCGTTGCGGCCGCGCGTAGAAACGATCTCGCCTTTGTCGATGAAGGTGTTGACGACCTGGATCGACTGATCGAGCAATCCGCCCGGATTGTTGCGCAGGTCGATGATGTAGCCCTTGAACTTGTCCGCAGGAATTTCCTGCACCGCCTTGGCCATGGCGTTGCGCAGGCCTTCCGCCGTCTCCTCATTGAACTGCGAGATGCGAATATAAGCGATGTCATCGCCCTGTTTGCGCGAACGCACGGATTTGATGTGAATCTCGGCCCGGACGAGTTTAACGTCGATCTTGTCTTTGTTCTTGCCGCGGAAAATCGTCAGCTTGACCGGCGTGTTGATCGCGCCGCGCATCTTGTCGACAGCCTGATTGAGCGTCATGCCCTGGACGGTCTCGTCGTCGATGGCGCCGATGAGGTCGCCCGAAAGGATCCCGGCCTTCGAGGCCGGCGTGTCGTCGATCGGCGCCACGACCTTAACGAGTCCGTCTTCCTGCGTGACCTCGATGCCCAGACCGCCGAACTTGCCTTCGGTCTGAGTCCGCATGTCCTTGAACGCTTTGGCGTCGAGGTAGCTGGAATGCGGATCGAGCGAGGTCAGCATGCCGTTGATGGCGTTTTCGACAAGCTTCTGCTCGTCGGGCTTTTCGACATAGTCGGCCCGCACCTTGTCGAACACGTCGCCGAAAAGGCTCAAGTTCTTATAGGTGTCGGCAGAAGCCGCCTGAGCCGGAGCGCCGATGACGGCGCGCGCCTGCTGACCCAGCGTGGCGCATCCCGCTCCAATAGCGATTCCCGTAGCGATAAGGACTGTTTTGCGAATCATCCGCCGACCTTCCGACTGTCTGACTTTGCCCACCATGGGCCCGAGTCGATTGACGCTCCGTCCTTGCGGAACTCAACATAAAGTATGGGTTGTTTCGCGCCGATTGCGATGGTCGCCGCGGTTTGCGCGGTCCCGTCACCCATGCTGGCTACCGGCTCACCCGCGAGAACAAACTGTCCCACGTTGACATTGGTGCGACTCATGCCGGCCAGGACCACATAATAGCCGCCGCCGACGTTGATGATCAAGAGTTGTCCATAACTTCGATAAGGCCCTGAAAAGGCTATCCATCCATCGCAAGGGGCGATAACGACGCCATTTTCCCGCGCCGCGATCGACAGCCCCCTCTCCTTGCCCCCAAAACCGTCCGGCGCCCCAAAACGGCGCACAATCGATCCTGAAGCGGGAGCCGGCAGCCGGCCTTTGAGATCGACGAAGGCGACCGCCGGCGCAAGCCGAGCCGGGTCTTTAAACGGCGCAGACAGCGCCTTGAGCCGTTCCTGCTCGGAAAGCTTGGCCTGAGCCGCCGCGCGCTCTTCGTCGGCCTTGCGCGCCGCCTCCGCCGCGCGCTGCGCCGCCACGCTTTCCGCCTCCATCCGCGCAATGAGGTCCTTAAGGCTCGTTGCGCGTTGCGCCAGCGACCGTGCGCGCTCTTGCTCCGCCTTCAATGCGCTTTGCGCGGTCGAGAGCGCCTCCTGGCGCTCGGCGATCATCGGCGCAAGCCTTTCGCGCTGCGCCTTGAGGCTTGCGCGCTGTTCGCCAAGAAGATTCTGTTCGCGCCGGACGCCGTCGCGCACCTGCTCCAATTCGGTCAGGTCGCGCTGAAGCTGCCGCGCCTCGGCGCGCATTTGCGGCAGCACCGCGCCGAGCGCAAGCGACGCGCGCACGGCTTCGAGAATCTCCTGCGGTCGCGCCATCAGCGCCGGCGGCGGCCGACGGCCCATGCGCTGCAGGACGGTGAGAATTTCCATAATCAACGCGCGCCGACTGTCGAGTGAGGACACAATCTTCCGCTCGTTCTCGGTGAGCGTCGAAAGCCGCTCCTCGATCTCGGCTGCGCGCGTTTCCGTCTCCTGCAGCCGCAGCGTCGCATCAATAAGCGCGCCGTTCAGTCTTTCGCGCGCCGCAGCGTGATCTATGAGCTGCTCTTCAAGCTTACGCGCCCGCTCCTGAGCGGCGCCCATGGTGTCTTCAAGGCCGCGCAATTCCTGCTGCTTTGACGAGACATCCGCGCTCTGTTGCTCGGCATGCGCCGGGAAGGCGAAAGGAATCGCAACGAGCGCCGCAGACATCAGCCTGCGCTTCGTGGCCTCGTTACGCGCCCTGCCCGAAACGCTCATGTCCATCCGCGGCATCAATTTCGCCAGACGCCGGATATGCCCCTGAAATAGCGTCCACATTGCGGCAAAGCCCGGCGAGGATCGCGCATGCGCGCGGCGAATCAAAAAGTTCATTGAGCAATCGGGGCAACCTTCGCCGCCAATTCGAGCGTTCCCGATCCGTGCCGGGCAGATTGATGGCGCTCGTCTCGCCCGCGAGATCGTCGAGCTGCGCCATTGCGAGCAAAGACGGCGTACGCGCGACGAACGCATGGAGCGCCTGCGCCAAGGCGTCGTCAAAGGGGCTCGAAGATTGATGAGCGTCGCCGATCAGCGCCTGAGCGCGAAGCGCTTCGAGGAGCGCGTGTTTTTCTGCGCGCCGCGCAGCACGGGAAGCTTCAGCCGCCTCCGGAGCAATGAGCCCCAACGTTTCCTTCTCGGCTATGTCGGCCGCCGCCCACCACCCTGCGATGGTCGGCAGATCATGCGTCGACACGCAGGCCATGGCGCTCTTCGGATAAAGTTTCGGCTGCATGAAGCTCTCGCCCGAGCGCTCGAACCATAGAACGCGATAGCTCAGCACGTCGGCCGGCGCGACGCGCTCCCGGAACCCTCGCGGCACAGTGCCGAGGTCTTCGCCGACGACGAGGCATTGCGCGCGCTGGCTTTCGAGCGCAAGTTGGCCAAGCAAGGCGTCAAACGGATAACTGACATAGGCGCCGGCCGCGGGCCTTTCGCCGTCCGGAACGAGGAAAAGCCGCGCGAGGCCCATGACGTGATCGATGCGCAGCGCGCCGGCATGGCGCATGTTGGCGCGCAACAGCTCCGCGAAATCGGCGCCGCCATCTTTTTCCATTTCGATTGGATTGGGCGGCGGGAGGCCCCAGCTCTGGCCCTCCGGATTGAATGGGTCAGGCGGCGCGCCAATCGAAAAGCCGTCAATGAAACATCCCGCGCGGCTCCAATGCTCCGCGCCGTCTGGCGCCGCGCCGATGGCGAGGTCGCGGCAGAAGCCGAGCGACAGACCGGCGGCGCGCGCATCCTGCGCCGCTTGCGCAAACTGCGCCTCGGAGAGCCATTGCAGAAACTGGTGAAAGCGAATGCGCGACTCATGTTCGCTCGCGAAAGCAAATAACGCCGCAGCGCTCGCCTCGCGAAGCTCGGGCGGCCACATCCGCCAGCCCTGGCCACCGCGCGTCTCGCTGATCGCCTCGAACAGGCAGAAGCGCGCGAGCGTCGCCCCGCCTTGGGCGATGAAGCGCGAGAACGACGCAGCGGGCGTCGCATCAGGCTGGCGGCGCATGAGATCGAGGAAACCTTCGAAAGCGCGCTCGAGCGCCGCCATCTTCAACGTATGAACGCCAGGATAGTCGACCTCTGGAACGGCGCGGAGCGCGACCGCAGAACTCTCATCGAAATCGATTGCAGCGCCAAGCGTGCGCGCCAAGTTAGCGACGTCGATATAAAGGGGATCAAGGAAGCGCCGGTCGGAAGGATAATACGGGCTGGCGTGTGAGCGATCTTGCGCAAACAGAGCGTGCAACGGATTGATCGCAATGAGCGCAGCGCCGGCATTCGCGCCAACGCACGCAAGTTCCACGAGCGTCGAAAAGTCGCCGATTCCCTGATCGCCGTCGCGACGCACGGAATAAAGCTGCGCGGAAATGCCGAACTCGCGTCGCGCATCCTCCGGCAAATGGCAGCGCATCGTCGCGACAGTGAGCGCACAAATCTCGCCGCTCTCGAGCGACAAGCGATGACGACCCGCCGGAAGTGGTGGAAGCCGCGCCTCGACCCCTTCACAGCGTCTTCCGTCAAGTCCCTGCCATGTGGTCGGCGTGGCGTTTTCTGCGCGTAGCGCAATGCGCGACTTGCTTCCGTCTTCGTGCGTGGCGATGATCCAGCCCGGGATGCGGCCGTCGCGCGCGGCGAGCCGAAGGGTGAAAGACTCGCCCTCCTTCGCCGAGCAACTCTCCGGCAGGGCGCGCCTATCGCGAAAATCGGAAAGCCGCGCGAGACTGTCGCGGACGTCGTTGAGCGTGCCCGCCGGAAAGCCGAGTTGCGCCAGCAACGCTGAGACCGTTTCGCGGGGAACGTCATGCAGGGCCCCTTCTACGCTCCGCCACTGTCTTTGAACGCCTGCGGCCTCGGCAAGACGCGACAGCATTTCTTCCGGAACAGGCCCTGAGGATCGGCGCAACACGCGCCTCTCTTCGACGAGAAACGTCACCGAGCTCGGTGCGACGAAGAGGCTTCCTTCAACATCTTCGTCCGCGCCGTCCATTGCTGAACTGAACGCCAATTTCCAGCCGTGATTTTCTCGGGCAGGCGAGGGTCGCATGACGATCTTCTGCGAACCGCGATGCAGAACGACGATGACGCGGTCGTCTTCGGCATAAAGCGCCGCCACAAGCGTTTGTGCGTCGCCGTCGCGCCAATCATCTTCGCGCATCGGCGCGCCGTCAGGGCGCAGCCATTCGACGTCGGGGATGAGCGCAGCGTCATGCGATTCGCCATCAAGAAAGCGATCATCGCGCAATGCTGTATGCCGCTTGCGAAGCGCGATGAGCTTCGCCGTTGTTTCGATCAGCTGCTCGTCGGCTTGCGCCCAATCGATCCATGAGAGGGCGTTATCCTGCGCATAGGCATTATTGTTGCCGGACTGCGCCTTGCCAAGTTCCGAGCCCATGAGGAGCATCGGCGTCCCGCGCGAGAAAAGCAGCGTCGCGAGCAGATTGCGCGCGTCTCGCGCGCGCGCCGCATTGATCGCTGCGTCTTCGCTCTCGCCTTCGACGCCACTGTTCCAGGAGAGATTGTGGTCAGCGCCGTCGCGGTTCTCTTCGCCGTTCGCTTCATTATGCTTATGCGCATAGGAGACGAGATCGCGCAGCGTAAAGCCGTCATGCGCCACGATGAAATTGACGCTGCGCGAAGGACGTCTGCGCAAAAAGACATCCTGCGAGCCGGCGAAGCGCGTCGCGAGCTCGGCGACGCCGCAGGAATCGCCGCGCCAGAATCGCCGCGCGCTATCCTTGTAGCGATCGTTCCATTCGGCGAAAGGCTCGGGAAACTTGCCGAGCTGATAGCCGCCGGGGCCGAGGTCCCAGGGCTCGGCGATAAGCTTCAAATCCCGCAATATGGGATCTTGCAGCAGCGCTGAAAGAAACGGCGCGTCGCGATTAAACCACGAAGAACCACGCGCGAGCGTCGGCGCCAGATCGAAACGGAAGCCATCGACGCCGCCATACAGCGCCCATGCGCGCAGCGCATCCATGATGAGGCGAACGACAGGCGCGCGCGCGCAGTCGAGAACATTGCCGCAGGCCGAGTCATTAGCATAACGCGCGCGATCTTCTGCGAGCCGGTAGTAGCTGGCGTTGTCGAGTCCGCGGAAAGAGACCGTCGGACCGAATTCGTCGCTCTCGCCCGTATGGTTGAACACGACGTCGAGGATGACTTCGAATCCGGAGTCATGGAGCCTCGCGACGGCTCCCCGAACTTCGCGCCAGCCGCCCGGCGCCAGACGCGGATCGGGCGCCATCATCGCGATCGGGTTGTAGCCCCAGTAATCAGAGAGGCCGAGCGGCGGCAGATGACGTTCGTCGATCCATGCGGCGCAAGGCAGTAGCTCCAGCGTCGTCACGCCGAGGCGCTTTAAATGCGCGATCGCCGCGTCATGCGCGAGACCGGCGAAGGTCCCGCGCAGATGCGGCGGAATGTCAGGATGAAGCGCGGTGAAGCCTTTGACGTGAAGCTCGTAGATGATCGTATCGGCCCACGGATGTCTGAGCCGCGCCGAATCCGCGTAGACCGGCTTCGTGATGATCGCCTTCGGCAGATGCACGGCGCTATCGGCGCCCGCCGCCTCGCCATAAGCGAACAACGAAGGATGCAGCGTGAAGGCGCGGTCGAGCGCGAGCGCGTAAGGATCGACGAGAAGTTTCGCTGGATTGAAGCGATGGCCGTCGTGGGGCGCATCGGGTCCATAAGCGCGAAAGCCGTAGCGCTGGCCTTCTCTCAAACCTTCGATATATCCATGAAAAACGTCGCCGCTGCGCGCCGGCAATTTTATGCGCGCAATTTCTTCGTCAGCTTCATTAAAAAGACAAAGCTCGATCGATTTAGCGTGCGCAGAAAAGATAGCGACATTCGCGCCGCTCTCATCTGGCGTGACGCCAAGCGGCTCCGGCGCGCCATCTGTGAGGAGGCCAATCATTTGGATCTCCCCGATTCGTCATGCCCATGCTTGTCGCGGGCATCCCCACAGCCTAATTGGGCGAGTATGAATAGAGGCATTCCGCATACTTGCATCGTTGCGCCGAATTAAAGCGTGGATGGCCGGCACAAGGCCGGCCATGACAGTGGATTTGCGAGGCGTCACCCAACTTTCGCGATGACCGCGTCGCGAAACAGCGTGGCGTAGCGGCGCGCCGGATTGCGCCAGGACACGTCTGTCCTCATGCCGCTGACCTGAATCTTGCGCCATGTCTCGGCGTCGCCGAACAGCCGTTCGGCTTCGCGCAGCGCCATGGCGAGCGCTTCCGCAGTCGTCGGCGAAAATTGCAGCCCTGTCGCGACTTCAGCTTGCAACGCCATTTCATTGGCGTCGATGATCGTGTCTTTCAATCCGCCAACGCGCGAGACGATCGGCACGGCGCCGTAACGCAGCGCATAAAGCTGCGTCAGCCCGCAAGGCTCGAAGCGCGAGGGGACAAGAAAGGCGTCGGCGCCGGCCTGAATCATATGCGCAAGCTCTTCACTGTAGCCGATATGAACGCCGACACGGCCCTTATGCGCCGACTCTGCGGCCGCGAATTCTTCTTCAAGCGCCTCGTCGCCGGCGCCGAGCAGCGCGAGTTGCGCACGCCCGCTCATGAGCTGCGGCAAAACTTCGAGCAGCAGGTCGAGCCCCTTTTGCCAGGTCAGGCGGCTGACGACGCCGACGAGAAAAGCATCGGGCTCGACGCGCAGCCCCAGGCGCTTCTGCAAAGCGGCTTTGTTCTTGGCGCGTGACGCCAGACTCCAATGATCATAGAGCGTTTCAATATGCGTATCGGTCGCCGGGTTCCACGCCTCCTCGTCGACGCCGTTCAAAATGCCGCTTACGTGGCCCGCCCGCGCCCGCAAGAGTCCCTCGAGGCCCATGCCGAATTCTGGCGTTTCAATCTCGCGCGCATAGCTTGGCGACACCGTGGTAATGCGGTCTGCGAGTTGCAGGCCGGCCTTCAAGAAGCCGATCCCGCCGTAATATTCGACGCCATCGATCGAAAAAGCGCGCTGCGGCAGGCGCAGCGGTTCGAGCAGCGCCTTTGGGAATTTACCCTGAAAGGCGATGTTGTGAATGCTGACGATCGTGGCCGGCCGCGGATGATCAGCATAATGCATATAGGCTGGCGCAAGCGCCGCTTGCCAGTCATGCGCATGCACCACGTCAGGCGCAAATCCATCCGCGCCAAGCCCGATCTGCGCGCCCGCCCAAGCCAGCGCGGCGAAGCGAAAGGCGTTGTCGGGATAATCGACGCCATCGCACCCTGTATAAAGTCCGCCTTCGCGCGCATAAAGATGTGGCGCAATGAGCGTGTAGATCACGACGCCATGATGGCGGGCGGCATGAACCCATGCGGGACCGCCAAAGAGATCATCGAACTCAAGAACCGTGTCGCCTGCTCGTAGCGTCGCGAGAACGTCGGGATAGCCCGGAATAAGCGTGCGCAATTCGATGTTTTCGTCGGCGAGCGCATGCGGTAGCGCGCCGACGACATCCGCCAGTCCGCCAGTCTTGACGAAGGGCGCCATTTCCGAAGCGATGGCGAGCGCGCGTAGCGAACTCATGCGCTCAGCCTGTCGATCATCGGCTGCGTAATGAGGCAAACGCCGCCTTCGGTGCGTCGGAAGCGCGCGGCGTCGAACTGCGGATCCTCCCCAACAACGAGGCCCTGCGGAATCTGCACGCCACGATCGACGACAACATTGGCGAGCCGCGCCGAACGGCCGACGTCGACATAAGGCAGGACGACGGCGTTCTCGACTGTGGCGTAGGAATTCACGCGCACGCCGGTAAAGAGCAGCGTTCGGCGCAGCGTCGCGCCGGACACGATGCAGCCTCCTGCGACGAGCGAGGACAGCGCCTGTCCGCGCCGCCCGACCTGATCGTGCACGAATTTCGCCGGCGGCGTGATTTCGGCATATGTCCAGATCGGCCAGTTGCGATCATAAAGATCGAGTTGCGGCGTGAAATCGGTGAGATCGATGTTCGCCGCCCAATAGGCGTCGACAGTTCCGACGTCGCGCCAATAGGCGTTCTGTTCGCTCGCCGAGCGCACGCAGGAGCGCTCGAAATGATGCGCGACTGCTTTGCCATGCGAAACGATATAGGGAATCACGTCCTTGCCGAAGTCATGTGTCGAGAGCGCATCGGCGGCGTCGCGGCGCAATTCTTCATAGAGAAACTTCGCCTCGAACACATAGATGCCCATGCTGACGAGCGCGCGGTCGGGGTGTCCAGGCATCGCCGGCGGATCTCTCGGTTTTTCGATAAAGGAAAGGATTCGGTCGTTTTCGTCGACATGCATGACGCCGAATCCGGAAGCCTCGACGCGCGGCGCCTCCAGACAACCGATCGTCACATCGGCGCCCGAGTCCACATGCTGTTGCAGCATGGGCTCGTAATCCATCTTGTAAACGTGATCGCCCGCGAGCAGCACGATATATTTGGGATCATAGCTCTCGACGATGTCGAGGTTCTGATAGACGGCGTCCGCCGTGCCGAGATACCAATGGTCTTCGGAGACGCGCTGGCTCGCCGGAAGAATGTCGAAGCTCTCGTTGCGTTCGGTGCGAAAGAAGCTCCAGCCACGTTGCAAATGGCGAATAAGGCTGTGCGCCTTGTACTGGGTCGCGACGCAAATGCGTCTGATGCCCGAGTTGAGCGCATTGGAAAGCGCGAAGTCGATGATGCGCGACTTGCCGCCAAAATAGACGGCGGGCTTGGCGCGCCTGTCGGTCAATTCCATCAACCGCGCGCCGCGTCCGCCGGCGAGCACATAGGCCATGGCGTGGCGCGCGAGCGGCGGATTTTCAAAGGCGGACATCGCCGCTTCCCATCGGATTGACGAGCCTGTGATCGTGTGAGCGGCTAAACCTCGCCCTCATGCTGAGGAGCCTGCGAAGCAGGCGTCTCGAAGCGCGAGGGCGAGGTTTATCGTGTCCCAAGGTTTCCTCGTCCTTCGAGACGGCCCTTTCGGGCCTTTTCAGGATGAGGAAACCCCCGCCCGAGTTGCTTGAAGCGGACATCTTCATCGCCCCTCAATTCTATATTCATTTTAGTTCATCAGTTTCGAATGCGAAGAAGAGAGTCGACAGCGGCGGCAGAAGAATGTCGGCGCTCGCCGGAAACTCGCGGAACGCTTCACCGCGCGCATGAATCGCGCCGAGATTTCCGAGCCCCGAACCGCCATAGATCGCGGCGTCGGAATTGACCAGCTCGCGCCAGCGTCCCGCACGCGGGAAGCCGAGTCTATAAGCATTGCGCGTCACCGGCGTAAAATTCGAGACGACGACGATGGGGTGCGAACGGTCGGCGCCGAAACGCGCGAAGGCAAATACCGAACTCTCTGCGTCGTCGACGACGATCCATTGAAAGCCCTCGGCCTCGCAATCGCGCGCATAGAGCGCCTCATGGTCGCGATAGATGCGGTTGAGATCGCGGATAAAGGCCTGAAGTCCGTGATGCGGCGGAAAATCAAGCAACCACCAATCGAGGCTCGATGCATAATTCCATTCATTGGTCTGGCCGAATTCCTGGCCCATGAACAGAAGCTTCTTGCCCGGATGTCCCCACATGAATCCATAATAGGCGCGCGCGGACGCGAAACGGCGCCATTCATCCCCGGGAATTTTGCTAACGATCGATCCCTTGCCGTGCACGACCTCGTCATGAGAGATGGGCAGCACGAAATTCTCGGTGAAGGCGTAGAGCAGGCCGAACGTAAACTCGTTGTGGCGCCATCTGCGATGCACGGGGTCGGACGAGAGATAGCGCAGCGTATCGTTCATCCACCCCATGTTCCATTTGAAGCCGAAGCCGAGCCCATCCGCATAGGTCGGCCGCGTCACGCCGCCCCATGCGGTCGATTCTTCGGCGATCGTCACGACGCCGGGATAAAGCGCGTAGACGAGTTCGTTGAAGCTTTGAAGAAAGGCGACGGCGTCGCGATTGTCGTTGGAGCCGTCGGGATTAGGGGACCATTCGCCGGGCTCGCGCGAATAATCGAGATAGAGCATGGAGGCGACGGCGTCGACGCGCAGCCCGTCGATATGGAACCGATCGAGCCAATAGAGCGCGCTCGCGATCAAAAAATTCGCCACTTCGCGGCGGCCGTAGTCGTAGATCGCCGTATTCCAGTCGGGATGAAAGCCGCGCCTTGGATCTGGATGCTCATAGAGCGGTCCGCCGTCGAATTGCGACAGGCCATGTTCGTCGGTCGGAAAATGCGCCGGAACCCAGTCGAGGATGACGCTCAAGCCCGCCTGATGGGCGCGGTCGACAAAGCGGCGAAAACCATCGGAGTCGCCGTGCCGGCGCGTCGGCGCGAAAAGCCCGATCGGCTGATAGCCCCAGGAGGCGTCCAGCGGGTGCTCATTGATCGGCATCAGCTCGATATGGGTGAAGCCGAGATCGGCGACGTAAGGCACGAGCTGATCGGCAAGCTCATCATAGGCGAGAAAGCGCCCGTTTTCGCCGCGCCGCCACGACGGCAGATGAACTTCATAGATCGACATAGGCGAACGTCGCGGGTCATATTTGACGCGCTCGCGCATGTGTATCTCGTCGCCCCAATGGTAAGGGGCGTTCGAAGCGACGACGGAGGCGGTCGAGGGCCGCAGCTCCGCCTCAACACCAAGCGGATCTGCTTTAAGCGGCAAGAGTTCGCCATGCCGCCCGATGATTTCATATTTGTAATTGGCGCCGCCGCCGACGCCGGGAATGAAAATCTCCCACACGCCGCTGTCGATGCGCTTCCGCATCTGCGCGCGGCGCCCGTCCCATTGATTGAAGTCGCCGACGACGGAAACGCGCCTCGCGTTCGGCGCCCAGACGGCGAAATGCGTCCCTTCAACGCCTTCATGCGTCAGCACATGCGCGCCAAGCTTCTCGTAGAGCTTCTGATGGGCGCCTTCGACGAGAAGATAATCGTCGGTGGCGCCGAGCACGGGCGAAAAGGCGTAAGGATCGGCGAATTCCCATTGCGTCGCCTCGTTAGAGGCGCGCAGGCGATAAGGCGCGCGCGCTTTCAGCGTCGTCAGCCCTTCAAAGAACCCATCACCGTGCACGCGATCAAGCGGCGTGATCACGCGGCCGTCAGGCGTAACGGCCTCCACTCTCGTCGCGCCGGGAACGAAAGCGCGCATCACAAAGCCCGCAGGCGTTTCATGCACGCCGAGCACGGCGAACGGATCGCCATGGCGCGCGGCGAGGATTGCTTCAATATCTTCCGCGGAGACGCGCCAGTCGGTCACTCTATCGTCCTTGAGCCGCATTCGTCATTGCGAGGAGTGGAGCGACGAAGCAATCTAAACGCTGTGGGGAGGAACCCTTGGATTGCTTCGCTTCGCTCGCAATGACGCAACTTAGCATCAGGGCTCGCCTCACACCGCGACATTCCAGATCTCTTGTGCATATTCGCGGATTGTGCGGTCGGAGGAGAACCAGCCGACCCGCGCCGTATTGAGAATGCTCGAACGCCGCCACGCTTTCTGATCGCGCCAGCGCGCGTCGACACGTCGCTGCGCCTCCCAATAGGCGTCGAAATCTTTCGCCACGAGGAAGTGATCGTAATAGGTGAGCGTATCGACAAGCTGCGCGTAGCGGTGCGGATCGTCCGGCGAAAAGACGCCCGTTGCAATCGCGCGCAGCGCTTCGGAAAGACGCGGACTGGCAGCGATCGTCTCGCGCGCGTCGATGCCTCGCGCGCGGCTTTTCTCCACTTCCTGCGCTGTCAGGCCGAAGATGAAGATATTGTCGTCGCCGACGCGCTCTTTGATTTCGACATTGGCGCCGTCGAGCGTGCCGATGGTCAGCGCGCCGTTCAGCGCGAATTTCATATTGCCGGTGCCGGACGCCTCCATGCCGGCGGTAGAAATCTGCTCAGAGAGATCGGCCGCCGGAATGATCGTCTCGGCGAGGCTGACATTGTAGTTCGGCAGGAAAACGATCTTTAAGAGACCGCGCGTTGCAGGATCGGCGTTCACCACCTTGGCGACGTCATTCGCGAGCTTGATGATGAGCTTTGCCTGATGATAGCTCGCGGCCGCCTTGCCGGCGAAGATTTTGACCCGCGGCGCAAATTCGCGCGCGGGCTGCGCAATGATGTCCTGATAAAGCGCGACGGCCTCGAGGACGTTCAAGAGCTGGCGCTTATATTCATGAATGCGCTTGATCTGTGTGTCAAAGAGCGCTGCAGGATCGACCCTGACGCCGACGCTTTCGAACACTGTCGCCGCGAGGCGCGCCTTGTTCTCGCGCTTCGCGGCCGCGAAGCGATTCTGGAACTCGATGTCGTCAGCAAACTTCTCCAGCTCAATCAGTCGCTCCGCGTGATCGAAGACGCCTGCCCCGATCGTTTCGACGAGCAGTCGCGACAGCGCCGGATTGGCTTCGAGCAGCCATCGACGAAAGGTGACGCCATTCGTCTTATTGACGATGCGGTCGGGATAGAGCCGATGGAAATCCTTGAACACCGTTTCCTTGACCAGTTCGCTATGCAGCGCCGAAACGCCGTTCACCTTATGCGAGCCGAGGAACGCCAGATGGCCCATGCGCACATGCCGGGCGTTGTGCTCGTCGATGAGCGATACTGAGGACAGCGTCGCGGGGTCGATCGCGCCCTTGGCGCGCAATGAGTCGAGGTGCATGGCGTTGATGAGATAGATGATCTGCATGTGTCGCGGCAGCAGCCGCTCCATCAGATGCACCGGCCAGGTCTCGAGCGCCTCGGGCAAGAGCGTGTGATTGGTGTAGGAGAAGGTCGCCTGCGTGATGCGCCAGGCCTCCTTCCACTCTACGCCGTGAACATCGACAAGAAGACGCATCAGCTCGGCGACGCCGATCGCCGGATGCGTGTCATTGAGTTGGATCGCCACCTTGTCGGCGAGCCTGTGGATGTCGCCGGTCTGCCGCATGTGACGGCGGATCAAATCCTGCAGCGAGGCCGAGGCGAAGAAATATTCCTGCCGCAGCCGCAGTTCCTGTCCGGCAGGCGTCGCATCGCCCGGATAAAGAACTTTGGAGATCGCTTCGGCGCGCGCTTGCTCCGATTGCGCGCCGACATGGTCGCCCTGATTAAAGGCGTCGAGGCGCAGCGCGTCAGGCGCCCGGGCGGACCAGAGCCGCAGCGTGTTGACATGCTCGCCGCGCCAACCGACGGCGGGCGTGTCATAGGCGACGGCGACGATGGTTTCACCCGGCCGCCAGACATAGGCCAACATGCCATCGGCGAGGCGCGAACTTTCGACATGGCCGAAGAAGCCAACGTCATAGGTGATTTCCGGCCGCGGGAATTGCCAGGCATTGCCGAAGGAGAGCCAGTCTTCGGGATATTCGTGCTGCCAACCGTCCTTGATCGTTTGCCGAAACAGGCCGTGATCATAGCGGATGCCGTAACCCATGGCGGCGATTCCGAGCGTCGCCATGCTGTCCATGAAACAAGCGGCGAGACGACCGAGACCGCCATTGCCGAGCGCCGCGTCCGGCTCCACCGCGCGCAGCGTATCGAGATCGACGCCAAATTCGGCAAGCGCTTCGCGCATCGCCTCGGTCAGGCCGAGATTGGTCAGCGCGTCGATGAGCAGCCGGCCGATGAGAAATTCGAGCGAGAGATAATAAACACGCCGCCGGTCTTCCTGATAATTGCGCTTGGTTGAAGCGAGCCAAGCAGGAACGAGGCGGTCGCGCGTCGCAAGCGCGGTCGCGACGAACCAGTCGCGCGGACTTGCATCGGCGTTGTCCTTGCCGATCGTAAAAGTGAGGCGCCGCTGCACGTCGTCGCGCAGCGCCGCGACGACGGCTCTATGAGCGATCTCGGGAGAATCATATGCGTTCAAGTCGATCCTTTCGCGACGGATGCGATTGTCGTCGCAGACTGTCTCTTAAGGCCGTTGTTTTAAGTAGAATTCGATTTTGGCGCCACCGCGCCGCTGGCGCCTGAAGTTGAGGCGTCGGCGCCGTGTCAGCGAACCTCGAAAGTGATGGCCTGGCTTTCCAATTGCTGCGGCTCTCCGCGAGACGCGACGAGCCGACGCCCGTTCACGCCCTGACGTTCGAGATAGCCGATCGCCGCCTGCGCGCGTCGTTGCGCAAGCGCGTCATTGTGAGCTTTCGGAGCGGAACCCCGGACATGGCCAATAATCTCGATCGTCGCATTTTGCGGACAGCGGCGAATGATCGCAGCCGCTTTGTCGAGCGCGTGCGCCGCCGACAATGTTATTTGCGCGTCGCCTTTGCGAAAGACGAGGTCGCTCGAAGTCGAAGATTCTTCGAGCGCAGCTTGGCAATCTACGAGCGTCATGCCGCCGGACATAGGCTCTGCTGGCCCGCTTGGCTTTGCATCCGCGGGCAGCGTGGCGGCCGAGACGGTCGGCGCTTCGACGGGGGGCGCGGCAGCCGCAATCGGCGAGTCCACACCCGCGCCTTCGATCGGCTGGGCGTAGCGGCGGCCCATCTCAGCGCCATAGTCCGAACGCTCGATCAGCATGGCGCCCACCCAGACGAGCGCCGCGGCGATCAGCCCAACGGCCCAGCCCTCATGCGCCGACATCGATCCGTGCCGGAGCAATGCGCCAAGCGCCGCGCCGACAATGAAGATGGCATAGGCCGCCAGCGCGCCTTTGATGAACGTCGCCGCGTCGGCGAGCGCGCCGAGATGGACGACAAGCGCGCCGACGCCAAAGGCGAGCGCGGTCCAAATCAGCCAGCGCGCGATGACGCCATTTTCAGGCGTACGGCGGCTGACTGCTCCGGCGCCGGCGCCGATCGCGAAACAGGCGAGAAGCCAAGGCCACAGACTGGAGATTTCGGCAAGCACGAGCCGAGCCTAACCGGCTGAAGGCTCCGCTCCAAGACTAAACCCAGACTAAACGCGCATCGGCATCAAAACATAAAGCGCAGTGGCGCCGTCGCGGTCCTGCACCAGCGTCGGAGAGCCTGGGTCCGCGAGCTTGAAGAGCGCCGTATCGCTATCAAGTTGCTGGGTAATATCCAGCAAATAACGGGCGTTGAAGCCAATATCGAGCGGCGGCCCGTCGTAATCTGCTTCAAGCTCCTCGACCGCCGATCCCTGGTCGGGGTTGGTGACCGACAGCACGAGCCTACCCTCGGCAAGCGAGAGTTTGACGGCGCGGCCGCGCTCCGAGGAAATCGTCGAAACGCGGTCGACGGCCTTGGCGAAGGCGTCGCGCTCGACGGTGAGCCGCTTGTCATTGCCGGAAGGAATAACGCGCGCGTAATCGGGGAATGTGCCGTCGATCAGTTTCGTCGTCAGCAGCGCATCGCCGAATGTGAAGCGCATCTTGTTGATCGAAAGCTCGACCGAAACGTCGCCCTGCGCATCTTCGATAAGCCGCTGCACTTCGGTGACAGCCTTGCGCGGCAGGATGATGCCCGGCATGCCGGCGCTGCCTTCCGGCGCGGGCAGCTCCAGTCGCGCCAGACGATGGCCGTCCGTCGCCACGGCGCGAAGCATCGGTCGGCCTTCGACCTCGAGCGTGTGCAGATAGATGCCGTTGAGATAGTAGCGCGTCTCTTCCTGAGAGATGGCGAACTGCGTCTTTTCAATGAGCCGCTTGAGATCTGCGGGCGCCAGCGTGAACTTATGGCTGAAATCGCCGGAGGTGACGTCGGGAAAATCGCTCTCGGGAAGGCTCGATAGATTGAATCGCGAACGTCCTGAGCGCAGCGTGAGCTGTCCGGCGTCGCCTGTCGCCTCCAGAGAGACCTGCGCGCCTTCCGGCAATTTGCGCACGATGTCGTAGAGCGTGTGCGCCGGCAGCGTCGTCGCCCCCGGCTGCGAGACCTCGGCGACGGTCTTCTCGGTGATTTCGAGATCGAGGTCGGTGGCCTTGAGCGTCAGCGCGCCGTCCTTGGCGGAGAGCAGCACATTGGCCAGGATCGGGATCGTCGTGCGCCGCTCCACGACACGGTGAACATGGCCGAGCGCTCGCAATAGCGCCGCTCTCTCGATCGTGACCTTCATCGCCGGGAAATCCGTCCGAAATATTATTTCGGCGCGGCAGGCCGCCGCGCCGGGGGCGAAGACTTTGGCGCGGCAGCGCCGGGAGCGCAAGGGCATGCCGATATTAGAGGTCAGCGATTGTGCATAAGTTTCCACAACCGTCGCCGACGTAAGAGTTGGAAGAATTTCAAAGGAGGAAACGATGAAAATTTTTCGAATTCTTTTGGGGTTCGTGTTTTGTGCGGAGTTCGCTCACGCGGAGATCATCAAGGTCGAACGCTCTGCCGTGCTGGGCGCCCACGGAATGTATGTGAAAAGCCAAAGCGAGATCTGGCTCGCCGATACGTACAATAGACTGAACGCCGGAAGCCAAGTCTATGACTCGAGTGGAAACGTCGTGAAGCATGCAGCCCGCGGCAATAGCATCGCGGGTATCGCAAAACACCCTCGCCAAGACCTCTATTCCTTCTGCGATATCGCGGGCTCGCAGGTGTATTGGCTCGACTCAGATGGCAACAAGGTTCGCACTCTAACGATTCCGCAACCGTGGAACGCAAGATGGACGCCCTCCGGCGATGCAATGTTCATCGTGACCTTTGGGGGTTCCGTTTTGCGCGTTTCGGGCGAAAGCCGAAGCGATGAAATCATTCGCGGGTTGGACGCGCCTTTCGATATTGCTCCCGTAGGGGAGACTTCACTTTGGGTCAGCGAACAAGGGACGCCCGGCAAGGGGCGCGTCTGTTTTTATGACAAGGCCTCTTCCGCCGAGGCTTACGAAAAGATTATTTGCAATCAGGGTGTTGAGCTGGACAACCCGGAGGGGCTCTGGCCCTTAAGCGATGGATCTGTCGTCGCCGTCGATACGTCAAGCGGAACTCTCGTAAAGATAAGCAAGGACGGCTCTACGATCGTCCTGGCTGAAGACCTCGGCGTTCCGATTCTTGTCCAGCTTATGGACGAAGGCCAGTGGGCGGTTTTCACCACTCGATCGAAATTTGGCCCCGCCGTAATCTTTGGACGATCGAAAGAACTGCTTTAGAAAACTCTGATGAAGGTTGACGGAAGCCTGGGCCGAAAAGCTCAGGCTTCGTGTTTTTCGACTTTCAGATCGAAAGCCGCCCTTAACCGGCCCTTAAACGGCCTTCGTTACGCTTCATCAAGCATTTCGGCCCCTGCGGCGGCGACAGGCGAGCAATCCGATGGCGCGCAGCGACAATCGTCGCGAACCGCGGTTCGATGACGACGAAGAGGACGAACTGCGCGCCGAACGCCGTCCTCCGCCTCGCGCGCGCGCGCGCAAGAAGTCACGCCGCTCGCGCTCTCTTCTCGGTTCGCTAGTCTATTGGAGCGTCACGCTCGCGCTCTGGGGCGCAATCGCCGGCGGCGGACTTGCCGTCTACTACGGCGCGCGTCTGCCGCCAATCGATCAGCTCGCGGTGCCGACGCGCCCCCCGAATATCGCCATCCTCGACGTCAATGGCGAACTACTCGCCAATCGTGGCGACACCGGCGGCGCGGCGATCCGGCTCGGAGACCTCCCGCCTTATGTGCCCAAGGCGTTCATCGCCATCGAGGACCGCCGCTTCTACGCGCATTGGGGCGTCGATCCGATCGGCATCGGCCGCGCGATCGTGCGCAACGTCACCGGCCGCGGCGGCATGCAGGGCGGCTCGACCTTAACGCAGCAACTCGCCAAAAACCTGTTCCTGACTCAGGAACGCACCATTTCGCGCAAGATTCAGGAGGCGATTCTGGCGCTCTGGCTCGAGCGCAAATATTCGAAGGACCAGATCCTCGAACTTTATCTCAACCGCGTTTACTTCGGTTCCGGCGCGTACGGCGTCGAAGCCGCCGCTGAGCGTTATTTCGGCCATGGCGCGAAGACCATCACGCTATCTGAAGCCGCCATTCTCGCCGGATTGATGAAGGCGCCGAGCAAGCTCGCGCCGGATCGTAATCCCGAAGGGGCCGCCGAGCGCGCCGCGCAGGTGATCGCCGCCATGGCGCAAGAAGGCCATATCAGCGAGGCGATGGCGAAGGCGGCGTTGGGGCATCCGGCGCGCGCGCGGCAGGACATAGGCGCGGGGTCGATCAATTACGCCGCCGATTATGTCATGGACATGCTCGACGATACGGTCGGCGCGATCGACCAGGACATCGTCGTGACGACAACCATCGACGCCCGCATGCAAATGGCGGCGGAAGGCGCGCTGAAACAAGAACTCGACGAAAAGGGCGCGAAATTCGGCGTCGCTCAGGGCGCGCTGATCGCCATGGATCCGAATGGCGCGATCCGCGCGCTCGTCGGCGGACGGGACTACTCGGAAAGTCAGTTCAACCGCGCCGTGTCGGCGAAACGTCAGCCCGGCTCCGCCTTCAAGCCCTTCGTCTATCTCACCGGGCTTGAACAAGGTCTTACCCCTGAGTCCGTTCGCGAGGACGGTCCGCTCGACGTCAAAGGTTGGCGACCAGAAAATTACAGCCGCCAATATCTGGGGCCTGTCACGCTCACCAAGGCGCTGTCGCTGTCACTCAATACTGTGGCGGTGCGCGTCGGACTGGAAGTCGGCCCGAAGACCGTGGCGAAAACGGCGCATCGTCTGGGCATTCAGTCCGAGCTGCAGCCCAACGCCTCCATCGCGCTTGGCACATCGGAGGTGACGCCGCTCGAACTCGTCGCCGCCTATGCGCCATTCGCCAATGGCGGCATCGCCGTTCAGCCGCATGTCATCCTCAAAGTGAAGACCGCCGCCGGCAAAGCGCTCTATCAGCGCAAGGGCGCTTCGCTCGGCCGCGTGATCGCGCCGCAATATGTGGCGATGATGAATGACATGATGCGCGAAACGCTGCTCACCGGAACCGCGCGCAAGGCCGAACTTCCTGGTTGGGAAGCGGCGGGCAAGACCGGCACCAGCCAGGATTTCCGCGACGCCTGGTTTGTCGGCTACACGGGCCGGCTGATCACGGGCGTTTGGCTCGGCAACGACGACAATTCGCCGACCAAAAAAGCCTCGGGCGGCACGCTCCCGGTTGAAATCTGGAGCCGGTTCATGGGCGTCGCCTTGAAAGGCCAGCAGGTCGCCGGACTGCCGTCGGGCGCCTGGCGATCGGAGAACGCCGCGATCCCCGAGGAGATCGCCAAGCCGATCGACGATCTCATTGGGCTCTTCACCGGAGAGCCCAAGCCAGCGCCGCGGCCGCAACCGGCGAGAACCGCGCCGGCCCCACGTCCTCCGGCGGCTATCCCCGGCGGATCGCCGCAAGAGGCGCCGCCGCCCGTCGCGGAGGCGCGGCCAGATTTACCCCTGCCGCGCGCTGCTGCGCCGGCCCCGCGAGAAATCGACGATCTTCTGCCGCCGGAAGACATCCCGACGGTCGGCTCGATCGAACGTCCGCGGCAAAGGCGGGGCGCATCGGAAAGAAGCGTTTTCGAGCAGCTCTTTGGGGGCGGATGAGTGCCTCGCGCGCCGAATGGCCAGGCGCTATTCCGCCGGCGCGCCCACGGCGCCCGCGTGCGACCGCGAGGCGAAGAACTTCGTCGCAGCGATAATGGCGGCAAGAGTCGCGAGATAGACGGCGACCTGCATGTCTGAGGGCTGGTCGGCGTAGCCGATCAGCGTATGCAGCACCCGGCCGACGATGCTCTTATCCGACAAGAGCCACGACGTATCCCAGGCAGTGTCGGAAAGCGTCGTGACAAGTCCGGCCTGCTGAAGAAAAGCCACGCATTGCGCCGCAAGTCCGGCGGCGAGCAGCGTGATGAGCCAGGTCGTCACGGCGAAAAGGCGTTTCGCTGGAATGGCGACGAGGCCATAGAAGGTCGCGACGCTCGTCGCCGCGCCGAGCGCCAGCCCGCCAACTCCCCCAGCAAGGACGTCCCAGCCGGACTCGCCCGAGGCGAGAATGCCGTAAAGAAACAGCGCCACCTCGGCGCCTTCGCGCAGCACCGCCAGTCCGACGACGGCGGTAAGGGCGAAGAGCGTCTCGTCGCCGCGCGCCACCGCCCGGCCGACCTCGGAAAGGTTCTGCGCCAGCTCGCGCCCGTGCTGCGCCATCCAGATGTTGTGCCAAACGAGCATCACGACGGCGAGCGCGAGGATCGCGGCGTTGAAAAGCTCCTGGCCACTGCCGGCGAAGGCCTGCGACAGACGGTCGGCGAAGGCGGCGACGATGATCGCGCCGAGCGCGCCTATTCCGACGCCGGCCGTAACGAAGCCGCGCGAACCGGAAACGCCACGAGTGACGGCGAGGACGATGCCGACGATGAGCCCGGCTTCGATGGCTTCGCGAAAGACGATGATGAGCGCGCCGAGCATGGTCTATTCCGCGATGACCTCGCCCTTGGCGTCGTCCTCATGGAATTCGCCGACGAATTTGTAGCGGCCGGCTTTCAGCGGCCGAAGCGTGAAGGTCGCTTCGCTGCTGCCTGGAATCACCTTCTCGATGCGCAGGGGTTTGCTTTCAAACTCTTCCGGCGTCGGGTCAAGGTTCTTCACGGTCAGCGTCGCCGCCTGATTGGCGGGCACGCGGAGTTCGGCAGGCTCGAAATGGTGATCCTTGATTGTGAGCGTGAAGGCGTTTTCAGCCGCAGCGGCGCTGGAAAGACCCAAAGCCGAAGCCGCGAGGATCGCATACAGACAATAGCGCTTCAAAAACCGCATCTCCTTCAGTTCGCCGCGCCGCCGTCCGCCGCGTTGGGGCCAACGTAAGAACGCCAAAACATGGGGTCAATCAATCTAATCTGGATCGCTTCCAAGCTGATGTCGCAGGGGGCGCAGGCCAGCGCGCCGCTCACCCTGGATAACCATGACGCGATTTCGATGCGCGCAGCAGCGACAGCGCTCTGCCCTCCTGGCCGCCGGAGCAGGCCGAAGCCGCCTCGCCGATTTCGCTCGAGATCTGCGCGTGAACGCTCTTATTGACATGGCCCATCGCCAGATCATTGTCGACGACGGAGCGATAGCGCGCGACGGCGCCGGCGCAGCCAGGCGCTTCTGCAGTCGACGCCGGGGGCGGAACTGCCGGTCCAGGCGGCGCGGCTTGCGGCGGACGGGCGGCGTTGCAACCGGCGCTCATAGCCGCCATCAACACGGCGGGGAGAATTAAGCGGGCGCGCATCTTCTTCTCCAATGCTTGGCTGAAGTTCCGCTTCTCATAGAGGGGAACGCTCCTCTCGCGCAAATTTATCGCCTTCGCTTGCGGAGGCCGTCAAAGCGCGCCACCATCCAAAAAGCCGCTCTGTCGTAATTGCTTAGACGCGCACGCTGTTGGAGGAAAAATGATTCGCAACATTGTCCTGCTCGACGGCACATGGAATACGCCTCGCGATTTCACCAACATCTGCAAGAAGTCGTGGGAAGAGAAAGTCGCCGAAAGGCTCATTCCCCCGCGAGGCGCGGGCGGCGTCGAACAGAATGTCCGCTACTTCTCCGGCGTCGGCGCCGAAGGATTTAAGATCGTCGGCGGCGCCATCGGCTTCGGCCTGCGCACCATCGTTCAGGACGCCTACGATTGGGTCGTCGACAATTATCGAGACGATCAAGAGCTGTACATCTACGGATTTTCACGCGGCGCCTATGCGGCCCGCGCGTTGGCGGGCCTTATCGGCGACTGCGGCATCAGAAAGACCAAGGACAAGAGCATCTTCGACATTTCGCGCGCCAACCGGAGCGCGCGGCAGGGCTCGCGCAAGGGAGCGCCGCCGAGCGGGCCCGATATTCAGGCGAATAACCGCATCAAGCTGCTCGGCGTGTTCGATACGGTCGGCTCCTATGGCGTGCCGGCGGGATTCAGCGGGCTTGCGCCGCTCGGCCGCTATATCACTCTGGCGGTCTTCGGCGGCTTCGAGGATACGCAGCTCGGCGCGCATGTCGATCACGCGCTGCACGCGATCGGCGTCGACGAGCGGCGCCGTCCCTTTACGCCAACCTTCTGGACGGTGAAGAAGGGGGACCCGCATCCTCAGAATATCGAACAGAATTGGTTTCCGGGCGTCCATTGCAATGTGGGCGGCGGCTACGAGGATTCACGCCTCTCCGATATCGCGCTGATCTGGATGATCGCGCGCACGCAGGCGCTCACGGGACTCACATTCGACAATGACGCGATCAGGCGGACGCTAAAGCCGAACATCGACGGAAACATCCCGGACTCGGCCGAAAAATATCCGATCGACAGGAATTTTCCGCGCAGTCGCGAGATGTTTCCCGCCGGCGCGCCGGCCAATGGCCTCCTTTGGGGCGGAAACCCTGACGAGGAACAGGTCAACGAGAAGGTCCATTGGAGCGTGCTGGCAAAGCTCAGCCGCAACTGCGACATCTATGGCGCGAACACGCGATATGATCCTCCAAACTTGAAAGAGGCGATGACGCGCCTCGGCCCCGACCTCGCGGGCCGGATCGCGTTCATCACGCCTGAAGAGGCCCGACTGCTGCCGCCCGATCTCGTGGGGCTGGCGGAGGCGCGCGCCGTCCTTCAGTCCGCCGCCGCATTGTCGTGACTGTCTCGCGAGGGGCCTCCGCGCTGTGCTCCTTCGGAAGCGCGTTTTTCCGCTTGGCGGCGCGGCGCTAAGGGGCTATAACCACTCGAATTCGTGGCGCGTGGCCGACAGGTCCCGCGCCGCGATCGTTTTGCGGCGCGCGCATTAAGGGTCTTTCGCGCGCCCTCGCACAGCCCGGTAGTCGAATGGTCAATCCGTTTCAATTCCTGCAGGAAGTCCGCGCCGAGGGGAACAAGGTCACCTGGCCTACGCGCCGCGAGACGCTGATCACGACCGGCCTCGTCATCCTTATGGTCTTATTCGCGAGCCTGTTTTTCGTCGTCGTCGACTCGGCGCTGCGATTCGGCGTCGGTCTGATGATTGGCATCGGGCACTAGATAATTGGAGCTGATGGCGCCGCTATGAGCATGCGCTGGTATATCGTCCACGCCTATTCGAACTTCGAAAAGAAGGTCGCTGACGCCATTCGCGAAGGCGCGGCGCAGCGCGGTCTCTCCGACCAGTTCGAAGAGATTCTGGTGCCGACCGAGCAGGTCGTGGAAGTGCGGCGCGGCCGCAAGGTCTCAGCCGAGCGCAAATTCTTCCCCGGCTATGTGCTGGTGAAATGCGACCTCACCGACCAGGTCTTCTCGCTCATCAAGAATACGCCGAAGGTCACGGGCTTTCTCGGCGCCGACAACAAGCCGATGCCGATCAGCGAGGAAGAGGCGCTGCGCATCAAGGGCCAAGTCGCCGAGGGCGTCGAGCGGCCAAAGCCGACGATCATGTTCGAGGTCGGCGAGACGGTGCGCGTCGCCGACGGGCCTTTCGCCTCCTTCAACGGCCTTGTCGAGGAGATCGACGAGGCGCGCTCGCGCCTCAAGGTCGCCGTGTCGATCTTCGGACGGCCGACGCCGGTCGAACTGGAGTTCGGCCAGGTCGAGAAGGTTTGAGTTTTCACCCTCCCCTTGAGGGGAGGGCGCTATCCCTCCCCTCAATGGGGAGGGTTAAACGTGGAAGACATGCCCGGCCGCCATCGGGAGTCCATGTCGCACCACGAACTGCAACCGGCGCCGACGCGTGAGAAAGCGCGGCGGGCGCTAAACGTTGGAGAGAAGCAATGGCGAAGAAAATCGCCGGCTATATTAAACTGCAAGTGCCGGCCGGCGCGGCCAATCCGTCGCCGCCGATCGGACCCGCGCTCGGCCAGCGCGGCCTCAACATCATGGAGTTCTGCAAGGCGTTCAACGCCAAGACGGGACAGATGGAGAAGGGGATGCCGATCCCCGTCGTCATCACCGCCTATCAGGACCGCTCCTTCACCTTCGAGATGAAGCAGCCGCCGGTCTCCTTCTTCCTGAAGAAGGCCGTGGGCCTCAAGATCGGCAAAAAGCCGGCTTCCGGCTCGAAGACCCCCGGCCGCAACGTCGTCGGCAAGGTCACCAAGGCGCAGATTCGCGAGATCGCGGAAAAGAAAATGCCCGATCTCAACTGCGCCACGATCGAATCCGCAATGTCGATGATCGAAGGCTCCGCCCGCGCGATGGGCCTCCAGGTGGTGGAGTAAGACCATGGCGCATATCGGAAAACGCATTGCGAAATCCCGCGAGGGCGTTGAGCGCACGAAGCTCTATGCGATCGACGAGGCGGTGAAGCTCGTGCGCGAGCGCGCCAAGGCCAAATTCGACGAATCCGTCGAAATCGCCATGAATCTCGGCGTCGATCCCAAACACGCCGACCAAATGGTGCGCGGCGTCGTCAATCTGCCGAACGGCACCGGCCGCACGCTGCGCGTCGCCGTCTTCGCGCGCGGCGCCAAGGCGGACGAGGCCAAGGCGGCGGGCGCCGACGTCGTCGGCGCCGAGGATCTGGTCAACACGGTGCAGGGCGGAACGATCGACTTCGACCGCTGCATCGCAACGCCTGATCTCATGCCGCTCGTCGGCCGGCTCGGCAAGGTGCTCGGCCCCCGCGGGCTCATGCCGAATCCGAAGGTCGGCACGGTGACAATGGACGTCGCCGGGGCGGTGAAGGCCTCGAAGGGCGGCGCGGTCGAGTTCCGCGTCGAAAAGGCCGGCATCGTGCAAGGCACGGTCGGCAAGGCCTCGTTCGACGACGGCAAGCTCGTCGAGAACATCAAGGCCTTCGTCGACGCCGTGGCCAAGGCGAAGCCGCAGGGCGCCAAGGGCACTTATATCCAGCGCGTCGCCATCTGCTCGACCCAGGGTCCGGGCGTGAAGGTCGACGTGTCGAGCCTCGGCGCCGCCCCACACTGAGCGGCGACGCATTTTCAAGAATCAAAAACCGGCGGGCGACCGCCGGTTTTTTTATTTTGGTTCATCCAACGTAAAGGTGGCTGCGCCACAATAGAGAATGTCCTGAGGGCGATTCGCGGCGGCCTGTCGCAGGGGTCTTTGCCGCCTTGTGCGGCTGAGCTTTTGTCAATAGGTTCCGCGCCGGCGACGACGGGGAGGCGGCTCTTAAGTTTTCGCTTCATCCAAAAAGGCGCGCGCGCCGTTTCGCTTGCTCCAGGATTTGCGCTTCATGTCCGTGCTGATCGACAAGAACACCAAAGTCATCACTCAAGGCTTCACCGGCAAGACCGCCACTTTCCACTCGGTTCAGGCCCTCGATTACGGCACCAAAATGGTTGGCGGCGTCTCGCCTGGCAAAGGCGGCTCGGTTCATCTCGATCTTCCGGTTTTCGACACGGTCGCCGAGGCGCGCGAAAAGACCGGCGCCGACGCCTCGGTCGTCTATGTGCCGCCGCCCGGCGCGGCGGACGCCATCTGCGAGGCCATCGACGCCGAAATCCCGCTCATCGTTTGCATCACCGAGGGCGTTCCGGTTCAGGACATGATCCGCGTCAAGCGCGCCCTCTGCGGCTCCAAGTCACGCCTTATCGGCCCGAACTGCCCGGGCGTCGTCACCGCTGGCGAGAGCAAGATCGGCATCATGCCCGGGAATATTTTCTCGCCGGGCTCGGTCGGCGTCGTGTCGCGTTCCGGCACGCTCACCTATGAGGCGGTGTTCCAGACGACGCGCGAAGGCTTAGGTCAGACGACGGCGGTCGGCATTGGCGGCGACCCGGTGAAAGGCACGGATTTTATCGAAGTGCTGGAGTTGTTTCTCGCCGACGACGCAACTAAGTCCATCATCATGATTGGCGAAATCGGCGGGTCGGCGGAGGAGGACGCGGCCCAATTCTTGAAAGACGAGGCCAAGCGCGGCCGCAAGAAGCCGATGGTCGGATTTATCGCCGGTCGCACCGCGCCTCCTGGCCGCCGAATGGGCCATGCCGGCGCGATCGTTTCGGGCGGCAAGGGCGACGCGGAAAGTAAGATCGCAGCCATGGAGTCGGCGGGCATCAAAGTGTCGCCGTCGCCTGCGAGGCTTGGAAAGACATTGGTCGAGGCGCTGAAGGGCTAACGCCAAAGTCCGCTCAACGCTTCGAAAGTCGTCGGCGCCCTTGAGCGCCGGCGCTTTTGGGAAAGATTGAGATGGCGCGTTTTGAAACCAATGGCGGCGCCGGACCAGCGCCGGCGGGCGCTCGCTCGCCGCAAAATGATTTTCTGGCGTCGACATCCTTTTTACAGGGCGCGAACGCCGCCTATCTCGAAGGCCTGCTTGCGGCCTATGAGGCCGATCCATCCTCGGTCAGCCCCGATTGGCGCAATTTCTTCGCCGAGATGGGCATCCGACCGGGGGAGAAGCTCGCCGTAGGGCCGAGCTGGGCGCGGCGTGATTGGCCGCAGCCCGCAAATGGCGAATGGGTCAAGGCGTTCACCCGCGAGGCGCCGGCGCCTGTTAAAGCGCCAGCCGCTCCTGCCGCGGCGCCCGCTCCCATCGGCGAGGACGTGTTGCGCGCAACGCGCGACTCGGTGCGCGCATTGATGATGATCCGCGCCTATCGCATGCGCGGCCATCTACACGCCAATCTCGATCCGCTTGGACTGGAACAGCGCCACGATCACGGCGAGCTCAATCCGCAGACCTATGGTTTCACCGACGAGGACTACGAGCGCAAAATCTTCCTCGATGGCGTGTTGGGCATGCGCTACGCCACGCTCTTTGAAATGGTCACGATCCTGCGACGCACCTATTGCGGCACGATCGGCTTCGAATTCATGCATATCACCAATCCGGAGGAGAAAGCCTGGCTGCAGGCGCGCATCGAAGGGCCGAAGAAGGAGATTGTCTTCACCCAGGAAGGCAAGCGCGCAATTCTCAACAAGCTCATCGAGGCGGAAGGCTTCGAAAAGTTCCTCGACGTCAAATACACGGGCACCAAGCGCTTTGGCCTGGACGGCGCCGAAGCCATCGTTCCGGCTTTGGAGCAGATCGTCAAGCGCGGGGGCGCGCTCGGCGTGAAGGAAATCGTGCTGGGCATGGCGCATCGCGGCCGCCTCAATGTGCTGTCGCAAGTGATGGCGAAGCCGCACCGCGCTCTATTTCACGAATTCAAGGGCGGCTCCTTCCTGCCGGACGAAGTCGAAGGCTCCGGCGACGTCAAATATCACCTCGGGGCGTCGTCGGACCGCGTGTTCGACGACAATAAGGTGCATCTCTCGCTCACCGCCAATCCATCGCATCTCGAAATCGTCGATCCGGTCGTGCTCGGCAAAGTCCGCGCGAAGCAAGATCAGCATCATTGCACGGATGGCGATCGCCGCTCGGTCATGCCGCTGCTGATCCACGGCGACGCGGCCTTCGCCGGTCAGGGCGTGGTCGCCGAATGCTTCGGCCTTTCCGGATTGAAGGGGCATCGCACCGGCGGCTCTGTTCACTTCATCATTAACAATCAGATCGGCTTTACGACCTATCCGCGTTACTCGCGATCGTCGCCCTACCCCTCCGACGTCGCCAAGATGGTCGAGGCGCCGATTCTTCACGTGAACGGCGACGATCCCGAGGCGGTCGTCTTCGCCGCGCGCGTCGCCGCAGAATTTCGTCAGCAGTTCCAAAAACCCGTCGTCATCGACATGTGGTGCTATCGCCGCTTCGGCCATAACGAAGGCGACGAGCCAGGCTTCACCCAGCCGCTGATGTATAAAAAGATTCGGGCGCACCGCACGACGCTCGATATCTATGCGGACCGTCTGATCGCCGAAGGCGTGATTTCGCGCGATGACGTCGACCGCATGAAAGAAGAGTGGCGCACACGGCTCAACCAGGAGTTCGAATCCGGCCAGGGCTACAAGCCCAATAAGGCGGATTGGCTCGACGGCCGCTGGGCCGGCAAAAAGCCTGGCTCGCAAATCTCCGAGAACGAGCGCCGGGGACAAACCGGAGTCGCGCTCGAGACGCTGCAGCATATCGGCGAAAAAATCACGTCGACGCCGCCGGACTTCCACGTGCATCGCACGATCCAACGCTTTCTGGATAATCGCAAAACAACGATCGAACACGGCGGACCGATCGATTGGGCGACCGCCGAAGCGCTGGCGATCAGTTCGCTGCTTTATGAGGGCTATAACGTGCGGCTCTCGGGGCAGGACAGCGAGCGCGGCACCTTTTCGCAACGCCACAGCGTGCTGATCGATCAGGAGAATGAGGCCCGCTACCTGCCCTTCAATCACATTGCGGATGGCCAGGGCCGCTACGAGGTCGTCAACTCGATGCTCTCGGAAGAAGCCGTGCTCGGCTTCGAATATGGCTATTCTCTCGCTGAACCCGACGCCTTGGTGTTGTGGGAAGCGCAGTTCGGCGATTTCGCCAATGGCGCGCAGGTCGTCTTCGACCAGTTCATTTCCTCGGCCGAGCGCAAGTGGCTGCGCATGTCCGGCCTCGTCTGCCTGCTGCCGCATGGCTACGAAGGCCAGGGTCCGGAACATTCCTCCGCGCGCCTCGAGCGCTATCTGCAGCTTTGCGCCGAAGACAATATGCAGGTCGCCAATTGCACGACGCCTGCGAATTACTTTCACATCCTTCGCCGGCAGTTGCACAGAAGCTTCCGCAAGCCTCTCGTGCTCATGACGCCGAAATCGCTGCTGCGACACAAACGGGCCGTTTCGCGTCTCGGCGAGATGGGCATGGCTTCGAGCTTCCAACGACTTCTACTCGATGACGCCGAAACCGCGCCAAACGAGACATTCGTTCTCAAAGCCGACGAAAATATTCGTCGCGTCATTTTGTGTTCGGGCAAGGTCTATTACGATCTCATAGAGGAGCGCGAGAAACGCGGCGTCGATGACGTGTATCTGCTGCGGGTCGAGCAGCTCTATCCCTTCCCGCTCAAGAGTCTCGTCACCGCGCTCGGACGCTTCAAAAGCGCCGATGTCGTGTGGTGCCAGGAGGAGCCCAAGAACATGGGCGCCTGGTCGTTCGTCGAATCTTATCTTGAATGGGTGCTAACTCAGATCGGCGGCACGTCGAAGCGCGCCCGCTACGTCGGGCGCTCCGCTTCGGCTTCGACCGCCGCAGGCACCATGTCCCGTCACCTTGCGCAGCTGAAATTGTTCTTGGACGAAGCGTTCGCGGCGTGACGCCCGACGCCAGCAAAGAGAGAGCCGATGGCTGAAATTCGCGTGCCGACCCTAGGCGAATCGGTGACTGAAGCGACCATCGGCCGCTGGTTCAAGAAAGCCGGCGACGCGGTGCGCGCCGACGAGGCTCTCGCCGAACTCGAAACCGACAAAGTCACGCTCGAAGTCAACGCGCCCGCGGCGGGCGTGCTCGCCGAGATCGTCGCCAAGGAGGGCGAAACCGTCAGCCCCGGCGCGTTGCTCGGGCAGATCGCCGAAGGCGCGACGGCGCCGGCGAAGGGCGGCGAGGCGGCCGCCAAACCAGGCGCGCCAAAGCCAGCCGCAACGCAAGCCGCGCCAGCGCTAGCTGCGCCTGGAGCGACGGCGATGCCTCCTTCGCCTTCCGCCGCCAAAATCGCGGTCGAACAGGGAATCGACATTGCTCAGGTTCCCGGCAGCGGAAAGCGCGGACAAGCGCTGAAATCCGACGTGGTCCAATTCGCCGCCCGACAATCGGCGGTCCCCCAGTCTGCGCAAGAAACGCGCGTGCAGGAGCTTCCCGCGCAGGAGGCGCGAGTGGAAGCCCCGCCGCCGCGCGCGCCCGTTCGGCAGGAAGACGCCCGCCGCGAAGAGCGGGTGAAGATGACGCGCCTGCGCCAGACGATCGCGCGACGGCTGAAAGAAGCGCAAAACACCGCGGCCATGCTGACGACGTTCAACGAAGTCGACATGTCGGCGCTCATCGACTTGCGTAAACGCTACAAGGAGTCCTTCGAGAAGCGATACGGCGTGAAGCTTGGCTTCATGGGTTTTTTCGTGAAGGCCTGCTGCCAAGCGCTTGAAGAGATCCCAGCCGTCAATGCGGAGATCGACGGAACCGACATCATCTATAAGCGCTTCTGCCACATCGGCGTCGCCGTCGGCACCGACAAGGGCCTCGTGGTGCCGGTGGTGCGCGACGCCGACCGTCTGTCGCTTGCGGAGATCGAAACAGCGATCGCCGATCTCGGCCGCAAAGCGCGAGACGGCGCCCTCGACATCGCCGATTTACAAGGCGGCACCTTCACGATTTCGAACGGCGGCGTCTATGGTTCGCTGATGTCCACGCCTATTTTGAACGCGCCGCAAGCGGGCATTCTCGGCATGCACAAGATTGAGGAGCGGCCCGTGGTCCTCGACGGCAAAATCGAAGCGCGGCCAATGATGTATCTGGCGCTTTCTTACGATCACCGGCTGGTCGACGGGAAAGAAGCGGTGACTTTCCTCGTTCGAGTCAAGGAGTTGCTGGAAGACCCCGCAAGGCTTGCGCTCGGCCTGTAGCCGCGCGCGCCTCTTCAAAATCTCCAAAGCATACACATCTACTTTCTGACGGCGCGCCGCTTACTGGGCGTCGTCGGCGGGGGCGAAAGGACCGCCATGGAGGTGAAGATGGACATGAAAGCCGCGACCGAAACGAGAGAGTCTTTGCTGACGGCCGAGCAGTTCGCACAATTGGGCGATGGCCTCATCGCTTATGTGCGGCCGATGCGCTCAGAGGACGTCAACCGGCTGTACCCGCAGGCGCCTCATATTGCGCCAGGGCTGACGATCTTCGCGCTCTTCGGCGCGGATGGCGCGCCGATTGTGCTTGCGGATTCGGAAGAAGGCTGCATCGGCAACGCCCGTGAAAACCATCTTCAGATGGTCAGCCTGCATTAAAGCCCCCCGACATGGCGCGCCAGCGGCGCGCCAAGCTGGGCCAAGGCCAAGCCCGGCGAAAACCTCTTTCCACTGCCTATATGCCTTAGCGTTTCCGCAGTCGCGGGAGCGCTCGCGGTTCCAGCGCTTTGACGCGACGCTGATTGACGCTGGGTTCAGAGCGCGGAATTGAGAAGATCAGCTCCCCAGTTGAAATGGTAATTGAGGCCGGCGCGAACGATGACGCCGTCGAACACGACCTTGGTCACAGGGCTATTGGCCCAGAGAAGGCCTCCCGGCGCGATGCGGTTCGCGCTCGACGCGCCTCTGGCGCAGGCGCCGCCTGAGGTGTTTGTCGCCTGACTCGAGCACGTCGTCACAAGCGGAGACGATATGAGATCGACGCTGCCGAGATTGTAATAGAGGCCTTCGGCCTTGGCGCTCCAATTGTCGGCGAACATCCACTCGACGCCGCCGCCCGCAGTCCAGCCGGCCTTGAGTCCTGAATAGGCGGCTCCGCCCAGCGCGGCAGGATTCATGTAGCTCCACGCCGTCACGCCCAAAGTGTTTTGGCGTTGGATGCTTGAGGCGTTGAAGTGCACTGCCGACGCCTGGACGTCGCCGTAAGCGAGACCGCCCGTCCCATAAGCCAGAAGCGTGTCCGAGACCGCGTAGCCGAGCCTTCCGCGGAAGGTGCCCATCCAGTGCGTCGACGCCGAAACCGCGCCGCCGCCGAAGGATTGACGTGTCAACACAAGGCTCTCGAGGTCGCCGTCCTCTTCCTTATCGATATATCCCGCATTTTCGACAAGGACGCCGCTATAGGAACCCTTGCCGCGGAAAAGCGTCCCCTGAAAATCGGCTTCGAGACCGAGCACGACGTCAGATTCGTCCTGATAGTTCCATCCGATCTGGCCGCCGCCAACGAAGCCGTCGCGGTTCACTTTGGCGTATCCAGTGTTCGCCCCCGCGGCCGCGCCGGGCAGGAACAAGCTCCACCAGGCTGCATTGCCTTCAACCGGATCCTCGGCGACGATCTTCTCGTTCCAGAGTCCGGCGAAGTTGTCGGCGAAACCGTTGGGCCCTACGCGAACGCCCGTCTTTGAGCCCCAGCCGTAGCCCGCGTTGAGGCCGGCATAGACGCCCGCCCATTTGCGCGGGACAGTCGCGTTGGCTGTTTCGCGCGCGGCTTCGTTCGGCGCCAAAGCCATCCAGCCGGTCGGCTCCCCGCCGAAATTCCATTTCATGCCGGCATAGAACGCCGTCGGCGGGCCGACCGAGACCATCTTCGGATTATAGAAATTCGCAAAGTTGATCGCGTTCGTCTCGAAGAATGTGCCGAAACTGCGCGCCCGCGTGTTCGTCACATTCTCGATCAACGCATAGAGCTGCAGATAGGGCGTTATGTCATAGGACGTGCGCAGGTTCAGAATGCCGTAGGGCGACAGCGTCCCGAACTGATTGGCCCAGTCGCCCGCGAGATAGGGACCGGTCGCATAGACGAAATCGCCGCCGACCTTCCATTTTGGCGTCATTGCATAATCGACGCCGGTCTTGAAACGATGGCGCGCAATCGACGGAAGCGTGGCGCCTGGATTGACCAGAACGCCCGTCGACCCAACCGCAAGGACCGCGGGGTTGTTCGGCGAGCCGAGGATGTTCTGCGAATTGAAATAGGCGTCGGTCAGCGTGTAATTCACATAGGCCGACATGCGCTCGTCGGCGTAGCGCATGGACAATTCTGCGCCTTGACGCACGGTGTTGCCGGCGTTGGTGAAATAGCCGCGGCCGACGATCTGGCTCGGAATGCTGAGAATGTCGTCGAAGACATTGGTTCTGAATATTCCCGCCGACCACTGAAGCGTTCCGGGGAAGCGAGCGAGCATGTCGGGCAGAGCTTCGGCGGGTCTGAAGCCGCCGCGCAGGCCCATGTCGATCGTGTTGGACGTCACCTGCTTCAGCGGCGGATCGGCCACCAGGAAGGCGTCGATCACGCAGGGGCGGTTCGGGTCCGAGCAGCCGAGTTCGAGCGGCGTCGGCGCCCGGTTTGCGATCGAATAGCTGGCGAAGGCGGCGATCTGCGGCGTGATTTTGTACGTCAGGCCGCCCATCGGATTTATGTGATCGAAAATATGGGTCGAGTTCAGCGCCGTGCCCATATTGTCATACATCTGGACGCTGGCGCGGTTGTAGCGCAAGCCGCCGGTGACAGTGAGTTGGTCGGCCAGATCGAGCGCGTCCAGCGCATAGGCGCCCAAATAGTAATTCGAGACGTTGAGATTGACCGGCGCGATGCCGGCGGCCGGCTCATTGGTGAAGTAGTTGAAGCCGGTGACCGTGAAGTCGGCGTTGACGATTCCAAGCTCCTGGTTCGCCTTGAAGCCGGTATATCCGTGTTCAAGGTTGACGCCGACGGTGAACCTGTTCGGAAAGCCGAAAATCTTATCTGTGTTATTGAGCTGCCCGGTGAAGCCGATCGTATTGATCTTCGTCCAGGTGCGGTCGATCGCGCCAAGCGCTGGACCTTGGATGAGTTCGTTTCCCGTATTGAAAAAATTCGGCACGCTTGTGGGCTGACCGTCGCCCGTGGCGCAAAAGGCCTGCCCGCCCTCGCATTCGAACTCGGTGGTATTGCCGTCGACGCGGGCCTGATTGTAGCCGCGATAATGAATGTCGCCGAGCAGTCTTGTCGTCGGGCTGACGTCGACCACGCCGTTGAGGTCAAACATCATGACCTGATTTTTGTATGTCTGCGGCGTCGTGTAGGTCGAACTCTTGTCTCCCGCCACCAGCTCCACCGGCGCTGGCCCAGAGGCGCCAAAATGGTTCGATCCGAGCGTGGCGTTGGCGTGAATCTCGACGCTTTCGGCGCGATAGCCGATGTCGCCGTAAAAGCGCTTGATCTGCGAGCCGGAGAAATAGCGGTAGCCGGAATCGCCCGACGCCTCGCCAGCGGCATAAAGGGCGAAATCTGCGATCTTACGCCCATATTGAAATACGCCCTGACGGCGATTGAAGGAGCCGCCGCGAATATCAAGCTCTGAGCCCTGCCAGGTGAAGCCGCTCTTCATGTCGAGAACGATGGCGCCGCCGATGGCGTTCAAACCATAGAGAGGGTTGCCCGTCTCGATCGCGACTCGGTCGATGGCGACGCTCGGAATCAAGTCCCAATTGACGGTGTCGCCCCACATCTCATTGATGCGAACGCCATTCTGGAACACGGCGAGACCTTGCGGCACGCCAGCGAAAGGCGAAGCGACGAAGCCGCGATAATCAACCTCGGGGAAAGAGGGATTGCCGCCGACATCGTTGATCGCCACTCCGGGCGCTGTGCGTTGCAGCGCCTCGCCGAGGTTAAACTTGCGGCTATTGGCGATTTCCTGGCTGTCGACGACGTGAACGGACGCCGGAACCTGATAGGTCACGAGCGGCGAAATATAGGGAGCGGGGGCCGGCGCGGGCGTAGCCCCCGCCGGATGCATGGCGGGGGCAGCGGCGACAGTTGGCGAAGGACGAGAGGTAGAGCGTAGAGGCGTTGCGCCGACTTCAATGGTTGGGAGCGCTTGCTGGGCATGCGCCGCCCCAGACGCCAGCGATGCGGCAAGCGCAATCAGAGAAGCTTGTTTTTTGGAACCGATCATTTCTGCCCCATGGCGTTAGCCTGGGCGTTATACCGCTGGAAACAACTTTCCGTCCCTCGTCAGCTTGGCTGCAGAGCTAATATTTCCAAGGTGTGACATGCTATCTACACTACTGAAAAATAACGACTTTATTGGGATGTGATCCTGTGTTTTTCGGGAATTCTTCCCGAGCGTCAAGACGTATCATTAGAGAGCGCGGAAGACTTCTGACCGGACGTCCTCATGGCGCTTTCGACAGCCGGACAACTGCATCAAACCAACGCTAGGCAGAGCAGGAATCTGAGTCAGCGCTACTGACTCTCTGCGGGCACTTTCGAGGCAAGCACCTTGTCGACGCGGCGGCCGTCGAGATCGACGACCTCGAAGCGCCAACCGAGCTTCTCGACCGTTTCGCCAAGCGTCGGGAAGCGGATAAGCCCATCGAGCACGAGGCCGGCGACGGTCTCATAACTTCTGCTCTCGGGCAGCGAGACGCGCAGCAGCTCGGCCATTTCGTCGACCGGCATCCAGCCGGCGAGCAGCCAGCTGCCGTCGTCGCGCCGGATCGCCTCGGGCTCCTCATCGCCCTCGTTGGACCTGAAGGCGCCGGCGATCGCGTCGAGAATGTCGGCCGGCGTCACCACGCCTTCGAAATGGCCATATTCGTCGTGAACCAGCGCCATCGGCGTCTCGGCTTCGCGCAGGACGTTCAGCGCGTCGAGCGCGTCGATCGAATCGGGCACGACCGGCGCCGGCCGCACATGGGCTTCGATATTGAGCGGCTCGCCACGCAGCGCCGGCCCCAGCAATTCGCGAATGAGCAATACGCCGATCATGTCGTCCATGTCGCCGCGGCTGACCGGCAGGCGCGCGTGCGTCGCTTCGACGAGCTTTTGGCGCAGAACGTCCTCTGGTTCGCTGAGATCGAGCCAATCCACTTCGGCGCGCGGCGTCATCAGCGCGCGCGCGGCGCGGTCGCCCAGACGCAGCACGCCCGCGATCATCTGCTGTTCGTCGGCTTCGATCGAGCCCGCCGAATGCGCCTCGGCGACGAGGGTCTTGATTTCCTCGTCAGTCACCGCGGACTGCAGTTCGCTTGACTGGCCGACGAGCAACAAAATGAGCCTCGTCGACGCATCGAGCAGCCAGACGACGGGCGCGCCGAGCGCGGAAAGAAAGGCCATCGGCGCCGCCATGCGGCAGGCGATGGTTTCCGCGTGACGCAGGGCGATGTTCTTGGGCAGCAATTCGCCGATCACCACCGAGAGATAAGTGATGAAGCCGATGACCCCGCCATAGCCGATCCAGTCCGCGGCCGGGCCCGACAGGCCTTGCGCGCGCAGCTCCTGCGCAAGCCGCTGGCCCAGCGCCGCGCCGGAAAAAGCGCCCGCGAGGACGCCGACAAGCGTGATCCCGATTTGCACGGTGGAGAGGAAACGTCCCGGATTATCGGCCAGCGCCAGAGCGGCGGCGGCGCCGCGGCGCCCTTCCGCGGCCAAAGTCTTCAGCCGAACCTTGCGGGATGAAACGATAGCGAGTTCGGACAACGAGAAAATCCCGTTGATCACGATCAATATTAGCGCGACGGCAAGCTCGAACATGGCTCCTGATAGAGCGCTTCTCAATCGCGCGCTACGATTTCTATTTTTTTAATCACGCGCTCGGGCTCGGGCCGCGCCAGATCGATGGAGAGCAGCCCGTTGACGAGATCGGCGCCGAGCACCTGCATCCCTTCGGCGAGAAGAAAGGCGCGCTGAAACTGCCGCGCGGCGATGCCGCGATGAAGGAAATGGCGTTCCCGCTCCTCGGTCTGTCGACCGCGGATGACGAGCTGGTTTTCTTCGAGCGAGACGTCGAGCTGATCGCGGGTGAAGCCGGCGACGGCGAGCGTGATGCGAAGCAGCTCCGGCGCACTGTCGCTGCGCGGGATGCGTTCGATGTTGTAAGGCGGATAGCCATCCGACGCGGTGCGGGCGACGCGGTCGAGCGCCCGTTCGATTTCATCGAATCCGAGCAGGAACGGCGAATTGAGCGGCGGACGCGACATGTGAATGAAGCCCTGTTGGCGCCTCTTCGGCCAGAACCCTAAAGCGCTCCGGCTATAGCTATATGGCCGAGGCCGTCCGGGCGTTCAAGCGCGGGCGGTCGAGCTGAGGCCAGCGCGAGGCCGCGCCGACGCCATTGACGCGCAAGCCACGAGCGCCCATTTGCGATCAAACTTCTCCATTAAAGTGGCGGCGCATGAGCCAATCACGGCGTGTTTTACTGGCCATTGGCGTTGTCGTCGTCTTTCGAGCGCCGGCGTTCGCTGAGACGCCGCCGCCGATCGTGGCGCCGGAAGGCGAACGCTTCACGCTGACGCCGGCAGAAGGCGGCTATGTGCGGCTGAATAAGGAAACAGGCGCGCTCTCTTATTGTTCGGTGAAGGACGGCGTCACGATATGCCGGCTTGGCGCCGAAGAGCGCGCCGGACTCGAAGCGGAGATCGACCGGCTGCGCAAGGAGAACGCCGCGCTCAAAGCGCGCGCCGAGGCCGCGCCAAATCCGCCTGCGGCAAGGCCGAACGATGCGCCAAATAATGTGCCAAATGAAGAGCAGTTTGAGCGCGCGCTCTCCTTTACCGAGCGGTTTCTGCGCCGCATAATGCGCATCTTCCGCGAAGAGGCGTCGCCCGGAGGCTCTTTGTGAGCCCTAGGACGCGTCCGCAGGAGCGCCCCGATGGCTGATCAGGGACCCTTCGCCAATTGGCCGCATCTCGACAAGCCGCGTCAGCTGGCGCAGCGCGAGGTCCGGCGCGATCTGCTGATGCTACCCGGCTCCGACGAACTTGCACAGGAAACCAGAGAGATGGCGTCGAACAATACGCTTGAAAATTTCCTTGGCGGCTCGCCGCTCAACACTTTCGTGCGGTTGTTTTTTATCTCGCTCGTCGTCGGCGCGCTGCTGATGTGGCTCGAACTGCGGCCGATCGATATTTTCCGCGGCGTACAAGCCTTCTTCGACCGCATCTATCAACTGGGCTTCGGCGCGGTGAGGGAGCTTGTCAGCTATGTGCTCGCAGGCGCCGTTTTCGTCATCCCGGCCTGGCTCATTCTGCGGCTCGTGAATATGGGCGCGGGCAAGCGCTGACGCAGACCGGCGATCGGAGAATACTATAGCCTCCTGCGCCGGCTGATGCTCGAAGTCTGTTCCGTCTCTTCGATGAACTGACCGATCTCGTCGCGCCGCGGCGGCAGCGGCGGAGGCGGAGGCGGGGCATAGGCCTCAGGTCCTGCGACAGGTCCAAAGCCGTCACGTCCGCCCTCGAAGGCGGCGAGCGGCGGCTTGCCGGTCGTGTCATTGTCGGTCTCGTCGTCTTGAGCCGGCGGCGGCGTGCGGCTTTGTGCAATGAGCGGCGACGGATCGGGCGGCGGCAAAGTCTCCTGCGGCTCGGGCTTGCAAATGCTGCGGCCTGAGCGGCCATGTAACGCCAGATCGACGTGAATATGGTTGTAGTGGAAGGCGTTCGAACCCGGCGACAGCACCGTCGAAAAATGGCCGCATGAGCCGCGATGCACGTCCATCAGAAAGGCGCGGGTCTGTTCGTCCCCCCGCCACCAATCGCGCATGAGCGTGATCTCGCGGCCGTCGGCGAGCACAAAGCCGCCGATATCGAGCGCGTTGCCGAAGGAATGTTCCGAAAGCTGCGCCCACCGCTGATTGTTCATGCCGCGGCAGGCATAAGAGCCCATAGAATTGATCTGAACGACCTGCTGTCCGAAACGCGCCTTCGCGGCGGGCTGCACCGTATCGGCGAGCCATGCGTCGAGCTCGGCGACCATCGAGCAGTCGAGCGTGGCGGTGGCGTTAAAGGAGACGGCACCCTCCTGGAGGGCCGTCACTTTGAACGGTCTGGTGAGGCCGCAGATGCCGGGACCGTCGACTTCCTGCGCGAGCGCGATGAATTCGGAAGGATTGACGCGCTTTTCGGCAAGACAGGCGTTTTCAGCCTGGGTGCGCCAAGCCGGCCGCTGAGGCTTCTGCCCGATGGAGCAAGAAGAAAGCGCCGCCGCTGCGAGCGCCAGAAGCGGTAGCAATGGATTGGCGCGGCGGACCATGCCGCGAGGATTGCCGTCGGCGCGTTAATTCAGGGTCGAAAAGTGTAGTTAACGGGCAGATATTTGGGAGGTGTGGCCTGATGGCGACTGCCTGCGGCGGCGGGCGTTGTCGCGCTCCGCCTATCTCGGAAATTTTGTGTAAATCCCCCTCTAGAAAAGCTTTAGGCCTGTCCCAACTGAAAAACAGTCAAGCGCCGCGGTTTGTCTTCTTCTCGTCTCCAGAACAATGAACGAGTCGGAGCATTGCTGAGAGACCGTCAAAGCGGCGTAGTAGAAATCTCCGTCCGCTCGCCCGATATATCTGTGCAACGCAGGAAGACAAAAGTTGTTGTTGTTAATATAGGAGAATTCGTCATGCGAAACATGCTCGCTGCAGCGACGGTCGGCCTTGTCGCTTTTCTTGTCCAGGACATCGCCCAGGCGGCCACCGCCCAAAGTCCGGCCACGCTACGCGCTGGACCGGGAATGTCGTGGCGCAGAATCGGTGAGATCCCGGCCGGAACTGACGTGCAAGTGTTGAGCTGCAACCCGGGCTGGCGTCATAGCTGGTGCCAGGTCCGCTACGGTTCGAAGACGGGATGGGTGAACGCGCCTGCGCTCGGGACGTCCGGATCACAGGTCGTCGTCGCGCCAGTCGTGACGACGAACGCAGCCAGTCTAAAACGGCGCGCGAGCATGTTTTCACGGGTCATCGAAACGATTCCCGGCGGCGAAAAAGTCGACGTTCTTCGCTGTAAAAGCGGGCTCGGCAGGGGCTGGTGCCACGTCTCTTACAACGGCAAGATCGGATTCGTCAGAGGGGGCCTTCTGACGCGGAAAGGGTCCGTCATTCCTCGTTAAGAAAGTCGCGTGCGAGGCGAACCTCTAGCCGCGAGCCGTCGCTGAATCATAGATGCCGCTCGCACAGCGGCGCAGGATTTTTATGTTGTTCTGCTGGCCGGCCGCAAAAAGGTAGAGGCGCAAATCGGACATTCGCCGATTTGCGCCTCTTCTTGTGCAGGTCAGCGCGCCGCGGCCTAAGCGGCTTTACGCGCCTTTGCTCTCGCCGTTCTTGCGGCCGCGCATGAAAGACTCGAATTCCTCGCGGTCGCGGGCGCGGCGCAGCTGCTCAATGTGCTCGGCGAAATCGCGCTCCGCTTCAGCGAGCTTGCGGCGCTCTTCCTCGAGCCGAGCGAGTTCGCCTTCGCGCCATTCGTCGAAAGCGACATTGCCGGTCGAGCGCATGAAGGACGGACCGCCCCAACCCGCCGAAGTCTCGCGGGCGACGCCGCTCACCGCTTCCTTGACGCGCGCGCCCTGCTCCTGGGCGAAGGCGAATAGATCGCCTTCATAGCCCTGGCTCTTCTGCCAAAGCTTCCAGAACAGGATCGCGACGCCGAGCGGCCAGAAGATGAAAAAGCCGAGGATCACCGCCGCGATCTCATAGGGCCTCCAGGGCATCCGCCCGCAATGGCCCCAGGGCGATCCGCGCTCTCCAGACGACGACATGCGGGAATAACGATGGCAGCTCATGATGGGCTCCAGTTTTGTCAACGGCCGCCCGCCGCGAAGCGGGGCCGACACCAATGTAATATGCATTAACATTGGCGCAAAGGGGCGCCTGACCGAAAATCGACTCGCGCCGTAAAAGGTTGTTGAGATCAATGCGCTAGGCGCAACACTCAGCGCGGCGCCTGCGCATTCTCAGGGTCGTCGAAGAGTTGGAAGCTCTCGGGCTGGGAAAACTCAGGCCGCTTTGCCGCTCACATCCTCTTCGAACGCGACATCGCCTTCGAGCGTGGCCTCCGACTCGATCTCGATGTCGATTTCGAGCAGCGAGACATCGTCCTTGCGATGCATCTTCACCATGACCTTATCGGGGTCGACGGCTATGTGCTTGGAGATCGCGGCGAGAACTTCCTTATGCAGAACGCCGATCAGATCGGAATCGCGCGCCGATTTGCGTTCATGCGCGAGAAGAATCTGCAGGCGCTCACGCGCGACCGGCGCGGTGGCGCTGCGGCGCCCGAACAATCCAAAAATATTCATGCCGCCCTCCGACCAAAGAGCCGAACGAACAAACCCTTCTTCTCTGAGGGAATGGTGACCGGCGTTCTTTCGCCGCATAGTCTCTGCGCCGCTTCCGAATAAGCGCGCGCCGCGGCGCTCATCGCATTGTGTAGGATGATCGGCGCGCCGACGTTCGAGGCGCGCAGAACCTCTTCGCTCTCGGGCACGATGCCGATGAGCGGAATGGAGAGAATCTCCAGCACATCGTCGACGCTCAGCATTTCGCCGCGCGCGGCGCGCCCTGCGTCGTAACGGGTGAGAAGTAGATATTTGTCGACCTTCTCGCCTTTTTCGGCGCGTTCGGTCTTGGCGTCGAGCAGGCCGATGATGCGGTCTGAGTCGCGCACCGAGGAGACCTCGGGATTGGCGATGACGACGGCGAGATCGGCGAAGCGCATCGCGAGAGTCGCGCCGCGTTCAATTCCGGCCGGGCTGTCGCAAACGATCCAGTCAAACTTCTCGCGCAATTCGCCGATGACCTTTTGCACGCCCTCTTCCGTCAGCGCGTCCTTGTCGCGCGTTTGCGAAGCGGGCAGCAGATAGAGGTTGTCAAGCCGCTTGTCGCGAATGAGCGCCTGATGCAGCTTGGCGTCGCCCTGCGCGACATTGATGAGGTCGTAGACCACGCGCCGCTCGGCGCCCATCACAAGGTCGAGATTGCGCAGGCCGACGTCGAAATCGACGACTGCGACCTTATGGCCTTGCTGCGCCAGCGCGGCGCCGAGCGCTGCGGTCGACGTTGTCTTTCCCACGCCTCCTTTTCCGGAGGTGACCACCAAAGTTTTGGACATTGTCCCGTCCTCTTTTAATCGAGCCGTGCGATCTTGACCGTCTCGTTGTCGAGCCAGGCCTGAATGGGTTGGCTCTGCATGTTCGCCGAGATTTCTTCGGCGGTGAGATAGACGCCGCAAACCGAGAGCAACTCGGCTTCAAGCCTGCGACAGAAAATTCGCGCGCGCTTCTCGCCATAAGCGCCGGCCATCGCGCGGCCGCGCAGCGTTCCGTAGACATGGACCGAGCCGCCCGCCATGATTTCCGCGCCCGACGCGACGGAGCCGATGACGGTCACGTCGCCCTCAGGGTGATAAATCGACTGGCCGGAGCGCACCGGCTCCAGAAGGATGAGCGGCGCGGCGCTTGGCGCCGGCGCGGCTGACTTGACGCCGGTCGCGCCATCTGAACCGAGAGACTTCGCAATGTCCTTGAAGGCCGCTTCTTCGCTTGAGGTCAGCGACCCGGGACCTGCATCCTTAACGGAATCCGCTTCCGCCGGCGGTTGAGGGGTGGCGCGACCGCCGGCCAGAATCGGCGGCAGTTCGTCCGACGCCCATGAAGGGTCCACGCCGGACAGGCCCATGACGCGGATGCCGCGCCGGCTCAAGTTTTCGAGAAGTTCGCTAAGTTGCGATGGCTCCAGCGTCAGTTTCGCGAGGTCGATGACGATCGACTTCTTGGCGAAGAAGGCAGGAGACTGCGCAAGCAATCCGTCCAATTGCTCGAACCAGTCTTCGATGGGCAGCTCCGGTTCGAGCGTTAGAACGGGAAAGGACCGGCCCCTGAAGCGAATGTGTCTCGAAGACGCTTGCGGCACGACAGCCTCACGCAATTAGGATTTGCTTCATTTGAGGGCGTTAACGTTAATGAAGGATTAAAGACGGCGCGTAATTCGGCGATTGCGCTTTATAAGAGATTAAACCGCCGTGGATTTGGCGCGCGCCGCCACGCTTTCCATCACGCCTTGCGCGGCGCTTTCGAGCACGAGCGCAGGATCTGCGCTTTTCACCGGATCGAAATGACCGGAGATGGTCAACATCGCGACGCCATGCGCGAGCGACCAAATTTGCAGCGCCGCGTAACGCGCGCCTTGCGCGGGCGCGCCCGCTTGCTGCAACCAGGCGACGACGGCGCGCCAAAGAATTTCGAGCGCATGATCGGCGGCGCCGCCCGCTCCGGGATCGGCGAGCGTCTGCGCCCGCCCGAACATTGCCGCGTAGAGTCCGGGCTCGTCCCGCGCGAACTTCAGATAGGCGCCGCACATCGCGCGTAGCGCGCTTTTCGCGTCAGGCCGGCCTTCGTCCCACGCCGCCTCGATTCGCGCGCCAAACGTCTCGAAGCCGCGACGCGCCAATTCACTGATCAGCGCGTCGCGTCCGGTGAAATGGCGGTAAGGCGCGGCGGATGAAACGCCGGCGCGGCGCGCCGCTTCGGTGAGCGTCAGCGCCGCCGGCCCGCCTTCGGCGAGGATTTCCAGAGCGGCGTCAATGAGCGCCTGCTTGAGCGACCCGTGGTGATAGCCCCGCTTGTTGTGCATCTCTCACCCGGAGCGCGCTTGGCGTTATCGCACGGAGCTATCCGGCGAGCTTGGCGACGAGCGCGTCCGAGACCTCGAAATTGGCGTAGACGTTCTGAACGTCGTCATTGTCCTCGAGCGAGCCGACGAGCTTCAAGATCTTCTCGCCCGAATCGTCGTCGACCTTGATCGTGTTCTGCGGGCGCCAGACGAGCGCCGCCTTGCGCGGCTCTCCGAATTTCTCTTCGAGAGCCCTGGCGACGTCGCGCAGCGATTCGAGGGAAGTGATCACTTCATGAGTCTCGTCTGTCGTCGAGACGTCTTCGGCGCCAGCGTCGATCGCCGCCTCCATCATGGCGTCTTCCGTAGCGGCTTTCTTGTCGAATTCAATAAGGCCGACCCGATCGAACATGAAGGAGACGGCGCCGGTCTCGGCGAGCGAACCCCCGGCCTTGGTGAAATAGGACCTCACTTCGCCGGCCGTCCGGTTGCGATTGTCGGTTAACGCCTCGACGATCACGGCGACGCCGCCGGGCGCATAGCCTTCGTAGCGCACCTCATCATAGTTTTCCGCGTCGGCCCCGGAGGCCTTCTTGATCGCCCGCTCAATATTGTCCTTGGGCATGTTCTCCGCCCTGGCGGCGAGAACGGCGGCGCGAAGGCGTGCGTTCATGTTGGGGTCGGGCAGGCCCATCTTGGCGGCGACGGTTATTTCGCGGGCGAGCTTGGAAAAGAGCTTGGAGCGGATCGCGTCCTGCTTGCCCTTCTTGTGCATGATATTCTTGAATTGACTATGCCCGGCCATGCGTGCTCGCCCTGCTCCTTGATAAATCTTCGCCCTCCGGCGTCCGGCGGGTCATATACGCCGGGCAGACACGGAAATAAAGAAAAGCGCCAGGGAGTGCACGGTTGAGCGCAAGCGATGAAGAGGGAAATCCTCGGCCCGAACCCGATGAAGGCGCGCCGTCCCGGCTGCCCGCGCCCCATATCCCTGATCGCGCCGCGGCCGAGCGGCTGCAGGCGATCCTCTCGAGTCCCTCCTACCGCAAGGCCGACGAGGACTTCGAATTTCTGAGCTCGGCCGCAGCGCGCGGTCCGCGCCTCGAACTCGAATACCTCAAGGCCGAATTGCTCCTGCGCCGTCACGGCGTCACCGACACGATCGTCGTCTTCGGTTCGACACGCATCGTCGAACCCGCTCTGGCGGAAAGCCGGCTCGCTGAAGCGCAGGCGCTCGCAAATTCAAATCCCGGCGATGCGACGCTTTCCGCTCGGCTCGCGGTCGCGAAACGCATTTGCGTCAATTCGCGCTACTATGAAATAGCGCGCGAATTTGGCGCGCTCGTCGGCGCGGCGCGAGAGAGCGGGGATCAGCCGCGCCTCGCCATTGTCACCGGCGGCGGTCCTGGGATTATGGAGGCGGCGAACCGCGGCGCTTTCGAGGTCGGCGCCGAGACGGTAGGGCTCAACATCACCCTGCCACACGAGCAGCTTCCCAATAGCTATGTCACTCCGTCGCTTTGCTTGCGTTTTCGCTATTTCGCGCTGCGCAAAATGCATTTCATGCTGCGCGCGCGGGCGCTGGTCGCTTTCCCGGGAGGCTTCGGCACCTTCGATGAGCTGTTCGAGACGCTTACCCTTGTTCAGACCGGCAAGGTCAAGCCGATGCCGATCATTCTCGTGGGCGAGAACTATTGGCGGCGGGCCTTCGACGTCGACTTCCTTCTCGAAGAGGGCGTCATCGAGCCACATGACCGCCTTCTCTTCCGCTACGCCGAAACCGCTCATGACATCTGGCAGGAGATCAGGCGCTGGGGAGAGAGGAACGCAAATCTTCTCTTTGAAGAGTAGTAAGGGCGACGACCTATTCGCTCGCCATTGTAACGCCAACGCCCGCCCCTATCTGACTAGCGGGCGCAGAGGGAACGTTTTTAAGAGAGGAGAATGCCTATGAGCTGGCTGAAAGCGATCGCTGGCGGCGTGATCGGCGCTGAAGCCCTGAGCCTTGTTAAGGATTATGTAGAGAAGCAGGGCGGCATCGACGGCGTCGTCCAGAATTTCGAAACCTCCGGACTAGGCAAGCAGGTCCATTCCTGGATCGGCCTCGGCCCGAACGAAAAAATCAGCGAAATGGATATTAGCAAGGTGATCAACGCCGACAAGCTAAAGGAAATGGCCAAGAACGCGGGCGTCGATCTCGAAAGAGCGAAAGCGCTTCTCGCCCAATATCTTCCCGAGGCTATCGACAAAGCCACGCCGGAAGGCAAGCTGCCGCCGCCCGATCAAAAGTCGTAAGAGGCCGCGGCGTCGTTTTCCGCCGTCTTCGGCGGGGCGCCCTGTTTTGCCCCACGCTCTTGCTTCGGGCGCCCCGATTTTGTAATTCCCATCGCGCGCGCCCTCGTGCAGCCGTCGAAACGGCCTGGGCAAAGGATGCCCTGCGGAGGCTTCGCCTTCGCAATAGGCTTCGGCCATTTTTGAATAGGACCATTGATGAGCAAGCGCGCGATAGTGACGGGCGTTACAGGACAAGACGGCGCTTATCTTTCTCAATTACTGCTCGACAAAGGCTATGAGGTCCATGGCGTCGTGCGTCGCTCGTCGCACCGGGGCGTCGAAGATCATCGCCTGCGCTGGCTCGGCATCAGCGGCAAACTGCATTTGCACGACGCCGATCTGGCGGATCTTTCAAGCCTGCTCCGCACCGTTGAAGAGGTCCGGCCCGACGAAATCTACAATCTTGCGGCGCAATCCTACGTCGCCTCTTCTTGGCGCCAACCCATCCTTACCGCGAACGTCACCGCCGTCGGCGTGACCAATGTGCTTGAGGCGATGCGGCTGGCCGCGCCGAAGGCGCGATTCTATCAGGCGTCGTCGTCGGAAATGTACGGGCTCATCCAGGAGCCGATGCAAAGCGAGAAAACGCCATTCTATCCCCGCAGCCCTTACGCCGTGGCGAAGCTCTATGGCCATTGGATCACGGTGAATTATCGGGAAAGCTTCGGCCTGCACGCTTCCTCGGGCATTCTCTTCAATCATGAGAGCCCGCTGCGTGGCGTAGAGTTCGTGACCCGCAAAGTGACAACTGGCGTTGCCGCAATCAAACTCGGCTACGCTAAGGAATTGCGTCTCGGAAACATTGACGCCAAGCGCGACTGGGGCCACGCCAAAGACTATGTGCGCGCCATGTGGCTGATGCTCCAGCAGGAGAAGGCCGACGATTATGTCGTCGCCACAGGGGTCACCACCACGGTTCGCGACATGTGCCGCATCGCTTTCGACCACGCCGGCCTCGATATGGAGAAATTTGTCGTCATCGACCCGGCCTTCTATCGTCCGGCGGAAGTGGATATCCTGCTCGGCGATTCCAGCAAGGCGCGACGGGCGCTCGGCTGGAAGCCAGAAATTGATCTCCGCCAGATGATCTGCGAGATGGTCGACGCCGACCTCGAGCGGTTGCGGCGCGAGGCCGCCTAATCTGAAAAGAGCGCACACGATGGCCGCCTTCGAGCGCATCTTGGTCACAGGCGGCGCCGGTTTCGTCGGCGGCCACCTCTGCGCGGCCTTGGCCAAAGCCTATCCTCAAGCCGCGCGCGCACTGCTGCTGCGTCCCGGCGAGCGCGGCGGCCATGAAGGCTTCGAAGCCGCCGCTGCCGACCTCGTGGATGAAGCGGCGATCGACGCGCTGATCGCCAAGTTGCGACCAGACCTCATTGTCCATCTGGCGGGACAATCTTCTATCAACCGTGCGCTCCACGCAGGCGAGACAACTTGGCGGGTGAATTTTCACGGCACCTTCGCTCTGGGCGCGGCGACCGCCCGTCACTGCCCCGCGGCGGTTTTTCTCTTCGCCTCCTCGGCGTCGGTCTATGGCGAAAGCTTTCGCGACGGCGTCTTGAGCGAAGAAGCGCCGGTTCGGCCGGTCGACGCCTACAGTCGTTCGAAGGTCGCCGCGGAACACGCGCTCGCCGATCTTCGCGCGCCCGAAGGGCGACTGATCGTCGCGCGGCCCGTCAATCATTCGGGACCGGGCCAGCGCAATCGCAATTTTGCGCTCGCCTGGTTTGCAGCGCAGATCGCCGCCATCGAAGCAGGACGCGTCGAGCCTCTCATCAAAGTCGGCGATCTCTCCAAGGCGCGCGATTTTCTTGACGTGCGCGACGTCGTCGACGCTTATATGCGGCTAATCGAAAAAGCGTGCGATCTGCCACAGCCCGAGTCGATCTTCAACATCGCTTCAGGAAAAGCGCATCGGATGGCGTCGCTGCTTGAGCGGATGCGCGCGCGCTCCGATGCGCAGTTCGGAGTCGAGGTGGATCCGGCGCTACTGCGCCCGGAAAGCGACGTCGCCAGCGTCGCCTGCGACGCGACGAAGCTGACCGAAGCGACTGGCTGGCGCCCGCGCCACGATATCGACGGCATGCTGCAGGCGCTTCTCGACGACGCCCGAGCGACCGAAACGCACGCCGCAGAGGAATCTGCTTAGGCGAGCGGACGTGAGCAAGCGGCCATGAGCGAAGGATTATGAGCGAGCGGCAAAATCGAGAGCGCGAAGAGGACCGCGAACGTATCCGACTGCTCGAATTCCAGCTCGATCATTTGCGCGCCGAACTCCTGCATCTGACCAATGAACGCTATCGGCTGATCTACTCCGTCGCCGGCCATATCTACCGCTTTCTTCGCCCGATCGAGGCGTTCATCGCCGACGCCGCTAATGCCTTCGCCGCGCGCTTTCGCCAGCCGCCGCCCGCGCCACCGAAGCAAGTGGCCGCCGAGGGCGCCGCTCCAAGGATTCGAGGCGCGCCGCTGCCCGGTCGCCGGCTGCTGGTCGACGTGACGGGAACGATCAAGCGCGACGCCGGCACCGGCATACAGCGCGTCGTCAAGGAAGTGACGCGCGGCCTCTATAGCGGCGAAAGCTTCGATATGCCGGCCATGGCCGTTCGCTGCGAGAACGGCCGACTGTTGACAGCTAATGGCTTCGTCGCCGAGCTCGTCGGCGGCGACGCGACGCCGGATTCAGAGATCTCGATCGCTGGCGGCGACCGTTTTCTGATGCTTTCAGACAGCTGGAACGCTTTCGAAGAGCTCGCGCCGATTTTTGCAAAGATTCGTGACGAGGGCGGCGAAATCGTCACCTGCATCTTCGATCTCATTCCCGAACTGTATCCGCACGCCTGCCATGAAGTGACCGTGCCGCGCTATCGCGCCTGGCTGCGCAAGGCGCTACTCGAGAGCGACAGCTTTTTGGCGATTTCGCGAACAGTCGCCGACGAGCTCGCCGACTATGTCGCTGCGCAAGCGCTTCCGCATCGTCCCGGCCTCAAGATCGGCTGGTTTCATTGCGGCTCCGACCTTGCGCTACGCACCGGCGCCGCGCCGCGAGAAAAGGTGCGAGCGGCAGTCGCAGGCGATGCGCCGGCGTTCCTCGCCGTCGGCACGATCGAACCGCGCAAGGGGCAACGGGTCGCGATCCGCGCTTTTGAAGAACTCTGGGCGAAGGGGCGTGACGTCCGGCTGATTGTCGTCGGCCGGCGCGGCTGGTTTGAAGAAGCGGTGGTGAGCGAAATTCTCATGCACAGCGAATTCGGCCGGCGGCTCTTTTGGTTCGACGACGCCGACGACGACGAGCTTTCCTTCCTTTATGACCATGCGGCGGCTTTGATCTTCCCGTCCTATGCGGAGGGCTTCGGGCTTCCGATCGTTGAAGCTGCGCGGCGCGGCCGCCCAGCAATCTGCAGCGATATACCCGTCTTTCGCGAAGTTGGCGGCGCCGGCGCGCTCTATTTTCGGGTCAATGACGCAAAGGCGCTGGCGGAGACGATCGCCGATTTTCTCGACGGTCGCCGCTTCGCCGACCCGGCCCAGGTCTTGTGCATCGCCTGGCGCGACTCGGCGCGGCGCATCGTCGAAGTCATCGCGCGCGAAGACTGGAGCCGAAGTCTCCCATAATCGGCCGGGTTGCATCGCAACATCACGATCGCCGCATTCCGTGCTCCGCCAAAGCATGGTAGAGAGGCGCCGACTGGTCGTGCGGCCCGGCCCGCGCCTTTGCGGCGCGCTGAGCCGCACGGCTTTTCGCTTCTACTGCGGGCAGGGCTTTCGCCTTCTCCACGCGACAACGGAAACGCTCTCCATGCCGATCAATATTCCGCTTCTCAATGAGCAGACGCCGCAGACGGTGCTCAAGATGATCAAGCTTGAAGCGTCGCAACTGTCCCTGCCGGACTCACGCGAACTGATGTGGGGCGCCTTCGGCGCCTATGCTGTGCTGCAGGCGATTGCCCAGGCGTTCAATCATTCTGTGCTCGGCAGCCTGCTCTACGGAGCGCTGAGCGCTGGCATTCTTTACGGCGCGACTTACGGCCTGTTGCGCGTTTTGAAGGAGGACGCGAAGTTTCAGCGCACGGCGACGGCGCTCGCCATCATGGGGGCCCTTGCGGCCCTCGCCTATATCATTCTGCACCTCGTCTTCGGCATTGCGCTGCCGCCGCCGCTGCCGACCGAAAAGCTGCTGCGCTTTCTGCTCTTTCCTATTCTGATCTGGATGGTGTTTATGTACGCCTTCCTTTTCCGGCATGTCTCGCTGCGCCCGGTGCCGGCTTTCGTGGCGGCGTCGTTCTACGTCATCGTCATCGAAGTGATTCTGTCACCGATTTGCCGATAGAAGCGAATGCGTTCGTTTCGCTCGCTTATTCGCGAATGCCGATGCTTCGCGTGTGATCGACTGGCCCGCGCCGCAATGTTAAACACCACGCCGGCGCCGCAGAGGCGCACAATCTTTCCTCAACGGATTATCGACTCGCATGACCTCATCCATTGACGTGCTCGGCATCGGCAACGCCATCGTCGACACGATCGCGCGCGCCGAAGACAACGATCTGCTTCAGGCCGGCCTGCGCAAGGGATCGATGACGCTTGTCGATGCGGCGCGCGCCACCGAGCTATACGCCGGTATGGGCCCGACAATGGTGATCTCCGGCGGCTCGGCCGCCAACACCATGGCGGGCCTCGCGAGCCTTGGGCGCGCCGCCGGATTCGTCGGCAAGGTGAAGGAAGATGACGCAGGACGCGAGTTCGCGCATGACATTCGAAAAGCCGGCGTCGCCTTCGATACGCCCGCCGCCGTGGACGGCGCCGCGACCGCGCGCTGCCTGATTTTCGTGACGCCAGACGGCCAGCGCACGATGAACACTTATCTCGGCGCCTGTCAGGCGCTTGCGCCAAACGACATCGACGAGGAGACGGTCGCGCGCGCGAGGGTTCTCTATATGGAGGGCTATCTTTGGGATCCGCCGGGCGCCAAGGAGGCTTTTCTCAAGGCGGCGAAGATCTCACGCGCCAACGGCCGCAAAGTGGCGCTGACACTTTCCGATAGTTTCTGCGTCGATCGCTATCGCGGCGAATTCCTCTCGCTCATTCGCGATCGCGTCGTCGACATCGTTTTCGCCAATGAAAGCGAATTGCACGCGCTCTATGAAACTGGCGATTTCGACACGGCGCTGGCGGCGCTCCGCGCCGAAGACGGACTTCTCGGCGTCGTCACGCGATCGGAAAAGGGCTGTGTCGTGGCGAATGGCGCGAGCGCCGTCGCGGCGCCCGCCTTTCCTGTCGAAGAGGTGGTCGACACGACCGGCGCCGGCGATCTTTTCGCCGCTGGTTTTCTCGCGGGCTATACGCAGGACATGCCGCATGAACGTAGCGCCATGCTTGGCGCGCTCGCCGCCGCTGAGATCATCTCCCATGTCGGCGCCCGGCCGCAGAAGGATTTGCTGCAGCTCGCCCGCGACAATGGCGTGCTGAATTAACGCGGCCTTCCTCGACCCAAGAGGATCGGGCAGGGAACTTGAAAGCTGGAGGAAACAAAAGATGCGCCTTGTCTCCAAAACACTTCTTGCCGCCTTCGCCGCAGTCGCGAGCCTCGCGATCACTGTCAATGCGCGCGCCGAAGAGCAGATGACAAAGAGCCTGACGGGCCTTCAGTACAAGGACACGAAGGTCGGAACCGGCGCGCCCGCCAAAGTCGGTCAGACCGCCGTCGTGCATTACACCGGCTGGCTCTACAACAATGGCGAGAAGGGCAAGAAATTCGACTCGTCGCGCGATCGCGGCCAGCCGTTCGAATTCCCGCTCGGCCAGGGTCAGGTGATCAAGGGCTGGGACGAGGGCGTCGAAGGCATGAAGGTCGGCGGCAAGCGCACGCTGGTCATCCCGCCGGATCTCGGTTACGGCGCGCGCGGCGCGGGCGGAGTCATTCCGCCGAACGCCTGGCTGATCTTCGACGTGGAGCTGGTCGGGGTGAAGTAGGAGATAGCCGAAGCCTTAGCCCAAAGGCTCGAACGGAAAAATCGCGCGCGCCATGAACAATGAGGCGCGCGCGTCTTCAATCATTCATAGCCGCATAATTTATCGCCTCCCTATTTGAAGGAGGATTCTCACGTGAATTCCAAGGAAAACGCCTTCGAGCATCCGGATAAAGTCTGCGACATCGTCATGAAGGGCGGGATCACCAGCGGCGTCGTCTATCCGCTGGCGCTCGTCACGCTCGCGAAGCAATATAGATTCGCCAATATCGGCGGCACATCGGCCGGGGCGATGGCGGCTTCGGCGGCCGCCGCTGCAGAATATGGCCGCTTCAGCGAAACGGGCGGCTTCGCGCGGCTCGAAGAAGTGCCGAACGAGATCGGTCCGAATTTGCGGCGCTTGTTTCAGCCGACGCCCGCCTTGCGGCCGTTGTTTGATATTTTCGTCGCTGCGCTGGAGGCGAAATCCAAGCGCCAACGAATCACAGGTGCCATGCGCGCCGCCGTAACCGGCTATCCCAACGCGGTCGCGATCGGCGCGGTTCCGGGAATCGCCGCAATTGTCCTCATGTCGTCGAGCGGCTGCGGGCCATTGGCCGCGTTCCTCGCCGGCGGCGTCATCGGCCTCGTCGGCGTCGCCGTCGCGATCCTGTGGCGGATATATCGCGCGCTCGCCATCGAGCTTCCCGCCAATGATTACGGCCTTTGCCCCGGCATAACCCAGCCGGGTGGCGAGGGCGAAGGCTTCACGGATTGGCTCGCGCGCCTTATCGAAGAGACGGCGGGCCGCAAGGAAAACGCGCCGCTCACTTTCGGCGATCTCGAAAAGCCCGACGGCCGCCGTCATGAAATCAGGCTTCTGATGATGACGACGAGCCTGATGGAAATGCGTCCCTATACGCTGCCGCTCGACAGCGACTCGGGCTCAGGCGACGGCGAAACCTATGGATTCGTCTTCGAACTCGGCGAATGGCGAAAGCTCTTTCCAGCGCCCGTTATCGACTATCTTGCGCGCGTCTGCCGACCGTTCGAGACGACGCAGGGGGAAAAGGGCGAATTCTTCCGCTTCCCCGACAGGGACAAATTGCCGGTTGTCGTCGCCGCGCGCATGAGCTTGAGCTTTCCCGGCCTCATCAGCGCCGTGCCGCTCTGGCGGCGGGATTTTCTCTACCGAGAAAAAGGCGACCAGCAGCGGCTGCGGCGCTGCCTGTTCAGCGACGGCGGGCTCTCCAGCAATTTCCCGATCCATTTCTTCGATCGGCTCTTGCCCAATCATCCGACCTTCGCCATATCGCTCGACGTCTACGACGAGAAGCGCAGCAGCGGCGGCCCCGACGACCGCGTCTGGCTGAATAAAAAAGCGCGGGAAGGAATCAATCGTCCCGTCATCGCATTCGAAGGCCTCGTCCCATTCTTTCTGCGGCTCGTCGATTCGGCGAAGGATTGGCAGGATAATCTGCAGAGCGTTCTGCCCGGCTATCGCGAGCGCATCGCGCATATCGGCCTTAAAGGCGAGGAAGGCGGCCTCAATATCGCGATGGACGCGACGACGATTGGCCGCCTTGCCGATCTCGGCCGGCAAGCCGGCGAACGCCTCGAAGAATTCAATCTCGACGAGCATCGCTGGCGGCGTTTTCTCGTCGCCATGGCGCGCGTCGAGCAAACGCTCGATGAAGTGGCCCAGTCTTATGACGGTGTGAAAGGCGCCGAGCCGTTTCGCGATTTTCTCGCCCGCTATCCAGATCTGGCGTCCGAATATAAGCAAACGCCCCAGGAAATCGCCGAAATGCTGAAGCGCGGCGAGGAACTCGCAAAGCTCGGGAAAGAGTGGCGCAACGAACCGCGAATTCGCGACGGCAAGATTCCCCGGCCTCGAACAGCGCTGCGCATCACGCCGATCCCTTAGAGCGCGGCTCGCGAAAAAGTGGAATCCGGTTTTTCGCGCAGAGCGCGCTCTAACTTTTGTGATCTAAGGCGGAAGGAAGTTCAGCCGCGCAGCAGCCAAACGGCGAGAAGGAATAGCGCGACGAGCGCGAGCAGGAACCAGCGGTCCGAGCGTCGGCGGGCCTCAGCGAGCGCCTCAATCGAATGCGGCGAAAGATCGACGCCGCGCTCAGACATTTCGCTCACGCGCTGAATCGCGGTTTCGGCTTCTTGCAATGTCTGCGGAAGGCGCGTCGCGAGCTTCGCGAGCTCCGTGACGCTTCTGCTCGCGTCTTCGATCTTCGCCTTGACGCCGAGGTTCTCTTCGATCCAGGAGCGCACGACGGGATCGCACGTCTTCCAGATGTCGAGCGTCGGATCATAGGTGCGGGCGACGCCTTCGGCGACGACCATGGTTTTTTGCAAGAGCACCAGTTCGGTGCGTGTGCGCATGTCGAAGAGCGCTGTCACTTCGAAGAGCAAGGTCAACAGCCGCGCCATCGAAATATCGGCGGCGCTGATCGTATGCATCGGCTCGCCGATCGCGCGCAGCGCCTGCGCGAACTCTTCGGTCGAATGGCTCGCGGGGACATAGCCCGCCTCGAAGTGAACCTCAGCGACGCGCTTATAGTCGCGAACGATGAAGCCGTAGAGGATCTCGGCGAGGAAACGGCGCTCCTTCAAACCGAGGCGGCCCATAATGCCGAAGTCGATGGCGACGAGCCTTCCCTTCTTGTCGACGAAGAGATTGCCCTGATGCATGTCGGCATGGAAGAAACCGTCGCGCATGGCGTGGCGCAGAAAGGACTGCAGCACGTTGCGGCCGATCGCCTTCAGGTCATGGCCCTCGGCTGCGACACGCTCGATGTCCGACAAAGGGATGCCATCGATCCATTCGAGCGTCAGCACTTCACGATCGGTGCGGCTCCAGTCGACGCGGGGAACATGAATCTCGGGATCGCCGGCGACATTGTCGGCGAATTCGGATGCCGCCGCCGCCTCGAGACGGAAGTCGGTTTCGAGCCTCACCGTGCGCGCCAGCGTATCAACGACCTCGATCATGCGCAGTCGTCGCGCTTCCGAGGAATAGCGCTCGGCAAGCCGCGCGATCCGATACATGTCGCGCAGATCCACTGCGAATTGATGTTCTATTCCCGGCCGCAGCACTTTCACTGCGACCTTACGCACGCCCTCCCTAGACTGCGCCTCTGCGACATGCACCTGCGCGACGGACGCCGCGGCGACAGGCTCGCCAAAGGAGACAAAGAGCTCGTCTATGCTTCGGCCAAGCGCTTTTTCGACGATGGCGACGGCCTTGTCGTAACCGAAGGGCTCCATCCGATCTTGCAGCGCGGTGAGCGCGTCGGCGATCTCGCCGCCGACGATGTCTGGACGCGTCGCCAGGAACTGCCCGAGCTTCACATAGGAGGGGCCGATCTGCGCCAAAGCACGCACGAGCGCCTTGCCCGCGCCGTCGCGCTTGCCGCCGGCGAAGAGATTGGCGAAGCGCACGAGCGGCGCCGCCGCCGGCGGCAGGAGCGCGGGATCAAGAAGCGCAAAGACGCCTTCGCGCGCCATGATGTAGCCGGCGCGCGCCAGACGATAGAAGTGACCGACGCCTAAAATCACGAATGCCGCCGCTCTTTAGATCACGCTGCATTTGAGCAGAAGCGCCCAAATGCAGACGTGATCAATTCCAAAAAATTAGAGCGCGCTTTGCGCGAAAAACCGGGTTCCACTTTTCGCGAGCCGCGCTCTTTAAAGATCAGCTCTTCCAGCCGGAATGAATCGCCACCACGCCGCCGGTCAGCCGCTCATAGCCCGTGCGGCGAAAGCCCGCCCTGCGGATCATGCGTTCGAATTCTTCCGCGCTCGGGAATTTGCGGATCGATTCGACAAGATAGCGGTAAGGCTCCGAGTCTCCAGCGACGAATTTGCCGATCGTCGGAATGACATTGAACGAATAGGCTTCATAAAGCTTGTCCAATCCCGGGACGGCGACTTGCGAAAACTCAAGGCAGAGGAAGCGGCCGCCGGGTTTCAGAACGCGATAGGCTTCCGCAAGCGCGACGTCGATGCGCGGCACGTTGCGAATGCCGAAAGCGACCGTGTAGCTGTCGAAATGCGCATCAGGAAATGGCAGCGATTCGGCGTTGGCCTGCACGAACTCGACGCCGGAAAGCCCGCGCTCGCGCGCGCGGTCGCGGCCGACTTCGAGCATGTCGCCATTGATGTCGAGCACGACGATTTCCGCGTCATGCGCCGCGCTGGCCGCGATCCGGAAGGCGACGTCGCCCGTGCCGCCGGCAACGTCGAGATGACGAAAACCACTGCGCCCGCGCGCATTGACCTTGGCGGCGAAAGTGTCCTTCCACAGCCGGTGCATGCCGCCCGACATGAGGTCGTTCATGATGTCATAGCGCCGCGCGACCTTATGAAAGACGTCGTCGACGAGGCCCTGCTTCTCGCTTAAGGGAACCTCGGAATAGCCGAAATGGGTCGAGCCCTCTCGGTCGGAACTTCGATCAATCATCAGGCGCTCGGGTGACGAGGAAGGAAGGGGACGGTATAGCCTGTCGCCGAGCCGGTGGCTACGCCCGCGCCGCCGTGGGGCGCGCAGGCTCCTGACGGGATTAACCTAGATTTATGCCTGAACTGCCCGAAGTCGAAACGGTGCGGCGGGGATTGGCCCCGGCGCTCGTCGGCGCGACGATCGAGCGCGTCGAGCTCCGCCGCCATAATCTGCGCTTTCCTTTTCCCGAGCGCTTCGCATCTCGTCTTCAGGGCAGACGCGTTCTCGATCTTCGCCGTCGCGCAAAATATCTCATGGCCGATCTTGATGACAGCGATTCGCTCATCATGCATCTCGGCATGAGCGGCTCATTCCGCATCGATGAAGAGACGCCAGGCGCAACCCACCACAAGCGCGACAAGAACGCCGCGCATGATCACGTCATCTTCCATCTCTCTCACGGGAAGCGCGTCATCTACAACGATCCGCGCCGCTTCGGTTACATGCTGCTCATTCCCACGCATGGGATCGATGGGGACAAGCTTTTTCGCGACCTCGGCGTCGAACCTTTAAGCGATGCGCTCGACGGAGCGTTCCTTGCGCGCGCCTTTCGCGGGCGCGCTGCGCCGGTCAAGGCGCTTCTGCTCGACCAGCGTCTCATCGCCGGCCTCGGCAATATCTATGTCTGCGAGGCGCTTTATCGCGCGCGCATATCGCCGCTGCGCGCCGCAAGGTCCCTTGTTACGGAAAGCGGCAAGCCTTCCGCCGCTTTGGCGCGGCTGCCTCGGGCGATCAAGGATGTTTTGAAGGATGCGCTGAAAGCGGGCGGCTCGTCGCTGCGCGATCATCGCCAGATTGACGGCTCGCTCGGCTATTTCCAGCATAGTTTCCGCGTCTATGATCGCGAAGGCGCAGCCTGCCCGACTCCCGGCTGCAAGGGAACAATTACCCGAGTCGTCCAATCCGGCCGATCCACCTTTTATTGTCCGCGCTGCCAGAAGTGACGCCCTTGCGAGGCCGGCCGCGGGGGGCTTAATAACGCCCATGTCCCAAACCGCAGTCGCGCCAGCGCCGACGCTTTCCGTCTCCGGCCTTTCGAAAAGTTACGATAATCGCAGAGTGGTCGGCCCGCTCGATTTCTCGCTCGACCCCGGCTCCGTCACGGGCCTCCTCGGCGGCAATGGCGCCGGCAAGACGACCACCATCGGCATGGTGATGGGGCTGATCGAGCCGACGGAAGGTTTGATCCGCGCCTTCGGCTACGACATGTCGCGCGAGCGCTACGGCGCGCTCGGCCGCATGAATTTCGAAAGCCCCTATGTCGACATGCCGCATCGCCTCACCGTGCGGCAGAACCTGCGCGTCTTCGGGATGCTTTACGACGTCAAAGATCTTGACGAAAAGATCAAGCGGCTTTCGAAAGATCTCGCGCTTGACGACTTCCTCGACCGGCAGACGGGCCGTTTGTCCGCAGGCCAGAAGACTCGCGTCGCCATCGCCAAATCGCTGATCAACGACCCGCAGCTGTTGCTGCTCGACGAACCTACGGCCTCGCTCGATCCGGACACGGCGGACTGGGTGCGCGCGCGACTGGAAACGCATCGGCGCACGCATAATTGCGCCATCCTGCTTGCCTCGCACAATATGGGCGAGGTCGAGCGTCTGTGCGACCGCGTGTTGATGCTGAAAGACGGAACGCTCGTCGACGACGATTCGCCCGTAAATCTCCTCTCGCGCTACGGCCGGGACACGCTCGAAGAAGTGTTTCTCGACGTCGCCCGCGGCCGCCTCAACGGAACGGCCGCATGAATTTCTCCTTCAAGCGCGTCGGCGCGATGGTGCTACGTTACGCCTATCTTCTGCGCGCCTCTCGCACGCGCGTGCTCGACATCATCTATTGGCCCGCAATCCAGCTGCTCACCTGGGGATTCTTGCAGACCTATCTCGTGCGCGCCGGCGCGCTCGCTGCGCCGGGCGGCGCGGCGCAGGCCGCCGGCACGCTCATCGGCGCCATTCTTCTGTGGGACATTCTGCTGCGCGGCCAACAAGGCTTCTGCTTCTCCTTCATCGAGGAAATGTGGTCGCGCAATCTGCCGAATATTTTGATGAGTCCGCTTCGGCCTGTTGAATTCGTCGGCGCGCTTGTCACGATGAGCCTTATTCGGCTCGCCGTCGGCGTTCTTCCCGTGACGATCATGGCGATTCTGTTCTTCGGCTTCAATCTCTGGGCGCTCGGGATCGCTTTCGCCGCCTTCTTCGTCGTGCTGATGTTTTTCGCCTGGAGCGTTGGCCTATTCGTCTCCGGCATTCTGCTCCGTTTTGGACTTGGCGCGGAAAATCTCGTCTGGTCGCTGATGTTCTTCGTGCAGCCGCTCGGCGCCGTCTATTATCCGGTGACGACGCTGCCGAATTGGCTGCAGCCGTTCTCCTGGATGCTGCCGCCGACCTATGTGTTCGAAGGTTTGCGCGGCGTATTGATCGACCACGTCATCCGCTGGGATTTGCTCGCGCAAGGCCTCGCCATCGACGTGTTTCTGTTCGCCGCCGCATCGGGCGCGTTCGGCTTGTTGCTGCAAAGCGCGCGGCGCGCCGGCACTTTGCTGCAGACGGGAGAATGACGATGGCGGCGACCCGCGCCGATACGACGCTGCACGCACGAGGGCTTTTCGAGAGCCGCGCCAAGGCGCGCGAGGCGATCGAAGCCGGCCTTGTGAGCGTCGACGGCCGCATCGTTAGAAAGCCCTCGGAGCCGATCGATGCCGACGCAAATATCGTCGCACGCGCGGCATATCTTTGGGTCTCGCGCGGCGGCGTGAAGCTTGCGCATGCGCTCGATCGTTTCGGCGTCGCTCCTGAAGGACGCTACTGCCTGGACGTTGGCGCCTCGACAGGCGGCTTCACCGATGTTCTGCTGACACGCGGTGTGCGCCATGTCGTCGCCGTCGACGTCGGTCACGGACAATTGCATGAAAGACTGCTGGCAGATCGACGCGTGACATTGCTTGAAGGGCAGGATGCGCGCGCGCTCACTGCCGCGCATCTTACTGAGCCGCCGAGCCTGATCGTGATCGATGCGAGCTTCATTTCGCTTAGCGTCCTGCTGCCGCGGGTGCTTTCGCTCGCCGGGCCGCGCGCCGATCTCATCGCGCTGATCAAGCCGCAGTTCGAAGCCGGCCGCCGGGCGGTGAAGAAAGGCATCGTGCGCGACGAGAAGATTCACGCGCAGGTCTGCGCCCGCGTAAGAGAGGAAGTCGAAGCTCTCGGCTGGCGCGTTCGCGGCGTCATACCCTCGCCGATCGAAGGCGGCGACGGCAATCGCGAATTCCTGATTCACGCCGCGCGATCATGAGCGTTGAGCGCTTGCATATCGAACGGCTCGGCAATCGCGGCGAAGGTGTCGCGGTGCTTGGCGGGAAGCGCCTCTTCATTCCATACGCGCTTCCCGGCGAAACCGTCATCGCGCAGATCGATGGCGACCATGCGCAAGTCGTCGATATCGTCGAAGCGTCGCCGCAGCGCATTGCGCCAATTTGTCCGCACTTTGAGGACTGCGGCGGCTGCGCCGTGCAGGCGCTTCGCACCGACGCCTATGCGGCATGCAAGCGCGGCCTCGTCGAAACGGCCCTCTTGAATGCGGGACTTCAGTGTGACGTGGCGCCGCTTGTCGACGCGCATGGCGGCGGCCGGCGCCGTGTCACCTTCCACGCGCGATTTGAGTCGGGAAAGACGCGCGTCGGCTTCATGGCAGCGCGCTCGCATCGAATTGTTGAGATTGACGCCTGTCCCTTGCTGGCGCCGGAACTTGCCCGCGCGCTCCCCGCTGCGCGCGCCATTGCCGCCGCTCTCGCAACGCGCGGCAAGCCGCTCGATATCGCCGTCACGGCGACGCTCAGCGGCCTGGACGTAGAGCTGGGCGGCGCCGGGCCGCTCGATGAACCCGAAATCGCCGCGCTGATCGCCGCGGCTGACGCGCATGATCTCGCGCGCTTGACCAATCATGGCAGGCTCGTCGCGCTGCGCCGCGCCACGCAGATCAAAATCGGCGAGGCGACGGTCACGCTTCCGCCCGGCGCCTTTCTGCAGGCGACGCAGGCCGGCGAAGATGAAATCGCGGCGCGCGTCCTGAAAGCGACCGAGAAGGCGCAAAGCGTCGCCGATCTTTTCTGCGGCGTTGGGGCCTTCGCCCTTCGGCTGGCGCAGCGCGCCAAGATCAAGGCCTATGATTCGGACGCCGCCGCCGTCGAGGCGCTGAGCGCCGCCACGCAGGCGACTCAAGGTCTGCGCACGCTCGAAGGGAGCGAACGCGATCTCTTCGCACGACCCTTGAGCGCCAGCGAACTCAACAGCTTCGACGCAGTCGTCTTCGATCCGCCGCGCGCCGGCGCCGCCGCTCAGACGGGTGAAATCACGCGGTCAGAGGTCCCGATCGTCGTCGCCGTTTCCTGCCATGCACAAAGTTTCGCCCGCGACGCCGCAATTTTGCTCAAAGGCGGGTACGTCATCCGCGAGATTACGCCTCTCGACCAATTCCGCTACGCGGCCCACGTCGAGATCGTGGCGGTTTTTGAGAAGGAGAGCGGACGCAAATCCGCAAAACGGCGTCTGCTCGGATGAAATTATTGGCGCCTGCGTAATGATTCTGTGCCGAGAATGTCACAGGAGGGTCAAGAAACGACGGCTCCCCGCTCAATGGAGTTGCCGGATCGCCCAAATCAGGCATAGGATTTGCGAGTGGTCCAGCGTAGCCGGAAGTCGAATGATTTCCGTGATCTGGAAGGAGAACGTCATGATGAATGCGCTTATCGCCGCAACATTGTGCAGTGTCGTCCTCGCGAGCGCGCCAGTCGCCATGCGCGCTCATGTCTACGCCCGCTGCAAAGATAATCGCCGCCGTCGTTATCGCTGAGGACAGCGCGATAAAAAGGGCGCATCTTACTGACTGTGACAGCCAATCGGTCTGACGCGCCTCTTCTGCTTTCTCGTCTCGCGGCCATTGTCGGCGAGACGGCCGTCGTAACCGATGCGACGGCGATGTCCCCCTATCTGGGGGAGCCCCGCGACCTCTACCATGGCCGCGCGCTCTGCGTTCTAAAGCCAAGAAGCGCGCGCGACGTCGCAGAAGTTCTCGCCATTTGCAATGAAACCGGGACGCCCGTCATCCCTCAAGGCGGCAACACCGGACTTGTCGGCGGGCAGACCCCCGATCCCAGCGGTTCGTCGATCATCCTTTCGCTGGAAAGGCTCAATCAAATTCGCGCCGTCGACGCGACCGCCGACGCGATGACCGTCGAGGCCGGCGTGACGCTGGCGCAGGCGCAGGAAGCGGCGCTGAGCGCTGACCGCTATTTCCCGCTTTCGCTGGCGTCGGAAGGGACCTGCACCATCGGGGGCAATCTCGCGACGAACGCCGGCGGCGTCCATGTCCTCGCCTATGGGTCGATGCGCGACCTTGTGCTGGGCGTCGAAGTCGCGCTCGCCGATGGGCGGCTGCTCTCGGCGCTCGGCGCGCTGCGCAAGGACAATACCGGCTACGATCTGACGCGGCTCTTCGTTGGCTCCGAGGGGACGCTCGGCGTCATCACCGCCGCGACGCTGAAGCTTTTTCCGCGCCCGAGGTCGCACGCTGTCGCTTTTCTCGGCCTGCGCGATCCGGCCCAGGCGCTGAGACTGCTCAACTTCGTCAAGGGACGCGCGGGCCCGATGCTCAACGCCTTCGAGGTCGCGTCTCGAGTGGGGCTGGAGCTCGTCCTGCGTCACATTTCCGGAACGCGCGACCCTTTGGCGCAGCCCCACGACTGGTATGCGCTTATCGAACTGGCTGGCTTCGCGGATGGCGAAGCCGAGCGCGTGGCGGCCGAAACTCTGGCCGTCGCTCTCGACGCCGGCCTGGCGCAAGACGCGACGCTCGCCCAATCGCTGGACCAGGCGCAGGCGTTGTGGAAGCTGCGCGAGAGCATGTCGGAGGCGCAAAAGCGCGAGGGCGGCTCGATCAAACACGACGTCGCCGTGCCGGTGAACGAAATTCCGCATTTCATCGAGGAAGCGGGACGACGGCTCGCCGCCGCTTTCCCTCAGGCGCGGCCTGTCCCCTTCGGCCATATGGGCGACGGCAACATCCATTATAACGTCTCGCAGCCCATTGGCGCAGATAAGGCGGAGTTCCTCGCGCATTGGGCCGAGGTCAACGCCATCGTGCATGGCGTCGTGCGCGAATTGGACGGCTCGATTTCCGCGGAACATGGAATCGGCCGGTTGAAACGTGACCTCTTGCGCCAGACGAAAGATCCCGTCGCGCTCGACGCCATGCGGGCCATCAAGTCGGCGCTCGACCCGAACGGCATCCTCAACCCGGGCGTGTTGCTTTAGTTTCGTCCTCGCGGACAGACGACCTTCACCGTCATGCCTTCTCGATAGAGGAAATATTCGTTGCAGGATTGGCCGTTGACGTCGACCGGCCGCTTGCCGACGTCGACGGAGCGCAGGAAATCCGTAAGAGACGTATAGCCCTTGTCGTCCCAATCCATTTCCGCCCAGGCGTAGCCCTGCCGCCAAGCCGTGATCGCGCGCATGGCGATAAAGAACGCCGGAACGGCAAGGATCACAGCGATCGTCGTTACGACGAGTCGTCTGCCGAAGGGCGCTGACATCTCACCCCTTCTTTATCGGCTTCACGTCGGTGAGCGCCCATTCGGCGGTTTTTTCGCGGCAGGCTGCGCCCTGAAGACTTTCCTGAGTTTCGTTCACGGCGATGTCGGCATGGAAGGCGCGGCAGATTCTGCCCTCCAGCGGATAGGGCGCGCCGACCGGCGTGAAGGACCCCTTGGCCCCCGTCTGCGGATTGTCCCAATTGACGCTCGCGCCGCTGCCTTGCGGATCAAGCGCGGTGCTCATGGCGGCGATCGCGCGGCGAATGTCTTCCGCATCGAGCGCGCGCGACAGTTTCGGCGGAGATTTCGGAATCGCCCCCGTAACATCGGACGCTGTGCGCTCGCTATTCCACATCCGGGACGGCTCAGACGCCATGGGGACGGCGATCGAACATCCGGCAAGGCAGCCGGCGGCCGCCATCGAGACGATTAAGTTCACGCCGCGCGGAATTTGAGCAAAGACGCAAGCGGCGTTATGTCTGACGCACTGGGATCGCAACAGGCCACCTTTGAGGCGCCGACCTTTGACTCGGCTTGAGAAAGGATATTCGCTTGAACGCGTTAACGCCGAGTGACTTTGTCGAAGCCGCGGAGCCTTTCGCGCTGTTCGGGCAATGGTTCGAGGAAGCGAAACTCAAGGAGCCGAACGACCCCGAGGCGATGGTCCTGGCGACGGCCGACGCCAATTGCCTGCCTGACGCGCGTATGGTGCTCCTGAAAGGTTGGACGCCCGAGGGCTTCGTCTTTTACACCAACGCCGAGAGCGCCAAGGGACGTCAACTCGAGGCCAATATGCAGGCGGCGGGACTCTTTCACTGGAAGTCGCTTCGTCGTCAAGTGCGTCTGCGCGGGCCCGTGGCCGCAGTCAGCGACGTCGAAGCCGATGAGTATTTCGCCAGCCGGCCGCGTGATTCCCGCATCGGCGCCTGGGCGAGCCAGCAATCTCGTCCGCTGGAGAGCCGCTTCGCGCTCGAAAAATCGGTCGCCGTCTTTGCAGCCAAATATGCCGTGGGCGCCATTCCCCGGCCGCCCTATTGGCGCGGCTTTCGAATTGAGCCGATCGCAATGGAATTCTGGTCGGATCGTCCGTTCCGGCTTCACGACCGCGTCCGCTTTTACCGGGGGAGGCCCGGCGAAGATTGGCGAAAGGAGCGGCTCTACCCATGATGGCGCAATCAAAGCGCGCGACAGCGGCGCTCGCAGCGGCTACAGCCTTGGCGCTCTTTTCGGCCGACGCCGCCGCGCAGGACCCCTTCGATTTTCTCTTCGGCGGCGGAGGATACTACCCGCACCGTGCGCGGCGCGCGCCCGAGTGGCAGCGTGCGCCGGCTCGAAAAAAGCAGAGCGCTCAGCCGGAAAAGCCGGCGAATCAGGCTTCGCCCGGCTCTGGGGGTCCTTCCGCGCCCGGCGCGCCCGAAGGGCCGCCGCCCCCCTACGAGCCGCAAATCACGCGGCTTTCGGAGGTTCTGGGGGCGCTCTCCTTTTTGCGCGACCTCTGCGGCGCGGGGGATGGCGACGAATGGCGCGGCAAAATGGCCGCGCTGCTCGACGCCGACGCGCCTCGCGGCTCGCGTCGCGAAAAGCTCATGGCCTCATTCAACCGGGGTTTTCGCGGCTATGAGCTGACCTATCGCTCCTGTACGCCGAACGCACAGACCGCGATCACCCGCTATCTGGCGGAGGCCTCAAGGCTGACCCGCGACATCACCTATCGTTACGGAAATCCTTAAAAGACGAGGTTCGAATTAACCTTCCGGCGAGCGTCGCCTCGCGCAGCGCGGGCGGCTTCTTTAAAGTGGCCCCATGAACCAATTTGACGTCGCCGCGCTTTGCGACTCGGGCGCAGAACAACAGCGTGCCGCCCTCGCCTATGTCACCGAGGCCTTCGCTGAGGCCATTCTCGCCGGGATCGAAGGCGATTCCTTTGCGCATGCCGCGCTTTCGGCGGCCTTGCGCGAATTGGTGGCGACCTATGGCGAGGAGGCCGTCGCCGCCTTCGCGGAAGGCTTGCCTGCGAGACTGCGGAGCGGCGAGTTCACCACCGGCCTAAGACATTAGCGCGGCGCCCGCGGTTATTCGCCGCGGGGCCACGAAAGCAGGACTGACTTTTGCACGTCGACGCCTTAGAACGCCCGGCGCCGCTCACGTAGGCGAGAGGCGGTTTGCACAGCGGCCCCTGCGCCTTAAATCCGAAACGATATGTCCCGCACGCTTCTGTGTCTCGTACGCCATGGCGAAACCAACTGGAATATCGAAAGGCGCTTTCAGGGCCAATTCGACATTGCGCTGAATGCGCGCGGCCGCGCCCAGGCGGCCGCCTTAGCAAAAGAGCTCGCCGGCGCGCATTTCGACCGGGTCTATTCAAGCGATCTCCGCCGTGCGCTCGCCACTGCGACGCCGATCGCCAGCGCGCGGGCGATCGATGTCGCCAAGACGCCGGCCTTGCGCGAGAAGGACGACGGCGTCTGGCAAGGACACACGCACGCCGAAGTGCAGGCGACCCATGCCGACATTTATCCGAATTATCTGACGCGCAAACCGGATTTCGCCGCGCCGCAAGGCGAGACGCTCGAACATTTCGCCGAGCGGGTGCGCAAGGCCTTGACCCAGATCGCCAAGGAGAGCGTGGGCAAGACCGTGCTCGTCGTCGCGCATGCCGGCGTGCTCGATATCGCCTGGCGCCTCGCGGCCGGCAAGAAGCTCGACGAAAGGCGCGAACATCCGGTCATGAACGCCACGCCGAATTGGATCGCCTATGAGGACGGGAAATGGTCGCTCGTCGATTGGGCGACGCCGGAAGGGCGCGCCGAAGTCGCCGCGCCATGGGACGGCCGCACGCTCCCTCGGCGCGAAGCCGCCCGCGCGCTGATCGTCGATCAGGACAATGACGTCCTGCTGATGCGCTACGCCGGCGGTCTGACGCCGCACTTTCTTGCGCTCGGACATCATCACTTTTGGGCCACGCCCGGCGGCGCGGTCATGGAAGGCGAAAGCTTCGAATCGGCGCTGCGCCGAGAGGTTTATGAGGAGACGGGGCTTACCGTTCTCGATCCAGGTCCGGTCGTCGCGACGCGCGAATTTCCGATGGAAATGGGCGACGACTGGCATCAGGCCGTCGAGCGCTACTATCTCATTCGAACCGAACGCTTCGCGCCCGAGCCTCGCGACCTGACTCGGGAGGAAAAGATTCACGTGCTCGGCTGGCGCTGGTGGAGCGCCGACGAGATCGCCTTCTCCCACGATCTCATTTTCCCCGAAGGGCTCGAGGCGCTGCTGCGCAAAGTCAGCGTGTAGAGAGGCTCGCCGGCGAGCCTCTCTCGCTACTTCGTCATGAAGACGTCACTGCGCGGGAATTTCTCGAACACCGACGGGTCCTGGCCGAAATTCGTCGCGAGAATGTCGGTCGGATTGCCGGCGATCCATTGCGAGAGATCGATCGTCTGATAATGCGCGTTGTTGAAGACGATAAGCACGCGCACGGTGTCGGTTCCCACATTTTCGAGCGAATGGCCGAAGCCCTGCGGAATATAGCCGACGTCGCCCTTCGACAGAGTCTCCTGGCGCCAGCGCCCCTTTGACCCAAAGAGCGTGACGCTCAGCTGGCCGCTCAATACATACTGCCATTCCGAAGCGTTCGGATGCCAATGCAGCTCGCGAAGCGCGCCCGGCTCCATTTCGAGAACGACGCCCGTCATCGTTGTCGAAATCGGGAACTGAGACCCATCGACCCGCCATTCGATTCCGCCGGGGAATGTCTCGAAGGGTTTCTGCGACAGAAGGCTGTATTTATGAGTGAGCGGCGGCGGCTTCCAACCCTGCAACGGGCGCGCCGGAACTTCGGGCGGAATATTGCCTCTCGCGAAATAGACCTCCTGCTTGGGGAAACTATCGAAGGTCGACGCCGGCACGCCGAAATTCTTCGCGAGCAGCTCTTTGGGCGCGTGGCCGATCCAGTCGCTGATGCTGAACGTGCCGAATTCGGAGAAGTAGCCATTATCGAAGACGAGAACGAAATGGCACATGTCCGTTCCCAACGTCTCGATGACATGGCCGTGGCCGCGCGGGAAATACCAAAGATCGCCAGGCTCGAAATCATTGGTCTCCGAGCGCCCCGCAGGGTCGATGACGGTCGTGCGCACGCGGCCTTCGGTGACGAAGCCCCATTCCGCCGCCGTCGCATGCCAATGAAGCTCGCGCATGACGCCCTGCTCCATGCGCATCGAGACGCCCGCGATATCCTTCGAGATTGGGAGCTGCGCGACGGTCGCTTCCTTGCCATAGCTCGCGCCGTCGACGCGTCCTTGAGATTTTTCGAGTTCGAATTTGAACGTCGGGAGTTCTTTGCCCGAGGTCACAGGATCTGGAACGTTATTGAAGAAGCTCGGATGTCCGCCTTCCGAGCTGATCGGGATCGTCAATTGGAACATCGCAAGCTCCGTTGTTTAACTTTGGATCAAAAAAAGATCGCGCGCCTATGCGACAAAGCAATTGGCGCGATTGCATAGCGACGGCCGAGCTTGGACAATATTGCCGCGTGCGGCAAGCTGTCTTGGGCGCCATCCATCTCTGGCCGCGCATGAAATTTTAACTGCGCGATTTACATGCGTGACAAAGGAACGCCGTAAGGCGAAAACTTCTTCTCGAGCAATCCATGTCCGGCCGTCGCCGGCGACGCCATGGAGACAAATGTGACGCCAGCGACGACCGCCGAAACTCCTGTTCCGCAGCGCGGCGACATGCGCCGATCGGTGCATGTTCCTGAAGGCGGCGCGTTTCTTCGGCGTCTTTTCGTTTTTCTGGGTCCCGGCTATCTCGTCGCCACCGGCTATATGGACCCCGGCAATTGGGCGACGGCACTCGCTGGAGGCTCTAAGTTCGGCACGGCCCTGCTGTTCGTCGCCGTGCTGTCGAGCCTGATGGCGATCGTGCTGCAATCGCTTGCGGCGCGGCTCGGCGTCGGCGCGGAACTGGACCTCGCTCAGGCCTGCCGGAAGCACTATTCCTTTCCGGCCGCCGTCGGGCTCTGGCTCCTTGCAGAAGTCGGCATCTTCGCGACAGACCTCGCCGAAGTGATCGGCACCGCCATCGGCCTGCAATTGCTGTTTGGCCTGCCGCTCGCGATCGGCATTCTCATTACGGTGCTCGACACTTTTCTGGTGCTCGCGCTGGAGCGCGTCGGCTTCCGTAAGATCGAGCTCTTCGTCATCGCGATGCTCGGGCTCATCACCTTCTCCTTCACTGCGCAACTCATCATGGCGCGCCCCGATTTCGCTGAGGTCGCGGCAGGACTCATTCCAACGCGCCGTTTTTTCACCGATCCCGAGATGCTTTACATCGGTCTGGGCATTCTCGGCGCGACGGTGATGCCGCATAATCTTTTTCTGCACTCTTTCGTCGTCCAGACGCGCGCCGTCGCCGAACCTCTCGAAAAGAAGCGCGAGGCGATTCGCTTCGCAGTGATCGACAGCACGCTGGCGCTGCTTCTCGCTCTGCTCGTCAACGGCGCCATACTCGTTCTCGCGGCGGCGGTCTTTCACGCAACCGGCCATACGGAAGTCGCGGAGCTTGGCGAGGCCTACAGGCTGATCGCGCCGCTGCTCGGACAGCCCATAGCCGCGACGCTTTTCGCCGTGGCGCTGATCGCCTGCGGCCTCAATTCCACGGTGACCGCCACCCTCACCGGCCAGATCGTGATGGAAGGGTTCGTGCGGCTGCGGATGAAGCCCGCGACGCGACGCCTCATTACCCGTTGCATCGCCATCGCGCCGGCGATCGGCGTAACGCTTTACGCCGGCGAATCCGCGACGGCGCAGCTGCTTGTTCTGAGCCAGGTGGCGCTGAGCGTGACTCTGCCTTTCGCCGTTGTGCCGCTCGTCGCCTTCACGGCGCAGCGCAGCGTCATGGGCGAGCTTGTCGCGCCCCGCCGAACGACCGCGCTCGCCGCGATCATCGCGACCGCGATCATCGTGCTCAACGTGAAGCTTCTCTGGGACGCGGTCGCCGGCTGAACGCCTCTAGGCCGTGACAGATCGCGCCATTGCCAAGCCAACGCATCTGGCTTAACTCGACGCAGCTTTCGCCGGAGTTGCGACCGAATGAAACTTCCCAATCAATTCTACCGTCCGCTCGCCATCGGCGCTCCCACGCCTCTGCGCGAACCGCCCGTCAAGGTCGAGCGGATGATTCATTTCGTGCCGCCGCATCTCGAAAAATTTCGCGCCAAGGTTCCTGAGATCGTCAAACAACTCGACGTCGTACTCGGCAATCTCGAAGACGCGATTCCGGCCGACGCCAAGGAAGCGGCCCGCGCCGGCTTCATCGAAATGGCTAAATCGACTGACTTCGGCTCGACGGGCCTGTGGACGCGCATGAATGCGCTCAACAGCCCCTGGGCGCTCGACGATATGATCGAAATCGTCGGCGCGGTCGGAAACAAGCTCGACGTCGTCATGCTGCCCAAGGTCGAGGGTCCCTGGGACATCGCCTATCTCGACCAACTCCTGGCGCAGCTCGAAGCGCGGCACGGCGTCAAGAAGCCGATCCTCATTCACGCAATTCTGGAGACGGCGGAAGGCGTGAAGAATGTCGACGCCATCGCTTCCGCTTCGCCGCGCATGCATGGCATTTCGCTCGGGCCGGCCGATCTCGCCGCCTCTCGCGCGATGAAGACCACAAGAGTCGGCGGCGGCCATCCGGACTATAAAGTGATCGCCGACGCCGAGCCCGGCCAGGGCCTGCGCGCCTCCTATCAGCAAGACCTCTGGCATTATACGATCGCCAAGATGGTCGACGCTTGCGCCTCCGCCGGCATCAAGGCCTTCTACGGTCCCTTCGGCGACTTCTCCGACGCGCCCGCTTGCGAGGCGCAGTTTCGCAACGCCTTTCTGCTCGGCTGCGCTGGCGCTTGGTCGCTGCACCCTTCTCAGATCGCCATCGCGAAGAAAGTCTTCTCGCCCGATCCGCAGGAAGTGGCCTTCGCCAAGCGGGTGCTCGAAGCGATGCCGGACGGCACCGGCGCCGTCATGATCGACGGCCGGATGCAGGACGACGCCACATGGAAACAATGTAAGGTCGTCGTCGACCTCGCCAAACAGGTCGCCGCCAAAGACGCCGACTTTGCCAGAATCTACGGCTTCTAAGCCTGCTTGCGGCGGCGCGCCGCAATTGACGGCCGCGCGGCGCCTGCGCTAGTAAAAGACAAGTAAACAGCGTGTTAGGGGCGCTTTCGAATGGCGCGGGAGAACATCGCCAAATTCGCTATCGGCCAAGTGGTCAAGCATCGCCGCTATCCGTTTCGCGGCGTGATCTACGACGTTGATCCCGTCTTCGCCAACACCGAGGAATGGTGGCTTTCGATTCCGGAAGAACTGCGTCCGCGTAAGGACCAGCCTTTCTATCATCTCTTCGCCGAGAACGCCGAAACCGAATATGTCGCCTATGTGTCGGAGCAAAACCTGCTGCCCGACGACAGCAACAGGCCGGTTCGTCATCCGCAGGTCGACGAGACCTTCGAGCGAGATGACGACGGCGTCTATCGCATGCGGGCGCCTAAGCGCCATTGAGCGCGCGTTGCAAACGGACTAAGCGCTACAGGCCAGTTGCGAGAAAAACGCGCAACCCTTGGGATTGACGATTGCGCGAATCGCCCACATTTTGATGGCAGGTCGAACTTCATCGCGGGAGAGACCGGCGCTTGCGCCGGCGCCGAAGGCGAAACCGCCCCGGAAACGCTCAGGCCAAAGGACCGCGACGAGGCACTAACTCTGGAAAGCGGCGAAGCGCGTAAGCGTTTCGCCCACCGAAGGGCGTAACCTGACGCTTCGGCGCAGGGAAATCTCTCAGGTCACCGGACAGAGGGGGCGCGCTGCAAAGTTCGGCTTTGCTGCGCCTTCCATGTCTACCGGAGTTGATAGTTGACCCAACTCGACGTCGCAACCGCTGCGCCTCACGCGCTCGCCAAACTTCCGCTCGATGCTCTGCATCGACGGCTTGGCGCGCGCATGGCGTCTTTCGCCGGCTACGACATGCCGCTGCAATACGAGGCGGGCATTGTCGCCGAGACGCTGCATACGCGGCGTTGTGCAAGCCTGTTCGACGTTTCGCATATGGGTCAGGCGATCCTCGCCGGCGCCGGCGTGGCGCGGGCGCTCGAAAGCCTCGCGCCGGCGGACTTGATCTCGCTCCCACGGGAACGCACGCGATATACGCAGCTCCTCAACGAGAACGGCGGCATTCTCGACGATCTTCTCGTGACGCGACTGCCGGGCGTTGAAGAGCGGCTGCTGCTCGTCGTCAACGCCGCGCGCAAGCAAACCGATTTCGCGCTCATCCGGGAGACTTTGCGGCCATTCGATTTCAATCCTTTAGACCGCGCGCTGCTCGCCCTCCAGGGCCCTCGCGCGGCTGCGGTCCTCGGCGCCCTCCTCCCCGGCGCCGAGGACCTTGCTTTCATGAGCTGGCGCGCCTTCGACTTTGGCGGCGCGCCGCTTTTCGTGTCCCGCAGCGGCTATACTGGCGAAGACGGGTTCGAGCTGTCGCTGCGCGCCGAACATGCGGAAGACCTTGCGCGCCTCCTGCTGTCGCATGAGGACGTCGCCCCGGCGGGCCTTGGCGCGCGCGACGCCCTGCGTCTCGAGGCGGGCCTGCCGCTCTATGGCCACGACCTCGATGAAACGATCGATCCTGTCGAAGCGGGACTCGGCTGGTCGATCGGCAAGCGCCGCCGACTCGAAGGCGGATTTCCCGGCTTCGAGCGCATTCGGCTGGCATTCGAACAGGGTCCTTCGCGCATGCGTGTTGGGCTTCTTCCGCAGACGAAGGCGCCGCTGCGCGAAGGCGCGCAGCTCTATGCACCCGACAATGAAACTGTGGGTCATGTGACGTCAGGCGGCTTTTCCCCGACACTGCAGCGTCCGATCGCAATGGGCTATGTCGCCAGCAATCACGCCAACGTCGGCGCGACTCTATCGGCGACGCTACGCGACAAACCCATCGAGGTCGACGTCGCGGCCCTGCCCTTCGTCACGCATCGCTACTTCAAAACGCCGGTTGGAAAGGACGCGAGATGAGCGATCTCCGCTACTCCAAGGATCATGAATATGTCGCCCTCGATGGCGACGTCGCGACGCTGGGCATATCGGATTTTGCGCAGTCGCAGCTCGGCGACATCGTCTTCATCGAATTGCCCGAAGTTGGCAAGCAAGTCGCGAAGGGCAAGGAAATCGCCGTGATCGAAAGCGTGAAGGCCGCGAGCGAAGTCTATTCGCCGGTCAGCGGCGAAGTCGTCGAAGTCAATCCGGAGCTCGGCGAAACGCCGGCGCTCGTCAACGACGATCCGCTCGGACGCGGTTGGCTGGTCAAACTGCGGGTCAGCGATCCTGGCGAATGCGCTTCGCTGATGGACGACGCCGCCTATTCAAGCTTCCTGAAGACGCTTTAAGCGCAAGGAAAAGAATGATGCGCTATCATCCGCTGTCAGAGGCCGACCGAAGCGCGATGCTCGCGACGATCGGCGTTCCCTCGGTCGAAGCGCTCTACGCCGACGCGCCGGCCGAGACGCTGTTAAAGGCGCCGCTCGATCTGCCGAAAGGCAAGTCTGAGCTCGACGTCGAGCGTTTCTTCGCGAAGCTTGCCGAACGTAATGTTCCCGCGTCGCGCGCGCCCTTCTTCGTCGGCGCCGGCGCCTATAAGCACCACATTCCCGCAAGCGTCGATCATCTCATTCAACGCTCGGAGTTCTTGACGAGCTACACGCCCTATCAGCCTGAAATCTCGCAAGGCACGCTGCAATATCTCTTCGAGTTCCAGACCCAGGTCGCTCTGCTGACAGGCATGGAAGTCGCCAACGCCTCCATGTATGACGGGTCGACCGCGACTGCCGAAGCCGTGCTCATGGCGCATCGGATCACGAAGCGACGCAAGGCGCTGCTCTCGGGCGGGCTGCATCCGCATTACGCCGAAATCATCCGAACCATCTCGCGCCTCGCCGAAGACGAAGTCGAGACGATGGCGCCTGACATTCGCGCCGTCGAAGATCTCATCGCGCGAATTGACGACACCCTCTCTTGCGTCGTCGTGCAGACGCCAGACGTCTTCGGCAATTTGCGCGATCTAACGAAGATTGCTGAAACCTGCCACAGGAACGGCGCGCTTCTTGTCGCCGTCTTCACTGAAGCCGTGTCGCTCGGTCTCCTCAAATCGCCGGGCGCGATGGGCGCCGACATCGTCGTCGGCGAAGGCCAGTCGATCGGCAATGCGCTCAATTTCGGCGGGCCTTATGTGGGGCTCTTCGCTACGCGGCATGAATTCCTGCGGCAGACGCCAGGCCGACTCGCCGGCGAAAGCGTCGACGCCGATGGCAGACGCTCTTATGTGCTGACGCTTTCGACGCGCGAACAGCATATAAGGCGCGACAAGGCGACTTCGAATATCTGCACCAATTCCGGCCTATGCGCGCTCGCCTTCACCATTCACCTGACCTTGCTTGGCGAAGCAGGATTGACGCGGCTCGCGCGCGTCAATCATGCCAATGCGGTTTTGCTCGCGCAGATGCTTGCTGACGTTCCAAAAGTCGAGGTTCTCAACGAGACCTTCTTCAACGAGTTTACGCTTCGCTTCGCGGGCGACGCCGCCGTGCTCGTCGAAAAAATGGCGGCGCGCGGGGTTCTTGCCGGCGTTCCCGTCTCCCGGCTTTTGCCGCGCGCCGGCCTCGACGATCTCCTCATCGTCGCCAGCACCGAAGTCAACACGGATGAAGATCGCGACGCGTTTGTCTCGGTGCTGAAGGAGTCGCTTTGATGCTCGACAGACCCGCAGCCGTCGAACCGCTCGACGCCGACAGAACGCCCGCGACCTTCACCGGCAATCGCGGACTCGATCAGGAAGAACCGCTGATCTTCGAGATCGGCCGGACTGACGCGACCGGCGTCGACATCGAAGATCCGGCGCCGTTCGCGACGCGGCTCGGCGCGCTCGAGCGCACTGCCTCGATCGGTCTTCCAGGACTCACCGAACCGGAGACGATGCGCCATTATGTGCGGCTGTCGCGCAAGAATTATTCGATCGACGCCGGGCTCTATCCGCTCGGCTCCTGCACGATGAAGCATAATCCGCGCAGCAATGAGAAGATCGCGCGCTATGAAGGCTTCGCCGATCTTCATCCGCTGCAGCCGCAATCGACCGCTCATGGCGCGCTGGAGCTGATGCAGGCTCTCGCCGACTGGCTGATGACGCTCACCAATATGCAGGCGGTGGCGCTGTCGCCAAAGGCGGGAGCGCATGGCGAGCTCTGCGGCATGATGGCGATCAAATCCGCGATCGCGGCCAAGGGCGAAAGCGCAACGCGCAATGTCGTGCTCATTCCGCAGTCCGCGCATGGCACCAATCCAGCGACGGCGGCGCTGCTTGGATTTTCGGTGCGCGTCGTACCCGCGGCGCCCGATGGAACGGTGCGCGCGCAGGCCGTGAGGGACGCGCTCGGCCCCGACGTCGCGGCGATCATGCTGACGAACCCCAACACCTGCGGGCTGTTCGAACGCGAGATCGTCGACATCGCCGACGCGATCCACGAGGCGGGCGGCTATTTCTATTGCGACGGCGCCAATTTCAACGCCATCGCCGGCGTCGCGCGGCCGGGCGATTTCGGCATCGACGCCATGCACATAAATTTGCACAAGACGTTCTCGACGCCGCATGGCGGCGGCGGTCCAGGCGCCGGACCGGTCGTCCTGTCAGAACGCCTCGCGCCCTTCGCGCCCGTGCCGTTCATTCGACGTAATGGCGACTCGTTGGAGCTTGTTGAGAACGCTGAGGGGACGGAGAGCTTCGGCCGACTGACCGCCTTCCATGGTCAGATGGGCATGTTCGTAAGGGCGCTCGCCTATATGCTCGCGCATGGCGCCGACGGGCTTGCGCAGGCCTCGAAAGACGCTGTGCTCGCGGCGAATTATGTCCGCGCGTCTTTGCGCGATGTGATGACTCAGCCTTTCAGCGACCGCATCTGCATGCATGAAGTGCTGTTCGACGACGCCTGGCTGCGCGGAACCGGCGTGACGACGCTCGACTTCGCCAAGGCGATGATCGACGAGGGCTATCACCCGATGACGATTTATTTCCCGCTGGTCGCGCATGGCGCCATGCTCATTGAGCCGACGGAATCGGAATCGAAGGCTTCCCTCGATCTCTTCATCGCGACGCTGCGCGATCTTGCGCAAAGCGCCAAAGCCGGCGAAGTCGCGCGCTTTACCCCGGCGCCGCGTCTTGCGCCGCGCAGACGCGTCGATGAAGCGCTCGCGGCGAGAAAGCCGGTGCTGCGTTGGACCGCGAGCGCCGCCGCCTGACCGTCAACGCGCGTTCGCTTAAGGAGCGGTGCGCGGCGGCAGAATCGGCAGGACCACTTGCGGCTGGCGCCCGGTCAGCGAATCCAGGAAGGCGACGATCTTTTCGGTCTCGTCCGCGCTGAGTTCGGCGCCGAGTTGGCTTTCGCCCATCACCGCCACGGCCTTCTTCAGATCGAAGGTCGCGCCGGTGTGGAAATAGGGCGCCGTCAGTTCGACGTTGCGAAGCGAGGGAACCTTGAAGGCGTATTTGTCGGCGATCGCCTTGGTGACCGCGAACCGGCCCAAATCGTCCGGCGGCAGATAGTCGGGCGCTGGCTGTTTGACGACGCCGAAACGCGCATACATGCCGCCGCCGACATTGACGCCGTTGTGGCAGGTCGCGCAGCCCTTATCGATGAAGAGTTTCAGCCCCTCCTTCTGCGATTCCGACAGCGCCTTCTCGTCCCCTTTGAGCCAGCGATCGAAAGGCGCGTCGGGCGTGATCAGCGTCGCCTCGAAGAGCGCGATGGCGCGGCCGATATTGTCATAAGCGACGGGATCGCTCTGCTCGGGAAAGGCCTGCTTAAAGGCTGCGACGTAATCGGGGATTCTCTTAAATTGCTCCACGGCGCGTTGCTTTGCAGCGGCGTGTTCCGTCGGATTGATCGGCATGGGGCCGCCGCGCGTTTTCAACATCGCCTTTGGATTGGCCATCACCGAATTGACCACCTGGTCGGCAAGATCGGCGGCGCGGCCATCCCAATATTGGGATTTGTTGAAAATGGCGTTCATCACCGTGAGCACCTCACGGCCGGCGAGCTGCGCGTTGTGGCCGCCCGAGAGCTTGCCGCCGTCGACGCCGCCCATGCTCAGATTGTGACAGTCCGCGCAGCTGACATCATGCGTTTCGGAAAGACGCGGCTCGAAGTAGAGCATTTTGCCGAGCGCGAGTTTTTCCGGCGTCGCCGTCTCGCCAGGAATCGCCGGCGGCGCTGTAGGAATCGGCTGGAACAGCTCTTTCGCCTTATCCCTGAGGCTGGCGTCGGCGAACGCCGGGCCGCCAATAAGCAACGCGACAAGAGAAGCGATCAAAGAAAGACGCATGGCGGCATTCACCTGGATGGAAGCGGGCGTAAGAGGTTGGGCGTTATAGCACGGCTGCATCCACGCGAGGGTAAATGGATCGGAAGCGACTAAGCGTCACACGTTACTGGCTCGCCCAGAGGATGCGGGCCATCCAACTGATCTCGTCGCGAGGAATCGTGCGGTCGGGATAGGCTGGATTGACTGAACGCAGCTCGATGGTTCGCGCCGTCTCACGCTTCAGCTCCTTGGCCATGATCTCGCCCGAGGTGGTTTTCACGACCACGCGGTCGCCGCGACGCACCGGCGCTGAGGGCGAAACGATCACCACATCGCCATCGCGATAGAGCGGCGCCATGGAGTCGCCGGATATCTCCAGCGCGTAGGAATGTTCGTCGGCTTCGGCCAGCACGTCGATCTCGTCCCAGCCGGCGCCGGTGGCGAAGCCCGCATCGTCGAAAAAGCCGCCGACGCCGGCCTGCGCCAGGCCGATCAGCGGCCGCGTATGACGCAGCCGGCCCGCGGCGCTGTTCGCCGTCACCAGCGACATGAATTCATCGAGTCCGGCGCCCGTCGCCTGCAGCACCTTGGCGATCGATTCGGTCGAGGGCCAGCGCTGGCGCCCGCTCGACGTTTCGCGCTTCGAGCGATTGAAGGTCGTCGGATCGAGGCCGGCCTTTCGCGCCAGGCCCGACGGCGTCATGCCATAACGCTCGCCAAGCGCGTCGATCGCCGCCCAGATCTGGGCGTGGGTGAGAATGTCGGACATGGGCTGGCCGCGACTCGGAAGAATTTCCTATTGGATAGGAATATATCTATTAACCACGCCGCACAATGGAAATCGGCGCGTGGGCTTGGCGGGAGGGGGCCGCGCGCGATAAGCGGCTGTGATTACGCTGCTTCCTCAGACAGCGGCGGCTTATGCCGCGCACATCCGTCTGGCTATCTTAGGAGCACTTTGCTCCCGCATTGCTACGCCTCCTCCTCGCTTTCTTCCGCGGCGCGGCCGGATATGCGTTGGCGCGCATGTTCGCGTCTGATCTTTCGGTTGCGCTCCGCCTGCCGCACACGCGCCGCCTCATTTGAAGGCTGCAGCAGCTTGCGAAACTCGTCCCGCTTCTCGTGGATCGAGGCGATCACATAGCCCATCGGCACGCCGATATCGACGAGCACGGTTTCGGCGAGCTGCAGGCTCGCCTCGATCGTTTCGGGAATCGCGTCGGTTGCGCCGAGCTTATAGAGCTCGGTGGCGTGACGGGCGTCGCGGGCCCGCGCGACGATTGTGAGATCGCCGCGAATGTCATGCGCGAGACGGACGATCTCTTCGGTCGCGGCGACGTTTTCGACCGTGACGACGAGCGCGCGCGCCTGCGCCAAGCCGCAACGCATCAGGAATTCGCGGCGCGTCGCGTTGCCCCAATAGATTTCGACGCCTTCTTCGCGCGCGTCAGTCACGATCGACACGACGCTTTCAACCGCGATGAACGGAATGTCGTGGCGCTTCAGCATTTCGCCGACGAGCCCGCCAATCCTTCCGAAGCCGACGATGACGACGCGGCCCTCTGCGACCTCCGCCGGCGCGAGATCGGCGTAACGCTCTTCTTCCTCCGCCTCGGTCGCGGGCGGCGCGAGCGCCGCGCCGAGGCGGCCGAGCAAGGGAATGACGAAGATGGTGATCGTCACGATGATCATGGCGTCGGCGCCATTGTGGCCCGGCAGCACGCCGACCGCCATCGCCGAGGTCAGCAGCGCGAAGGCGAATTCGCCGCCCGGCGCAAGCAGCAGCGCCGCCTCCGTCGCGGGCCGCCATCCGATATCGAAGAGACGCGCCAGTCCGTAAATGATCACGCCCTTAACGGCGATCAGTCCTGCAGCGTAAACGAAGATGGGCAATGGATCGGCGGCGACGGCGCCAATGTCGAGACCGGCGCCGACCGAAACGAAGAAGAGCCCGAGCAGCAGCCCTTTGAACGGCTCGATCGTCACCTCGACCTCGCGGCGAAATTCCGTTTCCGCGAGCAGCAGTCCCGCGATGAAGGCGCCGAGGCCCATGGAGAATCCGGCGGCGGCCGAAAGCGCCGCCTCGCCGATGACGACGAGAAGGCAGGCGGCCATGAAGAGTTCGGTGAGTTGCACCGCGGCGACGAGCCGAAACAGCGGACGCAGCAGCAGCCTTCCGATGAAGATCAGCGCGCCCATGGCGAGAAAGGCGCGTGCAAACGCCCATGCCGCCTGTTCGGCGGTGAAGCCGCCGTTCTTGGCCTCGGCGAGCGCTGAAACGAGAAACAGCGCCGGCGCCACGGCGAGGTCCTGAAGCAGCAGCACCGAGAAGGCGACGCGCCCGGAGGTCTTGTTCAAACGCCGCGCCTCGGCGAGCACCGGCAGGACCACAGCCGTCGATGACATGGCGAGCGCGAGGCCCATGAGCAACGACGGCCCCAGTTGGACGCGAAAATAATAATAGCCCACAGCCGCGAGCACGCTTGCGCAGACGACAACCTGCGCGAGCCCTAGTCCGAAGACGAGCCGTCGCATGCGCGCAAGACGCTCCCAGGACAATTCGAGGCCGATCATGAACAACAGGAACACGAGCCCGAATTCGGCGAGATTGGAGACGCCCTCGACATTTGTGATGCTGAAATTGGCCGCCCATTCATGGTCGCGGGCGAATCGGCCGAGACCAAACGGGCCTAGCGCCGCGCCGGCGACGAGAAAGCCCAGCACGGGCGAAACTTTGATTCGATGAAAAAGCGGGACGATGACGCCCGCGGTGGCGAGAAAGACCAGCGCCTCGCGATATGATTCAAGATGAAAGGAACTCGTCATGCCGCCTCGTCGCCGCGCCTGTTACTGCGGAGGATAAATGGGTCAGGCGGCGATTGGCGACGAAGACAGCAAGAGTCGCGCCGCCGGACGCGCTTAGGGGCAGCCCGACTGGCGCGACGATGGCGCTGCGCGCGAAATCAGTCCGATTGACGGTCGAACTCTAGCCGATTCGACGGCTGTGTCGCTTGATAATAGTTATTGGCCTATGACATCTTCCTCAGAGGAGGGTCTGTCATGGCCATCAGCGCAGACTTGGGAAGCCAGCTTGAGGCCTTTGTCGCCAAGCTGGTGGCGTCGGGTCGCTACAACTCAAAGAGCGAAGTGTTGCGCGAGGGGGTTCGGCTCATTCAGGAGCGCGAGGCCCGTCTTGCGGCCCTGGACGCCTCGATCGCGAGGGGCATTGCCGACGCTGACGCCGGACGCGCCAAGCCCGCGAAGGCGGTCTTCGATCGCCTTGAGGCTAAATTCAAGGCCAAGGCGCAAGCCAGGCGCCGATGATTGTTGTCATTGCCCACGAGGCCGAAGCCGATCTTGAATCGATCGGAGATCATATTGCGCAAGAAAGCCCCGAGAGGGCTGTGACGTTCGTGCGAGAGCTCCGGGAGGCGTGCGAGGGACTGGGCGACATGTCAAAACGATTTCCGCTCGTCGCGCGCTATGAGCACGCTGGCATCCGCCGCCGCGTCCATGGCAACTATCTCATTTTCTATCGGGTCGGGATTGCAACGGTTGATGTGATCCATGTGCTGCACGGAGCCATGAACTACGAACCGTTGCTGTTCCCCGAGGGATGATTGCGGCGCCTTATTCGTCGGCGCCCGAATCTTGCGCCTTGTCCGGCGCTCTGGCTCCCGTCGCCGAAGCCGTCGCCCGACGCCAGGTCTCGCCCTTGCAGAGCACGCCCCAAAGACAGCCCTTCAGAGTCAGCTCATTGGCGGACTTGAGCGTGATGACTCCGTCATAAACATTGCCGTCTTTGGCGTTGTAGAGTTTCCCCCGCCATTCCTTCGCGCCGCTCTTCGTCGCGCCGCGCAGGATGACCGTGCCAATCTCGCGCTGTTCCTCGGCGTTCTTGACGGAAACAAGTTTCGCGCAAAGCAGTCCGCCGCAGTCGTAAAAGCTGAACTGCTGGCCCGCCTCTGGCCGCAGCCAGACTCCATAAGGCTCGTTTCCAGCCTGCGCGGCGGGCGCGACGAAGAGCGCAAGAAGCGCTGCGGCCGCGAAACGTCCAAGCCAGGAAGGGTTACATACTCGGCTACTCTTCATTCGATCGCTCCCTTGTTGAGGCGACGATGCTTGAGGCTGGCGCGGCTTATTGGCGATAGTTCGGCTTCTCGCGGGCGCCAAGGCGTCAGCATGAACGGGGCTGAGCCGCGCTAAAGCCCCAACAGACGCTCATAGACTTGCAGCGTCGCGCGCTGCATCTCCTCGACCGAGAAGCGCTCCTGAACATATGCGCGCGCCCGCAGCGCGAGTTCGTCTCGCGCAGAAGCCTTCATGCTCAGCGCCTCGGCGATGGCGTCCGCCAATGCGACGGGATCGCCGGGCGGCGTGCGCCATCCCGTCGCCAGATGGCGCGGCGTCTGGGGCGGCGCCTGAACGATTTCCGGCGCTGCGCCGATGTCGGAGATGATGACCGGCGCGCCCATCGCCTGCGCTTCAACGGCGATCCGGCCGAAAGCCTCCGGCTCCGTCGCCGGCGCGACGATCACGGCCGCGGCAAGATAGGCCGCAGGCATATCTTCGCAGTAGCCGGCGTTGCGAACGACCTCCCGAAGTCCGGCGCGCTCGATCTGCGTTTCGATGGCGCGGCGAAACGACTCGCTATGCGGATCGCCGACGAAAACGACCCTGAGGTCCGAGAAGCCTTCTTTGACCAGTCGCTTGGCCGCCTCGATCAGGACCGAATGGCCCTTTCGCGCCGAAAGCCGCGACGGCAGCAGCACCACCCGGTCATGCGGCGCGACGCCCCATTGCGCGCGTAAACGCTCGACGCGTCGCTGCTCGACGGCGGCGGGGGAGAAGGCGCGCAGATCGGCGCCGCGCGGAATGACCACGACGCGCGACGCGCTTTCCGGATGCAGTTCTCGAATGCGCTGCGCGGCATATTCCGAGATGGCGATCACCGTGTCGCCCGCGGCCATGATGGCGTTGTAGCGCTGCTTGATTGGAGAGACCCCGCCATAGGCGCTGTGATAGGTCGTCACAAGCTTCGCGCCGGCCTGCCGCGCGGCGTAATACGCGACCCAAGCTGGCGCGCGCGAACGGGCGTGCACGATGTCGACGCCTTCGTCGCGAATGATGCGCGCAAGCTGCACCGAATTCAGCGCCATCGCGAAGGGGTTTTTGGTGGCCGCAGGAAACGGCGCCCAAACGCCGCCTTTGGATTGCAGCTCGCTGACCATGCGTCCGCCGCGTGAGGCGACAAGGCAACGCGCGCCGACCCGACTTAAAGCTTCTGCGACGTCCACCGTCGCGCGCTCCGCCCCGCCCGACTGAAGATCCGGCACAATTTGCAAAATCGTTCGTCCGGCCAGTCGCTGGTCGGCGGCGACGATCGGTGCGAGCTGTTGCGACATCGCTAGGCTAATGCGAGCCCCCGATAGATTCGTCCGGCGGCCGCATTCTGTTACGAGATCCTTTACCAACTATGAGCAGACCGCTTATTTTCAATAAGAACGCCCCTTTAGAGCTTAGCTGATACGCTTGTCGGATACTCTCGATTTTCTCGACGTTCCCGGTCCTCAGGGGGAAGTCTGGCGCATCGCGCGGCGATTGCGCGTGGCCACGGCCGAGGCTGAAAAAGCGCCCGGACTCGTCTGGCTTGGCGGCTTCGGCTCCGATATGGACGGAACCAAGGCGAGCTTTCTCGACGAATGGGCAAAAGCGCGCGGACGCGCCTTTTTGCGCTTCGACTATTCAGGCCATGGCCGCTCGGACGGGCGCTTCGAAGACGGCTGTATCGGCGACTGGCTGGAGCAAAGTCTCGCTGTTTTCGAGCGCTCGACGAACGGGCCGCAAATCGTCATCGGCAGTTCGATGGGCGCCTGGATTGCGCTGCTTCTCACGCGGCGGCTCGCCGCCAAGGGCGAGAGCGCGCGGCTCGCCGGGCTCATTCTCCTTGCGCCCGCGGTCGACTTCACCGAGGCGCTGATGTGGGAATCCTTCAAAAAGAAAACGCGCAGCGAGATCATGAAAACAGGCGTCTTGCGCCGGCAGGATCAGCCGCCGGTCACATGGCGGCTGATTGAAGAGGGGCGCAATCATTTGCTGCTCGGCGGCCTCATTCGCGCGCATGCGCGCGTGCACATTCTGCAGGGCATGCGCGACGCGGACGTGCCCTGGCGGCATGCGCTGACGATCGTCGAACATCTAAACGCCGACCCCGTCACGCTGACCTTCATCGCCGACGGCGATCATCGGCTTTCGCGCCCAGAAGACCTCGCGCAGCTCGCGGCCGCGGTCGAGATGATGAGCGCGCCGCCTCCGGGCGAACCGCCGCCTACTCTTTTTGATTTCGGCGGACCCGGATAATCTTAGGTCCTGGCGCACCGAGGGCTAAGCCGCGCGGCGCTTGACACCTCAGCCCACCCCACCGATGTTGCCGAACGAATTGTTCGGCATATCGAACGCTAGGAAGATCGCTTGTCCATAGTATCAGAAGCGCGGCCGGCCTGCGGCGAGGGCCTCGCGCCGAAAACCGTCGTTTTCGAGTCCGACCGGCCGCTCTTGACTGACGGCGGCGGCCGCATCGCGCCGCTCGCCATCGCCTATGAGACCTATGGCGCGCTCAACGCCGCGCGGACGAACGCCATCCTGCTCTGTCATGCGCTGACCGGCGACCAATATGCCGCTGGCGTTCATCCCGTCACCGGCAAACCCGGCTGGTGGGAGGCCATGGTTGGGCCGGGCAAGCCTTTCGACACCGACCGTTATTTCCTCATCTGTTCGAATGTCGTCGGCGGCTGCATGGGCACGACAGGCCCGTCGTCGATCAATCCGGCGACCGGCAAGGCCTATGGGCTTGATTTCCCCGTCGTCACCATCCGCGACATGGTGCGCGCGCAGGCGATGCTCATCGATCACTTCGGAATCGAAACGCTGTTTTGTGTCGCCGGCGGCTCGATGGGCGGCATGCAGGTGCTGCAATGGGCGGCAAGCTATCCCGAGCGTGTCTTCTCCGCCATGCCGATCGCGACCGCCGCCAAACATACCGCGCAGAACATCGCCTTTCACGAAGTCGGCCGACAGGCGGTGATGGCCGATCCCGATTGGCGCTCGGGTCGCTACCAGGAACAGGGCGTGCGGCCCGAAAAGGGCCTCGCGGTCGCGCGCATGTCCGCGCATATCACCTATCTCTCGGAAGCGGCGCTGCAGCGCAAATTCGGCCGCAAGCTGCAGGACCGCAGCGCGCCGACTTTTTCCTTCGACGCGGATTTTCAGGTCGAGAATTATCTGCGCTACCAGGGCCTCGCCTTCGTCGAGCGCTTCGACGCCAATTCCTATCTCTTCGTCACCCGCGCCTGCGATTATTTCGATCTCGCCGCCGACTATGGCGGTTCGCTGGCTATGGCCTTCAAAGACACGAAGACGCGCTTCTGCGTCGTCTCCTTCACTTCCGACTGGCTCTATCCGACGTCGGATTCGCGCGCCATCGTTCATGCGCTCAACGCCGGCGGCGCGTCTGTGTCTTTCGTCGAAATCGAATCCGACAAGGGCCACGACGCTTTCCTGCTGCACGAACCGATGTTCATTGCAACGACGCGCGGCTTTCTCGACTCGGCCGCAGCGGCGCGCGGCCTCGCGCCCAACGGAAATTCAAAATGAACTTTACGCCTGCGCGCGAGGCGCCTGAACAGTCAGCGCAGCCGCTCGATCAGCCGCGTCTCGATCTCGCGGTCATCGCCGACATGGTCGCGCCCGGGGCCCGCGTCCTCGATGTCGGCTGCGGCGACGGCGCCTTGCTGCAGCTCCTCGCGCAGAAGAAAGGCGTGGACGGCCGCGGCGTCGAACTCTCGCAGCGCGGCGTCAATGAATGCGTCGCCAAGGGGCTTTCCGTCATCCAGGGAGACGCCGACACCGACCTCGCCGATTACCCGGACGACGGTTTCGATTATGTGATTCTCTCTCAGACGCTGCAGGCGACGCGGCGCCCGCGCGCGGCGCTCGCCAATATGTTGCGCATCGGCCGGCGCGCCATCGTCTCATTTCCGAATTTCGGCTATTGGCGCGTGCGTGCGCAACTCGCCTTTACCGGCCGCATGCCGGTGACCGGCCATCTTGTCTACCACTGGCACGATACGCCGAACATTCATCTTTGCACCATTCGCGATTTCGTCGAACTCGTCGACCAACTCGGCGCGCGCATCGAGCGCGGCGTTGCGTTAGATCGCTCCGGCGCGCCGATCCGCTTCAACGCGCCCTGGTGGGTCTGGAATCTCTTCGGCGAACAGGCCGTATTTCTGCTGGAGCGCGGCGGCGGACAACGCTGACCCATGCGACGGTTTGTCCCGCATCCCTTGCCTTTCGCCGCGTGACAGATCGCGATAGCCTTTCCAGTTGGCGGTATTAAGCGAACCATGCGCGGGAGGAAGCGGCGGCGCCTCCGCTTCATGTGTCACGTCATTCGTTTAATGACGCGCACGGTCTGCTGCGCTTCAAAAGGATGCGCGCGCTTGACGATCGAGACCGGCCATGCTGCGCATAGCTGTGGCGCTGTCCAGCGAAAGGGACGGGCCAGTCGGCGCGCGCCTCAGCCGGCGGGTCCGGCAGAGCTGCGTAAGATCCTGTTGTTCTCGAATGTTGACGAGTCGACCTTGTCGCGCCTTTCGGCCGACGCCAAGATCGAGTCGTTCCACGACGGCGATCAGCTTTTTCGTCAAGGCTCTCCCGTCACAGACCTCCCATTCGTTGTGAGCGGCTATGTAAAGCTGCTGCGCATCGCGCCTTCGGGACGCCAAACGCTCATCGCCATTCGCTCGGGCGGCGAAATGATCGGCGAGGCGCCTACAGGACCTGATGAAATCCACACAGTCTCCGCCGAAGCGGTAGGCGCGACAAAAGTGCTCAAGCTCCCGGCGACGCGCTTCATCCGGCTGCTTAAGGAGTCGCCCTCGCTTTGCGCCGCAGTGATGCGGGAGTCCAAAGACAGCATTGGGCGGCTCATGGGCGAGGTCGAATCTCTCAAGAGCCAGAACGCCGATCAGCGCCTCGCTCGCTTCATACTTTTGCTTTGCCCGCCGGGCGAGGATCGGTGCCGCTTCCGTTTGCCTTACGACAAACGCCTGATCGCCGCGCGTCTTGGCGTGAAGCAGGAAACGCTGTCGCGCGCCTTCGCTAAACTGCGGGCCCATGGCGTGCGCACGGAGACACGCAACGTCCATGTCGAAAGCGTCTCGCATCTTGCGGACCAATGCGACCGGCTCGGTCAACGCGCCCGTTCAGCCTTTGGGCGTCGCAACGCCGAGAAGCGGCACGACGCCGCTTAGCGGGCACCGCGAAAAAGTTGACCCCGGCTTTTCTTGCGTGAGGCGCGCTCTAAACCGTAAGGGAACCCTCGCCATCGGACGCGAAGAAGGCGTCGGAAAGTGTGGCGTTCGGCGAAATATTGGCGGCGCGCAATGGCTTCTCACGGCATCGAGAATGAAAGGATAGTGCGGCTGCAAAAGATCGGCTTGCTCCTCGCGGGGTTCGAGTTGCTTTTCTCTGCCATCGCCGCTCGTGGTCAGGCGATTTCGCCCGACGCGCTCATCCGCGCCTATCCCGACCAAATCGCCGGTCGCGACGACACCGGGATCATATTCCGCGACGGAACGAGACAAATTCTCTCTGACGGCAAGACCGATAAGAGCTTCGACGAGAAACTGAAAAACGCCTCTCTCATCGATCAGTTGAGCCTTCCCTATCCCAAGGGCGCGCTGACGAAGCCTCCTGGACCGCAGGACGATCCGGGGCGCTTCCGCAACATCGCCTTCTTCGACAAAGTGTATGGGGATTGCGACAAGGGCGAAACGCAGAAGCGGTTGACCGATATTCCCTGGTTCACTGGCAAGGTGCGGGTCACCACGGTCAATGGCGTCGCCGAAAGGTTGCGCGCGGTAGCCATGGAAATCGATCGTCTGCCGCAGGATATTAAGCGTCACGCTTATCCAAGCGCCGGCGCTTTCAATTGCCGCGTTGTGAAGGACACTGGCAAACGCAGCATGCACGCCTACGGCGCGGCGATTGATCTTAACACCGCCTTCTCTGATTATTGGCTCTGGCGTAAAGCCGGTTACCGCAACCGGATTCCGTACGAGATCGTGGAGATTTTCGAACGCCATGGGTTCATCTGGGGCGGCAAATGGGGGCATTTCGACACGATGCATTTCGAATACCGGCCCGAATTTTTCGACCCAGGCAGCGACGAGAAAGAACAACACAGCGATTGAAAAGAATGGCGCGGATCGTACCTAACGCTAATTACGGGAGGGAATTCCGATGAAAACGCAGAAGATTTTCTCGGCGCTTAGCCTTATCGGCGCGATAGGCGCGGGATTGACCGTCGCTACGCCGACCCCGGCGGCGGCGCAGGATCCGGCTTACATGTCTTGCGAGGATCTCTGGTACGCACGCAACCGGATTTACGCGCGTAACGGCTATTGCTTCAATACCGACCGCGCGCGGGCCGTGTTCGGAGCCGGCTGTTTTCCGCCTTACGGGCGGCTGAGCGGTTGGGAGAAAAGCCGCGTCAATCAGCTTCAAATGTGGGAGCGCCGTAAGGGGTGCTGACCCGCCGCGCGGACCATAATTTCGCGGTTCAACAAGTGCTGCCCGATGCAATCGAGCGGTTTTAGGCGGTCCGCCCTCGCCTCTTATTTTCGGACGCGCATTCACTGTCGCACAAAGGGCGGATATGTTCATCGCCGTCGACTAAACGCGCCTGCGCCGCAAATTCGGCGAAAGGCGCATGGTCAATTGCGCAGATGCATTTATCGGGGATTCGCCATGATCGCTTACAAAACAGTTGGCTTGCTCTTCTTATCAGCTCTCGCGCCCGCCGCCGCTCAGGCGGGAGCGAGCAACGGCTCAAACGCGTTGGCGCTTTCGGCGATCGTCGGCGAATTGGCGCCTCAGACGAGCGCCCCCAACAAAAAACTTCTCGCCGCCTTCTTGAGCGGCAATGCGGAAGCGCCGCACGCCAAGGGTTTGCGCGTCGCGGTCAAGGCTGACGCGATCGACTGCCGCGCCGGCAATGTCGACATCACCTCGCGCGCCTGTGAGCTGACGTTCGGCGCAAAGAAGATTGAATTGCACGGACGCAAGGCGCATGAGCTCTACGCGACCTTGATCGAGAATGGCGTCGTGCTGGAAGGCGCGGCCGGCACAACCCATGCGTCGATCACGGCGCTCGACTGCATCGTCGACGCCGACGAGGTCGCCGAAAAGGCCGGCGGCGGCGCGCGCTGCGCATATAATCCCTAAAGGCCGCCGGTCTTGTCTTTAGCGCGACTTTGGTCGAGAAGGCGCGTTCAGGGACAGGAGCGAAGATGGCTGCGAGAAGCGTCACGGTTTTTGTTTGCGTCTCATGCCGCGACGACGGCGACGCCGACGCGCGTCCGGGCGCGCTGCTGTTGGATGCGCTGCGCGCCCGCCTTGACGAGCGCAACATCGATATGGCCGTTGAACCTGTCGAATGTCTGGCAGTCTGCAAGCGTCCGGCGACGGTCGCTTTCGCCGGCGCCGGCAAATGGACCTATGTGATCGGCGATCTCGACCGCGGCGCTCATATCGATGAGTTGATCGACTCTGCGCAAAGCTTCGCTGCGACCGACAATGGCATTGTCGCGTGGAAGGACAGGCCTGAATGTTTCAAGAAGGGCGTGGTGTCGCGCACCCCGCCGCTGCCATAAGCGCTACTTCGCCGTGCGCGCCCGTTCGATGGCCTCGGCGATGAGCGCACGCGCGTCGGCGGCGTCGCCCCAGCCCGCGACCTTGGCCCATTTGCCGGGCTCGAGATCCTTGTAGTGGATGAAGAAATGTTCAATCCGGCGCCAGGTCATCTCCTGGAGGTCGGTGTAATTTTTCACGTCGACATAGCGCTGCGTGAGCCGCGTGGACGGCACCGCAATGATCTTTTCGTCGCCGCCAGCCTCATCCGTCATGCGCAGCACGCCGATGGGCCGGACCGAAATGACGGCGCCAGGCGCGACGGGTCGCGTATTGGCGACGAGCACGTCACAGGGATCGCCATCGTCTGAAAGCGTATGCGGAATGAAGCCGTAATTGCCGGGATAGCGCATCGCCGTATAGAGGAATCGATCGACGAAGAGCGTGCCTGAAGCTTTGTCGAGCTCATATTTGATCGGCTCGCCGCCGAGCGGCACTTCAACGACGACATTGACTTCATGAGGCGGATTGGCGCCGATCGGTATGGCGTCGAGACGCATTCAAGGCTCCGATGAGTTGTGTCGTCCGGCGACGACGGATCGCCGGCCTATCCGTTCGATTGTTGTTAAGACGGAAGCGCTGTGTACGGGAAGCGCGTCGGGGTTCTTACCGCAAAATCAGCTCGCGCGCTTATTTCGCCAGAGCGCTTACCGCACCGGCGCGGAGACGAAGCCGAAGGCGACGCGCGTCAGCATGTCCGAGCCGAACCGCTCCTCGGCGCGACGAACCGTCTGCCCGCCGAGGCTGCGATAGAAGGCGAGGGCCTTCTCATTGTCGGCAAGCGCCCAAACGATGGTGGAGAGATAGCCATGCTCGGCGAGTTCGCGCCGTGTAGCGCTGAACAGGCGTCGTCCGAAGCCCAAGCCTTGCTGCTCGGGCGCCAAATAGATCTCGAAGATCTCGCCCGAATAAGGCATCGAAGGCACGCGGTTCCGGCCATAGGTCGAATAGCCGACGATATCGTCGTCAAAGTCGAGCACAAGAAGACCGGTGCCGCGCACAATCGCCGAATGCCACCAATTGGGGCCGCGGCGGGCGATCATCCGTTCGAGCTCCGCGCCGGGGATGATGCCCCGATAGGAGGAGCGCCACGACGCGTCATGAACGCGTGTGATCTGCTCCGCGTCTCCGGGACGCGCGTGACGGATGGAAACTGCGGTTTTGACCATAGTTTGAATGTTAGGTCCCATACATTCGTTTCGGCAAGAGCCATAAGCGTTTCCGGCGCAAAAATTATCGGCGCGCCGGAGAAGCTCATGCGTTTGGCTGAGCCGCCGTTTTTTACGGCGACGCGGCGCTTGCGGTTCGGGTCGCTCTTGCGTTATCCTTCCAAGCGATTGCGGCCAACCGCCGCCGGATGGGGAAAGAGATCGTTGCCTTACGCAACCGCCTCTGCGAATGACGCCGCGACGCCTTCGCGCGCGCGCGGATTCGCTTGCCCGCATTCTCTGCCGCTTTTCGGCCTGCTGCTTCTTAGTCGCCCCTGAGCGCCCGATGGGCTCGCGCCCAGGCTTTCAGGGGATGTCATTGCAGTCACGACAAGAGCCCCCGAGCGGGGCGCGGCACAGCAGGATTTCACACCGATGAGCAATATGTCACAGCCCGGCGCCGTCGCAGATAATGACGGACGCGTCCTGATTTTCGACACCACCTTGCGTGACGGCGAGCAATCGCCCGGCGCCTCCATGACGCTCGAGGAAAAGCTCGAGGTCGCAGATCTCTTGGACCAATTAGGCGTCGACATCATCGAGGCCGGCTTCCCGATCGCCAGTCCCGGCGATTTCGAGAGCGTCAGCGAAGTGGCGCGGCGCGTGAAGAACGCCTGCGTCGCCGGACTTGCGCGCGCTTCTGAAAAGGACATCGACCGCTGCGCCGAAGCGCTGCGGGAGGCGAAGCGTCCGCGCATCCACACCTTCATCTCCACCTCGCCCGTGCATATGAAATACAAGCTCCAGATGGAGCCTGAGCGCGTGTTGGAGATGGTCTCCGCCTCGGTGACGCGCGCGCGCAATCACGTCGCTGACGTCGAGTGGTCGGCGGAAGACGGCACGCGCACCGAACTCGATTTTCTCTGCCGCTGCGTCGAAGTCGCGATCAAGGCCGGCGCGACGACGATCAACATTCCCGACACCGTCGGTTACATCACGCCGGCCGAATATGAAGAACTGTTCCGCACGGTGCGCGAGCGCGTGCCGAATTCCGACAAGGCGATCTTCTCGGTGCATTGTCACGACGATTTGGGACTGGCCGTCGCCAATTCGCTCGCGGGCGTGCGCGGCGGCGCGCGGCAGGTGGAATGCACCATCAACGGCATTGGCGAGCGCGCGGGCAACGCCTCGCTCGAAGAAGTCGTGATGGCGATGAAGACGCGCGCCGATGCGTTGCCCTTCTACACCAACATCGACGCGAAGCTCTTGACGCGCGCGTCGAAGCTGGTGTCGGCGGTGACGTCTTTTCCGGTGCAATACAACAAGGCGATCGTCGGGCGGAACGCTTTCGCGCATGAAAGCGGCATCCATCAGGACGGCATGCTCAAGAATGCGCACACTTATGAGATCATGACGCCGGAGAGCGTCGGCGTCTCCAAGACGTCGCTCGTCATGGGCAAGCATTCGGGCCGCCACGCCTTCCGCGAGAAGCTGAAAGAGCTCGGCTATGATCTCGGCGAGAACGCGTTGCAGGACGCCTTCAATCGCTTCAAGGATTTGGCCGACCGCAAGAAATTCGTCTACGACGAAGATCTGGCCGCGCTCGTCGACGACGAGATCGTCAACGCTCATGATCACATCAAGGTCGAAGCCTTGATGGTGATGGCCGGCACGCACGGTCCGCAGTCGGCGGCCTTGACGCTCGACATCGACGGACAGAAGCTGACGCATCAGGCGACCGGCAACGGCCCTGTCGACGCGATCTTTAACGCCATCAAAGCGCTCGCGCCGCATGAGGCGACGCTGGAACTGTTTCAGGTCCACGCCGTCACCGAAGGCACAGACGCGCAGGCGGAAGTCTCCGTGCGCTTGAGCGAGAACGGCAAGTCAGTGACCGGCCGCGGCGCCGATCCCGACACGCTCGTCGCTTCGGCGCGCGCCTATGTCTCCGCGCTCAATCGGCTGATCGCGAAGCGCGCGCGGGGCAAGCCCGAAGCGATACAGGCGATGTAGAGCCGAACGACTGCCCGCCGGTTTTCGACCCGGCGGGCGGCTTTTGGCTCCGTGCGCCGAGTTCTAAGAGAGCTTGAATTTCGGAGAAGGAATGATGGGGGACGCCGACACTCGCGCCGCTGCGTCGCCCCTCTTCGTGGACGAGCGCACTGACGGACCGGGAGTCGTCCGCTTCTCTGAAAGCGATCCGGCCGCGCCCTTCTATCGCGTGCTGACGAAGCTGCGCGCGCCGGTCGCGATGCGAGACATGATGATCGCGCCCGTGCGCGCCTGCTACCGGGGCGAGGGCGTAATGATCGATCCGGCCGAACTTCCGCCGAGCGCCGCGGCGCTTTACCCGCAAGTCTCGGTTTCGGCGCTCGCGGTTCCCTCAGACGCGGGGCCGATCCGCTGCGAATGTTTCACGCCGCCGGGCAAAGCGCCGAAGCCGATGATGCTTTATGCGCATGGCGGCGGCTTCATCGTCGGGCGATCCGAGGATACGGCATACGTCACCAGCCGGATCGCCGCCGAAAACGACGTGATCGTCGTCAGCGTCAATTATCGCTGGGCGCCTGAATGGCCCTTTCCCGCCGGCCTTGACGATTGCATGGCGGTTCTGCGCTGGATGCGCGACAAGGGCGGCGACATCGGCGGCGACCCATCGCGCATAATGGTCAGCGGAGATTCCGCAGGCGGCAATCTCGCAGCCGCCTTGCCGCTAAGAGTTCGCCAGGAGCGAATTTCGATTCTCGCCGCCGTGCTTTTCTGTCCGCTGACCGATTTTCACTTCGAGAAATTTCAATCGTTCGAACGACTGGCGCCGACGGGCGTCGTGATCGACGCAGCCTTCATGGGATTTGTTCGCGCCGCCTATCTCACGAAGTTTGAAAACTGGCGACATCCCTGGGCAAGTCCGGCGCTCGCTGATTTGAACGGCTATCCGCGCACCTTGATCGTCAGCGGAACGGGCGATCCGCTTATCGACGAGAATCGCGCTTTTGCGGTGAAATTGAAGGCGGCGGGCGTCAGCGTCGAGCATTTTATCGGGGACGCCATGCCGCACGGCTTCTGCTTCTTTCCGGGCCTGTTGAACGAGACGGACGCCGCTTTCGCTGCCGTCGCGGGAGTTGTCGCCAATGCATTACAAAGCTAGAACTTTTCCGATTGTTCAGTAAAGTTCAAGCTTAGCCCTTGAATTTCCATGGCCTCGCATTAGCCACTTATTATGGTTTGAATAAGAAATGAGCCTTAAACTGAAGGCGCACAACCGCAGTTTGGAGCGGGCCATGAAATTGCAACGGCGCTCTCGCGCCAAAATTTTTTCATCGGCGCTAGCAGCCTCCGCCGCTCTAGCGGCCTTTGCCCTGGGGCCAGCGCCGGCCTCAGCGCAGGGTTTCTCTTTCTGGGAATTATTCAGCGCGCCTCGTCGCGAGCCAGCGCGCGACTGGAGACGCCATTCTGAACCTCACCATCCAGCGGCGCGAATAAAATCCCGTGGCGAAGGCGCGGAAACGGTCGGCGCAAAATCTCCGCTCGAAGCCAAGCCTGAAGCGGCTACGCTTGATCGGCCGCTCTTCATGGTTGCGTCGATCGCCGACCAGCACGTATCCGTTTACAACCACCGCGGCCTCGTCGCGCGTTCGGCGATTTCCACGGGCATTGCCGGACATCCGACGCCCAAGGGCATTTTCACCATCATCGGCCGCGAACGGTACCATCGATCGAACATTTATTCTGGCGCGCCGATGCCCTTCATGCAGCGCGTTACATGGTCGGGCATCGCGATGCATCTTGGAGTCGTGCCCGGACATCCGGCCTCGCACGGCTGCATACGGCTGCCCGCGGCATTCGCCGCAAAGCTGTGGGGCATGACCAGGATCGGCGAGCGCGTCGTCATCTCGCCGCATGAAGTGAGTCCGGTTGAATTCGAGCACCCACAGCTGCCCAAGCCAATAATGCACGCTTCGGCCGAGTCGGAGAAAACCGATCCGCCAGCCGCAAACCAGATTCCCGTCGCCCCGCAACAGCAACAGCAAGCGAAGGCCGAAACCGGCGGCGAAGCATCTAACGCCGCCAAAGCGGCGCCGGCTGCAGATTCTGTTCCGACGTCCGACATTGCGGCTGACGAGCGCGCCGCGGATCCCAAAGAACAAGCGTCCAAAGCCGGCGCTGGCGACGAGGCGCCCGACACTAATAAAGCTGTATCCGATGACGATCCGTTGCGGATCGCAACGGCCGACGCCACCGCCGTCAGTCCGCAAGAACAAGCGGAGCGGCCAAAAGCTGAAACCATCGTCGAAGCGGCCGGGGTCGCCAAACAAGAGACCGAGCAGCCGAAAGTTGACGCCGCTGGAGCCAAAGTCGATACAGCGGCCGTCGACTCGAAGACCATCGCCCCAAATCGACCAGGCGTAAATCCGCTCCAATACGCTCAGCAACTCAGGGCTAGAGCTGCGGCCGAGGCGGCTGCGACGAGCAAGGCGGTTAAGACTTTGACCGCCGAAGTCGCGATCAAGCAACAAGAAGCCAAGCGCTCCGTGGCGGAGCTTAGCGCCGCCGAAGCCGCCCAAACGTCCGCGTGGCGGAAGGCATATACGGCCGATGAGTCATACGAGGCTGCGGCGGCGTCAGCCGCCAGGCAACGTGAACCCGCCGAGGTTGCGGAGCGCGAAGCGCCGGCAGGCGCTGGGCAGGCCAAAGCCAAAGCCGACCGCCTGACGATAGCCTATGGAAAAGCGCTTCTCGCCGAGGACGCAGCCCTGTTGGCGAAGACGAACGCTCACTCGGCGTTCGACGAGGCCACAGCGAGGCTCAAAGAAGCAAGAACCGTTTTTGCTCCCAAGAGCGCCGAGCTGAAGGACGCCGAGCAGCGTTTGGATGAGGCGAGAGCCGCCTCCGCGCTCGCCACAACCGCGCAGAGAGAAGCCGAGCGGCGCGTGATGCCGATCTCAATTCTCATCAGCAAGAAGGAGCGGCGAATCTATGTTCGCCAGGGACTGTCGCCGCTTTTTGACGCGCCGATTGAAATCCGCGATCCGGACACGCCGCTTGGATCGCATCTTTTCATTGCGACGGCGCCGAAGGAGGATGGATCCTCTCTCAAATGGTCGGTCATTTCGATGCCGGTTCGTTTCGGCGACGAACCGAGCGAACGCAGAAAGACCGCCTCGGCGGAGACCGGCGCGTCGTGGGACTTGCGGAATTCTGGCGCGAGCGCCACTGAGGCTTTGGAGCGCGTCAATATTCCCAAGGACGTCCGAGACAAGATCGCAGAGCGGCTATGGACCGGCGGTTCGCTCATCATCTCGGACCAGCCAGTGAGCGGCGAGACCGGAAACGTCGGCACGGATCTGACGATAAAAGTGCATTAGCCGTCATTCGCCTCATTGCCGTGACGAGAGGCAAGCCGCCCTCGCAGCGCTTAGGGCGCTGGAGGCCGCTCGATCGTGGCTTCGCCGCCTTGCGGCGCCTGGTCGATCACCAGCAGTTTAACCACAGCGTCGCCGACCGTCGCGCCGTAATGCCAATGTTCGACGCTTTCGATGATGAATTCGCCGGCGCGGTAGATGCGTGACGAGGAATCCGCCTGCTGGACCCTCAGCGCGCCCTCAAGAACATAGGCGTATCGCTGAAACGGATGCTTGTGTTCGGGTAGTCTCGCCCCAGGCGTGAGAGTGTAAATCGACGCCACAACCTCCAAAGGCCCTTGTGGAAGGTTGATCGGCTGTCCCGCGGCGGTTTTCGTCGCTCGCGCGATTTCCGCCACGACTTCGGCAGGCGCGCGTTCCTCCGCAACGGCCGCGCTGCTTGCGATGAACATCAGACAAATGATTGCGGCAACCGCCAAGCGAGTCATGTTTTGCTCCAGTGAAAAGCCAAACGCGCGCTTCAGACGGCCATGCCGAAAATCTTGCCGACGCCTGCCGTCAGCGCGAGCGCCAACGCGCCCCAAAATGTCACGCGGACCGTCGCGCGCAAAACAGCGGCGCCGCCGGTTCTCGCGCCGATTGCGCCAAGCAGCGCGAGGCACCCTAAGGACGCGACCGAAACGAGAGGGATGATGGCGTCGCGCGGCGCGATCCATACGATAAGGAGCGGCAACGCGGCGCCCGCCGCGAAAGTGACGGCCGACGTCACCGCCGCCTGCACTGGCCTTGCAGCGACAATCTCGGACATTCCCAATTCGTCGCGCGCATGCGCGGTCAGCGCGTCTTTCTCCATCAACTGCTGAGCGACTTGCCGCGCGAGTTCAAGGTCGACGCCGCGCTCGACGTAAATCTGCGCAAGCTCCTCCCGTTCGAGTTCGATCTGCTCGCTCAACTCCTTACGTTCGCGCGCGAGGTCAGCCTTTTCGGTATCGGATTGGGAGCTCACCGAAACATATTCGCCCGCAGCCATCGACATGGCGCCGGCGACCAAACCGGCCGCGCCGGCGAGAAGCACGTCATTGCGCGTCGCCTGCGCGGCGGCGACGCCGACGATCAGGCTTGCGGTCGAGACGATGCCGTCATTGGCGCCGAGCACCGCAGCGCGCAGCCAGCCGATGCGTTGAACGAGGTGGCTCTCTCGGTGCAAACGAAGCCGGGTCATGTTGCCTCATGGACAGTGCGTTCGTGACCCCGCGCCTGGCAAACGAAGGGCGTGGCGCGCACGCTAGGGCAGAGGCTTATATTGATATGAGAAATTTGTCTCTCTACGAGCACAACCTCGCAACCTTGTGGAGACGTTGGATGCCGCTGACTCCGCAGCAGATGGACCAGAAAATGGACGAGCACTTCGCCTTCGAAAGTTCCGACGACGTCGAAGGCGTGCTGGCGACGCTCACAGACGACGTCGAGCATGACATCGTCGGTTGGCCGCTCGGGCCATCACGTGGCCGCGACGAAGCGCGCAAATTCTACGAGGCCACGTTCCGCGATCTCGCCGACGGCAGCGTTCGGCGCGTAAGGCGGCTCTACGGCCAGAACTTCATGGTCGACGAGTCGATCTGGGCCGGCAGGGCGCCCGGCAGGCCGTTCGGACTGGAGGGCCGCAACCGTACCCTTGAATTCCGATTGCTTCACGTCGTTGAGTTCACTGACGCTGAGAATATCAGCCGAGAGAACGTGTGGATCGATCTCGCTTCGATCATGCGCCAACTCCCGCCGGACTGATGTGTCGGGCGCCCCCGATCAGCAGCCGGCTACTCCGCCGCCTGTCGCGGCTCCTCGACGGACGTTTGTTGCGCGGCTTCTGCGCCCACCGTTTCGAGACTGAGGCCGGCCGTCTCAATGCGGAACAGCCAGGTGACGAGGGCGCCCAGGAGCGACGTCCCGACCAGGATGTAGAGAAGCCTCGACGCGCCAAGATCAGCGAGCAGGATGGGGAACAGGAACGCTGTCAAACAGGCGCCGATCTTCGCGAAGGACGCGGCGAAGCCCGCGCCCTTGCCGCGAATGGCGGTCGGAAATACCTCGCCGGCAATCAAATAGGTCTGCGCGTTGGGACCGAGATTGATCATGAAATTGAACAGCATGAAGCCGACGAAGATGAGCGTCATGCGCGCGGCGCCGTCAAAGTTGACGGATTGAGCCGCAATGAACAGGCCGATCGCGCAGCCAATGAAGCCCGTGATCTGCAGCCGAATGCGGCCGAGACGGTCGGCGAGCAGCACGGCCGCCAGGACGCCGACGAGCAACAGGATGTCGATGAACGCCGCGCCCTTGGCGGCGATGAGATCGTTGGAAACGAGATCGGCCACGCTTTGCGCATGTTCGCGCTTGTGGCCGACGGCGGCGGCGAGAATGGTCGGCGTGAAAATGCCGATGCCATAGGTTCCAAGGTCCTGCAGGAACCAGGGAACGGAGGCGAGCACGGTCGCGCGCAGATTTTTGCCGCGAAAGAGATCGGCGTAGCCGCCGCTCGAACGCTTGGCCTTAGTGATGTCGGCGGCGGCGGAGAGCCGCACGTCGTTCGGATAGCGCGGCTTGCGCTGCAACAGCCGGCCGAGCGTCGTTTCGGCGTCGCGCAGACGTCCGCGAACGGCGAGCCAATGCGGGCTTTCGGTGATGAACAACCGTCCCAGGATGACCAGCGCCGCCGGGACGATGGCGGTGGCGTACATCCAACGCCAGGATTCCAGATCAGGATCAGCGGACAGGATGAGGTAGCCAACGGCGGTGCCGATCAGCGCGCCTGCCGCCTGGAATCCGAACGCCGCAAGCACCAAAGCGCCGCGGCTGTGCGTCGGCGTGCTTTCGGAGATAACGAGGTGGGCGGTCGGATAGTCGCATCCGAGCGCCAGTCCCATGCCGAACAAGCACATGATCAGCCATGGGAAGTTGGGCGTGAAGACAATCAACGCCAGAAAAACGGCGAACAATATCATTTCGAAAATGAAGAGCGGCTTGCGGCCGAAATGATCGGACAGTCCCCCTAAGGCGCTTGCGCCGATCAGAATGCCGAACAATGTCGCCGCGCCGACCATGCCGTGTTCTGCGGCGCCGAGGCCGAACTCCTTGACGATCAGAGGCAGGGCGACGCCGGTCATGAACACGACCAGCCCTTCGAAAAACTTGCCGGCGACCGACAACCACCAGATGCGCAGCTGCATCCCCGTCAAAGGCGAAGGGGGAGCGCCGGTCCCGTCGGCCCACAGCGGCTGCTCGTCGATATAACCCTGGACTGTTGTTTTACGCGCGAGTCTTTCAGCGCCGGAATTCGAGACGCTCTGTTCCACGTGCGTCGCTCCTCATGGCTGCGCGGCACTATGGACGTTAGCACATCTCGCTATTGTGACTGCGCGGCGCGCTCGCGCTATTCGCCCGTTGGCGTGTCGATCGCTAAGTCAAGAGCCGCTACGCGTCGCGCCGAAGCCGACCAGTTCGCTATGCTGAGGGCGTTGTCGGCGAGCCAATTGAGGGAAAGCTGCACCTGCAAAAAGGCGGCCGCGGCCTGCATCAGATCGCCGAGCGTTAAATCACCTGCAAGATATTTCGGGGCGCCCAGCAATAGGGGGACCGCAGGAGCCAAAAGATTGTTCGCATGCGTTAAAAAAACAATTTTTGTCTGCCCCTGGATAACGAGTCCCCAAGTCTTTGCGAGCAAAAGAAGAAATCTATCGAAGGGATTCCCGCCCTTGGCGTCGATCTCGGGGAGTCGATTTGGAATTATCGAAACCTGCTTAACGACAGGGTGACGCAGGTAATCGCCGACATCCCGATCTGTGTCTTCGTCGACTTCCCCTGTCGCTTTGGATTCGAACTCGTGACGCGCGCGGGTTAGCGCATAGCGGAAGTTCCCCTCCGCCGCAGCCTTTTCTTCGACGCTTGCCACGAGTGGCCGTCCCAGCGCCCACATGCCGAGCGAGGTGATAACAGAATAGATAAAGACCGCGAGCACCAGATAACCGGGTATGACGACGCCCATAAGCTTATATGATCCCCCGACTTGCCACAGAACGATGATGAAGGCGGCCGATACCAAAAAGATATTGATGACGCCTCCCGCAAGATCGACAAAAAGCTCGATGGCCAGCCGACCGTCGTCGGCAATGCGCGCTTCAGGATTATCTATCGCTGGGGATATGGCGCATGCTTGGCGAGACTCGTTCGCCAGCCATTTCTCGATGAGGGATGCTGCAAGCCATAGTCGCCACCCGACCTGAAGTCTCATCCGAAACTGAGTTGTAGCTATTGAAGCAAGACCGACGCCGACGGCCAAGATTGCGAGTCGTAGAATCCCCTGAATCACTTCATCGACTTCATGAGTTTGAAGCGCGTCGAAAAAGCCCTTGCTCCAACGGGTCACTGCCAGAGCCATGTAAGTGTTGACGACGAGGCATATTAGAAATCCAACCGACAGAAACCACGCGGTGCGTCGCGTTTGGCCTTTCCAATAGCCAACAGCAAGCCATATGAACCGCTGAATCACGCCATTCCCTTTGAACTAGATTTTGGAGATCGACCTAACTGGCGATTATTCGCGGGCCGCATTCGCGCGACAAAAGACGCCTTCATGCTTCACTTTGTAGCCACTCTCGGCGCAGTAGGAAATGTGCGCGGCGGGCCGCGCCCGGCGCTGTGGTCTCAGACGAGCTAACCAGATTGGCGCGAGGTCGAAGCAGTCGGTCCCGCGGCTGGCGAACAAACGTTGTTTCGCCCATCCGGCGAATCGGCGATTACGTCGCAGAATAGCGCGGAATCGGCGGCCCTGGCGGAGGGGGCGGGATTCGAACCCGCGATACGGTTTCCCGTATACACACTTTCCAGGCGTGCGCCTTCAACCACTCGGCCACCCCTCCGGCGAAGCGCGCAATATATTCACGCGCGCCTCAAACGCAACGCCGCGCATGGACAGGCGCGTCTGCGGCGCCTATTCTCCTCACGTTTTCCGACGATCGCCACCTTCGACCATCCGACGAAGAGACCATGCTGCGACTCCTCACAAGACTGATCGGCCTTCTCTTGCTCGCGGGCGGCTTCATCGCCCTCATCGTCGACGGCACGCGCTCAATCGCCGCCGGACGCGTGATGGTGACGAGCCTCAACAGGGGAACGGCGTCGGTCTTTCCTAACCTCTACCAGTCGATGCAGTCGAGCGTCGAACATGTCTCGGGCTTTCTGTGGGACCCCGTCCTGACCACCCTGATGCTGGCCCCGGTCAGCGTCGCTTTTGGGGCCGTCGGCGCTCTCTTGATCCTGCTCAGCCACCGGCGCCAGGCGCCGCTCTATTACGCCCGCCGCTAGTTTCCTTTCACGCCGAGCACTATATCGGCGCCATGACGATCTTCGACGAACTCGGTCTCTCCAAGCTGCTCGGGCCCATTCCCGACCACGCCACGCCTGTCGCGCATGGTAAGCGCCATTTCGTCAACGGCCATCCGCTTGACCCGCCGTTCCCGCTGGGGTCGGAACAGGTCCTCTTCGGCATGGGCTGTTTCTGGGGCGCAGAGCGCAAATTCTGGCAGGCCGGCGAAGGCGTCTATGTGACGGCGGTCGGCTATGCCGGCGGCGTGACGAAAAATCCGACCTATGACGACGTCTGCAGCGGCCGCACCGGCCATGCGGAGGTCGTCCTCGTCGTCTACCAGCCGCCGGCCATCGCCTTCGACGACCTCTTGCGCATCTTCTGGGAGGGCCATGATCCGACCCAGGGCATGCGCCAGGGCAATGACTTCGGCACGCAATATCGCTCGGCGATTTATGTTTCGACGCCCGAGCAGCTCGCCGCCGCGAATGAGTCGCGCGCCATGTATCAACGCGTATTGACCGGCGCTCATCTGGGCGACATCACCACCGAGATCACCGAGGGCCGGCCGTTCTATTACGCCGAGGAATATCACCAGCAATATCTCGCCAAGAACCCCGGCGGCTACTGCGGCCTCGGCGGAACGGGCATCGCTTGCCCGCTCGGCTCTTGCGACTAGAGCGCTTCCCGATCACATGGAATCAGGTTTGGCGCAGGTTCTCATCGAGAAAGTCTGTCAACTTTTTCGAAAACCTGCTCTGAAGGCCTACTCCGCGCGCAAAACCTCGCGGCAGGCGGCCGGCAGGCCCGCCATGGTCATCGGCGGCCAGCTCTTGCCGCCCGGCGTTCTCGGGCGAAGCGCCTCTTGCGAAAACCACCAGGCAAGCGAGGCGTCGCAGCCATCGCCAGCCGGCGTCGGGTCCTGGTCGCGGCAATTCGAGCCGTCGGGACAGTAGAGCCGGACATGGAAGTGGTAATTATGCCCCCACATCGGCCGCACCTTGCGCATCCAGCTTTCGCCCTGCGCCACGCGGCATAGGGCGCGTTTGATCGCGGCGTTCACGAAGATGCGCTGCACGGCGGGGTCCATCGCCGCCGTGCGGATCAGAGCGATGTGGCCCTGGCTCCAGACGTCGGAACGAACGTCGAGACCATCGTCGCGCACGACGTCCGTCGCCATGAGGTCTTCGCGCTCTTCTCGCGTCAGTTCGCGATTGGGCATCGGCGTAAGCCATATGTCGGCGTCGAGGCCGATCTGATGCGACGCGTGACCGGTCAGCATCGGCCCGCCGCGCGGCTGCGACAGATCGCCGATGAGCAGGCCCGGCCAGCCTGACTCGCGCGACGCTTTCGACGAGAACTGCTTCAAAAAGGCGATCAGATTGGGATGGCCCCAATTGCGGTTGCGCGACAGGCGCATCACCTGCCAATTGGGACCGTTGATCGGCAGCGGCTCGCCGCCAGCGAGACAGCCGCGCGAATAGAACCCGATCGGATTTGGACGCAGCGGCGCCGCCTCCTGCGCCCTGCCGAACAATTCCCGCGCCGGCGTCGCAGGACTGGAAGGATTTGCGAGCGGCGGCAAGGGCTTTGGATCGAGCGTGCCCTTGTCCTGAGCCAGCGCGCCGTTAACCATCGCCGGCGCGGCGAAGGCGAATAGCGCTGCGCGAAGCATACGCGATATCGAATCTCTCGTCATGGGCGTCTCGCCACCGGTCTCCAAGCGCGTTTGCGCAAAGTGTCGCGATTGAGCCTTGCCGGCAAAGCTTACCGCTTCATTTAGTTTGAAGCAGCGCCAAGCCAGCGCATGAACGCCGGCCAAGTCGCTAGCGCGTCGAGTGAGGAGTCCGTCATGCGTTTTCCGGTCATCGCTCCAGCAATCCTTGTTCTTGCCTCTGTGGGCGCGGCGAACGCCACCACCCACATTCACATCAACCTTTCTACGCAGACCATGCATGTCCAGTCTTCGTCGGGCAGCTATTCATGGCCGGTGTCGACGGCCCGTTCTGGCTATTCCACGCCACGCGGCTCCTTCGCGCCGACAGGCATGCAGGCCATGCATTATTCGCGAAAATATCATATGTCGCCAATGCCCCACTCGATTTTCTTCCGTGGCGGCTATGCGATCCACGGGTCCTATGAGACGGGAATGCTGGGCCGGCCAGCGTCGCACGGCTGCGTGCGCCTGTCGCCCGGCCATGCCGCGATGCTCTATCAGATGGTGCAGAGCGAAGGCGGCAGCATTTCCATCACCGGCGCGCCGCCACGCGGCCATTACTACGCCAGCGCTCGGCATGAAGGCGGCGGCGCCTATGCGGCGTCGCGCGGGCGCTCGACTTATGGCCGCGGCTACGCAGTAGCTAATCCCTTCGCGCTCCTCTTTGGCGGAGGCCCGTTCTAAAGGCTACAGCAGAGGCTTGGCTTAGCGCGCCGAGCCGGCCTTCCTTGTTTTCGCCTTTTGCGGTCCGTCCAATCACGCGACGCTTGCCGCGCGTGCGCTGTGCGGGATAGGACCTCAAAAGCAACAAGGAATCTTCCGCTTGACGACGCCATTTGATCGCCGCCGCTTTCTCCTCGGAGCAGGGGGCTTGGCCTTCGCCAGCTCAGGCTTGGCGCAGCCTTCCGAGGCGCCCGACGAGCTGCAAGTGCGCGTCGAGAACAATTCGGCGCCGGAGCTCTGCGCCGAGAAGGACAATATCGAGCTCGACTTCATCTCCCCGCGCGTGCGCAGCCTGCAAATCCAGGCGGTGCATCCCTCTTACATCAACACGATCGCCTCCGACCGCTGGGCGCCGGACTGGTCGAGCTGCGATCTCACCGTGGACCCCAAGGCCTTTTCGCAGGCGCGCCGCAAGACCTTTTGGGAGACGCCGGAATTCTGGCTGACAGGCTACACCTTCCCCTCCTTCTGGCGGCCAAACGACGTGCCGATCCGAGTCGGCGATTCGGTGGAGAGGGGCTTCCATCTCATCCAGCTCTGGATGTGGTATCGCGAGCGGGCCGAAGAGATCATGGTGCTTTACCCGCCAGACGGCTATTGGCGGGCGCGGCCGCTGCCCTTCGAAGACATGCGTTGGACGGCTTACGGTTCGTCCTTTCTTGTTGGGCCGGTCGAAAAACAGGAGCGGCCCATCGTCGATCTCGAGGAAATCGTCTTCGAACCGGAAACTCGCGCCTTCGTCCTCAAATTCCAGCGCGGCGGCGAAGGCCGCGTCACGCTCAAAAACGTCGACCAGGATCGCCTGACGCTCGACGTGTCTTTCAGCCAGGCCATGCCGAACGGACTGCCCTTCGCGGCGCTGCGGTCGATGTACGCGATGGAGACGATGAGCGACGCCGCCATCGTCGCCTGGCGCAACAAGCGCGGCAAAGGCTGGGAGGAAGCGCCGGTCATTCGCTTTCCTGGCGCCAGCGCGACGGAAGTATGGGTCGGCCGCCATCTGCCGTCGCGCCATAATCTCTCGGCGCCGGACATGGCGTTCAGCAAGTTTCAGGGCGCTCCCGCCGCCGCGCGCCGATGACGCAAAACCGTTGGCTGGCGCTCGACGCCGCGCGCGGCGTCGCCGTTCTGGCGATGATCGTCTTCCATTCGATCTGGGATCTTTCCCATTTCGGCTACGCGCCGGCGAATCTTCCCTGGTCGGCGCCTGTGAAAATATTCGGGCACTCGATCGCTTTCGCCTTCCTCTTCATCGCCGGCGTCGCTCTGGTGCTCGCGCATCGAAGCGCTATCCGCTGGCCGGCGTTTTGGCGCCGTTTCGCGATCATCGTCGCGGCGGCCGCGCTGGTGACGGCGGGCACCTATGTCCTCTTTCCCAGCGCCTATGTGTTCTTCGGCATTCTGCATTGCATCGCCGTCGCAAGCCTCATCGCAATCCCGTTTCTGCTTGCGCCCTGGCCCATCGCGCTCGTTGGCGGCGTCTTCTTTCTCGCCGGCGCGGAGTTTCTCGCGTCTCCTTCCTTCAACGCCGATTGGCTGCAATGGCTCGGCCTTTCGACGAGCGAGCCCTTGACCCAGGACTGGCGGCCGCTCTTTCCATGGGCGGGCCCGCTGCTGCTTGGGGTGGCCGTGGGGCGCGGAACCCTTTCCCAGAAAGAGAAAGTGGATGTGAAGCGTCCGGTTGAGGGGCGCGCCCTTCCTTTTGGGAAGAACCTTGGCTTTCTCGGCCGCCACAGCCTTCTCATCTATCTTGCGCATCAGCCGGCGCTTTTCGCGCTGCTGCTCGGACTCGCCTATCTCGCGCCGCCAGCCGTCGACACGACGGAATTCGTCGCCTCATGTGAAGCGCGCTGTTTTGAAGAGGGCGGAGAAGGCAAGATCTGCCACGACGCCTGCCAGTGCACGGCGCAAGAGGCGGTGAGCAGCAAGGCGCTCGTCGGCGTCACCGACGAAGCTGAACGCGGCCGTCGGCTCAACGAGATCGCGCAAAGATGCGTGGGGAAGGGCAAACTTTAGCGATTTCGCTGCTGTACGCAGCGACGGGAGACGCCATTTTCCTCATCCCGAGGAGCGATCGAAACTCGCGTCTCGAAGGGCAAGGAAAATGGGCACGCGCCCTCTTCCTTCGAGACGGCGGCTCTGCCGCCTCCTCAGGATGAGGGCGCTTGAGTCACATTCCGCCGAGATGCTCGGCGACCGTGAAAATGTCCTTGTCGCCGCGGCCGCACATATTCATCACCATCAGATGATCGCGCGGCTTCTGCGCCGCGAGTTCGAACACTTTGGCGAGCGCATGCGAGGGCTCGAGCGCCGGGATAATGCCTTCGAGCTTCGAGCAGAGTTGAAAGGCGTTGAGCGCTTCCTTGTCGGTCGCGTTCAGATATTTTACGCGGCCGATCTCATGCAGCCACGAATGTTCAGGCCCGATGCCAGGGTAATCCAATCCCGCCGAAATCGAATGGCCCTCGAGAATCTGGCCGTCGTCGTCCATCAAAAGATAAGTGCGGTTGCCGTGAAGAACGCCCGGACGCCCGCCGGTGAGCGAGGCGGCATGGCCGTTCGGCACGTCGATCCCATGGCCGCCCGCCTCCACTCCGTAAATCTCGACGCTGGCGTCGTCGAGGAAAGGATGAAACAGGCCCATGGCGTTGGAGCCGCCGCCGATGCAGGCGACGAGTGAATCCGGCAGGCGCCCTTCCGCTTCCTGTATCTGGACGCGCGTCTCGTTGCCGATGATCGACTGAAAGTCGCGCACCATCGCCGGATAGGGATGCGGTCCCGCTACCGTGCCGATGCAATAGAAAGTGTTGGCGACATTGGTCACCCAGTCGCGCAGCGCTTCGTTCATCGCGTCCTTCAGCGTGCGCGCGCCCGACTGAACGGGAATGACTTCAGCGCCGAGCATCTTCATGCGGAAGACATTCGGCTTCTGCCGCTCGACGTCGACCGCGCCCATGTAGACGACGCAGTCGAGTCCGAAACGCGCGCAGGCGGTGGCGGTCGCGACGCCATGCTGGCCGGCGCCCGTCTCGGCGATGATGCGCTTCTTGCCCATGCGCCGCGCGAGCAGAATCTGCCCAAGCACATTGTTGATCTTATGCGCGCCGGTGTGATTGAGCTCGTCGCGCTTGAAATAGACCTTGGCGCCTTTGCCCTCTTCCGCCTTCTCGCGAACATGTTCGGTGATGCGCTCGGCGAAATAGAGCGGCGACGGGCGCCCGACATAATGTTTATGGAGCCCTTGCAGCTCTTCATGAAAGGCCGGATCGTTCTTGGCCTTCTCGTAGGCCGTTTCGAGGTCGAGCACGAGCGGCATGAGCGTCTCGGCGACGAAACGCCCGCCGAAAATGCCGAAGCGGCCGTTTTCATCGGGACCGGCGCGGAAGGAATTGGGAAGCGGCTTGTTCACGGGTGTCCTCGGTCTGCGTCGGCGCAGTCTTAAACCGTCATGCGCCCCTATGAAAGCCGAGCGGCCTTCACAAAAGCCCTGATCTTCCCCGCGTCCTTCACGCCACGTTCGCGCTCGACGCCGGAGGAGACGTCGACGGCGCGCGCGCCGCTGATGCGCATCGCCTCAGCGATATTGTCGGGATCGAGCCCGCCCGACAGCATCCAGCGCTTCGCCGTAACGTCGCTCAGCAGGTCCCAGTCGAAAGCGACGCCGGCGCCGCCGGGCACGGCTGCATTCGGCGCAGGCTTGGCGTCGAATAGGATGACGTCCGCGACGCCTTCGTAGGCGCGCGCCGCCTCGACGTCAGGGGCCGTCGCCACGCCTGCCGCCTTGATCACAGGCAGACCAAAATGCGCCTTCACCTCAGCGACGCGCGCTGGCGTTTCCTTGCCATGAAGCTGCAGATAGTCGGGCGCGAGCGCGTTGATGATTTCTTGAAGCGCCGCGTCGTCGGCATCGACGGTCAGCGCCACTTTGCCGATGCGCCCTTGCGCGAGAAGACCGAGCGTGCGGGCGGTCTCAAGATCGATGTGGCGCGGGCTTTTCTCGAAAAAAACGAAGCCGGCCATATCGGCCCCAGCGTCGATCGACGCGAGAAGCGTCTCCGGCGAGGAAAGACCACAGATTTTTACGATCGTTTGCCGCGTCATGGCCGCGCTTGTCGCGGCCACCCACGCCGAGCCGCTGCTGCAATTTGCAGAATTAGCGCACCCCAAACGTGGATGGCCGGCTCAAAGCCGGCCATGACGCGGCTAAACTGCAAAAAACTTAACCCCGATTATAGGCGTCCTCGAAGCGGACGATGTCGTCTTCGCCAAGATAGGAGCCAGTCTGCACTTCGATAAGCTCCAAATCGATCTTGCCGGGGTTGATCAGACGATGCCGGCAACCGATCGGCAGATAGATCGACTCATTCTCGTGAACGAGATGGGTCTCCTCGTCGCGGCCCACTTCCGCCGTGCCGCGCACCACGATCCAATGTTCGGCGCGGTGGAAATGCTTTTGCAGCGACAGGCGCTGGCCCGGCTTCACCACGATGCGCTTCACCTGATAGCGCTGGCCTTCGTCAATGCCTTGATAATAGCCCCAGGGCCGGAAGATGCGCTTATGTTCGCCGGCCTCGCGCCGGTTCTTGCTGCGCAGCTCGTCGACAAGCTGTTTGACCTGATCGCCGTGCTCATGGCTGAGCACCAGCACCGCGTCCTGCGTCGTCACGACGATGATGTCATCGACGCCGACGACCGTGGTCAGCGTGTCCTCCGAGCGCACATGGACGTTGCGCGCATCCATGACGACGCCGTGCCCGCGCACCGAATTGCCGAATTCATCGCGCTCCGACAATTCCCATACCGCGCGCCAGGTGCCGACGTCGGACCAGCCGATGTCGGCGGGAATAAGCGCCGCCTTTTCGGTCTTCTCCATCACGGCGTAATCGATGGATTTCTTCGGCGCATGCGCGAAGGCTTCGGCGTTCAGAATCATGAAGCCGAGGTCCTGGCGCGCCGTTTCGATCGCGGCTTCGGCGGCGGCGAAAATGCCCGGCTCGAATTGCGCGATTTCCGACTGCATCACGTCGGCGCGGAAGATGAAGTTGCCGCTGTTCCAGTAATAGCCGGCGTCGATATAGTCCTGCGCGGTTTCGCGATCCGGCTTTTCGACAAAGGCGTCGAGCTTGTAGACGTCGCAACAAGACTCGAGCGGCGCGCCGGGGCGCAGATAGCCATATCCCGTCGCCGGGCCGTCAGGCTTGACGCCAAGCGTCACGATATAGCCCTCGGCCGCCGCGGCGCTTGCGCGTTTGCAGAGATCGACGAGGCCCTCGGGATCGCGCACCACATGATCTGCGGCGAGCACGACGACCACGGTGTCGGGCGACCGGCGTGCGGCAAGGCCCGCCGCCACAGCCACTGCGGGCCCCGAGTCCCGGCGCGACGGCTCGAGCACGACGTCGGCTTGCGCGCCAATCTCGCGCAGCTGGTCGGCGACAAGAAAGCGATAGTCGAAGTTGGAGATGACGACCGGTCGTTCGAAGGCAGGGTCGTCGAGCATGGCGAGAGTCGTCTGGAAGGTCGAGCGTTCGCCCACGAGTGGGATGAATTGCTTCGGCAGGGTCTCGCGCGACTCGGGCCAAACCCGCGTCCCAGATCCTCCGCACATGATCACGGGCAAAATTTTTGTCATAAGCCCCTCTAACAACTTGGCCTTGGCCACGCCCGCCCCCGGGCTGCGATAGTTGTCCACGCGACTATTGGCAATACAATGGCGAAGCTGGCGCCACATGCGTAGGCGCCGCTATTTGCCCTTTTTTTCAAGCTCGGCCTTGAGCGCGGCAAGCTTGGCGAAAGGCGAATCCGGATCTGGCTGACGCTCGCGCCGCTCCGACGGGCCGAAGCCTCCAGGTCTCCGGGCTCGAGCATCCTCGCGCGGCGGACGGCCCTCGGGGCGCGGCTTTCCGGCGGGGCGCGCCTCTTTGCTCGGCGCTTCAGTCCGCGGACGATAGTCGCGGCGCGGCGGACGTTTCTCATCGGCGCCCTGGCCTCGCGTGTGAGGCGCGCCGGCTTCGCGACTCCGGGGGCCGGAATGGGCGTGGCGCTGAGGACGCCAGACCTCAATCATTTCGGGCGCGGTCGGCGCGGTCTCTCCCTGCGCTTCAGCCGGCGCGGCGGATTCCTGTGGGTCGTCTGCCGCAACCGCTGCTTCTTCAAGGAAGAGCGACGTTGGCGCTTCCGTTATTGGCGCTTCGGCGGTCGCAGACGTCTCAACCGGGGCTTCTTCAGTTGACGCCGCCGGCTCCTCCTCGACCTCGGGCTCCGCTTCAGCGGGCGCAGGCGCCTGCGCCGCGCTTTCCGCCTGGATTTGCTCGCTTGGCGCTTCCTGCTCGCAAGTTCCAGTTTTTGGCGTCACCGGCTCCATCGGAGCCGCCGGCACAAGAGCCACGGTGATCGCGGGTCCGGGACGTTGCATCGACGCATAGCCCAGAGATTTGAGGATCGAGGAGAAAGCCTCGCCGGAGCAGCCGGTCAGCGAGGTCATCGCGACGGTGACGACGAAGCCGTCGGCGTCGGCCGCGCCGGGCGGCGGCGCCCCCGCCGTGAGCCCAGGACGGTAGGCGACCGCCGGCCGAATGAGATCGGCGAGGCGCTCCAGAATATCGACTCGCACGACGCGCTCGCCGCACGCCCGAAAGCCAGCCGCGCGATAGAATCCTTTGGGGATAGACGCGTCGGCGGCGAAAGACGTGCGTCCGGAGGCGGCAAGATGCGGCACCTCTTCAAGACCCTTCACATTTTCGAGCCCGCCGTGATGCAACGCCCACAGCAACGCAGAAAGCGCTCGCGGCGCCGGCTTAAGAAGCGCTGGCAGGTAAATGTGATAGGCCCCGAAACGCACGCCGAGCTTGCGCAACGCGCCGCGGTCCTCCTGTGAGAAGCCCTTCACTTCCTTTGCGACGCGTGCGCGGTCCAGCACGCCCAGTTCTTCCGCAAGCTGAAAGGCGACGCCGCGCGTCACCCCTTCCAGACCCCCGCCTTTTTCGAGCTGTTCGAGAGGGCCGAGCAGTTTCTTGACGTGTTGCGCGAGCCAGAGATCGAGGCGCTGCTTGACCTTCTCCAGAGCCGGCCCGGTGACCTGTTCGTCGGCGAGAATGCGCGTCGTCGGCGACAGCGCGCCGGCGCCGGCGGCGATCTTCGCCACGGGCTCCCCGAGCCAGCGAATGAGCCCGTCATTGCCGAGCGCAAATGCGTCGTCGACCGCGTCGAACACGCGCGTCGCTCGAGCCTCGAATTCTCCAGCGAGCGCCTTCTGCGCCGCGGCGTTCAGCGTCTTCGCCGCTTCGCCGACCGCGCCAGGATCGGGCGTGAAGCGAAATCCCTGAAGGCTTCCGACGTGCTGGCCTTCGACCATGACGTCGCCGGCGGCGTTGATTTCGGCTTCAAGCATCGCGTTCTCTCTTAAGCGGCGCACCAGCACGCTGGTGCGGCGATCGACGAAACGCTGCGTCAGTCGATCGTGCAACGCGTCGGATATGCTGTCCTCTACCCGACGCGCGACGCTCTGCCAATGCTCGGAGTCGTCAAGCCAGCCAGAACGGTTGGCGATGAAACTTGTGGTGCGCACTTGCGCGAGGCGGTTTGAAAGAGTCGCAATGTCGCCGTCGATGCGGTCGACCGCCTCGATCTGCCGCGCCATCCAGTCTTCCGGAATCTTTCCACGCCGCGCGATGAAAGCGAAGACGGCAAGCGCCAGCTCGGCGTGAGCGGCGGGCGAAGTCTTTCGGTAGTCGGGGATCTGGCAGGCCTCCCAAAGCCGCGCGACATCAGCTGCCGTCTTTGCGTTGCGGCGTGCGATCTCATCGCGGCTCACAGCTTCCAGCGCCCTTTGATCGTCCGCGACGCGCGCGCGAATGAGATCGGGATGCGATGGCGCCTTGTCGAGCGAATGGACCAGCGCGTCAATTGACGAAAAATCGAGAACGCTGTTGCGCCATTGCAATGTCTTTACCGGATCGAAGCGGTGATCCTCCAAAGCCTCGACCAAATCCTCTTCGAAAGGCGGGCAGCGGCCCGTCGCGCCGAAAAAGCCGTCGCTCATATGGCGACCCGCTCTGCCGGCAATCTGTCCGAATTCCGCCGGCGTCAGCCGCCTGTGGCGAAGTCCGTCGAATTTGCGATCGGACGCGAAGGCGACATGATCGACATCGAGGTTGAGGCCCATGCCGATGGCGTCGGTCGCGACAATATAGTCGATGTCGCCGCTTTGATAGAGCTCGACCTGCGCATTGCGCGTGCGCGGCGACAGCGCGCCGAGCACGACCGCCGCCCCGCCGCGCTGACGCTTGATCAGCTCCGCGACCGCATAGACCTCTTCAGCCGAAAAGGCGACGATGGCCGTGCGCGGCGGCAGTCTTGAGATTTTCTTGACGCCGGCGAAGGAAAGCTCCGAAAGCCTGGGGCGCGTGAAGATCGGCGCGCCAGGAAAGAGGTCTGTAATAAGCGGGGCCATCGTGGCGGCGCCAATGAGGAGAGTTTCCTGGCGTCCACGCCAGTTCAGCAGCCGGTCGGTGAAAATGTGGCCGCGATCGAGATCTGCGGCGAGCTGAATTTCGTCGATGGCGAGGAAATCCGGCTCGACGTCGCGCGGCATCGCTTCGACGGTCGCCACCCAATAGGCTGGCGCGCGCGGTTTGATTTTTTCCTCGCCAGTGACGAGCGCGACATTGTCGGCGCCAATGCGCTCGGCCACACGATTATAAACTTCGCGCGCCAGCAGGCGGAGAGGCAGGCCGATCACGCCGGAAGAAAAGGACAGCATCCGCTCGATGGCGTGATGCGTCTTTCCCGTGTTGGTTGGGCCGAGAACCGCTGCGACGCCCCTGTCGAACGGCCTCGCGCGAGGGGCGGCGCGGGTCGCCGGGTAAGACGGCGCGACGGTCATATTCTTCTTTGCTGCCTGCCGCGCGCTGCGGCGCGCCCTCGTTTCATATCGAAACTCAGAGCAAGGCGCGACTTTACCTTCTGAACAGCCTGCGAACGAATCGCGCCCGAATCGCTGACTCTCGGCGAGTCACGCTCTGTTCCAACAATATATGGACGCTGGGCAAAACCGAAACACCACAAATTGCAGATTGGCCTCGCCATGGTCGCGGCGGAAGCGCGTCTCGGGAAGGTCGCCCTCGGACTCTTTTCGCCGGTTCTGTCAACGGCGAAGATTGGCCCTTTTGCGGGTGCTGCTGTTAAGCTTTGGGATCAACCGGGAACGCAGCAGGCACGAATCAGCTATTCATTCGAGTTGATATTGCGTTCCGGCGCGGTTTCCGCGCTGTGGAAGATTTGCGCCTTGGCGTTGACGTGACCCGTGCGGTGCGAAACCCGCCCTTCAGATTAACGCGCCGTCCTTCTCTGGGACGATTACGGGATCGCGCCGCAAGGACGCAGACGCGACCGGCTGCCGTATCGATTAGTCGTCCCCCTGCCGAAGCGCGTAAGACTGGTTAACGGCGAGCGCCGATTCGCTAGCGTGCGGCGGAAGTATTTGGGGACTTCGTCCAGAACCGTCGCGGTAGGCGGCCACCCGCCGCCATTCGACAGACTGATCTCGCTGGTCGAAGAAACGCTCAGAAACAGGCTGGAGCGGGTGAAGGGAATCGAACCCTCGTATTCAGCTTGGAAGGCTGCTGCTCTACCATTGAGCTACACCCGCATAGGCTCGATTCTATGCCAATCCGCGCCCCGATTGGCAATGGGCGCGAAGACATTGCATTTCCCATTTGACAGCGACGCAGGACGCCACTAACCGGAGCGCCCACACAGTCTCTCACTGTAGGCGGGGCGTTCCCACGCTGTTTCTCGAGGACCAATCGACCGTGGCAAAACCGGAACTCGGCGCCAAACGCCAATGTCAGTCCTGCGGGACGAAATTTTACGACTTGAACAAGGACCCGATCGCCTGTCCCAAATGCGGCGCGATCTACCAAGTCGCAGCGCTGACGCGCTCGACGGCGCGCGTCGTGGAAGAAGAAGAAGGCGAAGTCGAAAAAGAGAACGCTGAAACCGTGTCGCTTGAAGAAGTCGAGGAAACGGAGACCGCAGCGGAAACGATCGATGTCGAGGACGATGTCGAGATTGAGGCCGGCGAGTCCGAAGACGACACTTTCCTCGAAGAGGAAGAAGGCGACGACGACGTTTCCGGATTGATCGACGGCGACATCGAGAGCGACGAGGAGAGCTGATCTCGCTTCTCGCGTGCAGCACGCCGCCGTCGGGCGAACGGCGCCGATTTTAGGTCAATTAGAAAAAAGGCGGCCAATTGGCCGCCTTTTTTACTTCCCGCGCCGCCGGCGCTGCTGGCCGAGTCCCATTTGCTTGGCGAGGTTAGACCGCGCTTTTGCGTAATTGGGCGCAACCATCGGATAGTCCGCGGGAAGGCCCCACTTTTCACGATAGTCTTCAGGCGAGAGACTATATTGCGTGCGCAGATGGCGCTTGAGCGACTTGAACTTCTTTCCGTCCTCAAGGCAGATGATGTAATCGTTGCTCACCGACCGCTTGACGGGAACGGCGGGCTTTGGCGGCTCGGTCGGCGTAACCGCGGAGCCGACGCCAACGCGCAGCAATGCGTTGTAAACCTCGTTGATAAGTCCGGGCAAATCTCCGGCGGGGACTGAGTTGTTGCTCACATAGGCGGAGACGATGTCGGCTGCGAGCTCAATGTTGTTGGTCTGATTCATCGGATTGCTCACCACTTCCTTTTGAGATGGGCGCTGCCCCCAACGCCCACGATCAATGCTTCGCTGCATAGAATCGCGCCCCCACCGTTACTTGCGATGTGCCTAACAGACTGGCACCATTTCATCAAGGAATATTGTGCACTATTGAGTCAGCATTATTCTGCATAGTTGATCCGAGGCCATTTTCGCCTTTACGGCCGTGACCGCGCAATGTTTTCTTTTTTTAACTTTATTCGATGGAGGCGCTGTTTGGCGCTTCTCGAGGAGGCGGCAAACGACGTGACCGAATTCCGGGCCATTCGCATCGACAAGAACAATGACGGCCAACACGCCGAATACGTCGTCATGCATCAGCGCGACCTGATGGATGGCGACGTCGACGTGGATGTCGCTTTCTCGGCGATCAACTATAAGGACGGTCTCGCCGTGACCGGCAATGGACCGGTCGTGCGCCGCTTCCCCATGATCCCCGGCGTCGACTTTGCTGGCCGCGTGTCGCGCTCCGCCCATCCTGAATTTGCGAGGGGAGACATCGTGGTTGCGACGGGATGCGGCCTCGGCGAAGCCCATTACGGAGGCTTTGCTCAGAAGGCGCGCCTTTCGGGAGATTGGCTTGCGAAACTTCCCCCGCCGCTGACGCCCGCGCGCGCGATGGCGGTCGGCACCGCGGGATTGACAGCGATGTTCTGCGCGCTTGCTCTAGAGCGTCATGGGGCCCGCCCGCAGGACGGACTTGCCGTTGTAACGGGCGCGGCGGGCGGCGTCGGCTCTTTCGCCGTCGCCCTGCTCGCCAAGGCCGGCTGGCGCGTCGCCGCGGTCACCGGACGCGCCAGCGAAGGCGATTATTTGAAACGCCTCGGGGCAGCCGAAATCATCGCCCGCGAAGAACTTGCCGCGCCGGGAAAACCGCTGCAGACGCAGCGCTTCGCGGTTGGAATTGACACCGTTGGCGGCGTCACGCTCGCCAATCTTCTGGCGCAGACGCGCTTCGACGGCGCAATCGCCGCCTGCGGCAACGTCGGCGGCATGGAGCTGCCAGCGAATCTCGCGCCTTTCATTCTGCGCGGCGTTTCGCTGCTCGGCGTCGAGAGCGTTCGCCCGCGCATTGCCTTGCGACGAGCGGCCTGGGCGCGAATCGCGGAGGATCTCGATCCAGCCGTGATCGACGCCATGAGCGAGACCATCCCTTTCGACGAGGCGTTGGCGCGCGCCCGCTCGATCGTGAATGGCAAGATTCGCGGCCGCGTCGTGATCGACATGGGCCTGAACCTTCAGGCGCAGAACGCAGGTTGATAGGATTTCGTCCCAAGGAGGACCACTCCCATGTCGCGACCGCCGCTGCCGATTATCCGGGTCTTTCCGAGCTTGGCCTGTGAGGGGACGAAGCTAAGCTCCTTCAAAAGAGCGCAAATCGTCGCATCGTGACGTCGATTTCTCGACAAGCGCGCCCGTCTCGGCTCTAATGCCGGCGAACGGCCCACTTGGGCCGATTTATTTTTGTTGAGGATGCTCGCCCGCGTCGGCGCGGCGAACCAAGGGTTAGATACGCATGAGTTCGGCTTTCACCAAGGAACAGGACGACGACAATCCGCGCGAGGATCTGCCAGACCGGCCGATCAGCCCGCATCGCAACCTTGTGACGCCCGAGGGCCTTGAACAGATTGAAGGCGAACTTGCGCGCCTGCAAAAGGAGATCGAACGCGCGACCGCGAGCGAAGACAATCATGCGCTGGCGCTCGCGCAGCGCGATCTGCGCTATTGGACGGCGCGCCGGGCGAGCGCCGAGGTCATCCGCCCGATCGCCGATCATTCGGCGGTCCGATTCGGCCACCACGTCATCGTCGAACTCGAGGGCGGCGAGCGCCGCAGCTTCCGCCTCGTCGGCGAAGATGAAGCCGATCCGACAAAAGGACTGATTCCCTACGTCGCGCCACTCGCCAAGGCGCTGATGGGCAAGTCCGTCGGCGATAAGGCGGAGGTGATCCACCACAGCGCGCGGATCGTCGAGATCAGCTAGCCTGCATTAGCGGCTGCGCCTCAGCGTTGCCGGGATGGTCGTCGACTCCTAAATCTTTTCCAACCGTCACGGCCGGGCTTGACCCGGCCATCCACCGCGCGCATTTGGCGCCGTTGGCGGCGCGCCATAAGACGTCATAACCGCGACAAGCGCGGGCATGACCTGGAAAAGAATCCGCTACGCCGATTAAGAATTCGGTTGCCGCGCGAGATCGCGCTTTTCCGAGATTCTCACAAGCGAGCCGCGTCGCTATGTTAATCAGTGGCGATGTCTGACCTGTTCCAAGCCGCAAAGCTCGAAGACGACGCGCCGCGTCCGCTTGCGGATCGATTGCGGCCGACGCGTCTCGAGGAGGTCGCAGGCCAGGATCACCTGCTTGGACCCGATGGCGCGCTGACGCGGCTCATTCGCTCGGGCTCACTTGGTTCGCTCATTTTCTGGGGGCCGCCAGGCACCGGCAAGACCACGGTCGCGCGGCTGCTCGCGCACGACACCAAACTCGCCTTCGTGCAGATTTCGGCGATCTTCTCCGGCGTCGCGGATTTGAAAAAAACCTTTGAGACGGCGCGCGCCCGACGCGCCGCCGGCCAGGGGACTCTGCTCTTCGTCGACGAGATTCACCGTTTCAATCGCGCGCAACAGGATTCCTTTCTGCCGGTGATGGAGGACGGCACGATCACGCTCGTCGGCGCGACGACGGAAAACCCCTCCTTCGAACTCAACGCGGCGCTGCTTTCCCGCGCGCGCGTGATGACCTTCAAGGCGCTTGACGAGGCTGCGATCGAACAACTTCTCAAACGCGCGGAACACGCCGAAGGCAAACCCTTGCCGCTCGACTCCGACGCGCGCGCAGCGCTCGTCGGCATGGCGGATGGCGACGGCCGCGCTGCGTTGACGCTCGCCGAGGAGATCTGGCGCGCGGCGAAGCCCAGCGAAATCTTCGATCGAACGGGACTCGTCGAAATCGTCCAGCGCCGCGCGCCAATCTACGACAAGGCGCAGGAAGGCCACTACAATCTTATCAGCGCGCTGCATAAATGCGTCCGCGGCTCGGACCCAGACGCCGCGCTGTACTATCTCGCGCGCATGCTCGCCGCCGGCGAAGATCCGCTGTTTCTCGCAAGGCGCGTCGTGCGCATGGCCGTCGAAGACATTGGTCTTGCCGATCCGCAAGCGCTCGTCGTCGCCAACGCCGCCAAGGAGGCTTACGATTTTCTCGGCAGTCCCGAGGGCGAACTCGCGCTGGCGCAGGCGGTCATCTATGTGGCGACCGCTCCCAAATCCAACGCCACCTATGTCGCCTTCAAGCGCGCGCAACGCGTCGCGGAGGAAAAGGGCTCGCTCATGCCACCCAAAATCATCCTCAACGCGCCGACGAACCTGATGCGCGAAGAGGGCTATGGCGCGGGCTACGAATATGATCACGATTCGCCCGACGCCTTCTCGGGACAAAACTACTGGCCCGATGCGCTTTCGCCACAAAAGTTCTACAGGCCGGTCGAGCGCGGATTCGAGCGTGAGATCGCCAAGCGCCTCGAATATTGGGAGCGACTGCGCAAAGAGCGCGGCGATTCATGATCTCGATCGCTCATCCGTCGCCGCAAAATTCAACTGATGCGGAATTGCCACGCTGACCACAAAATCCTCTCGAGCATGATGGAACGAGCGCGTTTTCGTTGCAAACCACTGTTTGCAGATTTTATCACCGCACAAGCGGCGGCGACTGTCAGGAAACTGTTTTGAAAGAGTCACCATGATCAAATTGCCTCTCGGCATAGGCCTCTCCTTGGCGATCGCAGGATCATGCTTCGGCGCCGACCTCCCAAGCTATAAGGCGCCTGCGCCGACGCCTCCGCTGGCTTTCACCTGGACAGGTTTTTATGGGGGCGTGAACATCGGCTATGGCTTTGGCGCCGGCGGCGCCGAGACGGGCGCACTTTTGGACCCATTCATCGGCGATCCCCCGAGCGCCGCGTTTTGGAGTTTCGGTCAAAATCTGAACGGCGTCCTTGGCGGCGGCCAAATCGGCTTTAACTGGCAAGTTTCGCCTTGGCTTGTGCTCGGCGGAGAGGCCGACATACAAGGGACGGACCTCCATGCGCAGCGCAATGTTCCGGTCAAAGGACTGTTCCTGGGAGACTTTTCCTCCATCAACTCCGTGAACGCCGTCGACTGGTTCGGCTCTATTCGCGGCCGCGCCGGTTTGGTTTTGCCGTCATGGCCGAACGTGCTGGTCTATGGCGCCGGCGGCTTCGCCTATGGCGGAGTCAACAACGCCGTCAGCGTCGCCAATTCGCCTCTTCCTCCTGGCGGCGTGCAGTTTGGCCGCTCGCTGTTAAACGAGGTCAGGACCGGCTGGACGGCCGGCGGCGGCGTCGAGTGGTCCCCACTCTCCTTTCCGTCATGGTCGCTTAAAGTCGAATACCTCTACACTGACCTTGGCTCCGCCACGCAGAACTTAGCGAGCTTCACGCCCTCCTTAGCCGACACTGTCTTCGTCGCGAGCCATGTCTCGCCGGTTCGCTGGCAAACAGTGCGCGCCGGCGTGAACTGGCGTTTCAATCCCTTCTCTGTTGGGCCAGTGCTCGCCAAATACTGAGTCCTGACGCTCAGAAAGGCGCTCGCGAACGAAGCTCGGTCCCTCGGCCGGGCTTTCCTTTTTTTAAACCAAAGCATATGCGAAAAAGGGCCGCGTCGGCGCGCATGGACCGGCGCGACCAACTCCTTTAAGGGAAAAAGAGAATCACGCCGACGTTCGATATCCCCACTTTCACGGCGGCGGACAATGGCTCGAGCGGCGCGCCAATGCTACGCCTTCCAGACCGCTCGTGACGGAGCCGACTTAGCAACCATGATCCGGAAAAGGTCCGTTCTCGTTCTCGCTCTCCTCGCGAGCGTTGCGATCGGCGCCGCGCTGCCGTCGCTCTTAAGCGCCGTGCGTAACCGCGTCGCGCCCGACCGCCAAAGCGAAGCGACCGCGCCCGAACGCCCCGACGGCGAAATCCGGCTTTCGGCCGCTCAGATCGAGACATCGAAAATCTCTCTAAAAGCGGTTGGTCCTGGCGTTATCGCGCGTCAGCTCACCGCCCCCGGCGCCGTCAAGCCCGATCCTGACCGAGTCGCGCGGGTCGCCGCCAAAGTCGCAGGCGTCGTCGAAGAACTTCGTAAGCGCCTCGGCGACAGCGTCGCGCGCGGCGAAACCATCGCGATCATCGATTCGCGGGAAGTCGCCGAGGCGAAAAGCGAATATCTCGCGGCGATGGCGAACTTCGATCTGCAGAATATCCTTTATCAGCGCGAGAAGGGCCTCTTTGAAAAGAAGATCACCGCAGAGCAACTCTTTCTGAAGGCTAAGGCGGCCTTTACGGAATCCAAAGTGAAGCTCGATCTGGCGCGGCAAAAGCTCGCGGCGCTGGACATGAGCGAGCAGGAAATCGCCGCTCTGCCGACTCAGCCGATCGCCGATCTTCGCCGCAAGGAGATTCGTTCGCCAATCGCGGGCCGCGTTATCGAGCGTCTGGTCAGCGTCGGACAGCCGGTCGGCGGCGAAGGCCAGGCGAAGGAACTCTACGTCGTCTCCGACCTCTCCGTCGTCGAAGTTGAACTGGCGGTCCCGGCCGCAGATCTCGGGCTGTTGCGCGAGGGGCAGGACGTTCGCGTCCAAAACGCCGAAGGAAAAACCTTCGAGGGCAAAATTACCTACGTGAACGCGATGATCACGCGCGAGACGCGCTCCGGAAATGTTCTCGCGCGCTTTCCCAATCCAGACTTCTCGCTGCGCCCTGGCAGCCTGCTTGAAGCCGAGGTCTCCCTTAAGGAAGTGCGGGTGAAGCTGAAAATTCCACGCGCGGCGCTGATGATGATTGACGGGAATCCCAATGTCTTCGTGCGCACGCCTGATGGATTTATAAAGCGCGAAGTTGAACTTGGACGGGGCGACGATGATTCGGTTGAGGTCGTCTCCGGCCTGAAGCAAGGCGAGGAGATCGCCGTCTCCAATGTCTTTCTGTTAAAGGCGGAGCTCGGCAAGCAGAACATTCCGGCGGAATGATGCGGATCGAAAGCCATCCTTCCTCGACTCTCTGGACGGCGCTTCAACAGGCCGCCAGGAACAGTCTTGTCGCTGGCGGCGGCTGATGCTCAAGAATCTCATCGCCTTCTCGGTCCGAAGCCGTTGGCTTATCGTTTTGTTGACGGCGCTCGCCGCACCGCTTGGCGTATGGTCGCTTATGCGATTGCCGATCGACGCCGTGCCGGACATCACCAACAATCAGGTGCAGATCAACGCCTTTGCGCCGGCGCTTTCCGCCTTTGAGATCGAAAAGCAAGTCACCTATCCGATCGAGAACGCGATCGCGGGGATACCCGGGCTCGAATACACCCGCTCGCTTTCGCGCAACGGCTTCGGTCAGGTCACTGCGGTGTTCGCCGACGGCGTGGACATCTATTTCGCGCGCCAACAGGTCGGCGAACGCCTCGCAGTTGCCAAGGAGAATTTCCCTCCCGGCGTCGAGTCGCGTATGGGTCCGGTCGCGACTGGCCTTTCTGAAATTTACATGTGGTCGGTTGACTATGCGCCGCACGCCAACGAGAAGCCGGCGCGCGACGGGGAGCCGGGCTGGCAGCGCAATGGCGATTATCTGACGCCGGAAGGGCAAAGGCTGCGGACCCTGCTTGAAAGGACTGCCTATCTGCGAACCGTGCAGGATTGGATCATCAGGCCGCAACTGCGCACTGTTCCGGGAGTCGCCGGCGTCGACTCGCTTGGCGGCTATATCAAGGAATATCACGTTCAGCCCGACCCCGCGAAAATCTTCGCTCTCGGACTCTCTTTCGCCGATCTCGCCGGCATTATCGAGCGCAACAACATCAGCCGCGGCGCCGGCTATGTCGAACGCAATGGCGAGGGTCTCGTCGTGCGCAGCCCTGGTCGCCTCGAGTCGATGGATGACATCGCTAAAGTCGTCGTCTCGACGCGCGGCGGCACGCCAGTCCGAGTCGAGGACATCGCACAGGTGGGCGTCGGACGCGAATTGCGCATGGGCAGCGCCAGCATGAATGGCGAAGAGGTCGTGATCGGCACTGCGCTGATGCTGATCGGCGCCAACAGCCGCGAAGTGTCGAGCGCGGTCGACGCCAAAATGAACGAGATTCGGCGATTGCTGCCGCCCGGCATTGAAGTGCGCACGATTCTGAACCGCACGCTTCTCGTCAACGCCACGATCAAGACGGTCGCTTTGAATCTCGTCGAGGGCGCGGCGCTCGTCATCCTCGTGCTCTTCGTGATGCTCGACAATTTCCGAGCGGCGCTCGTGACGGCGATGGTCATTCCGCTGACGATGCTGCTGCTTGGCGTTGGCATGTACGCCGGAAAGATCAGCGCCAATCTGATGAGCCTTGGCGCGCTCGATTTCGGATTGATCGCGGACGGCGCGATTATCGTCACCGAGAACTGCTTGCGTCGTCTGACGCAGCGCCAGAACGCCTTAGGCCGCGCCCTCACGCTCGAGGAACGGCTGACGACGGTCATCGACTCGGCGGTCGAGATGCGGCGTCCAACCGTCTACGGACAGGCGATCATCATTCTCGTTTATGTGCCGATCCTGACCTTTTCGGGCGTCGAAGGAAAGATGTTCCATCCGATGGCGATGACCGTCATCATGGCGCTCGCTTCCGAATTCATTCTGTCGCTGACGTTCTTTCCGGCGATGATCGCCATTGCGCTTTCAGGACGCGTGCGCGAATCTGAAAATTTCGTCGTCAGCGCGCTCAAACGCGCCTATGAGCCGATCTTGCAATGGGCAATGGCGGCGCCTTTCAAGCCCATCGCTATCGGCGCCGGCGCCTTCGTTCTCGCGGCGCTTCTCTATCTGACGCTGGGTGAAGAGTTCGTTCCAACGCTCGACGAAAAGAATCTCGCCATGCAGGCGAATCGAATCCCGAGCGCGTCGCTCACTCAGGCGCAGACGATGCAGTTCGAGATTGAACGCGCGTTGCGCAGTTTCCCTGAGGTCGACTATGTCTTCTCGAAGACCGGCACGGCGGAGATCGCAACCGATCCGATGCCGCCGAACCTGACCGACACTTTCATTATGCTGAAGCCGCATGAGAAGTGGCCTGACCCCAGCCTCGATAAAACGGCGCTTATTGAGAAGATGCAGAAGCGGCTCGCGCAACTGCCAGGCAATGCTTATGAGTTCACGCAGCCCATTCAACTGCGCTTCAATGAATTGCTCGCCGGCGTGCGCGGCGACATCGCCGTGAAAGTGTTCGGCGATAATTTCGACGTCATGCTGAAAGCCGCCAATCAGATCGCCGGCATTCTCAATACAGTCAAGGGCGCGACCGACGTGAAAGTCGAACAGGTGGTCGGATTGCCGATCCTCGACGTCGCAGTCGACAAGGCCGCGATCGCGCGCCTCGGCCTCAGCGTCGCTGCGGTGCAGGACGTGATCGGCGCAGCGATTGGCGGACAGAGAGCAGGCGTAGTGTTCGAAGGCGACCGCCGCTTTCCCATTGTTGTTCGTCTGCAGGATAATTTGCGCGAAGACGCGCAGGCGCTAGAATCCATTCCCGTCGCGCTTCCTTCGGCGGCCGGCGCCGCGCCTGTCGTGCTGCTCAAGCAAGTGGCGAAATTTTCGATCGTCGACGGACAGAACCAGATTTCGCGCGAGAACGGCCATCGCCGGGTTGTGGTCACCGCCAATGTGCGCGGACGCGACATCGCCTCAGTCGTCGACGAGGCGCGAGCGAAAATCGAATCGAAGGTGACTCTGCCGCCTGGTTATTGGATCGCCTGGGGCGGCCAGTTCGAAAATCTCGCCGCTGCGCGCGCACGCTTGATGATCGTCGTGCCGATCTGTTTTTTCCTGATTTTCATATTGCTCTATTCGGCCCTCGGCTCAGTGCGCGACGCGCTGCTGGTGTTCACCGCGGTGCCGCTGGCGCTTTCCGGCGGCGTCGCCGCATTATTCCTGCGCGGCATGCCGATGTCCGTCTCGGCGGCCGTGGGCTTCATTGCGCTATCAGGCGTCGCGGTGCTGAATGGCCTTGTCATGCGCACCTATATTTCGCAATTGATCGCCGGCGGCATGCCCGAGCGCCCAGCGATCTTCAAAGGCGCAATGACGCGACTGCGTCCCGTCGCCATGACGGCGCTGGTCGCGTCGCTCGGCTTTCTGCCAATGGCGCTCGCGACCGGCACGGGCGCCGAAGTGCAAAAACCCATTGCGACAGTTGTTATCGGCGGCCTGATCAGCGCGACGCTCCTCACGCTGGTTGTGTTGCCGGCCCTATACGCGTTCTTTTGTCGTTCGCCGGAGTCGACTTCCTCGCAATCCAGCGGGGGCTGACCGGTGAGCATGCGCGGCGTCGCCTCGATCGTGATCTGCCTCTTGGCGACCGGCGGCGCGGCGCAGGCCGAAACCCTGACGGGCGCGATGTGCCGCGCCTATAACGCCAATCCGCAGCTCAACGCCAGCAGAGCGGAGTTGCGCGCGATCGACGAAAGAGTGCCGCAGGCGCAGGCGGGCATGAGGCCACGCGTTACGGGCGACGCCTATCTCGGCGTGCAACGCAATCGCCTGGTCACGAAGCAGCGCGACGTCGACGTAAACGATCCAACCAATACTTCGATCACGAAGAACATTCAGAACGGCGCCAGCGTTCCCCGGTCCGCGCATTTGACCGTCGAACAACCGATATTCGACGGCTTCAAGGCGCAAAACGAAACGCGCGCGGCGGAATCTGGCGTCTTCGCCGGGCGCGAGCGTCTGCGGTTGACCGAGCAGCGCGTTTTATTCGACGCCGTCACCGCCTATATGAACGTTTTGCGCGACACGGCGGCGCTCAAACTTCAGGAAAGCAATGTCGCGGTCCTGAAGGAACAATTGCGCCAGACGCGCGAACGCTATGAATATGGGCAGATCACGCCGACCGACGTCGCCCAGGCCGAAGCGCGGCTCGCGGCGGGAAAATCCCTGGCAAGCGCGGCGCGCGCGACGCTGGACGCCAGCATAGGCGTCTATCGCAAGACCGTCGGAGTCGAACCGACGAAGCTTGCGCCGGGCGCGCCGATCGACCGATTGCTGCCGAAGTCTCGCGAAGAAGCCGAGCACATCGCGCAGACCGAACATCCCTTCATACTCGCAGCTCTTCACGACGCCGATGTCGCCGAGCTCGACATTAAGGCGCTCGAATCGGAATTCATGCCGAAATTTTCGATTGTCGGCGATGTCTTTTCGCAGACAGACCTCAGCGGTATCGGCAATCGTAACGTGGGCGCCAAAATCCTCGGACATCTCAACGTGCCGATTTACGAGGGCGGCCTGACGTCCTCTCGCGTGCGGCAGGCCAAGGAGACCGCCGGCCAGCGCCGCTTCGACGTCGACGTTGCGCGCGCTGAAGTAGTCTCGCTGGTGCGCGCCTATTGGGGCGCGCTGCAGGCCGCCAAGACGCAAATCGCCGCGGCGCAAACGCAGATTGCCGCCGCCGAGCGCGCGCTCTATGGCGTTAGAGAAGAAGCCAAGGCCGGTCAGCGCACGACGCTGGAAATCTTGAACGCGCAGCAGGAATTGCTCTATGCGCGCATTGCCCTTGTCGCGGCGCAACGCGACCGCGTCGTCGCGTCCTACGCCGTGCTCTCCTCCTTGGGGCGCCTCTCTTCGGCATGGCTCGGCCTGACGCCCGATGGCTACGATCCTGCAATTCACTTCGATCAGGTGAAGGATCTCTGGGGCGATCCGACGACGCCCAACCGTTAAGTGAAGACGCGCAGCGGCGACGCGATAAGATGCTATAAGCTTAAGAACGACGCGGCGCATTCACGCGACGAACAATAAAACGAAGGGGAAGGAAAATCATGCGAGGCGCTTTAATCACGCTCATTGTCGCGGTGGCGCTAACGTCGCTATCCGTAAATTCCGCCAACGCTTTCTGCATGTTCGGCAACTGCGATCCGACCGAGGCGCATGCGCGGCAGATCTTCGAAAACCTGCTTAAGGAGCGATTCGACAAGCCGGGCAAGATCATCGAATTCAAGCAGACGATGAGCGAGGCTCTCGAAATGCATGCGACGGGCGAAAAGGGCTTTGAGATTTTCTTCAATGCGCGGGTCGAATTTCCCGAAGGCGCCAATCTCGAATGCAAGCCCAATGACGCGGGAGAGTATTCGGAAGGCTGCTCGGCCGGAAAACATTATGTGACGGCGCCGCGCAGCGTCGATCCCAAGGGGAAGCAATATGTGCCGCCGGGCGCGACGGTGAGCTTTGACGAGGAATATCGCTTCTACGCGGACCCTAAAGGGTGGAAGGGTCCGGACGGCAACGTCTACTCGCAGTAAGACGCGTCCTTAAAAAATTGTGGGCGCGCAATGAATGCGCGCCCAATGGTTTATATCGTTTTCCAGTCCGAAAACTTCGGCTCAGAGACCCTTGGAGTTCTGCGGGCAGCCGCACTTCTCGTCGCAAGCCTTCTTATTGGCGGCGACCTCAGCTTGATTGGCGCCATAATTCATCTTGCGCGAGATGAACTCATCGTCGCACTTCTGCGCGCATTTGGCCTGCTTGTCCTCGTCCGCGTTGCGGACGTCGCAATCCGCGAAAGCCGGGCTGATCATGCCGACGACGAGAGCCGCCGCCGTCACAATGGCGTATTTGTTCATTTGGTCGGTTCCTTCACTTGCCCTTTGGGCGTCCAGCCTGCGCTTGCGCTTGACCCCTCCCGCCTGAACAGCAACGGCCTCACCTCACGCAATAAGCGGCGGGACGATGTCGTATGTGGCCGTTCATGTCAATTGCGCGTCACTTCCACGACGGTTCGCGCCGCCGCATGTTACAGTGGACGCTGGGTAACGAAATAACATTATGATTCTAACGACTTGATTGGCGCATCACAAAAAAGGGCGCGCGAATGTTCGCGCGCCCGCTTGGGCTCAAACTGAAGAGACTTTTAGAGGTTCTTCGAGTTCTGCGGGCAGCCGCACTTATCGTCGCAAGCCTTTTTAGCCGACTTGATCTTGCTCATGTCCGCCGTCCAGCCCTGCTGGTCCTTAAGGTAGGCGTCCTCGCACTTGCTGGCGCAAACCGCCTGGTCGTCTTCGCCATGCGTATCGCAGCTGATGCGGGTCGCCTGGCTCGGCGCGCGCTGACCGACGGCGGCGTCGAAAGCGAACGACGGCGCAGTCATCGTCAGAAACAAGGCGGCGGCCGCCGCCAAGGCGTATTTGGTCATATGTTGATTTCCTCTTCTTCGCGTCGTGACTTTTTCTTTTTTTAGAGCGTTGCGTTGAACGCATTCCAACCGCAACGGCCCGAATTCAACGCAAAGCGCGTCAACGCTGTCGGATGACCTTAAGCGAGTCAATCGTTTTTTGCGAGTTTTAAGGGGCGAGTTGTCGCAACACGTATGGAAGAATGCCGCCGTTCTTGAAGTATTCTAATTCGTCGAGCGTATCGATGCGCGCGAGTAGCGGCGCGGTTTTGGTGGACCCATCCGGGAAGGAGATCGAAGCGACCAATGTCTTGCGTGGCGTAAGTCCCTCGCGCAAGCCATGAATCGTGACGGTCTCATCGCCCTTTAAGGCGAGCGTGTCCCAGCCTGTCCCTTCGGCAAAGGTGAGCGGCAACACGCCCATGCCTACAAGATTGGAGCGGTGGATGCGCTCGAAACTCTTCGCGATCACGGCGCGAACGCCAAGCAGCATGGCGCCCTTCGCCGCCCAGTCGCGAGACGAGCCATTGCCATATTCGGCGCCGGCGAAAACGACGAGCGGCGCGCCCTCGGCTCCGTAACGCATGGCGGCGTCATAGATCGACATGATCTCGCCGCCCGGATAATGGCGGGTCAATCCGCCTTCCGGCGTGAGGCCATTCTCGTCGCGCATGATGTGGTTCTTGATGCGGATGTTGGCGAACGTGCCCCGCATCATCACTTCGTGATTGCCGCGGCGCGTGCCGTACTGATTGAAGTCGGCGGGCGCGACGCCATGCTCGATGAGCCATTTGCCGGCGGGAGAAGCCGCCTTTATCGAACCTGCGGGCGAGATGTGATCGGTGGTGATCTTATCGCCAAAGAGCGCGAGGATACGCGCGCCGACAATGTCTTCGATGGGCTTGGGTTCGCGCTTCAAGCCAACGAAATAAGGCGGGTTGCGCACATAGGTGGACTGATCGTCCCACCCATAAGTCTCGCTGCTTGGCGCTTCGACCCCGCGCCAATGCTCATCGCCCGAAAAGACATTCGCGTAAGTTTCGCGAAACAGATTGCGCGTCACCTGATCGCGGACAAAGGTCGCGATCTCCGTATTCGCCGGCCAGATGTCGCTCAGATAGACGGGCGCGCCGGCGCTGTCATGTCCGAGCGGCTCTTTCGTCAAATCGATGGCGATGGTTCCGGCGAGCGCATAAGCGACGACGAGCGGCGGCGAGGCGAGGTAATTCGCCTGGACGTCAGGATTGACGCGACCTTCAAAATTGCGATTGCCCGATAGCACCGACGCCGCGACGAGGTCATGCGCATTGATGGTTTTTGAGATCGCCGGCGGCAGCGGTCCTGAATTGCCGATACAGGTCGTGCAGCCGAAGCCGACGAGATTGAAGCCGAGATCGTCGAGATATTTCTGCAGTCCTGACTTGGCGAGATATTGCGCCACGACCTGACTGCCCGGCGCGAGCGACGTCTTCACCCAAGGCTTCGTCTTTAATCCGCGCGCGATCGCGTTGCGCGCCAGCAGTCCGGCGCCGATGAGCACGCTCGGGTTGGAAGTGTTGGTGCAGGAGGTGATGGCGGCGATGACCACGTCGCCATGGCCGAGGTCGAAGCTTTCATCTTCGACGCCGTAGCGCTGCCCGAGCCCATCCTCCTTTTTATATTCAGTTGCAAGGGCGCTGACGAACGCCGACCCGACTTCAGCGAGCGATGCGCGGCTCTCAGGACGTTTCGGACCGGCGAGCGAGGGAGTCACTTCCGCAAGGTCCAGGGTCAGCGTATCGGTGAATACCGGATCCTCCGCGCCGGCTTCGCGCATCATTCCTTGCGCGCGCGCATAGGCTTCGATCAATGCGATCCGATCGTCAGCCCGACCCGACATGCGCAAGTAAGCAAGCGTCTCCTGATCGATCGGAAAGAAGCCGCAGGTCGCGCCATATTCAGGCGCCATATTGGCGATCGTCGCGCGATCGGCGAGGCTCATATGATCGAGGCCGTCGCCGAAGAACTCCACGAATTTTCCAACCACGCCTTTTTTGCGCAGCATCTGCGTGACGGTCAGAACGAGGTCCGTCGCCGTCACCCCTTCCTTGGGCGCGCCGGTCAGCTTAAAGCCGATCACTTCCGGCGCGAGCATTGACAGCGGTTGGCCGAGCATGGCGGCTTCCGCTTCGATGCCGCCGACGCCCCAGCCGAGAACGGCAAGGCCGTTGATCATGGTGGTGTGCGAATCGGTGCCGACCAGCGTGTCGGGATAAGCGAGTTCGACCGTCTTGCCGTCGATCCGCTCGGTGCGCGTCCAAACGGTCTGCCCGAGATATTCAAGATTGACCTGATGGCAGATGCCGGTGCCGGGCGGCACGACGCGGAAATTGTCGAAAGCCGACTGGCCCCATTTTAGAAAGCGGTAGCGCTCGCCATTGCGCTCATATTCGAGCTCGACGTTACGGGCGAAAGCCTGCGGCGTTCCGAAGCTGTCGACGATCACCGAATGATCGATGACGAGATCGACCGGCACGAGGGGATTGATCTTCTGCGCGGTCCCGCCGAGCGCGACGACCGCGTCGCGCATCGCCGCGAGGTCGACGACCGCCGGCACGCCGGTGAAATCCTGCATCAGCACGCGCGCAGGCCGAAAGGCGATTTCGCGTTCAGTCTTGCCCTTTTCCTCAAGCCATTTGGCGAGGGTTTCGATCGACTCCTTGGTGACCGAACGGCCGTCTTCGTTGCGCAGCAAATTTTCGAGGACGACCTTGAGCGAATAGGGCAGGCGGGAGACGCCTCGAAGCCCGTCTTCCTCCGCCGCTTTCAACGAGAAATATTGATAGGACCGGTCTCCGACGACGAGCGTCTGGCATGCCTTGAAACTATTGAGAGAAGCCATGGAAGGGTCCTTACGGCGTGGAAAGGCGCGACCTTTCTAGAAAATTCCATGCCGTGGGGGCAAATAGAAAAGCCGCGCCGAAAATCGAGCTAAGCGCGTCGTTCGCCGCGCAACGGCCGTTCCTCCATTCGCGCCAGGAAGATAAAGGAAAGACCGAGGCAAACGGCAAGCGCGAGGAAAACGAGACGGAAGCTCGAAAACAAAGCGGCGCCGTCGGCATCCGTCTTCAGCTGTTCGAGCAGTTGCGCTCGGCCGCCGCCAATCGCCAGCGCAGCGAAAAGCGCGACGATCGCGCCGGCCGCAAGCTGCCGGAAGAATTGCATCGACGCGGTCGCCGTGCCGAGATCGCGCGTATCGACCACGTTCTGCACCGAGACTGTCGCAACCGGCAGCATCGCCCCAATCCCGAAAGTCGTGACGGTGAGCAAAGCGTTGAGCAAAAGAAGCGAGCGACCCGTACCCATCATCGCCGCCGCGCCGAGCGCGGCGAGGAAGCCCGCGCCAAGCCCCAGGAGCGGCGGCGCCTTATAATGCGTCACATGCGCCATCAACCATCCGGACAGTGTGGCGCCGGCGACTGTGCCGACCATTAGCGGGATAAGCGTCAGCCCCGAATCGCTCGCATTCATGCCGCTGCAGATTTCGAAATAGATCGGCATCACGACTGAAAGTCCGACGAAGGCGCCAATCCCAAACGCGCTCGAGAAAATGGCGTCGCGCACAATTGCAAGTCCGAGAATGCGCAAGGGAATGAGCGGCTCCTCGGCGCGCGCGGTGCGCCAGGCGAAGAGGGCCCAGGCCAGGGTCGAGACGGCGAGCAGGCCGACAATCGGCGCCGAGCGCCAAGGATAGCGAACGCCGCCCCAGCCAAGCGCCAGGACAAGAACGCCGGAGGCCGCGATCAGCAAAATTGCGCCGAGATAGTCGACGCTGTGCGGATGGCGCTGCTCGGGCAGGCGCTTCAAGCGCGCATTGACGATGATGAAGGCCGCGAGTCCAAGCGGCAGATTGATCCAGAAGATCAGCGACCAATGCCAATATTGCGCAAAAAAACCGCCGAGCGCCGGGCCGGCGATGCTCGAGGTGATAAACACGGCGGCGAAATAGGATTGGTAGCGGCCGCGCTCTCGGGGCGAGACAAGATCGGCGACGATCGTCTGGCCGAGCGAGATCAGGCCGCCGCCGCCAAGCCCCTGAATGACCCTCGCGCCCGCGAGCGCCGCCATGCTCGGCGCCAAAGCGCAGGCGACTGACCCGATCATGAAGGTGGCGACGCCGACAAGGATGACGATGCGCCGCCCATAGACGTCGGCGAATTTTCCGTAGAGCGGCGTCACCACCGTCGCGGCGATGAGGTAGGCCGTCACGATCCAAGGCAGGTCCTGGGGGTCGCCGAGATCCACTGCGATGGTCGGCATGGCGGTGACCACAATCGTCTGGTCGAGGGCCGAGAGCAGCATGGCGAGGCCGAGCCCGAACATGACTTGTCGCAGTTCGGCGGCATTTGGCGGCGGATGAGCGGACATGACCTCGGGCGGGAACAAGACGCCGAGCCTATACAATGTTGCGGCGCGAAACGATACCCTGGCCGAGCTCAGCGCGCTTGGTCGATCACGCGCAGCAGCGCCGCCGCATCGGCGATCTCGTGCAGCAGCGGATCGCCGGCGCTTTTGGGCCTCTCGCGCGCGATGGCGCGCAGCGCTTGTTCGGAAGCGACGGCGCGTGGCGCCACGCCGCGCCTTTTTGCAATGGCGAGGCGCTCGGCTTCGAGCGCGCGCAGGAGGCGCGCCTCGTCAACGGTGAGCGGGGGTTCCTCTCGTCGTTCTATCGGTGCCTCAGCCGGCACGGGCACAACTTGGGGAATATCTTGCTCGACTTCCGGAATGTCGCCTCGCGTCGCGACGCCGCTCGTGAGCGCCGAGCGCCAGCCGAGCGCCAATGATGAAAGCCGGCGCGGCCAGGCGAGCGGTCCGCCACGGCAGTGGTCGCATTTACCGCAAGGTCCGCTCTCTTCGCCGAATTCGGCGAGGAGCCGCATGAAGCGACAACCGGGCGTGGCCGCGAGGCGCGCCATCGCGTGGCGTCTAAAGTAATCGCCGGCGGCCGCTTCATTTTCCTGCGCCTCTTCTGGGGTTCGCCAGCGCAATGCCAAGTCCGCAGGCGAGAACAGCGTCAGCGCGCGGGCGGGGGCGCCATCGCGGCCGGCGCGGCCGATCTCCTGATAATAGCCCTCGACCGAGGTCGGCAGATCGGCGTGAAGGATGAAGCGCACATCCGGCTTGTCGACGCCCATGCCGAAGGCGATGGTCGCGACCATCACCGCGCTTTTGCGCGTGAAGAAGGCGTCCTGACTTTCTGATCGCGTATGGGCGTCGAGCCCCGCGTGATAGGGGAGCGCGTCGAAACCGAGCCGCGAAAGCTCGCGCGCGAGCGCGTCGGTCTTGTTGCGCGAGTTGCAATAGATGATTCCGCTTTCCTTCTCGCAGCCCTTACGCGGAAAATCGGTGATCTGCCGCAGGCCGGCGCGCTTCCGGGCAAAATCGAGCGACAAGTTCGGCCGCGCGAAGGAGCGCTGAAAGATCTCGGGCGGGCGCGAAAACAGCGTGCTGGCGATATCGTCGCGCGTGCGCGGGCTGGCCGTCGCGGTGACCGCGAGCATCGGCGGCGCGCCGAGCTTTCGCGCAATCTCGCCGAGCGCGCGATAGTCGGGGCGAAATTCATGGCCCCAATGCGAGACGCAGTGGGCCTCATCGACGGCGAACAGTTTGATGCGAATGCTGCGCAATAAATGCTGCGTTCCCTCCTGGGCGAGACGCTCCGGCGCCGCATAGAGGAGCTTTGCCCGGCCCGACGCGACCGCGTCGATCGACGCCGCCGCTTCCTCATCCGCCTGCATCGAATGCAGCGCCACGGCGCTGAGGCCCTTATCGGCGAGGGTTCGAAGCTGGTCGCGCATCAGCGCGATGAGCGGCGAGCAGACGAGGACGAGCCCGGGCCCCGGGGCGGCGGCCGGCAATTGGTAGAGGAGGGATTTGCCGGAGCCCGTCGGCATGATGGCGATGGCGTCTCGGCCGGCGAGCACGGCCTCGACGACCTCCGCCTGCCCCGGCAGAAAGTCCGCAAAGCCGAAATTGCTGCGCAGCAACTCCCGCGCTTCGGCCAGGGACGACGAGGTCACTCCACCCAGCCCGCCATCCAGAACGCCTGACGGGCGGTGAGGTCCATCATGCACCACGCCTGCATCGGGCCGGCCATTGTTCCTTTGAACACGACTTCCGGCTGCCGGCAGGTGGCGTCGCGCCAGGCGATCCAGGCGCGCTGAGTCTTGCGCAGATTATCGGCCGCGTCCTTGTCCATTTTGGCGAGCGCCGCGCGGTAGGAGGCGTTGAGACGGAAGTCCCAGACTACTGCCTCGCGGCTGTAGCACTCGTTCAGCGCGGCGTTGGACGTATTGCCTTCCTTCTGGATGCAGGTCTTGGCGAGCGCGCCTATGCAGCTCGACCGATCATGCCCCGCTTTTTCCACGGCAGCCGCGAGACGGGCTTCGGCGCCGGGCGCTTCTTCCAGTTCGTCTTTTGGCGGCGGCGCCTTCTTGGCTTTGTCAGCGGCGAGCGCGAGACAGGCGTCGATCTCGGCGCGGTCCTCCTTGGAGGGCTCCTCCGCGAACGCCGGGACGGCGACGAGACAGGCGAGAACCAGAAGCGCGGCGCGGATCATCTTCTCTCCTTACGGCGTTCCAAGCAGCGCTTCGACGATCTCGCGCCATTCTTCCTCGAGCGCGCCTTTGTGGGGCTCTCGCTGGGCACGGCCATACCAATAGCCCGCATTCGAAAGATCGCCTTCCTTGCGATGAAGGTAGGCGTGGACCCACATGCTGTCTGGATCGGATTTGTCGTCGACGCATTTATGCGCCGCGTTCCAATCGCCCTTGGCGTCGAACCAGAGCGCGCGCAGCGGCGGCGATAGCGTTGGACAGTCGGGTGCGGAAAGCGATTGGAGAAAAGCGTCGAGGATCATAACGTTCAGCCGACGAGTCTAGAGCAGCCATGTTAGCGCCAAAGCGGCCGGACGTTGACTCCGGCGCCCGCCGCGCATAAAAACCCCGCACATCTCGAAAGAGAACCCTAAATCCGCCGAGCCGCCCGAGAGGCGGCAGGCCAACGCCCGGCAGCGCGATGCGCCCCCGGGCGCGTTTTGCTTTGGAGCGCCGTCCGCTCCCTCAGGAGAAAACCATGTTCGAGAGCCTTTCCGACAAGCTCTCCGGCATTTTCGACAAGCTCACAAAGCGCGGCGCGCTCTCCGAAGCCGACGTCAACGAGGCGCTGCGGGAAATCCGCCGCGCGCTGCTCGAGGCCGATGTCGCGCTCGATGTCGTGCGCTCCTTCACCGACAAGGTCCGCGATAGGGCTATCGGCGCCGGCGTCATCAAATCGGTCACGCCCGGCCAGATGGTCGTCAAGATCGTCAATGACGTGCTGATCGAGACGCTGGGCCAGGAGGCGCAGCCGATCGATCTCGCCGCCGCGCCGCCGGTCGCGATCATGATGGTCGGCCTGCAAGGCGCGGGCAAAACCACGACCACCGCCAAGATCGCCAAGCGCTTGAAGGAGCGTCACGGCAAGCGCACGCTGATGGCCTCGCTCGACGTCAAGCGCCCAGCGGCCCAAGAGCAACTCGCCGTGCTTGGCCGGCAGGTCGAGGTCGACACGCTGCCGATCGTCGCCGGCCAGACGCCGGTGCAGATCGCCAAGCGGGCGATGGAGGCCGCGCGGCTGCAAGGCTTCGACGTTGTGCTGCTCGACACCGCCGGCCGCACGCATATCGACGAGCCGCTGATGGCCGAGATGGCGGAGATCAAGACCTCCGCCAAGCCGCATGAAATCCTGCTCGTCGCCGATGCGCTGACCGGACAGGACGCGGTCAATCTCGCCAGCAATTTCGACGAGCAGGTCGGGCTGACCGGCATTGTATTGACGCGTATGGACGGCGATGGCCGCGGCGGCGCGGCGCTCTCCATGCGCTATGTCACCGGCAAGCCGATCAAGCTTATCGGCGTCGGCGAAAAGATGGACGCGCTCGACGAATTCTCGCCGACGCGCATCGCCAATCGCATTCTCGGCATGGGCGACATCGTCGCGCTGGTCGAAAAGGCCGCCGCGGCGATCGACGCCGAACAGGCCCGCAAGGCCGCCGAGCGGATGGCCAAGGGCAAGTTCGATCTGCAGGACCTCTGCGATCAGCTCGCCCAGGTCGAGAAGATCGGCGGCTTAGGCGGCATCATGGGCCTGCTGCCCGGCGTCGGCAAAATGAAGGATCAGATCGCCGCGTCCGGTTTCGACGACAGGATGGTGAAGCGCCAGCGCGCCATTATTCTCTCGATGACGCCCAAGGAACGGCGCAATCCCGACCTGCTGAAAGCCTCGCGCAAGAAGCGCATCGCCGCGGGCTCCGGCGCCAAGGTCGAAGAGGTCAATAAGCTTTTGAAGCAGCATCGGCAGATGGCCGATCTGATGAAATCCTTCGGCACGGGAAAACGCGGCGGGATGATGGGCAAGGCCGCCCAGATGATGGGCCTCGGCCCCGGCATGCAGATGCCGTCGCAAGAAGAGCTGCAGAAGCTTCAGGAAAAGCTCGGCGTGCAACAGCCCAAGGGGCCTCCCGGCATTCCGGCGGCGCCGCCGCCGGATCTCTTAAGCAAACCGAGTCTGCCAGGGCTCGGTGGGGGACTGCTGAGCGGATTGAACCCCTTCGGAAAGAAAAAATAGCCCGTCGGCTATCGCCGGCTCTCACTCACCTTAACAAAGCAGGAAAGAAAACATGTCGCTTAAAATTCGTCTCGCCCGCGGCGGCGCCAAGAAGCGTCCCTTCTATCGCGTCGTCATCGCCGACTCCCGGTCGCCGCGCGATGGCCGCTACATCGAGAAGATCGGCTATTTCGATCCCTTGAAGGAAAAGGACGCCGCGGACCGACTGGTGCTCGACGTCGAAAAAGCGAAAGCCTGGCTCTCGAAGGGCGCTCAGCCGACCGATCGCGTCTCGCGTCTGCTCGACGGCCTCGGCCTGATGAAGCGCGAAGCGCGCAACAATCCGCAGAAGGCGCGGCCGAAGAAGAAGGCGCAGGAGCGCGCCGCCGCGGCGGCGGAAGCCGCTGGAGCGGGCGCTGCGGAAGCGCCGGCGGCGTAAGTCTTCTGTGCGCGACGTTTCATTCGCCCTCATGCTGAGGTGGCTCCGCAGGAGCCGTCTCGAAGCGCGAGGGCGGACAGCGTGCGCGGCGATTTCCTCGTCCTTCGAGACGCGAGCTCCTCAGGATGAGGAAATCGAATGATGGACTACGCTAAGGAGAAGAGCCTCGTCCTGCTCGGCCGCTTCGGCGCGCCGCATGGGGTGCGCGGCGACATCCGTCTGCAGAGCTTCACGAGCGATCCTCTGGCGATCGCAACCTACGACGGCCTTGTCGACAAGAGCGGCGCGCGCAATTTCAAGCTGCGCTCCGTACGCCACCAGGGCAAGGACATGCTCGTCGCTAAGATCGAGGGCGTGGACGACCGCAACGACGCCGAGGCCTTAAACGGCGTCGAGCTCTACCTGCCCCGCGAACTGCTCCCGGCGACGGAAGAGGACGAGTTCTATATCGCCGATCTCGTCGGGCTCCGCGCTGAAACGTCGGATGGCGAGACAATCGGAGTCATCGTCGCCGTGCGCAATTTCGGCGCAGGCGACATGCTGGAGATTGCGCCAGCCGGCAATGGCGAAACGCTGCTTGTCCCTTTCACCAAGGCGGCGACGCCGCTCGTCGATGTCAAAGCGTCGCGGGTTGTCGTCGTTCCGCCTGCGGAGGTTGAAGGGGAGCAGGAATAGAGGCTCCCTTAACGCCGATCCCGCACTTCGATGAGCGCCATCATTCCTCGATCCTCGTGTTCGAGTATATGGCAGTGGTAGGGGAAAGTTCCGATCTGTTGATGCCGATTGAAGCGGACGCGCACCGTCACGCGGCCGGGCATGCAACCCTCTTTCTTGTCTTTCGTGGCGTTCTCGATTTCCTGCTTCGTCCAAACATGCCCGTCGCAGGCCGTCGTTCCTCGCGGCACCGGCACGCTGTCATGTGCGGCGTCGCGCGCGCCGGGCGCATCATAGCCGGTGGAGAGGTGGCCTTTGTAGAATTGAGAAATAAGCTCGTCGCCGAAATTAACTTGGGGCGCGGTATCCTTCGCATCCAACAAACAGGGCTTGTCCCGACTGTAGTCGTCTTTTCTCGCTGGGTCAGCGACATATGCAGCCTTGCGACAAGGAAAGTCGAAATAGCGACTATCGCTTTTCTCTATTGGCGCGACGGTGAAGCGCGTCTGGTGCATGTGAAAGTTATGTATTTCGTTCGTCCAGTTTTCGAGCACCCAATCCTCGTAATGCCCGTTGTTCGGGTCAAAGTTGACGCAAACGTCGGCGAGAACAGGATTGCCGCTAAATGCGGGAACGAAATTGTCGCTTGCGTTTTTGTCATATTTCTTGCGAGAGAGCGCTCTCATATCATCAAAGCTAATGGTATCCATCGCGTCGATCGGCTTGCTGCGATCTCCGCGTTTGAAATAGTGCGCGAGTTTAGCGTCAGTCTCGCCAGGAGCTCGAATAGCGGCAATCAATCCAAGCAGATCGCCCCGCCCCCATTCGTGGCTATCCGTATAAGATGGATTTTTTACAAAAAGGATGAGCCTCTCGCGACCTGCAAGCCTGTCGCATGGACGTGCGCTTTCGAGGGGAGCCGCCGCTTCCATTTTGGAGGTCATAGAACTCGGAGCCGCCTGCGTGAGCGCGTTGATATCCGGCCCACTCGAAGCATAGGGCGCGGCGCCGATTTCCTCACCGGCCACGCTCGACTCAGCGCCGGCGCCCTTACCGCGGATCGTGGCGAGGATCACGCGCGGCCAAGCGTCTCCGCCAGTTTCTAATCCTTCTGAGACGAACGCAAATTCCTGGCCTGCGGGCAACGGCGGAATCAGAATCTCAAAACGCGCGCCGGGCATCAGCAGCACTTCCTTCTCCAACGCGCCCGCATCCTTCACGCCTGCGCCATCCTTGGCCAGAACGTAGAATTTGCGACGATGCAGCGGCGTGGCGGCCGGCCCCGAGGCCTGCGCTTCGCTCAGCGGAATGATCGACAGATGGTAACTTACGGTCGGCGAGGCGTTGGCCATGCGCCAAAGCTCCCAGTCGCCTGCTTTCAGATCATCGTCGATTCGTGGGTTCTGGACGCCGTTGATCGTAAAAGCCCAAACGGTGCTTCCGTCTGCGTTCTTGCATTCGCCTCCGGCCCAAAAGCTCTTGCCGTCAGCGGGCGTCTTCTCACACAGACCCGCGTCGGGAGAGGCGACGAAGATCTCGCCGCCGTCGGCGCTCTTTTTGATCTGCGCGTCCTTGATCATCAGAAAGCGCATGTTGGGACCTGCGGCCCCGCGATAAGCGCCAAGTCCTCGGACATAGTCACCGATCGATCCGACCGTGATGAGCCTCGTTGTGCCGCCCGTAAGCTGACTTGCGCTGTATCCATGGATATGCGGGTGAAGCCAGAAGAGGCCTGAAGGATGTTTTCCGTCCTCCAGCGCGTCGTGTTGGTCGGGCGCGGGTTTGGACGGAATCTTTATGTCGTATTGAAGCTTCGTGCGCACGTCGCCGTGCGCCACGTCATGTCCTGACAACGGATCGCATTTGTCCGTTTCACCCATTTTGCCCGCGAGCGGCAAAACATTGTCGCCAAGCGTCGTCGCCGTCTTGTACGGCGAGACGAGCAAGCCGTGGGTATGCGAATTGGTCATTTGGCAGGGCGAACCGAAGAAAGCTGCAGGGTCGGGCGTTGAAGGGCCGCCGCCATCATTTGCTGGCTTCGCGTAATCGAGCGCAGTCGACTGCGTCATCGCCAGCCTATCCTTTTGTTGGACCTCGAGTCGAAAACCTCCGTAGCCCCATGCAGTTTGGAAAGCTTCGGACTGAAAGTCTGAGGGTCGTATCCGGCACTGTTTCCCGCCAGGATCGAAGAGATACGCGCTTGCGCCGCGCCCAAGAGTCGGCTCGTTAAATGGGACCTCCGAAACCTTATGATTGCCGATTCGAAGCGTCGCGCGCTTCATTTCCAACCCAAGTGAAAGCGGCCCCGGCGCGCCGGGGCGGCTAGCGCCTATGCGTTCATCGCGTTCGATTGTCGGAAGAGGTCGATACGGGCTGGGATTTTCCGAAAAGAATTGCGCAGGATTCAGGCACCAAGGGACTGCGGGTTTTGCAAGCGCGGCCGAGTGGAAAAGATAAGCGCACGACGCAAGCATAAGGGGAACAGGTTTCAGCATCGCAATGACCCTTGGGTAAAATGGCTCGCCGCAACGCCGCCGAGGTTACGCCGATACAACGGAGGCGCAACGTCAAATTCGCGCCCGTCGCCGCGGCGCCATATAACCCCTCTCATGTTCCGCGCGACGGTTCTCACCCTCTTCCCCGAAATGTTCCCGGGTCCCTTGGGCTTATCGCTCTCGGGCGATGCGCTTTCACGCGGCGTCTGGGCGCTGGAGACGAAACAGATTCGCGAGCACGGGCTCGGACGCCATCGCGCCGTCGACGACACGCCCGCCGGCGGCGGCCCCGGCATGGTGATGCGGGTCGACGTGCTGGCGGCGGTCATTGACGCGGCGGCGCCAGCCGACGATCCGCGCCCGCGCCTCTTCATGACGCCGCGCGGCAGGCCGCTGACGCAGGCGCGCGCGCGCGAACTCGCGCAGGGTCCTGGCGTGATCATCCTTTGCGCGCGTTTTGAAGGAGTCGACGAGCGCATCATCGAAGCCCGCGCGCTCGAAGAAATTTCAATTGGCGACTTTGTGCTCTCGGGCGGCGAGATCGCGGCGCTGGCGGTGATCGACGCTTGCGTTCGGCTGATCCCCGGCGTGATGGGCGAAGAAGCGTCGGGCGTTGAAGAAAGTTTTGAAGCAGGACTGCTCGAATATCCGCACTATACGCGCCCGCGCGACTTCGAGGGCCGCGACATCCCGGACGTACTGCTTTCCGGCGATCACGCGAAAATCGCCAAATGGCGCCATGAGCAGTCCCTAGCGCTCACCCGCGCGCGCCGTCCAGACCTCTTGGCGCAGCCGAGCAGCGCTTCCCGCCGACGCTGAATCTCTCCCGCTCTGCTCTATTTTTCATCTGGTCCGCCAAAGAGCGCGATCTAGCTAATGAGCAGCTCACCCGAGCTTGAGCCTGGAGCCAGGGCGCAAGGAGGCCCGCACATGCAGAAAGCAAAGACGCAGATGCACCCCGACACAGAACGTTCGGCGCTGAATACGCCGACCGATCTTGAGAAGCAGTCGACAATGAAGGTCGCCGCGGAAGTCAACAAGCTCGTCGCCGACGCCTTGGCGCTTTATCTCAAGACGAAGAATTTCCATTGGCACATGAGCGGCCCGCATTTCCGCGATTACCATCTGCTGCTGGATGAGCAGGCGACGCAGATTTACGCCACGGTCGACCCGCTGGCGGAGCGGGTGCGTAAGCTCGGTCAACCGACTCTGCGTTCGATTGGACAGGTCTCAAAGCTGTCGCGCATCAAGGATAATAACGAAGACTTCGTTTCGCCCTACGACATGCTTTGCGAATTGCTCGAAGACAACAAGACGATGGCCGAGTCCATGCGCAACGCACACAAGCTGTGCGACGACAATGACGACATCGCAACGGCCAGTCTGCTCGAAGTCTATGTCGACGAAACCGAGAAGCGGACCTGGTTTCTGTTCGAGGCGGCGCGCGGCGCCGGTCAAGGCGGCCACTAAGTGAGGATGGCCGATTGAAGCGCTAGCGCGTCGGCACGGGCGTGCCGCTGCGATAATCGTAGAAGCCGCGCTGCGTCTTTTTGCCAAGCCAGCCGGCTTCGACATATTTCACGAGCAGCGGACAGGGGCGGTATTTCGAATCCGCCAAGCCCTCATGCAGCACCTGCATGACCGAAAGACAGGTGTCGAGCCCGATGAAATCGGCGAGCTGCAGCGGCCCCATCGGATGGTTGGCGCCAAGCTTCATCGCCGTGTCGATCGCCTCGACGGAACCCACGCCTTCGTAGAGCGTATAGACCGCCTCGTTGATCATCGGCAGCAGAATGCGGTTGACAATGAAGGCGGGAAAATCCTCCGAAACGGAGACCGTCTTGCCGAGATGGGCGATGAACGCCTTGGCGTCTTCGAATGTCGCGTCATCCGTAGCGATGCCGCGAATGAGTTCGACGAGCTGCATGCGCGGCACCGGATTCATGAAATGAATGCCGATGAAGCGCTCGGGTCGGCCGGTCACCGACGCGAGACGCGTGATCGAGATCGACGAGGTATTGGAGCTGATGATCGCGTCCGCTTTGGTGACCTTGGCGAGATCGGCGAGGATCTTTCGCTTGACGTCTTCGACTTCGGTCGCCGCCTCGATGACGAGGTCGGAATCGGCGAAATCGGCGATTTTCGGCGCACCGGATATGCGCGCGAGCGCCGGCTCGATCTTAGCGGCGTCGAGCTGGCCGCGCTCGGCGGCGCGACGCATCTGGGCGGCGACGTCCGCCATGCTCGCGTCTATGCGCTCCTGCGAAATATCGTTAAGGGCGACGTCATAGCCGGCGAGCGCGCACACATGCGCGATCCCCTTACCCATCTGGCCCGCGCCGATGACGCCGATCTTGCGAATCTCGAAGCCCATGTTTTGACCACCGTCAGCCAAGCCAGCGCCGGGACAGCAACGGCCCGCCGCGCTGAGGCGTGCCGCAGTGCAATATAACTTGCGATCCTCTGCAAGGAAAACAAAGAAAAAGCAACTGCGGACCGCTTAGAAGCGAGCGCTCGGCCAATTTCGCAGCCGTCGCGCCCGCCGTGACCGGAGGGGCGGCTGTTTGTCTCATCAGCGGCCGATCTTGGCCAACTCCGCGTCGAGCTCCGGCAAAGCGGTGAAGAGGTCGGCGACAAGGCCATAGTCGGCGACCTGAAAAATTGGCGCCTCCTCGTCCTTGTTGATCGCGACGATCACCTTCGAATCCTTCATGCCCGCGAGATGCTGAATCGCGCCTGAAATTCCGGCGGCGATGTAGAGGTCCGGCGCCACCGCTTTTCCGGTCTGGCCGACCTGCAAGTCATTGGGGGCGTAGCCGGCGTCGACCGCGGCGCGGGACGCGCCGATCGCGGCGTTGAGCCGCGTCGCGACGGGGTCGAGCACTTTCTGGAAATTTTCCGCCGAGCCAAGCGCACGCCCGCCGGAGAGAATGACCCGCGCCGAGGTGAGCTCGGGACGCTCGGACTTCGCCAGCTCTTCACTCTTGAAGGCGGAAACGCCTGGGTTGGCCGGCGCGGCGATCGCCTCGATGGGCGCCGATCCGCCCTCGGGCGCAGCCGCAAAGGCGGTCGTGCGCACGGTGATCACTTTCTTTGCATCCTTCGCCCGAACAGTCTGGATCGCGTTGCCGGCGTAAATCGGCCGCTCGAATGTGTCGGCAGACACGACTTTGATGATGTCAGATACCTGCATGACGTCGAGCAGCGCAGCGACGCGCGGCATCACGTTTTTCGTCGCCGAGGTCGACGGCGCGATAATCACGTCATAGGCGCCGGCGAGCGAGACGATCAGCGCAGCGACGGTCTCGGCCAGAACATGATCGAGCGAAGCGTCTTCGGCATAGAGAACCTTGTCGACGCCGGCGAGTTTCGCCGCCTGCTCTGCGGCGCTCTTCAATCCGGGCCCGACGACGAGAACATGGATGGGGCCGCCGATCTCCTTGGCGGCGGCGAGCGCCTTTGCGGTCGCTGGCGCAAGCGCATTACCGCTAGTTTCGGCGAGAAGCAGAATCGTCATCTCAAAGCACTCCCGCTTCCTTGAGCTTGCCAACCAGTTCGACGACCGAGCCGACCTTGACGCCCGCCTTGCGCTTCGCAGGCTCGGCGGTCTTTAAAACTTCAAGGCGGGGCGAGACGTCGACGCCGTAGTCAGCGGGCGATTTTACGGCAACTTCTTTCTTCTTCGCCTTGATGATGTTGGGGAGCGAGGCGTAACGCGGCTCGTTCAAACGCAAATCCGTAGTGACGACTGCCGGCAGTTTCAGGCTGACGGTTTGCAGGCCGCCGTCAATCTCGCGCGTCACATCGACGGCGCCGGCGGCCATTTCGACCTTCGAGGCGAAGGTGCCCTGACCCCAGCCGAGCAGCGCGGCAAGCATCTGGCCCGTCTGATTGCAGTCGTCGTCAATCGCCTGTTTGCCCATGATGACGAGCTGAGGCTTTTCTTCCGCGACGACTTTGGCGAGAATCTTGGCGACGGCGAGCGGCTCGACGGTCTCGTCGGTCTTCACCAGAATGCCCCGGTCGGCGCCCATGGCGAGGCCGGTGCGCAAGGTCTCTTCCGCCTTGGCGGGGCCGATCGTGACCAGCACCACTTCCGTCGCCTTGCCGGCTTCCTTTAAGCGCAGCGCCTCTTCGACGGCGATTTCGTCGAAGGGATTCATCGACATTTTTACGTTGGCGAGATCGACGCCCGAACCATCCGCCTTGACTCTGATTTTGACGTTATAATCGACGACCCGTTTGACGGGCACGAGAATCTTCATCGCGCGACCCCTTGGTCTCCCTTGACCCTTTGGCGAGACGGTTGGGAGCGCCGCCTGCGCGCGCTCCACGTCGGCTAAAGCCGTTGCGCGGTCTGGTAGCGGGGGCGCGCCCGCGAGTCAAACCAAGCGATCGTGGCCAAACCGCGCAATCAGGGCGAATCCTCGCCCGCGTCTTGCGCGCTTGGCGCGGGCGTGAGCGGGCCGCCACGGTCAAAAAGCCTGTGACGGCGGCGCTTGAAGATCGGCGTCAGCACGAGACCCGCGGCAATGCCGCCGACATGCGCCATCCAGGCAATCGCGCCGCCCTCGCCCATAGAGGCGTTGATGAGCTGCATCAAAATCCAGGCCCCGACGAAAACCCAGCCCGAGGCGACAAAAGAGAACAGCGGCGCGCGCAGCCCAAGGACCGATTTGAGGCGCGTCCCGGAAAGCCAGGCGCCGAGCCAGATCGGCGCGAGCGCCAGCGAAAGCGGCGGAAAAATTCCGGCGACCGTTACGCGCGGATAGAGCAGCAGAAAGGCCGCGCAGACTCCGGAGATCGCGCCGGACGCGCCGACAAGCGGCATGATCGAATGCGGCGTGGCGTAAATATAGAACACGCCGGAAGCAATGCCGCAGGAAAGATAAAACAACAGAAAGTGAAGCGAACCCATCGCGTCTTCGACATTGTCGCCGAAGACGTAAAGGAACAGCATGTTCGAGCCGAGGTGGAGCAGAGAGGAGTGAAAGAAAAGCGCGGTGACGAGCGTCAGCGCCGGCGGCGGTCCGACGATCCAGTCGGCGAGCTCTGCTTCGCCAAAGAGCACGCGGGGAATAATCGCGAAGCCTCGGATGATCGTCAGCGGATCGCCGAAAAGCTCGCTCTGCACGAGGAGGAATACGACCACGTTAATGGCGATCAGCGTCCAGGTTACGATCGGCCGGCGCAAATAACGCAGCGGCGCGTCGTCATAGATCGGCATCACCATCGGCGCGCTCCTTTCGACCGTTAGAGCGCGCTGCGAAAAAGTGGGAACCGGTTTTTCGCGTGGAGCGCGCTCTCAACTTTTGGAATCGATCACGTTATCTGCATTTGGGCGATTCCGCACAAATGCAGCGTGATCTAGCCTAACATATGGCGACGCCGACGGGTTACGTCACGGGCGGACGAACCGACGGCCGACCAAGGACGCGACGAGATCGCCGAGCCCTGCGATGTTGAAAGCGACGGTCAGGAGCCCATAAACGGCGACGCCGACAAGGATTTGCGCGATCAGCGTGAGAAGGCCCGGCGTCATCTCGCGAAGCGGGGTAAGGGCAAGCGACATCGCGCCCGTCGCGACAAGCGCCGCGAAGATGTCCCAAAACGACGGCCAAACGGGCTGCGTGCGCAACGCGAAATAGACGGTCGCGACAAGCGCCGCAATATAGGCGCCGCCCTGCGCGATGGCGAGATTGGAGGCGTCCTCGCCCCAGGGCAAAATGAAGAGCAACGCCAATCCGAAGGCGACCGCCGCAAGGGCCGCGACAATGAGCGGCGTCGTCTTCTTTTCGATCTGAAACACCGGATTGACGCCAAAGAGAATGACGCCCATTGCGAAGAGGCCGGGCAAGAGCAGGCCGAGGTAATGGCCGAACGGACCACGATATTGCGCCGGAACGATCAAGGCTTCGATCGACGGCATGACAAACCAGAGTCCGGCGCAGGCTGGCAACAGAAAGGCGACGACGATGCCCATGTTGCGCGCGATCTGCTCCTTGGCGCGATCGACGCCGTGAAGTTCATGCGCCGCGACGGCGATCTGAAAGAGAAGAACATCGAGGGCCGAACCGAGCGCCTGCACCGCGCGCACGCCAAGATCATAGGCGAGCGCGAACTGGCCGGTCTCGGCGAAACCGAAGACGCTCGCGACGATCGAACGCGCCGCTAGCGGCATGGCCTGATAGAGAAGATGAGCCGCCACAATCGGCGCGCTGTATGCTGCGAGCGCGCGCGCATTCTGACTCGAAGCTGCGTAAATATCGGCGCCGGGGTCGAGAAGCGCGCGACGGCCAAGAACGACCGTGCCGAACAGGCTTGCAATTCCACCCGCGAGGGCCACGGCAGCCGAATGAAAGATAAAGGCGCCGCCGCCGATAAGCACGAGCGCCAGCGCATTTTTGGCGAGCATCAGGCGCACATAGGCGCGGTCATGAAAGCGCGCGCGCACCAGAGCCGTGCAATAGTCAAACAGTCCGTTAGCGACCGCTGTGAGTAGCGCCAGCAGTATGAGGTTGGTTTCGAAGTCGAGCGGCGGGCCGATCAGCGCATAAATTCCCGTCGCCGTTCCGAGAAAAAGCGTGACCGCGATGAAGGACGCATCGAGAGTAGAGCGTACGACTGGCTCCTTGTCGCGCGTGCGCTTCGAATAAAAACGCGTCGCCGAAAGACGCAGCCAGTCATAGAGCGCCGTCTGCACGACGACGGCGATGGAGAAGGCGAGCGCGAAGCGGCCGTATTCCTCGGGGCCGAGAAATTTCGCCACCGTCAGGCCGATGATGAAATTGACGATCGTATTGGCGAGAAAAGCGAGAAGAACGTTCACTTAAGAGCCTACCCCGCTCCAGCGGCCAAGCGCGACAAGTTCGCGCAACGCCTGCGCGTCGCGCGGCGTCACGTCGGGAAAATCTCGATCCGCCGTCGCGGGGTCGAAATATTTCCACGAGCGCGCGCATTTGACCCCGGCGGCGCGTTGCGGAACCACGGCGACGCCGGGCGCTTCCGGCAGTCGGAACGCCTCCGGCGGGCCTTCCCCCGGGAGAACGCGGATGTCCGAGGCGATGCAGATTTCGGCGAAATCGACGCCATCGAGCGCTGCGCGCAATGAATCGTCCGAGATGTAGACGATCGGCGCCGCCTCTAACGAAGAGCCGATGCGTTTTTGCGCGCGTTCGATTTCGAGCGCGCCGGTGACGACGGAGCGGATCTTACGGATCTTCTCCCATTTGGCCGCAAGCGCGTCGTCGCGCCATGCGTCGGGAACGGTCGGAAAATGTTCGAGATGCACCGACTGCCCATTCGGATAACGCGACAGCCACGCCTCCTCGGCCGTGAAGACGAGAATTGGCGCAAGCCATGTCGTGACGCCGCGGAAGATCCTATCGATGGTCGCGAGCGCCGCCTTGCGTTTGACGCTTGATGGCGGATCACAATAGAGCGCGTCTTTGCGCACGTCGAAATAGAAGGCCGAAAGATCGCTCGTCATGAAATGGGTGAGCAGCGCGACGACGCGCTTATAGTCGTATGTCGCATATGACGCACGGATCGACTCGTCGAGCTGATGCACACGATGGAGCATGAGGCGTTCGAGTTCTCCCGCCTCGCTGATCGCCGCATCATCGTTTGGCTGATAATGCGCAAGCGCGCCGATCATCCAGCGCAGCGTGTTGCGCAGCTTGCGATAAAGCTCGACGAAGGTCTTGAGAATTTCGGGACCGACGCGCAGATCGTCGGCATAGTCCGACGCCGCGACCCAGAGACGCATGATGTCGGCGCCGGAATCGGCGATGATTTTTTGCGGCGCGACGACATTGCCGAGCGACTTCGACATTTTGCGTCCCTTCTCGTCGAGCACGAAGCCATGCGTCAGCACGGCGTCGTAAGGCGCGCGGCCGCGCGTGCCGCAGCTTTCGAGAAGAGAGGAATGAAACCAGCCACGATGCTGATCGGAGCCTTCGAGATACATGATCTCGTCCTCGCCGCCGTCGCGCTTGCGGCGGATGCCGGCGAGCATCGGGAAATGAATGGGGTCTTCGAGCGTGAACGCGTGCGTCGAGCCTGAATCGAACCAGACGTCGAGAACGTCGGCGATCTTCTCGTAATCTTCGGGTCTATATTCGGGCGAGAGAAAACGTTCGGCGGCGTTCGCTTCATACCAGGCGTCGGCGCCTTCCTTCTCGAAAGCCTCGATGATGCGTGCGTTGACGTGCGCGTCGACGAGCGGCGCATGGGTATTCTTCTTGACGAAGACCGCGATCGGCACGCCCCAGGCGCGCTGGCGGGACACGACCCAGTCGGGGCGATTTTGAATCATCCCGCGGATGCGGTTCTCTCCCGCCGCCGGCGTCCATGTCGTGCGCGCAATTTCTTCAAGCGCGATCTCGCGCAGAGTCGGTAGATTCCCAGGAACCTCATCCTGAGGAGCGTGCGAAGCGCGCGTCTCGAAGGATGCTTTCTCCCTCCCCTTGACGGGGAGGGTCGCATCGCGAAGCGATGTGGGGTGGGGTGATACATCTTGGCCCCCCACCCGACCGCCTTCGGCGGCCGACCTCCCCGCAAGGGGGAGGTAGGGCGGCGCGCCGAACGGCTTATCCATTGCGATGAACCATTGCGGCGTGTTGCGAAAGATCACCGGCTTCTTCGAGCGCCATGAATGCGGATATTGGTGCTTTAATTTTCCGCGCGCGATGAGATTGCCGGATTGAATCAGCGCGGCGATCACCGCCTCATTGGCGTCGCCCTTGTCGCCCTTCTCGGTGATGACGCGCTTTCCTTCAAAGCCCGGCGCGTCCTTCGTATAGAAGCCGTCCTCGTCGACCGCATAGGGAATCCGAGAATCGATGCCGCGCGACTGCAGCGCGCGCGCATGCGCCATCCAGATGTCGAAGTCCTCACGGCCATGGCCCGGCGCCGTATGCACGAAGCCCGTGCCCGTATCGTCAGTGACATGTTCGCCATCGAAAAGCGGCACGTCGAAGTCATAGCCAAGATGCGCGAGCGGATGCGCGCAGATCAATTCGGCGAGCATCGCGGCGGGCACGTCGTGCAAACGCTCATAACCGTCGACCTTGGCCGCCTTGAACACATCGCTCGCCAGCTTGTCAGCGATGACGAAACTCGCTCCAGGCAGCGCCCAATTGCCATCCGGCGCATGAGTGACTCGATAAAGTCCGTAATCGATTTTCGACGAGAAGGAGATCGCGCGGTTGCCGGGCAGCGTCCAGGGCGTCGTCGTCCAGATGATGATGCGCGCGTCGCTCAGCTCCCCTTCGGCGCCGCGCGGGATTGGAAACGCCACCCATACCTGATCGCTCGTATAATCCTCATATTCGACTTCAGCTTCAGCCAATGCCGTTTTTTCGACGACGCTCCACATCACCGGCTTCGAGCCGCGATAGAGCAAGCCGTTCGCCGCGAATTTCATGATCTCGCGCGCGATCGTCGCTTCCGCCGGATAGGCCATCGTCGAATAGGGATGATCCCATTCGCCGGCTACTCCTAAGCGCTTGAATTCCTCGCGCTGAACGTCGAGCCAATGTTGCGCATAGGCGCGACATTCGCGACGGAAGGCGATCATCGCGTCGGGATGGGAGAAGTCCGGCTTCTGCTTGCCCTTGGCGCGGTAATTCTCTTCCTCGATCTTCCATTCGATCGGCAGGCCGTGGCAATCCCAGCCCGGCACATAGACGCAGTCCTTGCCCGTCATGCGCTGGCTGCGCGTCACGAGATCCTTGAGGATCTTATTGAGCGCATGGCCGATATGAATATTGCCATTCGCGTAAGGCGGCCCGTCGTGAAGCGTGAATTTTGGTCGGCCTGCGCCGGCTTCGCGCATCTTCTTTTCTAGGCCGATCGTCTCCCAGCGCTTGAGGATTTCCGGCTCGCGCTGCGGCAGGCCGGCGCGCATCGGAAAATCCGTGACCGGCAGATAGAGGCTCTTCGAATAGTCCGGCCCTTTCGGGCTGTCGTCGTTCATTGTCGTGAAAACCGCTCGGGCGACGTGACGCGCCATAACCGCCGCTGTCATCGCGCTGATTAGAGGAATTGTGGAAAGAGCGCCAACCGCGCCGTACCCGGACTTGCGCGAGCGATCAGCTCAAGGAGCGCGCCGCGAAAAAGTGGAACCCGGTTTTTCGCATAGGGCGCGCGCCAAATTACTGGATCGATCACGTCATCTGCATTTGGGCTATCGCCCAAATGCAGCGTGATCTCGCGCAGCCCGGGACGGTAATTCGAATGGCGATCAGGAAAGGCATCTGGTCCTCAATATCAGCGCAAACCAAACTGTAAAGGGGAACCAAGCTAGCGCGGCCGTCTCAGGCCCAGCAGGCCGGCCAGATAGGCGAAACCGCCAACGACCACAGCGATGAGCAGCAACACCAGAAACGCGCCGGAAAGCAGCGTAAAGCCTATGAACAGAAACAGCAGCAGCGCCGCGGTGACGATCAGGCTCTGCCACGGCGATAGCTTGACGACCTTGATCCGCCCGGCGCCGGTCGCGACCCAGAGCCGAGAGGCCTCGGTCTCCTCGCCTGGCAAGATGATTTCGACCCGTCCCTTGGGCTCTTCGTCCATGGCGCTTTCCTCCTGTCCCCAAGCTAGATCGCGCGCAGATTATGGCAACAGATTATGCGCTCTGGCCCGCCACGCCGCCATCGGCCATTATTCTTCGCGCTTCTTTGGCGTCGAGGCGCATCCTTTCGACCAACGCCTCGACGCTGTCGAATTTCGCTTCTGATCGGATGAAACCATAGAAGGCGACTTCGACCTCTTTGCCGTAAAGATCGCCGTCGAAATCGAAGACGAAGACTTCAAGGAGCGGCGCGCCATTGTCGAAGGTGGGCCGACGACCGAAGCTCGCGACGCCGTGATGAATTTTGCCATCGACTTCGATCGTCACGGCGTAAATCCCGTGCTTAAGCCGATTGGCCGGATCAAGTGCGATATTGGCGGTGGGAAAGCCCAATTCACGCCCACGCTTGTCGCCGTGACACACGGTCCCGCGGACGAAATAGGGGTGGCCAAGAAGCCGCCGCGCAAGCGCCACGTCGCCGCGTTCGAGCGCTTCGCGAGTCGCCGTCGAGGACACCGCTTCGAGGCTGCCCTCTTCGTCCTGAGTGATGCGGTCGACGATCTCGACGATCATCCCGAGTCTTTCCCCTTCTGCGCGCAAAAACTCCGGTCCGCCCTCGCGGCCCGCGCCGAAACGAAAATCATAGCCGGCGACAACGGCCGAAAGCCGTAACCGCTTGTGCAGGATCTCTTCGGTGAAGACGCGGGCCGGGCTTTGCGCAAAGTCCTTGTCAAAGGTGAGAACGATCACGCCGTCGAGTCCGAGGCGCGCCGCTTGCGCCGCCTTCGCGTCAGGGGGCGTGAGGCGAAAAATTACCGTTTGTCCGGCGAAGAAATCCGCCGGATGAGGCTCGAAGGTCAAGAGAATGCAAGGGCGCGAAAGTTTTGCGGCGAGCGCCTGGGCCCGGGCGATGACGCCGCGGTGGCCCCTGTGCAGCCCGTCGAAATTGCCGATTGCGGCGACGGCGCCTTCGAGACCGAGCGGCGGCGCGTCAGGGTCGCGCGTGACGATGAAGGACGCGGACAAGGCGGGCCCGAAAATTAAGCTGAGGCCGGCTTCGCCTCCACCGGCGCTGGCGCTGGGGCGCGGATCGCCTGCTCGCGGCTCGGCACCATGACGAAGGCCTCGCCGTCAAGCACAACCTTGCCGTCGACGAGACATTCGCATTTGAGCTTGGCGCGCCGGCCTTTTTCAATGAGCTCCACCACCTCGACAATGACGGTGATAACGTCGCCGATCTTCACCGGCGCGCGGAAATTCAAGGTCTGCGATAGATAGACGGCGCCGGGACCTGGCAGATACATGCCGATGACCGTCGAGATGAGAGAGGCCGTATAGAGGCCGTGCACGATGCGCTCGCCGAAGCGGGTCTTCGAGGCGAAGTGATCGGAGAGATGAATCGGATTGCGATCGCCGGAAAGATCGGCGAAGGCGATCACGTCGTCGTCCATCACCGCCTTCATCAGCGTCTCGCGCATGCCGACGCTCAGATCTTCGAAATAGTAGATTTTGAACGGCGTCGACATGGAGGCACCGGAGAGTTGCGTCGCGGACGTGACCGCAGGAGAGGCCTGCGCAGCCCCTTTTACCAGAAAAGCTCGCGAGCCAAAGCCTTGGGACGAGCGCCAGCGCGCGTAAAGAGCGATTCAAGCGCCGTTTCATCGAGCGCGCCCCCTTCGGGATGCAGTTCCTCACGATGCACGCCATGGATGATGAAAAGGCAATCGAGCCCGGCGCGGCCCGCTCCGGCGAGGTCCGTGAAGGCGCCGTCGCCGATCGCCAGCGTGCGCGATTTGTCGATTTCGCCGCCATGCAGATTTTTGAGCCGCTCCAAGGCGGCGGCGTAGATCGGCGCGTGCGGCTTGCCGAAGGTCAGGACGCGGCCGCCGATCGCCGCATAGCGCTCCGCCAAGGCGCCGGCGCAGTAAACGAGATCATTGCCGATCGCGACAACGATGTCGGGATTGGCGCAGAGCATCGTCAGATCGCGCGCTTTCAGCGTCGCCAGCTGTTCGTCATAGTCCGCAGGCGTTTCGTTGCGCTCATCGAAGAGTCCGGTGCAAACGACGTAATCGGCGGCTTCCGGCCCGACGCGCATGATCGGCGCGCCGACGCGGCGCGCCGCCTCGCGGAAGAGACCATCGTCGCGCGCCGGGCCAAGGTGATAGACCGCTTGTCCATTGCGCGCCACGATCTCGCGCAGCGCGAGCTCGCCCGCGGAAACGAGATCGTCGAAACAGTCTTGCGGGACGCCAAGGCCAAGGAGCTGTCGGCGCACCTCTTCATCCGGCCGCGAGGCGTTGGTGATCAGCACGACCGTCCCGCCTTTCGCGCGGAAACGCTTCAGCGCCTCGGCGGCTTCGGGGAAATGGCGGCGCCCGTCGATCAGCACCCCCCAGCCGTCGCAGAGAATCGCGTGATAGCCGCCGGCGATCTCGCGCAGACCGGCGATGAACGGAATGTGGCTTGAGTCAGACGAGCCGCCCGGCGTCAAAAGCGCGCCTCGGCGAAAGCGGCGGCGTAGGCCTTCTCGCAAACGGGGTTGAAAGCCCCGGTCGATTCGTCGAGCACGAACAGCCGGCCGTCCGTGATCCGGAACAAGGCCCCGTGCAGCCGCAGATGCCTATGATGTTCGAGCACCTGGATCATGGGAAAGGAGCGCAGATTGCGCAGCGTCTGCTTTACCGCTTCGAATTCGAGTCGCTCGACGTAGAGACTGTCCCTGGGATTGGGCGGAACCCCAAGGCGATCCGCCGCAGGGCCAAGCATCTTGATCCAGTCGCCGATGAAGTCGCTGTGGCTCAGCCGAGGCGCGTCGGGCTCCGCGGCGATTTCCGCGTAGGCGCGAACGCCGCCGCATTGGCCATGGCCGAGCACGACGACGTCGGAAACTTTCAGGGCCATGACGGCGTATTCGAGCGCCGCCGAAGCGCCGTGATAATGATCGTCGGGCTCAAAAGGCGGGACCAGCGCCGCGACATTGCGCAAGACGAAAAGCTCGCCCGGACCGGCGTTGAAGATCGCTTCGGGCGCGACGCGCGAGTCGCAGCAGCTGATGACCATGGTTCTGGGCGTCTGGCCCTTGACCGCCAATTCTTCGAACCGGTCATGCTCGGCAAGAAAACGCCCGCTGAGGAAGGACTCATACCCCTCAACGAGCGCTTGCGGCAGACCGGTCGCGCCGGGCGACGCCTCGTCATCTGCCATTTAACGCTCCCTTCGTGCGCCTTATGCCAGGCGGATGGCGAACCTTGCGGTTATTGTGTAGATCACGCGGCGGGGTCAAGAGATGGCCGGACCGTTTCGACACTGGGGCTTTGAATGATTTCGCGACTGAAGCGCAGCGTGCTGGCCATGCCGGGCTCGAACGCCCGCGCGCTGGAGAAAGGCAAGACGCTTTCCGCCGATGTCCTGATGTTCGAACTCGAAGATGGGGTCGCCGAATCCGCCAAGGCGACGGCGCGCGAGCAGGTCGCGGCGGCGGTGGCGGGCGGCGGCTACGGAGCGCGCCAACTTGTGGTGCGCGTCAACGCCCGCGGCTCGGAGTGGTATCGGCCGGACGTCGCGGCAATCGCGCCACTAGGCCCAGACGCCATCGTCATTCCGAAGGTCAATTCGCGTGATGAGGTCCTGAAGGCGGCGGCTGATCTCGTCGCCGCAGGCGCGCCGCACAAGACGCGACTTTGGGCGATGATCGAAACGCCGCGCGCCGTCTTCGACATCGAAAAGATCGCAAGCGCGGCCGACGATCACGCGGCGCGCCTCGAAGTTCTGGTGCTTGGCCCCAACGACATCGCCAAATCGACCCGCGCGCGATTGACGCCGGGACGCCAAGCGCTGCTCTCTTGGCTTTCGGCCGGCGTGCTTGCGGCGCGGGTCCATAACATCGAGATCATCGACGGCATCTACAACGACTTCAACGACCTCGACGGTCTGCGTCGCGAGGCGGAGCAGGGACGCGATTTCGGATTTGATGGCAAGATGCTCATTCATCCAAGCCAGATCGGCCCAGTGAACGAAATTTTCGCCCCAAGTCATGAAGAGGTCGATTTTGCGCGCCGGATCATCGCGGTGTTCGACGAACCGGAAAACGCCGACAAGGGCGTGGTGCAGATCGACGGCAAAATGGTCGAACGTCTGCATCTCGACATTGCCAGGCGCACGTTGCAGCTTGTCGAAGCGGCGAGTTGACGCAGCCCATTTTGCGGGCGCCGGATGCTTCAACTATAAAGGTGCGGGACAGCAAGGATTCGCCAATGGTCTCGCCGGACGACGAAGAACCGAACCGCGTCGAATATTCGGAAGCGCCGCTCGAACCGGCGGAAATCCCTCCTGAACCGCCGCCAGCGCCCGTCATACGCAAGCGCCGCCGCTCCGTTCTCCTCCCGCTGCTGTCGACGTTACTGCTGCTCATCCTCCTTGCAGGGGCTGCTCTTTATGCGGCGATCGCCTTCAAGGACAAGGACGAGCGGTTAAAGGCGGTCGCCGATTATGCGGAGCCTTACGTCGATCAGGCGAGCAGCGCCTTCGGCGACCTGCAAGAAAGGGCCCGCTCGCTCTTCGGCGAGGCCGGTCCCACTCGCACGACGGAAATAGCGCCCGAGGCTCAGCCGAGCGCGCCGCCTGCGGCTCAGCAAGTCGCGCCCCAGAAACCCGCCGACAGGGCGGTTGAACCCCTGCCGCAAGAGACGCGCTCCGAGCCCACGACGAACGCTGCGGTAGAATCGCAGAAGGCGGCAGTCGTCGCGTTGCAAGGCCGCGTCGATTCAACCGAAGACACGGCGCAACGCGCGCTGCGCGCCGCGGAAGCGGCGGAGGCGGCCGCCAATGCCGCTCGCGTGGCGGCCGAAGCGGCGACGAAAACGAGCCTGGCGACCACTCCCGCAGAAAGCGGCCAAGAAGGCGCGCTGACCGTCAGCGAGCAGGTGACGGCGCTTGAGGGTCGCATCGACGAACTCGGCGACGAAATTAAAGCGCTGCGCGAGCGGCTCGAGGCTCCCAAAAGCGAAACCCGCGCGGCGCCGGAAGCCTCCGCGGCCAAGACGGCGGAAGGGCCGGCGTCGGTCGTCGTCATCGCCTATGCGCTGCAGCGCGAGCTTGAGGCAGGGCGCCCCTACGCCGTGGAAATCAAGGCGCTAACGCGGCTCGGCGGGGACCAGGCGGCGTTGGCCGCGCTTACGCCCTTCGCCGAGAAAGGCGCGCCGACCGCTACGCAACTAAAGGCTGACTTCGCGCCGGCCGCCAAACGCATTCGCGCGTTGGAAAGCGGCGATTCCGGCGATCTCGCGCAACACCTCATGAAGGGCGCGAGCAAACTCGTGCGCGTGCGGCCCTCCGGCCAGGCGCCGACGACGGAGGCGCAGACCGTCGAAGAAAAGGTCGCTCACATCGAAGCGGCGCTCGACCACGGCGACTTGGCGCAGGCCAACGCGCTCTTCTCGGCGCTCCCCGAAGCGGCCCAGAACGAGGCCAAGGACTTCGGCGCGACGCTGCGCGCCCGCATAGACGCGGGGAAGGCGGCCGACGATCTGCTGCATGGCGCGATCGCCGCGCTCGGCGCAACGAAGGAATAAGCAGGACCAATCGCCATGCTGTTTCTCCTCTTTTTCATCATTGCGCTTGCGGCCGTCGCTTACGGGCTCGAATGGCTGATCGAGCAGCCGGGTTCGCTGACGCTCGATTTCGCGGGCTATCAATTCGAGGCGTCGATACCGGTCGCGGTCGCGGGCCTGCTGCTGATCATCGCCGCGACGATCCTGCTCTGGGCGATCGCCACCGCAGTGGTGCGTCTGCCGGGCCGCTGGACCGGCGGTTCGCGGATGAAGCGCCGCGATAAAGGCTTTGACGCCCTTTCGCAGGGCCTCATCGCGGTCGGCTCCGGGGACGCGGCCCGCGCCCGCAAGGCCGCTTACGTCGCCGAACGCCTACTGCCGAACGAGCCGCTTACGCAGTTTCTGAAGGCGCAGGCCGCACAGCTCGCTGGCGACCGGCGCGTCGCGGAAGAAACCTTCCACAAGATGACCTTGAAGCCCGAGACGAAACTTCTCGGGCTGCGCGGGCTGCATATCGAAGCACGCCGGCGCGAGGACACTGAAGCCGCGCATCATTTCGCCAAGGAGGCGCATGACATCGCGCCGCTGCCCTGGGCGGGATCCGCGATGCTCGAGCATCTCGCCGCGCAGGGCGATTGGGAAAAGGCGCGCGAAGCGATCGAGGCAAGCCTCGTGGCCAAGGCCATCGACGCGCAAACGGCGCAAAATATGCACGCGGTTGTCGAAACCGCCATGGCGATGGAGAAGGAGCGCGACCATCCGCACGACGCGCTGCATCTCGCGCGCCAGGCCTTGAAGCGGCGGCCCGGCTTTGCGCCCGCCGCTGTGGCCGCGGCGCGGGTGCTTGTTCGCCATGGCGACCGAAAGAGCGCATTGAAGCTCATCGAAACGGTGTGGGCCACGAAGCCGCATCCCGATCTCGCGGCGGCCTATCTTGAGGCGCTGTCGGGCGAGTCGAACGCGGCAAAACTCGCCCGAGTGGAAAAGCTGGCGCGGGCCGCGCCCAATGCGCCCGAGAGCCGGCATATTGTCGCCGAGGTCGCCCTGTCGGCCCGCAATTTCGCCAAAGCGCGAGATTCGCTCGCGCCGCTTGTCGCCGACGGACGACATCCGACTGCGCATACCTGCCTGTTGATGGCCGAGATCGAAGACGCCGAGCAAGGGCCGTCGGGTCCGGTGCGCGAATGGCTCGCCCGCGGCTCGCGCGCGCCGCGCGATCCGGTCTGGATCGCCGACGGAGTCGTTTCGAAAAGCTGGCTGCCGATTTCACCCGTCACCGGCCGGCTCGACGCCTTCGAATGGAAGCCGCCGCCGGACTCCGCACAACATTTGACCGAAGAAGGCAAGCCTAATATTCCGGCCGCCTTTTTGACGCGCCCCGCCGAACCTGTCGCTTTGCCTTCGTCCGATGTCTCAGGGGAAGCGACGGCGGGCTAGCGCGCTCTATCGCGCGCGATCGGCGCGGCGGATGCGCACATAAAGCGCGCCTTCGCCGCCATGATGGCGCGCGGCTTCGCCAAAGCCCACGACCACGTCGCGCAAATTCGGGGCTTCGAGCCACATCGGCACCACGCGGCGCAGCACGCCGCCCTCTTCCCGCGTCAGCCCCTTCCCCGTCACGACAATAGCGATGCGCGCGCCATTCCCTTGGCACCTGCGCAGGAACGCCGTTAAGGCGCGCTGCGCCTCGGACTGTCGCATGCCGTGAAGATCGAGCTTGGCGTCGACTTCGAGTCGGCCGCGCTTGATCTTCGTGAAGGTGCGCGAGTCGATGTCGACCGGCCCTGGCGGAGGCTTTGGCGCTGGCGGCCGATCGTGAGCGATAGAGGCCGCCGGAGGCGGCGCGCCCGTCTCGAGGGAAGGCGAGGATGGCGCCGGCTTTTTCGGACGCGCGCGCGAAGGCCGGACGTCGGCCGTCACCGTCGTCCAGAGCTCCGCTTCGGCCTGCGAAAGCCGGCGCGCATAGCGGCGAGTATTTTCCTCCCTCACGGACCGTCCCCAACGTCCTTCGGCAGCAGCACGATCATATGGGCGGCGTGACGCACGTCGCCAGCGCGACGACCCGCCGCTTCGCCCGCGCCGAAGAAAAGATCGGCGCGCGCAGGCCCAATTATGGCAGATCCGGTGTCCTGCGCGATCATCAAGCGGCGAAATTGCGTTTCCGTTTCTTCCTGCCAGGGAATTCGCGCATCAATCCAGAAAGGGAGGCCGTAGCACCAGATCGAACGGTCCACGGCGATCGATCGAAGCGGCGTCAACGGCGCGCCCTGACCCCCGATTGGGCCAATCCTTCGTCGTTCCGATTTGTCGATCTGAAAGAACACGTAGGAGCGATTTTCCTGCATCAGCCGCCGACCCGGTTCGCCAGGAGCGGTTCCGAGCCTTCGCAACGTCTCCTTCATCACATCGAGCGACATCTCGGCTTGCGCCACCAGCCCGCGCTCGATCATCAGCCGACCAATGGAAGTGTAGGGCCATCCGTTGCGCCCGTCATAGGTGAGCGCCAGGGCGGGGCCGCCCGGTAGACGCAATCGCGCCGAACCTTGCACCTGAATGAGAAACAATTCGACGGGATCACGGACATAGGCGAGAGGATGCGCGCTCGGCGCCGCGCCTTCCTCTTCGATCGCGCGCCGGTCTGGATAGGGCGCCAGCGCGCCATCAGCCCGACGTCGCGCGCTTGTCAGCTTCTCGCCGGAAGACAATACAAGAGGCGCGTCGTTCAGCGTTACGAGATCGAGAGGACGCGACAGAACCGGCGTTACGAAGCCCGACTCCGGCGACAGTCTCGCGTCGACCTCAACTTCATAATAGGCGGTGACGAAGCCTGGCGTCTTGATGACGTGAAGACGAAACCAGTCCCGAAAGAAAGAGGCGGGATCATTGGCGCCGTCGAGCGCCACGCGCGCGGCTGCAAGGAGCGATTGCGGCGGCGGAACCGCGCTGCGCTGCTCTTTCGCGCCGGCGACGATGATTTCGGCGGAACGCCGGAAAGCTTGGAAAGCCGCGGAAAGATCGTCGGCCGAAAAGCCGTCGATCTCTTCGAACTCTATTCTTTGCAACAGATCGGAAGCGGAAAACTGCGGCGCATTTTCCGTCGACATTCTCAGTCTTCGGCTTGCGTCGCGACGAGCTTCCAGTTCGGATCGCTGGCCTTAGAATCGCGCGCGAAGGTCCAGCGTTCGACGACCTTGCGCGTCTGCCCGCCATCGATGGTTTCGCCGGCCTTGTCCCGACGCACGCTCATCAGCCGGACGACGAAACGCACCGTCACCTCATTGCGGCCGGCGACTGCCTGGGCGGCGTCGACCGTCGCCGAGTCGATCGCGACCACCGCGGTCTCCATCGTTTCGCCCTGCTGCTCGCGCCGCGCGATTTCCGAGGAGAACCCATCGAAAACGTCCTGCGACAGGAGCGGCTTCAAGGTCTCCCGGTCGCCCTTGGCGAAAGCGGTGACAATGAGGTCGTATGCGCGGCGCGCGCCGCTGAGGAAAGCTTTGCCGTCGAAGCTGGGATCGGAGGCCGCCACGGCGTCGAGGCCGCTCCAGGCGGAAGCGACGCCTTTCTCAGCCACGCCCTCCCAACGCTCGGCGCCGCTTGGCCGCGAAGGCGTTTCTGCGACGGGCGCAGCGCCCGGCATGGGCGCCAGCGTGGCGGGCGCGGGCCGCCGCGGCGCAAAGCGGGCGGGCGGCGGGGTTTCGCGATCCACCCGCATTCCGAGCACCGAGCGCAGCTTCCAGATGACGAAAACCGCGAGCGCCGCGAAAACGATAAGGGTCGGATCAAAGAGATCGCCGGAGCCCGGCATTAGCAACTCCCGAATAAATCTGTGGTCGGCTATCATGTCGCTTCGCACATGTCACGAATCAAGGGGCGGGCGTATTGCCGCGGACGGAGCGCGCGTAGAAGGCAAGACACGGATGAATTCGGTGAATTCGAAGCTTATCGGCGCAGCGCTTGCAGCATGGATCGTGCTGGAGATTCTCTCCTTCGCGCTCGTCGTGCGCGCCGTGGGGCTTCTCGTGGCGATTGCGCTCGCCATTGGCGCTTCGCTTCTCGGCCTTTCCGACGTCAAGCGCCTTCTCGACTTCCTTCGCGCGCGGGTCGCCGCCAAGGCGAAAGGCGACAGCGGCGTCATGGTTGACGGCGCGATGCTGGACGGCGCGATGCAGGCGCTCGCCTCGATCCTTCTCATTCTGCCAGGTTTCGCCTCCGATTTCGTCGGACTGGCGCTGAAATCCCCTTCAGTGCGGGAAAACGTCGCGCGGCGATTACGCGCTCGATCGGGCGTCGCCGACCCTCGCCTGATCGATCTCGACCCTCGCGAATGGCGCCGCGAAGCGCGCAGCGCGGGGGGCAGGCCGCGGCGCGGCGCGGCGAAACAGGAGCGATGAGGACGCGCCTTGTTCGCATCTAATAGACGTGTTAGGCGGGCGCGAATTCTCGTTGCAACGGCTCTGCTGGAGACCCTTACATGACCGATACGAATGGCAACGGCGCGCAAGAAGCGCCGGGCGGCGCTCCGGCTCTCAATTCGCTCGCTCAATATTTGAAGGATTTCTCCTTCGAGAATCCCAATGCGCCGCGTTCGCTCGGTCCGCAGGAGAAGGCGCCCAACATTTCGATCCAGGTCAACGTCAACGCCAAGCAACTGGCGCCGACGGACTTTGAAGTAGGGCTGACCCTCGACTGCAAGGCCGGCGAGGGAGATGGGCTGCTCTTCAAGCTCGACCTCGAATATGGCGGCGTGTTCCGGCTCGTGAACATTCCCGAAGAGCAAATTCATCCGATCGTGATGATCGAATGTCCGCGCATGCTGTTTCCCTTCGTAAGACAGATCGTGGCGGACGCGACCAGCAAAGGCGGCTATCCGCCGCTCTATATCGACCCGATCGACTTCGTCGCGCTCTATCAGCAAAAGACGGCCGAAGCCGCGGGCCAGGCGACAACTCAGCCGAATTAGCCAGCGACGCTCGCCTCAGCTTCGTCGGTGGCGAGATAGCGATCCCAGATCGGCGATTTCATCGTCGCGACGAAAATAACGTGGGCCGCCTCCTCGGCCGCGCTCAACCGCGGCGGGAGAGGTTTGGCGCGACGCGTCAGCAAATCGCCTGACGCGGCGATACGCACGGCATGGACCGTCCGAAGCGACAGCGCCGCCTGCCGCCCGCCGCAAAGCTCGGCATAGACCTCAGCCAGTAGATTGGCGTCGAGTAGAGCGCCGTGTTTGTCGCGACGAGAAAGATCGATCGCGTAGCGCTGGCACAGAGCGTCGAGAGAGTTGGGGCCGCCGGGGTGGCGGCGGCGCGCCATGGCGAGCGTGTCGACAATGCGCGCGCCGCCCAATGGCGGCAAATTCATAAGCGCGAATTCGGCGTTGAGAAAGCGCGTGTCGAATTCGGCGTTATGAATGACAAGCGGCGCATCCTCGATAAAATCGAGAAATGCGCCCGCGATCTCCTTAAAGACTTTGTGCTGCGCGAGGAATTCGCGAGAGAGCCCATGCACGCGAAACGCCTCTTCCGGCATGTCGCGCTCTGGATCGACATAGCAATGAAAATAGCGGCCGGTCGGGATGAGATTGGAGATCTCGACCGCCCCGATCTCGACGACGCGATGGCCGCTCGATGGATCGAGCCCCGTCGTTTCAGTATCGAGAACGATCTCGCGCATTCTTCATCCAAGCCGCGCTTCAAGCGCCTTTATGATGTTTCGCACCTCTTCGCGCGCTGCGTCCAGACCCTTGTCGGTATGCACCACGAAATCGGCGCGGGCGCGCTTTTCTGAATCAGGCGTCTGCTTCGATAGAATGGACGCAAATTTCTCCGCCGTCATGCGTCCACGCGCAAGAACCCGCGCCTTTTGCACATCTTCCGGCGCGGTGACGACGACGATGGCGTCAAACTCATTTTCGGCGCCGGTTTCGAAGAGCAGCGGAATATCGAAGACGATGATGCGGTCGCCGATCTTTCGGCGCTCTTCGATCAAGGCGTCGCGCGCCTTCCACACCATTGGATGCACGATGTCTTCGAGACGTTTGAGCGCCACAGGATCGTTCAGAACGCGGTCGGCGAGCCGCTGCCGGTCCACAACGCCATCGGTGACGACGCCAGGGAAGGCGCGGTCAATCTCAGCTGCGGCGGGGCCTTTGTAGAGATCGTGCACGAGCCGATCCGAATCGAGCACCTCTATGCCTTCAGCGCGGAACATATCGGTCGTCGTCGACTTGCCCATGCCGATCGAGCCGGTAAGACCGACGCGGAGCATCTTTTGCCCGCTCACGAGAGAAGCGCTCCCTCGCGTCGAAGCGCCTCGAGAACCGCCAGAAGGGGTAGGCCCATGATTGTCCAATGATCGCCTTCGACCTTCGAGAAGAGTTGCGCGCCTAAGCCTTCGATCTGATAGGCGCCCGCTGAGGTCAACGTATCTTTTCCAACCGCCGCGAGATAGGCGGCGATGAATTCATCAGTGAGCTTGCGCATCGTCAGGTCAGCGACTCCGACGGTCTCGAAAATGATCGCGCCGTCGCGGACGAGCGCAATCGCCGAATGCAGCCGGTGTCGCCGCCCGGAAAGAAACCGCAGGAGTGCTTCGGCCTCCTGCATATTTGCGGGTTTGCCGAAAATCCTGCCTTCGCAGCTTGCGACCTGATCGGCGCCAAGAACGAGCCGCCCTGGAGCGGAAATCGCGAGCGCCTTGGCGCGCGCCAAAGCTAGAGCAATCGCGTCGGCGTCAGCGCCTCCAAGACTAGATTCGATTGCGCGTTCGTCAACGTCCGCCGGAATCGATTCGAACGGCACGCCCGAATGCAGCAGCGCCTGACGGCGGCCAGCGCTTTTCGAGGCGAGAATCAGCGGCGCCGATTCGCGCCAGAAGGGAAAGGTCTGCTGGTCGATCACATCCACAGCCCCTGCGCATAAGCCGAAGAGCGGGGATAAAGCGCCGCTGAAATTTGCGGCGCTTCGGTCAGCGGGAAAAGCTCGGCCAAGCGCTCAACAGGCAAAGTCCTGTCGAACGGAATTTGGAAGGAGCCGGCATTCCAGGGATTCACAGGCGGTCCACAATCATCTGCGCCGAGAATTTCCGATATACCGATGATTCCATTTGCCGTCCGGATTTTTCCCGCGCTTCTCGAGGCCGCTGGGCGTTCGCCGATCGCCTGTGGGCGACTGGTTAATGAAAATTAACCTTCGTGCCTTCCGAGATACAAATAAAGAATCAATTCCTTTTAAAATGAATTTTCTTTTAACGCCGATTCACGCTACGCCGACTCCAATGAACGATACGGAGGGATTAAACGGGATGGCGGAGGAAAAGGCGCTTCTTTCGGTTCTGCGTGGAGAAGCGCGAAAAATTCCGCCCTTGTGGCTGATGCGTCAGGCCGGTCGATACCTTCCCGAATATCGCGAGGTGCGGGCGACCGCGGAAAGTTTCCTCGATTTCTGCTACTCGCCAAAAAAGGCTGCGGAAGTGACGCTGCAGCCGATCCGGCGCTTTCACTTCGACGCCGCTATCCTCTTTTCCGACATTCTAGTCGTGCCCGACGCCATGGGTCAGCTTGTGTCGTTCGAGACCGGCGCCGGGCCGCGACTCGAGCCGATCGAAACGCCGGCGCAGGCTGCGCGACTCGGCGAGTTCAAGATTGAACATCTTTCGCCCGTCTTCGAGACGATCGATCTGGTGAAAGCGGCGCTTCCGTCCGACGTCGCCTTCATCGGTTTTTGCGGCGCGCCCTTCACCGTGGCGAGTTACATGATCGCCGGACAAGGAACGCCGGATCAGGGGCCGGCGCGTCTCTTCGCTTATCGCTACCCCGAAGCATTTGCGAAGCTGATCGACCAGCTGGTTGAGGCTTCGATCGACTATCTGGCGCGTCAGATCGACGCTGGAGTTGAAGTTGTCCAGATTTTCGACAGCTGGGCTGGCGTCTTGCCGGCGCATGAATTCCAGCGTTGGTCGGCTGAGCCGGTTCGCCGCATCATTGAAGGCGTCAAGGCGCGTCATCAGCGAACGCCGGTGATCGCCTTCGTGCGCGGTGCCGACGCGCATTTGCCGAAACTCACGCAGACCGTCGGCGCCGATGGCTATGGGATCGATACGGCGCTCGATCCTGCATGGGCTGTCGCCCAAACTGCGCGCAATGTTCCGCTGCAAGGCAATCTCGATCCGCTGGCGCTTGTCGCTGGCGCAGATGCGCTCGACCGCGAAATCGATTCCATTCTCGCGGCATTCAAAGGCCGGCCGCATATTTTCAATCTCGGTCATGGCATCTTGCAGCAAACGCCGATTGAAAATGTCGAACGGCTTGTCGCTCGCGTGCGACGGGGGGCGTGACCATGTACGCATGGATTAAGGCGCTGCATGTCATCGCCATCATCTCCTGGATGGCGGGGCTTCTCTATCTGCCGCGGCTCTTCGTCTATCATGCGAGCGCCAGCGCGGGCCCGCTTTCCGATACCTTCAAGATCATGGAGCGCCGACTCTATCGCTATATCATGACGCCGGCAATGCTCGTCGCCTGGATCACGGGTCTCTATCTCGCGATCGAGGGAGGGGCGCTGTCGTCGGGCTGGTTTCACGCAAAAGCGACGCTCGTCGTGCTTCTCACCGCCGCACATATCTATGACGGCGCGCTGCTGCGCCGTTTCGCGGAAGACGCCAATGTTCATTCGCCGCGCTATTACCGCGTCGTTAATGAATTGCCGACCTTGCTCATGATCGGCGTGGTCATTCTGGTGATCGTCAAGCCGTTCTGAATCATATGAAGCGACCAAGAGGGACGGCTGTCCTGGTCGGATCGGCTTTTTCAGGGGCTAAAGCGCGCTCTTGATTCGCATCTCAAAATTGTCTAAGGGAGCTTATCCCTCTGAGGCCCGTGTCTGCTTGTAGCGGCATCGCCGGAATTTCCGCCGGCGCTCGGGAAGGCCATATTCCCCGCCCCACCGCTTATCCCCGGCTTCTCTCCACCTGCGCCCAAATACCCAAGGTTCATCCTGAATGCGGGAAATTAAACTTTCGGACTTGAAGGCCAAGTCCGCCGCCGAACTCCTCGCTTTCGCCGAAGAGCATGAAGTCGAGAATGCCTCTCTCCTGCGCAAACAGGAGCTTCTCTTCGCTATCCTGAAGCAATTCGGGAGCCGGGACGTCGAAATCGTCGGCGAAGGCGTCGTCGAAGTGTTGCAGGACGGCTTCGGCTTTCTGCGCTCGCCCGACGCGAATTATCTCGCCGGTCCCGACGACATCTACGTCTCACCCTCGCAAATCCGGAAATTCGGACTGCGCACCGGCGACACGGTCGAGGGCATGATCCGAAGCCCCAAGGAGGGCGAGCGCTATTTCGCGCTCTTGAAGGTCAACAGCATCAATTTCGAAGATCCGGAGAAGGTGCGCCATAAGGTGCCCTTCGACAATCTGACGCCGCTCTATCCGGACGAGCGCCTCAAGCTCGAAATCGAAGACCCGACCAAGAAGGATCTGTCTTCCCGCGTCATCGATCTCGTTGCGCCGATCGGCAAAGGACAGCGTGCGCTGGTGGTTGCGCCGCCGCGCACCGGCAAGACGGTTCTTCTGCAGAATGTCGCGCAATCGATCACGACTAATCATCCGGAATGCTATCTCATCGTTCTTCTCATCGACGAGCGGCCTGAGGAAGTCACCGACATGCAGCGCAGCGTGCGCGGCGAAGTCGTGTCATCGACTTTCGACGAGCCGGCGGTGCGTCACGTGCAAGTCGCCGAAATGGTGATCGAGAAGGCGAAACGTCTCGTCGAACATCGCCGCGACGTGGTGATCCTGCTCGACTCGATCACGCGGCTCGGGCGCGCCTACAACACCGTCGTGCCGTCGTCCGGCAAGGTGTTGACCGGCGGCGTCGACGCCAACGCTCTGCAGCGGCCGAAGCGCTTCTTCGGCGCGGCGCGCAATATCGAGGAAGGCGGTTCGCTCACGATCATCGCGACGGCGCTGATCGACACCGGCTCGCGCATGGACGAAGTCATCTTCGAAGAGTTCAAAGGGACCGGCAACAGCGAGATCATTCTCGACCGCAAGGTCGCCGATAAGCGCGTCTTCCCGTCGATCGACATCACGCGCTCAGGCACCCGCAAGGAGGAGCTGCTTGTTGCAAGCGATATCCTCAAGAAGATGTATGTGCTGCGGCGTATCCTCAATCCGATGGGCACGGTCGACGCGATCGAATTCTTACTCGGAAAGCTGCGCGAGACGAAGAACAATCAGGGCTTCTTCGATTCGATGAATACTTAGTCGCCCTGAACGTCCTTAACGTCCGTCGTTATTTTCCAGGCTTCTGGGTTTGGTCAGGCGCCGGTTCGTGCGTTGGCGGCGTAAGGTCGACCGGCGGAGCATTCGCATCGACAAGCGAGAAACCGATCGTTTTGCGACGGCTGACCGCCATTTCGTTTTCGGGCGTTGGCGTCTGTAGCGAATAGGACACGACATAGAGCGGTTCGACGACGGATGAACGCTCCTTCTCCGGCATGACATACATGATCTTGGACCATGCGATGTTCGCTTTGGCCTTTTGAGCTGCGACGATGTCGCGCTCAAAGCGGCCGCGTAGAGCGTCCATCGACTGTTTTGGCTCAAGCCAACGACCACGTCCGGTTGGCTCTTCCATTTGCCTTCCCTGTTTCGATGCAACAGTCACGCCGCCCAGTCGCAGGCCGGACAAGCGTCCATTGGCGTGCACGGCCAAACGCAGGCCGGCATTCGCCAGTTCGATGCCATTGAGCACGCGCCGTAGAGTGATGCGATATTCAACACGCTTGCGCTCGCTGGCTTTTGACGCGCGCGAAGCGCCGCCAACCCAGGTGAAGCCCACATCGGCTTTTTCCCAATCATATTGGGCCGGATCGATCAGCTTCCGTTGTGCAAGCATGTCGAAAGCGTTGCGGGCGATTTTCATTGCGTCGCTTTGGGCGAGATCACGCTCGGGGGCGCGCGCGGAAAAAAGTTCCGTGTCGACGATCCTCAATTCATCGTAATCGGGCAGATAGGTCATTTCGAGCGAAGGCGCGTCGGGAATCATCACTTGCATACGACCCGCGCGGATATTTTTCACCGGTTCGACGACGGGAGTCTTCGCTCGGAGGTCGCGACCGGTGAGGATTTCGGCAGCCGAGCGGGCCAAATCCGAGATCGCTGATCCGTCGCGCTTCTTCCAGTTCATTTCAAAGGTCGCCACGCGTTTCGGAACGTCGGAAGTTTCTTGCGCGCGCGCTTCCGTCACTGCAAGCGACGTGGAAAATGCGAAGAGGGCGGTGAGATAAAAATTTTTCATAGTAGCCTCCTAAAAAATATTCAGCAGCCGCTGGCGCCATGATCGTACATAATCCAGCAGAACCAGCCCCAGGGCTCCGGCGGCGTGAAAAGCAGCGAGTCGCCACGCAATTTGGCTGTGTCACGAACCCAGTCGCAGTGACTTGAGTCGAGCCCGTGCGTCAGCGCGATCGGCGAATTGTCGCCAGTAAACCAGCCAGGACGATCTTCCATCTCGTCGATCCAGGCTCTCGCATTGGTCTTCGAGTTCGTCTCCTCGAAAAAATCGCGCGGCTGGTCGTCCTTGACCGAGGGCGAATTGTGATAGCCGAACTGCTGTCGAATTTCGTGATTGAAGTTGCGCGAAAGCGAATCGAGGTTCAGCGTGCAGCTCGTGACATACATGGCATACACGGCCTTGTTTCCGCCCTGCAGACCGAGCCGCGCCTGTGTTTCAAGATTGACCGTGCAGCGTCCGTTGCGCATGAATCCGAATTGAACGAGCGCACGATTGCCGTGGCCGGCGTATACCGTGAGTAGAAAGTTGTCGCCATACAGGTTGTCGACGCCGGATAATCCAGCCATCGTGGATTCAAAATAATCCTGCGGCCAGGCGTTTGAATTGGTCCATCGTTGCCCGCTCCAGCCATTGGAGTTGAGAGAGCTTCGCAGGCTCGACGTCACATCGTTCAGGTCGGCGTTCTCGCAACCATTGCCAGTAAAGTCGGTCGATTCATCGAGATAATATGTCTTGTCGGCCGATGCGGGTTGCGCGGCCAGAACGAGAAAGAGCCATGCGGCGAGAGAGCTCCGCGCGCCCCCGCTTTGAACTCGCGCTAAATGTTTTTGGACAATCGCAAACATTTTCACCTCCTCGATATAATTGCAAAAAAGCGCGGCGTTTAACGGCAGTCATGGAGAATTAACGTCCGCGGCGCATCGACCATCGATGCAACGCGGGGCGCGTAAAGGCGGGCAGTAGAGCCGCTCAATCTGCGGACACGTGGCGCCTTGCGCCATCGCCGATACGCGTTGCGCTTGGCTGGCGCGCACGGCGGTCGGACACCGGCAGCCTTTGACGCCGCCAGCGACTATGCATGGCTCGTCTGCCGCCATACATCGCTTGGCTTCGGCGACGATGCGATCGTAGTCGGCGATCGTGCTTTGCGCGCGCGCTGCTTGGAGAGAGAGATAAAGCATGAAGCCAATGCTCAATAAAATTGTTGCACGATACGTCGTTTCGACGCGCGCAAATTTTTTCGGACACGAGATACGAAGCACGGACATGGAAATTCTCCGGTGCTTACGTCGGCGGATATGAACTTTGAAATGACCGGTTGAAAAGACTCGCGAACCAGAAACGGCCAATGCGTCGAATGGTTCCTGCTAAACCCAACTTTTGATCGTGACCGTCGAGTTTTAGCGTTTTTAGGAAAATGAAAGGAGATAGCCGGCGTGACGGGCGCATGGCATGAGTCGCGTGATGATGATCGAAGCGTGGGGCAATCTTTTCAAACTTCGCCAATCTGTGGCCGATCGTCGGCCTCGCGTGGCGTCTGTAGCGGGTCGCGTCGCTCGCGATGCGCGTTTTGGCGAGCGTGCGGTCTTCTTTCGCAACGCCGCTGGCAAGGCCTGCGCGCTCGTCGAGCCGCGTCGAGGCGTCGCCTTGTCGTCGCCGGGCCTGTTTATTGTGCGGTGCAACATTATTGGGTTCGTCTGTTGGAATGCGGGCAGGCTGCCAGGAATTGTCTTAGCTGCACCTCATCGTCGCGAGGTTGGGACGCCATGACGTCGCCCGACACAATTTTTGCGCTTGGCACTGGCGCCGGGCGCTCGGCGATCGCCATCATTCGGATTTCCGGTCCGGGGGCGGGGGAGGCGCTCAAGGCGCTCGCCGGCAGGCTTCCCGAGCCGCGGCGGGCGACATTTGTGGTCCTGCGCGATCCGGCGAGTGGCGACATGCTAGATCGCGGGATCGCGCTGTTCTTTCCAGGACCCGCCTCCTCGACGGGCGAAGACTACGCGGAGCTGCAGCTCCACGGCGGCAGCGCCGTCATCGAGGGTACGCTTGCCGCGCTGCAGAGATTGCCCGGCCTGCGGCCGGCGGAGCCCGGCGAATTCGCCCGGCGCGGCTTCGCCAATGGCAAGCTCGATCTGTCTCAAGCCGAAGCGCTCGCCGATTTGATCGACGCGCAGACTGAAGGGCAGCGCCGCCAAGCGCTGAGGGTCGCCGGGGGCGCCCTGCGGCGCAAAGTCGAAGGCTGGCGGGGGGCTCTGGTCGATGCTTTGGCGCTTCTTGAAGTAGAACTCGATTTCAGCGACGAGGCCGACGTCGGCGGTTTTTCACAGGCGCAGCTCGGTGAAATGCTTTCTCCTGTCGCCGAAGACATGCGTGCAGCGCTACAGATCGCGCCGGCGTCCGAGCGCATGCGCGACGGCTTCACGGTCATCATTCTAGGGCGGCCAAACGTAGGAAAATCAACGCTGATCAACGCTCTGACCCAACGTGATCTCGCGATCGTTTCGGCGATTCCCGGCACGACCCGAGACATGATCGAGGCCCATCTCGACATTGGCGGACTTCCGGTCACGCTGATCGACACCGCGGGACTGCGCGAGGCGGCGGACGAAATTGAGCGGATCGGCGTCGATCGGACGCTCGCGCGGGTCGAGACCGCAGATCTGGCGCTATGGCTATCGGATGCGGCGGAGCCGCCGCCGCGCAGCGATATTGAAACGATCCACGTCGCGACCAAGACCGACCTCAGGCCAGCGGTTGATGCCGCAATCGGGGTCTGCGCCTTGAGCGGCGAGGGGCTCGAAACCCTTGCTGCGGCGATCGAAGCGCATGCCCGCGCCAGATTGGGCGACGGCGTGGCGGCGCTGATTACTAGGGAAAGGCATCGCCTGGCGCTTGAGCAGGCTGTGGCCAGCGTCGAAACCGTTATCGGCGGAGCAGGGGCGCTGGAGCTTCTGGCGGAAGATTTACGCCGCGCCGGTCAGGCGCTGGGCCGGATTGTTGGCGCCGTCGACGTCGAGGACGTTCTCGACGCAGTTTTCTCGCGTTTCTGTATTGGCAAATGATATGTTTCACGTGAAACAGATCCAAGCATGAAGAGCTTCGATGTCATTGTGATCGGCGGCGGGCACGCCGGCTGCGAGGCGGCGGCCGCGGCGGCGCGCCTTGGCGCGCGCACCGCGCTCGTGACACAGAACCGCAAAAAAATTGGTGAAATGTCTTGCAATCCCGCGATTGGCGGATTGGGAAAGGGCCAGCTGGTTCGGGAGATCGACGCGCTCGACGGCCTGATGGGGCGCGTCGCCGACGCCGCCGGAATCCAATTCCGCGTTCTCAACCGCTCCAAGGGCCCGGCCGTGTGGGGTCCGCGCGCCCAAGCCGATCGCAGGCTCTATCGCGCGGCGATGCAAGCGGCGCTCGACGAAACGGAAAATCTGACGACCGTCGAAGCCTCTGTCGAAGACCTGCTGATGGAAAACGACGCCATTCGCGGCGTCGTCACCGCTAACGGCGAAATTCGCGCCCCGGCCGTCGTCGTTTCGACCGGCACCTTTCTCGGCGGGGTGATCCATATCGGCGACGAACGCACGCCGGCCGGCCGGATGGGCGACGCGCCCTCAAACGCGTTGAGCCGACGATTGCGGGCGGCGGGCTTTGCTGTGGCGCGTCTCAAGACCGGCACGCCGCCGCGGCTCGACGGGCGCACCATCCGCTGGGGAGCGCTCGAAGAACAATGGGGCGATCCGACGCCCGAGCCCTTCTCCTATCTGACGACGAAGATTGAAAACCGTCAGATCGCCTGCGGAGTCACCCGCACGACGCCGGCCGCGCATCAGATCATCCTCGACGATCTGCACCGCTCGCCCTTGCGCACGGGGGCGATATCCGGCCCAGGACCTCGCTACTGTCCCTCGATCGAGGACAAGGTGACCCGCTTCGCCGACCGCGAAGCGCACCAGATCTTTCTTGAACCCGAAGGGCTCGACGACCACATCGTCTATCCGAACGGCGTCTCGACCTCTCTGCCGCTGGCGACCCAGCAGGCCTTCATCAACGCCATTCCTGGGCTGGAGGAAGCGCGCATTCTGCGGCCGGGCTATGCGATCGAATATGATTATGTCGATCCGCGCGAACTTGCGGCGACGCTCGAAACCAAGCGGATTTGCGGACTTTTCTTCGCCGGGCAGATCAACGGCACGACGGGCTACGAAGAGGCCGCGGCGCAGGGGATCGTCGCTGGGATCAGCGCGGCGCGCCATGTGGCTGGAAAGAGCGCAATCGTCTTCGATCGCGCCGAAGCCTATCTCGGCGTCATGATCGACGATCTCGTTACGCGCGGGGTCAGCGAGCCCTATCGCATGTTCACTTCGCGCGCCGAATATCGCCTGTCGCTGCGCGCAGACAACGCGGACGAGCGCCTAACGCCGCGGGGCGTCGAGATCGGATGCGTGAGCGCCTGCCGCGCGTTCCATTATGCCGCCCGCGCCGCCAGCCTTGAGGCTGGGCGAAGGATGCTGCAGGCGCGGGAACTGACATCGGCCGCAGCGCGCCGACACGGCCTGCCGGTCAATCAGGACGGCTTGCGCCGCACCGCCTATGCGCTGCTGTCCTTTCCGGACATCACCCTGGATCGGCTAACCTCGATTTGGCCTGAGCTCAGCGAAATTGATCCCGCAATTGGGGAGCGGCTCGAGAACGAGGCGCGCTATGCCGTCTATCTCGATAGGCAGCAGGCCGATATTGACGCGTATCGACGCGACGAACGCTTGGCGCTCCCGGAGGGTCTCGACTATGCGTCGATCGCCGGCCTGTCGGCGGAATTGCGTGGAAAGCTGAGTTTTCTGAGGCCGCGCACGATCGGCCAGGCGCAGCGCATCGACGGCATGACTCCTTCTGCGCTGACGCTGCTGGCGGCGCGGGCGCGCCGCGCGTGAAAGCAGACGCCGGCCGGGAGGAGGCGCTGGATCTCTTCCCGGAACTCAAGCCAATCGAAGCGGAGCTTGAACTCTACGCGGCGCTGCTGAAGCGCTGGCAGGCAAAGATTAATCTCGTTTCCTCCCCCACAATCGACGAAATTTGGCTAAGGCATTTCGCTGATTCCGCGCAGATTCAGGCCGTCGCGCCGAATATCAGGCGCTGGGCGGATATGGGATCCGGCGCCGGCTTTCCAGCGCTGGTGACCGCTCTCCTCCTGAAGGACCAGCCGAACGCTGTCATTCACCTGATCGAGAGCGATCAGCGCAAGGCCGGCTTCCTGCGCGCTGTTTCACGTGAAACACGCGCGCCAGCCATCGTTCACGCTGAGCGCATCGAGAAGGTGATTCCAACGCTGGCCGGCCAAATTGACGGCGTCAGCGCCCGCGCCCTCGCGCCGCTGACGCGCCTGGTTGAGCTTGCCGAAAAACCGCTGCAGCAGGGCGCCATTGGCGTATTTTTAAAAGGGGAAGAGTGGCGAGACGAATTGACCGCGGTTCAAGCGCTGGGTAGCTTTAGCTGCGAATCGACGGAAAGCCGCACGCGCAAGGGCGCGCGCATCGTCGTCGTCAAGCGCAAGGCTTCCCCATCGTGACCGCTTCCTCTTCGCCGCGCATTCTTGTGCTGGCCAATCAAAAGGGCGGCGTGGGAAAGACGACCACCGCCATCAATCTCGGAACGGCGCTTGCCGCGGTCGGCGAGGAAGTTCTCGTCATCGACCTTGATCCGCAGGGCAACGCCTCGACGGGCCTCGGAATTGATCGTCAGCACCGGCCGATCTCGACCTATGACGTGCTGCTCGGCGAATCGAGTCTCGCCGACGCCATCGTCGCCACAGCGGTGCCGCGCCTCTCAATCGCGCCTTCGACGCTCGATCTTCTCGGGGTCGAGCTTGAAATCGCTAATGACAAGGATCGCGCCTTTAGGTTGAAGCGTGCGTTTGCGGAGTTGGCGGCCGATCACGATGAGGAGCGCCGTTATAACTATATCTTGATCGACTGCCCGCCGTCACTTAACCTATTGACAATAAATGCGTTAGCCAGCAGCGACGCCGTCGTCGTGCCGCTGCAGTGCGAATTTTTCGCGCTGGAGGGCCTATCGCAGCTGCTCTCGACTGTCGATCAGGTCAAACAGACGCTCAACCAAAAGTTGTCTATCCATGGCGTCGTTCTGACCATGTATGACCCGCGCAACAATCTGGCGAACCAGGTCGCCGCCGATGTGCGCCGCTTCATGGGCGAGAAGGTCTATGACACCATGATCCCGCGAAACGTCAGGGTCTCCGAGGCGCCATCGCATGGCAAGCCGGTGCTGCTCTATGACCTCAAATGCTCCGGCAGTCAGGCCTATTTGAAACTCGCCTCGGAGGTGATCCAGCGCGAGAAGCGGCTGCGCGCGGCTTAAGAAAGAAAAAGGAGCTTTTTGCAGATGGCGGAGGAATCGCGGCGCCGGCTCGGCCGGGGATTGGCGGCGCTTCTCGGCGACGCCGCCGCAGACGTCGCCACGGTCGAGCGGCCAAGGGGTCCGCGAAAGGCGCCGATCGAGTTTTTGCGGCCGAACCCGCGTAATCCGCGGCTTTCCTTTCGCGAGGAAGATCTCGCCGAACTCACCGCCTCGATCCGTCAGAAGGGGGTCATTCAGCCAATCGTCGTGCGCGCCCTCGCCGGCGTCGCCGACGCTTATGAAATTATCGCCGGCGAGCGGCGCTGGCGTGCCGCGCAAATGGCGGGACTCTCCGACGTTCCGGTCGTCATCCACGAAGCTGACGACAAGGAGGCGCTTGAACTCGCCATCATCGAGAATGTTCAGCGTGCGGATCTCAACGCCATCGAAGAGGCGAAGGGTTACGAACGGCTCGGCGAAGAGTTCGGCTATTCTCATGGCGAAATCGCCAAGATCATTGGCAAGAGCCGGCCGCATATCGCCAACACGATTCGCCTGCTGAATCTGCCGGAAGAGGCGAAAAAGCTCGTAGCCGAAGGCGCGATCTCGGCCGGTCACGCCCGCGCGCTTCTTGCCGTCGCCGACCCGGCCGCGGTGGCGCGGCGCATCGTCGAAAAAGGAATGACCGTCCGCGACGTCGAACGGCTCGCTCAGGACGAAATCAAGAATATTCGGCCGGCGAAACGTTCTGGTCGTTCCGCCAAGGACGCCGATACGCGCGCCATTGAAAAAACTCTGAGCGACGCGCTCGGGATGCGCGTTGAACTTCGTCCTGACGGAGAAAAAGGCGAGCTGCGTATCCGCTATGGCTCGTTGGAGCAGCTCGAGTCGATTTGCCGGTTGCTAGGCGGATAAGGTTTTTACGCCGCGTCCACTGGGCGCCGGGCCAGGCCCCACTATGCAACGCTCAACTGAATCTAAAAACCCCCGGCGCGAGCCGGGGGTTTTTAGCGATCTGAAACCGGCCCATTGTGAGCCGGTTTCTTTGTCTATCGTCAGAACAGCGGAGACAGGAGGCTGCCGCCGAAGCGATAGGTCAGACCCGCCGAGACGACGATTGGATTGATCGGCAGAGACACCTTGACCGGGATAAAGATCGCTGGAGATCCAGGAAATCCAAGCCCTGGCGCCTGCGGGGCAAAGGAGACGACCGTGGAGTGAACCGTCGGATGCATGCCGACATATTTGAAGTCAAGGTTCACGCCCCAATGCTCGTTAAGCATATAGTCGAAGCCGACCTGTCCAACCGCGCCCCAAGAAGGGGTAACCGTGGCATATTGGAATGAGCTGAAGACACCCCCAAGACCCAAGCCGGCAAGCGGCGCCCCAGCGGGGAAAGGAATCGACCAGGTGTCATTGTTGACACGGACATTCCAGAAGGTCGTGAAGTTAACGCCGACGCCGACATAGGGTTGGAAAGCGCCGAAATTGGTGAAGTGATACTGCGCCATGACAGACGGCGGGAACAGCCAGGCGCGGGCGAAGTCGCTGGCGATCGTGCCGGTGCCTTGGATATGATGGGGCGTTACGCAGCAAATCGCCTCGATGGCCCAGTTCTTGGTGAGGTAATAGGCCGCATCAATCATTGGGATGATCGATGTCGAGGTGTTCGTGCTCGCGTTGGCGACCACGCCATTCCAGCCAGTAAGGCCCGAGAGCACGCCAATGGAGCCAAGGCCAGGGTAGCCAGCGCCCGAGTCGAAAACCGTGCCATGGCCGGCCAACGGAATGACGCCGGCAACCTTCAGGCGAACTTGGAATGGCTGATAGCTATCCACGAAAGCCGCCGGGGGCGGACCCTTGATAGAGGGCAGAGCGCCGGCGACGCTCGAAGGCGCTATAGCTGCGAAGGGGTCGAAATGCCAGTTTATGCCCGCGCGAACTGTATGAAAGCGGGTCGGTGAGCTATGCGTCGCTGCGAAGATCGGAGTCGTGACGCCGAAGCCTGCAAGCGCGGGAAAGCCGCCGTTGAGCGGTATCGAATTAACCGTCGTATTGCCCAGATCGACATAGAGATATTCGGCCTTGAGCGACCACGACGGGAACATCGAGGGCGACCATTCGATGCCGCCGCCCGCCGCCCAGCCGACTTTGGTGTTGTCGAAATAGCCGTGACCGACGGAGCTTATTCCCTGAGTGAGGAAATTGTCAGCGAACCCGACGTTGTTGATGACTTGGCCATAGGCGAAGCCGCCAGTGCCGTAGACCATCACATTAGGTATGGAGGGAAGAGTTAGGCCGATCCTGCCGCGCACCGTGCCGAACCAATCGACGTTCTTCGTCGAATTGATGCTCTGTATGTGGGGCCCGAAGGCGTCGACAAGGCCAATCGCTGTGTTGCTGTGGGACACCGCATCGGTGGCCTGGATGTCCGCCTCGACGCCAAGGACGAGCCACGGGTTGAACTGATAATTGTAACCGAGCTGTCCGCCGCCGGCGACGCCATGCAGATTCTGGTCGACGCTCCAGGCCGAGCCAAATGGCGCTATCGGGGCTCCAAACGTTACCCCGGCCGGCAGGAAGGGGGTGAGATAGCCGAGGCCGCCCGTTTCCCGAGAGCTGTCGCCGAAGGCATAACCGATGTTCACGCCGCCGTAGAGGCCGGTCCAGGTGAATACGGGCGGCGCAGGCGGCGGAGCTTTGTAAACGGGCAGATCAGCGGCAAACGCGGCGCCGGCGCTCCCGACCATAAGAGCGGCCAATGTGCCGCGGACAAAATTCTTCATCGGAACCCCCGGATTAAATTCTGCGATGACGGTCGACGACAAAGGCGCCGAAGTCACTGTCACGTTGCTCTAAAATTTTGGTAATGCAACCGCATCTGATGCAAAATTAGGCTACGGGCTGCTCATTCTTGGCGGCTGTGTCTCTACGGCAACAATCCTTGTAATCCATGTGAGATAGCTGGCGCCTTGCTTTGCTGCAGTCGCTGCCATGGAAAGAACCGAAGGTTTGACTTTAGGCAGCCTCACGGCTTGCCGCGTCAAGTCCTGCGCAGTAAGCCTTTCGCCGCCAAAGCGCGGCGAAAAATTGCGAACCGCGCAGAAATTCCGCCAATGCGAGGATAAGTGAGCGCCACTGAACCCGCCGTCACGCCGGATCTCGCCGCCGCTCACGGCCTCAAGCCTGATGAATATGCGCGCATCCTAAAGCTCATCGGCCGCACGCCGAGCTTCACCGAGCTCGGCATTTTCTCCGCCATGTGGAACGAGCATTGTTCATACAAATCGTCGCGCATTCACTTGCGTAAGCTCCCGACGAAGGCGCCTTGGGTGATTCGCGGTCCGGGCGAAAACGCCGGCGTGATCGATATCGGCGACGGCGACGCCTGCGTTTTCAAAATGGAAAGCCACAACCACCCGTCCTTCATCGAGCCCTATCAAGGCGCGGCCACGGGCGTCGGCGGCATTCTTCGCGACGTGTTCACGATGGGCGCGCGGCCGATCGCCTGCCTGAACCTTCTGCGCTTTGGCCGTTCCACGCACCCCAAGACCCGGCAGCTCGTCGCCGGGGTGGTGGCCGGCATCGGCAACTATGGCAATAGTTTCGGCGTGCCGACAGTCGGGGGTTCGACGGAATTCGACGCTTCCTATGACGGCAATATTCTCGTCAACGCGATGGCGGTCGGGCTAGCGCGCACCGATTCGATTTTTTATTCGGCCGCTGCGGGCGTCGGAAATCCAATCGTCTATCTCGGCTCGAAGACCGGGCGCGACGGCATTCATGGGGCCACCATGGCGTCGGCGTCTTTTGAAGAAGACGCGGAGGAAAAACGTCCGACTGTGCAGGTCGGCGATCCATTTTCGGAGAAACTGCTGCTCGAGGCGTGCCTTGAGCTGATGGCGTCCGGCGCGGTCATCGCCATTCAGGACATGGGCGCCGCCGGCCTCACCTCTTCCGCGGTGGAGATGGGCGCCAAGGGCAATCTCGGTATTGAGCTCGACCTCGACGCCGTGCCTTGCCGCGAGGAGGGCATGACCGCCTATGAGATGATGCTCTCCGAAAGCCAGGAGCGCATGCTCATGGTTCTTAAGCCTGAACTCGAAAAACAGGCCGAGGCGATCTTCCGGAAGTGGGGGCTTGATTTCGCGATCGTCGGCAAAACAACCGACACGCTCCGCTTCGTCGTCAAGCACAGGGGCGAGGTCAAAGCCGATCTGCCGATCAAGGAATTGGGCGACGAAGCTCCACTTTATGATAGGCCTTGGACGCAAACGCCCCAGCAGACCGCGTCCGACCCGGGCTCGATCAAGGCGCCCTTCTCGAACCGCGATGCGCTGCTGAAACTTCTCGCAACGCCGAATCTCTGCTCCAAACGCTGGGTCTGGGAGCAATATGACCACCTCATTCTCGGCAATAGCGTGCGCCCCCCCGGCGGCGACGCCGCGGTCGTCCGGGTGAAGGAGGGGCCCAAAGGGTTGGCGCTCACGACCGACGTTACCGCGCGCTATTGCGCGGCTGACCCTTATGAGGGCGGCAAGCAGGCGGTCGCCGAGAGCTGGCGCAACATCACGGCGCGGGGCGCGACGCCGCTGGCGCTGACCGACAATCTGAATTTCGGCAATCCAGAGCGGCCCGAATATATGGGCCAGTTCGTCGGCTGCCTGCAGGGCATCGGCGAGGCGGCGCGCGCCCTCGATTTCCCAATCGTTTCAGGCAATGTGTCGCTCTACAACGAGACGCAGGGCGCTGGCATTTTGCCGACTCCGGCGATCGGCGGCGTTGGCGTCATCGCCGACGTGTCCAAAGCGGCGCAAACAGGCTTCGCGCGAGAGGGCGATACCATCCTGCTCATCGGCCAGACAAAGGGCTGGCTCGGCCAGTCAGCCTATGCGCATGATCTTTGCGGACGCGCCGACGGCGCGCCGCCGCCCGTCGATCTCGCCGCTGAGCGCAGGAACGGCGATCTCGTTCGGCGATTGATCCTTTCCGGGCGCGTCAGCGCGGCGCATGATATTTCGGACGGCGGCCTCGCCGTCGCGCTCGCCGAAATGGCGTTGGCGGGCGACATGGGAGCCGAAATCACACACCTTCCCGAGGGCCTTCGGCGCGCGGCGCTCTTTGGGGAAGATCAGGCGCGCTATCTTGTGACTGTCGCGCAGGGCGAGGCCGCTGCCGTTATGAAGGAGTGCGCGGAGGCCGGCGCGCCCGTCCAGGCGGTCGGGCGCGTCGGGGGCGACGCCTTGATCCTTCCTGGAGAGGCGCCGATATTGCTGACCGAGTTGCGCGAGGGGCACGAGAGCCCGCTGCCGGCCTTCATGGGCGGCGATGATAATGCGTTTTCGGGCGCTTTCCCGACAGAGGTGTCATAAAATGCCCATGCCAGCCGTTGAAATCGAGCGTCTTATCAAGGCCGCCATTCCCGACGCGCAGGTGGAGCTGACCGCGCTCGTCAATGATGACGATCATTGGGCGGCCACGGTCGTCTCTGAGCAATTCCGCGGCCTCACCCGCGTTAGGCAGCATCAGATGGTCAACGCGGCTTTCGGCGACCGCCTAGGCGGGGAACTGCATGCGCTGCAGCTGACGACGCGGGCGCCATAACTCTCTCTTCACCCGGCGCCTTGAACGCCGCAACAAAGGCAAACGAAAATGTCCGACGACGCTAACGCCCGCATCAAGAGTGAAATTGAATCCTCCGACGTCGTGCTCTTCATGAAGGGCACGCCGCAGGCGCCGCAATGCGGCTTCTCCATGCAGGTGGTGCAAATCCTCAATCACCTGGGCGTGCCTTACAAGGCGATCAATGTGCTCGCCGATGGGGTGATCCGCGAAGGCATCAAGGCCTATTCCAATTGGCCGACGATCCCGCAGCTTTACGTAAAGAATGAATTCATCGGCGGCTGCGACATCACGAAGGAAATGTTCCAGAGCGGCGAGCTTGTCGCTTTGTTGGACAAGGAAGGCGTGCCCCATGCGCAGATCGGAAAGGCCTAAGCCTTTCCGTTGACGGGTTACACGATTGCTGCGCGTCGCTTTAAAATGAGCGACGCGCATTTTTTATGGATTTGATCGTTCTGCGCGCGCATATGCAGCGTCGGGAATATTCCCAAGCGCGGTTCAGAAAGTGGCGTCATGGCCCCGCCCATCGCTCTGACACAAGGCGACCCTTCGGGGATTGGGCCGGAACTCGCGCTCATGGCCTATGTCGCGCGTCACTCATGCGATCTGCCGCCCTTCTTCTTGCTCAGCGACCCGGCGTTTATCGCGCGCACCGCGGCCAATCTCGCGCTCGATATCGAGATCGAACAGACCACGGCGGCGCACGCGGGCGACGTATTCTCCCGTGCGCTGCCTGTCGTGGATACGGGGCGACGCGTCGTGAGCGTCGTCGCCGGCAGTCCTGATTCCGCCGACGCCCCTTCAACGCTGAGATCGATCGAGCGAGCGGTCGAATGCGTCGCCAAGGGCGAAGCGCGCGCCGTCGTCACCAATCCGATCGCGAAATCGATTCTGTACAAAGCCGGATTCAAACATCCCGGACACACGGAATTTTTGGCCGAGCTCGCGCACCGCCATTATGGCGGCGATTATCGCGCGGTGATGATGTTGTGGTCGCAAGAACTCGCGGTCGTTCCGCTTACGATTCACATTCCGCTCGGTGATGTGGCCAAGCGATTGACGCGCGAATTAATCATTGAGACAGGCGAGATCGTCGCGCGCGACCTCGGGACGCGCTTTCACATCACAAAGCCGCGGCTCGCCTTTGCAGGACTCAATCCTCATGCGGGCGAAGACGGCGCTCTCGGCCGCGAGGAAATCGACGTCATCGCGCCGGCGATCGCGGAATTACGGGCGCGTGGCGTCATTGCGTCTGGACCTTTTCCCGCCGATACGATGTTCCACAAAGCCGCCCGCACAAAATACGACGTGGCGTTGTGTCCGACGCATGATCAGGCGCTGATCCCGATCAAGACGCTCGCTTTCGAGCGCGGGGTCAATGTCACGCTCGGTCTTCCCTTCGTGCGCACGTCGCCCGATCACGGCACAGCCTTTGATATTGCCGGCAAAGGCGTCGCCGATCCGACGAGTCTTATCGAAGCGATCAAACTTGCAGGACGCATGACGTAAGTGAGCGACTCGCTGCCGCCTCTGCGAGACGTCGTCGCCCGCTACGGACTCGACGCGAAGAAATCGCTTGGACAGAATTTTCTGTTCGATCTCAATCTCACCGCACGTATTGCGCGCGCCGCAGGGCCGTTCGAGGATACGCTCGTCGTCGAGATTGGCCCCGGGCCTGGGGGATTGACGCGCGCATTGCTCGAGCAAGGCGCGCGCGTCATCGCGGTCGAACGCGATTCTCGTTGTCTAGCGGCGCTGGAAGAGATCGCTGCATATCATCCCGGCCGACTGACGATCGTCGAAGGCGATGCGCTGGAGATCGATGTTGCGGCATTGGTCCTGGAACAGTCGCCGTCATTGCGAGCCGAAGGCGAAGCAATCCACGGGACGCCCCACGACTCTGGATTGCTTCGCTCCGCTCGCAATGACGGTCTGAAGATTCGAGCTCGAATCTGCGCAAACCTTCCATACAACATCGCCACTGCTCTCTTGACGAAATGGATAGAGGCGGAGCCTTGGCCCTCTGTCTTCGATCGTTATGTTCTGATGTTTCAAAAAGAGGTGGCGCTGCGAATCGTCGCGACGCCAAAGGAGCGCGCCGATTACGGTCGGCTCGCGGTGCTGTGCGGCTGGCGCACGAAGGCGCGCATTCTTTTCGACGTGTCGCCCGCCGCTTTCACGCCGCCGCCGAAAGTAACCTCTTCCGTTGTCGAGCTTACGCCCAATCCTAAGCCGCTTGAATGCGATCCGCGCGCTTTGTCGCGCGTCACGCAGGCCGCTTTCGGACAGCGCCGAAAAATGTTGCGGCAGAGTTTGAAGTCGCTCGGCGTTGACGCCTCGGCGCTCCTTGCAGCGGCTGGAATAGAGGAGACGAAGCGCGCCGAAGAAATCGACGTCGCGGGCTTCGTCGCTCTCTCCAACGCGCTTTCGGCTCAGTGACGTTTGCGCAGATAATCGCGCAGCACGACCGCGTTGTTCATGGCCTCATCATGCGCCGCGTAAAGCAGCGTGACGTGATCTTTACGAGCAAGATCGCGGATCGCGTCGATTTGCTGCTGCGTCTCGGGCGTGGCGAGCTCTGCACGATAGCGCTTCTCAAATTCTTCCCAGCGTTCCGGTCTATGACCGAACCAGCGCCTCAGCGTATCGCTCGGCGCGACATCTTTCACCCAAAAATCGATGTGCGCTTTGGTTTTGCTTAGGCCGCGCGGCCAAAGACGATCGACGAGAACGCGCGTTCCGTCTTCCGCCTTTGCGGAGTCATAAACGCGCTTGAGAGCGATAGCCGCCATGTGGAGAACATAGCGCGCCAAATGCGAAGAACTATTCGCTTAAGAGCTTGGCGACGAATTGTTCGATTTCCTTGTCGCGCCTTGGCCGTCGCTGTCGCTCGGCGCACAGAATCGCGATCAGATCTTCGAAGGCGCGCTGCAGATCGTCATTGACGATCACATAGTCGTAATCTTTCCAGCGCGCGATCTCCTTTCGCGCATTCTCCAGCCGTCGCTCGATCGCGTCCCGTGAATCTTCAGCGCGGCGCTCCAATCGCGCGCGCAATTCGTCCATCGACGGCGGCAAGATGAAGACGGTAACGGCGTCCGCGCCCATCTTCTCGCGCACCTGGCGCGTGCCCTGATAGTCGATGTCGAAGAGACAATCGCGGCCTTGCGCAAGGATGTCTTCGACCGGCGCGCGCGGCGTGCCGTAGAAATTGCCGTGAACCTCGGCCCATTCCAAGAGCTCGCCGGAGTCGCGCATGGCGATGAAGCGACGTTCGGTGATGAAGCTGTAATGGATGCCGTCAACTTCGCTCGAGCGCCGTAAGCGTGTCGTCACTGAAATCGACAGCGTCAAGTCGAGATCGCGATCCTGCAACAGCATTCGCGTCAGAGTCGTCTTCCCCGCGCCCGAGGGCGAGGAAAGAATGAGGACTATGCCGCGGCGGCTGGATTGGATCGGAGGCATGTTTTTCAAGAGAGAGTAGCGAGTAGCGAATAGTGAGTAGTCAGTAGCGGCCCTTGTGTCTACTCACTACTCACTATTCACCATTCACTCGATATTTTGCGCCTGCTCGCGCAGCTGCTCGACCTCGATTTTGAGTTCGAGCCCAATCGCCGTGAGTCCGGCGTCGTTCGATTTGGCGCAGAGCGTATTGGTCTCCCGGCCAAGCTCCTGCGCGAGGAAATCCAGGCGGCGGCCGACCGGCCCGCCCGCGGTAAGAAGTTTGGAAGCGCTCTCGACATGCGCCTTCAACCGGTCGAGCTCTTCGCGAATATCGGTCCGAACCGCAAGCAGCGCCGCCTCCTGATGCAGCCGCACTGAATCCAAGCCTTCGGCATTCTCCAGGAGTCGCGCGAGTTGCTGCTTCAGCCGCGCACGAATCGCTTCGGGCTGGCGCGCTGGCGCCGCGTCGGCCTGCGCGGCGAGGATCGATATGCGATCGAGCCGTTGACGAAGAATCGTCGCAAGAGCGTCGCCTTCCGCTTTGCGCGCTGCGATCAGCGCGTCCAGCGCTTCGTCAAGCGATGCAAGAATTTGTGTCTCAATTTCCGCGCGTTCGGCCTCTGAGAGCTCCGGCTCGACGATCTCAACCACCCCGCGCACGGCGAGAAGACCATCGAGCGTCGCGGGTCCCACATTGGACGGCGGCAGTTCGGAAAGCCCGGCGAGAAGCGCGTCGAGAGCGGCGCGGTTCAGACGAGCGACCTGGCTTTCGTCTTCGCGCTTCGCGGCGAGATTGGCGAAGACCGCTCCGCGCGCCAGCCGCGCGGCGATTTTTTCCCGCGCTTTGATTTCCACGGAGTCGAAATCAGGCGGCGTGCGCAGACGCAGATCGAGCCCTTTCGCGTTGACGCTTTTGAGCTCCCACGCATAGCGGAAAGAGCCGACGGCGCCTTGGACGCGGGCGAATCCCGTCATGCTGAGAATGCTTGCTTGTTTAAGAATGGTCATTTGCTGCGGCGGGTCCGAGAGGACGAAGTGAAGCGCGGCTTGCTCGCGCCGCGCTTCACTATCGCCGCGTCGGCGTTACCGCAAATCGGCAGTCGAAGGGACCGTCTTAGCTGAGGTGAGATCCCAGCTCTTGTCACGCAGCGGGTCGAGCGCAGTGCCTTCTGAGGCGTCGAAAGCGCGCGGATGAGAGGGCCGACCGCCAGTCGGGGCCAACGCCGTGGCCTCCGGCGGCGGCGCGGCTTCCTGAGCGGCTCTTTGAGCGAGCGCTTCGCCGGGAAGCTCGTCCGAGCCCGCAGCAAGTCCGAGGCGCGCTGCGCGCGCTTTCTGCTCGGCGCGCTGCGCAGGCGAAATAGGATATGCCGCCATGTCGGAGCCGGCGTCAGGCTGCGCCTCCGGGCTTTGGCGCGAGACAGTTGTCGTCGTCATATCCGGATTGAGCCGCTCCTCCTCTTCATCGGCGGGCGGCGGCGGACGGCTGGCGAGGAGCGAGGGATCAAACAATCGTTGGGCGCGGGGCTGCGTGGTTTCGTCGGTAAAGAACGGGCGCGCAGATCTCAAAGCGACAAATTCCGCCGTTAGAACTTGCGTGCGGTCGCCATGGCCGCCGAGAAGGAAATCGGCTTCGGCATAACCGAATTTGCCGAGGCGGTGGGTCGGACCGTCATCGGGCGCCATGGCTCGGCCCGGCGGATAATCTTCGTGATTTTCCGCGACATTGACGAGACGTCCAATTGGAGCCTGCGTGCGTTTTTCGGGTTTTGGCGCGGCCGGCGCGGGGACGCCCGGCGTCGCGCGATCAATCGTTTCGTCGTTCTTTTCTTTCTCCAGTCGCCGCCAGTTCTGGACGTTGCGCGAATGCTGGTCGAGGGATTCGGAGAAGACGTGGCCGCCCGTGCCGTCAGCGACGAAGTAGAGGTCGCGGGTCGGCGCCGGATGCGCCGCCGCTTCGAGCGAAGCGCGGCCCGGATTGGCGATCGGCCCCGGGGGCAGACCGTCGATGGCGTAGGTGTTGTAGGGCGTCCACTTGTCGATCTCGGCGCGCATGATCGGTCGTCCGAGCGTCGCCTTGCCGGCGACGAGTCCGTAGATGATCGTCGGATCGGACTGAAGACGCATGCCCTTGCGCAGCCGGTTGAGGAAGACCGCGGCGACGCGCGGCCGCTCTTCGCTTTTGCCGGTCTCTTTTTCGACGATCGAGGCCAGCGTCACCAGTTCGTAGGGCGTGCGCAAAGGCAGATCGGGCGCGCGCTTCGCCCAGATCGCTTCGAGCGTCTTGCGCTGGTCCTCCTGCATTTTGGCGATGAGACGCGCGCGCGGATAGTTGCGCGGGAATTTGTATGTTTCGGGCAGCAAAGCGCCTTCCTTGGGAAGGTCGTTGATGTCGCCCGCGAGCAGGTCAGCTTCTTTCAACTTCTGCACGATCTGTTCCGAGGTCAAACCTTCCGGAATCGTCACGCTGTGCATGATCTGACGACCGGAGGCGATCTGATCGATCACATCGCGCAGGCTGATGTTTTTCTTGAAGCCATATTCGCCGGGTTTCAGCTTTCCGAGCTTGCCTTCGAGAAGCAGGCCGAGCTGCATGAGCGTCGGACTGGAAATCACGCCTTCGCGCTGGAGCTGAGAAATGATCTCAAGCAAATCGCTGCGCGGCGGGATATAGACGACCTTGTCGGCTAGGAGCGGGCCCGGCTCCTTCAACTTATGCGTTGCGGCGATAAGCCCGAAGGCGCCGGCGACAAGCGCGACGAGCACGAAACTCAAAAAGCCGCTCGCCATCGAAAGCGTGCCTTCGCGTCGCTTTTTTCGCTTTTTCGGCGGCGGCGCGGGCGCGGTCTGCGGCCGTTGGACCTGTTTGGCGCTTTGCGGCGGCGCGCGTCGTTCAAAAATGCTCGCGCCCGCGGGAGCGACAGGAGGCGGCGCCGCAGCGGGCGCTTCTGGCGGCGGCTTGACGGGCGGCGCTTCGGTCGCAAGAACGGGTGGCGCCGGCGCCGTCTCAGGCGGAGGAGGAGGCGATATCGGTTCCGCAGGCGCCGGAGCTGGTTTTGTCGGCGGAGCGTATATCCTCGCCGCCGCCGGCGCTTCTTCCTTCGGCGGCGGATTCACGCGGAAGGGTGAGGGCGTTGCCGGCGTTGCGGAAGCTGGCGGCGACAGGCTCGGGGCCTGGGATAGAGTCGAAACCGCCGCGGGCTTTACGGCGGAAGTTTCCGCGGGCTTCGCGGAGGGAGCTTCGGCTACGGGAGCTTTGGGCGGCTCGGGCGGCGTGTGGGGCTTGGCTGTGGGGTGAGGCGGACTTGGCCACTTTGGCGCCGCCGCCAGGGGTTTCGCGGGTCGCAACAGCGGCGTGCTTCCAGATTCCGGCGCAGGCGCCGCTGTTGAGGGTTTTGCCGAGGGCGTCGAAGCGATATCTGCAGCTTTGCCCTGCGGCGCAGCGGAGTCTTCTGTGGGGGCGCTTTGCGGGGAAGCTGGGGCGTCGTCGTCGCGAGAGGACGCGGTTTCCGCCTTTACCACGGCGGAATCCGCCGTGGGCGGTACGCCAGCGGCTGCTTGCTTTTCGGGCGCGCTTTTTTCGTCCGCTTCGCTCATCGCAATACGCCCACTACAAAGCTGAAGATGTCGCGCGGCTAACTAGCGCCGAGGACTTACACTATGCCTCATTGTGGCGAATTCAGGAACGCCCGGTCTGGCCGGCGATTCCTCAAAATGAGCTGACCGACTTTGAGCGATCAAGAGGCGCGGCGAAACAGCAGCGAGGCGTTCGTGCCGCCGAAGCCGAAGGAATTCGACAGCGCGATATTGATTTCCTTTTCGCGCGCCTTGTGCGGCACGAGATCAATCGCCGTTTCGACGGAAGGATTGTCGAGGTTGCGAGTCGGCGGCGCGACATTCGCCTGCATCGCGAGGATCGAATAAATCGCCTCGACCGCGCCTGCGGCGCCGAGCAGATGGCCGATCGCAGATTTCGTCGACGACATGGCGAGTTTGGCTTCGACATTGCCGAGAAGACGTTCGACGGCCTTGAGTTCGATCTCGTCGCCGAGCGGCGTCGACGTGCCATGCGCGTTTACGTAATCGATGTCCGCCACCGAAATGTTGGCGCGCTTCAGCGCCGCCTTCATGCAGCGATAGGCCCCGTCGCCATCGGGCGTCGGCGCGGTGATGTGATAGGCGTCGCCTGACATGCCGTAGCCGATGAGCTCGGCATAGATTTTCGCGCCGCGCGCCTTCGCGTGCTCATATTCTTCGAGCACGACGCAGCCGGCGCCTTCGCCAAGCACAAATCCGTCGCGATCCTTGTCGTAAGGCCGCGAGGCGGCTTCGGGACGATCGTTGAAACCGGTCGAAAGCGCTCGGCACGCGGCGAAGCCGGCGACGCCAATGCGATTGACAGGCGATTCGGCGCCGCCCGCGACCATCACGTCGGCGTCGCCCATCGCGATGATGCGGCCCGCGTCGCCGATGGCGTGCGTGCCGGTCGCGCAAGCCGTCACCACCGCAGAATTCGGTCCTTTCAGGCCATGCATGATCGACACATAGCCGCCCGCGAGATTGATGATTCTGCCCGAGACGAAGAAAGGCGACACGCGACGCGGTCCCTTCTCCCTCAAGGTGACGGAGGTTTCGTAAATGCCGCCGAGTCCGCCGATGCCCGAGCCGATCAGAACGCCGGTCGTTTCCTGCTTTTCAGGCGTGTCGGCAACCCAGCCGGCGTCTTTTAGCGCCTGCGTCGCGGCGCTCGCGCCATAGATGATGAAATCATCGACCTTGCGCTGTTCTTTGGGGTCGAACCAGTCATCGGGATTGAACGTGCCGTTCGCGCCATCGCCTCGCGGCACGACCGCGGCGATCTGACAGGCGAGGTCGGAGACTTCGAATGTATCGATACGCTTGAAGCCGCATTCGCCGGCGGCTAGACGGCGCCAGTTCGTCTCTACGCCGCAGCCCAAAGGAGATACGACGCCAAGACCGGTGACGACCACCCTGCGCATGGCTCAACTCTCATACTTTTTGTCGTTGTCGAAATAGCGATGGCGGCGAAGCCTCGCGAGAGATTCGCCGCGCGCTTGGATCTTTATTAGTCCGTCAGGCGGCCTTCGCCTTTTCCAGGAACTTCACGGCGTCGCCGACAGTGAGGATCGTCTCGGCGGCGTCGTCCGGAATCTCGACGCCGAATTCTTCTTCGAAAGCCATCACGAGTTCGACGGTATCAAGCGAATCGGCTCCCAGATCGTCGATGAAATTGGCTTTGTCGACGACCTTGTCGGCTTCGACGCCGAGGTGCTCGACAACAATCTTTTTCACGCGCTCGGCGACATCGCTCATCTTCTTTGATCCCTGTCTGCATTTGGCGCTTACTCGCGCCGTGTGACGACTTGAAGCAGGCCGGCTGGCGCGCTCCGCAATCGCCATTCATCCCTTTAACTTGCAATCGCTCGCCGACCGCCCTGATATGCGCAAGACGTGTGGCGGCTTGCGCCCCGGGTTGAAATCGCGGCGACGCCGCCCCTCAGCGGCGAGGCTCTGGTAGCATACTTCCCTGGGCATGGCGAGAGGCGCGCCGCGCTCGCCGCGGACGCGGCGAAAGGTCGCCGCAGACGCGTTCCGCGCAGCGTTCGTCCTTGCTAGATCATCGCCATGCCGCCGTTAACATGCAAGGTCTGCCCGGTGACGTATCCCGCCTCCTCGCTCGCGAGATAGACGCAGGCGGCGGCCACATCAGCGCCGGTTCCAAGCCTTCCGGTCGGGACCATTCGAAGAATCGCTTCTTTCTGCGCGGCGGTCAGCGCGTCGGTCATCGGGCTTTCGATGAAACCTGGCGCAATGCAATTGACCGTTACGCCGCGCGAGGCGACTTCCGCCGCAAGCGATTTTGACATGCCGATCATGCCCGCCTTGGCGGCGGCGTAATTGCCCTGGCCGGGATTGCCTGTCACGCCCACGACAGAGGTGATTTGAATGATGCGGCCAAAGCGCTTCTTCATCATTCCGCGCAGCGCCGCGCGCGACAATCGGAAGGCCGACGTCAGATTGACGTTGATGACGGCCTCCCAATCCTCGTCCTTAAGCCGCATGAACAACATGTCGCGGGTGATTCCGGCGTTGTTGACAAGAATATCCAGCCCGCCCATCGCCGCTTCCGCGGCCGGCACGAGCTTCTCGGTCTCTTCTTTTTGAGAAAGATTGCAAGGCAAGATGTGCGTGCGGCCATTCAGTGCGCCGGCAAGCGCCTCTAGCGCCTCTTTCCTCGTGCCAGAAAGCGCCACGGTCGCGCCGGACGAATGAAGCGCGCGCGCGATCGCAGCGCCGATTCCTCCGCTTGCGCCCGTCACCAGCGCGGTCTTGCCGTTTAGATCGAACATTCCCTCTCCTCCCACCTGCCCATGGCGTGAGCCTTATAGCTCAGTTTGGCGAGTGGCCTTTTTTCAGTCGCGGTTCAACGTCAGATGGCCGGCTTCGAAAAGGCGCTCGCATCGGCGCCCGGTCCGAAGGCGGGTGAATGGACGAGCGCTATCTCGACTTCGTTTCGCAAACGACGGATTCGAGGCCGAATTGCTCAGTTCGTGCATCGGGATGACCGTTAAATCCCCATGTGACCCAAGTGCAACACTAGAAATCTTTTGGCCTTTTTGGGCCCGATTTTACCTTCTGTTTGTTGTTTCCCGCGTGAAATTTGACCACACTCCGCCGTGCTTGGGGTCAGCGTCAACGAACGTCCGAGAGAGTCACGGGACTGGCGCACCTATTAATTTAAGTTGGCTCGAACTGAAGGATAGAAAGATGAAGACAGCGATTTCGGCTCTGGCTCTGGCGACGGCGCTTTTCGCCGGCGCTGCGAGCGCCGCCGACCTCCCCTCCCACAAGGCGCCCCCGCCTTACATCCCCCCGCCGCCGGTCATGACCTGGACCGGATTCTACGCCGGTCTTAACCTCGGCGGCGGCTTCCAGGATCGCACCTCCTCCAACGTGTGGAACTTTGGTTGGGGCGGCGGCAGCGGCGGTCGCGGCGGCGTCGTCGGCGGCGGCCAGATCGGCTATAACTTCCAGGTCACGCCGATGTTCGTCGTGGGCGTGGAGACCGACTTCCAGGGCACCAGCATCGGCTCCGGCGGCAACGGCAACAATTTCCTGTTCCCGTTCCTGGTCGGTCCCGTGCTCTTCCCTGGCCTGCCGTTCTTCGGCTTCGGCGGATCGGTCGACACCGCCCGCATCAACTGGTTCGGCACGGTTCGCGGCCGCGTGGGCATCACGCTGCTGAGCCCGCAGCTGCTCCTCTACGGCACGGGCGGCTTCGCCTATGGCGAAGTGCAGCGCAACGGCTGGTGGAACCAGAACAGCGCGGTGCAGACCGGCTGGACCGCTGGCGGCGGCGCCGAATACATGTTCATGCCGAACTGGTCCGCCAAGGTCGAGTATCTGTACACGCAGATCAGCGGCCAGGGCAACAACGGATGGTTCAGCTTCGGCCTCAACAGCCCGAACAACCGCACGCGCTTCCACACGATCCGCGCTGGCGTGAACTATCACTTCAACTTCGCCTCGCCGGCTCCGGTGTTGGCCAAGTACTAATCCGCTCATCGGCCTTGCGGTCGAGAGGATGGGCCCGGTCTTTACGACCGGGCCTTTTCTTTTGTCTGTCTTCCAGGACTCTAGATCACGCTGCGTTTGGGCGGAATCGCCCAAATGCAGATAACGTGATCGATTCTAAAAGTTTAGAGCGCGCTTTACGCGAAAAACCGGATTCCACTTTTTCGCAGCGCGCTCTATGCGAAGGCGCGATAGGCGTCGAAATCGGCTGGCGCGCCGACCGATATGCCGGCGGCTTGCGGCGCGATACGCTTCAATAGCCCCGCGAGAACCTTGCCCGAGCCGCATTCGACGAATTTCGTCACGCCGTGATCGGCCATATAGGCCACGCATTCGCGCCAGCGCACCGCGCCGGTGACTTGCTCGACGAGCAGTCGGCGAATCGCCTCCGGGTCCTGCGTCGGCGCCGCCGTCACATTGGCGACGACCGGAACGCCCGGCGCGCTGATCGCCGCTTTAGCAAGCGCGTCGCGCATGGCGTCCGCTGCGGGCTGCATCAGCGCGCAATGGAAAGGCGCGGAGACCGGCAATAGCACCGCGCGCTTGATCCCCTTGTCTTTGGCGATGTCGATCGCCTTCTCGACGGCTGCCTTGGCGCCTGAAACGACGACCTGTCCGCCGCCATTGTCATTGGCGACCTGGCAGACGCCATTGGCGGCCGTCGCAGCTTCCTCAGCAATGGCGCGCGCCTGATCGAGGTCGGCGCCGAGCAGCGCCGCCATCGCGCCTTCTCCGACAGGGACCGCCTTCTGCATGGCGTCGCCGCGAATGCGTAACAGTCGCGCCGTGTCGGAAATCGTCAGCGCGCCGGCGGCTGCGAGCGCCGAATATTCGCCGAGCGAATGTCCGGCGACGAAGGCGGCGTCGCGCGTAAGATCAAGGCCGCATTCGGCCTCCAGCGCGCGGATCGCGGCGAGAGAGACCGCCATCAGCGCCGGTTGGGCGTTGGCGGTGAGCGTCAGCTCGTTTTCCGGTCCTTCGAACATGAGTTTCGACAGCGGCTGCGACAGCGCGTCGTCGACCTCGGCGAAAACCGCGCGCGCCGGCGCAAAGGCGTCGTTGAGCGCCTTGCCCATGCCGACCGTCTGAGACCCCTGACCCGGAAAAATGAAAGCCTTCGTCATCTGCAACAGCCCCATTAGCACTTTGGCGCAAGGCGACTGGTTTCCTCATCCTGAGGAGGCCCCACCCAGGTCGGGCTTGCCCGACTTGGGCTTGAAACGCGATCTCGGGTTAACCCGAGATCGGTGGGGCCGTCTCGAAGGACGAGGAAACTGATCTCGTCGCGCCCTCGTGCTTCGAGACGCCTGCTTCGCAGGCTCCTCAGCATGAGGGCTTAAGTCGCCCGCCAGCTTCCGAAGCGCCGCGAGTGGCATTGTGCGGTTCGCCATGTCAAGTTGGCGCAAGGACGTTCGACGGGCTGGGGCGAGAAATGAGCCATAAGACATGCGATTGCGGCGGCGGTCGCTTCAACCGGCGCTCCGCTCTGGCGACAATGGGCGTTGGTCTCGCGGCTGCGATTGGCGCTTCGCCCGCGCACGCCAAGGCGAAACGCTCGCCGGTCCGACCGGAGGATGAGGGCTTCATGCGGCTCGCGATTGCGGAAGCCGCGAAAGGCGATTTTCCCTTCGGCGCAGTGATCGTGCGCGAGGGCAATGTCGTCGCGACGGGGCGCAATCTCGGCGTGACGAACAATGATCCGACGGCGCATGGCGAGATGGTGGCGATCCGCCGCTTCGTCGCCGACAATCCGGCGAAGGAGCTTAAAGGCGCGACGCTTTATACGTCGGGCGAGCCCTGCCCGATGTGCATGGGCGCGATCGTCTGGTGCGGAATCGGGCGCGTCGTCTACGCCGCTTCGATCGCGCAATTATCGAAACGGCTCGGCCAGATCATGATCACGAGCCGCGCTGTGGCCGAAGCCACGCCCTTTCTGACGGTCGAGATCACCGGCGGCGTGCTCGCGCCGGAAGCGCTCGCGCTCTTCGACAAGAAGTAACGCGTCTGTTGCCTTGAAGGGCAGGTGCCTCTGCCAGCCGGGGAACACTCGTCCCCTTTCGGACTTTCCCGGTGAGGACGGCGAGCACTTGTCAGCACGTTTTAGGACTATCAGCACTATGAGGACAGCGCGCGGGCATCTAGTTAATTGAAATATCAGAAGAAAGCGTAAGTGGTGCGTCAGCGTTTAAGAAACTCACTTATGTGAGTTACAAAAAATATTGAAAACTAGAGAGAATGAATTGCAAAATATTGCAACTAAGATGACGCGAGTAAATATCTAAATCATTGAAATCAAAGCATTTTAAAAATAGAGTCGGAATCGTCGTCGTCGGCGAGGTCCAAACTCGCTTCAGTAGTCGAAAGGGGTCGGGGTCCAAACCCGGCCCCGCTCCGGACTTATCGAGCTACCCTGATCCGAGGAAGCGACTCTTTTAACGCGGAGGGTCTAATGAGCACACAGCGTAACGGCAACGCCATCGTTAAGAAGCAACTAGTTCAAAGAGAGCTTTTACGGCCGGGCGCGGAGCCTTGGCTTTGGCACCGAAAGGCCAACAAAGGCTTCGCTACCATCCCGAAGACGATGCCCCTCGTGTTGCAAATCATGGACGACTTGAGCAACGGCAAGCCGGTTTCATCGACTTATCTCGGACTTTGGTGTTCCACCTGGGATAATTCGATGGTGAACATCGCCAAGCCTCCGGAGATGGCCCATGCGGCAGGTTTTACCGGACAGCGTGCTGCTTACACGTGGGGCGGCCGAATGCAGATACTTCGCCAGCTCGCCTTCATCGACATCAAACCAGGAACGGCAGGTCCGATTAGTCACATCCTAATTTGGAATCCTCATTGGGTGATTCGTTGGCATCATGCACATAAAACGCCGGGTCTGGTGGAGGCGAACTTCAACGCCCTGCTTGAACGCGCTCTGGAGATTGGAGCCAATGACATGCTGGAGGATATTGTCATTCCGACACCGACGCCGCCGGCCCCTGCGGCGGCATGAAAATTGACTAGATCTGCTCGAATGAGTCGCGACTAGGACCAAAAAAGGAGTGCTGCTGTATTTGAGTTAGGCCTTACAAGGGCGGTCTGTTCTTCACCAACTCCTCCACCACGCCCGGGTCGGCGAGCGTCGACGTGTCGCCCAGCGCGCCGAATTCTCCTTCGGCGATCTTGCGCAAAATGCGCCGCATGATCTTGCCGGAGCGCGTCTTCGGCAGTCCCGGCGCGAATTGCACGATGTCGGGCGTCGCGATCGGCCCGATCTCATGGCGCACCCAATGCACCAGCTCCTTGCGCAGATGTTCGCTCGGCGCCACGCCCTGATTGAGCGTCACGAAGGCGTAGATGCCCTGTCCCTTGATGTCGTGCGGATAGCCGACGACGGCCGCTTCGGAAACCTTCTCATGCGCGACGAGCGCGCTCTCGACTTCCGCCGTGCCGAGGCGGTGGCCCGAGACATTGATCACGTCATCGACGCGGCCGGTGATCCAGTAGTAGCCGTCGGAATCGCGCTTGGCGCCGTCGCCGGTGAAATATTTGCCGGGGAAGGCAGAGAAATAGGTCTGCGCGAAACGTTCATGATCGCCATAGACGGTGCGCATCTGTCCCGGCCATGAATCGGCGATGACGAGCAGGCCCTCGCATTGGCCTTCAAGAACATTGCCGAGCGGATCGACGATCTCGGGCGCGACGCCAAAGAAGGGCCGCGTCGCCGAGCCCGGCTTCAGATCAATCGCGCCGGGCAGAGGCGAGATCAGCACGCCGCCGGTTTCCGTCTGCCACCATGTGTCGACGATCGGGCAGCGGCCTTCGCCGACGATTCGGTGATACCATTCCCATGCTTCGGGATTGATCGGCTCGCCGACGGAGCCGAGCAAGCGTAGCGACTTGCGGCTCGTCTTTTTGACGGGCGCTTCGCCCGCGGCCATCAGCGCGCGGATGGCGGTCGGCGCCGTGTAGAAAATATCGACCTTGTGTTTATCGACGATCTCCCAGAAGCGCGACACGCTCGGATAATTCGGCACGCCTTCGAACATCAGCGTCGTCGCGCCGTTGGCGAGCGGGCCGTAGAGAATATAGCTGTGGCCTGTCACCCAGCCGACGTCGGCCGTGCACCAATAGACGTCGCCTTCGCGATAGTCGAAGACGAGTTCATGGGTGAGCGAGGCGTAGACGAGATAGCCGCCGGTCGTATGCAGCGCGCCCTTCGGCTTGCCGGTCGAACCTGACGTGTAGAGAATGAACAGCGGATCTTCCGCGTCCATCTCCGCATAGGGACAATCGGCATGTACGCGCGCGGCTTCTTCCTCGTAGCGGAAGTCGCGGCCGGGCTGCATGTCGATCTCGGCGCCGGTGCGCGTCACGACGATGACAGTTTTGACGGAAACCTTGTCGAGCGCGGCGTCGACATTGGCCTTGAGCGGAATTTTCTTGCCGCCGCGCAGGCCTTCGTCAGCGGTGATGATGACGTTTGACTCTGCGTCCGCAATGCGTCCGGCGAGCGAATCCGGCGAGAAGCCGCCAAAGACCACCGAATGAATCGCGCCGATGCGGGCGCAGGCGAGCATCGCGAAGGCGGCTTCGGGAATCATCGGCAGATAGATGGTGACGCGGTCACCCTTCTTGACGCCATGCTTCTTGAGCACATTGGCGAAGCGGCAGACTTCTTCATGCAGCTCGGCGTAAGTGATGTGGCGCGAGACGGAAGGATCGTCGCCTTCCCAGATGATCGCGGTCTTGTTGGCGCGCTCCGGCAAATGCCGGTCGACGCAATTCATCGCGACATTGGTGGTGCCATCTTCGAACCAGCGTATCGCAACATTATGCGTATCGAAGCTTGTACGCTTCACCTTTGAAAAGGGCGTGATCCAATCGATGCGCTGCGCCTGTTCGGTCCAGAAGCCGTCTGGGTCTTTCAGCGAGCGCTCATAGAGCTTGCGATAGCTTTCCCCGTCGATGCGCGCGTTTTTTTTCCAGTCGTCCGGGACGGGGTAGATTTTTTGTGACATTCGTTTCTCCGTCTGCGCGTCAGCAAACGCCAGCCCGTCATGGCCGGACTTGGATCGGCCATCCACGCCATGATGCTGCGCGATCCCTATTCAGCGGATCGTATTACAGTCTTTCAACTGCAGCCGATACGTCCGCGTGGATGCCCGCGACAAGCGCGGGCATGACGCGCCAAGGGACAAGCGCGGGCATGACGCTCAAGGCATGTCGCAAGGCGGCGCGCTCATCCTTTGCCTGCGCGCGCCAACTCGACATTGTGCTGCATGCGCCGAACCATGAGCCGCATCAGGTAAAAGCCGAATTGCGGGGTCTGCGCCGCGAGCTGTAGGAGGTCGTCATAGCGCACGCAGAGCAGTTCGACGTCGGTCGCGGCTACCGCCGTCGCGGTGCGGCGGTTCTCATTGGTGAACATGCCCATCTCGCCAAAGAGCGCGCCGGGCTTCAGCGTTACGTCCGGCTCGCGCAGATAGATGTCGCCGCGCACCAAAAGATAGGCTTCCTCCGACAGATCGCCCTTGCGATGCAGTACGAAGCCTTCGGAAAGTTTGAGCGGCTTCATATAGGGGCGCAGCCATTCGAAATCGAAATCCTCGGAGGCGGCGGCGCGAATGTCCTCAACGAGGCGCTGCATCTGCCGCAGCCGCAGCACATTGACCGGCACCAGAAAGGCGTTGAGCGCGAAGAGCGGATAGAGTCCCTTGAGAAAGAAATAGAAGGCGAACAGCGCATTGGCGAGGATCGCCGCGATGCGCAAGGGGATCATGGTGTTCGACACATAGACGAACACGCTCGCCGCGGCGGCGAGATAGCCGACCGCTTCGACGGGCCAATTGTAATTTTGCGGAATCAGATGCTGCAGCATTTCACGAGCAACTTGGCGCGGAGTTCTGACATGTTAGCAGAAGGCCGCGCGCCCGCGCGAGAGCGGGCGCCAATCCACGAGCGGTTGGGCCGGCCCGGAGCGCGCGAGCGGGTCTCGACGCTTTGCGACCGACCGGCCGATTTGCTACATGGGCCTGGGGCAGTGTCGTCCCAGGCCTGAGGAAAATGGAAAAATTCACCACGCTGACTGGCGTCGCCGCGCCGCTGCCGATCATGAACGTCGATACGGACATGATCATCCCGAAGCAGTATCTTAAGACCATCCAGCGCACTGGCCTCGGCAAGGGTCTCTTTTCGGAGATGCGCTATCGCGAGGACGGCTCGGAGAACCCCGATTTCGTGCTGAACCAGCCCGCCTACCGCCAAGCCAGCATTCTCGTCGCCGGCGATAATTTCGGCTGCGGCTCGTCGCGCGAACATGCGCCTTGGGCGTTGCTCGATTTTGGGGTCCGTTGCATCATTTCGACGAGCTTCGCCGATATTTTCTATAACAATTGCTTCAAGAACGGGATTTTGCCGATCACGGTCGGCGAGGCCGAGCTCGACAGACTGATGGACGACGCCCAGCGCGGCGCGAACGCTACGCTGACCATCGATCTTGGGGTGCAGGAAATTCGCGGGCCCGACGGCGGCGTCATCAAGTTCGACATCGATCCGTTTCGCAAGCATTGCCTGCTGAATGGTCTCGACGACATTGGGCTGACGCTCCAAAAGGCCGACAAGATTGATGACTATGAAAAGCAGGCCGCAACAAAGCGCCCTTGGGCCTAATTGCGATAGTGCGGCGCCGCCACGATATTTCCGAAGCGGCGCTTATGGGATAGAGCGTCGCTTCCAAACCCTGGATGCCTAGAGCGACGGATAAGGCGCGCTTGAGCTATCTTTCCGCCCTTTCGATGCGTTTTCGCGCCGCCGGCCAGTCGCTGGCGCGGCTCGCAGAAGGCGTCAGGCGGTCCCGCAAGCCCGACGAAATCTTCGAAGGCCAGTGGATCGACGCCGACGCTGAAAATTTAGGCGCCGACGCTGACGAAGAAGCGCGGGACAAGGCCTTTTGGGGACCAACTCCCAGCGCGGATCAGCAGGCCGCATTTGAGCCGCGCTCGGCCTACCACGAGCCAGCCGGATTCGACGGCGAGGGCCTGCTCTCGGTCCATAATCTCGCGAAGTCCTACAAATCCCGCCGCGTCGTGGAAGACGTGAGTCTGCATGTCGCGCGCGGCGAAGCGGTCGGACTCCTCGGTCCGAACGGCGCCGGCAAAACCACCGTTTTTTATATGATCACCGGGCTGGTGAAGCCTGATAGGGGCGTCATTTCGCTCGACGGCTATGATGTGACGCCGCTGCCCATGTATCGCCGCGCCCGGCTCGGAATCGGCTATCTGCCCCAGGAAGCGTCGGTATTCCGGGGCTTGTCGGTGGAAGATAATATCCGCGCCGTCCTCGAGATCACTCAGCCGGACGCCAAAAAGCGCGAAGAAGAGCTCGACGCCCTTCTCGAAGAATTCCGCCTCACCGGCCTGCGCCATACGCCCGCCGTGGCGCTTTCAGGCGGCGAAAGACGGCGCTGCGAAATCGCCCGGGCGCTCGCCGGCCATCCCTCCTTCATGCTGCTCGACGAGCCTTTCGCCGGCATCGATCCGATTGCCGTCGGCGGCATTCAGGATCTCGTGCGGCACTTGAAAGCGCGCGGGATCGGCGTGCTCATCACCGACCACAGCGTTCGCGAAACGCTAGGTCTCACCGACCGGGCTTACATCATCTACAACGGCCATGTGCTGACCGAAGGCGCGCCTGAGGAAATCGTCGCCAATCCGGATGTGCGGCGCATTTATCTGGGCGAAGATTTCCGCATGTAGCGCCCGTATGGCGCAGTTTTCGGTAGTTTCACGCGCGGCGCGCCGTCTGTATCAATGATGAATGATTGGGCGTTTTGCTCGGCTCGGCGCTGTTTTTTTGGCCCTGCGCACTCTTCCTCGAAATGCTATAAGCAAAAAACGGGCCGCAGAGAGGCGGTTGGCGTTCGAGTGGGTCGGGCGAAATGGCGATTTCCACCAAATTGATGATGCGTCAGGGCCAGGCCCTGGTGATGACCCCGCAGCTGCTCCAGGCGATCAAGCTGCTGCAATTCTCGAATTTGGAGCTCTCCGCTTATTTGCATGACGAGCTCGAGCGCAATCCGCTGCTCGAAGCTCAGGACGGCGACAGTCCTGTTGAGACCGTTGACCACGCCCAGGACGCCCAGTCGAGCGCCGCCGACGCTTTCGAAGGGCCGCAGGAAGGCGACTGGGCGCGGCAAGATCTCGCCGTCGACTCGGCGACGCTTTCGGCTGATCTCGGCGCCGACATGAGCAACGCCTTCGAAGCCGAAGGACCGACCATCGGTGAGCGCTCGCGGGACGAGGCTCCTGACGGCGCCGGACTTTCCGCGACGTCCTGGACCGGCGCCGCCGGCGGCGGACCGTCCGACGGCGAGGCTCCTAATCTCGAAGCCTATGTCGCCGAGCAGCCCAATCTTCACGAGCATCTCGCACAACAGTTGGCGCTCGCTTGCCCCGATCTCCGTCATCGGATCATCGGCCAGGCGATCATCGACGGGATCGACGAGAGCGGCTATCTGCGCGAGAACCTTGCTGAGATCGCCGCGCGTCTTGAAGCCGACATGGCCGAGGCGGAGCAGATTCTTGCGACGATCCAGACCTTCGATCCTTCTGGCGTCGGCGCGCGCGATCTCGCCGAATGTCTCGCGATCCAGCTTAAGGAGCGCGATCGTTATGATCCGGCGATGCAGGCGTTCGTCGCCAATCTCCCGCTCGTTGCGCGCCGCGATTTTGCGCAACTCGCCAAGCTTTGCCGCGTCGATGAAGAAGACATCGCCGATATGGCGGGTGAGTTGCGCCGGCTGGAGCCCAAGCCCGGCCGCGCTTTCGGCGGCGCGCCGATTCAACCGCTCGTCGCCGACGTGATCGTGCGCCCCGCAGCGGACGGCGGCTGGCGCGTCGAGCTCAACGCCGACGCGCTGCCGCGTGTGCTGGTCAACCATAGCTATGCGGCGCAGGTCAGCGCCGCCGCCGCAGGCCCCGCTGATAAAAGCTTCATCTCGAATTGTCTGCAGAACGCGAACTGGTTGACTAAGAGCCTCGAGCAGCGGGCCCGCACGATTTTGCGGGTCGCGTCGGAAATCGTGCGGTTGCAGGACGCCTTCCTGACGCATGGCGTGGAACATCTGCGTCCGTTGAACCTGCGCACGGTCGCAGACGCCATCGGCATGCATGAGTCGACGGTGTCGCGGGTGACTTCGAACAAATACATGATGACCCCGCGCGGCGTCTTCGAACTCAAATATTTCTTCTCCGCTTCGATCGCGACGACGAGTGGCGGAGCGGCGCATTCGGCCGAAGCCGTGCGTTTCCGAATCAAGCAGATGATCGATCGCGAGACGCCCGACGATATTCTGTCGGACGACGCCATCGTCGCGCGGCTAAAGGCGAACGACATCGACATCGCTCGGCGCACGGTCGCCAAATATCGCGACAGTCTGCGCATTCCGTCGTCAGTCGATCGACGCCGCGCCAAGCTTACGCAAGCGCGTGCGGCAACCCATTAATTGTCCGTGATTGTTCACATCGGCGAGAAGCCTTGCCATTGCTGAAGAATCCATTGACTTCGGGCGCCGAGGCTTCTAACGCTGCGCGGAATTTCGGCTCATTGGCTAGACAGTCGGCGGTTCGCCGAAGCCTCGGGCGGAGTTCCAGGCGGATAAGGCGCATGATGCGGTTGGTCGGACGGCTCGCGGCGGTCGCGGCCGTCTCTTCCGTGCGGCAAGAACGTCTCTCGCCCAACAAAAGTTCGGATCGAAAAATGTCTCTCAGGGTCTCCGGCAAAAATCTCAACATCGGCGAATCTCTTCGCGCCCATGTGACGCAGAGACTTGAGGCGGCGGCCGCAAAATATTTCGACGGCCACGTCAACGGTCACGTGACCATTTCTCCGGAGGGCTCTGGTTATCGGGCCGACTGCAGCCTGCATCTCGCCTCGGGCATTGTGTTGCAGGCCGACGGCCGCGCTCAGGAGCCTTACGCCTGTTTCGAACAAGCGGCGGACCGACTCGAAAAGCGTCTCCGCCGCTATAAGAGCCGGCTCAGGAGCCACCACGAACATGGCCAAGGCTCAGGCGATGGCGCTCAAGCGGAGGTCGTCGCCTATCACGTCCTCGAGGCGCCCGATCAGGAGATCGAGGCCCCTGCGGAGTTCAGCCCCGCGATCATCGCAGAATCGACCACCAAACTGCGCCGACTTTCGGTTTCCGCGGCGGTTCTCGATCTCGATCTGACCGGCGCGCCCGTCGTGGTGTTCCGGCACGCCAACACCGGTCGCGTGAACGTCGTCTATCGGCGAGGAGACGAGAATATCGGCTGGATTGACACTCCCGAGTCGGAGAGCGACGCGCGCTGACGAAAAGAAGCGCGCTTGCGTAAAAAACGTCGTAGGACGGCCATAATGACGGCCGTCTCGGCATGTATCTTGCCATTTTCCCATGTCCCTTCGGGTTCTGGCGGAAATAGCGAGACGTTGAAATTTCAAGGATGGTCGGAGTCTTCGTCGACCCTAGACCTCCATGAGAAGCAGGATGATCGTCGCATGCGACCAACGGACTTGGTTTCGCCGGATTCGGTCTGCGCCTCACTAAAGGCTACGACGAAGAAGCAGCTCTTGCAGGAACTCAGCGACAGGGCATCGAAGATTTGCGGGCTCCCCGCCCGCGAAATCTTCGATTCGCTTCTCCACCGCGAGCGGCTGGGTTCGACCGGCATCGGCGACGGCATCGCCATCCCGCATGGCAAGCTTTCGAAATTGAAGGGAATTTGCGGTGTCTTCGGACGGTTGGACCGGCCTGTCGATTTCGGTTCGCTCGACGGCGCGCCGGTCGATCTCGTCTTTACGATTCTGACGCCCGAAAGTTCAGGGGCGGATCACCTTAAGGCGCTCGCCTGCGCAGCCAGAATGCTGAGGGATCCGGGTCTGGTGGCAACGATGCGCGCCACGCGCGACGATGATGCGCTCTATTCGCTCATCGCGCAGCGCTCAAAACCCTTTGCGGCGTAACGGTCGCGCCGCTCTTAGAGCGGCGCGCTACGTTTTTGGGCGCCGCCTCCATGCGAGGCATGTCCGCCCTTGCGGCCGGCCTCCGAAGCCAGCGCATGGTCGCGCGAGAAGCTCCGCTTAGCCGGATTGACGCTCTGACCGCCCTTACGCCCTGCGCGGGCCGCAAGATCCGGATTTTGCGAAAAACTGCGTTTTTCGTCAGGAACGCTCTGGCCGCCTTTACGCGCAATCGCGCGCTGCTTTTCGGGATCCATAGACGCGAAGCCGCGACTGGATTTCTTCATCTCCTCCATGGGCCGCCTCTCAATTCCCCCAGCGCCTACGGCTATAACTCCCCTCGGGGGCCAATGTTTCTTGGACGCTGCGATTTTGTAAGAGACGGCTAAATCAAACTAATTGCAAGAGAATTAGTAATTACATACCGATCCGCGGCTCTGTTCTTTCGCGTCGTCCGGCGCGTCGATCGAAAAACAGCGCCTGGCTGATGACGGCCTTGAGGCTCTCAACATTGAAGGGCTTTGCGATAAGAAAGGCGGGTTCCGGCGGTTCGCCGGTCAAAAACCGCTCCGGGTAGGCAGTGACGAAAATCACAGGGATAGACAAAGAGTTAAGGATTTCATTGACGGCGTCGAGCCCCGAGCTGCCGTCCGCGAGCTGGATGTCGGCGAGGATCAGCCCCGGATTGCTTTCCTGAATGGCGGCGACCGCCTCGGCATGGGTGCGGGGCATGCCGACCACCCGATGTCCCAGCTCCTCGACGATGCTTCTCAAGTCATGAGCGATCAGCGGCTCGTCCTCGATGATCAGCACATCGGTTGCGATCTGGTCGGCGATTTCGCCATTGGCGGCCTCAATGAGAGCGCCAGCCTCTCGCTCCGAGACTTTCAGCGTCTGTCCGATCTGATCGAGGTCGAATCCTTCGAGCGCCTGCAGCAAAAAGGCTATTCGGGGCTTCAGCGAAATGGCCTCGAGATTGCGACGGCCGGTCTCGATCAGAGCACCGGAACGGTCAATGTGGGCATTGATCGGCGACGCTGACCAAACGTCCAGGAACAGACGGTAAACAGCGACGCGCAGGTCATCTGCGTCGGAAATTCGCCCCGGTTCCGCGACGACGGTTTCAAGCGTGGCCAGCACATAGGCGTCGCCCCCCTCCCGATCGCCGACCAATGCGCGCGCAAAGCGTCTCAAATAGGGAATATGCGCGGAAATTTCCTTTGATGCCGACATGTCTTACAACTCCAGCAGCATCGAGCCCCCGAAGGGGACGAGTGCGGGCTAAGCTGATTCAGAACCTGGACAATGCGTCAAAACTGCTCAGCCTTTTTTGGGGAACCAATCCTTCAGCGGTGCGTTTTGCCTATCGTCCTTGCGGCGCACTATAACGCGGCGGCTCCAGAAATCATGCATATTAAAATAGAGGGCTCCATGGGGAAAAAGAATCCGGAGAATATGGTTGCACGCGCGAAGGCAGACGACGAAGCTTTCGCGGGCGACGGGCGGTATTCTCCGAGACCTGGCCCGCGCAGGCTGGAGACGTTTGCAGGATGGGTGATGACTCGTGACGAATTCGGCGATCCTCGCCGAGGGGGGGAGGCGCGCTGCGGCGCAAAGCCGGCACAGCGCCAGCGGTCGGTGGAATTCCAAGACGCGATCGGAAGGGAGCTCCGCAACCTTTACGACGACGTCGTGGCTCAACCTGTTCCCGATCGGTTTCTGAAACTCTTGAACCAACTCGAAACAAATGTGCTATCCTCGTCGGCGACATCAGGCGCCTCGAGGAAGAGTGAGTGACGGCGAGCGAAGAAGCGCATTTCGCGGGTCAGGGATTAAGGACTGAGTTGATCTCAGCTATCCCGAGTTTGCGCGCTTTCGCAGTGTCGATCTGCGGCAATTCCGATCGCGCTGACGACCTCGTTCAGGAAACGCTGGTGAAGGCCTGGGGGAGTCTCGCGACCTTTTCAGAAGGCACCAATCTCACCGCGTGGCTCTTCACAATTCTGCGCAACATTTACTACAGCGAATATCGCAAGCGCCGACGTGAGGCGCCCGATCCCGACGGCGTGATCGCCGCACGATTGGTCGCGCCGGAATCCCAGCACGCGCATATGGACTTTCTCGACTTTCGAGAGGCGATGCAGAAGCTGCCGCTCGATCAGCGCGAAGCGCTGATCCTCGTCGCCGCTTCCGGCCTGTCCTATGAGGAAGCCGCTGAAATCTGCGGTTGTGCGCCAGGCACGATGAAGAGCCGGGTGAACCGCGCGCGCAATCGGCTCTCCGAACTGATGTCGGCGCCCCCGACGGCGGAGCGGCGCGAATGGTCATCCGCCGAGCAGTGGACTGAAGCCCCGCACGATTGAACGGTCATCGGAAATGCCGCATAGGGAAGCGCGCCTTTCTATGCGAGCGAGCCGATGACCGAAGATCAGAGAATTGAACGCGACTCCTTTGGCGACATCGCCGTGCCGGCCTGGGCCTATTGGGGCGCGCAGACGGAACGTTCGCGCGAAAATTTTCCGATCGGCGGCGATCTCATGCCGATTGAGATTATTCACGCGCTGGCCCGCATCAAGCTCGCGGCCGCCAAGGTCAACGCCAGAAAGGGCCTGCTAGAGCCTAAAATCGCCGACGCGATTGCAGCCGCTGCGCGCGAGGTGATCGACGGCAAGCTCGACGATCATTTTCCGCTCGTCGTCTGGCAGACCGGATCCGGCACCCAGACCAACATGAACGTCAACGAGGTCATCGCCAATCGCGCCAATGAAATGCTCGGCGCGCCGCGCGGGTCGAAATCGCCGGTTCATCCGAACGATCACGTCAATCTAGGTCAGTCGTCGAACGACAGTTTTCCCACCGCCATTCACATCGCCGGCGCGACGACGATTTCCGGTCGGCTCATTCCCGCCGTCGAGCGGCTGCACATCGCGCTTAACGCCAAGGCGGTGAAATTCGCCAATATCATCAAGATCGGCCGCACCCATCTGCAGGACGCGACGCCCGTAACGCTCGGCCAGGAATTTTCCGGCTATGCGGCGCAGGCCGAATGCGCAGAGAAGCGCATCAGAACGACGCTTGGCGATCTTCTACAACTCGCTCAGGGCGGCACGGCGGTCGGCACCGGCGTCAACACCTTCAAAGGTTTCGGCGAAGAAGTCGCCGCCGACATCGCCGAACAGACCGGACTGCCTTTTGCCTCTGCGCCCAACAAATTCGAGGCGCTCGCGAGTCACGACGCGATCGTTTTCGCGCATGGCGCGCTCAACGCGCTGGCGGCGGGTCTCTATAAGATCGCAAGCGACATTCGCCTGCTCGGCTCCGGGCCGCGCGCCGGCTTTGCCGAAATAAAGCTCCCGGAGAACGAGCCCGGCTCGTCGATCATGCCGGGCAAAGTCAATCCGACTCAGGTCGAGTCGCTGACGATGGTGTGCACGCGCGTCTTCGGCAATAACGCGACGATCACCTTCGCAGCTTCGCAGGGCCATCTGGAGCTCAATGTGTTGAAGCCGGTCGTCGGCTTCGCGCTGCTCGAGTCAACCATATTGCTCGCCGACGGAATCAACAGTTTCGTCGCCCGCTGCGTCGACGGCATCGAGGCGGATGAGGCCAATATCAAGCGCTTCCTTGATCGATCGCTGATGCTCGTCACCGCGCTCGCCCCGAAGATCGGCTATGACGCGGCCTCGAAGATTGCGCGCGCCGCGCACAAGAACGGCACGAGCTTGAAGGAGGAGGCGCTCGCCTCCGGCAAGGTGACGGAAGTCGAGTTTGACGCGATCGTGCGGCCCGAGAAGATGCTCGCGCCGAACGATTAACCGCGCGTCATGGCCGCGCTTGTCGCGGCCATCCACGAGGCATTGCGCCTTGTTGCATGGATGGCCGGCTCACGGCCGGCCATGACGGGAGGGGTCCGCCTTCCCCTCGCCATGCATAGGCACTAGGTTCGGCTTCTCACCGGGAGCTCATTCATGGCTGCGATCGACGCCGTCCTCTCTACGATAGACGCCAGTCTCGACGCTTCGAGAGAACGCCTGTTCGATCTCCTGCGCATTCCCTCGGTTTCGACCGATCCCGCCTATACGGCGCAATGTCTGCGCGCGGCGAACTGGCTCAAGGATCAGCTCACAGGTCTCGGCTATGAAGCCGAGGTGCGCGAGACGCCCGGCCATCCGATCGTCGTCGGCCACGCCAAAGCGAAGCGCAAGGATGCGCCGCATGTGCTGTTCTACGGCCATTACGACGTGCAGCCGCCGGATCCGCTGGACCTGTGGGAAACCGAGCCCTTTGCGCCCCACCTTTCCGAGGGCAAGGAGGGCAAGGACATCGTCGCCCGCGGCGCCTCCGACGACAAAGGCCAGCTGATGACGTTTCTCGAAGCCTGCCGCGCCTTCGAGGCGAATGGCGGTCTTCCCTGTAACGTCACTTTTCTGTTCGAGGGCGAAGAGGAGACGGGATCGCCTTCGCTTCCCGGATTTCTCGCGGCGAATAAGGACGAACTCTCGGCGGCCGATCTCGCGCTCGTCTGCGATACGAGCATGTGGAACGCGTCGACGCCGGCGATCACGGTCATGTTGCGCGGGCTCGCGCTCGAAGAGGTCATCATCAAAGGTCCGAGTCGCGATCTGCATTCGGGCATGTTCGGCGGGCCAGTGCTGAACCCCATTCATGTGCTCGCGAAAATCATCGCCGATCTGCATGACGTTGATGGCAAGGTGACGCTGCCGGGCTTTTATGCCGGCGTGCCCGAAATTCCCGAAGACATTGCCGAGCAATGGCGCGCCATCGATTTCAATGAGGCGAAATGGCTCTCGGAAATCGGCTTAACGCGCGTCGGCGGCGAAACGGGGCGCGGAATCATGGAGCAGATCTGGGCGCGCCCGACCTGCGACGTGAATGGAATCATCGGCGGCTATACCGGCGCTGGCTCGAAGACGGTGCTGCCGGCGCAGGCGTCAGCGAAATTTTCCTTTCGCCTCGTCGGCAAGCAGGACGCCAAAGCTATTCTCGAAAGCTTCCGCAGCTTCGTGCGCGAGCGTCTGCCGGCGGATGCGAAGGCCGACTTCCTTTCGCATGGCGCGTCGAACGCGCTGCAACTTCCCTTCGGCTCTGAAGCGCTCAATCGCGCGCGCCGCGCGCTTGCTGAAGAATGGGGCAAGGAGGCCGTGCTCGCCGGCTGCGGCGGCTCGATCCCGATCGTCGGCGCGTTCAAACGCGACCTTGGTATGGACTCGCTGATGATCGGCTTCGCGCATGACGACGATCGCATTCATTCGCCGAACGAGAAATATTCCTATGCGTCGTTCCACAAAGGCGCGCGCTCCTGGGCGCGCGTGCTGCATGCGCTCGCTGCGGCGTGACTGCAGTTTTGTTGCGCTCGACTCGATAGAGAACGAGCGGCAGTCGCGCGAGCCTCCATCATGCTGAGGCACCGCAGCCCTCGTGCTTCGAGACGCGAGCTTCGCTCGCTCCTCAGCATGAGGGCTGTTTGGGGCGGCTCAGATTGTTCAATTCGTAACTCGAGGCCCCTCACCCTGAGGAGGCCTCGACGAGGCCGTCTCGAAGGGCGAGGGGCCGATGATCTTTTCAGCGATCATTACGTCCTCTTGACTCGCAAACCGATCGGCCTTCTAGTTTACGCCAGACGGTTCCCAACGGGATCAAAATGGGAATGCGGTGAGCGCGCTCTTCGCGCGCAATTCCGCGGCTGCCCCCGCAACTGTAAGCGGCGAGCCGAAGACCATTAAGCCACTGGAGCGATTAGGCTCTGGGAAGGCGGTCTTAAGGCGACAACCCGCGAGCCAGGAGACCTGCCGTCGCTTCGTGGTCACGCGCGAAAGCGTCGGGCGGGGTGCACCGATGCGGCCGAAGCCCCTCGCCTTATCGGCGTATGGGCGGAGACCTTTCGCAGTGACGGCCCACGTTCGCTGCGAGTCCAGCTATGCCTTCCCACATTCCAACGACCGCCTTGCGCGGCGCGCTTCTGCTGTCCTTATCGCTTTCCGCTTCCACTGCTTTCGCGCAGCAATCCTTGCCTACAATCGAAGTCGGCCCATTGAGTCCGGCGCAACCGGGCTCCCCCGGCGCCGCAATCGAGGATCAAACCGTCGTCACGCCGACGCGCGTCGAGCAGCCGGTTGCGAGCACCGGCGCTTCCGTCAGCGTCATTCACGCGCATGACATTCAGAAACGCGGATCGCTTAGCTTCAACGACGTTCTGCGCGGCGTTCCGGGCCTCGACGTCTTTTCAAATGGCGGGCCCGGAACGCAAACCTCCGTCGTCTTGCGCGGCTCGACGCCGGGCCAGACTCTGGTGCTCATCGACGGCATTCGTATCGGCGATCCGACGAGCACGGATGGTTCGGTCGATTTCGGTCGGCTCCTTCCAACCGACATCGAGCGGATCGAAGTGCTGCGTGGTCCGCAGTCGGCGCTTTACGGCTCGGACGCCATGGGCGGCGTGATCAATATCATCACGCGCCGCGGCAAAGGCGCGCCGCAAGGTTGGATCATGACGGAAGGCGGCTCCTATGGGACGGCGTCGTCGCGCGCGTCGATCTCCGGCGCCGACGGACAGGGCTCCTACGCGCTGTCGATCTCAGGCCTCCATGCCGATGGTTTCCCGCGCTACGGTTATCGTCAGCAGCGGCCGATCTTCATCGGCGATCAGACGACGCTGCTTCCGCCGCTTCCGGCCGATGATCCGACGAACAATGTCGGCGTCACCGGGCGCATCGGCTATGAATTCGCCGACTGGGCGCGGATGGAGGCGGGCCTCGCCGGCTATGACAGCGCCATCCGCTACGACAATCCATACGCCTTCAATGCGTGGAGCGTGTTCGATCCATTCAATCACCATCATGCGACCTTCATGCAGGGCTATGTGCGTCTCGGCGCTGAGATGTTCGACAACACTCTGCGCAACAGGCTCACGCTCTATGCCAATCGGGGCAATCGCGACGTCTGGTCGACGGAAGCCTGTTTCGACAATTTGACCTTCACCTCGCAGAACTGCCGCTTCGGTTTTCTCGGCGGGCGCCGGGGCGTCGAATATCAGGGCGACATCGTGCTTGGACCGTTCGGTCTCGCGACGCTCGGCTCGCGCGTCGAAACCGAGACGGCGCAGAATTCGCGCGAAGCCTGGATCGTCGATGACTTCACGCCGACGCGCGCCGTACAGACGACGTGGTCCGGCTATTCGCAGCATCAATTCACGCTGCTCGATCGTCTCGACATTTCCTATGGCGGGCGAATCGACGCGGTGAGTCAAAACAAGACTTTCATGACGTGGCGGACGATGGCAAATTTTCGCATCGACGAGATCGGCATGCGGTTGCGCGGCTCCGCCGCGAAGGGCGCCAAGACGGCTTCGCTCTATCAACGATTCAGCCAATATGGCGATCCGACGCTCGCGCCGGAACGCGTGCTGGGTTTCGACGCCGGAATAGATCAGAGTTTTTTCGGCGGTCTCGCCACGGCGTCAGTGTCCGTCTTCACCAATCGCTACACGAACCTCGTGCAGTTCGGAAAGGCCGAAAGTTGCACGGCGACGCAGATCTTCGGCTGCTACTTCAATGTCGGGCGGGCGGACACGCGCGGCGTCGAATTCTCCGGCGAAGCGGCTCTCGTTCCCGGCGCCCTGCTCGCGCGAGGAAGCTACACATTTCTCTCCGCGCGCAATCTCGATTTTGATTCCGACAGCATCTACGCGGGCCGCACGCTTCTGCGCCGTCCGCGTCACAAGGGAATGTGGTCGCTCATCTACACCAGCCTGCCGGGCTTAGAGGTCGAAGCGCGCGCGAATATCGTCGGTTCTGTGCATGACGTTGATTTCATCTCCAACAAGCGCGTGATGCTCGCGCCCTATGTGCGGCTCGACCTCTTCGCGAATTACAGGTTGACCGACTCGCTGACGCTGCATGCGCGCATCGAGAATCTCAACAATGCGCTCTATGAGGAGGTCTACAATTATTCGACGACGGCGCGCGCCTTCTATGGCGGCGTGAAATACGCCTGGTGACGAGGGAGATCGATATGCAAACGAACGCACACGTAACGCCAAGCGTAAAGCTAAAACGCGTCATCGAGCCCGACGGCGCGGCGCTCGATGTCTTCTCTCTGCCGACCGATCCGGCGAGTCTCGAGGAACTCATTCGCGATATTTTCGAAAATCACTGGAGCGAGATCGTCTTCGGACCGATCATTCAAGGCGCGGCGTGGGAAATCCACGCCGATCGCCGGCCGACGCGGATAAGTCTGCTCGACGGCTATCTCACCGTCGCCTTCGGCGTCACGCATTTTCACGTCTGCATCGGCGCGAACAAGGGCCCGCGCAGCCGTCCGACGTCGCCCGAACTCGCGAAGCGACGGCGCACGTCGCGCGCCGAACTCTATCGCAGGCTCGGATCGACATGTGTGCCGATGTCATGGGGATTGCAGCTCTTCAACGGCGCCGACGAACAGCAGATCACCGTGCTGCTGCCGAACCCGTTTCTCGAGCCGAAGACCGACAGGTTTCTGAAAGAACCGGATTGGTCGCGGCTCGCGCTCTGGGACAAATTGCGCGCGCGCTGGTTTGGCCTGCACGAGCCCGATCCGATCGATCGCTCGGCGACCCGCTTCAAACACGCCTGAGGCTTTTTCCAATTTCGTCGCCCGCGATGCGGGACGAAAAGCCGGCGCATGCCGGCATTCACTCAAAGGAGACTGATATGACAACTATGCTTTCCGCTGTTTCGCCAGATCGTCGCTTCGCGCTTTGGGCGGCGACGCTTATCGCTACGACAATTCTTTCGAGTTTTGCGTTCGCCTGCGCCGTTCCGCTCGCGGGCTTCGCGGCTGTCGCGGCGCTTACCGCTTCTCGTCGCGACGCCTTGCTGCTGACGGGCGCAGTGTGGCTAACGAACCAGGCGCTGGGCTTCCTCTTCATGCATTATCCGACCGACGCGATGACGCTTTTTTGGGGCGGCGCACTTGGCGTCATCGCTTTGCTCTCTTGCGAAAGCGCCGGCGTGCTCGCGCGCCGCTTTCATGGTTTTGCCGGCGGGCTCGCGGCCTTTCTCGCTTCCTTCGTGGTCTATGAGAGCCTGGTTTTGGCGGTCACTGCGGCGACAGGTCCCGGCGTCGATCATTTCACCGCGCCGGTCGTCTCAAGAACCTTATTCGTCAATCTCGGCGCTTTTGTCGCGCTGTTGATGCTGAAGGCCGCAGGCGCCGCAGCGGCGAGTCGCGATCTGTCGAAGACTCTCGCTTCGCGTCTGACCTAGACGCGAAGGAGCCGTTGCTGAAGGGGGGTCGTGACCCCAAGCCGCCGCTTGCCGCATCGGCCATGGCCATCACGCCAAGGAGAGCACGAGTGAACCTTTCGCAACTCACCAATTTCGATGGCGCAATGCATATCCTGTCACCGTAACTCTCAGACGCTTATTTTCAGCGGCACACCCTTGCGCGTTGCGCCACACAATTAAACGAGGCGTTCTCGTCCACGGAGTGCCAGCTTCCGCCTTGTTCCTGAAATTGCCCTGCCTTTGGCTTGCTGATGCATCCGGTCTCGCCGATCACGACTACCCAAAGCTGCGCCGGGACCGGGCTTGCGACGCTGTTGAACTTGCAGCACACGGCCCGGCGACTGCGATCGAGCACATGTCCCGAAGGTAGAAACGGAAAGATCCCTTCCAAAGTCGCGCGGGCGAAGTTCGACTGGCCCTGTTGCTGAAAGCACGATGCGGGCATAACTCCCGTGTTGCGCGTCGCCCACATTTCCCGCGCGCAACGTATGATCGCGTCAGCAGCCCGCTTGCGGCATTTCCTCTTCTCGGTACGATTGCAACTGCCACGCCCTTCAATGCTGGCCAGGAGCTCCTTTTGCACGTTGCTGCTGTCTCGCGCGCGGTCGAATATCCACATTTGGCCTGCACAGCCTCGGGAAATATCGGCGTGCGCCTCCCGTAAATTCTTCGTCATCAAACCCGTCGCGAGCATCATGGCAATCAAAAGCGATCGGCTTCCAGCGCTCATCACGACAATTCTCCTTGCAGCAATCGGCCATGGACTTCGTCCCGTGGCCAGTTTCGGCAAAAAATTTCAGCGTCGCATCCCAATAAATCTTCGCTCTCTCCGGTTAACGAGTAAGCGGGCGCTTGAGTTCCGAGGAGACAATAACAGCCTGCCGCCTTTGCTTGGGGGCTGGCTTTCTGCAGGTTTCTCCACGCGTTTTTCGGCGGGACCGGCAGGCAGGGTGCGCAGAGGAGGTGAGAACTTTCGATCAGGCGTGAGCGCGCGCAGCCTGACGCCGTCTTCGCGGATGGCGATGCTCAGGCGATTGAGATAGGCGAGAACGTTTTTGGGCGGCGACGGCGAGTTCGATTATCGCGAGAAAGGCTCAGAAAGATCAGGAAGTCGGGTGATCGGTTGATCGAAGTTCAGCGGCCCAGCCAGCGTCACGCGCACGGCTGCAGGCTCAAGTGGCTTGAAATGGCGATCCATCACGCCGACGCCGCAGACTTGGGAGGGAGCGACGCCAGCGGCGCACTGCAGGTAAAGCGGATCGCTCGGCAAGAGCGAGCCATATGCAAATGTGATCTGGTCGGAGCGAGAGTTGAAAACGTTGAAGGCGTCGAACTGCAATCGCCAGCCATCGCTCCATCGATAGCCCAGTCGCGCGTTCAACGTTCCGGTCGCCGGGGACCTAAAATATCCGTCCTCGGTGAGAGCCCTGGCGCCGAAGTAACGATACTTCAGCGCGCCGAACCAACCCGTCGCCTCGCCGAGCTCCAATCCGCCCATCGCCGTCACCGCTATGGCATTCGACAGATAGTTGCCGGGCGCATTGCCGAGGAATGTCCCATAAGGCAATGCGTCAGGCGTGACGAGATCGAGCCACGCCAAGGTCTGCGGAACGTCTACGCCCCGGTAACGCGCATGAACAAGCGCGACATCGCCGTCAAATCTGATCCAGGAATTCGGGCTGTATTGGTTGGCAAATTCAAGCCCATATCTGCGACTGGGGCGACCGAAGATGGTCGTGCCGCTGTCGCCAACGAACTGGTTTTCTGATTCGAGATTGAGCCAAAATAGGCTGACGCTGGAATTGAGCCCCTCGATGAATTTGGTGCGGGCGCCGATCTCAGCGCCTCGGGATTTCACGAGCAGCGGAATTGAAGCGCCTTGAACGAAACCGTCATCGTCTGCGAGTTCAGATGCGGAGAACCGCAGCACCGTGCCTCTGGCGTCGGTTGAGTGGAAGCCTTCTCCATAATTGGCGAAGAATTCCGTTTTGTAGAAGGGGCCGACGATGATCGACGCTTTGGGACTGAACAGCGCCGCATTCTTTACGCCTTGATTGAACGGTCCCGTGAGGAGGAACGTCGGCAGACCGGTGCTCGCTTCGAGTTTCGGCGCGTCCAATAGGGTCTGGAGGGAGCTTACGGCGGCGTTGTAATAGTCGAAGCGCGCGCCTGTTACGGTCTTTAGCCAGGGCGTCCAGCGGACGGCGGTATCGGTCCAAACGCCGATGCTGCCTTCGCCGACGGCATTGTTGCTGAGCGTGTCATAGAGCTGTCGACGGACGCTCTCCTGCAATCCAAGACGAATGTCGTCGTAGCGTCCTTGAAAGCCGATGCGCGTCTCGACTGGGGAGCCATTGATGTCTATCCATCTGATCCCATGCTGGGCGTTTACGCCGACGATGGTGCGGTCGTCGAACTGACGGATCTGGTCGCCCAAATCCTGATGCCCCAGGAAATAGGTGTAATTGCTGTAGAGATCCAAGGTCGAGTGGACAACGTACCCTTCCACGCGCGTGGCGTGATTGCCTTCTATCTGACTCCAGCGCGTTGAAAGAGAAAAGCGCGAGGTCGCGCCGCCGTCGGTAGGGTCCATTGTGCCCCAACGCGACAGGAGACCAGAGCTGACGGCGCGAAGCGGAATCTGATCCGTCGCATACCATTTGTTGGCGTAGCCCATGAAGGTCATCGACGCGCCGTCTTCCTGCGAGCCGCGCGACCAGCGCAACACGCTGTTGAGGCGCCGCATATTATCCCCGCGCTCCCAAGGACCGTTGTAATATTGCGCTTCGACGGCGCCATAGGCGGAGCCGCCGGCGAAATCCCTGTAAGGGGCAACGGCGAGAGCTCTCGCATAGGCGAAGCTGCCGCCAGTGACCTGAAAGAAGCCTTTGTCGATCGTGTCTTTGTATTGCATGTAGATCGAGCCCGCCGACGAGAAGTCGCCGTCTTGCGCGTCATAAGGGCCCTTGCGGGCGAGAACGTAAGACAAGAGCTCGGGGATCAAGAAATTGCTGTCGGCGTAACCCTGGGCATGGCCATGGGTGCGCATGTTGAGCGGCATGCCGTCGAGATAGAGCGCGAGATCGGTGCCGTGGTCGAGATTGAAGCCGCGCAGGAAATACTGGTTCGCCTTGCCTTCGCCGCTGTGCTGCGTGACGACGAGTCCGGGCACAATCTCCAGCGCGTCGCCGGGGCGCGCGAAAGGAAGCGCGTTGACCTCCTTGCCGGTGAAGAACTGCTCGCTTGCGGCGGTGATTGGCGGCGGTTTGGGTCCAGGCTCGCCGACTGCGGCGACAACCGGTGAAGCGCGCGGCGGTTGCGGCGACGCATGAGCGCGTGCTGGTTCCCGCGCGGGCGCATGAGAGTGAGCTGCGGGGGCGGCACGATGCGCGCCGACCTGTATGGTGGGGAGCGCGGTCTGCGCTAGCGCAGTTAACGGAGAGAGCGCCGCGAGTATCGAAATAAGGCGCAACCCGACTGAATGAACTGGCATTGCAAAGCTCGCAGCAACCTTCGACCGTCACTGCGACGGGCCACGCCTACTTTAGCGCGCAAAGCGCCAAGATAGGCTTCACCCGCATCGGTGCACCCCGCCCGACGCTTTCGCGCGTGACCACGAATGACGGCAGGTCTCCTGGCTCGCGGGTCCTCGCTCAAAGGCCGCCTTCCCGGAACATTGGCTCCAGTGGCTTTTTTGGTCTTTGACTCGCCACTCACAGTTGCGGGGGCAGCAGCGGCATTGCGCGACGATGCGCTCACCGCATTCCCTATTGATCCCTTGCGGGAACCGTCGCTAACAGTAAGCGTTGGATGCGATTTTCAAGTCAAGCCGATTGGACGGAACGCTATTCGTCGTGCGTGCTTTTCTCGACAGTGATGCAGAAACATCACAGCTCGTGTCTAAGGTTTCGATGCCAGCTTTTGGCGTGGAGCAGCCTCCACTGCTCGAATAAGCCTCACCCGCCCAGCTCGCTCCTCACAACGGTGGCTATTTGTTTTCCTCAAAAAGTTACGGACTTTTCTCGTCAAGAGAGCCGATCGCTTCTTGGCCTTGTGGGCTTTACTCTAGCGCCATTTGTAGGCGTGTGAGCCAGCGGTCAAACCCTTTAGTCGGAAGATAGCAGAAAGGATTGGTCGCAACCGGCGCTTCTCCGCAGCGCCAATGGTCCGAAGTCCATTCGTATCCATTTCGCTTCATGCAGGCGATGATGTCGTCGTTGATGATTGGACTGTTCTTGTGCCGCTCCAGCGGGAAATTCGTTTCCGCCTCCTGCCGGCATTGGAGAACGTCTGCTCTCTGACCGTTGAGAAAGCGAAGGCTCATACCGCTGAACGCGAAGGCGATTTCTGTGGCGACAATGAGCGCGAGCCCAAGCGCGAGGGCGATGCGTTCGCGCCAAACGCTGGCGAGAAAATGCACGCCGAGTACCGACAAGACGCCGACGGCGATGAGGCCAGCGCCCAGCAGCAGCGCAAACGGCGCGAAGAATGCCGCGAAATCCCGTCCCACCACTCATCCTCCTGAATTCTAAAAGCGAAGCGCAACGCCTGCGCCCGTTGAACTGGCTCGAAATTCCAAATCCGTAAGGCCCTGAGCAAGGCCGAAAGCCTTCCAGATTCGGCGATTTCAGACGTGAGCGGCGCGATTCTCCCGGAAAAGGACAGAATTATTTGACCGCTGACAACGCCACGCCACACTCTTAGTCTGGTGAGGAATTAGAGGCCGAAGAACGGGGAAGAGGCATGAACGAGATTCTTCTCAGCGACTGGACTCTCGCCGCGTTCAAACAAAGGGAAGAAGAGCGCCGGAGGAGACAGCAGAATGAGGCGGCTTCTGTCCCCTCAAATAAAGAAGCGCCTCGCGGCGACGAGACGCTCCGCAGCGATTGGACTATCGCAGCTCTGCAAAAAAGGTTCACCACTCTGGAACAAAGACTCGCCACTTTGGAGCAGAGATTCGCCGCTCTGCAACAAAGAGAAGAAGAGCGCCGCCTGAAAGAACTGATCGAGGCGACGGCCCGTGTCCCGTCACGAGAGGAAAAGCCGCACGATGAAGAGGTTTCTTTTAGCAATTCCACTGTCATCGCTTCTCAACAAAGAAACGAGGACTGGCGCGCAAGAGAACAACCTGAGTTTGTTCAGGCGAAAGCCGTATCTCAAGAGATAGAAGCCATAAGCCACGGCAGCGACCAATGGCCGGAGCGAAAGGAGGCCGAAACCGTAAGACGCGATGAAGGAGAAGGACTTCAAAGAGACCGTATCGCAATCAGCGCAGTCAGAAATGGCGAGACCCCTCATGTCGGAATGGCGCACAAAATGGCGCGCTGGCTCATTTCTTTCATGATCACGGCTGCTGTCGCTGCAGCGATAGGTTTTGCTATCGCAATTTACGCCGTGCCCACCGAGAAGGCGGCACATTTCCGAACCTTGATAAAACGCCAGCTCCAATTGATCGATCGTGGTCATTCACCCCAGGAAAAACGTTGAGTTCATTGGCGCAGACCGCCGACTCCGCTTCCTGACCATGAAGTTGCGCATTCGTTGCTGCCTGCGTGCAATTCCTGATCACCGTCGACCAAGCGTCGGGGCGACGCGCTTGCGCCTGACATCGCGTAGGATTTCGCGGGCAGCGTTGTGGCCAGGCGCGCCTGTGACGCCTCCGCCTGGATGCCCTCCCGAGCCGCACAAATAGAGGCCCGCGATCGGACCTCGGTAATCCGCGTGGCCCAACATCGGACGCGCCGAGAAGATTTGCCTCAGATCGAGCGATCCGTGGAATATGTCGCCGCCGATGAGGCCGAATGTTCTTTCGAGGTCGAGAGGAGAGAAGATCTGGCGCGCCAATACCGAGCGCCGGAAGTTCGGCGCATAATTGTCGACCGTGTCGATCATGAGATCGGCGACGGTTTCACGGTGATCGTCCCATGACGAACCGTCGGGCAGTCGTGGGGCGACATGTTGGCAAAACAGGCTCGCGACATGTTGTCCGCGCGGCGCGAGCGAGTCGTCGATTGTGGAAGGGATGACCAGTTCGATGACGGGACGGCGCGACCATCCAAAGGTACGGGCGTCGAAATAGGCCTGCTCCATATAGGCGAGGCTCGGAGCGATGATGATGCCCGAAGCGTGGTGCTCCGCACATGCGCGTCCTGGCAATGCAGTGAAATCGGGTAATTCGGAAAGCGCGACATTCATGCGAAATGTGCCCGAGCCGCAACTCCAGTTTTCCATGCGCCGCCGAAATCCCTCGGGCAAATTCAGGGAATCAACGAGTTCAAGGTAGAGGAGCTTGGGATTAATCCCTGCGGCGACGGCCGCGGCGTAGATGGTTTCGCCCTTGTCCGTCTTGACGCCGACGGCGCGTCCATTCTCGACAATGACTCGGCGCACCCGTGTTGCAAGTCTGATATCCACGCCATGAGTGACGGCGGCTTTCGCCATCGCCTGGGTAATGGCGCCCATGCCGCCAATCGCGTGGCCCCACGCGCCTTTTTTTCCATTCACCTCGCCAAAGCAGTGATGCAGCAGAACATAGGCCGAGCCGGCGGCGTAAGGGCTCGCAAAATTGCCGACGATGCTGTCGAAGCCGAAAGCAGCCTTTATCGGCGCGCTTTCGAACCAGGCGTCGAGGAAGTCGCCGGCGGAGGCCGTGAAGAGATCGAGAAAATCCCGTTGGAGGTCGAGTCCGAGCGCTCGAATTCTATTGCCTATCCTGCCGGCCTTGATCAATTCGGCAATTGCGGCAAATGGGCTGCCCTCAACGACATTGGGCGGCGTCTCGAGCACGGCGGCGCGCAGGACATCGGCGACCGCATCAAGACGCGCTTGATAATCACCCAGACGATCTGCGTCCTTCTGCGAGAATTTTGCGACCTGCTGTTTCGTTTGGCCGCCGCCGACCTTTAGAAAGCGCCCGTCCTCCAGCGGTAGGAAATTGGAAATCGGACGCTCGATGATGCGCAGACCGTGGGCTGCGAGATCGAGGTCGCGAATGATCTTCGGGTTCAATAGGGAGACGGTATAAGACGCGACCGAATTGGAAAAGCCGGGACTGAACTCTTCCGTGACGGCGGCTCCTCCGACGATGGAACGCTGATCGAGCACGATGACCTTGAGGCCCGCCATCGCCAAATAGGCGGAGCAAACAAGACCGTTGTGCCCGCCTCCGATGATGACGACGTCGTGCATGATTCACATCCGACTACGCGCTCTATCAGGGCGAGCCTCGCGGTTTCAGCGTTAGCCTCGGCCGCAAATACTGAGAAAACGGCGCCCATACATGGTCAAACTTGCAGGTCCGGCGCCTGGACACTCCTCAACGTCGGCTTCTGACGCGAAGTAGACGTCGCTCAAATAAGCCTCAGCCGCCGAGCATCCTGTCAGCGTGGCCGCTTTGCTGATCCGCGAGCCGCGCCAATGCGAACAACAGATCGCTGAGGCGATTGAGATAGGCGAGAACATTCTCGGGCGCCGCCGGCTCTTCGAGCGCCGCGATGCTGCGTTCGGCGCGCCTTGCGACGGCGCGGGCCATATGGAGACGCGCGCTCGCCTCGGCCTCTCCCGGATAGATGAAATCGCGCAGCGGCGGCAGGGCGTCGGTTGCGCGGTCGATCTCGGCTTCGAGCGCTTCGGTCTCGGCGTCGGCCAATACGATGTCAATTTGGCGTGATTCCGCGCTGACGATGGCGCCGATCGTGTAGAGCGCCTTTTGCGCGCAGCACAAAAGATCATTCGCGTCAGGGTAAGCGACGCGCGCGAGACCCAGGCTCGCCGACAATTCGTCGAGATCGCCGACCGCCGCCACCCGCGGGTCGCACTTCGCCGCCCGCCGGCCTGAAAAGAGGCTGGTCTGGCCCCGGTCGCCTTTTTTCGTATAGAGCTTCATCGCCGTCATGCGCACTCCCGACCCTCTCGTTACCGCAGGAGAGGCTGACGGTCATGTCATAAAGCAACCCAATGGGATAAAGCCTCGCTGAAGGGTGGACGGGCAAGCGTCCGGCAGATGGGCGCCAAGTCCTTTCGTGGCGCCATCATTTTCTTGTCCAGTGGCCCCGCATTCCACGAGAAAAGAGGCGCAGGCGCGTCATTCGGCCACTCGCCTTCCAGGCGCGGATCGGCTATGTAAGAAACCGTCCAAACTAGACGGCAGGAAGGACGGGGCCTTGTCGTCGGACTTCGGGGCAAAAGAAAAATCAAAGGGTTGGAGCATGGTCTATCGGCGTTACTTCGAGGCCGCCGTCTCCCGTCTGAAGGACGAGCGCCGCTACCGCGTCTTTGCGCATCTGGAGCGCGACGTCGAAGCATTTCCGCTGGCGAACTGGCATCGCGACGACGGCTCGGTCGAGCCGGTGACCATCTGGTGCTCCAACGACTATCTCGGCATGGGCCAGCACCCTGATGTGATCGCCGCGATGGTCGACACGGCGGGGAGGGTCGGCGCTGGAGCGGGCGGCACCCGCAACATCTCCGGCACCAGCCACGCCATCGTCGAGCTTGAGCGCGAACTCGCCGATCTTCACGGCAAAGAGGCCGCGCTCGTCTTCACCTCTGGCTGGATTTCCAATCTCGCGGCGATCTCGACCATCGCCGACCTGCTGCCCAATTGCGTCATTCTCTCCGACGCCTCGAATCATAATTCGATGATCGAGGGCGTGAAGCGCTCCCGCGCCGAAAAGAAGATCTTCCGTCACAACGATCTTGCGCATCTTGAAGAACTGCTGATCGAAGCGGGCGATCGACCCAAACTCGTCGTCTTCGAGAGCCTCTATTCGATGAACGGCAATATCGCGCCCGTCGCTGACATTGTCGCGCTCGCCGAGCGCTATGGCGCGATGACCTATGTCGACGAGGTGCATGCGGTTGGCATGTATGGCGCGCGCGGCGGCGGCGTCTGCGAGCGCGAAGGCGTGATGGACCGCGTCAATATAATCGAGGGCACGCTCGCCAAGGGCTTCGGGACGATGGGCGGCTATATCGCCGGCGACGCGGTCGTCGTCGACGCCATCCGCTCCTATGCGGCGTCCTTCATCTTCACGACGGCGCTGCCGCCGGCCGTCGCCGCCGCCGCCTGCGCCGCCGTGCGCCTGTTGAAGCGCCGGCCGGATTTGCGCGCGGCGCATCAAAGGGCGACGCATATCACCAAGCATGCGCTCGCCGCCGCCGGCCTGCCTCTACTCGAAAACGGCTCGCATATCGTGCCGGTGATGGTGCGCGACGCGGAGCTCTGCAAGGCTGCGAGCGACATGCTGCTCCAGCGCCACTCGATCTACATCCAACCGATCAATTATCCGACTGTCGCCAAGGGAAGCGAGCGGTTGCGCGTCACGCCGACGCCCCGGCATACGCATGCGCATATTGCGAGCCTCGTCGAGTCTCTCGTCGACGTCTGGCAGACATTGGGCATTCCCTTCGTCGAGCCGCCGTCGCATCTCCATGTCGAGGAGAAGAGCGACGAGAAGTGCAGCTATCCCGAGATCAAACTCGCGGCGCAGTAGCTTTCCCTCGGCAACGACCGCTATTTGCGGCCGACGCTCACATAGGTGAAGCCGCGTTTGCGCACGTCGGCGGGTCGGTAGACGTTGCGCAGATCGACGATGATCGGCTGTTTCAGGAGAGTCTTCACCCGGTCGAGATCGAGCGCGCGAAAGGCGTCCCATTCGGTGACGAT
>NZ_VBTZ01000026.1 GCF_005771425.1 Methylocystis sp. B8 | reverse complement strand
TAAATCCGAACGACCAGATAGAACCCGTTCAGAACGGCCAGGCCGATCCACATGCCCTTAAGGTCTACTACAGCTTCCGTGCCAGCAGCAGCCCGGGCCGCTGTGTCAGTCGTCGAGCTCATATCTTTCTCCTCCATGGATTTTTGTCTCGAAGACACTTTTCTTCGAGCCTGACGCATCTTGCGCGTTACGGCGCGAGGCGATAGCGACTTTGTCGCCAAACAACGCCGCAACAAAAAAGCCCGGCGCAAAACGCCGGGCCCTTCTTTAACATCGCCGGAGCTTAGACCGGTTGCGGCTCCATGCCGCCGACATCGGGCTCTGGCTTCTGTCCAGTCGAGGGCACCGCCGAGCCGCGCGGCGGAGACGTCGGCGCCGACTCATCCCGCACAGGCCGCTTGCCGGCGAGCAGGCCCTTCATCTCGTCGCCCGTCAGCGTCTCGAATTCGAGCAACGCATTGGCGAGCATGTCGAGCTGGCTGCGCTTTTCGGTCAGAACGCGCTTCGCCTCGTCATAGGCTTCCTGCACCAGCCGGCGCACCTCCGCGTCGATCGTGCGCTGCGTCGCCTCGGAAAGGGTCTGCTGACGCCCGATTGAATAGCCGAGGAACTGCTCTTGTTCGGGATTGGCGTAGGCGACCGTGCCGAGCTTATCCGAGAAGCCAAGCTGAGTGACCATCGCGCGCGCCACACGGGTGCATTGCTGGATGTCCGAGGCGGCGCCCGACGTCACCTTGTCATGGCCAAAGATCATTTCTTCGGCGACGCGGCCGCCCATGGCGATGGCGAGCATGGCGGTCAGTTGCTCGTAGGTCTGTGAGATCTGATCGCGCTCGGGAAGGCCCTGCACCATGCCGAGCGCTCTGCCGCGCGGAATGATCGTCGCCTTATGGATCGGCATGGCGCCAGGAACAGAAAGTTGCACCAGCGCGTGGCCGCCTTCGTGATAGGCGGTGAGCTTCTTCTCCTCGTCCGTCATCACCAGCGTGCGACGCTCGGCGCCCATCATGATCTTGTCGCGCGCGTCCTCGAACTCCTGGTTCGTCACG
>NZ_VBTZ01000025.1 GCF_005771425.1 Methylocystis sp. B8 | reverse complement strand
ATGGCCAAGGAAAAGTTTTCACGCACGAAGCCGCACTGCAACATTGGGACGATTGGACACGTCGACCATGGCAAGACGTCTTTGACGGCGGCGATCACGAAAGTGTTGGCGGAGACGGGCGGGGCGACCTTTACGGCCTATGACCAGATCGACAAGGCTCCGGAGGAGAAGGCGCGCGGCATCACCATTTCGACGGCGCATGTCGAATATGAGACGAAGAACCGCCATTACGCGCATGTCGACTGCCCTGGCCACGCCGACTATGTGAAGAACATGATCACCGGCGCGGCGCAGATGGACGGCGCGATCCTGGTGGTTTCGGCCGCCGACGGTCCGATGCCGCAGACGCGCGAGCACATTCTCTTGGCCCGTCAGGTCGGCGTGCCGGCGCTCGTCGTGTTCTTGAACAAGGTCGACATGGTCGACGATCCCGAGCTTTTGGAGCTCGTCGAGCTCGAAGTGCGCGAGCTGCTCTCGAAGTATGAGTTTCCTGGCGACGACATTCCGATCGTGAAGGGTTCGGCGCTGTGCGCGCTCGAGGGCAAGAACCCCGAGCTCGGCCATGACGCGATCCTGAAGCTGATGGCCGAGGTCGACCGCTACATTCCGCAGCCGGAGCGCCCCAAGGATCAGCCGTTCCTGATGCCGGTCGAGGACGTGTTCTCGATTTCGGGCCGCGGCACGGTGGTGACGGGGCGCATCGAGCGCGGCGTGATCAAGGTCGGCGAGGAAGTCGAGATCGTCGGCATCCGTCCGACGACGAAGACGACGGTGACGGGCGTCGAGATGTTCAGGAAGCTGCTCGACCAGGGCGAGGCGGGCGACAATGTCGGCTGCCTGCTGCGCGGCACGAAGCGCGAGGATGTGGAGCGCGGCCAGGTTCTGTGCAAGCCGGGTTCGGTGAAGCCGCACACGAAGTTCAAGGCCGAGGCCTATATTCTGACGAAAGAGGAGGGCGGCCGCCACACGCCGTTCTTCACCAACTACCGCCCGCAGTTTTATTTCCGCACGACGGATGTGACGGGGATCGTCACGCTTCCCGACGGCGTCGAGATGGTGATGCCGGGCGACAATGTGACGATGGACGTGGTGCTGATCGTGCCGATCGCCATGGAGGAGAAGCTGCGCTTCGCCAT
>NZ_VBTZ01000003.1 GCF_005771425.1 Methylocystis sp. B8 | reverse complement strand
AGACCCAGCTCAGCGTGCCGCAACAATTCCAATAACCCCCTCCGCACACAATACCCATCCGTATAGAGCAAAACAATCTATCGAATAGCCAATGCAACCCTAGTGAATAGGAAATAGGCTACCCCTTGCAGGCTCTGAGTAACAGCGTGGCGCAATGCACAATTAACTCTATATGACTAATTTTAAAAACGAAATATTGATCACGCCTCCGCTCCTGACCTCCCGGCGCAGATTATTGTTGCGCTGCGAAGACTGACAACCATCAGGGGTGGGCTTCTATTCGTCCGACCACGGACGCACGCCTGTCGCATCAGCGGCGGCTAGCGCATCGCGCATGGCGATCCCGTCCAATACGAGGTCCGGCGCGATCTCGGCGAGCGGCGCGAGAACAAAGCCGCGGCGGAAGAGCTCCTTATGCGGCAGAGTCAGCTCGGGATCATCGATCGCGTGGTCGCCCAGAAACAGGATATCCACGTCAATCAGCCGCGGCCCCCAGCGCCGCGTCGGCGCCCGGCCCATGTCGGCTTCAATCTTCTTGACTGCGGCAAGCAGCTCATACGGCGTAAGCGTTGTGTCGCCGATCGCACAGGCGTTGGCGAAATCGCCCTGGTCGAGATCGCCCCAAGGGGGCGTGCGATAGATTCGCGACACCGCCGCAAGCCGCGCGAGCCCGCGCGCCTCGATGAGGCGCAATGCTTCGCGAATGTTTTGCGGCTTGTCGCCAAGATTGCTGCCAAGCCCAAATCCAACCCGCATCATCTCAGCCTCGCGGTCGCGCGGTAAGAATGCGCAACACGTCGAAGGCGGCGCGATGCTCGGCTGCGTCATGCACGCGAAAAACCTGCGCGCCCTCGCGCGCGGCAAGAAGATTGGCCGCGAGCGTGCCGACGAGCCGTCCCTCGAGAAGGCCGTCGCCAAGCCCCTTAAACAGCGACTTGCGCGAGACGCCGATCAGCAGAGGAAACCCGAGCGCGAGCAACTCTGGAATAGCGCGCAGCGCCTCATAATTCTGCTCGCGGCTCTTGCCGAAGCCAATGCCGGGATCGAGCAGGATATGCCGTTCCGGCACGCCGGCGCGCCGGGCGATATCGAGAGAGCGAGCGAAGAAGCGCTTCATGTCGGCGACGATGTCGATCTCAGGCGCAGTCGTCTCGCGATTATGCATGATGACGACGGCGGCGCCGGCTTCCGCGATCATTGGCGCCATCATAGGATCGCGCTGCAGACCCCACACATCATTGACGAGGCAGACGCCGAGCGCGAGCGCGCGCCGCGCCGTCTCGGCCTTATAGGTGTCGATCGACACCGGCGCGCCGGCCTCATTGACGAGCGCGGCGAGCAGCGGCGCAAGGCGCGCCCATTCCTCGTCGGCGGTCAGCGGCGTGTGGCCGGGACGGGTCGACTCGGCGCCGACGTCAACGATGTCGGCGCCCTCGCTGACAAGCTTCTTCGCCTGCGCCAGCGCCGCCTCGCGCGTCGCGAACAGGCCGCCGTCCGAAAAAGAGTCCGGCGTGACGTTGACGATTCCCATGATGACCGGGCGCGTCCCGATCAGAGAAAGAAAGCGATCGCGCGCTGTCGCAATCGCTTCGATATCGAGGGCCAAGCGCGCGTTCCGTCAGTCGTCGTATTTCAAATAGGCGAAGCGCTGATCGGTCTCGGGCGTGCCTTCAAGCGCGCCGCCGGCCTTGCCCGGGCGCCAGGAGACGACCTCCTCGATCTTCTTGGCGAGTTCGAAATCCTTGTCCGTAATTCCCTTCGCCGTATGTGTCATGAGCTTTACCTCGACCCAGGCGTAGGATGCGGCGATGTCTGGATGGTGCCAGGCGGCCTCGGCGAGATGGCCGACCGTATTGATGACCATCAACGTGCCCTTCCAGCTGTGCGTCTTGAACTTGCGCCTGATCCAACCGTTCTCGTAGCGCCAGTGCGGCAGTTCGCGCTTCAGCCGCGCGACGATCTCGTCTTCCGAATAGGCGCGCTCTTCCTTGGCCATGACCGGCTCCCTCCTGCGCCGCGCGCAAGAGCCCCTGCGGCGCAACATTCTTTCGTCGAGATGCGTTATAGCCTAAACCGACTCAAAGTCTTCAGTCGGACCAAAGAGGCGCTATGCCGGCTAGTGTGAGCGTCGCGGCAAGCGCGCGGCTGCATCTGGGTTTTCTCGACATGAACGGCGGCTTAGGGCGCAAGTTCGGCGGCGTCGGCATGGCGATCGACGCGCCGGCGACGCAGCTGACTCTGACGCACGCCGACAGAAATTTTGTCGAAGGTCCGGAAAGCGCGCGCGCCGCAGCTCTCCTGGAGCGCGCGCAGGAGGCGCTCGGCGTCGCGCGCCGCCACAGGCTGACGGTTCAAGAAGCCATCCCCGCGCATGCGGGCCTGGGCTCCGGCACGCAGTTCGCGCTTGCGGTCAGCGCTGCGCTGCGCCGGCTCGAGGACCTGCCGCATGATCCCTTGGCCGACGCGGCGCTGATGGCGCGCGGCGCGCGCTCCGGATTGGGCGCCGGGCTGTTTCAACTGGGCGGCGTCGTGGTCGACGGCGGACGCGGGCCCCATACGACGACGCCGCCTGTCGTCGCCCGCGCCGAGTTTCCCGATGCGTGGCGCGTCCTCTTGGTCAGCGATCCGGAGAATGTCGGCCTGCATGGCGCCGACGAGCGCGACGCCTTCGCCGAACTGCCGCCTTTCGATGCAACGACGAGCGGCGAAGTCTGCCGGCTGGTGCTGATGCAGATCCTGCCGGCGCTGGCAGAAAAGGATCTTGCGCCCTTCGGCGCGGCGGTGACGCGCATTCAGGAGCTTGTCGGCGATCACTTCGCCCCCGCGCAGGGCGGGCGCCGTTTCACGAGCGGCAAGGTCGAGGCGACCATCGCCCGCCTTCTTGCCGATGGCGCGACCGGCGGCGGACAGACCTCCTGGGGACCGACAGGCTTTGTCTTTATCGAGAGCGACGACGCGGCGCGGCGCCTGCTTGGCCGCCACGGGGCGCAGGCGCGCGAAGAGGGGCTCGACATATCGATCCATCGTGGTCTCAACCGCGGCGCCAGGATCGACGCGGTTTACGCGCAAATCGCCTGACCCGCCTCGGACCTACTCACGCCGCATTTTCATGGCCCATTCGCTTCCATGATCCTCGCGCGCATCGCCCTTGTTCTGATTAGCGCTCTTGTCGCCGGCGCGGCGCTCGCCCAAGAGGCGCCTTCGAGCGGCGGCGAATTCATCGGGCGGATTTTCGACGCGACCGGATTGCGGACCACGCCGCCGCAGGCCGCCGATTTTGTGCGCGAGTCGCGGCCCGAGCACATGGACTATCGCCCCTTCGACCCGAAGCCCAAGAAAGACCCGAAGCGCAAGACCGCCGCCGATCTGCGCGCCATGGGCGCGGATCTCGAAGCGGCGGCCGCCGAAAACCGGCGCAAGGCGGCCCGCGTCGCTGCGCCTGACGCGCCAGTAAAGCCTGCCGCCCGCTAGCTCACGCCCGCTCAGCTTCGCCTCGTCGGCGCGGAGCGGGTTTTGTTCGCCGCAGCATCCTGGCGCTATTCCCCATCTCATCGCAAGATTTGAATTATTTCAGCATTTCCGATCCATGTCATAAGTGTCATTTAAGCGTCACAGACTCTTGATAATATCCGGTGTCGGAACATAATCTCTCTAACGTCATTTCAGACGTTGGGGAGATATCTGCATGTCTAGAATCAAACTGCTGCTGTCGGCCGCCGTCATCGTCGGCTCCTTCGCCGGCGCCGCCCAGGCTAGCCCCTATTATCCGTTCGCTTCCTGGGAAAGCACCGGCGCCCCCTTCGAACGGTGCTGGTGGGAGTCGGGGCCTTCGCGTCCCTTCCGCCTTTGCGTGCCGGTTACGCCGCCCCGCGCGTTGGGCTACTACGGTTACGGGGGCTACAACCCTGACCATACGCCCGGCGATTGACGACAGGCGCCGGCTGAGACGAGCCGGCGTTTTCATCTGCTCATAAAAAGAATTTCGGTCCGTTCACGACGCCTCCCGTGCGGAGCGCCTCTGAGCGGATTTTGTCCCGCGCCTCTCCTGGCGCACGCGGCAAGGCCTTTGCATGTCGCCTGAATCGTCTCGTGATTGTCGACATCGCCATGGCCTCCGAACCCGAATTCCTGTCCGACTTCGGACAAACCGATCCCGGCCTCGCCGTTCTGCGTATGGCGGCGCTGATCGCCGAAGGAGCGGCGGACCCGGACGAGGACACGCTCGATCTCCTCTTCGAACAGGTCGAGGCCGGCCATCTCGTCGACGCCGACCCTAAGCAGATGTGGCCTGAACTCATTCGCGGGCTGATGAGCCCCGCGCCGTCGAAGCTGATCAAGACGCTGCGCGGCTGCGGCGCGCTCGTCGAAATCCTCCCCGAAGTCGCGGCGCTCTTCGGCGTGCCGGATATTTCCGACGGCGAGGCCGAGGTCGATCTCGGCACACATCTGATGAAGACGCTCGATGAAGCGGCGAGGCGCGGCGCTTCCCTGCCCGTGCGTTTCGCGCTGCTCGTGATGAATGTCGGCAAGTCGGATTCGCCGCGCGAACATCTCCCCGTCCATTACAAACATGTCGAGCGCGGGCGCCCGCGCATCGAAGAGATGTGTGCGCGCTTCGGCGCGCCGGCGGAATGCAAGGATCTCGCGCTGCTGGCGCTCGCCGAATGCGAGCGCGTGCATCGCGTGACGAAAATGCGCGCCGGCCCCGTCGCCATGATGCTCGAACGGCTCGTGGCGTTTGACGCGCCTGAGCGCTTCCGCGAGTTGATGATGGTCTGCGCCTGCGATTACTGCGCGCACGCCGGCCGCGAGGATCAGTCCTATCCGAAAGCGGCGTTGCTGGAGATTGCGCTTAAAGCCTGCGCCGAAATTAAGGAGAATGGCTCAGCGGAAGCGCGCCAGAGCGCCCGCGCCGAGGCGATCGCCCTCGCCTTTCGCTCGCAACGCTGGTCGAGCGAAGTGGCGTAGGGATACGATACCAGCTCACCCTTCATTCGATGTCTGTATTGCGCCAAGAGTCATCATTCGCGCGGACTCCATTTTGGCCCAGCGCTTTGAAGAGATTACGAGATCGGCACATTCGGCTACAGCTGAACCTGCCCCGTGTGATAAGTGGTCCGTAACGGTCAGGGCCTTCCTGTCTAGCGCTCAACTTTTCCATGGGATTCTTCGAGATGATCGACCAACCGATTACTTTCGTTTTACCCAAGCCCTGGGCCGAGCAGCCTTTCACGCTCGAGCGCTTAGGCGACTTATCGTTTCTCGTAGGCCCCAACGGTAGCGGCAAGTCGCGTTTCGCAAACAGCTTGAGAGGGGCACTTCCGAATACGCGGCTGCTTGGAACGGACCGACTCGAAGGCATGTCGCGGAGTGCGATGCCGAATTTTTTCGGCGATCATTTCGCGGGCGGTTATCAAAAAAACCAGTTCTCTCACTTCCGCCAAGCAGGCAGTACCGGCTCCGGCATTGACGCCTTCATTATTCTAGAAGAGCGCCCCGACATTCGTGTCATTGTCGAGGCAACCTTAAGCTCGCTGTTCAACCGCGACATCACGCTGGAATGGGATTCCGGTAACTTAATCCCCAAGGCTCGTCTCGCGCGCACTGGCGACGCCTACCGGATGGACCGTGAGGAATGCCATGGCATCCGCGAGCTTCTGGTCCTGCTGACGCACCTGCATAACGATGAGCACGCATTTCTAATTATAGACGAACCCGAGCTCAACCTTCACCCGCAATTTCAGTCCTTCTTCATCCAGGAGGCGCGCAAGATCGCCGGACCGCATGTTACGGGCACCAGCCGGAAGGGTGTGCTCCTGATCACGCACTCGCCGTTTATTCTCGATCTGCGTACGATGGACGACATGCAGTCGGTGTTCTGCTTTTCGGCCGACCACAGTCCGCCGAGATTCATCGGGGCCTTGCAGGAGGCGGAGAGCGACCGCCTTGTCTCGCTGATCCCGCGACTGAATGTCCATCACAAGCAGCTGTTCTTCGCTGACAACCCGATTTTCGTGGAAGGCGTTTCAGACGCGCAATTGATCGAGGCGATTCAGGAGCGGCGCAAGGCGTCGATAACGGCGGCCGGCAGTTGCCTGATCGATGTTGGTGGCTGCGAGGAAGTAACGAAATATGTTGAGCTCTGCCGCCACTATGGCAAGGAGGCGTATTTCCTCTTCGATCTCGACAGCCTCTTCCTGGGTAGTCTTCGCCAGTGTCTTCGTGAGGACGGAAGCATCGCCGAATTTCTTGCGGGCCTGGGGCTCGGCACCGATTTCGCCATATATTGTGGCGCGCTTGACCGCGAGCTGACCACGGCGGTCAGGGCTATCGAATCCATTGCAAACGCGCAGGGCGCGGTCGCGGCGCTTCAGACTTATTTTGGGACGTTGCTCCAAGACACTAAGAAGCTCGCGCGCCAACGCGTGGCCGTGCTCGCGGAGATGGCGGGGAACCGCAACGCTCTGCTGCCGGTTTTAACTGACCAGCTGATCGCTAATATCGAAGGACGATTGCGCCAGGTTCAGGCAGCGCTTCAGAAGAAGCACATCTTTCTTCTAGGCGGCGGCGCGCTTGAGCACTACCTGCCGTCATATACAGGCGAACGGTACGCGCTGAACGACCGCGCCAAGAAAAAGGCCGTCGCGGCGGAGATCGCGTTGCTTGCGACCGGTACTGTCGACCACGGGCTGGCGGAGAGATATGGCGAGTTGTTTAAATGCATCGAGATGCTGCCGGCTAAGCCGCCGGTCGACACTGAAAGCGTGCTGCGTCGCTATGTGAGCAGTTATATCCACGATCTCCAGGGACTTGTCGTCAGTAAGCCTAACTGGGGCAAGGAACAGATCGCCACGCATTTTAATTCATCGCAGACGGGCTTGGGTAAACTCATCACGCTCTCAGAATTCGAAAGGCCGAGGAAGAGCGAATTCCGGGCGGTGTTAAAGATCGCAGGACCGCAAGGGTACCTCGTAGAGGTCTCACACGAGACGAACGCCGGCATGCGACGCTTTGCCTTTCGCTCCGAAGCCGCGGTTGTTCATGGCGATGCCTAAGCAGGTGAACCGTCTTAAGGCGCGCGCCCGGCGCTGCCAAACAAAGTTGGCACCATGTGCCGACATCGCCGCAGCGCCGCGCCAAAGATAGCGCGGCGCTTATTGTCTCATGACAGCGATGGCGTCGCCTCCCGATTACAGAAACGACCCGAAGAAGGCGCCGCCCATGCCCCCCAGCACTGCAGCGGCCATGGCGCCCGGTAGCCCAAAAAGCGCGCCGCCAATTCCGGCGCCCAATGCCGCGCCGACGATCGCGCCGACAGTCGCCATTGTCATGTGTTCCTTGGCGGATATCATGGTCTCCTCCACGATTATGCCCCTGTAGTTAGAGGCCTAATATGGACTTAGAGCCAGCTTTGCAGGGGGCAAGGGCTCCGCCTTTACCCCTCGCTCGCCGATTTCGGCCCTAGGCTGACCTCTCCCTCGCGCCGGCAAAATAGGCTAGAGTCGCAGCTTCGCGCCTTTCGGAACAAAGACTGAAAATGTCGGATTTCTATCGCATCAAGCGTCTGCCCCCTTATGTCTTCGAGCAGGTGAACCGCCTCAAGGCCAAGGCGCGGGCCGCCGGCGCCGACATCATCGATCTCGGCATGGGCAATCCCGACCTGCCCGCCCCCAAACATGTCATCGAGAAGCTGGTCGAGACCGCCGGCAAGCCGCGCACGGACCGATATTCGGCAAGTAAAGGGATCGCCGGGCTGCGCCGCGCCCAAGCTGGCTATTATGCGCGCCGCTTCGGCGTGACGCTCGATCCCGAATCGCAGGTCGTCGCGACGCTCGGCTCCAAGGAGGGCTTCGCCAATATGGCGCAGGCGATCACCGCGCCGGGCGACGTGGTGCTCGTGCCAAACCCCTCCTACCCGATCCACGCCTTCGGCTTTCTGATGGCCGGCGGCGTCATCCGCTCGGTGCCCTCGGCGCCGACGCCCGACTATTTCGGCGCGCTCGAACGCGCGATCGTGCATTCGATCCCCAAGCCCATTGCGGTCGTCGTCTGCTATCCGTCCAATCCCACGGCGGAAGTGGCCTCGCTCGACTTCTACAAGGACCTCGTCGCCTTCGCGAAGAAGCACGAGATCTTCATTCTCTCCGACCTCGCCTATGCCGAAGTCTATTTCGACGGCAATCCGCCGCCCTCCGTCCTGCAAGTGCCGGGCGCGATGGATGTGACGGTCGAATTCACCTCAATGTCGAAGACTTTCTCGATGGCCGGCTGGCGCATCGGCTTTGCCGTCGGCAATGAGCGGCTCTTGTCGGCGCTGGCGCGGGTGAAGTCCTATCTCGATTACGGCGCCTTTACGCCGGTGCAGGTCGCGGCGACCGCGGCGCTGAACGGCTCCGACGAATGCGTGCGCGAGATGCGCGCGATCTATAAGCGGCGGCGCGACGTGATGGTCGAGAGCTTCGCGCAGGCGGGCTGGCCGATCCCGGCGCCGCGCGCCTCGATGTTCGTCTGGGCGCCGGCGCCCGAGCGCTTCCGCAATATCTCGACGCTGGAATTTTCGAAGCTGCTGATTGAGAAGGCCGACGTCGCCGTCGCGCCCGGCGAGGGCTTCGGCGAACATGGTGAAGGTTTTGTGCGCCTCGCGCTTGTCGAGAACGAGCAGCGCATCCGACAGGCGGCGCGCAATCTGCGCCGCTTCTTCGAGACGGCGGATACGCAGCTGCATAATGTCGTGCCGCTCGCCGCGCGGGGGTAAGGACGAAGCCTCGCCGTCGCATGAAACGCAACGCGTGAGCGAGGCTGATGGCCGATCCCAACGACATCTACAATTGGCTGCGTCTCGATGCGCGGACCACGACATCCGGCCAGCCGACGCAAGCGCAGTTCGATGAGATCGCCGCGCTCGGCGTGCGCGAGGTGATCAATCTCGCGCCCGCGACAAGCGAGAAGGCGCTGAAGAACGAGGCGGAGATTCTGGCGGCGCTCGGCCTGCGCTACACGCATATTCCAGTCGACTTCCAAAATCCCAAGGAAGAGGATTTCGATCGCTTCTGCGCGGCGTTCGAAGGCGCTGGCGAATCTGCGACGCACATCCACTGCATCGCGAACTACCGGGTCTCGGCCTTCGTCTATCTTTACCGGATCGGCGCTGGCGTCGAAGAGGCGCGCGCCCGCGCAGACCTTGAGAAGATTTGGACGCCCAATCCTGTTTGGGCCGCCTTCATCGAGCGGATGCTGGCTCGAAATAGCGCTCGATGACGCGCGCATAGACGGCGCAAAGCCCGTCTATATCGGCGATGCGCGCGTTTTCGTTGACGGCGTGGATCGTTTCGTTGGTGAGGCCGAACTCCAGCACCGGACAATAATTGACGATAAAGCGCGCATCGGACGTGCCGCCGGTCGTCGAAAGTTCCGGCGTCAGCCCCGTCACCTGCCGCACAGCCTCGACGACGAGTTCGGTAAAGGGGCTGGGCTTGGTGATGAAAGACACGGCGTTCGACGGCGGGAATTCCACTTCGACAGTCGCGCCCGGCGCCGCCTCCCTGATCACCTTCAGAATGCGCTCTTTCAGCGAATCATGCGTCCAGACATCGTTGAAGCGGACATTAAACTCGGCGCGCGCCTCGCCGGGGATAACGTTGACCGCCTTGTTGCCAATGTCGATCGTGGAAAATTCGAGATTGGAGCGCTCGAAATGCGTGGTGCCCTTGTCGAGTTCATGGCCTGAGAGCGCGGCGACGATGCGCGCGATGATCGGTGCCGGATTTTCGGCGCGCTGCGGATAGGCGACATGGCCCTGTTTGCCAATGACGCGAATGCGTCCGTTGAGCGAGCCGCGCCGGCCGATCTTGATCATGTCGCCGAGCGTCGAGACATTGCTCGGCTCGCCGACGATGCAGTGATCGAATCGCTCGCCGCGCTTTCGCGCCCATTCGAGGAGCTTCACCGTGCCGTTGATCGAAATGCCTTCCTCATCGCCGGTGATGAGAAGGGAGAGCGTTCCCTTCGGCGCGCCATGCCGATCGACATAGGCGAGAGCGGCCGCGACGAAGGCGGCGACGGCGCCCTTCATGTCGGACGCGCCGCGTCCGTAGATGCGGCCGTCGAAGACTTCCGCGGCGAAGGGATCGAAGCGCCAGCGCGCAAGATCGCCTGGCGGCACGACATCGGTATGGCCGGCGAAAGAAAGATGCGGCGCGCCTGAGCCGATCTTGGCGAAGAGATTGTCGACGTCGGACGCGCCCGGTTCGGAGAAGACGATGCGATGCGTCTCGAAGCCTGAGCCCTTGAGCGCCTGTTCGACGACGTCGAGCGCGCCGGCGTCGGCCGGCGTCACCGACGGACAACGGATGAGTTCACGGGTAAGCGCGACGGCGCGGGACTCCGGCATTGTCAAATTCGCTTCGTTCAGTTCGAGCGGGGCGTCTCCTCCCGCCAGCCCAATTCATAGATGGTCCACAAAGCGGCGGCGACGAAGAGCGCGTCGACGCCAAAGACATACCAGCGCGACATGATCTCGGCGACGTAAGGCTGCAGAAAATGAGCGGCGCCGGCGAGCAGCGCCAGGAGCGGCGCAAGGCTCGCGAGGCCGAGCGGCGGCGCGAGGCCGCGGTCGCGAAAGCGCTTGGCCGAAAGATTGATGAAGCTCACGACAATGAGCATGACGACGAAGGCATAAAAGATGACATAGGCGTAGGCGAGGATCGTCATCGGCGCGAAGAAGGGCGTCGTCGCGAGATCATGGATCGAGTAAGGCTGAAGCGCGAACCAGATCAGCGTCAACGGCAGAAGAGTCGCGAGAAGCGCGCCCGCGCCGCGCCGCCACGTCGCACGATCGATGCGGCCTTGATCGGTCTGATAGAGAAAGCGCAGGCGCGCGGCGTCCATCAATCCCTCAGAAGCTCGTTGATGCCCGTCTTGCTGCGCGTCTGTGCGTCGACAGTCTTGACGATCACCGCGCAATAGAGCGAGGGGCCCCAGTTCTCGCCAGGTAGCGGCTTGCCAGGCAGGCTCCCCGAAACGACCACCGAATAGGGCGGCACATAGCCGACGTGGATTTTGCCTGTCTGGCGATCGACGATCTTGGTCGAGGCGCCGATGAAGACGCCCATCGACAGCACCGAGCCCTTTCCAACGACGACGCCTTCGACGACCTCAGAACGCGCGCCGATGAAACAGTCGTCCTCGATGATGGTGGGATTGGCCTGCAGAGGCTCCAGCACGCCGCCGATGCCGACGCCGCCGGAAAGATGCACATTCTTGCCGATCTGCGCGCAGGAGCCGACGGTGACCCATGTGTCGACCATCGTGCCGCTATCGACATAGGCGCCGAGATTGACGAAGGAGGGCATCAATATCGCGCCCGGCGCCACATAGGCCGAGTGGCGCACGATCGCGCCCGGTACCGACCGAAAGCCCGCAGCCGTGTGCTCGCCCGCGCCCCATCCGACGAATTTGGAGGGGACCTTGTCCCACCAGGTTGCGCCGCCCGGCCCGCCCGCAACCACCGCCATGTCGTTCAGGCGGAAGGACAACAGCACGGCCTTCTTCAGCCACTGATTGACCTTCCAGCTGTCGGGGCCTTCCTTGCCTTCGATCTTTTCGGCGACGCGCAGCTTGCCGGCGTCGAGCAGACGCAACGCGCCGTCGACGGCGCGGCGAATGTCGCCCTGCGTCTCCGCGGTGATATTGGCGCGATCCTCGAAAGCGGCGGTGATGAGCGTCTCAAGTCCGGTATGCGACATGAAGATGGAACTCCCGGTGACGGGAGGGTTTGTAGACATGGCGAGGGCTAAGTCAAATGCTGACTTACCCAAGCCCCTGGCCTATGATTTTACTTTGAAAAATGCGCCCAAGCGTCGCAGCGCGCTATGGCGTTCATACCGCGAAGCATTTCCCGAAGGCGAGGAGCAGAGTCGGGCGGCCTTTGATGCGAAGTTTTCTCGTTAGCAGCATTCGCGGCAGACTTCGCTCCTTGTAAAGAAATTCTAGCCACGCGGTCGCGTCCGTTGTGACCGACATTTCGGCCTTCCCGACATGACCGTCGATGATGGTGAGTTTGCGGTCGCGAATGGAAATCGTTGCTTTCCGCGCTTCACGTCCAGTAAACGTAAAGTGAAAGCTCGCATTGAGAGCTTTCGCCTTTCCGCGCTGAAACACCAGGGGCATTCCCTCCAGCAGGCCTTTGATGGTACGGGGTCGCAAGCCGCCGCCGACGCGCCGAAGCTGCTTATGCGGAAAACGCCTTTGCGCGTAATCCTCCGCATCGGAGCCTGACACCACATAGACCGGTTCTTCCTTGCCGCTGAGCGGCTCTACGACATTTTTCACATATGCGCTTTTGTCGGCAGTGTAGGTCGAGATCAGATCTGTCCCTGCGGGACAGACAGCCAGACAATAAGCGGCCTTGTAGTTGGCGCCGAATGAAAGACTCTGCCACATCGAAGATTGCTCTGCGTCAGTCACTTTTCGGCGCAACGCCCTGGCGCCGCCACTATCGGCGATCGTTTCGACCCAGTCGGTAAACCCGCCCATGAACTCCCGATAATTGTGAGTGAAGCAGGCCGAAAAATTGAAATAGCCGTCAGGCGCGATCGCGCCGACCGGGCAGGCGGCGATGCATAGCTTGCATTGAAAACACGGGTTGAACTCAATCGGTTGGCTCTCCAAGCCGATTTCGGCGGCGACAAGCACGGTGGAAATATTTATGAAACTGCCGAACTGAGGATGAATGACGTTGCGATGAATCCCCATCTGGCCGAGTCCAGCCGCGATGGCGACTGGCTTGTGGGCGATTACCCATATGCGTCCTGGATAATTATCCATCTCCATCGGAAAGGCGGCCGAAGGATTGAGCGCGCGAATTTTGTGTCGCGCCAATTTGCATACGATGGCGGCGGCGACTTCATTGACGTGATGGTAATTGCGATGAAATTCTAGATTGCCGATCGAACGCTGGGGGCTGCGCAAACTGTCGACGTTCAGACGAGTTACAATGCTTATCAGCGTGCGCGCTTCCGGAAACGCTTTGAAGATATGTTCGCGTTCTGTCGCGATCTCGTCCCGATCCACTGACACGAAGCCGACATCATCGGCGCCCGCCTCCAGCGCAATCGCACGCAGCCAATCCCGATCAAGAGGCTTTGGATCTGACGCGGCGACGAGTTGAGTCGCTTCATTTGCGATCCTCATCAGAACCTCCCGATTTATAGATGATGTTTGCCATCTAAAAATAAAGATTATATATATCATCTTATCTGTCAAGCCCGTTCCGGCAGGAACCGCATGCGCGTCTCAAAACAAACGATGGAGCGCCATCACAAAGAGATCATCGCGATCGCTTCCACGATGCTCCGCGAACGAGGAGTTTTGGGAGTCGGCGTCGCTGACGTGATGCAGGCGGCGGGCCTGACGCATGGGGGGTTTTATCGGCATTTCGCTTCTAAGGAGGCTCTCATAGCCGAAGCGACAAGCGCCGCATTCGCGGAGATACTGGACGGGCTCGAGAAGGCGGCGGCCCGCAAAGGCGCCACGGCTGCGCTTGAAGATTATATTTCGGGCTATCTCTCACAACGGCATGTCGATCAGCCTTCGCGTGGTTGTCCTATTCCGGCTTTCGGCGCCGACGCAGGGCGCGAGAGCGCGTCGATCCGCGCTGAATTCGAAGCTGGCGTCGATCGCCTTCTCGCATGGATAGCCGCAGGTCTTCGCTGCGCCGAGGCGGAGCGGACGGCCAAGGCGATCGAGTTGCTCTCTCTGATGGTCGGCGCGGTTGTCACCGCCAGAGCGTCGGGAGATCAGGCGCTATCCAAAAAGATTCTAGCGCAAGGTCGGCGAAGCGCCGGCAATTTGGTCTCAGTCTGAATTGCACCATGATCCTGACCTGCATCAATCTTTGGGGCTCATGAACTTGGCGTCGCCGCCAACCCCTCCAAAAACCCCACGAGATCGTCCGTCACGAAATCCACATGCGGCTCGTCGCCGGTGGCGATTTCCCATGTCTCCCGCTCTGGACCTTCGTCGTGGGGCGGCAGCACCAGCACCGTCGTCATGCCGCGGGCATGCGGCACGATGAGATTGCGATCGATGTCTTCGAAAATCGCCGCGCGTTTCGGCTCGATCTTCAGCCTTTCGAAGAAGCGCGCATAGGCGCCCTCATCCGGCTTGGCGATGAAATCCGCCGCGATGATGTCGAAAATATCTTCAAAGACATGATCGATGCCGAGCTGCTTCGCCGTTTCGATCGCATGATGGCGCGAACCGTTGGTGAGGATGAGCTTCCTGCCCGGCAGCGCGGCGATTGCTTCCGCGAGCGAATGATTATGCGCAAGCGACGAGCGGTCGATGTCATGCACATAGGCAAGATAGGCCTCCGCATCGATCCCGTGCTCAGTCATCAGCCCGCGCAGTGTCGTGCCATATTGACGATAATAATGTTTCTGCAGCGCGCGCAGCGAAATGGCGTCGAGCCCGAAGAGCCGCATCATGAACAGCGTGATGCGCGCGTCGATCTTTGGCCAGAGATCCGCTGTTTGCGGATAGAGCGTATTGTCGAGATCGAACACCCAGGTGTCGATCTCGGCAAAGCGCGATTTATCGGGCGATAGTTTGGTCATGGCGCGGCCAGTTTCATGTCATTCCCGCGAACCGGGAACCCAGAGCGGCGCCAGCGATCGTCGTGGCCGCTCTGGATTCCCGATCGCGCTTCGCGCGTCGGGAATGATGCTTGGGGCGATTCACGAGCCCAACATCTCCTCCACCCATGACGGCACGATCTCGCTCGCGGGGCCATAGCGTCTGTCGTCGAATTCCGCAGCGTTCTCCGACGGCTCGAGATTGAGTTCGCTGCAGCGCAGCCCCCTGGCCCGCGCCTCACGCACGAAGCCCGCCGCCGGATAGACGGCGCCTGACGTGCCGATCGCGACGAAGAGATCGGCCGCATCAAGCGCCGCAAAAATGTCTTCCATAAAAAGCGGGGTTTCGCCAAACCATACCACATGCGGCCGTAGCGCGCCGCCGCAGTCACACCGAGCGCCCGTTGAAAGGTCCTCCCTGCAGTCGCACACGGCGCCGCATGAGGCGCAACGGGCTTTCAACAATTCACCATGCATGTGAATGACGTTTGTTGAGCCGGCGCGCTCATGCAGATCATCGATATTCTGCGTCACGAGAGTCAACGCGCCGCCGCGCTGTGCGAGTCCGGCGTCAAGCCGCGCGAGCGCGAAATGGGCGGCGTTTGGCGAAGCGGCGATGAGATTGTTCCGCCGCGCATTGTAGAAGTCGTGCACGAGCGCCGGATCGCGCGCAAAGGCCTCGGGCGTCGCCAGCTGCATCGGATCGTAGCGCTTCCACAAGGCCGCACCCTCCCCGCGAAAGACGCCGAGGCCGCTTTCGGCCGAAACGCCAGCGCCGGTGAGGATGAAGATGTTCATCGGAGCGTCTGTTCTTCTCCCGTCATGCCCGCGCTTGACGCGGGCGGCCACGCCAGGACATTGCAGGCGTCCGGAGCGTCAAACGGGATCGTACAGCATATTCGCCGTGACTGCGTCGCTGCTTCTCGGCGTGGATGGCCGGCACAAGGCCGGCCATAACGCGGGAAACAACGTTCGCTCACCGCGTGATCAGCGTTCCCGCGCCGTGGTCGGTGAGCAATTCGATCAACACTGCATGCGGCAATTTCCCATCGAGGATCACGACGCCTTCGACGCCGCGCTCGATCGCGTACATGCAGGTCTCGACCTTAGGGATCATGCCGCCGGTGATCACGCCCTCGGCGATAAGGCCGGGAATGTCGCCGACCTTTAGCTCCTCGATGATGTTCTTATCCTTGTCGAGCACGCCGGGCACGTCGGTGAGGAAGATAAGGCGCTTGGCGTGAAGCGCGCCGGCGATGGCGCCCGCGAATGTGTCGGCGTTGACGTTGTAGCTTGCGCCGTCTGGCCCCTGCGCCACGGGCGCGAGCACTGGAATGAGCTCACGGCCCAGCACCTGATCGAGCACGGTGGTGTCGACCTTGTCGGGCTCGCCGACGAAACCGAGATCGACGCCATCGGGGCGCTCGAGCTTTTTGGCGGTGACCATGCGACCGTCCTTGCCGGTCAGGCCGATGGCGCGGCCGCCCTCCGAATTGATGTAGCCGACGATCTGCTTGTTGATGGAGCCCGCCAGCACCATTTCGACGACGTCCATCGTCTCATCGTCGGTGATGCGCAGGCCGTCCGCGAAGCGCGACTCGACGCCAAGCCGCTTCAGCATCGCGCCGATCTGCGGTCCGCCGCCATGCACGACGACGGGATTAACGCCGGATTGTTCGAGCAGCACCATGTCGCGCGAAAAATCACGCGCGACTTGATCATCGCCCATGGCGTGGCCGCCATATTTCACCACGACGATGGCGTCGTCGTAGCGCAGCATATGCGGCAGCGCCTGCATAAGAATGCGGGCTTGCTGGAGCGCAGTGTCGACGGCATCGGTCATTGTGGAGCCTCGCGAGGCGCTATCCTCTCCCAAAGGGAGAAGGTTATATGAGACCCAACTAGCCCGCTGCGGCCGTCGCTTTCAAGCGTTTCGTTCAGCGATCAGCTTTGCGATCGATCCGCGCAGTTCAGTAATTCCCTCGCCGCTGTGCGCCGAGGTGAAAATAATCTCCGGAAACGCCGCAGGCCGCTTCTCAAGCGCCTTCGTTATCTGGGCAAGGACCTCGTTGCGCTCCGCCGCCTTCAACTCGTCATGCTTGGTCAAAATGACCTGATAGGAGACGGCCGACTGATCGAGGAGATCAAACATCTCTTCGTCCAGGGACTTCACGCCGCGGCGTCCATCGACGAGCACGAAGACGCGAGCGAGGCTCGCTCTGCCCTTCAGATAGTCGCGCATCAACTGCGACCAGCTCGCGACCTTTTCCTTGCCGACGGCCGCATAGCCATAGCCGGGCATGTCGACGAGGCGCAGGCGCTCAGCGCCTGGCGCGCCGCCAAGCGCGAAGAAATTGAGCTGCTGCGTCCGCCCCGGCGTGTTCGAGACGCGCGCAAGCGTCTTGCGGTTCGTCAAGGCGTTGAGGAGCGAAGATTTGCCGACGTTAGAGCGCCCGGCGAAGGCGATCTCGGCCGGGCCGAGCGGCGGCAGATCGCTCGCCTTGGCGCTCGCAAAAATGAAGTCGCAGGGGCCTGCGAAAAGAAGGCGGCCCTGCTCGGAAAAATCCGTCTCTGTTGTGTCTTGCATGAGATCGGCAGTCGGCAGATCGGCAGTCGGCAATCGGCCTATCTGCTGCCGACTGCCTAAGCCCGACTGCCGCCTCTATGCTCTCTGAAACGTCTTGCGCAGATTGTCCCAGAATTCGAACTTCACGCCGGCGCGCTTCATGATCACGCCCTGCTGAACGATGGACAGGAGATTGTTCCATGTCCAGTAGATCAACAGGCCGGAGGCGAAGCCGCCCATGGTGAATGTGAAGATCACCGGCATCCAGGCGAACATCGTCTTCTGAATCTCGTCGGCGGGCTCCGGATTCATCTTCATCTGCAGCCACATCGAGACGCCCATGAGCAGCGGCCAGAGGCCGAGCGCGAGGTAAGGGCCAAACAATGCGATATGGGTGGGATCGAAGGGCAGCAGGCCGAACAGATTGAACACATTGGTCGGATCAGGCGCAGACAGATCCCTGATCCAACCGAAGAAAGGCGCGTGACGCATTTCGATCGTCACCACCAACACCTTATAGAGCGAGAAGAACACCGGAATCTGCACGATCACCGGCAGACAGCCGCTCGCGGGGTTGACCTTCTCCCGCTTGAAGAGCTCCATCTGCTCCATGTTGAACTTGTGCTTGTCGTCGCCGTATTTCTCTTTCAGCTCTTTGATCTTCGGCTGGATCGCCTTCATTTTGGCGATCGACTGGTAGCTTTTATTGGCGAGCGGCAGGAAGGCGAGCTTGACGATCACGGTCACCGCCAGAATGGCGAGGCCGAAATTGCCAAGGAGCTTGTAAAGGAAGTCGATCAGCCGGAACATCGGGCGGGTGATGAAGTAGAACCAGCCCCAGTCGATCAGCAGATCGAAGCGTTTGAGGCCCGGATTGGCCTTATAGGCGTCGAGCACGTCGACGACCTTGGCGCCGGCGAAGACATAGGTCGTCGCCTCCGACGATGCCTCAGGCGCGATTGTCTTGGGGTCGCTGACCGTATCCGCCTGATAGGTTTTCAGCGCGCCGCCCATCGAGGCGTAGCGCGCCTCCATCGGCGCATTCTGATCGGGGGCGACGACAGCGCCCCAGTATTTGTCGGTCAGCCCAACCCAGCCGCCGACGCCCTTGAAGGTTTTGACGGCATTGGGTTCCTTCTCGATCTTGTCGTAGGTGACTTCCTGCCCGGCGTCGCCGACGACGCCGACAAAGCCCTCATGCAGCGCGGCGTAGCCCGCGGACGGCGGATGGCCGACGCGGCTCACGCGCGCGTAGTTGTAAAGCGTAACCGGCTTGCCCGCTTTGTTTTCGACGCTGTCCTTGACGGTGAAGAGATATTCGTCGTCGACGGCGATGACGCGTTTGAAGACGAGGCCCTGGCCGTTGTCCCAGGTGAGCGTCACCGGAGTCGTCGTCGTGAGCTTATCGGAATCTGCCGTCCACAATGTCTCGGTTGTCGGCAGAGGGGGCGCGTTCTCTGTCTCGCCGGTCAGATAGCCGAGCTCGGCGTAATAGGGGCTGGGCCCGTCCTCGGGCGAGAGCAGCGTGATGATCGGGCTCGAAGGGTCGACCGTCTCGTGATAGTTTTTCAACGAGACGTCGTCGATCCGCGCGCCTTTCAATGCGATCGAGCCGAAGATTGACCTTGTGTCGATGGCGAGCCGGGGGCTGAGCGCCAGCGCCTCGGCGCGGGTCTTCGGCGCGACCTTGGCGGGAGGCGCAGCCGCTGCCCTCTGTTCGGGCGCGCCGAGTTTCGGAACCTTGGCGAGACGCGCCTGCTCCGATTGCGCCCGGCGCTGCTTGTCCATCTCAGGAAAGGCGTAGAAATAATCCCACAGGCCGATGAAGATCAGCGACACCGCGGCGGCGAGGATCATATTTTTGGTGTTCTCGTTCATGGCCGCGTGAGCCCGTCTTCCTGTTTGCGTCTTGAACTTGCCGCGCCCCGATCGTTCAATCGGGCGAGTCCTTCGGTCATCTGCGCGAGCAGTTCGGGAAATGGCGCAGAAAGGGCCGCGCGCCGCGCGACGAAGACGTAGTCGCGACCGGGCTTCGCGCCAAGGGCGCCGCCGAGCCGAAGGGCCTCGCGCAGCCTGCGGCGAATGCGGTTGCGCTCCACCGCCCCTGCGACCTTCCGCGTGACGGTCAGGCCGAAACGGGCCCGCGCGTGGGAATCCGTTTGCTCCCGCAGCGCCATCTGCACTGTAAATGCCGGGAGGGCGACGCGCGCGCCGCGCGACGCCCGCACGAAATCTCCACGACGGCGGAGGATCTCCGGGCGCTGGGAATTCTCATCTTCGGCGGGGACTTGCGCCTTCATGCAGCCATCCGCCTCGTCCGCTTAAGAAGCCGGATTAGGCCGAGAGACGCTTGCGTCCGCGTGCGCGCCGCGCGGCGATAACGTTGCGGCCGCCGACCGTGGCCATGCGGGCGCGAAAGCCGTGACGCCGCTTGCGCACAATCTTGCTGGGCTGAAATGTCCGTTTCACCGTTCTTCTCCGCTGGCGAAAGGGACTTCTTGGCCCGCTTCCGCTCTCGTCTTGCCTGTCGCCGCAGACGGCCTCGCCGCAGACGGCTCAAAATGGTTCGGCGCCAGCGACGACGCGGAGTCGTCCCAAAACATTCGCCGCCCCTTTTGGAGCGGCGCCGATCGCAGGCATATAGGAGAAAGGGCGCGTTCAAGTCAATGTTGCCGCCGGCCGTATTGGGCCGCCGTAGTCGGGCGCGGCGTTGAGCGGTCCCTTTCCCTTTCAAGCGCATATCGGACGGGTGCCGATAACGACGCCTCATTCGCGCCGCGCATTGGGCGAGATCACGACGCACATTGGGCGAGGATTGCGACTGAGAGGCGCGCGCAGCCATTTCTTTTCGCGGCCAATTTTATCTTTGCCCACTGGACTCTCGACGGCGTATAGATTGGCGACGACGTGATTCGCGTCGCCGTCCGTATCCTTCCAGACGTTGCGTAATGCGTCCGCCTTGCTTTGGCGCCCAGGATTAAGACTTTGGGCCGCGTTTGAGGCGTAAGTGAAGGTTTATTAACCAATCCCGCTTACCTTCCCTGGAAGGTCGGTCAGGTCGCTGGGGCGAGGACTCGCCGGCCTGTCGGCGCGCGTCCTTCGCGCGGGCCGGTCGCGGACGATGGAGCTCGGTGGGGAACCAACATGCGCGTTTTATTGATCGAAGACGACAGCGCGACGGCTCAAAGCATCGAGCTCATGCTCAAATCCGAGAACTTCAACGTCTATACGACGGATCTCGGCGAAGAAGGCATCGATCTCGGCAAGCTCTACGACTACGACATCATTCTCCTCGACCTCAATCTGCCCGACATGTCCGGCTATGAGGTGCTGCGCACACTGCGCGTCGCAAAGGTGAAGACGCCGATCCTCATTCTTTCCGGACTCGCCGGCATCGAAGACAAGGTGAAGGGGCTGGGCTTCGGCGCCGACGACTATCTCACCAAGCCCTTCCACAAAGACGAACTCGTCGCGCGCATTCACGCTATCGTTCGCCGCTCGAAGGGCCACGCCCAATCCGTCATCATCACCGGCGACCTCACCGTCAATCTCGACCAGAAGACGGTGGAAGTCGGCGGCGCCCGCGTGCATCTGACCGGCAAAGAATATCAGATGCTTGAACTGCTCTCGCTGCGCAAGGGCACGACCCTGACGAAGGAGATGTTCCTCAATCATCTCTATGGCGGCATGGACGAGCCGGAGCTGAAGATCATCGACGTGTTCATCTGCAAGCTGCGCAAGAAGCTCGCGAACGCGAGCGAAGGCAGAAATTATATCGAGACCGTCTGGGGCCGCGGTTATGTGCTGCGCGAGCCAAGCGAAGCCGACGAGCGCATCACCGCCTGAGTTCGCGCATTCTGGCGCCAAAGCCCAAGCGCAGCGCCTTAAGAAAAAACGCCGCGTCTCAGGATGCGGCGTTTTTCTTTTCGTGAATCAAACCTTCTCGCGGAACAGCCATGCGCGCGATCGGTTTAGAGTGGGGGCGCAACGTCTAAGGAAACGAAGATGAGGAAACCCCTGCTGGCCGGCGCTATCGCGCTCGCGCTTCTAGCCCCCAACTGCTTGCTCGCAAAGACTTCGACTAGGGCCGGCGCGGCCATGCAGTCGACTCAGCCCGACGCGAAGACCCAGAACTTCGTGAACAAAGCCTGGAACATCAACAACTTCGAGATCCAGGCCGGTCGAGAGGCTCAGAACAAGGCTAGCGCGCAAGATTTTATCAGCTATGCCCGCATGATCGTGCGGGATCACGCCAACCTCGACAACAGCCTCGGACCAATTCTGCAGAAGGACGGTCTCAACGCGCCGAACGCGCTCGACCAGGAACACCAAAACCTTCTGCAGCAATTGTCTTCGACGACAGGCGCACGCTTTGAGGAACGCTTTCGCACGCAGCAGATCGACGGACATGAAAAAGCGGTGAAGCTTTTTGAGAGCTACGCGAAAAACGGACAGAATGCAGAGCTGAAGCGATGGGCGCAGAACGCCATTCCGTCATTGGAGAAGCACCTGCGTGACGCTAGGGCTCTTCCGCGCGGCGTTGAAAGAAGCACCCGCGCCGCGCAGTAGTTTGCGCTTGCCGATATAGGGTTGGCTTATCGAGGGACCCGCGTCCAAGTTTGGCGCGGGTCCTTTGTTTCAGGCGACGGCGCTCACTGCGGCGGCCGCCTCTGCTTGCATTGGAACCGCGTCGATCGTCACGAGTTCGGTCTCGCTCGTAACGACGACCCGCATGCCGCAAGACTGGGCGACGAGGCCCGCGTAATAGGCCTGGATGGCGCGGGCGTCGATTGCGCCCTCTTCCGTTTCGCCTTCGAGAAGACAAGGAACGTTCGACGCGACGCGCGCATTGACGCCTTTTGCCTCGATCCGAAAAGCCACCGTATCTTCCTCGCCCGTCGAGCTGACCGAAATTACGCCGCCCCGCGGAATGGCCGCGTCGGCGAGAAGGCACAGGTTCAGCAGCAACTTCACTTTGTTCTTGGACATCAGAACGCGCGGGACGCTCCAATGGAGCTGAGTGCGCTCGTCGGCGATAAGCTGCCGCGTCACCAGTTCAGCGTCGCCCGTGTCGATCGAAGCGCCCTTCGATCCGGCCGCGCCGAAAGCGAGCCGGCAAAACTGCAGTCGCGCCGAGGCTTCGTTGGCGCTCGATTTGATCAGCGCCAGCGCATGGCCGCGCATCTCGGCGTCATTCTCCTCTTCGAGGACCTCGAGGCCGTTTACGATCGCGCCCACGGGCGAGATGACGTCGTGGCAGACCCGCGACGAGAGGAGCGCGGCAAGGTCGAGCGGATCGAGCGAAAATTTGGTCATGACGCCATCCAAAGCGGGCAAGGCGGAGATGTTCTCACGGGAAGTTCGGTTCAGTCTTCCTGTAGAATGCGGCGGAATGACTCGGCGCGAATCACTGCACGCAGACTAAACGAAACTAGCCGGCGCCGCACGGATTGCAAATGACGCGCAGCTTAAAACGCAAACAAAGACTGAGGAAAATCGAGCAATGACGGCGGAGAAGGGTTTTCGATCGAAGGGCGTGTCCGCCGAAAGCGAAGACCTCGCCCGGCTGTTCGCGACGATCGCCGTTGCGGCGGGCGCGCTTGCTATGGAGACCTTCGCCAAGCCAGACATCGAAGCACGGCTCAAGGGCGATAAGTCGCCGGTGACGGAAGCGGACGAACGCGTCGAGGCCTATTTGCTCCGCGAATTGGAAGTCGCTCTGCCCGGCGTGCCATTTTTGGCTGAGGAAAGCGTCGCCCGCGGCAAAACGCTCGACGTCAACGACGTCTTCTTGTTGATCGATCCGATTGACGGCACGCGCGAATTTCTCGCCCGCAGCTCTGATTTCACCATCAATGTGGCCCTCGCCGAGAAAGGCGCGCCAAGAGCGGGCGCCGTTTACGCGCCGGCGCAGGGGCGCGTCTGGTTTGCCGGCGCTCTGGGCTATGAGGCGGAGGCGGGCCCGGGCGGATCGCTGCCGCCCGCGCAGGACTGGCGTCCGCTGCGCGTGCGGCCCCGTCCTGCGGATGGACTGGTCGCGCTGATTTCGAAATCGCACCTCGACGCTGAGACGAAGTCGTTCCTTTCCAGCCATCAGATTATGCGCAGCGCGCCGATCGGCTCCTCGGTCAAATTCTGTTTGCTGGCCCGGGGAGAGGCGGACGTCTATCCGCGTTTCGGGCCCACCATGGAATGGGACACGGCGGCGGGCGACGCCGTGCTGCGCGCGGCCGGCGGCGCGACGCTCGATCCGCATGGCGCGCCGCTGCGTTATGGCAAGAAAGACGTCGACTACCGCAACGGTCCGTTCGTCGCATGGGCGGACGCATCCAGGCGCGACGGAAACGCAACGCTTCCTTAACTGCGGCGCGCGATTTTAGCGTGAGCAACGCTGCGCGTCGTCTTTGCGACGCAACTGCGCCGCGCGTCGGCCATCGATGACGCCGACGCATTGCGTCCAACACGTCGGTTCCGGAGTTTCGTCGCCATGAGCAAACCTTCTTTCAACGCCGCCTCGCGCCGCGACCTGTTTCGCCTCGCCGCCGCTTCGGCCTGCGCGTGGGCGGCTCCTCAATCCTTCGCCCGCGCGGCTCAGCGGCCTGATACTTATTCGAGCGGCGAAATCGTCGAAAACGGCCACCGCTTTTTCGGCTCGATCTCCCGTGGCCTTGCCGAAGGCGTCGAACGCGCTTCACGCCAGTGGGGCAGTCCGAACGCATACATTCTCGGCGAGGAGGCGAGCGGCGCTTTTGTCGGCGGGCTCCGCTACGGCCAGGGGACAATGTATACGCGCAACGCCGGCCAGCAGCGCGTCTTTTGGCAGGGACCGTCGATCGGCATCGACGCCGGCGCCGACGGCGATCGGACGATGATGCTCGTCTATAATCTGCCGGCGGTGGACGCCATCTACCGGCGGTTCTCAGGCGCCAACGGCTCGGCCTATCTCGTCGGCGGATTCGGCTTCACCGCCCTCAACAATGATGAGGTCGTCGTCATGCCGGTGCGTTCCGGCCTTGGCGCGCGGCTCGGTCTCAATCTCGGCTATCTGAAATTCACGCCTGAATCGACCTGGAACCCGTTCTGATCCGATCAGAAGAAGGTTCGAGCGGCTCTCTCGCGACGAAACCGCAAATGCCGCAGGCGTCATCGCCGCGCTGCCGGCGCCAGCGGCAATCCTGCCGGATGCTGCAGTCATATGCAGGGGTTGATCTCACCGGCGCGCTCGCCTCAGCGAGGAGCTGCGCGATGCGGCCCAGCAGCTCGCATCCGCCATCGCCCCAATGCGCGCAGTCATTTTCGACGCAGGCTGGCGCGAATCGCGCGCGAGCGGTCGGCGCGCCCTGCGGGCGCCCGGCGAGAAAGCCTTCGTCGACCGCCAGCGTGGTGGCGAAGGCTCTCGCATTGGCGTCTCGCGCCCTGCTCCTACGCGCATCGCCGATAATAAGCGCCGGAACGCCGGGGCAGCGCATGGCGCTCATTGGCTGAGCTCCGCGAATCGCCGCGCGCCGCGCAAGCGGCCGCCGTCGCAAGAAACGCCAACGAATAAAACCATATGCCTCTCTCCAGCGGGTCCGCGAGCTTCACGCGCAACGGGATTTAATGGGTTATTAACAGTGTTCTGCGACGCGGCGGCGGCAAAGTCGTCATCCAAATGGACGAGTCGGCCTCGCCCAGGGCGCGCTTTGCCTTCCGCGTGCTTACGTGGCAAAATCCGCCACGCCGTCCGCCCCGAGACGAATCGAGGATTGCTGCGTCTTGATCGAACAAGCGATGTATTTCGCGCTCGGCTTTCTCGTCGCCGGGCTTTTCGCCTTGATGTTCCTCCCCGCTTTCTGGCGGCGCGCGCTTCGGCTCTCGATGCGGCGGCTGCAATTGCTTGCGCCCATGTCGATGGAGGAGGTCTTCGCCGAGCGTGATCTGCTGCGCGCTGAATTCGCCGTCCGCGAGCGCCGCTTGGAACAAGCGATGGAGGAAACGCAGGGCGTGCGCGCCAATGACCTTGCGACCATCGGCCGCCATGTCGGGCGCATCGTGGATCTCGAAACGCAGCTCATGAACGCAGAAGCCGAAAACCGCGATATGAATATGCGTGTCCGGGAAGCGGAAAAGGCTTTCAGCGAACGCACCGAGCTTCTTCGCTCGACTGAAGCGGCGCTTCAGGAAATGACCGATCGCGCCGAAAGCCGCATCTCGCAGCTGCGCCTCATTCAATCGGAGACGGCGCAGCTCGACGAGAAGGCGCGGGCGCAGCTGGACGGGCTCGTCGCCGCCTATGAGTCGCGCGTCTCGGCATTGCACAAGCATAACGCCGATATGCACCGCGCGCTGGAGGCTTTGCGCGAAGATTATGCGCGCGCCGAACAATCGGGCGCGCGAGCGGCGGAGCTTGAACATCAGTTGGCTCACGTTTCAGGCGAACTCGCCGCGACACGAGCGCTGGACGAGACGCTGTCCGTCGAGCTCAACCAGGCGCGGGCGCAGCTCCAGGCCGTACAAGAACGCGAAGTGAGCGACGCCGATCAATTGGAAGACGCGTTGCGCGCCGTAAGCGACAGCGCCAATAAGCTCGAATCGGCGCGCGCGGATAACGCCATGCTGCAAGGCGCAGTAGAGGCCCTGCGGGCGGAGTGCGCCAATCTGCGTCGCGGCGGCAGCGGGCTGTCGGTCGTTCCGGTCGCGGCGAGCGACGCCGAAATCGCCTCGCTTCGTGAAGCGATTATCGAATTCGGCGACCGTGTAGTCGCGCAGGAATTTGAAGCGCCGGCAAAACGCGCCTGAAATAAGCGCCGTTTTCTTTAGGGGCTCCGACAGACTGCGAATATCGTGGCGGGTCGGTTGACCAGCGGCGCGCGCTTTGGAAGAACTTCCATCTTCACTTTGTTGACCCGAGGCCGCTTGTGCTCTTCGTCGCCCTTTGCCTGGACAAGCCCGACCACGTCGAGTTGCGCATGTCGACCCGCGCCGCGCATCTCGCCTTTCTCGAAAAACATGCTTCGCGCGTGAAACTCGGCGGCCCTTTTCTCCAAGGTGAAACGCCCGTCGGCTCGATGCTCATTCTCGACTGCGAGAACGAAGCGGCGGCGCGCGCGCTCCTCAGTGAAGACCCCTACGCCGTCGCCGGTCTCTTCGGCTCGGTGGAATTGAAACCCTGGAAACGCGTGGTGGGAGCGCAGCTCTGATGGCGCACTGGCTACTAAAAAGCGAGCCGTCGAGTTGGTCCTGGGATCAGCAGGTCAAGGCCGGCGAGAAGGGCACCTTCTGGAACGGCGTGCGCAACCACTCGGCCAAACTCAATCTGATGGCGATGAAGAAGGGCGAGAAAGGGTTCTTCTATCATTCGAACGAGGACAAGGCGATCGTCGGAATCGTCGAGATCATCAAGACCTATTATCCCGATCACACCGACGAGAGCGGCAAATTCGGCATGGTCGATTTGAAGGCGGTGAAGGCTTTGAAAAAGCCGGTGACGCTTGCGCAGATCAAAGCCGAGCCGCGCCTTAAGGACATGGTGCTGGTCAACAACTCGCGCTTGTCCGTGCAGCCGGTGAGCGACGAAGAGTGGCGCGTCGTTTTAGAGATGGCGGGCGAGAAAGCTTGATCAGCCGCCGTTTCGCGCCGCCTTGTCGCTCACGACCGTCGGCGCGTCCGACATGCCGTTCTTGATCTTATCGAGGATCTTCGGCAGGTCGTCGGGGTCAGGATTGAGATCGCGCGCATGGTTCCACTGGAAATGCGCTTCGAGCTTGCGGCCGACGCGCCAATAGGCGTCGCCAAGATGATCGTTGATCACCGGGTCGGACGGCTTCAGGTCGATCGCCTTCTCCAATTCGCGCACGGCGTCGTCATAGCGACCGAGCCGGTAATAGGCCCAGCCCAGACTGTCGACGACATAGCCGTCGCGCTGGCGCAGATCGACGGCGCGGCGCAGCATCTTGAAGGCTTCGTCGAGGTTCGAGCCTTTGTCGACCCATGAATAGCCGAGATAGTTCAACACCAGCGGCTGGTCGGGATTGAGCTCCAAGGCCTTCTTGAGATCGGCTTCGGCCGCCGGCCAGTCCTTGCGCCGCTCATTGGCGATGCCGCGATAGTAATAAAGCAGCCACAGGCTCTTGTCGGCCTTGGGGTGCAGATCGAGCACGCGCGTATAGGTCGCGGCGGCGTCTGCGAAAGACTTGCGCGAGCGCTGCAGATTGCCGAGCGCGGTCAATGCTTCCTGATTTTTCGGATTGGCGGCGACGATGGCCGCGAGGCTTTCGCTCGCCTCTTTCGATTTGCCGAGACTCTCGAGAAGAAGCGCCGCCTGAACGTCGGCGTTGACGCGCAGCGGACTGTCTTTCGGCACGCTTTGATAAAGATCGATCGCCGCCTCTTCTTGCTTCATGCGCTCATAGACGTCGCCGAGCGTGACGATCGCGAGCGCATTCTCCGGCGCAAGGAAAAGCGAGAGGCGCAGATAGATGAGCGAGGCGAGCTCGTCGCCCTGGCGGCCGCCGACGGCGCCCAGCCCGTAAAGCACTTCGCCAGCGCCCTCCTCGGCGCTACGCACGAAGGGCGGCAGCGGCTTGCCCTCGTCGAGCGCGGCCAGGCCGGCGAGGACGATCGGATGGTTTGGCGCGACTTCGTCGAAGGCGAGGTAGAGTTTTTTCGCCTCCTCGCGCTGTCCGTGCGTCGCGAGGAAACGCGCATAGGCGTCGACAAGTCGAAGCGTGTTTCTCTCTGCGCTATAGGCTGACTTGAAGCGCTTTTCGGCCTCGGCCTTGTCGCCGCCGAGCTCGGCGATGAGCGCCGCGTGATAGTCGCGGAAGACCAGAAACGCGTCGTCAGTAAGCGTATCAAGCGTCGCGAGCGCCTTGCGCGTATCCTTGGCGCCTGCGTAGCTCCAAGCGGTAAGCAGGGTCGAAGTGATGTCACGACGGCGGTCGCCGCCGCCCTTCGTGAGTTCGGCGCGCGCCGCGGCATATTTGCGTTGCTTGATCTGGTCGACGCCGCGCGCCAGATGCGCGAGGCCATTCGTGCGGTCATGCGCGATCACGCGGCCGGTGAGCGCCATTGCCTCCGGCATATTGCCATTGGCGAGCGCGGCGACGAAGGCGCGGTCGGCGAGATCGGTGTTCTTTGGATCGTCGCGCAAGGCCTCGCGGAAGAACGTCGAGGCGGCGAATGTGTCGCGCTGCGCGCCGGCGACGATCGCGGCGAGATAATTGCCTGAAAGGCTAGAGCCGACTTCAAACGGTCTGGCGACGACAATATTTTCCCGCGCCGCGAGGCTGCTGTCGCAGGAGAGCGCGAAGGCGCCCGTTCCGGCAAGCAGAGCGCATGACAAACGCGCCAGAACACGCCTCGCGCGGCTAGCCGAGGACGCAGGCAAAATAGCTAAATTGGGCACTGGCGCTTCCCTAAAAGGCGACGATCGCGCGAACAGGCCGCCTCCCGAAAGGGAAAGCGGCCGAAAAACCAAGGTCGCGCCCAAACATGGCTCTTTTGAGCCCCCGAAGCAAGGCGGAGAGAGCTTCGCGATTTATTGCGGGTATCTATACTACCTGCCGCGACGGCAGGTCGCTCCTTAAATTACGGCGCCACAGCCCGGATCGCGCCTACGATCTTCTGCGCAGCGTCATCGAGATCATCGGCGGGAATGACGTTCAAGCCCGACTCATTGATGATCTTCTTGCCGAGATCGACATTGGTGCCCTCAAGCCGCACCACGAGCGGCACCTTAAGGCCAACTTCCTTCACCGCTGCGATCACGCCTTCAGCGATGGTGTCGCAACGCATGATGCCGCCGAAGATGTTGACGAGAATGCCCCTCACGTTCGGATCGGCGGTAATGATCTTGAACGCGGCGGTCACCTTCTCGGTCGTGGCGCCGCCGCCGACGTCGAGGAAGTTCGCCGGAAACTCGCCATAGAGCTTGATGATGTCCATCGTGGCCATGGCGAGGCCGGCGCCATTGACCATGCAGCCGATATTGCCGGGGAGCGAGATGTAGGCGAGGTCGTATTTCGACGCCTCGATCTCCTTTTCATCCTCCTCGCTCTTGTCGCGCAGCTCGACCATGTCGGGATGGCGATAGAGCGCGTTGTTCTCGAAGCTCACCTTGGCGTCAAGGCAGCGCAGCTTGCCGTCCTTGGTGACGATCAGCGGATTGATTTCGAGAAGCTCCATGTCCTTGGCGACGAAGGCTGCGTAGAGTTTTTCGGTGAGTTCCCCGGCCTGTTTGGCGAGATCGCCCTTAAGGCCCAAGGCGTCGGCGACGCGGCGGCCGTGATGCGGCATCAGTCCCGTCGCGGGATCGACCGAGAAGGTCACGATCTTCTCAGGCGTGTCATGTGCCACTTTCTCAATGTCCATGCCGCCTTCGGTCGAAACCACATAGGCGATGCGCGACGTCGAGCGGTCGATCAGCATCGAGAGATAGAATTCCTTGTCGATGTCGGCGCCGTCTTCGACGTAGAGACGATTGACCTGCTTGCCGGCGTCGCCGGTCTGCAGCGTGACAAGCGTCGCGCCGAGCATCTGTTTGGCGAAAGCTTCGGCCTCGTCGATGGATTTGGCGATGCGCACGCCGCCCTTCTCGCCAGCGCTCGCTTCCTTGAACTTGCCCTTGCCGCGCCCGCCAGCGTGGATCTGCGCCTTCACCACATAGACCGGGCCGGGGAGCTTTTCAGCGGCGGTGCGCGCGTCTTCGGCGCGCAGCACGGCGACGCCGTCGGCGACAGGCGCGCCGAATTCGCGCAGAACGGCCTTGGCCTGATATTCATGGATATTCATGGGCTTATGTCTCCCTGGCGCAGTGCGCCGGCGCGGGCTTAATCGCGGCCAAAAGGCATAGAGGGAGCCGTCTCGTCAAGAAGACGGGGAGTCGCGGGAAAGGCAATCGACCTGAGTCGCGGCGTTTACACGCGAATGTTGCGCGTTTTGGAACAATCCCCAGCCCGCCGGGTTTTTCACCCGTAAGGAGCTCCCTCTCCCCCTTGGACTGGCGCTCGGTCAACCTGGCCGAGCGCTTTTTTTGGCCCAGCTTCAGTATTTCGCAACGACCGGCGCGGCGCCCCAGTTGAAGTGATAGTTCACGCCCGCTCGAACGACATGACCATCAAAGCGCACGCGCGCTTGAGTGGCGCTGGCGACCTGGAGATTTGTAAGATGCCAATCCGTGGTCACCGCGACTGGATAAGCGGCCACGCCAAGATCGTAAAAGAGATATTCGATCTTGGCGCTCCACTGCGGCCAGAACATCCATTCCAATCCGCCGCCGGCCGTCCAACCGAGCCGCATGTCCGAAAATCGTCCCTGGCTGGCGCCGATCAGCAAAAAGCCCGGCGTATCATTGGGCACGTGTTGGAAGAAACTCGTCGTGGACGTCGCATGGCCGTAAGCAAGTCCGCCGGTCGCATAGGCGAGCAATGTCGGCGTAATGAGATAGCCGAGCCGCCCACGCACCGTGCCGAGAAAATCGAGCGACTTGCCGCTCGCCACGCTGGTCAGGAGGTTAAGCCCTGCCGACGACAATGGCGTGGGCGAAAGCGTCACTGCGGCGGCGTTGTTGTTGGCGGCGCCGGCGAGTCCTTGAACGTCAGTCTCAATTCCCGCAAGAAGGCGATCGCTAACCTGCAGATCATAACCGAGCTGTCCGCCGCCGATGAAACCGGCGTTATTCGTCGAGAGGCTGCCCGTGCCTGCGATCGCCATAGCCGCCGCCCACGGAACGTTATCGGCGCCATTGATTAGAAAAGGCGCCGAGGCGAAGTTGGTCGCCGTGCTCGCGCCCCATGCGCCGCCCGCATTCAAACCCACATGGAAACCGGTCCACATTGGCGGCGGCGGCATGTAGGCCGGCGGCGCCTTGAGGGAAGGCAGATCTGCGGCGAGGGCCGATCCCGTCGCCAGCGCCAGCGACATTATCGCGCCCGTGAAAAATCTATTGGCCATTAACTGGTCCTCGCCGTTGCAAACGAATTCGGATGGCAACTGAGCAAGGTCGGCGGCTTTTCGCAATCAAGTGTTCTTCTTCGAACGCTCTTTTACGTCGTTTCGTGATGAATGTGCCAAATCTGCAACAGCGATTCTTTGCGGTGACCTGCTGTCGCCAATTTGGCGTGGCGAGCAGCGCTCACTGAACCGAACATTCGGCAGGGCGGTGATGCGCGCCCGCTTCAACTCATGAATAGATTACGGTCTATCTCGGCCCGCTCGAATCCCCGCCATCGCCGAAATGAGTGCGCAAAGAAGCGCGCGTGCATGTTCTCGCGACACTGAAGGCGATCAGCAGAGGCGACCAAACTTTAAAGGGGATGTGTTGACTGGGCGCATAATGTAAACGCCCGGCAAACGTCAGTGTACGGAGATCAAGATCCAACGCGCTGCAGGCGTCGCAACTGACGCTCCAATCAAACACGCCCTAACGCGCGCTTCCGTCAAAATGCTCCGGCCTTCAGAAACCCTGACGGGCGCCCGCGGTGACGCGCTATGTCGAGTTGATGATTCAAATTGAGTAGAGGGAAAATTTTTATCAACTGTGAGTTGCATTTTTCTAGATCCTCTTTCATAATTTCTAATGTGGCCTGTTCGCACGCTATGCGTTGTAAACAGTCGCTGCTTGAGAAACCGTGAGTCTTTGGAACCGCAAATATTACAATATATACGCGAAAAATTGCGCGCTCTGAAAAAGCGGCGCTCAATGAGGGCGCTCATGTGATTTCCATGTCGCTTGGCTTTGACTTCGTCACTGCGGTCGATCGCATGGTGATGACGGGCATGGCGCAAAGGCCGGCGGTTTCAACGGCCCTTGAAGGGTATCGCTCTAACCTTCTTTTTTTCAACGCGCTCATGACGATGGTCAAGGCGCGCGCGGCTTTTCAGGACACGGCGGTCGTTGTCGCCGCCGCTGGAAATGAGAGTGACCGGCCAAATTACACAATCGCAGCCTCTCTACCGGCCGCAGCCAATGATGTCGTCTCGGTGGCTGCGCTGACGAAAAACTTCGATGGCACGTACGATGTGGCCCACTTTTCGAATACCATGGCTCAAATCGCTGCGCCGGGCGTCGACATTCTCTCGGCGCAGCCAGGCGGGGGCCTAATGACGATGAGCGGCACCAGCATGGCGTGTCCGCACGTCGCCGGCGTGTCCGCCCTTTGGTGGCAATCGCTGCGCGCGTCAGGGAACGTCAATGCATCGGCTAATCTCGTGATTCACAATCTGGTCGCACACGCACGCACCAAAGAGCTGGCGGCGACCGCTACGCCGCTTGACCGCGGCGTCGGCATTATCACCGCCCCGCAGTAGAAGCGCCGCGAGGAGGAGCCGTGAATCTGGCCGGGCGGCGTGCGCGCTGCTCTCCTGATCACTGTATTTAACTTCCAGCGAATTCGGCGAGGTCGCGCGGCAATCTTCGCGCAAGTGGGAGCCGGTCCTCTGGCGTTTCGTATCGCGTTTTGCTGGCGCTAAGGTCAGGACAAAGATGCGAACACCTCTGTTATTGAAATACAGATGTAATTTTTGGCGCGCGAAACGGGATATTCGCCGGCTGGCGCGGATTGAAAGCAGAAGCGATCTTCCCTGCGGCCGCTACCCAATGCAGGAGGACATAAGGTCCAGGGGACGGCGGCGGCGCCGTAATAAACTCAAGATGAATCCCAACAGGCCCTGATTAGAAGCACGCGATCTTCTCGTTTTCCGGATGTTCGGCCGGCGCCAAATCCTGACGTCGCCTGTGGCGCGCGAGTCCCGCGCCGGGCCGGCGCCACATGATCCATGTCAGCGGCGCGCCGGGAAAACACTCGAAGCCGTCTGCCATGAGTTCGCAGCCCATGCGGCGATAGAAACTCATCGTGCGCTCGTTTTGCGTTTCGAGATAAATCGACCAGTCATTGTTGTCGGCTTCCTGCATCAGCGCGCGCGCGAGCCGCACGCCGACGCGTTCTCCCGCCCGTCCGGCGAGCCAGCAGGCCTGCGCATGCGGCTCTTTGGGGCGGCGCAGCTCGAAGGCCTGCTGCGCGCGTCGCAGTTCGAGCAGGCCGCGCGGACTCGTCGCGGCGATGGCGAGGAACCGCGGAAGCTGCCTTAAAATGCGCGAAAGAGTCATCGGATAGGCGCCGGGCGGGTACCACAGAAGCGCGCCGACAATGGCCGCGTCGCAGGAGGCGATATGGAGGCCGCCGAAACGCGCAGTGTCCTCGACAAGCGCGTCGAACAGCGTCCGTAATACGGACTCGCGCGTCGGCTCGCTGGGAAAGGCGGTCACGAACAGCGGGCCGTCGTGGAAAGCGTCGACGAGGAGGGCCGCTGTTTCGTCAAGCGCCGCGCGGCAGGATGCGTCGACGCGCTGAACTTCAATCGCCTGCGACATTAAGCCCCCACGCACATCAATTCAGGCGCCAAGCGAGTTCTTGACAGCATCCTGCTTCCTTCACCAGCGGCGAACAGTGACGCCAACTTGCGATAACCTATTTCGTTCTCTTGTCCTTTCCAAGATGACGCGCGGCGGGTTGCGGGCCGGGCTTTTTTGTTGCCGCCGAGATGGCGGCTCCGGTCGAGAAGAATGAGGGGCGCGTATCCTTTCACCTTCAAAACTTTCGCCATTCGCGCTTTCAAAATTTCCCACCTCGCAAATGGGGGCATGCGGACTGCGTCACGTCATTCGTCGTCCCGCAAAGGAAGCGATACAATAATTCGCGTGCCGCCGGACTCCGGACTTTCGATCCGCTGCTCGCCGCCCAGCGCGCGCACGCGTTCATTCATGCCGAGCAGTCCCATGCCTGGCGCAAAGCGCTCTGAAATGCCGACGCCGTTGTCCTCGATGGTGACTTTTAGTTGCGGCGCGTCGCCATCCTGTTCATGGGAAGACGCCTCCAAGCCGAATTCTAAAGTGACCGCGCCCCTATTCGCGCCGGAGTGGCGAAAAATATTGGTTACGCCCTCCTGCACGACTCGATAAGCGGCGAGCGCCGTCTCCTCATCGAGCGAAGAAAGATCGTGACGGACGGTGAGTCGTAGATCGACCTCAGGATGGGTGAGCGCCCATGACGCAAAGAGCGCCTTCAGCGCCGGCTCTAGACCGAGTTCTTCGAGGCCTTTCGGCCGCAGCCGGCCAAGCAGGCCTCTGAAAAGCGACTGAAGCGACTCGCTCGCCTTGTCGATCGTTGCGCTCATCTGTCTCAATCGTCCGATGTCTGGCGAGGGATGCGAGACCAGCTCCTGTAGCGCCGCCGACGTGGCGCGTATGGAGAACAGGCAAGGGCCCGCCTCATCATGCAAATCGCGCGCGATTTCCTTGCGTTCGCCTTCCTGCACTTGAATCAACTTATCAACGAGTTCGCGGTTCTCCTGCTTGATGCGGTCGAGCGTTGCGCCAAGCGAATTTAAAGCGGCGGCTATCGATCTGAATTCGCTCGCTCCGCTGAGCGGCAGGCGTACGCCGCTCTTGCCAGTTTCCAATTGCGCCAGCCCGGACTTTAGCGCGTCGAAGGGCGCAAGCGATTGGCGCAGGAACAGGAGAACGATCGTCAGGAAAACGAGCATGACTGCGAGGCTAATGGCCGCAAGCCACACCATATCCGACCAGATCTCTCCGAGTTCGTCGAATGGATTCGAGATCAACAAAATGTTGCTATAAGCGCGTCCACCGACGATTACGGGGATTGTCATCACGTTTGGCGACGCGCCAACCAGCTTCGCAAACCATTCCGGAACATCTCGATCGGAATGACGGATTTTTTCCAGCCAATCCGCCGGCGGCGTTGCATTCGCGGCGAGGATCTCAACATCTGCATGGCGAAGGTTGCCGAGCGACGCATAGAGGCGTTGCAACGCCGGCGCCGGATCTTCATTTTCGGGAAGATTTGCTATCGTCGCCAAGACAACTTCCCGCATCAATCTGAGATTGCTTCCCGCTTCCGCGCGCACGCGCGGTCCGGCGTGAAGGAGCTGTATTGCAAGATTGCTCAGCAACGTCGCGCCAAGCACGACGCCGATCAACCAGCCGAGTCTGGCCTTGAGTGAAAAACCGCGCATGATGAGCGCCCTCGTCCGCGTCCCACGCTTTGCCGTTGACGTACGCCGACAGTCGATTGACAAGACTGCCGGTACCCACAACATAAGTTCTGGCTCTCAAACAAGCGAAAAAAGGATGCGCGTTCTCATCGTCGACGACCACCCCATGGTGATCGAGGGCTGCCGCGGCATGCTTTCGGGACAAAAAGACATCGAAGTGCTGGAGGCGCATAACGCCGACGACGCGCTTGACGCCTATGCCTCTGCGCCGCCGGACATTGTGGTGCTCGACATCAACCTGCCCGGCGTCTCCGGCTTCGAATTGCTGCGGCGGATTTTGAAGCGGGACGTGAACGCCAAAATCATCGTCTTCACCATGAACGATGATCCGGTATTTGCGGCGCGCGCCATAGAGGGCGGCGCACGCGGTTATGTCGCAAAGAACGAGGATCCGCGCGTCTTCATCAAGGCGATCCGCGCCGTAGCTGGGGGCGAACGCTATCTCTCCAACACTCTCGCACTAAAGCTCGCATTCGCCGATCAGAGCCACGCCAGCAATCCCCTCGACGCGCTGAACGGCCGCGAAATCGAGATCCTGCGTAATCTCGCCGAGGGCAAGGATATGACCGAGATCGCCCATATTCTGAAGGTCTCTTACAAGACCGTGGCGAATAATTGCATTTTGCTGAAGCGCAAGCTCGGCGCGCGCTCCAAAGCGGACCTTTTGCGCATCGCCGTCGAAAACAAAGTCGCGATGAAGCTTGTTTAGGCGGCTATCTAAATTGCTTTTGCGTCCGATAGCGCGAAGCGAGCATCTGCAGCGCCAGCTCGCGTTCAACGCCGCTATGGCGCAGATTGTAATAGTGTTGGCAGAGTTCGCCATAGGTCTGCTTTTGTCCCGCCGTCGCCGCGACCTCGACAAGCGATCTGATTAATCGCGCGAAGTCTTCCGCGTGACCGTCCGCCGCAAGCATCTCCCCGACCTGCGCCGTGCGATTGGCAAGCATGCGGTCGGTCTCCAAGAAATGCGCCTGCGCCAAGAGCAGGGCTGCGCGTATCCGCTCGACAACGCGTTCGCCTTCCTCGATCTCCGCGCCGGCTTCACGCCGTGCGAGCCAGAGCGCAGGCTCTGTTCGATCGGTTGGGCGCAGCCATATATCTGCGCCCTTGCGGCTCTCCGGCTCAATCACATCATCCTGTTCGGCGCCGTGCTTCTCTTCGCCGCAAGAGGCGAGGAGCGCGCAGGCGCTTGCAAGAATGATCGCTCTGCGGAAACGCATTTGCTGCCACTATTTCCCTTCCACTTTCTGCTTTAGACCTTGAAGACCATCGTGCAAATAGCTCGACATCGCCGCGCGCGCCGCATCGTCATTGAGGTTTTCCGGCGGCTCATTGCTCGTATCGCCTCGATAGAGACGGCCATACCATTTCACGAGACTCGCTCCGCCCGACGCGGGCGCGATCGTGACGGTGAGCGTATAGGAGCTCACCGGCATCGCATCGAGGTTTGGATCTGACATACGCCACGACATTTTGAAGGCCGCCGGATCATATTCATCGAGCCCTTCCTTCAAAACGCCTCCTTTTTTGAAAGTGACTTCGCGCTCGGCGCCCGGGGCATCTCCGCCCGTGGCCTTTACGCTCTGAACGTCAGGATTCCACTTTGCGAGCCCATCGAATTTTCCAGCAACGGCCCACACGGCTTTGGGATCCGCGGCGATGACGATCGACTCGTCGACCTTGATCGGCGTCGGCCCGTGGGCGAGCGCGGGCGCGCAAATCAGAAGAGCGACAAGCCCCAACAACTTTCTCATTTGGATCTCCCTAGCTGAGGATGATGGATGAAGGGCGCGGTTCGGCGCGCTTGAGCGAAAGCTTGCGCGAGCAAAGGTCCGGCCGCCGCCGAAAAAGTAAAAAGCGCAGCCGCCGCGCCGAAGAACGGAGTTAAGTCAAACGTCGCGTCACGCGGCCGAATGGAGGCTACTGCGGCGTAGTCCTTCCACAATCCCTTTCCGCCTTCGAGATAGGCATAGGAAAGACCGGTCTTCTCTGCGAGCGAACGAAGATAGTCTTCCTTCACCGAAGACAGATGCTCGACGCCGACTGCGGCAGTTGCGCCGAATGGCGCGTTGCGCGCGTTGTAGCCCTCGCGCCGCTCAGCGCCTTCAGGCGGCAATCCGAAGCGGCTCTCATGTGGAACGTCGTCCACGCCGAGGAATCCAATCTCACGTCCTCTGTCATCAAATTTCGGGATTGGCGAAAGATCATAACCGCCGACGCCGACGATGAGCCCGCGCACTTCGCCGGCGCGCCCTTCAAAAGACGGCGCGCCACGCGCCGGGAGCGGCGGCGCCTCCTGTCCGTCGGTGAAGAACAGGAGATCGCTTTTTAAATCACGCGCGATTTCGATAGCGCGGAAAAGGCCAGCCGACACACGACTGTCGCCTTCCCAGGCCATGCGCCAGTCGAGCGCATCAATCGCGGATACGAGCGGAGCGAAATCGGCGCAGACGTCGATCGGCGCAAACAGCAGAAATGTCCTGCGTTCGCTGAAAATTCCCAGACCAACACGCGACGGACAGGGCAATTCGGCGAGCGTCGTGCGAAGCGCCGTCTTTACGGCCTCGAGCCGGCTGACCGGCCGGCCAGACGCCGCATAATCGCGAACGTTCATGCTGCCGGTAATGTCGACGATGGCGACGAAATCGAAAGACGGACGCTGGATCGTAATCTTCGGCGCCAAAAAGGTGGCGACTAGCGACAGCATCGCCAGCGCAAGCAAAATGAGTCGTGGATCGCGCAAATCCGATCGCATCACGGAAGCCCCTTTGGCTTGCCGGGAATATCGGTCCAGAGTTTTTTGGGGTCGGCGCTCAGTTCGTCGCCGCTCTTTCTCTCGAAATCCCGAAAATCCCGGACAAGGCGAGCGGCTACGTCGAGATTGTATTTCGCGTCCCAGTATTCGGGTGCGAGCTGCAAGGCTCGGCGATATTCGCGTTTGGCCAGATTGACAAAAGGATTGGCCGCTTCGAGCTCGGAGCGTTGGATCTGATCCAACGCCTTGCGTAGCAGCGCGTTCGCGAGGAGGTAATGTCCCCGCGCGCGCAATTCGATGCTTCCGCTTCGATCGAGCGCCTCGATCAGGGCGCGCGCTCGATCAATGTCGCTTCGCGCCGAAAGAAAGGCGATGCGGGCGACAAGCGCTTCCGGCCTGGCGTTCACGTCGACGGCGACGTCACGGCCTTGCCGCAGCGACTCAACGGCGTCATTGGCGTCAACCGCACCGCGCCAGTCGATGAGCGATGCGGCTGTCGCCATAGTGAGCGCCAGACAAAGCGCAACCAGAATCGACGATCGCGTTTGGCGCCAAAGCGCGCGCATTTTGTCGCGTCCGACCGCAATCCTCTCAGCGATAGGCATCATCGCCCGCGGTCTCCGAAGCCGAGTTGAACCTCGCCGAGTTTCGCGACGACAAGGAGGCCCACGGCGGCAAGCGCCAGCGCGAAAACCGACGCACTCAAATCTGTGCGCGGCGATTTTTCGACGTAGCGAACGGGATGACGTTCTAGCTTGTCGATCTGCTTTAACGCCTCCTCAGTCTCTTCGGCGCTTTCCACCTCAAAGGCGCGGTAAGGGACGCCGAGCGATTTGAAGAAGAGATCGAGATGGCGTTCTGGCGCGGCCTGCGGCGACTCGTCCTCGCCCGCCGGTTGATCGGAGATGGCTCTACTGCCCTCAGTGCGCAGAAACAACCAGTAGAGGCTGACGTTTGTCTTGCGGAACTCAGCCTTAAGGTCATCGCGCTGTTTCGGATCGATGACGCCGGCGCCGTCGGAAATGAGCAAAATTGCGCGCGACAGATCGGCCTCGCTCGTCTTGAACATCGACAAGGCCATCGCCAGACCCCGCGCAATATTCGTATAGTCGAGACCGGGACGGTCGATCGCGTCGATAGCGGCCTCAGTAGCGTCGATATGATCAGAGATCGGCGTCACCAGCATCGGCGCCGTCGAAAATGCCGCGACCCCGACGAGATCGTGACGACGCGCTTCAACGAAGCGCTTGAGAATGCGTTTCGCCGCCGCCGCTTTCGATTCTTCTCCTCCGGACGGCGTTCGGCCCGCGAAGGTTTCGTTCATGCTGCCGCTGCGGTCGATCAGCATGACGATCTCAGCGCCTTCGGCGATACGTTCGACTTCGGTCCCCGCGACATGAAGTCCTGCGGCGCCCAGCAGACTCGCGCCGATCGCAACGGCGCCGCTGAGCTTCACGATATTGCTGGCGAAAGCGGAAAGTCCGTCGACGGGCGCGGACAGGAGCGAGGGTATCGTCGAGTCCCGCAAAACGGACCGCAGAAACGGGAGCAACGCCAGCGGCGCTAGGAACAGCGGCTCAATGTGATCGAAGCCGAAGCCGTTCATCCTGCGCGCTCCCGCTTGGCGAGCGCGCTCACGAATCGCGTGAGCTCATCGGCGCGAAAATCATCACTTGACCTTTCGCCTCCGAAGAAGCGTCGTTTTGACGCTGCGAAAAACCGCTCGAAATCCGCCCGCAGTGGCCCGAATTCAGAACGTCTGCGCAGGAAATCAGGAAGATCTGCGGAAAGTAAAGTTGCGCCATTGACTGCATCAAGCGCGCGATGCACCGACTGGATCGCCGCGCCGAAATCGCCATCGCCAGACTCAATGCGCCGCGCGGAAAGTTCGTTCGCGAGCGCCGAGAAGACGCGCACTTTGCGCCGTTGAAAGGGAGGCCAGGCGCGATCGCGCGCAACGAGAGCGAGCGCCAGCAGGGCGGCGGCGCCCGCGCCGATCGCGAGATTGCGCGGCGTGGTCTCGTTGACAAAAACCGCCGAACCGTCCGGCCTCATATAATCGGTCGCCTCCTCCTGCTTCTGCGGCGTAATCTCACGCAAGGGAGAGACGCCTACGCGCCAAGCCGGAACTTTGACGGTCTCTGCGCCCGCGGCGGTCGAAATGGCGAGATCGAAGCTAGGAATCTCGATTTCGCGCACATCAAGTGCGACGTAAAAATTTTGATAAGTGAGATCGAGACGCCACAGGCGCGCGCCATGTTCGACCGTCTCACGAAGTTTGACGTCCCGCAGCTCAAGCGAGCCGGTAAGCGGACCTGGATTTGGCAAGGAGGCGCGCGAGAGTAAGGCCTCTGGAGGCGCCGAAACGTCGATGCGCGCATGAATGAGATCGCCGACGAAATAGCCGAACGGGCGCGCCAAGTGGATGCGAACCGTCACGTCCTGTGCGGAGGCGGAAAACGCTGTGTAAAGCGCGAAAGCGAGACATGCAATGCACATCGCGCGCCTCACGCCGCCGTCAGACGAATGCTGAGATCGATAGGGTCGAAACTGTCCTTGACATAGATCGGCGCACGACCGCGTAGCGACGAGAGACGAGCGAGACTTCGCCGACGCGCCTGCTCGGCTTCGATCCAACGCCGCTGGAGCGCGGGCCTCATCAACAGGAGTTCACGGCGGCCGCTCTCGCTGTCACGCAGCTCCATCAAGCCCCATTTCGGGGGCGCCGTCTCAACCGAGTCGATCAGAACGAGCGGCGCGACATCATGCAGCGCAAGCGCATCGAAGGCTTGCTCGATCAGTGACTCGGGCCATCGAACGTCGGAGATGAGAAATACCAGCTTGCGCGTGGCGCCGAGAGCCGCTGCGGCGCCGAGAACGCCTTTAGCGCTCGATCCGCGCGGCGTTTCAAGGGCCAGCCTTTCGACGGCGCCGAGCGCGGCCTTTCTCGAACGCGTGGCGGGAAGCGTGGCTCGATCAATCAAGTTGCGCTCGAAAGCGAACAGGCCAAAGCGATCGCCGACTCGCGTCGTTGAATAGGCAAGCGCAGCGCAAAGGTCCACAGCGACCCGAAACCTATCCACCGCGCCAACGAAGCCCATGGAGGCTGAGAGGTCGACGAGCGCGTAAACGTCGATCGCGGCTCTTTGCTCGAAGCGGCGCACATAGGTTCCGCCAAACGGATCACGCAAGGTCGCACGAACGTCGATGCGACGTGCGTCGGGATAGCGTATGAAAGGCGCCTGGTCGCGAAAGACTCCGAAGCCGCCGACTTCGCTCGACGTATGCGCGCCGACGTGATTGGACACGAAACGTCCACGCGGTCGATAAAGAATATCTACAACGCTATTCATGGAACTGGCGTCGCGTCGAAAGCTGCGTGACACAGCCGCTTGACGATGTCGTCGCCGCGCAAAGCATGGATCGGATCGACAAAGATACGGTGGGACATCACCTCGATGAACACGTCACGCACGTCTTCGGGAATTAGATAATCGCGGCCCTCAAGCCAGGCGCGCACGCGCGCGGCACGCACAAGCGCCGCAAGGCCACGCGGGCTCGCGCCGCCCTTGATCAGAGCGCTGAGGTCAATATCGGGCAGAGATACGCCGGCGGAACTGGGCTGGATAAGCGCCTGCCAAAGATTGAGCACATAGCGTTCGAGCGCCTCGCTCGATTTCACATGCGTCTGAATCGCGCGCGCGACTTCAGGCGTCTTCCGGTAATCAAATGAACCAGAGCTCACCCTCTCGATAAGCGTTTCCGTATCATGGAACGCCGGATCGAAGACGAGTCTGCGCCGCGCTTCTTCATCAGTCGGCGCCCTCATAGGGATTTCCATGAAGAATCTGTCGCGAGCGGCGGCCGGCAGTTCAAATGTTTCTTCTCGCTCGACCATGTTCCGGTCGGCGAACACATTAAGATATGGAAAATGATGCACGTGATTGAACGCCGACACGCTTCGCTCGGCCATGAGCCGCAGCAACAGCGAGTGAACCTGCGGGCGCGCGCGATTGATCTCGTTGAAAAAGAACACGGGCAGCGTTTCCGCCAACCTCAGCAGCTCGGATGGATCGACGCGCGGGCGACCGTCTTCGCCAATGTAGGTATGATAGAGAATGTCGCTCGGCATCATGTCGACCGTGCCTTCGACACGAGCGAAATCGCCGCCAAGCGCGCGCGACACTGAACGCAACAACGTCGTCTTGCCGACGCCGACATCGCCTTCGATCAACACATGGCCGCGGGCGAAGATACAGATCGTCACAAGCCTGATGACGCGCGCTTGCCCGACGACCGCCTTTTGAATTTCTTGCTCGAATTCAAGGGCGCGTTCGCGCCAATCGGAAAGCTTCTGGACGACGTGCAGCGTATCGTTCAAGGCCTGACCTTAGCCGCGGAAAGGAAAAGGCGGCCACGATCTCGGGAATGGAGCCGTTGCGCTGTTGTCGAATACGCTGGCTCCAGATCGTGGCCGCTAGATTCATCGCGCCCTCGCGATGAAACTTATTGAGCGATCTTGCTCACGTCATATTCCCACTTGCCGGTCTTTTTGAAGCTCTCGACCCGCTTCTTATTGCGCTCTTCCATGCCCTGGATCGACGCTTGCTGCTTGGCGAGCTCCTTCGGATCGTGCTTGGGATCATATTTCGAGCCCTCAACCTTGTCGGGGAAACCGGGCTTCGGCTCCCAGCAGTTTCCAGGCGCTTTGCACTTGGTGCCGTCATAGGCGAGCGCGCTGCCGGCGCTAAACAAAATGCCGACGGTGAGCGCCGCGGCGAAATGCATCTTACGCATCCCAGTTTCCTCCATTTACGAGGCTTGCGCCCCTTGTTTTCGCCCCCGGCGACGGCGGCGCGGAACTTATTTCGCCTGACACTTCCCTGGCGGGTTGTCCGGCAGCGTCTCGTGGCCAGCGTACGGTTTGAAGGCCTTGCGCTGGTCGTCCGTCAGCCAACTTGCCTTTTCAGGCGCTTCCTTGAAGAGATGCCGGATCCAGGCCATCACCTTGAGCATCTCGTCGAGCGTCAGGTTCTGGTACTGTGGTCCCATCGATGCCTGCGCGCCGCCATAGATCGTCGAGAACAAACCTTCGTCGGTTTCGTTTTGCGGATAGGTCCAATAGGCGTCATTGAGACCGGGACCGATTTTTCCCTCTGCAATATGACCGTGACAGCCGGAGCAGGCGGAAAGGAAGATTTGCTCGCCTTGTTTGAGGCAGCTCGCATCCTCGTTATAGGGATTCTTGCCGGTCTCCATGAACTGCTTGACGCCCGCAGTGTCCTTTCCTTCAGGCAGCGCATCGTCGAACTTGAGCACTTCGCCGGTGATGGTGTTGCGGAACGTAATCCCTGCGGTCTGCGCGATGGCGCCGAGCGCAACGAGAGATGCCGCGGCGCCCATCAGGGACAGGGAAAGTCTTCTTTTGCTTTTCAACACTTAATTCTCGTCCTGTTTTCGTTGGTGCGCCGCGCATCTATTGGGTGATGGGAAGAAGGGGAACGCCTTCCGCCTTAAGGATTTCGTCGATCTTCGGCCGCGCCGCGATAAGCGCCTGATCGATTTCGGCGAGCAGCGCTTTGTCGTCGCGCCGAACGCCGACCGATTGGTCGAAACGCTGCGTGACTTTTTCGCCGTTGCTTTTCGCCGCGTCGTCTTCGATCAAACTCATACGCAGAGACGTGGTCGACGATTTGACGTAGCGGGCGACGTCGGGCGCGAAGCCGACCGCGATGTCGGCTGCGCCGCTGACCACCTCGCCGACCATGCGGGCTGGGTCAATCTGCGTGTATTGATTGCGCGGCGATTTGAAGTTCACCAGCGAATAGAGATAGGTCATGTTGTCTTCATACTGGCCCATGTCTTTGAGCAGCGTTTCGCCGGGAGAACCGAATGCGACGACGATGTGGCCGAGTTTTTTTAGCCGAGCGTCCGACCAGGATTTGACGTCGAGGTCGCGATCGGCGCGGCTCACGAAGACATAGCCGGTGCGATAATAGGGCTTTGACGTCGCGACGCGTGGATCGCCCGTGTCGAGGCCGATGATCGCGTCGCAGAGCTTCTTGTCCAGAGAATCGCGCACGAGATAGATCGCTGGCCGCTGCGACCATACGAACTGCGCCTTGCGCTTCATGGCGTCCGCCAGCGCCACGCCAATCTTGTTCTCCAGTCCGGAGCCGTCTTCCATCGACAGCGGCGGCTGATTCTTCGCCGCGCAGATGCGCAGCGCATTGGGATCGGCCGGCGGCGCCTGCTCCACTGCTGACGAAGGCGCGTTATTCGACACGGCGTCGCCGGAGCCGCCAAATGAAGCGCCTTTCGCGCCGATGCTCGCGAGAGCGATGAAGAGCGCGCTGCCGAAAGACAAGCGAGTGATACGCGACATGGCTTTTTTCCGTAATCATTTCGGTCGCTTGCTCGGACGCTCGGGGGCGCGCGTCCGAGCAGGCGTCTCGCAGCCGCTTGCGGCTGGAGAGATCGATGGAGCGACGGGCGATTAGTTCGCCTTGTATTCGCCCACGCTCAGATCGTCGTAGGGGCTCTTGCCGTCGAGCGAGAACACCATCACGCCGCCGCCCATCTGGGTGTAGTTGGCGAGCTGCTTGAACGCGCCGACCGCGCCGAGACCGGCCGTCGGATCCTGCAGGTCGAACACGAGACCAACTCCCGGCCAACCGCCGACGCCATACATGATGGCGACATATTCGACGCCCTTGTGCTGATAGACGATCGGATGGCCGATGACGCCCGACGGAAGCTTGAACTTCCACAGCAGTTCGCCGGTGTCGCTGTGACGGGCCTTGATGAAGCCGTCGAGCGTTCCGTAGAAGACGACGTTGCCGGCGGTGGCGGCGGTGCCGCCCCAAACGGCGAAGCGCTCCATCTTCTCCCATTTGAACTTGCCGGTGATGGCGTTGTAGGCCTTGATCTGGCCGAGGCCTTCACCCTTCTGGCGATCGCCCTTGGGACCCGGATACATGTTCAGCGTCGCGCCGACGAAGAACTGACCGGCGCGATAGGGAAGCAGGAAGGGCTCCCAGTCCATGCAGATGTGATTCACGCCGAGGAAGAACAGCTCCTTCGTCGGGTCATAGGAGTCGAGACCCTGGTTGTGATAGCCCATCGCCGACGGGCAAACGTCCTTGGCGAGATGGTCCATGCGCGTGCCATATTCCGGATCGCGCACCGGCAGGCCGCTCTTCAGATCGACCTTCTTGAATACATTGACCGTGTCGTCGATCTTGTCGGCGGAGATCAGCGTGCCGTCGGTGCGATCGAGCGTGTAGACGATACCGTTGCGGTCCGGATGGGTTAAGAGCTTGCGCGCCTTGCCGTCCTTGTCCTTCTGCTCGCTGAGCATCATGAAGTTGATGCCGGCGTAGTCCCATTCGTCGTGCGGCGTCTTCTGATAGCCGAACTTCGCCTCGCCGGTGTTGAGATCGCGGCCCCAAATGGTCATCGTCCACTTATTGTCGCCGGGCCGCATCGTCTCGTTCCACGGCGCCGGATTGCCGCTGCCGTAGTAGACAAGGTTGGTGCCCGGATCGTAAGCGAACCAGCCCCAATTGGTGCCGCCTCCGATCTTCCAGGCGTCGCCTTCCCAAGTCGCCGTGCCGAGGCCCTTCTGGCCGTAATGCGGATTGGCCTTGTTGAAGTCGTCGCCGATCAGCACATCCGAATCCGGACCGGTCGCATAGGCGCGCCACTTCTGTTCGCCAGTGCGCACGTCATAGGCGGTCATATAGCCGCGAACGCCGAGCTCGGCGCCCGAGCTGCCGATGAGCACAATGTCCTTATAGACATGCGGCGCGACGGTCAGCGTCGAGCCGACCTTGAAATCGGAGTTTTCGATCTTCCAATATTCCTCGCCAGTGTCGGCGTTCAGCGCGACGACATGGCCATCAAGCAGCGTCTTCACGATGAGCGAGGGCGTCTTGCCGTCGCCGGGCCAGTATGCAAGACCGCGGTTGACGATGTCGCAGCACGCGACGGCGCGCGCCGCGGCGTTTTGCTTGGGCTTATGCTGCCAGAGAATGCGGGTCGGATCGTCGAGGTTGAGCGCGAAAGTATTGTTGGGGAATGACGTGTGAACATACATTTTGCCGTCGATGACGATCGGCGACCCTTCGTGACCGCTCAACAGACCGGTCGAGAACGACCAGGCTACCTTCAAATTCTTTACGTTGTCGGCGTTGACCTGGTTCAGCGTGCTGTAGTGGTTGGAGCTGTAGTTCTTGCCCTGCATTGCCCAGTTGTTTTCGCTCTTCGTCAGAGCTTCGAGCTTATCTTCGGCGACCGCGGCGGACATCGTCACGACCGGCGCCGCGAGCAGCACGGACAACAGGGACACGGAATTCAGCAGTTTCCTCATGGACGAGTCCTCCTGCAACGTCGCCCGGACGCCTTCATGGCTTCTTGGACGGCGACATCGCCTCGCAGATAGACGGCTTAAAATGCAGCCGTCATGGTTTATTTGATGGTCGCTTATTCCCGCTGCGCGTCGGCGCGCAAATTCGAGAGACGATCCGCCGGCATATAAATTTAAGCGCAAGGCCGAGTCTTCACGATTTATCGGTAATGTGTCTCGGGAAAGATTGGCATGTTTACTCCCGATTATTCCCGGCGCAGCGAATGCTTGACGTGGAGTTTCTGGCGGATTTTGTTGAGAGCCCGTCTCTGCCCCATCTAGAATCGAATGTTGAAAGCTCTTGCGCCAAGGAATTCATCTACGTCTGGTCGTTACGCAAAGCCTCGGCTCAGCCTGAGCTCGTCAGGCGTTCATTGCGCCATGGTCCTGGTAGCGTTGATGCTCATCGGCGCGTCATTTGCCCGCATTGGCGCACAAACCGCCCATGCAGCGCTTTACGCTGACGATAGGCGGCGAGCGATGACGGAAGCGGACATGAATCGCTTCGCCGGCGCCGGCGTACTCATGTGCTACTCCGATTACGGCACGCTGGAGCGCGCGGCGGCGGCCTGGCTGGTCGGTTCGCACGATCTTGTCGTGATGAATGCGCATAATTTCGTCAACCGAGGATTGGTCCCTACGCATCCGGTGACGAATTGCTTTTTTAGGATTGCGGGCAGTGACTATTATTTCGATGAGGAGAGTTTACGCATCGGCGCTTCCGTCGAATCGAAAGGACTGCATATCACCGACGATTGGGCCTTGGCGCGCCTGCTGCAGCCGACGCCGGAAGCCGTGCGACCTCAGCCCGCGCCAGACGTCAGCGATATCATTACCGGCGCACGACTAAAGGTCGTGATGGTATCGCCGGCCGGACATTCAAACACCCGTCTCCCGGCCACAACCGAGTCATGCGACGTTTATCGCGTCGACGAACCGACTGAAGGTCACGTCCGTCGCGTGCGTCACGACTGCAATGACGGCTATGGCGGCTCAGGCTCGGGCCTCTTTACCGAAGATGGTCGGCTGATCGCCATGCATAGCGCTTCGCTCGACATGAATCAGAAGCGGCCCTTCGACATCGAAACGCATTACGGTTCGGCGATGCTGTTCGAAGGCGAACTCGCCGAGGCGATCCGCGACGCAGCCTCAAGACCGCGCTAACTCATTCTTTTGGCGGAATAGTCCGTATCCAAGCGATGAGCGCATCGAGATCATCGCGCGACAATTTCGAGAAATGCGCCTTGGAGAGCGTTGACATCGGCGGCCTGAGCGGGGCGCCGTCACGCGAGACGCCCTCAGTGATCGCCCGCTTCAGCTCATCGTCTGACCAGGCGCCGACGCCCTTCACTGCATGCGACGTGATGTTCGAGGCGACGACGACGCCGGCGGCGTTACGAAAAATTTTGCCGCCCGAGCCAAGGCGATCGCGGTAATCGGGCGCGCCGTCAATTTCCTCGGCGTGACATGACATGCAGCGGGCGAGCGATGCGACATAGAGGCCGCGCGTATTTTTGTCTGCGAGCGATGCGTCGTCAAATGCCGTCGCCGCGCCGGGCATCGGATGCGGCGCCCATTCGCCGTTTCGTCGCTGTGGCGTCTGAAGCGGCGCGCGGATCGGCCTTGCCGAACGCAGAAAGGCGATGATCGCATCAAGATCGCTCGCGGTCAGCGGCTTATACGAGTCCGACGGCATGACAGGCGCAAGCCGGCCTTCCCGGCTGACGCCGTCGACGATAGCAGCGCGCAATTCTTCATCAGTCCATCCGCCAACGCCCGTCTCCCTATCTGGCGAGATGTTTGAACCCCGCACGATATAGGTCTTGTCGGAGAATGTCTGCGCGCCGCCGGAAAAGCGATTGGCGAGATCGTAACCCGAGACTCCGCGCGGCGTATGACAATTGTCACAGGCCGTCAGCGCTTCAACGAGATAACGGCCGCGCTCGACATCGCCCGCATAGGCTGAAGCGCCGATCAACCAGGATGCAAACAATGCGATTGGCCTAGCGAGCGTCGATCGTAAGCGATTGGAGTCCATGATGGCGATACGTCGTTGATAGTGGAGTGCTCTTAATGCAGCTCTCTCTTCGCGTCTCGCGGAGAAATTCCTGACAAAATCAGGAATAAGCGACAATCAGCGCCGCGTGAACTATCGGCCGACAGAGAGGTTCGAGCCGTCGAGCACAGCATAGTCGAAACGCGCGCCAGTCACGACCGCGCCGGTGAATGTCGCGTCCGTTAGAACCGCATGCGTGAGATTGGCTCGCGTAAGGTTGGCGCCATCGAAATTGGCCTCGGGCAGTTCCGCGCGCACCGGAACCATGCCTTGATTGGCAGGATCGGCGCCGAGATCGGCTCCGATCAGCTTCGCGTTGCGAAAATTCACGCGCTTTCCGCCGCCGATGATCCGCGCATCTGAAAGGTCGGCCGCCGCGAAATTCGCGCCGTCGAGAAGCGCAGCATAGAGCGTCGCGGCCTTCATCTGGGAGCCCGAGAAGTCTGCGTTCTGTAAATCGGCGCGCGTGAAGTTGGCCCCCGAAAGATCGGCCTTCCCAAGCTTTGCGCCCACAAGCTTGGCTGAGAGGAAGTCTGCGCCGTGCAGGTCGAGGCCAGAAAGATCCACGCCTGAGAGATCTAGATTTGCGAGGTCGATCGGCTTGCCATGCGTCTCAGCAAGTTTTTGTTCGAGCTGCGCGCGTGACAGTTCGCCGGCGAAGACGACGCGAGCGGGCGCCGCGACGAATAGAAGCGCCCCAACGATGAAGGCAAAGCGGCTGATCGGGCGTCGTTTCAGCAATTTCATCACCGAACCTCTTCGCATTTCAGCGCTCAAGGGTATGTTCGACAGAATGTGGGACGCAACAGGACAAACTCTTGCGTGGACTGGGAAGCTGTGGAAGTCCGTAACGGCGTTGATGGTCCGTCGTGGATCGCTGCGCCCTTCCACGATAATGAATCTGAAATGAAACGCTCGCGACTCACACTCTTCCGCCTCGTCTTCGCTCTCTCGCTATTCGCGCGCGCAGGTGCGCCTGCAATAGCGGCGGAAGATGAACTTCCAAAACGCCGTCCCGGCTTGTGGCGCATTTCGACGATCTCGCCGGAAGTCGGCTTGCAGACCAATGACGTTTGCATCGAAGAAGGCGACAGCATCATCAGCGCTCAGGACGAAAGTTGCACGAAGCTGTCCGTTACACGTGCGAACGACCAGATCATCGTCACGATCGAATGCGGTCCGAAGGATTCACGGGAAGTCACCAGCCTGCTGTTCACCGGCGACTTCCAGAACTGGTATCGCGCGCAGTCGAGGATCACGGCGAAGGAAAATCGCTCGGGGTTTACGATCGACGCGAAGTTTCTGTCCGAACGCTGCGCGAGAAAAACGCCTTCGCCGGAAAAGCGCGACTGAAAGCGTCAAGACAACGCGGCGCCGTTTTCAATTTCGGATGACCGCTCAATTGCGATCTTGCGCGCCATCCATCGTTCGCCTGTAGACATTTTATATTGTGGAGACTTTTCTCGGCGACTTGCTAGACGCATTTTTGCGATCGCGCCATTGAGTATGGGAGCGTCCCGGGCAGGCCTTTTGACGTCGCCAGCCGAAAAGCGGGCATCGGGCGACGCCGAAGTACAGGAGCGGGCGCGTGTCCTGCAACAGGAGATCGCGCAGGCAGATGAAAAGCTGCGCCGTCTCTATAAAATGGTCGAGGACGGCGTCACAGACATCGACGAGTCACTGGCGGATCGGCTCGCCGCGCTCAAATCGGAAGGGGACCGCGCCAAGGCCGCATTGGAGCGCATAAAGGTTCAGCTTGCGCCTGAGGTCACGCTGGAGCCGGATCACGTCGAGCGCTTCGGCGCTTTCATGAGGGAGCGGATAACGACCGGCGACACGACGTTCCGGAAGGCCTATCTGCGTTCGATCGTCGACGCGATCGAGGTGGACGACAAGGTCATCCGCATCCACGGCTCGAAGGCCAGCCTGGAACAGGCCGTCATTGCCGGAGAACAAATCGGCAAGGACGTTCGCAGTTTTATACGCAAATGGCGCGCCGGTCGGGATAAAGATGCGAACACATATGTTATTGAAATTGCGATATAAACCCAGACGATGACCTGACGAAGGTTGGCGCTGCGTTTCGCTACTGATACAAATGACTCTCAGGTCACCTCCCGCAGGCTGTGTAGTTGGGTGAAGCATCCAAGTCGTTAAGCGACCGGGCCTTGTCGTTGCGCGACAAAAAAGAAATTGGCTACATTCAAATTGGCGCCGGGATAGCTTCGCTGTCCTGCATAGCCGTCACCAACCCGAAGAGATCATCTCGAAACTCCGGCAGTTCGAGGTGCTAATGATGCAAGGCCACACGATGAGATGCTGCCTTAGCTCAAACGGCGGCGGCTTTCCTCGATTCGCGACTCGGGTGACCGAAAAGAAATTGCTTGGCGTCGCGCTGAACAGCTTCATGAAAAAAATGCGAAAGGGAGGCCGCCGTGTCGTCCTGCGAAGCCGCCGCTGTTGAGCAAAAGTTGGCGGGCGCAACCAATACGAGCCTCACGAAGAAGTGCATCAAGGACGCAACGGAGAAGTCGACCTCTTAGTGACTTCGTAATATGTGGCCGCTTCACCCAACATCTGTCCTGGGAGGAGCTTAATCAGCGAGACGGCTGCAAGGGGCGCACCGTCCCCATGGAGAAGCTCGACGCTCTCGTCGCCAATCATCTCGAGCGCAGGCTGTTGAAGCCGGAGCGTTTGGAATCCATCCTGTCCTCGGTTCTCCACCGCCGCGCGGCGCGCGCGGCACGCCGATCAGAGCACATCGCGGAGCTTCGCAAACGCGCGGCTGAGGCGGACGCAAAGCTGATGCGGCTCTGAGGCGATCGATAACGGCGTCGCCGATCTTGCCGATCCAAGACTCAAGGACCGTGTGTCAGAGCTGACGGCCATCCGTGATCAGCCGCGCATCGATGCTGACCGTGCGGCGGCGGGAACCGAAAGGGCCGGTCCGACGCTCACGCCCCCAAGCTCTGGCCACCTTCGCCCGGCAGGCCAGAAAGCGGATGCGTGACGCCAAAGGTGGCTACCGTCGCGACCATCTGCGCGCACTCGCCCAGCGCGTCGAGGTCGACGAGCGGGAAGTCCGCATCATTGGCCAGAAGAGTGGCTTGCTGCGCGCTCTTGTCCCCGTCAGGCGGGAAAACGGCGGGAATTGGCGTTCCCAGTTTTGTTCCGAAGTGGCGCGCCGCAGTCGATGAAGATGGGCAATATTGCTTCGCCGTGGCGCTATGACGGTGCGCGTTAGAGAGCGCGAAAGTACGCTGTGGCTGGACCTCTTTTCCGAAGCCACTTTCTTTAGGGTCAGCCTGGACTTATGCAGCGCGCCGGAAGGCGCTGAACTGAAAATTCTGCACAGCCTGCCACGGCGTTTCATGCTGATGGCGGCGACTGGCGATCAGCGCGAAGTCGGCGCCCAGAAGGGTTGAAAGGCTTTCGGTGCTGTGCCGCGCTACCGGAAGGCCGCTGCACTTTCCGGGCCATCGAGCGCGAACGTTCCGATAATGACATAGCCGCCTGGCTTGAGTGACCGGCGACAATCGGACGACAGCGCGCGCCGTCGCAAAACGCGCAAAAGCCGAATCTCAAGAGATAGAAGCCATAAGCCACGGCAGCGACTAATGGCTTGAGCGAAAGGAGGCCGAAACCGTAAGACGCGATGAAGGAGAAGGACTTCAAAGAGACCGTATCGCAATCAGCGCAGTCAGAAATGGCGGGACCCCTCATGTCGGAATGGCGCACAAAATGGTGCGCTGGCTCATTTCTATTCTGATCACGGGATGTTCGTCCACGAAGTGAAACAGCGCAAGGTTCACAAAAGAACCACTTTCTGGGTCAAGATCGAGCTTCGTTGCGCATCAAGGCCAACGCAGATCTCGAATTCACCTGCTTCAACCACCCAAGTGAAGTTCTCGGAAAGGTAGCGGAGTTCGCTCGTCGATAGGGTAAGCGTGACCCTCTTGGTCTCTTTCGCGTCGAGCAAAACCTTGCTCCAGTTCTTCAGTTCGAGCGCAGGCCGCGCGACTGTGGCAACGCGGTCGCGCACGAAGAGAAAATCGTGCTTTCAGCGGCGACGTCGCCCTCATTGCGGGCGTCCACGCAAATCCGGACTGCATCTTCCAGCCTGAAGGTTCTGGGCTCCACGCGCAGATTGCTCAAAACGACATGCGCATAGGAAAGGCCGTGATCAAAGGAAAAGAGTGGTTCGCTTGAAAGATCGAGATATCTGCACGTGAAGGGATTGGAAGGATCGAAAGGCCGGCCCGACGGGCGTTCACTGTATGATATCGGGATTTGGCCAACGTCCCGAGACCACGTCACGGCTAGACGCCCGGTAGGATTGAACCGCCCGGTCAAGACGTCTGCGATGGCGGCGCCCGCCATGTGGCCGAGAAACCATGTCGCCAACACGGCTTGCGCATGCTCAACCAGCCATGGCGCGGTCAATGGACGTCCAGAACAAAGAATGGCGACGACTGGCTTCCCAAGCGAGAGAACGCGTTCCGCGAGCTCTCGCTGTCGACCCGGTAGATCAAGCGACACGCGATTCGCAGCCTCGCCGCTCATCCAGGACGCTTCTCCAACACAAAGGATGATCAACTCCGCCTGTTCGCATAACGTGCAAGCCGCACGGATTGCGCCAGAATCGGCACGGTCAATTCCGCCGCCTGATTCATGCAGAATGTCGCAATCGCGAAGCAATGCGCGAAGCCCGTCAAGAATTGTAATGCCCTTGTCGGGGTCGCCAGCCGCCGCCCATGGCCCCAGCATTTCGGAGCGCATCTCTGCGAGTGGCCCGATGACTGCGATCCGTTTCGCTTTTGGCGAAAGAGGTAAAGTACCGTCATTGGTGAGAAGCACGATTGCGCGCCGCGCCGCTTCCAGCGCCAAATTCTCTGCTTCGAATTGTGGGACAGCCGATATCGATACACGTCGATAGGGATCGTCCAACAGGCCAAGCTTCTGTTTGAGTGCGAGAACGCGACGCGCAGAGGCGTCGATGTCGGCAATCGACACCAGTCCGCGCGCCAGCGCCTCCGGCAAACGAAAAAAGGCGCCGCTCACCATATCCATGTCGACGCCGGCTCTAAGAGCGAGCGCCGCTGCCTCGACGACATCAGCGGCGACGCCATGTTCGATCAATTTCGGGATGGCGGTGTAGTCGCTGACAACCACTCCTTCGAAACCGAGTTCACCCCTGACATAGTCGCGCAGCAGCTTTGTCGCGGCCGTCATCGGAATTCCGGCGACGCTGTTGAACGCCGGCATGATCGCGGCGCATCCTGCGGCCACGGCCGCCTCAAAAGGCGGCAGATAAACTTCACGCAAAGTCCGTTCGGAAATATCGACTGGCGCATAGTCGCGGCCGGCCGTGGCCGCCCCGCCGCCGCAAAAGTGTTTGGCAGTGGCGGCTATCGCCATGGCGTTCCCAAGATCGGCGCCCTGAAAGCCCCGGACTTTCGCTTCCGCGAATTTCGTCGCGACGAAGGGATCTTCGCCAGGGCCTTCGGCAATCCGTCCCCAACGGGGATCTCGCGTCACGTCGAGCATAGGCGCGAAGGTAAGATCAATCCCGTCGCCTGAGGCCTCGCCCGCCGCCGCGCGCGCCGTTCGCTCCCACAGACACGGGTCGAAAGCGCAGGCCTCGGCGAGCGGAATAGGAAAAATCGTCTTGTGCCCGTGAAGCACGTCGAGGGCAAAAAACAGCGGAACGCCAAGTCGCGTTTCCTCGACCGCGCACTTCTGCATTTCGGCGATCGCCGCGCGACCCCAGACATTGAACACTCCGCCGACGTTTCCCCCGCGGATGCTCGCCATCACGTCACCGGAGCCTTGAGGCCCGGTCACGGTCTGCCCCGCCGTCACCAGATTGAGCTGGCCGACCTTTTCATCCAGGGTCATTCGCGCAAGAAGCGCTTCTATTCTATCCATCGCGACCCAGTCGCAGCGCTCTCTCATTCGGACCGAATGGCTCAACATCAAAAGCATACCCGATTCTTGGCGCTGCGAACCAAACGCGGCCAAGCGTCGCGTTCCGGCGGCAGCCGGCCGTTCTTTTCGGTGTAGTCGAGTTTATTGTTGTCGCCAGCGCCGCCGCCGCGCATGTTTGGTCAAACACACTTCGACTCGGCGATTTATTGATTTCCACGAGGGCGCTGCCAATGAACGAACAAGAAGAGCGAGAGAAACAGAAAGTCGGCGACGCGACGATCGTGGAGCCAGGACTCATTTCACAGTTCCGTGCGATGGCGCATGTGCTGCTTGTCTCGCCTCAGCGAAGCGCAATTGTCTGGCTGTCTCTCGGATTAGTTGTCGTCGTCGGCGCGACAGCCTATGCGCAGATCGAACTAAACGCCTGGAACCAGCCATTTTACGATGCAATCAACCGCAAGGACCTTTCTGGGGTCGGGCGGCAGCTGGGTGTCTACGGCATCATCGCTGGCGCTCTACTGGTCCTGAACGTCGCCCAAGCCTGGCTGAACCAAATGATGAAGCTGAAGCTTCGCGAAGGACTAACGCGCGATCTTTTCGCCCACTGGCTCGCGCCCAAGCGCGCCTTCATGCTCTCCAGCGCGGGGGAAATAGGCGTCAATCCCGATCAGCGCATTCACGAAGACGCGCGACACTTATCAGAACTGTCGACCGATCTCGGCATCGGCCTGTTTCAGGCGCTGCTGCTTTTCGTCAGTTTCGCGGGCGTGCTCTGGACTCTGTCGGAGAATGTGATCCTTCCGTTCGACGGAAAAGACGTCGTCATTCCCGGTTACATGTTCTGGAGCGCGCTTCTCTACGCGGGAATCGCTTCGCTGATCAGTTGGCGCGTCGGCCGTCCCCTCGTCAGGATCAACGCGGAACGCTACGCACGCGAATCCGATCTTCGCTTCGCGCTTGTCGACGTTAATGAGCACAGCGAAGCCATTGCGGTTTATCGCGGCGAAGCCAGGGAGGAAGCCAAGTTGCAAAGCGAGTTCGAACGGCTCCTCGCAGTCGTGAGAAAGCTCGTCAGCGCGACGACTCGCCTCACTTGGGTCACGGCCGGCTATGGATGGTTCACGATCATTGCGCCAATTCTCGTCGCAACTCCCGCATATTTTGGAGGAAACCTTACTTTCGGCGGATTGCTGATGGCGGCGGGCGCCTTCACGCAGGTCCAACAATCGCTGCGGTGGTTCGTCGACAACGCCGGTCCGATCGCGGACTGGCGAGCGACGCTGACCCGCGTCGCCGCCTTCCGGGAGGCGCTGCTGGATATGGACGGGGTCCAAAGAGGGATCGGACGCATCGCGCTCGAAAGCGGCGCCGAGGAAACGCTGGTCCTCGACAACGTGAAAGTTCTTTCCCCAGCGGGCGCCAGTGTTCTGAGCGAAGCCCATGTCGACATCGCGCCGGGGCAACATGTGCTGATCGCCGGCGCGCCGGGATGTGGGAAGACCAGCCTGTTTCGTGCGTTTGCCGGCGTCTGGCCCTGGGGCGCGGGGCAAATCAGCCTCCCGCTGGGTTCGATCAGCTATGTGCCCAAGCGTCCCTACATTCCCGATGGTTCGCTGCGCGACGCGCTCGGCTACCCCGATCCATCGTCGAAATATTCGAATCAGGAGTTCATTTCGGCGCTTGAGCAGCTTGGTTTGACGCAGCTTGTTCCCTCTCTCGACGTGGTGGCGCGTTGGGATCACGAGCTGACGGCGCCCGAGCAACAGGCGCTCGCCTTCGCAAGGCTCTTTCTTCACAAGCCGCGGTGGGTGATCATCGACGCCGCTCTCGAAACGCTCGCGCCAGAAGCGAGGCGAACATTTATGGCCAATTTCCAAAAGGAACTGCCGGATTCGGCGTTGATCTCGATCAGTGACGTTTCTGCGATGGGCGACTTTTTCCGACGTGTCGTGAACCTCAAGCTGGATGTGTCTGGTCAGCGGCTTGCCCGACCTATCTGATAGCGGCGACGGCGTGGACCAAACAAGGATCGCAGTAGAGCGATCTCTTCTCGGAGTGGCGTGGCATGAGTTCGAGCGCCGATAGTCTCCTTGACTGGATGACGCATCAAAGCGCCTTCTCAGCGAAGGCGATGCTTCGTGCGATTTCCGCAACGCACCTCGTCAAGATTCGCGCGCATCTTGGCCAACAAATCCGTCCTGCGCGCGGCTCGGTTCTCGCGTCTCCCGAAATCGCGGCCTACGATCCCGATCCAGATTATTTTTTCCCTAGCTGCGAGATACGGCGATCGTCATCGACGCGTTGCGCGGTCTCTATGAGGACAGAACGCTCGGCCCTGACGCGCTCGATCGTATTTCCGACTTCATGCAATTCAGCCTCGACCTTTGTCGGCTGGATGGCCGCGTCGTGGCGGAGAGAGGCGATTTTCGCCGAAATGTGAGCGCCGATTTCCTGCGTCATGTTCGTTCGAAAGAGGAACTTCGTCAGGTGACTGGCGACCGCGTGCTTGGCGAAGTGCGTTACAATCCCGACGGAACGCTCGACATATTAGGGTGGGCGCGTCCCCAGAATGACGGTCCGGCGCTGCGCGCGTTGACGGCGCTGCGGGCGTGGCGTCTGGAAGCGTTTCGTCAACGCGCGGATTTAGGCGTCGCCGAACAACTTCTCGAAGTGGACCTCGACTATACCTTCAATCATTGGCGCGACGCCTGTTTCGATCTCTGGGAGGAAATTCGCGGCCATCATTATTATACGCGTCTGCTCCAGCTTGCGGCGCTCGTTGAGGGTGCCGAATGGCTTGAACAGAAAGGAGACGCCGCCAGATCGCGCGCCTTCAGAGCCGCCGCCGATGACATTTCGCGATGCCTTGACGCGCATTTGGATAAGGATGCGAGCTTTTATCGCGCTTTCCTTTCCGATCTCGTCCAGCCCTCGACAATTCCTGACACGCGCCGTCTCGACATCGCCGTCGTACTCGGCGTGATTCATGCCGCGCGTTCCGGCGACCGGCATGGCGTGCTCGACCCTAAGGTGCTCTCGACGCTTCTTCGGCTCGAGCGCCTCTTCATGTCGGAATACAAGATCAATCAGGATCGCGCCGCCGATTGGGGGCCGGCAATGGGCCGCTATTGCGGCGACGTCTATTTCAGCGGCGGCGCCTATTACTTTTCGACGCTCGGCGTCGCGCAGTTTTACTACCTGCTCGCTGAAAGCCTGGCGCGGCTCCCGGCGATTGAGATTTCTCTGGAGCTGCGCGAGATGTTCGCCGGCATGTTCGACGCGATACCAGGGCAAGCGTTCAACACGCCGGGAGGTCGGCGAAAACTCGCGGAAGCAGCGTTGAAGCGCGGCGAAATGTTTATGGCCACTGTCAGAAGATATACGCCGCCGACCGGCGAATTGGCGGAGCAGTTCAGTCGCGACGACGGCGTCCAGACATCAGCGAAAAACCTCGCCTGGAGCTACGCAGCATTTATCACGGCCCATGCTGGTCGAAATGCTGCGTCGCGCGCCATCGACAATTGCCGTTAGGCGCACTGACGCTCTTCATCTCTTGTTTCGTAGCCGCGCGAGGCCGCCCCACAGGCCCCCGAGATCGCCAAGCGATGCGTGAACAATATCGGGAATCGTCGGGTTTTTCCGCCGCAATAGAAGCAGCGCGCTTCGAATTCGGTCAATCGAAACGCCGATCTCCTTCATCATTGAGCCGCCAATAACGAAGCGGTCAGGCGACCAATAGGCCACCGTATTGTGCAATCCGATGGCGACGATCCGCGCCAGCTCGTCCCAAATGGGATGATCCTTCGCCAAACTCTCCGGCGGCGCGCCGAAGCGCTCGCCGATCGAATGTCCGGACACGAGGTCTTCGAGAGTTGGCGCATCGAGAACGGTTCCGAGAATCTGTTCGCCTATCTCGAAATTGAATATTGCGCGGTCAATGACGCCATCGACGATGCGCGCGCCATTGACGCCGGTCGACACCGTCACATAAGCGAGGATCGTAGCGCCTCTGCCGGCACCGACTGTCGCCTCGCCGAGCCCAACCATGGCGGTGTCATTTTCAAGTATTACGGGCGCGCCAAGGACGTGTTGCAGATCGTCGACCAGCGCCGCGCCGTCCCAGCCGGCAAGATTCGGCGCATGCATGAGCGTGCGTCTGTTGCGTGAAATGACCCCCGGCGCCCCGATCGCGAGCGCTTCCACGCGCTCGCCGCCGCCGAGCTCCTGTGCAAGGGCGATGAGTCGGTCGCGTCCGGATCGATAATCGTGGGGCGTAGCGACGATGACGGTTTGGTCCAAGGCTTCAAGGTCGCGGGATCGCGCAACCCGCGTCTTGGTGCCGCCAATATCCACCACGATGAACATGTCACCGTCCAAGTCTATTTGCCGCTACCGCCTAACCTCCACGCACCCGCCTTCGAGGTCGCGTAAGGCGTTGCAGAGCCCGCCGCGGGTGAATATGGCGTGGCGTTTTTTCGGAGAGTTAATCCGTTGAAAATGCCGCTGGCGCGCCCCGCCGTGTGGATTATCGCCACTTCAATTTGATTGGCAAGAACGTGCGCCAATAAGCATAAAGCAGCAACGAGCTTTTCGACCTATGCTGACGCGCCCTATTTTCATGGCGGATACTATGCGCGACGGGGACGCCGCCGTCCCTTTGGTCAATTTCTTGGCGTGGGCGTAGTTTCGTTTCGTCCTGTCTCTGAACCCCCGAGCGTGGTTGTAAATGCGCAGTGTGTTGGCGGTCGGCGACAGTGCTGAGAAATGCTCTGATGATCAGGTAAGAAATGCAGCTCTCAACAAATGAAGACAACCTAGACTAGCACGTGAGGCGCAATCATCGCCAATCAACTCCCTGCGCCGCTTCGGTTGGAGACGAATATGAGGTATCCAGACGACGCAGACCGCTACGCGACGATCCTCAAGGACCCGCGATCCTTTGTGGTTTCTCCAAACCTCGCGGACTATGAAGCCGCTCGCTCAGCTTTCAGCTGGGAACAGGCGCGCGCGGCGCTAAGCGGGTTACCGGGAGGCGACGGACTAAACATCGCTTACGAAGCGGTTGATCGTCATGCGCGAGGGCCACGCGCGAACCGGGTCGCCTTGCGCTGGATCGGCAAGGCGGGAGAGCGTCGCGACTACACTTACGGCGAGCTGGCCATATCGACCAATCGTTTCGCAAACGCCCTACAGTCCGTGGGCGTCAAAGCTGGCGACAGCGTCTTCATTCTACTTGGTCGCGTCCCAGAGCTTTACGTCGGCATGCTCGGCGCGCTGAAACTAAAATGCGTTGTTTCGCCGCTGTTCTCCGCTTTTGGGCCAGAACCAATCGCGACCCGCATGGAAATCGGCGACGCGCGTGTATTGGTCACCACCGAAGCGCTCTATAGACGCAAGGTCGAAGCGTTACGCGAGCGGCTGCCCAAGCTTGAATGCGTCATCCTCATCGACGCGGAAGAAGATAGTGAGCGAACGCGCTCCTGGCGCAAGCTGATGCAAGCGGCGCAGGAAATCTTCAATATCGCCCCGACCGACCCGCGGGAGACGGCGCTCTTGCATTTCACCAGTGGCACCACTGGCCGTCCCAAGGGCGTTATTCATGTGCACGAGGCCGTGGTTACCCATTATGCTACCGGGCGCTATGCGCTTGATCTGCATGACGGTGATCGCTTCTGGTGCACGGCGGACCCGGGTTGGGTCACCGGCACGAGCTATGGCGTCATCGCGCCGCTCACGCACGGCGTCACCAATATCGTCGTCGAGGCGGAATTTGACGCGCCGAGTTGGTATGGCGTGCTGGCGCAGGAACGAGTCACTGTGTGGTACACGGCGCCCACCGCCATCCGCATGATGATGAAGCTCGGCGCCGACGCCGTTAAGGATTACGATCTTTCCGCCCTGCGGTTCGCCGCCAGCGTCGGCGAACCACTGAACGCGGAAGCGGTCGTATGGGGCGTGGAAGCCTTTGGCCTGCCCTTCCATGACAATTGGTGGCAGACTGAAACGGGCGGCATCATGATCGCGAATTTCGCCTCCATGGACATCAAGCCAGGTTCGATGGGCCGGCCATTGCCAGGCGTCGAAGCCGAGATCCTCAGACGCAAAGCCAATGGCGGCATCGAAACGCTCGGCGCCGGCGAAGAGGGCGAACTCGCTCTAAAAAGTGGCTGGCCATCCATGATGCGCGGCTATCTTCATGAAGAGGCGCGCTACCGGAAATGTTTTGTCGGCGAATGGTATCTCACCGGCGACCTCGCGCGGTACGACAGCGACGGCTACTTTTGGTTCGTTGGCCGGGCCGACGACGTGATCAAGTCGTCGGGGCATCTTATCGGCCCGTTCGAAGTCGAAAGCGCACTGATGGAGCATCCCGCAGTGGCGGAAGCCGCCGTCATCGGCAAGCCGGATCCGATCGCCGGGGAGATCGTCAAAGCTTTCGTGGCGCTAAAGCTCGGCTTTGAGGCGGACGAACTCATGCGCAAGGACTTGCTCGGCCATGCGCGCAAAAGACTAGGCGCCGCCGTGGCGCCCAAGGAAATCGAGTTTCGCGGCAATCTTCCGAAAACGCGCAGCGGCAAGATCATGCGCCGCTTGCTCAAGGCGCGCGAACTCGGACTGCCGGAGGGCGATCTTTCCACGCTGGAGAGCGATGAGCGATGACCAAGAAAGTTTATCTCGACCACGCCCATTTGCTTCATCTCCTGAAGGCGATGATCCGCATCCGCCATTTCGAGGCCAAATGTGTCGAGCTCTATCAGGCGCAAAAGATTCTCGGCTTTCTCCACCTCTATGACGGCGAGGAGGCGGTCTCGGTCGGCGTGATGGAAGCGCTGACGCCAGAGGACGCCATCATCGCCACTTATCGCGAGCACGGGCAGGCGCTCGCGCGCGGCGTCGATCCAAAATGCCTCATGGCGGAGATGATGGGAAAGCTCAATGGATGCTGCCGCGGACGCGGCGGCTCCATGCATTTTTTCGATCGTAAACGTCGCTTCTATGGCGGCAACGCCATCGTCGGCGGAGGCCTGCCGCTGGCGCTCGGCGTTGCGCTCGCCGACAAAATGCAGCGACGATCCGCCGTGACGGCCTGCTTCTTTGGCGAAGGAGCAGTGGACGAAGGCGAGTTCCACGAGACGCTCAACTTGGCCAAACTCTGGCGGCTTCCGATTTTGTTCGTCTGCGAGAATAATCTTTACTCCATGGGCATGGCGGTCGAGCGCGCGGAGGCCGACATCGACTTCGTGCACAAAGCATCGGGCTACCGAGTCGCTGGCGAGAAGGTGGACGGCATGGACGTGGTCGCCGTCGAAAGCGCCGCGAGAAACGCCATTGACAGAATTCGCAGCGAAAACGACCCCTATTTTCTCGAGTGCCGAACCTATCGCTTTCGGGCGCATTCGATGTTCGACGCACAGCTCTATCGTTCGAAAGAAGAAGTGGAGGCCTGGCGCAAGAAAGGACCAATCCTCCGCTTTCAGACGTGGCTCGAAGCCAATCGCCTGATCAAGCCAGAGGAAATCGCGGCGATGGAGAAAGAGATCGACTTCGAGATCGCCGAGGCGGTAGCTTACGCCGAAGCGGGCGGTCTTGAACCGATTTCGGAACTTGAGCGCTTCGTTACGATGGACGAGGTTCCAGCGTGAACGCGCCCGAACCGACCTTTACCCCCAACCGCATGACCTATCGCGAAGCCTGCAAGCAGGCGCTTCGCGAGGCGCTGCTCTCCGATCCACGCGTCTTTTTGATGGGGGAGGACATCGGCCGCTACGGCGGCTGCTATGCGGTGACGAAGGGGCTGTTGGAAGAGTTCGGCGAAGAGCGCATTCGCGACACGCCGCTGTCCGAAAGCGCTTTCGTCGGCGCCGGCGTCGGCGCCGCCATGGCGGGGATGCGGCCGATCGTCGAAATCATGACGGTGAACTTCAGCTTGTTGGCGCTCGATCAGATTCTCAACAACGCGGTCACCATTCCGCATATGTCGGGCGGCCAGTTCGCAATCCCCCTCGTCATTCGCATGGCCACCGGCGGCGGGCGACGTGTCGCCGCGCAGCATTCGCGCAGCCTCGAGGGCTGGTATGCGCATATCCCTGGACTGCGCGTCCTGACGCCGGCCACGGTCGAGGATGCGCGCTTCATGTTGAAGAGCGCGCTCGCCGACCCCAATCCCGTGATCATTTTCGAACATGTCATGCTCTACAATATGGAGGGCGATTTTCCATCGGACATGAAGGAGGTCGATATTGCGCGTGCGAAAGTGCATCGCGCCGGACGAGACGTAAGTCTCATCACTTATGGCGGCAGCCTGTTCAAGGCATTGCAGGCGGCCGACGCGCTTTCGTCCGAAGGAATTGACGCTGAAGTCATCGACCTGCGAACGCTGAGGCCGCTCGATACGAAGACGATCATCGACTCCGTCGCAAGAACCAGACGCTGCGTCATCATTGATGAAGGCTGGCGCAGCGGTTCGATTTCCGCCGAAGTGGGCATGCGCATCGCCGAGGAAGCTTTCTTTGAACTCGACGCGCCGTTGCGGCGCGTCTGTTCGCGCGAGGCGCCGATACCCTATGCAGCGCATCTCGAAGACGCATGCCTGCCACAAGCGGCTACGATCGTCGCCGTGGCCCGCGAACTTGTCCGCCCGTCATGAGTGATTTCAAGATGCCCGCGCTCGGCGCCGACATGGAAGCGGGCACGCTTGTCGAGTGGCTCGTGAAGCCGGGCGATCGCGTCAAGTCCGGCGACGTTATCGCGGTGGTCGAGACGCAAAAGGGCGCGATAGAAGTTGAGGTCTTTGCTGAAGGCGTCGTCTCCGACATTCTCATTCCAGTTGGCGAGCGCGTCCCGGTGGGGACCGTTCTTGCGCAGATCGACGGCGCGGGGGTCGCCCCGCCCCCCGTTGAACCTGCCATCGTCGCGCCAAAGCCGGCGCTGCAGGCGTTGGCGGAGGCGCCGCCAAGACCCACAGTTGCGCCGCAAGTTTCGCGGCGAAAGATTACTCCCGCAGCCCGGCGTCGTGCGGCGGCGTTAAACCTCGATCTCGAGACGATCTTGAAGGGGACAGGCGTCGAAGGATCGATCCGGCTCGCTGATGTCGAAGCCGGCGCAAGCGTCGCAAGGCCCGCGCCGCCCTTAACCAGGAGAGGCCTCGACCTTTCTCAGATGCGCCAGGCGATCGCAGCCGCGATGAGCCGCTCGAAGCGAGAAATCCCGCACTACTATCTTGCGGAAACGGTGGACCTTCACCTCTCCTTGACTTGGCTCGAGGCCTTCAACGCCGACAGACCGCCCATCGAACGCATTCTGCCGGCCGTACTATTTCTCAAAGCGGCGGCGCTCGCCTTGCGTGAGCAGTCTAAACTCAACGGCGCATACGAGAACGGCGTTTTCCTTCCCGCCGCCGGCATCCACGTCGGCTGGGCGATTGCGCTGCGTGGCGGCGGCCTGATCGCCCCCGCCATCCGCGATACGGACAAAAAGACGCTCGCTGAATTGATGGCCGCCATGCGTGACCTCGTCGAACGCGCGCGTCGCGGAAATCTTCGCAGCTCCGAACTCACTTCGCCCACGATCACCGTCACAAGCGTCGGCGATCGTGGCGCCGAGTCGGTGACCGGCGTGATCTATCCGCCTCAGGTCGCCATCGTCGGTTTCGGGCGCGTGGCGACGCGACCCTGGGCGGTCAAGGGACGCGTCGAGAGCCGCCCTCTCGTCACCGTCACCCTCGCGGCGGATCACAGGGTCACCGACGGCCATCTCGGCGGCTTGTATCTCGCCGCAGTCGCGCGTCTCTTGCAGGAGCCGGAAAAACTATGACGGACGCCGAAATTCGAGCGCTCATATTGGAGCTGATCTGCGACATCGCGCCAGAGGTCGATCCGGCGTCAGCGCGCGATCAGGACGACCTGCGCGAAATCTTCGATCTCGATTCAATGGATTTCGCCAATCTCATCGTGGCGATCCACGACCGCACAAAGATCGCCATTCCCGAGGCTGACTATAACAAGCTCTTCACCTTGGGCGGAGCGACCGCCTATGTGGGCGAGGCGCTCGCGCGTTCGGCGGCGCGAGCCCGATAGAAATTTTCTCGTCTTCGCAGGGAGAGGGAGGATGTATCGCTTCGTGAGTTTGTCGTCGCTGGCGCGTCTTTTGCGCGTGCGGAGCCTTGTTCAGGTACGGCGGGAGTCGGCCCTTAAGCGCACAAAGAGCGAGTGGCCAAGCGTATTATTGATGTCGCCGACGAGCCAGTAGTGGCCTGAGTGGCGACCGCTCGATAAACACCGGCGACAGACCCCTCAGCCTCTTGCGTGACGCGGCGCGCCTTAGCCTCGCACTAACAGACGCTTCGCCCTATACGGCGGCCAATCCGGCATAATCTGGGCCTCCCTAGCGCCGCATTCCCGACAGCCAAAGAGTAGGCGTGCTGTGCCCTCGCATGGCCAGCGAGCGACCCGCGGATCGGCATGCTCAAGGAAGAGAAGGGGAGGGCTCAATACACTCCGTTGGCGGTGCGCATTCTCGAAGGTCCCTATTCGCAAACACGCCGAGGGCGGGAGCCGATCACTTCGCCGTATTCATCGAAGACGGGACGCGGCTCGACCCAGCAACGTGGTGGCGGAGCTTCGACATAGACTGGCGGCGCCGGGCGGGACAGAGCGCTGCCAACGATCGCGCCAACCGCCAGACCGCCGATCCCAGCGGCGACCGCCGCGCCGGTAGAGTCTGCATGGGCCGGGGCCATAGGCGTGAGAGAGGTGACGCCGAGCGCGAACCCGGCGAGAGTTGCGGTGAGAATGTTCTTCATCGAGGTCTCCGAGAGCTTCGCGCCTTCTTGGGGCGAATCCGATGGCGAGGTGATTTTCGGTCTCCAAAATGAATCGTAAATGAACGTTTAGAAAATCGTAGTAACCGATCGCGAAAGCCTCGACCGGAGAATCGCATGTATGTGCCCTATCAAACCCTCGCCGTCATGCTGTTGGTCGGCCTCGTTGCCGGATGGATTGCCGCGAAGGTCGTGACAAAACATGGAATGGGAATCGCTGGCGACGTGATTGTCGGAGTCATTGGCGCTTTTATCGGAGATTGGCTGCTGCCCCGGCTAGGTATCCACTTAGGAGCCGGTCTCGCACTGGCCATCTTCAACGCCACAGTCGGCGCGATCGTTTTGCTAGTGCTAGTTCGTGTGATCCGGGCCGTGTGAAGTGATCGTCGCATCCATAGTAAACGCGCAGCCTGTATGCGTCCAAGGCGATCTTGCCGCCTATAGCCGCGAAATGGCTTGGCACGAGGATCACCGCCGCGTTTCGAACGCCGAGCAATATCTGATGGTCGCTAACGCGGCGCTTGCGCGTCCGGTGTCGCGCCAATGGAGGCGCGGGTCGCGAAAGAGTAGTGAGGGCCATCGACGTGCGACCCAACTGGCGGGAACATCGGGCGCTGAGCGGCACAACAAAATCGCACCGCACATCTGAAGACTCCCGACTTAGTTCACCAGCCGTAATAGACCGGGTAGCCGTAATAGACCGGATACCCATAATAAACGTAATGCGGACGTGAAGCGGCTGCGATTCCCGCAGCCATAAGCCCGAGCGCAGCGCCTGCGAAAATCGCTCCACTCGGATCGTAGCCGTAACGCCGGTAATGGCGGTAATAGCGCCGATAATGCGCCTTCTCGACCGATGCGCTTAGCCCGATGCTCGTTGGACTCGCTGCGCTCATGGGGCCTGCCCACGCTTCGACCGGTAGGGCTGCAAAGGCAGTAGAGGCGCACAACGCAACGGCAAGAGCTGATTTCAGAGGCTTACGCATTTTGACCTCTCTTTTCGATTTGGCGGGCGCTGGACGTGAAAAGTGCCGACATGCATAGTTCGGCATGGGCCCACATTGCCACAACAGGGTGACATAGGGCCGGAATACGTCTGGTCGAGATTTAGCCGCGAGGACGCTTTGTCGCATCTCGTTCATGCCCCCCGCGACGTTCGGCGGAATTGAATCGAGTATCGAGCGTGGGGAAGGAGCAGCGGCAGCTGCATCCGCAGCCCATCGATTTTGGCATTCCCGGCAAACGAAGCGCCACGTCTTCGGAAGATCGATAACAGGAAAACCAACGGCGCGCCCATCGCTTTGAACGGCGCGACTCAATAATGGCGGCAGGTGTTGTTTAAGCACCATACGCGTGCCAACTTGAACGCGTTCAGCAGCGAGATCGGCGATTGTTAGAGGGCCGAACGCACAGCTATACAACTTACCCAGTGTTTTGACGACAGGAGCGTTGGCGCGACAGGCATAAGGCGGCGATCATGCGAATACTCGTTCTCAACGCCCATCCAGATGAAGGCAGTTTTTCCGACGCTGCCCTGGCGGCATATGCCGAAGGTGCTTGGAGCGGAGGACACGAATTGCGGATCGTCGCTCTCCGCGAGCTGCAATTCGACTTGGTGTTGCGCGGCGGCTTTTACAGCACGAAGCCGCTCGAACCTGATATCGCGCAACAGCAAGAGCTCATTCGCTGGTGCGAGCATCTCGTCGTGGTGTCCACGAACTGGTGGTGGGTTGCTCCCGCCCTGCTCAAAGGCTATATCGATCGCGTTTTCCTACCTGAATTTGCCATGCGCTACCACGCCCGCTTCCCTTACGTGGAACCGCTCCTTGGCGGGCGATCCGCGCGCGCGATCTATACCCAGAACTCGCCCTGGATCGTCGGTTGGCTATTTCGCGGAGATTTGTTCTGGCGCTGGATATCTCGCGCCGTGCTCCGGCATTGCGGGCTCAATCCGGTGAAACGCCTTGCGCTGTACAGAGCAAAAGAGGCGTCTCCCGAGCAAATGTCTCAGTTTTTGGAGACCGCAAGAAAATTGGGACGGCAGGCGGCCTGAGAAGAAGCAAGCTCCGCGCGAGCGGTCGATTCTATATGCGGCTTAACATTGTCGCGCGTGTTGGCTCCCGGCACAAAGGCGTCTGTTGCGAAACAGCGAGATCGCCAATGGCGTGCCATCGCACAAAGCGCGCGACGACAGCGACGCGCAAAAGCAATCGCGCGCGGAGAGGCGGAGCCGCTTCTCATGCCATTCTCAAAACGCCCGACCGAAGATGTGCGCGCCGCGATTGATGCGGCCATCGCAGAAGGTCGCGTGACGAAGGTTGCGCGAGGCATGTCAAGAACCGACTATGGCGCGTAGCTGCTATAGCGCCCCGACCGTGGATGTAGCGGCGGGGTGGTCAAGCCAGCGACTTGAGTCGTTCACCACTGCACGTATGGCTTGCACCCTGTCAGGGTTGGACGGTAGGAACCGATACTTCGTATCCATTGCTTGAGAAAATTCGCGTCACACCGCCCGCATAGGCAGTTGTTGTCCATGGTCTCTTAATCAGGATGAATTGCGACTCTTGATGCTTGCGGCAGTCAACATTAAGCCCCGAAAATTCTATCTCGCCCGGTACTGGGGTGTGTCGGACAAATAGAGGATGAACCGTTCCGAGTCCGTCTATGCGGAACGCGACGAAGTGCGAAACGTCGCCGAAGGAAGACGTGGCAATTCCCCCGATCCCCCCAACGCCCCAAGTGTTACGGATGCGATAGTAGAAGTGATACTCGCCGGTCAGCTTCGATTTCACTACACGGTTCTGCAAGTTTCCAGCGCATTGCACATTGCCAAAAGGGTCGGCGATCGTAAATGGCACCAACACATCATATCGCACGATACCTGCCAGGTCCGGCTCCGCGGCAACGGTCGTAGATGGCAACGGAATGTAAACAACGCCCCCTGACGCCAGCAGCGCTGGAGTGTGCCATGGCCGCGTCCGTACCAAACAACGTCAGCGCAACGCCCAACGCGCTTGCAAGCCACGCTTTGCCTCGCACGAAGTTCGAAATTCTGTCCATATTCCAAACTCCTAAAATCTTCAAACAAGCGATTCGAAGCATCTTTCAGCGGGAAACATTCGTCAACAGCTCCGCCCGACGCTACAGCGGCGTCTACATTGGCGCGGAGCAGGAGGCCAAAAACAATCGTCGCGGCATTTGGGCAGGGTATACGCAAGCGCCTGGGATTGGCGAAAAGATCGTCGCGGCGGCTCAAAGGATTGCGCCGAGATGATTGCATGACGACAGCAGGGAGCGGTCGATATTAACGCCGCTCCCGCCGCTTACGGATCGCTTCCTTGACGCGCTCCCAATGCCCGAGCGGCCGATTGCCATCGATCACTCGCTCGTCGTTGTGCTGGCGAAGCCGCGCTTCGAGGTATGCGTCTTCGCCGAAGCGCTCGATTAGAGCATGCGCATCGGATTCGACAAGCGCGCGGGAGATCGAGCGGCGACGAAGCCAATTGAGCATCAAGGGCGCTCCTCGCCTATGCGTTTCCCTTCCGCCTCGGCCGTCAGCGCTCTCGCGATCGTCTGCACCAGGGCCTTGGCGTCTTCGCTGGAGAGCCGATTGACCAGCCCGCGCCGAGTTGGCTCGTCTTCGAAGTAGACATAGGCGAGCGTGATCCTGTGCGCGTCTTCCACGAAGTAGGATTCGCCGCTCTTGCGGATGCGGAGAGGGAAGACGTAGGGCGGCGCGTGCGTCATGCGCGGCAGGATAGCAGGCGCACGCGGTCCTCGTTCTATGTCGCCATTCCTTTAGATGCGTCCGCTTGTGACCCAAAGCGGTCATTTGACCAGCCCGCTGTCTCGGTAACAATGGCGCTCGACATTCACCCCTATCTTTTGCACGCTGCGACCCGTTGAAAATCCGCTGCGGTCGTTTCGGTTGCAGTTGCGGATTCACTCTGCTCTTTTAGCCGCTCGGATTTGGGCCGGAACCAGCAAGAAAAGGGCGAGGCTGCCGAGGACGGCAGAACCGAACCCATAATAGAACACGGCGGCGTGGGCGACCTTGTCCCAAAGCAGCCCCGCGACAAGGCTGGCGATAAGTTGCAGCAGGCCTACGGTCGTGCTGAACCAGCCGATGCCTCCGGCCCGCAGATGCTCGGGGACGAAGTCGGACGCGAACGCCTTGCCAACGGAGCGGAAGACACCCTCGTAAAGCCCGTAGAATACGAACAGTCCCGCGATCATCAGAATACCGGTCGCTAGAGCAAAACCGAGGTAAGCGACTCCAAAAATGATGAAAGAGGCAAGTAGGATATTCTTTCTGCCCAAGCGGTCGGAAAGAGCCCCCGCCGGATAGGAAATCAGCGCGGCGATCAGATTAAACCCCGCATAAATGAGAATGGTGGTCTCGAGGGACACCCCAAAATCCTGCGTGCGCAGGATGAGAAAAGAGTTGCTGGAATTGCCGAGATTGAACAAGGCGGTGACCAACAAATAGGTCCAGTAGCGCTTGGGAAATTGCCAGATGCTGGCGTCGATTTTCGATTTCGCGGCGACGGCGGCGGGCCGTTCCGTCACCAAGAGAACCATAAAGAAGGCGAGGAGGCCGGGAATCAGCGCCACATAGAAAATCGTGCGCATATCAACATGCAGGGAGTAGAGGAGAATGGCGGCCAAGATCGGCCCCAAGAATGCCCCTGCATTATCGCCGATGCCTTCGAGACCAAAGGCTCTGCCTCGGTTCTTGTCGTCAACTGAGGACGCAATTAGCGCGTCGCGCGGCGCGGAGCGAATGCCGGAGCCCAGCCGGTCGAGTGAGCGCGCGCCAAATACGGCTGGCCATACCGTAGCGACCCCCATAAGCGGCTTGCCAATCGCGGCCATGAAGTAGCCAAGAAGCGCAATCGGCTTTCTTTTTTGCAGCTTGTCTGACAGCGCGCCAGAGAAGCCTTGGACGACGTTTTGCGCGGCTTGGGCGAAGCCCTCGACGAGACCGACAATGCTGCCGGTCGCGTGCAGCGACTGTGTCAAAAAGACAGGCAGAATGGGGTAGAGCATCTCCGTCGAAATATCGGCGAACAAGCTGGCGAAGGCCAGAAGGAACGTGTTGCGAGAGAGGCCCGAAAAGATTTGCCGGGTGGTGGTGGAAGCCATGGCGAGCCCTCGCAAGTGTTGCACATGTCGTTATAGAGCGCTCCACCTTGGGGGGTGCCCTTTGAAAAGGATTGACAGGTTGATTCGGCGATTATGGAACTGCGAGAGCAGCGTTACACTTGACATACCAAGCCTCAAGATGTAGATTTCAAGCGTCAAGGGGTCGGCAATGGAAAAAATCAACAAATTTGAATCGGGAAACACCGTCGTAAAAGTTGAAGACAACATCGCCGTCGTTGTGATGTCTTCCGCGGTTGACCCAGAAAACGTTCTTGAGGTTCGGATGACGTCTGATGTTGCTCGTCATCTGGTTGCTCAATTGGAGCGCGCTTTGAATGCTCACATGCATTACGCGCCAACCCGGTAAGCTGGCGCCCACAATCAATCTATTAGGTGCTTGTCATGGCCGTCTCGGTTCTTAACGCCCCACATTTCCAGAATGAAGATGCCGCTTTCGCCTATGTCGAGGCGCGGCTTTGGCCGAATGGTCCCGTCTGCCCCCACTGTGGCAACGCGGACGGCGATCGGCTCCACCGGATGCAGGGCAAAACCACCCGCAAGGGTCTCATCAAGTGCTACGAATGCAGCAAGCCGTTCACTGTGCGCATGGGGACTATTTTCGAGTCTTCGCACCTAGCGCTGCATCTCTGGCTTCAAGTCATCCATCTGATGTGCGCCAGCAAAAAGGGCATTTCGACTCGACAAATCCAGCGGATGCTCCAATGCAGCATGAAAACCGCGTGGTTTCTCACTCACCGCATCCGGCACGCGATGGACCCCGGCTCGTCCACTCCAATCGGTGGCCTCGGAAAAATTGGCGAGGCCGATGAAACCGCGCTCACCAATTCGCAAAAGACCAAGCGCGGTCCGGAGCGCAAAAAACCGCACACCGTGGTTTTCAGCCTTGTCGATCGCTCAGGACCAACCCGCTCAATCATCCTCGATCATCGTGGCGTGCGCCCGCATCTGTGGAAGCACCTGGACCGCAACAGCCGCCTGATGACCGATATGGCTGCGCATTATCGGAATTTCATGCCCGTCGGTCAGCACGAAACCGTCGACCATTCGAAGCACGAATACGCGCGGCGAGGCCCATACCAACACCCTTGAAGGCTTCTTTCGATCTTCAGGCGCGGGCTCATCGGCGTCTATCAGCACGTCGATAAACGCCATTTGCCTCGCTATCTCGCCGAGCTCGATTTCAGGCAAAACCATCGCGAAAAACTACGCTTCGACGACGTTCGGCGAGCCAACGCTGCGCTTCTCGGCGTCAAGGGCAAGCGGCTCACCTATGAAACGACTCGTCAGTGCGAGGCCTAATGGCAAAAGCGGTGACCAGAAAGCCAAAGGCGAGGGCAAAACCTAAGCCGAAGTTGACAGACGCAGAACGCCACAAGCGATTCGTCGATGTGGCACGCGATATTGAAGCTTCTACTGATGCTAATGACTTTGACGAGGCTTTCGAGAAAGTGACGCCCCGTTCGGATGGCGTGATTGCGAATAACGGTTCACGTCGGCGTTAGAAGGGGCAAGGTCAGGAGGTGCCCGGATGACCGCTGAACTTGAAGCGGATGATAGCGATTTGCCCCAGGGCCTGAAAGTCCCGACAACCCCGCCTAGCCGTCAGTCCGGGTGGGGCGGGGTCCGCCTATACCCAACGCTTGCCGGTCGCTTTGGCGATTGCGAGGCACAGCTGATGGCGAGCAACGGTCGCGCTGATTGTCCTTGCGACGCGCTGAGCGGCTGGGCGCAAGCGCGTCATCCGCGCCACCAAATTCCCGAAGAAGTCCGTCGTAGCGCAGTACGGCAAGGCCCTGATCGGCCTTGAGAGCTTAGCCATGCATCCTAGTTGGACTGCATAATGCCGGGGCACTAACGACAGCAGAGCACTTGCTTGCACCGCACTCCGGTAAGAACAAAGCTGGGAGCATACAGCTCAAGGGAGGACATGATTATGAAACAGTTCGTGATCGCAATAGTCGCGACGCTTCTAATGCCAGTTTCATTTGCTCTAGCTCAGGATGTGGCAAGGCATCCCGGGGAGGGTGACGTCCAGCGCTATGGGGGGCACTGGCGATACTTGCATCGCTACTGGAGCACGCCTAGCCATCCTAATACCAGTGTGTGCTGGGAATGGGATCCAATTGACGGTCGTTGGGAATGGGAATGCGAATAAATGATGCGAATATGCGAATAACGCCGCGTCTCACCTAACGTCTACTCTGGGTCATGAACTGCCATTCGCGTCGGTCCGCGATGCGCCGAAAGCTGTCCAAAGGCAAACGCTTGAGGCGCCTCCTGAGTCGTCATTACCAACCGCCAGATTTCAACCGCCAGATTTCAAACAATGATGTCCATTAGCGGAACTTGATTGTGTCAGTTGTCGAATGGCTCTTGTCCCTCGGTGCCCTCGGGACGACCTTCGGTATCTCTGGTTGATTGGATGGTGGAACGATTCAAGATTGAAGGGCTAGATTGGATCAAAGTTGGATCGAAGGTGGAGTCTAATTGCGGCACCGTTCTTTGAACATACTTCGGCTGCGCGGAACCCGCAGCCGGACCGATCAGCAAATCAAAGTTGCGCAAAGGCGCGGGCCGTTCCCCTCATGAATGTAAGCGATTCCATACCCACGCGCCGGTGTGACCGATCACATAGCCGAAGATCGCACGCGCTTCGCCCCACGGCTAACCGCACAAGTTGCTCTCAAATAAATCCTGCAGCACAGCAGATTATTGGCATCAATATGCTCAGGCGATGCCGTAGTGGATAGCCCAGGACGGACCGGACTTTTTCGCGCGTGATGGGCGCATCAGAACGCCCGGACCGCGATGTAACGGCCGGGCGTTTTTCGTTACTTCTGAGCCGCTTCGAGGTGCGTTAACGCTTCGTCGGCGTGTCCCGTCGCCGCCGTGGCGTCCTTTTTCTTGCCTTCCGCAATCGACGCCTTCAGATGCGTAATCCCTTGCTTCGTGTGCTCGTTCTTCTTCGCCTTTTCAGCCGCTTCGGCGTGTTTGAGCGCGGCGACGGCGTGCGTCACCAGCTTGTCTGCATGGCCTTGCTTGCCCTCATCGATTGCTTCCTTGGTGTGGCTGATCGCCTCGGCGAGGTGGTCTTCAGCGAACGCCACGCGCGGCGCGAGTAACGCCGCGACGCCGAGCCCGATGCAAAGCGCGAAAATTCTGCGGTTCATAAGAATATCCTCCTGTGAGCCCATTCCCCGTAAGGGAACGGAGCGGGCAGATAATCCACAACTCTTGATGACTGACGGATGAATTTGACAGCCTGGCACCAAGGTCGGGCGACCAACGCCACCGGATCGCTCCCGACTATCCAGAGGCCGGCGACACGCCAGTCGAAAATCACGGGCGCGCGGTCATGATCGTGGCGCATCCATTTGTTCGCGGGCCCCACGATGATGGTCGCCGAGCCCATCTACTGGTTGTTTCGGGATGGCACGCGCTTTCCCACAATCCTGCAAAGGCGAGCGGGCGACCGTCCGGCGCCGAGGATGATATGGCGAGGTTTAAAGCCGACCCGATCGCCATTCTCGCGGATAGTTCGCGAAGTGCTGACGAGCTGCCACACCGCCGGGATTTGAGCCGCTCAATCGGCACACGATCAAAGACCGTTTTGAAAAGATCGACGTTCGGCGGCGAGCGAAGCGGCGTGGAGCGACGAAGATCATTAAGGCGACGGCGGCTACGCCCCGACAGCTGCGTGCGTGACAGCCGTTGCGAATGGGGCGCTACCGCAAATTCGCCTAAAAATTTCTATATTGGTAAATGAAATCTGGGGATGAAGGATCGGGCGCAGCGCCGAAGGGACAGGAAAACTCTGCACAAGATCTCTTCGATCCTAAATCAGTCTCGAATTTGGAAACAATCAATGAAAAACCCGTTTAGAGCATGGCCTTTCAGGGTTGTCGGGAAATTGCGCTATGCCGCAGAGGCGTTTTGGAAACCTGTTATGAAGAAAACCTTGGCTGTTAAGCCAGCAATTGCAAGTGAAATTATTGCAAATGGCGCTATTGAATACCGCTCCGGCGCGCTTGAGCAGAGCCGGTGCCATTTGCCGGCTCAAAGTCAGTATCGTAATGCAGAGTTTAGGAAAAATAGATTTGGAGAGGTAGGAGCAACACAAAGCCTCATTGTAATTGAATGTATCGATGGTGAATTTGTCTCGACGACGGTGGGACCGTATGCGCCGGTTCGCAAGTCGCCACGATTTGCTGCGATAGCGGCCTTGATCATCGCGCTAGCGGCGCTAACCGGAAAACATGCCTATGACGGCATGGCGTCAAATTCCATATCTTCAAAGAAGATTGCGTCGATTGAAAAATTAAAGTCAGCGCCCGCCGTTCCTTCAGTAGCAGATAAAATGCCGGGAGCGCATGAAGTATCAAGACCCCTTGCTCAATCAGGAGCGGTTGAGACAACGGATGTGGTCAAAAACCACATACCCTCTCAAGCAACGACTCTCGGAGAGATTGAAAGTCGTCAAACAGTTATCGAGGAGAACCTCATAACGGAACCGGCGACTGTCGACAAACAGAAGTCTACGATGGAAATTTCTGGTTCAACCCAAGATGGGTTTTCTCAGCATATAACGGCAACTAATGTTGCGGTAAGAACCCCCCTCACCGACTTTGCTTCGACGAACTCTCAACCTCTAGGCGCCTCTGAAAGAGAGCCTCTTGGTAACCCAAATCCGGCCGCAGGTGGCGGTGATAAAATTGAAAATACCGTCAACGTTGTAAAACATAAGACCGCTGCCCAATCCAAAAGGCCACGAGAGAGCAGTGGCACTACGGTAATTGGCCGCGTTTTCAGCGGCTTTGCGAAGCAATTTTCAACAGATTTGCGGCGACTTCCAAGACAAATTTCATCGATATTTGAAAAATGAAACAGTTGGATTAACAGAATTGTCACGATGACTGATAGGCCCCCAGTGACGGTCAAATTGGAATGTTAGTGCATTGTCGGCCTGCGGGTGGTCGGCCCCCATGGGGTGATCCAGTTCGAATGTTAGTTTCAGATTGGCATTTGGACCAGCGCTGAGCGCCCGGCGAAGCTGGCTGGGGTTGCGCGGCCGGGAGAACCGCGGGGGCTGGCGCGGCCGATATCCCAATGACAAATGTGACCCCAGTTCATTGTAATGACGCCGCCAGCTTTCGATGACGATCCGCGCTTCCTTAAGCGAGGGGGGTAATTGTGTTCCCTAACCTACATGTTTTGTCCGCAACATTCGCGTGCGGGTGATGTTCGCTGGGAGCGCCCAGCTAAACCGGGACGACACCCAGGCCGGGAGCGACGCAAAATCGATGACCTATGTCGAATCATGGCATTTTCGCGCGTCGGGTTCAGCGAGCTAGGTCAGTCGTCCACGTCTGTGCGGGGCTGTCGCGTGAAATTCCGCGCATTAGCCACCAATATCTCACATAAAATCATCGCGGACATTCCGCGTCGCGGGGCAGAGGTCGGCTCCTGACCTGAAGCGGACGTTTTGATCGAAACGACATGACCGGCAAACTGCGCCGCCTTGTGCAAATATCGTTTGCATAACGCAATCCACGGCCATCTGGCGAACGACAGTGGGAAATCACGACCAACACCTATATCTTCGCGGGCATTGGCGCTGTCATTTTGGGCGGTCTCGCCTTGCAGCCCTCGGCGGCATTCCCAAAACCATCGCCGCAGCCGTTGTAGGCGCATTAGCGGGCGGAGCGCTGGGCGTCTTTTTTAATCGCTACATCGCCGCGAGCCAATTCGGCGTGGCGTGGAATCGAACTGGAACGCCGAATGAGGCGCGCCGTTTCGCTCGCGGGTCAGGCGACATCGTTCGCTTTGAAACAATTGCGGGCAAGCTTTTTGCTAGGTAGCCGCGCCGCGGACCGCGTAATGGAGGTCGAGTTTGCGCGACGAGACCAAGTGCTCCTCCTGTGTCGGGTGGTCGTATGAGGAGAAGCTGCTGCATATCGCTCCCTCGGGAGCGCAGTGCCGCCTGTTGTCAAGCTACAAGCTGAACCTCGATCGAGGCGTGGATACAGTGCGCCGATTGATCCTCGCGGATGTAGCAAGGTTTCAGGAGATGGGCGCACAAAAATATGCAGATGACCTGAAGATCGTGCTCGCCTGCTTCGCGGCTGAGTGCTTGAGTGACGCCTCAGATTGCCAGGAGAAACCTGCTCCGGAGTAAGCCAAGCAATTTGTGTGGCGCCGCAAAAGACACTCAACGCGACACCCTGGCGCGTCAAACGACCACATTGCAGCACATGGCCGTCTCCGGCCAATGTTTGCCGAACCTCCTCTACGACTAAAACTTGCCCGGCTCGCTCCGGGCTTTTTTTCTCACATTCTTTGTGTCCCATGCACACGAGTTGAGCATGGGCGGCGATGTTCAAAGTCCCGCGTCAGAGTAGTTCCCGAGAATGCACACTGCCCGGAAAACCCGTACAGTAAGGCTTGCTGAACTACAGCCCACCCAGAGGGCCGTTGGATACGGCGAGGTGCGCGACAAGCGCTCGAAGTGGAGAGCCTTGTCGGCTGAAGTAAAGCGCGATTTTCTCGCGTCTCATCCTTTTCCAGCGATCTACGGGCCTGGGGCGAAATATTTCATCGTCGATGGTCACCATTTGGCTTTCGCACTCCTCCAGGAGGGCGTCGACGAGGTCTCAATATGTCAAATCGAAGATCTGTCGGACCTCGATGCAAGTCGGTTTTTCCTCGCTCTACAAGAGCGTGGCCTGATTTGCCCTAGCGGAGCGCCGCAGACGCTTTCGGAGTTGCCGCGTGCGCTCCAGGATTTAGCGGACGATCCGTTTCGAACCCTCACAGCCAGCCTGCGCCGAGACTGTGGATGCCCCAAGGATCAGGCGCCCTTCGCCGAATTCCGCTGGGCCGATTTCTTACGCGCCCATCTCAGACTCGATTCACAGCGAAGTGAGCCTGCCCTCGCGATCGCAGGAGCCAAAAGGCTCATCCGAGACGCCTGGTGCAAAGACCCGTGTGCCAAATGCCGCTGCAGGGAAGAAGCGGTTTCATAGGCGCCTAGAAGGGTGAGTGTCGCTCCTGCGTTGCTCCCTCACGATCGCTCAGCTTTTAAGGAGCCCCTTCGGCGGAATGCGATTCACCCAGCGCCACCGCTTTCGTCAGCTGCCTGGCGATCGTCTGCGCGACGCATTTTGCGTCCTCGGCCGACAGTCGCTTAACAAGCCCGCGCCGAGTCGGATCGTCTTCGAAATAAATGTAGGCGAGCGCGATCCCGTTCGCGTCTTCCACGATAGGATTCGCCGCTCTTGCGGATGCGCAGCGGCGGCGATTTCTATTGAAGCCAAACCGAAGCCGAGCTAAACGCAACAACGCAGAGTGCCGAGAATGCGCCAGACCAAAAAAGAGCGCAGCGGCGGGAGTGGGAGGGAAGACGCCTCATTCATAAGCTCTGACAGACGCTCGCACTCCTAACGGAGGCGGGCGTCTTTTGCTTTGGGGCCGCGCCCAAAAACAAAGACGGCCGCCAGTGCATCCGTGATCGAGCGTCCTGGCCGCAGCTTTGTCGAGGGAAAATCCTAAGATCGCCGCGAGATAGGCGCGCGGCGGCTTTTTGAAAAGACGCTTGGGGAAAGTCGCCAGCCCGCCTTGATCCTTGCGCGCTCAATGCCTACGCTTCCGAATCACGAGCCCGCCTTCCGCCCACAAACTCGCGGCTCGATATTCGACCCGGATCGAAGGAATGATCCGGGTCTTTTTTCATGATTTTCTCCGCTAGCAACGCTCGGCACTGCCTAGCGCCCATCATGGTTGCGAGCGCGCCGCCGCCGCAGTTCGCCCAACAGCGCCGTCATCCGTTCTGGCAGCGGCGCTCCGGCGATGCTGTCGTATTTGGTTAGGCGCTCGCCGATCTTTTGAAGCGACATGGCGAATTGCGCATCAAGTTCTCTGGCAGTGAGGTTCTGCCAGCCGTCCGGTGCTTTGCCCGGCATGACGCATACTCCCTTGAAGAAGGGGAACCCTCCTCGCAGTCGGATTGTTCCGCGAAAATGCTAAAAAAAATAAAGTGTTAGTATCGCCAAGCGCAAATCTCGCGCCACGGCGCAACCTGTCACCCGGCGACAATCGCCCGCTCAATCAGCGTTGGATCGTCATCGCCGACGTCAGACTTGTTGACCCCCGCCGAAACGATCCATTCCTGCAGCGCATCCTCGGGCGACGGATGCAACAGCGCGCCCGGATCGCCGCCAGCCATCCACAGGCCGATATCGCCCCAATCGAGAATAACCGGCATGCGGTCATGAAAGCGGCTCATCCATTCATTCGCCGGCCCGACGATGATCGTCGCCGAGTCCTTCATTTCCCGCGTTTGCGGATCGGCGAAGCTCTCCCACAGTCCGGCAAAGGCGAGCGGTCGACTGTCTGGAGCCGAGAAGTAGTGGGGTGTTTTTGCGCCTTTGGAGCCGGTCCATTCATAGAAGCCCGAGGCGGGAATGATGCAGCGACGCGACTTGAACGCCGAGCGGAACATTGGCTTTGTCGACACCGTCTCGGCGCGGGCGTTGAAGGTCGCCGGGAGCTTGTTCAGCGGGTCCTTCCACCAGAGCGGCACAAGGCCCCATCGCATCGGCGCCAGCTCTTTGCCTTGCGGGCCGAGGCGAATGACCTCGACCTGCGTCATGGGGGCAATGTTATAGCGGGGCGCGAGATTGCGCGGCTGGCCGATCAGGTCGGCGAGCCGGTGAAGCTCTTCCCATGAAAGGTGTTGCGTGAAGCGTCCGCACATGGGCGGAAGCATAACAGGCGCGAGCGCCGATGCGCCACGGCCTTGCGCCTTCATTGGCTCGAAACGAAAAAGCCCGGCACAAGGCCGGGCTAGTTTCTTGGGAGGAATGATGTTGACGCCTACATAGGTTTTGCTGCGTTCGACGCCAATGCGACAGCTTGCCATGCGCGGAGGCGTCGCCCCCCTCGGCCGGATTGGCGCTGGCCTAATCCCCCCATACGCCACCACGTCTCGCGCACAAAAGGTAACTCAGTAGCGGTAGTAACCGTAGTACCCACCGAGAGCCCAGAATGGGGCCGTCGCGAGTCCTACCGCTGCACCCGCAATGGCGCCGGCTGGATTGTACCAGGGATAGTAGCCATAGTAGCGGTAGTGACGGTGACGCCAATATGCATGTCGCCAGTAATGGCGATGGCGACAGCATCGATAATGCACGCTTTCGAGGGGCGAAGAGAGACTCAGCGTTTCTTTGCCCGCTATGCTCATTACCCCAGCATTGGACTGGTTGACTGAACCCCCGAGCGCTGCTGTGCCGCAAATGATTCCGAGCGCACAAGCCTTGGCGAACTTACGCATGTTCGGCTCCGTGATCTTGACGCGCGGCAAGCGCCAAACACTGCCTAAGCTATTGTTCTGCGCCGCCGCCGATCGAGCCCCGATAGATTGAGCACGTCATTGTGAAGGCAAGTGGCCCCCTCGCGTTTTTCGGCTTTCACTGCGGCAGCGCATTGTAGCCGTCTTTAAAGCCATCGAGAGCGAGTATGTGGCGAAGTCCCTCGCCGGGATTAGCGTAGATTGTTATTAGCAAATTTTTTCCGTTGAGCATCTTGCTCATCAGGTTGTTGCTGATCGCGCCTTCCGCAGCACAGGTAATCTGAGTGCACCTAAAGAATGGCAGCTTCGGGAATTCAGCCTCGTCGACTTTGACCCCCACGCCTTCCAGCAAGAAAGTTCCCAGCGGCGCGAAAACTTGAATCACTCCGTTGGGCATGCCGGCCGCTTTTCTGACCGCAACCATCAAACCGACATTCGGCTGTTCTTCCGACATCGCCTTTTGGACTAACGCGCATAGCTTGACGTTATTTGTCGACGGCGAGCACTGCGTTTCCCAAGCGCCAAATTTTGATGTTTCAGGCTGCTGCGCTAGCGCGGCGCCCGCTAAAGAATAGGCGAACGACAGACAGGCGAAAACACTGCCCAATGACCTTCTACGCATTGCATTCGAGTGCCCTGATATTCTCATGCCCGACGCGCCCGCCTTAGCTCGCACTAATAAACGCTCGATCGATACGGCGGCCAGTGCGGTGTGACTTGCACGTTCCTGGTGCCGCATTCTATGCAGACAAAGCGCTGCGTCTTCGGAAAATCGATGAACGAGAAACACGCACGCGCGCCGATCGCTTCGAGGAAGGCCTAGCTGCTCGTCATCAAATGGCGCGCAGGACGAGCCGACCCATCGAAATTCTCGACCTGCGCACTTAGCAGAACACCGGTTTTCATCAGGAAACTTTGGTCGCCGTCAGTGTAACGGCTCTTCCTGGAATGAATGTCCTAGCCCGGTTCGGAGCAAAAGCCATATTCTTGTGTGTATCGCAATAAATGGCTTCTGGTGCGCATGCGCATCCGCAGAACCGCAACGAGTCGAAATGGTGCGGATCGCCAATTGGCCAGCGGCACTTTCCATTCTGAATCTGCATGAACTGAATAGGAACCGACGTGAGCAATGGCTTCGAGTTGCTACTTTGCCTTTGATTGCTGATGTGTTGGCGGTCGGGGTCTTGCTTTTCGATCAGATCGGCGGGCGCGGGCTGGTTAGTCTCCTTCTTCGGCTTGGTCATTTCGCTTTCGTAACCCTTTCGTTGGTCGGAGAATAATATCGATGCGGCGCGCGAGTGCGGCGCGGCCGGCAAAAAGTTCATGAGCAATGCTGCCCCCTGTAGGGGAGTGACGGGGAGGGTCACGTGCTTGGGCGTGCAGGCGGGGACCATCACACGCCCGCCCCTGGTTGTCCAATTTCCGCCAGCTGAGCGTATGCGAGTATCCGTTCACATTCGCATCAAGCGCCGCTCAATTGTAGGACGTCGCGTGAGTGCCGTCCGTCAGGTATATGATATTGTGCGATAAAGTCGGATGAGTGGTCGGAGCGAGAGGATTCGAACCTCCGCCCCCTCGTCCCGAACGAGGTGCGCTGTTTCGACGGGGCGCAAATTGAAGTTTGCTGATCACGTTCGCCACCGGACGGTGCATTCGAAGGGATCGGTGACTGCTTTTGGCGCGAAGCTGACTCCGAGGCGCCAAGCCTGCGAATTCAATCATCCATGGGTCTGCTTGATGCACGCTCGACTCGGCGAAGCTGCGTGAAGATCATGGAAGCGGATCGAAAGCTGCCTGAGGTGCGGGAAAAAGAAGACGCTCACCGGTTGGGCACGATAGAAGCGCTTTCGTGGCGGGCGACCGTTGCGCGGCTATTTCTTTCCGCAGCACTCGTTGTCTTGGGCCTCTACTTACTGGCGAATTATCTGCGTGCGTTGGCGTGGGCCCTCGTCCTGGCGGTGGCTCTTTGGCCTCTCTATGATCAAGTGCGGGGAAAATTGTCGCCTAGGGCAGGCAAGAATATTTTGCCTGTTTTCTTCACTGCCGTCGTCGGGTTGGCAGTCTTTATATCCGTAGCGACTCTTGTGGTTGACCTCGCCTGTGAGCTGCGTGACCTGATCGACTACGGGCGGCAAGCGGAGCGATCTGGAATTGCGACACCCGATTTTATCACACACCTTCCATATGTCGGCGAATGGGTCACTAACTGGTGGCGCGAACATTTATCACATGCGGGATGGGCGAAGGAGCTCATTGCAAAAGTAAACACATCGTGGCTTCGTGAGCTGGGAGCGAACTTAGGCGCCAATGTGCTGCATCGTGGAATCATCTTTGGCGTATCCCTGCTGACGCTGTTCTTTTTGTTTCGTCATGGCGAAAGCATATCGGCGCAATGCCGCACCGCCTCACAGAAGCTGTTTGGTGAGCAAGGTGAACGCGTCGCCTTACAGATGGCGGCGTCCGTGCATGGAACCGTTGCTGGACTCGCCTTTGTGGCGATTGGAGAAGGCGTGCTGATAGGCGTCGTTTATTTCTTCACCAAATTGCCTCACCCAATTCTATTTGCGATGGCTACGACTGTAGCTGCGATGATTCTGTTCGCCGCGGGCATCGCAGTGGGTGTCGCAGCTATCATATTGCTTGGAGTGGAGGGACTTGGACCGGCAATAATTGTCGCTTTGGCCGGCTTTGCCGTTATCTTCCTAGCTGATCACTTCGTGAGGCCCAGGCTGATTGGAGGGACCACGAAGCTCCCGTTTCTTTGGGTTTTGCTAGGTATTCTTGGAGGCATCGAACGCTTTCAACTTTTGGGCCTTTTCTTGGGGCCTGAGATAATGGCCGCATTGACGCTCCTGTGGCGAGAGCTAGCTGCCCCTGCCACTGATCGAAATTCCTCATTCGATCTTTCCAGCCGCTCGAACTCTTAAGTAAATCGAGCGATCACTCGAGCTAGCTCGACGGACAATGGCAGCGATCGACGATCTCGGAGCGTCACACGTGATGGCAGCCACTGACAGACGTCAAGCTGTAAACTCGCCCATCCTCACAAGAGAGAGGCCGGTTCACTGCTTCCTCTGCGTTGTCATGGTTGCTGGATACAGCCGATGCTTGGATCATTGCCACCATGCCCGGAACAGAGCTGCGCGCCTGAACCTTGCCCACACTGGCAGCTGCCGTCGTTGCAATGCGCACAGCTTTGCGGGGCCGGCGGCGCGGTTACGGCAGACGACCAATAGATGCCCTGATCGTCATGGACGCCTTTCCACGCAGCGAACAGACGGCTTTCAAACACTGCGAGCGAAGGGCCTTGCGACGTGCCGACGCCACTTATGCGTCCCTGTGCATCCCAATGTTGACCGTTAAAACTTGACCAATAGATACCCTGATCGTCATGCACGCCTTTCCATGACGAAAACAGCTGTCCCGTGAAGAGGTGTATTGACGGACCATGCGAGGTTCCGACGCCAGCCACCTTTTGCTGAGGCGCCCAGCCCTGTCCGTTGAAGCTGGACCAATAGATTCCTTGATCGTCGTGCACGCCCTTCCATGACGCGAAAAGCCTATTTTCGAAAACCGCCAGCGAAGGACCGTTTGACGAGCCCACGCCTCCGATTTTCTGTTGCGGGGCCCAGCTAACGCCGTCGAAGCTCGACCAATAAATGCCCTGATCGTCGTGGACGCCTTTCCACGAAGCAAAGAGTCTCCCTTCAAACACCGCCAGCGAAGGACCCTGTGACGAACCAACTCCACCGATTTTCTGCTGGGGGGTCCAGTTTGCGCCGTCGAAGCTCGACCAATAGATGCCTTGATCGTCATGAACACCTTTCCAGGCAGCGAACAGACGACCCTCGAACACCGCGAGCGACGGCCCGAAGGATGTGCCAACGCCCCCGATGCGCTGTTGCGGCGCCCAGCCTTGTCCATTGAAGCTTGACCAGTAGATGCCCTGATCATCGTGCACGCCCTTCCAGGCGGCAAAAAGTCGGCCTTTGAATACCGCCAGTGACGGCCCGTTGGACGTGCCAACGCCATTGACTCGTTGCTGTGGGGTCCAGGCGAGATTTTCGCCCCGCGCGGAAAAAGATTGCAGGAAGAAGCATAAAGAAAGCGCTCCAAAGAGGGCTCTTATGAGGAGAAGATGCGAACAACGAGACGTATAAATCGCCACCGCTCTGTTTTGGGTTGGTTGCATATTTTTCTCCAATTCTCCGATGAAAGCGCTTTCTTGCATCAATCGTCCGTCGATCGTCACCATCAATTTAAATGATGCGCCGTATAGTGATCAACGTATAAGACATTCGTTCAGGAAGCTTCTTCGCGCACCGGCGCACGCCATGGCAGCCTGTGCAGCGAGAATATGGTCTTGTCCACGGAACCAAATTGAGCCTTTCGCGTTCTCCCAACTCTGTCAATTAATATTCTTTGAGACGTGACTACTGGGGCCCAACTCTTGGCCGGCATTTCATAAAGGGGTTGATAGTGAAAGATGAAGTTACGCAAAGTCTGCGCTGATAACAATTTGCCGAAGAAAATTGCATTTGCTTGCTCGCCGGACGATTCCCCGTGGATCTGCCGCTTTCATCTGCGGCCTAAATGCAATGAACCATTGATCCGGGTATGTCACGAACGGCAATATCGAGTTTCGCAGCCACGCCCGCCTCCGATCGGGCTGAGTTCGCGCAAGTCGAAATCGATTGCAACCGAAACACTTGCCAGAGGATCATTACGATGAATAAGGCAACATTGTCAGTCGTTGCGCTCGCGACGGTCAGCTTGACCGCAACGGCGAGCAGCGCTTTGGCTGCATCGCAGATGCATGACCTCCAGACAATCTGGAATCAGAAAGCAAGCCACGGCGTCGAGCAGGCCCGCATCGTCTTTCCGGGCATCATCAAGCACTGTCCGCCGGGCTACCATGGACGGCCGCCCTATTGCTGCCGTCGCATTTTGGGCATAGTGCGCCATCCATAAGATGTCATTGTTGAGCCGCGCGCCCGATGTCGTAAGGTATCGGGCGCGAGGCGAAGATTTTCGCAAGCAACACTTTAATTCGCTTCACGAGGCTTATCCTGAACCAGATTCTGCGTTCCAATTCCACCACCTTCCCTCCTATCGCTTGTGAGCCGTTGAGCTTTAAGGACGCAATGGCGCCGCTTGGCATCGAACGCTTCGTAAACGGCCACTTTGAAGAGAGGCCACTTTTTCTGTCGCGCAACAAAGCCGACTATCATCAAGCGCTCATATCGCTCGACGAAATGGAGCGGTATCTTGAAGTTGCGCGTCCATCTTATGAAAGAGTTTTTCCAATAGAAGAGAAGCAGGAAATCGAGGCCCCTCGATTCACCAACGCCAGAGGCGAGATAGATTGTGAACGCCTTTTCAGCTTTTTTGATCAGGGCGCCACCATCGTCTTTCGTGATGTTCGTGAAGACTTTCCGGGCCTGCGTTCCTTGTGCCGTTCGGCTGAGAAGGCCCTCAATCATCCCTTTGATGCAAACGTTTATTGGTCGCCGCCAGGCGGTCGCAGCTTTCCGATTCATTACGATGCCTGCGACGTATTTGCGCTGCAAATATCGGGATCGAAACGCTGGCGCATCTACGCGCCAGAAATTGAGCTGCCCCTTCGCAATGAGCACTGTGCCGAAGCGATCGAGAACGCCGAATTAATCGGCGACTTTACGTTGCATGCGGGTGATCTGCTCTATATACCGCGCGGTTTCCCTCATCTGGTCGACGCGCTCGATGAGCCGTCGCTTCACGTCAGTCTCGCAAGCTTTCCTTACACTTGGGCCGACGCGCTCGACGTCGCGTTGAAGAACGTGTTTGCGACAAATTCCGATTTTCGCCGTGCGCTGCCACCGGGCTTTTGCAGTCGGCAAAGCGGCCTGCGGGATGAATTTCGTAGACTGATCGAGCTTTTCGCGGCGTCGGCTTCCTTTGACAACGCCCTGGATTCGATCATTCGCAGGCTCGTTTCAGAACGACCAGCAACCACAGAAGGGTCTCGTCAACGCTTCGAGCAGGCGAAGGTTCTCACCTCGCGAGATTGGCTCGCGGCGGATCCGGACAACCTTTTCACGATTGATGTCGAACCGACGGCGATCACCTTGACCGGACGCAATCGCCAGATTTGCTTTGTGGTGAAGGCGTTACCGACGCTCGAATTCGCGTTAACGCAACAGCTCTATCGTATCGACGCAGCTCCAGGCGAGCTGGAGAACGAGGCGAAGATCGACCTCATGCGTACGCTTCTTACCAACGGTTTTGTGTCGTTAGCCTCGGAGCCCGATTGAAGCCCGCTTCTTCGATACGCCGAGTGACGCTACTTGCTCGCCTTTTGAGAGACTCTCCCCACGTTGGGGTGTTTTTCTTTAGTCTCCCGCCAACAGCCTTTTGCAAATCCTTAAGTAGTTCGCCGGCGCGGCGCTCGGCGCGCAGCCTTATCTCGCATGCTTGTTCAGTCGACAGCGACCATCACTTCGGAAGATTTGATGACGGCGTATACCTTCTTGCCCACCTGTAGGCCGAGTTCCTCGACAGACTCGTTGGTGATTGACGTTGTGATGGTGTTGCCATTCACGTCGATCAGCACGTGCGAAGTCGTGGCTCCCTCGTTTATCTCCTTGACGGCGCCTTCGAACACGTTTCGGGCTGAAATTTTTTTCATAGCTCTTGCCTCAGTCTCAGCGTCAAAGCGGATATCGCTTCAGACGCCGTTCACCTATTGCACACGCTAAGAACGAAAAAGGGACGGGAAAGCAGCAGTAGCCTAAATTCGGGACGCCCCGAGCCCGGATGTACGGTCGGGGCGTTTTGATGAGGGAAAGAAATCCTTGCGCGGGGTTGTAGACAACGACGCGCGGCCAAAAAAAGACGGGGAAGGAATTGATCGCTGAAGATGCAGCATTCCAGAACGTGAAGGCGGATAAAAACGCTGTCGTCTCCATCGAAGCGCAAACCGCCGGACTGTGCGCCGAGCCATGGGACGCAAGCGCCATATGATTAGCTCTTCAACCGACTTTCGGATTGAGCGGCGCGTCCCCACAATACTCTAGGAATTCCGAGGGCTCGATCCTGCGGCGGTGCACCACAAGTGAAGAGTGGAGCGGTTGACATAAATGGGTAGACAGGTTTTGCTATGTCCGTTTCATCCCTAACAATCGTATGTGTTTTGAATTACGAAGGAGTTTGATCATGACTAGCACTATAAGGATTGAGAACTTCGTCGAGGAGGCAACGGCGAAAGTGCAAATCTCCGTTAGTAGGTGGGGCGAAGAAGGATCGGATATAGATGTAGTCTACCATCCCATGGGGTTTCAGAAGAATATAGTTATGAGGCGTGAAGACCCCAGAGGTTTTATCATGATGCTGATGGGCCAACGCGCCGGAAAAAAACCGCCGATAGAGCTCGCTTTCTTACTGTATCCCGACAACACTTATCAGATCAGACCCGCAGCCACTGTTCCCTATCTAGAGGTTTGGGAAAACGCAAAAACCAATCTCATCCCGATTAACCTGCAAGATCGTTAAGGCTGAGTTTGTTCGAATTCGGTCGCTGTCACTTTCTTGATTTGCGGCGGGATTTGAACGCCGAGCGAAACATCGGTTTCTCGCTCACGGTCTCAGTGTCTGCGCGACCGCCTAGGCGTCGGCGCTAGAGGGGCGCTTGGCGATCACGCGTCGTGTCGGTTCATCTTCGAAATAAACATAGGCGAGCGCAATGCCGTTTAGGTCGGCGACGACATAGGATTCGCCGATCTTGCGCACGCGCAGCGGCAGGGCGTAAGACGCTGTCACAGTCACGCGACCGCCTGGATAAGCGCAGGATCATCGTCGGCGACGCCAGATCGGTTCACCCGCGGTGACACAATCCATTCCCCGGCGTGCGGTTGAAAAAAAACCCACAGCAGAGACGCCGCGGGCAAGGTAAGGCTGTGTCGCTTCTAGAGGCGTCGCCGGCCAATTAGCTCCACAACGCTCGATGGCGCAAGCGTGGCGCGCGCGCACGAAAAACCCGTCGGCCTGAGAGCCGACGGGGCGCCAAGGTTGTCGGTGTTAAAAACAACGTATCTATAGCATGTTAGCCGACAGCTTGTCCATGATGGCGCGAGCATCGTCTCGACATTTCTGTGAATAATCATGCAACCGAAGCTGCGGGATGTGCGGTCGGCAAGTGTGTCGCTTGGGTGCTCCGAAGGTCTCCGTGCCATCGCAGCTGTCGACGTCTGCTTAAGTCGCGCTAGCGCCATGGCCGTCTGAAGGAAGGACCAAATCGCGAGCGCGATATTCTTCACTCAGCGCTCCTGTAGAGCAGTGAAAGTCGCTTTTGCGCCGAGCTCATGAATCTCATCCTCTCTTGCCCGCGCGGCACCGCCGAGGAACGAGGCTGGCCAATTTGTGCATGTTTTTTCTGGAAACCCTTTTCATTGAGCTGCGCCGGCTGACGCGGTTGTATGTTTTGGGCTTATGATGACAAATGGTTACGAGCGATCCGGCTTTTCGACACAAACGACCGACATGAGAGCGCATCAAAAATAGGAGGGAACGGGAATGAGAGCGGTGAGACTCGGAGCGGCTGCTTTCATCCTTGTGTCGGGATCTGCTATGGCGCAAGACGCTCTGGTGAGACTTCGATGCGAAGGAAAGAGCCTGACCAGCGATTCACGCATTGAGCCATTCGGGATTGATATAAACGATAAATCTGTGACATTGGACGGCGTTGACAGTTTTGAGAGTAAATTTTCTCTGATTCAAAAGGACACGAAATTTTATGTGTTCAAAAATGGCCCGAAGACTCAGGGCGGCAATATCGATCGGGCGAACGGAGCTGTCTATCTCTACGCGTTAAACAAAGCCGCACGCAAAGTCAGTCGTTCGATCAGTGGACTTTGCTCAAAAGCGGACTAGCCTGTTCTGCCCGTCAAAACAGGCGCCAGAAGAGGACGATCATCACGGCGTAGAGCGTTGCCAAACAGCGCCGCTTCGGCGAAATCCGTCTTCGACGCCTGCAAGCCCTCGGGCTGAAGCCACCAAGCGAACTGGCCGCTGATCCTAGGCACGAGACAATTGAGCAGCAGGACGCTCGCCGCATTGCCGACGAAGAGCGCGACTGCAAAGGGCAGATCGGTCCATTCCTGACAGGACGCGCGACACAATGCTGTTCGGTAGTCTGCGTGCAGGGCGGGTGCGTTAGCCATCATATTTCAGCGAGCGTGGCTTCCAAACACATGCTGTCAAAGCATCGCCGTGCAAAGGTCTCGCAATCGACCGTTCGGCGGCTCCGCCGCGATAGTCCGTGACGAGCAGTCTTGATGATGTATTGATCGTTAACGCTCAGTCCGTGCGCCCAGTTGATGTCCGCGGCGCCGTTACCGTCTCGGGGGCGGGGGAAGGCTTTTCGGCTGGGGGAGGCGACGGGTTAGGCTGATTCTGTACGTTGGTTTGGCTCTGCACCAACGCGTTGCCGGCCCAGAATGGATTGAGCGCATCCAGCCCCGGCGGACTCACGACGTTTTGGGGAGGCGCTCCACCGAGCATGAGATTCGCGTCCTCGCTTGTCGGCTCCCGCTCCGCGCCGCCATGCTGGTTTTTGCCGCTCTCCAAGGCCGCGATCATTTTAGCAATCGTTTCAGGCGGCACAAGGAAAGGCTCTGACACTTGCCCGTTGTTTGAAACGAACGCGCCATATCCGGCTTGGGTGAGGGTCTGTCCTCCCACTTCGGTGACGCCATATTGATGCACGACCAGTGTGCCGGATGGACCAACTTGCACCATCGCCGTTCCCCCGCGCACGCCGATAGACGCCGTGGGGGTCCGAAGCTGCGCGCCGGAACCATGGCTGACGCCGCCGCCGACAAAGCGCATCACGCCCTTCGCCAGTGAAACGCCCTGGCGCCCGCCGCCGCCGCTATAGACGAAATCGTCGATCGTCACGGAGCTACTGCGGCCGACAGTCATCGTCGAGGTGTCATTGAAGACAATCTGCGCGCTTCCTTCCTGGCTCGTTTCAATGCGCTCGCGCTTCTGCACGCCGAGACCGAGTGACAACGCACGCCGTGCGGCGCCAGGTGGCGTGCCATGCGCTGTTTGATTAACCGCGCCCACATTGCCGACAGTTTCCGCCAGTGCCGACTCGGGGAACGCTATGGCTGCGGCGATAAGCGCGCCGGAGATTAGCGCCTTTGATCTGCGCGTGTCCACGTAAGCCTCCCAACGGCTGGCGATCTTCAGCGCTCCTGAGCTAATCGAAATTATCGAAACCGCCCGATCGAGGATATCAGAATGGATGGTTTGCTGGAAACCGGCAGATTGAGGCCGCAACGCGCGCGCTGGCCTTCGCGAAGGCGACAGAATGACTCATCTCTGCCCTTCAGTCTGCTTCATTTCCAGTAGGCCCTGTGGGGCGCGAGCAGTTCGTCTTCAAGTTCCGGAACGGGGCCCACTACCTTGATGGGCTTCTGCCCTGCCGTGAAGACTGTGCGAGATGGCAGGTTCATCGTGGGGTTTCTCATGTCGGCACCGGTCAGTTTCTTCAATGTGATTTCATCAATGCCATAAACCACGTTTCCGATGTTGGCCCAATAGATGTTTCCGGCGCACATGGCGCAAGGTTCGACCGTCGTCACAAGAGTACATTTCCATAAGTAGTCGGGGTCGTACTTAACAAATGCCTGCCGTGCTATCACTGTTTCGGCGTGGTCCATCAAACTCACGTTTCCCTGTTTCATCAGCACCGTCTCGCCATCCGGCGCCACAAGCACTGCGCCAAAGGGCGGATGACCAGATTCCAGCGCTTCCTTGGCGACCTCATTGGCAGTCCTCAGATTTTTGAGGACCTGCTGATGCACTGGCATAGCGATATCCTTCATTGCAATTCTCTTCTCTCGGCTATTACGTCATGGGAGCATGAGGACCCAGCCGTCTACCCCAATTGACATTTGACATCTTCTCCTGAGATGCCGCCTAAGGGCGCGAGGGAAGCGCTAATCGGCTTCTTCCACCAAGCTGGCACGAGCCAGCGCATCGGAACGAGCTCATTACCACCTGCCGCAGGGCGAATGACTTCTATCCTCGTCGTCGGCGCGATGCTGTAGCGTAGTGCCAGGTTGCGCGGTTGCCCGATCAAACCGGCAAGCCAGTGGAGTTCGTCCCAAGACAGATGCTGCGTGAAGCGGCCGCACATGACGGGAGCATAGCAGCTTGCCGACTATGGATGTAGCAGCGAGGCGTTTTGTTGTGTGGCGCCCCTGCCACAGTGGCGTCGTCAAATTCGATGATGCGCATATCGGAGAATTGTTCCGATACATGACTTGGGATTCGAAGGGCGGCGGCTTCCAGAGTAGGCTCAAAAAAGCATTCTTGCGTTCGTTTCGCGAGCGATTGAAGATTTAGGCTTCACTGCTGGTCTGCTCGACGAAAAATGGAAATGCCGCGGAATCGGTGGTTAGTGCTTTTCCACATACCGATGGTTGCCTCCAAGGCGAAGCGATCCTTCCGATACATCGGCAGCACTTGGTCAAGCCAAACAACATGCGCGCCTTCGGGAAGCCGCTGTAGCGCGCGCATGACAGTGTTGCGTTTCACCATGCTCGTTCCGTAGTGTTCGCAATCTTCGATGCTGTAAGGCGGGTCGGCGAGGACAAGGTCATATTTCGCTAGTGGAACGCGCTCTAGCTTCTGTGCGTCGTCAACGTACGTCGGCTTCAGCGCCGGATTGATGTCGACAGTATCCCCAGGAAAAACACCGATATCGACCTTGCCGCTAAATAGGTGCAACACGCGCTTCTTGTCTGGGAATAGAGCCTTCATGCGCTTCAAATATCCGGCGGGATAGCCGCCGTAATATTCCGATTTAACGCGGTAGTCGTTGCCCATAATCCAGGTGCCGACAACGCGCCCATCCTCTGAAGCAAAAAGACTACGCGGGAAGCCGGTCTTGGAGACATAGCTATCGATCCTGTTTTCCCAAAGCATGGCCGAGCCCCAATCTAAATCATTGGGGAAGTTGCCACAAAACCTGCCAACGTACAAGCAATTTCAAAATCAATGTCTTCCGCATGCACACGAATTTGTGAGCGCTTGGGAGCGGCGCGCTAATAAGGACACTACCTGGCTCAAGTCACCGGGCAGCACCTATTTTGATTTCGCTTTTTTCTTCTTGAGCCTAACGCCCGGTCCGCCGCCGTTCTCGGCGATGAACTCGACGCCAGCCTTTTCAAGGGCGGCGCGCAGCTTTTCGCGTGCATCAACCGAGACATTCACTGTCTCAAGCTCCGTTCTCTTGATTGTCGGCAGCGATAGACCGGCCGCTTCGGCAAGTTGAGATTGCGACCAGCCTAACAGTCCCCGCGCGCCGCGCAATTGAGCAACAGATAGCAGCGCTGACGGCGTCTCTGAAACCTTTCGGATCATTTTGCTTGACACCTTTTGTATCACATAATATGATCCTATATGTATCACGCAAAAGGAGCCGCCTGCAATGACCAGCTTCGACCGCTCCGCCATCATGAAGGCCGCTCATTTCACTGCCCGCTGGCGCGTTCAAAGCGTTGGCGGCTCCTATCGGCAATGGTTCGCCAAGGCGCTTGCCGCTGAATGGAAGAAAGCCAAGGCGGCTCGCCTGCGCAATGAAAGCAACATCGGGCTTCCGGTGCGCACCTGCTTTGCGGATGGCCAGCAGCAGCGCCTTCCGCTTTGCCGCCTCTACACCACGCATTCCGGCCGTCTCGCCGGATCGTTCGCGGCCTGATCTTCAAGAGGGACCGCCGACAAGCGGCCGGGCGAGGTATGCGGCAAGCCCCCTCCCGGCCTAACCACAACGCAAAGAGGACTTCGCATCATGGCTGAGAAACCAATTACACCATCGCGGCGGGCCATGCTCGCCGGACTCGCCGCTGCGCCGGTCGCCGGACTTCCCGTCATCGCTGGCACGGTCGCGAGCGATGATCCGATCTTCGCCGCCATTGCCGAGCAACGCCGCTGCAATGCGCTTGCCGACGAAGCGCTCGTGGCCTGCATTCGCATAATCGAAGAGGACGCAGCGCAAGACGCCATAGAGGAAGCCGAGGACGCTTTCAGCGAAAAGAACAAGGCATATTTCGACGCAGAGATAGCCGCCCTATCGACACGGCCGATGACGTTCGCAGGCGCATTGGCGCTGCTCGCCTTCCTCGCCGAGCATCTTGAAGGGCCGCATAGCGATCCGGGGGAGGACTATCCCGAACCATTGCTTGGCGCAGTTCACAATGCGCTTGCGGTAATCCAACGGGAGGCGCAGTCATGAGCAAGAGGCGCAAGAAACTGCATCCAGCCGAGCCGCCCGTGCAAGGTCGCCTTATGGATAACACCCATTGCGACCAATTGTCGGACATGAAAAGACGAATCTATGCGCTGCATCTCGCCATCTGCGGAGTTCGCGATGAAATCGGCGACAATTCCGCCGACGCGCTGTCTCAGCTTTCGCTCGATATTAGTGACCAGATGGAAGCGGTTTATGCGGCGTTCGCTGCAGAGTTTGAACTGCGCCACGCGGAAAGGGGTTTGGCATGACCGCCCCCGCCAATGCGAACGTCCGGGCGCTCTTCGTCCGCATCTGGCGCATCCGGCTCGCGCGTTGGGCCATGCGTAGCTCGCGGCCCTTCAACGATCTCGCCGATTGGTTCTTGCCCGAGGATTTGAAGCGACGGCTTTGAGACCTACATCACGCGAGCGCCGAAATTCGTTTCCAGCGCAAGGAACGCCGCTGCTGTCATCGATCGCCAAGCACTAGCGACGTCTGCTCCGCAACAGCGAATGAGGTGTAGTTAATCGGAGCCCTTTTCGATTTCATTCATCCCACGTGAGCGTCACAGACGCGACGCCGGCACTGTCGACGCCGACCGAGGTCAGGCTGGTGAAAGCCCCGAACGTCGTTGAGCCGCCGCCACCGTCGCCGCCGGCGGACGATCCACCACGGCTGCGGGACTGGGCGTCGCGCTTTGTCGCCATCCAAGCGCCTGCCATGATAGCCCGCGCCTGCCAGTCGCCCTGGATGCGCGCAGCGCTCCCAGGCGTCCTAAAAGTGGAGATTTTTCGAGATGGCCCCATGTCTTTCAAGTTTTTCGATGCGTTCGATGAATCGCCCTGCAACAATCATAGTAAGTCTTATGTATATTTTTGTCTTGTGTGCCAGCGCAGCGGCCAACGAAGCAACTCCCGCGCTTGTGGTTGACTGCGTATTGAATCCTGAATCTGATCAGAGAAGTGATGCGCCGCTATGTAAAATGAGATGCTGGCACTCCGCCTCTCACACGCGCGAGTTCAATTTTAGGCACCTCGAGTTTTATCAAGTGGCAGGAAGCATTGATTTGCTGATTGTATTGTATAAATCTCGAGAAATTCCGGTGCCTAGGGCGGGAGAGCCCATAAAATCAGGATTTGACGGATATATGTATTTAACAATAGGAGCAAACACGCAATGCGAATATTATGCAGGCAGCTTTAATCTGTCCGGAATCAATGTTGGCACCCCAATTGCCAGAAGAATTGGCGGAGAGACGCTACCTGCCCCTAAATGACAAAAATATCTGCGGCCAATGCTTCGGGATCGGACGAAGCCGGGATTAAATGTCTCATCACAACAGGCGAGACGCTGCGTGCGCCCTACAACCGTCCCGCCACCCGTGCCCGTTTCCAGCCAGTGCGTGATGCCCCCGCTGTGACGCGCCCGGTCGGCCTGTCGCTAGCGCCCATTTTGCAATGTTTGGATCGCTGCCTTGACCCGCTCCCAATGGCCCGGCGGCCGGTTGCCACCGATCGCGTGCTTGGCTTCGCGCTGGCGAATGTGCGCCTCAAGATGCGCGCCTTTTCCGAAACGCTCGATAAGAGCCTGCGCGTCGGACTCGACCAAGGGGTCGGCCGGCTTGCGACGATGAAGCCATTTGAACATGGCGCAGTTCCGTGTCATCTGCGATTAGATCGATTCCGACTCGTTTCCGAAGCCGATAGTCGTCTACACCTACGCGCTTCATGAAGAGGGTGGAAATTGGCATGCTGGCGCGTCCGCTCATCATTGCATTGACGGCAATGTTCTCTGGCGTCTGCCTAGCGGACATCATGGGGCGAGCCTCGGTCGTCGACGGCGATACGATCGAAATCCATGGTCAGCGCATCCGCCTCCACGGCGTCGACGCGCCTGAGAAGGGGCAGCCGTGTTTTGACGCCGCGAACCAGCCCTACCGCTGTGGACAAAAAAGCAGCGATGGCTCTCGACGAATTTATCGGACAGTCGCCCGTGTCGTGTCGAGAGAGGGATGTTGACCGCTACGGAAGAACCGTCGCTGACTGTATGGTCCGGGGCGAGGATGTTGAGCTTTGGCTGGTCAGAAGCGGCCATGCCTTCGCGTATCGACGCTATTCGTCGGACTACATCGGCGCTGAACAGGAGGCCAGGAACAACCATCGCGGCATATGGGCAGGTCATGCCCAACCGCCTTGGGAATGGCGAAAAGATCACCGAGGCGGCCTGTAGCCTGCGTCAGCCAGTAGGCGAGCCCGTCAACGATCCAATGGTCGCGTGATGTTGCTCTAGTATTTTTTGTGTTGCATAGTTGGCGACTACTCCGTTTTTACGCGATTTTGGGGGCAAAATGACTTTTCACGCCCGCAGCATAATTCGGTCCTGCGTCATACTCGCGATAACCCTCTCATTCGTGACGGAAGCGTTCGCGTGCTCTGGGTGTGGATGTCGTGGCGGTCCGGGATACCGAACTGCGAGCGGCAAGTGCGCAAGCTGGAAGAGCGGACGTTAACGCTGTTCTCCGCTGACACGTTCGCAATTCCATAGATGGCCGCGTCCTCTCACGCGATGACACGCAGCCCAGTTCTGAACGATGGTTGAACCAACCGCGTGCCCGCGCGGCCCGTAGTTCCCTTTCTGGGGTCGCCCGCCAACGCGATCGTCGGTGATGACTTCGCGCCGCAGTAGTCGCCGAATCTGTCGCCTACGCTGAGAGCAGGCTGACAGCGTTCGTTAGCCGTCACCCAAGAACGCCCCGACGGTGGATATAACGACGGGGCGTTTTTCCGTGTGCATGCCTAATATTTCATCGCGAAACGCTCAATGACGTTAATGAATGCTGTCGGAGCACCCATGACTCGCCGGAATACACGCGCCGGCAATTGTCTAAAGACGCCAATCGCAGACGACGCAGCGAGGGCTCTATAGGTGGAAACAATGCGTTGCATAGGCGACTCCGTTTGACCGCGTTGCGCCCATTTTTGGCGCTCGTTAGGCCACGAATGATCGTCTGCCGCTTCCGTAAAATTTTAGTTGCTCGACTTTGTCGCTACCGTCATCGCCCGCGCAATCGTCTGCTCGACGGCCTTGGCGTCGGCTCCAGAGAGGCGACCAACGAGTCACCGCCTGGTCGGCTCGTCTTCGAAGTAGACATAGGCGAGCGCGATCCCGCCGGCGTCTTCGACGATGATGGACTCGCCGCGTTTGCGGAATCCGCAAGGGCGTAGGGCGGGCCACGTTTGCGGGAAATGACCTTCACTTTTACTCTGCGCTACTCTAAAAGAGATTATGCGGCTTCAAGCGAACTTGTTAGCTGGATGCATTAAAATGAGCAAGTTACATCAAAGTGTTATCGACGCGGCATCTTTGTTTGATCACATAAGATATAGAGGAGTTGAGGGAGAGCAGCGAGCGCGCCGCGTTATGCTTGCTCTGGCCGCGCATCCGCCTGAAGAGGCGACGAAGAATGCTCTTAAAACTTATCAAGAAATAGGACCTGCAGAGCACGAAAAGGCGTTGTTAGCCGCCGTCGTCGCCTTTCTCGAGACAGTAGGAGGAGGACATTAAGCTTCGCGGCTAAACTGGGCTTCACTGGACCCGGCGAAGTCGCCGGCAGCTCATTGAGCGGCTTTTTCCACCAGAGTGGCGCCAGCCCCCACCGCATTGGAACGAGTTCAGTGCCGCCTGCCGCAGGGCGGATGACCTTTATCCTCGTTGTAGGGGCGATGTTATAGCGCGGCGCGAGGTTGCGCGGCTGGCCGATCAAGCCGGCAAGCCGGTGAAGCTCTTCCCAAGACAGATGCTGCGTGAAGCGACCGCTGACGGGAGCATAGCAGCTTGCCGGGGCGTTTTGTTGTGTGGCACCCCTGCCACAGTGGCGAAGAAACCGTATGGTGAGAGGTCGAATAACTCTCATTTCTTTCGACCGTGCAAGTGTTTGTTAAATTTACTCGCTGAGGTTCGAGGCAATGTTCAGTCTGATTTAGGAGAGTGTAAATGAACAGGGCAGTTTTCGCCGCTTTGGCCTTGGCGCTGACAGCGGGGTCGTCGATAGCCGCCGACCTTCCATCCCACAAAGCGCCCCCGCCTTACATTCCCCCGCCACCGGTCATGACCTGGACCGGCTTCTATGCCGGTCTTAACCTCGGCGGCGGCTGGCAGGATCGCTCCTCCTCCAACGTGTTGAACTGGGGTTGGGGCGGCGGCAGCGGCGGTCGCGGCGGCGTCGTCGGCGGCGGCCAGATCGGCTACAACTTCCAGGTCACGCCGATGTTCGTCGTGGGCGTGGAGACCGACTTCCAGGGCACGAGCATCGGCTCGGGCGGCGGCAACAACAACGGCTGGCTCTTCCCGGCCGTGATCGGCCCCGCGCTCTTCCCCGGCGTGCCGCTCTTCGTCTTCGGCGGCGGCACGATTGACACCGCGCGCATCAACTGGTTCGGCACGGTTCGCGGCCGCGTGGGCATCACGCTGCTGAGCCCGCAGCTGCTGCTCTACGGCACGGGCGGCTTCGCCTATGGCGAAGTGCAGCGCAACGGCTGGTGGAACCAGAACAGCGCGGTGCAGACCGGCTGGACCGCTGGCGGCGGCGCCGAATACATGTTCATGCCGAACTGGTCCGCCAAGGCCGAGTATCTGTACACGCAGATCAGCGGCACCGGCAACGGCGGCTGGTGGGGCAGCTGGGGCCTCAACAGCCCGAACAACCGCACGCGCTTCCACACGATCCGCGCTGGCGTGAACTATCACTTCAACTTCGGCTCTCCGGCACCGGTGTTGGCGAAATATTGATCGATTGTTCGAGCCAGATCGATCTTAGCGAAGCCCGGCCCTCGAGGCCGGGTTTTTCTTGTGTCCAGAAGACGCTTTCTGCGCATTGGAGCGCCGAGTAAGCATAGAGTGTGCTTGAATCAGTCGGCTGCGAGGATGCTTGAGGTCGTATATGCCGGCACCAAGTGGGCCGCATTCCCGGCAGACGAAGCGACCCGTCTTCGGAAGATGAATAAACGTGAATCCTGCAGGCGTGCCGATAGCGTCGAAGGTCACGACTCCATAGTGCTGGCAAGCGGGGTTTAAGCGCCACGCGCGCTATTGGGCGAGGGCCATGCGCGTGCAAGGCATCGCTAAGCGACGCCTTCGACAGTGACGCTCGCATCGATGCGCGAGGTCGTGATGATCTCGCCAGACGGCAACGCGCCGATCCATTCGATTGCGACTGGACCGACCCCAAGGGCGCAGAAATAGCGTCCGCCAACCGTCTTCCCGCCGAATGTCTGCATGTATTTGAAGACAAGCACCTGGCGATAAAGATCGCCATGGCGCGTGCTAAAGGTCTCGCGCAATTCTTCGAAGAGAACGACCTGCTTGCCGGCCCCAATCATCGGCGGCGTCGAACCAAACGGGTCTTTGCGCGGATAGTTCACATAGGTCTCGCCGATGCGCGCGAACTCGCCCCAGCCGATCGGCTCCGAGAACACAACTTTCTTGTGCTCTTGGAAGATATTTGCGAGCACGCCGTCGAGCGGAGAATCGTCACGCCATTCGGCGACGCCAAAGCCAGGTCGATATCGATATAGCCAACGATTCTTCCAGGTTCCGTGCTCGTCGAAGTTGTCATAGGCCATCGAGTCGGTGACGGCGTCATAGGAGAAAACGGACGAGATCGGCGGTAAGGATCCATCGGCAGAAGAATAGTCGAAGCGGCGGCGCTCGCCGGACCTGAAAAACGGCCAGTAGGGCGCGACGAAGATCGACGCCGTCATTGGTCCCGCTTGAAAGGCGCGCAGGCTCGGCTGGGGGCAAAGCCCGGCGGACGCTTTCCCCCGTTCCCGCGCGGGGCGGTTCTTCCATTTCATGCCAGCGATGTTGGGGGCCGCTGCATGATTTCCAAGCGCAGCTATTCAAAGGCGCCGTCGCAAAGAACGCCCCGAGCCCGGAAGGACGGCCAGGGCGTTTTTGTTTCGCTAATGCTGAAGCGCGCGCTTCTCGATTGCGTCGGCCAGCATATTGGGCAGACCGATTAGACGCCGGAGCGCATACGTCATGTAAATATGGGCGATCCGGCGTGAGCGTGTTGTCCTAATCATGCGATTAAGCTCCCCAACGGCCCCAGCCCGCTCTATGGCTGTCACCTAGTCGTGAAGAGAGTTTTAACCCCCGGTGTCACCGGCAAGCTTGGAGACGTTGAAGCAAGGGCGTCCGCGCGGGGCGTTTTTTGTTTGTGCGCGTTCTTTCCCGCCGTCTCGAACGCGCCATATCGGCCTCACGAGATCCGATTAGAATTGAGGGGGATCGGCCATGGCGAAAAGAGAGCAACACAGCAATCGCGAACCAAAAAAGCCGAAGAAGGATAAGCCTAAGATTTCGTCTGTGTCTGTCAGCTCGGTTTGGGCGACGATCGACAAGGCCCCAATAGGAGACGCCGCCAAGAAGTGGCGTTGAGCGGTTCAAAGCTTCACTTCGCTGGCGCTCTCCGTCAGCGCCCGCGCGATGGTCTGCGCGACGGCCTTCGCATTGGCGTCCTCTTGACGACCCCGCACCGATCGGCTCGTCTGGTAACATCATCGTAGCTTTGCGAATGGATCTATGCGGCTGGCCGACGAGATCGGAGAGCCACTGAAGCTCTTCCCAAGAGAGATGCTTTGTGAACCGGCCGCACATGGCTTCGACAATAGCAGGCCAGAGCGCGGATGTAGCGACGGTGCGTTTTTCGTTGGGGGAGCCTACGTCGGTCTTGATAATTGTTGACTTTCCGGGCCGCGCTAATTTCACTCACGACACTTCAAAGTCCCAATGGAGACAATCAAAAAGGGGCTTGTAAGGTTGAAGGGAGAATCAAATGAGCAAAGTCCTGTTAGTAGTCGCCGCGACGCTGGTCGCCACAACACTGCCTGCAATCGCGCAAAACGAAGAGCACGAGAGACATAGCGCAATGCAGCATATTGGCGGCCACGCGCGACACGGGCACCGCGATTGGAGCGACACTCAGGGACGTGGTCACGTGCATAACATCTGTTGGGAGTGGGACCCTGTCGCGGGATGGGAGTGGGTTTGTCGCTGAGCCGATGATGCACCGAATGCAAAACGCCCCGCCAGCGCATCCATGGCGGGGCGTTTTGTTGTGTGGTGCCGCTGCCACAGTAACACCGGAAACGGATCGTGGGTTGGCTGAATAGCTCTCATTCGGTTTGACTAAGCAAGTGCTGGCGGATTTCCATCACCTTTGAGGGAACGCTCAATCTAATTTGGGAGAGACAAGTGAATAAGGCAGTTATCGCCGCTTTGTCCTTTGCACTGACTACCGGATCGGCGATGGCGGCCGACCTTCCGTCCTACAAGGCGCCACCGACCCCGCCGCCGCCGCCACCACTATGGACGGGTTTCTATGTCGGCCTGAACGCCGGCGGAACTTGGTCAAGCAACAACAGCATTTGGATTGGCTCGTCTCCGATCTGGGTGACGGGAGACAATCCTGGCCCGAACCTGTCCAGTCCGGCAGATTACTCTTTGACGGCTGCCCTTGGCGCGTCAGGCGTCATCTCGTCGAGGAATGCAGCCGGTTTCATCGGAGGCGGGCAAATTGGCTACAATTGGCAATTTGGCTTCGGAGGGAATTCCTTCGTCTACGGCATCGAGGCTGACATCCAAGGCATTACGAATGGCGGCGGCCACAACGGATCCTGGACCACGATTCCTGTCACGGGAGGCAACATCCTGAACCATTCGATCGTGACGGCCGTATCCGCTCGCAAGAACCTGGATTACTTGGGCACCGTGCGCGGGCGAATCGGCTATCTTTTCACCCCAACGCTTCTCGTTTACGGGACAGGCGGTTTGGCCTACGGCGGCGTCAATTTGAACGTCAGTGGCTTCCAGAGCGTAGTTCCTACGGTTGCTGCCTGGCCCACAATTGGTTTTGGAGGCGTCTCATATTCCGATGCGCGCGTCGGATGGACGGCCGGCGGCGGCCTGGAGTGGATGTTCATGCCGAATTGGAGCGCCAAAATTGAGTACCTCTACTACAATCTCGGGTCGCTTCAGATGGCCACTGGCTCGACCGCCCAACTTTATGACGGCAGTTTCGGCGGATCTCCCGCGGGCTTGAAATGGCTGAACGCGACACAAGCGCGCGCAAATTACAATGGCAACATTGTTCGCGCGGGCGTAAACTATCACTTCAATTGGGGCGCGCCTCCGGTCGTCGCCAAATACTAACCTTAAGTTCACCTCAACAACGAATTCCAGCCCGGCCGGCGACGACTGGGCTTTTTCGTGCGGGAGCGCCATCCTTTTCAGCGTCACGACGCCATTGCTGGCAGGTGCGGGTTAAGCACCACACGCGGGTGCCCTGCACGCGTTCGGCGCGAAGGTCAGCGATTGTTGGAGGGGTGGGGCACATGGCGAAAGCTTACCAAAGTCCGCTGCCGTTCGCCGACGCTTATCGGGCAAATGTTGGGCACGAAGAGCCAATGGGAGCGGATCACGATCGTAATTAATTGATTTTTCTGGCGCTCCCTAGGGGACTCGAACCCCTGTTTTCGCCGTGAGAGGGCGACGTCCTAGACCGCTAGACGAAGGGAGCGGGAAGGAGCGTTCTATAGACCGCCGGCGCCTGCCGAGCAACCGCCCTCAGGCGCCCGCCGAAGCTTTCCGGCCGATGAGCGCCCGCGTTGGGACGCGCTTTCCCTCGCCGCCAGCGGCGAGATACAAAGCCCCCTTAGCGCCCTTGGCGCCTGTGGCGCTGCGCACCGCCTCATTGATGCGGTCGATCGACGAGGTCGAGGGCTTCGGCAGCGCGGCTGCGACATCCACGCGTTCGGCGCGCGCGCCGACCGCCTTCGCCGCCGCCACGGGCTTCGCGGCGCGATAATCTTCGAGAGCTGTCACGTCGCCGGCGATGACGGCGCCCTTCTCCAACTCGATCTCGCCATAGGTCACCTTGCCTTCGACGCGTCCACTGGCGCGAACGACGAGCAACTGCTTGATCTCGATATGATCGGAAATCCAGCCGCTGACATCGGCTTCCGTGGCGCTGACATTGCCACGAATGACGCCGCCCTGCCCGACCCGGATAACCCGCGCGGAAACGTCGCCCTCGATCGCGCCGTCGACGATGATGAGATCGGACGCCGAGATTTCGCCCTTGAGCGTCACGCCGGCGCCGATATAGGCGACATTCTCTTCTTCAGGTCGAAAGTCCATTGCGTTCTTGGCCATCGCCAGTCTCCTCGGTCGTTGATGCACGGAAAAGCTTACGTTGTGCGTGTCCCAACATTCAATGAGAAAAAGGCATGCGAAGGCTCAGCGCGGTTTCTCCGTCGCCTCCGACAGCGGATGCAGATCGCGCACCATCGCCCGCATGCGCTCGTCGAGCACATGGGTGTAGATCTGCGTCGTCGAAATGTCCGCATGACCCAGAAGCTCCTGCACCACACGAAGATCGGCGCCATTCTGCAGCAGATGGCTTGCAAAGGCGTGACGCAGCGCATGCGGGCGCATGTCGGCCGCACGCAGTCCGGCGGCGCTCGCAAGCGCCTTGAGATCGCGGGCGAAAGCCTGGCGCGTGAGATGGCCGCTGTCGCTGTCGGCAGGGAAAAGAAAGTTCGAGCCGGCGCGCCCGGGCGCCGTCGCTTCGAGCAACTTGCGGTAGGCGAGCAACGCACGGCGCGCGCGATCCGTCAGCGGCGTGAGGCGCTCGCGCCCGCCCTTGCCGCGGATGGTGAGGAAAGGATCGCGCGAATGCGCCGCGCTTTTTGGCAGCGAAACGAGTTCGGAGACGCGCAGGCCAGTGGCGTAAAGCGTTTCGAGCAGCGCATAAAGGCGCGCCACGCGCAGACGCTCGCCAACCGGCCGAGTCTCGTCGTCAAGTCCTTCGCTCGCGACGGTAAGCAGGCGATCGATTTCCGCCGTGGAGAACACGCCCGGCGCGCTGCGCCGCCTTCGCGGTCCTTCCAGCGACGCCGCCGGATCGTCGCCGCGATGACGATCGACATAGAGAAATTTGTGGAACTGGCGAATCGCCGAAATGCGCCGCGCCACCGTCGCCGCAGACATGCCGCGCGGCTCCAAGGACGCGAGATAGGCGCGAACGTCTTCCGTCGTGGCGCCGCCAGGATCTCCGCCGCCCGCAGAAAGATGGGCGATGTAATCGGAAAGGTCGCGCCGGTAGGCGTCCTGCGTATTGCGCGCCGCGCCGCGCTCCGCGGCGAGCATGTCGAGAAAGGCGTCCAGCTGGCGGGCGGCGCCGGCTTTCATGCGCTCAACTCCGCAACGTCATTCCGCCCACGCGTCGGAGATGACTACTTCATTTATTCAGCCGCTGCGCGGGTATCGTATAGGTCATCTGGCGCGGCTGCGGCGTCACATAGGAGACGAGCGCAATCATGGCCCCATAGACGATGGCGACGACGGCGGCGACGACGATCAAAAAACGGATAAGACTGGGCAAGGATTCGACTCAGCCCCCTATAAGACTGGGACTCTATTCGCCCGAACGGGCGTGGATTGCAACCCAGGCACAATTGACAGCCTGCGGGCGCGAAAAACCTTGCCGAATGCCGGCGCGACGCCAGACCTCAAAAATGCGCTTCCGGATCTTCGTCCTCGGGGCGGATTTCATGACGCATAATCAGCGGCGCCTGGGTCAGCGCGAAGATGAGCGTCAGCGGCAATATGCCGAAGACTTTGAAATTTACCCAGTCGTCGGTCGTCAGAATGCGCCGCAGGATTTCGTTGAGCCCGGCGAGCGCGAAGAAGAAAAGCCCCCAGCGCCAGGTGAGCTTGCGCCAGCCGGCGTCGTCGATATGGATCGCCATGTCGAAGACGATCGGCAGCAGCAGCTTGCCGAAATAAAGCGCGCCGATCAGACCTGCGCCGAAGAGCGTGTAGAGGATCGTGACCTTCAGCTTGATGAAGGTTTCGTCATGCAGAAAATAAGTCAGTGAGCCAAAAACCAACACCAGAACGGCGGTGACGACCGGCATCGCCGGCAAATGTCGCGTGATCGCCCAGGAGACGGCGAGTGTAAGCACGACGCCGGCCATCAGAACGCCGGTCGCGGCGAAAATGCCGTATTTGGAGTTGACGACGAAGAAAAGGAGGAGCGGCCCTAATTCCAGTGCGAGCTTCAGCCAGGGATTGAGCTTTCTTTTTGCCGCGACGGCCGTTCCTTGAGTCATCTCTCTCTAGCTTTCCGCCTCTGACGTCTCGTCAAGCCCCGCAATCGCCCGCGCAAAGTCGCGCGCCGCAAACGGCTCCAGGTCCTCGGCGCTTTCGCCAACCCCAATAAAATGGATCGGCAGGCCGTAAGTCTCGGCGATGGCGACGAGAATTCCGCCCCGCGCCGTGCCGTCGAGCTTGGTCATCACGAGCCCGGTGACGCCAGCGACGCGTTCGAAGACATCCACTTGCTGCAGCGCGTTCTGTCCGACGGTGGCGTCCAGAACGAGCAGCACGGCGTGCGGCGCCTCGGCTTCCGCTTTTTTCATCACGCGAACGATTTTTTCAAGCTCGGCCATCAGTTCGGCGCGATTCTGAAGCCGCCCTGCCGTATCCATGAGCAGAATGTCGGCGCCCTGCTCCTTCGCCCGCTTGATCGCGTCGAAGGCGAGGCCCGCCGCATCGGCCCCTTCCGCGCCTGAAACGACTTCGGCGCCGAGCCGCGCGCCCCAGACCTTGAGCTGCTCGACCGCAGCGGCGCGGAATGTGTCGCCTGCCGCTAGGACCACCGACTTGCCCTCGCCGGTCCACTTTGCGGCGAGCTTGGCGATCGTCGTGGTCTTGCCAGAGCCGTTGACGCCGACGACGAGGATGATGAAGGGCTTTTTGCTGTCGTCGACAACAAGCGGCTCGGCGACCGGCGCCAGCGCGCGCTCGACTTCGCGGGCGAGGATTTCGCGCACCTCCTCAGGGTCAATGTCGCGCTCATAGCGCGCCTTGCCGACCGCCTCCGTGATGCGGGTCGCGGCGCCAACGCCAAGGTCGGCCCGCAGCAATACGTCTTCGAGCTCTTCGAGGGTCAGCGCGTCAAGCTTACGCTTGGTGAAGACGTCAGCGACGCCCTGGGTGATTGCTTGCGAGGTTCGGGACAGCCCGCCGGACAGGCGGGACCACCAAGAACGCCCTTCCTCCTCCGCCGGGGGCGCCGCTTCGGGCGCGGGTTCGCTCTGGCCGCCGCCAAATAGGCGCGAAAACATGCCGCGCTTCTTGCCTTCCGCTTCCTGGCTCATACGCTCCCCGAACTTGGGGCATGCCCTACACGAGTTGCGCCGAAAGGGCCAGCGGATGGACCTTTTTACCGTGCTTCGCGCCAGACGTGTTCGCGCGATGCGCCGGCGTCGCGACTTTTCTTGTTTCCAGCTTGAAGATGATTAAGCGCGCCAGTTTAACTGCAATGAAGCGGGCCGGCTTTTCGGCCCGCTTCTTTGTTTAAGCTGTTTAAGCCGTCGCCTCGGCGCAACCCTTCGACATCGCCTCGCGCCCCGCCGCCATGATCTCTTCCGGCGTCAGGTCGCGGACATGCGTCGCGATCGACCAAACATGCCCGAAGGGATCGACGACCTGGCCGTAGCGGTCGCCCCAGAACATGTCGGCCACGGGCATTTTCGCCGTCGCGCCGGCTGCGACGGCGCGCGCGTAAACCTCGTCGACATTGTCGACCATGAGATGGATCGTAACGGGCGAGCCTTTGAGCGCCTTCGGCCCGAGCGCGCCCCATTCCGGCATTTCGTCGACAAGCATCACCGAGGAGTCGCCGATCCTCACCGAGGCGTGCATCAATTTTCCGTCAGGGCCTGGCATGCGGAACATCTCCTCGGCGCCGAAGGCTTTCTTATAAAATTCGATCGCGTCGGACGCGCCGGCGCAGATGAGATGCGGCGTGATCGAACGCAAGCACGGCGGATTTTTCTCAACATTGGCGTTCATGCTTTAGCCTTTCCTTCGGTTTGTGTTTCAGCCCCTAACTTTCGCAGCGCTTTGCGAAGCTTTTGTCCTTCGCTTTGCGACAATTCGGCGTCGAGCGCGACATGTTCGCGTCGCCAGATCGGCAATGCGGCGGCGAGGAGATCGCTGCCCGCATTGGTCAAAAACAATCTGCGCGCGCGGCGGTCCTTCTCATCGAGACGCGTTTCGACGAGCCCGCGCCGCTCCAAGGATTTCAGCGCGGCGGTGAGCGTCGTGCGATCCATGGCGAGCGCGTCCGCGAGACGTCCGAGGGTCGGCGCCTGCGGCGCATTGAGCGACATCATCAGCGAGAATTGCCCATTGGTGAGTCCGAGCGGCGCGAAAGCGCGATCGAAGCGCCGCGCCAGCCTGCGCGCCGCGCGTTGAGTCGCAAGACAGAGACAACAGTCGCGGACCTCATGAACGACCTCGATCGGCAGCTTCTTTGACATGGCGCTATTATGTTGATATCAACATTTATGGCCGTTGTCGAGTCTTTTGCGTCATCGCCACCCTCGCCCTCGTCCTTCGAGACGCGTGCTCTGCACGCTCCTCAGGGTGAGGAAACCTTCGCCAAAGCGACGCGTCGGGAATGATAGGAACAAGCCAACTACAAGGAGCAGCCATGAATCCGAAAGTCAGAACCTGTCTCGCCTTCAAGGATCAAGCCGAGGAAGCTGCGCGCTTCTATGTCTCGGTCATTCCCGATTCGGTTTTCGAAGGCGCCTTCCGCCGCGAGCCGAACGGGCCGGCGATAATGGTTTCCTTCACCCTCGCCGGGACGCCCTATCAGGCGCTCAACATGGGTCGCGAGACGATCCACAATGAAGCCTTTTCGATCTCGGTGATGACCAAGGATCAACGCGAGACCGACGAGATTTGGGAGAAGCTGCTCGCCAATGGGGGCGCGGCGATCCAATGCAGCTGGCTGAAAGACCGCTTCGGAATCTGCTGGCAGATCGTGCCGGAAGCCTTGCCGCGAATGTTTATGCATGAAGATCGCGCCGCCGCCGAGCGCGCCTTTCAAGCGATGCTCGGCATGGTGAAGATCGATGTCGCCGCTGTCGAGAAGGCGTTTGAGGGGCGATAGCCCGCGCAATCACGCATCTGTGTTCGATCGCACATCTCGCGATTTGCCATCCGGCCTATGGACTCCCGCTTGGGCTCTAAAAGGGCGCAATCCGAGGAGATGAAGATGACCGGACGCAAGTTCGCCGCAGCGTTTCTGTTGAGCGCGCTGCTTCCCGTAACTGCGCATGCGGAAAATTTTTCGACGTCGGTCCTAAATCCCGCGGCTCTGCCGGCGAATGGCGTCGTTACCGGAAACTATCCAACCGGCGGCGGGCAGGCGAACTACTATTTCGCCGTCGATCTTAAGCCCGGCGCCTTTGCAAGTCAGATTTCGGCGCAGGGCGGCGGCAAATATAAGACGCTCACGCTCGCTCTGCTCGACGGCGCCGGCGCCAAGATTGACTCCTATTACATCACTGCGAGCGACGACGGCAGAGAAGCGACGCATGTGTTTTCGATCGACTCTGGCGGCCGCTATATCATCCGCGTCACGCCGGAAGGGCCTGAGGCAAGCGCTTTCCACGTCGCGCTCGGCGGCTCGGCCTTGCCAGACCGGCAACCCGCGGAGACTGGTTCCGGCAATTCAAAATCATTTCTCGATCCAACGCCAATCCCCGCGAATGGAGTCGTCAGTGGCAAATTTCCGGGCGGCGCCGCCTCGTCCTATTATTATTTCGCCGGCGATTTGAAAGCCGGACAGCTGATGACGCAGATCACGCTGACGGGCCGCCCCGGCGCGATGAAATGGGCGTCTCTGGAGTTGCTTAACGATCAGGGACGCGTCGATCAGGAGTATCATCTGTCGCGCACCGACGCGAGCGCCGACGCGACGAAGAACTTCGCCATCGACCGCTCCGGCAGGCATGTCTTGCGTCTCACCGTGCAAGGCGTCGAGACGAACGCCTATAAGATCGAATTTGGCGGCGACGCCCTGGCGGCGAAGTGAACGCCCCCATGCGCAGACTCATCGCTTCAATCGCGGCGCTCGGCGTCGCTGGCTCGCTCTCCGCCGCCCTCGGTGAAGAGCTTTCCACGTCCATCATGCGGCCCACGGTTCCAACCGGCGCGATCTCCGGCAATCTGCCCGGCGCCAGTGGCCCGCGCTCCTATTATGTCGTGCTCGACCTCGCGCCGGGCGATCTCTTGACGCAGCTCCTGATCGCCGGACGTGAAAAGGGCGAGCGTCGGTTGACGCTGGAACTGCTGGACGCTTCCGGCGCGGTCGCGGCGTCGACCTTCGTGCGCGCGGCGTCTGGCGCGAAGGACGAAACGACGAAAAGCTTTCCGATCGATTCGACCGGACGCCGCATCCTTCGCGTCACCGTCGAAGGCGAAGAGACCGGCGCCTTTTGCGTGTTGATGGGCGGCTCCACCTTCCCTTCAGCGAAAGACCAAGCCTGTCCGGCGATGGCGGGCGTGAAGGCCGCTTCGTCCGAGCCGCCACAGCGAGCGGTGGAGGTCATTACGTCGAAATGCGAGGAGCGCCTTCGCGTCGGATCGGACTTCCTCTTCGATTTCGACCGCGCGGATTTGCGGGCTGAAGCGGCCCCTGCGCTCGCTGAACTTCAGCAACGGATAACGGCTGCGGGAAAAAAGGCGACGGTCGAAGGCCATACCGACTCTGTCGGCTCCGACGGCTACAATCAGAAGCTCAGCGAACGCCGCGCCTCGGCGGTCCGCAATGCGCTCGTCGGCCGTGGCCTTGCGCCCGATAGTCTCGCGACTCAGGGCTATGGCGAGAGCAGACCGGTCGCGCCGAATCAGAACGCCGACGGCTCCGACAATCCGCTAGGACGCGCGAAGAACCGCCGCGTCGAGGTCGTCATCAATACATGTGGGCGAAGCTAGTCGATCACTGACCACTAGCGCCGCCGCTGTTGCGTGGTGGCGCTCAAAGCGGCGTCTCGCGGCGCGCCGAATTAAGCCGAGCGCGCCAGGGGGTGGGCGGCATCGCCTTTAGCGGCGACGGCGTTCCATTCCTTTTCCCAGAAATCGGCGACGCCGAAGCGCGCGATGGCGACGCCTTTTTCGTCGAGAACGATCACCTCGTCGAAATCGACAACGTCAAGCGCCTTCGGGCTGGAGAGCTCCATTTCGAAAAAGCGGCTGACTTCGGCGATGACGCTGGCGGCGTCTGATGACTCCCGCTCATACTCGCGCAGCGGCTTCAGCTTGACGTGTCCGCCTTCGGTCTCAATGAATTTGACTTCACGAACGCGATAAATTGCCATTGTCTTACCCTCGCTAGCGCTGGGGCATAGAGATGAAATTGGTTGCGCCAGCCGCGCGTCAAGAGGCGCAGCAAGACCTTCGCTGTCATTCGACGTGGCGAACGAGCCTGTATTTTCTGACACGCGCGCCGCGGAAGCGCCCCTGTCATTGCCGACGCGCGCGCTTAGGGATAAGCCTTGATGTCATTCGCGAGGCGCGCACGAGCAGTCCTATCACTCCCGACGCTCGCGCAAGCAGCCCTGTCATTCCCCACGCGCGCGCAGCGCGCGATCGGGAATCCAGAAAGCCGATCATTCGCGAATTTGCTCTGGATTCCCGATCAGGCCTCCGGCCTGTCGGGAATGACACTGGAGGGGCCATCCCAACTCGCGCCCTCGTGCTGAGGAGGCGCCGAAGGCACCGTCTCGAAGCATGCGAAAGACATTTCTTTGCGCTGCGGCCAAGCGATGGCCGGGGCGTCCCGGACCGCTCGCCCCCGCGCCTCACGGCGGCGGGAAATCTTCGCGCGCCCGCCTTTTGTCCCGCTCTTCCTTCAGCGCACTTCCATCACCACCATAGCGACGTCGTCCGTTGCGGGCGCTGCGCCGCGGAAGGCGCGCACGTCGGCGAGCACCGCTCTGATGAGCGCTTCAGGCGGCAGATCGCGATACTGCCTGAACGCGGCGCCAAGGCGTTCGAGTCCGAAGAATTCGCCCTGGCGATTTTGCCTCTCGGTGATTCCATCGGTGTAGAGCATCAATTTGTCGCCTGGCGCGAGTTCGACGCTGCGCTCCTCGAAAACGACGTCGCGCTTGACGCCGAGCACCAGACCATCGGCGTCAAGCTGCACGCAGTCCGAGCGCCCGGCGCGCAACAGCAGCGGCGGATTCTGGCCGGCGTTGGCGTATTGCAGCATGCGCGTCTGCGGCAGGAAGCGGCAATAGAACATGGTGATGAAAAGATCCGCTGCAAACAAATCCTCATGCAGCAGCGCGTTGAGGTCGCGCAACAGCTCCGCCGGCCCGCTGAGGCCGTTGGTCGCGCGTCGCGTCTCGGCGCGCAGCGTGCTGCGCACTTCGGTCATGATCAGCGCGGCGCCGACGCTATGGCCGGAAACGTCGGCGATGACGATGTCGGCCACGCCGGAATTCTCGAAATAGTCGAAATAGTCGCCGCCGACATGCGTCGCCGGCACGCAGATTCCAGCGACCTCCATATGCGGCGTGCGCAGCGGCGCGCTCGGCAACAGCGACAGCTGAATGTGTTTGGCGATTTCGAGTTCGTGACGACTCTCTTCGACGCGGCGCCGATCGGAAATGTCGGCGTGAACGCTGACGAAATGGGTGATTCGTCCCGCCTCATTGGCGACCGGCGAGATGAGGAGTTCGTCCCAGAAAGGGGAGCCGTCCTTGCGGTAGAATTTCACCGTCACCTGACAGCTTCGGCGCTCGAGGATGGCGGCGCGGACTTCTTCGAGCGCCGCTGGGTCCGTCTCCGGCCCGCGCAATAGATGCAGGCTGTGTCCGAGGAGCTCCTCGCGGCTGAAACCGGTAATCCGGCTCAGCGCCGGATTGACATAGATGTTGGGAACGCCCGGCGCCTGCGCATCCCAAATGGCGATGCCGATGGGGACGGCTTCGACGGCGCGGTTGCGCACGCGCAGCTCATCCTCGAACTTTTTGCGCGCCGTCATGTCGTGGTCGACGCCGCGCCATTTGACGAGCCGGCCGCCTTCGTCGAAAACCGGCGCCCCGGTCGATTCGGTATAGACGTCGCCGCCGTTCTTATGGCGGTAGTGGTTCACGACCCGGTGGAACGGCCGGCGCGAAGCGATGGAGCTCCGCCCCTTGTTCGCGACGGCGTCGCTTGCAGGCTCCTTAGCAAAGAGATCAACATAGCTTTTGCCGAGGACCTCTTGGGGCGTCATCCCCAACACGTCCTCAACCGCGCTGCTGCTGTATGTGTAGCGGCCGTCTTTATCCTGCTCCCACAGCCATTCGCCGGCCATGTCGGCGATCTGCCGGAAGCGCTGCTCGCTCTCAAACAGCGCCTCCTTGTCGCGCTTCTGTTCGGTGATGTCCTGTTGGATCGCAAGGTAATGGGTAATCTCGCCATTCGCGTCGCGCAGCGGCGAAATGATTTCCGAGGCCCAATAAAGCTTGCCGTCCTTTCTGCGATCCTGAATCTGTCCGCGCCATTCGACGCCGGCGTGAATGCTTTCCCAAAGGCGCCGATACTGGTCGTTCTCGGTCCGCTTTGATTGCAGCATGCGCGGGTTTTGGCCGATGAGTTCATGCGGCGGATAACCGGTAAGGGTCGCGAAGCGACTATTCACATACTCAATTTCGCCATCCTTATTGGTGATCATCACCGCGATCGGACTTTGGTCGACGGCGGCGGAAAGCGTCAGCAGCTGATCCTCAGCGCGTTTAAGCCGGGTCAGATTATAGGTCACGCCGACGAAATAGCGCTTTCCTTTGAGCCAAATTTCGCCGATCGACAGATACATCGGAAAGGTTGTGCCGTTCTTTCGCCGCCCCATGACTTCGCGGCCGACGCCGATGATCTTTTTGACCCCGGTTTCCCTATAGGCGGCGAGATAGCTGTCATGCGCCTCGCGATAGGGCGAAGGCATTAACATTTTAACGTTTCTTCCGAGCGTTTCATCGGCGCGGTAGCCAAAGAGTCTCTCCGCGCCCTTGCTGAAAAGCAAAATATCGCCGGCCTCGTTAATCACCACGAGACCCCCGACCATGCCGCCGAAGATTGTTTCGAGCTTTTCCTTGATGTCTTCGAGCGCGTCCGTCTCGCTCAGTCCTTCGTCGACCGTACGTAGTTTGAGTAGCGAGCCGCCGCCGTCGCCAGCAAGCGGATCAATCTCGCAGCGCACGTCGAGCATCGTTTTGTCCTTGCGCCGAATACGCAAGGACAACCGCTCGCGGGCATGCGTTGGCCACGAAGGTTCGCAGTTGCCGCCGTCGTGCGCGACAAGTTGTGAAAAGAACGACCGTCCGCGCAGCTCGCTCTCGAAATAGCCCGTCAAACGCTCGGCGGCGTGGTTCATCGATCGTATGGCGCCTGAGGACTCCAGCACGCAAAGCGCCTCATCGAAAGCGTCGAGAATAGCGCGATCTGCGGCGAGCGTTTCCATCGCGCTACGAAGCTCCTGCTTGCGCCGAGATGCGCCGGCCGTTTCGCGCTCCCTCCGCGCCCTCGCCGGAATGGTTGCGGTAGGCGGCGTCGCATGCGTCAACAAGCGCGTTCAACTCGGCGACGAAGGCCGCGATAGGCGTCAGCGTCGTAAATGGCGCGGCTTCGAGTTTGAACGCCAGCCGCTCAAGCCCAGCAAGACGAAATTCAAGGCCAACGTTACGGAACAATGTTCGAGCGTCGCTGACCCCGTTGAGCAATTGCATAGACGCAATGCGTGCGGACGCATCCCTCATCCGCGCATCAAGCGCGGACTGCAACTGCTGCTCCCAGCGGTCTCTTGGCTTCACATCCTCTAAAAAGACGGTGAGCTTCTGCAATCCGAAAAGATTCGCGGCCTGATCGAAATAAGCGCCAGCCACGCGCATGTCCTCTCCAGACTCGCGGGTGAGCGCGACAAGGAACGGAAAATTTCCCAGCCGATCGAAATAGGGCTCCTCCAGGGACTGCTCGCGATTGGGTTCGCCTGCCTCAAGGCGCTCACGATAGTTACGGAGATCGGAACGCCACTGCTCGATCTCCTCATCGTCTGGACTCAGGCGATATCCGCGCCGCATAGCCCAGTGACACATGTAGGCCAAAGCGTCTTGGAGCTGGAGGAACAGACCATACTCGCGCGCGGCCTCTAAATCGTTCCGTGCGCGAAAGGCTGCACGCCATCTATCGCCCTCAAAAATTTCATCAAAGGAGAGATAGAGTTTCACGGCGTAGCTCAATAGAGTGGGAATCAATCCCTCGCCGAGCAGAAGAAAACGAACGCCGGCCTCATCGATCACCTTGTTGCATATCACCGTGACGGCAATTTCCCGTGCGAGCGAATGGCTTCTGACCTGCTCTGGAAAATGCGACCGCACATACTCAGGAAAATAGCTGGCGAGAAAATCATTGGCCCAGGATCCTTGCAGGAAGGATTCGTCTTCGAGCAGCCTCTGCTTCAGCGCGAGCTTCGAATTCGCCATGAGCAAAGCGAGTTCCGGCCGCGTCAATTCCTTCGTCTCGCGGGCAGATACGTCCTTGCGCGTGGGAAACGCTTCTGCCGACGCATTGATATAGCCAGCGTTCTCCAGTTGTTCGGCAAGATCCATAAATGGATCCAAATTGACGCGACAACGCACACGATCCAACGACAGGCAAAGACTCTGTTGGTCATTGTCCTGCAATACGGACGCACAAACTTCCTCGGTCAGAGATTCGAGAAGACCGTTGGCGTCATTAAGTTTTGGCGCGTTTTCATCCGGCCGCGCACGCAGCAATGTTTTCAAATTCACTTCGTGATCAGAGAGATCGACGCCGGCCGAATTGTCGACCGCATCAGTGTTGATGCGGCCGCCCTTCAACGCATATTCGATGCGCGCCCGTTGGGTGAACGCGAGGTTAGCGCCCTCCCCGACGACTTTGGCGCGAAGCTGCAGCGCATCAACGCGGGCGTCGTCGTTGACGCGATCGCCGACGCTCTCATTCGTCTCTGAACTCGCCTTGACGTAAGTGCCAACGCCGCCCATCCACAAAAGGTCAACGGGCGCCGTTAAAAGCCAGCGAACAAGCGCTTCGCCATCCGTCGTGCTATGCCGCACGCCGAGCCAGGCCCGCACCTCTGGACTTAGCGAGATATCCTTGGCGTCGCGCCGATAAACGCCTCCGCCTTGAGAGATTAACGCTGGGTTGTAGTCGCGCCATGTCGACTGCGGCAGTTCAAACAGGCGGCGCCGCTCGCCGAAGGACGCCAGCGGATCAGGGTTCGGATCCAGAAAAATGTACTGACCGTCAAAGGCGCCAAGCAACCTAATGTTTCGCGTATGCAACATTCCATTGCCGAAGACATCGCCATCCATAGAGCCCACTCCGACCACGGTGAATGGCTCGGCATCTATGTTGCGACCGAGTTCGCGAAAGTGGCGCCTGACGCAGACCCAAGCGCCGCGCGCAGTAATGCCCAATCGCTTGTGGTGATAGCCATGCGCGCCGCCACTGGCGAAGGCGTCGCCGAGCCAGAAGCCGTACGACTGGGATATTTGGTTGGCGATGTCAGCCCAGGTGGCCGTGCCCTTGTCGGCCGCGACGACGAGATAAGGATCGGCGTCATCGTAAGCAACGAGCTCGGGAGGCCGAACGATTTTTGTATGCTTCAAATTGTCGGTGAGATCGAGAAGACCGTGCAGAAACTGGCAATAGGCTTCTTCGCCCAGTCGCTGTCGCTGCGCTACGTCCGCATAAGATAGTTTCAGAACAAAGCCGCCCTTTGCGCCCTGCGGCACAATGAGAGCGTTCTTGATCATCTGCGTTTGCATCAACGCGAGTATTTCGCTGCGAAAGTCCTCTGGTCTGTCCGACCAGCGAACGCCGCCGCGCGCAACCTTCGCGCCGCGCAGATGTATCCCTTCCATCGACGGGGAGTGAACGTAGATTTCCGCCATGGGCTTTGGCGGCGGCATGTTGAATACGCCCAGACTACTGATTTTCAGAGCAATGAAGTTGCGCGCCCAATCGCCGGAGAAATAGAAATTTGTGCGCACCGTCGCGTCAATGAGGTTGAAGAGGTCGCGCAGAATGCGATCGTCGCTACTGTCGACAACCTTATCCAGAACGTCGACGAGTTGCGCCCTGATGGGCGTAAGGACTTCGAGCTCGGTCTGGAACGAGTCGCGCCCACCCCGATCCGGGGTAAACCGCGCTTCAAAATAGCGGTATAGAAGCTCGACGGACGCCGGACTGCGCAACAGCGCGCGATAGATGCGGGCGCGCTCGACCCTCACGCCGAGCTGCTGATAGTAGTTACAATAGGCGCGAAAGAGATCAATTTGACGCCAATCGAGCTGAGCGCCCAAGACCAAACCATTCAGGGCATCGCTCTCAACCTTTGCTGAGAGGGTTGCTTTGAGCGCCTCCAACAGTCGAGCGCGAGATCGCGCCATGCTCGCCATGCTCGACGTTGCGGGTTCAACGATAAAACTTCGTATGAACCACGCCCCTACTCTGAGATTGAGCTTAAAAAGTAATTGATCCGCCACCCGCAGTCCCATGTTCTGCAGCATCGGCAGGAGTTCGTCGAGTGCGCGCTCCTTCCTGCCGATCAACCGAATTTCGTAGGCCGCCTCGCCGGGTCGTGGGCCACGCAGCGGGCGAAGTTCAACGATCTCGCGCTCGGCGTCTTCGTTAAGCGCAATGAGTGCGATATCGCGAGCGGCCCGAGCAGCGGGAACGAGATAGCGATAGGATTTCGGCAGCGCGCGCAGCATGTCGGTGGGCAACTCAAACCCCACTCGGCGACTTGCGCGACGCAGAAAGCGATCCGCCGCCGCATCCCAATCAGCGGGACGAGGTATCTCAGGCGCCAATATTTCCGGAGAGTGCAGCACGGGAGGCAATCAGCTAAGCGATTTTCTTGCGCATCTCGAGCACATTCCCCGAATCCGTCTTGCGATATTGGACAGAGTCCATCACGGAACGGATGAAGAATATGCCGCGGCCGCGTTCGCGAAGCTCGTCAAGGTCAGGCGTCGGCACAGCAGCGAGATCGAAGCCTCTGCCATGGTCGAAAACACGTACAGAAAGATAGGCGTCTTCGACGGAAAGACAGATCCGGACTGAGTCCTTCGCATTCACTGCGGAACTATATTGAATCGCGTTGGCGACAGCCTCAGTCAGCGCAAGATTTAAATGGTAAGCGAGAGTGTCGCGTTTATCCTCCTGAACGTCTAATTCCTTGGCGAGCTGCTCGGCGATCGCGCCAACAAAACGCAGATATCGCGTTTGATTGGGAACGACGATGTCCAGATTGACCACCGTCTCGCACATTTCGATCGCCGCCCCTCCCCATTCAGGCGCTCAGCGCCAGCTGCAGGCTTGGATAAATGTCGAAAACTCTGTGCAACCTCGTCAGCTCAAACATCGACCTGACGCGCGGCTGTAGACCCGCCAAAGCAAACCCGCTGGAACGCAAATTTGCGTTCTTATAGCCGGAGAGCAGAGCGCCCAGACCCGAGCTGTCGATGAACTGCACTCTCGCGAGATCAATCACCACGTTTTGCGCGCCGCCTTCGAGCGTTTTCAGAACCACATTCTTGAGGTCGCCGGAATTGTGGGCATCGATACGATCTTCCTGGACGCTCAAAACCGTCCGGTCGTCTCGCACTTCTTTGACTACTCTCATTGCCAAGCCTCAGCTCGATTTCGGACCATAAAAGACGATTGAATAAATAAGTCTACACCGCCGCGTTTAACAGGGCCTACCGTGACGCTTCCGCTTTTAGCCGCGCCGGCGCTCTTTCAACCAAAGCTTGCTTCAGATCGGCGATCAGATCGTCTGGATGTTCAATGCCAATCGAAGCGCGAACAAGCGCCGGCGTGATCCCGATCTCCTGGCGGGCCTCTTCGGTCAGTCCCGAATGCACTGTCGTCGCCGGGTGGCAAATCAGGGACTCGGTGCCGCCCAAGCTGACGGCGAGTTTGAAGATCTGCAGTCGATTGAGAAAGGCGAAGGCTTCGGCCTGTCCGCCGAAGAGCTCAAAGGAGAAGGTTGAGCCAGCCGAAGTCGACTGGCGCTCCATCAACAAGCGCTGAGGATGACCGGGCGGAAGCAGTGGAGGGTAGTGAACGCGCGCCACTCTCGGATGGCCCGCGAGAAAATTCGCGATGATCCCGGCGTTCTCCACAGCCCTGTTCATGCGCAAAGACAAGGTCTCGAGCGAGCGGCCGAGCATCCAGCAGGAATGCGCGTCGAGCTGTGTGCCGATGGCGCTGCGCATCGCCCGAATTATTTTGAGATATGCGCAAGAGCCGACGACGGCGCCGCCGATAAGATCGCTGTGTCCGCCAACATATTTGGTGAGTGAATAGAGCGACAAATCAGCGCCGTGACGCAGCGGGGATTGAAAGACGGGACCCAGAAGCGTGTTGTCGCAACAAATGATCGGTTCAGAACCTTGCCTTGTCGCAATCTCATCGCCAATTCGCTTCACGAGCGCGATATCAACGAGGCTGTTCATCGGATTGGACGGCGTCTCGATAAAAATCAGTGCGATGCGCCCGATATCCATCGCTCGCTTTGCAGCCGCTCGAATGTTTTCTTTATCGAGCCCGTCGGTGAAGCCGACGCCAGTTATTCCGAAGGGCGCCAGAGTTTTATCAATAAGAACCTCCGTTCCCCCGTAGAGCGGACGACTGCGTAAAATCGTTTCTCCCGGACGCACGAATGCGAGAATCGTCGTAACGATGGCCGACATGCCCGACGAAAAGACGAGACCGCACTCCGCATGCTCGTAGATCGCCAGACGGTCCTCGACAATCTCTAGATTGGGATGATTAAAGCGCGAATAGACGAGACCGGTTTCTTCGCCTTTGGGCGGCGCACGACGGCCGGCCATATAGTCGAAGAAGTCGCGCCCGTCTTCCGCCGTTCGAAACACGAAAGTTGAGGTCAGAAATACGGGCGGCTTGACCGACCCTTCAGACAGCGCCGGGTCGTAGCCGTAGCCCAACATCAGCGTTTCCGGCTGAAGCACGCGGTTGCCAATGCTGGCCTTATGATAACGCGTGCTATCCATTGTCACGTCCTTGAATCTCCCTGGGAGCGACCAGGCGGCGCCGCCACAGTAGAAATAGAGCGCTGAAGCTCAGTTGCTCGCGGCGAGGCTTTTGACTCCGCCATCTCGGCCAACGTCTCCAGGGCGGCGTCGATATCGGCGGCTGTGTGGTCCGCGCAGATCTGGAATCGGATCTCCTCGTCCCCCTTTGGCACGACGGGATAGGTCAGGCCGGTCACTAAAACGCCTCGGCGACGCAAATGGGCGACGATCGCCAATGTGCGAGCGCTGTCGCGCGTGACCAGCGGCACGACTGGATGCTCCCCGGGCAGCGTCTCGAAGCCGAGCCTGATCAGCCCCGCCTTGAAGCGCGCGGTCATCGCCCGCAGATGCTTAAGCAAAGACAGGCCCTGAGAGCTGTCCAGAACATTGATCGCTTGGTGCGCCGCGGCGGCCTCGGCTGGCGTGATCGGATTAGAATAGACGTAAAAGGGCGAGCGCTCGCGCAAGTAGCGAATGAGGATTTCGTCGCCTACGACATAGCCGCCGTTGACGCCGAAAGCCTTGCCAAGCGTCGCCACCAGAATATCGACGGGGCCGGCATGCGTATATTCTTCCGCGCCGCGCCCAGTCGCCCCGAGAGCGCCAACGCCATGTGAATCATCGACGACGACGATCGCCCCCTCCCGAAAAGCGTTATCGCGACTGCGCGCCAGCAACATGACACGGTCCAGCGGCGCGTGATCGCCCCGCATGCTGAACACGCCGTCAGTCACGATGATGGCGCGGTTGCATGATTTTGCCGCCTCGTCGAGACATCGCTCGAGTTCGCCCATGTCGAGATGTTTGTAGATTCGCTTTTCCTCAGGCGCCGCCAGAGAGATCGCATTGATGATGCAATTGTGATTGAGCTCATCGCTAATGACAGCAGTCTTCTTGCCGACAAGTTGGGGGATGAGGCCCATGATCGCGGCATAGGCGGAGGAAAAAATTATCGCAGCCGGACGGGAGTGAAAATCGGCGAGCCGACGCTCCAGCGCAACATGAGGCGACCAGGTTCCGCTGATGAAGCGCACGGCGCCGGGCCCGGCGCCAAATTTCGCTGCCGCTTCTTCTTCGGCGGCAATCACCTCTGCACGCAAAGACATGCCCAGATAATTATTGGCGTTCATGCGCAGAAACGGCTTTTCGCCTTCGCCTTCAATGAGAAAGCGTGGACCATAGCCGTCGCGCGGCGCAATAACTCCGCGGAGGACGCTTTCCGCGCGTTTAAGCAACCCTGCATCCGAAAGTTCATTGAGCTGCGCAGCAAGCGCCCTAGCCAAACCGTGCGTTGGCATTTTCAACCTCATTTGAAATTGGATCCTCAAATGGACCTGTCGTCTCGCCAAGACGCGCGAGCATGTCCCGCGTCATGGCGACGAGATCGAAGCGTGGGCTAAATCCCCAATCCTCCCGCGCCGCACTGGAGTCGAGCGACTGCGGCCACGAATCGGCGATCGCCTGCCGCAATGGATCGATGCGGTAATCCACGGCGAATGACGGAACGTGTTGGCGAATTTGGGCGGCAATTTCGTGCGGCGTAACGCTCATGCCGGTGACATTATACGCATTCTGATATCGCAGACGCTGAGGATCAGCTTCCATGAGTTCGATGATGGCGCGGACGGCGTCCGGCATATACATCATGTCGAGCCGCGTCTCTGCGGCGAGAAAGCAGGAGTAGGGCTTGCGCCGAGCAGCGGCGTGAAACATTTCGACGGCATAGTCGGTCGTGCCGCCGCCCGGCGGCGCCGCCCAAGAAACAAGGCCTGGCAAGCGCAGCCCGCGCGCGTCTACGCCGAAACGGATCGCGTAATAGTCGCAGAGCAATTCGCCAGCGACCTTGGTGACGCCGTAAATCGTCGTTGGCCTTTGGATTGTCGCCTGCGGCGTGCCACGACGTGGCGTCGAGGGACCGAACGCCGCAATCGAGCTTGGAAAAAATACCTGGCAGCCAAAGTGCCGGGCGGCCTCCAACACATTATAGAGACCGTTCATATTGACGCTCCAGGCGGCCTGAGGCCTCTCCTCGGCGACTGCCGAAAGAAGCGCTGCGAGGTGGTAAATGACGCCAATTTCGCGTCGCTCGATTAAATCGGCGACCGCCTCCGCCTGGGCGCAGTCGAGGCGCTCGTAGGAGTCGTCTGCTGGCTGCGCCTCGGAGAGATCCGAGGCGACGACGCGCGTCGCGCCATATCGCTCGCGTAATGCCGGCGTCAGCTCGGCGCCGATCTGGCCAAGCGCGCCGGTGACGAGAATGCCTCGCATGCGCCTTCCGATAACGCGGCGGCTCCGCCTGAGCGCCGACCTATTCCTCAGTTATGGCTGGCGTCCGCCGCGCCAATATGGGCGTCAGCCGATTTTGCCGGTTGAAGAGAAGCGACGCTTTCGAGGCCGACCGCCTTGAGGCTCGCAGCCAATGACTGCGTCTCCGCTTCCTCATAGATCGCGATTTCGTCGAGAACCGGCGCGCCGAGCGCCGCCTCGAAGGCGTGCCGGTCGGCGTCCGCACTGAATTCTTCTCCGCCTTGCTCCCCAAGATTCGAGCGAAAGATCCCGGCGGCGCTGACCGGCAGGAAATCCTCGTAAAGGATTGGCTCAGCGCGCAGAGCCCGGGTCCGCAGGAGATCGTCCAATGAAAGAGGAAACATAGGCTCCCCTGCTCTGGCGCGCGGATCGGCCGAATAGCGGAAGAAAGCGAGCTTCTCACGTCGTAGAGTCTCATAATCGTCGGGGAATTTCGTAAAGCGTCGCGCCAATTCCTCGTTAAACGCCTGCGCATTGGCGCCGTCTGCCGCCAGTGGAACTGCGGACTGAGTTTCAGCCAGAAGCTTGTCGTAAAGCGCGCGTCCTTCGGCAGTCAGCGCCGCGCCTCTTTGCTCGATTTCGCCGAAACGCGCGGCGTGGGCGCCTGGCACACGCCGGCCGTCTTCCTCGATAAATTCGACAGGCTCGGGCCGCGCCTTAAAGCTCGTCTGGCGCAAGAGAATCGGACAGCGACGACGCGGCGGCCCTTCGACAATCGATTTCGGACTCAGACCGCGCGCCGCCATCGCGTGGTGCGCGCCGTCGATATCGAGCGCGTGCAAGGTGAGATGGTTGATATGCGGCCCTTTGAAGCAAACAATATCAGCAAGCAGCGGATGCCTCGCATAGAGCTTCTGGTAGACCTTTGATGAGACCGTCGCCTGACCGTTCCAACGGAAGGTCTTCGCCGCTTCAACGACGAATTCGCGCGCCTCTTCATCGTCGAACCCGCGTCTTTCAAAGAGATCGATCAGTTCCAGACAGCGCGGCGTAAAAATATCGCGCTGAACGAGAATCTTCGTTGCGATCTCGCGCGCTTTCACGTCAGAGATAAGATCCGGTCTGAGAAGCGAGGTGAAGATGCGGAATGGGCTGGCCCGCAATGCGTTTTCGCCAATCGGACGGAATGCGGTCGAATGCACCGGAATCCCGGCAACCGATAGGTCGTAGTAACCCACGGGCGCCATGCCCATTACCGCGAAGAGTCGGCGCAGCGTCGACAGCTCCTCGGCCGTCCCAACACGTATGGCGCCGTGGCGCTCGACGTCGAGTCGTTCGAGTTCCCCGCTCTCAGCAAGGCGCCGCTCGAGCTGCGGGTCGTTGGCGAGCGTTTGCCGATTAATGTCTGCGACGAGCGCTTTCATCGCGCAGTATTGCGGCGCTTCGGCCTGATACATGTCCGACATCGCCGAGGCGAACATCGCCCGAATGGCGTCAGCGGAAACTAGAGACTTGTTCATCGCAGCTCTGAGCGATCGATGGTCGTTCCCTTATGTAGCTCGTCCACGCAAGAAAATCATTGCGAAACGAAGCAGAGGCTAAGTCTCCAAATCGAATTTAACGCCTTGCGCCAGCGGCAGTTCGCCCGAATAATTGATCGTATTGGTGGCGCGGCGCATGTAGGCCTTCCAGCAGTCGGAGCCCGCTTCGCGGCCGCCGCCCGTATCCTTCTCGCCTCCGAAGGCGCCGCCGATTTCAGCGCCGGACGGTCCGATATTCACGTTCACGATTCCGCAATCCGATCCGTCGGCGGCCATGAACCGTTCGGCCTCATCCAGGCGCGACGTGAAGATTGACGACGCGAGGCCCTGAGCAACATCGTTATTCAGCTGGATCGCTTCGTCGAGACTGCGGAACTTCAGCACGTAGAGGATCGGGGCAAATGTTTCCCGCCGCACGACTTCCGTTTGGCCCGGCATTTCCACCAGCGCAGGGCGCACGTAAAAGGCGTCAGGATATAATTCAGCACGCACGCGTTCGCCGCCCTGAATCACGCCCCCTGCGCCGCGCGCTTCATCGAGCGCGCCGCACATGGCCGTATAGGCGCTTTGGTCGATGAGCGGGCCAACGAGTGAGGCGCCGTCTCGGGGATCGCCGACCGGAACTGAGGCGTAGGCGCGCCGCAATCGGCCGAGAAGCTCTTCATAGACGTCTTCATGGACGATCAGCCGACGCAACGTGGTGCACCGCTGGCCCGCCGTGCCCATCGCAGCGAAGGCGATTGCGCGAACGGCAAGATCGAGAGACGCTGAGGCGCAAACGACAGCGGCATTGTTGCCGCCAAGCTCCAGGATAGACTTTGCAAAGCGACGCGCGAGGCGCGGCGCGACAGCGCGGCCCATCGCCGTCGAACCTGTCGCGGAAACGAGTTGAACCCGCGCATCTTCGACAAGCGCTTCGCCGATTTCACGGCCGCCGATGAGCAGATTTGAGAGCCCTTCCGGCGCATCGTCGAAACGCTTAGCGACCCGTTCGACCAACGCTTGGGTCGCGAGCGCAACAAGCGGAGTCTTTTCCGAAGGCTTCCAGATGAGCGAATTTCCGCAAACGAGAGCAAGCGCCGCGTTCCAGGCCCAGACGGCCACGGGAAAATTGAAGCTTGTGATCGCGCCCGTGACGCCGAGCGGGCGCCAGGTCTCCATCATCCTGTGACCACGGCGTTCGGTGGCGATCGTCAGTCCGTGAAGTTGACGCGACAGACCTACAGCGAAGTCGCAGATGTCGATCATCTCCTGGACTTCACCGAGACCCTCCGTTGTAATCTTGCCAGCCTCGATCGTGACAAGACGCGCGAGCTCGGCCTTGGCCGCTCGCAGCTCTTCTCCCAGCAAGCGCACGAATTCGCCTCGGCGCGGCGCTGGAATGTTGCGCCAGACGCGAAACGCATCCTCGGCGCGTGCGATGGTCTGCTGAACCATCCCCGAATTGGCGCTCTCGACCCGCGCAATTGTTTCGCCAGTGATCGGCGAACGCGTCGTCAGCGACCCGTTCTCAAACGTCTGCGATTCCAACCCGAAAAAAGGGAGAAGAGCCGCGGTTTCAGCGGCAATTTCGGCCTGCAGAACGCGCGCCTCCATTTCAACTCCCGTTGTTCACCTATGCTTACGCGGCTGGCGCCGTCGTTGCATCCGCCTATGTATGCATAATCACGCAAATGCGTGCACGCATCAATCTAATGCGGATGCGCGCAAAAAGCTCTCGGATATGGACAGCTCGGAGTTCAGGAACCCACACGTCGCTCGGAACTACGATCCCCTGCCCGTCATGCTTACGCGCGGACAGGGAGCCTATCTGTGGGATGTGGAAGGTCGGCGGTACATCGATATGATGAGCGCCTATTCCGCTGTCAGCCTCGGTCACGCTCACCCGCGAATTCTTTCAGTACTCACGGAGCAGGCGCAACGGCTCGCCGTGCCTTCCCGCGCTTTTTGCAATGACCGCCTTGCCTCGTTCCTCGAGGAACTCTGTGATCTGACGGGGCTCGACGTCGCCCTGCCGATGAACACCGGCGCGGAGGCCGTAGAGACGGCGATCAAAGCGGCGCGTCGCTGGGGCAACCGAGTAAAAGGGATCGCCAATCCAGAGATCATCGTCGCCGAAGGCAACTTTCACGGCCGCACAACGACGATCATCAGCTTCTCTTCCAAGAACGAGTATCGGGACGGATTTGGCCCTTTCACGCCGGGGTTTCGCGCAGCGCCATTTGGCGATCTCGCGGCGTTCGAAGCCGCCGTTACCCCAAACACTGCCGCCATTCTCGTAGAGCCGATCCAGGGCGAGGCAGGCGTTATCGTGCCGCCCGATGGTTGGCTCGCTGGGTTGCGCCGACTGTGCGACAAGCGCGGAATTTTGCTGCTGCTCGACGAGGTCCAATCCGGGCTGGGACGTAGCGGGACATGGTTCGCCTTCCAGCATGAAAATATCGTTCCCGACGGCGTCACGCTTGGAAAGGCGCTCGGCGGCGGGGTGTTGCCGGTTTCCGCCTTCGTGGCGAAACGCGAAGTGATGGACGTGTTCACGCCGGGTTCGCATGGATCGACCTTCGGCGGCAACGCTCTCGCCGCCGCCATCGGGCTCGAAGCGCTTCACGTCATTCGTGACGAGCGGCTGGTTGAGCGCAGTAAAGAGCTTGGCGCGAGAATGATGCAACGCCTGCACGGGATGCGCATGCCCGCGATCAAAGACGTTCGCGGGCGGGGACTATGGGCGGGCGTCGAGATGGACCCACGCTACGCCAACGCGCGAGACGTATGCGAAGGTTTGATCGCCAAGGGCGTGCTGACGACCTCGACTCATGACACGGTCGTTCGCCTGGCCCCGCCTTTCGTCATTTCTCAAGACGACCTCGATCTCGCGCTCGACGCCGTTCAAGAAACCATCGCGACGTTTAAGACGCCGCGCGATGTCAGCGACTCTGTCGCGGGCGCGGACCAACACCTCGAAGCATAGTCGCAACCTTTACGCCCGAATGCGTTCGCCTTTCGGATCGTAGAACGGCGAAAGAGAGGCGCTTGCCGGCCGACGTTCGCCAGCAATTTCGAGTTGATATTCGCCTGACAGCACGAATGTCGGATCGACGCCATCGGCATTGCGAATATAACCGTAGCCGATCGCTTTGCCGATCGAATAGCCATATCCGCCGCTCGACAGCCAACCGGCGCGCACGCCATTGCGATAGATCGTTTCGCGCCCGAGCAGAACAGCGTCAGGTTCATCGATGGTGAAGCCCGCAAGAAGGCGGGGCAAGGGAGCGCCAGCGGCCTCGATGAGCGCTTCTCTCCCTTGAAATGGCGCGCCAGATTTCATTTTTACGGCCCAACCTAAACCCGCCATAAGCGGCGTATGATCTGGACCAATATCGGAGCCCCAGGCGCGGTAGCCCTTCTCCAGACGAAGAGATTCGATGGCTCTGTAACCTGCGTCGACGAGTCCGAAGGGCGCGCCCGCCTCACATAGCGCGTCATAGACCGATGCGGCGAAATCGACAGGGACGTGAAGCTCCCAGCCGAGTTCGCCCACATAAGTGACGCGGATCGCCAGCACTGGCGCGCCCGCCAAACGAATTTCTTGGGCGCTCATGAAAGGAAAGGCCGCATTCGAAAAATCATCGTCGCAGCAGGATACAAGTATCTCTCGCGCGCGCGGTCCCATCAACGCCAGCACCGAATTCGCCGAAGTGACGTCGATCAGGGTTGCGCCCATTCCCTGAGGAATCGACCGCCTGATCCAATCGAAGTCATGCGTTCCGAATGCCGTGCCAGTCACCACATAAAAGCGATCCTTGGCCAATCGCGTGATGGTCAGGTCACATTCGATGCCGCCCCTGCGGTTCAGTAACTGGGTATAGGTGACGGCCCCCGGCGGCTTGGCGACATTATTGGCGGCGATCCAGGACAGCGCCGCCTCGGCGTCTTTGCCGATAACGAGCGCCTTGGCGAAGCTCGTCTGATCAAAAAGAGCCGCCGCCTCCCGGCATGCGCGATGCTCTCGTCCAACCGCGTCGAACCAGCCAGGTCTGCCGAACGAGTAACGATCCCGCGGCTCTTCTCCGGCGTTTAAATCCGCAAACCAGTTGGGCCGTTCGAAGCCCATCTTTTCACCAAAGCATGCGCCTTTCGCTTTAAGCCGCTCATAGAGCGGCGAACGCCGCAGCGGCCGGCCTGACGTAAACTCCTCGAAAGGCCAGGCGATGCTGTAATGGCGTGCGTAAGCTTCGAGCGTTCGCACGCGCACCCAAGAAGGATCCCTATGTGGCGCGCCGAAGCGGCGGATATCGACGGGCCAGAGATCGAACGGCTGTTCGCCGTCAGCCGCCCATTCCGCGAGCGCCATTCCGGCGCCGCCTGCCGACGCGATGCCGAAAGCGTTAAAACCAGCGCCGACGAAGAAGTTGCGCACTTCCGGCGCTTCGCCGATCATCCAATTTCCGTCGGGCGTGAAGCTTTCGAGGCCGTTGATCATCTGCTTGACGCCCGCCTCGGCGAGCGCCGGCACACGCCCAAGCGCAAGATCCATGATCGGTCCGAAATGATCCCAATCGTCTTCGAGAAGCCGGAAGGCGAAATCCTCCGGCACGGCGCCCGATGACCAAGGCACGGGATTGGGCTCGTAGCCGCCCATGACGAGACCGCCGACTTCCTCCTTATAATAGGTCAGCCGATCCGGATCGCGCAGCGTGGGCAGATCGCTCGTCACGCCGTTGATTTTCTCGGTCACGATATATTGGTGGTGCACCGCCGACAGCGGAACGGCGACGCCGGCGCGCGCGGCGAGCGGCTGGGTCCAGAGGCCTGCGCAAAGAACGAGCTTCTCGCAGGCGATCGCGCCGCGATCCGTAACGACTCCTTGCACGCGATCATTTTCAACAATGAAATTTATGACGGCGACGTGCTCGATCAGCTTCGCGCCGGCAAGTCGCGCGCCTTTCGCAAGCGCCTGCGTGATGTCGGATGGATTCGCCTGTCCGTCGGTCGGCAGAAAGGCCGCGCCAACGACGTCATCAACATTCATCAACGGCCAGAGCGCTTGCGCCTCCTTGGCGTTCAGGAGCTGCATCTCCAGTCCGAAGCTCCGTGCGGAAGTGGCCTGCCGCTTGACCTCTAGCCATCGATCGGCGTTGCAGGCGAGGCGCAGACCGCCATTGCGTCGCCAGCCCGTCGCATAGCCCGTCTCTTCCTCAAGCCGATTATAGAGCTCTACAGAATAGCCGAGGAGCTTGGTGATGTTAGCGTTGGTCCGCAGCTGCCCGATCAGTCCGGCGGCATGCCAGGTCGAACCCGACGTCAGTTGATGGCGTTCAAGCAGCAGCGTCTCTACGCCGCGCTTGGCGAGATGATAGGCGACCGAGCACCCGACGATGCCACCTCCGACGACGACGATCTGGGCGCTTCGCGGGAGGTCTGTCATGCTTTTTCCATCTGCCGGAACGCCGCCCAGGCGTCATCGAAGCGCAACATGTTTTGATCAGAGTAAGCGACGTAGTCGAAATCGATCGCCGATCGACTTTCCGAGACAAAACTCCACAACGCCTCGCGCAAGAGCGAGGCGCAGAGCATCGCCTTGAAACGGCGGCGCAGCACGTCCGTGGGCGCAACTTCGAAATAGTCTTCGAGCAGCGCCTCATCCTCGGCGGCGTCGAAACCATTGTTCGAAGAAAGTCCGCCAAGATCGAACAGCGGCGTGTTCCAACCCGCATAGTCCCAATCGACGAGCCAGAGGCGCTGCCCGTCGTCGATGAAATTGGCGGCGAGGAGATCATTGTGGCCGAAAACAAGATCGATTGGGCCAGTGGCCGTTTCCAGAATTTCGCTCGCCGCGAGCAGGCCGGGCAATTGTTGCGATATTCGGCTTCGATCCTCGACGAGCGTGTGAGCGTAGTCGCGGATGATATGAAAGACATTGAAAGCGAGGGTCGGCCCGCGTAAATGCTGCGCGACCTCGCGATGAACGCGCTTGACAAGATCGACACAGCGCCTGCGGTTCTTCCGCACGTCCTCCGGCTCATAGGTTTGGCCGGGAACATATTCAAGCGCCATCGCCATGGGCGCGGCGCAAAGAACTTTCGGCGAAACGCCGGCCGCTCCCGCAGCCTTGCTCGCCGCGAGCTCGTTGAAGCGCATGACCCCGTGAACGGGGATGTCGCCGCCAAGACGAATGACGACCTTCCGATCGCCATCCGTTACGATATAATTTTTGTTCGTGATGCCGCCGAGCAATGGCGCAATATCGATCGGCCCACGCCAAAGCGGAAGAGCGCGTATCAGAGTTTCTGGGTCGGCGGTAAGGGCTGACATCGGCTCCGTGGCGCAACAAAAACAAACTCTGACTGAGCTAGTATATGCGGCTGGCGCGCAAAGGCCATGGTTTGTATAGGCGCTGGGGAAAACCTTACGGGCGCAAAGTGACATGTTCGCTTAGGCGGCTTAGCCTGAATGGGTCGTATGAGGTCAACCGATGTATGCGACGACGATTCGCGGAACGAGCTATAGGTTCCCCGACCTTAAGACGCTGATGGCCAAGGCGACGCCCTTGCGTTCAGGGGATTGCCTCGCCGGCATCGCGGCCACGAGCGCCGCCGAGCGGGTCGCCGCGCAGATGGCCCTTGCGGACTTGCCTCTCAGCACATTCTTGAACGAGGCGCTCGTTCCCTATGAAGAAGACGAGGTCACGCGACTAATCCTCGACAGCCATGACCGAAACGCCTTTGCGCCGATCGCTTCGCTGACTGTCGGCGAATTTCGCGACTGGCTTCTGTCAGACGCGGCCGATGAGGAATCGCTCAGGGCTTTGACCTTCGGATTGACGTCAGAAATGGCGGCGGCGGTCTCCAAAATCTGCCGCAACCAGGACTTGATCCTCATCGCCGCCAAACGGCGCGTCGTCACCGGGTTTCGCAATACGCTGGGCCTACGCGGCCGACTTTCGTCCCGCATTCAGCCAAACCATCCGACCGACGACGCGCGCGGCGTTCTCGCAAGCGCAATAGACGGACTTCTCCTTGGCAACGGCGATGCGGTTATCGGCGTCAATCCAGCGTCTGACAGTCCGGAGCAATGCTACGAGCTCTTGCGCCTTCTCGACGATTTGCGCGAGACATTGAACATTCCGACGCAATCCTGCGTCCTCGCTCATGTCACAACGACGCTGCAGCTCATGGCGCGGCAAGCGCCCGTCGATTTGGTTTTCCAGTCGATTGGCGGAACGCAAGCCGCCAATTCAAGCTTCGGGGTCAACCTTGCCTTATTGCGCGAATCGCGCGAGGCGGCGCTCGCGTTAAACCGCGGAACGATCGGCGACAATGTCATGTATTTTGAAACCGGCCAAGGAAGCGCGCTTTCGGCGAACGCCCACTGGAATTGCGATCAGCAGACGCTCGAAGCGCGCGCCTATGGGGTTGCGCGGATGTTCGATCCTCTGTTGATCAATACGGTCGTGGGATTTATCGGGCCGGAATATCTCTTCGACGGCAAGCAGATCACGCGGGCGGCGCTCGAAGATCACTTCTGCGGCAAGCTGCTGGGACTGCCAATGGGCTGCGACGTTTGTTACACCAACCACGCGGAAGCCGACCAGAACGATATGGATGATCTGCTGACTCTTCTCGCTGTCGCTGGCGTCAATTATGTCATGGGCGTGCCTGGAGCGGACGACGTGATGCTGAATTACCAAAGCACCTCTTATCATGACGTGCTCGCCGTGCGGCGCATGCTCGATCTGGCGCCCGCTCCAGAGTTCGCGCAGTGGCTCGCCGATGTTGGCCTGACGGACACGCAGGGCGAAATGCAGCGGCAGGCGGTTCCCGCGTCATTTGCGCCGCTTCTCGAGAGGGCCTGAGCGATGGTCGACAATCGCCCGACGCCTCTCGACATGATCTCGAAACTGCGTTCGGCGACGCCCGCGAGAATTTTCCTGCCGCGCGCCGGTGCGGCGCTGACCACGCGTGCTACTTTGGACTTTCAACTGGCGCACGCCGAGGCAAGAGACGCGGTTGAAGAGCGGCTCAATGCCGAATCCCTCTTTGGCGACATGAGTTCACGCGGGCTAAAGGTTGTTTGCGTAAGAAGCGCTGCGCGCGATCGGCGCAGCTTTCTGCTGCGCCCGGATCTTGGCCGAAGACTGGACGATGAGTCCCGCGAGCGGCTGAAATCTGCAGGGGGGGACTATGATCTTGCCTTCGTCATCGCCGAAGGCCTATCCGCCCGCGCCATTGATCGGCACGCTATTCCTCTCCTCGAAAAGACGCTGCATTCCCTCGACCGGACATCGTGGAAAATCGCGCCAATCATCCTCGCCGAACAAGGTCGCGTCGCGCTCGGCGATGACATCGGCGAAACGCTTGGCGCACGACTAGTGGCGGTTCTCATCGGCGAACGGCCCGGGCTCTCCTCGCCAGACAGTCTGGGCGTCTATCTCACTTTTGCGCCCCGCGTCGGCCGCACCGACGCCGAGCGCAACTGCCTCTCGAATATTCGTCCGCAGGGACTCACTTATGACGAAGCGGCTCGAAAGCTGCTCTATCTTTGCAGCGAAGCCCGCCGCCGCCAATTGACCGGCGTTGAACTCAAAGAAGAAGCCGAGACGCTTGCGTCGGGGCAGTTGCGCACGATCGACGAAAAAGAAAGCTGAGCGTCGTCCCTTGGTGGGTCATCCGCTGGGAGCCTAGTCATTTCGACCCAACTCGATCGAACTATTCACCTAAGCGGTCGCGGGCTGTGGTCGCGCTTTTAGAACTCAGCGGCTTCCAAGACTCAAATCGTCCATTGATCGCGAAGCTTTCGCTCGACTATATGCTTGCCAGCGAAAAGACCGTCCGCCCCACGGCGGCGCGCTGATCCGGAACTGGAGCATAGAATGCCGCTAGGGGTCGATTTCATCCTCGAGGCGCTGGCGAGCGAAGGACTCAACCATTTGTTCATGGTGCCGGGCGGGCTCGTCGATCCCTTTCTGCCAGCGTTGGGAAGGCAGAAGGCGCTTACGCCAATCGTGGCCGCGCAGGAAGGCGGCGCCGCCTATATGGCTGACGGCTATGCGCGGGCGAGCGGAAATTTCGGCGCCGCGCTCTGCATCGGCGGACCCGGCCTGACCAATACGGTCACCGCGGTGGCGACCGCGCAGTCGGACGGCTCGCCGCTTCTCCTGATGAGCGGCGAGGTGGCGACCGTCATCGAGGGGTTAGGCGTGTTTCAGGACGCAAGCCCGCAAACGCTGGACGACGTCGCGATCATGAAGCCGCTGACGCGCTATTCCTCTTCGATCGACAATCCGAGGAATATGCCGCATCTCTTCCAACACGCGCTGCTGCAGCTTCGGACCCGGCCGGCCGCGCCAGTGCATCTCTCATTGCCAGGAGACTGTCTCGCTGAAGAGCTTTCCGTCAGCCATTCTCCCATCGATCGGGCGCTGGTCGACTATAATGCGCTGTCGATGGCCGCCGCCGAGGCATCGCTAAAGCATTTTTTAGCCGGACCCGACGGCAAGCCGCCCGTAAAGATCGCAATTTTTGCCGGGGCCGGAGTCGAACATTCAAACGCCGCCAGCGCGCTGAAGGAATTCGCCGAGCTTTGGCGCATTCCCGTCGCGACGACGCTGCGCGGCAAAGGCGTCTTTCCGGAGGATCATCCTCTTTCGCTGGGCGTCTTCGGCTATGCGGGGACACACCACGCGCGCGCCGCCCTGACGGACCCGTCGCTCGATCTCCTGATCATCTTGGGATCGGGACTGAATGAGCGCGACACGATGCATTGGGCGCTGCAGGTGAAACCCGATGCGTCGATTTGCGTGAATTTGCTTCCCTCCGCGATCGGAACGCATGTCCATGATGGCGGGATCGTCGGCAGTTGCGGCGCCTATCTTCGCTTTCTTCTCGACCAAAGCGATAAGTTGGGCGTCTCTCTCGAGCCGACGCTCTCCGCGCGCGAAGCTTGGGTTTCTGAAATTCGCTCCAGGCCCCGCCTGCAGGACCCGGAAAACTGCGAGAGCGACGCCGTTCCGATTCATCCGGTGCGCATTATTCGCGAGTTGAGGAAGGCGTTCCCGCGCGACGGCGTTCTGGTGGTGGACTCTGGCGCGCATCGCGCTTTCGCCGGCCATTACTGGGAAGCTTACGAACCGAGAACCTATGTTTCCGCAACCAATCTCGGCCCGATGGGCTGGGCGATCGGATCGGCGATCGGCGTCCAGTGCGCACAGCCGCGCCGCCGCGTAGCGGTCATTACAGGCGACGGCTGCATGCGCATGGGCGGCATGGAAATCGCTACCGCCGCGCGCTACCAACTGCCGGTGATCTACGTCGTCATCAACAATGCGGCGCTTGGCAATGTCTGGCTGCGCGCCCATGGACTGGGACCAACGCCCGACGAACTGACCCGATTGCCTGACCACGACTGGGCCGGTTTTGCGCGAGCCTTGGGGTCGCGCGCGGAAACTGTGCGCGCTCCTAACGATCTCGCCGACGCTTTCGAACGAGCGCTACAGGGCGAGGGCCCCTGCCTCATCGACGTTAAAGCCGACAAGGCCTTCACAACGCCGGTCAAGGATTGGGCGGAGGCCATCGCGGCCTATTCCTATCACGAGTGAGAGTGCGCCGATGGCTCAGCTGCCTTTCGATCCTTCAACGCTTTCGCCCGAAGATCGCTTGCGCTACGACCGCATGGTCGCGAGGCGGAAATCCCAAGGCGCAGGCTTCGGCGGCCCCTACGCCGCGCTGATGAATCATCCGCAGCTTTGCGAAAAGATCGAAGATCTCGGCTATTACCTGAAGTTCGAGGGCCATCTGCCGCGCGATGTCTATCAATTCGTCGTGCTGTCCGTGGCTCGACGAACGGGCGCGGCCTTCGAATGGGTTGACCACATTGAGCACGCCGAAGCGGCGGGCGTTCCATCCGCTCTCATCGGGGCGCTGCAACGCGGCGAAGATGTGAGCGCGGTCGCGACTGCGCCTTATGACGTTGTCGCCCAAGTGCTGGCTTCAACATTGTCCTGGCAAAACATTCCGCAGCGCATTCAGGACGAAGCGATCAAGGCATTCGGCGTCAAGGGCTTTGTCGAACTCGTCGTGCTATCTGGCTTTTACCAAATGTTTTCGGCGATCAATCAGGGTTTCCACATCGCGCTGCCGCCCAATGTCGACAATCCATTCAAGTAAAGCGCGAGTTGCGTTCCATTCTTAACGTTTTTTCTTTAGCCTCGAGCTGCGCAATAGGCTCATCGCTCGGAACATTAGAACTCTCCCATCGGTTGTTATTCCGGCGCCCAGCGTGGCCGGACGCCGGAATTGAGTTTTGGGAGTGCGTAATCAATGGTTGCATTTACTGACGCAGGCAGCGACCATCCTGTCTGCCCAAGCGAAAAATTCAGTAGCGGCGAGGCCTTGAATTCATCGGCGCTGTCCCCGGAAAATCCAAGCGATATCGACCCACCGGCGCGGGCGCGTTACTCGGTCGCTCAAGTCAAGGATTCGATGCGGGAGGCTCTCGACAGCATCGTGCAGTCGGGGGCCACGGATCAGATGCGCGGCTACGCTAATCAAGCCATGGGCAAGACCAAGTTGACTCTCGGCATGGCCACGCAGTCGCCCAGTCTCGCGCTCGCCGGGCTGGCGCAGATCGTTGTTGGAGAATTTCAAAAATCAATCGGCGAGGCGAAGCTCGCTGAGGGTGGACAAGACATCTTTCGAGAACTGTAGCAACTCACGCCTTGCCGGCGGCCTCCGGCCGGCGATGGAGTATTGGCTATTCCTGCCAAGTTACGTCGGCGTCAAATTGCCCTGCTTCATCGGCGCTTAACTTGCAGATGCATACGATTGAAGATCAGTCGCTGGCATCGCGCGCGCCCGAGCTGTTGGCCTTCTTTAACAGGAAGCTACGCTCGGTCTTCGGTCCATCCATTTTGTTCGCGCAGCACGAAATCCATCTTCCGGAATAATGCCAGCGAAAGCGCAGCCTGTAGAGGAACAAATCAAACAATCCGCAAGTTCAGTATACGCCCAGCGCGGCGGTAAGAGCGGAGAAGAGGACATGAGCGTAACATCGCAGGTCACGAATAAGGTTCAAGAAGCGCAGGACGCTATCAACAAGGCGTCCGTAAACGCCGCCGCTAAGGCCTCCTCGATTGCCGAAGACGTGAGCGCCAAAATGGACGAAACGATGGATAAGGCCGACGCTGCGCTGGCGACAGTGACGCAACAGTCTCGCGAAATCGCGGAGAAGGCGAGAACCGCGACCGAAAGTTTTAAGACGACCGTTGAAGCTACCGTGCGCGAGCAGCCCTTAGCCGCACTGTTGCTTGCGATCGCCGGCGGATTCTTGGTCGGAACGATGTGGAAGAGCCGGAGCTAATCTCGCGCGATGAACATGTTCCTCGATCCGATATTCCGCCGGGTTGACGAAACCATCGAGAACGCGACGCGAGGGGCGTCGCGTTTCGCGATTGTTGTCATCCTCGCTCTGTTCGCTCTCGGCTTCGCGACAGCGGCCGCCCATGCTTATGCGACGGAGATCTGGGGCGAGATCGCGGGAAATCTCGTGATCGCCGGAGTCTTCATTTTTCTTGCCATCATTGTCTATTTCGCAACCGCGAGCCGGCGAACCGGCCCTGATGAAACCCGGACTGAGGCTGCCGAATTCGAAGCGCAAGGCCTCTCAGCCATGGCGCTGGCCGACCAATTTCTAAAGTCGAATAGCGACATGGTTAAATCCATCGGGTCGCTGGCGCCGGTCGCGGCCAAGGCCGTCGCCGAGCGAGTCGGACCTAATCTTCATCTGATCATCGGCGCTGCATTAGGCTTGATGATCGCCTCCAAACTTGCAGAAAAGCTTGACAGGACAGGGGCTCCAGAAGCGTAATGCCCTGGCCGTGGCCAACGGCGCGAGCGTACGAGGTGTGCGTTGCTCCCGAGAGCGAATTGGAAGGGCTCTCTCAAGATCGCTGAGCTCACCTGTCCGGTGGCGCTCTATTCCGCGACTTCGACATCCGACAGGATCGCCTTTCATACGATTAATCGGGCGACTGGCCATCGCGTGCGACGAACCTTTATCGACAGCGAGACTGGAAAGCAGGTTGAATCAGGCGATCAAATCAAAGGCTATGAGGTCGACAAAAACGAATACGTCACTCTAGAGCCCGAGGAGATCGCGCAGGCGAGACCCCAGAGCGACAAGGCTCTAACGATTGACGCCTTTTTGGACTTGGACGAAATCGACAACGTCTATTTCGACAAGCCTTACTATCTCTCGCCGTCACAAAGCGACGCGAACGAACTTTTCGTTCTGATACGGGAAGGCCTGCGCAAGAATAAGGTCGCTGCCATCGCCAAAGCGGTGCTCTTCAGGCGCTCCCGCACAGTTCTGATTAGCGCCTATGGCGAGGGTCTTCTCGCGTTCACCTTAAGTTTCGACTACGAGGTGCGATCCGCGCAACAGGCGTTCGACGAAGTGCCCGACGTCAAGATACAGGGCGAGATGCTTCAACTCGCCAAGCATATCATCGACACAAAGAGAGGAGCCTTCGATCCGTCTAAGTTCGAAGACCGTTATGAACAGGCGCTCGCCGAATTCGTGAAGGCGAAGCTCGAAGGAAAGCCCATTGCGCCGCCCCGCAAGGCGCGTGAAGGCAAGGTCATCAATCTGCTCGAGGCGTTCCGCGAAAGCGCGGCTCTATCGGACCAGAGCGGCAAGCCTGCCAAGAAGCGGGCGACGCCGGCGCGCAAGACAAAGACAACCGCGACCCGCCGAAAAGCGAGTTGACCTCGCATGTCCCTCGCCGACTATCGCAAGAAGCGTGACTTCTCCACGACCCGTGAGCCGCAGGGGCGAGGCGGCCGAAAGACCGGCCACAGCTTTGTGATCCAGAAACATGCCGCGAGGCGTCTGCATTACGACCTTCGCCTGGAGATGGACGGCGTTCTGAAAAGCTGGGCCGTCACGAGAGGTCCAAGCCTTGTGCCGGGCGAAAAGCGGCTCGCCGTCCATGTCGAAGACCATCCTCTCGACTATCGCAATTTCGAAGGCGTTATTCCGGAAGGCCAATATGGCGCGGGCGAAGTGATCGTTTGGGATAAGGGCGTTTGGATTCCAGAGGGCGACCCGCACAAGGGCTATGCAAAGGGCCATCTTAATTTCGAATTGCGGGGCAAGAAGCTCGGGGGGCGTTGGCATCTCGTGCGAATGGCGCGAAGGCCGTGCGGGAAGCACGACAACTGGCTTCTCATCAAAAGCGAAGATGAATTTGCGCGATCCCCTAAAGACGAAGACATTCTCGAGGAAATGCCGCGCTCGGTAAAAACCGGACGCACGATCGGCGATGTCGCCGATGGTCAGTCAAAGCGGCCCTCAAAGAAAAGCGCCGCGCCAAAGCAGGCCGCGTCATCCCAGTCGGTCAAGACAGGCGCCGTCACAAGGAAGCAGGCTCCGGCGAGGGACCTAGAACCATCGCGCGTAAAAGGCGCAAAAAAGGCTCAGCTGCCAAATTTTGTCGGCCCGATGCAGGCGAGCGCCGGCGCAGCGCCGGCCGGCAAGGAATGGATTCACGAAATCAAATTCGACGGCTATAGAGTACAAGCGCGCGTTGAAGCGGGCCGCGTGCGTCTGCTTTCGCGTGGTGGCCTCGACTGGACGAAGAAGTTTGGGGACGAGATCGTCTCGGCGCTGCGCGCGCTGCCTATGGGTTCCGCTCTCATCGACGGTGAAATCGTTGTCGAGACGAACTCCGGCGCGTCAGATTTCTCAGCGCTTCAAGCCGATCTCAGCGCAGGGCGCAGCGACCGTTTCGTTTACTGGATTTTCGATCTTCTCTATCTCGACGGCTACGATCTGCGCGCCGCCGCCTTGCTTGAACGCAAGGCGTTGCTGGAAAAGCTCCTTGGCGGTGAGAACGGCGATAAAGTTCGCCTCAGCGCTCATTTCGAAGATAGCGGCGCGGTCGTGTTGTCGCATGCGTGCCGACTTGGTCTTGAAGGCGTGGTGTCGAAGCTGCGCGACTCGCCTTATCGCTCCGGACGCGTGAAGAGTTGGGTGAAGGCCAAATGCTTTGGGCGGCAGGAATTTGTGATTGCGGGCTATACGCCTTCGACAGTGTCGCGGAAGGCGACCGGCGCGCTCGTGCTCGGCGTTTATCAGCATGGGGTTTTATGCCATGTCGGCCGTGTCGGAACGGGTTTCACGACCGATATGGCGCATGAGCTTTTCTTGAAGCTCGATCCCCTGTGCACGCCCTCGAGCCCTTTTGGCGCGCGCCTCAGCACGGAGGCCGCGCGCAACGTCCGTTATGTGCGTCCCGAATTGGTGGCTGAGGTCGAATTTCGCGGTTGGACGGCGGATCAGGTTCTTCGCCACGCTTCTTTCCGCGGTTTGCGTGAAGACAAGCAAGCGCGCGACGTTGTCCGCGAGAAGGCGCCGCCAGTCGAGCGGCCGGCGGCGGCGCGCGTGGAGAAAAGCGCCGTGACGCTCACCCATCCAGATCGGCTTTATTGGCCCGATCAGGGCATAACCAAGCAGGGGCTCGCAGATTATTACGCCGAAGTCTGGCGCTATATCGCGCCGTTCATCGTCAATCGTCCGCTCGCGCTTCTGCGCTGCCCAAACGGCGTCGACGGAGAGAAATTCTTCCAGAAACACGCCTGGAAAGGCATCGATCCCAACATCGTGCTCATCGACGATCCGAAGGAGTCCGAAGAAGAGCCCTTGCTCAGCATCAAGGATCTCAACGGTCTGATCGCGCTGGTTCAGTCTGCTACTTTGGAAATTCACCCCTGGGGATCGACGGCGTCGGACTGGGAGCGTCCCGACGTCATCATCATGGATCTCGATCCCGGCGAGCAGGTCGAATGGGATGCCGTCATTGCGGCGGCTGAAGAGACGAAGGCCCGACTTCAAGACCTCGGACTCGCCGCCTTCGTAAAGACATCGGGCGGAAAAGGCCTCCATGTGATGGCGCCCGTTAAGCCCAAAGCGGAATGGCCGCAGGTGAAATCGTTCACCAAAAGCATCGCCGACGCAATGGCGAATGACAGCCCCGGCAAATTTGTCTCAACAATCACGAAGTCGAAGCGCCAGGGAAAGATACTGGTCGATTATCTGCGCAATCAGCGCGGCGCGACGGCGGTGGCCCCCTACTCCACGCGCGCGCGGCCCGGCGCGGCCGTATCGGTTCCGCTCGCCTGGGACGAACTCAGTCCGGCGATTGGACCTGCCTATTTCACGATCGCCAAGACTCTGGCGCGCCTTGATTCTCTGAAGAGCGATCCCTGGGCCGACTTTCGACAGGCGGCGGCGCCAATCGAAACGCCTAAGCCGCGCAAAAAGAAAGTCTAACGGCGCTTCGAGCTACGCTTTTCCGCGTCGATGCTCTTGCGAAGCGCATCCATGATGTTGACGACGTTGCTCGGCGTCGCGGGCGCCTGCTTCTTGGCGCGAGCCGGGCTGTGCTCCTTCTTCTTTCCGGAAATGATGTCGAGCAACTGAGCTTGAACGGGATCCTGAACCATCGCGGGGTCCCAATGACTCTTGCGTTCCTCGATCAATTTCGAAATCAGACCAAGCGCTTTCGCGTTCGGCGTCTCAGCGCGGATTTTGTCAAGATAGTCCTTAGGATCACGCACTTCATCGGCGAAGCGCAGCGTCCATAAGACCAGACCCTTGTCGCGCGGTTCGACCATCACGGCGCGCTCGCGCCGATACATTACGAGCCGAGAGACGCCGACCGTGCCAGTCGCCTTCATCGCATCGCGAATGACGGAAAAGGCCTCGACGCCAATCGGATCATCGGGGATGAGATAATGCGGCTTGTCGAACCAGATCCAGTCGATGCTTGACGCTGGAGCAAAGGTGTCGATGTCGATCGTCCGCGTGCTCTCCAGACTGAGGGCGTCGAGCTCTTCATCTTCAAGCAGCACGTAATCGTTTTCGCTGCGCGGATAGCCTTTCACGGCGTCGTCTTCGCCGATCGGCGCGCCGCTCACCGAGTCGACATATTGGCTGACGACTCGATTGCCCGTGTTTCGATTAAGGATATGGAAGCGGACCTTTTCGCCTTCCGTAGTGGCCGGCGTCATCGCGACCGGGCAGGTCACCAGCGAAAGCTTCAAATAGCCCTTCCAGAAGGACCGCGGCGCCATCCCGACCCCCTAAAACGTGGACGTCTGGAATAACGTCTGTTTGAGCGCCTCGTTCCGCTTCCGCCGAATAAAGAACAAGTTTGGCCGTGGCGGGAACATTTTGGCCGCTCATATTGTTGAACCTTCACCTCCTGTTGAATTGCCGACTCCCACATCCGCCCCCCGCCAGGACTTCGAAATGGAAAAGAAGGTTGAACATGACACGCCGGGACGGCGACGGCGAACGCTAACCGAGCAGAGAAAGGACACAGCGTCCCATCTGTCGCTGCTCGGATTCACCGCCCAATTGATGGTGGAACTGCGCCAGCTGTATGAGGACAGTCTCTGCGAACCCATACCGGATAAGGTGCAGGACCTGCTTGCGCCGCGACTATCTCGGCCAGCCGAGTAGGACGCCTACTGATTAAGCGCGTGGGCGGATAGTAGCTAAAAAAATCTAAACCGCGGCAAAAAAAAGATTGCCTGTCGAACAACAGGCAATCGCTAGCGGTTCAATTTCGATTGCGTAGCCAATATTCGATCTCCGCTCGACCCGGTTCACGAACAAGAATGCGACGCTCGCGCAGAAACTCGGGGCCAATGAACAACGCCCGGACGATCGCGCCGGCTGCTCCAACGACAAACTGTCGCCAGTTCACTCCAAGTTTAGGCTTCCAACTCATTTCGCTCTCCTTTCATCGGAGACGGACAGGAAAACAACTCTCCCTCTCCGAGAATGTTCCGACTTCCAGATAGCTCGGCGTTTTGTTGCTTCTCCGGGAAGGATAAAGCGCTTGGGCGCATGAGAAACCCAAGCAAAGATCCGAGCGTGCGCAAAAAGCCCGAACCTGAGGTTCGGGCAGTCGAGAGGTCGGCGGAGAAGCATCACGCGCCTAAGCCCGCGACGCTTTGAAAGTTGGCGCTTAGTTGAGGGTCTTGAGCCAAGTATTGACTTCTTCGCGGATGCGATCCCGCCCCTCGCCATAACGCTCCTGAAGAATGCCTTCGAATTGCTCGCGCTTGCCGTCCATGCGAGCGAGATCGTCGTCGGTCAACTCAGCCCACTTCTCCCGCACCTTGCCCCTGAACTGTTTCCAATTGCCTTCGACGCGATTCCAATCCATCGCCCATTCTCCGAGGTTAGGAATGTTTCACGCCGACAAAACGCGGGCGGAGCCGCTTTGTTCCAGGCCTTGGGGATGGGGGATTTGATGGGCTACATCGAAGGAAATGCGGTCGTGGCTTCACGCGGCGGCGGCGCAGCATTTCTTAAATTTTTTGCCGGAGCCGCAAGGACAAGGATCGTTGCGCCCTGTCTGTTTTCCCTTAACGATCGGCGCATTCTTCCGATTAGCCTCTTCAAGAAAATACCAGCGGCCATCCTGCGCATCGTGTCGGAACAAAGATCGCTCGCGATGCGCATAGCGTTCGCCTTCGCTAGTGAAATGCGCGACGAACTCGACATAGCCGGTTTCATCGCCCGGCTGTCCTTGCTCTGTTGAGAGAATTTCAAGTCCGAGCCACTGCGAGCTGCGCGACCAATGGGTGATCGCCTTGCGATCGAAGTCGTGACGCGACTCCGGCGCCAAGGTATCGATAAGATAATCGATGTCGCCGACAACGAAGGCGGTGTAGCGCGAGCGCATCACCGCTTCGGCGGTGGGCGGCGGCGCTCCTTGCTCGATATAAGGGGCGCAACAGACTGAATAGGAGAGCTGTTGCGCGTCCATTGCGCGGCAGGGACAGATTTGATCGGTCATTGGTCAATCAGCGTAAGAATGATTTGTTCAGCCGTCGGCGCCGCCCTCGCCGGGGCGCAATCCCGAAGCGGCGGCGCCCGCTCGATGTCTGAGGCGCTTCACCGCCTCGATCGCGATCGGATCAAGCCCAACGCCGCCGTGATCGACATGAGCGATAATCGCGTCGCGCATGCGCGGGTCCCAGAATTTCTTCAAATGATCCGTCATGCTCGCAACGCCTTCGGGGTGCTTCTGCGCCACGAAGAACTTGCCAATCTGGTTAGCCATTTTGACGAGCTTATCGACCGAATCATGCGACATGTGCGGAAACCTGTTCGAGGATGCGTCCCGGATGGGTGAAGATTTCGAAGTCTCGGCCGCGCATGACCGCGACGAGCGTCATGCCGCAGTGTTGCGCGTTGCGTACGGCGAGCGCGGTCGGCGCGGAGACGGCGGCGATGATTGGCGCGCCCATACGCGCGGCCTTCTGCACGAGTTCAACAGAAACGCGGCTTGTCATCAACACGACGCCCTGCGTCGCGGCGATCGCTTGACGCGTCAAGGCGCCGGCGAGCTTGTCGAGAGCATTGTGTCGGCCAACGTCCTCGCGTGCGATCAGCGCGCCGGAAGCCGGGTTCCAGAAGGCCGCGGCGTGGATGGCGCGAGTGTCCTGATTGTATTTCTGAGCTGAGGGAAGACGCTCCATCGCCTCGATCAAAGCGTCGGCGCGCACTTCTAAAGCATTGTCAAGCATAGGCAGAACGCGGGTCGCCGCCTCCAGACTCTCTATGCCGCAGAGACCGCACCCTGTCGGTCCCGCCATCGAACGGCGACGTTCGGCATAGGCTTCCTGCCGTCCGCCCTTGAGCCAGGCGCGCAGCTCAATGCCGGCGTCGGAGACGATAATCTCGACGTCGCCGGCCTGCTCCGGCGAATCAATCAGCCCCTCGGTCAGCGCGAAGCCGATCGCAAAATCCTCCAAGTCCGCCGGCGTCGCCATCATCACCGCATGCGTGGCGCCGCCATAGGTGAAGGCGATCGGCGTCTCCTCGGGGATCACGCGAGAAGAACGCGCCGTCACATCGTGACGGCGCGCCAGGCATTCCACTCGAAGGGTCGGCGATGGCGTTTCTGTCATTCCGCCGCGTCGATCGCGCTCGCGATGCGACGGCTCTGCTCCGTCAGCTCGCGATACTGATGCTGCCAATCGGTCGGCCCATTCGTGGTCGAGACCTGAACGGCCGTGACCTTATATTCCGGACAATTGGTCGCCCAGTCGGAATTATCGGTCGTGACAACATTGGCCTGAGTGGTCGGATGATGGAACGTCGTATAGACGACGCCCGGCGCGACGCGATCCGTGATCTTGGCGCGCAGCGTCGTCTCGCCGGCGCGGCTCGCGATCTTCACCCAGTCGCCGTCACGCACGCCGCGATCTTCCGCGTCATGCGGATGAATTTCGAGAACGTCCTCAGGATGCCACTGGGTGTTCTCGGTTCGCCTTGTCTGCGCGCCGACATTGTACTGCGACAGGATACGCCCGGTCGTGAGCAGCAGCGGGAAACGCGGCCCCACTTTCTCATCGGTCGGGACATATTCGGTGATGACGAATTTGCCCTTGCCGCGCGCGAAGCCGTTGATGTGCATGATCGGCATGCCGTCCGGCGAGTCGGCGTTGACCGGCCATTGTAGCGAACCGACTTCTTCGAGTCGCTTGAACGACACCCCGGCGAAGGACGGCGTCAGGCGCGCGATTTCGTCCATGATCTGGCTGGCGTTGGCGTAGTTCCAATTGAGCCCGAGCTTATTGGCGAGAAGCTGGGTCACTTCCCAATCGGCGTAGCCATTCTTCGGCGACATTACTTTGGTGACGCGCTGAATGCGACGCTCGGCATTGGTGAAGGTGCCGTCCTTCTCGAGGAATGTCGCGCCCGGCAGGAAGACATGCGCGTAATTCGCCGTCTCGACCAGGAAGAGATCCTGCACGATGACGATGTCCATATTCGCGAGCGCGCGCGACACATGGCTCGTATCGGGGTCGGACTGCAGAATGTCCTCGCCCTGGACATAGAGTCCTTTGAACGTGCCTTCGATCGCCGCGTCGAACATGTTCGGGATGCGCAGACCGGGCTCCGGATCGAGCGAAACGCCCCAATCCTTTTCGAACGCCTGACGCGCCGCATCGTTAGAGATGTGGCGATAGCCCGGCAGCTCATGCGGGAACGAGCCCATATCGCAGGAGCCCTGCACATTGTTCTGGCCGCGCAACGGATTTACGCCGACGCCGCGCCGGCCGAGATTGCCGGTCGCCATGGCGAGATTGGCGATGCCCATAACGGTGGTGGAGCCTTGCGAATGCTCCGTCACGCCGAGGCCATAGTAGATCGCGCCATTGCCGCCCGTCGCGTAGAGACGCGCGGCCCCGCGAATGTCGGCGGCCGGCACGCCCAGCACGCTTTCGAGCGATTCCGGGCTATATTGCGGCTGCGCGACGAAGGCGGCCCAGTCCTGATATTCGTCCCAGTCGCAACGCGACTTCACGAAATCGAGATTGACGAGATTTTCGGTCACGATGACATGCGCCAGCGCCGTGATCATCGCGACATTGGTGCCGGGCTTGAGCGGCAGGTGATAGTCCGCCTCGACATGCGGAGACTTCACGAGGTCAATGCGGCGCGGATCGATGACGATCAGCTTAGCGCCCTCGCGCAAACGCTTCTTCATACGCGAGCCGAACACCGGATGCGCGTCAGTCGGATTGGCGCCCATGACGAGAATAACGTCGGCGTCATCAACCGAGTCGAAATCCTGCGTGCCGGCTGACGTGCCAAACGCCTGCGCTAGGCCATAGCCCGTCGGCGAATGGCAGACGCGCGCGCAGGTGTCGGTGTTGTTGTTCTTAAAGCCTTGGCGCGCGAGCTTCTGGACGAGGTAACTCTCCTCATTCGTGCAGCGCGACGAGGTGATCACGCCGACAGAATTCTTTCCGTATTTCTCTTGCGCGGCTTTCAGCCGGTCGGCGGCGAAGCTGATCGCTTCGTCCCACGAGACAACACGCCACGGCTCATTGATCGACTCGCGGATCATCGGGTTGAGGACGCGCTCGCCGTGATGGGCGTAGCCATAGGCGAAGCGGCCTTTAATGCAGCTGTGGCCGTGATTCGCCTTGCCGTCCTTCCAAGGAATCATGCGGACGACTTCCTCGCCGCGCATTTCGGCTTTGAAGGTGCAGCCAACGCCGCAATAGGCGCAAGTCGTCACTTCGGAATGCTCGGGCTGACCGACGGAGATGACCGACTTCTCGATCAGCGTCGCTGTCGGACAGGCCTGCACGCAGGCGCCGCAGGACACGCATTCCGATTCCATGAAGGCTTCGTCCATGCCCGGCGAAACGCGCGAGTCGAAACCGCGGCCGGAAATCGTCAGCGCGAAGGTGCCCTGCACTTCTTCGCAGGCGCGCACGCAACGATTACAAACGATGCACTTGGACGGATCGTAACTGAAATAGGGGTTCGACTCGTCCTTTGGCTTCCAGTTGAAATTCGCTTCGCCACTATTGCGCGCGAAAACGTGATTGGCGCCGTCATAGCCGTAGCGGACGTCCCGCAGACCGACCGCGCCGGCCATGTCCTGCAGCTCGCAGTCGCCATTGGCGGCGCAGGTCAGACAGTCGAGCGGATGGTCGGAAATATAAAGCTCCATCACGCCGCGACGGATGGCGGCGAGTCGCGGCGTCTGCGTCTTGACGGAAATGCCCGGCGCGACCGGCGTGGTGCAGGAGGCCGGCGTGCCGTTACGGCCCTCGATCTCGATGACGCAGAGTCGGCAAGAGCCGAAGGCTTGGATGCTGTCGGTCGCGCAGAGCTTGGGGATCTCCGTGCCGATCTCCATCGCCGCGCGCATGATCGACGTGCCCTCGGGCACGGTGACGCTCTTCCCGTCGATGGTCAGCGTGACAAGTTTCTCGGATTTTGATTCGGGCGTGCCGTAATCGATTTCCTTAATGAGCGTCATGGCGGCTACCTCACTCAGCGGCTTCAAGGGCCGGCTTGCGGAAGTCCTCAGGAAAATGGCGAAGCGCACTCTCGACCGGATAGGGCGCAAAGCCGCCCAATGCACAGAGCGAGCCAAACCTCATCGTGTGGCAGAGATCCTTTAGGAGCTCGATGTTCGCGTCGACGTTCAGGCCATCGCGAATTTTGTCGATCGTCTCGACGCCGCGCGTCGAGCCGAGCCTGCAGGGCGTGCATTTGCCGCAGCTTTCAATGGCGCAGAACTCCATGCCGAAGCGCGCCATCCAGGACATGTCGACGGTGTCGTCGAAAACCACGAGGCCGCCATGGCCGATCAGGCTGTCCTTGGCGGCGAACGCCTCGTAGTCGATCGGAAGGTCGAAAAGCGACACCGGAACATAGGCGCCCAGCGGGCCGCCGACCTGGACCGCGCGGACCGGACGACCAGAGCGGGTGCCGCCGGCGATCTCGTTGACGACCACGCCAAGCGGAATCCCGAAGTCCGTCTCGAAGAGACCGCCATATTTGACGTTGCCGGCGATCTGCAGCGGCATGGTGCCGCGCGAGCGGCCGACGCCGAGATCGGCGTAATGCTTGGCGCCCTTCTCCATGATCATCGGTATCGTGGCCATGGAGAGCACATTGTTGATGACCGTCGGCTTGCCGAAGAGGCCGACATGAGCCGGCAGCGGCGGTTTGGCGCGGACGATGCCGCGCTTGCCTTCGAGAGATTCGAGCAGCGAGGTCTCTTCGCCGCAGACATAGGCCCCCGCCCCAATGCGCAATTCGACGTCGAAGTCGAAGCCCGAACCCCTGATGTTCTTGCCGAGCCAGCCCGACTCTTGCGCCGTCTCGATCGCCGCCTGGAAGACCTTGGCGACGATGGGATATTCCGAGCGCAGATAGACATAGCCCTTGGAAGCGCCAACGGCGTATCCACAAATCAGCATGCCTTCGATCAGCGAGAGCGGATCGCCCTCCATGATCATGCGGTCGGCGAAAGTGCCGGAATCGCCTTCGTCGGCGTTGACCACCACATATTTCTCGCCGGGCGGGCACTCCGCCACCGTCTTCCATTTGATGCCGGTCGGAAAGCCCGCGCCGCCGCGGCCGCGCAGGCCCGACTTGGCGACTTCCTCCACGACGGCCGCGGGCCCGACCTCGAAGGCGCGTTTGAGGCCCTTGAACCCGTCATGCGCCTCATATTCGGCGACCGACAGCGGATCGATCACGCCGCAGCGCACGAAGGTGACGCGGTTCTGCTTCTTCATCCAGGGATGTTCGTCAACGATCCCGATGTTCAGCGCATGCGCGCCGCCGGCGAGGAAGCCGGCATCGAACAGCGACGCGACGTCCTTGACCTTCGCCGGCCCATAACCGACACGGCCCGCGGGAGTCTCCACCTCGATCAGGGGTTCGAGCCAGAGCATTCCACGCGAGCCGTTTCTGACGATCTCGATGTTTTCGCCGCGGGCCGCGGCCTCTTTTGTGACGGCGGCGGCCAGTTTGTCGGCGCCCATCGCGACGGCGGCCATATCCAGCGGGATGTATACCTTGGCCATCAGTCGCGCGCCTCCGCGGCGATTTCGTCGAGCTTTTCAGAATCGACGCAGCCGATCGGCTCTCCGTCGTAAAGCGCAGAAGGGCTGTGCGCGCACAGGCCCAGACAATAGACCGGCTCGACGGTCAACGCGCCGTCCGGCGTCGTGCCGCCCCAGTCGAGCTTCAACTTGTCGAGAAACGCCCGCGCCTGTCGTTCGGCGCCCATCGACTGGCAGGATTCGGCGCGGCAGATCTTCAACGTGTGGCGACCATGCGGGGCGCGATGGAAATCGTGATAAAAGGTGACCACGCCATGCATTTCGGCGCGCGAGATATTAAGCGCCTCGGCCATTTGCTTAACGGCGGCGTCCGGCACATAGCCGAATTCTTTTTGAAGCGCGTGCAGAATAGGCATCGCGGGTCCTTGAAGACCCATATGGGCGGCGATGATCTCCCGCGCACGCTCGTCGCTATACTGAGCAGCGCCAGCCATTTCTTCCCTTTCAGTCCCGGGCGTTACGCTTATACGACCGCCCTTTTTAGATTAATTCCGAGAACAGTGCCGGAAATCCAGGGCGTGATCAATAGCGACCCTTCGTGACGCGATAGGTCGAATCTATTAATCTCCAAGCGCTTGCCTTTCCGCGAGCTTCTTCGCCTCGGAGACCAGGGCGGCCACCAGAGGGATCACCGGCTCGCGCTGCGGCGCCACAAGGCCGATTTCATGAACCTCCTCCGGCTCGACGATGGGGATTGATCGCAGCGGGGCCGTCACGTTCAACGTCTTCACAAGCTTTTCCGGCAGCACAGTCGCCCAGCGGCCGGATTTCACATGATCGAAAAGCAAGATCACGTCGTTCGATTCCAGGATCGGCGCGGGCTCTGTGCCGCCCTTGCGGATGAGCCGTTCGATGATGCGACGGTTTTGCATATCCGGCGTGAGCAGACAGAGATCGATGCGGCCAACGTCGGCCCAGGTCACCCGCTCCCTGTCGCCAAGCGGATTGTCTGCGAAGGTCAAGAGCCGATAGCGCTCCGAGCACAGCGGCACCGTGCGCACGCGCCCGAGCGGCTCGTTGTCGAGATAAGTAATCCCGGCGTCGATCTCAAGATTGTCGAGCATCGTCAGCACTTCGCTCGACGAGGCGGAAATCACGGAAAAACGAACGCCTGGATGTTTCTCGCGATAGGGCGTGGTCAGCGCCGAGACGATGCCCAGCGCCGTCGGTATCACCGCAATCTTCAACTGGCCGGTAAGGCCTTCCTTGAGGGTTCGGACTTCCTGCCTCATCGCCCGCGCGTCGCCGACGATCCTCTTCGCCCAGTCGAGCACGCGCTCGCCTTCGGCCGTAAGGCCGTGAAAGCGCGACGAACGATTGACGAGCAATACGCCAAGCGAGTCTTCAAGGTGTTTTATGCCGGCCGAAAGCGTGGGCTGAGTGACGCCGCAAATCTCCGCCGCGCGCGAGAAGCTCTTCTCTTTTGCGACGGCGATCAGGAATTCGAGCTTTTCGATCACGAGCCGGGTCCATAGGCGTACGGAACTGCTAGAGCCGCATACCCTAGCCCACAAAATCAGCGACCCCGCACGGGCTTCACATTAGCATATCCGCTCCGGGCGCGCCGAATATTTCAAGGATTTCAAACCTGCTGGCGAAGCCGGGCGACTTGCCCGGTCTATCCCTGGAAGGCGCAGCGCTCATTAACGCTTCTTCCAACTCCCATGTCTCACGCTCACAACGGGAGGGTGATGATCGACGCATCGCGCCATCGAAACATAAGGGGCGACATCGCCACGGCATTGTCGGCGTCCGCGAACGTATCGCCGCATTGCCGGAAGTCTCTCCATCAGCGACGACGTCGCGCGAGTTCGCCGCCGAACAGCGCGCAACGGAATTTTTTTAAGAAGCGCGCTGTGCTAAACAGATGCGCGCGCGGTCCCGTAGCTCAGCAGGATAGAGCAGCGGTTTCCTAAACCGAAGGTCAGGGGTTCGAATCCCTTCGGGACCGCCACGCCTCTCAACGGACCATCGGAAAGGTCTGCAACACCGCTTCGATCGGCGCCGAATCGACCGTCAATCCGCCGTTGAAGGGATTGTCGAGCGCGGCGATGAGAAACACCACCGAGCCCATGAACAGCGCCATCGCGCTGCTGAGGATCAGATGGACATGGAGCTCCATGTCGAAGATGCACAGAAGTCCAATCAATAGAAAGCCGCCCAGACAGACCACCCACCAGAGCTCTTTCGGAATGCCGCCGTCGCCGGCGGCGATAAGATAGCGGCGATGCTCGACAAGCGTGTTCAGACGAGTGAACGTCTCCGCCTGGACAATCTCCTCGCTCTTGAGCTTGGCTTGAAAACTCATCACCTGTGCGAATAGTCCGGTCAATGCGGGCGAGGACGAATGAGGATTTTGCGCAACGTCGGGCGGCGGGTGCACAGCGTCGATCGCCTCGCGGGCATAGGCGCGCAGTTTCTCCTGAAGCTCGCCGCGCGTCGGTTGCGGAAAGCCTTCGAAATCTTGGTGAAGCGCGGCGATCGCTAGCGCCTCCTTGGAGACGACATCGCCGACAGCGGAGAAGTCTTGATAAGCCTCGACCGCAATCAGTCCGAGTAGGATGCCGTATAGCGTCGAGAACGACGCCAATATTAGCCCAATCATTTCGTTGGCGTTGCGGCGTCCATGTATCCATCTGTGCACGAGCCGTTGAAAAAGAAGGACGCCCAGCCAGGTCACGCCAAGTGAGCCGAGGCAGAACAGCGCGGCCATTTGGCCTACCGACAGATGCTTGAACAATTCGGGCACGGGCGCCTCCTTTCGCGTCGGCATTAGGAGGCGACTGCGTCAAATTGTCAAAGGCCGTCACCGGTTGAACAGCCACAAAAGCAGGCTGATGACGACGCTCAAAATGAGCGACGTCGCAAGCGGAAAATAAAAACGGAAATTGCCGCGTTCGACCATGATGTCGCCGGGCAGACGCCCGAGGCCAAACCGCTCGCCCACCATCCACAGGACGCCAACGCCGATCATCACGAGCCCCGCGATGATGAGAAACTTGGCCATAGCGTAAGCTTCCTTTTGCCCCCGTGGTCGATGGGTTTAGTCATTGCCATCTGGCGCATTTTGGCAAATTCGCCAGCCGTTTTTTTGCCTGTCGTTCAACGATGTCGCTTCGGTGACATATTGTCGCGAAGCGGCAATTCTCAGTTCGGTTTGCTTGACCCAGCGCCTCGTCGAACGTTACCTGCCCGCGAAGGGTTCGATCGAACACATTCGGGTTTGCCTGCGGCGAACCGACGCAATCGAGCCGACGGCGCGTGGCGCGCCTCTTGCGGGAGCCTGTTGGAGACGCAGGCCGCGCGACGTTTCGCAAAGCAACCGTCTCGATTGAATGTCGCTCCTGATGCGATCGCCGGCGCGCAGCGGTTGCGTGCGACTATGAGGATTTTGATGAGGCCTGATCACATCTATCTCGCCATGACCATGGTAAAGCACAGCACGCTCGCAGTCGCTTGCATTTACGCGTTCAAGATCGTCTCGTTTCTGGTAAAAACCTACTAACATTGCACGCCGTTGCGCCGGCGCCGCCCTTCGCGCATAAACCTTCCAGCGCATCGAAGCGACGGAAGGGCGCGGGCATATGGCGGCGATTGACGGTCCAAGGGTACAGGCGCGTTCCGGCAAGCCGAAGCAGCTTGTCATCTTCCTTCATGGCTATGGCGCAGACGGCGCCGATCTTATCGAGATCGGCCGTCAATGGCGCGCCTTCCTTCCCGACGCTGATTTTGTCGCGCCGAATGCGCCTGAGCGATGCGCCGCATCGCCGACCGGCCGACAATGGTTTCCGCTGACCATGCGCGATCCGGAAGAACGCTGGCGCGGCTGCGTCGCTGCGCGTTCGACTCTCGACGCGTTTCTCGACCAAGAGCTCGCCAAGCGCGGATTTGATGACAGAGCGCTCGCCCTTGTCGGATTCAGCCAGGGCACGATGATGGCGCTGCATACAGGATTGCGCAGGGTGCGCGCGCCGCGGGCGATCCTTGGCTATTCGGGGGTCTATGTGCTTGGGCCGGCGGAGGCCGGCGAAGAGCCGACAGCTTACGAGAAACCGCCGGCGGTTCTCTTGGCGCATGGCGAAGAAGACGAAATGATCCCCGTCGAGGCGCTGCTCATGTCCGCCAATGCGCTCGCGGACTCAGGCGTGCCGACCCAATGGCATCTCTCGGCGCGGCTCGGCCACGGCATCGACGAAACTGGACTGATCCACGGCGCCTTGTTCCTGGCGCAGTCGTTCGGCGTGAGGGTCGAATTCGGTCGGCGGTGACACGCGAAGCTATGGAAAAAGCCGCCGAGTTTAATCAGCTCACGGTCTGCGTCTCGTACAAGCAGGATCTGGGTGGTGAAGGTTCTCAACATACACGAGCGAGAACTGTTGGCGCCCTCAGAGCAGGCAGGCGCGCTCATCAATACATTATCCTTGCAGGAAGACGCTCTCTGGCCGGGCGAAAACTGGCCTCGCATGGAGTTTGATCGCCCCCTGCAAGTCGGCGCAGTCGGCGGACACGGGCCAATTCGCTATGTCGTGCAGGCGTATGCCCCAGGGCGGAGCATCAGATTTCAATTCACCGGACCAACAGGGTTCGATGGCCATCACGGTTACGAAGTCATCGGCATTGACGCGCAGAGGTGCGTCCTTCGACACACTCTGGAGATGCTTGCGCATGGCCCGGCCCTGTTGTCTTGGCCGGTCTTCTATCGTCCCTTGCACGATGCGTTGCTTGAGGATTCGCTCGCTCAGGCGCAAGCCTCGCTCGGTCAAGCGCCCTCGATCCGAAAATGGTCCTTGTGGGTGAGATTTTTGCGGTGGATCGCTTCCAAGGGCCGATCGCGCGCGCAGGCGACGCCTGTCACTATGCCGTTTCGCGACGCATCCGAAAATAGCTCCGCGAGTAGTACAACGCTCTAAACTTATACTCCTTCGAGCCCCGGCTCGGCGCCAGCAGGCTCCATCGCCGGTTCGAGTTCGAGCGGGGCGCGGCGCACGGCGCGGCGCGTGATCGGCCGATAGAGTTGCTTTGTCGCCTCGACGATATGCACCCCGCCGCCTGGCAGCGAGAAGCGGCCGGCGATGCGCTCAAAAGCGGGCGCCGAGCGCAGCAGCGACGCGCGCTGGAACGGCGGCACGTAAAGCGCCTCGTCCCAATAGAGCGGCAGGAACTGCGCCTCCTGCAACAATTGCTGCAGCTGGCCGCGCGAATAAGGATGGCCCTGTCCGAAGGGCGTCGTGTCGACGCGCGCCCAAAGTCCGGTGCGGCTCGGCGCGACGATCAGCACGCGGCCGCCGGGCGCCAGAATGCGCCAGATCTCCTCAAGCAGATCATGCGGATGATCGTCCGTCTCGAGCGCATGCACAATCAGGATGCGATCCATGCTCGCGTCGGGTAGCGGCGTCATCGACGGCTCCACGAGAGCTGAGGCGGAGCGCCCATCGAGCGGCCAGTGAACGACGCCCTGCGTGGCCGGCATGAAGGCGAGAACGCGCTGCGCCTTCTCGCGAAAATCGTCGAGATAGGGCGTGGCGTAGCCAAGGCCGAGCACGCGCAGCCCCGCATGGTCCTGCCAGCGCGCGCGCACCAGCCGCGACACGAGGCGGCGGGCGACCCCACCCAGCGCGGTATCGTAAAAGGCGCGCAAATCGACGACGTCGAGCATGAATTTAATCATCGGGGCAATCGATCGACCACGCAAGGCGGAACGATCGGTTCAGTCTCGGCTGTCGCATTTTTCGACGAAGAGCGTTTATGATAGCGACCCCATAAGGAGACGACGCCACATGGCTTTGGAGGTCGCGCAGTTCATTTGCCTTAACGACAATTTCGGCCTGCTCGGGCATGAGCCGGAGCTCGGCGCGACCGCGAGCGTCGACGCGCCGGACGGCGAAGCGATCGCCAACGAAGCCGATCGGCGGGGCTGGCCCCTGACGCATCTGCTGCTGACGCATCATCACACGGATCATGTGCAAGGAACGCAGACGCTCAAGGCGCGCTATCCGCATATGAAGGTCATCGGCGCCGCCAAGGATGCGTATCGTCTTCCCCCGCTCGATCGCGCGGTTTCAGAAGGCGACGTGGTGGAGGTTGGCGAAGCGCGCGCTCGAGTTATCGAGACGCCCGGCCACACGCTCGGACACATCGCCTATTACTTTGAAGACGATGAAATCCTGTTTGTTGGCGACACGCTGTTTTCGCTCGGCTGCGGCCGCGTTTTTGAGGGCACCATGGAGATGATGCATCTCACTCTCGAAATGCTCGCCGACCTGCCAGGCGAAACGCAGGTCTATTGCGGCCATGAATATACGCAGGCCAACGCCAAATTCGCGCTCACCGTCGACCCGGACAATTCGGTGCTGCGCGCGCGGGCGCAAACCGTCGCCGACCTACGCAAGGCAGGAAAGTTTACCCTGCCGACGACGATCGCGCTCGAGAACGCCACAAATCCGTTTCTGCGGGTCGAGGACCCAAGCGTAATGGCTAGGATGGGCATGCGGGGCGCTGATCCTTCCGCCGTCTTCGCGACGATGCGCGAGCGCAAGAACAATTTCACCGCATGACAGGTGCGCTTTCGACTGAGGAGATCGTGCGGGTTCTCGATCTCGCACCGCATCCCGAGGGCGGCTTCTATCGGCAGACCTTTCGCGATTCCTCGTCGACCGGCGGCCGCGCCGCCTCGACGGCGATCTACTATTTGCTTCCGGGCGGCGGCGTGTCTCACTGGCATCGCGTCGACGCCGCCGAAGTCTGGCACTTCTACGCCGGGGCTCCGCTGGAGCTTAAGATTGGAACTGAGGTCGTGCGCCTCGGCCCGGCGCTCGCGGCCGGCGAGCGGCCGCAAGCCGTGGTTGCTTCAGGCGTGTGGCAGTCGGCGAAAAGCCTCGGTCGAGGACCGCATGAATGGAGCCTCGTCGGCTGCACCGTCGCGCCAGGCTTCGAATTCTCCGGCTTCGAGCTGGCGCCGGCGGATTTTTCGCCTGACGCTTCGGCTTGAACGCAAAGGCTTTCGGCCTTTGGGGCTTTGACCCGCCCGGCGGATAGTGTATCGGGTCGCAGACAAGAAAAGAGGAAATGCCCGAATGTGCTGGAGTGGAGAGGCGTCGACGGTGTTGGCGGCGACGGGGATCGCCGGCGCAGCCTATTCGGCGCTGAAGAAGGACCCGGAACCGCTCGCCCTCTGGGTCTGCCTTCTCTATTTCGCCAGCATGGAATCGCTTCAGGCGGTCGCCTATTCCGTCTTAAACCAATGCGACTCGCCGCTAAATCAGTTGATGACCATGTTTGGTTATCTCCACATAACGTTCCAGCCTTTCTTCATTAACGCCGTCGCGCTTTATTTCATGCCCAAGGACAGCGCCCGCATCATCGCGCCCTGGGCCTATTTCGGCTGTTTCGTCGCGGCCATCGCCATGCTGCTCCAGCTCTATCCCTTCTCCTGGGCGGGTCACTGCGCCTTGGGAAGGCCGCTCTGCGGCGACGTGCTCTGCACGGTGCGCGGCGAATGGCACATCGCCTGGCTGCTGCCGACGAACGGACTCGGCAACTCGATGGCGAACAATGCCTATCTCGGGCGCGGCTACATCGAATATCCGCTGATGGCCTTCTACATCCCTTCGCTTTACGGCAGCTGGCGCTTCATCCTCTTCTCATGGGTCGCGGGGCCGTTTCTCGCGAGCCTGACGACAGGCAACATCAATGAATGGCCCGCGGTCTGGTGCCTGTTCTCGATCGGACTAGTGTTGGCCATCATCAAGACGCCGCTGCGTTATCACCTGCATGTCGGCGACCCCTGGTGGATGATGCTCTATAAGTGGTGGAAGCGAAGAAAAGCGGCCGCAAAGACGGCCGTCGCCGCAGCGCCCGCCCTGACCGCGAAACCGGCTGCGCTCATCGCCGAGATCAAAGAGCCCGCGGAATAGTCAATCTTTTGCGTTGACGACGCCGCCGACGAGATTTTCGGCGAGCAACGACTCGGTGGTCGGCTCGGCGGAGAGAGGCTCGCGTTTTACGCCGGCTTGGATCGCTGCGAAATAAGCGCGACGGGTGGCGACCGCCTCGTCCCAACTCACGGCGCGAAAGGACGGATTTTCGCCGGGACGTAGTTGCGCCAGCCGGCCAAGATCGGCGCCGATCACCGTCGCAATTTTCGGATAGCCGCCGGTTGGCTGACGGTCGGCCATGAGCGCCAGCGGCGCGCCATCGCCTGGAATTTGGATCGCGCCCATGGCGACGCCGTCCGAGACAATGTCGTGTCCCTGTCGATGACGGATCGCCGGACCTTCGAGCCGATAGGCCATGCGGTCGCTGCGCGCGCCGATGCGCCAGCGCGCGTTCAGAAAGACCTCAATCTCCTCCAGCGCGAAATAATCGTCCTGAGGCCCGAGAAGCAGCCGGATCGGCGCGTCGCTCGAAGCGAGCCAAGGCGCCGCAAGCGCCGACGGCTCAAGAGGCGGCGGGGCGGCCTCGGCGAGCGGCAAGGCGTCGCCGACGGCGAGCGGCTTTGGGCCAAGCCCTGAACGGGCATGCGTAGCGCGCGAGCCGAGCGTTGGGGCCAAGTCGAGCCTTCCGCCGACGGCGACATAGCACCACGCCCCCGATGAACCTGCGCGTAGCGTGAGCCGCGCGCCCTCGGCAAGCGGCAACAGGCAAGCCGACGGCAGCGGTCTTCCGTCGAGACGGATGTCGAAATCGCCTCCAGCGACCGCCACGCAAAGCGTCGCGCCTTCCGCCCGAAACGCCGCGCCGCCGAGCGAAATTTCGATCGCGCTGTCGGCGCCCGCGGCGCGCGTCGCAGCGAGATAAGCGCCAATATCCATCGGCCCCGCAGGCGTAACGCCGTAACGCGACAGTCCGAAGCGACCCTCGTCCTGAATGGTGACGCCGGGTCCGGCGGCTTCAACAAGAAGCCGCGCGCTCATTTTAGAGTCTCGCGGCGCGCCACCGTCTCGCCTGCCAAGGCCCTCGCATCGAGCGTCCGGAATGTCTCGGCGTCGATCAGCTCGAAGCGCACAGCGTCGCCCGGCGCAATAAGAAAAGGCGGGTCGCGGTCCAACGCGAACATGCGTTCGGGGGTGCGCCCGATGACATACCAGCCGGTAGGCATGGGATTGGCGGCGATCAGGGAAAGCGCGCCGCCGATCAGCGTCGCGCCCTGCGGAGTCAATCCACGCGGGCTCGTGCGCCGCGGAATCGCGAGCGCGTCGGGCAGTCCGCCGAGATAACACCAGCCCGGCGCGAACCCATACATGTAAGCGCGATAGTCTGCGCCGGCGTGCAACTGCGCGAGCGATTGCGCGGAGCGCCCGAGCAGCCCCGCAGCCTCGCCGATATCCTCTGCGAATTCAGCATCGTAGCAGCAGGGAATGGTCCAGCGCACGGCCGGCTGCGACGCCCGCGCCTCGATGCGCGCAGGCCCGAGAAGACCTTCGATCGCCGCGATCAGCGCGTCCCGCGAAATCTCGAGCGGTTCGTAGAGCAGGAAAAGTGCGCGATAGGTAGGCGTCGTTTCGCGCAGGCCCGCCGGCATAGCGGCGCGAAGACATTCGTCGAGCGCCAACACGCGCGCATTGATTGCGGGATCGACACTGTCGCCAAATTCGACTGACAGCGCCGCCTCGCCGCAGTCGAGAAAGCGCGGCGCCTCATATTCCATTGTGGTTAGGCTCCGGCGAAGGCGCGCAACTTCCAGCCCTCGCGTTCAAGCGACCCCCGCAAACGCCGCGCCATTTCAACGGCGAGCGGCGCGTCGCCATGGACGCAGATCGAATCGATCGCCGTCGGCAGGAGCTTGCCGCTGACAGTCCTCAGACCGCCATTCGCGAGCATGTCGCCGACGCGCGCGCAGGCTCTTTCGATGTCCTCGATAATCGCGCCCTCCTGCGATCTCGGCTGGAGGCGTCCGTCATCCATATAGGCGCGGTCGGCGAAGATTTCGTTGACGACGCGCAAGCCTGCGCGCTCGCCGGCGCGCGTCTGCTCGGACAGCGCGATCGCCAACAATGCGAGCGACGAGTCGACGCCGCCGACGGCCCGGGCGATGGCGTTCGCCACATCAGCGTCGCGCTCGGCGATATTGGCGAGCGCCCCATGCGCCTTCACATGCGTGATCCGATGTCCGCTCAGAACGGCGAGCGCCTGCGCCGCCCCGAGCTGATAGGCGACGGCGCGCTCGATCTCCCGTGCATTCATCGGCAATGCGCGCCGGCCAAACCCCGCGAGATCAGGAAAGGCGACATGGGCGCCGACGGCGACTCGCTTTTCCTTGGCGCGTGCAAATGTCGTCGCCATGATGTCGGGGTCGCCGGCGTGGAAACCGCAGGCGACATTCGCGCTCGTCACAATATCGAGCATGGCGTCATCATCGCCCATGCGCCAATGGCCGAAGCCTTCCCCGAGATCGGCGTTAAGATCGATGGCGCGGGACACGGGGGTCATACAGAATGCGAGTCGCCTCTCATCGTGGCCCGTCAGATTGGAGCAACTGCGCCGTGTCGGCAATGCGCGGCGCTCAACCGATCCGGCCCAGCCAATATCGGCGCAAACCCGCACAAATAGGGCGTAGCGGCGCTTGACAAAGACTGTCCCCTTTGGTGAAGCTGTATCGCGGCGAAGCCGGAAAAAAGAGCCACTGGCTGGCGCAATGTGGGAGGAAAATATGCAGTATCTGATCCCGGGACTCATGCTCGCTATCGTCATCGGCGGCGCTCTCGTCGCGATGCGGATGAAGTAAGTTCAAGAAATCAGGACATTTACGTCCAATACGGTCCGTTGGCGGGCAGCAGCCTAGCGTAAACGCTGGCGTTATTGCGCCAACGGACTGAGCTGATCAGCTTCAGCTCTTCTTTCGCCGAGCGGCGACAATATTTCCTGATCCATAGAACGGTCGGCTTACTCCGCCGCGAGAACCTGCGGCGGCGGGAAAGCGATTTCGATCAGCGTGCCTTCATTGTGACGGCTCTTGATGCTGAAGGAGGCGTGGTTCGCCTCGATAAGAGCCTTCGTTAGCGGCAATCCAAGCCCCGTGCCGCTCGCCCCGCGCGAAGCGTCCACCTGTCGGAATGGCTCCAAGGCGGTTGCGACATCCTCCTCCGACATGCCGATGCCGGTGTCCTTGACCCGAATGATGACAGAGCCGGCGTCGTTCAGCGCGCTTGAAACGATGACCTGCCCGCCCGGCTCGTTGAACTTTACTGCGTTCGACAAAAGATTGAGAAGGATCTGCTTCAGTGAGCGCGCGTCGGCGCACAGCGACGGCAGTCCCGGCGCAAGCGCGAGCCGTATGACGACGCGCCCCTGATTGGCCTGCGCCTGCATAATCGATGCGCATTCGGCGATGACTGCATTGGCGTCGACGCGCGCGAAGGAAAGCTCCATCTTCCCCGCTTCGATCTTGGAAAGATCTAGAAGATCGTTAACGAGCGACAGGACATGCGCGCCAGAGGCGTGCATGTCCTTCAAATATTCCTTGTAACGCGGAGAGCCGAGCGGCCCGAGACGTTCCTCGATCATTACTTCGGCAAAGCCGATGATTGCGTTCAGCGGCGTGCGAATCTCGTGCGAGACGCGGGTGAGAAAATCTGATTTCGCCGCATTCGCGCTTTCGGCGGCGAGCCGCGCCGCTTCAATCGCGCGCTCGTCTGAAGAAGCGTCCTCTCGGGGCTCGACGGAAATAAGAAGCGTCGGCTTTCCTTCAACCGGAAGCTGGCGCAGCGTGAGGTCGACGGGAAAGCCGCCGCCCCGCGGCGACATTATTAGCGGAAGCCGCGCGCTCGCGTCCTGGCGAAAAGCGGTAAGATGCTGCGCCAAGGTTTGCGCGTCGGACGGGCTAAGAACAGACACGAGGTTGCGGTTCGCAAGCGTTCTTGCATCGGCGCCAAAGCAGGCCGCGAACTGAGCGTTGGCCCTGATGATCGTCGCATCCACGGCCATAATCGCCAGCGGCGCGCGAGAAAGATCGAAGGCCCCGCTAAGCAGCGCATTCTCCGATTTCGTTCGCGCAAGTTTTTCTTCAAGCGCTCGGGCGAGCGCCAAAGCGCTTTGCTCCGGACCCCGCGCGATAAGTTCGTGGTTGCTCCCGAACGTCGTCGCCGGTTGGCCGTCGGCAGGAACCGGCGTTGAATTCCCGGCGGCGTCCGCTTGGGAAAGGACAGAACTGCCTTCCTTGAGCGCACGCGCGATTTCATCGAAAGCCAGGCGTTCGCTTGAGCTGAGGGCTTCCGCCGCATCGGAAGCGACGCGCGTGGGCGAAGGCGCGCGCAACATAATGACGTTATCAGCCAGTGAGCCCCGGGGGTTCTCGCGCTGAGACCCGGCTACCGCCGCTGGCGCCGCCACGCGAGCGCGGTCGAGATGCAGGACGCCATATCCCTGATAACCGAAAAACCGTTGCGCCGAATCCCTCAGCGGCAGAGCGCCGAGAGTCGTCGGCACGCTTCCACCTTCTAACGGCCACTCGACCTCTACCCCGCTCCATGCTCGGTGCGAGGCGACAGCGCGCGCAAACGCTGGATCGAGAGCGAGCGCCTGAGACGCATCCTTCACTGAGCGGCCTAAGATGTCGGCGGCGGCTTCGCCGAGCGCGTCGGCGAGCGCGTGGCTCACGTCGATGAAGCGCCCCTCCGCATCAGTCCTCCAAAGAAATCGCGGCGCACGGGCGCCGTGTCGGGCCGCAAGACGACGCCGAAGGTCCGCCGTTTCTTCGCTGATGGCGCCCGTGACCGCACTCGGGCGCTGATCATCCGCAGGCGCATCCGGCCGCACTCCCAGCGCGGCGATGAGAAAACAGCCGCCGCTTTCTTCCCCGAGGGTCCGGCAAAGAACGGTGACTATCTGCGCCTGCCCCAAAAAGCGCATGCGCAAACGCTCAAGGCGTAGGGCGGAGCTCTCACTCAGCGCAGAGATAACCTCGACCAGTCGCCGAGAGCCCGGATCATCGCCGCGAAACAGGAGATCGCTCATCCGTGCAGCGTCTTCGCCAAAGAGGACGCGAGCCTGATCGTTCATAAAAGCGACGCGGCGCGGATCGCCATCAGCGACGATGACGGGCGCGCCGGAGGCGTCGAGGGCGGAAAATACGGGGTCCGCAGCGACGCAAGCAGCTGCGCGCGCCCCCTCTTCGAGCTCCTGCTGCGAATCGCCCATTTGCCTACCGCCTCTGCCTGACGGTCTCGCTCGCGGCGCGCCGTTAGGCGTCTCGTCGGCTCAACGCTCACGGAAACGCCATCAAGTTAATCGCGGCCTTACACGAGGTCTATGAGCGTTGAACGGATTTCGACGCATTTCTCCGATAAAGGGTGAATTGCTCCTGCTGCGGCGCACAAATTTGTTGCATTGCAGCATAAAATGAGGCAGGATGGCTCGACTCGCCGGATCGTCGTTTGGGCTGGGCGCTCCGCGAGTGGTGATGTGGTTTAGTGCGGCGACAGTTTCTTTTTCACGGCACGGAGGTGCGCCATGGTCGAATCGATCTACCAAATTCCTACTGAAGTCCGCGATTTCGCTGAAAAAAGCGTCGAACAGGCGCGCAAGGCTTTTGAAGGTTTCGCCGGAGCGGCGCAGAAGGCGCTCGACACTTCAGCTGATGTTCCGTTTGGGCTGCAGAGCGCTAAGGACGTCAGCGTAAAGGCCCTGTCCTTCGCCGAAGCCAACGTCAACGCGGCCTTCGATCTCGCTCAGAAACTCGTCCACGCCAAGGATCCGCAGGAAGTCTTCAAGCTTCAGTCGGAGTTCGTGCAGGCGCAGCTAAAGACGATCCAAGAGCAGACCAAGGAGCTTGGCGCGTCCTTCCAGCGCTCGACGAAGTCCTAACTGGGAGAAGTTCAATGGCCAATCCGCAGAACAGTCCCCCCAAGTCCAAGCTTCCGGAAACCAAACGCGTGGCTTCTGTGGAGACGGACGCGGCCCCCCAGGCGAGCGGAGCTGTCAGCGCCGAGCCCGCGCCGGTTATAATCGAAGCGCAGAAGCCGTCGATTGCGTCGGCGCCGTCAACGGCCCTTGCGGTCGCCGTAGAAATAAAGTCGGCGGGAGCCGAGGAATTCGACCCGGCGCTCTGGTCGCAGAAGTCCATCGACCTTTGGGCCGAGAACGCCACCGCAGTTCTCGACTTCGCGGAACGGCTCGCCAAGGCCAAAACGCTCGACGAAGTTACAAATCTTCAGTCGCATTTCATGAGCGAACGGTTCGATACGCTGCTGCGTCATTCGAACGAACTACTCTCGCTCACGCAACGTATGTTCACTGTCTCCCTCGCGCCGCTCTACGGCGCGCGTGCTGCGTAAGCGTTAATAGTCACGTGAAGAGCGTCGCGGCGAGAACCGCGACGCTCTATCCTTTTACAGCGTCTCTACGATCATGGCGCGCAACTCCGGCGTGACTTCCGGCATGACGCCGGTCCAATCCCGAAACGCCGGGCGCGCCTGATGAAGCAGCATGCCAAGCCCGTCGACGGGCGTTGCGCCATGTTTACGGGCGGCCGCCAATAACGGCGTCTCCAAAGGCGCATAAACAATATCGGCGACGAGCGCCGATGTCGGCAATTCGGCGAGAGATAGATCGAGCGGCGGCTGGCCGACCATTCCCTGACTGGTCGCGTTGACGACAAGTCCTGCCCCCGCGAGTCCCGCTTCACGTTCGTCCCACGGAAGCGCCGCCACGCGCGGCCCGAAGTCGGCGGCAAGAATTTCGGCCCGCGCCAAAGTGCGGTTGAACAAACGAATCTCTCGCGCGCCCGCCTCGAGCAACCCGTCGACGATCGCGCGCGCGCCGCCGCCAGCCCCAATGATGACGCAAGGCGCGCTTTCGACCCGCCAAAATGGCGCAGCCTCGCGTAAAGAAGCGACGAAGCCATAGCCGTCGTAGTTACGGCCGATCAGGGCGCCGTTCTTTTCGACAACGACGCAATTGACGGCGCCGATTCGCGCCGCCGACTCGTCCACACGATCGAGAAACTGAAGCGCCGTCTCCTTGTGCGGAATCGTGAGATTGCAGCCGGCGAAACCGAGCGCTGGCATAGCGCGCAACGCCGCCTCGAGCCGTCCGGGTTCGACCGGCAGCGGCGCATAGCAGCCTTCGACGCCATATTGCGCGAACCAGTAATTATGAATCTTCGGCGAGCGCGAATGCGCGATCGGCCAGCCCATAACTCCGGCGAGAACAAAGCGGCGGCTGTTGGTCACGTCATCATCTCCCGATCACGCGTCAGGAGCGACGGAAAATCCGGCGCCGCAGAATTCGACGAGCGCCGCTTCGTCAGCCAGCTCTTCTCGCACTGCGTCGACTCGCGCAAGCCTTGGACCACGCCGCGCCGCCGAGATCAACGCTTCGAGCGCCGGACGCGGACCTGAGGCGACCGCCTCCACGGCGCCGTCACGCCTGTTGCGCGCCCAGCCCGTGAGATCGAGTAAAAGGGCCTCGCGAACAAGAAAGGCGCGATAGCCGACGCCCTGCACGCGGCCTTCAATGAAGAGTCGGATGATTTCCCGATCGCTCATGGTTCAACCGCAATGTTATCGATAAGCCGCGTGGCGCCGAGCGTCGCCGCCGCGAGCAGACGAATTGGACCGTCGTCGAGAGTTTCGACGGGGGCGAGCGTCTCCGCATTGCGCGCTTCGAGATAGTCGACATCAAAACCCGCTCCGGCAAGCGCGGCGCGCGCCGCGCCCGTCGCCGCGCCCATGTCGTCGCCGTTAAGGATGCGACGCGCCGCTTCTCTCAACGCGGCGCAAAGTTCCTTTGCGCGCTCGCGCTCCTCGGGCGAGAGGTAGATGTTGCGCGAAGACATCGCGAGGCCGTCCGCCTCGCGCAACGTCGGCGCGCCGAGAATTTCAGTCGCGATGTCGAGATCGCGCGCGAGCCGCTTGATCACTAGGAGCTGCTGATAGTCCTTCTCGCCAAAGACCGCGACGTCGGCCTGCGCTTGGTTGAGCAGTTTCGTCACCACCGTCGCGACGCCAGAAAAATGCGTCGGCCGAAATCGGTCTTCGAGGTCGGCGCGCGCAGGCCCGTCCAACACAACCTTCGTCGCAAATCCCGGCGGATAGATTTCTTCGACCGAAGGCGCGAAGACGAGATCAGCGACAACGCTCGAAAGCTTCTCGACATCGGCCGCAAGCGTGCGGGGATAGCGCGCGAAATCTTCATTCGGGCCGAACTGCGCCGGGTTGACAAAGATGGTGACGATGACGCGGTCAGCCACGCGACGCGCCGCCTCCACAAGCGACAAATGACCTGCATGGAGCGCGCCCATCGTCGGCACAAGTCCGATACGCTCGCCGGCAACGCGATGCGCGCGAACGTAACGGCGCAGTTCGTCGATCGCGCCGATGACAGGAACTTGCACATTCATGGACGGCGCCCTGATTGGTGGATGGAGGGCAGACCGGAGAGATAGTCAATATAATCGCCGGGCAGCGCCTGCGCGCGCGCCGCGGCGATGACGCCATCGAAATAGCCGCGGGGCGCCGCCCCGAGATCCGGCCTCCCGCCGACATAGGTCAGCGCATGGACCGAGCCGACGGGTTCGCGCAGGATGGCAAAGTTTTTCTTGGCGTAAAGTCCGCGAGCGACATCTTCGTAGCGATCGAGCGCCGCGACATCGCCGACCGCGACGTCCCACAGCACGCCATGAACGCTCATGCGCCGGTCCGGCGCTACGCTGACAAAGCCCGAAGCCATGAGAATCGTCCTATAACCCGCAAGCCGTCCGCGCCCGATGAGGCGAGAGCGCGGGCAGCGCGCCGCCATTGCAGAGGCGTCCATGTTTGAGCCATAGGCGAAATAGAGCGGCACGCGCAAATCCCGGTCGCGAAAAGTGCGACGCGTGCTATATCACGTCCGACGCGGAAGGGTGGCCGAGCGGTTTAAGGCACCGGTCTTGAAAACCGGCGTGGGGGCAACTCCACCGTGGGTTCGAATCCCACCCCTTCCGCCAGTTCGACGATATACGGTGCTCGGCCGCCATTTCTACACCGGGCATATTTTTGATTGTGGATGAGCGATCGCGATCCGCCGTTGGTTGCCAAAGTCGAGATCTGATCGCAAGACTTAGAGGATTGCAGATGCGCACCGCAGCGAGAGAGGTCATAGCAATAGCGTTAATTGCGAAGGTATCACTGGCCTATTGTTTAATCTTCGGCACCGCAGGAGCTTTTGGAGAGGAGCAGCAGCGCGCGCCGACGCCGAGGATCGATACCACGATCAATACCATATTGGTCGGCCCGAGTAAGAAAAGTTATAATGGACCGCTGACATTGCATTTTCTAAATCCGCTGGGCGCTCCTGAGCCCGTTCGAGGGGAGTACAAATTTCCGGATCCTGCCGGCCCAGGCGAGGTCGTTGGAACTGTCGGTATGGATCCAATGGGCCACTATAATCCATTAATCCTTACGGGCACGTGGTTTGAAGCCCGCGCAAACCTTAAATGCGAGCACTCGTACAAAGACGAGGTTGGCCCCGAAACTCCCGCCAAGGAATACTGGTATTAGGGCAGCTTTACTCTCACTTTTGCGGATAACACGTATCAAAGGTTCAAGGGCAAGTGGGGCTATTGCCTGAACGCGCCAACGATGATGTGGAGCAGTGACCCAGCCCCTTAACCGTCCATGCCGCATAGGTGACAAACGCTCGCGAATTACGCGTCCTCGCAATTGACAAAGCCTTCATATTGAGAAGGGAGACATAATCGTCGAGCCCATCACGCGCTGGCGGCGCTTGAGCCGGCTCGCGGTTCCATCAACCGCGAGCGCATGAGAGACGCCGCCGCTCGCGGCAGCCGATTAAACCGTCGCGCGTGGCGTTGAACTGAGCTGCCGGAACAGAGCGTCGAGAATCGGTCGCTGACCTTTGGTGATTTTACGCGCAGCCTTATCAGCATCGAACCATTCCGCGCAGTCCGCCTCCGGGAAATCTTCGAAACGCGCCGACTTCGGCGGCCACTCCATTCGGAATGTGTCGCTCTTGAACGACGCGAGATCGAAATCGCCCTCGAGCGCCCATACGATCAGCAGCTTGCCGCTCGGCTGACGAAATTCGCCGAGCTCGATGAAGACGCCTTGGGGCGTCGTTCCAGTTTCCTCCAGAAATTCGCGCTTGGCGGCCGACAGAGGCTCCTCGCCCTCCTCAAATAGTCCTTTCGGAATCGACCAGGCGCCCTCGTCCTTGCGCCGCCAATAGGGGCCGCCCGGATGGATCAGGAGAACCTGCGCCAAACCATGGACACGGCGGAATAGCAGAATGCCTGCGCTTCGCTTAGTCATTTCAAACCGCTCTCGCAGGTTCCAAATCTTTACGAAAGCATCTTTAAGGCTGCCGCGACTTTGTGACGATGAACGAAAACATAGGGGCCTCACGACCACGCATGAAGCTTTGCGAGCCGGGCGAATTTCTTGGAGTGGTGGCGTTCCATACGGACGAGCACGTCCTGCAGGAATCGCACGCCTTGTGGCAGATAGTCGCCTTTGTTGAGCATGACGCAATCTGCGCGCTGCGCCATCGCCGCGTCGGTGGTCTCGGCTCGACTGGCGACGCCTTCATGCACGAGTTGGTCAAGAACCTGGGTCGCCCAGATCACGGGCGCATGCGCGGCCTCGCATAGCCACAGAATTTCCTCCTGCATCTCAGAGAGGCGCGCGAAACCGACCTCGACCGCAAGATCGCCACGCGCGATCATCACGGCTGTCGGATGCCGGGCCGCAGACTGGACGATCAGGCGTGGAAGGTTACGGATTGCAAGCGGCGTTTCGATCTTGAGGACAAGCGTTTGTGCAGGTTTCTCCCCGCGCCGCGCGGCGAGTTCCGCTTGCAGCTGCATGACGTCTTCAACACGTTGAACGAATGAAAAGCCGACCAGATCCGCCGAACGCGCGACAAAGTCGAGGTCGCCCAAATCCTTGGACGTCAGCGACGAGAGCTCAAGGTCGATCGAAGGGAAATTCACGCCTTTAGCAGGCTTCAGCCGCAGCCCCTTCGCCCGAGCCGCGATGATTTCGAGCTCCGCGCCCTCTTTATCAACAGCGACGACCCGACCGGTGGCCTTGCCGTCGTCGAAAGAGACCTCCGAGCCGCAACGCAGTTGCGCAATGACCTGCGGAAAATTGAGCGAGAAAGCCAAGGGCCCGCTGCGCTGGTCGAGACGAGGAGCAAGACGCAGGCGCTCTCCTAGATGTAAGCGATATTTCTCCGGCGCGTGTACGGCCTCTATTCGCAGCTTCGGCCCCGCAATATCCATCATGACCTTACAAGTTCGGCCAAGACGCCGCGAGGCGGCGCGGACATTGTCGACCATCTGGCTCCAGGCGACAGCGTCATCATGTGCACAGTTGATGCGGGCGCAATCCATACCGGCATCAAGGAGGGCCGAGACGAGGCCCAAATCCGCGGCGGCTTCGCTGGGCAATGTCACCATAATGCGAGTCCGGCGCGCCGCTGTGCTTTCACCGAACATCCGATCGCAGGAGCGATTCAGCGCATCCTCGCCGGCGCGCATCGCAGCGAGGGGTGGATATTCAGCTTGTTCGCCGCACAGTCTGCAAAGGGTCGCCAGCAGCGCGTCGAGAGCGGGCATGACATCCGCTTCGCTGCGGCCGAGCGAGGAAAGGCCATAGGCGGCGAGGCGCAATTGAAGCGCCAACAAATCGTGGCTCCGGAGAGCGAGATAATAGGCCAGATTGGACGCCCCCTCCCCTGTCGCGCCCCACTCCAGGAGGCGCGCCTCGCCTTGGCGCAACACAGCGTCACGCAGCGACGCGACGTCATCTCGAAGTTCGCGGAGCTCGACTATCGCGTCTTCGGTTTTCAATTCATCACCGGCTCTTGTTGCGCATCCCGCCACGAAGTCTTACTCGCGGTTCCACCAGCCGCCGCCAAGCGCCATGAAAAGCGCCGCCGTGTCGGCGAGACGCGTCGCTTCAGCCTGCACGCGCAATAGCGAGGCTGAGAAATAGAGTCGCTGCGCAGTGAAGACGGCGATCTGAGAGACCTGTCCATACTTCAATTGCATGCGCACGATATCAAGGCTGCGTTTGGCGGCGTCTTCGCTCTTACGCGCGGTTTCGACCGCCTTGGCGTCCGACTGCAAGGAACGTAGCGCGTCAGTGACATTCTGGAACGCATTAACGACCGTGCTGCGATATTGCGCATCAGCCTGCTCCAGAGCCGCGACGGCCGAACGTTCCTTGTTCAATAGCGTCATGCCATCGAAAAGCGGCTGCGCGGCGTTCGCGGCGAGCGTGTACAAACCTGTTCCCGGGGCGAAGAGCTGCGCGACATGAAAGGCGCTCACGCCCAGATTGGCGGAGAGCGTGATGTTCGGCAGCCGAGCGGCGCGGGCGACGCCGACAGCGGCGGTCGCGGCATGCAGATTGGCTTCAGCCGCGCGAATGTCGGGACGTTGCTCGACAAGCATCGAGGGCACGCTCACCGGAACTGTCACCGGCAGCTTCAGTTGCGTGAGGTTGAATTTCTGCTCGATCTCTTCGAAGGAAAGACGGCCGGCCAGAGCGGTCAGAAGGTCGCGCTGCAGCGCGAGCTGCTTTTCGAGCGGCGGCAGGGCCTGCTCGGCCTGCGCGAGCGCCGCCTCCTGCGCGACGACATCCGCCTTGGCGATGGAGCCGAAGGAATATTGTCGCCTCAGGATTTCAAGGGAGTCCTTCAGGATCGCAATGATGTTTTTTGTCGCCTCGATCTGCCCGCGGATCGAAGCTTCCTGAATGGCCGCGACGACGACATTGGACGTGAGCGCCAGCCGCGCCGCCTCCATCTGGAACGCCGCCTGCTCGGTTTGCGCCTCGAGCGACTCGATATTCCGCCGGTTCAGCCCCCAAATGTCCGGCGCATAGCTGATCGAAAGCTGTTTCAAGAAAAGGCCGTAAGGCGCGTTTGGATTAACCGTCGCCGGGCTTGGCGTCGCTTGACCAGTGACGATGTTGTAGGGACTCGGGAAAAACTGGTTGAAAAGCGACTGGTTGATCGCGCCAAGCGCCCGATTGTTCGACTGCAGGTTCTGGCTTTCGTTGGCAAGGATCCCGACCTGGGGCAGGAGCACGCCCCTCTGCGCTTCGGCGGTGAAATAGGCGATGCGAATCCCCCCCTCTGCCGCCTCGAGCGAAGGATTGCGATCGAGCGCCTCGCGAACCAGCGTGTCGAGGGGCTTTGACCGAAAGAGCGTCCACCAATCCTCCGGGATGTCGCGTCCCTCGGCAAAATGCTGGCCCAGACCAGGGGAGGCTGTTTTTTCCGGAGTAAAATGCGGCGCCTCCGGCGCCGGCGGTTGAACAAAATCGGGACCGACCAAACAGCCCGAGAGCGCCGCCGCGAGCCCTGCAAGCGCCGCCGCGCGCAAAACTGGCGCGGCGCCGGCTTTTTGCCTGCATCTATGGCTCTTCTCGCTCATAAGCTAACTGTCAGACTCGGAGGATCTCATTGGCGCTGCCGCTCATGCGCCTTTCCATAAAACGTTCTATGACAAAATGCAGCGTCGGAATAATGAAGAGGATCAACCCGGTCGCCGCTAACAGTCCCCCGACGATCACCGTGCCGAGGCCGCGCTGAACGTCGCTGCCGACGCCTGTCGCGAGCGCCGCAGGCAGCATGCCCACCATCGGCACCGCGGACGTCATCAACACAGAGCGGAAGCGCTCCGCTGCGCCTTCAAGAACTTGATCGCGAAAGTTCGCGCGCTCATGGCCGTCAATCTCATCGCCCGCCTCCATGTCCGGTCGTCGCGCGCGCGCCGAGGCGACATGCACCGCAGTAACGCGATTGAGATGCGACACCATGATAATTCCATTTTGCACGGCGACGCCAAAAAGCGCCAAGAATCCCACGCCTGTCGCAACATTGAGCGTCTCGCGCGTCACGATCAGCAAGATCAGGCCGCCGAGCGCAGAGAGCGGCACCACGCCGAGGATCAGCAGCGCGTTTCTTAGCTTGGCGAAGCCAATGTAAAGGATCAGCAGCATCAGCAGCAGCACGACGCCGACGATGATCGTCAGCCGCGCCTGCGCGCGCTGCTGATTTTCAAATTTTCCGCTCCAGACGATGCTGTTGGCCTGCTTGTCATACGAAACTGTCTCGGCGACCTTCTTTTGGGCCTCGGCGAGATATGAGCTGAGGTCACGGTCGGCATAGTCGAGGCGAACGGTAAGCACGCGTTTCGTTTTTTCGTGCGAAATGGCGCTTTCTCCATTCTGCAACGTGATTTTTGATATCGCCGATAAGGGAATTTGCGCCCCCGAGGAGGATTTCACAAGAAGATCGCTGAGCTCTTCGGGACTGTTGCGCGATTGAAGAGGAAAGCGCACCGTCATGTCGTAGCTGCGATCGTTCACGTAAATCTGGCCGATCGAGGCGCCTCCGACGCCAACCTGGATCATATTCGAAACATCGGAAACATTGATGCCGTAACGCGCTGCCGCAGCGCGATCGATATGGAACGCAATCTGCGGTATCGGCGGCTCCTGTACGATCGATGTCTGAGTCGTGCCTTTCACCGTCTTCAGAGCGGCGACGACCTCATTGCCAATACGACGGGTCTCCTTGAGGTCCTCGCCAAAAATCTTGACCACCATCGCGCTATGAGCGCCGCTGACGAGATCATTGACGTTGTCGATGATCGGCTGGCTTACGCCGATATCCATTCCTGGAAGCTGACTGAGGCGCTTGGTCAGCTTTGTGATGAATTGTTCCTTCGTCTCACGATCGGGCCACGAATCGTAGCGGTTGAGGCCTATGGGCGCTTCGATATGACTCGTCGTCCATGGATCCGTGCGATCATCGTTCCGGCCGATCTGGGTGATGACGTAGGAGACTTCTGGAAACTCCATTACGGCTTTGCGCAAATCGCTCGCCATATCGGACGCTTTCTCGAACGATATGCCGCTCGGCATCTGCACCTGCAGCCAGAGCGAGCCTTCATCGAGATTTGGCAGAAAGTCGCGGCCCACCGTTCCGCCGGCCACGACGACGCCCCAAATCGCGAGCGCCGTCGTAACGTAGATGATCGCCGGCTGCTCAAGGCAGCGATAGAGCGCTTCCTTGTAGCGCTTTTCCATCCATTCGAGCACGCGATTGTGAAAGGGCTTCGATGGATAGCGTAGCGCCATATAGGCGAGGCCGGGCACGAGCATCAGCGTGCACAGCAGGGCGCCGATGAGCGCGTAGGCGATCGTGTAGGCGACCGGCGCAAAGAGTCTGGCCTCGACGCGCTCCAATCCCAAGAGCGGCACATAACCGGCGATGATGATAACGGTGGCGAAGAAGATCGGCCGCACCACTTGGCCGACGACGAATTGAACGTCAACGACTTGAAGCTCGCGGTCAGGGTTGTGCTCTCGCAGTCTGAGAATCGATTCCGTTACGATGATCGCGCCATCGACGATAATGCCGAAGTCGATCGACCCAAGGGACAGAAGATTCGCCGGCAGCTTGGTGAAATTCATCAGGATAAAGGCGAAGGCCAGAGACAGCGGAATCGTCGCCGCGACGACGAGCGAGCTGCGCGGGCTGCCGAGAAAAAGCATCAAGACGACGACGACGAGGACAATGCCCTCCGTGACGGTATGCGCCACCTTCGAGACCGTGAGTTGAACGAGTTCGTTGCGGTCCATGTAGGGGACGATTTTCACCTCTTGCGGCGCGAGTTGCGCATTCAGCTCATCAATTCTGTCATGCACCGCCTTCAAAACGACCGTGGCGTTGTCGCCCTTTAGCATTTGCACGACGCCCTGAATGGCGTTCGAATTGTAATCCTTGCCGAGCATGCCTTCGCGCTCTTGTGCGCTGTAGCGCGGCGTGCCGACGTCTTTGGTCAGCACGGGGACGCCGCCATGTTCAGCGATGACGATATTTCCAAGATCCTCCTTGGTGCGGACAAGGCCGATGCTGCGAATGACGTAGGATTGCTCTCCCCGCGTGATGCGGCTGCCGCCGGCGCTGGCGCTGTTTGCGACGATGGAGTTGGTGACGTCTGTCAATCCAAGCCCGTAGCGCTGCATCGCGACTGGATCGAGTTGGAGCTGGAACTGACGCGTGACGCCGCCAAAATTGGCGACGCTTGCAACGCCTGGGACCTGATTAAGCGCCGGAATGACGATCCAACGCTGAATTTCCGACAGGTCTTCGATGTTTTTGGTGTCGGACTCCAGAGTGTATCTGAGAATTTCGCCTGTCGGCCCGGTAAGCGGACCGAGCCCAGGTTGAATATTGGCAGGCAGCGAGACAAGCGCGAGGCGTTCCAACACGCGTTGGCGGGCCCAATAGTCCTCGACGCCGTCCTTGAACACCATGGTGATGAGCGACAGCGCGAAAGTGCTCGTCGAGCGAATGGTGAGGAGGCCCGGCGTGCTCGCGAGCGCGCGTTCAAGCGGGACTGTTATCTGCTGCTCGACTTCCTCGGCGGCCAAGCCAATCGCCCGAGTAGTCACAATAACTGTGACATCGCCGATTTCTGGATAGGCTTCGATCTTGAGTTGCGTCCACGAATAGACGCCAAACGCAAAGATGAGCGCTGTGGCCAGAATTACGCCGGCGCGGTGCTTGAGGCAGAACTCGACGATGCGCTCAATCATTCAGGAGGATCCCGCCGCGCACGACGATCCGCTGGCCGGCGTTCACCCCCAAAACGACCGTGACGCTATCGATGTCGGCTTCGGGCTGGACCGGCCTTCGCTCGAAGGTCCAAGGGGCGACTTCGACGAAAACGCTGGATGCGTCGTTGACCATCATAAGCGCTGACGCTGGAACCACCACGCGTTGCGACGGCGGTGAGAAGAAGCGCACCGTCGCGAACATGTTCAGCTTGAACATGCCGTGCGGGTTGTCGAAAGCGATGCGCACCTTGTTGCGGCGCGTATCCGCTTCAAGCAATTGGCTGATGATTTCGACCTTGCCAGGAAATACTTCCCGTGGATAGGCGACAAGCGAAACTTCTACCCGCTCGCCCTTTTGAACAAAGGCGAGATCCTTCTCCTGCACGTTGGCGGTGACCCATACGCGATCGAGGTTGGAGATGGTCATCATCGGCGATGTTGTGTTGTCGATAAAGTCGCCGGGCGCGGTATCGAGCGCCGTGATCGTGCCATCGATCGGCGCGTTAAGGGTGATCTTACGCTGGCCGGTGACCTTGCTGTTGTCGCCAATCACGTCGAGCCGGGCTTCGGCGCGCTTCAATTCCGACGTCGCCTGCAGAAAGTCGTTCTGCGCTTGCTCAAGTTCTCTAAGCGCAAGACCGCCGGCCTTGTTCAATCCAGTGGCGCGATCCAAGGCGCTCTTGGTAAGCTTTGCGGAAGCGCGGGCCTTTTCGGCGTCGGCCACGGCCTGCGCCAGATCGCCCGAATCAATAGTCGCGAGCGGCTGGCCCTTCGTGACGTTGTCGCCAAGCTCGACGTTTAGTTCGCTGACGCGCCCATTGACGGGCGCCAACACGCGAACCGTCCTGGCCGGATCGGCCTCGACTGTGCCGGGCACGACGCGACTGAGGCTGACGTTCCGGGTTTCGACAGGGGCCACGGCAATATGGGCGCGATAGGGCGACCCATCAGGGATGAATATCGCCTTGCCCTTGCGCACGACCGGGGGCATGCGCCGCCCGTCCGCCGCTCTCCCAGTCTCGTCTCGGAAAAAGCTCCCTTGCGGGCTCAACCGATAAACGAGAGCTCCGACCAGGGCCAAAGCGCCAAAAACCGTCGCCGCAATGACAATTTGGCGTCGGCTCAAAGAGATGCGGCTCGCGAGACCCAACGCCTGTTTCACGTCCAGATTGCCGCCTAGCGGACGAAAGCCAAAATCCGACGCTTACTCTCACGAGCGCGGCGGGATAATCAAGAGGTTACTCCAAGCACTGTGAAGTGCGACTGAATAGTGACAGCGAACTGAATGCAGATATCTTAGCTGTGAATGATTTGTTTCTGAAATGTTGCTGTCAACGCATCGCTCGCAGCCTGCCCGGACCTGCGGCATTGGCCAAGGGAGCTAAGGGTCGACCTCGACGCTTCGCCCGCATAAATGACCCGGCATCACAATAGTCCCGATTACGCAGCCGCGACGGGCATGTCATGCGCATGCACATCGCGGCCCGAGTGCTTTGCGAGAATTCGCTTGGCCGTTTCTTCCAGCGCCGAATTTCGTGTTCTGACCCAGAGCAGCAGGCCGCCGTGGTCCAGTTGTTCCTGGAGATATTTTGCGTGGCGGTCATCCATGAACTCGCCGAGGACGGCGCCGATCAGACCGCCGACTTCCGCTCCGACGACGCCGCTGACGAGAAGCATTGCGAGCGCTCCGCCTGACGCGAGCACAGCGCCAGCCGCCGCGGCCGCGCCGACATAGACAAGGGCGCCGATGATGGCGCCGCTTTTCGTGCTACGAGATTCTTTCGGCACATAAGCAACACGAGGCGCGTCACCATCATCTTCGATGTCCTCGACTTTCTCATATTTATGGCCAAGTTTGGCGACAACGGCCTTTTCGCCCGCAAGCAGGCTGACGTCGCCGAGATCGAAGCCCGAATTCAGCAATTCAGCGATTGCGCTGTCGAGCGCATAGCCGTCCGCGAAAACGCCGACGACTTCTCGCGCCCGCCATTCGTCCACCCTGGTCATCCCGCCCTCCCCACCCGCAAAACGCCGAACCAGACTGCCGCGTTGGCGGCCGTTCAGGGCGGAGAGTGCTGCCGAAGGGCGGCCTTGGCAAGTGCCGTATGGGTGGCGGGGAAGCTCGTGCTAGGCTGACCGCGCGGCGGTGGCGGACGCCGCCAAAAGGCAAAGATACTCCCAGGCCATCGTCGCGCCGGCGAGCGCGGTGACCTCGGAGACGTCATAGGCAGGCGCGACTTCAACCACATCCATTCCGACGAAGTTCAAACCGGAAAGCTTGCGGATAATCGCCCGCGCCTGCCAAGTCGCGAGGCCGCCGATTTCCGGCGTGCCGGTTCCAGGCGCAAAGGCCGGATCGAGCGCGTCAACGTCGAAGGTCAAATAGACTGGGGCGTCGCCGACAACCTCGATAATGCGCGCGGCGACGGCCGCTGGGCCCCTCTCGTGAACGTCCTGCGCAGCAACCACCGTGACGCCGCGTCCAAGCGTCCAGTCGTAGACTTCGCGTTGAACCGGCGAGCGTATGCCGATCTGGATCATGCGATGCGCGTCGACAACGCCTTCGTTGATCGCATGATAGAACATCGAGCCATGCGCATAAGGCTGGCCGAAATTCTCGGGCCATGTGTCGACGTGGGCGTCGAAATGGATCAGCGCCAGAGGTCCGCGCTTTTTTGCGCAAGCGCGCAACAAGGGCAGCGTGATTCCATGATCGCCGCCAAGCGTCACGAGATGCGCATGGGATGAGGCCTGCTCCTCGATGAGTTTCAAAGTTGCGACGATATCGCCGAGCGCTATGGCGAAATCCCCAATGTCGGCGAGCGGTAGACTGAGCGGCGATGTCCACAGCGAGGGATGATCGCCGTCGATCAGCATACGGCTTGCATGACGAATCGCCGTCGGCCCGAAGCGCGCGCCGCTGCGGTTGGTCGTTCCAATATCGAAAGGGACGCCCGCGACAGCAACTGCCGCGTCGGCGCGCGACTCAGCGCCGAGAAAGGTCGGCCTCGCGGAGAAGGTCGGCGTTCCGCTCATGGCGCGCCTTCCAGTTTTGTAAAGCGGAACACCGCCGCCGCGATCGTGCAGGTCCACTCGCCGCCTCGCGCGCCTTCCGCCGCAGCGGTCAGAGAAAGGCTTTCGACGATGAGCTCGCTGGTTTCATAGACCTTCTTGCGCTCGTTCCATGCGGCATCGGGATCGAATTCAATCCCGAGCGTCGAAGCGAGCATCGTTGCCGCGAGGTCTTCAGCATAGTCGCCGCTTTCGCGCTCCGTCATGCCATGACCGTGATGTTCCGAAATATAGCCGTAGAGCGTGGGCTCCTTTGGCCGCGCAAGGCCGATGCTCGCCGTGATACGTCGGCCGGGCTCGTCAGTCTCGGCGCGCGCAAGCACCGTAAAAGTGATTTCGCCGGGTTGAAGCGTCGCGACGCCTCTCTCCACCGGAACAACGTCGCATCCCGCGGGCAGAATGGACGAAACCGCCACGAGATTCTGTTGTTCGATGTCGGCGTCGCGCAGCGCATATTCGAACGCCGTCAGACGATGGCGATGGACGCCGACGCCGCGCGTAAGAAAGACGCATTGCGGAATGGGAAACATCCAACGCCCTCCATGGCGACTCGTGGCGACCGTCCAGGATAGTGAAAAGACCTCTCACTTATTGCAGGCTGGCGTCGGCTGTACGACGAGATCCGTCATATCGCCGCGCAAGACGAAGTCGCCGTAGTCGAGCTTCAGCGCGCGCGAGACGCCGTTCTCATAAAGATCGAAGGAAAGCACATAAATCGGCTGGCCGTCCTTTTTGCCGAGGTCGAAATAGGAGATCGCCACCGGCCAGCGCCGAATATTATCGAGCGCGTTCACGCGCGCGGCCTTTTCCTGCGGCGGCTCAGTCTTCGGCTCACCGATGATCGTTAAGGTGTCAAAGGCCTTTTCTCCGTCCCCAGTGCCGTCAAAGACCCGCGCTTCAAGCAGGCGTTCGCCAGCGACGGCCGACGCCACGATCTTGCGCAGATGTTCGGTCGGAAACAGCATTGGGCCGGTCAGTTCCAGACGCGCGCGCTTGGGCTTGGAAAGGTCGATGGAAAGCAGGGCCTCGCTGGATTTCTTGGCCTTTCCGTCGACTTCCTCGGTGCGAGAATTATCGACCTTGGTTTCCACCTTGAATCGAAAATCGGCGCCGTCGCCGCCCTCGAAGGTCGCCGAGCGCATGTCTGAGAGCTTGGCCGCGCCTTCGGACGGCTGCAGTTCGGTGATCTGGCGGAAATTCTGCACATAGCCGTCGCATGCCGAACCCGAGAAATCAAAGGCGATACGGCCGCGAGCCTGCGCCGGCGCCTTTGCGCCGCTCGCTTTTGCGAGGCTCAAATCGTAAACGGCCCGATGGTTCGCGAGCGGCAGTGCGCGCTCGGCAAACGCCTGACCGATCGGCGTCGCCACGCTGATTGCGGCGGCCAGCACGCGTAACCAAATCATCGCACCTCTTTCCGTGTGAGCGCATCAGCGACGCCATTGCGTCGTGTGAAGTAGGAAACTAGGGTCGCGCTTGATTGGGAGCAACGACTTTCTCTATTGAGGCGCCATGACCGCATCGTCCGACACCCCGCTTGCTCGGCTGAAGGAGCTGGGCCTGACGCTGCCGCCTGCGGCGGCGCCTGTCGCCAATTATGTTCCTTTCGCGCGCGCGGGCGCACTGCTCTTCATATCGGGACAGCTGCCGATCGGCGCCAATGGCGTCGATCCGGCGCATCAAGGCAAACTCGGCGTCGGGGTTGCTCTCGAAGCCGGGCAAGCTGCGGCGCGCCAGGCGGCGCTCAATGTTCTTGCCCAGGCCAACGCCGCAGTCGGTGACCTTTCCAAGCTGCGCGCCGTTCGGCTTGGCGGCTACGTCAACAGCGCGCCGGACTTCGCCTCGCTCCCGCAAGTTGTCAACGGCGCCTCCGATCTCGTCGCCGCCGTTTTGGGCGAGAACGGCAAACATGCGCGTTTCGCCGTCGGCGTGGCGCAACTGCCGCTTAACGCCGCCGTTGAAGTCGAGGGAATCTTCGAGATTTTGTCGTGAACGGACGCGATTTTTCGTGGTTGACGGCGCGGCCGATCGCGCACCGCGGATTGCATGACGCGTCAAAGGGCGTGATCGAAAATTCGATTTCGGCCGCCCGCGCCGCGGTCGCCGCCGGTTTTGGCGTTGAATGCGACGTGCAGCTCACAGCTGATGGCGAACTTGTCGTTTTTCACGACGAGACGCTCGAACGATTGACTGACGGCTCCGGCGTGGTCGCCAGGCGCAGCGCGGCTGAGTTGCGTCGCCTGAAATTGCGCGGCGCGAATGACTCCATTCCGAGCTTTTCCGAATTTCTCGGCGCGATCGACGGGCGAACGCCGATTGTCGTCGAGATCAAGAGCGCCTTCAACAGCGACACGACGGTCTCCCATCGCACGGCGTTGGCGCTGGCGCGCTATGAGGGACTTGTCGCCGTCGAAAGCTTTGATCCCGATCAGATCGCCTTTCTGCGCGCGCGAGCAGCCGCCCTCGGAATCGCGCATCGACCGCTCGGCATAGTCGGCGAAGCGCATTACAGCGAAGAGGATTGGCCACAATTGTCCGCGGCGCAGCGGGCTGAGCTGACCAACTTCCTGCACTATAAGCGCACGCTGCCGGATTTCCTGTCTTGGCGCGTGGGCGATCTTCCGCACGCGATTCCCTTGCTTATGCGCGACGCGCTCAGAATTCCGGTCACGGCCTGGACCGTGCGCTCGCCTGAGATGGCGGCGCGGGCGCGAGAATGGACCGATCAAATCGTCTTTGAAGGCTTTACGCCATAAAAACCCGCGCACGGCGATCACTGAGGCTCTATTCTGCGGGAACCAATCCGTTGACCGGTTCCAGCCCGCGCATCTCCTTGAGTTCGACGCGGATGTTGTAATCGCTCGCGGCCTTTATGAAATCCTGGATCGTTTCCATGATGTCCTGATCGATAAAGCTGGCGCGCGTGCCGTCGATCACGAGACAGCTATTCTCTTCCACGTCCTCGAGAAGGTTGCGCAGCTGCGCCTTATTAAGGAACGAGACGTCTTTTTGCAGACGCAGCAGGTAGTTTCGGCCGTCGCGCGTCAGCGTAAAAGCCGAGTGATAGTTCGTGCGCAATACGAAGAAGAGGCCCACGGCCATGCCGATGGCCATGCCCTTGAGGAGATCGGTCGAAAGTATCGCGCCGATCGTCACGGCGAAGGGCGCAAATTGGTTGAAGCCCTTTTCGTATTGCTGAATGAAGAGCTTCGGCTTCGCAAGCTTGTAGCCGGTCAAGATCAGCACCGCCGCGAGGCAGGCGAGCGGAATCATATTGAGCAGGCTCGATAGAAACATCGCGCTCAGCAACAGCAACAGGCCGTGCACAAAGGACGCCGCCTTGGTATGGGCGCCCGCGTCGATACTGGCGGAGCTGCGCACGATCACCGCCGTGATCGGCAGTCCGCCCAACATGCCGCTCAAGAAATTGCCGACGCCCTGAGCTTTTAATTCCCGATTCGTCGGCGCGGTGCGCTTGAGCGGATCGAGCTTATCGACCGCTTCGAGACTCAACAAAGTTTCAAGGCTGCCGACGAGCGCCAAAGTCGCGGCCGTCACATAGATCTGGACATCGATCAGCCGAGCAAAATCCGGAAAGCTTAGCTCCCGCGCGAAATCCATCGGCCCGAAAATCGCTGGAAGGTTGACAAGGTGCTGCGGAGCGATCGCAATGAAGGGAAACAGAGCCTGCGCCACTGTGTTGTAGGCGACGCCAAACAGCACCGCAACGAGCGGACCCGGCGCCAGCGACAGGACGCGATGCTTCTTGATATAGGACGTATCCCAAAGGAGCATAATCGCAAGCGACACAAGGCTGACGATCACCGCTCCCGTCGAAACGGAGCTAAACGCGTCCCAGAGAAACGAGAGGCGCGTGTGGCTGTCATCCTCGAGGAACGACAAATCGGCCTCCGCATCCGCGTCGTAGCCAATGGCGTGCGGCAACTGCTTCATGATCAGGATCAAGCCGATCGCCGCAAGCATGCCCTTGATGACGGCCGACGGAAAAAACGCGCCGATGACGCCCGCGCGCAGAAAGCCCATCCCTAATTGCATCAGCCCCGACAGCGCCACGGCAAGCAGCATGGCGTCGAAGCCGAGTTTTTCAACTGCAGTTGCGACAATGACCGTTAAGCCCGCGGCCGGACCCGAAACGCTCAACTGCGAACCGCTAAGAAGGGAAACGACGAGTCCGCCGACGATCCCAGCAATAACCCCGGAGAAGGGCGGCGCGCCGGAAGCGACAGCAATGCCAAGGCACAGCGGCACCGCGACCAGAAACACCACCACGCTCGCTGGAATGTCGTGATCGAGGTAGCTGTAATAGTAGTCGAGATGCCTCTTGAGCACGCCTGAATACTCCTTTGTCGGCGGTTTGCCTCGTCAGCGTCCGGCTAAAAGTCCTCGTGCTGCTGATAGATGACGTCGACGTCGCTGCCTGGCGGCAACGTGATCAGCTGATGCAATATTCCATCGTCGAGCCCAAACACCCAGCCGTGCAGCGTCGGCCGCCGGTCCTCTTTCCAGGCGGTCTGCACGATCGAGAACTGCGATAAGCGGATCACCTGCTCGATGACGTTGAGCTCCACGAGCCGATTGGCTCTATCCGTTTGAGAGTTCAGCGCGTCAATCTCTTCTCTATGTAGCCGATAGGTGTCTTTAATATGCATGAGCCATTTATTGAGCAGCGCAAGATCGGGACGCTGCCGGTCGAGCGCGGCGTGCACGCCGCCGCAGTTGTAATGGCCGCAGACGATGATATGCGGAACTTTGAGCACCTGCACGGCGTATTGGATCACGCTAAGACAGTTAAAATCCGTGGCGATCACCTGATTGGCGATATTGCGATGCGCGAAGATGGCGCCTGGTCGGGCATTGACGATGATGTCGGCCGGCACGCGACTATCCGAACAGCCAATCCATAGGAACTCCGGCTTCTGAGCCGCTGCAAGACGATCGAAATAGGTCGGGTCGCGATCCTTGACTTCCTCGGCCCAGGCTTTGTTCTCAAGCAACAGTTTTTCGAAGGATTCCATCCGGCGCCCGTTTCTCTAGCGGCGCTCAGAAGCGTTCTGACCGCGGCAGCAATATGACAGCGACGGTAGCCGCTTGAAACAGAAGCGCGAACCACAGCGATTTCGCATCCCTATCAAGGGCGCCCGCGCTCAAGCGAGGCAAACTCTAGGGATGTCTCTGGGCCACGACAAGTCCGCTGGGGCGCCTTCACATGGCGCCACGAGCCGGGATTTTTTGGCCCATGTTGCACGAATGCGGCTTCTTAAGAGACTACTTGGGCTGGACGGCGCACAGCTCCCGCCACACTTCCGGCAGAGCGGCGATGATGTCGTCAGCGATCAGGCCGGGTCCAACAATCTCAGCTGCGCGCGCATGCATCCAGGCGGCGCAGGATGCGGCGAGAAACCCTTCCATCTGCTGCGCGAGCAAGCCGGCGACCATTCCCGTCAAGACGTCGCCTGAGCCGGCGGTAGCGAGCCAGGGCGTCGCGTAAGGAAGGATCGACGCTCGACCGTCCGGCGCGGCGACGACCGTATCCGGCCCTTTAAACAGCACGATCGCGCCGCTTGCCTTCGCAGCTGCGCGCGCCTTGTCGAGTTTGGAGGGATAGGCGCCGTTGCTCATACAAGCCGAAAAGAGCCGCGCGAATTCGCCCGCGTGCGGCGTCATCACCACGGGCCCCGGCGCCGCGCGCGTCGCGCGCCACAGACGCTCGGGATCGTCAGCGAAACTCGAGAGCGCATCCGCGTCGAGCACCGCGGCGCGGCGGTAAGCCTGGGGCGCGAGCGCGGTTTCGACTTGTGCGCAGCTTTCCTGGTTCACGCCGAGCCCCGGACCGAGGGCGACCGCGTTCTTGCGCTCATCCGTGAGCACTTTGGCGAGTCCTTTTGCGCCGTCCGCCGGTCGAACCATGACCGAGGTTAGCGCGCTGGCGTTGACGGCGAGCGCTTCCGTTGGGCTCGCCAGCGTCACGAGGCCTGCGCCGGCGCGCAGCGCCGCGGCGGCCGAAAGCCGGGCGGCGCCCGTAAACGAAGCGCCGCCCGAGACGACCAGCGCATGGCCGCGCGAATATTTGTGGCCGTGGACCGCCGGCAGCGGCAGCGCGGCGCGCCAGAGTTGCGGCATATTCACAAATGTCGCGACCTTGAGCGCCTCAAGCGCGGAAGGCCGAATGCCAATGTGGGCGCAAGTGAGCTGACCACAGTGCAGACGGCCGGGCAGTAGAAGATGGCCGGTTTTAACGCGAAAGAAGGTGACCGTCGCGTCCGCCTCCACCGCCGCGCCACGGATTGCGCCCGTCGTGCCGTCGACGCCGCTCGGAATATCGACGGCGACGACATTCTGCCCGCTTTCGCGACGCCAGCGGTTGAGGCGGCGAACGAGGTCGCACGCATTGGCGTCGAGGTCGCGCGCCAGCCCCGTGCCGAACAGGGCGTCGATGACGAGATCGATTCCATCGAAGCTGCACTTGAGCGCGGAAGCGACCGGACAGGGCCAGGCCGCGGCGGCCCGCGCCGCGTCGCCGCGTAATTGATCCAGCGGCGTGAGGGAGGCGACGCGCACCTTGTAGCGCTGCGCGCGGAGCAGCCGCGCCGCCACAAAGCCGTCGCCGCCGTTGTTGCCGGGGCCGCAGAGCACCAAGACCCGCCGCCCGCTGGTGCGCTGCAGGATCTGGCTCGTGGTTCGCGCGATCGCAGCGGCGGCGCTCTCCATCAGCGTCATGGCCGGCACGCCGCTCTCGATCGTCAGGCGATCGGCGCGAGCCATTTGATCCGTCGTGAGAATTTCGAGCGGGAACGTGGAGGGCATGGCGCGATGGTGACCGAAGGGCGTCGCCCGCGCAATGGGCGCCGCTCATAAGATGATCGCAACGCTCGTAAAAATGGCGCCGCATTCCGCCGCGCGTCCACTTCCGCTATGTCAGCGGAATGCTTAGCGCGGTTCTCATCGCCTTCGATTCCCCTGGCGCGCCGTTACGTCATGAGGCTGTGGCGCGCAGCCTCGGCTCGCTCATCGAGTCATGCGTGCAGGGGCTCGTCGCCGACGCCGTAATCGTCGCCGAAGCGGCGCAAGGCATGGAAGGGGTCGCTGATGAAGCCGGCTGCGCGCTGATTGAAACGCCGCGCGACGCCGACGGCATGGCGCAGGCGATTAAAGCCACACGCCGCGAGCACATCCTCCTTCTCCTTGCTGGATTTGCGGTGGAGCGGGGCTTCTCCGACGAGGCGCGGGATTTTTTTGCCTATGGCGACAGGAGCCGCGCCCGTACGCTGCGTCTGGCTCCCGAGTCCTTATTGACCCGACTTGCGCCTGGCCTGACGCGTCCGGTCGGACTTATTGCGCCAAAGAGCGCGCTCGCAGCCGCCGGGAGCGCCGATTTGCCGCGGCTCGCGCGCGAATTGCGGGCCGTTGATCTGATCACCCGCGCTCGCCGAGTCTTCTAGCTTCAGTAAGCGAAAGTGTTGCAGGCGTCGATGCTGCCCGTGCGCAAGCCCTTCAGGAGCCATTGGGTGCGCTGCGCCGAGGAGCCATGGGTGAAACTATCCGGCACCACATAGCCGCGGGTGGCTCTTTGCTGGCGATCGTCGCCGATTGCCTGCGCGGCGGCGACCGCCTGCTCAACGTCGCCCTCTTCGAGAATAGGCTCTCGCTTGTTGGCGTTGTTGGCCCAGACGCCGGCGAGACAATCCGCCATCAACTCCGCCCGGACTGAAAGCGCATTGGCTTCGGAGCGGCTGCCCGCCATCTGCTGCGCGCGCTGCACCTTCGGCAGAATGCCGAGCAGGTTCTGAATATGATGGCCCATCTCATGCGAGATCACATAAGCGTAAGCGAAATCGCCGCCGCCGCCGAACCGCCTCTGCATGTCGCGGAAGAAGGAGGTGTCGAGATAGACGCGCTGGTCCAGCGGACAGTAGAACGGGCCCATCGCCGACTGCGCCATGCCGCAGCGCGACTGAGTGTATCCGCTATAGAGAACGAGCCGCGGCGCCTGAAAGCGCACGCCCTTTTGCTCCGGAAGCACCTGCGACCAGACCTGCTCGTTGGAGCCCACCACCTTTGCGACGAAACGCCCCAGCTGATCCGTCGGCGGCGCGCTTTGGCGCGGCGCCTCCTGACGAGGCAAAGCCGCCTCGCGCTCTTGGCGCATATTGCTGATCATCTCGGCGCCGCCGATGAGGATCGCTGGGTTGATGCCAAGCGCCCAGCCGATGAGCCCAAGGATCACGATCGTGCCAAGCCCGATTCCCCCTGCGCCCATGCGCGGTCCGCCCGCGATCATCGGGCCGTCGCCGCGGCGATCCTCAATATTTTCGGACGACTGGAGATCTTCCCATTTCATAGTTCACGCGCTCCGACCGGCGCCCTGAGGGCGCTGCGACTGCTATTTAAGCAAGCTTACGAGCTCTGAGTAGAGCGGCCCGCCGGCATACCGCTCAGGGCGCGCCCCACTCTTTCGGCCACTCTTCTCGCAGCCGACCGCCAAGCCGCACAGGCGCGATCATGGCCGCGAGTCCGTCGGCGCCGATCTCGGCCGCCACGCCGCAGAAGGTAGCTTCGCCGTTTGCCGGCTCGTAGCGCGCGCCAGGCGTCTTGCGCAGGAAACGACGCAGCGGCTCCTCTTTGTCCATTCCAACGACCGAATCATAGTCGCCCGTCATGCCGGCGTCGGTCTGATAGCCCGTGCCCGCCGGCAGGATCTGCGCGTCGGCGGTCGGCGTATGCGTATGCGACCCAACCACCACAGACGCGCGCCCGTCGACGAAATGCGCCATCGCCATTTTCTCGCTCGACGCCTCGGCGTGCATGTCGATGACGATGGCGTCGCATCCCGAGCCAAGCTGACAGGCGCCAAGTTCACGCTCGATCGCGGCGAAGGGATCATCGAGCGCCTCCATGAAGACTCGGCCGATCGGGTTGAGGACGAGCACTTGCTGCCCGCGCGCCGCCGTGTAGAGGCCAGCGCCGCGCCCTGGCGTCCCCGGCGGATAATTGATCGGGCGCAATAGCCGCGGCTGGCGCTCTATGAAGACGAGCGCCTCGCGCTGATCGAAGGCGTGATTGCCAAGTGTGACGCAATCGACGCCAAGGCCGAGCATCTCGTCGCAAATCGCTTCCGTGATGCCGAAGCCGCCAGCGGCGTTCTCGCCATTGGCGACGATGAAGTCGAGCGACCATTTTTCGCGCAGTCGCGGCACGAAGCGCGATAAAGCCGCCCGTCCTGAGCGGCCCAGCACGTCGCCGATGAAGAGAAGGCGGAGCGGCGCGGATTTCGACATGGGCCGTCATAGCCCGCGCAGGCAGCGAGAGCAAAGCGGAGCGGAAGTTGCGTGGGGGCGCGGCGTTTCATAACTGAAGCCGGCTGATATAACATCCCCTTCCGTTGGAAACTCCGCCAGAAATGCAAGACGCCGCCGAACGCCCTGTCGCCCTGACGCAAAACGACGCGCTGGCGCGGCCTTACGTCGTCTTCGAAGACGGCCGCAGCGGCGGACAGGCGCTTTTGTTCGACGAGCCGGAAGAGATCATCGTCGCGCGCGCACCCGATGATGTCGCGGACGCCTTCGAACGCATGGAGGCGGCGACGAAACGCGGCCTCTATCTCGCCGGCTACGCCGGCTACGAGCTTGGATATGCGCTAGAGCCAAAATTCGCGACGCAAGCTACGCCTACCGCGCGGACTCCGCTGCTCCTCTTCGGCGCGTTTCGCGCGCCGCGGCCATGGTCGCTGCCGCCGGCGGAAGTCGCGGCGCCCGATATTCCGCTTTCGCCCTCCTGGACGCAGGAAGACTACACAGCGCGATTTAATAAATGCCGCGAATATATTTTCGCTGGCGACGTCTATCAGATCAATCTGACCTTCCCGCTTTGCGGGCGCTATGACGGCGATCCGCTTGCGCTCTATCGCGGTCTGCGCAAGCGACAGCCTGTCGCCTATGGCGGCGTCGTGGCGCTTGAGGACGAGACTGTCGTTTCGCTCTCGCCGGAAGTGTTCTTCGAGGCGCAGGGCCGCGCCATTCGCGCGCGCCCGATGAAGGGCACGGCGCAGCGTGGCGTATTGCCGACCGAAGACATGGCGCGCGCACAATATCTCGTCGAAGACGAAAAATCGCGCGCCGAGAATTTGATGATCGTCGATCTCTTAAGAAACGATCTCTCCCGTCTCGCCATCGTCGGCACGGTGAAAGTGACCGATCTCTTCACCATCCAGACCTATCCGACGTTGCATCAGATGACGTCTGGCATCGAGGCGCGGCTGCGCGACGACGTGACCTTGAAGGATCTCTTCACTGGGCTTTTCCCTTGCGGCTCCGTGACCGGCGCCCCGAAGATCCGGGCGATGGAGATTATCCGCGATCTCGAATGCGCCGCGCGCGGCGTCTATTGCGGATCGCTCGGCGTCATCGCGCCCGATGGCGACATCCGCTTTAATGTCGCGATCCGTACCCTGACCATTTTTCCAGATGGCGAGCTCATCTGCAATGTCGGCTCCGCCGTCGTCGCCGACTCACGCGCGCGCGAAGAGTATGAGGAATGTCTGATCAAGGCGCGCTTTCTGACGGGCGCGAGAACGACTTCGGCCTGATCGAAACGCTGTTATGGACGCGTGACGAAGGCTTTCATCTCTTCACTGAACATCTCGCGCGGCTGGCCGCTTCGAGCGCCGCGCTCGGCTTCGCCTATGACGAGGCGCGCGTGCGCAATGCGCTGAACGCGGCCGTAGCGAATGCCGCGAGCGAGCGCCTGCGCGCGCGACTGGTTCTTTCGCGCGACGGGGCGATCGAAACAAGCGTCACGCCGATCGAACCGATTCCGAGCGATACTGTCTGGCGCGTCGCCATGGCCGGGCAGCGCTTTTCTTCGGCCGATCCGCTGTTGCAGCACAAGACGACGCGGCGCGCGCTTTATGAAGATTCGCTCACTGAGGCTGCGCAGCGCTGCGGTGCAGACGAGGTTCTCTTTCAAAACGAGCGCGGCGAGCTTTGCGAAGCGGCGCGCTGCAACCTCTTCGTTCCACAGGGCGAAATTTTGCTGACTCCGCCGCTCTCCTGCGGACTACTGCCGGGCACGCTGCGCGCCGCGCTCATCGCGCAGGGGCGCGCCCGCGAGTCGATCCTGCGCCTTGAAGATATTTCGCAGTCCGAATTTTTCCTCGGCAATTCGGTGCGCGGCATCATCCGCGCCCGACTTATCGAATGACTGCCCGACGCCCGATTGGTTTGGCCGGATGGCCAGTGCCTGCGGTCGGGGCCATTCGACACAGGGACGGACGCGGGGGAACTGTGCGAGGCGCGTGCCCGGCGCGAAAGAAGGGCCGGACCATAAGAGGTAATTTTGTAAGCCCTGGTCTGAAATGGCCCTAACGATCCGGCGGGATGTGCTCGCCACAAGGTGGAGCGTTCTTTGAACGAAAATCAGATGGCATTCGAGGCGATTTATTACTCTGCGCCTATTCCGCGCAACAGTCACGTCCTGACGATGCTAGGCGTTGTCTTCGACCAAATTCATTTCCCAGGCGTCTACATGCCAATCGGCGACTATGATGACATTGAACTGGATAAAGAGATACGACGCCTTGAAGCTCTGGACCGCAAGGATGCGCATACCTACGAAATTATAGGAATGTTACGATTTGTTCCGGTCGCCAAGACGCTAGGCGAATTTTGTGTTGTTGAAAAAAACAAGGATGGGTCATTCAGAGAGCGTATTAACCCGCCTGAAGACATGGTCCGTCGGATTTACGACTCAATACACGGTCCGCCGCGAGAAGGCTTCGTGCCCGACATTCGTTCCAACTTCTCCAAAGCATTGCCTGGGTGTGAAGAGTGTATCCTTTATCCAGGAGATTATCATTATTTGGGGGCGCCATTCTAAAGTCCGTGAAAACAGGCATCCCCCTGGTCAACGATGCGAAGGAACTACCAATTCCTGGGACTGGCGGAGCGATGTTGAAAGATGATGTTGGAATTCTCTCGTCGTTGCTCGCGATCCAATGTGCAAGGCTCGTGCTACCTGAGGTGTCAGCTATGACACCAGGACAATTAATTGATTTTCGCGAACAGAACAGAGAAAAGCTCAAGACGTTTCGGGCCGGCATGCTGAAGTATGCGGGGAAGCTCGCGGGCATGATAAGTGAAGGGGACACCGAAGAAATCGAGCGGAAAACCGAGTTTTTTGTTAACACGGAGATCAGACCGGCACTCAATGAGTTGCGCGAGGATTTTAGGAAATCGAACCGTCCATGGAGTGTTCGTGGAGCTGACGCTGTTGCGATCGGAGGATACTTGACAGCGGCGTATGTAACCGGGGGCCTCGGGAACGCCCTCGCGCAAGGAATTGGGAAGATTTTCGATACAATTTCGAGGGAGACGCAAGCTGCAAAGGATGCAAGGGACCGCCGTTCGCGCGGCGGGCTATGCTATCTGCTGGAAATTGAGCGCTTTGTGAAATAAGGCAGCTAGTTTTCGGCTCCTTGGCATTTTGGGCCCTTTGGGAGCGTCTGGCCTGGAAGGCCGGGCACTTTTCTAGCTCGTCGTCAAGCTGTTTTGCCCCCATATGCGAGGCTCGCGAGCGAGGCGTGAAGAGGAATTGGTTGCGATTTGATCTGTCGCCAAGCGCTATTCAATTTGTCGCGCTATAAAAAATCACGTCTGGCCCGGCTTCAAGCGATAGAAAATATGGCGTCCGATCGCGTCCATTTTGGTGAGCGCGCGCGACCAGCGAGGCCGCACATAAGTGGCGTGATAATGCGTCGAACGGCCGACGTCTGAAATATAGGTCCGCCCATTCATCACTTCATTCGCGATTCGCACCGCTTGCTCCCAGGCGTCGCCTTCGGTGATGCGGAGCGAGCGGCCTTCGCAGGCGAAGGAGAACTGGCATCCACGATAGCGATGCCGGTTCTGATAAACGACGCCGCAGACGCTTGCAGGATAGAGTCCGCTTTGGACGCGATTGAGCACGACCTGCGCGACGGCCGCCTGCCCGGTCTCGGGTTCGCTGCGCGCCTCGAAATAGACCGCTTCCGCCAGACAGCGAGTTTCGCGCCCAAGCTTCTCTGGGTCGATTGAGGCGGCATAATCCGGCCGCGCCGCGTCATCCTTGCCGGGAACAGAAAGCGCCAGCGTCGCGCCTTGGAATGACGAGACTTCGATCGGCACGGCGTCCGGCTGCGCCGGCGTCGATGATCCCAGCGCCACGGCGCGCGGCGTCTGCGGCGTGGCGCCGTGGAGGGCGCGTTCGGTCAGCGCCTCCTTTCCGGACTCTCGCGAAGGCTCGGCGCCGATCGGCGTCGCAATCGATGAGCTTTGAGAGGGCGAGGCTACCGCCGTCGACTTTTGTGTCGTCGCCGGCTCGGGCGGTAAATTGGCGTCCGCCTCTTCGAGCGCATCGTCGCCCGGAGTCCTGCCACGCGGAGCGAGCGGCGTCGATTTGCCGTCGACGCCGAAGGAAAGCGGCGGAGCGTGGTTCAGGCTAATATTCGCGGGCTGCGAACGGCGCGTCTCAAACCCCGGCCGCATGGCGACGACCGGATCGCCTTTGTGCCGCCGATCGACCTGGGGAAAATGCTTCACGTCGGGCTTGAGATCGACATGCGGCTCACGCTCATCGGCGCCCGCCACATTCTCCTCCGCTGCGCCAACAATCAGCCTGGCCTGCTGGATTAGGGCGCGCGTCTCGCCGTATAACCCGTAGTCGCCGCTGGCCGCCTCGCTAAAGCCCACCGTCAAGCCCCGGGGGGCGCGCGCCGCGAGCGGAGAAACTTTCCAATCGGCGGTCGGATCCTGTCCCGCGGCGGCGGTAAAGGAAACCAACATGCCGACGCCGAGCGCCCATGGCGCAGTTACGCTAAAAACCCAGGGAGCAACGCCTCTGCGGGCAAAACGCGTTCTCGACTGACGACGCATAGACTGGCCCATTTGCGACGGCGAATCCCGCAAGGCGCCGCGATCTTCCGCCGCCCCGCCCCGAATGCGAACTTTCGAGAAATCTTATCGTTCATTAGCCTTGCAGAACCGTTGCCGGCGGCCCTGAGGCGACGTGCCAGAATGACGCAACTGTTGGAGCTATTCGCCGATCAGATGGAGCGCGATCTCGCGGCGGTGGGCGCGCCGACGGTGCTCGAAGAGAAAAACGCCCTGCCAGGTCCCAAGCGACAGAACGCCGCCGATGAGCGGGATCGAGAGCTGCGTCTGGGTGAGCGCGACGCGGATATGCGCCGGCATATCATCAGGGCCTTCCGTGTCATGCGCGTAATCCGCGCCCTCGGGCGCGAGCCGCGCGAAGACGGCTTCGAGATCGCGCAGCACCGTCGGGTCGGCGTTCTCCTGAATGAGCAGCGAGGCGGAGGTGTGTCGGCAAAAAACTGTCAGCAAACCCTGAGTCATGCCCGCGCTGCGCGCAAAGTCGCGAATATTCTCGGTTAATTCGTAAAATCCGCGTCCCGAAGTTTCGATCCGCAGCATCCGGCTCGTTTGTCGCATAGGGCGAATGTGCGAAAGCGCATTGGAAAGTCCAGTCCCACAAGCTCTTTGAGCGCTTGTGTGGGCGCGGCGCAAAGGTTAAGCGCAGCGCGCAACCGTGGAAGCCGCAATGTCCGAATTGATCGATGCGATAACGAACTGGGCCACGTCCGACGCGGGAAAGACGGTCGGCGCCGTGGCGCTGACGGCGCTCGCCTGGGCCGAGGCGTCGACGGTGGTCGGCGCGGCTTACATGAAGCGGATGATTCCGCTGCGCATCACAGCGATGCTCGGCAATGTGCTCGGCGTGACTTATGGACTCCTCATCGCCAGTCCGCCGACGATCGCCAAACATGCGATCAATCTGCCGCTCAACTTCACGCGAATGCGCGAAATGAACCGGCTGATCGCCAGCGTGCGCGAAGCCAATGACGGCGATCTGAATATCGAATGGCTGAAGCCCTTCATGCATCCACGCGCGCTCAGCGCTGGCGAAAGGATCTTCTGGAAGGGCGACGAAGCCGACGAAGCCTTCGTCGTCGTCGAGGGACGCGTGGAAATCGTCGAACGCGGCGCAATTCTCTCGCCGGGCGACATTTTCGGCGAGATGGCGCTTTTTACACATGCGGGCAAGCGCACGGCGACGGCGCGCTGCATGAGCGACGTACGACTGCTCGTCATCACCTATGAGCAGTTCGAGCAGCTCTATTTTCAGAATCCCGAGTTCGGCCTTTATCTCGTGCGCCTGATCGTGCGCCGCTTCGAGATGAACCATCGCGACGAAGAGCTGGAGAGCGCTTAGCGCCGCGGCTGCGTCTACGGAAAGCGCTCGACGCCTCTCCCTAAGCTTCATGCCCGGCCTTGCGCCGGGCATCCACGTAAGGCTGCCGCGCACGACGGCATCGATGGCCGGGACAAGCCCGGCCATGACGTTTCTGCTTGAGAATTTCTAGACGAGATCAGGCGGTGCTGACCGCCTTTTCGCCGAGCGCCGCTTGAGCGGCCGCGAGCCGCGCGATCGGCACGCGGAATGGCGAACAGGACACATAGTCGAAGCCGATCTTGTCGAAGAAGGCGACAGAAGCCGGGTCGCCGCCATGTTCGCCGCAGACCCCGAGCGTAATCGTCGGATTCGCGGCGCGGGCGCGTTTGCAGCCGAGCGCGACAAGCTCGCCGACGCCTTCCTGATCGATCGTCACGAAAGGGTCGGCCGGCAGCAATCCCTTTTCGACATAGGCGTTGAGGAAAGAGCCTGAATCGTCGCGCGAAATGCCGAGCGTCGTCTGCGTCAGATCGTTGGTGCCGAAGGAGAAGAAATCCGCCGAAGCGGCGATGTCGCCGGCGCGCAGCGCCGCGCGCGGCAGTTCGATCATCGTGCCGACGTGGTAGTTCGGCCTGATGCCGGTTTCATCTTCAACGAGCTTCGCCATCTCGGCGACGCGCGACTTGACGAGATCGAGCTCGGCGCCGGTGAAGACGAGCGGCGCCATGATTTCGATGTCGACCGGTTCGCCGGTCGAGAGCGAGGCTTCGATCGCCGCCTCGAAAATCGCCCGCGCCTGCATGTCGACGATTTCGGGAAAAATCACCGCGAGGCGCACGCCGCGAAAGCCGAGCATCGGATTGAATTCGGAAAGCTGCGCGGCGCGGCGGCGCAGCTTCACCGGATCGGCGCCCATCGCCTTCGCCACGGCGGCGATTTCCGAATCCGAATGCGGCAGGAACTCATGCAGCGGCGGATCGAGCAGACGGATGGTGACCGGCAGGCCCGACATGATCTCGAAGAGCTGCTTGAAATCCTCGCGCTGCATCGGCAGGAGCTTCGCCAGCGCGTGGCGGCGTCCCTCAATATCGTCGGCGAGAATCATTTCGCGCACCGCGACGATGCGCTCGCCTTCGAAAAACATATGTTCGGTGCGCGCGAGGCCGATGCCTTCGGCGCCGAAGCGGCGGGCGGCGCGCGCGTCTGCGGGCGTTTCGGCGTTGGCGCGGATTTTCAGACGCCGTTTCTGATCCGCCCAGGACATCAGCACGGCGAATTCGCCAGTGAGCTCCGGCCGCTGCATCTTCACCTCGCCGGCGATGACCTGGCCCGCCGATCCGTCGATGGTGATGCGCTCGCCCTTGGCGAAGCGCTTGCCGGCGACGGTAAAGCTCTGATCCTCATAGTCGATGCGCAGCGCGCCGGCGCCGGTGACGCAGGGCTTGCCCATGCCGCGCGCCACGACGGCGGCGTGCGAGGTCATGCCGCCGCGCGCGGTGAGAATGCCTTCCGCCGCATGCATGCCGCCGATGTCTTCGGGACTCGTCTCGATGCGCACGAGAATGATCTTGCGGCCGTTCGATGCGAGCTTCGCGGCTTCTTCCGGATCGAAGACAATTTCGCCGACCGCCGCGCCAGGCGAAGCGGGCAAACCTGTCGCGAGAATATTGCGCTTCGCGGTGGGATCGATCGTCGGATGAAGCAATTGTTCGAGCGACTGCGGCTCGACTCGCACAATCGCCTCATCCTTGCCGATCAAACCTTCGCGCGCCATGTCGACGGCGAGTTTCAGCGCCGCGCGCGCGGTTCGTTTGCCCGCGCGCGTCTGCAGCATCCATAATTTGCCGCGCTCGACCGTGAACTCCATGTCCTGCATGTCGCGGAAGTGGCGTTCGAGCTTATCGGCATATCCCTTGAATTCGGCGAAGATCGCCGGCATCGCCGCTTCGAGCGAAACTTTCTCGAAGCCGGAGGCGTGGCTTGCGGACTGGGTGATGGGCTGCGGCGTGCGAATGCCGGCGACGACGTCTTCGCCCTGCGCGTTGATGAGGTATTCGCCATAGAGCTCGCGCACGCCGGTCGAAGGATTGCGCGTGAAGGCGACGCCGGTCGCCGACTGCGCGCCCATATTGCCAAACACCATCGCCTGGATATTGACCGCGGTGCCCCAATTCTCGGGAATGTTGTGCAGGCTGCGATAGACGATAGCGCGATTGTTCATCCAGGACGAAAACACCGCCTTGATCGCGCCCCACAATTGCTCGCGGGGATCTTGCGGGAAACTCTTGCCTGCAAAATTTTCGACGATCGCCTTATATTGCGCCGCGACCTTGCGCCAATCGTCGGCCGAGAGCTGCGTGTCGAGCGCGAAACCCTTGCTTTCCTTCATGTGCTCCAGCGCTTCCTCGAACTCATGATGTTCAACGCCGAGCACGACGGAGGAATACATTTCGATAAAGCGCCGGTAACAGTCCCATGCGAAGCGTTCGTCGCCGGAGTTGCGCGCGACAGCTTCGACCGTCTCGTCGTTAAGGCCCAAATTGAGAACGGTGTCCATCATTCCGGGCATCGAGGCGCGAGCGCCCGAACGCACGGAGACGAGCAGCGGCCACTGAGGGTCCTCGAAAGCATGTCCGGCGACGCGGCCGATTTCTGCGAGCGCTTCGTCAACCTGGGGAGCGAGATCGGCGGGAAAGCTCTTGCCGTTGGCGAAAAAATAGGCGCAAACCTCGGTGGTGATGGTGAAGCCCGGCGGCACCGGCAGGCCGAGCGCCGCCATTTCAGCGAGATTGGCGCCCTTGCCGCCCAAAAGGTCTTTCATCGACGCCGACCCTTCGGAGCGACCGGCGCTGAAGCTGTAAACCCACTTGGTCATATGTATTTCGTCCGGCGCTCGAGCGGCCGCCGACGCCCCGCCCTACGCGGACCATCAAGCGCGCCGGAAATTACGCTCAAATGACGCGCGTCGACAAGTTGGCGCTCCATGCCTCCAGCGCTATTTTTGTCGTCGATTGAAGAAATCGAGCCGAGGTCGCGCGTCGATGAAAAGCGAGGAAGATGAGGCGCCGCGCCGCCCCGCGGCTTTCGAGATCGGCCAACCGCTCGATCTACTCTCGATCGCCGAACTTGAGGAACGCATCGAGAAGCTGCGGCAAGAGATCACGCGGCTCGAAGCCGCCCGCGCGGCGAAACAGGCGGCAAGCGCCGCCGCCGACGCATTTTTCAAGAAATAGTTCGCCCCGCGCCGCTCAACTTGACAGCCGGCGACGGCCCATGCCCTTTCTGCGCGCGAAAACGCCCGATATTCGTGGGCAGTGTCCCCTCCAACCCAAATTCTGATGAGCCGGCCCTTGCATCGCTACCGTTCGCATAATTGTGGAGAACCCAACGAAACGCTCGTCGGCGAGAAAATCCGGCTCTCCGGCTGGTGTCATCGCATTCGCGACCACGGCGGCGTGCTGTTCATCGACCTGCGCGACCATTATGGCCTGACGCAATGCGTCGTCGATCCGGATTCGCCCGCCTTTGCACAGGCGGAGAAATTGCGCTCGGAATGGGTCGTGCGGCTCGACGGCGAAATTCGCAAGCGGCCTCCCGGCACCGAAAATCCCGACATGCCGACGGGACAGGTCGAGGTTTACGTCAGCGAGATCGAGGTCCTCGGCCCAGCCGCCGAATTGCCGGTGCCGGTTTTCGGCGACCAACCCTATCCAGAAGACACGCGCCTCAAATATCGCTTCATCGATCTGCGTCGCGAGAAGCTGCATCGAAACATCATGCTGCGTGGCCGCATCGTCGACTCGATCCGCACGCGCATGAAACAGGCGGGCTTCTTCGAATTCCAGACGCCGATCCTGACCGCCTCCTCGCCCGAAGGCGCGCGCGACTTTCTCGTGCCCTCGCGCCTCCATCCAGGGAAATTCTACGCGCTGCCTCAGGCGCCGCAGCAGTTCAAGCAGCTCATCATGGTCGCGGGCTTCGACCGCTATTTCCAGATCGCGCCCTGCTTTCGCGACGAAGACGCGCGCGCCGACCGTTCGCCGGGCGAGTTCTATCAGCTCGACGTCGAAATGAGCTTCGTCACGCAGGACGACGTGTTCGAGGCGATGGAGCCGGTGCTGCGCGGACTGTTCGAAGAGTTCGCCAACGGAAAGACCGTCACCCAGAAGTTCCCGCGCATTTCCTTCCGAGAGGCGATGCTGAAATATGGCGCGGACAAGCCGGATTTGCGCAATCCGCTGATCATCGCGGACGTGTCCGACGAATTCGGCCGCGAGGACGTGAGCTTTAAAGCGTTTAAGGGCAAGACGGTGCGCGCCATTCCGGCACTGGGCGCGGCAGCACAACCGAGAAGCTTTTTCGACAAGCTGAACGACTGGGCGCGCAGCGAGGGCGCGCCCGGCCTCGGCTATGTGATCTTCGAAGAAGAAGACGGCGCGCTCGCCGGCAAAGGCCCAATCGCCAAATTCATTCCTGCGGACGCACAGGCCGCGATCGCCGCCAAGGCGGGCGTCAAGGCGGGCGACGCTGTGTTCTTCTCAGCTGGAGAAGAGACCGCCGCCGCGAAACTTGCCGGCATGGCGAGGCTGCGCATCGGCGACGAACTCGGTCTAACGAAGAAGGACGTGTTCGAATTCTGCTGGATCGTCGACTTCCCGATGTATGAATGGAACGAGGACGAGAAGAAGATCGATTTCTCGCACAATCCCTTCTCCATGCCACAGGGCGGGCTTGACGCGCTCGACACCATGGACCCGCTCGACATTCTCGCCTTCCAATACGACATCGTCTGCAATGGGGTGGAGCTCTCGTCCGGCGCGATCAGAAACCACCGCCCTGACATAATGCGCCGCGCTTTCGAGATCGCCGGCTATGGCGAGGATGTGCTCATCGAGAAATTTGGCGGCATGTATCGGGCCTTCCAATATGGCGCGCCGCCGCATGGCGGCATCGCGCCGGGCGTCGACCGCATCGTGATGTTGCTCGCGGAAGAGGAAAACTTACGCGAGGTGACGCTCTTCCCGATGAATCAACGCGCCGAGGATCTATTGATGGGCGCGCCGTCGGAACCCACGATGAAGCATCTGCGTGAATTGCACATCAGGCTGAATTTGCCCGAGGCCAAGGCGTAAGAGCGCGGCATCGTCGCTTCCCATAGACGCTCTAACAGGATAACGCCGCCCACCATTGATCTTTGGTGAGCGGCGCGGTTCGCAGTTTCTAGCTGTCAGAGGCGGCGTCAGTCCATGCCGCGCCTGTTTTCGCGCTTGTTGTGACGGCCATAAAACCGGCTGGACCTGCCTTCCGGCTCCTTGTTCATCAGCTTGAAGTTCTGATCGAACGTGAGGTCATAGCGCCTGCCGTTTTGACAGCGCGCATTATCAATTTCGAAGTTCCCTTTTCGGGATTCCATTCTGCCGCCGGAGCACTGCGCGTCCTTCATCGCTGTACGAAGGCTTGATTTCTCCTGACGGGTAAGACGATCAGCTTGAGCCGGAGTCGCCGCCAAGCCGACGAGTCCGAGAAGCGCTACGCAAGTCGCCAGAGTACGCATGTTGCAACCCTTTCTCTTGCAGCCGGAACGAAGCAGCGGCTGCGCCATGACGCCCAAAAATCGAGCGACTGCGGCCATATGAGGCGCCAGCCGCAAACGTAAAGGGGGTCTTGCGAATGATTCCGCCCCTCGCCTTGCCTCGCGTGGCCTAGTCGCCTATAAGCGCCGCGGCGCTTGCGTTTCCGACACCCCTGGAGGCGAAGCAGCGCCTTTTCTTTTGACTTAAGGACACCGACATGGCCGAGACTAAGAAGCTCGCGGCCACGGTGCGCAGCGGGACAGGCAAGGGGGCCGCCCGCAGCGTTCGCCGTGAAGGCCGCATTCCAGCAGTGCTCTATGGAGGCGGCGAAGCGCCGCAGCCGCTCTCGCTCGATAAAAAGAGCGTTACCCAGCTCATCTTCGCAGGGCACTTTCTCACGACGATCTTCGAACTCGACGTCGACGGCAAGAAGGAGCGCGCGATCCCGCGCGACTACCAGCTTGATGTCGTCAAGGACACGCCGATCCATGTCGACTTTCTGCGCCTGAAGCCAGGTTCGCGGCTCCGCGTGCAAGTGCCGGTGCACTTCACCAATCACGAGGTGGCGCCTGGCCTGAAGCGGGGCGGCGCGCTCAACATCGTCTACCACACGGTGGAGATGTGGGTGCCAGCCGATAATATCCCGGAAGCGATCACCGCCGACCTGACGGGCATGGATTTCAACGACTCCCTGCATATTTCGGCGATCCCGCTGCCGGAGGGCTGCAGACCGACGAATCCGGACAAGAATTTCACTGTGGCGAGCCTGTCGCCGCCCGCTGGCGGCGGCGCCGAGGAAGAGGCTCCCGCGGCGGCAGCGGCGGCGCCTGCGCCTGCGGCCGCTCCGGCCAAGGAAGAAAAGAAGAAGTAAGCGCGGTTAAGCTTACCGTGATAATGGCCGGGTTCGCCCGGCCATTTTTATATGCAGAGGCTCACATGCTGCTCCTTGTCGGACTCGGCAATCCCGGACGCGCCTACGCCAAAAACCGGCACAATATCGGCTTCATGGCGCTCGAAGCGATCGCTAAGCGACAAGGCTTTCCGCAGGCCCGGGCGCGCTTTCAGGGCCTCATCAGCGAAGGAACCATAGGCGGCGAACGCGTCATGCTGCTGGAGCCGCAAACCTATATGAACGACAGCGGCCGTTCAGTCGGCGAAGCCGCGCGTTTTCACAAAATTGGGCTCGACGAGATCGTCGTCATTCACGACGAACTCGATCTCGCGCCCGCCAAATGCCGGATTAAGACCGGCGGCGGCGGCGCAGGACACAATGGGCTGCGCTCGATCACCGCTCATATCGGCAACGACTATAAGCGGCTGCGGCTCGGCATCGGCCATCCCGGCGATAAGGCGCTCGTTCATTCCTATGTGCTGAGCGATTTCGCCAAAATCGAGGAGCCCTGGGTGAGCGCGCTCTGCGAGGCGATCGCCGACAACGCCGCCTTGCTGGTCAAGGGCGACGACGCCGGACTGCAGAACAGGCTGCATCTCGCCATGGAGGCAAAGGGCTTCGGCGCTGTGAAGCGCGTCGGCGAGCCATAGCGGTGGGCTGCGTTGATTTGATGAAGGCGGAATGAACGGCGACTTCAGCGCCTGTTCAGTGGACGAGTCGTAGGGGTGAACGGGCAAGGCAAAGGGATGCATTTCCGCATTTCCCCAGACGGAGACTCACCAATGAAACTCACCACAATGCTCGCCGTCGCGGCTCTTCTTTGTGCGCCGATCATGACCCAATCCGCTTACGCGGCCACCGATGCGAACGAGCCGAGCGCGACGGAAACGACCAAGCCGCCCGCCAAGCACAAGAGCATGAAGCATCACAAGCATCACGCGAAGCAGCAGGGCAAGCACTACGGCAGGAACGTTCATCATCCCGCGAAACATAAGGCATCGTGAGCGGAGCGGTTTTCGAAGCTGCAGTAGAAATGGCCGCAGCGGCGAGATTAGGCCGCTGCGGCCTTTCCACAGCGTAACAGGTCCGCCCTTTCACAAAATCCCGCAAACGCCTATATTCACTTCGCCGTCGCTTGCGGCGGCTATGGCGATAAATGAACACCGTAATAAACCATTCGGACCCGGGGGCGGTACCCGGCGCCTCCACCAAAGCCCGTCGGCGCGGCGGGCTTCGGCGGGGGCGAAATAGGATCGACGAGGGCGTAAAGGGTGATTTTTCGCTCGGCATGATACCGCCGTTATCGGGTCAAACCTTATAGTTGCCAACGACAACTATGCTCCGGTGGCCGTCGCTGCGTAATGCAGCGCCCATACCGGGATCAAAGTCCTAGGGGTTTGCACTTCTAGGCGGGGTCCGGAGGCGCCTGGCAACAGAAGCCTCCACTTAACCTTTTTCGCGCTGCGCCGCCGTGATGCAAAGCGCGGCAACCAAATGGTCGGAAGCGGCAGCCGGTCGACCATGCAAATGGCAGTCTGGCGCGACGCAATGGCCAAAGACATTATTCGTTACGATCTTCTCGTCCAGGACGCCATGCGCGGCGTCATGCGCAAGGTGCTCGGCGACGTTGCCGGGAACGGCTATCTGCCGGGCGATCACCACTTCACCATCAGCTTCCACACTGATGCGCCAGGCGTCATGATTTCGCGCCGCCTCGCCGAGCAGTGGCCGCATGAGCTGACGATCATCCTGCAACATCAATATTCAAATTTGGAAGTCGACGACGAAGGCTTCGGCGTCACTTTGTCGTTTCGCTCGGTTCCGGAGCGTCTCTATGTGCCCTTTTCCGCTGTCACCGGCTTCTTCGATCCTGCGGTCGAATTCGGCCTGCGCTTCGAGAGTGGCGAAGACTCGCTTGAAGAGACAGAGGAGGAAGCGCCTGCGGCAGGACCAAGCCTCATCGCCAAGAAGCCGGAGCCTGTGAAAGAGCTCAAGCCAAAAGTCGAGCCCACCAGGATCGCCCCTACGAAAATTGAACCGGCCAAGTCGGATGCCTCCAAAACGGCAGGGGCCGACAAGCCGAGAAAACTCAGGCCGGTCGAAACCAAGGAGGAAGGTGACGAGAAAATCGTCTCGATCGACGCCTTCCGTAAAAAGCCCTGATGGGCGAGATCGTCAATCTGCGTCGCGCCCGCAAACAGCGCGACCGCCGCGAGCAGGAAAAGACGGCGCAGACGAACCGCGTCGCGCATGGGCGCAGCAAATCCGAACGTGAACTGACCGCCGCGCAGAAGCGGCTGGAAAACGCCAGATTCGACGGCCATAGACGCGAGATCGACGCGGAAGATCAAGCGTGAGAAAGGCGCAAGCGCCAATAGGTCACGCTGCATTTGGGCGGATCGCCCCATGCAGATGACATGATCGATTCCAAAAGCATAGAGCGCGCTTTGCACGAAGACCCGGCGTCCACTTTTTCGCAGCGCGCTCTAGACGCCAGTTCCCGCCGGATCGTCAAACATTCAGTCGTCATCGCCGGCCATCGCACCAGCGTCTCTCTTGAAGACGCCTTCTGGCGGGCGCTGAAAGAGATCGCCACGCAGGAGAGTGTCTCGCTCGCGGCGCTCATCGCCCGCGTCGACGCCGAGCGCGGCGAAGCGAACCTGTCCTCAGCCCTTAGAGTGTTCGTGTTGGAACGAGCGCTGGGACGCATTTAAGCTCCGCCGCATTCTCCGACCAAAGTAGCGGGATCGAGAGCAACCGCATTGCGGTTCGGGTCGCAACGACAGCCTGTGGACGGCCGTGGGAATGGACGAGAGAGAACCAACCAGATTCATATCAATCACGATGCAGCGGTCGTTTCAGCTTTTCCAAGGCCTGGTCGATCGAGAAAGTCGCGGCCTTTTGCCGAGGCGGGTAGTCTTTAAACGTCGCCAGATATTGTCCGACATAGGTCTGCGCGGGGATCAGCATGAATGCATGATCCAACAGCCAGTCGTAATAGGTGTTTGACGTGATGTTGGCGCGTTCATAGGGGTCCATGCGGAGGTTGAAGATCAGCGGCACGCGAAGACTGGTCAACGGCTCGGCCCAAACTCGCAAAGTGCCCGGCGCTCTTTGTTCCGAAAAGACAAACTTCCAATTATCAAACCGAAGTCCCGTCAGATCGCCATCGTCGGAGATATAAAAGAACTCCCTGCGCGGGCTCTTTTCTTCCTGACCTGTCAGATATGGCAATAGATTGTAGCCGTCCAAATGGACTTTGTAATTCGATTTTCCGATCTTGTATCCTTTCAGCAATTTTTCCTTGATATCCGGCACGCCTGCGGCTGCGAGAAGCGTCGGCATCCAGTCGAGATGCGAGATGATCTCGTTGGAAACCGAACCTGACTTGATCTTGCCAGGCCAACGAACCATCGCTGGCACGCGATAAGCGCCTTCCCAGTTGGAATTCTTCTCGTTGCGGAAGGGCGTCATCGCCGCATCCGGCCAGGAATTCATATGGGGACCATTGTCGGTCGAATAGAAGACGATCGTCTCATCCTCAATCCCGAGATCTTTGATCTTTTGAAGAACGGTCCCGACATTTTTGTCGTGATCAATCATCACATCCGCATATGGTCCGTTCCAGCGTCCTGCTTGGCCGACGCTTTTCGGTTTTGCATGCGTGCGAAAATGCATGTGGGTGAAGTTCAGCCACAGAAAAACAGGTTTACCGGCTTTCACCTGCTTTTCGAGGAAATCGACGACCCTGGCGGCGACGTCGTCATCGATGGTTTCCATTCGCTCACTGGTTAGCGGCCCCGTGTCTTCGACTTTCTGACCGCCATTCGCGGTCACGAAGCTATGAATGACGCCGCGCGGACCGTAGTTTTTTCGAAAATTTGGAAATTCAGGATCGTTGGCTTTTGGATAATCCGGCAGTTCGGGCTCTTCCTCAGCATTTAAATGATAAAGGTTTCCGTAGAATTCATCGAAGCCATGCGCCGTGGGCAGAAACTCATCCTTGTCGCCAAGATGGTTTTTGCCGAATTGGCCTGTCGCATAACCTTGCGCCTTGAGAAGTTCGGCGATGGTCGGGTCTTCCTTACGCAATCCGAGGTCTGCGCCTGGCAGGCCGACCTTGGTAAGACCCGTGCGCAATCCGCTCTGCCCTGTAATGAAAGAGGCGCGTCCTGCGGTGCAGCTTTGTTCGCCATAATAATCCGTAAAGATCATTCCCTGCTGGGCGATCGAGTCGATATTGGGCGTGCGATAGCCCATGAGTCCATTTGTATAGGCGCTGATGTTCGACTGTCCGATATCGTCGCCCCAAATCACCACGATATGCGGTTTTTTTGTCGTCTCGGCTTGTGCAGCAGCGATAGCGCTTGCTAACGCGCCCGCGAGCGTTAAGACCGCAGTCAGTCGCATCAGCGCCTTCCCTCCCATCAGATAAATTCCTTATATACGCACGCAGATAGCCTCCTCTTCGGCTTCGACAAGCCTGAAATCGAACCTGTGAGCGCCACTCCTTGAACGCCAATCGCCGCATCAATTGCAGGCTTGCCGATCGAATGACCGGAATGAGAACAGCGAGGCTGTTCGTCTTGGTCGCGTTCACATGGGCGGTCCTTTTCATACGGCCGGCGCTGGCGCTCGACGCTCTTCCATCTTGGAACGACGGCGCCGCCAAACAGGCGATCATCGCCTTTGTCGCTCGGGTGACCGCCCAGGACGGACCAGAATTTGTAAAGCCCGAGGATCGCATCGCGGTTTTCGACAATGACGGAACGCTCTGGACCGAGTGGCCAGCCTATTCTCAACTCTTCTTCGCGCTGGATCGCGTAAAGGCGCTTGCGCCCAAACATCCCGAATGGCGCAAGGAACAGCCCTTCAAGGCGGCGCTGGAGAACGATTTCAAAACTCTTGCTGCGGGGGGCGAAAAAACTGCATTGCGACTCGTCACCGCGACGCATGCGGGCAATACGCCACAGGAATTCCAGGCGACCGTCGCGCAATGGCTTGCCACCGCGATCCACCCCTATTTCAAGCGGCGATACGACGATCTTGTTTATCAGCCGATGCTCGAATTGCTGTCCTATCTGCGCGCCAATGGTTTCAAGACCTACATCGTTTCAGGCGGCGGCGCGGAGTTCATCAGAACGTTCGCCGAGCGCGTCTATGGCGTGCCGCCCGAGATGGTGATCGGCTCGACGATCGTGACGAAATTCGTCGTCAAGGATGGCGAACCGATGCTCTTACGAGAACCAAAAATCAATTTCATCGACGATAAGGCGGGAAAGCCCGTCGGGATAAATGAATATCTCGGTCGGCGTCCAATCGCCGCCTTCGGCAACTCCGACGGCGACTTCGAAATGCTGCAATGGACCACCGCCTGCAAAGGCGCGCGCTTTGGGCTCATTGTTCACCACGACGACGCTGAAAGAGAGGCCGCTTATGACCGCAAATCTTCTGTCGGGCGCCTCGATCGGGGTCTCAATGAGGCGCAGGCGCGCGGATGGATGGTCGTCAGTATGAAGAACGACTGGAAAACCATTTTTTCAAAACCTGGTCCCTAAGCGGCACTGAGCGCCCGCAGCCGAGATTTTGGCTGCCCAAGCTCGTGATTCGCGTTCCGTTCTCCTATATGATTGCAGAATCATGAAGAGCAGCCTGTCGCCGAAGTCCGACGATTATGCGCCTCAGGCGGGCGGGCTCGCCGCGCGCGCCGCGGCGGCTGGGCGGCCGCGTTATCTCGACGCGCTCAATCCCGAGCAGCGCGCCGCTGTCGAAACGCTCGACGGACCGGTGCTGGTGCTCGCCGGCGCCGGCACGGGCAAGACGCGGGCTCTGACGACGCGCATCGCCCACATCCTCGCCCTCGGCAAGGCGCGCGCCTATGAAATCCTCGCCGTCACCTTCACGAACAAAGCGGCGCGCGAGATGCGCCAGCGCGTCGAGGCGCTCGTCGGCGAAGGCGCGCAGGCGATGCAATGGCTCGGCACTTTTCACGCGATCAGCGCCAAGATTTTGCGCCGTCACGCCGAGCTCGTCGGACTGAAGACGAACTTCACCATTCTCGACACGGACGATCAGATACGCCTCCTCAAGCAGGTGCTGCATGCGGAGAATATCGACGATAAGCGCTGGCCCGCGCGCGCGCTCGCCATGCGCATCGACGGCTGGAAGAACCGCGGGCTGACGCCGGCGCAGGTGCCTGCCGGCGAGGCCGAGAGCTTCGCCAATGGCAAGGGCGCGGCGCTTTACGCGCTCTATCAGGAGCGGCTCAAGGTCTTAAACGCCGTCGACTTCGGCGATCTCTTGATGGAGAGCCTGCGGCTCTTTCGCGACAATCCGGATGTGCTCGCCGACTATCAGCGGCGCTTCAAATATATTCTCGTCGACGAATATCAGGACACGAATGTCGCGCAATATCTATGGCTGCGATTGATCTCGCAGGGACGCGCGCCGGGTCAACAAAATATCTGCTGCGTCGGCGACGACGATCAGAGCGTCTATGGCTGGCGCGGCGCCGAAGTCGAAAACATCCTGCGTTTCGAACAGGATTTCCCTGGCGCTAAGGTCATTCGCCTCGAGCGCAATTACCGCTCGACCGGGCACATTCTCGCCGCCGCTTCGCATCTCATCTCCCACAATGACGGGCGGCTCGGCAAAACGTTGTTCACTGACGGCGGCGACGGCGAAAAGCCGACGCTCACCGGCGTTTGGGACAGCCAGGAAGAGGCGCGGGTCATCGGCGAGGACATCGAGCAGTCGAGCCGCAACGGCGATTCGCTCGAAGAGATCGCCATTCTCGTGCGCGCCTCATTTCAGATGCGCGAATTCGAAGAGCGCTTCGTGGAGATCGGCCTGCCCTATCGCGTCATCGGCGGCCCGCGCTTTTACGAGCGTCTCGAAATCCGCGACGCGCTCGCCTATCTGCGCTGCGTCGCGCAGCCGGCCGACGATCTCGCCTTCGAGCGTATCATCAATACGCCGAAACGCGGTCTCGGCGACGCGACGCTGCAAATGCTGCATGAATATGCGCGGCGCGAGCGGGTTCCGCTGATGCAGGCGGCGCGCATCCTTGTCGAAAGCGAGGAACTGAAGCCAAAGCCCCGCGGCGCGCTGCGCAGCCTCATCGGCGATTTCGACCGCTGGGGCGCGCTGATCGACTCAAAGCCGCAGCATGAGTTCGCCGAGCAGGTGCTCGATGAATCCGGCTATACCGAGCTGTGGCGCGCGGACAAGACGCCCGAGGCCGCCGGCCGGCTCGACAATTTGAAAGAGCTTGTTCGGGCGATGGAGGCCTTTCCTGATCTCGACGCCTTCCTCGAACATGTGTCGCTCGTCATGGAGGCCGACAGCGCCGTCGATCAAGAACGCGTGTCGATCATGACTCTGCATGGCGCGAAGGGCCTTGAGTTCGAGACCGTCTATCTGCCCGGCTGGGAGGAAGGACTGTTTCCGAGCCAGCGCACGCTCGACGAACAGGGACGCGCCGGACTCGAGGAGGAGCGCCGCCTCGCCTATGTCGGCCTGACGCGCGCCAAGCGCCGCGCCAAAATCTACTTTGCCAGCAACCGGCGCATTCACGGACTGTGGCAGCCGACAGTGCCCTCGCGATTCATCGACAATCTGCCGTCCGACAATGTCGAAGTGGTAGAGGCCCCGAACGCTTCACAATATGGCTCCTATGGCGTCTCGCGCTTCGCCAATCTCGACGTCTATGGCTCAGACTATTCGACGCCGGGATGGAAGCGCGCCCAGGCGGCGCGCAGCGACTCCCCGCGCAGCGACTCGACGCGCGAGTCGCGCGGCGCGCGCGCCAAACGGCCAATGACGATCGACGGCGAAGTGATCGCGCGCTCGTCCGGCGGCTCGCGCTTCGCGGTGGGCGCACGGGTGTTTCACTTGAAGTTCGGGCCGGGTTCGGTGGCGGCTGTCGACGGCAACAAGCTCACGGTCGATTTCGATAAGGCCGGCAGAAAGATGGTGCTGGAGAGTTTTGTCGAGGCGGGGTGAGTAACGGCGGTCGCGCTCGCCATTGTGGCGTCGCCGCCACAATCCGGCTTTTTCAGCGGCTCATTGGAATGCGCCCGCTTGCGCCGATTCACAAGTTTGACGTCACACGTTACTGTTCAGGCGAAGCAATGGCGGAACGCCGCGGGCTTGCGCTATCGCACAGAACTTAACCGGAAAAGCGCTCAGACCTCGCTGGAATGAGGTTCACGCGAGGATGAGCTATGACTGCTGGCCAAAAAGCGGCGCGATTTCACACTGCTATTGCGTGCGCGATCGTTTCGGCGCTCGCGGCTCCTGCGGTCGCGGGTCAATATCCGCCGCGTCGCGCCGAATTTTTTGATCCGCCGCCGCTCGTCGCGCTCTTTGGCGTTGAGCGAGTCCCATCACGCGCGCCGTTGGACAACCCCGATTTCGCCGTCGCAGACGCCGCGCCTGCCGCAATCCTGCTCGACGTCGAGCCGCGCGCCAATCCAGCAAAGCCAGATCCGCTCGACCTCGCCTGGAGCCTTCAGCCCGAGGAGAACCGCGATCTCGCTTTGGCGCTCAATGCCTGGGCGACATCCGGCGGCGCCGCCACGGCGCCGGAGCGCCGCCGTCTGCGCGCGGCGCTATCCGCCGCTTACGCCGCTCGAAACTTCGCGCCCTTCTGGATCGAGAATGGCGAATGGCGCTTGTCCGCCAGAGCGGCTCGCGCGCGCCTCGCGCTTGCCGCGGACGACGGCCTCGACCTCCGCGCCTATACCGCGCCGAACGCGGAGAAAGCGGCTCCGACAGCGGCGGACGACCTCGCGCTGTCGGAAGCCGTAGCCGCCTATGCGCTACAGGCGCGCGGCGCCCGGATCGACCCCGCGAACATCTCTCGACTCATCGGATCGAAGACGACTCTTCCCGATCCAGCGATTGCCGTGGCGGAAATCGCCGGCGCCGCCGAGAACGCCGGCGGCGCGCTGCAGGCCTATAATCCCACGCATTACGGCTATCAGCAGCTGCGCGAAAAGCTGATCGAGCTGAAAGCGCAGCGCGCCAGCGCGCCGGCTTCCGGCGGCCGTTACGCGACGGCCGAGGGCGTGTCGCAGAACGACGCCCTGCCGCCTGCAGGCAAGTCCAAGCGCCACGGCGCCGCTCCACTGGCCACGGCTTCGACATCGCGTATCGAGGCGGAAATCATCGCCAATATGGAACGCTGGCGCTGGCTGCCGCGCGACCTCGGCGAAGAGCGGGTCGAGGTGAATATCCCCGACTTCGAACTTGCTGTGGTGCGCGACGGCGAGGTGACGCATCGCACGCGCGTCATCGTCGGCAAAGAGACGACGCCGACGCCGATCTTCTCCAACGCGCTGCAATACATCATCGTCAATCCCTATTGGAACGTGCCGCCGTCGATCCTGAATAAGGAGATGCTGCCGAAAGCCAATGGCGACGTCGCCGCCATTGCGGCGAGCGGCTTCAACGTGTCCTATCGCGGCGGCAAGCTCGTCGTGCGCCAGCCCCCGGGCGAACGCAATGCGCTCGGCCGCATCAAATTCATGTTCCCGAACGACTTCTCGGTCTATCTGCACGATACGCCGTCGCGCAACCTGTTCTCCGCGTCGCATCGCGCCTTCAGCCATGGCTGTATGCGCGTCGACGCGCCTTTCGCGCTCGCCGAAGCGGTGCTCGGCCCCGGCAGCGGCTGGTCGGAAAGCCGCGTGCGCCGGCTGATCGGCGGCTCGGAGCGCTACATTAATCTCTTGAAGCCGCTACCGATCCACATCGAATATTTCACGGCCTATGTCGATGAAGGCGGGCGGATCGTGCTGCGCCCCGATCTCTATGGCTATTCAGCGCGCGTACGAAAGGCGTTGGGGTTAGGCGCCTGAGTCCTTCACGCTCGCCGAAAACAACGCGGCGCAGCCGACTGTTTCGACGCTGACCGCGCTGAAGCGCTTTTCGAGTTCGCGCGTCAGCGTCTCCAGATTATCCTGCGTGTTCGAAAATATGTCCTTGGAATTATAGAAATCCATCAGCCTTCGCGCAGCGAAGCTGCGCTCCACTCCGCCTTGCAGCAGCGTCGAACCGAACACGACAGCTTTAGGAGACATCAGCGGCGACAGAAAATCGAAAGCTTGCGCCTTCGTCGCCATGTCCCCCGGCAGACAATGGAAGAGATAATTGACGCCGACTGAATCGAATTTGGAGCCGTCAAAGACGATTGGCTCCATAACATTGCGTACATAGGTCTCGGGTTGGCAGCGCGCGATCCGTCGCGCCGCAAATTGCAGCGCGTCGCGATTTAAATCCATCAACGCGATGCGCGGCGTTGCTGTCGGAAAGCAGCAGCGATCAAGAAAATAGCCGGTGCCGACGCCGACATCGAGATGATTGCCGCTGACATGCCGGTCGTAATGGGCGAGCAGACGGGGCGTTGGACATTTCCAGATCCAGCGATTGGACAGGCCGAGCACCAGCACGTCGTAGATCGCGAGCATTTTTGGCGTGTAGATCGCCTGTCCAGCGTGGATTTGCTCGGTCGTAACGGGCATTGCTCCTGCTCCAAGAACTATCGACAGCGCCGGGGGTGACAAAAGGCCCAGCCGCGTGGAAAAGCTTATCTCATGTCCATAAGACGCTGCTAAGCTTCCATGCCCCCGCCGCCTCTCCTCGCTCTACAAGGCGTAACGCTGACCCTCGGCGGAAAGCCATTGTTGGATGGCGCCGATCTCTCCGTCGCGCCTGGCGCGCGGCTCTGCGTCGTCGGCCGCAACGGCTCAGGGAAGTCGACGCTGCTCAAGATCGCCGCCGGCGAAATCGAACCCGACGGCGGCGCGCGCTTTCTGCAGCCGGGGGCGTCGCTGCGCTATCTGCCGCAGGAGCCGGACTTCTCGGACTTCGCCACCACCCTCGCCTATGTCGAAGCGGGGCTCGGCCCGCTGGACGATTCGCACGTCGCCAGGACGCTGCTCAATGATTTGGGGCTCCAAGGCGACGAGCGCCCCGCGCTCCTGTCGGGCGGCGAAGCGCGGCGCGCGGCGCTCGCGCGCGTTCTGGCGCCTGAACCCGACATTCTGCTTTTGGACGAACCGACGAACCATCTCGATCTGCCGACGATCCTGTGGCTTGAAGAAAGGCTCGCGGGTTTACGATCGGCGCTCGTGCTCATCAGCCATGATCGCCGCTTTCTTCAGGATCTGACGCGGGAAACGCTGTGGATCGACCGCGGCCGCACGCGCCACCTAGCGCAGGGCTTCAAGGAGTTCGAAGCCTGGCGCGACCGCGAATTGGAGGAAGAGGAAAAGCAACAGCATAAATTGGCGCGCAAGATCGTCGCCGAAGAACATTGGCTTCGCCACGGCGTTTCCGGTCGGCGCAAGCGCAATATGAAGCGACTCGCGGGCCTGAATCATTTGCGCGCGGAGCGGCGCAACCGCGTCATGCCGACGGGCGACGTGAAGCTCGAAGCAAGCGAAGCGCAGCTTTCCGGCAAGCTCGTTATCGAAGCGATCAAAATCGGCAAATCATACGGCGCCCGCGTCATCGTCGAGAATTTCACGACGCGCATTCTACGCGGCGATCGCCTCGGCGTCGTCGGGGCGAACGGCGCCGGCAAAACCACGCTCGTGAATGTTATGATAGGCGCGCTCGCGCCCGATCAGGGCAAAGTGCGGTTGGGCGCCAATCTCGAAATGGCGACCCTCGAGCAAAGCCGCGCGAGTCTCGATCCTGAAACGACCTTGCAGGATGCGCTGACCGGCGGCGGCTCGGACACCATCGAAATCAATGGCGAGCGGCGTCACGTCGTCGGCTATATGAAGGATTTTCTGTTTAAGCCGGAACAGGCGCGCACGCCCATCGGCAGACTGTCTGGCGGCGAGCGCGGACGCCTGATGCTTGCGCGCGCGCTGGCGAAGCCGTCCAATCTTCTCGTGCTCGACGAACCGACGAACGACCTCGATCTCGAAACGCTCGATCTGCTGGAAGAAATGCTCGCCGACTATCCCGGCACGCTCATCGTCGTGAGCCACGATCGCGACTTTCTCGATCGCATCGTGACGAGCGTATTGATGAGCGAAGGCGAAGGACGCTGGATCGAATATGCCGGGGGCTATAGCGACATGGTCGCGCAGCGCGGCAAGGGCGTCGAGGCGCGAGGCGCGACCGCCACGGCGGGGGAGACAAAGGAAAGGCCCGCGCCACGCGAAAAAGCGGCAGCGAAACAGAAGCTATCCTTCAAAGAGCAGCATGCGCTCGCAACCCTTCCCGGCAAGATCGAGGAGCTGAATGCGAGACGCGCCAAGCTACAGACGCTGCTCGACGATCCTGAGCTTTACGCGAAGGATCCGCCGAAATTTGCAAAGGCGAGCGAGATGTTCGCGACGGTGGAGTCGGAACTCGCAGCGGCCGAAGAACAATGGCTGGAGCTGGAGATCAAACGCGAGGCGATCGAAGGATAGATCCGCCTCTTGCCTTAAGCCTGAGCGCGTTACCTTAATACAGAGGGCGGCGATACAGAGCGAGGGAAGAAACATGGCCGACAAATCGGTTCCGGTGCCTTACGCCAAAGTGACGCCCTATCTCTGCATCGCCGGCGCGGCGAAGGCGATCGACTTCTATAAGGGCGCTTTCGGCGCCAAGGAGCGCGTCCGCGTCGAACTTCCCAACGGTCTCATCGCCCATGCCGAGATAATGATCGGCGATTCGATCGTCATGCTCGCCGATGTTTATGAAGAGGGCGGATTGACGCCGCCAAGAGCGCTCGGCGGTTCGTCAGTCAGCCTCAATGTCTATGTGGCCGACGTTGATTCGATCTTTATCAAAGCGATCGAAGCCGGAGCGACCAAGGTCTGCGGGCCGCAAAATATGTTTTACGGCGATCGCAGCGGAACGGTGCGCGATCCCTTCGGCCATGTCTGGGTATTCTCGACGCGCAAAGAAGAGATCTCTGTCGACGAGCTCAAACGCCGCGCGCTCGACATTTATTATTCGCTGAACGCCGCGCCCGCAAAAGCAGGAGCGCCGTGACCAGCGGCCCCAGCGCCAGCGCGAGCAGCGCGTCGGAAAACTCGCCGGTTGCGCCTTTGATGAGGCCGACGAGGTAAGGCCCAGCGAAACCCGAGATGTTGCCGATGGAATTGATCACCGCGACGCCGATCACCGCGTCGCCTGATCCGAGCGCCAGCGTCGTGAAGCACCAGAAGGTCGGCAGCGCCGCGATTGCGCCGACGGCGGCGATGGACAGCGCGATCATCGACAGCAATGGCGTCGGCGCATAGGCGGCGCAAGCCAACCCCATAGCGCCGATGACTCCGGCGAGCGCCGTGTGACCCACGGTCTCGCGCCGACGATCGGAACTGCGGCTCCACGCCCACATTGCGAGCGCACTGCAGACATAGGGAATTGACGCCAGCAAACTCGTGGCGACGACGCCAAATCCGAAGGATTTGATGATTTGCGGAAGCCAGAAGCTCAAGCCATAGAGGGCGATGACGATCCCGAAATAGGCGATGCCGAGGATGAGAACGCGCATATCCTTGAGCGCGCGCCAGTGGTCGCCATGGTCCTGCTCCGCCTCGCTCTCAAGCTTCGCTTGCAGCGACGCTATTTCGCCGGGCGTCAGCCATTTCGCCGACTGAGGTCCGTCAGGCAGATAGAAGAAGCAGACAATTCCCAAAATGATCGATGGCGTCGCCTCCATCAGGAATAGCCAGCGCCAGCCGCTGATTCCGCCGACGCCATCCATTGCCGCGAGAATGAGCCCGGAGATCGGCGAACCGATCGCACTCGACACCGGAACTGCAATGAGGAAGCCGGCGAGAACGCGCGCGCGTTGCGCGGCAGGAATCCAGTATGTGAGATAGAGGATGACGCCGGGCGCAAAACCAGCTTCCATCACGCCGAGCAGCAGGCGCAAAACAACGAAGCTTGCCTCGTTCCAGATGAAGGCGGTGAGCGCCGAAACGACGCCCCAACTCACCATGATGCGCGCAATCCACATGCGCGCGCCGACGCGATGCATGATGTAATTGCTCGGCGCTTCGAACAGGCAATAGCCGATAAAGAAGACGCCGGCGCCCCAGCCAAAAAATTCCGGCGTGAAGCCGAGTTCGCCATTCATCGTCAGCGCCGCGAAACCGATGTTCACGCGGTCGAGATATGCGACGATGAAGCCGGTGACGAGAAAGGGGATCAGTCGCCGCGCCGCCTTAGCGACGACGCTGTCGGCGTCGACGGTCTCGCGCGGCGCGCGCGGCTCTTGGGCGGCTATGACCGCCGCTTCCGACACCGGCTAAGCTCGCTCGAAGCGCATGAGATGGTGCCAGCGATGCGGGACATCGCCCGGCAAGCGCTTAAGACCCGCCGCCCGCGCCTGTTGTTCCAGGAGCGACAATGGCTCCGGGTAGTCGCTGGTTGAAATATGCTCGAAGATCGCATCCTTCTCGGCGCGCGAAAGTCCGGCCCAGTCCTTCTCAATCCAATCGAAATAATGCTTCAAATAGTCCCCACGTGTTTCGTCTTCCTGACGCATCGTATCGACCAGCAAGAGCAAGCCGCCAGGCGCGAGCGCTCGAGATGCGCGGCGGAAGAACTCCGCTTTGTCCTCGGTCGCAAGGTGATGCAGAACGAAACTGCTGTGTATCACGTCGTAAGTAGCCCCGTCGGAAAGAGCCGACAGAATGTCGCTATGCGCGAGCTGCACCGGACACGGTAGAGACTGCAAATTCTCTGCGGCGAGGCCGAGCGCGGTGTCTGAAAGGTCGACGCCTTTGTAGCTTGCTGGAGGGATGCGGCGCAGGATCGGCGCAAAGACATGCGCATCTCCGCAACCGAGATCGAGCAGGGAAAAGTCGCCGCCCTGGAAGCGGGCGCGCAAGACGCGCTCGACCTCTTGGCTGAGCGCGGCGTGAAACATGAAATCTTTGACGACGACTTTCTTATAGGTGTCCCAAAGATCAAAAATTTCGCCTGAGTACGCGTTCGTCACTTGCGCGTCCATGACCCTAGCCTTCATCTCATTGATTACTTGAGGCCGAAGCCCAACGCGATGAGCGCTTCGCGGATGCGGTCGCGTCCGCTCAACGCTTCAGGGCCACGCACGCGCGATAGCGCCTGGCGAATCCAGCCTTGATCAGGGAGCCCCTGCTCCTTCTGGAATTCCTTGAACTTCGCATCGAGCGTTTCGATCGCCTCGCGCTGCGTTTCGCCCCCTTCATACTGCTCGCGATGAAGCACGGCGCCTTGTCCGAGGCGAGGTTTGACGGCCGCGTTGGCGGCGGGATCGGGAACGCCGATCGCCATGCCAAAAACGGCGAAGACGTTCGGCGGCAAGTTTAATTCCTTGGCGACCTCTTCCGGTTTGTTGCGCATTGCGCCGATATAGCAGCAGCCCAGACCAATCGATTCGAGCGCGGTGACGGCGTTCTGCGCGGCGAGCGCGGCGTCGACGACGCCGGTCAGGAACATTTCGAAGTAAGATAATCCTGCCGCATCGCGACCCTTGTCGCGCCCAAGATTCTCGAGCCGTGCAAGATCGCACAGCCAGACGAGAAATAGCGGCGCGTTATGGATGTGTTTCTGACCGCCGGCGAGATCGGCGAGACGCGTCTTGCGCGCCTCATCCTGAACGGCGACGACGCTCCAGACTTGCAGATTTGACGATGTCGACGCCGACTGCGCGGCGGCCACGATGATCTCCAACGCGCCCTCGGGCAGCGGCTCACGCAGGAAATTCCGGTGCGAGCGATGCGCAAGAATAAGGTCAAGCGTGTCGTTCCACTGCTTCGGCTTGGGCGAATCGTCGCGACGATAGCGTTCAAACATCGCCGCCGCGCCGCGCGAATCGAAAGGCTCCGGGCTCACAGGCTTGTTCATGGTCTTCCAAAATGGGAAAGGATGCGCCGCAAGCCAAGCTTGTCACGCCGCTCTTGTATCAGTTTAACAAGCTGCGCGCGACGATCCAAGGGCTTTGCCCGAGACGATTTATACCCGCTTCGGCACAAGTATCGCGCGGAAGTCATTGACGTTTGTGCGCGTCGGCTTGGTCACGACGAGATCGCCGAGCTTCTCGAACGCGGTGTAGGCGTCGTTGTTGGCGAAGAGAGCTTTTAGATCGACGCCTGACTTCTTCGCGCGCTCGAACGAATCTGCCGTCATGATCGCGCCGGCATTATCTTCGCTGCCGTCGATGCCGTCGGTGTCACAGGCGATCGCCGATATGCCGCCAAAACCTTCGAGCGCGAGCGTCAGCCCCAGCAAAAACTCGGCGTCGCGTCCGCCGCGCCCCTTGCCGCGCACGGTGACGGTCGTCTCGCCGCCGGAAACGATTGCGACGGGCGGCTGGAAGGGCTGGCCATGGATAGCGATCTGCTTCGCTATGCCGGCATGCACGAGCGCCACATCGCGCGACTCGCCTTCAAGATCGCCGAGAATGCAGGGCGTAAATCCCGCCGCCTTCGCGACAGCCGCAGCCGCATCGAGCGAACCCTGCGGCGTGGCGATGAGAATGTTCTGAACCTTGTTGAAAATGGCGTCGCCGGGCTTCGGCGTTTCGCATTCGCTCTTTTGCAGATGCGCGAGCACCGCCGCCGACGCGTCGATCTTATATTTCGCGATCACGGCCAGCGCGTCTTCGCGCGTCGTCCGATCTGGAACCGTCGGGCCGGAGGCGATCACCGAGAGATCATCATTCGGCACGTCGGAAATCATCAATGCCACGACGCGCGCCGGCGCCGCCGCGCGGGCTAGACGCCCGCCCTTGATGGCCGAGAGATGCTTGCGCACGCAATTCATCTCGGAGATGTTTGCGCCGCTCCTCAACAGCGCCTTGTTCACCGCCTGCTTTTCTTCAAGCGTCACGCCCTCGGCCGGCAACGCCATCAGCGCCGAGCCGCCGCCAGAGATCAGCGCAAGAATGAGGTCGTCTTCGGAAAGCCCCTGCACTCTCTGCAAAATGCGCTTCGCCGCTTCGCGTCCAGCGGCGTCCGGCACAGGATGCGAAGCTTCGATGACCTCGATGTATTTCGTCGGCGCGCCGTGCTCATAGCGCGTGACGACAAGCCCTTCGAGCGGGCCGCTCCAATGCGCTTCGACCGCAGCCGCCATGGAGGCCGCCGCCTTGCCGGCGCCGACGACGATCGTGCGGCCCTTCGGCGGCGCGATCTTCGCAAGATGCGGCGGCAGGCACACTGCAGGCGACGCGGCGCCGACGGCGGCGTCAAACATGGCGCGCAAGAGCTGGCGGGCGTCGTCAGACATTTTTGAATTTCCGAATTGGGCTAATGGAGGCGCCATCCGTCTCTCCCCGCGTGCGGGAAGAGGATGAGTGAAGCTTCAAGAAAGCCGCTATTGCGCAGTGCGAAGGGGCGGCCACGCCAAAATGGCCTGGCCCCTCTCCGCCCCTTTTGCGAAAGCGCCGCCTTACGCCGCCGCCATCGCGTCGGCCTTCTCGATCAGCGCCTCGGCCATGCGGATCGAGGCGATGTCGATCAAGCGGCCGTCGAGCGAGACCGCGCCCTTGCCTTCCTTGGCGGCCTGGGTCATCGCGTCGAGAATGCGGCGCGCTTTCGTCACCTCGGCGTCGGACGGCGTGAAGACCTGATTGGCGAGCTCGATCTGCGAGGGATGGATCGCCCACTTGCCCTCATAGCCAAGCACCGCAGCGCGCTTGGCGGCGGCGATATAACCGTCCGGATCGCCGAAATCGCCGAAGGGACCATCGATCGGACGCAGCCCATAGGCGCGGCAGGCGACCATCATGCGCGTCTGCGCCGCATGCCACTGATCGGCCCAGTAATATTCGCGATGGCCGCTGCCGTCCTTATCGGTGAGCACGCCATAATCCGGGTTGACGCCGCCGATAACGGTGGTGCGGGCGCGGGTCGACGCCGCATAGTCGGCGACGCCGAAGGACATAGCCTCGAGGCGCTTGGACGATTGCGCGATGGCCTCGACATTGGCCATGCCGAGCGCGGTCTCGATCAGAATTTCGATGCCGATCCTCTTGGTGCGCTTTTTATACTGCTCGATCTGCGTGATCATCATGTCGATCGCATAGACGTCAGCTGGAACGCCAACCTTCGGAATGAGCACGATGTCGAGGCGCGGGCAGTTCTCGAGAACGTCGACGACGTCGCGATAGCAGTACTGCGTGTCGAGACCGTTGATGCGCAGAGTCATCACCTTCTTGCCCCAGTCGATGTCGTTGAGGCCCTGGATGATGTTCTTGCGCGCCTGTTCCTTATCGTCGGGGGCGACGGCGTCTTCAAGATCTAAGAAGATCTGATCGGCCTTTGACTGCGCGGCCTTTTCGAACATGCCCGGCGCAGAGCCCGGCACGGCAAGCTCGGAGCGGTGGAGACGCGGCGTCGCCTGCTCGATCAATGTGAAGCTCATATCTTTACCCCTTCCTGTTGAATTAGCCTGTGGCCCCGAGGCCGGCGGCGACGCAGCTGATCGAAAGCAGCAGAGGCACTTTGACGGCCTCCTTTTCCGCTTCGTCCTTTGCCTCGCGGAACCGGCGAAGCAGCGCCACCTGCTCGCGATTGACCTCGTTGATGGTCTGCAGGCGATGCGAAAGCCTCGCCTGATATTCTTTGAACCGATCAGCCAGTTCTTCGCCGCCGGTGACACGCAGCGCCATCTCGCGCGTCAACGCGAATTCCTCTTCGATCGTCTTGAAGATTTTCGTGCGCACGGCTTCGTCAGCGACAAGTCCGGCATATTGCTTGGCGATCGAGAGATCGACGAGCGCGAGCGTCTTCTCGACTTCGTCGATAATGAGCCGGAACATCCGCGAATCTTCGAACATCCGACGCAACAGCTCGAGACCGCGGTCGCCGCGTACGTCGATGAAATTCTTCAATCCAGAGCCGACGCCGTACCAGCCAGTGATTGAGTGACGGTTCTGCGCCCAGGCGAAGACCCAGGGGATCGCCCGTAAATCCGCGAGGCTTTTTGCGCCGAAGCGTCGCGCCGGCCGCGAACCGATATTAAGCAGCGAAATTTCTTCAAGCGGGCTCGCGGCCTGGAAATAGGCGACGAGATCTGGATCGCCGACGAATTTCGCGTAGGCCGCGAATGAGGCGCCGGAAATCTCCTCGAGGGCCTCGTCGAATTCCGCGTGCGGCGCCAGCGCTTCCTCGCGCTCGGACTTCAGCGCATGCTGGAATACGGACGACGCCAAAAGCTCCATCTGATAGGCCGCCGTTCCGCGATTGGCGTATTTGAACGAGACGACCTCGCCCTGTTCAGTGACGCGGAAGCGACCGCGGATGGAGCCCGCCGGCTGCGCCGCGATGGCGTGGCCAGTCGGCGCGCCACCGCGCGAAACCGAGCCGCCGCGTCCATGAAAGAAGGCGATGGCGACGCCATGCTCGCGTCCGACCTGAGCAAGACGCGCCTGCGCCTTGAACAGCTCCCAGTTCGACGACAGAAAACCGCCGTCCTTATTCGAGTCCGAATAGCCGATCATCACCTCTTGCAGATTGCCCTGCCAGCGTGTCGAACGGCGCACGACTGGAACCTGCAAAAGATCGCGCATGATCGCCGGGGCGGCGCGCAGGTCGCCGATCGTCTCGAATAGCGGCACGATCGGCAGCGTCAGGATCTCAATGCCGGGTTCGTCGAGAAAAAGTCCGGCCTCCTTGGCGAGGAGATACACGCCAAGGACGTCGACCGCCGAGCGCGTCATCGACAAAATGAATCCGCCGAAGGCTTCTCGATCAAGTTGCGCCCGCATCTCGGCGACGACTTCGAACATCTCGATGACGTCGCGCGTATCCGCGGAAAGCTTGTCGCGCGGAATAGGCGCCACGCGCGGCTTTGCAAGCTCGGCGAGCAACCATTCACGCCATTCCGGAGAATCGATGTCTGGCAACGTCTCGCCGCCGGTCTTGACGCGCCACAATTCTTCGAGCGCCTGAGTCGTGCGCGTCGTATTCTGGCGGATGTCGAGGCGCACCGTGCTGAAGCGGAAGATTTCCACGGCGCGGCGCAGCGGACGCACGAGATCCGTCGCGAGCGCGCCGCTCTTGGCTTCAACGAGCGCTTTTTCGAGCACGAGCAAATCGGCGATGAGTTCGTCGGCGCTCCCATAACGTTGACCCGTCGTCGGCTCGCCGTTCACCGCGCGCAATGTCTGATCGAGCTTGCGCAGGATTGTCGTGACGAACTGGCGGTAGGGTTCATTCTGATTGCGCGCTTCGATCGCGGCGCTGTCCGGCAAAGCCGCGAGGCGTTCAGCCAATTCCTCCCGGAAAGACTGAGGAATGTCGGCCGCGCGCTGGCTGATCGACAACATACGCGCGAGATCGACGAAGCGCGTTCGATAATAATTCAGGCTCGCCGATGCATTTTCGCGCATCGTACGGCGCGTGACGTCATTCGTCACGAAAGGATTGCCGTCGCGGTCGCCCCCGATCCATGAGCCAAACTGGAAGAAGGGCGCAACCTCAAAAGTTTCGTTGGGATAGTGGCGTCGTAGCGCGCGTTCGCAGGACGACAGCAGCTCCGGCGCGAGATCGAAAAGGCTCTCGTGAAAGAAGTGCTGACCCCAGGCGACTTCTTGATCAACAGTGGGTTTTTCGAGGTGCAATTCGCCGGTAAGCCACAAAAGTTCGATCTGATCATAGATCGACTTCACCAGCGCTTCACGCTCACGGTCCGTCCAACGAGTCGATTCGAGTTCGCGCAGCAGCAGATAGATGCGACGATATTTCTCTAGGATCGAAACGCGCTTCGCTTCCGTCGGATGCGCGGTGATGACCGGGCGGATTCGCAGCGTGTGCAGTTGGGCGCGGATTTCATCGGCAGGGACCGCCGTGGCCGCGGCGCTCGACAATACATAGTCGAAGGTGCCGAGCAGCTTGTCATGGCCTTTCTCACGCTCGAGTCGCCGGCGCCGGCGCATCGCATATGCCTGCTCCGCGATGGAGACGAGCTGAAACAGAATGCCCTGCGCCTGAAGCGCGCGCGCCATCTGGCGCGGCTCCAAGCCTGCGCCAGCTTTCGAGTCGCGCACGACCGCCTCGATGTCTGGCGTGTGGCGGCGAATGACCGTGAGCAATTGTTCGCGCAGAAATGCGGACGCTTCGGTGACCGACCGAGTCGCGTAAGCAGAAGGCAGGCCGGTCGAAGACAGGCTCCTCAATGTCTGGGTCTCGGCGGTCATCGAAACTCCTTAGGAGCTCACGAAACCATCCGGGAAGGACGGCTTCGCACATGCGAACGGCGGCAGCGCCGCTGTATCCTCAGGCGCTCTGCAATACTTTGGCGACGGTCGATCCGAATTCGGCCGGGCTCGGCGCAACGGTGAGCCCATAAGACTTCATGATCTCAGTTTTCTCAGCGGCGCTGTCGCCGGACGCTGAAATGATCGCGCCGGCATGGCCCATGCGGCGGCCCTTGGGCGCCGTAAGGCCGGCGACGAAGCCGATCACCGGTTTGGAGAAATTCTCCTTGATCCAGGCGGAGGCCTCCGCCTCCTGCGGACCGCCGATCTCGCCGATGATGAGCACCGCCTTGGTCTCGGGATCTTTGTCAAAGAGCACGAGATGATCGAGGAAGGATGAGCCATTGATCGGATCGCCGCCGATGCCGACGGAGGTCGATATGCCGAGGCCAAGCGCCTTCAACTGCGACGCTGCTTCATAGCCAAGCGTGCCGGAGCGCGAGATCAACCCCACCGAGCCCTGCTTGTAAATGTGGCCCGGCATGATGCCGAGCATCGCCTTGCCCGGCGAAATAATGCCGGCGCAGTTCGGGCCGACCATCATCGGCCGGCGATCCTTCGGGAAGCGCAGGAAGTAGCGCTTCACGCGCATCATGTCCTGCGCCGGAATGCCGTCCGTGATCGAGCAGATCAGGCGGACGCCGGAGTCGGCGGCCTCCATAATCGCGTCGGCGCAAAAGGCCGGCGCAACGAAGGTGATCGACGCTTGCGCGCCGGTTTCGCGCACCGCTTCGCGCACGGTGTTGAACACCGGCACGCCGTGATGAGTCTTGCCGCCCTTTCCGGGCGTGACGCCGGCCACGACATTACTGCCATAGTCGAGCATCTCTTTCGTGTGAAAGCTGCCCTTGTCGCCGGTGATGCCTTGGACGAGGATCGGCGTCTTTTCGTCAATGAGAATGCTCATGGGTCGTTCTCCGGCGCTTACTTCGCGCCCTTATAGGCGGCGACGGCCTTATCTGCGGCTTCGGCGAGCGTATCGGCCTGGATGATCGGAATGCCGCTCTCGGTGATGATCTTCTTGCCCGCTTCGACATTGGTGCCGGCGAGACGCACAACCAGCGGCACGCCCTCGATCTTTTCGGCGCGCACCGCGTCGACGACGCCCTGGGCGACCCAGTCGCATCGATTGATGCCGGCGAAAATGTTGACGAGCACGACTTTCACGCGCCGATCCGAAAGCACGAGGCGGAAGGCTGTCGCGACACGCTCCGGCGAAGCGCCGCCGCCCACGTCGAGGAAGTTCGCCGGATTGCCGCCAGCGTGCTTGATCATGTCCATCGTCGCCATGGCGAGCCCGGCGCCGTTGACGATGCAGCCGATTTCGCCATCGAGGCCGATGTAGTTGAGGCTGTGTTCAGCCGCCTGCGCCTCGCGCGGATCGCTTTGCGAAGGGTCATTCATGTCGACGACGTTGCGTCGGCGGAACAGAGCGTTGTCGTCGAAAGACATTTTCGCGTCGAGCGCCAACACCTTGTCGTCTTTGGTAACGACAAGCGGATTGATCTCGAGCATGGTCGCGTCATTGTCGCGGAAGGCGCGATAGGCGCCCATGATCGTCTTCACCGCGCGCGAGACCTGCTTGATGTTCAATCCAAGCTGAAAGGCGAGTTCGCGCGCCTGAAACTGCTGCAGGCCGACGGCCGGCTCGACGATCACCTGGAGAAGTTCATCGGGCGTATTCTTCGCGATCTCCTCGATCTCCATGCCGCCATGTTTCGAAGCGATGACGCGCACGCGCTCCAATTTGCGGTCGAGAACGTAGCCCAGATAAATCTCGCGCTCGAAAGGATCCGCGACTTCGACATAGACGCGCTGCACCGGCTTGCCCTCTGGTCCGGTCTGTGCGGTGACGAGCCGCTTGCCGAGAAGATCGCGCGCCGCCTGCTGCACTTCGTGATAGGTGCGGCAGAGCTTGACGCCGCCCGCCTTGCCGCGCGCGCCAGCGTGAATCTGCGCCTTCACGACCCAATGCGAACCGCCGAGCTCAGTTGCGGCATAGACCGCCTGATCCGGGCTAAAGGCGACCGTGCCAGGCGGAATATCGACGCCGTGGCTCGCCAGAATTTCCTTGGCCTGATACTCGTGGACGTCCATTTCAGTCCTCTCCTCGCAATTACCGCGCGGCTTCCTCAGCCGCCTATCTTGGCTTTGACCGTCTCATAGACCGCTTCCGTCTCGGCGGCCGCCTTGGCGAGCAACGCGTTGACTTCCGCGAGTTGCTTCTCGGCGAAGTCACGGTCCTTGATCGCCTTGGCGTTGATGAAGACGTTGAGCGCGCAGCTGCGCAGACCGGCGTTGGCGGCAAGCACCGCGACTCCCGCGTCGCTGATGACGTTGAGATTGCCCTTGTCGGCGGCTTCTTTCGACAGGGAGATGACGTCGTAACAGATCTTGCACGTCTTCAGCGGCGCGAGTGTCGCTTCTTTCAGCGCCGACTGGATCGCCTCGGAGCGCTTCACCTTCTCCTCATCCGTGCTGCGCGGCAAGCCGTAGGCGCCCATCAGCGCGTTGAACGCGACGACGTCTTCGTCGACGCCATGAGTCAGTTCGGCGCGCAGTTTCTCGGCCTTGGCGAGCGTCTGCTGCAGATCGGCTGAAACCGCTTCGTAATTCTTTTTGCCGATGGTGAGATTGCACACCATCGACACGAGCGCAGCGCCCATGGCGCCAGACAGCGCCGCCGCGCCGCCGCCGCCCGGAGTCGGCGCATCGCTTGCGAGTTCGTCGAGAAATTTCCCAATCGTATCGTTCTTGGCGCTCATATCTTTCCTCGCTCAGGCGAGCTCTTTGGCTTGCGCATAAATGTTTTCGCAGTCGAACACCTGGTCTGCGGCGTCAAACAGCTTGCCGACGCATTCGCGATGCAATTTGAGCTTGAGTCCGCCGAGACCGAGCGCGCCGATGACGATCTTGCCGTGGCGCTCCTTGGCCTTATCCGTCGCTTCGACGCCGCCGACGCCGAGCGGCGGCTGCGCGTTGCAATCGGCGATAAGCTCGATCGTCGGATCGTTCTGCCAATCTTTCTCATCGAGCAGCGGAACGCCGATGGCGCCAGCCGCAAAAACGATCTGAGCGCCCTTGATCGCTTGCGCGCGCGCGGCGTTGTCGGCGGCTTCGATCACCGCGGGCGTGAAGCCGAAACGCTCCTGAATGGCTTTGGCCGCCGATTCGGCGCGCGACTTCTGACGCGAGGTGATCGCGACTTCAGCGCCTTCAATATTCAGCATCGCTGCCGCGCGCATGCCGACCGGCCCCGTGCCGGCGAGAACGACGGCCTTCTTTCCTTTGAGTGAACTTGCCTTCGCGAGCAGCGCGACGCCTGCCGCGGCGGTTGTATTGGAGCCATTCGAATCGAGCATCGCCGAAACGCGGAAATTCGAGAAGAAGCGTTTCTTCACGGCTTTGAAGACCGCTTCGCCCGCCGTCATGCTGCCGCCCCCGACGAAGATCGCCGTATATTGCTTTTCCTTCGGGCCACGCGTGTAAATGCAGCCGTCGACCAGCGCGCCGACGTTTTCAGGCGTCACCGCGCCGTAGCCGATGATGCGGTCTGCGCCGCCGTCATAGCCGACGACCGTGTCGAAAACGCTTGGGACGGGATCGGTATCAAACAGGAAAAGCAGTTTCTTGGTCATTGGAGTCCCTTCGAGAAGGCACAGAGCGTCATTGCGAGCGAAGCGAAGCAATCCAGAGCAACGGACGACGGCCTGGATTGCTTCGTCGCTGCGCTCCTCGCAATGACGACAAGCATCGCCGTCGTCCTCACGCCGTCACGACATTGCGCGGGCTGCCGGCGACAAAGGCGTCGATATTGTCGACGAGTTGATCGGCCAGAACCTGCATCGCTTCTTTCGACGCCCAGGCGACATGCGGCGTGATGATGAGATTGGGAATCGTCGGATCAAGCAGGATATTGCCATTCTTGGGCGGCTCGACAGTCAAAACGTCCATGCCGGCGCCAGCGATGATTCCCTTACGAAGAGCGTCGGCGAGCGCCGCCTCATCGACGATGCCGCCGCGCGCCGTGTTGATGATGCAAGCGCTCTTCTTCATCGACGCGAGCTCTTTCACGCCGATCATGTTCTTCGTCTCTGGGGTGAGCGGCAGATTGAGCGTGATGACGTCCGCTTCACGCAGAATGGTGGGGACGTCGACCTTATTCGGAATGTCGGTCACATCGTTGATGAGAACCTTCATGCCGAGCGCGATGGCCCGCTTTTCGATTTCCTTACCGAGCGCGCCATAGCCGACGATGCCGAGCGTCGAGCCGGCGATGTCATAGATCGGATAGTCGAAGTAGCAGAACTGATTGGCGTAGCCCCAGCGTCCCTGCCGAACGGAATTATAGTAGTTCACCAGATTCCGGCGCAGCGCGAACAGCAGCGCGAACACATGTTCAGGCAGCGTGTTGAAGGCGTAGTTGCGGATGTTGGAGACGACGATCCCATTGCCGCTCGTATAGGCCTTGTCGATCACGTCCGTGCCGGTCGCCGCGACGGCGATGAGCTTGAGACTCGGAAGCCGCTTTAACGTCGCTTCCCGTAGCGGCACTTTGTTCGTGATGCAGATCGTCGCGCCGTTCAGGCGTTCAACGATCTGATCGGGCGCCGTCTGAGCATATTCCGTGTATTCGTGAGGGAAATTCGGCTTGCGCACGTTGGCGTCGAGCGTTTCGCGATCGAGAAAGACGATTTTGTGCGACATGGCCTTTAGTTTCCCCTCTTTCTCAATTCTTTGTTTTCAGCGGTCGGCGATCCGGCTTCGGCATTCGGAACGCTCCGACCGCCGACCGCTAATGCAGCTTTACATCTTGAGCAGCGGATTGGCGCGATAGACCGCCTGCGCCGCCGCGACGCCGGAGCCGGGCGTCACCTTGATGCCATGGTCGAGCATCGCCATTTCCGCGCCGGCGATGGCGCCGAGCAGCATCAGCTCGTTCAAGTCGCCGAGATGGCCGATGCGGAACACCTTGCCCGCGACTTCCGACAGGCCGGCGCCGAGCGCGAGATTGTAACGCTTGTAGGCGGTCTCGATGACCTTGGCGGCGTCATAGCCTTCCGGCACCACAATGGCGGTGACGGTGTCGGAATTCCACTTCGGCTCCTTCGCGCAGCACTTGAGGCCCCAGGCCGCGACCGCGGCGCGACAGCCCTCGGCGAGGTGGTGGTGGCGCTTGTAGACCTGATCGAGGCCCTCCTCGAACAGGATCGAGAGCGATTCCTTGAGGCCATAGAGCAGCGGCACGGACGGCGTATAAGGGAAATAGCCGTTCGCGTTCTGGGCGATCATGTCCTGGAATTCGAAGTAAGCGCGGCGACCCTTGTTGGTCTTGCCCTTTTCGATCGCTTTCGGGCTCGCCGCCATCAGCAACAGGCCTGCAGGCAGCATGAAGCCCTTCTGCGAGCCGGAGACGATCACGTCGACTCCCCATTCGTCCATCTTAAATTCGAGCGAGGCGACGGAGGAGACGCCGTCGACAAAGAGCATCGCCGGATGCTTGGCGTTATTCATCGCCCTGCGCACCGCGGCGATATCGGAGGTGACCCCCGTCGCCGTCTCGTTATGGGTGGCGAGAACGGCCTTGATCTCGTGGTTCTTGTCGGCCTTCAGCGTCTCTTCGATCAGCTCCGGATCATTGCCGGTGCCCCACTCGCGCTCCTGCACGACGACGTCCAGGCCCTGACGCTTACAGAGGTCAATCCACAGATGGGAGAACTGGCCGAAGCGCTGCGCCAGAACCTTGTCGCCGGGCGACAGCGTGTTGGTGATCGCGGCTTCCCAGCCGCCGGTGCCAGACGCCGGGAAGATGAAGGCATGGCCCTTCTCGGTGCCGAAGATCTTCTTTAGGCCCGGAAAGAGCGGCTTCACGAGATCGGGGAACGTCGGCGAGCGGTGGTCTTCGGACGCCACCGACATCGCGCGCACGATGCGGTCGGGAAGATTGGTCGGGCCCGGCACAAACAAGAAGTTCTTGCCGGGAATTCTGGAATTCAACATTCTCAAGCTCCTTTCGAGCGGCAGGTTTCAGATGGCGCGGCGCGGATGGCGCCGGAATGCGCTAGAACAGGCCGGCGATGCGGCCGGAGTCGTCAACGTAGATGTTGTTGGCGGCTGGGACTTTCGGCAGTCCCGGCATCGTCATGATGTCCCCGCACACCACTACGATGAACTCGGCGCCCGCCGACAGACGCAGTTCGCGAATCGGGATCGTAAAGCCTGATGGCGCGCCCTTGGCGTTCTGATCCGTCGAGAAGCTATATTGCGTCTTGGCGATGCAAACCGGGAAGTTGCCGAAGCCTTCCTTTTCCAGTTCGGCGAAGCGCGCCTTGATGCTCGAATCGTAGGAGATGTCGGCGGCGCCATAGAGCTCCTTGGCGATCGTGCGCACCTTCTCGGCAAGCGGCATGTCGTCTGGATAAAGCGGCTTGAAGTTCGACGGCTGCGTGTCGATCGTCTTGACCACCGCCTTGGCGAGATCCGCCGCGCCGGCGCCGCCGGAGCCCCAATTGTCGGCGACGACGCATTCGACGCCTTCCGCCTTGCAGAGCTTGTCGAGCGCGGCCATCTCAGCCGCCGTGTCGGACGAGAATTTGTTGATCGAGACAAGCACCGGCACGCCGAATTTGCGGACGTTCCCGATATGGCGCTTCAGATTCTCGAAGCCCTTTTCGACCGCCGCGACATTCTCGGCCTTCAGATCGTCCTTGGCGACGCCGCCATGCATCTTGAGCGCGCGGATCGTCGCGACGATCACGGTGATGTCGGGCTTCAGGCCCGCCTTGCGACACTTGATGTCGAAGAACTTCTCCGCGCCGAGATCGGCGCCGAAGCCCGCCTCCGTCACCACGTAATCGGCGAGCTTCAGGCCAGCCTTCGTCGCGATGACAGAGTTACAGCCGTGCGCGATATTGGCGAAGGGGCCGCCGTGAATGATGGCTGGATTATTCTCCAGAGTCTGCACGAGATTGGGCGCGATTGCGTCCTTGAGCAGCGCCGCCATCGAGCCCGCCGCTTTCACCTCTGAGGCGCGCACGCTTTTCTTCTCGCGGGTCTGGCCGACAATAATGTCGCCCAGCCGCCGCTGCAGATCGGCGAAGTCCGAAGCCAGGCAGAAGATCGCCATCACTTCCGAAGCGACAGTGATGTCGAATCCGTCCTCGCGGGCAAAGCCGTTCGACACGCCGCCGAGAGACGACACGACCGAGCGCAATGCGCGGTCGTTCATGTCGACGACGCGCCGCCAGGAAACGCGGCGCGAGTCGATCTTGGGCTCGCCGCCCCAATAGATATGATTGTCGATCAGCGCTGCGAGCAGATTGTTGGCCGCTCCGATCGCGTGGAAGTCGCCGGTGAAATGGAGATTGATGTCCTCCATCGGCACGACCTGCGCATAGCCGCCGCCGGCGGCGCCGCCCTTCACGCCGAAGCAGGGGCCAAGCGACGGCTCGCGCAGACAGCAGAGCGCTTTCTTGCCGATGTAATTGAGTCCATCGGTAAGACCGACGGTCGTCGTGGTCTTGCCTTCGCCGGCGGGCGTAGGCGTAATCGCCGTGACGAGGATCAGCTTGCCGTCGGTCTGGCCGGCGAGAGAGGAGATATAGTCGAGTGAGATCTTGCCCTTGTAGTGACCATAGGGCTGCACATGTTCGGCCGGGATGCCGAGCTTGTCGCGGGCGACGTCGATAATCGGCCGCATCTTCGCGGCCTGCGAAATCTCGATGTCGGACTTCGGCGCAAGATGCTGATTGTCTTTTCCGCTCGCGCCCGGCGCGGCGGCTGGCCTTTCTGACATGCAGTCCACTCCCTCTCGGGCCTGCGTCGCGCAAGCCCAGAATTCATTTTTATTCGGTTCTCCAGAAACGAGCCGGCGCCGCCGATCCCGCCCCCAGTCGACCGGGCTGAACTCCTGCCGATGTCAGGCTGCAGCCTTTATTTGCGACCTAGTGTTGTTCAATCCCGCGCGTTAAGGCCCGCGGTTCGCCGCTACGAGCCGATGCGCGTGAATCCGCTCACTGAAAAATTCATTGGCGGACATCCCGTATGACGGGAATCAAAATTGCTCGTCAAGCCAGCCGAGCTTCTGACGATGCCCCGTTGTTACTAGCGTTTTGGAGCGGCGCCCGCTCGCGCGACAATCCGCGCGAGGCGTGTCGCTTATTCGACAAGCCGGGTCGATCACCTATCCTTTGCCTATCCTATAGAATAGGCAGTGGCGGTTCCATTTTGCGTCGATGAACCTACGTGATCTCCTGAGAAATCGTCTCGTTCCCTACACCCCCGAAAAACTGATCTAGCGGGTGCCAGGAGGCGGTTTGCGTGCGTCGGAGCGAGACTGAGGCCTATCCTTGCCTATCCGAAGAAACCGCAAGAGAGCGGGCTCAGCGTTTCCGAGACGCACTCAGAAAAAAATTTGTCGCAGTCAGCGTCGCAGCCTTGACTCTATCGAGTGATCACGAAGGCCGATCGTCCTTGGCGCCTACTCCGGCTGGAAATCGAGCGCGACCCCGTTGATGCAATAGCGCATGCCCGTCGGCGGCGGGCCATCGTTGAAGACATGCCCAAGATGGGAGCCGCAGCGGCTGCAGTGCACTTCCGTGCGCACCATGCCGTAACTGCGATCGACGGTCGAACCAAGCGCGCCGGGAAGCGGATCGAAGAAGCTCGGCCAGCCCGTGCCGCTTTCGAACTTTTCCCCAGAGCGAAACAAGGGCTGCCCGCAGCCGGCGCAATTGAATGCGCCGCGACGCTTTTCGTGATTGAGCGCGCAGCTTCCGGGGCGCTCCGTCCCATGCCCGCGCATGACGTCATATTGCTCGGGAGTGAGAAGCGCGCGCCATTCGGCGTCAGTGTGGTTTACGGGAAAGGTCTCTTCGGCCATTTGCCAGCGCCTTGTCCAGAGGGTCTTCGGCATGCGTTCCTATCTTGTGTCAGCCGCCGGCTTTCGCCAGAGGGTCGGAGCGGGATAGAGTGGCCGTCTCTCAGCGAAAACGACGATTCGAGAATGAACGACAAAAAATTCGACGCCGTGGTGATCGGCTCGGGACTGGGCGGATTGACGGCGGGCGCGCTGCTCGCGCACGCTGGCTACAGCGTCTGCCTGCTCGAACGCAATTTCAGCCTGGGTGGCGCGGCGTCCGTCTACAAGGTCGGGCCTCTGACCGTCGAAGCGTCGCTCCATCAAACTTCGGACGCGCGCAACCCTCGCGACGTGAAGCACGACATCTTGCGCCGCCTAGGCATTCTCGATGAACTCGAATGGCTGCCCACCGGGGCTCTCTACACGGTGCGCGGCGGACCCGTCGGCGAGCCCTTTGAACTGCCTTTCGGCTTTGGGCCAGCCTATGAGGCGCTTGCCACACGCTTCCCGGACAAACGCGCAGCCATCCAGAGATTTCTCGGCGAGGTCGAGCAAATACACGACGCGCTGTGGACCTTGAAACAGGCGCGCGAGGAAAGCTCCTTCGCCAAATTCGCGCGCGGACTTTGGGAAGTCGCGCCGGCCGCAGCCGGATGGCAGAACTCATTGCATGAGATCATGGAGCGCGATTTCGCCGGCTGCGAGGCCCTAAAATGCGCATTGGGGGCCAATCTCGCCTATTACGGCGACGACCCGCGCCGGCTGTGGTGGATTTTCTACGCGCTCGCCCAGGGCGGCTATATCGCTTCCGGCGGCGCCTACATCAAAGGCGGCTCACGGCAATTGAGCCTCAAGCTCGCGAAGGCGGTCACCAAGACCGGCGGCGTCGTGCGCCTGGGCCGGCTCGTCAACGCCATCGAGACCGATGCAGACGGCGCGGTCGTCGCGATTCGCCATGTGGCGCGGCGCGACGGCGAGGGCGAAGAACGCATCGAAGCGCGCGTCGTGATGGCGAATTGCGCGCCCTCAGAAGCCGCAGCGATGATGGACGCTCCGGCGCGAGCGACAATGGAAGAGGCTTTCGGGTCTCGCCGGCTCTCGACGTCGCTGTTTTCGGCGAATTTCGGTCTGAGCGCGAAACCTTCCACCGTCGGACTGACGGACTTCACGACCGTCGTCATGCCGCCGGATATGCAGCGCTTCGATCAATATGGCGACGGGGCGGGCTTGATGGCGGAGGATCCCAAGGGCGCGTTGCCGCTCCATACGATCGCCAATTTCACCGCCGTCGACTCGGGGCTTTGGGACGAGCCGCCGATTCTCGTCAGCGTGCTTGGTCTCGATCGCCTCGACAATTGGCGCGATCTGCCGCGCGAAGAAGCGCTCACGCGGCGCGAACGTTGGCTCGACGCCATACAGGCCTCTCTCGACCGCGACTATCCGGGCTTCTCGGCTCTGGTGACGACGCGAATGCTGCTCAACGCCTATTCGATGGCAGGCTACCTGAACACGCCGGAAGGCGCGGTGTACGGTTTTGCGGCGCTGCCCGCTGAAGCGCCGATCTTGATGGGATTTCCGCGCACGCCGCAGACGCCGATCGCCGGACTCTATCTCGCATCGGCGTTCGGCGGCGAACATGGCTTCAACGGCGCGATGTTATCTGGCGCAGAGGCCGCGCGGCTCGCCGAAAGACGGCTTGCCGTCGCAACCTGATTAATGAGAGGCGCGGAGTGGCGGCGCAAGCGATTCGCTGCGCCTCGCATCCTCAGTGCTTACGCCGCTTGCCGCCGCTCGCGGCCGAGGCAAGGCCGAGTTCCCCTCGGCAGGCGGAGCTGATCGAACCCGCATTGGCTCTCAGGCAGCGTTCGATGGCCACGGCGTCCGGAATATAGGCCTCGCAAACGCGATTCGCGTCGGCTTCGCACGCTGCACGCTGCTCGGCCGTTCCTTGAGCGGAAGCCGGCGCGAACGCAAAAAGCGCCAGCAGAGCCGACAGCCTCAGAAAGATGCGCATTCAGATCGTCCTTCCTTTTTTATGCTTCGAGGCTATGCGTACCGTCGGCGCGCGGCTGAGCAGGCGCGCTCCCTCGAGCGACAAGGGGCGTTGATTACATCGCGCCCGCTGCGAATCAAGTCAGATTATTGACGAGTCCCTAAAAACGGCGGGCAATTGGGCATATTTCCCGAGCTATTTTACGACCATTACGGGGCAGGACGCCAACTGCATGATCCGGTCGGCGCGGCTGCCGATCATGCGCTCATAGAACGCCGAGTGGCCGGTCGCGCCGATGACGAGCAATTCCGCCTTGAGGTCACTGGCGAATTGCACGATGTCGCGTACCGGATGGCCAACGACGACATGTATTTGCACAGATACGTCTGCGGCGGCCGCCTGATCGAGCGCGCGACGACGCACGACCTCGAAGCGACGTTCCGCGAGCGCCGTCGCATCCTTCACCTCCTCGATGAAATCCGCCAGATTGGGGAGCTCTTCGACGCAGATCATGTGAAGCGCGGATTGATTCTGCTTGGCCAACTTCAACGCAAGCGCGAAAGCGCGGAAAGCCGGCTCGGAGCCGTCATTGGCGTTGAGGATCGTCTTGAACATCATAGTCCTCTTGATTTGACGGTTTACGGCGCCTTCGCCGCGACCTCCTCCTCGGGCAAGTGATGGCGCGGCAAGTAGAGGCTGTTCGCGATCAAGGTGGGCGTAACGGCGGTCGCGACGATCGCCGCGACCAGCGTCGAATATTGACTTTCGTCGATGATATTGTGCGACAGGCCGAAAAGCGCGGAGATGGTGCCGAAGGTAAGACCCGAGGCCATCAAGAGGGTCGTATACATGGCGTCCTTGTGCGGCGAGCCGAAAAATCTGGCGACTGGATAGACGCTGGCGACCTTCGTCGCCATTTCGATGGCGAGAAAGGCGATGACGCCGAGCGGCGCCGCGAGAACCGCGGGAATCGAAACGAAATAGCCGGCGCGAATGAAATAGAAGGGCGTCAGTAGGCCGATGGTGATCGCGCGCAGCCGGCGAACCAGCGCATGATCGCGCCCAACCGAACCGGCGAGCGTCATGCCAATGAGATAGGCTGGCAACACTCCTTCGCTGCCGGCCCAGGTGGCGAGCGCGCTGAGCGCCATTAGGGCGAATATGAGAAATTTCGTCTCGAATTCCGATGGACGCCCGCCGAACTTGCCAAGAGCGATCGGCGTCACGCGCGGCGCTCCGACGAAAGCGGCGGCGAGGACAACGATGAATGCACCCGTTTTCCAAGTGACGGGCGCGAACACCAGGCCGAGCGTGATGACCGTGCCGAGATCGGTGACGAAACAGGCGGCGAGAATCGTCTTGCCGAAATCGGTTCTGTTGAAGCCATATTCCATCATCACCGTATAGACGACGGCGACTGAAGTCGCGGCGAGCGCAATGCCGGCCAGCAATGCCGGCGCGTTCTCCCATCCCAGAAGATAATAGGCGACCGCCCAGCAACCGACGGCGGGAACAAGGAAGCTCGCAACGCCGATCGCTGCGGCCTCCTTCCATTTGAGCTTGAAAACATCTGGATCAAGTTCTGCGCCGGCGAGAAAGGTCAGCATTATTGCGCCGATGCCTGCAAGCGTTTTCACCCAGGGCTCTTGCGCGCCGAATGCATCGGCACCGATCGTCCAGGCCAAAATCATGCGGGCGAACATGCCGACGATGATTTCGGTGAGCGCGGTCGAGATTCGGAAGCGATTGGCGATCATCGCTGCGATGAGGGCGAGAGCGAAAACCAGCGCGATCTGCGACCAAATCCCCGTCATGTCGGCTCCTCCGTTTCTGACGCCCAACTCCTATGACGCGGCGGCGCGCCTCTTGACAAGTTTGTGACAGGTTCGGTTATGCTTGTCGCTGGCGATGGAGTTCGCCTTTAACCGCCTTTTGGCTGATGACTCCTGTTCTGCGTTACGTCGCCGGGAGTCCGTTCAATGCCCCAACCGACATCTCCTTCCGGGAAACCGCTGACGGCCGCGCGTCGAGATTCACAGGAGCGATGGCGAGCTGCGGGACGGACGCCATGAAAAGGCCGTTGCGCATCGGCGGCTGGCGCTTCCTGCTGCTTAACGGCGCGACGGGAGCGGCGAATGTCGTCATGCTGGCGAACGTGCCGGGCTATACGGTGCTCGCGCCCTATGCCGCCGGGAGCCTTCAAGGCGTGACGCCGAGTTACGGCACTTGGGCGACGACCGACCATATGATCGGCATCGCCCTCGGACTCCCGTTGTCACGGTGGTTCTCTGGACGGTTTGGCGACTATCGCGTGCTCATTAGCGCGCTCGTTGGCTATGCCCTCTTCTCACTGATGTGTGCGGCGAGCGAGACGATCTGGTTTTTCGCGCCCATGCGCTTCCTCCTCGGTCTCGCCGGCGGCGTCGCGCTTCCTCTCGCCCAATCGGTGACGCTCGCACAATATCCGGATGACCAGCGCACGGTCGGAGTCGGCTTCTGGGGCGTCATGAGCATGGCGCCGTTCACCATCGGCGTGTTCATGGGCGGCTTCTGGGCCGAATATTTCAATTGGCGTTGGCTGTTTTATTCCAACGTCGCCGTCGTGTTGCTTACGGCGACCGTCATTGCGGCGCTGTTCTATGGGCGCGACGTCGAGCGCCGCGTGACGCGCTTCGACGCGATCGGCTTCTTTCTGCTCGCGACGGCGCTCATCGGCGTGCAAACGATCCTCAACATGGGCAATGATTTCGACTGGTTCGCATCACCCTTGCTCGCATGGCTGCTTCTGGTGGTTGTGTTCACGCTGCCAATGTTCATCATCTGGGAATTCGGCGAACGGCGGCCTGCCCTCGACCTTCGTCTGTTCCTGCACCGCAATTTCGCGATCGCGACATTCTGTTCGCTGATCGGCTTTCTGGTCATTCAGGGTCTACTGTCGGTGTTTGTCGTGCAACTGCAGGTGCTGCTTGGCTACACGTCTTCGCTCGCCGGCATGGTCTATCTGACGATGATCTTTCTCGCCATGGCCGCCGCCGCAGTGGTGCACGAACTCACCAGGAACGTCGACGCGCGACTCATCGTGTTCCTCAATTTCATCGGCCTTGCGGTAACCTTTGTGTGGCTCGGCCAATATGACAAGAGCGCCTCTTTCGATAATGTCGCGACGCCGATGTTCTTCTTCGGCTTTTCGCTCGCGATGTTCTTCGCGCCGCTCGCGACGCTCGCCATGGCCGGTCTCGCTGGCGAGCGCCTGATCCGCGCGGCGGAGGAGCTCGCGATGTTGCGCACGGTGTTCGGCGCCATGGGCATTACGCTGCTCGGCGTTGTCGTTTTCCGTCGAACCCCGTTCCATCAGCTCGACCTCGCCGATCATTTCGGCGGACGGCGCTTCGCCTCGCTCGACCTGCTGACGTCTTTCCTGGATCGTATGCAGGCGATGGGCATGTCGCCGCAGGCGGCGCGCAGCCAAGCAGCGCAGCTCATCCGCCAGCAAGCGGCGATCCTTGCGCTGAACGACGCCTTTCTGCTCGGCGCGATGGCGTTCATCTGCCTCGCGGGGATCATCTGGTTCGCCTATCCGAGCTACGCGTCCAAGAAGCGCGAGCAGGCGCTCGAACGACTTTCGGCGGAGGAACTGATGGAGCAGCCGTGAGGCGTGCGGAGGCGACCCTGCAACAGGCGATGACGGCGCGGGTCAGGCGGCTTCTTCGCCCTCTTTGTTATGCTCCCCGCTTTTCAGCGGATCGACGCTCGCAAGATTGGTCTGGATGGGCGCGAGATCGAGCGCTTTGCGGATCTTCTGCAACATTAGAACGGTGCGTGGCTCCATCTCCTCGATAGCGCCGGCGACGAATTCAATTGCGCCTACGGCTTTCTCCCGTTCGTCAAACGTCAGAAGAAGGAGCGGCAGCGTCTCGATGGCCTTCTCGCGCTCGAACTCCACGATGATCGACTGCTCGTGGATGAGTTGCGCGCGGTGTTGCGCGCCAAGCGATGCGAAGGGTTCATCGCAACTCAGCATATGCGCCGAGCGCTCAAGGCGGTCGCGGCGCACCGAGCCGCGCGCTTCGCTGAGCAGCAGCAGCATGCGGATCACGGCTTCCGCGAAGCCTCCACGGCCAATATTGAGCAAAGCCACCTGCGCTTCCGGCATGAGCCGCAATTCGCTCGGGTCCTTCCGGGTGCGTTGGAAGTCATGTCGGCGTCCGACCCAGCGCATGAAGGGCTGACCGTAGATCGACAAAAAGGCCGCTTCATACCAGGAGTCGCGCATGTCACGCCAGAGATCCATCGTCTGCTCGACGCTATTCGCCCAAAGGCGCTCCGCGAGCACGAATGGGTTATCCGGCGTGGCTTTCGTTAGTTCCTTTCGCGCCTGTTCGGCCGCGGTGGAAACCCACGCCATCACCGGATTTTCGCTGGAAAAGACTTGGCGTTGCATCCGCGCCGGATGAATCTTCCGAGCGAAGTCCGCCGTCTGGGGCGTCACCATGGACTGCACAAAAGGGCGCAGATAAAGATCATAGGCGTCGGCGCTATGCTCAGAAAGGCGCATGACAGCAGCAAAATCCGGCTCTTCGCTGCGATCGTCTTCGTCGATCTTGAGGATGTCGGTGACGCGCCGCTCGGCAAAGCTCACACGGAAGCGCTTGTGCACCCCTTCGCCCGTTTCCTCCTCGATCTTCATCTCATAGAGACCTGGCGCAAGCGCTTCGATCGTCTTCATGGTTGAGGTGACTTCGGCATGTTCCTTTTTGGCCACCGAGGACGAAACGAAAATGCCGAGATGACCTACTTTCTCGTGGATCATATAGACAATGCGCTGGCCGCAGATCCTGATTTCATGCTCATCGGCGTAAGTGTCGACGATCCAATTCAGCGCTTGCTGCGGCGGCGTGATATTGTCGCCCCAACTCGCGAAGACGATTATGGGCGAGCGGATCGTCTTGATATCGAGCCGACGGCCGCGTTCGATGCGCGCTTCTCCACGCGATAGTTTGTTGCCGATGAAGAGCTGCTCGACGATCCAGCGGATTTCCGCTTCCGTCATATAATGGAAGCCGCCCCACCAGCGTTCGAATTCGAGAAACTTCTCGCGGCCGTTTTCGACGTCGGCAAAGAGATCGTAATATTTCGCGAAAAAATTTCGGCCGGGATTGAGCAGCTCGAAATTCGATACGAGATGCGCGCCGTCGAATTCGCCGTGACCGAGATCCGCCAGGAATAGAACGGCCGCGAGGCCGCCCAAGAGACCGCCATTGTAGCGCATCGGGTTTTCGCCGATGCGCCCGGACCAATAGGCGAGCGGCGAGCCATTGATCACAAGCGGCCCGGTAATGTCCGGATTGGCGGCCGCAAGCACCATAGCCGCCCAGCCGCCCTGGCAGTTGCCGACGATGATCGGCTTTGGCGATTTGGGGTGACGATGCGCAATTTCCTTCACGAAGGCGGCTTGGGCCCGCATGACGTCGGCGAGCGTCTGTCCGCGCTCCGGATGCGGGCGGAAGACGAGGAAATAGACCGGGTGGCCGTCATGCAGCGCGACGCCCACTTGGCTGTCGGCTTTGAAGCCGCCAATGCCGGCGCCGTGTCCTGCGCGCGGATCGATGATGAGATAGGGCCGCTTCCAGTCGAATGTCTGCACCTGCCGCGGCGGCGTGATGCGCAGTAGAATATAATTGACCGGGCGCGGCAGGTTGCGGCCGTCGAGAACCACTTCTGAGTCATAGGAGAGGACCGGCGGCGAGCCCGCCGCTTCGTGCGCTGCGTCATTGTCCGCGCGTTCGCGCAAAATATCGAGCGTGAGAAGCGAGCGTCGAGCGAAATCATTCGCATAGGACGTGGCGTCGTCCAGCAGCTGGTTGGAGCCGTTTGCGCCGGTGAATGCGGTGCTCAACACGGCGAATTCCCGCCAGAAAGCCTGTGTGCGGGCTCCATGCGTACGCGCCATTTTCTCGATATGGCGCGCGGTCGCCGTCATCACCTGCTGCGCTTCCAGGCCAGCGATCGACTGATCTTTGGCCAAGAGCGTCGGGAAGTCGACGAGGCTGAAAGTAGGCTCCATTCTCTTAGCTCCCATTCAAGCCGCGGCCGCGGGGATCAGGCCAAAGGCTTCTATCGCGTGATGCGCGATCATCGCCTCCTCGTCCGTCGCGAGGACATAGATTGAGGCTGACGAAGAGGGCGCGGAGATCAGTTGAGCGTGGGCCTCATTGGCGTCGCGGTCGATAGCCAAGCCAAGCCAGCCGAGTTTTCCGATAACGCCGGCGCGCACGCGCGCCGAATGCTCGCCAATGCCACCGGTGAAGACGAGCGCGTCAACGCCTTCGATCGTCGCCGCAAGCGCGCCGATTTCCATTTGGATGCGATGAACGAAATAATCGATCGCGTCCTGCGCGAAGCGGGCGTCAGACGCTTCCAGCGCGCGCATGTCCTGAGAGACGCCGGAAAGACCCAAGAGTCCCGACTCGCGATACAGCAAGCGGGAGAGCTCCGCCGTCGACATTTTGTCGTGTTCCAGAAGATAGAGCAGAAGGCCGGGATCAATCTGGCCGCAGCGCGTGCCCATAGGCAGGCCCTCAAGCGCCGAAAATCCCATTGTCGAAGCGACAGACCGCGCATTCTTCATTGCGCAAAGCGACGCGCCGTTGCCGAGATGCGCGACAATCACGCGTCCCTTGGCGCATTGGAAATCGAGCTCACATAGGCGGCGCGCAATGAACTCATAGGAAAGCCCATGAAAGCCGAAGCGGCGCAGACCCCGGTCGTAAAGCGCGCGCGGCAGGGCATAGGCTTCATTGACGAAATCATGGCCCCGATGAAAGGCGGTGTCGAAACAGGCGACCTGCGGCACGCCTGGAAAGGCTGTCCGCGCCGCGGCGACTCCCGCGAGATTATGCGGCTGATGCAGCGGCGCGAGAGGGATGAGCGCCTGAAGCGCCGCGACGATATGATCGTCGAGAAGGACTGGCGCGGCATAATCGACGCCGCCATGAACGATGCGGTGCCCGACCGCGCTGACGCTGATGTCGGGAAAGGCGTCGTCGATCCAGTCGACGATGGCGCGCGTCGCGGTCGCGTGATCGCTCGCAGCAAGCGACACGGAATGATCGTCGCCGCCCACAATGCGCGCGCGAAAACTCGGCGTCGCGCCGAGTCCTTCCGCCTGGCCATTGGCGATCAAGATCGGTCTATCCGCCTCGACGCGAAACAAAGCGAACTTTATCGACGAGGATCCCGCGTTTAACGTGACAACGTGTTGACGCAAAAGCTTACTCCGCGGCCTTGGGCAACGACTCCGACGCAGAGATCACGGCGCCGGTCTCGCGCCAGTGGTCGTAGAGCGCGGCGAGCGCGCTCGAAGCAAGCCTGGCGCGGTCATTGTCGGCGCGGCTCGTGAGCATCACGGGAACTTTGGCGCCGAGCACGAGGCCGGCGGCTTCGGCCCGCGCAACGAAGGTCAACTCCTTGGCGAGCATGTTGCCGGCTTCGATGTTAGGCGCGATCAGAATATCGGCGCGCCCCGCGACGAAAGAGGTAATCCCCTTTGTGCGCGCGGCCCCAATATCGACAGCATTGTCCATCGCCAGCGGACCATCGACGATCCCGCCCCTGATCTGTCCACGTTCCGCCATTTTCGACAGGATCGCGGCGTCGAGCGTCGAAGGAATGGCGACGTTGACAGTCTCAACGGCGGAGAGCACGCCGACTTTCGGCGTTTCGACGCCGCAGGCGTGAGCGAGGTCGATGGCGTTTTGAACAATGTCGACCTTTACCGACAGGTCAGGCGCGATATTCACTGCGGCGTCGGAAATGAAGAGCAGGCGATCGAGCGTCGGCGCGTCCATCGCAAAAACATGACTGATGCGCCGCGCGGTTCGCAGACCTGCGTCTTTCTTGACGATCGCGCCTAGGATTTCATCGGAATGCACATTGCCCTTCATGATGGCGCGCGCTTCGCCGCGCTGCGTTAGTTCGACGGCGCGACGGCAAGCTTCATACGCATTTGCTGCGTCTATGATCCAACTCTCGTCGATCGAGATGTCGGATGTCGCCGCCACGTCGAGAATCTTTGCTCGCGAACCGATCAATAGAGGCTCGATAAGCCGGCGCTCGGCGGCGAGAACGGCGCCGGCGAGCGAATTCTGCTCGTCGGGACATACGACTGCTGTGCGCAGCGGATCAAGCTCTCCGGCGCGATCGATCAACCGAGAAAAGTGGTCGTGCTGATCGAAGATAATCGCTGGCAAGTCTTCGCGTCGCGAAATGGTTGTCTCAAGCGGCGCCGCCACTTCAGCGAGGCCTTCGCATGCTGTCGAACCATCTTTCTTGGTTACGCGCACGTCGAACAATGCGACGGGCCTCTCTCGCTTCTCCGTGCAGCGCACTTCCACGACGAGTTTCTCGCCGGGCCGCACGCGCTCTTTGAAACGAAAATTCTGCGCGAGATAGAGCGTGCCGGGTCCAGGCAAAAGGTTGCCGAGCACCGCCGAAACGAGCGAACCGACCCACAGCGACGGCGCGATCGCATCGGAATGGCCGTCGCCGCCCGGCAGCATCAGCGGATTGAGATTGCCCGAGGCATGCGCGAAAAGTATCAGGTCCTCGGTCGTACACGACCGCTCGATACGCGCGCTTGCCCCAATCTGCAGCTCGTCCCAAGTGGTGTTGCGGATCGGATTGTGGTTTGTCGCCATGCCGCCTCCGCATGAAGCGATTGCGAGCCGGTCGTATCGCGCCTGCAGCCGCATCCAGTATGCTGGATCATCGTCCGTAATTTTGGCGCTCGCCTTTGACAGCCAGATGAAAACGCGGCGCCTGTCACGGCGATTTCGAACTCTTCACCGAAATATCATCAAAGCTTCACATAGAAGTTGAGCAGCCGGTTTACGCTAGCGTGTGCTAAACTTTATCAGTGGGCATTCAGATGATCCTGGGCAAGACGGCGCTCGTGACGGGCTCGACAAGCGGCATCGGTCTCGCCATCGCTCGCGCATTTGCTGCGCAGGGCGCCAATGTCGTCATCAACGGTCTTGGCGCCGCCGAGGACATTGAGGAGGAGCGCCTCGGAATTGAGCACGAGTTTGGCGTCAAATCGATCTATTGCGCCGCGGATCTGGGGTCGCCGGCGGCGATCGCCAATATGATCGCCGAGGCCGAAGAAGCCTTCGGGTCCGTTGATGTTCTGGTCAACAACGCCGGCGTGCAGCACGTGGCGCCCTTGGAAGAGTTCCCGCCTGAAAAATGGGATTCGATTATTGCGATCAATTTGTCCGCGGCCTTCCACACGATCCGCGCTGTAGCGCCCGGCATGAAACGACGCAACTGGGGACGCATCGTCAACACCGCCTCGGCTCATGCGCTCGTCGCTTCACCTTTCAAATCCGCCTATGTCGCGGCAAAGCATGGCATTGCGGGACTGACCAAAACCGCCGCGCTCGAATTCGCGCGCGACCGCATCACGGTAAACGCGATCGCGCCCGGCTACGTCTGGACTCCTCTCGTTGAGCGACAAATCCCAGCGACAATGGAGGCGCGCCACATGAGCCGCGAGGAAGTCGTTCACGACGTGCTTCTTGAAGCGCAGCCGACGAAACAATTCGTCACTTCGGAGCAAGTCGCGGCGCTTGCGGTTTTCCTGGCGTCGGAAGACGCCAGCTCGATAACCGGCGCGATTCTCGCAATGGACGGCGGCTGGACCGCTCACTGACAGCGCTTCGCGCATCCGCCATCTTGGGGCTCATTCATTAAGCCGTCACCACGCAGCTCTAGAAGCCGACGCTTAATAGCCGCATGCAAGGAACGACGTGATGACGCTTGTCGACGAGACCCGTCGAGCGGTCGACCCACTCCCGAAAGTGTGGGACCCGGAAAGCCGTATTGGGGATATGTTGCGCGGCAAACGCGGCCTCGTCGTAGGCGTCGCCAATGAGCACAGCATCGCCTTTGGTTGCGCTTCAAAGCTGCGGGCCTTCGGCGCGGAACTCGCGATAACCTACGCGAACGAAAAATCTGAAAAATACGTTCGGCCGCTCGCTGAGCAAATTCAGGCAAGCCTGATCATGCCGCTCAACGTCGAGCATCCAGGCGAGCTCGAAGCGGCGTTCAGCCAAATCCGAGCCGAATGGGGCGCGCTGGATTTCCTTATTCATTCCATCGCTTTCGCGCCACGCGCGGATCTCCACGGCCGCGTCGTCGACTGCTCGCTCGCCGGGTTTCAGCAGGCAATGCATATCTCTTGCTACTCCTTCATTGAGATGGCGCGCCTTGCCGAGCCGCTGATGACGCAGGGCGGCGCGATACTGACCATGAGTTATCACGGCGCCGACAAGGTCGTGAATCATTACAACGTCATGGGTCCGGTGAAAGCGGCGCTCCAGGCGACAGTCCGCTACCTTTCGGCCGAGCTCGGCGACAAGGGCATCCGCGTCTATGCCGTGTCTCCCGGCCCGCTGAAGACTCGCGCCGCCAGCGGGATCGCTCAATTCGATGAGCTTGTTGACGCAGCGGTTGCGCGGAGTCCGGAACACCGATTGGTCGACATCGCCGAAGTCGGCCGTGTCGTCGCCTTCCTCGTCGGCGGCGGCGCTTCCGGAATGACCGGCGACACGATCTATGTCGACGCCGGCCTTCACAACATGGGCTAGGCGCGCCTCATGCGAAAAGCAATTAGTGTGAAGGAAGCCGCCGATCTCATTCCGGACGGCACCAGCGTGATGTTTGGGGGTTTCTTGGGGGTCGGCTCGCCCGAACGCTTGTTTGACGCGTTGGCGGCCCGCGGCGTGAAACGGCTCACAATTATTGGCAACGACACCGCGCGACCAGGCGTGGGCGTCGGCAAGCTGATCGACGCGGGATGCGTGACGCGAGTCATAGCGTCGCATATCGGCACCAATCCCGCGACGCAGAAAAAAATGATCGCCTGGGAAATCGACGTCGAGCTCGTTCCGCAGGGCACGCTCGCCGAGCGCATCCGCGCCGGCGGCAGCGGGCTCGACGGCGTGCTGACGCCGACTGGCGTCGGAACGACCGTGGCGGAAGACAAGCGCGTTCTTGAAATCGACGGCGCGGACTATCTTCTTGAAGCGCCGATTCGCGCCGATTTCGCGCTGCTGCACGCACATGAGGCGGACTATTTCGGCAATCTCACCTATCGTCTGACGGCGGCGAATTTCAATCCGGTCATGGCTTTCGCCGCTGACTGCGTCATCGCCGAATCGGATCACATCGTGCCGGTCGGCGTGATTCCGCCGGACGCCGTCCGCACCCCTGGCGTGCTCGTCAATCATCTTGTGGGGAGAGCGTGCTGATGGACGCGAAGGAAGTCATCACTCGCCGCGTCGCGCTCGAATTGCGTGACGGAATGCTGGTAAATCTCGGCATCGGCCTGCCGACTCTCGTCGCCGCTTACGTACCGGACGGCATGCATGTGGCGTTTCAGAGCGAAAACGGCATCATCGGTTTTGGCGCGCCGCCGCCGCAAGGCATGGAAGACCCCAACCTGACGGATGCTGGAGGCGGCTTCATCTCGGCATTGCCGGGCGCGATCGCGTTCGACAGCGTGACGAGTTTCGCGCTCATTCGCGGCGGCCACGTCGACATGACGGTCCTTGGCGGACTCCAGGTCGATTCAAAGGGGCGGCTCGCCAACTGGATGGTTCCCGGAAAAATCGTGCCTGGCATGGGCGGCGCGATGGATCTCGTCACTGGCGCCAAACGCGTCATCGTGGCCATGCAACATAGCGCCAAGGGCGCTCCAAAGATCGTCGAGGAACTGACGTTGCCGCCAACCGCAGCGCGCCGCGTCAGTTTGATCGTCACAGAATTAGCGGTGATCGAGCCCGCCGAAGACGGATTGGCGCTGCGCGAACGGGCCCCAGGCGTTGAGATCGAGGAAATCGTCGCGAATACGGGCGCGAAATTGTCCATTCCTGCTCATGTGCCCGAAATGGCTCTTATCGCCGACTGATCTCGCTATCGGCCCCGTGCGCGAGGCGATAAGGCCTAGCTGCTAAACGTTTACGCCACGCAACCCGCGAAGCAAGCGCTTCACGGCGTGGAGGACCCCGCGATGGGATGGGAATGGGTTTGTCGCTGACACACTGAGCAATGATGCTGCGACCGCTTTCTTCGTGGCAGTTTACGCGACGAAAGAAATGCCTCGAAACGCCCCGCTGTAGATATGCCGCGGGGCGTTTTTCTTAGGCAAAGCTTCGCTTCACGTGAAATCGCCGGCCCGGCGCGGACCCCTTTAATTCGCTCCCAGACGCCATAGCTCTCCGTCAGAAGAATAGGGAGGACCCTATGCGCAAAATTCTAACTTCTGGCGCAGTTCTAACAGCTGCGATGTTATGGGCGTCATTGGCGCAAGCCGGCGCATGGAGCGACGGTCGATATCTGCCGGACTACGGAGGGCACGGCCGCCACATGCACCGCGATTGGAGCGGCGGCGGCTATGGCTACTACGGTGGGGGCGGCGGCCACGTCCACGGTCCCTGCTGGGTATGGGATCAAGGCCAATGGGTTTGGGTTTGCCAGTAACGCCCAGGCTATTCGCATTAAAGACGCCCGCCAAGCATGGCGGGCGTTGTCGTAAGGCGCTTCGGTGCAAATTGAGGTTACTCTAAGCGGGCGCAATCAGTATCGGATCATCATCGCCGACGTCAGACTCGTTGACGCTCGGCAAGACGCCACAACGAATAAACTGGCAAGCTGCCGGATAATTATTCGAGGAATTTGCCGCCAATGCCTTCTCAAAAAAATCGAGTGTGGAAGATGATGCAAGAAATTCCCTCAATAGAACCATAGCCACAGGACCTTTGGGTCGACTTGGTTCGGCTTTGGGGTTGTTCCGGCCTTGATGAGCCCATTCGTCGTCGGGCGCGGAGAGTGCTTCAACTCGTCGTCGAATATCTCTTGCGGGACTAAGGCGAGGCGCTGCCAGTTAGCGACGTCGATCGCGCGGGTCATGGCGCCGCCCCGAGGGCGCGCAAAGAACTAAGGGAAAACAAATTCCATGGATTTTCCACGGGTCGAATGTGCCATTTCATACGCCGTTCTGCGCCGGCATGCACAGTTCAGTGCAAATGCATTTCACCGATGTCAATATTTTCAGTAGTTTAATGGTGGGCGGCACAGGGATTGAACCTGTGACCCCTCCCGTGTGAAGGGAGTGCTCTCCCGCTGAGCTAGCCGCCCGTCGCCTTGGCGAACGATCTCCTCGTGTAGGAGAACCCAGCGCCGTCCGTCAAGACGGGCCGAGCGTCTTGGAGAGGCTCAAGCCTCGCCGCTGGCGCCCGTTCACGGTGGAGTCCACTGCTTCGACAAAACGCGGCGCACCATCGGCTCGAAGGTCGAGAGCGGCTCGTTCTTGTAAGCGGGATCAAAGGACACTTCGTCGTATTTGGCGCAGAACTCGACTGTCTGCTCATAGGCCGGATCGGATTTGAATTTATCGCGGGCGTTGGGGTCCAGGCCAAAATGAGCGGCATAGAAATAGGTTTGGAACAGGCCGTGCTGCGCCAGCATCCAATAATTGTTGCGGCTGATGAAGGGTTTCAAAATCGCGGCGATCACTTCGCCATGATTAAAGGGCGCCAGCGTTTCGCAAGCGTCATGCAATAAAGCGACGACCACATATTCTTCATCCTTGCCGTCACGCAGCGCGCGCGTCGCCGATTGAAGACAATGATCGTAGCGGGTGATGTTGTAAGCGGTGTCCTTGCTCAGATCGCGCAGCAGTCCGAAGAGCCGGTCGGGCAGTTCTTTCAGCGTGTGCTCGTGAACTTTCTTGAGGATCTGGAAATCCTCATCGGTTCCCCGGTCCATTCGCGTGAAATGCATTTTCTCCATAGCGAAGACCTCGTGAGCTATAATGAAGGACGCCGCGGGCGAAGGCGCCAAAGATCACGTCGTCAGCGGCGCCTCCGAAAACAGCGCATCCTCAAGAGACGTCACCGCATCCCATAGCTCGTCGAAATGAGAGATAATGCGATCGGGCGAAAACGCCGCGACCGGGGTGTCGGTATAACCGAAATCCACCGCCACCGTCGGCGCCCCGGCGGCGCGGGCGGTGTCGATATCTGTTTTCGAATCCCCCACCATCACCGCGCGCCGCGGATCGCCGTCGGCCGCCTCGATCGTCAACCACAGCGTGCGGGGATCGGGTTTGTGCATGGGAAAGCTGCCGCGGCCGCATATCGCTGCGAAGCGGTCCGCCGCCGAGAGCTTTTGCAGCAGCAATCGCGCAAGCCCTTCGGATTTGTTGGTGCAGACAGCGAGTCGAAACCCCGCCGCCCTGAACCGATCGAGCGCCGCGAGGGCGCCAGGAAAAAGCCGGCTCTCGTCGGCGATGTGCGCCTCGTAATGCATAAGAAAATCACGCACGAGCGCATCGGCGCGCAGAGGTTCGAGCGGCTCCCCCCGACGGGCGAAGCCGCGCTCGATCAGCGCCCGCGCCCCGCCCCCGACGAGCGGCCGCGCAGCCTCTAGAGCGAGCGGCGCCAGACCCTCGCGCATCAGCAGCACATTGAGCGCGCCAATGAGATCATGGGCGGTGTCGGCCAATGTGCCGTCGAGGTCAAAAATGAGAACGGGAGCGCGAGTCGCCATAGCTTGACGGCGTAGCCGCGCAAACGGCCGGGATCAAGGCGCCCCGCCAATTTTACCGGCTCCGCGCTCGAAGCTCTGCGTGTAGACTGCGCCGACCGATTCGCGAGAGGGAGCGCAACTATGCGTGGAACGCGCCATTTCCAAATGCGGCGAATTTTAGTTTTGACAGCTGGCGCGCTTTTATTCGCCGAGCTTGGGGCGTCGGCGGCGGCCGCCGGAAATTACGAGTTTCTTGCAGCGCCGCAGACGGACCTCAATCGCGTGTTTCGCCTGGATCGATCCAATGGCGAGGTCGGCGCCTGCCAATATGGGCTGAAGGAAGGCGCAGCGGTCGGCGTGACGCTCTGCTATCCGCCAGGCGAAGGCGCGCGCGCCGGCGCTTTCAGCGAATATGCGCTGGTCGCCTCGCGGCACACGGGCGAAGGCGGGGTGTTCCGCGTCGATTTGCGTTCGGGCTTGATGTCGATCTGCTTTGTGCTGAACGAAACCGCGGTGGTCTGCACGCCGCCGGCCAAATAGGCCGAGCGACGCGACAAAGCAAATGTCCATGAGCGCACTTTCAGCCGAAGGAATGAAACGCGCCGCGGCGCGCGCCGCGCTAGAGTCTGTGACGCATGGCATGCGGTTAGGACTCGGCACAGGATCAACCGCGGCGCATTTCGTCGATCTTCTCGGCGCCCGCGTCAAGGATGGTCTCGACGTCGTCTGCGTGCCGACCTCCGAGCGCACGCGCGCTCAGGCCGAAGGCCTTGGAATAGCGCTCTCGACTCTCGACGAGACGCCGCAGCTCGATCTCACCGTCGACGGCGCCGACGAATTCGACCACGCGCTTCGCCTGATCAAAGGCGGCGGCGGCGCGCTGCTGCGCGAGAAAATTGTCGCTGCCGCCTCGACGCGAATGTTCGTCATTGCGGACGCAACGAAGGAGGTGGAGACGCTTGGCGCCTTCCCCCTGCCCGTTGAAATCGATCGTTTTGGCGCGCGCTCCACCATGCTGCAGATCGAACGCATGGCGCGCGGGCTTGGACTCATCGGACCGCTGATGCTGCGCGAAGTCGCGCCTGCCGAGCGCTTCGTCACCGACGGCGGACATTACATCGTCGATTGCGCGTTTGGCGCGATCGACGATCCTGAAACGCTCGCTCAGCGGCTTTCGGCGATTCCCGGAGTCGTGGATCACGGACTGTTCATCGGCCTAGCCACCGCGATTTTCATCGCGGGCGCCGAGGGCGTGCGCATCTTAGGAAACATATCAGGCGACCCCCTATGACTTTCGACTATGATCTTATCGTCGTCGGCGCAGGGTCGGGCGGCGCGCGGGCGGCGCGCGTCGCCGCCAGTCACGGCGCGAAAGTCGCCATCGCCGAGGAGTTTCGCGTCGGCGGCACTTGCGTCATCCGCGGCTGCGTCCCCAAAAAGCTTTACGTGCTCGCGAGCCGCTTCCGCGACGAATTCGAGGACGCCACAGGTTTCGGCTGGCGCGTCGGCGACGTTGCATTCGACTGGCCGACGCTTGTCGCGGCCAAGGAAAAAGAGATCACGCGACTTTCAGGATTTTACGAGGCGGCGCTCGCGAGTTCGGGCGTCGAACTTATCCGCGCGCGTGCAACGCTCACCGACCCTAATAGCGTGCGTTTCGCCAACGGCCGTACCGCCCGCGCGCGCTATATTCTCATCGCCACCGGCGGCGCGCCAGTGCTCGCGCCGCACATTCCAGGCATCGAACTCGGCGTATCCTCAAACGAGATTTTCGATCTGCCGGAATTTCCGCAAAGGCTGCTGATCGTCGGAGGCGGATATATCGCGGTCGAATTCGCAAGCGTGTTCGCGCGGCTTGGCGCGAAGGTGCGCCTCGCCTATCGCGCCGATCTGCCGCTGCGCGGCTTCGACGATGATCTGCGCTCACGCCTTGCCGATGCCCTCAAGACGGCGGGCGTCGAACACCGGGCTGGCGTTCTGCCGACGCGCATCACGAAAGGCGCCGCGGGTCTTGAGGTCGAGATGAGCGACGGCGCGTCGCTTACGGTCGACTGCGTCCTTGTGGCGACGGGGCGCAGGCCATTGACGCAGAATCTCGGACTAGAGGCCGTCGGCGTGAATCTTCGGGAAAATGGCGCTGTCGCGGTCGATGCGCATTCGCGCGCCAGCGTCGAGTCCATCTACGCAGTCGGCGACGTCACTGATCGCGTCAATCTTACGCCCGTCGCCATTCGCGAAGGTCAGGCATTCGCCGACAGCGTCTTCGGCGAGACGCCGACGACGATCAATTATGAGCATACGCCGAGCGCCGTCTTCACGACGCCAGAAATTGGAACGGTCGGACTGACCGAATGCGAGGCGCTCGCACGCCATGGGGCGCTGGATATCTACGAAGCGCAATTCCGTCCGCTGCGCGCGACGCTCTCGGGGCGCGCCGAACGCGTTTACATGAAGCTCATCGTGGACAACTCGAATGGGCGCGTGCTTGGCGCGCATATTCTCGGTCCCGAGGCCGGCGAGATGGCGCAGCTTGTCGCCATCGCCTTGCGCATGGGAGCGACGAAGAGCGATTTCGACGCCACCATGGCTGTGCATCCGACAATGGCGGAAGAGCTCGTAACGATGCGCGCGCCGTCGCGGCTGCTCAGGCCGCAGGCCTAAGCTTCGATGCGCTGACGGGCCTGTTGCGCCGGAACCGGCTGCGGCGCCGGAACGGGCGGGGTCGGCGCCCACCATTTGTCCAGAAGGGCGCGCAGTTTACGACGCGCGGCGCCTGTTTTCGCCTCGGTGACGCGAGAGAACAAATAGCCGGAGACAATGGCGATCCCCATCACCGAAAAGCCCACCGCATAATTCCCTGGCGTCGCCAGCTGCGTCGCCCAGTCTTCTCCCATTAGGCTGCTGACCGCCGCGCGCGCGAAGATCAAGATCGGCATGTGGATGCTGTAAAGCGAGAAGGAAAAATCGGCGAGCGTCTTGTGGAATTTCGGACGCAGCAGCGAAAAGCCTTCGGACGGGCCGTAGCGGAAGGCAAGCATCACGACGAGGAAAAGCCCTGCGCCGACGAGATCCGCCGCGTTCATAAGCCAGGGATGCGCCTGCACGATCGATCCGCGTACGACAAGGCGAATTATCGCAACGACGATGGCGTAGAGGAGAAGCGCCCTCCAGCGCGACTGAATAGGGGGGCGCGGAATCAGCGTGGCGAACGCGCCGGCGGCCCAAAGAATGAATCCAAATGTAAACCAGCTCGGCGGCGTGGAGAGCGCCTGAACCAGCGCCACGCCAAGCGCGAAACCTCCCCAGCGCATCGCGAGCGGGTAATTGCGCGCGAAGGGGAGCAGCAGCAGCGGAAAGGTGACGTAGTACCAGAACTCGCAGGCGAGGGACCACAGGGGCCCGTTGGTTCCGAAATAGTCGAAGGCGATGCCTTGCAGATTGAGAAGGCTTGTAAAAAACAGCAGCATGGAAAAATGGCCCTTGAAAAACGGCCAATCGTAAACGCCGCTGTTAGCAAACATTGATCTACCAAGCGTATCCAGAACGAGCGTAACCGTGACCGCGGCAGGCACGACCAGATAGATCCGGGAGATGCGATGAATGAAATATTCGCGCAGGAAGTCCTGGTTCTTGCGCAGATGCGCCAACACCGCGCCGCCAACGAGATAGCCTGACATCACAAAGAAGGCGACTACCGCCTGATGTCCCAGCTCGAACGCCGCATAGAACCACCAGGCGTAGGCAAGCGGCGCGTGGGGCGCGCTCATGATGTCTGCTATGTTGATGAAGAGGTTGGATGTGTGGACGGCAAGCACCAGAAGGGCGCCGAGCCAGCGAGATGCTTCGAGGAATTGCGATAAAATAAACGGCATCGCCCCGATTTGTCCCCCGCTCGGTCGCGCTCGTGTCTCGCTAGTTTATAGCCGGTTGCCGCTGGCTTCGCCAAATCACGGGATAGGCCGAAGGGTCGCATTTAGGGCTATTATCCTCTATAAGCGCCGCTGGCGTCGCTGCGAGACGACCCCAGCGCCCATCGAGGCGTTGATTTTGCGGAGTTTTATGAAGTGGAACGTTGGTCGCCGAGGAGCTGGAGGAATTTGCCGATTGAGCAGACGCCGGTCTATCGCGACCAGGCGGCGCTCGCCGATGTCGAGCGTCAGCTCGCCGGCTTCCCTCCGCTGGTCTTCGCCGGCGAAGCGCGTAATCTGAAGCGTCAGCTAGCCGATGTCGCAGCAGGAAAGGCTTTCCTGCTGCAAGGCGGAGACTGCGCCGAGAGCTTCTCGGAGCATTCGGCGGACAACATTCGCGACTTCTTCCGCGTCTTTCTCCAGATGGCTGTCGTGCTGACTTACGCCGCCGCTTCGCCTGTGGTGAAGGTCGGGCGTATCGCCGGCCAATTCGCCAAGCCGCGTTCCTCTCCGGTCGAAAAGCAGGGCGACCTCGAACTGCCGAGCTATCGCGGCGACATCATCAACGACCTCGCCTTCACCGCCAAGGCGCGCGAGCCGGACCCGCAACGCCAGCTCCTCGCCTATCGACAGTCGGCGGCGACGCTGAACCTCATCCGCGCTTTTGCGGCGGGCGGCTTCGCCAATCTTGAGAACGTCCATCGCTGGATGCTCGGCTTCGTCAAAAGCAGCCCACAGTCTGAGCGTTACCAGAAGCTCGCCGATCAGATCACTGAAACCTTAGGCTTCATGCGCGCGATCGGCCTCAATCCGGAGCATCACCCGGAGTTGCGCGGCACAGACTTCTACACCTCGCATGAGGCGTTGCTGCTCTGCTACGAACAGGCGCTCACCCGAGTCGACTCAACGACAGGCGATTATTACGCTACTTCCGGCCATATGCTCTGGGTCGGGGACCGCACCCGCCAGGAGGATGGCGCGCATATCGAATTCGTGCGCGGCGTCAAAAATCCGCTGGGATTGAAGTGCGGTCCGAGCCTGAAGTCTGACGCGCTTCTTCGCCTCATCGACGCGCTGGATCCAGAGAACGAACCGGGCAGGCTCACGCTGATCTGCCGCTTCGGCGCGGACAAGATCGCCGATGCGCTGCCGGGCCTAGTGCGGACGGTGACGCGCGAGGGCCGCAACATCGTCTGGTCCTGCGACCCGATGCACGGCAATACGGTCAGCGCCGGAGGCTATAAGACGCGGCCGTTTGATCGGATCATGTCGGAGATTCGCAGCTTCTTCGCCGTGCATCAGTCGGAAGGGACCTACGCCGGCGGCATTCATCTCGAAATGACCGGCAAGGACGTCACTGAATGCACGGGCGGCGCGCGGGCGATCTCGGAGAGCGATCTACGCGACCGCTATCACACCTATTGCGATCCGCGCCTCAACGCTGAACAGGCGATCGAAGTGGCTTTCCTGGTAGCCGAGCTCTTGAAGGCGGAACGCCTCGCCCGCGGCCTGCCGGAGCAGCACGCGGCGGAGTGATACGCGCAGATCACGCTGCATTTGGGCGAAATAGTCCAAATGCAGATAACGTGATCGACCTCAAAAGTTTCGAGCGCGCTCTATGCGAAAAGCCGGGCTCCACTTTATTCGCCGAGCCGCGCTCTAGCCTGTCGTCTCTTCCGCCTCGCGCACCGTCATCTCGGCGCCGTGCCAGACGAAATCATCGTATATCAGCGCGTCGATAAACATCACCGGCAGCATGAGGTCGCGCACGATCAGCGCGAAAGGCGTCCGCCAGTCGAGCGGAAAGCCGCAGACGCGCGCGAGCCAAATTTCGCCGCCATGCAGAGAGAAGACAATCAGCGTCGTAACCAGCGCGACGGTCGAAATCGATCCGTCGAGCTGAACGGCGGCATAGGCCCCGAGCACGATCGCCGCGAAACTGCCGTTCATGAATTCTGGAACGTAATGCGCGGGAAAGGTCGCCCGCCGCAGCCGCGCCCAGCGCACATGCCGCGAATACACCTCGCGCGCGGTGCGTTTTCCCAGCGGCTGCTCGAAAGGCATGTCGACCAGGCGAACGTCCATGCCTTGTGCGCGGATGACCTTGGTGGACGCGGCGTCCTCGGCGATTTCGCTCGCCAGCGCGCGAATGCCGCCCGCCCTATCGAGCACGTCCCGCCGCCACATCATATTCTTGCCCTGAGCGAAGGCGGCTCCGATCGCCTCTGCGCCATATTGCCAGCGCGCCTGAAAGGTGTTGAGGATCGCGCATTCGACCGTCGCCCAAAAGCCTGCTGGCCGCGAGCCGATCGGCATTGAAACGCTCATCGCCGTATTGTCGCGGAAAGCCGCGAGCATCGTCTGGATATAGTCGCGTGGCGGCAGCGCGTTGGAGTCGGCCAGGATCACATGATGATGCCGCGCCGCTTCCCACCCTTTGACGCAATTATTGAGCTTAGGATTGGCGCTGACGTAATCGTCGCCGACAAGCAGCCGCGCTTCTCGCTCCGGATGCGCCGCCATCAGCCGCTCGACGAGAGGAATTACCGGATCGTTTGGCGACTGCACGCAAAACACGATCTCGTAGTTTGGATAATCGAGATCGAAGGTCGCGCCGAGCGTCTCCTCGCTGAAAGTCTCGAGCCCCCGCAACGGGCGCACGATGCTCACCGGCGGCGCGTCTTCGGGCGGCGGCAGATTACGCGCCCTTGCCCGGCATTTCCGGGACATCAGGCCCACGCTTGTGTAATTGAGGATGAGAATGACGGCGCACCAGCCGGCGCAGATATAGGCCAAGATCATGAATGGCGCTTTTTCCTAAGAGTCGTAACGCAGAGAATCGCGACGCCGGACGCTGGCGGAATCGCCTGGCTTCCGGCGCGCAACGCCGGGACGCGGCCATTTCGATATTCCGCCTGACAAAGACGCAGCCTCTTGGCAAAAGGACGGTGGCGCGAGAATCTTCTCCCGGCGCGAGGCAGAGGAGAACTGCTGCTGAAAGCCTTGCTGCTGCCCCCCTTCCCGAAACTCCTTACGAAGCTTCCTCATGACCTCTCCGATCGTTCGTTTCGCGCCCTCGCCGACCGGCCGCATTCACATCGGCAACGCGCGCGTCGCGCTATTCAATTTCCTGTTCGCCGTCGCCCACCATGGACGATTCGCGCTACGGTTCGATGACACGGATTTCGCTAGATCTAGCGAGGAATTTGCGGACGGAATCGAGGTCGATCTCGCCTGGCTCGGCATCGTTCCGGACGCAGTTTTCCGGCAGTCGCAGCGTGTGGCGCTCTATGAGGACGCCGCCGACCGCCTGCGCGGAACGGGCCGTCTCTACCCATGCTACGAAACTCAGGAAGAGCTGGAGAAGCGCCGCAAGATGCAGCAGGCGCGCGGGTTGCCGCCGGTCTATGATCGCGCGGCTCTGCGCCTTAACGCATCTGACCGTGCGGCGCTCGAAGCCGAAGGCAGGCGGCCACACTGGCGTTTCATGCTCGAGCCAGAGGTCGTCGAATGGAACGATCTCGTTCGCGGGCCGGCGCATATCGACTGCTCGGCGCTCTCAGACCCGGTGCTCATCCGCGAGGACGGCAGCTTTCTCTATACGCTTCCATCGGTCGTCGACGACATCGACATGAAGATCACCCACATCATCCGCGGCGAAGATCACGTCACTAACACCGCCGTTCAGCTACAGCTCATCCGCGCGCTCGCGCCTCAGGCACCGACGCCGACCTTCGCGCACCACAATCTTCTGATCGGCGCGAGCGGCGAGGCCTTGTCAAAGCGAACCGGATCGCTCTCGATCGCCTCGCTGCGCGAAGAAGGTTACGAGCCAATGGCCGTCGCCGCCCTCGCGACGCTGACCGGCTCTTCCGACAACATCCACGCCGTATGCTCGCTGGAGGAGCTCGCAAAGAGCTTCAATCTCTCGCATGTTTCGCGCAATCCGGCGCGGTTCGATCCGGCGGATCTCGAGACTCTGACGCATCGGACTCTTGCGCTCTATGAATTTGATGACGTGCGCGAGCGGCTCGAAGCTCTGACGATTGTCGGCCGCAAGGCGGAGCCCCTATGGCGCGCGGCGCGCGGCAATCTTGCGCGTTTCGATGATATTCTGACATGGTGGCGCGTCGTCGACGGCGAGATCGCGCCGATACGCGAGGACGAGTCATTCTTAAAAGACGCGGCGCAACTTTTGCCGTCGGAGCCATGGGACGAGACCACATGGTCAGCCTGGACGAGCGACATCAAGACGGCCACAGGCAGGAAGGGCAAAGCGCTTTTCCATCCGCTACGGCTGGCGCTCACCGGCGCCGAGAGCGGGCCGGAGCTCGCCGCGTTGCTGCCGCTCATCGGCCACGCCGAGGCACTGTCGCGACTCGTCGGCGCCGGCGGATGAAAGCGAGTCGCTAGTGCCTTACCTCGCGAACATCCATCAGATTATCAATATCGCGGGCCTGATCCTCGACATAACCGGCGTGCTGATCATCGTCATCGGCGCAACCCTGTCGACTCTCGCCTATCTGGCGCGCTGGAGAAAGGACGCTCTCACCTATCGAGGCTACCGAAGGGACGTCGGCCGATCGATTTTGCTCGGACTGGAGTTCCTCGTCGGCGGCGACATCATCCGAACGGTCTCGGTCGAACATCCAAGCCTTGAGAACGTCTTCGTCCTCGGCCTGATCGTGATGATCCGAACGGCGATGAGCTTCACGATGGAGGTGGAGCTCGAAGGCCGCTGGCCATGGCAGGGTCGAACCCTGGAGATGCAAGCGCCAAGCGAGGACGAATCTGCGCAGTCATAGACGAGGCGCTTGGTCGCCTTACGCAAGCACGGCCGGCACTCCGAACAGCCACGGGTGCAAATAGAGCACGATCAGGAACAGCGCCGTCCCGACGCCGACCGCGATGGCGTCGCCCCGCGTGAATTCCGAAATCCGCGGCGCGCCTTCGTCGCCGCGCTTCTTAACGGCGATGCGGTCGAAGACCCCCCAGGCGAGGAAAGATCCGAACAGGATCATGCCGCCGAGATCGCCATTGACGAGAAGATGGGCGAGCGCCCAGCTTTTCACCGCGACGAGCGTTGGATGGCGCAGCCAGCCGCGAATGCGCCCTGGGGGCGCGCGACGGCTCACGATCGCGACAAAGGCGAACCAGACGAGCGGCGGCGCGAGATAATGCATCCATAGGGGCGGCGTCCAAATTTGGATGAGCCCCTCGGCGCGATAGCGAATGAAGCCGTAGACGATGAGCGCGAGACCAATGGCGGCGACCAGCGCATAGGCGCCCTTATAGGTCTGCAGCCCATAGCGCTCGATCAGGCTCATGCGCGTTTCGCGAAACGCCGTGAGCGTATGGACGCCAAGAAAAACGACAATGCCGAGAATAAGAATAAGCATGGCCTCTCCAGCTGTTGCATCGATTGGCTTCTAAAAGCACCGCACCTGCGCCTCAGCCTGAGCGCGGCGCAACTCCTGAAGCACATCCCGCGCCGCGTCCGTGTTGCGCATCAGCGCGCCCACCTGCCCCGCCTGCTGATTGACGCTCGCAACCGTTTCGGCAGCGACATAGCGCTCATAAGGCAAAATGGTCGCGATGACGTCTATGGAGCATGAGCACTGGTCCAGCGAGAGGCGCGTATCGCCATTCGCCTTCATGCAGCCAAAGACGTAATCGGCGCGGGCGGCGGTCGGATAATCGTTGAGATCGGCAGCCCAGGCTGAACCGCAGAGGAGCGGCGGCAGCCCTACAAAGAGGAATTTAGATATGGCGCGCATCTTTTTCGTTCCTAACGCGTTCTTTCTGGATAACCTATCGCACGCGCGTGGACGACGCCACGAACCGGTATTGAACGAAGACGAGACACGCAAGCTGAGTTTCTCAAAGTGGAGTCGCCCAGCCTCTGATTAGGGAGGACGGCATGTCGAAGTCCCCGAATGCAATTTGCTTGCTGGCGACGGCCGCGCTCGTCAGTGGGTTTGGATCGAGCGCCTTCGCGCATAATCAGCGCCAGCGAAACGCTTGTCCGCTGAAAATCGGGCCGGATGTCATGTATTTCTCCGGCTATCAGCCAGCGGCGTCACGAAACAGGTTCTGCGACGACATTCCTACGGTCGGCGATACAATCTTCGTTTTCGATTACGCTCAGGACGAGATGCGCGGAATGTCGACAGACTTTCGCATCATCCGCGACGTCGGCGAGCAGCAGGAGCAACAGCGCCTCGACGCCATCACGGTCGCCTATCTGCCGCCAAGGGTTTATCCGGGGGGGACGCTCAACTTCGAACATGTGTTCAAGGAGCCCGGCGAGTTTGTCGGGATCGTCACCGTCGACGGGCCGAACGGCGAGCACTGGGTGTCGCGGTTCCCCTTCACCGTCGGCGGCCGGCCCTTCTCTGCGCGAATGCCTTACTTTCTGATCACCGCGGCCGGCGTGCTGGCGCTGACGCTTTTCGCCTGGGGCAAGGAAGAGCAGAACGCGCGCCGCGCCTGAGCGCAAGACGCCGTCGTCGTCACGCGGGCGTCAATTTCGACGAGCATAGACTGCGCGGAGCCTTCCGACGTTCTGCGTATCTGGAAAGCTCAAACGCCGGGCCGGAGGTACGTCCGGCGTTTTTTATTTTACAGCCCCGAGGAGTGGCCGCGTGGAGCCACCGCGTCGAAAAACCATGTAATCTTTTATACTTAAACCATATTATGGCCTTGCCGAAATCGCATGGTGTTGCGATTATCGGCAAGGGGACCACCATGGGCGAGTTGATTAGGCGATTTTCAGGCTTCAATTACAGCGCCCAAGGCGGCCTACAACGCGACGGCAAACGCATCCATCTCGGCCCACAAGCGCGTCAACTCCTTGAAATGCTGCTTGAATCGTCGGGGACTCTCGTCACCAAAAGCGAAATCGCGGCGCGACTATGGCCAGGTCGCGCCGTTTCCGACGATTCCATCGACCGCTGCGCCTATCTTTTGAGAAAGCCGCTGCGGGAGGCCGGCGGCGAGGAATTGATCGCCACCGCCTATGGCAGGGGATTGTCGCTGCGCGCCTCGGTGGAAATCGTCGACGAAGTCGCAGCGCAACCGCTGCGGTTCGCGCCGTCGACAGAGCCGCATATCCTCGATCTCTGGCAGACGGCCTATGAACTTGCCGGCGACCGGACGAGGGACGGCTTCGCCCGCGCGCAGGAGGCGATCGCTTCAGCCGCTCAGCTCGACTCTAACAACCCGTCGGTGTGGTCGCTCGCCGCCGACATCGCCGCTGGCAGGGCCGTTCGCGGATTTCTGCGACCCGCCGAAGCGGCGGCGATGATCGAAGACTTCGCCGGCCGCGCGCTTGGCGTCGCGCCCGATCATACGCCGGCGCGCGCTGTTCTCGGCTGGGCGCGCGGCGCTCTGAGAGGAAGGATTTCCGAGGGCCTCGGCTTTCTCGATGAGGCGGTCGCCGATGATCCTCTTTATGGCAAGGCGCGCGTCTACCGCAGTTGGCTGTTCGCCGCTGCAGGTCGCCTCGAAGAGGCGCTCGTCGATTGCGAAGAGGGCCTCATCAACTCGCCGCATGATCAGGCGCTGCTTTCGTTGCGCTCCTGGTTCATTCTCTGCGCCGGCGATCTTGAGCGGGCGCGCCGCTATGCGCGCGACGGACTCGATTTGAGGCCTGACGCGGCCACACTCCATCTCGTGATGTCCATCGCCTATAGCCTTCAAGGCTTCCACGAGGAGGCGGTGAGCGCGGCGCGCCGCGCCGTTTCCTGGAGCCCGGACGATCCCTTCCAACTGACCGTGCTCGCCTATGCGCTCGCGCGCGCCAGCCGCTACGAGGAAGCCGAAGCGCTTATTGCGAGACTCGCCGAGGACGCCAAGCTTTACGCGCCGCCGTGCTTCCTCGCCGCCGCCTTTTTTGCTCTGGGCAAGCGCGCGGAAGCGCTCGAAGCCATTCGCCGAGGCATTGCCGACGGCTGCCCTTGGAGCTCTTTCGTCCGTCTCGATCCACGCTTCGTTCCCTTGCGGAGCGCGATCGACGGGATGGGCCGCACGCAGCAGGCCGACGAGGTGCGCCCCTCCGGTTGAAATTGCTCGCTTCTGCGCTTATTGGCGCTGCACAGCATTCTTCCGGAAGGTGAAAATGATCGGCCGTCTGAACCATGTCGCCATCGCCGTCGATAGCGTCGAAAAGGCTTCCGCCGTCTATCGCGACGCTCTCGGGGCGAAGGTCTCGGCGCCGGAGAGACTGGCGCAGCATGGCGTAACGGTCGTTTTCGTGGAATTGCCGAACACCAAGATTGAGCTCCTCGAGCCCTACGGGGAAAACTCGCCGATCGCGGGCTTCGTCGCCAAAAACCCATCGGGCGGCATTCACCATATCTGTTACGAGGTCGATGACATCCTCGAGGCGCGCGAGCGGCTCAAGGCCTCCGGCGCGCGCGTGCTCGGCGATGGCGAGCCAAGAATCGGCGCCCACGGCAAGCCGGTGCTCTTTCTGCACCCAAAAGATTTCTCCGGCGCGCTGATCGAACTCGAGCAGGCCTGATGCCCTTTTCACTACCGCTGGCCGCGGCGATCTATCTGACGATCTGGTGGATCGTGCTGTTCGCCGTGCTGCCGCTCGGCGTCCGCTCATCCGAAGAGGCCGAGGAAGAGCTTCCCGAAGGCGCCGATCGGGGCGCTCCAGCCTCGCCCGATCTCTTGAAAAAAGCGGCGATAACAACGGTGGTGTCCGCGATAATCTTCGGCGCGGTGGCGCTTTTCGCCAAGATGACGGCGTAGGCGCCGAGCGGCCGCCAGGGGTTGACCGGCTCCCCGCCCGCCGGTAGTTGATCGCAAGACGCGGGGGATAGATCCCGCGCGGCCGAACGGACCGACCCGCTCAGTCGACTTCGGCGGCCTCGCCCGCCGCTTCTGGAGCGAGCGCGTAGCTCAGTCGGTAGAGCACCTGACTTTTAATCAGGGGGTCCCGGGTTCGAGCCCCGGCGCGCTCACCAAATAAATCAATAACATACGGTCTTGAATGTCGTCGCGCGCAGGCTCTTGGTGACCACATGGTGACCAGTTGTTGCGCAAAATTTTTCTTGGGATGATTCCGGCTTCACGTGGCGCAATGGAATCGCCTGCGGAAGCGAGAGTGAGGGCGCGGCCGAGTAATCGACATAGGCCCGGAACCATAGGCTGCTGATCGGGCCATCGAGGACCATCGTGCCACCCCGGTCAGCGGTAATCCGGCGACAAAGATCGTCGTTTTCCAATGGCCATGAGGACGGACGCGCAGCCACTCGCCTTTGGGGCACGCGGCCTTTTTTGCGCTCCATGTTTGTCGTCGCCCAAGTCTCGTCGATGAAGACGAGCCTCTCGATGTCGAGATCGAGCTGACCGCTAAACCATTTAACATCGCCCCACAATGTCGGGTCGGTCCTGCTCGCTCGCATGGGCGGTCTTTTTTTGAGCGTGAGACCGTAGCGGTCAAGAAACGTTCACCGCGTCGCACGACTTGCCATCACCCCGCGCTCGGCCAGTGGCCGCTCCAATAATTCGCCGATCGTCAATTCCGGCATCGCCGCAATCAGCGCGAGCAGATTAATCGCGGCGCGGATCGAGCTTCGAAGTTTGTGGCTGGCTTTTCTAACGCGGCGTCCGTCCGCCAGTCTGACAGGCGCGTCGCACCCATACGATCGCCATAGCGTCGCCAACCCCGGGTGCGCCGCCGTGTGACGCACGCCAGCATCCCCCAACGCTTCGTCGATCACTCAGTCAGGCAAATCCTGGCTTTCGCCCGCGCCATGCTCCTCCTCCGTCGCTCTCGCAACCAAGGAATCAGATACCAACCGATTTCGAGAATCCCTGCGGAATCCGAAAATAACGAACGCGCTCTAGCGGGACTCGACCTCGTTCAACGCCTGAATACGGAATCCCACAAATGCTAAAGACGGCCGAGGCCGTGCAGACGAATGCCAGCTCCGGAAGAACATCAACATTAGAAAAATCTCCCGATCATCCGTCGGGTCATCAGAAGTCCGTCATGTAGCCCCGCCCGCCGCCCTATGACAAACGAGGCTGCGTTCGAAAGATCGCGAACGCAGACACTGGCGTGGCCGGACTAAATCGCTCCACACGGGTTCTCGACTAAGATGCCCGTCACGCCCGCCAAGCGTGCGCATTCCATGTCGGTTTCCCGATCGCTACGAACGCGTTAGCGAGATCAAGCCGGGCCGCCGCGACCTACTTGTTCCGATTGCAGCTGACGCGATAATGTGCCAGTTCTTGCCTTAAGATGAGCTCAGTTGCTTTTAAAGTGATAGGGGCTTTTCAAATTGCTCAGTGTGAACTCCATGCGCATTATGGTGACAGGAGGGGCCGGATTCATCGGGTCCGCCGTTTCTCGGAGGATTATTGATGAAACCGGCCATCGAGCCCTGGTTTTCGATAAGCTGACCTATGCTGGGAACCTCGCCTCTCTTTCGTCTATCGCGCAAAACTCCCGCTATTCCTTCCGAAAGGGCGACATCTGCGACGCAGGCTTGGTGACGGCCGCGCTGTCTGATTTCCAACCCGACGTCATCATGCATTTGGCGGCTGAGAGCCACGTCGATCGGTCCATCGATGGTCCCGGCGAATTTATTCAAACTAATGTGGTCGGCACCTACGTGCTCCTTCAGGCGGCGCTCGGATATTGGCGCAATCTGCCGGCTGATCGGCGCGACAAATTTCGTTTTCATCATATTTCGACGGACGAGGTGTATGGTTCGCTTGGCGAGACCGGCTTTTTCACCGAAGAGACGCCCTATGCTCCAAGTTCGCCATATTCGGCTTCAAAAGCAAGCTCCGACCACTTGGTGCGCGCTTGGCACCATACCTATGGGCTCCCGACCGTTCTGACGAATTGTTCGAACAATTATGGGCCCTATCACTTTCCAGAAAAATTGATTCCCCTGACGATCATCAACGCTTTCGAAGGACGCCCTTTGCCCGTTTACGGTCTCGGAGACAATGTCCGCGACTGGCTCTTTGTCGAGGATCATGCCGAAGCGCTTTTGCTGGTTGCGCAGAACGGAGCGCCGGGAGCGAACTACAATATAGGAGGCTGCAATGAAAGGCGTAACATCGAAGTGGTTGAAGCGATCTGCGACCTCGTGGATGAGCTTTCCCCAAGCAGCGATGGCGGATCTCGACGTAGGCTCATCACTTTCGTCGCCGATCGCCCAGGACACGATCAGCGCTATGCGATCGACGTGAGCAGGATCCGAGACGATTTGGGCTGGCGACCAAGACACAGTTTTGAGTCGGGTTTACGAAAGACCGTCGAATGGTACCTTGCCAATCGCGATTGGTGGGAGGCGATCCGCTTGAGCTCCTATGACGGCGAGCGGATGGGCGCGGCGGTCTAGTGGCAAGAATAGTTGGACAATGCTGAAGATAGAAGCGACTGACATCCCCGACGTCAAGATCATTACGCCCACGAAATTCGGGGATCAGCGGGGTTTTTTCTCCGAAGTTTATTCGCGCCGCTCCTACGTTGAAGCGGGCGTTGATCTGGATTTCGTTCAGGATAATCACGCATTATCAGCTATCGTTGGAACGGTACGTGGGCTTCATTTCCAATCACCGCCTTTCGCCCAGCATAAGCTGGTGCGCGTGGCGCGCGGCCGCATCCTCGACGTCGCCGTTGATTTGCGCAGATCATCGCCGAGCTTCGGTATGCATGTCGGTACAGAGCTTTCTGCTGAAAACTGGAGACAACTCCTCGTGCCGATCGGATTTGCCCACGGCTATGTGGTTCTCGAACCAGATACTGAAGTGCTTTATAAAGTGACCGAATATTACGCGCCGAGGTACGAGCACGGACTCGCCTGGGATGATCCTGCGCTTTGCATAAACTGGGGAATCGCCTCCAATCGAGCAATTCTTTCGGATAAGGACCGCAAGCATCCATGCCTTGCTGATCTGCCGACAATTTTTTAATTGATATACTGATATGCGGGTAGCCGTCACTGGATCGCAAGGTCAAATTGCTCAATCGCTTCCTGAGCGCATCAACGCATGGCGTTGAAATAGTGGCACTTGCATGCCCGCAGTTCGATCTCGCTGAACCGACATCTCTCATCCCCGCAATCGAATCCATCGCGCCCGACGTAGTCGTCAATGCCGGCGCTTACATTGCTGTAGACAAGGCTGAAGGCGAGGGGCTTGCGCAACACGGATCGATAGCGATGGGGCCAGCACCGTGGCTTTCGCCACATCTCGTATGGGCGCTCCGATCATCAGCTCTCGACGGACTACATATTCGAGGGAAGCTCCAATCACCCTTATCGCGCGGACGCCCCCACGGCGCTCTTTTGGGATATCGGACGATCCAAACTCTTGGAGGAGCATGCGGTAAAAGCTGCGCACCTGCGCCATGTGACCCTCAGGACTCACGGGCCTAACTGATTCATTCGGCATGAATTCTGTACGAACCATGCTACGCCTCGGCGAGACACGGGATAATGTGAACATCGTGGCCGAACAAACAGGCAAGCCTATGAGTGCTCTCGACATCGCGGACGCGATTTTCGACTTTTGCTATGCGGTGAGAGCCCACCTCCGAGACAAGCGTCTTCTTGAAATTTTTCACTTGGCGGGCGGCTCGGCGGATTGGGCGGATTTTGCCGAAGCGATCTTTCGCCAAGGCCGCCAAGCACGGCCGCCGGCCAGTCGCGGTTACGCCCCTAGCCACACGCCTATATCCAACCCCCGCGGGACGACCCTCGAATTCGCGACTCGACACACATAAGCTCGCGACCGTATACGGTGTCATTCTTCCTTCGTGGCGAAGTTCTCTTCCTGGCGTCGTCGCACGATTGCTCAAAAATAGGTGAACACCTCATGCGCGGCATTATATTGGCTGGCGGCAGCGGCTCCAGATTGCATCCGATGACGTACGTCGTGTCCAAACAACTTCTGCCTGTTTATGATAAGCCGATGATCTACTATCCATTGTCGACTTTGATGCTCGCTGATATTCGGGAGATTTTGATCATTTCCACGCCGAGCGACCGGCCACTTTTCCAGCGGCTTCTCAGCGACGGATCGCAGTGGGGCATCAAGCTGACATATGCCGAACAATCTCAGCCGGAAGGATTAGCACAAGCCTACATCATTGGCGCCGACTTCGTGAGAGGCCAAAATTCCGTCCTCATTTTAGGAGACAACTTATTCTATGGTCATGGTCTGCCAGATCTTTTGAAATCCGGCGCAGAGACGAAAACCGGCGCGACAGTTTTCGCGTACCACGTCAAAGATCCCGAGCGATACGGCGTTGTCGAGTTCGGCCACAACAATCGTGTGCGAACATTAGTAGAAAAGCCAAAAACTCCGCGGTCGAATTGGGCGGTGACAGGCCTCTATTTTTACGATGGACGAGCGCCCGAGTTCGCCTCTAAACTGAACCCCTCTCCGCGGGGCGAGCTTGAGATCACCGACCTTAACAATGCTTATCTTGCGCTCGGCGAATTATACGTCCAAAAGATGGGTAGGGGCTTCGCTTGGTTGGATACCGGCACTCCCGATTCCTTGATGGAAGCCGGAGAGTTCATCAGGACCATTGAAACGCGCCAAGGCCAAAGCGTCGCTTGTCCCGAGGAGATCGCCTTGGCGGCGGGCTGGATATCTGACTCGGATTTGAGGCGCATCATCAACGGAATGGCCAAGAGCGCCTACAGGGCGTATCTAGCATCGCTACTCAAGGAGCGCGAGTAGAGCTTCTCATGCCCCGATTTATATGTGGAGCGGTTGGAAGCATCAGCGACGATAATCGGAGCGACGAAGGGCTCCGACACATGTCGATTTCAGAGCATAAACACGTGTCGGAGATCGAACTGTCCCCGACGCGACGGATCGAAGTCTTCACGAGCGCCGGACGTCGGGGGACGTGAATTACGATCAGACGGCGACTGTCACGCTGCTGGCCTGCCCCTGAGAAATTCCTCCAGCATCGATTAGTGTCCGGCCTATTGCACGTCGGACACGATGAAGAAGAAACGGTTTACGGACGATCGGATCCTCGGGATTTTGCGAGAGCAGGAGGTGGCGGCGAAGGCTGCCGATCCTGTGCGTAAATACGCGGTTTCGGAGACGACGCTTCACAACTGGAAAGTCAAGTTCCGCTGGATGGCCTGAAGAAGCTGCTGGCCGACCAGATGCTCGACGCGGCGGCGCGCAGAAAGCGCCCGCAATCCGCGCAAGAACGACGCGCCCAGAACATAGGCCTCGTATTGCTGTTTAACGATGACCTGCTGCAGGTGAGCCATGATCGCCTCGTTGTCCGCGATGGAAAAACCCACGCATCCGGACGTCAGTCTGTTCAAATTTTTTCTAGCGCTAATTCAGACAGATGTGCAGCGCCCAATTCGTCCGTGCCTTCGATCGTTATCGTTCATCGCATCGCCGTCTCCCTTTGAGTCGGCAACTCTTTTCCTTAACGGGCGTTAAGGGTCCATGGACAAGCATACCCCAGTTAATTCAACGGTCCCATCAAAGGCCGCCCAGGGTGATGCAAGGCCATAGCGCTGATGACTCTTGGCCGTGTTTCCGGCATATCAAGAGTGGCGCCTCGGCATCGTCACTTGCTTTGGAGGCAAGGTCAGTCAAACTAGACTTGAATTTCGCGTGGGATTGCTGCACCGAAACCACAGCCGCGGTCGACGCACATAAATTGAGCGAGTCCGGTTACCAAGCCGATGCCGTCGGGACCCGCGGCGGGCAGGGGGAAGGATGCGAACCTCAGGCAGTAAGGGCATTGTAGGTGTGGTTGGTGCACGAAGTCCTATAGGCGACAGCCTTGTGAACGCGCTGAACGCCGACGGCTGGCAGGTGACCGCGTTTTCCCGTCAGCACGTCGGCTACGGTAACAACAATGGTAATGTGACTTGGCGTGTTCTTCCGACCCCGGTATGCGCGGACGCACCACTGCCCTTGACCATGATCGACACTGCGATCACTTCCTGGATCTTCCTCTCCCCTATCTGGGTGCTCCCCGACCGCCTTCGCATGCTCGAGGCCCACGGCGTAAGACGTATTGTCGCACTCTCCTCGACAAGCCGCTTCACTAAGATCGGCTCCTCGGACTCCAACGAGCGCATCCTCGCCAAACGCTTGGCCGCGGCGGAAGAGACGGTCTCCGACTGGGCCGTCCGCAGAAATGTCGCGTGTACAATCCTGCGCCCTACGCTAATTTACGGCAGCGGCCGCGACAGAAACATCGCGGAAATGGCTGCGTTTATCCGGCGTTTTGGTTTTTTCCCTGTGCTCGGCTCGGCCTGCGGCCTGCGCCAGCCGGTCCATGTCGAAGACGTCGCCGCCGCCTGCGTGGCCGCTCTTGCCGCTCCGGCGGCGGTCGTTCGCGCCTACAACATCTCGGGCGGCGAGGTCCTTTCTTATCGCGACATGGCATCCCGCGTGTTTAAGGCCTTGGATCGAACAGAGCGGCTCGTGTCTGTCCCGTTGACGGCCGTCAGGGCTGGCGTTGCACTGGCTCAGCTCCTGCCACGCTTCCGCCACTGGTCGCCGAGCATGGCGGAGCGCATGAACCAGGACATGGTGTTCGACCATTCCGATGCCGAGAGGGACCTTTACTTTCGTCCGCGCCCATTCCGCGTCTCCGCCCAAGACGTCGGCGCAACCGACTTGTGACGCGCCGGTCGTTGGCGGCGCGGCACTGACTGGCCCCCAGGGAGTGGTCCGACCTGATGTATATCTTTTGAAATGACGAGGAGGGCCAAAATCCCGAGGAAAATCCACAAGCCGGAAGAGATCGTCGCGAAGTTGCGGCAAGTCGATTTCCTGCTTTCGCAAGGGCAGAACGTTGCCGACGCCGTTCGTCAGATTGGCGTGACCGAGAGTGACCTACTACCGGTGGCAGCAAGAATACGGCGGATTGAAGGGTGACCAACTCAAACGACTGAGGGACTTTGAGCAAGACAACGCCCGGTTTCGCAGGGCGGTTTCCGATCTGACGCTCGGCAAGTTGATCCTTCAGAGGCTGCCAAGGGAAACTTTTAAGCCCCGCCCGCCGCCGTCTGGTGATCGGTCTGCGTTGCATGTGTCCGAGCGTCGCGGCGCTGTGCGGCGCTCGGAGAGCATCGATCGACGCAGCGCAAAGGCGCCGGGGGGTTTAAGGATGAGGAACGGCTGACCCCTGACACCGTCGAACTCGCTCGTCAATACGGCCACTACATCTATCGCGAGATCGCCGAACTACCGCGCCGAGCTGGCTGGGAGTCAACAACAAACGCGTCGAGCGCATCTGGCGGCGCGAAGGATTGAAGGTTCCTGCGAAGCAACACAAGCGTGAGCGACTCTGGCTCGCGGACGGATCATGCGCGCGCCTGCGGGCGGAACGCCGCAATCACGTCTGGTCCTACGACTTCGTCGAGGACCGCACGCATGACGGAAGGAAATACCGCATACTGAACATCGTCGATGAGTTCCCGCATGAATGTCTGGCCATAAGAATCGATCGGAGGCTGAAATCCGTCGATGTCATCGACATGCTCTCCGATCTCTTCATCCTGTCGCGGCGTTCCCGGCCATGTGCGTTCAGACTATGGACCGGAATTCGCTTACGCGACGAACTGCTCGACGGCGAAATATTCTACACACTGTGCAAGGCCCAGATCATCATCGACAGCTGGCGGCGTCACTTTAACACGATGCGCCCGCACGCCTCGTTGAATTACCCTGCCCCGGCCCGGAAACATTCGTGCCCGACTTCATCGCGTGGCCAGCTATGAACTAACATTGAAATCGGACCACTCCTTAGGGGCCAGTCAGATCTGTTGCGGCGGAACGGAAAAGGCAGTAATGCAAAAAGCGCTTCAGAACGGCGCAGTCCATAGCTTCAGTGTGGACCACTCGATGGGGCGGTTCACGAGCTATGAACGATAGAGAAAAATCGATCGGTGTGAACCGACACAGGGGCTTTCAATATGTCAGGCTTTAAAGAAGATGTTATATTTTCTTTTGTGCCCGTCATTCGGCGATTGATCGACGTTATTTCTGGTGCAACTCAGCAAGAAGCATGCGCTGCGCCGAACCCGGCATCTGAGCGATCAGCTAATGTAACGTATCTCTTTGCAGCCTACATCGTGTTCATCGCTTCGATGTTCCTATCGAATAATTTTTTTTTGGGGCACGAGCTGTTCCTGTATGCGGTTCTTCCGTTAGCGTTCCTACCCTTTCACATAGCGCAGTTCCGGTTCAGATGGCGGACTCTGGCCTTGCCAATCGCCATATCTGCACAGAACACCGCACGCACGCTGCATATGGCGCGCTCGCCCATGTTTGGAGCGGCCGTGCTTTATACGGTGTGCATTACGGCGAGTTCTTGGGTGCATCCCGAACCTGACGTGCTATCGTTTATACAACAAATGCTACTCATGATTCCGGTTCTGCTCTTTCTACTCGTAACGGCACGACTGGTAGTCGATTATCATAATTTTTTCGATGCGTTTTACACTATCCTGGCACCGACCGTTGCGCTCAACGCAGCCGCAAATTTGGTTGTTTTTGTCAAAGGATTGCCTGATCTTGCATCAATCGTCGACAATCGGCTTTATCCAACCTACGGCCTTGCCACCGCCTTTTGGCCGACGAACGCCAGTCTGACATACGCGATGTTTTTCGTCGCCTCTGTCGCGACTGCCTCTATCCTAGAGTCGAACTGGAGACGCGTTCTGCTCCTCCTCTCAGCTCTTGTCCTCTTCATAGCGATCCTGCTCACGCAGGGGCGCGGCGCTCTTGTCGGATCAGTTGGCAGCTTGTGCGTTTATTCCCTAATATCGTCACGACGCATACGACAGGCGATTATTCTTTTCGCCGCAATAACTGCGTTCTTAGTTATAATTATCCCCCATTTTCGTGACCTGGCTCTGAGGAGGGGTGACGGGCTCCGATTGGAAATCTGGAGTAAATTCATTCCGATGGCTTTAGAGCAGCCGTTTAGCGGATACGGACAAAGGATCATATTCGGCGTCCCGGTCAGCAATGGTGAAAGAATACTTCATCCCCACAACATGGTTTTGGCAGCTCAAATCCGCGGCGGCTTGGGCGCAGGCTTAGCAATGTTGGTGCTTCTTCTTGGCGGTGTGCGCTCGACGTTCAGTTACTATCGCGCCGGCGGGAACCCAGCCCCGTTGTGCGTTCTTTTGACATTGAGCATCGCCGGATTGGTCGATTACGAAGTTCAAACGTCTTTTGCAAACTGGTACTGGGTCACGTTCTGGCTCCCTTTCGGCCTCTGCATCGGGTCCGATGTCGCCCTGCGCAAGGGACAAACCAAAGCGCTTGGAAGCATGAAAACTCTGGGATCACTGTAGTTGCGTCACGACGCTTGATCCTGTTTACCGCCGTTCTTCCCTCGCGGGGCTCAACTCGGAACTGTTGCGGCGTCTAACGCGTCAGCTACCCCTGCTTCATGCTCCATGTGTACCCAGTCCACAATCTCGTCTTCAGGTGTGTAGCCTGAGACCAACTGTTCCAGCATCAAGCGTATGCGGTCGATATCGTTCACATTCAGGGCATGCTCGAGGGCATTGAGCTTTTCCTCAAGGACCGCCCAAGGCAAAAAGTCTTCATGCGCCTTCATGATCCGTGGGTGCAGTGTGGGCCGAGGATTGTCACCAATCAAAAGTTCCTCGTAAAGTTTCTCGCCAGGTCGCAGTCCAACGACTTCAATATCGATGTCGCCATCCGGATCCATCTCATCCTTCACCGTTAGGCCAGAGAGTTCGATCATTCGGCGCGCCAGATCCATGATTCTGACTGATTGTCCCATATCCAGCACAAACACGTCTCCCCCTATGGCCATCGCCCCGGCCTGGATGACTAGCTGAGTAGCTTCTGGGATTGTCATGAAATAACGGGTGATGTCCGGGTGGGTCAGGGTAATCGGTCCTCCATCCCGGATCTGCTGGCGAAACTTGGGGACGACCGAACCGGACGACCCCAGCACATTGCCGAAGCGGACCATCGAGAATTTTGTGTTTCGCGAGGCCGCCGCCAACGCTTGCAACACCATCTCCGCTAAGCGTTTGCTGGCGCCCATGATATTGGTTGGCCGGACCGCTTTGTCTGTGCTGATTAACACGAAATTCGCCACACCTTGCGCAGCAGCCGTCTTTGCCGCCGTCAACGTGCCAAACACATTGTTCTTGACGCCTTCTGACGGGTTATGCTCGACCAAGGGCACGTGCTTGTATGCGGCGGCGTGATAGACGGTATGGGGCCTCCATGTCGACATGATCTCGTTGGTGCGTCTCTCATCACGCACCGAAGCGAGCAAGGGAACCAGCTTGACCGCGGTTCCCACAAGTTTTGCCTGCAACTCCTGATGGATTTGATAGAGCGCGAACTCGCTATGATCGACCAGCAAGAGAGCAACTGGCCCGACTTGGATAATCTGGCGACACAATTCGCTGCCGATAGAGCCGCCTGCCCCTGTGACCAGAACTACTTTGCCTATGATGTCTTTCTCGAGCAGTGCATGATCAGGCATGACCGGTTCGCGTCCCAATAGGTCGTCAATGTCTAGGTCCTGCAAATCCGAAACTGTGATCGTGCCCTTCGCGAGCTCAGAGAAGCTCGGTAACGTGCGCAACGACACCTTGGCGTGCAACATCTGGTTCAGGATTTCATTACGCCGTTTGCGACCAGCCGAAGGCAATGCTAGCAATACCGTGCTGATGTCACGCGTCTCCACCAAATGAGACAAATCATCCGGACTATGGATGGGCAAGCCGTTAACCACATGGCCTTGCAAACGGTCGTCATCGTCCAGAAATGCGATTACTCTCATCTCATGGCTGTTCGCCATCGCCGCCGCCAACTGACGTCCGGCGCTTCCGGCACCATAAATCAGCACCTTAGGCAAAGTCGCCAGCTTGAGCTGTCTTTCATACAAGCCGCCCAGCCAAAAACGGGCAACCGCTCGCGAGGCGCCTACCGACAAAAGCAACAAAATCGGTTGGATTAAACCGATCGTGCGCGGCACATCCTGTACTCCGATGGCGGTAAATATGGCCGCAAAGATTAGGCCATATACTCCGATCGCCTTGGTCACTGTCATTAAGGCCGGCCAACCCGAATAGCGGAAAATTGCTCGATAAAGCCCGAAAACCGCGAATATCGGCAGGGCGATCAACACAGAGGCCATCACCGCCCACAAGGATGGGCCGCTCAGTTCGATAAACTCTCCCAATCGGAGATAGAAGGCGAACCAAATTGTGAGCACGCAAAGGCTGAAATCTACTGCCGCAACGACTAGCCGTTTGGCAGCGCGCGGCAGGGCCAATATCGGTAACGCCAAGTTATTCAAAAGCATCCAAACACCATTGAGAGCTAGTGGGACACTCCATCACGATGGAGGACTTTCACGAAGGTCAGCCAAAGGACCCATAGGTCAAACCAGAACGAACGTCGGCGCAAATACTCGGCATCTAGCTTGACCTTATCCAAGATCGGCAGTTCGTCTCGGCCATTTACTTGCGCCCATCCGGTCAGCCCCGGGACGAGTTTATGTACCCCCTGCAGGGTGCGCAGGGCAATGAGATCGGTCTGGTTGAATAACGCGGGGCGCGGACCGACGAAATTCATATCACCTTTCAGAATGCTCCAGAGCTGAGGCAATTCGTCGAGGCTGGTCGTGCGTAGAAATGAGCCGATCGGAGTGAGGAAAATCGCAGGATCTGTCAACATATGGGTGGCGACCGCCGGCGTGCCGACGCGCATCGTACGGAATTTGGGCATTTTGAAAATTTTGTTATTACATCCTACACGATCCGACCAATAGAGAGCTGGCCCTGGCGAGGTTCTTCTGACAAAAATCCCAATCACCAGAATGGGAAGAAATAAAAGTATTGTCGCGATGATTGCGATACCAAGATTGCACAAGCGGTTCATTTTTTAATATTCCAGAGTCTGGACCAAGACTTCACGATTGACTACAGAGTTTTCTGAGAGCCGGTCCGGCGATTTCATGGTGAAATTGAAAGTCTTGCGATTCTGCGCGTCGTGAGTCGGATCATGGCGAGTTTGACAAAGGCGCTCTGGGTCCGCGCAATTCGCCGCGCCCAACATCGATGGATACCGGGCGACCGGTGCGGCGTTTTCGAATCCGTCGCGGATCTCGAAGACGCCATCAGTCGCTACATCAAAGCCCATAACAAGATATCGAAGCCTTTACCAATGGACCGCCACAGCGCCGGCAAGCTTCTCAAAGATCGCGCGAACCCATGCCCCCGACATCGTTAAAACAACGATTTCAGCGGTCCGTCTCCAAGGGGCATCTTGAAATGCGCTTGCTTCCAAAATTTTCGCTGAAATATTCCAAATTGCCAACTTATTCCGCGCGGCTTGCGTGCTATTCAAGACGGAGCATGATTTTTGGCCATACGTCCGTATCCCAATAACCGCGAAACTAACCCCTTCTATCTGCAACGGTAGTCTCTACATTTTAATACTTATGCCTTTATAATATTAGCGGCTGCCTCCAAGTATCGTCCGCGCGCATCAACGATCAGCGCCGCGTTATTCTTAATCATTTCGTAGTCGAATTTATCATGATCTGTCGCTAACACCAAGCAGTCATATTTTTGAATATTTTCTCTTGTTAGTTGTACGCTGAAAAGCCCAAAGGAATAATTGCGTATTTTTGGAAACTTAGCAATATGTGGGTCGCTGTATGCGACATCCCCGCCTAATTCAAGTAGTTTTTGCATTATAATGACGGAAGGGGATTCTCGCATGTCGTCCACGTTCTTCTTGTAAGCGATTCCTAAGACTAGAATACGGCTGCCATTGATTGCTTTTTTGACCGAGTTTAGTGCTGATACTACCTTGGAAATGACATAATCTGGCATCGAAGAGTTAATTTCACCCGCTAGTTCTATAAAACGGGTGTGAACACCATACTCTCTCGCTTTCCAGGTAAGATAAAATGGGTCAATTGGAATGCAATGCCCTCCTAATCCAGGCCCAGGATAGTAAGGCACAAATCCAAACGGTTTAGTTGCAGCAGCTCGGATAACTTCATGAATATCTATACCCATCTTATCGGCGACGATTTTCATTTCATTTACCAAGCCAACATTTACTGCTCGGTGTATATTTTCCAGTAGCTTAGTCAGCTCAGCTGTTCTTGTCGAGCTTACAGGAACAATAACATCGATCACCTGTTCGTAAAGCGCTATACCATGTTTCAGACAAGCTTCTGTCGAGCCACCACAGATTTTTGGTATTGTTTTAGTGGTAAAATTGGGATTTCCTGGGTCTTCCCGCTCAGGAGAAAAAACTAAAAAGGCGTCGCGCCCTACTTTGAGCCCACAAGACTCGATCCGCGGCAAGAGCTCTTCATCCGTTGTTCCGGGATAAGTCGTGCTTTCCAATGAGACAAGTTGACCAGATCGCAAAAATGGAAGCAATGCATCCATTGTATTTAATACAAAACCCAAATTTGGCTCACGGGATTTATTTAGAGGAGTTGGCACACAAAGAATTATGGCATCGACATAGGAAGCGCGAGAAAAATCGTTTGTCGCCTCAAAACCCGCTTCAAGCGCTCGCCTGATAGAGGCTGCTGGAATGTGCTCTATATAACTTGCGCCTTGCGACAAGGCATTGATCTTTGCCTTATCGATGTCAAAGCCGATAACCTTGTAGCCTACCTCGCAATAACGAAGCATCAAGGGCAGGCCCACATATCCTAGACCAATAATTCCTATAACAGCGCGTTTATCGCGCAGTTTTTCTAACAAATCAGCTTCCACCTAAGTAGCCTCTATTATTGCGAGAGCGACGCGGCAAAAATACTATTTTTCCACGCTACCCGCCATTCGGGTGAAGTCGCATACTTCACCGCTGCATCGAGATAACGCACCGTTCGCCGGCGTTTCACGAGGGACTTCAAACGCGGAGCGCTTGAAAAAGATGAGCATTTTGCATTCATGCTTCAGGGAAGCAGGGGTTCAATCGATCGGATCACTTTCGTACGAAGCCCTATGGTTTCGCACAAGCGGCTCCGCCGCCACGCGACAGGACTGGAGATGAACTCCAAATTGTCGTCTCGGTTTTCCCGACCAAGAGGTTTCAATGATACCCGAGATTCCGCACATCCGAAATTAGGTCCCTTGATTGCATTGCAGTCTGGCGCGGAGTGTTAGCCAGGCATCGTAAACGTCACGCGGAACGGCGTGAAGACGCCGTCGCTGTGACCATCGATTCAAGCCAAGCCCGATTGTCACAATATCCACAGTAGCCCTGACAGCTTGTGACAAAATTCCATTGATCCCGGATACAAACGGCCCGATCGCCCCGGCATGGCGCCATACAGACCGACTGAATACCAATCGGCCACGCAAGAGTTTTCCGATTTCCAACCGCGGCTGCCGATATCCGATCAAGACATCGCCTATACCGGCAAATTTGCTGTGTCCATAGCTGCGTAGCAGCAGATCCTGATCTTCCGCTGTTCCCAATGACCCATCATACGGGTTCGTTCGGAACCATTCCGCGCGACCACACCATGTCGGGTGAGGAAAGGAAAACCCCCGAAATGGGTGACGGACAATGTCATCATGATTGAGACTCACGGGAAGCAGACCAACCTGTTCATCACCGGAAAATACCACGGCACTCGACGCCATCAGATCGATCTGAGGATGAGCCTCAAGAAATGCAACCTGCTTTTCAAGACGTAGCGGAAAGCAGACATCATCGGCATCCATTCGCGCGATGAACCGACCACGCGCTGTGCCAACCGCCTGATTCAGACGAGCCGCAAGCCCCATACGCCGACCGTCGACAAACAAGCGAATTCGGGGATCATTGAAGGATTCGATGACCCTTACACTGCTATCGACAGAGCCATCGTCGAGCAGAATAAGCTCCCAATCGCTCAACGTTTGCCATTGCAGGGAGCGAATCGTATCGCGCACAGTTGCGGACGCATTGCGCATCGCCATTATGACCGAGACAAGCGGCTGTCCATCAATCATAAGTTCGAACAATCAGTTTTCACGAAAAAAGCGACCTGGAAGTCCTGCAGCGATATGTCTGTGCGCCCGCGCTCCTGTAGGCATCAGAAGTACGGTACGCCGCCGCTCGCGCACCCCGTTCCCAATCAGTCTGTCGTCGAACGCGATGAGTTGCCCGTCCCGCAATGTCTACTCCGACTTCAACGCCCGGACACCACCTCTATCAAAGTTAAGCCGTCCTCGCTCCGCTTGGCCTTGGTAACTTCACAGTCGGACGCGCGTCCCGATCCTTCTGCCGCAACTTCGCGGGCTTGTCTACCCAGACGTCGGGGATATCGCGAAGCAGCTCCTACCACTCCGGCGCGATGCTCGCCCCAATGTGCGCGGAAAAAAGACAAACACGGGGGCTTCGCAGCCGTTTTCTCCCAACCCGACTGGTACACTCTCACGTCGCTATCCAGCACAATTTGTCTCTGCCATAACGCCGCCGCGCCGACGTGGCGGCGTTATGGCGTACAGCCGTGATGACGGAGACACGCGGATGACCGCTCTCGCAACGCAACGCTCTTGCTTTTATGTGTCTCATTCGGTTGCGCAGCCAACGTCAGCTCTCGCGATAGAAAAGACGGCCCGGCAGGCCGCACGCCTGGTACGTCGCCGCCCCCAGCAGGCGCCATGACAATTCATAGAGCAATCGCCGCGCAGCGCGCGGCCCACGTTGCCTGCCGAACATGAGGCTAAACGGAACCACGAGGGCCGTGCGGATGAAACTCACGAAAGCTCTGCTGCGATGGCGCGCGACGGCGTCCGCCAGCGCCTCGACCGAGAGCAGCCACGGCTGCGCCGTCCGCGTGTCACCGACCACGCGCAACCGATCGAGAATCTCCGCGAGGCGTTGTTCATATGTGTGAGCGGCGCGAACGCGGTAGTGCCCAGCACGCGCAATGCTGTCACGCAACTCGGGGTGAGCGAGAAAATAGCGCGTCTTTATAACAAGGTCTTCTGGCGATGCGAAGGTCACGATCTCGCGGTCTACGCCGAAATAGCGCTCGAGCTCGGGAGCTTCTTCGGTAAGCAGAAAGCCACCCGCCCCCGGAACTTCGAAAGTTCGCGCCTTGATCTGATGCGCGCCAGTCCCGCGCGCGTTGCGCTGACCGGAGCCGGAAAAATTCAGCGAGATACGGGAAGTCCGGTAGATTTCGGGGATCTCGTCGGCGCTAACGACACCACGTTCCGTGCCATGACCAAAGCACGAGACCTTAACACCACTCGCGCGCAGGGCCGAAATCCAGGTCGCGCGCGCGCCATAGATGCTGCCGACGAAGCTCACGTCGTAGCGGCAATCGCACGCTGGACAGGGGGCGGCGAGAGTGGCGCTTGAGGCCGCCCATTGCGACAAAAACACATTGCCTTGCCCCCGTGCGGCGGCCGCCGCCGCGGCAGTGGGATCGGTCGTCACATGGAGATCGACATGGCCAGCGAAAAAGCGCGACGCTTGCTCGAATTTCCAGGAATCATCAGTTCCCCAGTTCACGATCAGCGCCGGACTGCGATTACGGATCAGGTCGAGAGCTTCGAACCAGATTTCGTAATGCGTCAGTACGCAGAACACGACGTCGGGCTGGAATGCGATCACCTTTGCGAGCAGCGCGAGATTCAGCGCGGCGAAGTCGCGATGGCGCGAGCGATCACCGGAATCGAACAGCTCAACCTCATGCCCTAGCCGGGCGAAGGCCGGCACGAAGTGGATATAGTCGTAATTCTCGCCGCGCTCAGGTAGGCCATAGGCATAGCGGCTGAGGACACAGAGCACCTTCATGGCTCAGGGCTCGGCCTTCCGCGTGGCAGTGACGTGATAGCCGACGGTGAAGCGCCGCTCTCGATCAGTCGCGTCGAGCCATTTGGCCGCGAGCGGCACAGCAAGCAGGAGAATGGGGGCGAGCAAGAGCCACGCCGGCAGCCACACGAGGTGCGTCAATCCCGGCGCGGCGAAGCTAAAGGGTCGCGTCATGCGCGCGAAGCGGATGGTTTCTTGGCCGACATGGCGTAGCGTGCCATTGTTCGCGGTCATCGTGATGGCCTCGAACCCGGCGGCGGCGAGGAAACGCTCGTACCAGTAGGGCGTGAAACCACCATAGAAATGGAACGGCTCCTGATGAATGCCTGAACCCAGCGGCGCAGTCAGGATCAGGCGACCGCCTGGCGCGACGATGCGGCCGAATTCCCGGACGACGACAATCGGCTCCGGAACATGCTCGAGCACTTCGGTGCAGAGGACTACGTCGAAACTCGCATCGGAAACGGGGATAGCGTTCGCGTCTGAAACAAAATCGATGGGCGCATAGCCGCCGTGCCGCAACTGATCATCCTTTAGCTGCGCGAAATCCTGGGTTTTGTATTCGCAATGGGCAAACAGCGAGCGATAGGGCGCCGATCCGGCCCCGACATCGAGCACCTTCGATCCGGCAGGCACGCCCGCCGCCTGCTCCGCGATCCACCTGTCGCGATTGCGCACATTGAAGGCAAGTAGGTCGCTGGCGGCGAAGAGGCGTCGTAGACCTGATAACATTGAAGGCACACACCTGAGACCGACGGCAAGCGACCAGCGTTACCGACAAAATTCGAAAAAGCCGCAGCCGTAGTCGAGCTCCGGAACCAGCGCGGGAGACACGTCCTCATGCAGCTTACCGTCGTCCGACACAAAGGAAAAATTTTTCAGTTGCAGCTGCGAAAACCAGGATAGGATCGTCGGCGGCGCGAACACGCGATGCGCGTTGAAGCACACCCGTTCCCGTCCGATCGGCGTCGACAGATAGAGCGTTCCGCCTTGATCGACCAAACGCTGCAACTCCTCAGCGGCCAGCCGGGCCCCGTCGGCATTGATGGGGTCGCCATATCGCCCCAGCCCGATGTGCTCAATAACGTGCAGGCAAGACAGACTCGCCACTGACCGATCCGCAAACGGCAGACGATTGATATCCGCCGCCACGCAGCTCAACCCGCTTTGCCGGACGACCAGCGGCCGGTAGTCAACGAAGATTGTCGGTACATGGGCGGAGAGCACGCCCACGGTCAGCACGCTCGACCCGATGTCGATATGTTGTCGCGGTTTGGCTTCCGCAAGCCGCCGGGCAAGCCAGTTTCCCTGATAGAAGTAATGCGGATCGAACGGGGTGGTCGGCAGCTGGTCCGTGAGGCAGGGATAACTGTCGGCAACTGCGACCGACCACGATCCTGCACATCGGCGAAACGCCAGCCAGTCCGACACATAGCGCGGCAGATATCGCACCGAGACCAGGCGGCGCCAGTCCACAACCGCGCCGACCCAGCGCTTGGCAAAATCCATCATCACAAATCAATCGACCTCACTGTGGGTCCGGCGCGAGACGACCAACCGAAGAAAAGCTCATTGTTGATACGTATCGATCTTCATCCGCAGGGCCAGAATTGGCGAACAGGCTCGGTTGCTGCGTCGAATGTGTGCCGCAACTGTTGAAACGGTTTGTCCGAAGGGTGCGCATCTGTTGTCTTCGTATGTGAACATGGTCCAATTTCCGATGTCGGAACAATTATTGATTTGAACTGACAATCAATAGCGACGATCGGGAAACGTTTCCCTTAGCAGAGCGATCAGCCCGACGACGCGCTTTCTCTTACCCGCTCGTCGGGCTGCCAGTAAGCGGCGCAAGGAAGGCTCGTCACCAGCCTTCCCGTTAGGTCCGGCCTGCGCCATGCTAGCGGCGCGATCCGGGCGCGCGCGCTCATCGCCACCCGATGGATCCCCCGGAAAAGCACCTTCAGCACTGGACTAGAGCTACATGCGCCGATTTCCCTTGCCCGGACGCGCCTGCGCTCGCGCTCGTATGCCGCGGAGCCGGAGATGGACTTCTGTCCCCCATGCCGCCGGAATGCGCTGAAGGTGAATGGCATGTAGCCGGGGCGGCCTGCAAGGGCCATTCGCAGGAACAAATCATAGTCTGCGGCATATTTCAGTGAGCGATCGATCCCACCGATCTTTTGATACAGTCTGCGGCGCCAGAAACACGCATCTTGGAGTGGCGTCCAGCCCCCGTACAAAGTCGCCATGCGCAAGTCTGGAACCCATCCGCAACTATAGGACAGCACCCGATTGTCTTCATCGATGTAGAAATCGTCACCGAAGATCATGTCGAGATCGTCGGTTAGCAAGCGCCGCGCTGCATCGAGCGCGCCAGACAGATACATGTCGCTTGCGTTGATCCAGCACAGGATATCACCGGTCGCACGGTCAAAGCCTTTGGCGAGCGCGTCCGCATAGCCGGCATCCGCTTCGCTGACCCAGCCCGTGAGGCTGGCCTCATGGCTTCGAATGACTTCGACGCTGCCGTCGGTCGAACCGCCATCGATGACGAAATACTCATCGCCAGGCCGGAGATTGTCGATCACTGACTTGATCGTATCCTCCAGATAAAGCGCCATGTTGAAGGATGGCGTGACCACGGAAATGCGCATGCGCGAAGGACTATCGATTCTGAGGACTTTGGCGCGCGAACACTGCTGTCCGTTTCACACCGGCGCCGTGTCTGTCCAAGGTGGAGAGAACGATCTCTTCATAATGTCGCGCGAACGCTGCTCGTCGGCCCACAAGATTGGCCGCAGCTCGATCAACAAACTGCACGTCTTCGTCAGCGTCCCACCGATTCCACGCTTCCCACATTTGTTTCGCTAGCGAGCGAGCGTCGTCAGCGGGAAAAAATGCTGCCCGGTCCGGAGCCTGCTCCCGATGAACAGGAATATCGGAGAGCACGATTGCCTTTCCCATCGATTTCGCCTCTTCGACGGTGGTACTCCAGCCTTCGAATTTTGATGGATTGATCACAGCGACAGCGTGGCGCATGAGACTCATTAAGTCCTGGTACGGCACCACACCCAACGGCTTGAACAGATCTTCGATACCAAGCCTGAGCGCGGTCGCCGTCAGCGATGAAAAATAATCCGGCTGCCGAGGATCGGCCGTATTACCGGTCGCGATGACTTCAACCACAGCGCCTTGCTGACGTAACAACGCCAGTGCTTCCAAGACCACGATATGATTCTTATGAATCCAGAACTGGTTAGGCAGATGAAAGAACTTATCGGCTACGCCATATTTGGTTCTGAGCTGGTCTCGCGGCAAGATGTCCTGCGCCAACGGTACAGACGCGACGAACGGCAGCACCGCCGTTTCGATATCTCTTACCCCGATTTTGCGCAGATCCGAGAGGGCAGCTTGGCTGCTCAGCAACACTGTTGAGGCATGCCGACAGCAGTTGCTCGCATTTCGACGGCGAGCCGCTAGTTCGCGTTCCGAGAAGAAGCCGGGAAATGTCAGTTCCTGGAAGTCGGGAATCCAAACGATGCTTGCGATCCGTGAGCGTTGACCGAAATATCCCGAATGCGAGAGAATCCGGATGTTCTCGGACTTTAGAGCACGCTCTATCAGGATATCGCGCCCGGATAAGACGCGCATCACTCGCCGCGCCTTGCCGACGACCGAAGGGGCGTCCAGCAGCGGCAGGCTGACGACCGCTACATCCGGAAATTGGCTTTTCATCGGTTCGAAACCACGACTCGATGTAATCAGAACCGGGTCGATCCTTCGTTCGGGTAAATCCGCGATGGCAGAAAACAGATTGCGATAATAACTCGTTCCGCCAAGCCAGCCGTTACCGGCGAATTCCAGGATAAAGCCGACACGGATCATGTCAGAAGACTACTGGCCCATGAGACATAATCCGCCAGGCCTTCAGCGAACTCTTGTGTAGGCGCCCACGCGAGCGCGTACGCACGCGCCATATCAGCTTCGTAGCCCGGCGGATCGCCCTGGCGCGCCTCTCCGGAGAAGCTAATCTCCGGCACCGATGCGGGCCAGAGCCCACGAAGGTGCATCAATGCGTCGCGAATCGTCATGGAGTTTCCGGTCCCGCCATTGACGATCGGAACCGCCACGGATGCCTGCTTCGCGACAGCATCGATCAATTGAACCGCGTCACGGACATGCAGCCAATCCCGGCGCTCGTTCCCTGTGCCGCCGAAGCGGCCGTCGCCTTTTGCAAACTTTTGACAAGCATCCCAGAAAAGCTGCTTGCGCAAGCCGAGTCCGTAGACCGAGAACAGGCGGACGATTGCGATCTCCAACCCATAGTCGCGGCCATACCGCTGACAGCGCTGTTCGATCGCAAGCTTGCTTTTGCCATAGGGGGAAATCGGATCGAGCGGCGCGTCTTCGCTGATCGGCAATTGCGTGACGATACCATAGACAGCAGCACTGGACAGCACGACGATGCGCGGGCTCCTCGCCTGATGACGCGCGAACTCCAGAACTTCAATCGCGGAGCCGACACTCTTGCGAAATTCCGCATCGGGATCGGCGAATGAAGCGGCAACAAGACTGCTGCCCGCGCAGTGAACGATCAGATCAATGCGCTCAGCTAGAGCCTCAAGAGACTGGCGCGACACCTCGCCGGACTGCCAGCGACTTAGTCCAAAATCGATGGCTTCGGTAGCGTTGCCGTGACCGATGCCGACGACGCGATTGCCTTGCGATTTAAAGTGCTGCGACACATGTCGACCGATGAAGCCGAGCCCCCCGGTCACGAGGACGGTCGCTGCATTCGGGGATGTCATGAACTGAGATCGACCAACGGCAATGTTTCGAGAAGCTTCTGCTCCTCCGTTGTCGACAAAAAGCTGAGATTTCCGGACGGATCTCTCGTCTCGCGAAAAGACGCCCGGACGTAAGCTTCCCGGACACTCAAGCTCGGCAGGCTGGCCGGCTGAATATCCTTACGCACAAAGAATGCATTGTTGCCGGCCGAATTGCAGCCGACAAGATTGTAGCCTTTGGCTTCGCCAAGCTGGGCCAATGCAGCCAGCGAAGCGCCGTAGTAGATCATCGAATAGTGTGCGTGTGCTCGCACGAACTGAGGATCGTAAGGAACGCTCACCGCACGATCCGCGCCAAAACGCGCGTTATATTCCGTCACAACGATCCGGGGCTTGACAACATCAATCGCCTGCCAAACCCAATAATCGTTGCCGTCGATGTCGACCGACAGCAAACCGATATCGCCGCCGATTCCAGCTGAACGGATAATATCGTTTATGTTGTCGCGGGTGATAAACGCACACTCGGCACGTACATTATGCCGCCAATAAATTTCACTGCGGCGGATCCTATCGACATTTTCAACGCTGCCGTCGACGACAAGACCCGACCAGTTATCTTTGACCATGAGAAAGCGCGTATTGGATTCAAGATAGTCTTGGACCCCGAACTCCACGAAGGTCTTGTTTTCGACGGGGACATGCCGGGTGAGAAATTGAATAATGCCATCCTCACCCCACTGCGAAAAAACTCGAAATTCGGCTTCACGAAGCGTTTTTGCATTCTCGGTCTGTCTGGCCTCGATTCGACCGATCCCTTCCTGAAGGTAGATCGTCCGGGATTCGATCGAATCGACGCGACGAATACGAGACAGCAGTGATTCTAAGATACGCACAATATCTATCCGTTCATGGCAGAGACTGACCGACTGCTATAGCTGGATTGCCAGCGACCACAGTATAAGGAGCGACGTCGTGAGTGACAGTGGAGCAGGCTCCCACAATGGCCCCCTCTCCGATCCGCACGCCCTTCAAAATCGTGGCGTTGAAGCCGATCCAAACGTCATCACAGATCTCGATCTTATCGGCGGCAATGTTCTCGACAAAACTTGCCGCACCCATCTGAGTCAGATCTCGAAAATGCCGATGACGCTCAGAGGCGGAGAAAGAGTGAGCATCGTTGTCGTGTACATTCACGCCATGCGATAGGAAAACACGACTGCCTAGCTTTACATGCGAAAGCGACCATATTCGCGTCCCTTCGCCGACATAGCAGTGATCTCCGACTTCGATACGACCGCCGTAAGGATAGACAAGCAGTTCCCCCGCAAGCCAGGTCCATCTCCCCAGCACGACATTTTCTGGGTCACCGGCATTGACGATCTGGCCGGACACGAGAATTCGGGAGCCTTCGCCGCAGCGACAGTACTGTCGCTGCCGATGATCCCATAGGCGGCCCATGACATCCAGCCAGCGGCTTCGCAATTTCAAGATCAGCGAAAACATCTTTAAGACGATAAAAAGTCGTTGATCATGACGAGAGGCAAATGAGCCACTTGCCGAGCGACATCCGATCGGTCCATGACGAATCCAGGATTTCCACCTTTTCATAGACAGCACGGCATTTCTTGTCCCACCAAGCCGTGCCGTTGTTGTGGTAGCTCTGGAAGGTTTTTATCCATCCTTCGTCCGCGTTGCTTCGTGAGACGGGAATCATGTGGAATGATCCGTAGCGAGCCACACGACGGCATTCCTTCAAAAATTTCTCGATTCCATCTGCCGTAAAGTGCTCAAGTGACCCGATGGAATAGGCCCAGTCGAAAAGCTGGTCGGGGTAGCTCATGGCCATCGCGTCTGTCACCAGAAGCCTTTCCTTGGGAATTCCCCGCGCAATGGCTTTTTCGATCAACATGTTCGAAATGTCGCAGCCGTGTACCTCAAGATCGGGATTGCTCTTTAGCAATTCCATGGTGCGGCCTGTGCCGCAGGCAATATCCAGTACCCGCCCCTTACGGCCAGCCATCAATAGCTGGATATCGTTCCAGGCGTTGCCTTCGCCCCAGTGATCGAGCATTTCGGCCATCTTGGGATCCCAATAGATGTCGAGATCTTGTTCGCTGCCATCGCTTTTAATGGGTCGCAGCGCAACCACGTGGCTCCTTAGTCCTTGGACACCACGCAGAAGAATGGGAGGGATAAACTCCCGAACGTAGTCTTTCATTTGAGAAGCCTTCTGATGAGCCGGATCACCGGATGAGACTGCGAGCCGGAAAGCACGCGTTTCACGCGATCGAGTACGTCCATATCGACGCTTATTTCTGACGGCCAATTCTCGTAGCAACGAGCGACATCGGCATCAATGTCCATATCCCCCTGCAATACCGCAAGACCCGCCCCGTGCGTACCGGACTCATCAATACCAACATTCTGGACGAGCGATGTTCGTGGATAGAGGACCACCCCCCCTTTGAGGAACACCGAGAGCAGCCAGCGTACCCCCCAGGAATCGATCTTTCCATCGATCTGATCCTTCAGCATGCCGAAATAGTCGTAGTTACCGTCAAGGTTGAAGCGGGCGCGCAGGCGCGGATCGCGTTCAAGTTGCTTGTATCCGGTAGCGGACGGTTCAAACTGACTCCACTCTCTCTGCCAAGTCGCCCATCCCCAGCAGCTGATTAGCGGCAGGAACAGCCCGTCAGACGACGTTTCCGCCATAACGGGAAACATATACCCCGAAACCTGAAACACGCTCGGCTCATCCGCATAGCGCTCCAGGCCCCGATTGAGAAACGTCAGAAATTGCGGCGCGACAAGCAGATCGTCTTCGACGACGATCGCGCGGCCTCGCGCCGAACAGACATCCGAGACTCCCATGATAATCGAATTGGCCAGCCCGAGATTCTTCTCGCGTTCGATCAATCTTACGGATCTGAAGCCGAACGCGCCACGAGCGACATCCCTCGCCTGCTGGACAGCTGCCGCATCCTCCGGTCTCTTCGGACCATCCGCATAGATGATCAGATCGCTCTCGATTGCCAGCGGATTGGCCGCCAAAGCATCCAGGGTCCGGCGCGTATGCTCCGGCCGGTTGTAGACAAACAGAACGATGGGCGCCAAATCGGGCATCTTAGGATGGCCCGCTCGACATCGACGCGCATGATCCGTCTTCATAGATCAGCGTGTTGAGCGTCTTCGCGACCAACCGGTAGCCAGCTGCAACTGCAAAGCGGTTGATCGGGTCACGCTCGATGGCCAAAATGGTTCGTTCGTGCGCCTCGACCAGCAGGAAGCGAGGACGAAACCTGCTCCAGTCGTTTGAACGAAGAACGGACAAATCCATGCCTTCGACGTCGATGGATAAAAAGTCAATCTGCTTGTCGGGCGGAAGATGCGCGGTAAGGAGATCCTCCAGCCTGCGCACCGGAACGCTTCTTGTTTCAAGCAAACGGTAGCCAGGCAACCGCGCACGCTCCACCGCCAGCTCGGCGTCGAAAGTGTTCAAGGCAGGCTCGTTGAAGAAGTGAAATGATAGTTCTCCCGCCGCGTCCGAAACCCCAACGCAAACATTGATGTCAGACGGGCGATCGCGTTGAAACGCTTTGATCGCTTCCGGGTTCGGATCGATGTTGATGCCCGACCAGCCCCGCCGATAAAAATAGCACGTGTTGGAAAATCGAAAGGGATGATGCGCACCGACGTCGACATAGAATCCGCAGGCCTTGTCTTCGAAGAGGCGCCGCAGGATCATATCCTCGCCGTCCTGCGAGTAGGCAAGATTGACGAACGGATCGAGCCTCTCGGCCAGCCGTCGCGCGCGCTCGGTCAACCATATGGGGACCGCCGCCCGAACGAACTGCTTGAGACCAAATTCCATCTTCAGGGCGCTATGGGCTTCAGACCTGGTCCACGATCGTGCGCTCCATGCGCGCGAAGAACAAAAGCCCGGTCAAAAGCAAAACAACCGTGATGGCCAACGACTTGATTTCGGCTGAGGTGCTGACGCCAGGGGCGCCTTGAAGGAGCGACCAACGAAAGCCCTCCAACGGTCCCACCAGCGGATTGTATTCGTAGAGCCATGTCCATTTCTGCGGGACGATCGCGGAGGTGGTGTAGGCCACCGGGCTAACAAACATTCCCAATTGAAGAATAAGCGGCAGCGCATGACGAAGATCGCGAAATACTCCGTCGATCGCAGAGAGCCAGAGGCTGAAAGCAACGACGACCAGCACCACCTGCAGCACGAACAGCGGAGCCAGCAGCATTTGCTGCTGCAGCGGGATCTGAAACCAGACCAGGACGCCGGCCAGCAACACGAACGATATCAACACATCGAATATCGCGGATAGAACCGCCGCCAGAGGCAAAATAATGCGTGGAAAATAGACCTTGGTGATCAGGCTGGCGTTGCTGGTCAGGCTGGTGGCCCCTTCCGAAACGCCGCGGGTAAACAATTGCCACATGATCATGCCAGCGAAGGCCGAGGGAATGTAGGGCAGATTTCCAGCCGGCTGGGCCGGCACCAGCCGAAAGAAGACAACGAAAATCAACGTGAACGCGACCGGCACGATCACCGCCCAGAGCAAACCGAGCGCCGTCTGCTTATAGCGCGCTCTGATATGCCGCCACGCCAGCAGCATGGCAAGATGGCGATAGTGCCAAAGCTCGCCGAGTTTGAACGCGTGCAAAGCGCTCGGTGAAATCTCGTAGACCGGCTTTGCGGATCGGGATGCGAAAGAGGTCACTGCGGGTTTTTCCGAAAATTGGCGGGTGCGGCGCAAGACTATCCGTTCGGATAGGCCTGGTACATGTGCTGGCACCAGCGCGGAGCGTTCCTCGGCGCAATGCGCGCACCGAGCGCGCGAACCCTGCGCCAGAATGGCGTGTTCGCCAACCAGGCGCGATAGGTCGCGACGTGATGCAGGTCGACGATGGCCTGCTTGAGTTCGGCCGCTGCAGTGGCATCGAAAATCCCGGCGTGTTCGGCCTTGTCGACCAAGCTGTGGGCCTCGGAATAGTAATTGTAAGTCGCATAGACGAGGGTCATTCGCCTCACCTCGCCCGCATCCCCTTTCGACAGCAGCAATGACTTCTTCCGGAAGTAGATTGCGTCGAATTCCCAGATGCGTGCGGCAATCGTCGGACTGTTGGGGTCGACCGAGAATATCTCCGTTTCGTAGCCTCCTTCTGCTCCGTTCAGCGGCCGCCGAACACGCGCGACGCGAACGTCGAACAACTCCAGGCCGATCTCGTTCATGAACCGTTCGATTGCGGGAAAGCGGGCTTCCTCGGGATAGAATGCGTGCATACCCACTTCGAGCTCGGCTCCGAGGAGATCTGGAAGTCGTTCCGGCCCGAGTCCGCGAAGAGCTTCAAGTTCGGCGCCCTGGATATCGAGTTTGATCAGGTCGACCCGAGGCTCCCCCACGTCATTCAAGATCGATGCTAGTCGTCTTGTCTCGATGCGTTGCTCTACAATCGGGAATAGATAGCTCGGATCAACATAGTCGGCGCAATCCGCGCCGGCGCCGGGCTCGAATTTGAGAATCGACGTTCCAGTGGGAACGTTCGATACATAGAGCGTCCGCGGCCCGTCCGTCGCGGCGACTCCGGCGCAAACGACATGCCGTGTCGCGGTCAGACCAGCTGCTTGATTGGCGCGTTCAAGCTCAGCGCAGGCGTCCTGGCGCGGCTCGACCTGGTAGACATGGGCAACGCCATTTAGCAAATTCCAATGCGGCAAAAGACCGTTCGCCGCTCCGACATCGATGGCGACGAATCTCTCCTCATTGAGGACGTCGTTCATCAACCCCGCCGCGGTAAAACTATCGGTACGGCGCGGCACCACTCTGCGCCGAAGCGTATCCGCCAATTTGTGTAAACTTGAAATTAGGGTCATCTCGAAATCATTCGCCTTTCAACAATCGGCGCGCGATTGCGCGCGCGCGTTGTTGGAGCGCCTTGATTTTCGGAATCTCCGGTTCAACTGCGAAAATAACTTGAAACACAAACCGTTCGCCCGATTCGGCCAGCGCGCCGCGATGAATGCCATAGTCGCCATCGAAAACCACGCAATTTCCGACGTCATGCGTAAGTTTGATTTCGTCCTTCAGAAGATCGGCCGAGAGATCGGTATCGTCGGTAATGTCCTCGCCGAAATGGCTGCAGGCCTGAAGCGCCGTCGGCAGCATGAGAAACTCCCGCCTATATTCGACCTCCTGAAACCGCCGCCGATAATAGCTCCGCGTTCCAGCAACATAGTCGTCATAAAAGCGCAGGTCGATGGACTTGATTAGGAAATGAATAAAGTTCGATCTTGGCTTGGTGTTACTGCCCTTGATATAGCCGGTCGGCCCGTTTTCCTCGGTCACATTCGAGAGCGCCACGATCGCCTTCGGATTTCGACATCCATGGTCGTAGTGCATGTAGACGGTTTTTGACGTCGCCAAGCCAACGTCGGCATAGCAATTTTGCCACCAATCCTGCTTGTTGTGGGAGTATTCAAGCGAAAACCCGGTGAAAGTTACGTTGCTCCCAAAATAGGCCGACAGTCCGTCGAGAGCGCCACTTCGGCGGAAGAACTTCTCGAGGCGAACTCCTACACCGGAGTAGCGCGGCATGCTTTCCGCGACGCGGGTCTTGGGATTAAGAGCCGCCGCTGCGCGCAATCTTGCGACCGCCGGCGCGCATAGCTCCCAGAGCTTCTGCCTTTCCGCACCGGTCAACCGACAAATATGCGCACCATCCCGTTTCAAATCGTCGGCGACGCGGCGCGCTTGCGGCGACAGCATGCGGTTGAACTCATGACGGTCGTTCCTGATCCGCGCTTCGTACAGCAGTTCTGCGGTGACGTCCTTGAAAGCTCGGCTGAGCAACCGCCGAACGCGCTCATTAGATGTCGTCCGATCGAGATAAGCCGCCAATTCAGCGATCCGGCAGCCCGGTCCGCTGTCGAAAGCCTCCCGCAGAGCGGCAGCATGATATCGCGTCGCGTGAAGTGCTTCGAGATCGCGATCGATATTCGCGATCATGCCATCGACGACGCTATCGTCATCGCGTGCAGGAACGCCAAGATCACGAAAGGCTGGATGGACCCGATAGTCGATGTCCGGATAAAAACGTAGCTGCTGCTTCATCAAGATATCTCCCCTCACGCCTTGGCAAGAGATCGCAGATTTCTTGTTTCTGTATGGTGAACATTGTAGTCGATCGAAACCAATCCATTGCGGCGAAAAAGGTCGTCTTCCAATGACTCGATAACGAGATGCGGTAGGTTCACGTTCGCATCAAGAATATCTTCGAAGACGGCGAAACCGTTGCTGCCCAATCCAAGCGTTAGCGCGAATTCCCCTGGCCGAAACGGCAATTTCGGAATTTCGATCCTGATGTGCCCCGAGGCGCCTGGCATCGACGGCTCGCTGCGGACAGTTTCTCTGAGGCTGGTCACGACATCCCCGTTTCCGGCCACAGAAAACGAGACCACCAGATCGAGAGATTCGATCGGTTCGACCACTTCATAGGAAATATTGAGTTCGAGGGCGTCATCGGTATTGAACGACCAATTCCGACGTTCAGCCTGCCCCGGACTCGAAACCGATAAGGCGGTGATCCGTGCATGCCCTCGCGTGCGATTCAAGCGGTTGTTGAGCGAGCGCTCTCGGACATCGAACGACGTTTGCTGTCGATCGGCATAATTTGCAAGCACCTCACTGATTGGTCCGTCGGCGACCAATGATCCCTGATGCAGCAGCAGCGCGCGGGAACATAAGCTACGGATGGCCTGCATGTTATGGCTAACGAAAATAATGGTACGCCCATCCTGATTGATGCTGCTGTCCATCTTCGCGAGACATTTCTTTTGAAATCCGACGTCCCCAACGGCGAGAACCTCATCGACGATCAGGATATCGGGATCTAGGTGGGCCGCGACCGCGAAAGCGAGCCGGACATACATTCCGGAAGAATAGCGTTTGACCGGCGTATCGATGAACCTCTCGACGCCGGCGAAGTCCACGATTTCGTCGAAGCGTCGGTCGATTTCGCACTTCCGCATGCCGAGAATCGTGCCGCTCAAATAGACGTTTTCACGTCCGGTCAGTTCAGGGTGGAAGCCGGTACCGACCTCGAGGATCGTCCCCATCCTGCCGCGTATGCGAGCGCGGCCTTGCGTCGGGGCGGTGACCCGCGACAGAATTTTAAGCAGCGTGCTTTTACCGGCGCCATTGGAGCCGATGACGCCGACGGCTTCGTGCTCACGAATCTCAAACGAGACATCGCGAAGCGCCCAGAACTTCTCGCTCGTTTGCCTGAAAAAGCTCAACACACTGCCGCCTTCGCCAAGATCATATTGCTTGGAGATCGATCGAACTTCGATTGCGGACGAAGACATCTGGTAACCTGGCACTCTATGAACGACAGATTGCGGAATTCAGCTTCGTCGGCGAGTTGCCGCGGCGCTTCTCGACAAATTCGGAAATCCTTCGAAGCTGCCGTCTGAGCGCTTCCGTTTCCGTTCGAAGATCAGGGCCAGTCGGTGCGGCGTCTGCGTCGTAGAATGCCGACAAGTTTTGATCGAGCAGCGTAAAAATCCTGTACGCGTCACAGAGCCGCCTCGGGCGCAAAAAACGCAACCCGAGTTCTTCCCTGCTCAATGAAGTCGCTGCAAGCGCAAGCCGCCTGGATGCACGCCGCGCCAGGCGACCCAGCCGGCTTTGCCTAGTCGGCGTGCTAGCGCCATTTGTCACGTCGATTCGGGTGCGCGCCATCATCAGCACGGCCCACCGAAAATACGCCCTGGATCGTTCGAGCGACCAACCTGCCCCGATTGCCTGATCGACAAACTCCGCATATTCCTCACGACTGTTGGCGTCGTAGGTCAACTGCCGCGGAAACAGCAGCGCATCTCCCGCATAAGTCACGACCGGCACGCCCAGCATTCCGGCGTCCATCCCAGCGGACGACCATGCGATCAGCGCGGCATCGACCTCCATCAGGAGATCGTATAGCGCAATACCGTCCGAAGGCAGATTGATCGATACATTTGCGGGCTTTTCCTCAAACGCGGATTCCAGCAAATAGGAATGCTCGGATCGATTGCCGACTCCGTTGACGGCAAACTCGCGCGGATGAGCCCGGACCACGATGTGCATATCCGGCCGCGCGCGGGCGAATTCAAAAAGCCACCTCACCCATTCGACCTGGGATGAAAACACGTCGTTATGTGTCGTCCATCCGAACCCTGCCAATTCAGCGGCCAGAAGCTCATCATAGCTACTCAACAGCGCCGCAACAATTTTTTTCCCGGGAGGGCACCCCAGCTTCTGCATGACGGCAATTGTTCCCCGATGCATCGCGTTTGAATACCCGAAGCCGCCGCCACCCATGAGGGCCAGCAGATGGTCCGCGACGCTGGCGACGTCCCGTTCGGCGCAGGCAATGCCTTCGAAGCGCGGCCAGTCCTCCAGCATTTTGCGAAAGAGAATTTCGGGATCAGATCTCGCCGCGATCAGGTGCGTATCGAGTTCGGCAACGTTGAAGCTCGCGTTCAGGAACCAAACTGGGACGTTGCCCTCTTCAAAAACGCGCTGAAAGGCGCGATTGTAGGCGTATGCGGTGTGGTAGCTGACCCCGATATCGGGCTTAAGCTCATTCAGCATGGCCTTGCTCGCCCGGACCGAAATCAGGGTGTTCCGGAAATTGGAGCGATAAAAGCCTTGGGCTTCAGGCGATAGATCTTTCGATATTGATTTTGTCTGAATCATCGTTTCGTAAAGTGCGAGCCGGCCGACCGTGAGGCCATGTTCGACATAATCATAGAGGTCGTCGATCGATGCCTCTCGGCTCAGCCGATCCGCGACATCGATATCCTCGGGCCGCAGAAACGATCGTAGCGTGCGGCCGGCAAAGCCGACCCGGGAGCGCACCATCTCCGATTGCCGCACGCACGTATTGCAGACTGCCTGCTTGGCGCTGGGGTCAGACGTAAACCGAATTCCTGACGACGCCATCGACATGCAAAAAGACGAATACTCGCGGTCGCAGTAAACATAGATGATCTCATCCCCACGCTGCTGCAATGCCTCGAGAAACTGAGCTTGCGGCAACGTCCAGCGCCAGACCGCGTCATTCGGAGAGAAACAGACGACTCTCAAGTCAGAGGTCCATTCGCGGATCGCGCCGCCCACCATTGCGGCTCATCCTTGAAGATCACCTCGGCCGCAGCAGGAGGACCCTTTGCGGTCAGCCACGGATTGGTCCGCAGTTCGTTCAGGCCGAATTCGAAATATTTCCCGGCATCGATGGCCATGATCTCGCCACGGCCGACCGGCGTTATTCTTACCAATCCCGTGTCGCGTGCGCGGCGCTCCAGAGGCAATCCGTTCGGCTGGCAGTTATCGACAATCGGAGCAGCGAAGTAAGACCAGGTTTCTCGCGACTCCCTTCCGTTTTCGCGAACGATTCCGGTGAAGGACTTGGGGAAGCGAAATGGCACGCCGGCGACTTCCTCGATATGATGTCGAAACGTTGCCCAATAGAGGCTAATGCCGAGCGTGCAGATGTGCGCATTGACCTCGCGCAACCGTTGAAAGGTGCTTCCCTCGCCATAGCACGACCGCGAAATGTTCCGCAGCACTGCGGCCGCTCGTGGCCCGATGGCCGCCGATGACATCATCGGGTCGCGCGATCGCACGACACCCTGCCGGCTGCGGAACACTTCAGGAAACTGCCCGATCGACGATGGCGTTGTTTCGACTTCGAACACCGTCCCGCGCCCGATCGAATAGGTGTAGGTGGGCACGACGAGAGTCCCTTGAGGACCCAACACCTCCAAAAAAGAATCGATCATGAAATTTGAAAGCGCCGGATAGTTCGGTTCAACGCCGAAGGGCATCCCGAGGCGCCCGAGGCTTACCTGCAGAGACACAGTATCGCCCGGGCGAATTCCCACGCCTTCGATCGCTCGCAATAGATCGTCCCGCGTGTAATGATGATTCATGTCAGGAGCTAAATGGTCTGAATTCGATCAGGTGCCACAGCGGAAACTCGCTGGCGAAGTGATAGCCTCGGGGATCGATCTTCTCAAAATAGTCCCCCGGCACGATCTCCCGCATGTCAGTTACGGCGAATCCCGTCCGAGTCACCTGCTGAATCAGCCACGACAGCGGCGGCACGATTCCGAACGACTTGTTAAGATATTCAGTGACGACAACGAACGGCCGGTCGACCGCGCCCAGCCACGGCATCAGGTAGAAAACGCCATGCGGTTCCATGCTGACGAACAAACCGCCGGGCTTTAAAATACGCCTGATGTCTTTCAGCAAGGTATGAATATCCGCGTTCTGGCCCGGATAGAACGGCACGAAATAGAACAACAAAGCGTCGCTCATGAAGATCATATCCGCAGACGAGGCCGGTATTTTGTCGAGAGCTCCTACTTCGCCGATTTTCATGTTCTCAAAGCGCGTGCCCGGGACCGCATTCGCCCTCGCGACGTTGAGATATTCCTCGCTGGGATCAATACCGAGGACATTCGCTCCCCGACGGGCCATCATGTTTGAATAGACGCCGGTTCCACAGCCGAGATCGACGACCGTCATCCCCTCACTGATCCGCGTTTCGGTATAGGCTTCGAGAAACTTGCTTTGGATAGCCCCATATAATGTATCTGGCCGGACCGACAGCTGATCTTCCGTAAACTTCTGCCGCATCCACCAGTCGGTCGGATCTTTCCGTCTTGCCAGCGCCATATGCTGGCCGTGCTGCTGATGGAAGTTGCCGAAATGCTCGCGATCGAGCAGATTCCGTTTCGGCTTGAACCGCTTGCGATAAGCCGTTTCGTCATCAACAAGGATGCAATGCGTTTTCAGTTCCGCGATCAATTCCGCTCGGGTCAGGCACAACTCCTCCCACTCGTCGACATTTCGGCGAAAACGGCTTGGATCAGCGAGTAACCCCGCTTCATTCGAAAAATATTCGATGCGCCAGCAATGAAACGGCCCTTCGCCTCCGGCCTCCGGGTCGTTCGCAATCCTGCCCAAAAGCTCGAAAACCTCACTGCTCAGCCCCACAGATGTTCGCGCAAACACATTCATCGCAACCCAGCGATCCGCACAACTCTCCGTCGACTCCGACAGGAAGATCACGTCTTTCGGAACGATCGTCATGCTGCGGAAGAAGCCGCGAGGCGATCAAGGATACCGATCAGTCCCCCGACCGTCTGAAACTCGTACGACTGCATGTCTTCTGCAGTAAACGTGATACCCAATGCGCTCTCGAAATCGGAAATCATTGTGACAATTCCGAACGAGTCGATCAGGCCGGCGTCCAGATAATACACATCAAGCCCGTCCTGGCCTTCAGGTAGCGAGGAAGCGGCATTCCGTGCGAAGAACTCGCGCACAAGCTGTTCGTGCTTCATTGTTGCGTTCAACCTTATTGATTGTCTACGATCCCGACGCAGCGTACCGGCGCCCCATCGGCCTCGCGGATCTTGAGAGGCAGTGCGATCAGTTCGAATTCGTTCGAACCGAGTTCGCGAAGGTTCGTCATGTATTCCAGTTTTATAATGCCGGCCGCCAGCAGGATCTTGTGGACTGGCGAATCTCGCTCCGCGCCACGCCCGTTCTTGGGGCTGTCAGCCTGGGGCGTGTCCATTCCTAATAGCTTCACGCCATGATCGACGATCCAACGGGCCGCTGCGTCTGAGATATAGGGTTGTTCGGAATAGAATTTCAGGCTGCCCCAATGATCAGACCAGTCGAAACGCATAATCAAGCGCTCGATGCGCCGGCTTCCCAGCTGCTTTTCAAAATCGGAAACCTCGATCTCCTGCAGAGGTTTTGCGAATGTAAAATCGACAACCGTGGCCGGCCCGACGAACGGTTCGAGCGGCAGCTGATCGATCGTCGCACCGCCGGGTATGAAATGACGCGGCGCATCGACATGGGTGCCCGTGTGGGTTCCCATCACTATCTTGCGGGATTCGCGGCCCTCAATACCATGGCGGCCGAGCTGCGTAATCCCGAACGGAGGCGACCACTGGACCGGATAAGTCGCCATGCCATCGTGCAGGAGGTAGGATAAATCGACAATTCGTTTCACATCAGCATCCCCATTTAAAGTTGTCTTCAACCACGTTTGAAGCTCGAGAGGATTCGAACTTTCGGCTGTGGCTTCCTTAACGGCCGACCTGAAGCAGCTCGACGAAGGCGCCGTCCATATCGGCGAGGATCGCGACCTTCATATTCCGGCCGTTGATCGTTATGGCGAAAATATCGGTGAGAAGCCTTGCCCCGCCGCCAATCACGCGCGGGACATCGTCGGCGATATTCGAAGACAGGAGCGAAAGACAAGCCATGCCCTTGGCGTCGAGCACCGATCGCGCTTTGGGCGGTGGCGAGGCGACCAGAACGAGCTCAAGGCGCCAAGCCGCTACCGGCGAAACAAACCGAAGCTCCGCCATTGCGCTGGTTTCGCTGACCAAGCCGAAGCCAAGCACGTCACACCACAGGCGCCGCGAGCATTTGAGATCGCTGACCGGCAGGACTACCTGCCGCAGTCCGGCATTTGTCCGTGCGCCCCTAACAAAGAATGCCGGAGCGCTCAAATCCCCGATGGTGCCCGTGGCCCACGCTGAAACCGCGTCGGACGGCATGCCGGACAGCGACGCGCTGAAATCGATATTGTCCACACGCCGGGGCACCCCCGCGGTTTCGAATACGCCGACGTAGCGCCCGAAACCATCGGGCATTTGATTCCGATAAGATACCAGCTCAATCGGAAAACCGCCGTCGGCGCGCAACAGCCCGATCCCATGGACCTCGCAATGGGCTGCCAGAATCGACTGTTTCGAAGGGTTGTTGATTACGTTGCGATCAATGAACTCGGGACGATAGCCATAGTCCTCCAGGCTCGTAGCCGCAGCATCCAAATTGTCACAGCCAAGCGTGATGTGACTTGCCCCCAAGATCATGCGCGGGTCTCACCAAGCCCGTCTCGCAAGCTCGGACGATCAACAAAGCCCCTCGATCCGTCGCTTGAGGGATCAACGACATGCACCGCCCCTTTATCAAACGTCTTCCCCAGCGAGCCTTCGATTTGCCGCAGAATATCAGCTGCGTGGAAGTTGGTAAAAATGAAGATAGCCTTCGCGCATCTGATTTGGTCGGCAGCCGCGTCCGGCGTGAACACCATCAGCGGGCTGAACACGCTCGCCTTCTCCGGATTGGAATCGACAATGGTCGCGTTATCGAGGCAGGAACATCTGCCCAGAAACCTAGCCATCAAATCGTTCGCGGCCCAAAGGACGACGCTTGATCCCCGATCCTGGTACGTTTGGAATGTCTTGTATGAGTGGTCCATTTCCGCCTCGGACCGCTCGAGATTTCTGACACCGCCCAGAAACAATTCGCGATTCCTTCGATATTGACCCGTAGCTTGTGACACACGCGCATCATGAGGGACCGATTTTCTGAAGGCCGCGGCAAATCCGAAGGAACGGCTGCAGTATTCTGCGCTGACCGAAATCTCCACGAAGCCCACCTGTTCAGCAAGTTCACGCAAAGCTTCCCGGGAAAAATGATTCGTATGCTCATAGAGCTGAAGGGCCGAAGGATCCTGCGGATACATCAAAATATCCGGGACCTCGCATATCATCATGCCTCCATCCCGCAGCATCCTTGCGCATTCCTTCAGGAACTTCATGACCTGAGGGATGTGCTCCAGAACAAAGTAGTGAGCCACGACATCGGCGCCTGCATCTGGTATCGTCGCCAACGACCGATGATCGGAACTCACGCTGTCGTTGATCTCAACGGTCGTCACCTTGCCGTAGATCTCCTTCAAGCGCCGGTGAAACTCTGTCGGCCGGTTTGCGCCCACTTCGATAAATAAATCGCCCCTGGGAACCACGTTGTCGAGAAACGCCAACCGCTTTGCGACGTCATAGTCGGGCGCGGCGCCGGCGAATGCGCTGAACGACCCTGCATAATAATCGGCGAGGTCCGCTTCATCGAACACTGGAGACACGAATACAAAACCGCAATTCCTGCAGATCACGTTATTGACGTCGAATCTGTATTGACCCAATCGCGTTCGCGCCGTGAAGGACTGACGCCAGAGTTGTTCCAGGTCGTTACCGTGGCAGCTTTCGCAATTGCGCACCCGGAGGCCAATGGCGCGATTGGGCAGAGATTTTCCCGCTTCCGACGTCACGCAGGCATCCTTTCAACAATCATTTCCCGAACTCTATTTTTCTGGATTTTTCCAAGATTCGTGACCGGGAAGGCATCGAGCGCGATGAATAGGTCGGGCAGCGCAGATTTTCCCAACGCCAACAGACAATGCTCGCGCAGACCCGCCTGGATATCCTCAATGTGGCTTCCAGCTGCCGGAATGACCACCGCGACGATCTGTTCGCCGTAGAATTCGTGGGGAACACCGACAACCGCGACATCATCAATCGCCGGATGTTGCAGAAGCACCTCCTCGATCTGCCTCGGGCTGATATTGAAGCCACCACGTATAATCAAATCCTTCACCCGCCCCGTCACGAACAGATAGCCATCGGTATCGACATGGCCGACATCGCCAGTGTCGAACCATTGGTCTGAGGGCGAGATTGGGAAGCCCGTCTCAAAATCGATATAGCCGACCGTGGCGTAGGGCGTATTGACGAAGATCGCCCCATCCGTTCCGGCGGCCAGCAGCTGTCCCTCATCGCCACGAATCTCGATCCGGACTTCGGGCAACTTCGTTCCAACGGAAAACATTTTCGATCCGGCCGGTCCGTCATTGGCTGTGATCAAGAGGAGCTCGGACAGGCCGTAGCTTTCTACAACATTTACCCCGTACTTTTCCTCGAATTCCTGCTGGATTTTGCGAGCGAGCGGAGCTGTCGCACTGAAGATTCGCATACGCCGGGTTTGACAGATGTCGACTCCGACACGCCCACGATCAACCCGCGTCAACGTCGCAAGCATTGTCGGCGACATCCAAATGGTGTCTCCGCCATGCGCCGCAACCGGATCCCAGAATCGAAGCGCGCTTTGGGGCCCAAACTGCGGGGCAAGGATGATCGACGCTTCCGCCGTGAACGCACCAAGCAGCGTATTCAGAAAACCGGCCATATAGGGCATCGGCATGACGTGCACGAATCTGTTGTCTCGGCCGAGGCCGAACGCCCGATTGAACGAGGAAGCATTGTCCAGAAGTCCTCCGGCCCGGTGCGCCACGCCCTTGGGTAGGCTCGTGGTGCCCGATGTAAAGTGGATCGAAAGCAGCCTGTCGTTGTCGATCTCCGCCAGTCTTCCATCGACGTCGGTGTCGGCGGCCGCGCTCAACACCAGATCGGCGCGAGGGTCACCTTTCGAAATCGTCAGCACAGGCGGCCCGTCGGATCCTTCCTGTTCACGAGACGGCAGGAGATCCCCGACATCCTTCATGCCGAAGCCGGTGACAATCGCGGACAAGCGCGACCGACCCAGTACAAACGCGCGATCCTTCAAAGACAAGGCGTTGTTGACGGGAACAGCGGTAAAGCCGCCCAGGAGACACGCAAAGTAGAAGGTGGCGAACAAAGAACCATTCGGAAGATGGATTCCAATTCGGTCCCCGGCACGCAACCGCCGGCTCTCGAGCTGCTGCGCGAGCGCAGCGGCGTTGCGGGCGAGTTCCCCGTACGACGTCTGCCCCCCATCGATCGCGTCGATAAAAAACGTACGCTCGGCGTTTTCGCCAAAGATACGCGTGAACCGCTTGGACCAGTTCGTCATGAGGCTGATCTTGGCGGATCAGGGTTCTGTTCGGCACCGTAATACCGATCAAGGTGAAAGCGAGCCGAGAACGTATCGTCCGGCTCGGCACTCAAGGTTCGGGCCAACTCCTCGACCAGCGCGCGAGGCGCATTCACCCGGTCGCGCTCACACAATGCGATGATCAGCTTGCGAGGATCGACGCCGAACTTGCTGGAGTACTCCCTGATGACACCCATATAGCTGGAATGAAATTGTGCGTAGCCCGACACGATATCGAGCGAATTCAGTCCATCATATCGGATCAAAGGCTTGATGTATTTTTCGCCAATATCCATTACCCGGAGCGGATCGAAGCCCATCGGAACGCCGGATCGCTCCATTACGGCAATAAACTGTTCGGTGGGCGTATTGCCTGCACTGCGACCCATTCCTTGAAGGGACGTATCGACGATCGCTGCCCCAAGTTCCGCTGCGCGCACAGCGTTGGCGACCCCCAGTCCTAAGTTATCATGCCCATGGAACCCGATCGAGACATCACAAACATCCTGAACCGCGTGAAAATATGATTCCATATCTCGAGTCAGCATTCCGCCAGCGGAATCGACGATATAGACCGCATCGGCACCGTATTGTTGGGAAAGCTGCGCGTTACGCGCAAACTCCTTCGGCGCTGCCACGTACGATTTCATGTAGTTGGCGCAGACGAACATGCCGTGCTTCTTCGCACGCTCAATAAAAGGCTGGGAGTCGGGAACGTCCGCAACGTTAGTGCCGACACGCAGAAACTTCATTCCATAGTCGGCGGCCATATCTATGTCTTCGAGCGTCGAGATCCCAGGGATACTGAACATTCCCCACATGGCGCGCTTCACGGCCTCTGCAGCTGCGGCCATATACGACTCATCCGTCTCCGCGGCCCGTCCGTAATTGCGTTCGGACGCCCCAAGGCCAACGCCATGCCCAATTTCGATCAGCTCGAAGCCCGCCGCTTCGAGTTGTGCGGCGATGACGGCCGTATCGCGTGCGGTAAACTGGAAGTTTATCACGTAACTCCCGTCGCGGAGTGTCGTGTCGAGAAGACGAAGACGCTCTTTCATTCCTTCACGCATTCGACGAGGCTTTCTCGATTTAGCGCTTGTAGGAGCGGGATCGCTCGTCGAAACGAGACCCGGGCGATATCGCAAAGGCCGATCAAGTCTCGATCACCGTCAGCGTATGCCAGCAGATTCAAGATCGGCACGACGTCATCGGAAATCTCTTTGCGTTGCAGGTCAGGATACAAATTTCGAATTCCGAGTCGCGGCTCACACAGGATTGTGTTGCGGTAGCGAAAGTTATGCTCGAGAAGCGTCAAGGCCTGACGATAGATCTCGTACGCACCGCCGAGCCCCTTCGCCGAGATCAGCGATAAATCATCGAGCGACGTGTGATATTCCGGATAGGTCCCGTACTTTGAACGCATTATCGAGGCGATGGGCAAATCGACGCCGGGCGCGCAATATTGCCGTTCGTCGCTACCCCGATCCAAAAAACTATATTCCAGGTATCCTGGTTGCGATCCGCCCATCACGTGGCGGGCCGCGCGATCAGCCAATGTGTTCCCAAAGCGCGATGGCAGGAAAGAATAGACCCTATCGTCGCCGACGCACGTTACCACGTAGCCGGCGCGGGTATTCTCCTTCATCACGTCGATGTTTCTGGACAGATAAGCGATCGCTCCTAGCGTCTCGGGCACCCACACGAAGCGATATGTGTACCGCCGTTCCGGCAGCGACGACAGCCAGCGCGCAAGCGCCGCCAATACGACTGGTCCTGACACCTCATTGTTCGCCATCGATGGATGGCAAACATATGTCGACAAAAGAATCTCGTCGGGACTCTGTCCCTTCAGGACAAAGTCACCATAGGTCAGCGCCCCCTCTTTCAGAGATGAATCAATCACAGCGCGGTATGAACCGGGCCTCAGGCCTTGCCGGATATGGTGAGGAAGACAGAAACCCCATCTGGGTGTGTAGTAGGACGTGACATAGGGAATGGCGTCAGGTTGATCTTCGGACGAATAAAGGTGTTGCTGCAATTCATCCAGGGTCAGCACTTGATCGGTCGGAAGCGAATAGCCTACCACATGGAGATTGCTGTTCTTGAAATCGACGATCTTGTCACCGTCGGGACCGATAATATAGGCGTCCCGGATGTTCCATTCCTGGGGAATTTCCCAGTCGAAACAGCGCGTGCCGGTCGGCACCTCGTGCGAGACAATTCCGGGAACGATACCCTGCAGATACTTGAGGGTGCTTCTTACGCCATCACCAGTAAGGCTGCGGCAGACCGGAAAGAGATCGGAAGCCCATTGATACATCTCCTCGTGCGTGGCGGCATCGAGTTCCGGCAAACCCAGCTTCGGGAAAGTCAGGTTACCACCCGTGGGTCCCGATTTGAGCGGAGCGTTCACGCCGGCATTCATGCGGCAACCAACTCCGGTACGCGGTCCACCACTTCCTGGAACCACAGCTCGACATTAAGGAGCTGCCACAGGAACATCATGTGATTATCCTGAGCTACACTGTCGCTGACGATCGACCGATGCTCCTCAATCAGACGAATGACCTCCGCCGCATCATAGATCCCCCGCTCCCGAAAGACCCGAGAGTGTACCAGGTCGAGAAGCTGTTCCACCGCCGGTCCATTGAACCAAATGTGCGCAGGCGCATTCCAGCCGGTCTTCTTGATACGGGTCCGCGTCTCCTCGGGCAAAATCCCCTTCATTGCCTCACGCAACAGCCGCTTGGTCACGCCGTCGCGAATTTTCATCGCTCCCGGTACGCGGAACATGAACTCCACCAGCCTGTAGTCGAAGAACGGATCGGCATGACCGAGCCCGGCGGCTTCGCAGTTACGGTCCTCGGCACGGAGGCAGCATGGCGCCGTTTCGCGAAAGATATCCTGATAGGTCCGGTTCTTCAGCCAGCTCGAAAACGGATGATCAAGAATGGGTTGGAAGTTCCGCAAATCGTGATAGGCCGTTTTTACGGCCGGATAGTAACGGCTCAGACGCTCGCGATCGACCAGAACCTCCCCCGCCGCATCCCCGGCGAGCCGTCCCAAATGCGCCATCGCCGCATCGCGATGCTTCCGATAGATCGGATGATCATGGTGCTTCGCCCAGGTTGCGATTTCATGCTCGAAATCAGCGTGAAGCCCGCGGTGTCTCAGATCTGCAAAATTGAAGACGAAGTATTCGTACTCGCCGGCATTCAGCTCGTCGCCACCGAGGCCGCCGAAGACAACATCGTAGCCCTGCTCCGCGATTGATTTCGTCAACAGAAAATGCGACAGCCAGGTTGCCGTAGCGACCGGTTCGTCATGGGCGCGCACCATTTGGCGCACGACGTCGAACAGATCGAACCCATCGATCGGTATCGGTTGCCATCGCCGAACCTTCTCGGCCACGAAACCACGGATGTCGTCGCTCTCGTCATATGTCTTGTCCGCGTAAACCGATGAAACGGCTTCCTGACGTTCCCCCGTCAGTTGAACGGCACATGCCAGCACCGACGAGCTGTCCATGCCCCCTGAGAGCGTAAAGACAGGTTTGCGTGCAGCTTTCAGTCGGCTTGCGACTGCATCGAACAGAAGTTCACGACACCGTTCCGCCAACACGGCTTCGTTCTCGGTCCACTCCGGCTGTTCCCCAAGAGACCAGTAGCTGCGGACCAGAAGCATCTGTCCCTTCAGCTGCAGGTAGGAGGCGGCCGGCAGCTGCCTGATATCCGCAAAAGGCGTTTCATCCGGAGCGTTGTCGATATATCGATAGTGACTCCCGGCGAACACGGCGACATAGCGTCGATTGACATGCCGCGATACACCCGGAAGCGAGCGAAGCGCCTGAGGCTGGGATGCAAACGCGAATGCGTCGGCCTGCGCATGGTAATAGAGCGGCCTCACGCCAATCCGGTCACGGCCCAGCCAGAGCGTGTCGGTCTGCTCGTCGAACAAGGCCACTGCGAAATCGCCATTGATGCCCCTCAAGGCATCAGCGAATCCGACCTGTTGATACGTTGCAATTAGCTGGTGGGCCGGACCGTATCCGGCACCGGCCGCGAGTTCGGAGGCGTTGTAAAAGACGCCATCGACGACCGCGACACACCCGCTGTCCTGCGCTATCGCGGGCACCCCGGCGCCGGCAACCGCAAAGGACCCCTGCGAGAAGCTGCACGAATTGGCATTGCCGGTCGCCATCAGCCGCGCCATTCCAGCGGCGAACAACTCAGACTGGGGGTTCGAGTGTCCACAGAGAAACCCAGCAATTCTTGACATGTCAGTTCGTCATCCGGTCGGCCGCCACGCGATCCGCCACCAAAAATGTCCAATAGTGCGGATAGCCGATCACAAGTTCCGGCTGGCCGCCGCTTCGTCGATCCACGACGATCTCGGGCTTGAAACCATATGACGCGACGAACTGCGTGACGTCGCTGATGTCATAGTGGTTGACGTGAACCTTGAGATCGATCCCGGGATCCAGAAAATCATCCCGCACATAGTGATATTCCGCACCCTGCTTGAGTGATTCGCGCAGGATGACACTCTTTCGCGCAATCTTGAGGAAGCGCTCGAGCGGCCGATGATAGTTATCGAGATTGGTGAGAACGTTAAGGCAGACCACGTGGTCGACCTCGCCGCTCAGATCTTCGATCCGCGCTTCGATTAGCCGGTCCGCCGGCAAGCCGAAGCCCGGCAGGATATCGCGGCCGATATCGATCAGCGCACCACAGACATCAATCCCCCAATATTCGGCGGGCAAGTTCCGTGCGGCGAGCGAATGATAGAAATAGCCGCTGCCACAACCGACATCGAGAACGCTGTCGCCAGCACCGATCCGACGCGAAAGCATCTCGGCCGCCTGGGCATGCGCCGTCATCTCCTCGACTTCGCGTCGGCATCTGCGCGTGTAGAGCTCACGCACAATTGCGCTGTGCCCCCAAATCGAGAAACGGTCCCATCCGTCCTGCGAAACAGTCGTGACCGAAGTCACCGGATCAGGCTCGCTGCGCGACGACGAAGAACGCCGAGGCCATGAACAGGCCCCGCCAGTCCTTCGGATTGGCTTCCATCTGCAGGCTGATTTCCCGGAAAAGCCGCGGCGCATGTCCGCTCACCACCGGTGGAAGACAGTGGAAATGGTAATAATAGAGCTGCACGTTCGTAAAGCCGGTGGCCAGAAACTTCTGTTGCAGCAGAAGCGGGTTGTGGGTCCGCGACAGAACCTCGTCGTAGCCGGGCTCGTCGTCCTTCCCCTGCCTGATCGGTGGAACGTCCGTCCGGAACATGCGTTCCACCTGCGCCAGCGCAGCGTTCATGCCATCCCCCTCGTCGCCAGCCTGCCTACGAAGTTCGTCGACCGGGAGAAGCTGTTTGAGAAAAAACTCATGCGAATAGCGGTTGAGCGTAAACATCGAAAACAGCTCGTTGCGCGCCTCAACGATAGCATGGCCGCCGGGTTGCAGGGCATCACGGATATTTGCGATGATATCCGTCTCGGTCGTTTCAGCGATATGCGGCATCACGCCACTGCAAAGAACGCAGTCGTAGTCTGCATTGCCGGTCGGGGCGACGAAGTCGGCACGAACCGCTACACTGCCTTCCCAGACATGGTCCGCCGGCACGCCCTGTTCAGCAAGAACGCGGCGCGCTTCCACGACCATTTCCGGCGTGAGATCGAAACCATAAATATCCCGGCCTGGCGCGACTAGGTGCCGAAGCATCGAAGCAGGACCGCATCCGGCATCCAGAAGGCGCTTGACGTCGCGTTCGGCGACAAGTCGACTGACGAGGTCGAGATGAACGGGAGGATACGGCGCATCAGCACCATAGTAGTCCGCGTAGTACGAGGTTCCCCAGGTCGAATAGCAGTGCTTGATACTGCGTTCGACTGAATCTCTGTCGGCGGCACTCATGGAATTACCCTGTCTCATGCCATTTTCGAAAGAAACGCCCGCAACGTGAACTTCGTGCTGGGCTCCTGCAGCCGCTCGACCTCGATCGGCCGGAAACCGGCCTGATCCGCAAGCATCGCGATCGACACAAAACTGAAAACGTGAAGGTGTTCGACAAAAAACTCCTCCCGTCCCGCGCCAGCCTGCGCCGCCATCTCTCCGTCTGGCAGTTCGAGATAGACAAAGCCGCCCGGGGCGACGAATTGCTGCGTCCGTCGCAGCATGGCAACGGGATCTTCGACGTGTTCGAGCACCTTGTTGAAGGTCACAATATCGAACTGCCCCAGCCCCTCTACGCTCGTGAAATCGCCGAGGATCGCCTCGACACCAACGTGGTCGCGCATATGCGCCACCGCCCGCTCGTCGGGATCGATTGCCGTGCAGTGCCAGCCTGCCTGCTTTACGGCATACGGAAAAACTCCCAAGCCCGCGCCGACATCCAGCAGCCGGATATTTCGTCCGGCACCGAAATATGCAACGGCGAACGACCGCACGCGGGCAATCCTGCCGGCATTGTCGGAACGCTCCGGCGGAAGCGCGATCACGCGTTCGAAGGCGACCCGCAGGCCGGCATCGTTGCCGTAGGTCGCGTTGGCGTAATCGCCGCTATAGTCGGTCGCCACGGTCATTGCGTGGCGCGAGACGTAATGGTTCGACCGCGCGAATTGCCAGACTTCCCGGCGATAGGGCTCGCTGGCGGAGCGGCGGAAACCGATCTCGCCCGCGGGCGGCGCATCATAGGAAAAGACCAGGCGCGCTTGCGTTTCGCCGGAAATTGGGCAGACCGCTGGACGAAGGTCGCTCATGGCTGGCGTTCCAGCGCGGCTTCCAAAGTTTGCAGGGCTTCAAGCGAGTCGAGCCACGTGACAATCTTCAGTGGTTCCTGGCGAACATAGCGATCGAACGCTTCTTCCTTGCCGCGCTCGACGAGCAAGACGAAAAATCGGTCCACTCGATTCTTCACCAGCACTGCGCGCAGATCAAAGCTGGCCAGCCGTCCGTTCAGCGAGGGCGTCGCATAAAAACCCCACTCCTTGCGCGTAAGATCATATTCGCCGCCGTCCTCGGTCAAAAACGTGACCTGCTCGTCCGCCGTTAGCCTCATCGACCCACAGTCGCGGATGATGCCTTTGACGTCATAACCGACTTCAAATTCCCGAGGCGGAATCTTCGGTTCGAACTTCATGCGCTTTGCATCTGCCCGCTATCGGCCCAGTTCCACTCCGGAACGATAAAGCCCGGTATCTTCCATGTCGCGCCGTCGCGCACCCAAAGCCCGCGGTTACGAAACGTCTCTGCGATCTCGAAGAACCCTTCGGTCGTGATGTCGAGAAAGCCACAGAGCTTTTCGATGTCCCCATGCGGTGTTTCATCCCCCCGTGCGCGGACGATTGCAATGGCCTCCTCGCGCGTCATCCGTCCGTTGCGGATCTCCACCGAGAGGTTATCGAAAAGTCGAGTGAATCCGAACTTGTACCACTTCAGCCAGTGGTGAATGGAGATGAAGTCGTCATCGATGTCGGCGTAGTCGTAGAGGCCGGTCCGGGGACCTTTCCCGTCGGCGACAAAGCCATGTTCGACGGCTGTCCGCCGCGTGGTCTCCGGATCCCACTCCAGATAGTATCCAAGGAAGACGGCCAGAACGCCGGCCATGTCGAGCTCGGTTTCGCTCGGACCGAAATACGGGGTTAATTCCCGCTCGGTCAGCCGGTTCGAAATCCAGTCTTTCGCCGTTGTGCCGTGGGTCACGCCATGACGCTGCAACCACGCGCGATCAAGCCTAAACCCGGTTCTCTCCTCGTCCTGCCCGCCATATTCAAACGCTGAATTCTCCCCCCAGACGACCAAGGGAATTCCGAATTTGACCGCAATCTTCGCGGGTATGGCAAAGATGGCCATGTGCATCGGAACTGCCGTCGAACCGAAGCGCACCAGCGCTTCCAGCATGAACTTTCGCTCGACCTTCGGATTGACCTGGTAGTCGATGTGATCGACCCCAAGCGCAACGAGATTGTCTAGGTTACGCTGTCCGATATCCGTGCGACCAGGAGTCTTCCATGTGACTGCGAGCGGATTGAGGCCGGCTTCGAGGCACTTCACGACCTGCCACGTGCTGTCCTTGCCGCCGCTCACTGGGATGAGACAGTCGTAGCCAGTACTGCGAGACTTGGCCCGTTCGACGACGCCGTCGAACGCCTGCTTGCGCGCCTGCCAATCGATCTCGCGTTTCGTGCCATGCGATTTGCAGGCGTTGCAAACGCCGTCGGGCCCGATCACCAGATTGGGTCGCGTATCCGGCAAAATGCAGTTGCTACAATAGCGCATCAGGCAGCGAACTCTTCGAGAAACATTTTGCAGTTCAGGAAGTAGAACAGGAACTTGCTCTGGCTGTTCGGCAGATCAGGCTGGCCGATCAATTGCTCGATTCGGTCCTTGCGCACGTATTCGTAGATCTGGCTGTCATCCAGCAGATAGCCGCACACATCCGGATCCTTGACGTCGAGATAATCCAGGATCGGAGCGTTGAATCCGACCTTGCGGGGATTGTCGATGATGCCGTCGGGCGCAATCCCTCGTACGGATTCACGTAAGATCGCTTTGGCTTTTCCCTCGTCGATTAGGTGACGGGTCGGAATGCTGTTGCAGAACTCAAACAGGTTGCGGTCGAGGAACGGTGAGCGGTTCTCCACCGAAAAATACATCGCGTTCAAGTCATCCTCGTGCAGAATCACGGGCACGCTCTCGTGAAACAGCTCGTTCAGCATTCGATTGCGCAACAGTCGGTCACTGTAACGCGTCTCGCCGAACGGTTCGCTCCACGGGTCAGTCAGGAAACGGCTGAATTCCTCGGCATCGAGATAGATATGATCGCGAAACCCAGGATCGTCGACGAACAGGTCCGGGTTGCCAAGATGCGGATTGCGCACCAGCGGCCTGACGTGGGTCTGCCACAAAGCAAGCGACGAGGCGTGATGCGCCTTGTCGCCCTTCACCTCCTGCAGGTAGGCAAGGTGATGATCGTAGTAACCGCTGAACAATTCGTCGGCGGCCGTTCCGCTGATCGAGATGCGGTAGCCGGCATCGGCGATCGCCTTCTGCAGCATCCACTGCGCGTAGTAAGTGATGGTGTAGACAGGCGCATCGTGCTGGCGCACCAGCGCGCGCAGACCCTGCAGAAAGCCATCGGTTTCCATGGGAATAGCGGTGTGACGCACCCCGAGTTCGCGCACCGCGAGATCGACCATGTCGCCCTCTTCGTAACGCGCATCGGTGTTGACGATCGTGAATCCGTGCACGTCGTATCCGAATACCCGTTTGGCGATGCTGATGAGCGCGTTGGAATCGACGCCGCCGCTCATGCAGAAGGCCAGCGGCACGTCAGCTCGCAGCCGCAGCTCGACCGAACGGATCAGGCGCTCTTTCGCGCCGGCCACCGCATCAGCGAACGTCATCCCGTCATCAATCGCCGTCGCCGGCGACCAATAGCGCTGTTGCGAGACGATGTCGCCACGCTCGCAGACAAGATTTGCGCCCGCCGCCACCTCGCAGATGCCGTGAAAAAACGCATGCGCGCTGTTCTTGTAAAGCGCCTTGTACCCATTGATCAGATAGCGCCACAGATGATCGTGATTAACCGCGAGCCTCTCGCCGAGAAGTGCTGCGATGAACTTGATTTCGGAGGCGAAGTAGATGCCGTCTCCGGTCGCGAAATAGTAAAGGGGCTTTTCACCGAACCTATCGCGCGACAAGGTCAGCCGGCCGCTCGCCTCATCATACAGCGCGAACGCCCACATCCCCTCGCATCTGTCGAGCACGTCCCAGCCGAAGCGGCTGATCGACGCCAGCAGCACCTCGGTGTCGGAGCTGGTCTTCAACTCCACCCCGGCAGCCTCGAGGTCCGTGCGGAGCTCCACAAAATTGTAGATTTCGCCGTTCAGCGAGATCCACGATCCTTCGAAGCCCATGGGCTGGTTCGCACGTGGATCGAGATCGATGATCGAGAGCCGGCTATGCAGCAAGACGGCGTGCGTTCCGGATGCCGCCTGCCACTGCCGGGCCTCGCGATGGTCCGGCCCCCGCCGGTTCATCAACGCAAAGCAGGCGTCGATGCGCTCCGGCGCCAGCGGCGTCCGTCCCTGATATCCAGCGATTCCACACATGATGTTACGTCAGCCCACCGAACCGAGACAACAGCGTCACGCGAGGTCCTCCTCGCGGATCACTTCATGAATCGCAAGCCGCTTGCGCGCTTGCCGGCCGATCACATGTTCTGCAGCCGATGGCGGAAAGCCAATCGCTGGGCGAACATAGTCGAGGTCGACCGCGGTGATCGTGGCTCCCATGGGGATGTCGCGAACGGCCACGATACTGCGCCGTGCGACCGCACGCGTCGCAGCGTCGGCCAGTTCGCCGCCGGTGAAGCCGCGCCCCAGAATATCCGAATAGCAACGGACCGTCTGAGCAAGTACCGAAAACTCTTCTGGTTCCGCCGACAAGGCATGATCGCGGAACTCGGAATAAGCCTTGTCCAGGGTGAAATGCTTTTCGATTACACGGGCGCCGAGCCCGAGCGCAATTGTTGCGGCGGTCACGCCGAGCGTGTGGTCGGAATAACCAATCGTCACGCCCAATCGGGCTCGCAATTCCGAAATGCCGGACAGGTTTGCTTGCGTAAGCGGCGTCGGATAGAGGCTCACGCAATGCAGCACCGCGAGGCAGTCTTCCGCGGCAACGCCCGCAGGTAATGCCGTGGAAAACACGCCGATTGCGCGCTCAATTTCAGGTAGTGTCGACATCCCCGTCGACAGCACCACAGGCTTGCCGCTATTTGCCGCCAACTTCAGCATCGGATCGAAGTCGAGGTCACCAGACGCAATCTTGATGGCGTCGAGATCGCCGACCCACTCCTGAAGCGTGTCGCAATCGAAGGCGGACGCCATGAACAGCCCACCGCGCCCCCGCACCCGCCGCGCCATTTCCAGAAACACTTCGCGCTCCAGCCTGAACCGAGACAATTGCGCGATGCGCTGCTGTTCCGACCTGTTGACGAGCCTTAAGGGGTTGATCAATTGCACCTTGACGGCATCCGCGCCCGCGTCGACCGCCGCGTCGACCAACTTCAGGGCAAGCTCAGGATTGCCTTCGTGATTGTTTCCGATCTCGGCAATCAAGAACGGCCGTTCGGCAAGGTCGAAGGAACCGATCTTCATGCCGCAATCGCTCCATTTTTGACATGGGCATGCAGGACGTATGACGTTTCGGCCACTCGGAAGCCGATCGCTTCATAAAGCCGCATCGCCGGAATGTTGGAAATCTGCGTGCCGACGCGAAGCCGGACTGCTCGGTCGCGCCACTGATCAACGAACATTCTGCCGAGCGCCTGGCCGGCACCCCGGCCCTGATGGGCAGCGTCGACCCCGACCAGATCAATGATCGCGTCCGTTCCTCTGCTAGACTTGTTTTCGAGCACGGCCAAAAAACCGGTGACGGCGTTTTGCTGTCGTACGACGTAAACGACGCTGGCGCGTCCCCGGCACGCATTGCGCGCCCACTGACGCTTGACCTCATTTGCCCGATCCAGACCGATGGCGGGGTCAAGGTGGAACCTTGAGAATGTGAAGCAATGACTGGCGATCGCCTCAATCGCCGCCGCGTCGCCTGCGTTGGCTATTTCAATTTTCACAATGCTGTTGCGGTTCTTATCAATCCCAGAGGCACAGGTCGCGCGATTCTCCCAATCGAACGTCACATTGACATCGACCACGGAGAAGCCGGCCCGCGTAGCATTCGTCACAACAACCACGTCCCGAGTCGGAATTCTTGTAGAGAAAAAGGCGGCGCCCTGTCCGGCGCGATCGAACAAACCCGCTTGAATTTCAGCGGGCGACACGGCTGTCGTCATGCCGAGTGCTTTCCAGCTCGAGACGCCCAGGGCATCAGATAGCCAATTGTCCTTTTCAACGCGCAAGGCGAAAGCTCAGCCGAAATGGTCCGGATGTTCGGCCGCCATCTGCTTGTACCACGCGATGTAGCGCGGAAAGCCTTTCTCCAGTGGATACTGCGGCTCGTAGCCGATCAGACGTTTTGCCTTGTCGACCGACAGCGTTCCTCGATCCGGCATCAGACCGTCCCGCGGATTGTGCACCACTTCGATATTGGGAAACGCCTGTTTCATCAGCTCGATCATCTGGTTAAGCATCCGGGCGCTGCCATACGTCAAGTTGAACGTCTGGTTCCTCGCCTCCGGAAGCGCAATCGTACGCAGCACGCCCTGAACCAGATCGTCGATATAGGTGAAATCGAGCGCATCGTTGCCGTCGCCGTTTACGGTGAGACGCATACCCCGCAAAGCGTTCTCGATGAACGCCTGCCCGACGCGCCGGCTCACGCAGCGCTCGCCATAAAGCGCCGACGGACGGACGATAGTGTAAGGAGTCTTGAACACCTGGTTGTGCGCGATCACCAGCTTCTCGCCGCCGTATTTCAACGCGCCATAAATGCCCATCGGTTCACAATGGCGTTCCTCGACGGCCGCCTCGCCATCGAAATTGCCGTACACCATCGACGACGAAAAATAGATGAAATGGACGTCCTGGTCGCGCGCGGTGTCGAGCGCATTCTCCAAAGTCCGGAATGAGTGGTCGAACGTGCTGTACGGATCTTTGTTCGAGCGATTGGCGTGGGCGATCGCCGCGAGTTGGACGTAGCAGTCGGCCTTGATTTCGGAGAGGCATCGCGACAGCGCATGGTAGTCGCGCGCATCCAACACGTGCAGCGGAATGCCGGCCTCGCGCAGCAATTTCATGCGCTCGAAAATGAAATTGACGTAGAGAGTCTTGTTGGGATCGTTCCCAGAATTTGTAAATGCGCCTAGATTGTTGACCTGCAGCCCGTCGATAACGTGTGGTTCAGCGCCGTACTGCTTCAGCGCCAGCGCTAGATTGTGGCCAATGAAACCTGCGCCGCCGATCAGCGCAATGGTCCGGCCTTTCAGCTTATCTTGGAACACGTCAAATCCCTCGCGATCGTTGTCAGCTCATGGGCGATATAGGCCATGTCGTCGATCTCAAGATGCGGCCCAACCGGGAGAGCGATCGACTGGTCGCTGATGCGCGTCGCATTCGGAAAACGCGACAGGTTCTCGCCATATTTGTCGCGGTAGTAGCGAAGCCGCGGTATCGGATGCGGGTAGTAGACGCTGGTTCCGACGCCGGCCGCATTGAGGCGCCGAATGATTTCCGTGCGCTGACCTGCTAATGGCCCATCAAGTATGGCGATCAGGCAGTAGTGGCTGTTGGTCTGGTTGGCGGCGGTGATATCGAGGACCGTGACATGCTCGAGATCGACCAGCCCATTCTTCAGTGCTGCAAAGTTCCGGGCGCGTCGCTCCAGGATGGCGCTAAGACGTTTGAGCTGTTGGCGCCCGATCGACGCATTTATGTCGCTGAGACGATAATTGATGCCGAGCGACAGCACATCATAGACGCCGGGGACCGCCCGCTCCGCGAAGGTGCGATCGACACCGAAGGCCCTCGCCCTGGAAATCTTCTGCGCCAGATCGACATGGCGCGTCACCAGCATGCCGCCGTCGCCGGTGGTGATGTGTTTGACGGGGTAGAACGAGAATGTTCCCGCATCGCCGAACAGCCCGGCATGGATGCCGTCCCACCTTGTCCCCAGCGCCAGCGCGCAGTCCTCGACCACCTTCAGGCCATGTTTCGTCGCGATCTGCATGATGGCGGGCATATCGCAAGGAATGCCGACGAAGTGGACCAGCCCGATCGCACGGGTCCTCGGTGTCACGGCTGCCGCGATCACCTCGGGCGTTATGTTGCCGGTAGCGCGGTCGCAATCGACGAAGACCGGGCGCGCGCCGACGACTTCGACCGCATGCACGGTGGCAACGTGGCTCTGGGCCGGCACGATGACTTCGTCGCCGGCTCCGATCCCGAGCTGCCAATAGGCGAGATGCAGCGCTGCGGTGCCGTTGCAGAGCGTGAGCGCGTGACCGCCGCCGATCGCCTCGGCGAACTCTTTCTCGAAGGCGTGAGCCTGTGGACCGTGAGTGAGGACGTCGCCGGCGAGCACGCCGAGCACGGCGCTGCACTCGGCCTTGGTGATCCAGGGCTTGCCGAACGAAATCTTGCGAGGCTGAGTCATTGGTACCTGATTTTGACGGACGAGGAATATGCGGCCGCCTCGCTGCAAGCTACGGCGACGGCGATTACGTCGAGATCGGGCGTCTGGGGCACCTGCTTGAGCATGACGCCCTCGATGAAGGCCGGGATCAGCGCGCCCTTATGAGCGGGCTTGCTTGCGAGATTGATCGGCTCGGCCGGAGCGACCTGGAGGCCAGGGATAACCGGATCGCGCGTGGTCATCAGGCGCGGCCCGGCGTCATCGAGAATGAACGTCTTGCGCGTGCCGAAGATGCGCACGACATGCTGGTGCCGGTGGACGCAGCCGAAATTCGCGGTGATGCGACCGACCATGCCGGAGGCGAATGTCAGCGTGGCGGCTATGAAGTCGTCATAGTGGAAATTGGTGCCCCGGGTGCAGATGCGGTTGCCAACGGCCTGGACGGAGACCGGCCGCTCGCCGGTGAGCCATAGCATGAGATCGATCATGTGAATGCCGCCGCCCAGCATGACGGAATAGTTTTCGGTCTCGCCGCGCCAGCCTTCGGTGATCTTGTGCAGACGGCCGTAAAGATAGTCGCCATCGAACGCATAGATCTCGCCGAAGGCGCCCGAGGCGATCTCGGCGCGAAGCCAGCGATAGAGATCAGCGCCACGCAGCACAAGATTACTTGCAAGATGCAGCGACGCATTGGCATCCAGCGCGGCCCGGATCTGCGCCAGCTCTGCGGCCGTCCGGCACAGCGGCTTTTCCACGAAGACGTGTTTACCGGCTGCCAGTGCGCGCATGACCTGGTCGAAATGCGCGTCGTCGAACGACGCGATTGAGACGACGTCGACATCTTGGCGGGCGAGAACCTGATCGAGACTGGTTTCGACATCGCTGCCAGGAAAGGCGTTGGCGAGGCTTTCCGCGCGCGCCCTGTCCAGATCCGCAAGTACCTGCACACGGCAGGATGGCAAGGTCGCATACATGCGGGCATGCTGCTCGCCGATGCCGAGCCCGATCACGGCGATTCCGAGCGGCTGCGTCATGCGGCGCCCGGCATGGCTTCGAGGCGGGCCAGCGCGGCGAACGACGGCGGCAGCTCCACGCCCTCTTGCAACGCGCGCAGATCCTCGATCTGATCGACCACCATGCGCACAGCCGCCCAGCGGGGGTCCTGGCAGACAACGCTACGGACTCGCCACGGCTGTGCCTGCTCATAGAAGATTTTCGTCACATGCTCGCGCTGGTCGTGGGTCATAGAGCCGGAATCAAGGGAGCGGAAGACGTCGCTACAGATACATTCGACGCTCTGGCCTGGCGGAAAGGTGCGCCGCACGATATTGGAGACGACGTCGACGCGATCATCGCAGAGGCCGATCATCGCCTGCACCAGAGAGGCGTCCAGCAGCGGACTGTCGCCGGAGATGCGCACGAACCACGCGCAGGGGTATGCAACGAGCGCCGACTGGAAACGCAAGACGACGTTGTCAAGATCGCCCCGGAAGACCGGCACGCTGCAGCGGTTTATAACGAAATCCGCCAATGGATCGTCGGTCGAATCGACGCTCGTTAGAACGACCAGACGCGGCTGCAGATCGGAATCGCTGAACCGGTCGAGGACCTGGGCGATCAGCGGGCGTCCGCGGAACGGCGCCAGCATCTTGCCGGGGAACCGCACCGAACTCATCCGTGCCTGTATGAAGACTCGAAAATCCATCCTTCAACCTAAAGCCGCGATCCTGCACGCGCGACGCCCTACAAACGGAGAAACCTGAGTTAGGTCTTTCCACGCTACCGCACTCCGGGTGACTCCTGCGTCACGCGGATTGCTCCCGAGGTGGAGCCGAAGCGGAGCACACCACCTGCAGCCGGTGTGCGATTGAAGCCGTTTACGCGGCGGCAACCAGCTCTGCGTTCAGCAACACGCGGACCTTTCGACCCAGCATGTCCAGCAGAATCGAGACACGATCATTGTCGGCGATGCCGTTGAACAGGCCGGCACTGTCCATGAAGGCGCCCGCCAGGACGCGGACCTTGTCGCCGGGCGCGAAAGCCGGGCGGCTGTCGAGCCGGATGAATCCCTTCTCGTCCTCACGCGCCTGGATCGTGCTGATCACGCCATCGGGCACCATCGCCGGGTCGTCGCCATTGGTGACGAGCCGCGACACGCCGAAAGTGGACTGAATGGAGCGCCAGCGATGGGCCGTAACGTCGATGGCGACAAATATATAACGTGGAAACAGCGGCTTCGCGATGAAGTCGACCTTGCGGGCATGGCGCCGCCGCTTGAGATATCGCGGCACATAGACCTGGTAGCCCTGGCGAAGCAAGTTCTGCGCCGCCCTAGCCTCGCCATTCACCTGGGTCTGCACCACGTACCAGCGCGTGCCATCGACATTGTTCATGCCGCACCTTCCCTTTGGGTGAGGTGACCCAGTCCTAGTAGGGCCGGCGCGAGCACGCGCTCGGCCCCGCAGGCTGCGACGGCGGCCTCGAACGACTGCGCGGCGCGCGTCACGTCAGTGATGAGCACTGCATCGAAGCCGGCCTGGACGTCGGCGAAAGATCCGGCCCTGTCGACACCCAAAAATTTCGTCTCCGCGCTGCATGTGTCGACTACGGCCACAATCGTGACCCCGGCTTCCACTGCGCACAAGATCGCAATCTCCGCCAGGTCGGACTGCCCGGCGAGCACCAGACGGGAGAAGCCGAGGGCGTTGGCGGCCTCGAACGCCCGCGCGCAATCACGCTTGGCGAGCCGGAAGAAGGAGAACGAATTGGACAGGTACTGCACTGTTAGGCGGGATTTCTCGGCTAAGCCCTGCGGCGTCAGGTAATAGGCATAGCGACGCGCCGGTACGCCGTGGACCTTGACGAGACCCTTCCTGATACAGCGCTTGAGATAGGCGTTGACCAGGCCGAGTGCGATGCCCAATTCGGCAGCGATATAGCGCTGCGAGCGAACGTCGGCGCTCGCCAACGTATTCAGAAGGCCTAGAACGATGCGCTCATTCTCGTGCTTTGCGTCCAATAGCCGACCCATGAAATGCCTCATCAAGGATTGAGGCGTCTTAGCGCGTTCACCATGTGAACGTCAAGGTCGGCGTTCACGCTATGAACAGTATTAAGCTTGAATCGTCCTATTCATAAGAACGGTTGGTTATCCGGCGAATGCGGGCCCGGTCTGCCCCCTGAAAAGTGATCCTCTATGAGGTTTGGCTTTTTGAGCTTCGAGGAGGATTTGTGATGGGCAGGAAACAGCATAAACCCGAGGTCACTGTCGCGAAGCTCCGTCAGGTCGAGGCGCTGACGACACAGGGTCAACCGGTGGCGGAAGCCATTCGATCGATCGGCATGGCGGAGGTTACATACTATCGATGGCGCCAGGAATACGGCGGGCTGAAGAGCGACCAGGTCAAGCGTCTGAAGGACCTTGAGGCGGAGTACGTCCGGTTTCGCAGGCGGTCACCGATTTGACGCCGCTGGCGATCGCGGCCTTGTCGCCTCCTCTCGATCATACCGAGGCAATGCACTAAACCCTAATATTCCTTGGACCGGAATATCGGTCAGGCCAATCCCATGGGGGCCGACCACCTGTCCAATTCTAAGACGTTCACCAAGCAAAACGTCAGCCGCGCAGACCCAGGAGGCTTATAGGTGTCCGATTACAGTATTGTTATGCAGAAATGCACGAATGGTCTCCCGACAATCCTGGCCATTCACCATGGCTGGGGAGGCGGAGTCGAAAAGCATATCGAGCTACTGGCTGATATTTTTGCTGACCGTGTCAATTACTTGTTAGCATTCCCCAGCAGAGATGGCCTTATTAACCTCTCGCTTGCCCAGTCAATGCACAAAGCAAGCTTGCAATTTGAGCCGAACACGCAACGCGCTGAGTTATTAGAGTTTTTGCGAAACTGCAATGTTCGTCGATTACATATTCATCATTTTTTTGGCAATGAACATTATCTTCAATCACTTTCAAATGAGCTGCACCTTCCGTTCGATTTCACTGTGCACGACTATCATGTGCTCTCACCTCAGCCGCATCTTGTTGGACGTGAGGGACGCTTCATTGGCGATGACCTCGGCATGTTCGCTAGATGTGAATTAGTCACTTTTGGGATTGCGCCCGACCGGCCGTCATCGCTTACAGAGTGGCAGTGCAAGACTCGTTGGCTGCTCGCTCAGGCGAGCCGAGTTATTGTTCCAAGCTACGATACTTTCAGAAGACTCGAGCGTTTTTTCCCTGAGTTGTGCGGGGTGATAGCGGCTCATCCGGAAGTTCGCCGGCAATCGAGCACGCCAACCTGCATTGCGCCCGCGCCGGCCGGTCTGCCGCTACGGATCACGTTGATGGGAACGATAGGTCCGCATAAAGGGGCTCAAGTTCTGGCAGCTTGTGCGCACATATCGAAGAGCGAGCGATTACCTTTAGAATTCCAAGTGATAGGAGATGTGGTGGACGCTAACCGACTGCGAGAGCTTGCGGTTAAGATCAGTGGTTCGTACATTAACAGCGATCTCCCGCGGCTCTTGCAGGAATTTGATCCGCACTTGATATGGTTTCCAGCTCAGTGCCCTGAGACGTTCTCTTACACACTGTCAGAAGGCATGTCGGCCAACCTTCCACTTGTTGTCGCAAATATCGGGGCCTTGCCCGAACGGGTCGGAGCGCGTCCATGGACGTGGATTGAGAATTGGAACAATACGCCTAGCGAATGGATCGAGTTTTTTCTAACCATTCGTGAGCGGAACTTCCATCAAGGGGCTCCACCTAAGCCAACCGGCAGGCCTTGGGAAGTTACGGATGAATTTTATCGTCGGGATTATCTTGACTGGATCACAGGTTGACCTGCCTCCGGATTTTTGGACTGTTTGAAGCTGCAAAATTCTAGGCTCTGGACCCATAAAGATTCCCATCGTTTCGGATTTGTGATTCACGGCTTCCGAGAGGAGGCGGCTGATGATTCGCAATTTCTTCTGGCTCACGGATGACCAGTTCGCTTGGCTCGCGCCACTTCTGCCGACCGATAGGCGGGGCAAGCCTCACGTCGACGACCGCAAGGTCATCAGTGGGATCGTGCACGTGCTTAAGTGCGGCAGACGCTGGATCGACGCGCCTGACGTCTATGGGCCGCGCAAGACGCTCTACAATCGTTTCGTCCGCCGGTCGGTGAAAGGCGTGCGGGTCGACATTTTCCATGCGCTCGCATCGGCGGGCGGCCCGCCCGCACAAGTTCTCATCGACAGTTCGGCCGTCAAGGCGCATCGCTGCGCATCCGGAGCTAAAGGGGGGAACACATTCAGGCGATCGGTCGCTAGCGCGGCGGACGAACCACGAAAATCCACGCGCTGATCGATGTCGATTGTCGTCCGATCGCGTTCTTGCTGACCGGCGGACATCTCGCCGATTGCACGGCTGGCGCGCTCTTGCTGGAGCAGATGCCGCCGTCCTCGATCCTGGACGCTGACAAGGGTTACGACAGCGACGCCCTGCGCCGGCAAGTCCAGGATAAAGGCGCGATGCCGAACATTCCGTCAAAGGCCAATAGGCGTTGGAAAAATTGCTTCTCGCCGTTTCTCTATAGCAATCGCAACGCAATCGAGAGAATGTTTGGATACCAGTAAGGACTTTCGCAAGATCGCGACGCGATGCGACCGGCTCGCCGCCAACTTCCTCGCCGCAGTCTCCCTTGCCGCAACCGTCGGCTATTGCTTATAAGTCTGGAGCCCAGAGACTGGCTCTCATTTACGAATGCGCTTTCGAACTCGACTTAAGAGCGTACGGTCCGATCCTATATCCCTCACGAACGCTGATTGCGAACGGCTCAAACAAGATTGAATAGGCGGACAGAAATGTCGGAGCAGAAAAATAAAACAGTTGTATTTTTCGCTTTTCCGATAGTGATGATTATTTGGTATTTTGCGTTTGTTGCGTTTGATTATGTTTTTGAGTTTATCGTGATGTCAAATCTTGGTATACAAGCACACGAAATAGAGCAACTAAGACAAGATTCTGAAGATAAGACACTAATCACCGAAGCGAGAAATCTCGGGTTTAAAAGTCTTTTATTCCCCAGCTTATACGATTCAGGGAAATGGAAGGAGCTAGCATTAAGCTATCACGTTGCCCCACTTGGCCCACAACCAATCACCATGTTGTATGGTTGTAACGAAGGCTATGGTCAGGTCAGATACAAGTCTGATCGCTTTGGATTTCGAAACGATGACAGCCTTTGGGATGCAAAGAATATAGACATAGCACTCGTCGGCGACTCATTCGTGCACGGTGCCTGCGTTGACGAAGATAAGACAATTGGCGGGCGGCTGACTTCGCTTGGGTTCAAAGTGCTTAACTTGGGAACTGGCGGCAATTCGCCGATACATTATGCTGCGATAACAAAAATTTTTGCGGCAAAGATAAAACCATCATATATTATCGTTGTTTTTTACGCAAATGATAACGTACAAGACGAATTTAGTAGCATCTATAACAAGCTGTTTATTTTGAATGAAGCTAAATATTTCAAAAACGACTGCGATAATGGCATTGGACAGTGCGAACTTTCGGACAACCTGCAGAGTATATATAAAGAATCGGACAGACTTATTGTTGCTGAGCTAGATAAAAATGGTAAAACTGAACCTGTCGCAAAACTCATTGATCGTATAACGTACCATGCCAAGCTCAGCACCATTAGAGGAGCGCTGTTTCAGTTATTATCTCGCACGACTAAGGCATTTGCGCATGAAGAGCTCCCTTATGGCTCTAAGGTTGCCATTGAGACTGCGATAAATCTCTGCGAAACAGCTCATTGTGTTCCGTTGCTTGTATATATACCAAATAGCGAATTCTGGCGTCCAGACCCTTATTCAAAAAATTATGCTAAGCTTTTGAAGCAGCACGCGGAAAATCATGGCGGCGTATTTCTTGATATGACCTCTCCGCTTGCTCCACTTGGTTTGCAAGCTTACGCAATAAAGGGGCCTCATTTGTCGCCAGATGGCTACAAAATTGTCGCAAGCGAAATCGGGCAGGCTCTTAGAGTCCGTTCGAGAATGTTGCTCAATGAGTGATCCTTCGCAAGATGAGGCCGCCCATTGCGACGTGGATCATGGCTTTTGAGACGTCGATACGCTTTTCGTAATCGCGCAGGAGGCACCGCCAGCGGGTCATCTTCCTCGCCGCAGTCTGCCTTGCCGCAACCGTCAGCTACTGGTTATGAGTCCGGAGCCTAATCTAAGTGTCGCTTCATGTATAATGGCATTGCCGCACCAACTGAAAGCGGCGGCGTCATGATGGCCGATCGCAAGGGCAACGAAGCAACATAATAGCGCGCAACGCGCGACACCGAACAAGCGCGCGACTCCTGCACGTCATCCCTCCCTACATGTGGAGGCGCAGAGGCGAGGCCGCTTGTGGCGTTTGCGCCAGAATACCGCATCTACGCAGCCTGCTCGTCCATGGCGCGCGATCGGTGGCGCGAACGGCGCCCAATAAGACCGATCCCAACAACCAATGGGTCAACCATCTTCGACAGCGGCGCGGCTTCAACCGCACGACGGTTGCGGTCGCCAATAAGAATGCGCGGATTATCTGGGCCGTGCTTCGCAACGGCGAACCTTACCGCGCCGCCTGCTGAAGGCTGCCCCAGAGGTTGCGAGGCGATAGAGAAATGAGCTGCACAGGTCAGGCCGGCGTGCAAAGAGCCTGAGTATTATCGAGGCCCCAGAGGCTTACCAGCTGTAAAGCCGTGCGCGAGCGGATTCCCCATTTGGGCGCTCCGACCCAATTGGGATTGGGTGATGGCGGATGGATGTTTGCAACTGACCGGGCAGTTCAGTTCAAAATCGCCTTGCAACGGGAGAGCGTCTATAGAGATAGTATGTAACCTCCGTTACGCACTATCTGCTGAAGGTCGTTTGTCTTGGTGGATACCTCGCTCCGATTCGACGAACTGCTCCCCTCGAAATGGCGTCAACATCAGATGCAAGCCAAGGCCGCCTGATTATTCGCGGTCATCGGATCACGCTTACGGTAATTGCAAAGTCAAAACAGCGGTTAAGAGGCATCTCCTGCCACGTCACATAGAGTTCGCCCTGCCCCCGCTCGGGTCCCATCGCCATCATCGCAGTCCGTCAATTGCTAAGCTTCGATCTTCAGACTGAATCAGGCGACAATGACTTCGTCAAGACGCCGATAGTGTTGTCGAGGGCGGCCTGGGATGAGTGTTCATTGAAAACTCACCCCGATCTTTAGCGCCCCAGGTGTCGCTGATAAAATGCGAGCCAGTGGCCCGTGACCGCGTCCATACCGAAGTCCGCATGAGCCCGCAGGCGTGCTTGTTGGCCCATTCGCTCGCGCAGAGCGGGATCGAGCGTTTGTTCCAACGCCTGGGTGAGGGCCGCTACATCGCCAGGCGGAAAAAGAAGGCCCGTCTGCCCGTCGATCACCGCATCTGTCAGGCCGTAAATGCGCGAAGCCACCGTCGCTCTGCCCAGCGCCGCGGCTTCGATCACCACGCTACCGAAGCCCTCGCGGAAACTGGGCAGGCACAGGACGTCGGCTGCGTCGATGTAGTCTTCAGGTTGGGACGTGAGGCCTACCACATGACACCGGCCGGGGACCGAGCTGCGGATCACATCGGAGAGACCGTCTTCATCTGGGCCGACTAACAGTAAATGTGGTGCAACATGGCGTGCGGCTAATTGTGCAAAGGCTTCGGCCAGGATCGCTATGCCCTTGTCGCGCTGTACGCGGCCGAGAAATAGGAACAGCGGCGCCTGCAGCGGCACGCCTAGCGCTGCCCGAACCCGTTCGCGTCGACCGGGTTCGGGCGAGAAACGCGCCAGATCCACGCCGCTGATCGAGCCCGCACCGAATACCTGCACTCGCTCCGGCGGGCATACGCCCTCCTCCTCCAGGAACCTGGCCTGTGAAACGCTGTCGGCCAGCAAGTCAGTAGCGCAGGTAGCTATCAACTGGTCCATGCGGCGAAGTAACGCCCGGCTAAAACCCCGGCGCGTGGCCCATACCTGCCCAGTAAAGATATGGGTCCGTAACCGCACGCCACACAGGCGCCCGGCCAGCATAGCCAGCAGGCCCGCCTTAGGGGTGACGCTATGCACGGCATCGTAACGCTGCGATCGAAACAGCTGAATCAACCAGAAGAGCGCGCGAAGGTCGCGCATCAAGTCGATGGGGCGGACAATTGGCAGGTGCAGGAGCTCGACGCGCGGGTCCAGCTGGTGTGACACCGGCGTATCCTCTGTGTTCACGCACACTGTCACGCGGAAATGTTCGACCAGCGCGTGTAGGTGGTTGAGCAGGAAAGCGTTGAGCACAAGTGGACTCGTGAGCACCACGCAAATGCTGGCCGGCGGCTGATTGATCATGCGCCGCTCCCATGCCGTGCGCCAGTCAAAGCAAACAACCGCGCTTTGATTACCGCGAATTGTATTTCGCGTGTGAAATCATGGCCCGTCACAGGCTCGGCCATTCGCTCGCCCTCGTCGTTCTTCTTTTGTTACAAGCCACCTCGCCAATGATGGCTTCACCGATCCACCGCGCTACGCCCGGCGCACCTAGCGCGAGGATGGGCCGACTCGCGCAAGCGTAATCGAATAGTTTCGTGGTATAGCCTAGCACTACTTTGTCAGCTTAGAAATTTGGACAATTCTATCACCGACCCGTGTTCTAGACCGATGGGCTTCGTCCTTCTGCCGAACGCTGGGGCGCCGAGCGTTCCTTCGCCTGGATGACAAGGTGCAGAAGGTTCGTGAAAGACTACGAGCGCCATGCTCAATCCCTCGTCGGTTTCCGTGTCATCGCCTTCGCTTGCCTCATGCTCAAGCGCACAGGGAAATCTCCCCAGCGCAAAAATTTTCGCCGCAGGCCGGAAATTTCGGTAGTGTCTCAAATGAGACACTACCGAAATTTCTCCGCCGTTGACAGGCCTTCCTTTATTGAGAAGACTTCAATTCAGTCCCGAGTAAGACGCTGATCTGCTTCAGCACCTCCGGACGAGGAGATAAGTATCCCGACTCGGCCTTCGTTGGAGGAGATAAGTATCGTCCTTGCAGTACGTTCAAGATGGCCGTACACCATTCCTTTTCGTTGAATCCAAGATGAATCGCAGAGCCTTCGCTGGCTTCAACGAGGGATGGCGCATTTGAGGCGATGCACGGCCTACCAAAGTTGAGCGACTCAGCAACAGTCATTCCAAGCCCCCCTTCGAAGGAAGGGCAAAGACATAAACATGCATTTGAATACAACCACGATAATTCTTCATCAGTAGGCTCTTCCAAGTATATTGCGACCTTACCGAACGAGGGATCGGCTGAAAGCATTCTCAAAATGCGCACCTCCACCGCCTTTCCTGCGAGCACCAGTAATGGAAAATTTTGATGCTCACGATGAAGCTTTTCGAAAAGGGCATAAAGCCACAACAGATGCTTACGGTCACGCAGTGGCGCGATACACAGAATGAATTTTTTTTTAGGAAGTCTATGTTTCAGAAGTCGCATCGTAGGTTTCGTTTGTCGTTTCGCAAGCGATGCCCCCATAAGTGAAATTGAGACGATCTTTTGCGCACGAGTGTTTTGGTCCTCTAAGAACGATTTTAGTCGAAACAAAGTTGTTTGATTCGGCGTAACAATTAAATCTGCGAGGCGACCGACGTCTAAAATAAAATTCTTGTATTGTTCACGCTGAGTAGCTTTGATAAAAGAAGGATAATCGACGGGCAACAAATCGTAGACAAAACAAACCAATTTAAAGCCTGCGACTTCCTTCAACTTTTTTAATGAATCGAAATCGATATAGCACCAGCTAGCGCCTGGAAGAACAAGCACATCTTGGTCATTCAAAGACACCTCCAATTTCGCTTGATGTATGGCGGGTCTCGGAAGCCAATCCAACTTGACGCCGCGTTCCTTTAGCCAGTGATGAAACTTTCCGCGCCGAGACAAGTCTTTATCAACGTCGAGCAACTCGGTAAGACGCTTGCGCAAAGGCCTCGGCACGAACTCGAACGCATAGGCCAGCTTCCAGCCAAAATCATCTTTTTGTTCCGGTCTGAGGGATATCGGCAAGAATTTCGAACAAAGAAAAAGCATTGTCAGGTCAATCGCCCGCCCCAAGTCGATATACCGCTTAGGGAGGCTCCAAGATTGCTCCCACCATGCCTTCCAATCGGCACGTGTTTCCGCGAGAATTAATTGCACACTACCAGCGTCCGAAATTTCCACAGCAAGGCCACTAGTTGTCTCGAGCTCAGACGAAAGCATTGCCGCTGTCCGTTTGTATCTATCAATCGACGGGCAGCGAAGGTGAGTAAGATCGACCAGGAAACGCACTTTAACCTCTGCGGTTAGGCTAGCGATTCATTTCAAATAGCAAATATTCGCGGAAGTGGAAGCGACCGTGATGAACCCGAAGGTGAGTCGGCCATCACACTTAAGAGTCGGTCCAGAGACTTCATGATTGATTACAGAACCTTCTGAGCATGAGGCGAAGGAAGGCGAGGTGCAAGAAAGCGCGTGCCTTTCGATTGAGATTTTCCCAGTCCTTGGCCAATCGGCGGCAGTGGCCTAGCCGTTCGCTCAACACCCCAACGCCTGGGCAAGACCTCGAAGCCCTTGGCCGCATCCGAACGCTTGACGATTTCCGCGAAATTGTGGATTCTGGTAGCCATCATCAGCCAACAGTTGAAGACCTCCAGAAACCGGCTTTTTTTGGCTGGCGGGATCGCCGGGAATGGCGGCCGCGCGTAAGAGCGTGTGAGCTGAATCACTCTCCTTTTTGGACCGACGGCAGGCGTCGTTGCGGCCCACGCCCTTACGCAGTGGCATATTGTGTCGTCAGCCAGACGAAGCGACGCATCTTGTAGGCGAGATTGGCCAGATCGATCTCCACCTTGGCTCTGACGATGCCGATTGTTCGCACGAGGTAGCCCGTCGGTCCCTTCTTGTGGGGGAAGACATACTCCACGGCACTGCGCACTTTCGACATCAACGCATTTGCGATACGCATGCGCTCGGGCATCGGCTTGCCCTTTGGCTTCTTGCGATGAATGCGCGAGACAAAGCCGCGCCGCGACAGCGTCGCTTCGTTCTTCGCCGAGCGATATGCCGTATCCGCCAGTCCAAGACCAAGAAAGCGCATGAGCGAAAGCCGCTCCTTGATCAGATATTCGCAGCGCTCGCCCGACAAAGAATGCGTCGCTTGTAGGATCAGGACTTTGAACATGAGCACGTGAGCGAACGGCGGCAGTCCGCCCTTCGAGTGGTCGCTGAGTGGAACCGCCGTCTCCGACGCGGCGCGGAACAGTTCAAAATCAACCAGCGCGTTCAATCGTTCCAGATCGTCGCCCTTTGCAGACAACTCCGCCAACCGTTCATCGACGTCAAAGAAACCGGGCGAGTCCCTCTTCATGTCCGCGATCCTCCTTGCGACACGACCCAGTGAATCAACTCAGCGCCGATTCGCCCAGTGGTTTATGAAGTTCTCCAGCTGGCTCTCCAATCGCGTGTTCAAATCATACGATGACATCGTCGATCATTGCCGCGACGCCTGGAGAAAACTCATCGAACATCCCTGGCGCATCATGTCCATCGGATTGCGCGACTGGGTGCATCGGTTCTGATCAGCGCAGGTTGGAAAAAGCGCTTACCTCACGCCGGCCGTTCCCCTCAACGAACACAAAGCACTGAACCGCCGCGTAGGTCTCCACCGCAAACATCCCCGGCCGCCCTCCCAAAAAAATTAGGAAAAACTCAGCCGCGGTTTTGCGCCGCCACGCGGTCGCACAATGCGTCATTGGGCGATTATTGCGCCGCCGCGTACAATTGAAGTCTTCTCAATAAAGGAAGGCCACATATCGCTCTTGATTTCTGAGGTGCCGAAACCTGTGAGGCCTTGGTGGTCGAGCGAAGTCAACACAATCATTCTGGAAATGAATTTGCGGATTGTGGAAAGGGTCAGGAAATTCGTATAGGTCGCGGTTCATGGACCAAAAAGCTATACTTTCTGCCGAATCTCGCCCGGCCTTCTCTGGTGTAGATGCCTGTCCACGAGAGATAGATTCATGGTGTACGAGTTCTACAAATGGGGTCCAAACGATTGAAAGCCCAAGTCGCGCTACCTTGCGGCATAGATCAATATCATTATACGCAACGCGCAGGCGTTCTTCATTCAACCCTCCTACTTTTATATATATTTCTCTACGTATCGCCAGGCAAGCACCGGTAACAGCCGATACCGATCGTATGAGAGCAAGCGCGCCTCCCGGGCCAGGGTCGTTTCGACTTGCTAGGCGCATTTGATGTTGAATTGTACTGTCTGGTCCAAATGTCACGCCAGCATGCTGAATTCGTAAATCTGGGTAAAGCAACTTGGTGCCTGCAACGCCAATTCCAGGATACGATGCGAGTGACACCAACTCAGTTAGCCAGTCGTCGTGCAATATTTCGACGTCATTGTTCAGAAGGACAAGAATGTCGCTTCGTGCAGTCGTTACAGCATAGTTGTTCAACCGAGAATAATTGAACGGCCGATCATCACGTAAGACTCGTACGCGGTTATCGCATTTGAAGGACTCGATGATCGCCAACGCGTCGGGCGCTTTGGTGCCGTTATCGACTATAATTAGCTCAAAGGATGGATAATCTGTGCGATTCAGTATCCCGGTGACGCAGGCCGAGATTAGATCCGCTCTATCGCGCGTCGGGACGATAATGGATACGCTTGGAGCCGGCGTCGGCAACGGAAAACTAACCCGATTCCATTTCGAATCCAATGGGGCGGGACGGACCTCTATGGTTCCGAGGCCCAGAGAAGCGAGATGTGAGGAAACAATGTGACGAGCTTGATCACCACTCCATTCTGGTAGCTTCGAGCGATGAGCAAGAATGGAAGGAATGTGAAGGATTCTTTCGGACGACGAAGTGCTACTCACACGCAACGTCAGGGCATGTAACAGATTATCCGTGGCGCACGCTTTTTCACACAGTTCTTCAGGTTGAGCCCTTTGTATCGCTTGTGCTCTATAAAGAGCAGGAATTCCTACGAAATTGGAACCTAGAATCAGCAATGGATCCCAATCAGTTTTGAAAGAGGGTTGTGAGCGAATCTTTCCTCTCAGGACATCTTCGTCAGCATAAATGATATCTGCGTCAGGAATTTCCGAAAGGGTTAACACAAAATGCGCTAACGCTTGGGGCGGCAGGATCGCGTCGAGCGGCAAAGGGAGAACAAAGTCGGCGGTCAGCGCTGCTTGTGAGATCAAGGCTGCCAGCGATCCGGCAGTACACGGTACAAGAGAAGCATCGTCGAGATCGATATTGTCTTGGAAACATATGTGCCAATGCGGGTAGATCTGACTCTCAAGCATGCGCTTGAATTGGATTAGTTCCCCGGATGACGCACTTGCTGCGAGGGGGACAACAGCGATGCGCAGTGTGCTGGAAAGTGATTCTACGCGGCATTTAATGCTCTTGATCTGATCATCACGTATTTCGTCAAATTCCTCAATCCAGCTGGCGTAGGCTTGATCATCCTGTATCCGGAATACATTGGTGTTGACCACGGCGCGCCTCCGAAATGGCTAGAGTTATCGAGGTTCCGACAAAATCGATCCTAAAATGGCTGCAAGTCTACTCTTGGGCATTCCATCGATAATTTGCTCCAAGTCTGAGTCAGATATCCAACCGGCCGAGTGAGCAATTTCTTCAGGAAACGCTATTCCGTGACCTTGGCGGGTTTGGATTGTCCTTATAAAGTCACTGGCTTCAATCAACGATTCGGGAGTGCCAGTATCGAGCCATGCAAAACCTCGACCCATTCTCTCTACACACAGTTCGCCGACATTAAGGTAGGCGTTATTCCCGCGCTCGACCACGCCGGCGGTCATCGCAGGCTGAGTCGGCGCGATCCACGTTCTTGCGGTGGCGATGTCTTATCCGGGCTGCGGGGAACTCCGAGTTGCAGGGTGTCATCGTTGATCGTATCCAGCAGACAATTGATCGACTGACGCCATGTGTACGTTGGGGTGACGGCGCCTTTTGGCCTCGGGTTCTGGATCACGCGTAAAATTTCCACCGCAAGACTTTCTTCGTCAAGAAGATCGAAATAGCGCACTTGTTCGCCGCCGATGTCATGAAAGACCGGGAGATCGGAGACAATTGCGGGCAAGCCATGATGCTGCGCTTCGACTAATGGGAGACCGAAGCCCTCGATCACCGAGGCGTAGATCAACGCCCGGGCATGCGTATAGTAATGACAAAGATCCGCGTCATTGGCGTCATTGACCCAGATGAGCCGGCGGCCATATTCGGCGTGCGAGGTAATTCTCGCTTCGAGCGCCTTGGCCCGGCCTCCCTGACGACCCACGATGACATAGCGGACATCGACATTGTCGTTCCAGAGCTTTTCGAAAGCGGCTAGGGCGATGGAATAGCCTTTCCGGGGCTCCAGCGTGCCGACGCTCAGGAAGAACGGCGAGTCTCGCGAGGTGAGGCCGACAGCGCGGGACGACGGCGGCTGATGCGTGTCGAGTTGAAAATCGGCACCCAAGCGCCACCACCCAATTCTCTGTCCCTGCTTCGTCTGGCAACTATTTTTTGTGATATAATCACGATAATTTGTGGCGGTCCATTCGGAAATGCACATAACCACGTCGCTCTTTAAGACGATTTTTTCGAACCATAGGCTGAAGAGCTCCGCCGCTTCAGGGGAGACCGCAAGAGGGTAGAGAAGCGGGATGATGTCATAAAGGCAGACGACGACTTCGCCGCCTTGCGCCGAAACTTGCGCGAGGACCGGCAGATATTCATCGAGCAGCTCCCAACTCGAATCCGCCATCAGGAACTTGTCGCCGGGGCCGACCTCGATCACGCTCGGCAGCGACGGGTGATCGAAATAGGAGCGCAGGCGGCCCCCCTCGACGATCACAGGCAGCGCGCGGCCGTCCCCGAAAGCCAGCCTGCTCATCTCACGGATGGCGCGCTGTATCCCTGTGTGTCGCTCGAATCGATGCGTGAGCGTAACGTCGATCAGCACGCGCGGGCACTTGAGCGCGGAGGCGGCTCCCTCCATTTGTTCGTCGGTCAGCTTGGGACGTTCGCAATATGCCTCTCTTGGGGCCGGTTCTCGCCGGCCTACGAAGCCGAGAAACCGGCCCACGGTCCAATAGAGCTCCTTGAGCTTTATGTAGACGAATCTCGTCGCGTCATCGACAGCGTAGGCGCGCAAATATTCTTCTTCGGCGCGCCGCTCCTTAACAAAATGCAACGATAATTTTCGGTCGGAGTTCATCTTAATTCTTCGTCGGATTTACGCCGATAACGCGCGGCCGGCGGCCGTCACAAGGACTCTGTTCATGGCGCCCTCGAAAATCAAAAAAAGCCACTTCATCCTCGAGCGCGAATGCAGCGGCTCAAAGCTGGCTGATGCCCAATGATTTTGCGGCAGGGACCGCAGAAGCCTTATCTCGCACGCTAAATTCATACCAGAGTTATAACCTTTTCACAAAATCGCGCTCGGCACAATGCCGAGCAGCCGACCGCCGATGAACTCCGAAGATAGAGCCGAGCGCCATGAGGAGGACAAAGGAGCGGGTTTGTCCCAAGACCGAAAAAACTCCGATCACGGCTGTAACGGGTGAAGCCCACAATCATCGTCGGCAGACTGATCGCGAGCGAGAGGTGGCCCGCCCCCATTTGGTGATCCAGTTCGAATGTTAGTTTAAGAGCGGCATTTGGACCAGCGGCTGAGCGCCCGGGCGGAGCTGGCTGGGGTTGCGCAGCCGGGCGCTCGGGGAACAGAACCGCGGGGGCTGGCGGCCGAAATCCCAACGACGAATGTGGCCGCACTTCATTGTAATTACGCCGCCAGCTTTCGATGACGATCCGCGCTTCCTTGAGCGAGTAGAAGATCTCGCCGTTTAGCAGTTCGTCGCGAAGCTTCGAATTGAAGCTCTCGCAATAGCCATTCTCCCATGGACTGCCTGGCTCGACGTAAGCGGTCCTGGCGCCGACGGCGGGTTATCCAATCCTGCACGACCTTGGCGATGAACTCGGGGCCATTGTCTGATCGCACATGGCCGGGGACGCCGCGCAGAATGAACAGATCGGACAGCACGTCGATGACGTCCGTCGAGTTAAGCTTGCGATTTATCCTGATGGCCAGGCATTCTCGGACGCTCCGGCCATAGCAGAGCATCTGCCTCATGATGAAACGATTTGGGCGAATGCGATACAGCGTCGGTTGGGAACGGGAGGAAATAGTTTGAATACTGCGGGAGCGGTGCGTTTCAACCTCGCCGGGCGTACCCTCCCAGATCGTAAGCGGCGTTTTCAGGCCACGTCTTTGAGCGCAGCGGGCGGCGCGAGGCCCAAGGTAGGAGCTAGGAGCCCGTCGATCTCGCTGTTGAGATGACCGTTGACGATCTTCGTGAGCCTGTCCCCGAAGTAGGCCCGCGGATCGACGCGACAGAGTTTGCAGTTCTCCGCGAGCGAGGCGATGATCCCCCAGTGCTCGCCGCCGTCGGATCTGGCGAAGAGCGCATTTTTTCGGTTCAAAGCGATCGGACGAATGAAACGCTCGACGATATTGGAGTCGATCTCGATACGCCCGTCGTCGACGAAGCGGGTCAGTCCTGAACATCGTCGATGACGTGACCCGCAATTGCCTCGCGGCGATCCCGGACACGTCGATCTCCGGCAAGCGCGTGGCGCGCCAGCTAGACGCTGATCGGACGGAGTCGGGCGGACGCTTCATTCAGCTCGCGAGCGCGCAGCGTTTCGAGGAGATCGTTGGCGAAGACGAGTCGCTGCCGCTGTCGTCTAGCAAGTCCTTCGGCGATAAGACGCCCTCCGCCTCCACCGCGTTGCTGACATCCAGACCTAAGCCTGCTTCCAAGATCGGCAAAGGCTCGTTGGCGAAAAGACGCCGGTCCAGCCACGTGGCGCCATTTGCGTGGATCTGATCCTTGAGCGAAAGTGCGGATCGAACAGCAAGCACAAGCCACGCCACTCCACCCAAGCAGTGCGAAGAAGCTCGCGGCGCGGCCGCGGCCGAAGGCGCCGCGACCCTTCCCGCGCGGGGCTGATCGATACAATCCGTCCGCCTTCTGCGTCGCCGCGAGCACGCGCGACACAAAACTCTTTCCCTTTCCCGGCTTTTTCTGGCGAATATGCCCGGGGCGAATCCGGATATCGTCGTCGCCAGCCATCTCAAGAGTCGTGCGAGGTGGAAATTGATATGCGAGCGCAAATAGTTATTCTGTTTGGCAGGCTGTGGATGAAACCGGCAGCCTGTGCGAGCGTATTGATCCGAAATAACAAACCGACCGCCGGACAAGGCCGCAGGCTGTCTCTTTTATCTTGCCCTCTTAATCGGGCGTCGTCCCGGCTTTTTCGTCTCCATATCTTCCTCCATCGGTTAATCGCAAGCAACGGTGATGTCGCGCGCGAAGGCGCGCGTTTTCGGTTGATCGCGCGGGCTGTTAAAGCCGTCATGTCAGCACCGCTCCCGCGTTTGAAAAGCTCTGAAGCGCCATGCACTCCTCCGTGCTCAGCAACGTCAAAAAAAAAGCTGCGGCACAAGTCCGCATCGGGATCGCGGGGCATCATCCACAGACATATCAACGTGGTCGCGCGCATGCGCGCCACTGGCAACGTATGGCCTGCCCCGACTGCAAGCGTTGTGTTCAAAATGGACCGTACAATCTGCATCAACGTATCCGGCCTCGACATGAAAAGTCCGGCCAAGATGGAGAGTCGCGCGGTCGGTTCCTGATAAGATACGCGGCCTCGAATGGGCCCTTGCCTGATGACAGGTTTACCGAACGCCGATCGATTGTTGGGCCATCTTTGTTCACACCACCCGCACATTTCTTGCAATCGGAATGCGGCTCGGGCGCATTTCCACTGTCATTCTTTCAGCCGTCACACTGCTACCAGACGGGAGTCGAACGTGTTCCCCGACCGCGCAACGGCCCACACGATACGAGCCAGTTTGTTCGCCAAGGCGACGACAACGACATTGCGTTTCGCCCATTCGAGCGGCGCGCGAGGCCAACTCCCAAGACGGGGTCTCGCTCTTAGCCAGACCCGGCAATACGGAGCGGGCGCCGCGGATCAGTAAATACGCAAATAACTGCTGCCACGTTTCGTAATTCCGACGAGCCGGGGCTTTCCTCGGGTCGTCACTTGACAGGGAACGAGCCCCAGCCATTCCGCGAAGTCACGCGCTTTCGCAAATGCGGACCCATCGCCAATGGCGGTTCCGATCGCCGTGGCGTTGATGACGCCGACGCCGGGAATCGACAGCAGAGAGCGCATTGTTTCGTCGGTTCGGCTCAATTCGGCGAACTCGCGATCGAATGCAGCAATCCGCGTATCGAGTTCCCGGAGTTCGAGCATCAGGTCGCTCACCAGCTTCTGCATACGGGGGTCAGCCCGCTCGCGCTCGGCAGTTCTTCCCGCAACCACCGATCCAGCTTTGTTCGGCCTTTGGGGATAACCAGGCCGCGCTCAAAAAGGACAGCTCGCAGCTGATTGATGAGCGCGGTTCGTTCGCCGACGAGACGGTCCCTCGTGCGGTAGAGTGACTGGATGTCGAGCTGTTCCTCGCTCTTCAAGGTGACAAACCGCATCGTTGGCCTGGTCGCGGCTTCCGGGATTCCTTCGGCATCGCGGTCGTCATTTTTCTGTGCCTTGACGTAACACTTTACATATTCAGGGGGCATCAATTTGACCGTGTGCCCCAGAGCCGTAAATTGACGTCCAAGATGATGGGCTCCGCAGCATGCCTCCATACCGATGGTGCACGCTGGGAGCTTCTCGACCAGCTGCGCCAATGTAATTCTCCGGATGCGGCGGCGGAAAACGACCTCGCCTTTTCCGTCCAGCCCAACGACGCTGCAAACATTTTTGCTAAGGTCAATTCCAAGCACGTCGATATTCATTGTGGAATCCCCCAGATTTCTTTCACCCGCCAGGGCCACCACCACCCCAGCCGGTAGGTGAGGGGCAGGCCATTTCATAAGATATCGTGCTTCCCGCCGCCCTTGGTCTGCATCAGAACTGTTCTCCGCTCGCGCGGATTCCCTCGATTCAAAACGTCGTCAGTCCGCCGTCGTCGATGCAGCAAATTGAGCTTCACGTGGCAGCGCCAAGGAGCTTTAGCGCGCGCTTTCCTTTCGGCTTTTTCTGCGCCGCCGGCGCTTTGAATGGGAACGTCGAACCATCACGCCACATGGCGCGCATGATTACCGCGAGCTTGCGCGCGACCGCCACGCAAGCGCGCTTGTGGCCGCGCTTTCGGGCAATCTTCAGGCCCCAGGCTCTGAGGCTGCTAAAGCCCTTGAAGCGCGTCAGCATAATGTTGGCCGCTTCGTAAAGCGGAGTTCAGACCTCCCCGTCACCAGCCTTGGAGATATGGCCGGAAACGTCAATCGACGTTCCTGACTGCCAGCGCCATGACGCCAAGCCGAATAGGCGCCGACGGTCTTCGAACGGCGAAAACGTTGTGGATCTCGTTTCGCTTTCGATCGCGGAAGGGTTCGGATTGCCCTTGATTGAAGCCACTCGCTATAGAACGAGCGTCACCGTTTCAGATCTTCCGGTCTTTCAAAAAATCTGCGGCCGGAATGCGCTCTATTTTAGAGTGGCGGGCAATGCGGCGCTTGCGCAGCAAATTGACGCGTGTCTTGCGGGGCGCACGCCGAGACCTGATTTTCAAGTCCTCGGTTGGAGAGCTGCGAGAGGAACTATGTATTTCGCGGTGCGAGCAGATCAGTGCACCGAGCAACAATGGCGTGATCTCGATGGCAATAAGCTGGTCTTACGATCTTTCATATCGACCCCTTAAGCAGGAATAGAGCCATCGAATGCAATTGAAGGCGACGCAACCCTACCGCTTCGTAAGCGAGGCAATCGTGTCCTCGATGTCGACGTAGTTACGGTCGACGTCATTGTCGGCATGGCTTCAGACGGTACTGCTCTCGACATGGATGCCGACTTGCTGGCAGTGAATACTGAATTTTGAAGTAATACCCACGGCGCTGGCGCCTTGAGCAGTAATCAGCCGCGTCCCACTCTTCGGCCTGTCCGCCGACTAAATCACCAAATCCACCTGCGGCTTTCCGGATGACCCGCGCGGAATCCTCCACGGGATAATTCTGACTTATTTGCCGCGCGGTATTCCCTCCATGCTGACCTGCCCCTGAACTTCCATTCGCTGGCGATGAGAGTCCCTGCTGTTGTCACGCTCAAAGGCACGCATGGACCAACATCGACCGGCTGGAACCTGGCCAGTTCCACCGGTTGCAGGTTGATCACGCGACGCAGTTGCGCCAATCTCACCCTCGAACTCTGACCCCTCCGGATGAACAAGCGCGATCGCAGCAGATATGTCGCAATACAGGCGCAGGCTTCTATACTCGACAATTAGGTGTCTCGTCCGTATGGTGATCCGCAAGGGATTTAGGTGAGACCACTGTTGTTTTAACGAATGCGTGGGATTGCTTTTTGCGGTTACCTACGGAGATGAAGCACTGATGGTTGTCGTAGGCCCAAGATCTGGGACTACACTTGGATGGAGACGATAAGTTGACCTGTCGGAGAATATGGGTCGCAGGCCATAACGGCATGGTAGGTTCCGCCTTGGTTCGATATTTGGAAGCTCGGGGGGACCAGGTTATTAAGGCCGACCGAGCAGTCGTAGACTTGCGCCATCAGATGGCTGTCGAGGTCTGGCTGAAGCAGAGCCGTCCGGACGCAATAATTTTCGCTGCGGCGAAAGTCGGGGGCATTTACGCCAATGACACATATCCGGCTGATTTCATTTACGACAATCTTGCGATCGAGGTTAATGTCATTCATTCCGCTCACGCGGCCGGAGTCGACCGCCTCGTATTTCTCGGCTCTTCCTGCATCTATCCGAAGTTCGCGCCACAGCCGATCAAGGAGGAGGCGCTTTTAACGGGGCCACTTGAGTCTACGAACGAATGGTACGCCATCGCCAAGATTGCCGGCATTAAGCTGTGCCAAGCCTACCGCAAGCAATATGGTCGCCGATACATTTCCGTTATGCCCTGCAATCTCTACGGGCCGAATGATAATTTCGACCTGAAGACAAGCCACGTGATGCCGGCGCTCATTCGCAAGTTCCACGAAGGGAAGCAGGCAGGGCTGAGCGAAGTCGTTGTCTGGGGCACCGGCACGCCCTTGCGGGAGTTCCTCCATGTGGACGACCTCGCGCGGGGCGTCGTCTTCTGTCTAGACAATTACGACGACTACGAGCACATCAACTGCGGCGCGGGCTCTGAAATCTCCATTCGTGGCCTCGCCGAGCTCGTGAAGCGCGCCGTTGGCTATGAAGGGCGCATCGTTTTCGACGCCTCGAAGCCAGACGGCACGCCTCGCAAGCTGATGGATTCGAGCCGAATCATGACGCTCGGCTGGCTCCCTCAAATTGGTCTTGAGGAAGGTGTGGTCGACGCCTATCGCTGGTTTCTTAAAAATAAGGTCGCGCCCGTCGAGCTGGAGGGAGCGTCCGCGTGAAGCTCATTCGCCCTTTTCTTGATGAAGACAGCTATTTGCTGCGAAATTTTGGAAAGGACGGTCTGCCGTGATCCCGGCTATGTCGTCCAGATGAAGTTAGAGTCGTGGCTTTTGAGAGGGCCGGACGATAAAGTGATCGAGATTTTTGGGAAGAGCAGATTATTGCGATTTGCGGGAATAGGACGCCAGATTGGCGACAACTGAAGTTTGTCGCAAAGTGACAAATGCTTTTGACCAGACTTCGAACTTGCATTACTGCCGCCATTTTTATCAAGCGCTGCGGCAATGGTCTCACCTATCGCATCAGCTGCGCGTCGGATCGGATCGGCGTCGAGATGCGCATAGCGGCTAGTCGTGGAAGCCTGCGTATGGCCAAGGAGCTTGCCGACGATCGGCAAGCCAAGTCCTGCTCCGGCGCCGACACTGGCGAACGAATGTCGCAGGTCATGAATGCGCAACCCCGGAAGAGCGGCGGCCTCAGTCACTGCCGCCCATGGCTTCTTAAGATCCGCTCGCGGGAAATTTGGATCCGCGCCGGGTATGACGCAAGCTCCGCCCCTCTCCAGCGATCGAAGTACCGACAGCGCCGGCGCGTTAAGAAATATCGTCTTCTTGCCGGTCTTGGAATCGGGGAGAAACAGCAAGCCCCGCTCCATATCAACATGTTCCCAGCGCAGATGAAGGATTTCGCGCAAGCGCGCTCCTGTAAAAAGTAGGAGCCGCAGCGCTACAATCCCCTCTCGGAACCGCCCGTCGTTCTCAAATCGGCGAAATGCCTCTCCGAGCCGCGCCAACTCTTCCGTCGTTAGGAAGCGTTCCCGCCGCGACTCTGGAAACCGCTCAATCCGAGCCGCGGGATTGCACCCATCTGCGACTAGTCCAAGCCGCTCTGCGAAAGAATACATGCTTGCGACTACCGCGAGCAGCCGATTTGCCTGATAGGGATGGTCTCGTATCGACAAATGTAACCGTGCGAGGTCTGACCGCGTGAAATCATGCGCCTTCCGGGATCCATGTTTGGGCAAGACATAGCGTTCTATCAGGCTGCGGTAATGAACCGCCGTTGTGCCCTTCCGCTTGGGCCCTACGTGCTCGGCGAGAAATCTCTTTGCGAGTTCGTCGACGGTGATCGCCGCTCGCTCCTCGCGGCGTTCTTCTGCGGGGTCACTGCCGTGACGCACATCTGCGAGCGTTGCCTGGGCCAGCCCCCTCGCCTGTTCCGGCGTCAGATGTCCGAACCGACCGATCGCGAGAAAGCGCTTCCGACCTCCGAAGCGATATCGGACGAGAAACGTCTTCGTCCCCGACGGCTCGACCCGAAGCCCGAAGCCTCTCAGCGCGCTATCCCAGACGACATAACGCTCAGACTCAGGCTGCGCCGTGTCGACAATCCGTTTTGTCAGCTTCGCAATCCGCACGCTCATCGGGCCTCCATTGGTGACCAAATGGTGACCACCAGAAAGAAAATCGGCGATGGCAATCGGAAAGCGTCTCGGAGAAAAAGTCAATGCTTATCAGTGTGATATCTGGCTTTGGCGCAAAATCGGATAGCCCCGAAAAGCCGAAAAATGAGACTTTTAATCAGGGGGTCCCGGCGCGCTCACCAAAAAATGGCCTATGGCATTTCCAGCCGAATAGGAGCGAGCGATGGCAAACTGCTTGGGTAGCGTCGGGGGTAACGCTCGCGTCCTTTTGCCGCCTCGCGCCGCTTCCGCCCGCCTTTATCCTTCCCGGATACACCCTGCCTCGCCGACAATCGCCGATCTCCGCGCCGAGCGCGTTTCGGGGGCCCATGTATGGCGCTTAAACCGCACCTGCCAGCATCATGGAGTCATGCCCTTCGAGGCGATCGGTAGCCAGAAAATCATCCTCGAGTCGCGCGAATTGATGGCCAGGATCGATCGCGACGCTGATAAGCGCGCCGCCTTCTCGCGGCCCCGAGGGCGTCCCACGTGATCGCGGCGGGTCGTAGCGGAAGTCCGAGATCGAACGGCGGCAGCGAATAATCAATACCAAGGGGCTGAACCCTCTCATGACGGTCTTGCGCGCGCCGGCGCGCCCTGCGAGGCTTCCTTTCATCGATCTTGGCTTTGCCGGCGAGTTGGCTGAATATATCGATGCCGATACCCGCGCGCTCGCGACTTGGCGGCGCGCTCAGACGTCGGCGGAGAGCGCCGTGGCGCACGGATCTGCCGCAGATCTTCAAAGGGCGATAAACGGCTATTGGCTTAAAGGCGGAGAAGATTGATGAACGAAGACATCAGCCCCTCCGCCTTCTTCAAGGCCACCTCGCATGCTTTCAGCGAGACGATAAACTCCTGCCGGACACGCCCGGAGCTCGTCGCGCTGCTTTGCGCGCAAGCTTTCGACGCATTCACGAAAAACGTTGCAATACAGGCGGAGGGCGAACCTGCTCTCGCCTGCCAGGGAGAATGCGAAGCCTGCTGTCGCCTGCGCGTCGTCGCTTCGGCGCCAGAAATATTTCTTCTCGCGCGCTTTGTTTCGGTCAATGCCGCCGCCTTTGCCGAGCGTGGGGTAATGCTCGAAAAACGCGTGGCCGACGCCGATCGAGCGGTTGGCGGGTTGTCGGAAGAACAGCGAATATCGGTCCAACGTGCCTGTCCGCTGATCGAAGCCGGATTATGCCTCGCCTATAAAGTTCGTCCGCTCGCTTGCCGTGGTCACGCCGCCTTCGACAAGGATCTATGCGTTTCCGCTGCGCGAGGCGAGACCGTCGAAACACCCGTCTCTGCAGCGCATCTCTTTGTCCGTAGCCTGGTGCAAAACGCCTTGATGGCGGCGCTTCGGCGCGCCGGGCTGCCCTGGGGACTCTATGAAGTCAGCAGAGCGCTCAATTGTGCGCTCTCAGCGCCGAATGCGCTTGAACAATGGCTATCAGGGCAGGATCCTTTGGCGTCCGCTCGAATTCCCGACTTCGATCTGACGGAAGCCGGCGCCATCTTCGACGCTGCGGTCTCCTAGAGACCGGACTTATGGACAAGGATTGTTGCGCAGGACGCGTAAGGGCAGAACTGCACTGGAGAATTGATTTCGTGCATTGACCTGGGTCCGGAGCGCTCTACCCAGTGCGAGCGCCAGAGACAAAGTCGGCGCGCATTGGCGTGCGCGATCTTTTGAACCATCGGTAAAAAGCCTTCTTGGCGAATTGGACGATCACAAGATAGGCGACCACCATCGCCGCAAGTATCATATAAAATCGAACCGGCGGCGGCACGAAGCCGAAATAGGACGCGAGCGGGGTGAACGGCAGCAACGCGCCGATGATCGCTATTGCGCATGATGTTGCGACAAGGACCGGATTCGCGCGGCTTCTAAAGGGATCGCCGCGCGTGCGGATGATGAAGATCACCAAGACCTGCGTGGACAGCGATTCGACGAACCAACCGGTCCGGAACAGGGTCTCGTTGGCGTTCAGCACGAACAGCATGACGTAAAACGTCAGAAAGTCGAAGGCGGAACTTATGGGCCCAATGACGAGCATAAAATTGCGGATAAAGGTCATATCGAGAACTTGCGGCCGGCGCACGTCCTCGGAATCGACATCATCTAACGGAATCGGCACTTCCGAAACATCATAAAGAATGTTGTTGAGAAGAATCTGCGTCGGCAACATCGGTAGAAACGGGAGCAAGAGCGAGGCGCCCGCCATACTGAACATGTTGCCGAAATTCGAGCTGGTGCCCATCATGATATATTTCATGACATTCGCGAATGTGCGACGACCCTCCAGCACCCCTTCATGGAGGACATGCAGATCCTGGTCTAGAAGGATCATGTCGGCCGCCTCCTTGGCGACGTCGACAGCTGAATCAACCGATAGACCCACGTCAGCCGAGTGCAAAGACGGCGCGTCATTGATGCCGTCGCCCAGATATCCCACGACGTGATCGCCTGCTTTAAGCGCCAGAATAATACGATCCTTTTGCGAAGGATTGACGCGGCAAAACAGATTGGTTTGCTCCACCCTGACGCGTAGGGCGGAGTCGTCCATTTCGCTAATCTCTTTGCCGGTTAGCACTCCTTCGACCGCGATATGCAAGCTGGCGCAGACATGCTGGGTGACGAGTTCGCTGTCCCCGGTGACGATCTTAACCGTAACGCCGCTTTCGGAGAGCGCTGCAAGCGCTGATCCAGCGCTTTCCTTTGGAGGATCAAGAAAACCCGCAAATCCCTCGAACACAAGCTCCGTCTCATCGCCAACGACCGCATGTGGACGATCGCTCGGAACGCGTCGCCAGGCGATGCCCAGCAGACGAAAGCCGTCTTTTTCGAGGGCGACGCGTTGAGTATTTATTCGCGCCAACGCTGGCGCATCAAGCGCATGCTGAACGCCATTTTCTGTATCTTGATAGAGATTGCAGAGAGCGATGATCTCCTCGGCGGCGCCCTTGACCACCAGCAATCGTTCTTCGCCCTTTTCTAGGAGCACGGAGACGCGCCGCCTTTCAAAGTCGAAAGGCACTTCGTCGATTTTTTTCCATTCATGCACGTCGACGTTTCGATGGTCGAGGATCGCGTCGTCCAGCGGGCTTTTTAGGCCCGTCTCAAAAAAACTGTTGAGATAAGCGAGTTCGAGAACGCGGTCGCTTGGCCTCCCGGTCGTGTCCACATGTTGCTCAAGCCTTATTTTCGCTTCGGTCAACGTGCCGGTCTTGTCAGTGCACAGAATATCCATCGATCCCAAATTTTGGATGGCTGACAATCGTTTGACGATGACGCGCCGCTTCGCCATGTGAAGCGCGCCGCGCGACAAGGTGACGGACACAACCATGGGCAACAACTCGGGGGTCAAGCCCACCGCGAGCGCGACGGCAAACATGAATGACTCGAGCCACGGCTTGTGTAGCAGCGCGTTGACCAACAGAACGAATAGCACGAGAAGGATCGTGAGGCGCATAATGAGCAGACCAAAACGATGCGTCCCGATCTCGAAGGCGGACGGCGGCGGCTGACGTCTGATGCGATCGGCGACGGCTCCAATCGCTGTATCGGCGCCTGTTCTCACCACGCGCATCCTGGCGCTGCCGCTGATCACGCTGGTGCCCATGAACACAGCGTTGGCGGCGTCTTGGATATCGGTTGCGTCGGACGGCAGCGAACCCGGCCGTTTCTCGACAGGATAGGGCTCGCCCGTCAACAACGCCTGCTTGACGAACAGATCGCGCGCTTCCAAAACCATTCCGTCAGCAGGAATCATGTCGCCCGCGGACAATATGACGAGATCTCCCGGGACGACGTCAGCAACGGGCGCCTCGATCTGTTTGCCATCGCGAATAAGCTTGGCGCGCACCGACACCGACTGACGTAAGCGTTCCGCGGCTTTTCCGGCGCGATGCTCCTGAATAAAGTCTAGCGTGACGCTGAAGAGCACGATCATGGAAATAATCGTAAAATTGGCTACCTCTCCCGTGAGAGCCGAAATTGCGCTGGCGACAAGCAGCAGCACGACGAGAGGATTCCTAAAGCGTGAAAGAAATTGCAGGAACAAAGGCTGCTGTTGACGAACATCGAACAGGTTGGGACCAAACTCGACGCGACGTGCGCGAGCCTCAACGCTGGTTAGCCCCGCCGCATCGAACGCCGTGTCGGCGAAGGAATTGAGCCACCAAGCGGAGTCGTTGCGCCGGCCCTTTGGCATGGCACCATCCTTCTCACGTCGTCGAAACCGACGTCTCAACCAGAGGACGGCCACGAGTCCGACGTAGGCCGCCAATAAGCAAAATAGAAATAGAGGGACGCCCAAAGCATCTGCGATCGAAGCGACAACAGCTTCAGGGAGAATCATTGGCGCACCACTCTCGAGATTTCGCTGCTGATTTCAGTAACCGAAGCGAGCTACCCAGCGCTACCTAAATAATTTGCCTTATGCCGATGAGAATGAGCGCGATTCCTCCGAGAACCGCCGCTTTGTCCGCTATGCGCCGACGAACAAAATAAGCCGCAGCGGCGTTGCCAGCGAAAAGAGTTACAAAGCTTATTAGAGCCGACAGCACGCCGACCAACAGCGGACTTACTCCCAGCGTCCCAGCGCTTATGCCTCCTCCGATGTTGTTGAGCGATAATGCAACGCCGAGGATTGTGCCCTCCTTGAAATCGATGTGTCTGGAATCGTCGATGTCGGCGTGATGAGGCCTTATCAGAATCGTCCGGCGCCTTGTCGAGGTCTTCGGCTCGTGGATTTTTTCGTGCCAGCTCTTTCGACTCGCCTGTATGATCATCCACGACCCTAGGCTAACCAGCAACGCCATGGCGATCATCGACGCCACGCCTCTGCCAACCGAAGCTATCAGCGCTTCTCCGGTAAATGCTGCAAGGCCCGATATGAAGAATGTGATGACGGAAATCCATAAGTTGATGAACAGATCCACTCTGGTCCCCTGAACGCTGTATGCTATCCTTGCTCCCAGATTGTCGACGTTGTTGGCTAAGGCGATAATTATCGCCAACAAGAGACGGTGATTCTGCCACTCGAACTTTCCCGCCTGCGGACGAAATCCTTGCTGCAATAGCCAGGCAAAAAACACCGTCGCCAAGCTCACGGCGACAGCGCCAAAAGCAACAAGAATTGTCGCTCCGATCGCTGAGCTTAGTTTTCCCGTGTGCGGACAAGCAATCTGCTTGGCGGTCTGCATCGTATTTGGAGAACCCGTTTTGAGATGATTCAACTGGCGGCCATGGAACGTGATTGCGAGTCTGAAGCATCAGCGGCGCCGGAGTCTTCAAACGCTTACCACTGCGCACAGGGGTCGTTGGACGAACGAGCGCGTTCTCGCTTGACTATAGAGCCGATTGACCTGCAGCTCATGACGCTACATTTCGCTCGCTTGCCCCTGCTCCGTGACAGGCCAAGCGCAACCGACATGAGGAAAGGGCGTCGGAAACCAAGGGCAACCAGGCTCGCGCCTTCAGCATACTTAAATGGGTTAGCGGGCGTAGATCAGTTCACTCGCCTTGAGCGCTAGCCATGCCGATAGCTCGCTCGTCGAGAGCAGCCGTCTTGAACAGCGCATAGACGTAAGAACCGGGTTTGAGCGCGAGATCCTCCAGAGCGCCCCGCGTAATGGTGGCCAGAAGCCGCCCATCGTCCTTAAGGTCAATCTCGATCGTCGCGATTGCGCCGTCGAATTGTATATTAGCGACCTTACCCGAAAGAATGCTACGCGTGCTGATCTCTTGAGGCAAAACACGCGACAATATGACGTCGGTCGCTTTAACGATAACGCGCGCGAGGCTCCCGCAATTTCCCGCCGAACCCGCGACCCAGATCGTGCCGGCAGGGTGATTTAGCTTCGTCAATCCATGCGCAACAGATGTCTCTTCTACCGTGGCCGCCAGAATGGAGGAACGGTCAAAGCGATTCGCCGCCGGCGCGCCAGCGATACGATTGAACGCCTCGGCGGGCTCGCCGACTGACGTCACCCGGCCAGCGTCGATAATAACGACGCGGGAGGCCAGACGAAGCACTTCTTCAACGGCATGGGACACGTAAATGATGGGAACGTCGAACTCGTCCCGGACGCGCTCGATCAATGGCAGGATCTCGAGCTTTCGCTGCATGTCCAGCGCCGCGAGCGGCTCATCCAGAAGCAGCAGCCTCGGGCAGGACAGCAAAGCGCGGCCGATCGCGACGCGTTGTCTCTCGCCGCCCGAGAGACGCGTTGGCGAGCGTGAGACGAGATTTGCAATTCCCAAAGTTTCAACAACGGCGTCGAAATCGATCCGGCGTTCGCCCCGTGGCGCAAACCATCGTCCGTACAGTAGATTTTGCTTTACGCTGAGATGCGGAAATAGGTTGGAATCCTGGAATACGAGGCCGATGCGTCGGCGCGACACAGGCACGAAAACGCCCGTTGCGACGTCAACAAGCGTTTCGCCGTCCAGCCTGACGTAACCCGCATCAGGCTTTATCAACCCCGCGATGATGCTGAGCGTCAGCGATTTGCCGGATCCGGATTGGCCGAACAGCGCCGTTACGCCCGCGCCATTTGCAAAAGCGACATCCAGAGAAAACGCTCCAACCTGCAACCTGACGTCGACTTCGATCATTCGACGTTCCCGAGACGTTTTGCAGCTCGCCACTGAATGATCTCGGACGCCACAAGAGCGGAAAAGGCGATGAAGACCGCGACGATCGTCAAACGCATTGCGGCCGCGTCGCCGCCCGGAACCTGCGTGTAGCTATATATCGCGGCTGAAATCGTCTGAGTCTCGCCGGGAATGTTGGAGACAAAGGTGATGGTCGCGCCGAACTCGCCCAGCGCCTTTGCAAAAGCGAGAATGGCGCCGACGATGACTCCTGGCACAGCAAGCGGAAGGTTGACCAGGAAGAATGTCCATATTCGGTTCGCGCCCAGGGTCTCTGACGCGAGCTCCAAGCGTCGATCAATCGCTTCGAACGACAAGCGCATGGCGCGCACCATCAAGGGAAACCCCATAACGCCACAGGCGACCGCCGCGCCAGTCCAGCGAAAGGAGAAAACGACGCCAATCTCCGCTAGATAGGGCCCGAAAACGCCTTTGCGTCCGAGCAGCATGAGCAACACGAAGCCCGTGACCACTGGCGGCAGAACTAATGGCAGGTGAACGATTCCGTTGACAAGCGTCTTGCCAGGAAACTGGCATCGCGCAAGCGCATAAGCCGTGAGAATGCCAAAGGGCAGGCTCGCAAGAGTCGCCACGGTTGCGATCCGCAGAGAGAGCCGTATCGCCGTCCATTCGGCAGGCGACAATTCAAAAAGGGTTGCGGGAAGAAAGTCGGGCAATGCGGCGTCCTTTAGCGACCTCGGATACTGCAGTTTCTGGAATGCGACCGGGTCGCGCGGAGCCCTCGCACAGCCCCCTGGCCATCATCCGGCGTTATTTTTGTGCTTGGCCGAAGAGCATCGCACGCTTACGCGCCCGGGAATGAATGAAGTCGCTATATATTGGCGGAACAGAGAGGCTTTGACTAGCCTGGTTTTTCGTGGGGGCGCGCCACTCTCGATGCCGCCAAGAGTTGAATAAGGAAAACATAGGACTCGGTTTGGTCCACAAGCAAAGACCGATTTACGCCCACGCATCAAAGCGAGCCGCCAAGGGCGCCCCGAGGCGGCCTGTAGAAGGTCAGCTCACGGCGATCATGACATCAGAAGCCTTGATGACGGCCTTCACTTTTGCACCCGTCTTCAAGCCGAGCTCGTCCACCGATTCATTCGTGATGGAGGCGGTGATGGTCGCGCCGCTGATATCGATCAGAACATGAGCGGTGGTGACGCCCTTCTTAATTTCCTTGACCGTGCCGTCGATGACGTTTCGAGCCGATATCTTCATCATTATCTCCCAATAGCGCTAATTAGAGCCTTGTCGCCCTGCCGGACGTTGGTCACCGCAATCTGGAGAACCATTGTCCGCCGCAAGTGAGATAGTGCGGAGCCCCTAGCGCCCGCAATATGCGAAAAGACAGTATTTTTGTCGTCGCGTCGAAGTGTGGCGAATTCATAAACGCATTTGGCCCCAAAAATTGCGCTAAAACCACGCGACGCGGTGAGCCAAGGCGCTCGCGGTTCAGCATTCGTTCAAAGCGCTGGCGGCCGGCAAATTTAAGCTGTGCTGACGGACGGAATTGAACGCGCTGGCAGCGCCGAGCAATCAAGATCGCGATGTGACCAACAATTACTCACGCCATTGCTCTAACTTTGCACGTTTTGCTTGGATCATTTGCAATGCATTGTGATATTTCAGCAACAGATACGGGCTAATAAGGCATACCTATATATAACGATTGACTACTTACCTTTCGTTATTGACTATACATATATAGCGCTTCGCCGGAAACCGTCGTCCGGGAAAACGGCGTTGGCGAAAATCCGTCCAAAGCCAGCGAAGTCAAAGATGAGGATGGACTTTATGAAACTTGGAGTTGGACAACGCGCGCTCGCCATCGCGGCGTTCGGCTTATTTACGACGGCTCCGGCCGTGGCTGACACCGCGTCCGAAATCCGCGCGCTGAAAGAACGCCTGCAGGCGCTTGAGGCGCAGGTCGCCAAGCAGAAGACGGAGGTCAAGCGCGCGACCAATGTCGCGAACGCCGCCACCGCCGCGGTCACGAAAGGACCGCTCGGTCCGCCACCTCCGCCGCCGGTCTTCGTCAGCTTCAACAACGGCTTGTTCGTTGAAACCGCTGACAAGGCCTATAGCTTCAAGATCGGCGGCCGCCTGTTTATAGATGGCGGCGGCATCAGCAACCCGATCGGCGTTCCGAACAACTTCGGATACAAGGGCTTTGCCGGCGTACGGCGCGCGCGTTTCGAGTTCGAGGGAACGGCCGCGAAAATCTGGTTTTATAGGCTCGAGTATGATTTCGCCGGTTCGACCGGTTCCGGCAACGCGCTGGGCGGCATTCGCGACGCCTATCTCGGGCTGAATGTTCCGGGCTCCGAAACGCCCTATTCCAAAGGCCCTGTTTGGATCCAGGTCGGCTATATGAAAGAGCCCTTCAGCTTGGATTTTATCAACTCGGCGAAATACACCGACTTCATCGAACGTCCGCTGTCGGTCGACGCCTTCGCGCCGGCCCGTCACCTCGGCGTCGCTGCCGCGGCGCGTGGCGACGCATGGACGGCGAAGGCGGGCGTCTTCTCGACGAGCTTCGAGGACAACATCAATAACCCCGCTTTGATCAGCGCGCCGGCGACCTTCTGGGCCCCGGTTCCGCGCGGCGGTGGGCAATATTTCGAACTGACCGGCCGTCTGACCTACGCGCCGATCAAGACCGAGCATGAGCTTCTCCATCTCGGTGTCGCCGGCCGCTATCATCAGCCAAACGACGCCACCGGCGCAAGCGACGATCGCATGCTGCGCGTCGGCAACCGCCTGCGCTCTGAAGCGAACGTCCTCGGCATGCAAACGCTGGGCACGCCGGACCTTTCCTGCAGCACGATTACATTCCCGGGCGCATTTCCGCTTGCCAACCTGACGACGACCGGTCTGACGGGCAAATGCGTCACGAGCGAATTCCAATACGGCTTCGAATTGGCCGGCGCCTGGGGCCCGCTTTCAATGCAGGCTGAATATATCGGCATGCAGGTCAATCGTGACTCGAACAAGATGCTGCAAGCGGCGCTCATCGGCAACTTCTTCCCAAGCGCCGCTACGCCCTTCGGCTTCACGCCAGGCGGCTCTTCCGCGTTCTTCAATGGTTTCTATGCTTACGGCCAGTGGTACATCACTGGCGAAGAGCGCGCTGCAGCCTACAGCGTCAAAGGCAAGAACGGCGCGTCCTTCGAGCAGGTCAAAATTCTCAATCCGCTCAGCAAAGGCGGCTTTGGCGCCGTCAGCCTTGCCGCTCGCTACAGCGCCATTAACCTCAATAGCGGCCGCTGGTCGGGTTCCGGTCTCTTCAACATGCTGACCTATTCGACGCTCATCGTGCCGAACACGGCGACCACCGCGCTCATCGCCAACCAGGCTGGCATCGCTGGCGGCCGGCAGGAGAATACGACGCTGGGCGTCAACTGGTATCCTGACAACGGCTTCCATTTCCAAGCGAACTGGACGCATGTGCTGCATTGGTCCGCCCCACTGGGCGCAGGCTCTGCGGGCGCTTTCGCTACAACCGGATTTGCCGGTCTTGTTCCGCCGGGCTTAACGGCTCTCCAGGGCAGATATCAAAGCGCAGCGCATCCGGATTTGTTCGAAGTTCGCGCTATGGTTTACTGGTAAGAGCCGCTGTCGCAATCCTTGCCCGCCCGCCGAGCCCAAAGCCGGCGGGCTTTTCATTTGGCCCTTCTTTGACCTTCGCGCGCCGTCCTGCGCTGAAGTAGTTTCTCGCAGGGAGCCGCCTGAAGCTCGTCGTGAGCATCTGGCGACGGCAATCCGATCGCCAAGCCGCCGCGCGCCGATTTATCAGAGACGCAAATACTGTTGCGCTGCGCGCAATGCCGGGATGGCGAGCCGCCACGCCACACACATGTCGCGCCTTCCCGGCTGCTGAGCCCGGAAAGGCGCGCATGACTTCAATCTCTCAGTGTAGCGGCGCGAAGCCCTGCTCCACAAAGATCGCTTTCGCCTCGGGCCCTTTCAGGAAGTTGAGAAACTTCGCCGGCGCGTCACCCTTGGCGCTTGCAGTTAGAGCGATGGGATAGACGATTGGCGGATGTGAGGTTGAGGGAAAGGTCGCGACGATTTTCACCTTCGGCTCGGATTTGGCGTCGGTGAGATAGACTATGCCAAGCGGCGCTTCCTCACGCGCGACAAACATCAGCGCAGATCGAACATTATCGGTAAAAGCGAAATGCGGCTCCGCGACGCTCCAAAGGCCGAGTTTATCGAGCGCCGCCTTTGCGTATTTGCCCACTGGAACCGAAGCGACATCGCCGGTCGCGATCTTGCCTGATCCGATCGCGGACGCGAACGCCTCTTTCGTAAGGGCCACTTTCTCTAATTTCGATGTCCGCGGCGCTATCAGCACAAGCGTATTGCCAAGAAGATCGAAGCGCGTCTTTGGCTGGATAAGATTTCTTTCAGCGAGAAAGTCCATCGAGGCGGCATCGGCTGAAAGAAAAATCTCGGCCGGCGCGCCCGATTCGATCTGCTTCGCGAGCGCCATCGAGCCGGCGTAGCTGATCGCCGTATCGACGCCAGTCTTGCTTTTGTAAGCGGCGGCCGCAGCATCGAGCGCGTTCTTAAGACTGGCCGCGGCGAAAACTGTGATGGTGGGAGATGCGGCCCCGGCGCCCGGAGCCGCAGATGTCGCCGGAGCCTCCGCGTGGACCTGCGTCGCGACGAAGAGCGTCAAGAAAGCAAAAGCGCAACTACGAAAATCAAGCATTAAACGCTCCTTAGACTCGGCTCCGGCACCCGGCTTTGGGTGAAAGCTGTGTGTTTTAGTGTATAATTTTTGCATTGATTTGAGTCATGCGGAAAGTTAGGGCAACCCAAACACTATGGCTGCCCAATTCAGAGGCAATTCCACGAGCATCATTGCTTTTATATGTTTTATTAGGTTATTTTTACGCAACACACGCAGGACGAGGGGATGACCGATTATCTAACCACTAGCGAGCTGGCGGCCCTGCTGCGGGTGAAACAGCGCAAGGTCTATGACCTTGTCTCCGAGGAGGCGCTCCCTTTCCGCCGCGTCACGGGAAAACTTCTCTTCCCGAAAAAAGAGATCGAAGATTGGATCGCGGCGAGCGGTCCGGACGCAGGTCGGTCAAACAAACGATCCGCGGCGGCGGATGTTCCGCTGGTGATGGCCGGCGGACACGACCCTTTGCTCGAGTGGGCTCTGCGAGAGTCACGTTCGGGCATCGCCGCCTTGATGGACGGCGCGCTCGACGGTCTCGCGCGCATGCAAGAGAATGCATGTATCGCCGCCGGACTGCATATCCCGACGTCGCAGTTCGAAGACTGGAATATCCCGGCGGTTAGGAGGTCATTCGATAAGGAGCCGGTTGCGCTCATCGAATGGACGAGACGCACGCGCGGTCTGATGTATTCGCCGAAATTAAAGCGTCCCATCAAGAGCCTCGCGGATATCGGAGAACTCCGGTTTCAGTCGCGTCAGCCGGAGGCCGGCAGCGAACTGGTGCTGACAGCTCTGTTGTCGAAAGAGGGATTGCACAAATCGGACCTGAAATCCGTTGACGCGATCGAGCGCTCGGAAACCGATCTCGCTATGGCGATCGCCGCAGGGCGAGCGGACGTAGGATTAGGGATTGAAGCGGCCGCGCGCCAATTTCAACTCAAATTCACGCCCTTGGTCGTGGAGCGCTTCGATTTGCTCGTCTGGCGCAAGGCTTTTTTTGATCCGCCGTTTCAGAAACTCGTTCGATTCTGCGCGACGGAGCAGTTTCAAGAACGCGCGAGAGCTTTCGGCGGTTATGATTCCACGGCCTTCGGGACCGTGCATTTTAATGGCGCGGGATGAGAGGAATTACGTTGGCGAAAAGCGGCTGATGCAGCATTCGTTTAAGTCATCTCGATTCTGCCGCCCCCGCGTACTGCGGATTTTTCTCGGTCAGAACGGTTTCGAAACCTTCGAACTCTGGGCCGCCAATATAGAGATTTCGGTTCTGACCGGCATTTTTATGAGCCTCGCGGAAATGTTCGGAATGCGTCCAGTCCACAAAATGCTGGCGAGTCTCCCACAGCGCGTGCGATGCATAAAGCGTATGGTCCTCGCGCTCTGGTCCTTTGAGCAGATGGAAAACAATGAAGCCCGGTCTTTCCTGAAGTCTGGACTGACGCGAACGCCAGACGTCCTCGAACGCCTGTTCATTGCCCTTTACGATCTTAAAGCGGTTCATTGCAATAAACATGGGTCGCCTCCTGTCGTTGCTGGCTCCTCGCAAAGCCGTAACCAGTTTCAATTACACGCCGCTCATTGCGCGCTATCGAGCTTCGTCGCCATTAGTGCGATGGTCTTGGCGTAAACGCGCGCCTGATTCCACTCGAGGAAGATTGCGAAGTTCGGCTCGCCTTCGTTCCAGCCGGCGCCCGTTTGCCAGCCCTTGCTCTTGAGGAAATTCGCCGTCGACGCGAGCGCGTCCGCAGTTGAGCGTATAAGATCGCGCTTGCCGTCGCCGTCGAAATCGACGCCATATTTGAGATAAGACGACGGCATGAACTGAGTCTGGCCGATTTCACCAGCCCAGTCGCCACGCATCTGCGAGGGAGACATATCGCCGCGCTCGACGATCGTCAGCGCATCATTTAGCTCTTCCCGAAACTGCTCCGAGCGCCGGCAATCATAGGCGAGCGTCGCAAGCGCCTGCACAGTCTTGAATCGTCCATTGTCGGCGCCAAATCCCGTTTCCAGTCCCCAGATCGCCACGAGCACCGATGCGGGCACGCCATAGCGCGCTTCGATCTGTCGCAACAGCGCGGCGTGGCGGGCAAGCAGCGCCCGACCTTTACTTAAACGGCTCGGCGTCACCAGGCGGCTCGAAAATTTCTCAAAGCTTTGACGAAAAATCCGCTGTCCACGATCACGACCGATGACCGCGTTATCATAGGATACGTCCGCCAGAGCGGCATTGAGCGTATGCTGCGAAAGACCACTTGCTTGAGCCTCCCGCTTGACGTCCTCAAGCCATTGGCTAAAGCCGGACGCCGACGAACCACAGGACGCCGCGCGCGCGAAAGCGCCCCACGTAAATAACGTCAACGCGCCGACAGTAAGAAGCGCGCCGGACATTGCGACGCCTTTTGAAAACGAAGTCATCGGCCGGCACTTTAGTCAGGCGGAGAAAACGCCGCAATAAATCAAGCGCCGGCTAGTCGCCGACGCCCGCAGCATGGCCTCAATCATACCTAGATAAGCGCGCCCCGATCAGCGGCTCCTCGCCCTGAACTGGCGTTTGCATGCCTTTGAAAGCTCGTCGATATGCTCGCGCAGGCATTTTTCCACCGCGATCGCGTTGGGTTCTTCCGCCGCGCAGAATTTATGGGAATCGCGCTCGCACGCCGAGCGCTGCCTATCTCTCGCGGCGAGAGCGTCGGCAGGAGCGAGCGCGGCGAGGCCAATAAAGGCCGCAAGAATCAAAATCAGCTTGCTCATAGTTTGGCTCTTTGCTGTTAACGATTGACCGCTGTGGCCCAAGGCGAGCGCGGCCAAAGCGATACCTGTATCGAGCGCGGCCGATATCAAGTGCGAGCGCCAGCGCTCGCTAGTCGCTGCTGAGGGGCATTTCCGGCGTATTTTCCGGCACGATCAGCCGCGCGCCGGTGTTGTCAAAAATGTCCGACATGCCGACGCCAGGAGCGCGTTCACGGAGCACGAGCCCTTCATTCGTCGGCTCGATGACGGCAAGCTCCGTCACGATGAGGCTGACGCGCCGCGCCGCCGTCGGCGGCAGTGTGAGCGTCTCGACAATCTTTGGTTCGCTTTTCGCGGCGTGCTGCATGGCCACGATGACGCGCTTGGCGCCGGCGACGAGGTCCATCGCTCCGCCCATTCCCGGCGTGAACTTTCCGGGGATCATCCAGCTCGCGAGACGTCCAGCGGCGTCGACCTGCAGCCCGCCGAGCACCGCGAGGTCGACGTGGCCGCCTCGAATTAATGCGAAGCTCGTCGCGCTGTCGAAACTGGCGGCGCCTGGCAGCGCAGCGATCCATCCGCCGCCTGCATCGATGAGGTCGCTGTTCTCCATGCCTTCAGGCGGCGGGGCGCTAAAGCCGATAAGCCCGTTCTCGCTCTGAAAAGCGACGGAAACTCCCCTTGGCACGAAGCGCGCCACGAGAGTCGGCAGGCCGATCCCGAGATTGACGAGCATGCCGTCGCGCAGCTCCAAGGCGACGCGGCGCGCGATGATCTCCTTCGCGTCCATCAGCAATGCGCTCTGGCGATAAGATGGGTGACAAGCACGCCCGGCGTGCGAACCGCGTCAGGCGGAATAACGCCGACCGGCACGATCTCATCCGGTTCGGCGATCACGCAGTCCGCTGCGAACGCCATGATTGGATTGAAATTCGCCGCCGTCAGCCGATAGGTGAGATTGCCGTAATAGTCGGCCTCATGCGCGCGCAGCAGCGCGAAATCGGCGCGCAGCGGCTTTTCAATGAGAAAGCTCGCGCCATCGATTTCCACCAACTGCTTGCCTTGCGCGACGATTGTCCCGACTCCAGTAGACGTCAGGACGCCGCCAAGCCCAGAGCCGCCGGCGCGAATGCGTTCGGCAAGCGTGCCTTGCGGAATGAGCTCCACGTCGATCGCGCCCGCGCTCATCAGCCGCTGCGTCGTCGCATTGGTGCCGATATGCGACGCCTGCACGCGCGCCACGCATCCTGCCTCTATTAACTTGCCGACGCCGATGGTTGGATAGGCGGTGTCGTTGCCGATGATGGTCAGTCCGCGCGCGCCGCGCGCCACCAGCGCATCGATCAGCCGATCCGGCGATCCGACGCCCAGGAAACCGCCGACCATGACGCTCGCGCCGTCGAATACGAGCGCCGCCGCGGCTTCGGCGGTGATGGCGTTTTTTCTCATTTGTTTTGCCAAGCCCGGCTCATGGGGCGGACCTGTCGAGATAATGGGTTTCGGAAACCTCGCGAAGTTGCGCGGCCGCCGTTTCCGGCGTGATGTCGCGCTGGGGTTCGCCCAGCATCTCGAAACCTACCATGAACTTTCGCACCGTCGCCGAGCGCAGCAGCGGCGGATAGAAATGCGCATGAAAATGCCAGTTCGCGTGAGGCGCGCCGTCCGTTGGCCGCTGGTGAAATCCCATCGAATAGGGAAAGTCGGTTTCAAACAGGTTGTCGTAGCGAATGGTGAGACGCCGAAGAATGTCGGCGAGCGCCATCGCCTCCTCGCCGGTAAGATCGGTAAAAGAGCCTATATGCCGCGTCGCCAGCACCATCGTTTCGAACGGCCAGATCGCCCAGAAAGGGACGAGCGCAACGAAGTGCTCGTTACGGCAAACAATCCGCTCGGCGAGCTTTTCTTCGAGCGCAAGATAATCGCATAGGAGACAGGATCCGTTCTGTGCCAGATATGCGCTCTGCCGCTCGGATTCCTTAGCCGCCTCATTCGGCATGCTGTGCGTCGCCCAAATTTGGCAATGCGGATGCGGATTGCTCGCGCCCATCGCTGCGCCGCGATTCTCGAAAATCTGGACGTAGTTGATCATGTCGAGAGCGCCGAGGCGCATCGTCTCGTCCCGCCACGCCTCGACGACGGGAACGATCTCTCGAACGCTCATGCGCGACAAAGTCAAATCATGGCGCGGCGAGAAGCACAGCACGCGGCACCGGCCGGGCTCCCCTTCGGCGATGAGCAATCCGTCTCGTGCGAATTCCTTCGCTGGCGTCTGGGACGTGAGCGCGGCGAAGTCGTTGTCAAAGGCGAAAACGCCCGTGTATCGCGGATTTCGTTCGCCATTCGCGCGCCCGTTGCCTGGACATAGATAACAGGACGGATCGTATCGGGGCCGATCTTCGTATCGGACCTTCTCCACCTGGCCTTGCCAAGGGCGGCTCGTCCGATGCGGCGAGACAAGAACCCATTCGCCAGTAAGCTGATTGAGCCGGCGATGCGAGGCGCTGCTCAGCAAGGACATGCGCCGCTCCTATAGGCCGGCGGGGCCGGCGCCCGGACCGGCGACGCAGGTAAGAATTTGAGGCGTAACGCCAGTCGCAGTTCGATACCTCTCGGCCATGGCCCGAACGAAAGCATCCGTGTGTTTCGCTTCAACAAGGTTAATGGTGCAGCCGCCAAAGCCGCCGCCCATCATCCGTGCGCCATAGACGCCCGGAAGCCTGTGCGCGATATCGACCATCAGGTCGAGTTCGGCGCAGCTTACCTCATAATCATCACGCAAGCTTTCATGCGAGAGATTCATCAGACGACCGCACTCCTTGAGGTCTCCCGCGTCGAACGCCGCCGCGGCGCGCAGCGTTCGATCAATCTCGCCGACCACGTGACGCGCGCGGCGGAAGACGCGTTCGGGCATTGCATCGCCGTGTCGCATGAGTTGGGGAAACGTGACGTCCCGTAATGCCGATATGCCGGCGATCCGCGTTGACAGCGCCGCGACCGCGCGCTCGCAGTCCTCGCGGCGCAAATTATATTCATCGCTCGCGAGCTGGTGGCGCACCATGGTGTCGCAAAGAACAAGACGCGCCTTCGGATCAATCACCACTTTCCGCGACGTGAGACTGCGGCAGTCAAGCAGCAGGGCGCTCCCTGCGACGGCGCAGCACGAAATATACTGATCCATAATGCCGCAGCGAACGCCGACGAATTGGTTTTCAGCGCGCTGGCAGATTTTGGCGAGTTCGACTCTATCGACCTCTGCCCCGGAAATCGTCAAAAGCGCAAAGCCTGCCGAGACTTCAAAGGCCGCCGAAGCCGAGAGCCCCGCGCCGATCGGGAGATTGCCGTCGAGGACGAGATCGACGCCGCTCAGCCTGTAGCCAGCCTTCTGGAGAAAGAGGGCGACGCCGCGGATATAATCGCTCCAGTCGCCGCGCGGCTGTGCGGCCGTGTCGTCCAGGTCGAATTCGACGACTTCGTCCATGATCAGCGAGCGTATGCGCAGACGGCGGTCGGGTCGCGGCGCAATTGCCGCCCAGATCGAGAGGTCGAGCGCCGCGGGCATGACAAAGCCGTCGTTGTAGTCGGTATGTTCGCCGATGAGGTTGAGGCGGCCGGGCGCCCGGAAAAGGCGAGGCTCGCGCTCGAAACTCTGGCGGAAGGCGGCAATCAGATCTCGCTCGATCCTGGACTCCATTCCAGCCACAGTTCCTTTGTCATTAAACCGTCAAGGCGAGCCCGCATCGAATCGCGGCAATAGGGAATTCAAATGATAATCTACACATGACACATCAACGCCTTGGCGTCTGCTACTATCCCGAACATTGGCCCGAGTCACGCTGGCGCGAAGACGCCGAGCTGATGAAGGGGATAGGTCTTTCTTTCGTTCGCATCGGCGAATTCGCCTGGTCGCGGCTGGAGCCGAGCGAGGGCGCCTATGATTTCGCTTGGCTAGCCCGCGCCGTCGATACGCTCGATCACGCAGGCCTCAAGATCGTGCTGGGAACGCCAACGGCGACGCCGCCGAAATGGCTGGTCGACAAGATGCCGGACATGGCCGCGCTCGATGCTGACGGCAGGCCGCGCAAATTCGGTTCCCGCCGACATTACTGCTTCAGCCATGAAGGCTATGCCCAAGAGTGCGACCGCATCGTGGAGCGTCTGGCGAGAACTTTCGGCGCGCATCCCGCCATCGCCGCGTGGCAGACCGACAATGAATATGGCTGCCATGACACCGTGCTGAGCTATTCGCAGTCGGCGCTACGGGCGTTTCGCAAATGGTGCGCGGCCAAATACCGTTCCATCGAAACGCTGAACACAGCATGGGGCAATGTTTTCTGGTCGATGGAATATCGAAGCTTCGATGAAATCGAGCTGCCCAATTTGACCGTCACCGAGGCCAATCCATCGCATCTGATGGATTTCCAGCGTTTTTCGTCGGATCAGGTCATCGCCTTCAACCGGCGCCAAACAGAAATCATCCGGCGCCATGCGCGTGACGCGACGATCCTTCACAATTTCATGGGGTCATTCGTCGACTTTGATCATTACGCCCTTTCAGATGATCTCGATGTGGCGGCGTGGGACAGCTACCCGCTCGGCTTTCTCGAACGCTCATCTCACAACAACGATTTCAAACTGCGCTACATGCGCGTCGGCGATCCCGACTTTCAGGCCTTTCATCATGACCTTTATCGCGCATGCGGGCGCGGCAGATGGCAAGTGATGGAGCAGCAGCCGGGACCGGTGAATTGGGCGCCGTGGAATCCGGCTCCCGCTGAAGGCGCTGTGCGGCTCTGGACCTTCGAGGCCTTCGCGGCGGGCGCCCAGACGGTGAGCTATTTTCGCTGGCGACAAGCGCCTTTCGCGCAAGAACAAATGCATGAAGGATTGCTGCTGCCGTACGCCGAGCCGAACGAGGGCTATCATGCCGTCGCGCGCGTTTCGCAGGAGCTCGCGGCCCTCGATGCGCGAGTCGAGAGAGCGCGCGCTCCCGTCGCGCTGATCTTCGACTATGAAAGCGCCTGGGCTTGGCGCATTGAACCGCAAGGTCAAGACTTTTCCTATTTCGATCTTGTGCTGTTCATTTACCGAGGTCTGCGGCGCGCGGGCCTTTCCGTAGACGTCATACCCGCAACTGCAACAGCGATCGCCGAACGCGCGCTGATCATCGCGCCCGCGCTCTTTGCGCCTTCTCAGGAATTCACAGAGGCGCTGGCGAAGAGCGGCGCGACGATATTGCTGGGTCCGCGCGCCGGATCGAAGACCGCCGACTTTCAAATACCGGCCAATCTGCCTCCCGGAGTTCTGCAAAGCCTGATCGACATTCGTGTCAGACGAGTCGAAAGCCTTCGTCCCGGCGCACGAGTCCCGGTCTCGGAATCTGGCGCCTTTGTGAGATGGCGCGAATTTTTGATTGTCGGCGAGAACGTTGAACGCGAGCTGACATCGGATGACGGCGAAATTGCGCTCGCGCGATGCGGCAATGTTTTCTATCTTTCTGGCTGGCCCGATGAAGAATTGCTGAAGAGCGTCCTGCGTCGCATTTTCCAGGCCGCTGGAATACCAACGCTCGATCTTTCGGAAGATATCCGTGTCCGGGATAATGGCGCTATACGTTACATCTTCAATTACGGAGCCGAGACAACGGATATCTCGGCGCTTATCGGCGAAGAAACTCTGTTGCTCGGCGAGCGCTTACTCGAACCCTGCGGCGTCGCCGCCTTCAGGCGCCGCGATTGATTGCGCGCGGCTCAAAACACGAGCCAAGAGGCGACGACAAAATAGGTCATGAGCGAGAAGGTGTCCTGCACCACGGTGGCGACCGGGCCGGAACCGAGCGCTGCGTCATAACCAAGCCTTGCAAAAAACCACGGCATTATAAATCCGAACGCCGTCGCAATGGTGCTCGCCACGGCCAGAGAAATCCCAACAGTGGCGGCGAGGCCGACGCTCGAAAAGAAAAACCAGACAATCGGGAAGGCAAGACAGCCGAGTATCGAGCCGAGCAGCGCGCCGGTGCCGAGCTCCCCAGCAAAGAGCGGCAACAGAGCCGAATCGGTCAGCGACAAGCCGCGGACGACCACGACTTCCGATTGCGTGCCGACGGAGTCGGCGAGATAGACGATCGCCGGGATGAAGAACGCAACCGCGATATGAGCGCTCAGCGCGGTTTCAAAGCGCGACATCATTGCGGTCGCCGCCGCGCTGCCCGTCATGCCGACGAGCAGCCAGGGCAGTCGATAAAATGCGCGCCTGTGCGGCGGCGCAGTGAGGGCGTCTTTGGCGGCCTCCGACTTGTCGAGGATGCCCGCCATATGATGCAGATCCTCAATGTGCTCGTCGCGCAAAATCGTCATCAAGGCCCGCGCCGGCACCGCGCCGAGAAATCTTCCCTCCGCATCGCAGACAGCCAATATCGAAAGCCCCGAGCGAATGGCGGCGCTCGCCGCATCTTCGCGGTCCGCGTCAAAGGAAACGCTATAGGCCTCAGCCGCTCGTGCAATGTCCCGCAGCGGCGTCGCCTCCTCCGCGCCAAGAAGATCTCGTATGGCGACGACGCCGACGAGACGGCTGTCTTCGCAAAGCACGAACACATGAGAGGCGTCGTCGAATCGCTGTCCGATGAAACGGGCCCGCACTTCGCCCGCGTTCTCCCACCATCCGGCCACTGGGACACAAGTGACGAGATAGCGCTGCACAGTCTGGCCGTTCGACACTACCGGCGTCGCGTGGCTGGGCGTCAGGATACGGGACATTACGGTCATGGCTCTTGTGGCGCTTTGGAGAATCGAGGGCTCTCGGCTGGGTACGCTCCGCACAGCCGCAGCTCATAGGAACGCGCCATATTACAATGATGTGACGCCTTGCAATGATGTGACGCCGCCTCACGCTCCGCGGGCTTTTCGCGGATGCATCAATCGTTGCATAATAGCGCGTTCCTGCGTCGCCGCTTTGGCTTCCTGGAGCGGATCGGACGGAGTCGAAGTGATGAAACCCTTTGGATTTGCATTGGGCGCTCTGACAGGGGCCGCCGCCGTTTTGCTCCTCAACCGTCAGGGAACGCAGCGCATGCGCCCGGTCGCTAAAGCGGCGCTGAAAGCCGCGATGATGGCCTATCACGAGGCGCGCGTGCAGGGCGCGGAGCTGGCCGAAGCCGCCGAGGATCTCTTCGCCGAAGCGAAGGTCGAAGCCGCCGCCGATATTTTTGCCGCAGCGATGGCCGCGGCTCAGGCGAAAGCTGCACAAGCGAAGCGCGAAACGAAGTCCGAAAAGGCCTCAAAGTCTGAAAGCGGCGCCCCGGCGGGCGAAACGTCCGCCTCGCGGGCGGGCGAGAGCGCGTAAATGGGCGACGCAATTCTGCCGTTGGCGCAAGTCGCCCACGCCATGCCGGGCCGCGCGCGGCTGCGCATTGCCGACCGTCGCGGCGACGCCGCTTATTTCGCCTCAGTGTCAAAGGCCCTTTCGGCCATCGCCGGCGTTCGCGCCGTCGAAGTGGCGCCGATGACGGGCAGCGTTCTCATTCAGCACAGCGGTCCCTTGGCGCGCATCGGCGTTGCGGCGCAGGAAGCGCGTCTGTTTGTCGTCGGGGAAGCGCCGCAGATCACGCGCGAAACCGCCGAAATTTCGATCGACCCGAAGATCGTCGCGGCGCTCGCGCTCTTTGCCGCGGCGCTCTGGCAAATGTCGAAGGAACGAGTCTGGCCGCCGGCGATCACGCTGCTTTGGTATGCGACCCGCCTGGGCGGCGTCTGGTCGCTCGATGGCGACGGCGACAATGGCGAGTAGGCCTAGCTCTTTAGCGCGTCGATAACGTCGGTCGCTTCCCACGGCAGATCGAGATCGGCGCGGCCAAAATGTCCGTAGGTCGCAAGCGGAAGATAAAAGCCGGCTGCGCCGGACGCCGCAGGCGCCGTGCGCAAGCCGAAGCGGCGGACGATCGAAGCCGGCCGGAAATCCAAAAGCTCCCCGACCCGTCCCGCCAGTTTCTCATCCCCAAGACGCCCGGAGCCGAAAGTCTCAACCGAGAGGCTGAGCGGCTTCGCCTGCCCTGCCGCGTAAGCCAAATGGACTTCGCAACGCTCTGCGAGCCCTGCCGCGACAATGTTCTTGGCGGCGTGCCTTGCGGCATAGGCGCCGGCGCGTTCGACGCGCGAAGGGTCCTTGCCCGAAAGCGCTGAGCCGCTCTGGCGCGCGATCTCGCCATAGGAGTCGATCCCGTTCTTGCGTCCGGTCAGCCCTGCATGACGCGCAGGACCTCCAATTTCGAATGGTTCGCCGGCGTTGACCTGAACCTTCGTCTGAGCGTCCGGCCCCATATTGCCAATAGAAAGAGCATCAAGCGCGATCGCACGCAATTGTTCGAACTTGTCTTCGTCCAGCGCCGCGCCGTCGAACGCCACGGTCAGCGACACGCCGTGAATGCGCGATGGACGACCGCCGTGAAACTCCACGGACACTTGCGTCTTGGCGTCAGGCGAAAGCGAGGAAAATCCGTTGCGCCGAGCGGCGTCAAGCGCTCGCGCGACTCTATGTGCAAGACTGATCGGCGCCGGCATGAATTCTGGCGTATCGCGGCAGGCGTAACCGAAGACATTGGCTTGCTCATGCGCGACGCGCCTGCCGATCGCTTCGTCATCGTCGAGCTCCCAAAGCGGCGGCTCGCGCGCGTCGAGCGGCATTTCGACAAAGCTTGTCAGAATCGAACAATTGCGCGCGTCGAAAATCCCGGCGGCATAGCCGGCGTCTTGCATCACCGCGCGGGCAAGCGCGGGTAAATCGACGAGCGCGTCGGCGGCGTACCGTGCGGCAAGAAACAAAATGCCCGTCGCGAGCGCGCATTCGACGGTCGCGCGCGCACGCGCGTCTTCGCGCAGCAGCGCGTCGATGGCTGCGTCGCTGATCTGATCGCAAAGCTTGTCGGGATGGCCTGGCGTCACCGACTCCGACGTGAAGATCATGTCAGGAGACATGGCTTTCTCCGCTGGCGCGCGGCGGCGCCGCTTCGCGATTCGCAATTCGACCGATGATATCGTTAGCGAGGGAACTGCCGAGTGCGATTGCGCCGATCCGCAATAGATCGCCCGCTCCGAGCGGCGATAGGCCCAAAAGGCGCCGAGTGAAGGGAAAGAGCTGCACGCCCGCCTGCAGCAACAGGGTCGCGCCGACGCCCACATATAGCGTCGCATTGGGGGGCCTGCCAATCTCTGAGCTCAAGCCGCGTAGCTCGGAACGACAGGACAGGCTGTGGAGCAGCTGGCCGCAGGTCAAGCCATGAAAGGTGACAGTGTTGGCGCGCGCGCCGCCAGCGCCGCCGCCAAGACTGAAGTAGCTGGCGAGCGCCGCAGCGCCCATGACTGATCCCTCCCGAAGAACGCGACGGAAATCGGACGCCGCCAGAATTGGCGCCTTCGGATCATGCGGCGGCTTGTCGAGAACGTCTGCCTCCGGGGGCTCCACGCCCAGCGCAATCGCCGGCAGGGCGTCGGTCGCCAGATTGAGCCAGAGCAGCTGCATCGGCGTCAACGGCTCGCCGCCGACAAGCGCGGCGCCGAACATAACGATGGTCTCGGACGCATTCGTCGAAACGAGATAACGCAGAACCTTGCGGATGTTGGCGTAAGTGGCGCGGCCCAGTCTTATGGCCTCGACGACGCCGTCCATATCGTCTGAGGCGAGCACGATGTCGGCGACCTGACGGGCGACGTCGGCGCCCTCTCCCCCCATGGCGATGCCGACGTCCGCGGCCCGCAAGGCCGGGCCGTCGTTGACGCCATCGCCAGTCATCGCGACGATATGGCCGTGTCCTTGCAGCGCCTTGACGATGTTGAGCTTATCGACGGGGCTGACGCGCGCGAAGACTTGCGGCTGCCTCGCCAGCGCCTCGAGCATCTCGGGCTGCATTTTCGCCATCTGCCCGGCTTCGAGCACGCGCAATTCGCCGCCGTCATTGAGATCGAGCCGCCGCGCGATGGCGAAGGCCGTCGCGCTCTGATCGCCGGTGATCATCACCGTGCGCACGCCGGCGCGATGCAGCTGTCTAAGCGCCGGCGCGACGCTCGGCCGAATAGGATTCGCCATGCCCGCGAGGCCGAGCCATATGAGATCCCGTTCATCACGGGGATCGCCGCCGGCTTCACTGATCGCGACCCCAAGCACCCGCAGCGCGTCTCCGGCCATGCGTTCATTGGCTTTGAGAATGGCTCTGCGCGCCGCTTCATCGAGGGGTGTGACCCCGTTAGCGGTCCTGCGCGTCGCGCAGCGCGCGAGGACCTCGACCGGATCGCCTTTGACGCAGAGAATGCGCGGACCATCCCCTGCTTCGTGGAGCGTGCTCATGCGCTTGCGCCCTTCGCCGCGCGCCACGCATGTCACTGTAAAGGCACACCGACGCAGACCGACAGGATCGATCCCCATCGCCACGCCAGCTTCGACCAACGCAGTTTCCGTCGGCGTGCCATCGATCTCCCAGCCTTTTGACGCAGGCCTTACGCCAGCGTCGCTGCAGAGAGTCGCAACCTCGAACAGGCGGCGCGCAATGGCGATCGCATCGGCAGGCGCATCCGCCCCATCGCGCAAGAGGCGCCCATCTCGCAATTCGAAGGCCGCGCCATCCACATGAACGCCGACCGTCGCCATGCGATTTTCGGTAAGCGTGCCAGTCTTGTCGAGCCCAATTGCTTCAATGGCCCCAAGCGTTTCGACGGCGTCGATTTTGCGGACCAACACCTTGCGCTTGCGCATGTCCTGCACGCCCAAGGCGAGCGTTGTTGTCGCAACCGCCGGCAGCCCCTCGGGAATGGCGGCGACCGCAAGCGAGATCGCGCTGCGCAAAGTGGGAATAAGCCCGTGGCCACGTAAGAGGCCAAGAGCGAAGACGCTCGCGCAGATAATGCCGTTTATGACGACAAGTTCGCGCTCAACTTCGCCGAGTTCGCGCTGGATGGGAGTCGGCGGCGGCCGCAACGCGCCGAGCAATTGCTGCACACGGCCGATCTCCGTGTGCGCCCCAACCGCAGTGACGATCGCCACGCCGGATCCGCCAGTCACTGCTGTTCCGCGAAACACCATATTGCGGCGATCCGGGACCCCCGTGTCCAACGACAAAACGAGTTTTTCGTCTTTGGGCGCGGGTTGAGCCTCGCCGGTCAGCGGCGATTCGTTCACCGTCAAATCGTCGCTGGCGATCAAGCGCGCGTCTGCCGCAACGAAAGCGCCGCGCTCGATCAACAAGAGGTCGCCCGGCGCGAGGTCACGCGCATCAATCTCCAGTCGCGCGCCATCGCGGATGACGACGGCGTCCGACAGCTCCTCGCCAGCAAGGCTCGAAATCGTGCGATCGGCCTGACGCTCAGTGGCCGTAGCGATCCCGGCGTTGACGAGCACCACGGCGGCGATCATCACCGCGTCGGCGACGCCGCCGGTCGCCAGCGACACCGCCGCCGATGCAGCGAGCAAGGCGACGGGCAGGCTGGTCATCTGCTCAGCAAAAATACTCGCAGTCGAACGCGGTTCTGCGCGGCGGAGCTCGTTGCGCCCCCATTTCTCCAACCTTGCCGTGGCTTCTTCTCTGGTTAAACCTCGAGCAATGTCTGTCTCCAGTCGCACGGCGAGCGCGTCGGCAGTCTCGGCATGCGCGGCGTGTTCCGCCATTGGCGACGCGCCCTCGCCAGATTCCCATGTCGGCTCTTCGGCGATGACCGATTCGAGCGCTTGGATCAAACGCGCGCTTGTGAGCGGCTGCTGAAATTCAATGAGAGTCGAACCCGTCAGTTCGCTTGCGCGAATATAGAGAACGCCGGGAAGGCGCCGAAGTCGCCCCTCCACGGCCCGCGCTAGCGGCGCCCGGCCGCGCAGTCCCATATGGCGAATACGGATTCGACCCGGACAAGCGCTATGAATAAGCTCGGCGCAAAATTGCGCGCGAGTCTCGACGCCGAAGCGACGCGAATTTACGGGAGCGTTATCTGAGTCCGTTTCGGCCAGGATCATCGAGCACATTGTCTGGAGCGCATCGAAGCCCGCTTTTCACGACCGTTCGATGACATCTGCGCCGTTGCGAATGCGCTCCCACAACAACCATTTTTTGCCGAGCGGCGCCCCGGCGCAAGCGCGATCTGCAATGCAGCAAAGCATCCTGCGATTTGGGGAACCGCCACTATAGTGGCGTGCAGAAGAGGCGCAACTGGCGGGCGCCATGTCGCGCAAATAAGGCCTCCTTGCGTGGCCGTGCGAAACGGCCGCCGGCGGAACCTTAACGAGCGTTCCCGCGTTCCCCACTGAAAGCGAGCTTATCCGACTTTGTTGGCTCCAAAATCGAGAGAAGTTGATTTCGTCTATTCAGATGGGGGTGGGCGAGTGAGTTTTTGACAAACTGCTTTCGGCGACGTTCGTCACGGCCAGGCTTGCGGTCGCGACAAGCGATCCCTTCGCACAATCAACATGGAATTTGAAGGGGAGGAATCATGATCAAGAGACGCGCCGCGTCGGTCGGGGCGGCCACCCTGTTGGCAATTTTCGCCACTCCGCATCAGGCCGCCCGAGCCGAAGAGGCGGGCGCCGCCGCAACGTCGTCCCCGCTGACGAAATTCGAAAAAGCGCCGCAAGGCGAAGCCGAGCAGATTGCGCAAATCATTGACCTCACTACGCAGCTTCTGCAGATGCGCTATCCGGAGGGCATGGCGCGGCGCGGCGTGCATCCGAAGGATCACGGCTGCGTCAAAGCGACATTCACGGTCAATCCTGACATTCCCGAGAATTATAAAGTTGGCGTATTCGCAACGCCCGGCAGAAAATATTCGGCATGGATTCGCTTTTCGAACGCCACGCCCTTTCTCGCGCCTGATCTTGGCAAGGGCGGCCCCGACAGCCGCGGCATGGCGATTAAGCTGATCGGCGTCGAAGGCGATACGCTACTGAATGAACCTGGCGCCAAGACGCAAGACTTTCTGCTGATCAATCTTCCCGCCTTCGCCTTTCCCAATGTGTCCGAATATTTGCAAGTCACGAAAATTCAGCTCGCCAAACACGACGACATAACGTCATTTTTTGCGCCGCCCCTGTCGCCTGAAAAATTGAAGACGGCGGCGGTCGTCAAGAAGATCAAGCAAACCAGTCTCGGCGATCCCCTCGAGAGTCCGTATTTTTCCGCGGCGCCATTCCTCTATGGCGCGGACAAGGTCGCGAAATTCAGTGTCACGCCACGCAGCGCTGAGAAAACGCCTGTCCCGGAAAATCCAAGCACGAATTATCTGCGTGAGGCGATGAAGAAAAGCCTCGATCCCGCAATTGGCAAGCCGGCCATCTTCGATTTCAGGGTGCAGCTGCGCAACGACGATTCGCTGCCGATCGAAGACGCGACCGCTGAATGGCCCGAGACGACGGCGCCGCCGCAAAATGTCGCGACGATTGAGATCGATCAGCAAAATTTTGACAATCCGCTCCAGGTGACCGAATGCGAGCATATGGCCTTTACGCCATGGCATGGGCTGACGGCGCATCAGCCGATCGGCGGAATCAATCGGCTGCGTCGCGGCGTCTACATCGCCTCTTCCAAATTCCGGTCCCAGCCCAAAGAGCCAACGGGATTTCCAAAATGGCCATGGTGACTCTCGCACGAATTTTCTCGCGCGTTTCGCTCATCGCGTGCCTCGCGCAGGCGTCGTACGCTTATTTCAACGCGCCGGCTTTGGGGCAAACGGCGCCCGCCGGCGAGTGGCGGGCGGAACAAGAAAGACGCATGAATGCGCTCGACGGCTACATCAGCCGCAAGCCAGTCGCTTACCGGTGGTTTGCGGATTTTCCCTTTGGCCTCACGGACGGCGCGCCGTTTATTATCCTGAAGCTCTTGCCGAAGCTCGCGCCCGAAGAATGGGGAAGCGCGAATAATTTTCTCGACGTCGCCGGCCTTTTCGTCGACGAGCGCGACCCCGCCTACCCCATTGCGCGCGGCTTTGGTTGGACCGGACTGGCGCGCGACGATCCAAACGGCCGCCTCGATTACGCAGCTTTGAGTTGCGGCGCCTGCCATATCGGTCGCGTGCGCCTCGATGACGGCAGTTTTCGCTATCTCGACGGCGGCGTGAACGCGCAGTTCAATCTCGTTCAGTATCGCGTCAGGGTCAGGAACACGATTAAGAAGATCACCGCGGGCGCAACGACTCCCGAGGAGAAAACCGAACAGGCGACGAAGGCGGTCCTTGCAGCGCTTGACATGGTTCATGCGCAGGACAGGAATTACTTCTACAAGAATTACACATTTGCAGGCCGCCGGTTCGACGCCGCCTATGAGGCTCGGCAGATCGAACTCTTCAAACAGAACGCTCCTGCGATCATCGGCAAATACCTTGCCCGCGCCGGGCTGGAATATGTCTCGCTCCTCGATCTCGTCTACAAGAACTACAAAGGCTTCGAGGAGCAGATGACGCAAGGCTTCGGCGGGATGGCCGACGCAACCGGCGTCAGCACGTCGATGGCCTATGCCGCCGCCGAAGCGCGCGGCGAAAATCCTGATCCGAAGACAAACCTGCCGCCGACGCCAGGCATCACTGACTTTATGGCTGTCTGGGAACAGGAGAAGCGCCTGGCGCGCTGGTCTCCGGATCACATGCAGCTTATCGACGGCGGCGGCCAGTGGAACGGCAATATCCCCATTCCGATCTTCCGCAACCTTGCGGCGGAATTAACTCTGGGACTTGGACCCGACACCGACATTCGCATCGCCGCCTTCAGCGAGGATTTGCTGCGCGATCTGCCGGCGCCCGTCTACCCCTTCCCCGTCGATCTCGCGCTCGCGAAAAAAGGCGCGGCGCTCTTTGATGAAAATTGCGCGGCGTGCCATCGGCCGCATAACGGCAAGGTCTATGACTTAGGCACTGACCTTGGGCGGGCCCGCGTCGTCAGCGAAGCAATCGCGAAAAATGCCCGCGACAGCTTCACGAAGATTTGTCCGCCGACGAGAGTCGTCGAGATGCCGCCCTCAGGGGATCGGATCGCGCCTTGCGCGAAGTTTGAAGGCGTGTCGCTGGAGAACCGCGCCGACGTCTCCATGGCCGATCCCGCGACGCATGACGGCTATAACGCCCTTCCGCTCGGCGGCGTGTGGGCGCAAGCGCCTTATTTGCACAATGGCTCGGTGCCGACGCTCTATCATCTCCTCGTTCCGCGCGAGCGCCCGGCCGTCTTCATCAAGAGCCGGCTCGATTACGACAAGAAGCTCGTCGGCTTCTCTTGGGAGCCGGCGCAGACGCTCTCGCGCGAGGGCTATCGGTTCGACACGACGTCCTTTCCGGCGCTCTCCAACAAGGGGCACGACAAGGACGTCGTCGAGGACGGCAAGTCCATGAAGCTCGATTGGTCGGACGACGTCGCTGGCGCCATGGCCATCGTCGAATATCTGAAGACGAAGTGATACGGATTCCTGTTGATCCGTTTGCCTGAACCGCGTCATTCCCGGCAGGCTGAAAGGCCTGATCGGGAATCCAGTGCCAAAAAGAACATTGGCATTGCTCGGGATTCCCGAGCGCGCGCCTTACGCGCGCGTCGGGAATGACAGCCGAGCCGTTCAAAAGGATTTCATATCAGCGTGAGAAAGCCGATATGGACAAGATCGATTTCAAGAAGAAGCTTTCAACGCTCTACAGCGCGCCGACTGGCGAGTTTGTGACCATCGACGCGCCGATCCTGCAATTCGTCAAGATCGATGGGAATGGGGATCCCAATCGTGCGCCGGCCTATGCGCGCGCCATCGAATGCCTGTATGCCGTCAGCTACGCGATCAAATTCGCCGCGAAAGCGAGATTGCAGAAAGATTATGTCGTCCCGCCCCTCGAAGGGCTGTGGTGGGCCGACAATCCCGACGATTTCGTCAAGCGCCGGAAACATCTGTGGCGGTGGACGATGATGATTCTGGCGCCGGAATTCATCGACCGATCCATATATGAAGCCGCCCTGTCGAAATCGGGCGACAAGCTGGGCGAACCGCCGCCATCGCTGCGCTTTGAGCCGTTGAATGAAGGGCGATGCCTGCAGACGTTGCACATCGGCGGCTATGACGACGAAGGTCCGACGCTCGCCAGGCTTCACAATGAGATCATGCCCGCCAAAGGCGTGACTTTCGCGGGACCCCATCACGAAATCTATCTGAGCGACGCGCGCAGGACGCCGCCGGAAAAGCTCCGGACGATCCTGCGGCAACCGATCAAGAGCGTCGGCGAGACGGGGTAGTGGGTCAGTTTGAGATGGACGCCGTCATAGATGCAGACGCGCCGAAGCCGGCAAACCACATCGAAACCGAAACGCCATGAGCCCGCTCCCCGCCCTTGACTCTCCCGCCTCGGGAGTCATTATAAGAACATAACAGGAACATATGAGATGACCCATCCGCTGGCGTCGCTGCGGAAAAGCCTGGCTTGCGCCTACTCGGCCACAGCGTCCGAGACCATCGCGCTCGGCGCGGCGAGCCTCGATCAGCGGCTCGGCGGCGGGATTCTGCGCGCGGCGCTGCATGAGGCCTATGCCGAAACCGCCGCCGACGCCCCGGCGGCGACAGGCTTCGCTCTGGCGCTCGCCAGGCGCGCGATGGCGGGCGCCGAAAAGCCGCTGCTCTGGGCGCGGCAGGAGGCCCTGACCGCCGAATCCGGCGCGCCCTATCTGCCGGGCCTCGCCGACATTGGCCTCGACCCCGCCGCCGTCGCCTTCATTCGCGTGCGCGACGCAAAGGAGGCGCTGCAGGCGGGCGCAGAAGCCGGACGCTGCGCCGCCGTCGGCGCGACTCTGATCGAACTCTTTGGCGAAGCGCGCGCCTATGATTTGACCGCGAGCAGGCGCCTCGCCTTGGCGGCCGCCGCCGCCGGCGCGCCGATCTTCATCGCGAGAGTCGCCGCCTCCCCTGCGCCGAGCGCCGCCGCGAGCCGCTGGCTCGTGCGTTCGGCGCCTTCCCGCGCGCTTGCGGCGAATGCGCCGGGATCTCCGGCTTTTGCGATTTTTCTGCTGCGCCAGCGTGGCGGCGCGGCGGGGCAAGAGTGGCATGAGTGGCGTGTGGAGTGGAACCGTGACCGTGGCGCCTTCGAGGACAGAACATTCGACGCACCGTCGCTATCTGGCCCTGTGGCTTCCCTTCCTGTCGGCGGAGCGTCTGGCGAAGGCGCGCGGCAGGCGGCCAAACGCAAGTACGGATGACGCGCCGCTCGTCCTCGTCAAAAAAGAACGCAGCGCGCTGCGCGTCGACGCGCTCGATCGAAAGGCGATCGCGCTCGGCCTGACGCCGGGCATGACGCTCGCCGACGCCAGGGCCCGCGCCCCCCATCTCTCAGTCGCGCAGGCCGACGAGGCGGCGGATGAGCGGTTGATGCTGGGTCTTGCCGCCTTCTGCGAACAGTTCACGCCGCTCGTGGCGGTCGATCCGACTTGCGGCCTCATGCTGGACGTAACCGGCTGCGCGCATCTTTTCGGCGGCGAGGCCGCGATGCGCGCCTGCGTCCTGCAGGCGATGGCGCGCCTCTCCTTCACGGGTCGCGTCGCCGTCGCCGGAACGCCAGACGCCGCGCGCGCCTTGGCGCGTTTTGGCGCAGAAGGCGTCACGCCTCCGGGCGAGGACGAAAATTTCACCCGCCCGCTGTCCATCGCCGTGCTCGAAGCGCCAAGAGAGACGAGCGTCGCGTTGACGCGCGCGGGCCTTATGACCTTAGGCGATCTCGCTGATCGTTCCTCGGCCGCGTTGACGGCGCGTTTTGGCGCCGAGACGATGCGGCGGCTGACGCGCATTCTGGGACGCGAAGACGCGCGCATCACGCCCTTGCGGCCCTTGCCGGAATGCATAGTCGAGCGGCGCTTCGCCGAACCCTTCCTCGATCTCGCCGCGATAGAGAATGTTCTGCGCCCGCTGATCGCGGAAGCGATGGGCATTCTCGAAAAGCGCGGCGAGGGCGGCCGCGCTTTTGAAGCGCGCTTCTTTCGCGCCGACGGCGCCGTCGCGGCCCTCAATTTCGAAACCGGCGCGCCCTCGCGCAATGTCGAGGCGCTTCTGCGGCTCTTCAGGCTCAAGGCCGACTCGCTCACAGACCCGCTCGATCCGGGATTCGGCTTCGACGTCATCCGCTTTTGCGTCTTGCGCGCCGAAACTCTGGCGCAAAGCCAGATCGGCTTCGAGCGGCAAGGCGCGCAAGAGAGCGATGTCGCCGATCTCGTCGATCGCCTCGCAGCGCGTTTTGGCCGCGAACGTGTGCTGCGCTTTGCGGCGCATGAGACGCATGATCCCGTACGTGCCGCCTCCTATGTTTACGCCGCAGCGTCTCCTTCTTCCCGGCCCAGTTCCTGGGAGAAGCCGGAGCCGGGCGAGCCGCCCTTGCGGCCATTGTTTCTATTCGATCCGCCGCAGCCCATCGAAACCATGGCTGAGACGCCGGACGGGCCGCCGATGCATTTCAAATGGCGCCGCGTGCGCCACATGATCGCCCGCGCCGAAGGGCCGGAGCGCATCGCGCCAGAATGGTGGCGCGGCCCGGTCGGCCGCGACAGACGAACGCGCGACTATTACCGGCTGGAGGATCGCAAAGGCCATCGCTTCTGGGTGTTTCGCGAGGGCCTCTATGAAAGCGAAACCGCCGCGCCACGCTGGTTTCTGCATGGGCTTTTCGCATGAGCGCGCCTTTCGCAGAGCTCGTCGCCGCGACGAATTTCTCCTTCCTGCGGGGCGCGTCGCATTCGTCAGACATGGTTCTGACGGCGCTGCGGCTCGGCCAGAACGGCATCGGAATCGCCGACCGCAACAGCGTCGCCGGCGGCGTGCGCGCCTATGCGGCGCTTAAAGAGCTGCGCGAAAAATTGCGCGATCCGCCGGCAGGCGACGATGCGGCGCTTCTCGCTGAGCTTAGCGCAGAGCGCATCCATTCCTTCAAGCTTGTCGTCGGCGCGCGGCTCATCTTCGCTGATGAAACGCCCGACATCGTCGTTCATCCGCAAAATCGCAACGGCTGGGCGAGGCTCACGCGGCTGCTGACGACAGGGAATCTGCGCGCCAAAAAAGGCGAATGCCATCTTTTTGTCGACGATCTCGCGCATGCCGCGCGCGATCTTTTGTTGATCGTCATGCCTTCGCGCAATCTCTCTCGTCTGCAGTCAACGCTCGCGCGCCTCAACGATCTCGCGCAGGGCGACGTCTGGCTCGGCGCGACCATGCCGCGGCGCGGCGACGATCGGCGGCGCCTTGCAAGACTGAAAGAAATCGCCGCGCGAACGCGGACGCCGTTAATTGCGACGAATGACGCGCTTTACGCCGATCCCGGCCAGCGCGATCTGCAGGACGTGATGACCTGCATTCGCGAGGGCGTGACGCTCGCGCACGCCGGGCGCCGGCTGGAGGTCAACGCCGAGCGCCATTTGAAGACGCCCGACGAAATGACGCGTCTCTTCGCTGACGCGCCGGAGGCGATCGATGAAACCCAATGTTTTCTGGCGCGCGTCGATTTCTCGCTCGATCAATTGACATATGAATATCCGGACGAGCCTGTGCCCCCTGGGCGCAATCCCCAGGAATGGCTCGAGGAGCTGACCTGGCGCCATGCGGCGATGCGCTATCCCGACGGCGTGCCGGAGAAGGTCGAGACGCTCCTGCGCGAGGAGCTGACGCTCATCAAGACGCTCGACTACGCGCGCTATTTTCTCACCATTCACGACATCGTGCGGATCGCCGAAGACAAGGGGATTCTCTGTCAGGGGCGCGGCTCCGCCGCCAATTCCGCCGTCTGCTATGTGCTCGGCGTCACCAGCGTCGATCCGGCGGAGAATGATCTGCTCTTCGCCAGATTCATCTCGCAGGAGCGCAAGGAGCCGCCCGACATCGACGTCGATTTCGAGCATGAGCGGCGCGAGGAGATCATCCAGCATATTTACGCGAAATACGGCCGCGAGCGTGCGGGACTCGTCGCAACCGTCATCAGCTATCGGCCGCGCAGCGCCATTCGGGAAGTCGGCAAGGTCTTCGGACTGACCGAGGATGTGACCGCCGCGCTCGCCAGCACGCAATGGGGCAGTTGGGGCTCCAACATTCCGCAGGCCTACATCCGCCAAACAGGACTTGATCCCGAAAATCCCATTATCCGCCGCGCCATTCATTTTGCGACGCGGCTGCTCGGCTTTCCGCGTCATCTCTCGCAGCATGTCGGCGGTTTCGTTCTCGCGCGCGGGCGGCTCGACGAGCTGACGCCCATCGCCAACGCCGCGATGCCGGACCGAACTTTCATCGAATGGGACAAGGACGACATCGACGCGCTCGGTCTGATGAAGGTCGACGTGCTGGCGCTCGGCATGCTCACCTGCATTAGAAAATGCTTCGATTATTTGCGCGCCCATGAAGGAAAGGACATGGGCCTCGCCGACGTCCCGGCCGATGACGCGGCGACCTATGACATGCTGTGCAGAGGCGACTCGATCGGCGTCTTTCAGGTCGAGAGCCGCGCGCAGATGAACATGCTGCCGCGATTGAAGCCGCGTGAATTCTACGATCTCGTCATTCAGGTGGCGATCGTGCGGCCGGGACCCATCCAGGGCAATATGGTGCATCCCTATCTGCGCCGCCGCTCTGGAAGCGAGCCAGTGACCTATCCCTCGCCAGCGCCGGAGCACGGACCGGCGGATGAATTGCGCAAAGTGCTCGAAAAGACCAAGGGCGTGCCGCTCTTTCAGGAGCAAGCGATGAAGCTCGCCATGGTCGCGGCGAAATTCTCCGATGTTGAAGCCAATCGTCTGCGCCGCGCCATGGCGACCTTCCGCAATGTCGGCACGATCCATCAATTCGAGGCGATGATGGTCGAGCGCATGGCGGCGCGCGGCTATGATCGCGCCTTCGCGCAAAGCTGTTTCGAGCAGATCAAGGGTTTCGGCTCTTATGGCTTTCCCGAAAGCCACGCCGCATCCTTCGCCAAGCTCGTCTACATCTCCTCCTGGATCAAATGCCACCATCCGGCGATCTTCGCCTGCGCGCTGCTCAATTCACAGCCGATGGGCTTTTATGCGCCGGCGCAGATCGTGCGCGACGCGCGCGAGCATGGCGTCGACGTTCGCGCCGTCGATGTGAATTTCAGCGATTGGGACAATACGCTGGAGCGCGCGGACGATGGCGCTCTCGCGCTGCGCCTCGGCTTTCGGCAGGCGGACGGCGTGCACGAGAGCGAAGGAAGACGCATCGTCGAAGCGCGGACGAAGTGCTATGACAGCGTCGAAGATCTCGCGCGGCGTGCGGCGCTCAACGCCGCGACGATGCGCGCGCTCGCCGACGCCGACGCTTTCCGCTCATTGCAAAGCGACCGCCGCGACGCGCTCTGGGCCGTGCGGCGTCTGCCAGACGCGAAACCCCTGCCGCTCTTTGCGGCTGCTGACGCCCGCGAACTCGCCAGGGAAGAAGATCCGCTATTGCCGCCGATGTCGCTTGGCGAACATGTCGCGGCCGATTATCAGACGCTGCGGCTTTCGTTGAAAGCGCATCCAATGGCGGTGCTGCGGCCGATTTTCGCGCGCGAACGGATCATGGCCTGCGCGGAAGTTTCGGCGCTCGCCGACGGGGCCTTTGCGCGTGGAGCCGGCGTCGTGCTGGTGCGACAACGGCCGGGACAAGGCAACGCCATTTTTGTCACGCTCGAAGACGAAACCGGCGTTCTCAACATCGTCATCTGGGCGCGGCTCTTTGAACGCTACCGCCGCGAGTCGATGGCGTCACGACTCATGCTGGTGGAAGGAAGGGTGCAGAAAAGCCCGGAGAATGTCGTGCATCTAATGGCGCAGCGCATTATCGACCGCAGCCAGGAGCTCAATAGGCTGTCAGAGGCGCATCGTCCGGAAATCGTCCTGTCTCGCGCGGACGAATTTATCCACCCCCAGCATCCGCGCAGCCATCCGCGCAATGTGAGAATTTTGCCGAAGTCGCGCGATTTTCACTAGATCACGCTGCATTTGGGCGTAATCGCCCAAATGCAGCGTGATCGATTCCAAAAGTTCAGAGCGCGCTTTGCGCGAAAAACCGGCGTCCACTTTTTCGCAGCGCGCTCTAAAAGCGCGGCAGAAGCCGCTCAACCGCTCTTCAGTCTCTTATCGGCAGGCAGGCTGTCCAGCGCTTGCTGGCGCAGTTTTTCGACTTCCACGCGCGTCTTGCGCGCTTCCGCGCGCGCGATCTTCGCGGCGCGGCGAACGGGCAGATGCCCGAGCCAGGAAGAGATCCCGCCCGCCAGCACGCCGAGGGCCATGGACGCCAGAACGACGAGGAAAATCGGCGCTTCGAACGATAGTCCGCCGTTCGGCGCAAAAGGATCAAGCCCGATGCGCACCGAGCCACGATTGGCCATCGAGAAAAACAGGATGATGAGCGCCAGCGGAACGAAGACGACGACGCGCAGGATGGACTTCATAACATCTCCCTCTTGCCGGGGCCGCGCAACACGCTGGGCGGCCGCAACATTGAGCCGCCGCACGCCACTGCCGCGCGCCCCGAGATCGAGAGGACGCAGCCGCCTTAAAACGCCTCAGCCGTGATAATTCTCGTTGAGGCGCTCGCGCATCTCTTTGCCGGTCTTGAAGAAAGGCACGCTCTTTTCCTGCACCGAGACCTGCGCGCCGGTGCGTGGGTTACGGCCCGTGCGCGCGTCGCGCCGCTTGACCGAAAAAGCGCCGAAGCCCCGCAACTCAACGCGATCGCCACGCGCGAGGGCGGAGGTGATCTCGTCAAGAATCGTACTGACGATCGTCTCGACGTCGCGCTGGTACAGATGGCCGTTTCGGCGCGCGATGCGCTGAATGAGTTCCGACTTTATCATGAGCCGATCCAATAGCTTGGCGTCGAAAAACCTTATCCGCGACGCCCGAGTCAGTTCGCGGCCGAATGCTGCCAAATCGCCAAAAGCCCGTCAAGCTCGCCGCTCCGTTCGAGAAGGATTGATTTTTCTAAAAAACCGGCGATTGACTCCAGTCCCGCGACGCGCGCGAGCCCAGCAGCGCCTTCGACAAGCCCAAGCCTTTCGAGACTGGATTTTTTCTTCCACTCGCGCACCGGCAGGTCCTTTGCGACGCCCTTGTTGGCGACGAGCCAGTCGACGGCCTCGCGCTGACCGCCGATGAGATCGACGAGCTTGAGCGGCACGCCCTGGCGCGCGGTAAACACCCGCCCGTCATCGACTTTCGCAAGTTCGGCGTCGTCAAGGTTGCGCCGCTGCTGAACGAGGCCTTTGAACCAGGCGTAAGAGTCGGCGACAAGGCTCGCCACCGCCTCCCGGGCCGCGGGGCTCGTGGGCTCAAAACCATTCGGCGCGGCCTTGAGCGGCGAGGATTTTATCGTTTCGACCTCGACGCCCCAATTGTTGAGCAGCTTCGAGACATTGGGATATTGGAACAGCACGCCGATCGAGCCGACAAGCGAATTGCCGCGCGCAACGATCGTATCCGCCGCAAGCGCGGCGATATAGGCGCCCGACGCGGCTACCGTGCCGATCACGGCGACCACGGGCTTCTTCTCGGCGACGCGCCGCACCTCCTCATAAAGGCGCTCCGAGCCGGTCGTCGTGCCGCCGGGGCTCTCGATCTCCAGCAGCAAGGCCTTTGCTTGGCTGGACTCGCCGATCTTCTTGATCAGATCGACCGTGTCGTCATCTCCGGTAATGAGGCCCTGCAATTCAAGGCGCGCAATATGCGGCGTGAGTTTATTGGCTGAGTCGGCGCCGCCGAGCCGCACAACGGCGACGAGACCCGCTATGCCGATCGCGACAAGGGCGGCCAGTCGCCACCAGCCGAGCTTGCGGCGCATTCTTCGGCGATCAACGAAATAGTCCGTGGGAGTCGACATCGGGAAGTCCGCTTCTTGGCCTGGCGCGAGTTGCGTCGCAGCATCAGCAAGGTAATGCCGCGATCCGCAATTTGGAAGACGCAGACCTATCGACGCGTCGCTTCCATCGCCCAGGCGAGGTAGTCGCGATCCGCTTCGCCGACGTCGACCCGCAAGATTTCCGGCGTCTCGTAGCTGTGCAAACGACGAACCAGATTCGCAAGCGCGGGATAGTCTTCAGCACGCGCTTTCATATGCAGCAGAAATTCCGGCTCTTCACGCATCTCGTCTTTCCAGACGTAATGGCTGCGAATGGGATGTATCTGAACACAGGCGGCGAGTTTAGCGGAGAGCGCCGCCCGCGCGAGCTCTCGCGCCTTTTCCTCATCGTCAATTGTCGTGACGAGGATCGCGAGCCCGCTCATGATGACCTCACCCGCCAATCACCGTCGTGAACACCTGCCCGCCGCGCGCCAAGGTGATTTTCCAGTAATAGGCGCGACCCGCCGTTATCTTCTCCAAGTCGCGGGTCGTCTCGATCTTTTGATCATTGACGCCGAGAATGATGTCGCCGCGCTGCAAATTGAGTTGCTGCGCGTAAGAGCCGTCATCGATCTCGGAGACGACAACGCCATTGGTCGTTCCCTGCACGGACAATTCTTCGATGACCGCGGGAGAAATATTGATGACCGTCGCGCCGGCGAAAGGCGACGCGCCCTTGATCTTCACCGCGTCGCGCAAGGGCGTTTCCGGCGCCGGCGCGAGGCGAATTTGCGTCGTGATCTTTTTACCGCTGCGGAGCACGCCGAGCGTCGCCTGACCCCCGAGCGGCTTGGTGGCGAGCCTATAGCCGACCGCTTCAGGATCGTCGGCCGTTTGGCCGTCGACTGAGATGATGACGTCGCCGCGCTTCAAGCCAGCTTCGGCCGAGGGCCCCTTGGGGTCGACGTCGGCCAGCAGCGCGCCGGTTGGACGATCAAGGCCCAGACCGTCGGCGATCTCCTGCGAAAGCGTTTGCAGCGTCGCGCCCATCCAGGCCCGACGCACCTGCTTGCCGCCGCCCTTCGCCGCCGCGATCACGCTCTTGACCATGTTGACGGGGATCGCGAAGCCGATGCCGACCGATCCGCCGGACTTGGAAAAGATCGCGGAATTAATGCCGACGACTCGTCCGTTCATGTCGACAAGCGGCCCGCCGGAATTGCCGGGATTGATCGCGGCGTCCGTCTGGATGAAGAAGCCGTAGTCGGAAATGCCGACGTGTGTGCGCGCAAGCGCCGATATGATGCCTTGCGTCACCGTTTGTCCGACGCCAAAGGGATTGCCGATCGCAAGAGTCAAATCGCCGACTTCGAGCGCATCTGAATCGCCAAGCTCCATGGTCGGAAAATTGGCGCCGTCCGCGAGTTTCAACACCGCGAGATCAGTGCGCGGATCGCGCAACAAAATCTTTGCGGAGAATTCGCGCTTGTCGGCGAGCGCCACCTTCACATCGGTCATCCCTTCGATGACGTGGTTGTTGGTGACGACGAGGCCAGTTTGATCGACGATGACGCCGGAGCCAAGCGACTGCGCCATGTTGCGCCCGGGCATGCCGCCTCCCCCGCCAAAAAAGCGTTGAAAGATCGGATCATCGAAAAGCGGATTGGCGGGCATGCGCTCGACGCGCGACGCGAAGACGTTGACGACGGCGGGCTGCGCCTTTTTGACGATCGGCGCGAAGGAATAAATCAGTTCGCTGCGGCTCGTCGGAACAGCGCGATCAGGGCCAGGCGGCGTAAAGCTCTCGACCCGGCCGGGTGGTTTCTGCGGGGTGGCTTCAGGTGAAACTTCGGCGCGCGCGGAAACAAAGGACGCCGAGAGGGCGCAGGCCATCGCCGCAGCAATGATGTGACGCGCCGGAATGTTCATGAAGCGCTCATAAGCTTAATCCCCGCCGCGTATATAGACGCAAAGAAGCGAAACGGTAAGAACGCGCTTCGGAGCGCCACGGCCGATGTTTGCTTGGACCTAGAACGTTTTCGGCGCCGCATCCCGGTTACAATGAGAAGCGACGCCGTGATTGCTGATGGCCTTTGTGCCGAGGTTGTCCTGTTTGGCCGACTACGCCGCCGTCTCTTCGGTCTGCGCCGGGCCGGAATCCTGTCCCTTGGCGTCAACGTCGCGGTCGACGAATTCGATGACCGCGAGCGGCGCATTGTCGCCGTAACGGAAACCCGCCTTCAGCACGCGCGTATAACCGCCGTTGCGACCCTTGTAGCGAGGTCCCAGCACGTCGAAGAGCTTGCCGACAAGCTTCACGTCCTTGATCTGGGCGATCGCCTGCCGGCGCGCATGCAGGTCGCCGCGCTTGCCGAGCGTCACGAGCTTTTCGACGACGGGACGCAGATCCTTCGCCTTCGGCAGCGTGGTGACAATCTGTTCATGCTTGATGAGCGCCTGCGCCATATTGGCGAACATCGCTTTGCGGTGCTCATGCGTGCGCCCGAAGCGGCGCTTCTTGTGACCGTGATACATGCGGCTCTCCGTTGATTATGCGGCCGCCGTGCCAAGGAACGGCCGTCGATTATCGTGAGTAGTGAATGGTGAGTAGTGAATAGAGACTACTCACCACTCGCCACTCACTAACTCACTCAATAATGCTCCTCGAACCTCTTCGCGAGATCGTCGATGTTCTCCGGCGGCCAGCCGGGAACTTCCATGCCGAGATGCAGACCCATCTGCGCCAGCACTTCCTTGATCTCGTTTAAGGACTTGCGGCCGAAGTTCGGCGTGCGCAGCATTTCGGCTTCCGACTTCTGAATGAGGTCGCCGATATAGACGATGTTGTCGTTCTTCAGGCAGTTCGCCGAACGCACCGAAAGCTCCAGCTCGTCGACCTTCTTCAAGAGCGCCGGATTGAAGGCGAGCTGCGGAATCGACGGGGCGGCTTCCTCGCGGCGCGGCTCCTCGAAATTGACGAAGACGTTGAGCTGGTCCTGCAGAATGCGCGCCGAAAAGGCGAGCGCGTCCTCGGGGCTGATCGCGCCATTCGTCTCGACCGTCAGCGTCAGCTTGTCATAGTCCAGAACCTGGCCCTCGCGGGTGTTCTCGACGCGATAGCTGACCTTCTTGACCGGCGAATAGAGGCTGTCGATCGGAATGAGGCCGATCGGCGCGTCTTCGGCGCGGTTGCGGTCGGCGGGCGCATAGCCCTTGCCGGTCGCCACGGTGAATTCGATGCGGATCTCCGCGCCTTCATCGAGCGTGCAGATCACGAGTTCCGGGTTCAGGATCTGGACGTCGCCTGTCGCCTGGATGTCGCCGGCGGTGACGACGCCCGGTCCCGTCTTCTTGAGCGTCAGGCGCTTCACGCCTTCGCCCTGATACTTAATGGCGATGTCCTTGATGTTGAGGACGATGTCGGTCACGTCCTCACGCACGCCGGGGATCGACGAGAACTCATGCAGCACGCCGTCGATGTGAATCGAGGTGATCGCCGCGCCCTGCAGGGACGACAGCAGGATACGGCGAAGGGCGTTGCCGAGAGTCACGCCGAAGCCGCGCTCGAGCGGCTCGGCGACAGCCGTCGCCACGCGCTTCGGATCGTCTCCGGCCGTGACTTCGAGCTTGTTCGGCTTGATGAGTTCCTGCCAGTTCTTCTGGATGCTCACTTGGAGGCCTTTCCTTGAAGCTCCTGAATGCGGCGTCGGGGCATGCGCCGCGCGCCGCGCGAAATCAAATCAGACACTCTGAAATGCCTCAGACGCGGCGGCGCTTGCGCGGCCGGCAACCATTGTGGGGAATGGGCGTCACGTCGCGGATCGATGTCACGGTGAAACCAGCCGCCTGCAGCGCCCGCAGCGCCGACTCACGGCCAGAGCCCGGACCGGAGACCTCGACTTCGAGCGTGCGCACGCCGTGTTCGCCAGCCTTGCGGGCGGCGTCCTCGGCCGCCATCTGCGCGGCGTAGGGCGTCGACTTACGCGAGCCTTTGAATCCCATCGAGCCTGCAGAGGACCACGACACAGTGTTGCCCTGCGCGTCGGTAATGGTGATCATCGTGTTGTTGAAAGTCGAATTCACATGCGCGACGCCGGAAACGATGTTCTTGCGCTCGCGGCGACGAACGCGCGTTGTGTCCTTGGCCATTGTTCAGTTGCCTTTCGATATCGACGCCGCCGTAACGCCAGCGGCTCCACCTACGCAGTCGGCAGTTCGGCGGTCGGCAATCGTTTCGACCGCCGAAGCCCGACTGGCGACTGCCAGAATTATTTCTTCTTGCCGGCGATCGGCTTCGCCTTGCCCTTGCGGGTGCGGGCGTTGGTATGCGTGCGCTGGCCGCGCACTGGAAGCTGACGGCGATGGCGCAGGCCGCGATAGCAGCCAAGATCCATGAGGCGCTTGATGTTGATCGCCACCTCGCGGCGCAGATCGCCCTCGACCATGTAATCGCGGTCGATCGTCTCACGAATTTGCAGGACTTCCGCATCGGTGAGCTGCGACACGCGACGTTCCGACGGGATGCTTACCTTTTCGCAAATCTCCGCCGCCTTTTTGGCGCCGATGCCGTGGATATATTGGAGCGCGATAACGACGCGCTTATTCGTTGGGATATTGACGCCAGCAATACGGGCCACAGTGTCTCTCCATTGGGAAGGAGCCCAAAGCTCCGGGATTACGTCCGCGTCCGGTGGAGCCCGGCCCTTGCGAACGGTTGCGAACCGTTTTCATACGAAAACAGGCCCCGCCCCCCAAGCCGGGAGCCGGAGCCGCCTGTCCAACAACGTGAAGACCGCTTATCTAGGGGCGAATGGCCCTAGGGTCAAGCGGCTTCACGAAAATAACTAGCGGTCGACAACGGCGCCGGCGAGCGCCCGATCAATCGCCGCCGTCACCTCATCGATCGGGGCCATTCCGTCGATCTTCGTCAGTTCGCTGCGCCCCGCATAATGCGCCGATACCGGCGCAGTCTGGGCGCGGTATGCCTCAAGCCGCGTTTTGAAGCTTTCCGGATTGTCGTCGGCCCGCACGGCCCCGCCGGCGGCGCGGGTCTCATTGACCCGCTTGCGCATCCGGTCGACGAGCGCGCCCTCGTCGACAGCGAGTTCCAGCACGGCGTCCAGCGAGAGGCCCCTGCGGTCGAGAAGGCGCTGCAGCGCCTCGGCCTGTGCCACAGTGCGCGGAAAGCCATCGAGAATGAAACCGTTAGCGCAGTCTGGCGAATCGAGTCGTTCGTCGATCAGTCCAATCACGACCTCGTCCGGCACCAACGATCCAGCGTCCATGATCTCCTTGGCCTTGAGGCCAATCGGAGTTCTCGCGGCGACTGCGGCGCGCAGCATGTCGCCTGTCGAAAGCTGCGGCACGCCGTGCTTCTCGACCAAACGCGCCGCCTGAGTTCCCTTGCCGGCCCCCGGCGGGCCGAGCAGCACCAGCCTCATCGAGCGCGCTTTCCGCCACGAAGCTTGGCCTTGCGAATCAGCCCTTCATATTGCTGAGCCTGCATATGGCCGTGGATCTGGGCCACCGTATCCATGGTGACGCTGACGACGATGAGCAGCGAGGTGCCGCCAAAATAGAAGGGCAGATTGGCGTAGGCGATCAGCCCCTCTGGAATAAGGCAGATGATCGCCAGATAGGCCGCGCCCAGCACGGTGATCCGCATCAGCACGTCGTCGATGAATTTGGCTGTACGCTCGCCGGGACGGATGCCCGGCAGGAAGCCGCCATGCTTCTTGAGATTGTCCGCCGTCTCGACCGGATTGAACACGATCGCGGTGTAAAAGAAGGCGAAAAAGACGATCAATCCGACATAGGCGAGCATGTACAGCGGACGGCCGTGGCCGAAATAGGCGGAGATCGTCGCGAAGATACTTTCGCTGCCGGTCGATTGGTAGAAACTCGCCACCGTCGTCGGCAAAAGCAGCAGCGACGACGCGAAGATCGGCGGGATGACGCCGGAGGTATTGAGCTTCAGCGGCAGGAAGGACGTCTGCCCCTCATAGACGCGGTTGCCGTGCTGGCGCTTGGGATAGGTGATCAGCAGGCGCCGCTGCGCGCGCTCCATGAACACGATGAAGGCGACGACGGCGAAGGACATGGCGATGACGCCGATAATCAGCGCCGTCGAAATCGCGCCTTGCCGGCCTAGTTCGAGCGTCGACACAATCGCCGACGGAAAGGCGGCGACGATGCCGGCGAAGATGATGAGCGACGATCCGTTGCCGATGCCGCGCGAGGTGATCTGCTCGCCAAGCCACATCAGGAACATCGTGCCGCCGACAAGCGTCACGACCGTTGTGATGCGGAAGAAGATGCCCGGATCGGTGACGACCCCCTGCTGGCCCTCGAGCCCGATCGCCATGGCGTAGGCCTGGAACGTCGCGAGCGCGACCGTGAGGTAGCGCGTATATTGATTGAGGACTTTACGCCCCTGCTCGCCTTCTTTCTTGAGCGACTCGAGCGTCGGAATGACCGAGGTCATCAGCTGAATGATAATCGACGCCGAAATATACGGCATGATGTTGAGCGCGAAGATCGCGCGGCGCTGCACGGCGCCGCCAGCGAACATATTGAAGAGCTCCAACATGCCCTTCGACTGGCCAAAGAAGCTCTTCGCAAAGGCTTCCGGGTCGATGCCGGGCAGCGGCACGTAAGTGCCGAGGCGATAGACGATCAGCGCGCCCAGCGTGAACCAGATGCGCTTTTTCAATTCCTCGGATTTGCCGAAGGCGGAGAGATTGACGTTGGCCGCAAGCTGCTCGGCTGCCGATGCCATGAAGTAACTCCCCTGTTGCGCCGCTCTCACAGGCGACGCATTTGTTGGGCGGAGGCGCTCGGAGCGTAGCGTTTGCGCGAGGCGCGCCCGCTCCGTTTGGAGCGCTTGATATAAAACAGCGCAGCCGCTCATACGAGAGCGGCGGCGCTCTTTTGCTTTATTGCGCCGCCGGCTCGCCGGCGAGAAGTTTCACGGAGCCGCCTGCGCCTTCGATGGCGGCGACGGCCGACTTCGAGGCCGCTGAAACCTCGAAGGCGAGCTTCGCTTTCAACTCACCCTGGCCGAGGATCTTCACCCCGTCGCGCCGCTTGGTGACGACGCCGGCCGCAAGCAGCGCGTCGAGCGTTATCGGCGCTTTGGCGTCGAGCTTGCCGGCGTCCACCGCCTGCTGAATGCGCCCCAGGTTGACTTCGTTATAGTCGACTGAGAACGGATTGTAGAATCCACGCTTCGGCAAGCGCCGATGCAGCGGCATCTGACCGCCCTCGAAGCCCTTGATCGCGACGCCCGTGCGCGCCTTTTGGCCCTTGACGCCGCGTCCGCCAGTCTTGCCCTTGCCGGAGCCGATGCCGCGGCCGACGCGCATGCGGTTCTTGCTTGCGCCGGGATTGTCGGAAATTTCGTTGAGTTTCATGGCCGCGTCCTCACTTCCCGTCGACGATTTTGACGAGATGCGCCACCTTGGCGATCATGCCGCGCACGGCCGGCGTGTCTTCCAGCGCGCGGCGGCGGCCGATGCGGGTCAAGCCGAGGCCGAGCAGCGTGCGGCGCTGACGCTCGGGACGACCGATCGGGCTGCCGATCTGTTCGACGACGATCTGCTGTTTGCTCTTCGCCATGGGTCGCCTCCTTACGCGTCGACGGCGTCGGCGTCGACGCCCTGACGGCGCGACTGCAGCACCGAGACTTTCAGCGAACGGCGCGCCGCCACGGAGCGCGGCGAATCCTCGTGGCCGAGCGCATTAAAGGTCGCGCGGATCATGTTGTAGGGGTTCGACGAGCCCTGGCTCTTCGCGACGACGTCGTGCATGCCGAGCGTTTCGAAGACGGCGCGCATCGGACCGCCCGCGATGATGCCGGTGCCCGCCGGCGCCGCGCGCAGGATGACGCGGCCCGCGCCATGGCGCCCATGAACGTCATGATGCAGCGTGCGGCCTTCGCGCAGCGGCACGCGGATCAGCGCGCGCTTGGCCGCTTCCGTCGCCTTGCGGATCGCCTCAGGCACTTCGCGCGCCTTGCCGTGCCCATAGCCGACGCGACCCTTCTGGTCGCCGACGACGACGAGCGCGGCGAAGCCGAAGCGCCGGCCGCCCTTCACCACTTTGGCGACGCGATTGATGTGGACCAGACGATCCACAAATTCGCTGTCGCGCTCCTCACGATCCCGATCGCGGCCGCGACCGCCTTCTCCTTCACGCGCCATTTTCTCTTCCGTCACTTACGCGGCGCACCGCGCCGCTCGCTTCGTGGTTGTCCCTCTCCCACGGGAGAAGGGATTTAGAACTCCAGACCGCCCTCGCGGGCGCCGTCGGCCAGCGCCTTGACGCGGCCGTGATACATGTAGGCGCCGCGGTCGAACACGACCTGTTTGACGCCTTTGGCGACGGCGCGCTCGGCGAGGAGCTTGCCGACGACCTTCGCCGCATCGACGTTCGCGCCGGTCTTCATACCCTCGCGGTTCGCCTTCTCTAGCGAAGAGGCGGCGACGAGCGTCGTCCCCTTCTCATCATCGATGATCTGCGCGTAGATCTGCTTCGACGAGCGAAACACCGACAGACGCAACCGCCCATTGGCGCGCTCGCGGATCGTCCGGCGCACGCGCGCCTTGCGACGCTCTTCGGCTTTGACATCCCTGGCCATGGCGGGTCCTTACTTCTTCTTGCCTTCCTTGCGGAAGATGAATTCATTGGCGTATTTGACGCCCTTGCCCTTATAGGGCTCGGGGCCGCGCAGAGCGCGAATTTCGGCGGCGACCTGGCCGACCTGCTGCTTATCCATGCCGCTGACGGTGATTTCAGTCGGCTTCGGCGTCACAATCGCGATACCGGCCGGGATCGGATAGTTCACGTCATGCGAATAGCCGAGCGCGAGCTGCAGAGTCTTGCCCTGCACCGCGGCGCGATAGCCGACGCCCGTGATCTCGAGCTTCTTCTCAAATCCCGCCGTCACGCCGACGAGGATATTGTTGATCCGCGCGCGCGACGTGCCCCACAGCGCGCGGGCGCGCTTTGAGTCATCGCGTGGCTCCACCTTGATGGCGTTGTCCTGCTGGGCGACGGAAACGTCATCGGGAACCAGAAACTCCAGCTGGCCCTTCGCGCCCTTCACCTGCACGAGCTGGCCGTCCACCTTGGCGGTAACGCCGGCGGGAACGACGACAGGCTTCTTGCCGATACGAGACATTGTTGCAAATCCTGTTTGATGAGGCGCAAGGCTTAGAAGACCTTGCACAGCACCTCGCCGCCGACATTGTTCTCGCGCGCCGCGTGATCGGCCATCACGCCCTTCGGCGTCGACACGATGGTGACGCCAAGGCCATTCGCCACGCGCGGCACCGCGCCAACCGCCGCATAGACGCGACGGCCCGGACGCGACACGCGTTCAATCTGTTTGATGACCGGCTCGCCGTCGAAATATTTCAGCTCGATTTCGAATTCGGTGCGGCCATTGCCAAAGTCAGTGCTGCTATAGCCGCGGATATAGCCCTCTTCCTTCAGCACGTCGAGCACATGCCCACGCAGCTTCGAGCCCGGCGAGGACACCTTGTCCTTGCGGCGCATCTGCGCGTTGCGGATGCGGGTGAGGAGATCGCCCAACGGATCGTTGATCGCCATCTATTCGTCTCCTTACCAGCTCGACTTCACGAGTCCGGGCACAAGGCCGCGCGACCCAAGTTCGCGCAGCGCGATGCGCGACATTTTCAGCTTGCGATAAAAGGCGCGCGGACGGCCCGACACTTCGCAGCGATTGCGAACGCGCACCTGCGCGGAATTGCGCGGCAGCTCGGCGAGCTTGAGACGCGCCTCAAACTGCTCTTCGACGCTCAGCGATTTATCCTTGGCGGCCGCCTTCAGCCGCGCGCGGCGTCCAGCGTAGGACTTCACGAGCTTCTGCTTCCGCTTGTTGTTCTCAATCGCGCTTTTCTTCGCCATTACCAGTTTCGCCTTTCGGTATCCGCGTTTGAGGAGCCTTTACGCCCTCACTGCCGGAACGGGAAATTGAACGCCTTCAGCAAGGCGCGCGCCTCTTCGTCGCTCTTGGCCGTCGTGCAGACGATCACGTCCATGCCGAGAATCGACTCGGCCTTGTCGTAGTCGATCTCGGGGAACACGATGTGCTCCTTGATGCCGAGCGCATAATTGCCGCGTCCGTCGAACGACTTCGGATTCAATCCGCGGAAGTCGCGCACGCGCGGCAAAGCGACGGTGATCAGCCGGTCGAGGAACTCGTACATGCGAGTCTTGCGCAGAGTCACCTTAGCGCCGATCGGCATGTTTTCGCGCAGCTTGAAGGTCGAAATCGCCTTGCGGGCGCGGGTGACGACCGGCTTTTGCCCGGCGATGAGGCCGAGATCAGCCGCCGCGGCCGACGCCTTCTTGCTGTCGTTGACCGATTCGCCGACGCCCATGTTGAGCACGATCTTCTCGATCGTCGGCACTTCAAGCGCGTTCTTGTAGCCGAACTGCTTGGTGAGCGCCTCGCGCACGACTTCTTCGTAGTGCTTCTTCATGCGCGGCGTATAGGCGCCATCCGCAGAGGCCGGAGCCTTGGCAGGCTTCGCCTCGCCTTCGGCCTTCGCGGGCTTTTCCTTCGCGGCGGGCTTGTCGGCGGATTTTTCTGCGGGCTTGGCGGCCTTCTTCGGCTCCTTCGCCTCCGCGCTCTCGGCGGCGGGCTTTTGAGCCTTAGCGGGCTTTTCGGCCTTGGGCTTCTTTTCCTCAGCCATCGATCAATTCTCCGGAACGCTTGGCGACGCGGACCTTACGGCCATCGTCGAGAATCTTGAATCCGACGCGCGTCGCCTTGCCGTCCTTGGGATCGGCGAGCGCGAGGTTCGACAAATCGATCGTCGCGGCCTTGTTGACGATGCCGGCTTCGCGATCCTTGGTCTGGCGCTGATGGCGCTTGACCATGTTGACGCCGTCGACGACCGCGCGGTTTTCGCTCGGAATGACACGCAGCACTTCGCCCCCGCGGCCCTTGTCGCGGCCGGCGAGAACGACGACCTTGTCGCCCTTCTTGATTTTGGCGGCCATTACAGAACCTCCGGAGCGAGCGAGATGATCTTCATGTGATTTTTGGCGCGCAGCTCGCGCGGCACCGGTCCGAAGATACGGGTGCCGATCGGCTCTTTCTGATTGTTGATCAGCACGGCGGCGTTCGAATCGAAACGAATGACGGAGCCGTCGGAACGCTTGATGTCCTTCGAGGTGCGCACGACGACGGCCTTGAGCACGTCGCCCTTCTTCACGCGGCCGCGCGGAATCGCCTCCTTGATCGACACGACAATGATGTCGCCGACGCCGGCGTATTTGCGCTTTGAGCCGCCCAGCACCTTGATGCACATCACGCGGCGCGCGCCGGAGTTGTCGGCGACGTCGAGATTGGTTTGCATCTGAATCATGGCTTACCCGCCTTTCATTCCGGTCTGGTTTCGGCAAGCCCGCCATGGACTGCGCCGACTTCGTCCGGCATTCTGTTCTTTCAAACTACGCTTTGGCCGCCTCTCCGACGACGCGCCAACGCTTCAACTTCGAAATCGGCGCGGTCTCTTCGATCGTCACCGCGTCGCCCACCTTGAACGCGCCGTTCTCGTCGTGGGCGTGATAGTTCTTCGTGCGGCGCACCGTCTTCTGGAACAGCGGGTGCGTGAACCGGCGCTCGACCTTCACTACTACCGTCTTGTTCTGCTTGTCGCTGACGACGACGCCCTGGAGAATTCGCTTCGGCATGGCGCTTTAACCTTGCTTTTCGGTGCGCTTCTGCGCGGCGATGGTTTTCGCGCGGGCGATGTCGCGACGAACGACGCGCACGCGTGAGGTGTTCTCGAGCTGGCCGGTCGCCCGCTGAAAGCGCAGATTGAACTGCTCTTTCTTGAGCTTCAGCACTTCGTCATTGAGCTGATCTTCGGTCATCGCCTTGATGTCGGAGAGGCGCTGCTTGGATTTCATCACGTCCCCCTTACTCAGCGATGCGTTCGATGAAGCGCGTCTTGATCGGCAGCTTCGCGGCGGCGAGCGTTAGAGCTTCGCGCGCGAGCGGCGCCGGCACGCCATCGATTTCGAACATGATGCGGCCGGGCGCGACGCGCACCGCCCAGAATTCCGGCGCGCCCTTGCCCTTGCCCATGCGCACTTCGGTCGGCTTCTTGGAGACCGGCACGTCGGGGAAGATGCGGATCCAGACGCGGCCGGCGCGCTTCATATGACGCGTCATGGCGCGGCGCGCGGCTTCGATCTGGCGCGCGGTAATGCGTTCCGGCTCCAGCGCCTTGAGGCCGAACTGACCGAAGTCCAGCGAATAGCCCGCCTTGGAGGCGCCCCGGATGCGGCCCTTGAAGGCCTTGCGGAACTTGGTGCGTTTGGGTTGCAGCATGATAGCGCTCTTTGATCTTTATCGTTACGCCGCGTCGCGCGGTTCGCGCGGTTCGCGACGACGGCGTTCGCCGCCGCGATCGCGGTCATGATGATCGCCGCCGCCGGCAGCCTGTTCGGCCGCCTTCTTGTCCTGCGCCATGGGATCGTGCTCAAGGATTTCGCCCTTGAAGATCCAGACCTTGATGCCGCAAGCGCCATAGGCGGTATGCGCGGTCGCGGTGCCGTAATCGACGTCGGCGCGCAGCGTATGCAGCGGCACGCGTCCTTCGCGATACCATTCAAGACGCGCGATCTCAGCGCCGCCGAGACGACCCGAGCAATTGATGCGGATGCCCTGCGCGCCCAGGCGAATGGCCGACTGTACGGCGCGTTTCATCGCGCGGCGGAACGCGACGCGGCGCTCGAGCTGCTGGGCGATCGACTCGGCGACGAGCGCGGCCTCGGTTTCGGGCTTACGCACTTCGACGATGTTGATGACGACCTCGCTGCCCGTCAGCTTGCCGACGAGCTTGCGGATCTTGTCGATATCCGCGCCCTTCTTGCCGATGACGACGCCGGGACGCGCCGAATGGATCGTCACGCGGCACTTCTTGTGCGGACGCTCGATGACAATCTTCGACACCGCCGCCTGCTTCAGCGTTTTCGCCACCGCCTCACGGATCGCCATGTCCTCATGCAGCAGCTTGGCGTATTCGCCCTTATTGGCGAACCAGCGCGAATCCCAGGTGCGGTTGACGCCCAGTCGCAGCCCGATCGGATTAACCTTCTGACCCATGGTTTTAAATCCTCTAGGCGTTAGCTTGCGCTTCGACTTCGCGCACGATGATCGTCAGATTGGCGAAGGGCTTCTCGATGCGGCTCGCGCGGCCGCGAGCGCGAGCATGGAAACGCTTCATCACCAACGCCTTGCCGACGAAGGCTTGGGCGACGATGAGATCGTCGACGTCGAGGCCGTGATTGTTCTCGGCGTTGGCGATGGCGCTTTCCAGCGTCTTCTTCACCTCATGCGCGATCCGCTTCCTGGAGAACTCCAGATCGGCGAGCGCGCGATCCACCTTCTTGCCGCGGATCAACTGCGCGAGCAGATTGAGCTTCTGCGGCGACACGCGCAGCATGCGCGCGACGGCCTTCGCTTCGTTTTCCGCAAGCCGGGGCGGATTGGCTTCCTTCGACATCGTTAGCCCCTCTTAGCCTTCTTGTCTGCGGCGTGGCCGTGAAAGGTGCGCGTCGGCGCGAACTCTCCGAATTTGTGCCCGATCATGTCTTCCGACACGGAGACGGGAATATGCTTCTGGCCGTTGTGCACGCCGAAGGTCAGTCCGACGAATTGCGGGAGGATCGTGGAGCGGCGGCTCCAGATCTTGATCACTTCGGAGCGGCCCGTGGCGCGCGAGGCCTCGGCCTTCTTCAGAAGATAGCCGTCGACGAACGGGCCCTTCCAGATCGAGCGAGACATGGTTAGCCCTTCTTCTTGCGATTGTGCCGCGAGGACACAATGAAACGATCGGTGGATTTGTTGGTGCGCGTCTTCTTGCCCTTGGTCGGCTTGCCCCAGGGCGTGACGGGATGACGTCCGCCCGAGGTGCGGCCTTCGCCGCCGCCATGCGGATGGTCGATCGGGTTCATGGTGACGCCGCGGTTGTGCGGACGACGACCGAGCCAACGCGAACGCCCAGCCTTGCCGATCGACGTGTTCATATGATCCGGATTGGACACGGCGCCGATCGTGGCGAAGCACTGGCCGTGCACGAGGCGCTGCTCGCCAGAATTCAGCCGGATGATCACATAGCCCTGGTCGCGGCCGACGATCTGCGCATAGGTTCCCGCCGAACGGGCGATGGCGCCGCCCTTGCCGATTTTCATTTCAACATTGTGCACGATCGCGCCGACGGGGATGTTGGCGATCGCCATGGCGTTGCCGGGCTTCACGTCGACTTGGTTGCCGGCGATCACTTCATCGCCGACGGCGAGCCGCTGCGGCGCGAGAATATAGGCGAGCTCATTGTCCGTGTAACGAATGAGGGCAATGAACGCCGTGCGGTTCGGATCATATTCCAGCCGCTCGACCTTGCCCGGAACATCGAGCTTGCGGCGCTTGAAATCGACGATGCGATAGGCCTGCTTGTGACCGCCGCCGCGAAAGCGCACGGTGACGCGGCCGGCGTTATTGCGCCCGCCGTTTGAGGTCTTGCCCTCGGTCAGCGTCTTGACCGGCTTGCCCTTGTAAAGCTCGCTGCGGTCGACGATGACGAGCTGGCGAAGGCTCGGCGTGACCGGCTTGAATGTCTTCAGCGCCATAGTTCTATCCTCACGCCTTCCTTACAGTCCGGTCGTCACGTCGATCTTGTGGCCCTCTGCGAGGGTCACGACTGCCTTTTTGACGTCGCTCTGCTGGCCGCGCTGGCCTCTGAACGTCTTGATCTTGCCTTTGCGGACGAGCGTGTTGACGCTCTCGACCTTGACGTCGAAGAGACCCTCGACAGCCGCCTTGATCTGCGGCTTCGTCGCGGTCTTCGCGACCTTGAAGACGACCTTGTTGCTCTCAGAGGCGAGCGTCGCCTTCTCGGTGATGACCGGCGACACGATCACGTCGTAATGGCGAACGTCCTTGCTCATTTCAGTCGCGCCTCCAGCGCGTCCACTGCGGCGCGGGTCAACACCAGCTTCTCGCGGCGGAGGATGTCGTAGACATTGACGCCGTCGACGGGCAGGACGTCGATCTTTGGAAGATTGCGCGCGGCGAGCACGAAATTATTCTGCGGCGCGCCGCCAACGATGATGATCGCGTTCTCAAGGCCCGTCTTCGCGAAGCCCGAAGCAAGCAGTTTCGTCTTCGGCTCGGAAAGCTCCGCCTTCTCCCAAACGATGATGCCGCCGTCCTTCGCCTTCGCGGACAAAGCGTGCTTCAGCGCGAGCTGGCGCACTTTCTTCGGCAGGTCATGCGCATGGCTGCGCACTACCGGACCGAAGGCGCGTCCGCCGCCGCGGAACTGCGGCGCGCGCGCCGAGCCGTGACGGGCCCCGCCGGTGCCCTTCTGCTTATGCAGCTTCTTGCCCGTGCGCGCGATGTCGGCGCGGTTTTTCACCGCATGGGTGCCGGCGCGCCGCTTGGCGAGCTGCCAGCGGATCATGCGGAAGATGAGGTCCTTGCGCGGCTCGAGGCCGAATACCTCATCGGAGAGTTCGATCGAACCGGCCGCCTGGCCGTCGAACGACGTGACGTCGATCTTCACGGCTCAGTCCTCCTTCTTCTCTTCTTGCGGAGCGGCGCTAGAAACCGCGGCTTCGCCCTGCCCGTCGCCCAGGCGGAACTTGCCCGGCTGCGGCGCATCCTTCGGCAGCGCGCGCTTCACCGCGTCGCGCACGAAAATCCAGCCGCCGGCGGTGCCCGGCACCGCGCCTTCAACGAGCAGAAGGCCCCGATCCGGGTCGGTCCGCACGACGCGCAGATTTTGCGTCGTGACGCGCTCGACGCCCATATGGCCGGCCATTTTCTTGTTCTTGAAGGTCTTGCCGGGGTCCTGACGGCCGCCGGTCGAACCATGCGAACGATGCGAAATGGAGACGCCATGCGAAGCGCGCAGACCGCCGAAGCCCCAACGCTTCATCGGACCCGCGAAGCCCTTGCCCGTCGATGTGCCGGTCACGTCGACGAACTGGCCGACGACGAAATGATCCGCCGTGATCTCCGCGCCGATCGGCAGCAGCTCTTCCTCATTCACCCGGAACTCGGCGAGCTTCATTTTCGGCTCGACCGACGCCGCGGCGAAACGCGCGCGCTCAGCCTTGGAGACGTTCTTCACCTTGGCGCGGCCGATGCCGAGCTGAACGGCGGTGTAGCCGTTCTTTTCCTTGGTCCGCTGCGCGACGACCTGGCAGCCGTCGAGTTTCAAGACCGTGACAGGCACATGCTCGCCCGCCTCCGTGAAGACGCGGGTCATTCCGACCTTTTGCGCGATGACGCCCGACCGCATGATCCAATCCTTCGCAAAGCGCGCTCACTTTTTAAGAGCGCCGCCTGAATTCCCTTAGAGCTTGATCTCGACGTCCACGCCGGCGGCAAGATCGAGCTTCATCAGCGCGTCCACCGTCTGCGGGGTGGGATCGACGATATCGAGAACGCGTTTATGCGTCCTGATCTCGAACTGTTCGCGCGACTTCTTGTCGATGTGTGGCGAACGGTTCACCGTGAATTTTTCGATGCGCGTCGGCAGCGGAATCGGACCGCGGACCTGAGCGCCTGTGCGCTTGGCCGTCGAGACGATTTCCTTCGTCGACGTGTCGAGAATCCGGTGATCGAACGCCTTTAGGCGAATCCGGATATTTTGACCGTTCATTGTCTCGTCCTTTGGGACCGCGAGCGGCTCTGCTCGCCTTCATGCGCCGCGCGATATCGCGCGGCTTTGTTCATTAAAAGCGAGCATTTAGCCCGCGGCCCGGATTCGCTTTACTCGATGATGCTGGCGACGACGCCGGCGCCAACGGTTCTTCCGCCTTCACGAATGGCGAAGCGCAGCTTCTCCTCCATGGCGATCGGCACGATCAGCACCACGTCCATCGTCACATTGTCGCCCGGCATCACCATCTCGACGCCGTCGGGAAGCGTGACGATCCCCGTCACATCC
>NZ_VBTZ01000024.1 GCF_005771425.1 Methylocystis sp. B8 | reverse complement strand
TGAACATTACGATGATTGGTTCGGGCTATGTGGGTCTGGTGTCGGGCGCGTGTTTTGCTGACTTTGGCCACAACGTCATTTGCGTTGACTCGGATGCGAAAAAGATCGAGCGCCTCAAGGCCGGTGAAATTCCGATTTACGAACCCGGCCTTGACGAACTCGTCGCCAATAACGTCGAACAGAACCGCCTCTCCTTCACCACTGAACTTGAATCCTCGGTAAAAGGCGCGGACGCGGTGTTCATCGCGGTCGGCACGCCGTCGCGGCGCGGCGATGGACATGCGGATTTGTCCTTCGTCTACGCCGCCGCGCAAACGATCGCCAAGGCGCTCGAAGGATTCACTGTCGTCGTCAACAAATCGACGGTTCCCGTCGGCACCGGCGACGAAGTCGAGCGGATCATTCGCGAGGTCAATCCGAAGGCGGATTTCACCGTCGTGTCCAATCCTGAATTCCTGCGCGAAGGCGCGGCGATCGAAGATTTCAAACGTCCCGACCGCGTGGTCATCGGGATCGAAGATCCGCGCGCCCGCGAAGTGATGGAGGAAATTTACCGCCCCCTGTCGCTCAACGCGCCGCCGCTCGTCTTCGTCGGTCGGCGAACGTCGGAACTCACCAAATATGCGGCCAACGCCTTTCTCGCGACCAAGATCACCTTCATCAACGAGATCGCTGATCTCTGCGAGAAGGTTGGCGCCGACGTGCAGCAGGTCGCGCGCGGCATCGGCCTCGACAAGCGCATCGGCGCGAAATTTCTGCATGCCGGCCCTGGCTATGGCGGCTCTTGCTTTCCGAAAGACACTTTGGCGCTGATCAAGACCGGACAGGATGAAGGCGCCAGCTTACGCATTGTCGAGACGGTGGTCGCCGTCAATGACGCGCGCAAACGCGCGATGGCCCGCAAGGTGATCAATGCGCTCGGGGGCTCGGTGCGCGGCAAGAAGATCGCGTTGCTGGGATTGGCCTTCAAGCCTAATACCGACGACATGCGCGACGCGCCCTCTCTCGCCATCGTCGCTTCGCTTGCGGGCGACGGCGCGCAAGTGCACGCCTATGACCCCGAGAGCATGGAGCAAGCGCGTCCCTTGATGCCGGAAGTGACGTTCCACGACGACGCCTATTCGGCGCTGGAAGGCGCCGACGCGCTCGCCATCGTCACCGAATGGGACGCCTTTCGCGCGCTCGATCTCGACCGGGTGAAGACTCTCCTGAAACAGCCGATCATCGTCGATCTGCGCAACGTCTACCGACCCGCCGACGTGCGCAAACGCGGC
>NZ_VBTZ01000023.1 GCF_005771425.1 Methylocystis sp. B8 | reverse complement strand
GAGGAGAATAGGAATGGCGGCTCTTAAGGAGACCGTTGCGGCTGTCGAGTCGATTGATGTTGACGCCTATAAATACGGGTTCTCGACGGATATCGAATCGGAAAAGGCCCCGAAGGGCCTGAATGAAGACATCGTCCGTTTCATCTCGGCCAAGAAGAGCGAGCCGCAATGGCTCACCGACTGGCGCCTCGAGGCCTATCGGCGCTGGCTGACCATGCCCGAGCCGAAGTGGGCGCGCGTGCATTATCCGCCGATCGACTATCAGGATCTCTATTATTACGCTGCGCCGAAATCGACGCCGGGCCCAAAGTCGCTCGACGACGTCGATCCCGAACTGCTGCGCACATACGAGAAGCTTGGCATTCCGCTGCGCGAGCAGGAAATTCTGGCGGGCGTCGAAACGCGCAAGGTGGCGGTCGACGCGGTGTTCGACTCTGTGTCGGTGGCGACGACCTTCAAGGAAGAGCTGGCGAAGGCGGGCGTGATCTTTTGTCCGATTTCCGAGGCGGTGCAGACGCATCCTGAGCTCGTGCGCAAATATCTCGGCTCGGTCGTGCCGGCGACCGACAATTTCTATGCGACGCTGAACAGCGCGGTGTTCTCCGACGGCTCCTTCGTCTATGTGCCGAAGGGCGTGCGCTGCCCGATGGAGCTTTCGACTTACTTCCGCATCAATGAGCAGAAGACGGGGCAGTTCGAGCGCACGCTGATCATCGCGGATGAGGGCGCCTATGTGAGCTATCTTGAAGGCTGCACGGCGCCTAAGCGCGACGAAAATCAGCTTCATGCGGCGGTCGTCGAACTCGTCGCGCTCGACGACGCCGAGATCAAATATTCGACGGTGCAGAACTGGTATCCTGGCGACAGCGAGGGCAGGGGCGGCATTTACAATTTCGTGACGAAGCGCGGCGATTGCCGCGGCCGCAATTCGCATATCTCCTGGACTCAGGTCGAGACGGGATCGGCGATCACCTGGAAATATCCGTCCTGCATTCTGCGCGGCGAGGGCTCGCAGGGCGAGTTCTATTCGATCGCGGTGTCGAACGGCTATCAGCAGGTCGACAGCGGCACCAAGATGCTGCATCTCGGCAAGAATACGAAGAGCCGGATCATCTCGAAGGGCATCTCCGCGGGTCGGTCGCAGAACACTTATCGCGGCCAGGTTTCCGCGCATCGTAAGGCCGATGGCGCGCGCAATTTCACGCAATGCGACAGTTTGCTGATCGGCCATGACTGCGGCGCGCATACGGTTCCTTATATCGAATCGAAGAACCCGAGCGCGCAGTTCGAACATGAGGCGACGACCTCGAAGATCTCCGAGGATCAGCTGTTCTATGCGATGCAGCGCGGGCTCTCTGAGGAAGAGGCGACGGCGCTGATCGTCAACGGCTTCGTGCGCGACGTGCTGCAGCAACTGCCGATGGAGTTCGCGGTCGAGGCGCAGAAGCTGATCTCCATCTCGCTCGAAGG
>NZ_VBTZ01000022.1 GCF_005771425.1 Methylocystis sp. B8 | reverse complement strand
GCTACGCGGCGTTGATGAGAGCGCCTTGTCGGATTTCGGCGTCGCCGCGCTGGACGTGTTCGATTTCGCCGGCGTTGACCTTGTCGAGATAGGCCTTGAACCAGGCGATCGCCGACTTCTCGATGAACTCATGCGCATATTGATCCACCGGTTCGATGCCCGCCTGGATCAGATCGTTCTTCGGACAGCCGCCAATCTTCGCCACAAACACCGCATGGCAGTCGTTGATCGCCCGGATCACCGTCTCCAGACTGTCCTCGTCGCCATAGCCGCCCTGGCAATAAAGATCGACGCGGCGATGCCCGACAAATTTCGCGCCCTTGGTCGAGAGCTCGTAAACCTGGAACTCCTTCGCATGGCCGAAATGTTCGTTGATCAGGCCGGAGCCCTTCGTCGCAACGGCGATCAGCAGCTTGATGTCGCTTTGCTCCCCGGCAAGCGTCATCAGCTCTTCCTGCTTCGCCGCGACCTTCGCCAGACGCTCCTCTTCGACCTTCTCCTGATAGGCCTTGCGGCCCTCAAGATCATAATCGACCTCCATCGCCATGATCTTGTCCGTCGTAAACTCCGCGCTGCGGTCCTCGCCCAGAAGACCAACGGCGTCGGCGCGGCACTGACGGCAGTGACGCATCATGTTCATCTCGCCTTCGCAAGAGTCCTGCAGCGCCTTCAACTCCTGCGCCGACGGGCCGCGCTGGCCGGTCAGGCCAAACACCGTTCCATGCTCAGGAGAAGAGATCAGCGGCATGATGTTGTGCAGGAACGCGCCGCGCGACTTCACCGCCTTGTTCACGTCGATCAGATGACGATCGTTGATCCCAGGGATCATCACCGAGTTCACCTTGCACAAAATCCCGCGCTCGGTGAGCATCTCGAGGCCCTGAAGCTGGCGGTCGGTCAGAAGCTTCGCCGCCTCGACCCCGGTGTAGCGCTTATGCTTCCAGAACACCCAGGGATAAATCCGCGCCCCGATCTCAGGATCGATCATGTTGATGGTGATCGTCACGTGATCGACGTTAAAGCCCGCGATCGTGTCGACGTGATCCGGCAGGGCAAGCCCGTTCGTCGACAGGCACAGCTTGATGTCGGGCGCCGTCCGCGAAATCAGATCGAAGGTCTTGAAGGTCTTCTCCGGATTGGCCAGCGGATCGCCAGGACCGGCGATCCCTAATACCGTCATCTGCGGAATGGTCGAGGCGACCGCCAGAACCTTCTTCGCCGCCTGTTCCGGACTGAGCTTCTCCGACACCACGCCAGGACGCGACTCATTGGCGCAATCATATTTGCGGTTGCAATAGTTGCATTGGATGTTGCACGCCGGCGCCACCGCCACATGCATGCGCGCATAATGATGATGCGCTTCCTCGCTGTAACAGGGATGGTTCTTCACCTTCTCCCAGATCTCCGTCGGCAGATCGTTCTGACCCGCGCCAGAGCCGCAGCTCGCCTTGCCGCTCCCGCCAGACGTCCCGCACCCCTTGTGCTCGGCGATCTGCTGCATGATCCCGTCAAGAGACGTCGCAGAACCCTCGGCAAAACCCCCGCCCGCGCCCGCGTCGATCCCCTCAATCCCATGCGTCTCGACCCCATGCGTGTCCATGGCTGAATCCTTCCGCTTCGCCCTCGTCCGTCCCCGGGGCGAATACAAATCGCCAACAAGCCGACAGAGTTTAAAAGGCTTCCTAAAAATACACTTGGCAACTTGCATGCCA
>NZ_VBTZ01000021.1 GCF_005771425.1 Methylocystis sp. B8 | reverse complement strand
TTCTTGTCGTGAAAATCTTCCATGCCGACACGATGCCCCACGCTGATCACCGTCGCGCCGGCTAGATCTTCATTGAACAGGCGCAGCATCGAAATTTGACTCTCTTCGTCAAGCGCCGACGTGGCCTCGTCCATAATGATGATCTGCGGCCTTTGCAGCAGGAGTCGAACAAAAGCCGTTCGCTGCCGCTCGCCGCCGGAGAGGATTTGATCCCAACGCTGCTCTTCGTCGAGATGTTTGATGAGATAGCCCACGCCGCATCGCCGCATCGCGCCTTCGATCATTTCATCGGTGATTTCCTTGTCGGAGATCGAATAGAGCATAGCCTGGCGAAGCGCGCCCAACGGAATGTATGGCTTCTGCGGCACGAAGGCCATGTGCGCGTTTTTCGGCAACAGAATGCGGCCTGAGCCCCATCGCCATAGTCCTGCGAGCGCGCGAACAAGCGTGCTTTTTCCCGTACCGCTCGGACCCGCGACGAGCAGTTTCTCGCCGGCGGGAATGACGACATTCGCGCCGGCGATCACGATACGCCCATTGCGATGAGCGACAGCAAGATTCTCGATATGAATTGTGTCGTCGTCGCTGACGCCGAACTCGATAAATTCCTTCTCCTCCATGATGACGCCGATATCGAGGCCTTCCAGCGCTTCGGCGAGTTCATCCACCCGGTTGGCTGAAGCCATCCATTCCGCGACGCGCACGGAATTGTCGATGAACCAGTTGAAGGCGACCTGCACCAAGATGAATGCGGAGGCGAGCTGCATGACCGCGCCCAGGGTCAAGGCGCCCGAAAGATATTTTGGCGCGACGAGCACGAGCGGAATGAGCGGAACCAGGGCGCCATTGGCGCTCTGCACGGTGGCGATCACCCCGTGGCGACGGATCTGGCGGATCCAAGCGACGACGACGCGTCGATAATTCTGCAAGACAGAGCTTAACTCGTCGGCGTCGCCGCGAATGAGGGCGATGCTTTCCGCGTTCTCCTTCAGCCGGGAGAGTTCTGCGAGGAACTGCGCTTCGGCTTCGTTCTTTCGCGCAACAGCCGGAACAAGCGGCCGTCCCGCAAGATAGGCGACGCCGCCGGCGGCCGTCGCATAGACGACCGATGCGAAGCCGAGATATCCCGGCAACACAATCCGCGCTCCAAGCAGATTGAGCTCCAGAGCGCCGCCGACGGTCCAAAGCACGCCGATGAAGGCCGTCGCCGTCGCCAGGGCGGTCAAAAAGCCGACGGCGAATTCGACAAGCGGATCGATCGCCAGCTGCACGTCCTTGGCGATCCGATATTCCGGCGAAGTTTGCTCGGCCGCGGCGATTTCCAGCCGATAATAGCGCTGATCCTCGAGCCACCAGCCGGCGAGTTTCTCCGTGAGCCATTCCCGCCAGCGCATCTGCAATGTCATGCGCGCGACAAGCGCGCCGCTGACGGCGAGGCCGCTGAATGCGACGAGCGCGGGCAACAGCGCCGTCGCCCACCCAAGAGACACGACGTTCTTGCTTTCGAGCGCGTCGAAGAACTTGCGGTTCCATTCGTTGACGCTTAGCTGCGCCCCAAGCTGCAGTACGATGCAAAGCGCGACGAGGCACGTTAGAGTCCACGCTCGCCGGCTGGTCTCGCCGGTCCAGAATTCCAGCGCGAACGCACAGAACTCACGCCAACGGACTCGACCTGACTGCTTGATCTGCGCAGCGACAGCGGCCTGCGCTATGGCTTGACCATTCAACGTTGGAAGCGCCCCTCTGCTTGAGCGCTCGAGCTCGAACGAACGGCTGCTTTCGAGCGGCTTGGCGCGCCTCGCTTGTGCGCGCGTCATCCATGC
>NZ_VBTZ01000020.1 GCF_005771425.1 Methylocystis sp. B8 | reverse complement strand
TCGAGAAGTCGGCGATCGCCTGGTTCAAGGCCTATCTCGACAAGGTCAACGCCGGCGAAATCGAACACGTCCAGCGCGGCGACGCCGAAATCCGACAAGGCGCTCTCATCAACGCCGCGTAGCGCGCATAAACATCGAAAAGCTCAGTAGGTTCAGGAGAACGACAAAATGGCCTTGAAGATCATCGCCTCGCAATGCACGAGTTGTTCGGCATGCGAACCCGAATGCCCCAACGTCGCGATCACGGAAAAAAACGGAACGTTCGTCATCGATCCAAAGAAATGCACCGAATGCATCGGTCATTTCGACGCGCCGCAATGCGCCGCCGTTTGCCCTGTCGATAACACTTGCGTGATTGACAATTCCTATCCGCGTTATCAGCCGCCGGCGTAAGGAGAGGTTTATGAAATTTACACTGACCCCCGCCGCGCATAAGTTCGTGCGGCGGATGATTCAGTTCAGCGTGAATCCGACTGGCGGCTTCCGCTTGCTCGTGTCACCCGGCGGATGCTCTGGCATGTCGGCCGAATTCGAGGTCGAAGGCGAGCTACGCGCCGGCGACCAGGAGTTTGTCGTCGACGGGCTGAAATTTTACCTGCCCGCGCAAAGTCGCCTTCTGCTTGATGGCGTGACGATCGATTTCGCCGAGTCCGCGACGGGCGGCGGTCTGAAATTTCACGATCCAAAAAGCACGGGCGGCTCTTGCTCAAGCTCTGCGGCGACGTTCGTGGAGCACACGCACTGAGTTAAAGGCAAACTCGGATGACGAATTTCGAGGATGTCCAAACAGGCCTCGGCGACAAGAATTTTCTCGCCGAGGCCATTCTTGGCGGAGGCCTGCCGGAAGAAGCCGAAATTTGTCTTTGGCGTGCGTCGGAAGTCTATGCGGATTCCGAAGCCGCGGAGGAATATTTGCGGCAAGCGGAAACGCACGCGCCAGATCACGCCGCGGTGTTGATCGGTTTTTATCGCTTCTATTTCTACAAGGGACGTATACAGGAGGCGCTAAAAATTGCTGAACGCTGCCTTATAAAGGCAGCGCGCGAGAATAATTTCTCAATAGAGTGGCGTCTTGTCACTAAAGATGACGCGACTTTTAATAGTTATGAAGCAATCCTGCCGCGCTTTTACCTTTTTACCTTGAAGGGTTACGCTTACCTAAAAATGCGCTTGGGCGAGATCGAAGAAAGTCGCGAAGCCGTGATGAAACTTCTCGAACTCGATCCCACAGACAAAATTGGCGCGAAGGTGTTGCTTGGCGTTCTCGACCGGATTGGCGTGGGCGATGATGACTGACATCGACGAGGCGCGCGACTATCAGGGTCGACATGTTGACTGCGACGCCTGTAATCACAGGAACTTGCTTGCTGCTCAGCGGTGTGAATTGCGTAAAGCTTGTGTACAGGATCGTTACGCTCGCCGCATCGATCGATTTTTTGATTGGAATCCAGAATTAGCCGACGAACATCTCGCGCATCCGCATTTTGAAGTTCGAGCGATTGCCGCCAAATTTGCCAATCCGTTCCTCCTCCCGGCGATGTTGAACGATCCTGACGAGACCGTTCGCTGGGAGGCCGTGCGCCGCCTTCCTTCGCGTTACCGTTTGGAGCTTCGTAATGACCCTCACCGGGAGGTGCGCATTCGTGTCGCAACGCTCCTCGAGGGAGCCGATCTACTGCCGATGATGAAGGATTCAGACTACTACGTCCGTATCGTCGTTGCGCGCAAACTTGATCCTCCATTGCTTATATGGATGGTCGATGACCCGGAAGTTGAGGTGCGGCGAATTGTAGCGCAACGCATCGACGCGCAATGGCTGGGTCGAATGGCGCTTGATCCGCTGGCCGACGTTCGACTCGAAGCGGCACAGCGGATGACGGACGAACAATTGACGTCTCTTCGCCAAGATCCGGATTGGCGCGTGCGTCACTACCTCGCGTCGCGGCTCTCTGCCGAGGAACTCGAGCCTATGCTCAATGATTCAGACCCAATCGTCGCCGAGACCGTGCGCCGCCGCGTTAACGGCGAACCCATCTCCTGACCGATACGTCCCAAGACGCCTGAGTCACTGCGCCTACCGCGGCATTCCGCCACATCCGCGGTTCTCCAAGCCGCACAAAAAATTTCCTGTCGCCCCGCATGTCAACCAACGTCAACTTTCAAACATCTCCAGACACGTCGATCAACAACAGCAAGCTATTGAATTCATGGTATTAATATTCATGACGCCGCTGGCATGCGCCTTGCGAAGTGACTGGCGCAAAACGATCGGACCCTAAAGCCGCGCCGGTGCGCGAGGGAAGGAATGCTCCCGGTCAGGCGCAAAACCAGACCCACGAATTGAACGTGAGGGCTGGCCGGCATCGCGCAACAGGAGACGAAGATGTCACTACGTCAGATAGCTTTTTACGGCAAAGGGGGCATCGGCAAATCGACGACGTCCCAGAACACCTTGGCGGCGCTTGCGGAGATGGGGCACCGCATTTTGATT
>NZ_VBTZ01000002.1 GCF_005771425.1 Methylocystis sp. B8 | reverse complement strand
CATGATCATCCCGAACGTTGGCCTGAATGAGTGGGGCCACACGTTCTGGTTCATGGAAGAGCTGTTCGTTGCGCCGCTGCATTGGGGCTTCGTGTTCTTCGGCTGGATGGCGCTCGGCGTGTTTGGCGTCGTGCTTCAGCTGCTGATGAACGTTCAGCGCCTGATCGGCAAGGAAGGCGTCGCCCTCCTGACCGAGTAATCGAGACTTGGCGCCGCCCGCGTGATGCGGGCGGCGTTTGGCTCTCAAGCTTTTCGCGAAACTTAAGAGCTTGCCTGTCGCTTTGGCGACTGGGTTCTCTGGTTGCGGTCTTAAAACGAGCTTTCTGGCTCTTAAAGACCATCGGGCGCGAAGGGCTTTTTAAAAGCGATGCGGACGGCGGGGGAGATCCGCCGTCCGGGCGCCGGCCGGGAAAGGGCCGGAGCTTTAAGGAAAGAGCTCGGGCTTTACTCAAGGTTCGAGAAAACACCAAGGAGAAGAGTGATGTCACAATCGAAAAGCGGGGGGGCGGTCGGTCCGTTCAACTCCGTCGCCGAGGCGGCGGGTTGCGTCCAGACGGTCGACTGGATGCTTCTTGTTCTTCTGTTCTTCGCCGTTCTTGGCGGCTATCACGTCCACTTCATGCTGACGGCGGGCGACTGGGACTTCTGGGTTGACTGGAAGGATCGTCGTATGTGGCCGACGGTCGTGCCGATTCTTGGCGTGACCTTCTGCGCGGCGTCGCAGGCGTTCTGGTGGGTGAACTTCCGTCTGCCGTTTGGCGCGGTGTTCGCGGCTCTTGGCCTTTTGATTGGCGAGTGGATCAACCGCTACGTCAACTTCTGGGGCTGGACCTACTTCCCGATCAGCCTTGTGTTCCCGTCGGCTCTGATCGTTCCGGCGATCTGGCTTGACGTGATCCTGCTTCTGTCGGGCTCCTATGTGATCACGGCGATTGTTGGTTCGCTGGGCTGGGGTCTGTTGTTCTACCCGAACAACTGGCCGGCGATTGCGGCGTTCCACCAGGCGACCGAGCAGCATGGGCAGCTGATGACGCTTGCGGATCTGATCGGCTTCCACTTCGTCCGCACCTCGATGCCGGAATATATCCGCATGGTCGAGCGCGGCACGCTGCGCACCTTCGGTAAGGACGTTGTGCCGGTTGCGGCGTTCTTCTCGGGCTTCGTCTCGATGATGGTTTACTTCCTGTGGTGGTTCATGGGTCGTTGGTATTCGACGACCAAGGTCATCGACACGATTTAAGCGATCGTCGCTTGCTGCGGCGCTAAGGCTGCGCCGCGGCGGCTCTGCAAGGAAGTTTGCAAGGAAAGAAGAGCGGCGGGCTTTGGGAGCTTTAAGAGGAAGTCTTTCAAGTCCGCTGCGAGAGAAGCAAGTCCGGTTGGCGCGCGAGGCGGCGGCCGGGAAGAGGAACCTGGGAGGTTTATCGATGAAAAACTTCGTCAAGCTCGCTGCGATTGGCGCGGCGGCGGCTGTGGCGGCGACCCTTGGAGCTGTCGCTCCTGCGTCGGCGCACGGCGAGAAGTCTCAGCAGGCGTTTCTGCGGATGCGCACGCTGAACTGGTATGACGTTTCGTGGTCAAAGACGACGGTGAACGTCAATGAAGAGATGGTGCTGCAGGGCAAGATCCATGTGTTCTCGGCCTGGCCGCAGGCGGTCGCCAATCCGCGCGTGTCGTTCCTGAACGCCGGCGAGCCCGGTCCGGTTCTGGTGCGCACGGCGCAGTTCATCGGCGAGCAGTTTGCGCCGCGTTCGGTGTCGCTTGTTCCTGGCAACGACTACGCCTTCTCGATCAACCTGCGCGGCCGTCGCGCGGGCCGTTGGCACGTTCATGCGCAGATCAACGTCGAGGGCGGCGGTCCGATCATCGGCCCCGGCCAGTGGATCGAGATCAAGGGCGACATGAAGGACTTCACCGATCCGGTGACGTTGCTTGACGGCTCGACGGTCGACCTCGAGACCTATGGCATCAGCCGCGTTTATGCGTGGCATCTGCCGTGGCTTGCGGTTGGCGCGGCGTGGATCCTGTTCTGGTTCGTGCGTAAGGGCATCATCGCCTCTTATCTGCGCGTCGCCACGGGCAAGATCGACGATCAGGTGACGGATGAGGACAAGCGCATTGGCGCGATCGTCCTGGCTCTGACGATCCTCGCGACGATCGTCGGCTACGCCGTGACGAACTCGACCTTCCCGCGCACGATCCCGCTTCAGGCGGGCTTGCAGAAGCCTCTGACGCCGATCGTGACTGACGGCACGGCGGGCGTCGGCAAGGAGCGCGTGTCGGCCGAGCTCAACGGCGGCGTCTACAAGGTTCCTGGGCGTGAGCTGACGATCAACGTCAAGGTCACGAACTCGAGCTCTGAGCCGCTGCGCCTTGGCGAATACACCACGGCCGGCCTGCGCTTCCTGAACCCTGACGTGTTCACGACGAAGCCCGACTTCCCGGACTATCTGTTGGCCGACCGCGGTCTGTCGACGGACCCGACGCCGATCGCGCCGGGCGAGACCAAGGAAATCGCCGTGAAGGTGCAGGACGCGCGTTGGGACATCGAGCGTCTGTCTGACCTGGCTTACGACACCGACAGCCAGATCGGCGGCCTGCTGATGTTCTTCTCGCCGTCGGGACGCCGCTTCGCGGCCGAAATCGGCGGTCCGGTCATTCCGAAGTTCGTCGCCGGCGATATGCCCTAAGCGATACTGACGAAACCAAAAACAAATGCCCCCGGCCCTTAAAGCCGGGGGTTTTGTTTTGCCGAAACGATATGAAGCGTTTGTCGATGGCGTCCGGCGAGACCTCGGCGCGATGAATCATCTCGGGTTGAAACGCTTTTCTTGCGTCCCGCTTCCCTCTCCACGCGGCGACTTTGGCTTGCTCTATCTCTATTGCTTGTTTCGTCGCGCGGCGCTCACTATAAAATTAACGGGGCAAGGCTCACCGGAGGCCGGCCAAGCCCTCGACGCCGCAAAGCCGGTCTCCCAATCTCTCATGGCTTCGATACAGCGCCTGAGGAGCCCGCGCCGCCTCGATGTCCGACCTTTCTGAAGTCTTCCGCGCCGGCGCGGCGAACGCCTGGATTTTTGCGCCGAGCGCAGTGGCGTTGGGCGCATTGCACGGGCTCGAACCCGGCCACTCTAAGACGATGATGGCGGCGTTCATCGTTGCTGTCCGCGGCACTGTGGCGCAAGCGGTGTTGCTCGGCGTCGCGGCGACGCTTTCCCATACGGCCATTGTCTGGGCGATCGCGCTCGCGGGACTCTATTTCGGCGCGCAACTCAACGTCGAGGCGAATGAGCCTTATCTGCAGATCGTTTCTGGCGCTCTGATCCTCCTCGTCGCTCTCTGGATGATTTGGCGAAGCTGGCGCGACATCGCCGTCTCTAAGGGCCAAACCACACAGGCGCGAGAAGTCGGCGGCGGCGGCGCTCGTTTGGCGATCGGCCACACGCATGCCGGCGCGCATGTTCACGCGCATGACGCCGGAATTCCGCACAGTCACCAGGAAGAGCAATTCGAAAGCGAACTTCTAGACGTCGATCCGACCGTCTACGCCGATGCGCATGAGCGCGAACACGCGCTGGATATCGAACGTCGCTTCGCCAATCGTCGGGTGACAACGGGCCAGATCATTCTTTTCGGCCTGACAGGCGGCCTCATTCCCTGTCCGGCTTCGATCACCGTGCTCCTTCTGTGTCTGCAGGTCGGACGCATCGGACTGGGCGCGCTGCTCGTGCTGTGCTTCAGCGTCGGTCTGGCGCTGACTCTCGTGCTGGTCGGTGTCGCAGCGGCGCTCGGCCTGCGTCACGCCGCCTCGCGCTGGCCGGCGTTCGAGGCCTTTGCGGCGCGCGCGCCCTATTTTTCCGGCGCAATCGTCGCCGTCATCGGCGCCTATACGATCGCCTCGGGAGCCGCCGCGCTCGCTTAGCTATTTCTCGATGTGAAACGCCGTTTTCATCACTCCGGGGGTAATCGGCTCGTCGAGGAAAAAGTCGAGCGCTGCGTCGACTCTTGGGTCGACGGCGTAAGTCGAAAAGTCCGTCATGCCTTCTTCCGCCAAAACCTGCACATCTATAAAGAAATTGCCGCTGCAGCTCTTTGCGGGTCGAACTAGGATGGCGTGCGCGGCGTCGGCGACGATCTCAGGCTTTCGTGAATGGCGCAGCAATTCGTCGCCGCCGAGAAGATTGCTGACGGCGGCGGTCGCGATCGCAGTCTCGGGCCACAATGAATTCGCTGCGACGCCGGTGGACATGAGATCCCTTGCGAGACCAAGAGTTACGAGGCTCATTCCATATTTCGACATTGTATAAGCGAGGTTCGGAGAGAACCACTTCGGGTTCAAATCGATCGGCGGCGATAGCGTCAGAATATGCGGGTTGGCGGATTTCCGCAGATGCGGCAGCGCCGCCTTGCAGCCAAGATAAGTCCCACGCGCATTGATCTGCTGCATCAGATCGAAGCGCTTCATCTCAAGCGCGCCGATGCTGCGCAGATCAATGGCGCTGGCGTTGTTGATAAGAATATCGATCCCGCCAAAGCAGGACACGGCCTGATGAACCGCCGCTTCGACCTGATCTTCGAAGCGAATGTCGCACGGCACGGCGAGCGCCTGACCGCCCGCCGCTTCGATCTCGGCTGCGGCAGTGTAGATGGTGCCCGGAATTTTTGGATTTTCCGTCACGCTCTTCGCCGCGACGACGATGTTGGCGCCGTCGCGCGCCGCGCGCAGCGCGATGGCGAGGCCGATGCCGCGGCTCGCGCCGGTGATGAAGAGCGTTTTGCCGGCGAGCGAGCGCGTCGTGGAGTCTGTCATGACGCTTTTGTCATGGCGCGCTCGCAATCATTCGTCACCGAAATGCAGGGCCGTCTCACGCGGCGACCTGAGCGGGATAGCCCGCTTCGGTAATCGCCTTGGCGAGCGCCTGCGCGTCCTTCGGCGCCGGAGTCACATCGACCTTGCCGGCAGCGAGATCGACTTTGACGTCGGCGTTCGGCTCGACCGCTTGCACGGCCTTGGTGACATGTTTCACGCACATATTGCAGGTCATGTCTTGCACGTTAAATGTCGTCATCGCTTCCTCCTTGATTTCTTTATCCGCCGCTTCAGTTTCGATCATCCGCGCCTGACCGGCTGTCTCCGCGGACGCAATGACCGCTGGCGGCTCAAAGCGGCGTAGGCGCAAGGCATTGGTAAGCACAAAAACGCTCGACAGCGCCATGGCCGCAGCGCCGAACATCGGCGAAAGCAACATGCCGTTGACCGGATAAAGAACGCCCGCTGCGACGGGGATGAGCAGCACGTTATAGCCGAAAGCCCAGAACAGATTCTGTTTAATGTTGCGCATCGTCGCCCGCGAGATGGCGAGCGCCGCCGGAACCTTCGCGAGATCGCCCGACATCAACACGACGTCGGCGGCTTCGATCGCAATGTCGGTTCCCGTGCCGATGGCGATGCCGGCGTCGGCGGCGGCGAGCGCCGGCGCGTCGTTCACGCCGTCGCCGACGAAGGCGATCTTATTTGCTTCTCGCAGGCGCTCGAGCGTGGCGACTTTTCCATCGGGGAGAACGCCGGCGATCACCTCGTCGATTCCGAGCCTTCGGGCGATCGCTCTAGCGGTGCGCTCGTCGTCGCCGGTGATCATCGCCGTATTCACGCCGATCGAATGAATTGCGTCGATCGCCGCACGGCTCGTCGGCTTCAGATCGTCGGCGACGGAGAGAATGGCGGCGAGTTTCCCATCGACCGCGACATACAGCGGCGTCTTGCCGTCCTCGGCGAGCCTCTGGGCGTCCTGGGCGAAGGGCGCCGCGTCGACGCCGAGCGACGCCATGAAGCGCTCGGCGCCGACGGCGATGCTCTTGCGGTCAACGGTTCCGGTGACGCCCATGCCGGCGACTGACTTAAAGTCGGCGCAGGGCGAAAGTGCGAGGTCAGCGGCCCTGGCGGCGGCGACCAGCGCAGCGCCAACGGGGTGTTCCGACTGCGCTTCGACGCTCGCCGCGAGACACAGAATGTCCGTTTCCTTCTTGCCCCGTGTCACGACGAGATCGGTGAGGCGCGGCTTGCCATGGGTGAGCGTGCCGGTTTTGTCGAAGGCGATGAGAGTGACGTCCCGCAGTGTCTGCAGCGCCTCGCCCTTGCGGAACAGCACGCCGAGCTCCGCCGCGCGGCCGGTGCCGGTCATGATCGCCGCCGGCGTCGCCAGACCCATGGCGCAGGGGCAGGCGATGATGAGCACGGCGACCGCGTTGACCAGCGCATAGGTGAGGCGCGGCTCTGGTCCAATCAGCATCCAGATAACGAAGGTCAGCGTCGCGACGGCGAAGACAGCGGGAACGAAAACTGCCGTGACGCGATCCACCATCGCCTGAATCGGGAGCTTCGCCCCTTGCGCCTGCTCGACCATGCGGATGATGCCGGCGAGCGTCGTATCCGCGCCGACGCGGGTCGCGCGAAACGAGAACGCGCCGGAGCCGTTGACGGTCGCCCCCGTGACGGCGGCGCCAGGCCTTTTTGCGACGGGCGCCGGTTCGCCAGTGACCATCGACTCGTCGACGTGGGACGCGCCCTGCGTGACCACGCCATCTGTGGGGACACGCTCGCCCGGCCGAACCAGAACGATATCGCCGACGCGAACCTCATCGATATCGACATCTACTGTCGCGCCGTCGCGTTCGACGCGCGCGGTCTTTGGCTGCAGCCGCGCCAAGGCGCGGATCGCCTCCGATGTGCGGCCCTTGGCGCGCGCCTCGAGATAGCGGCCAAAGAGGATCAAAGTGACGATGACGACGGCCGCTTCGTAATAGACATGCACCGATCCCGCCGGCAGCGCGCTAGGCGCAAAAGTCGCGACGACCGAATAGAGATAGGCGCTGAGCGTGCCCGTCGCGACGAGCGCATTCATGTCAGGCTGCCGTCGCAACAGCGACGGAATCCCCTTGAGGAAGAACACGAGACCGGGGCCGAACAGCACGACGCTGGCGAGCAGGAAGGAAATCTCGCGGATCCTGGCCTCGCCGATTGTGGTCATCGCCCAGTGATGAACCGCTGGAATGAGATGGCCGCCCATTTCAACGACGAAGATCGGCGCCGTTAGAATGGCGGCGACGATGAGTCGGAAGCGCAGCGCGCGCATTTCCTCTTCCCGCCGGGCCCGCTCGCGATCCGCGCCGCCTGAATCGGTCTCGATCTGTCGAGGTTCATAGCCCGCTTGCGAAATGGCGCGGCGCAGGCGATCTGTCAGGCCGGGGCCGGCGAGCGCACGCACGGATGCGCGTTCGGTCGCGAGATTGACTTTCGCCTCGATGACGCCCGGAACGGCGCTCAGGGCCTTCTCGACATGAGCGACACAGGAGGCGCAGGTCATGCCGCCGACGCCCATCTCTATCGTCTCGACGACCGGCTCATAGCCGGCATCGGAGACGGATTTGACGAGCTGCGTAAGATTTGTGTCCGGCGCGAGCGAAACTTCCGCCCTTTCAGTGGCGAGATTCACATGCGCCGATTTCACGCCGGGCGTGTGCGCAAGGACCTTCTCGACATGCGATACGCAGGAGGCGCAAGTCATGCCTCGCACGGTGAAGTCGATGCGCTCGCCCGCCGCCGTCGCGTCCATTTTTTTTGCCGCCTCTTTCCGCGCCGCGCAGTTTAGAGCCACCGCCGGGTGCGCGCCATATAGGACCGATAGTCGCCGCCAAATTTCTCAAGAAGATGCCGTTCTTCGGGCTCAATGGCGAGCTTTGTCAGGCCAAAAGCCAGAACGGGCGTCAACAACAGCGTAAACGGCGAGCCAAGGAATAGCCCCAGTCCGAAAATCAGTGCGACGTGAGACACATAGATCGGATTGCGCGAAAAGCGGAAGGGCCCCTCGGTCACGAGATAGGACGCGGCGCGATGTGGCAGGATCGTTGTTTGATGGCGTGAGAGAATGCGAAAGCACCAGACATCATTGGCGATCGCCAGGACGACGATGGCTACCCCGGCGACCTGCGGCAGAGAGGAAGAAGCGCGATCGATGAGCGAAGCCCGCGTCGCGGCGTCGAGCGCAAGCCCGGCAGCGAGCGTCAGCGCCATTAGGATCGGGGGCCAGGGATAGCGGGAAGGCGCATGGGCGCTCATCGGCGCATTCATTGCGGCTGCTCCGGAGGAAACGACACTCTGTAAATCGCGCTTTAGCGTGTCATATTCAAGCGCCGGAATGTCAAGGCACACTTGACAATCATGGTTTCTCATGTCAGGTCTACCTTGACAAGAGGGGATCTGCGATGCTGGCCCTGCCCAAACGTAAACTGCGCTGCTCGTTTTGTAAGAAATCGGAGACTCAGGTCTCGCGGCTCATCGGCGGCGCAGCCGGCGGCTACATTTGCGAAGATTGCGTCGGCGTCTGCAATAAAATACTCGACGCTGCGCCGTCGCCGTTCAAAAGCTGGGACGGTCTTTCTGACGAGCAGCTCCTTTCTTCGATCAAAGCGAGCGAGGCCAGCGTCGCGGCTTTGCATTCTCTCATCCACGCGCAAGTCGCGGCGCTTCGCAAACGTGAGGTCAGTTGGACCGCGATCGGCAAGGCCCTGGGAGTATCCCGACAGGCGGCCTGGGAGAGGTTCTCCTGATCCAAAATCGGCCATCCATGCTGGAGCGCTACGCGCGAGATCTCGCAACCCTCGCGGCGCGTGGCAGGTTACGCGCGCTCGCGCCGCGTGTGGGACTCGATTTCGCTTCTAACGATTATCTGGCGTTGGCTGAGTCGCCGGAGCTGGCGGCGGCAATGAGCGCTGCGCTTGCGCGCGGCATTCCTGTAGGCGCCGGCGGCTCCAGGCTTTTGCGCGGCAATCATCCGGAGCATGAAGCGTTGGAAGAGGACGCGGCGCGATTCTTTGGCGCGGAAAGCGCGCTCTACTTTAGCGCTGGCTTTACGGCTAATGAGGCGCTGCTCTCTACCGCGCCTCAGCGCGAAGATCTCATTCTCTATGACGCTCTCGCCCATGCCAGCGCTCATGAGGGCATGCGATTGGCGCGCGCGCAGAATGCGAAGTTTCCGCATAATGACGTTAGCGCGGCGGATGAGGCGATCCGCGCCTGGCGCGAGAAAGGCGGACGCGGAAAAGCGTGGATCGTGGTCGAGAGCCTTTACAGCATGGATGGCGATAAGGCGCCGCTCGACGATCTGTTCGCGCTTGCCACGAAAAACGATGCCTTTCTGCTGATCGATGAAGCGCATGCCACAGGCGTTTATGGTCCCGGCGGCCGTGGACTCGCAGCGAGCTTTGAAGGCAATGACAACGTCATCACCTTGCACACCTGCGGCAAGGCGATGGGAGTCGCGGGCGGTCTGCTCTGTCTGCCGCGCGTCTTGCGCGACTTCATGATCAACCGCTGCCGGCCGTTCATCTTCGCGACGGCGCCATCGCCCGTCCTGGCCGCTTGCGTGCGCGCGGCGCTCAAAATCATCGAGGCGGGTGACGATCGGCGCGCTGAGCTTATATCCCGCATCGACTTCGCGGGCGCAGAGCTGCGGCGTCTTTGCGCGCTCGAATCTTCGGGAAGCCAAATTCAGCCGATTATCGTCGGTTCGGACGTTCGCGCCACATATCTTGCGTCACGCATGCAGGCGCGTGGCTATGATATTCGCGCCATTCGCCCGCCAACAGTGCCGGATGGTTCCGCCCGGTTGCGCATCGCGTTGACGCTCAATACGAGCAAAGAAGAGGTTGCGCGCATGATCGCGCATCTCGGCGAAGAGCTCGCGAGGCTCGAACCATGAACCGCCGATTCGTAATCGTCGGAACGGATACGGGCGTCGGCAAGACCATCGTCTCCGCCGCGATCGTCGGCGCGCTCAACGCCTATTACTGGAAGCCGGTGCAGGCGGGCCTCGATGGCGAGACGGACTCGCAGACCGTCGCGCGCCTTTCCGGCGCGCCGGGCGACCATATCCTCCCCGAGGCATGGCGGCTATGTCGAGCCGCTTCGCCGCATCTCGCCGCACGTGACGAAGGCGTCGAAATCGACGCCGCGGCGCTGAACCCGCCGTCGTGCGACGATCTTCTCGTGATAGAAACGGCGGGTGGCGCGATGACGCCGCTCAGCGATCGCGCGCTGACGATCGATGTGCTCGAACGGTGGCGTATGCCCGTCATTCTCGTCGCACGCACGAGCCTCGGCACAATCAATCACAGCCTGCTGACGCTCGAAGCGCTGCGCAGACGCGGCATCCCGATAAAGGGAATCATTTTCGTCGGTGACGCCGACGCTGGCGCTCAGCGCGCTATCGAGACGATCGGCGGCGCGCGCATTCTCGGCCGTCTCCCTAGACTCGATCCTTTGAATCAGAAAACGCTCATTGCGGCGTTCAACGCCGCAATCGCGCGCGACGCCTTCGGGAGCGGCGCGTGAGCTTCGTCACCGACTCTCCAATCTGGCGGCCCTTCACGCAGCACGCGCTGCAGCCCGGCGCCTTCAAGATCGCGCGCGCCCAAGGCGCCTGGCTCGAAGCCGAAGACGGCAAGCGCTTTCTCGACGCCATTTCGTCCTGGTGGGTGATCACCCATGGCCATCGCCATCCGGCGATCATGCAGGCCATCCGCGAAGAAACCGAACGGCTCGATCAGATCATTTTCGCGGGGTTCACTCATGAGCCGGCGGAAGCGCTCGCGCGGCGTCTCGTCACGCTGACGCCGCGCGGCCTCGACTATGTCTTTTATTCCGACAGCGGCTCGACTTGCGTCGAAGTGGCCATCAAGATGGCGCTCGGCTTCTGGCGTAATCGCGGCGAACTGCGCACGCGCATCGTTGCGCTCGAGCACGGCTATCACGGCGATACGATTGGCGCGATGTCGGCCGGCGCGCGCTCGCCCTTCAATGCGCCTTACGAGCCGCTGCTCTATGAGGTGTCGCGCATTCCCTTCCCGTCGCGCGGACGCGAGCAGGAGACGCTCGACGCTTTGGAGCGCGCTTGTCGCGAGAAGCCGGCAGCCTTCCTCGTTGAGCCGCTCATTCTGGGCGCTGGCGGCATGCTCGTTTACGGGGCCGATACGCTCGCGGAGATGAAGCGCATTTGCGCGCAATATGGCGCGCTGTTCATCGCCGATGAAGTGATGACGGGCTTTGGCCGCACGGGAACGCTTTTCGCGTGCGAGCAGGCGGACGTCATTCCTGACATCGCCTGCTACGCCAAGGGCCTGACCGGCGGCGCGCTGCCGCTCGCCGTCACAATGTGCAAGCGCGAAATTTTTGAGGCGCATTTATCGCCGGAGCGCGCCCGCGCCTTTTTTCATTCGAGCTCCTATACCGCCAATCCGATCGCTTGCGCCGCGGCGCTTGCCAATCTCGACGTCTGGGCGACGGGCGTTCCCGCCGCGCGCGTTGCGGAGTTGGGTGAGATGCAGGCGACGCGCATAGCGCGCTTTGCGGATGATGCGCGTTTCTCCAACGCCCGTCAGATTGGAATTATAACGGCGCTTGATCTCAATGTCGGGCAGGGCGGTTACCTTGCAACGGTCGCGCTCGATCTGATGCGCTTCTTCAACGAGCGCGGTCTGCTGCTGCGGCCGCTCGGCCAGACGATCTATGTCTTTCCGCCCTATTGCGTCGAGGCGGCCGAACTCGATCTCATTTACGAAGCAATCGGCGAGGCGGCGGATCGTTTCGGAGGCGGCTAGATCATGCTGCATTTGGGCGGAATCGCCCAAATGCAGCTAACGCGATCGATTCTGAAAATTTAGAGCGCGCTCTATGCGAAAAACCGGGTTCCACTTTTTCGCACCGCGCTCTAACGCCCGAGCGCGGTGCGCACGCTTTTGCCGCGTCCCTCGTCGTCGACGGTTTTCTTGCGCGCCAGAAATTCTTCCTTCAGGGCGCGCCGTAATATTTTTCCGACATTTGTCTTGGGCAAGCTCTCGCGAAACTCGAAGTAGCGCGGGATTTTGTAGCTCGTCAGCTGCTCGTGCGCGAAAGCGCGCAACTCTTCTCGCGTGAGGCTCGGATCGCGCGCAACGACAAAGGCCATCGGCGCCTCGCCGGAATGTTCATGCGGCACGCCGATGACCGCAACTTCCTTCACCTTGGGATGTTCGGCCAGAACGGATTCGACTTCATTCGGATAGACGTTGAAGCCCGAGACGAGGATCATGTCCTTCAACCGATCGACGATCTTGATCAGCCCGTCCGGCGCCATCACCGCAATGTCGCCAGTCTTGAGAAATCCGTCGGGCGTCAGAGCTTTCGCGGTTTCATCTGGTCTGCGCCAATAGCCTGCCATCAATTGCGGTCCCTTGACACAAAGTTCGCCGCGCTCGCCGATGGGAACCGGTTCGCCTTCAGGCGAGCGCACCGAGACTTCCGTCGACGGCACCGGATAGCCGATCGCGCCGGTGAATTCCGGTATCGTTAGTTTGTTGATCGTGACAATCGGCGACGTCTCGGTCAGTCCATAGCCTTCGACGATCGGCTTGCCGGTCAAGGCCTTCCACTTTTGCGCCACCACTTCCTGCGTCGACATGCCGCCGGAGATCGAAAGGATAAGATTGGAATAGTCGACCGACTTCGCCGTTGAGTGATCGGCGATCGCCGCATAGAGCGTGTTGACGCCGGAGAACAACGTGAACGTCGATTTCTTTAACGTCGCGATCAGGCCCTTGATGTCGCGCGGATTGGCGATGAGCAGACAGCAACCGCCGGTCTTCATGATAAGCATCAGGCAGGCGGTGAGACCGAAGATGTGATAGAGCGGCAGCGCCGTCACCAGGATCAACGGCTTATCTGCAAGATTGGGCTTCAGCCAGGCCCAGGACTGTTCGACATTAGCGGCGACGTTGCGATGCAGCAGCATGGCGCCCTTGGCGACGCCAGTGGTGCCGCCGGTATATTGCAGAAAGGCGATGTCGTCGGGTCCGATTGGCGGCGGCTTGAACGGCTCCTCAGCGCCCGCCTGCAACACCTGCGCGAAGCCGACGCAGCCCGGCAGCCGATAGGCGGGGACCATGCGTTTGACCCAGCGCGAGACGAAATTGACGATTGATCCGCGCAGCCCCATGAGATCGCCGGGCCTTACGATGACCGCGCGCTCAATTTTCATTTGAGGCCACGCGGCGGCGGCTGTATGCGCGAAGTTTTCGAACACGAACAAAAAGCGCGCGCCAGAGTCATTCATCTGATGTTCGAGCTCGTGCGGCGTATACAGCGGATTGACGTTCACAACGACGCCGCCGGCGAGCAAGACGCCAAAGAGGATCGCGGGATATGCCAAGACGTTCGGCGACATGATCGCGACCCGATCGCCCTTTCTCAGTCCGCGGGTCTGCAGCCAGGCGGCGACGGCGACGGAGGCGCGGCCGAGCTCTTCGAAGGTCAGCGTTGCGCCGAAACTTTCCATCGCGGTTCTGTCGGCGAATTCCGTAACGCTCGTGTTGAAAACGTCGACGAGCGTCGAATAGGACGACGGATCGATATCCGCCGGAACGCCTGCGGGATAGGAAGAAAGCCACGGCCGCCTCGCGTAGGGGTCCTCTCGTTGTTCCACGCTGGTCATTGTCGTCCTTGGACCTCCGCGAGTCGGCGTCGATCCGCATCGCGAATCGTCCACTCCGCCTATCTGCTTCTGTTCAAGATAGCGCGTCTAGGACGAAATGAGGTTATTCCCCTCACAATCATTATGTTGCATCGCGAGCCGCGTCAGGCGGCGCCTGTGGCGGCCGGCGCGAGGCCGAGAAGCAGCGTAACGCCGAGCGCGAGGACGAGGATTGCGGCGATGAATTCGCCGCTGCGCGCGATGATGACCGCGCGTCGCGAATCCTTTGCGCCAAGCCGCACCGCCGCACTCTTCGCGTAGACGGCAGTCGCTGCGAGGGCTCCGGTCGTAATCGCCGTTCCAGCCGACATGGCGACGACAGCTCCGGCGCCGGCGGCGAACAGCCCTTGCGACAGGGTGAAGGCCAGAATGAGAATGGCCCCCGAGCAAGGACGAAGGCCGGCGGCGACCACAGTCGCCGCGGCGTCGGCGAGGCGGAACTTCGGTCCGATTAATGTCGAGGGGTCCGGCGCGTGGCGGCAGTTCTCGTCATGTACATGGGTCGGATCGTCAATCGCCTCGCAGATAAAGCCGCGCGTCTTGGAAGCGGTCGCTGGCGCGCTAAGGGCAGCTGACAGCGCGCGTCCCTTCACCCAGGCGAGACGCGCGCCGACCGCGGCAACCGCGGCGTAGCTTGCGAGCTCGATCAAGCGCGTCGCGTCGCTCATCTCACGCGCGGTCGCACGAAAAACCGCCGCGGCGGCGCCGACGATGGCGATGGCGACCAACCCCTGCAGCAGAGCGGCGAGCGCCGCGAGCAGCAGGCCGCGCTTCAGCGCCGTTTCATTGGCGAGCATATAAGACGCAAGCACCGCCTTGCCGTGACCCGGCCCTGCGGCATGAAATGCGCCATAAGCGAAACTCGCCGCTGCGAGCGCGAGGAAAGCCGAAGGATCGGTCTTAAGCGCCCGCACGGCTCCTTGCAATTCGGTTTGGAACTTGCTTTGCCATGCCAAAATGAGCCCGGCGAAGCCCGTTGCGGCGCCAACGGATTCTTGCGCCCCGACGGCAAAGGGATGGCGCGGCGCGCACCAGGAAGATGAAGCGGCAATGGCGACGATCGCCGCCGCAGTTACGCCGACCCAGAAGACCCTTTTTTCAATCCTCACGGACAGGCCACGATCGCGCGTGTCGCCAGCTTCACGCCGAAATCGGCGCCTGGCGACATGTTCTGAAAGAACGCCTCACTCAGTTTTTGATTGTCGGTCGCCACGAGCGGGGCGGGTTCGACGAGACTAAGCGAGCACCCTGAGGGCGCTCTCGAGAGCGTCACTGGATCTTTTTTCTCCAGTCCAAAGGATACGAAATATGTCGGGTCATAGACTTGAAAGGAGAATGGCTTTTTGGCCGCGACCGGGGTTTCCAGCGGCAGGAAAAAGCGCATTGTGACAATCTTCTTGTCGTTGGCTTCAAGCGTCACGTTTTCGGGCTGCTTGAACGCGAGCTTGGCGTTGTTCTGCTTGGCGAAGGTGAAAAAATCGAATTCCGCCAACGACTCGACGTTCGTTTTGGCGAGCGGCGCGAGTTCTTCTCGGGTAGGCGATTTTCCGTCCTTGCCGAGCCCCTGTACGGCATAGGCCGAATACATTTCGTCGAATTCCCAAGCGTGCTGAAGGCCGGCAATTTTTCCGTCGGGCGCAAAAACCACTTCACTTCGTACCACTACCCAGACGTGGGGGTGGGCGGATGCCATCCCAATTCCCATCACTGTCGTGAAAAGGATAAGAATCGAGTTGATTTTCAGCTTCATGCGAGTCTCGCGCTTAGGCGGCGAAGGCGGCAAAAACGCGGCGCAGGCTCGCCCTTTGAGCCTGTGCATGCTAGGAGATCCCTCCTTGAAAAGGCGCTTTCCTGTGGCATAAGGTGGCGGATACAGAGTCGGCGCCGGCAGAGCGCTGCGCGGCGGGATGCCGCAACCGGCTGGGTCGTTAAACCGGATTCGTTCACGGGTTGATCCTTGTCTTTTAGCGTGTGAGCGCAAGAGTCCCAAGCGCGCTTCGCCGAATTCGCGCAGGAGAGCAGTAATGGCGGAAATTGCCGCCGGCGACGCAGTGACCGGCTCCGCCTTCGCCGAGGCGTCGCTCTCAGATCGATTTGACCTCGATAAATCGCGCGTGCTGATCACGGGCACTCAGGCGATTGTGCGTCTGCTCCTCATGCAGAAGGAGGCTGACCGCCGCGCCGGACTGAACACCGCGGGCTTCGTCACCGGCTACCGCGGCTCGCCTCTTGGCGGCGTCGACGCCCAAATGCACAAGGCCAAGGCGCTCTTCGACGCCAATAATATCGTGTACATGCCAGGACTCAATGAGGACCTCGCGGCGACCGCCATCTGGGGCGCGCAGCAGGCCGAGATGCGCGGCGAAGGCAAATATGACGGCGTCTTCTCGCTCTGGTACGGCAAAGGTCCCGGCGTCGACCGCAGCGGCGACGCTTTTCGGCATGTCAATCTCGCCGGCTCCTCGCGCTATGGCGGCGCGCTGGCCCTCATGGGCGACGATCATACTGCGGAATCCTCCACCACCGCGCATCAGTCGGACTACCATTTCGTCGACGTGATGATTCCGATCCTGTCGCCCGCCGGCGTGCAGGAAATTCTCGACTACGGACTCTATGGTTTCGCCCTGTCGCGCTTTGCGGGCGTATGGGTCGGCTTGAAGCTTCTCAAAGATACGGTCGAGTCGACGGCTTCGATCGACGGTTCGCCTGATCGGGTCCGTCCGATCCTGCCGCCGGACTTCTTCATGCCCCCGGGCGGCCTCAATATTCGCCCCGGCGATCCAGTTCTCGCTCAGGAAGAGCGTATGCAGGAGAGCAAGCGCGACGCGATGCTCGCCTTCATTCGCGCCAATCGCTTGAACCGCATCATTACGTCGGGCGGCGCCAATCCGAAGATCGGCGTCATTACGGTCGGCAAGTCATACCTCGACGTGCGTCAGGCGATGGACGATCTCGGCCTCGACGAAGTCAAGGCGAATGATCTCGGTCTGCGGCTTTACAAGATCGCGGCGCCCTGGCCCCTAGAGCCGCAGGGCTTGCGCGAATTCGCACGCGGTCTCGACCTCATCATCGTCGTCGAAGAAAAACGTTCGCTGATCGAAGTGCAGTTGCGCGAAGAATTATACGGCGCGCCGCATCAGCCGCTCTGCATCGGCAAGAAGGACGAGCGTGGCGAGTGGCTGTTTCCTGTCAAGGGCGCGCTCGACGCCAATGACGTCGCCATCGCCATCGGCCGCCGTCTTTTGAAATATCATCCCATCGAGGAGCTTGAAGCGCGCTTGCGACGCCTCGAGAGGCTGCAGGAGCGCCGCCGCACGATAACCGACGTCACCGTTCGCGTGCCGCATTTCTGCGCCGGCTGTCCGCATTCGACCTCGACCCATGTGCCGGAGGGCTCGCGCGCCTATACCGGCATCGGTTGTCATTACATGGCGCAATGGATGGGCCGCTCGACCGAAGGCTACACCCATATGGGCGGCGAAGGCGCGAACTGGATCGGCGAGGCGCCGTTCTCGACGCGCAAGCATATGTTCCAAAACCTCGGCGACGGCACCTATAACCATTCGGGCTCGCTCGCCATCCGCTTTGCTGTCGCGACCAACACCAATATCACCTTCAAAATTCTCTTTAATGGCGTCGTCGCCATGACCGGCGGCCAGAAGCATGAAGGGGAATTGACGGTTGAAAGGATCGCCCAGCAGGTCGCGGCCGAAGGCGTGAAGAAAATCGCGCTCGTCACTGACGAGCCGGGCAAATATGCGTCGCCGATTGACTGGCCGCCGGGCCTGACGATTCATCACCGCAATGTCCTCAATGAGGTGCAGCGCGAATTGGCGCAGACCGAGGGCGTAACCGTCCTCATCTACGATCAGACCTGCGCTACCGAAAAACGTCGTCTGCGCAAGCGCGGGCTGATGCCAGATCCAGACTCGCGCGTCATCATCAACGAACTTGTCTGCGAAGGCTGCGGCGACTGCGGCACGGCGTCGAACTGCGTCGCGGTGCAACCTGTCGAGACAGAATTCGGCCGCAAGCGGCGTATTGATCAGTCCGCCTGCAACAAAGACTTTTCTTGCCTTGAAGGTTTCTGCCCGAGCTTCGTCACAGTCCATGGCGGGCGCATGAAGAAGGCGCCGCTGCCTTCGAAGGAAGACGCAAGCGGCCAGCCCGCGCTGCCAGAGCCTCGCATCGCTGAGATCGGCGCCTTACCCTATGGCGTCCTCATCGCAGGACTTGGCGGCACCGGCGTCGTCACCGTCTCCGCCATTCTCGGCATGGCGGCGCACCTCGAGGGCAAAGGGGTCGGCGTCATCGATATGGCCGGCCTCGCGCAGAAGGGCGGGGCGGTTTATTGCCATGTGAAGATCGGCCAGACCCCGGCGGACGTTCACGCCATCCGCATTGCGGCCGGCGAAGCCGATCTGATGTTGGGCTGTGATCTTGTGGTCGCCGGCGCAAAGCAGGTGCTGGCCGCCGTGGAGCAGGGTAAGACGGCGGTGCTGGTTAACTGCGCCGAAGTTTTTCCCGGCGACATTGAGCGCAATCCAGATTTCATTTTACCGTCGGAAGAGATCAAGCAGGCGATTCGCCGCGCAGGCGGCCCGGAGTCGACCTTCATCGACACCACGGCGCTAGCGCAGGCGCTGCTCGGCGATTCCATCGCCGCAAATATTTTCATTCTCGGCTACGCCTGGCAGAAGGGCTATTTGCCTTTGTCAGACGCGGCGATCCTGCGCGCCATTGAGTTGAACGGCGAATCCGTGCCGATGAACCATTCGGCTTTTCTCTGGGGCAGGCGCGCGGCTCATGATCTGAGCAGCGTGCTCGCCGTCGTCGAATCGCTGCGTCAGCCCAATCGCAATCGAGAGAAATCGAAGACTCTCGAAGAGATCATCGAACGTCGCGCGGCTTTTCTCGCGGACTACCAGAATGAAGCCTACGCCGCCCGCTATCGCGCCCATGTCGAGAAGATCGCCAAACTCGAAGCCCTTCGCGCGCCGGGTTCGCGCGAAGTGACCGAAGCGGTCGCGCGCTATCTTTTCAAGCTGATGGCGGCGAAGGACTATTACGAGGTCGCGCGGCTATACACGGACGGCGCCTTTCAGCGCCAACTCGACGAAACCTTTGAGGGCGACCTGCGTCTTGAGTTGCATCTTGCGCCCAGTCTTCCTTCACTGCAGCGCAAGACTGACTTCGGCGGTTCGCGCAAGTTCACATTTGGACCTTGGATGTTCAATGTGCTGCGCGTGTTGGCGAAGATGAAGAGCTTGCGCAACACATGGCTTGATGTCTTCCGTTTCGATCATGACCGCGTGGTGGAGCGGAGATTGCTCGGTGACTACGAAGCGCTGCTCGATGAATTTTCCATTTCGCTCACGCCGGAAAATCACGCGAGCGCCGTCGCGCTCGCGCGTTTGCCGGAGCACATTCGCGGCTTCGGCCATATCAAGGCGCGTCACATCGCTGCCGTAGACGCTGAGCGCGAGCGGCTCATGGCTGAATATCGTCACCCGTCCGCGGTGAAACTCGCCGCCGAGTGAGTCCCGCGCCGGACCGGCCATGATATAAAGCCCAGATCTGGCGCTTCAGGACTGTCATTCCCAGCGAACCGAAGGTTCGACCGGGAATCCGGAATAGCGACATGAGTCGAGCAGGATCGCGCTATGCGCCCCGGGAATGACATTCGTGAAACTTCGATTGGGTCTATTGTGACGTGCGCGAATGGATCGGTTGAAATTGGCGTGAAGCATGCGCTTCCGTCTTCGGCTCTTTCGAGCGCTGCGCCCTGCCGCCGCGTGCTCGTGCTCGGCGGCTCGAGCGAAGCGCGCACGCTTACGGCGCGCATCGCCGCCGACCCGCGTCTCGAAGGCGTCATTTCGCTTGCCGGACGCACCAGCGCGCCGCGGGCGTATGATCTGCCGACTCGCGTGGGCGGATTCGGCGGCGTTGAAGGGTTGACGCGCTATCTCCTTGATGAGCGCATCACTCATGTCATTGACGCGACGCATCCCTTTGCGGCGCGCATATCCGCCAATGCCCACGCCGCTTGCATCGCTGCCGGCGTGCCGCTGCTTGTGCTGACGCGTCCGCCATGGGCCCCTGCGCAAGGCGACCGCTGGAGGGAGGTCGCGGACAATGCCGCAGCCGTGCGTGCGCTTGGCGCCGCGCCCCGCCGGGTCTTTCTCGCAATCGGCCGCCAGGGCGTCGCGGACTTTCGCATCGCGCCGCAGCATGATTATCTCTTGCGGGTGATCGAGCCGCCGCAGACTGATGACCTGCCGCCCTCTTGCGAGGTGATCTTTGGCCGCGGTCCCTTCGCGCTCGAAGATGAAGTCGCGCTGATGTGCGACAGCCGTATCGAGATCGTCGTCACCAAAAACAGCGGCGGCGCGCTCGCGTACGCGAAGATCGAGGCGGCGCGGACGCTGAAGCTCGATGTCGTCATGATCGCGCGTCCAGCGAGCGGCGACGCCGCCGCCACGCATAGCATCGATGCGGCGATGGCTTTCCTCGCTTCATGAGCCGCACGCTGATGATTCAGGGCACGGGCTCCGATGTCGGCAAATCGTTGCTTGTCGCAGGTCTCGCGCGCGCCTTCGCCAATCGCGGCGTCAGAGTCGCGCCCTTCAAGCCGCAGAACATGTCGAACAACGCCGCGGTGACTGTCGACGGCGGCGAGATCGGCCGCGCCCAGGCCTTGCAGGCGCGCGCCGCGCGTCTTACGCCTCGTATCGACATGAATCCGGTGCTGCTCAAACCACAAGGCGGGTCTGGCGCGCAGATCGTCGTGCAGGGTCGCGTCGCCGGACAGGCGAAAGCGCGCGACTATCAGGAATTGAAGCCGCGTCTGATGCAGCCTGTGCTTGAGAGCTACGCGCGCCTGAAGGCTGAGTCGGATATCGTCATCGTCGAAGGCGCCGGCAGCGCCGCCGAGATCAATCTGCGCAAGAACGACATCGCCAATATGGGTTTCGCGCGCGAAGTAGACGCCCCAGTGGCCATTGTCGGAGACATCGACCGCGGCGGCGTCATTGCGCAACTCGTCGGCTGCAAGGCGGCGCTCGACGATGACGACGCGGCGATGATCGAAGGGTTCATCGTCAACAAATTTCGCGGCGACGCATCGCTCTTCGACGATGGCATGCGCTTCATCGAAGCGCGGACGGGCTGGCGCTCGCTTGGCCTCGTGCCTTATTTTGCCGCCGCCGTGCGCCTCCCGGCTGAAGACGCCTTCGGTTTGCGTGGGCAAGGCCACGATCAGCGCGACGGAGTCCTGATCGCCGTTCCGCTCTTGCCGCATATCGCTAATTTCGATGATCTCGATCCGCTGAAGGCCGAACCGGGCGTGCGCGTGATCTTCCTTAAAGATGGGGAGCCGCTGCCGCCAGAGGCGCAACTGGTGATCTTGCCAGGATCGAAAGCGACCATCGCCGATCTCGCGGCGCTGCGCGCCACTGGTTGGGACATCGACATTCTCGCCCATGTGCGCCGCGGCGGCCGCGTGTTTGGGGTTTGCGGCGGCTATCAGATGCTCGGGCGCGTCATTCGCGATCCGTTCGGCGTTGAAGGCGCCGAAGGAGAAGCGCGGGGATTGGGTCTTCTCGACGTTGAGACCGCGTTGACCGGCGAAAAGACGCTGACGCCAGTCAGCGGCCAGGCGCCGATTTTCGACGCGCCTTTCTGCGGTTACGAGATGCATGTCGGCGAAACCTTCGGTCCCGACTGCGAGCGGCCAGCGTTGCGGCTTGATGACGGGCGTGCGGATGGCGCGACCGCGCGCGACGGCCTCGTCGCGGGCGCTTATGCGCATGGAATCTTCGCGGACGATTCCTTGCGCGCGTCGCTGCTGCGCATGCTCGGTGCGCCGCCGTCTTCGCTGCATTACGAAGAGTCGATCGACGAGACGCTCGATGCGCTTGCGGCGCATTGCGCGCGCCATATCGATCTCGACGCGCTGTGGGAGATGGCGCGATGACGGCGCATTCCGCCATCGGCGCGCCGCCATCCGTGGCGCATGGTGGGCGGCTTGACGCCGCGCGCCGACTCTATCCCGAGGCGCCACAGCCGTGGATCGATTTGTCGACCGGCGTCAATCCGCGCGCCTATCCGTTGCCAAGGCTTGCAGACGAGGTTTTTACGCGACTTCCCGACGACGACGCTTTCTCCGCGCTCGACAGCGTAGCGCGTAAGGCCTATGGCGCGCCCGTAGGGGTCGACATCGTTGCGGGCGCCGGCGCGCAAGCCTTCATTCAAATGCTTCCGCGCGTTTTCCCGGCGAAACGAGTCGCAATCCTCGGCTTCACCTATGCGGAACACGCCGCCTGTTGGGCCGCTTCCGGCGCGCAGGTAGATGTTGTGGAGACTCTGGACGCGCTTGCGGACGCCGACGTTGGCGTGATCGTCAACCCCAACAACCCTGACGGACGGGTCGTCGAGCCGGCGCAAATTTTATCGACAGCCGCGCAGATGGCGCAGCGCGACCGTCTGTTGATCGTCGATGAATCTTTCATGGATTTCACGCCAGAGCGCAGCGTCGTGGGTTTCGTGCATGACCAAAGCCTCATCGTGCTGCGCTCCTTTGGAAAGGCCTATGGGCATCCTGGATTGCGGCTCGGCTGCGCGCTCTGCTCGCGTGGACGCGCAGCGAAGCTTCGCGCCGCGCTCGGACCTTGGGCCGTATCAGGGCCGGCGCTCGCGATTGGCGCCCGTGCGCTTGCAGACGACGCTTGGCGGACGAGCGCCGCACACGCCAGCGCGCAGGACGCGGCGCGTCTCGACGCGCTGCTGACCCATGCGGGTTTTCAGATCGCGGGCGGAACGACGCTGTTTCGGCTTGCGGCGCATCCGCAGGCCGATCGCTGGCATTCGCATCTCGCCTCTCGCGGCTTATTGACGCGCGCGTTCGCCGAAAAACCGGACTGGCTGCGGTTTGGCCTGCCGGGAAACGCCGCCGCTTGGGCGCGGCTCGCCGAAGCGCTGGAGAATTTCGATGGCGGCTGACGCGGCTGAGAAGAAGGACGAACTGCAAGAAGCTCTCGCGCCTGCCTCAGCGTTTAGCGAGGCCGAACGAGCGGCGATCTATCGCGTGATCCACACCCGCCGCGACGTTCGCGACGAGTTCCTGCCCGGCGACGTGCCACGCGAGGTCCTGCTGCGCATCCTCGACGCTGCGCATCATGCGCCCTCCGTCGGCTTCATGCAGCCATGGAACTTCATTGTCATCAGGGACATAGAGAAGCGGCGCGCCGCCTATGCCGCCTTTCGGCGCGCTTGCGAGGCCGAGGAACAGGCTTTGGAGCCGGAGCAGCGTTCGCTCTACCGGAGCTTGAAACTGCAAGGCATCATAAAGGCGCCGCTCAATATTTGCGTCACGTGCGATCGCGCTCGGTTTGGCGCGACCGGGCTCGGGCGCACCCAGCAACCTGACACAGACATCCTCAGCACCGCTTGCGCGGTTCAGAATCTTTGGCTCGCGGCCCGCGCCGAAGGCGTCGGCGTCGGATGGGTGAGCATCCTTAGGGAAGCTGAATTGCGTAACATATTCAATATTCCCAATGAGATAGCCGTAGTCGCCTATCTTTGCGTGGGCTATGTCGCGCAGGCCTACAAATCGCCTGAACTCGAGGTCAAACGCTGGGCGTCGCGTCTTCCCCTGGAAAATCTGATCTTCGAGGACAGTTGGGGAAAACTGGCCGAGTCCACAACTCCGCCTTAAATAATTGAAAGGCTGAACTCGGCTTTCCTGTGGACTCCTGGAAATAACCCATTACCGCGCAAGCCTCTTAGGCGTGGGCGTGATAGGTTGGAGCGTTAGGAATCGCCGGATAATCGAAGCTCCATTTGGGGGCGTCGGAGACGCGAACATGGCGCCGGTCAATTTGGAACAGCTCTTCGAGAAAGTTTTCCCGCTCGCCAACAACACCATTCTTACCGTCACCGAAGTGCCAGACTGCGAAGAGCAGCTGCTGAAATTGTTTGAGCGCGCCATGCTGCGCGGTTTCGACAATCATGCGCGGCTCACGCAGATCCAATTGCCGATGGAGCGCTTCCCCGATCTCGATTCAAAGTTCTGGCATGTGCCGATCGAGGATTGCGGCGCGGCGCAGGTGCTGCGCTTCTTCTTCGAGACCCCGCGAACGCAGGCCCACTGACCTCAAGCGCCGCGGACTTTTAACGGCGTGATCCGCTCGTGCGAAGGCGCGGTCTTCTTGCGCCTGAGCTTGCTCATCAACAAATAGATCACTGGCGTCGTATAGAGCGTCAGCGCCTGGCTGAGCACCAAACCACCGACGATGGTGATGCCAAGCGGTCGCCGCAACTCGGCTCCGATGCCGGTCGCGAAGGCGAGGGGAAGCGCCCCGAAAATTGCCGCCAGCGTTGTCATCAGAATGGGGCGGAAGCGTTCGCGCGCCGCCTCAAGCGCGGCGTCATGCACCGACAGGCCGCCTTCTCTTTCGGCCTGCAAAGCAAAGTCGACAAGCATGATGCCGTTCTTCTTGACGATGCCGATCAGCAGCAAAATGCCGATAAATGCGATGATGGTGAATTCGACGCCAAACAACTCAAGCGACAGCAACGCGCCAAGCCCAGCAGAGGGCAGGGTCGAAATGATCGTGATTGGATGGATGAGGCTTTCGTAAAGAATGCCGAGAATGATGTATACCGAGAGCAGAGCGGCGACGATGAGCCCTGCCATTCCAGCCGCCACCTTGCGGAAATCCGCCACGTCGCCTGCGAATTCCGCGCGCAGTCCGCCAGGCGGATTAAGTTCGGCGATTGCTTTTTCGATCGCCGTGACTGTCGCGTCGAGACTGTAGCCGGGCGCGACATTGTAGGAAATGGTCGTGGCCGGCAGCACGCCCTGATGGTGAACGACAAGGGGCGTCGAGCTGCGCTCGATATGCGCAAGCGCAGTCAGCGGAATCTGTTCGCCGGTCAATGAGGAGACATAAATTCCGGCGAGGTCGCGAATGTCTCGCTGCCGTTCCGGCGGCGTCTCATAGATCACGCGATACTGGTTGCGCTGAGTGTAGATGATCGCGTCCTGCCGTTGGCCGAAGGCGCTGTTCAGCGCCGCGTCGATGGCGGCGATCTGCACATTCATGCGGGATGCGGCGTTGCGATCGATGACGACGTTCGCGCGAAGGCCGCCTGTCTCTTGGTCGGAGGTCACATCGATGAGTTCAGGAGCCTGCTGCAAGCGCTCCAGCACCTTATCGCGCCACGCTTCGAGAATTTCAACCGACGGGCTCGACAGCGTGAACTGATATTGCGCCTTGCTCAGCCGTCCGCCCGATCGCAAATCTTGAGAGGGCACCATGAACACTCTGAGGCCTGGAATTTTCGCGAATTCGCCACGTAGGCGCGCGATCACCTCCTTGCTCGACGAGCGCCGTTCGTCCGCTGGCTTCAAAGCGACGAACAGCCGTCCCTGGTTCATCGAGGCGGTCAGGTGTGAAGCGCCGATGAACGAGCCGACATTGACCACATCAGGATCAGCGAGCAGCGTTTCGGAAGCGAGCCGCTGCAAACGCGCCATCTCCGTGAAAGACACGTCGCCTGACGACTCTGTCGTTCCATTGATCAAGCCGATATCATCTTGCGGCAGCGTGCCCTTGGGGATCGTCTCGTAGAGACGGACTGTCCAGGCGATCGAAAGGATCACGACAATGAGGGTCGCCCATGGATGGTCGATCACCGGCCGCAGGCTGCGCGCGTAAAAATCGACGACGCGGGCGAGAGCGCCTTCAACAATCCGATCGAAGCGGGAGGGCGGCTTTTCGCGTTGAGCGGGCAAGCGCGCGCAGATCATCGGCGTCACGGTAAGAGAGATGACCGTCGAAATCGCTATGGCGAAGGTCAGCGTCCAGGCGAATTCGCGCAGCAGCCGGCCCATTACGCCTTCCATAAAAAGGAGCGGAATAAAAACGGCGACAAGCGACAGGCTGATCGAAAGGACTGTGAAGCCGATCTGCTTCGAACCCACGAGCGCCGCTTCAAGGCGACTCAGACCGCGTTCGGTGTTGGTTTGGATGTTTTCGATCATGACGATAGCGTCGTCGACAACGAAGCCGACCGAGACCGTCAACGCCATCAACGATAGATTGTCGATTGAGAAACCGGCGGCCCACATCGCCGCGCAGGTGCCGACCAGAGAGAGGGGCACCGTAATGCCGGCCGCTATGACAGGCGTGGAGCGGCGCAAAAACACAAAAACGACGATCATCACCAGCAAGACGGAAATCGCCAGCGTGCGTTGAATGTCGTGAATGCTGGCGCGAATCGTTTGCGTTCGGTCGGCAAGCACATCGATCTTGACGCCGCTTGGAATCCATTCCTTGAGGCGTGGCAGCAGCGCTTTAATCTGATCAACCGTTTCGATCACATTGGCGTTGGGCTGCTTGGTGACGATAATGAGCACGGCCGGCTTGCCGTTGAACCAACCTGCGGAGTTGCGGTTTCTTACGCCGAGTTCGACCTTGGCGACGTCGCCAAGCTTGACGACGGCCCCGGCGCGCGATGCGATGACGATGTTGCGATAATCCTCCGGCGTCGACAATTGATCGGTTGTCGCAAGCGTGATTTCCCTTGCGGCTCCAGCGAGCGCGCCCACGGCGGAATGGGCGTTGGCGGCGTTAAGCGCATTGGCGACGGCGTCGACGCCGAGCCCCATGGCGGCGAGACGCGCGCTGTCGACTTGAACGTGGATCGCCGGCTGCTCAGCGCCCGCGAGGCGCGCCTCGGCCACGCCGGAAACTTGCGAAATTCGCTGCGCAATCACGGAGTCTGCCGCGTCGAAAACCGCGCTCGTCGGTAACGTGTCGGACGTTAGCGCTAGCACGAGCACCGGCATGCTCGACTGGCTTGCCTTTCGATAGATAGGAGCCGTGGGCAAATCGGTCGGCAAGTCGGTGATGGAGGCGTTGATCGCCGCCTGCACGTCGCGCGCAGCGGCGTCGAGTGGCCGCGAGATGTCGAACTGGGCGATGATCTGCGTCGAACCGAGCGAATTCGCTGAAGTCAACTCGTTCAGGCCGGCGATGCTGGATAGGCGCCGTTCGAGCGGCGCCGCGACAGAGGCCGCCATGATCTGCGGATCGGCGCCGGGCCGCGTCGCGGAGATGCCGATGATCGGAAAGTCGACAGCCGGCAGGCTCGCTACAGGCAGGAAAAAATAGGCGACGGCGCCCACGAGGAACAGCGCGCCAGCAAGCAGCGTCGTTGCGACTGGCCGCTTGATGAAGGGCGCGGAGACGTTCACTCGGCGGCCTCCCGCGTCGGCGGCTTAGGCAGCTCGGCGACTTCGTCTTGCTCAGCGAACTGCGGCGGCGACAGCCGGACGCGTAGTCGCTCTACCGCGAGATAGATGACCGGCGTCGTGTAGAGCGTCAGCGCCTGCGAGAGGAGCAGTCCGCCGATGATCGCGACGCCGAGCGGAATGCGCAGTTCGCTTCCCGGCCCATGTGAGAGCGCGAGCGGCAGTGCGCCGAAGAGCGCCGCGAGCGTCGTCATCATGATGGGGCGGAAACGCAGATGGCAGGCGCGCACGATTGCGTCATGCGCGGAGAGTCCGTCGTCGCGTTCGGCGTCCAGCGCGAAGTCGATCATCATGATCGCATTCTTTTTGACGATGCCCATCAGCAGAACGATGCCGATCAGCGCAATGACCGACATTTCGATGTGGAGCGCGAGCAGCGCGAGCAGCGCGCCGACGCCCGCCGACGGCAGCGTCGTCAGCACGGTGAACGGATGGGCGAAGCTCTCATAGAGCACGCCGAGCACGACATAGATTGACACGATCGCCGCGAGAATGAGCCAGGGTTCGCTCGCCAGCGATTTGTTGAATTCGGCGGCGTCGGCGCTGAATACGCCCATTATCGACGACGGCATGCCGATCGCGGCCTCTGCGTCGGCAATTATTTTGACAGCGTCTCCAAGCGAATATCGCTCGGCAAGATCGAAGCTGATTGTCGAAGCCGGAAATTGATCCTGATGCGCGACGGACAGCGGCGCAGAGAGATTTTCGAGGCGCACGAAAGTCCCGAGCGGCGTCTGTGGCCCGCCGCCGAGCGGCGCGACATAGAGTTTTTCTAAAGCCTGCGGATCGCGCAGATACTGCGGCGCGGCTTCGAGAATGACGCGATACTGGTTTGACTGCGTATAGATCGTCGAGATCTGCCGCTGCCCGAAGGCGTCATTGAGCACGTCGTCGACATTCTGCGCCGTGATGCCGAGCCGTCCCATTTTCTCGCGGTCAATATGCATAAGCGTGCGCAGACCGCCGTCCTGCGTTTCGGCGGCGACGTTGCGCAACCCTGGCGTCGTCCGCAGACGATCGAGCAGTCGGTTGGACCAGGTGAGCAATTCCCCGCCGTCGGCGGCGGTCAACGTATATTGATATTGCGAGCGGCTCGGCCGCGTCGTGATCTGGATGTCTTGAATCGGCTGGACGTAAAGCGTGACGCCGGGGATTTTTTCCCCCGCCTCTTTCAGTCGGTCGGCAATCTTTTCGGCGTTTTCGCGCCGCTCGCTATGCGGGCGCAGCAATACGGTGAGGCGCGCCACATTCGTCGTCGCATTGAGCGGTCCGACGCCAAGCACCGACGTGACGCCTTTGACGTCCGGGTCGTGACGAAACTCTTCAGAGATCTTCGCTTGCAGCGCCGTCATCCTGTCGAAGGACGCGTCTGGAGAAGCCTCCAGCACAACTGAGAGAACGCCAGTGTCCTGCCGGGGCAGGAAGCCCTTGGGGATGACGATGTAGAGGGCGATTGTGAGCGCGAGCGTCGCCACCGTCAGCGCCAGCATGAATCTCTCGCGCTTCAGGGCCCAATCGAGCGAGACGTGATAGGCGCGATCAATCGCGAGTGAAAGCTGCTCCCATCGCGATTGTCCCCGCGGCGGCGCAAACCTCAGCAGCGCGGCGCAAAGCATTGGCGTTAGCGTCAGCGAGATCGCCGCCGAAACAACGACGGCCATCGTTAACGTCAGCGCGAACTCGCGGAACATGCGTCCGACGATGCCGGTCATGAACAAGAGCGGGATGAACACCGCGATGAGCGATACGGTCAGCGACACGACGGTGAAGCCGATTTGTCGGGCGCCGTCGAGCGCAGCCTGACGCGGCGCTTTACCCTCCTCGATGTTGCGCACGATGTTCTCGATCATCACGATTGCGTCGTCGACGATGAAGCCCGTGCCGATTGTCAACGCCATCAACGAAAGGTTATCGAGCGAAAAGCCCGCGGCCCACATGGTCGAGAAGGTGGCGATGATAGAGAGCGGCAGGCTGACGCCCGCGATGACGGTCGCACGCCAGCTGCGCAAGAACATGAGCACGACGAGCACGACCAGCGCCGCGGCGATGACAAGCGTCAACTGCACCTCGAAGATCGAGGCTCGGATTGTTACCGTGCGGTCATTGACGATCTCAAGCGACATGCCGGCGGGCAGCGCCCGCTGAATCTGCGGCAGCTCGTTCTTCACCAGCTCTACGGTGTTGATGATGTTTGCGCCGGGCTGGCGCAAAACGTCGAGAACGACAGTTTGCTCGCCATCGTGCCAGCCGCCGACGCGAGCGTTCTCGAGCCCGTCGATGACCTCGGCGACATCGCGAAGCATCACCGGCGCGCCATTGCGCCAGGCGACGATAATGTCCTTGTATTGGCGGGCGTGCAGAATCTGGTCATTGGCGTCAAGCGTATACGACTGCCGCCTGCCGTCGAGCGAGCCCTTTGCGCCGGCGATGTTCGCCGACGCGATCGCGAGACGCAGATCCTCCATGCCGATGCGATTGGCCGCAAGACGGGCGAGGTCGGCCTGAATACGCACCGCCGGACGCACGCCGCCCTCTACCGACACGCGTCCGACTCCCGAGATCTGCGAGAGTTGCGGCGCGATCAGCGTGTCGGCGCGATCGCTCAAATCGCGCAGCGTCGCCGTCTTCGAGCGTAGCGTCAGCGTCAGGATCGGCGTGTCAGCGGGGTTAACCTTGGCGTAGACCGGCGGATAAGGAAGGTTTCGCGGCAGCGTCGAGGCTGCCGCGTTGATCGCCGCTTGCACGTCTTGTGCAGCCGCGTCGATGTCGCGGTCGAGATCGAATTGCAACGTGATCTGCGATAGCCCGAAGGAGCTTTGCGACGACATGCTGGTCAGCGACGGAATTTGCCCGAACTGCCGTTCGAGCGACGCCGTCACCAGCGAGGCGATTGTATCCGGATTGGCGCCAGGGAGCTGCGTCGTCACCTGGATGGTCGGAAAATCGACTTGCGGCAACGGCGAGACGGGAAGCCGCAAATAGCCCATCACGCCAAACAGCAGTACGGCGAACGCCAAAAGCGACGTCGCCACCGGCCGGCGGATAAAGGGCGCAGATACGTTCATCTTTACGTTCGATCACCTCGCACGCGCGTCGCCGCTTCGCGCGCCGCGTTCGCGACGCTCTTCTTCGCCCCCGGTGGCGCCAACATTCTCGGCGCCTGCAGCCGTCGGCGTATTCATAACTTTCGCCTTTGCGCCCTCCGACAGTCGCGAGAAGCCGCTCGTAATCACCACTTCGCCAGGCTTAAGCCCCGAAGTGATGACCGCGATTTTCTCATCCTGTCGGCCTGTCGTCACCTCACGCATTGTTGCAATGTCATCCGGCCCCAGCACATAAACGAATGCGCCGCTCGGTCCGCGCTGGACGGCGGGACTCGGCGCAACGACAACGTTCTTCAGCGTATCGAGCATCAGCCGCACATTGACGAATTGGCCTGGCCAAAGCGATAGCTTGGGATTTGCAAAAGTCGCCTTCAGGCGCACCGTGCCCGTTTGCTGATCGATCTGGTTGTCGATAACGCTCAGCTCTCCGGTTTCAATCGGGGTGGCGTTGTCTGGACCGAGCGCCGAGACCTTAGCCTTTCCCTGAGCTTGCGCCTTCTGCACCGCGGGCAGCGCCTGCTGGGGCAAGGTGAACACCACATAGATCGGCTTGAGTTGGGTAATGACGACAATGCCGGTTGCATCGGACGTGTGCAGAATGTTCCCGACATCTACGAGACGAATGCCGACTCGGCCGTCGATCGGCGAGCGGATCGTCGCGTAGTCGAGCGTCGTCTTCGCGTTTTCAATCGCGGCCTGATCGGCGCGCACCAGCGCTTCAAGTTGGGCGACAGTCGCCTTCTGCGTGGCGTGCTGCTGCTTGGAGGCGAAGTTGCCGATGACGAGTTTTTCATAGCGCGCAAGATCGACGCGGGCGTTAGCGAGGTTGGCCTCGTCCTGCGCCCTCTTTGCGACGGCCTGATCATATTGCGCCTGATAGAGAGCCGGATCGATTTCAGCCAATATGTCGCCCTTGCGAACATCCTGGCCTTCGGCGAATGCGAGGCGTAGCAGCCGCCCATCCACCTGCGTTCGAATCGTTACCGTATTGAGCGCCTGAACAGTGCCGACCGCGTCGATGGTCACTGGCACGTCATCGAGGCGCACCTTTGCTGCGGTCACCGTAACGGCCTGGCTGCCCGGTCCGTTGGGACGCGATACGCCAGGGCCCTGGTTTTTGGCGCCAAAGCCGGGGATCTGGCCCGCCTGATAGGCCCAGGCCAAGGCGCCGACTAGCGCGAGTGCGCCCACTGCAAGAGCAACTCTTCGGTTGGCGCCGGTCATGGCCATGGTCCTCTGTCGGCCTCATAAGCGGCGTTGGAGCGGGCGATCTCGATTTCACGGGTTGTGGGCGACCAGCCGCCTCCAAGCGCCTGATAAAGGCTCGTCGCCGCCTGAAAATGGGAGAGACGCGCGACGGCAAGCTGGTCCTGCGTCTGGAAATAACTGGTTTGCGTCTGCGCCAGCTGCACGATGTCAAATGTCCCTTCCCGCATACGAATCTCTGCAGCGTCCAAGGCGCGCCGAGCTGCGGACACGGCGACGGCTAAGAGCTTCATCTGGCGGTCCGTTTCGCGTATTGCAATCAGCGCGTTCTCAGTATCGGACAGAGCAGTGAGGATCTGCTTGCGGTAAAGCGCCGCGAGTTCCGAATATCTGCCCTTCTGCCAGTCATACTGGCCTTGCAGGTTCCAGCCGTCGAACAGCGGCTGCGTGAGCTGTCCGGCGATCTGCCAAGCGATGGCGTCGGGTCTCAAAATAAGCGTCGACAGCAGCGCGCTTTGAAAGCCGTAAAGCCCTGTCAAGGTAATCGATGGGAAGAAGGCCGCCCGCGCCTGCAAAACCGAAAATTCCTGAGACGCCAGTCGCGCTTCCGCCTCGGCCACGTCCGGGCGCCGCAGAAGCACTTCGGACGGCAGGCCTGGGGCAATATGGGGAAACGTTAGACGGGTCAGCGACCCGCCCTTTATGGTCATGCTTTCCGGCGTCTGGCCAAGAAGCACCGCGAGCGTATTGCGCGTTTGGCGCAGGGTTTGTTCGAGCGGAGGAATTGTTGCGCGTTGTTGAGCAAGTATCGTTTCCTGCTGTGAGGTGTCGAGCACGGTGGCCGTTCCCACCTCCAGCCGCGCGTTGATGGCGTCCATGACCTGCTGCGCGATTGCGACGTTCTGGTTGGCGATGCGTAGCCGGTCCTGCGCCGTGAGCACCTGGAAATAAGAGTTCATCACGGCGGCGACGGTCGAGATTTCGACGACGTCTCGATCAAAGCGGGAAACGTTTGCGAGTATGCGCGCCGCTTTTGAGGCGTCCTCGTTCTTACCCCAAAAATCGATCTCGTAGCTTGCTGTCAGCGCAAGCTGGAAGAAACCAAAAGTGCGCGCGTCGAAGGCCTGCTGGGATCCGAAGTTCGACGTCGAGCCCGTGCTTGACGTCGAAGGATTAAAGCCTGTGCCCGAGGACCCCACGTTGATCGTCGTGCCCGGAACCCGCGTCGAGCGGGCGATATCGGTCATATTAACTGTTGGGAAGAGCGCTGAGCTCGAAATGCGCGCTTGGGCGTCGGCCTCGGTGATACGGCCGATCGCGGCCGCAAGGTCCTGGTTGTCGTCGAGCGCTCGTTCGACCAGCTGGGTCAGCTCCGTGGAGCCGAATTTGATGGCGAAGTCCCGACCCCCCGAAATAGGCGGCTGCGGATGCGGTTTTGCCTCGATGAAGCGCTTTGGCGGCGGCGCCGATAGATCGGGTTTATCCCACTCGAGGTCGCAACCGGCGAGCGCCGCCGCGAGCATCGCGGCCGCCAGCGCCGGGCGAGAAGAGCGAGGCAGAGCGGCGGTCAAGTAACGGACGTCTCCGGAGGGGCCGCGCGACGGCCCCAGCGTCCCTTCCTTAAGCGCCGAGAGCGAGCCCTGGAAGGCCCGTCGCCCGCGTCTCTGCGATCCATCGAAGCCCATCCGACGCGAAAGCGTGGAGTCGCAGGCGTTCCGGAGCGCAGCGGGGAGACGCGCGCTGGCCGTCAACGCGCGAAAAGCTGTGAATTCAAGCTCGCGCTTCGCGGCGCGAGGGTCAAGTTACGTATCGTTAAGGCCCGCGCTCAAGGTCAGGCGAATCGCGGTCTCACTCGGGCTCGGCAGGAGGCGTGACGGGCTTCGCTTTCGCCGGCTTTGCCGGCTTTGCGACTGGCTTGGGCGCCTCCTTAGCGGCCGGTTCATGGGCGGCGGGCTCCTTGGTCTCTGGCGCCGCCGTCTTAGCGGCGGGCTCCTTGGCCGGTGGGGCGGCCGTCTTAGCGGCGGGCTCTTGCGCCGGCGGCTTGGCGTCAGCCGCTGGTTTGGTCGGTCCGGAGACCTTCGTCCAGGTCTCGCTTTGACAGAGGAAGGCCACGAGGCAGCCCGTCATTGTCAGAGACGTGGGATTATCAAGCTTGATCTTCCCGATGTACGATTTGCCGCTTTCCGGGTCGACGATCTCGCCTTCCCAATTGTTGTTGGTCGTCTTGGCGGCGTTCTTTAAGACTTCCGGCGGCGGCGAGCCGTCCGGCATCGGAAGGATTCCTTTGGCGCAAAGCTTCCCCGAGCAGTCATAGAATTCCAGCTTGTCGTCTGGATGCCCTTCGCGAACCCATACGCCGTAAATGGCGTCGACAGCGTTCGCCGCTGTCGGGACGCAGAGAGCCGTCGCCATAGCGGTGCGTAGAAGTGCTTTTCTCATGACGCCGGACCTCTATTCGGTTGCGATGGATGCGATTCGCTCAGGCTAGCGGAGGGCGGAACGCTGACTCCGTCAAGCCATGTCGTGCGCGTCCCCTAGCGGTTCGCGCGTATCTTCTTCTACCGGCGCGCGCGGCGGTCCAAGAAACGCCGGCACGATAATGAACGCGGCGAGCAATGTGAAGAACAGCGAAATGGCGAGAAGTTGTCCCATGCTCGCCGTTCCAGGATGACTTGATAAAATCAAGCTGCCGAAGGCGGTGCCCGTCGTCAGCGAACTGAAAAAGATCGCGCGCGTCAGACTCGACGCCAACATGTCGACGACGCCCTTCCGCCACGCGATGACGTAATAGATGTGGAAGGCGACGCCGACGCCAAACATCAGCGGCAGCGCAATGATGTTCGCAAAATTGAGCGACATGCCAAGCAAATCGGCGGCCTGCAGGCTCATAATGCCCGCCAGTACAAGCGGACCCAAGGTTAGGGCGACGTCGATCGGATTGCGCAGCGCCACCGCCAAGATGATAAAGATGGCGATGAAGGCGTAAAGTCCGGCTTCGAGAAAAGCGCGCGTGATGGTCTTTTGCGCTTCCGACACGATGACCGGCGGACCGCTGGCGTCCGGTGCGATCGCCTGAATCGCCTCAGCGAATTTGGTCATGATCACGCGATCGTTGCTGTCGCCTTTCGGCGTCACCTCGACGCGCACCATGCCGGTGTCCGAAATCCAGTCATGACGCAAATCTTGCGGCAAAGTGTCGATCGTCACGCGTTGCGCCTGCAGCGCCTGACGAATTTCGACGAGCATTTTGTCAAAGCCGCCGAACACCGCCTGTCGGGCTTCTGCGCGCGTCTCGGGGCTCGCTTTCGCAAGCGCGTCCAGATCATTTGCGAAGCGCGTCACAGCCGGAACTGGCTTCTTTGCCGTCGCCCGGCGCAGCGCCTTAGCGGCATTGGTCAGCGCTTTCACGGTCTCGGCGTCGCTCGGCGGCGGTTTCATTTTGGGGTCTATTACGCCGCGCAATTGCGACACGGCCATGTCTACAAGAGGAAGCTTGTCGTCCTGTTCCTTGGGGATCAAGGAATCGATTGAGTCGACGTGATCGACTTCTGGCAGCGACGCGATCCTTTTTTCCAATTCGCGCGCAGCGTCGAGAGACGGCGCTAGCACCTCGATCTTATTCGGCGCGGTTTTGGGATCCTTGGAGAGATCGAGGAAGGTCGCGACCGATTCGACCTTTTGATCGCGCAGATTCATCGGATTGGAATCGAAGGTCAGATGCATCAGCGCAGGCATGCCGGCAAGCACGACGATTGCCGTGGCGATCAGCACGAATACGCGGTGATGCGCGATCCAATGGTCGACTGAGGCGAGCGAGGCGGTCGCGATCGGCACATGTTCGGCGCGGGGGCGCAGCAATTTGATCGCCGCCGGAAGGAAAGTGAGGGTCGCGATATAGGCGACGATCATGCCGACGCCCGCGATCAATCCGAGTTCGGACACGCCGCTGAACGACGTCGGCAGAAAGCAGAAGAAGCCCGCAAGCAGCGACACGGCGGCGAGAGTAAGCGAACTTCCGATGCCGCGGGTCGCCGAGAGCAGCGAGCGCTCTAGGTCGTCGTCATTGTGCCGTTCTTCGCGATAGCGGGTCGCGAACTGAATGCCGAAGTCCACGCCAAGCCCGATGAACAGCGCGGCGAAGGCGACTGAGATCAGATTGAAACGGCCGATCATCAAAACGCCGAGCCCCGACGTAATGGCGAGACCGGCGAGCAGGGTGATGAGAACGGCGAGAATGAGCTTAGGCGAACGAAGCGCGGCGAACAAAATGAGCGTGACCACGGCGAGCGTGCCCGTGGTGTTCAACGCCATGTTTTCCGAGATGGTGGCGAATTCGTCGTCGGCGAGCGGGATCTGACCGGTCAGGCGCAGCTTGATTCCGTGCTCTTCATCAAGATGCAGGTCCGCGGCCGTCTTTCGCACCAGCTTTATCGCATCGCCACCCGGCTGCAGATCGGAATAGTCGACGATCGGTTTGGCGATAACGATACGGCGTTTGTCGAGTTCCGGCGCCGCAGGCGTGCTTCCGCCAGAGGCCAGCAGCTTGCCCCAGTCGATCTCCGCCTTTTTTCCCGCAAGCGCCTGCTCTATCGCCGAGGAAAAATCTTCGACGCCCCCAATGTACATTTTCATGGCGCGTTCGCTGCCGGAGGCGGATTTGAAGTTGCCGACGAGCACATTCGACAGGCCGCGCAAACTTGGATCTTCGGCAAGCGGTTGCAGAACGTCGCGCTGACCGATCATCACGCCGACATGTTTTTCAATGTCCGAGACGGGCAGGAACAATAGGCCGTTCTTGCGGAAATATTCGTGTTCGTCCGGGCGCCAAACGCGCGAGAGGAGCGGCTGGCCTTGCAAGGCGTCGTTGAGACGGTTGGCGGCGTCGCTCGCCTCTTCCCCTGTCTTCGCGTCGATGACGACGACGATGACGTCGAGAAGTTCAGGAAAAGCTTTGTAAAGCGCCGCCTCGTTCTTGCGCCATGCGATATCCGGCGAGAAAAGATCGCCGGTCTCGGTGTTGATCGTGAATCGCTCGACGGTGAAATATACGCCCCCCGCCATCAGACCGAGAGTGAGCAGAACCACTGTCCACGGCCAGCGGAGACACAAGGCGACCAGCTTTTCGAGCATTCTTTTTTCCCGCCTTCTGGCGACAAGACCTCACACGCGCGGGAACCGGCGCTCTTTGGTCGGGTTCCTCTATACAAGCGCGCCGCGCGACCACCAAGGCGGCTCGCGTCGAAACCTTAATCGCGACCCCATGCGGCAATATGCCGCGACGGCGGTCAAAGATAGCTCAGCCACCAGAGATCGCGACGCTGCCGCTTAATGCGCGCGAACCAGCGACAAAGTGGGTAAAGCGCCAATACAATCAAGGCCCAAGCGGCGTATGCGCCTGCGAGCCCAGCGCCGAAGTCGGGTGGAGGGCCTCCGGCTTTCGCGAAGCGCGCGATGTCAGCCAGCGAATAGCCTCCCGCCATAGCGAAGGCCAGCGCCGCTGCAACGTCAACATAGAGATGCAGGACATAGAAAAACAGCGGCGTGCGACCGAAGACCGTTAACGCGGACCCGACCCAACCCTTCGCCCATTCCAGCGCGGGCAGCGCCAACGCCGCGCCCCCAAGCGTCACCAGAAGATAAAGAAGCGACGGCGGATATTTTGTGACGTTGAGGAAAGAGAGCAGAGTGAATGTCGCATCGTTCTGCGCGTTCCAAGGACGCGGATCTCCGTAAAGGTTCGAGAGACGCAACAAGGCGAAAAGCGCCAGCGCGGCGCCGCCGACAAAATAAAGCGTGCGGTCGCGCCGCGGCGCCGGCTCCAGGAACAGCGGACCGATCCCGTAGCCGATAGCCGCGACTCCGATCCACGGAAGCGCGGGATAGTATACGCCACCTGGCGCGCCGAGCGGCAGTTTGCCGGGCTCATGCAACAGGCTCCACCAGGGCCCGAAGGCGCCAAGTTCGGCGGCGTGAATTCCGTCGAGGAGGTTATGGCCGAAGACGATCGCGACTCCGAAAAGAAGCGCGGTCCGCGGCGAAAAGCGCGAGAGCGCCGCGAGCGCCAACAATCCGCAGCCGATAGCCCAGAGCGTCCCAAGTCCTATGCGTCCGGAGCCCATGGTCCAGATCGGACTTATGACGACGGCTTCCAGAAAGATCAGCCACAAGCCGCGAACGGCGAGAAATCGCGACAGCGCCGCAGCGTCTTTGACTTTCACGCCATAGAGATAGGCGCCCACGCCCGCAAGCAGGGTGAAAGTCGGCGCGCAAAAATGCGTGATGAAGCGCGTGAAGAAGAGAAAGGGATAGGTGTGATCGAGATCTGTCGGCGAGAAGCGTATTGCGTCTGCGTCGAAGAAATCGCGCATGTGGTCGAGCGCCATGAGAACCATAACGAGTCCGCGCAGCCGGTCGATCTCCGGCAGCCGATGCTCGTCATAGAGCGGGTTTTGCGGCGCTTCTATCCGAGCTTGGCGAGGCCCGGAAACAGCTCCAGTAGCCAATAGGACATCTCCTGCACGCCACCCGTGAGGAATGCGACGCCGGTGAAGACGAGCAGCGCGCCGACGACCTTTTCGACCTTGCCGAAATGGCGCCTAAAACGCGCGACGAAGGCGAGGAAACGGCTGAGCGCCAGTCCAGCGCCGATGAAGGGAAGGCCCAATCCGAGCGAATAGGTCGCGAGCAGGGCGGCCCCTAGCGGCACGGTCTCTTGCGTTCCCGCGACTGCAAGGATCGCGGCGAGGATCGGCCCGATGCACGGCGTCCAGCCGAAGGCGAAAGCAAGCCCCATGACGTAGGAGCCGAAAAGTCCCATCGGCTTCGTAATCTCGGCGCGCTTCTCGCGATAGAGCAGGCTAACCTTCAGCAGGCCGATGAAGTGCAGCCCCATCAAAATGATGATCGCGCCGGCGACCCAGGACAGAATGTGAAGGTTGGCGCGCAGCACGGCGCCGAACGCGCTGGCCGTCGCGCCGAGCGCGACGAAAACCGTCGTGAAGCCAAAAACGAACAGGATGGACGAGAGGAGAATGTCGCGCCGCGCCGCGGAGCGCGTTTCGATCTCGAGGTCCTCCATGCTGACGCCGGCGAGATAGGTCAGATAGGGCGGCACCAGAGGCAGCACGCAGGGAGAAAGGAAAGACAGTAGTCCCGCCGCCGCAGCCGCCGGGAACGTGACATTCGCCATTAAGGATCCTCTGCCATATTGCTTGCAGCCTTGTGCCACAGGCGAGCCGGCGCGCAAAGGTTCGCGGACAAGAAAAAGCCCCGCCGCAGCGGGGCTTTTATCGGGTTTCGCAGACTTTTAGTCGTTGCGCTGGCCGAAGAGGAACAGCAGCGACTGGAACATGTTGATGAAGTCCAGATAGAGGGAGAGCGCGCCAAATACGCTCTTCTTCTGGGCGACTTCATAGCCGTCGCCCGCGTAATACATGTCCTTGATGTTCTGCGTGTCCCAGGCGGTCAGGCCGGCGAAGACCAGAACCGCAATGATCGACAGCGCGAACTGCAGACCGGTCGACTGCAGAAACAGATTGACGAGGCCGGCGATCACCAGGCCCCAGACGCCCATCACGAGGAATGAGCCGAAGGCCGAAAGATCGCGCTGGGTCATGTAACCATAGAGACTCAGCCCGCCGAATGCGGCCGCCGTGATAAAGAAGATGCGCGCGACTGAAACGCCGGTGAAGACGAGCAGAAGCGACGACATCGACAAGCCCATCACCGCCGCAAAAGCGATGAAGAGATTGCGGGCGGTCGCGGCCGAAATCGTGTTCGCGCGGGCGCCGATGAAGAAAACGAACGCCAGCGGCGACAGAATCACCACCCAGCGCAGGGGCGTCGTGTAGAGCATCTGGCCGAAGGGGGTCAGCGCGATGGCGCCCGGAGCCGTCTTGGCCACCGCGAGCATGTAAGTGCCGAGCGCGACGAGTCCCGTCACGCCCAGGCCAAGCGTCATATAATTGTATACGCCGAGCATATAGGCGCGCAGGCCTTGGTCGATCTCAGCCGTTGTCGGCCGCGCGACCCCGCGCCCGTAGCCGAAGCTGGTGTTGCGGTCGAAGTTGGACATGTGATCCTCTTTAAGTCTGGGTGGCTGGCCGCGCCTTAGATAAATCCGCGCGCTCTCCAGCCTCGCGGTGAATATGGCTCCGCCTCAATTGAGTGGCAAGTTGGCGCGAATGAACTCTTGTTAAGGTGAGCTCAAAGGCGATCCGGTCCTTTCGAAGGACATTTTTTCTGATCTCGGTCAAGTCTATTGCGCGCTGCAAAATCTCATCGCCGGCGTCCAGGCTTTTGCGGCTTATGGCGCTCCGGAGTTTCCGCGCTCAGGAGGCGCGTCAATATTGCGCAGCGCGGCATAGCGACTGATCGTCGCACCCTTGCTGACCGATTGGAATCCGCTAACATCAAGTCTCAGCGTCATCAAGACGTCTCTCTCAAGCGTAAGCTTGACTGGTATGCTTTGTGCGGCGCAAAGCAATATTCTGAGAGTCGCGTGTTCTTGTCACACGAAGACCCAGGAGGTCATCATGCGTGATGGTGGAAACCCGGACGCGCATCCCACGCCGCGGGCGGGAGAAGACCGCTTCAGTTTGGGAGATTTTCGCCGTTTGGCCAAGGGCTTTCGCATTGCTCTGCTTTCTGCCGCGGCCGTCATCGCGGCTTTCGCCGTCGGCGCGCCCGCTCCCGCCGAGGCGCATGGACGTCTGGGCGCGGCGGAAGGCCGATGCCGGCTCTTCATCGGCCCAGATATCATGAACTTCACCGGCTATCTGCCGGAAGCGTCCAAAAACGAGTTCTGCGAGGACATTCCTGCGACGGGGCCCATGATCATGGTGCTCGACGCGGAGCAGGACGAGCTGCGCGACATGAAGATCGAACTGCGCATCGTCAAGGATATCGGGGGCGAAGAGAGGGAGAACGAGAATCTCCAGGCTGTCACCGTCGCTTACCGAGAGCCCAAGAGCTACCCGACAGGCACGATCAACTTTGAGCATACTTTCGACGAACCGGGTTATTTCGTCGGCATCGTCACGGTCACCGGAGATCACGGCGAGCGCTGGGTCTCGCGCTTTCCCTTCTCGGTGGGAAAGAGCTTCATGCGCGACCTGCCGATTTATCTGACCCTCGGGCTCGGGACGGTCGCCGCCTTCGTGATCTATCTCGTCCATCGCCGTCGAGAGACGGTTGCGGTCAAAGCTCACAAGCCGCCGCCGCCTCCGCCTCCGCCGCCGACCACGCCCGACGAAGATCACGGGCCGGAGGCGACTCCGGCGGAATAGGCTGAGCGCGCTTCGCGCCACTTACATCATGCGCCGGCGTCAATCGCGCCGGCGTGTTTTGCTGTTCACGCCGGCTCTCACTGCTCGGCCGCCGCGCCGCCGCCGTCGATCTGGCGACCAATCTGCGCAATCGCGCGTTGATAAACCGTGGCGGCGTTCCACGCCTGGATCGCGCCAAAATTGCTTTCGCCCGGCTGATAGCCGCCGCCGGCGCGCCAGCCATGGGCGTGAAGGAAATTCGCCGTTGCGTTGAGCGCCGCGGCTGAGTTGTCGAGATTGCCCCCGCCGCCGTAGTTGAGGATATTTCTTGGCAGAAACTGGGTATGGCCGATTTCGCCATGCATTGAGCCGCGAGCATTCGGCGCTAGCGCGCCGCGATCGACCAAGGTGAGCGCGGCATAAAGCTGATCGGTGAAATAGTCGGAGCGTCGACAGTCATAGGCGAGCGTGGCCACGGCCGACAGCGCGTGCTGATTGCCATGCACGGCGCCAAAGCCCGTCTCCATGCCCCAAATCGCGAGCAGCGGTCCCGGCGGCACGCCGTAGCGCTGCTCGATCTGGGCGAAGAGACCCCCATAGGACCGCTTGAGGGTGCGGCCTCGCGCCACGATGGCCGGGCCCCCGCGTTTAGCCAAGAACTGGTCGAGCGACAGGTGAAAGCTTTTTTGGCCGCGATCGGCAGAAATTGTCGGGGCGTTGTAATGCGTGCTCATCAAGGCGCTGATGCCGGCCTGACCTATGCCTTGGGCGCGCGCCTCTTGTGCAAATTCCTGTTTCCAATTCTCAAAACCCGCCGCCGAGCGTCCGCATTGGGCGGCCATCGCCGCATGCGTGATTCCAGCAAGCGCGAGCGAAAGCGAAACTTTGAGGGCAATGCGCATAGCTGTTTTCCCCTTTTTCATTTTTTGAACGCGCCGCCACGAGCCTACCGCGCAACGCCAACGAGGGACTTCGATCAGGCTTTGGCTTTGCGGCGCTTCAAATCCTCTCATATGTCCGCTCTAGCGAGAGCTTACCCCGAAGCGGCGTTTGTGCGCCACCATCGCGTAAAGCCTCAAGCGTCCCCTTCCGCGTTGCGTTATGCCCCGCATGTCGTTTCAGAATCTCATTTTGGGCCGTCGTTGACGAATAGCGTCAGTCGGCTAGCATCGTTCCGTTGCAAACCTCATGAGTTTTCGGCGAAGAACTGCGCCATCATACGTGGGCGAAAGAACACGGTGAGTGGGGATGCGTTTGGGAGAGATTCTCGAAAGCGATTGGACGCTTGGCGCCATTAAACGTCGCGAGGAGGAGCGGCTAAGGCGCGAGCGCGCGTCGTCGCCAGGCGGCGTCGAAGGCGTTGCAACACGTGGCGTTCGCGACTTATCGGGCGACAATTGGGTTGCCGAGGCATTCCGGCGACGACAAGACGAAGAGCGCGCAAGAGCGCGCCAACAATCGGCCGGCGGCGAGCGTGCGCATTCGGCGAGCAAAGAAACCCCCGTCGACAATTGGCTCATCGAGGGATTCAAACGTCACCAGGAAGACGAGCGGCGAAAGGACATCAGCTCGAAACCGGACGAAGGCGGCGAAGTCATTTCGGCTTCGGATGATCATGTTGCTGCCGCCGATTATAGAGCTTCGGCTTTGAGTTCAGTTGCTCTCGTCAGTCGCAGCGACACGATAGCCCCGAAGAAAGGGTCGCGCCGCGGTTGGATAGTCCTCGTCGCCGCTTTGCTTATCGTTGGCGGTCTCCTCTCCGTCATCGGCTTGAAAACTGCGCTTTGGAGCCCGGCGAGCGCGCCCAAGCCCGTCGGTCGAGGAGATGCGCCAGGCTCGACGCCAGCGCGCAAACTAAAGGACTCGAGGACAAATACGCCGAGCGCGCCAGTAAGGGCTGGCGAGGGCGAAACAAAGCAGAAGGTCCCATCGGAGGTCTCTAAGCAGAACGCCATTGCGCCTAACGTTCAGCAGCAAAGCGAGACTGGTTCGCCCACGCCTGAGCAGGGCAAGCTTCCCCAACAAAATCAGGCTGCGCCCGCGGCTCCTGCGCCGGCGCCTACTCAACCGACCGCAGCGGAACCGGCGTCGCCCCCGAAGTCAGAAAAGAATCTGAATGCGGAGCCTGCGTCTGTCGGCCCGGAAAAATCGACCGGGCGGGTTCCCCCTGGGCAAGAGCAAAGCGCTCCTGACTCAAAGTCGCGGCCAGTCCAAACGAATGTCGGCGAGAAATCGAAGGAGAAAGGCGTCGCAGGCCGTCACCCTCCGCAAAAGGCCAATGGCTTTTCGGCTTTTCTGAAGCGAACCGCAAATTCTGTTCGCAGATTTTTCGGACGGCTTGGGCAGTAAATTCTCGCAATCACTGGCGTAGAGCCATCACTCGTGGAAGAGGCGAGGCGCTCGCAGACTCTCACGAAATGAATCATCGAAGGCTCAATTGGACCCGTCGCGCCACGTTACCCATTTGAGTAAGCGTCAGGCCTTCACACGGCCTCAACGCGAGCATTTCCGTGAGAACGATTATCGAGCCGTTTCGCATCAAGATGACCGAGGCGTTGCCGATCACCACGCGCAGCGCGCGCGAAGCGTTCCTCGCTAAAGCATTTAACAACGTCTTCCTTCTCGACGCCGACCACGTCACCATCGACTTGCTGACCGACAGCGGCACGGGCGCGATGTCCGACCGCCAATGGGCGGCTCTGATGCTTGGCGACGAAAGCTATGCGGGCAGTCGCTCCTGGCGCCGCTTCGAGCAAACCGTGCGTGAGATCACCGGTTTCAAACATATTTTCCCGACGCATCAGGGCCGCGCGGCGGAGCGCATTTTGGCTGCGACGCGTCTGAAAAAGGGGAACGTCGTGCCGAACAACGGTCATTTCGACACGACGCGGGCAAACATCGAATATGTCGGCGCCGTTGCGACGGATTTGCCTTCGACCGCAGCGCGCGATCTGCATTCAGAGAAGCTGTTCAAGGGGAACATGGACCATGACAGGCTGGCGCAATTGATCAAAGGCGAAGGCACCGCGAACATTCCATTTTGCATGATTACCGTGACGAACAACACCGGTGGAGGCCAACCGGTCTCGATGGAAAATATTCGGCGCGTCAAGGAACTGCTGAAGGCCCATAATATTCCGCTGATCATCGACGCCTGCCGTTTTGCGGAAAATGCATTTTTCATAAAGGAGCGCGAGCAAAGCTTCGCTGATCGCACTCTCCTTGAAATTGCGCAGGAGATGTTTTCATTCGCCGATGGCGCGACGATGAGCGCCAAGAAGGATGGTCTGGCGAATATCGGAGGCTTTCTCGCCTGCAACAATGACCGTTGGGCCGACGACTTCCGTAACCTGCTTATCTTGACCGAAGGATTTCCCACTTATGGCGGTCTCGCCGGCCGTGATCTCGAAGCGATCTCCGTCGGCCTTATGGAGGCGTTGGAGCATGACTATCAGCGCTATCGTCACGCGACCGTCGAATATTTGGCGTCAGCGCTGATCGCTCGTGGCATACCCATCGTCCGTCCGGCGGGCGGTCACGCCATATTCATCGACGCGGCCGCGTTCTGCCCGCACCTCAGCGCAAGCGACTATCCCGGCATCGGGCTCGTCAACGCGCTTTATCTCGAGGGCGGCGTGCGCGCTGTCGAGCTCGGCAGCGTGATGTTCGGAAGACCTGCGCCGGACGGCGGCAGGGAAGTCGCAGCGCCGCACGAATTGGTGCGGTTGGCGTTCCCCCGGCGCGTCTATACGCAAAGCCATTTCGACTATTTGATCGAAGTGCTCGACGTCATTTGGCGCCAGCGCGCGTCAATCAAAGCTTACCGAATTACCGAACAAGCGCCGTTCTTGAGACATTTCACTGCGCATTACGAAGAGGCCAACGCCTGAGCGAGCTAGAGGCCCGGGCGAGCAAATCAGCCTCTTTTAAGCAGTTGAGGAAGGGCCGCCTTGAGCGGCCTGAAATTGTACGAGCTCCCTCGCCGAATATTGGTTTCTTGTCTCGCAGTTGGGGCACGTCACGCTGAACGTCGCTGGTCCAGATAATTCCAGAGCTCCTGTCCCTGTCGGGTCGCTTAGAATAGCGAAGTGCTGGCGGCACCGTTTGCACGCGAACCCTATGTACCAACCTCCCGGAATAAGCGCCTGCAACGCGGTGACTTCATAGTCGCCAGTGAATTGAATGCCTTGGGGCATAGAGCGTCTCCTAACCAACGCGTTTGTTATTGATGTAGCGCCGAGAGCTTCCGCGACGATCCCCTGCTGCGTTCGCGCTCATCCTCCTGCGGCCGCATTACGAAGCTCCATTGTGAACCGTGCAAAGCGAATAATAGTCATAAAGAGGAGACGCCAACGGCTGAGCCGGCCAGAAGTTTCGATGGAGATCGGCGATGGTGACGCAATCCAGCACTTTCGCGCCGCATCGAGCGGCAAGTTCTGCAAGATTGTCGATGCCGTAGGTCCAAGGCGCCCCCATCGCGGCGAATCTTCCGACGACATCGGTGATTTCGGGATCGCCGGTTTCGTTTCTGATCACGTTGTCGGCGAAATAGTCGAAGGACGTCGAGCAGCTCGCAATCCTGCCCATCAGGTCTGACAGAATGTGGCAGACGGCCGCATCTTCCAAATACATCGTATTTCCCTCCCATATGACATGTGTGGGAAGGCCAAAATCAAATCCGTTCCGTCTTAGGAGATTGAGCATTCCATCCGTCACATAATCGGCCCCGATATATGTGGTGTTGGGGTCGATATCGTTTTCTTCGAGTTTCGCTTTCTTGAAGGCCTGAGTTGTCGGCGCGTCGATTTCGAAATAGGCGACGTCACGGTCAGGAAAACGTTGCGGCCTTGTGTCGAGGCCGGCGCCAAGTATGAGTATCTGTCGGCGCCCTTGCTTGATCTGCAGACGAAGCTGGTCATCAAAATAGCGGGTTCTCAGTCGCACATTATTCCTTATCGGCGGAAATGAGCGGGAGATGCGATCCGCGGCTATTTTCGATTCCCGATCAAGGAACAAGGGAACGAAAGGATCGCGATAGAGCGGATGGGCTTCCTTGTTTTCGTCGTTGCGGAACTCGGCGACGACAAAAGCGGTGCCGACCACCTTTTGGATTTCGGTCATGGGGCTCGATCGAACTTCTACACGCCAGATGAAACGCGTTGGTCGGTTAAGGCTAACGCAATTGGTGTGAAACGCTAGTCACGCATTGCGAGAATATCCATCCGCTCCATCAGCATGGTTTCCAATTGCAAGATTTTAAAATGAGCGTTGCGGCAGCGGGCGCCTGAAACTGACGGCATTTTGGCGAGGATTCGCTGTTTCAGGGGTCGCTTCACGGGGTAGAGATCGACCGACTAGCGTCGCCGAGACAGTGACGCAGCCAAACGGCGGAGTCTTTGCAGGTCGCGAAGCCCGCAAAACCTTAACAACCTCACACATTTTGGGGTTTCTCGAGCGACGAGGCGCGTTAACTTTGGAAAAGTTTAATGTCGAATTGGGGTTGGCAGGCATGTCAATCGAGACCGACATTTCCGCCGATGCGAAATCGGTCCTTGAGTCTGTGGATATGCCGATGTTGGCGCTCGATTCCCAGCTCACGGTCGAGTTCGCCAACGATGCTTTTCTGCGTCAATTTCGCCTGACGCGGGAGCAAACGCTGGGGCGGAATGTCTTTGAGCTTGACGCTGGCCAGTGGAACATCCCCGAGCTACGGCGCCGGCTCGATAAAATTCTTGAGCAGGAAGCCTCAGTTGAGGAATTCCGCGTCGAGCATGCATTCGAAAGCATCGGCCTTCGAACCGTGTTGGTCAACGGGCGCCAACTCGATCATCTTAACCTGATCGTTCTCGCCATACGCGATGTCACTGAGCAACGGGCGCGCGACGCAAAGCGCCACGAACGCGAAGCTCGGCAAAATATGCTGATTGAACTGAATGATCGTTTACGCCAGCTTGCGGATCCACTCGTGATTCAGGCAGTCGCAAGTGAAATTCTGGGCAAGCATCTTGGAGCCGGACAGGCGACTTATGCAGAGATTGATGAGGCCTGCGAATACGCCATCGTCGAGCGCGATTGGAACGACGGCACATTGCCCAGCAATGTCGGGCGTCATCGTCTCATGAATTTCGGCGAGGCTATCGTCGCCGACATCAAATGCGGAAGGACGATCGCCATAGGAGACGTTCGTGAAGACCCGAGAACGGCGTCGCCCGTGACTTTGCGCGCCTTCGGAAGCCTGTCGATTTCCGCATTGTTGACGGTGCCCTTGATCAAAGACGATCGACTTGTGGCGGTGCTTGCAGTTCATTCTTGCACGCCGCGAACATGGAGCACGGCTCAGGTGGCCGCTGCAGAGGACGTTGCCGAGCGAACCTGGTCGGCGATCGCGCGGGCTCGCGCAGAGAGAGCGCTGCTTGGAAGCGAAAAGCGCCTCGCGCTGGAGCTCGAAGACGCGCGTCTGTTGCAGGACATCAGCACAAGACTAAGGGGAGACCAAACGGCGCAGTCACTATGCGCCCAGGTCGTTGCGGCGGCGAGAGCGCTCATGCGGTCGGACGCGGCGAGCATCCAGGAGTACCACCCCGAAAACAAAAAACTCAAGCTGCTCGCCCACGTCGGTTTACACCCAGAGTCAGCCGTCTTCTGGGAATGGGTCGACGCAGGCGACGCCAGCGCGTATGGCCGGGCGCTGATGGTGAACGAAAGGATCATTGCGCCTGAAATAGAAGGTCTCGATGCAGATCCGCCAGACGTCGAAGCCTATCGTCGTTCCGGCGTCGTCGCCGTTCAATCGACCCCTCTGGTTTCGAGGAATAAGCGAATCGTCGGCATGCTTTCCACGCATTGGCGACGGCGCTGGAAGCCTTCTGACCGCGATATCGGGCGGTTCGACGTGCTGGCGAGATTGGCGGCCGATCTCATCGAGCGCAGTCAGGCAGCTGCTGCGCTACGGGACAGTGAGGCGCGCTACCGGCTATTGTTTAATTCGATCGATGAAAGCTTCACCGTCGTGGAGCCGCTCTACGAGGAAGGTCGAGCTCTCGATTACCGTTTCGTAGAGGTTAACCCGGCGTTCGAGACGATTACGGGATTGAAGAACGCCATTGGGCGAACTGGCCGCGAGCTCGTGCCGAGTTTGGAAAGGGAGTGGATCGACGCGATCGGCAGAGTTGCGGCGACCGGGAACGCCGAACGCGTAATACGTAGAGCGCGAGCGCTGGGCAAGATCTATGACGCCTTTATCTTCCGTATCGATGGAGCGGATAGCGGACGAGTCGCGATTTTATCGAGGGATGTGACTGAGCGCGTTCGAGCGGAGGAAGAACGGATTCTCCTCGTGCGGGAGCTCAATCATCGCTCTAAAAACTTACTGAGCATCGTGCTAGCCATCGCGCGCGCCGCAGGCAATCAGGGAAGCGACTTCGAGGAGAAGTTTCAAGAGCGCATCTTGTCTCTTTCGGCGAACCAGGATCTGCTTGTCGCCAACGATTGGCAAGGCGTGTCGCTGAGCGATCTTGTGCGTTCGCAGTTGGCGCATCTGGAAGACCTGATCGACGGTCGCATCACGGTCAAAGGTTCGTCGCTCATCATCTCGGCCGCGGCGTCGCAATCGTTCAGCATGGCGCTGCATGAACTGGCGACGAACGCCGTCAAATATGGCGCGTTGTCTAACGACGACGGCCGCGTTGAGGTCGATTGGGGAATCCAAAGACACGACGGCGAAGGGCGGCGCTTCACGATGCGTTGGCGCGAGACGGACGGCCCGCCGGTGACGCCGCCCGAGCGAACCGGCTTTGGTTCTACAGTCATTCGCGACATGATCAGACTGAACTTGAGGGGCGATGCAAAGCTCAATTACGACAACTCAGGCGTTGTCTGGGAGTTCGACTGTCCGATCGAGAACGTGCTGGAGGGTGGCGAAGGCTCGGATTCGCCCGCCGAACCGCAGATCGCCGCTCCAGCGGCATCCGTGCAGCCAAATCTTTGAGGGGGGATGCGCCGCCCACATGCGTTGGCGGGTAACGGCTACTTCGTTTGGGCCCCGCTTGGCGGTTGGCGAGCAAATGCGTCTATCAGCTCAGCAAGCGCCAGCGACTTCATCACGACCGAAACGACCTTCAATGGGCGAAGGCTGGGCCATCGATATCCACCGTCACCCCCCGAGGAGCCCCGCATGGAGCAGGATCGCCGGCAGAGCAGCGGGCAGTCCGAGGCAAGAGTCGTAAGCGCCTGTAGTTGAATTACCTACGTTCGCTTTGGCTCGCGGCGGCGGCGACCGAGTTGCGCGAGAGTCGCGGACGCGGATGGGTTAACCAGCCGCCAGAGTAGGGCAGCGCGTCCTCACTAAAAGGCCGGGTGTCGAGATTCTGAAGAAGCGTCCTGATGGCGTGTCTTCTTCGCTGAAGTTTTCTCGTGGTCATTTTGAATCTCCTCTTTAGAGACGGACCACCGAACAACCGTTCGCAAGCGTCATCCTAACAACACCTAAAATCAAGCTCTGTTCCGATCTTCGCCGACGAATTTCGGCGAGCGTTGCAAATTTGTCGCGCCGCTGCTGTGCGGCGCCACACATATTGGTTGGCGATGTCTTACCAGTAAACCTGCGCGCGGGCCTCGAAGAGATCGGGATGAGCGCCATTGAAATAGGGGCCCTGTCGCGCAGGAACGCCGGTGGCGAAGAGCGCATAGTCATTGAGCGGCGCAGAAGCTTGCAGCACATGAACCCAATTGAACTGGAAGTGGAATCCGTTTTCAGGATACCAATTAATTCCCAAAGTGACGTTCTGCTGGCGCCCGCCGACGACGCCTGCATTGGCGATATAAGAAGCCGCGAAAGGATTAGGCGCGATGAGCGTCGTATAGGCGAGCATGTTGTAGAGGCCTGAGCCGGAATAAGGCCCGCTGTTGAGATTGAGCGCGCTGTAGCGCGCCGCAAGGCCCACGGCGCCGAAGCCCCCCGTGCTTACCGGATTTTTGATTGCGATCTGATTGAAGTTCGCGCCGATCTTGTTCGTCACGTCATATGCGGCCGCGCGTTCCTCGCCGGTCAAATACCATTGGCCATAGACATAAAAGCCGCTGAAATAATGCGAGGCGCCGCCCGGCGCGAAAACGCCTGCGAGGCGCGCGAGCGCGATGTTTGTCGAGTTGCGGTTGACCTGCTGACCCAAATATTCCGCTTGCAGCGAGAATGGTCCGTGGGCCGCGGAGAGTTCTACGCCGAAAGATTCGACGTTATTGACGCAGTGCGCTGCAGCAGCGGCCGTCCATCCTGGCAGAGCGACGGCGCCGCAGGAGAGGTCAGGCGTTCCGAGCAGCCCTTGATTGAGAATATAGGCTTCCGAGCGAATGCGGTTGCCGATCCGCAAGACGCGATCGTCTGACAATCCCGTCGCGCTGTTTGGCTGGTGAAACCGGCCGGATACGCCGACATGCAGGAGATCATGCTGAGTCATGATCGGCGCATAGGTCATTCGGCCGGTGAATTCGAAATACTGTCCGCCGCCCGTTGGAAACCATCCGGCTCTCGCTGGGATGCCTATGAACGGCGGCGTGCCGACGGCGGGGTTTGTGTTCAGATCTTCGAAGCTCGTCGAAAAGACGCCGCCCTTTGCGCTCCAATTGTCGCCATAGGCGCCGATCGCCGCGCCAAGGTGTCGACTCGGCGCAATGGCTTCGACCGCCATCGCGCGTTCGATGAAGTCTCGGAAACGCGAGGAAGCCGTGAACTCCAAACTGAAGGGCTCGAAATAACTGCCGATATGGATAAATGCGGGGTCCTTCGTGAAGGGCAACGCCAGAATGGGGTGTTGTACGCCAAGATAGAAATCGCGAATGCCGCCTTGCACCGGCGCATTAAAGGGCGTGCCATATTGCGAGCCCGCGAAATCATATTGCAGTTTATAAAACCAGTATTGTGCGGCCTTGCCTTCAACCTCCAGACGCACCTGGCGAACGCCGGCCTGGTCTGACCAGCCATTGAGCGGTTGCGCCGTTCCGCCGCCGTCGAACTGCATGCGTCCGCCGATCTTGAAATTATACGCCTTATCCGCGCTTTCGACGAAAAGGCCGTTTCTGAACGAAACGAAGACTGGCGGAGGCGGGGGTGGCGCGCCGACTTGCGCCGCCTCGGCTTTCGCGGCGCTGCTCTGCGCGGCGTGAGCGGCCTGCTGCGCATCCGCTTTGGCTTGTCGAGCCTCGCGTCGCAATTTTGATATCTCCGCCTCGAGCGCGCGCAACCTTGCCTCGATGGCGTCACTTGAGGCCGCGTTCGCGGCAGGGGCGAAAAAAATTGCGACAAGACCGCCTGCCGCGACGCCTTTTTTCCAACGAACCAAATTCATGGCTAGCCTCGCTCGCGTCTCGATTCGGACTGGACGGCGTTACGCTGCGCGTCGCGAATCAAGACAGCCGGATCCTTGCGTTGAACGCGATCGCACTGGCGAAGCGTTCAACGCTGTTTTGTTCTAGCCAAGTTTTCGTGCGGAGGTTTTGCCTGAATTTATCCGTTGCGCGCTAATGTTGCTCGCGCATTTCTCAAAATCGGCGCCGCTGTGTTCGAAACGGCGCGGCGTCGATATTTGCTTACCGTCCTCGCCGGATCATTCATTCCATATTCTCAACGAAGGCGATCAGCCCTTTCAGCAGCGTCGTCGGATCGGGCGGGCAGCCACGGATATGGAGATCGACTGGAACGACGCTCGCCACCGCGCCAACGCATGCGTAGCTCTCACAAAAAACCCCGCCGTCAAAGGCGCAGTCGCCCACTGCGATCACCCATTTCGGGTCTGGCGTCGCGGCGTAAGTGCGCTCAAGCGCTTCGCGCATGTTCTTCGTCACCGGACCGGTGACGAGCAAAACATCGGCATGACGCGGCGACGCGACGAAGCGCATGCCGAATCTCTCGAGATCATAATAGGCATTGTTGAGCGCGTGAATTTCGAGTTCGCAGCCATTGCAAGAGCCCGCGTCGACTTCGCGGATCGAAAGACTGCGTCCGAGTTTCTGTCGCGCCGTGCGTCCCAGCGTGTAGCCAAGCTCCGCCATCGACGCCGCATCGGGCGTGGGAGCCCGTTCGGTCAACGCTCTTCGTAGCAAGCCCTGGAGCAAGAATTTCTGCATCGCGCGTCCTAGAGGTCGTGCCCGGAGTAGGAACAGTTGAAGGATTTGTTGCAGAGCGGGAAGTCGGCGACGATGTTGTCCTTGATCGCCGCTTCGAGCAGCGGCCACTGGAACCAAGACGGATCACGCAAGTGACAGCGCTGCACCACGCCATCTGCGCGGATGCGAAGCCAGACAAATATGTCGCCGCGGAATCCTTCAACGAGGGCCGCGCCTTCGCGCGTCCAGTCTTCCGGAAGCGCCCAAGCGGCGATGATCGGACCTTCCGGCGCTCCGTCGAGAATCTGCCTGACGATTTGCAGTGACGCTCTGATCTCGTCGAAACGGACCCAAACGCGGGCGTCCACATCGCATTCCTTTGAGGCGCCGATCTCAAACGCAAATTGTGGATAGGGGGCGTAACCGATCGCCTTGCGCGCGTCGAACTCCCGGCCGGAGGCGCGTCCGACATAGCCGCCACACGCATACTGCTTTGCGAGGGATTCGCTGACGACGCCAGTTCCGACGGTGCGATCCTGCAGCGACGTTGTGTCGCCGAAGAGCGCAATCAGCCGCGGAGTCATCAGCTCGATCCACTCGATGAGCGCATAAAGCCCCGCGACTTTCTCCCGCTCGAGATCGACGAGAACGCCGCCAGGCGCGATGCGATCCATCATCAGCCGGTGTCCGAAACAGCTTGCCGCTTCTCTCAAAATGCGTTCGCGCACAAGACCGCATTGCGCATGCATCAATGCGAAGGCCGCGTCGTTGCATATGGCGCCGACATCGCCGAAATGATTGGCGAGCCGTTCGAGTTCAGCCATCAAGGCGCGTAGATAGGCAGCGCGCGGCGGAACATTGACGTCAAAGGCAGCCTCAACCGCCTGCGCAAAGGCGAGGCTGTAGGCGACCGTGCTGTCGCCAGAAACGCGCGCCGCGATCTGCGCAGCGCGCTCGATCGAGGCGCCGCTCATCAACTGGTCTATGCCCTTGTGCACGAATCCGAGCCGCTCCTCGAGACGAATCACAGTTTCGCCGTTCGCGGAGAAGCGGAAATGGCCCGGCTCGATAATGCCGGCGTGCACGGGCCCGACCGGTATCTGGTGAAAAGGTTCGCCTTCTACCGGAAGAAATTCGTAAGGATCACAGGTGGAATTGATTTTTTCCTGCGCGCCACAGGGTTGACGAATTCCCCAGCGCCCGTGGTCGAGCCAAGGACGATGGTCGGGCGCGCCTTCGGACTTTAAACCGTAGAGATCGCATATTGCGCGTTCAAGCCTCGACGCCGGGATGTGAAGTCGTGCGACAGAAGGAAAAGCGCCGTCCGGACATTCCAAGCTGAGAATGCGCAGGCGCGGCTCTCGTTGTTCGAGCACGGCCATATGAACGCTCGAACCTTCGCCCCAAAGACTGAGCAGCTCGCGTTCGCCTTTCGCGAGACTCTCGGCAAAGGCAAGCCAGCCCGTTCTATCGACAATCTCGCGCGGCCAGGGCAGGCAGGTCGGCTGCGACGACTGAGGCGCCGTTTGTTTGCTGGCGAAGTTCATTTCTTCATCCTTCGTGCTCAACCCAAGAGGCGCGCGACGTTCTGGAACCAGGCCACCAGGTGAGACGGCAAATAGAGACCGGCGAGCAGCACAAGCGAAAGATGCGCATAGAGCGGCAACATCGAAGCCTTCACTTCGCCTGCATCCCGGCTCGGCTCGCCGAACGCCATTCCGGTGAGTCGCAGCAGCAAGGCGCCGAAGGCGAGAAGGAGACCGAAAACCAGCGGAATCGCGAGGAGCGGCTGGCGTGCGAAGGTCGAGCTCACGACCAGAAATTCGCTCATGAAGATGCCGAGGGGCGGTAAGCCGATGATCGCCACGACTCCGGCAACGAGGGTCCAGCCGAGCGCCGGCTGGCTCTGCGTCAGTCCCCTGATCTCAGCGATCTTCTGCGTTCCCTTGGCCTGCGCGATATGGCCGACGGAGAAAAAGATCGCGGACTTTGTCAGGCTATGCATGGTCATATGCAGCAGACCGGCGAAATTGGCGAGGGGGCCGCCCATGCCGAAGGCGAAGGCGATGATGCCCATGTGCTCGATGGAGGAGTAAGCGAAGAGCCGTTTGATGTCGTCACGGCGGTAGAGCATGAAAGCCGCCATGATGAGCGAGGCGAGGCCGAGGGTGATCATCAGCGGCCCCGGCGTGATCGCCGCCGCATTGGCGGTCAGCAGCATCTTGAACCGCAGCACCGCATAAAGCGCGACATTGAGGAGAAGGCCCGACAAAACTGCCGAGATCGGCGTCGGGCCTTCCGCGTGCGCATCTGGAAGCCAGGCGTGCATCGGCGCCAAGCCGACTTTCGTGCCGTAGCCGAGCATCAAGAAGACAAAGGCGACGTTGAGCATGCGGGGATCGAACCGCGACGCCTGCTGCATCAGCGTCTTCCAAACCATGGCGTCGTAGCCCTGACCCAGCACGGGCTCAGCCGCCATGTAAATGAGGATCGTTCCGAAGAGCGCCAGCGCAATGCCAACGCTGCCGAGGATGAAATATTTCCAGGCGGCTTCAAGCGCATGCGGCGTGCGGTAGATGCCGACCATCAAGACGGTGGTCAGGGTGGCGACTTCGACCGCGACCCACATGAGGCCGATGTTGCTCGCAAGCAGCGCCAGATTCATCGCGCCCATCAGCGACTGATACATCGCGTGGTAGAAGCGCACGTTCGCTGGGGTCAGGCGGCCAGTTTCAATCTCGTGGTCGATATAGCTCGCGCTGTAGACGCTCGTGGTGAAACCAATGAAGGTCGAGAGAACGACGAAGACGATGTTGAGATCGTCGACGAAGAGATAATCGCTGCTCTCAGGCTCAACAATTAAAAGAACAAGCGCGAAAAGAAATGTCGCGCCGGAGGCGCAGACATTGATGATCGCCGATCGGCGGTATTCGGGTTCGAGCGCGACCGCAATGGCCGCCGCGGCGGGAATGCCAATAAGCGCGTTCGAGACCATGAAGAGATTGGAGCTCATGAGCGCCCTCCGCGCACGCGATCGAGTTCGAAAAGATCGACGTTGTCAAATCGTTCGCGAATGCGGAACAGGAAGATCCCGATCACGATGAAGGCGATCAGGATCGAGAAAGCGACGCTGATCTCGACGACGAGCGGCATGCCATGCGCGCCCGCGGCGGCGAGAATCAACCCGTTTTCGAGCGACATGAAGCCGATGATCTGGCTGACCGCGTTACGTCGCGTCACCATCATCAACAGACCCAGCAGCACGATCGCCAGAGCGAAGGCGATATCTTCCCGCGCCAGCGGGTCCGCAGAGGCCGTCGCCGGCAGCATCACGACCAGAGACAGCGCCGTGAGGAATATGCCGATGAGCATGGTGACCCCGACGCCGCCGACGACTTCAACGGTACGATGGATGCGCAGTCGTTCGATGATGCGGCGAAGACTGAAGGGTATGATGACGGCCTTGAAAATCACTGCAATCCCCGCCGTTACATAGAGGTGCGGCGCATCCTGATAATATGCCTGCCAAGCGACCGACAGCGACAGAACGACGGCGTGCAGAGTGTAGATATTGATGAGCCCTGACAGCCGGTCCTGGTAGAGCAGCATGAAACTCGTCAGCACCAGCGCGCCGGCGAGCACATGGGCGATGTCGATTGTCAGAAGGTCCATCAGAGATTCCTTGTCACAAAAACAAGCAATGTCGCGAGGAGACCGAGCATCAGCCCAGCGCCGAGAAAGTCGGGCACGCGGAAGACGCGCATCTTGGCTGTGGAAGTCTCGAACAGCGCGAGTGCGCCGCCGCCGATCGCAAGCTTTAGGATGTATGCGCCCAGACCGATGGCCATCGTGTGCAGGTCCGCATCATGCGTGGCGAGGCCAACAGGGAAGAAGACGCAGGCAATCAGCGAGATATAAAGGAGCAGCTTGAGCGCCGAAGCGAGTTCGATAAGCGCAAGATAGCGTCCCGAATATTCGAGAACCATCGCTTCATGCACCATCGTCAGCTCCAGATGGGTCGCTGGATTGTCGACGGGCACGCGTCCATTCTCTGCGATGGCGACGATGAGCAGACCAACGAGCGCCATGCCGACCGATGCGCGCAACTCCAAATTGGCGGCCATAAAGGCCGCGATTTCTGAAAGCTGCGTGGTTCCGGCGATGTAGGAGACGGTGAAGACGATCATGATCGTGGCCGGCTCCGCCAGCGAGCCGAACATCGCCTCGCGGCTCGAACCAATGCCGCCGAAACTCGTTCCGATGTCCATGCCGGCGAGCGCAAGGAAAAAGCGGGCGCTGCCAAGTAAGGCGATAATGGCGATGAGATCGGCCGACCAGCTGAACATCAGACCTGTGGCGAAAGTGGGCGCGAGCGACGCTGCGACCCAGGTCATCGCGAAAATCAGATAGGGCGCGGAGCGGTAGAGCCACGACGCATTTTCAGCAAGAACAACTTCCTTACGCAGCAGCCTAATGAGGTCGCGCCAGGGCTGAATGATCGGCGGCCCCTTGCGGCGCAGAAGACGCGCCTTCATCTTTCTGATGAAGCCGATGAGCAGCGGCGCCAGCGCAAGCACCAAAAGCATTTGGACGCCCTGCGCCATGAGATCGAAGAGAAAGGTCATATCGCCACCAGGACCAGCAGGAAGACGAGGGCGCCGAAGACGAGCGCGAGATATTCCTGGATCGACAGAAGACCGAGGATGTTCAGTCCGGAGGCGCAGGTTTCAACCGCCCGCGTGAGCGGCGCGTAGAGATAGTCGAAGATTCGATCCTTGATATCGACGCTCAGGCGCGCGGCGCGCATTTCGCCCGGGGCCGGCATGTCGAGACGCTCCCTCACCGAGAAGGCGATGACGCCGAGCGTGCGTCGGATCGGCTGTGCAAAGCTGCTGGCCGTATATTGCGTGGTGGGGCTCTTCTCGATGTAACCGCAGTCCCAAGCCGGCGCGCGCCGCGAGCGTGATGAACCGAATTTGTGGATGACCCATTTCGCCGAATAGGCTGAGAAGAGAATGAAGACGAAGACCAGAAGTCCATTATAGGAACTGCGGCTTTGGGCAATAGGCGCGATCGAGAGCCACGCAAGCTCCGCCTGCGCGGGCATGCGGCCGCCGACAAAGTCCTTCGCCGCCGGTGAAATCGTGTCGATGAGAAGGCTGGGCAGCAGGCCAGCGAGAAGGCAAAGCGCCAGCAAGGCCGCCATCGTTCCGAGAGACCAGCGATCAGGGTCTTGCGCAACGCGCGCGGCTTCGCTGCGCGGGCGGCCAAGGAAAGCGACGCCATAGGCGCGGATATAACAGCCAGCGCCAAGCGCCGCGCTCAGCGCCAGCGCCACGCCGATAGCGGGAACGAGAAGCTTTACGGTCCATTGCGGCAGCGATGGGCTGAGCAGGATCGCTTGAAACACCAGCCATTCGGAAACGAAGCCATTCAGCGGCGGCAAGGCGGAGATGGCGACGCAGCCGCCGAGAAACAGAAACGCCGTTTTTGGCATTGAGTGGATGAGGCCGCCGAGGCGCTCGATGCTTCTTTCGCCGCTCCCGCTCAATACGGCCCCAGCGCCGAAGAACAGGAGGCTCTTAAACAGCGAGTGATTAAAAACGTGGAACAGCGCCGCGGTGAAGGCGAGCGCCGCCGGCAGCGCAAGGCCGTTCGCTTTGAAGGCTAACGCCAGTCCGAGCGCGATGAAGATGATTCCGATATTTTCAATCGTGCTGTAAGCCAGAAGCTTCTTCAAATCGCTCTGTATCGTGGCGAAGAGAACGCCGATCAGCGCGCTCGCCGCGCCAAAGGTCATTGGCTCGACCGACCACCAGAAAGCCGGCGGCCCGAGCAGATCGAAAACCACGCGAATAAAGCCATAGACGGCGACCTTCGTCATGACGCCGCTCATCAGCGCCGAGACGTGGCTCGGCGCCGCAGGATGCGCGAGCGGCAGCCAGATATGCAGAGGCGCGAGTCCGGCTTTGGAGCCCATTCCAACCATGGCGAGGGCGAGAATGAGACCCGATTTCCAGGCCTCCTTCGTGGATTCGCGGATGGAGGCGAAGTCGTAGGCTCCGCCGACGCCTCCGAGCACGCCGAACGCCATCAGCAGCGCGAAACCGCCAAAACTCGCCATCAACAGATAGACGAAACCAGCGCGCCTATTTTCGGCTTCGTGGTGATGCGTCAGCACCAGCGCCCATGACGCAAGCGACATGAACTCCCAAGCGACGAGAAAGGCGAAGGCGTCATCTGCAAGCACGACGACGTTCATGCCTGCGAGAAACGCAGGATAGAACGGTAGAACGCGCATAGGATCTTTCTCATGCGCGCCATAGCCGATCGCATAGGCGCTTGCCGCCGCGCCGCCGAGATTGACCACCGCGAGAAAAAAGGCGCTCAGCACGTCGATACGAAAATGCATGCCGATCCAGGGCAAGCCGAGCGGCAGAGTCGTCGAAACGACGTGGGCGCCTCTCGGCATGACCGCTGCGAGGAAGAGGACGCCGCACAATGCGATGCAAAGACGATAGACATTGCGGCTTATGTCAGGGTTTCGCCTTTGGACGATGGCGTAAACGCTGACGGCGAGCAGCGCGCCGACGCAGATCAGCGCTAAGTAGAGCGGCATGCTTTCACCTTCGAGTCGACCTTATGGTCGTCGGACACGCGTGAGCGAACTTCAGGAACTAGGCGCAGCGCTTTCGCGGCGCCAGAGGATGCTTGGATGTCGCGACGTGCTGATCGAGCCCGCAGATTTCCGCATGCCCGCCATTTGCTTCATAATCCTCGCAGAAGTGATGGAGGTTTTCCATGACCGTATGATCAACGCACCAAGACTCTGAGAGATCAAAGATGACGGTCTTACCCTTCGGGAGCTTCGCAAGATCGCCCTTGAGCGCAAGATAATTGGCGAAGAAGGCGGCGCCGCCAATTTTCACCAGGTAGACGCCGGGCTCGGTCTCCACGATGTCGCGATGCAGTTTGAAGACCTGTTTCCAATTGACGCTGCGCCACACGTGGAACAGGAACTCGGCGACGATGCCGATCGCGACGCCAATCAAGAGATCGGTCGCCAGCACGCCGATGATCGTGATCATGAAAACGGCAAGCTGGTCCCAGCCGATCGCCAGCGTCTTCTTGAACTCGAGCGGAGACGCAAGACGATAGCCGGTAAACACCAGGAGCGCCGCGAGCGAGGCCAGCGGAATCTCGTGAATGACCCTTGGAAAGGCCGCGACGAAGATCAGCAGGAACAATCCGTGGAAGAAGTTCGCCCATCCCGTGCGTGCGCCATTATTCACGTTGGCCGAGCTGCGGACGATTTCGGCGATCATCGGCATACCGCCAATCAAGCCGCAGATGATGTTGCCGACGCCAACCGCGGCGATGTCGCGGTTGAGATCGGAAGTCCGCTTGTAGGGATCAAGCTTATCAACCGCCGCTGCGCTGAGCAAGCTTTCCAGGCTTCCAACGAGACAGATGGCAAAGACCTGTTGCCAGAACACGCCTGTGCCGATCAACGAGAAATTCGGGAAGGCGAAGCCGGACAGAAAGTTCTGCGGGATGGAGACCAGAAACTTTGGCCCGATCGTGAACTCATGATGCGGCAGGAACTGATTGTCCGGCAGGAAGAGATAGATGTGCTCGTCATCGAGATCGAAATATTGCGCGAGCGCCATGCCGACGATCACGACGATGATCGGCGCCGGAATCATTTTTAGGCGGCGGTTCTTCACAACCGCCCAGGCGATCAGGATGAGCAGTCCAAGGCCGCCAATGATCGCGACCTCCGGATTCATATCTCGAATGCTCGCCGGGATCGCGCCAATCGTCGCAAAGAGACTCTGCGCGTCTGGCTTCACGCCGAGCATGACGTGAATCTGCTTGGCCATGATGATGATGCCGATCGCCGCCAGCATGCCATGCACGGCGGAGGACGGGAAAAAGGCGCTCATCTTGCCGGCCTTCATCAGGCCCATCAGCGTCTGGATGACGCTGGCGCACACGATCGCCGCCAAGGTGTAGTGGTAGCCGGCCTTGGCGTCGCCGCCGCCGAGCGCCTGCACCGAGTCGAGAATGACCACGATGAGGCCTGCCGCCGGACCTGTGATGGTCACGAAGGAGCCGTTGATGCGCGAGACGAGCAGGCCCCCAACGATCGCCGTGATGATGCCCGCCTGCGGGGGAAAGCCCGACGCCATCGAAATGCCGAGGCACAGCGGCAGGGCAATGAGAAAGACCAGGAAACCGGACAAGATGTCCGCTCGCCAGTTTTCGACCAATCCGGCGATCCCGCTTTTTGGAATGAAGCGGGTTGAAACCGCCTTGGTCATATCGTGTTGGCTCTTAATCTTGGGGACTGGGCCTTGACCCGTCGGGAGGGAAAGCTGCTCGGCATCGGCCGAGTCTTCACCGCAAGAAGCGCGCCATTCGGCGTGCGCCGGTGAGCCGGAGAGATGGGAGCCATTCGCGTCGACCGCGGCCGCTTCCAAACCATCCGGAAGAGCGTGAGCCTTGCTCTTCATGCTTCGTCCTTGCAACTGATGAGGTTAAGGCAGGATGGGAATTCAGCGCCGGTTTCTCGGCGCGGCAGCACCATAGGACAGCCCATCCGATCGGGTGTTTCTCCATCTTTTCGCAGCGCACAGATTGTTTCCGGTTCCTTTCTGAATTAGGACGCTACTCGGTCAGAAGTCCGAAAGGCGTTCAAACGCCGCGCGCTGAGGCCGATTTTTTGCTGGAAACACTTTAGAAATATTGCCTTATTAATTTGCGCCCACCTCAACGAAAGCGATCGCGCGCCCTTTGACTTCTCCCGTTTCAATCCTGATCGTCGAAGACGACGCCGAAATCGGCGAGTTCATCTCGCTCTATCTCGCGGCGCACGATATCCAAACAAAGGTGGCTTCAAACGCCCAGGAAATGGACGCCGCTTTCGGCGCGGGCGCATATGACCTGCTTATTCTTGATCTCAATCTGCCTGGCGAAGACGGTCTCTCGATCTGTCGACGCGTGCGTTCCGAACGACGCATTCCGATAATTATTCTGACGGCGCAATCCGAGGATATCGATAAGATCTTGGGGCTCGAGTTAGGGGCCGACGATTACATTGTTAAGCCGTTTAATTCGCGCGAACTGCTGGCGCGCATCCGCGCCGTCTTGAGGCGAACCGAGGCCCCGAGCCCCGTCGATGGGCGCACGGTTCGGCAGGCCTATCTTTTCTCAGGTTGGCGCGTCGACGTGCTCGCCCGAGAAGTCGTCGCGCCTTGCGGAATGAAGGTCGCAATGACCGGCGCCGAATTCGATCTGTTGCATGCTTTATGCGAAAATCCGAACCGGGTGTTGACCCGCGAGCAGCTGATCAACATGACACATGGCCCGACATCCGGTCCTTTCGAGCGCAGCATCGACGTCCTGATCAGCCGGCTTCGACAGAAGATAGAGGCGGATCCGAAGAAGCCCGCGTTCATTCAGACGGTGCGCTCCGAAGGCTATATCTTTTCGACGCAGGTGGCCCGCGCATGAAGCCCAGTAGCGTACGATGGCGTTTCCCGCTCAACAAGCTGGCCGTGCAGATCACGCTGCTCATTCTTGTGTCGATCGTCGCCTTCCAAACCATCGTCCTTGGCATGGTTCATGTATTCGGCAGGCGCCACATTGTCGACCAGGGCGACTTTATTGCGGGCATAATCCTGGCGTTGGACGTTGCGCCGCTATCGGAGCGAGCGACGATCGTTTCAGAGCTTTCTCATGCCGTTCCCTACGCCAATATCGAAATCCAAGAGTCGCGGCCTCCGGCGGCGAATGATTCGTCTGGCCGGGACGTCGCCTTCGACAACGAAATCCGCCATATCGATTCCCGTTTGTGGGAAGGCGCAGACGTGTTCGAGGTCGGCAGTCCAGCTCCGGGAGACTACGGCGTCCTCGCTGTCGAATTGCGCAAAGGCGGCTATGCGACCATTTCAATTTCGCAGCATCAGAAATCTCCGGGCTCGATATGGCGGTGGCTTTGGCAACATGCGGAGGATGAACCCTTCATCCTGACTCAGGGCGCGCGAACCGCGCTGTCCTTCATCATATTCACTGCAATCTTCATTTTCTGGGCGTTGAACGCCATCATGGCGCCGCTCCAACGACTTGCGAAATATGCCGAGCAGATTCCAAACGACGTCGATACAAAAACGCCGCTCGCTGAACAAGGTCCGCAGGAAGTTCGCGAGCTGACGCGTTCGCTGAACCGCATGCAGGCGCGCATCAGCAAGATGATCGCCGCGAGAGCTCATGTGCTGGCGGCGGTAAGCCATGACTTGCGAACGATTATCACGCGGCTGAAGCTGAAAACGGAGTTCGTTTCTGATGAGAGCCTCCAGCAGCGCATGATGCGCGACATTGATCTCATGGACGGGATGCTTTTCAAAAATCTTCAATATCTGCGCGCTGAAGGAGACGACAAGTCCGATTGTTCGCTCATTGATCTGGACAGCGTTCTGCAAACGGTCGCGGACGAGTTTTGCGATCTTGGGCACAACGTCACCTATCATGGCGACGGCCATAAAATGATTTTCGGGTCGCTCAGCGACATTCAGCGCATCTTCACTAATCTCGTCGAAAACGCGACGCATCACGCGAAGACCGCGGACATTTTTTTGGCGGAATGTCAGGAGGGATTTCTTCAGATCGACGTCGTCGACGACGGACCAGGGATTTCAGCGGAGGCCAAGCAGACCGCCTTTGAACCTTTCGTTCGCGGACAGCCGGGAAGAACGATCGACCAGCACAGCGGCTTTGGACTCGGGCTATCGATCGTGCGCTCGCTTGTTGAGAACCACGGCGGGTCCGTGTCGTTGCTGGACCGACATCCCAATGGTCTGATCGCGCGCGTTTTGCTGCCGCGCGCGCCGGAAGGTAATGAACAACCTGGCCAGGCCGAGTCCAAAGCGGCGGCTTCAGCGCATTTTTAAAATTCAGGCGGGAGCGAGCAGCAGGCTGGTTTCGCTTCTCGCGATTCCTTCGATCGTTCTCACGCTCGACAGCAAGCGATCGAATTCCTCAAGATTGGCGCATTCGATTTCAGCGATGAGGTCGAAAGGACCGTTAGTGCTGAATAGCGCATGGATCTGAGGCAGCCCGCGCAACTCATGCGCAACGCGACGTGAGTTCTTGCCGGAGACTTCAACCATCATGATCGCGCGGATTCGATCCGGCGTGGCGGCATTCTTCAGCCGAACCGTAAAGCCCAGGATCACGTCGGCGGCGATCAGCTTGTCGAGCCGGTTCTGAACTGTTCCGCGCGAGACGCCAAGCGCCTTGGCGAGCTGAGAGAGCGAGGCGCGCGCGTCTGTGCGCAGTAAGGCGATCAATCTATGGTCAAGGTCGTCCATGGCTTGGGTTAATAGCTCGGGTTCATTGGCTTGGCGTTCTAGCGAAATGATCAATATTTATGGCAATTCTCACAAGACTGCAGGCATTTTGATAACTTTTGGAGATTTTGATTAGCGTCGCCGCGCTTTAGGTTTTCTCCGTCACAGATCAAAGGAGAAGGCATGGTGGCGTTTCTGAGCGCGCGAGACATCGCGCGCATCGTTGGAGAAGTAGGCGCGCGCCGTTTCTGGCGGCGGCTCGTCGACTATCTGCGTCAGGATTTTGCGCGCTGGGACGTATTTGAAAAATCCCCGCGCTACGCCAACCATTCGCCGCGCGGCGTTATCGAACTCATGCCGACGAGCGACGCCGACGCTTTCGCCTTCAAATTCGTCAACGGCCATCCGGGCAACACGCAGTTCAATCTGCAGACCGTCGTCGCTTTTGGCGCAATGGCCGACGTCACGACCGGCTATCCGACGCTGATCGCGGATATGACGCTCGCCACCGCCTTTCGCACCGGCGCGACTTCGGCGCTCGCCGCCGCGCATCTCGCGCGTTCTGATAGCAAAGTAATGGCCCTCATCGGCCTTGGCGCTCAGTCGGAGTTTCAGGCCTGCGCCTTCAATGCGGTCCTGGGCGTCGACCGGCTCCGCGTGTTTGACGTCGATCCTGAGGCCATTGACAAATTTGAGCGCAACATGGCCGACTTCGGCCTGACGATCGTTCGTTGCGCCGATGCGCGTAGCGCTGCGTTTGGCGCCGACATCGTCACGACAATAACGGCGGATAAGAAACTCGCCACTATTCTGACCGACGACATGGTTGCGCCTGGCGTGCATATCAACGCGGTCGGCGGCGATTGCCCCGGCAAGACAGAGCTTGCCCGCGAGTTGCTGCTGCGCTCCGAGATCTTTGTCGAATATGCGCCCCAGACGCGCATCGAGGGCGAAATTCAGCAACTCGATCCCGAGCACCCGGTGACAGAGCTTCGTGAAGTTCTCGCCGGCCGTCGGCCAGGCCGTTCTTCCTCTGAGGCTATCACCATCTTCGACAGCGTCGGTTTCGCGGTCGAGGACTTTTCGATGTTGCGGCTGTTGCGCGATCTTGCGTGGGAGACTGGCGTCGGCCGCAAGATCGATCTGCTCGCCGAGCCGGCAAACCCGAAGGATCTGTTTTCGCTGTTGCATCCGCTCGACGCGGAGCAGGAAGACATCGCAACTCTCATAAAAGCTGGACAGGCTGCGTGATGGACAATCATTTAGGACAAGGGAATTTGCCGGTGGACTTCGACGCTGACGTCGCTGTGGCGGAGTTCTCGCCGCGAGAGCGCTCGGGAGATTACGCGGCGCGGCGGCCTGCGCGCGGCGCTATCCTCATGTGCGCGCCGGATCATTTCGGCGTCGATTATGTCATCAATCCCTGGATGGAGAACCAAGTCGGGCAAGCGACGCTGCCGCGCGCTCAGGCGCAATGGGAAAACTTGCGCCGCAATCTGGCGGCCCATAGCGACATCGCTTTCGTCGCGCCGACGCCGGGCCTGCCGGACATGGTCTTCACCGCCAATGCGGGGCTTGCGATTGGCGACAAGGCTGTGGTGAGCCGATTTCACGCCAAGCAGCGGCGGCCGGAAGAACGTCTGTTTTGCGAATGGTTCGAGGCGCAAGGCTATGCGATTGCCGACTGGCCACAGAACGTTCCCTTTGAAGGCGCCGGCGACGCGCTTATCGATCACGCGCGAGGCATTGTCTGGTGCGGCTACGGCTGGCGCTCGGGCGAAGATGCGCCCAAGCAGCTGGAAAAAGTGTTCAGGCGGCGCGTGATCGCGCTGGAGCTCGTCGATGCGCGCTTTTACCATCTCGATACATGCTTCTGCCCACTGAGCGGCGGCTGGACGATGTATTATCCGGCGGCGTTCGACATCCCGTCACAAGAGGCGATTCGCGCGATCGTGCCGCCGGAGAAGCGGATCGAAGTCGACGAAAAAGACGCGCTTGCATTCGCCTGCAACGCCGTCGAAGTCGCCGGGCATGTTTTCCTCAACGCCTGTTCCGATAGTCTTCGCTCGCGGCTGACCGACGCCGGCTTCACGCCCGTGATCACGCCGCTTTCCGAATTCATGAGGGCAGGCGGCGCCGCGAAATGTCTGACGCTGCAGTTGCCCCACGCTACCTCCAGGGTCACGCCGCGGGGCTGAGCGTGTCTTGGGACTCGCTATACGGTGCGCCGGGACGGATGTCCGTCCCGGTCTCTGATGCCGACTTTTAGTAATTCGGCCAGCAGCGGCGGCCGTAAGGGCCGAGGTGGAACCCTGGCGGGCAGGCGCGACCAATGCCGTAGCCGCCCCACTGTCCGCCCCAGCGACAGCCACCATACGGACCGCGATGGCCATAAGGGCCGCAACCGCCATAAACCTGCACGATCGGCGCGCCCGCCGAGCCATTTGGCGCCACTGGCATGGCCGCATAGGCCGGAGCGGCCAAAGCCGCCGCAAAAATGAGCGCGAGACCTGATCTCAATTTCATTCCGGATCTCCTTCTTCCCTGGCGCCGCCACGCATATCCGCGGGGTTCGCGCCTCCCACTATCTGGGTTCAACCCTGGGCCTGACAATTGCCAACCTGAAACTAGGTTATTGGCGACGGAAATGTTCACATATTGTTCTTGCTTGTCGCCTTAGCGCCAGCTAAGCTTTCACGCATATCTCTGAAAGAAATGCTCGGGGGCGAGTGATGGCGGTGAGGGTGGCGACGGTCGCTTTCGAAGGCGTCGAGGCCCGTCCCGTCGACGTTCAGGTGCAAATCTCGAGCGGCGCGGTCGTGTTCAATGTCGTCGGGCTCGCCGACAAGGCCGTAGCGGAATCGCGCGAGCGTGTGCGCGCCGCGCTGATCGCCTCAGGTCTCGCGCTGCCCGCCAAGCGCATTACCGTCAATCTCGCGCCCGCCGACATGCCCAAGGAGGGCAGCCATTACGACGTGCCGATCGCGCTCGGCGTCATGGCGGCGATCGGCGCCATTCCCTCTGACGCGCTCGAAGGATTCGTCGTGCTCGGCGAACTTGCGCTCGACGGAACGTTGACGCCGACCGCAGGCGTCCTGCCGGCGGCCGTCGCCGGCAACGCTCGGGGCTTGGGGCTCATCTGTCCGAGCGAATGCGGGCCGGAAGCGGCCTGGGCGTCGAGCGACATCGAGGTGCTCGCGCCGCGCTCGCTCATCCAATTGGTCAATCACGTCAAGGGCGCGCAAGTTCTGGCGCGGCCTCAGCCGGCGGTGCGCAAGCTCGCCGTCGATCAGCCAGATCTCTCAGACATCAAGGGTCAGGAGAGCGCCAAGCGCGCGCTCGAGATCGCCGCAGCCGGCGGGCACAATCTTCTCATGAGCGGTCCTCCGGGCGCGGGAAAATCGATGCTCGCCGCGCGGCTGCCTTCGATCCTGCCGCCGCTGACGCCGCGCGAATTGCTCGAAGTCTCAATGATACATTCGGTGGCGGGACAGATCGCTGGCGGCGAACTCACCGACCGGCGGCCCTTTCGGGCGCCCCACCACTCCGCCTCGATGCCCGCTCTCGTTGGCGGCGGCGTTCATGCCCGTCCCGGCGAGATTTCGCTCGCGCATCACGGCGTGCTCTTTCTCGACGAACTGCCGGAGTTTCAGCCGCAAGTTCTCGACAGCCTTCGTCAGCCGCTCGAAACCGGCGAGATTGCGGTGTCGCGCGCCAATCATCGCGCCGTCTATCCGGCGCGCTTCCAGCTCGTCGCGGCGATGAATCCTTGCCGCTGCGGTCACGCGATGGACCCCGGCTACGCTTGCAGGCGCCAGCCCAATGAGCGCTGTGTCGCGCAATATCAGGCGCGGCTCTCCGGTCCGCTGCTTGACCGTTTCGATTTGCAGATCGAAGTGCCGGCCGTGACTGCCGCTGATCTCGTGCTGCCGCCGCCGAGTGAAGGTTCGCGGCAGGTCGCCGCCCGCGTGGCGCGCGCCCGCGAGATTCAGCGCGCCCGCTATGACGCCCTTTCTCTGCCAAGCGTCGCCACTAACGCCGCCGCGCCCGCGGCTGTCATCGAGCGCGTGGCGAAGCTTGACGGCGCAGGGACCGCGCTGATCCGCGACGCGTCAGAGCGTTTTGGCCTTACTGCGCGCGGATTCCACCGCGTCTTGAAGCTCGCGCGCACGATCGCCGATCTCGACGGCGCCGACTCCGTCGGCAGGCCGCATCTCGCCGAGGCGCTTTCCTATCGCGCGGGGCTTGCATTGGGGCGTCTTGCGGCCTGATATAAGGCGCATGTCCTTAAACCATATTGCGATTTTGGCTGCGGCGCAGCTTGCCCTCCTGCTGCTTGCCGCGTCGATTTTTATTGCCTTGCGCCGGCGTGGCCGAAAACAAATCGAAGCCGAGCTTGAATCGCTGCGAGACGAAATCTGGGAGCTGCGCGCGGCCGCCGCCGCCCGCGACCGAGCAGAGGCTGCAAGCTTGGCGAAGTCTCGCTTTCTGGCTGCAGTCAGCCACGAGTTCCGCACGCCGCTTAATGGCGTTATGGGGCTCGCGCAACTGCTCGCCATGACCAGACTCACTGCCGAACAAGTGAGCTATGTCGAAGCGATCGGAGATTCGAGTCGCTCGCTCTCGCAGCTTATCGACGACATTCTCGATTTCTCAAAGATCGAAGCCGGCAAATTTGAGCTGCGCTGCGAGACCTTTGCGCTGGCGCCCTTCGTTGAAAGCGTCGTCGAATTGCTTGCGCCGCGCGCAATGGCGAAGGGACTCGAGCTTGCGAGCGTCATCTCGCCCGATGCGCCTCGTGAAATTTTGGGCGATCCTGCCCGCCTTCGGCAGGTGCTCGTCAATCTTATAGGCAATGCGATGAAATTTACTGAGCGCGGCGGCGTCGGCGTGCGCGTCATGCGCGAAGGCGCCAGGCTGCGCTTCGCCGTGCGCGACACCGGGCCTGGCGTGCCGGATGCTGCGCGCGAAGCGATCTTCGAGGAATTCGAACAGGCCGATCCTTCCGAAAACCACCCGCAGGCGGGCGCGGGCCTCGGCCTTGCCATCTCCAGACGCCTCGTCGCCAAGATGGGCGGCGCGCTCGCGCTTGTGGAATCGTCGGACAGGGGGTCCGTTTTCGCCTTCACGCTGCCTGCGCCGCCAACAAGCGAAGCGCCCGCGCTGGCCCCCCTTTCCGGATTGACGGCGCTGATCGTCGCGCAAAGCGCATTTGACGCGCCCTATCTCGCGGAGAGCTTGCAACATGCCGGCGCGCAGGCGGAGATCGTTGCAGCCGAAGACGCGACGGGAACGTTGCGAGGTCGCTGCGAGAAACCCTTCGAAGTTGTCATCGTCGATTGCGCGCTTGGTCCGCACAGGACCGCTGAGCTCGCGAAAATTGCTCGCGCTGCGCATGCGAGACGGTTGTTCCTTCTCTTCTCGCCGCTTGAGCGGAGGGCCTTCGGCGAAGACGCTCTGTGCGACTTCGATGGCTGGCTGGTGAAGCCGGTGCGGATCGCATCGCTTATTGCCCGGCTTTCACAAGAGACCGACAAGGCGCCGGCGCCTGCCGAAGGCGCGCCCTCGCAGGCGCTCGCCGGGGTCAACGCGCTTGTCGCCGAAGACAATGAGATCAACGCGCTTATTCTCACGCGTCACCTCGCCAAGCTTGGCGCGAAGGTGACGCGGGCGGAAAGCGGCGCGCTGGCGCTTGAGCGCGCTCGCGAGGCGATCGAGGGCGCCGGCGCGCCTTACGACGTGATCGTCATGGATCTCTTCATGCCGGATTTCGATGGGCGCGAGGCGAGCCTTCGGATTCGCGAGGCTGAAGCGCGCGCCGGCGCGCCGCGCACGCCCATATTGGTGCTGACGGCGAGCGCGCGCGAGGAAGATGAACGCGCCGCGCGCGCCGCCGGAGTCGACGCTTTTCTCACTAAGCCGGTGGAGTTCTCTTCTCTCGCGGCGACGATCGAAGAGTTGAGACTGGCGTCGCGCAGGGCATAACGAACGCGGCGCTGCTTATCAGCCGCCCTGCGGCGTAATAGCGCCGAAGCGTCCCGATTGATAATCGACGAAGGCCTGACGCAATTCGTCCTGCGTGTTCATCACGAAGGGCCCTTGCTGCGCGACGGGCTCGTCAATCGGTTCGCCGCTCATGATGATGAGCTTCGCGTCATTGTTCGCCTCAAAGACGATTTCTCCGCCTTCTTCGCCGAACACGACGACATCCGTCGCGCGCGCGATTCTTTCGCCATTGACTTCGACCGTTCCTTCGAGAATCGCGGCAACGATCGTATGCCCCTCGGGGAGCGTAAAGCGGGCGCTCTTTCCAGCGTCGATTCGCACATCCCAAAGATCGATCGGCGTCGCCGTTTGCGCTGGCCCGCGATGGCCGTCGAATTCGCCGGCGATGACGCGCACGAGCCCGGCGTCGTCTGGCAGATCGACGCGCGGAATATCCTTGTCGAGGAGGGTCTGATAGCGCGGTGGGCTCATCTTCTCACGCGCCGGCAGATTGACCCAAAGCTGTACGACCTCGAAGCGTCCACCTGATTTGGCGAAGCTCTCGGAATGATATTCCTCATGAACGACGCCCGAGGCGGCGCGCATCCATTGCACGTCGCCGGGACCGATAAGTCCGCCGGCGCCCGTCGAATCGCGATGCGCGACTTCGCCGTCCAAGACGATCGTCACCGTCTCGAAGCCGCGATGCGGGTGCGCTCCGACGCCGCGGCGCTTGGCGGTTGGAGGAAAGTCAAAAGGCCCGGCGTAGTCGAACAGCAGGAAAGGGCTAACGCGCTCGCCATGCGCGTGGTGCGAAAAAAGCGAACGTACGGGAAAGCCGTCGCCGACCCAGTGCATGGAGTCGGGGGCGGGATAAACGTCGATAACTTTTCTCATGACGAAGGCTCCTTGCGGCCTATGTGGGCGGCATCGAGCCAAATGCAAATTGGCGGTCCTTGACGGACGGGGCCGCAAAATCCACAAGTCGTCAGCGCGGCAAATGGCGACGACGACAGCAGGCAAGGACGGTTAGATGGACTGGATCATCCTCTTTATCGGCAGCATCTGCGAGGTCGGCTGGCTCGTCGGGATGAAATATGCGCAAGGATTCACGCGGCTTTGGCCTTCACTCATCATGTTGTTTTTCATGGCGGCGAGCGTTGGATGCCTGGGCCTCGCGGTAAAAACAATCCCCGCAGGCACGGCTTACGCCGCATGGACCGGCACAAGCATCGCCGCGGCGACGCTCGTCGGCGTCTATCTCTTTAATGAACCGACGACGTTCCTTCGCCTGGGCTCAATCGGGCTTATCATCTTGGGGATCGTTGGCCTGCGGCTCGGCGGCGTTGATATGAAATAGAGCGCAAGCCCCTTTGGATTCGCGATCGCGCGAAAACGTGCGTCAAGAATGACAAACGTTTCGCGGTCGCGCCAATCTAGAAATAGCTCTCAAGCGTTCCGCGCCGGCGCACGTCGAGCGTGGCGCAATGGAAAGCGCCGCCGAACGCCGCATAGTGCAGGAAAGAGCAGGGGATCGGCTCGTAGCCCCATTTCTCCATCTGCCGCATCATGTTTGTGTGATGCGGATCGACGATGACGCGCTTTTCGTCGATCATCAGAATGTTCATGCTGAGCCATTTGCCGCACATCGAGGTGATGGCGAGGATTCGGTCGTTGATCGGATCGGGCTCGGGCGCGACGAGAATGTCCCATTTCTTCAAAATGTCGGGCAACTCATCCGGATTGATATATTCAGGATTGATGAGCAGTCGGCCCGGCCCCAGAGGCAGGATCGTCGTGTCGATATGCATGGGATTGGGGCAGCGGCTCTTGATCTCGTGAATGCGATAGCCCTCGCCTAGATGGCGGCGCAGCCAGTCGATTCCCATCGCATTGGTGACATTGGAGCGGGTCACGAAAATATCGCGGCCGCAACGGAAGAAGTCGGCGGCGTCGAACACCGGCTCGAATTCGGTAAGGATGTAACGAATTTCCTCGCCCTTCTCCGGCAATTTGAAGTCGGGGTCGAAGAGTTCGTCGGTGAGTTGCGGCTTTGGCGCCGAGGTCCAGCGCGCGCCGCGCCGAAAATAGTCCTTGAGGATCTCGCGATAGGAATGCGTCTCGAAATAGCGGCATGGCCAGGCCATCGGCGTTTCAAGAATTTCGTCGCCGAACACCAGCATCGAGTCGCGCGGACAGGAGTTGCAGAAGCCGCGCGACGACCAGTTCGGCGTCGAGAACTTCGCCTTGTGATTGACCGCGTCCGGCCGGGTCACCGTAATGCCCAGCGATTCGAGCAAAGCGATAAAACCGTCGAGCTCCTGCTGCGCCGGCTCGATCATGAATTTCGGAAAACGGAATCCGGCGGCGAGCGACTGTGCGCGCGCGGCCATGCCGGGGATGTTGCAGGTGACGACAGGGTGGTCGGAAGGAATTGTCGAGCCTTCGAGTCGCCCGACGATGATCTCCTCCAATGGGTCCCATTCGTTATGAGAATTGACCGGACATTCCGCGGCAATCGCGGTCCCCATAGATGCATGCATATTCATAATGCGCCCCGGATCGTTTCCAGCGAGAGACTTAGCGCTTGGCGACTGTTCTTCAAACCTAACGAAAATGACGACGTTTCTTCAGTTTAACCTTGCGTCGCGGCGGTCTTACTCGCTTTTTTCTCGATTGAAGCCTTCTTTGGCGGGCGGACTATGTCGCGAAGAACGGGCGCAGTCTACTCCAGGCCTTCCCAAAGCTTGGGCGACTTGCGTTTTCCCCCGCGTTAGGCAATAAACCGCGCTCTACAGAACCGCCCGGCCAGTGATGGGCTGCCGTGGCGGTTCTTTCGCTCGCGCGAATAGACGCCGATGGACTCGTTCAGTGCGGCGCAAACAACGAAGGGCCATGAGCCCAGGAGAGCAAAATGCCCAAGCTGAAGACGAAATCGGGCGCGAAAAAGCGCTTCAAGATCACCGGCACCGGTAAAGTGGTTTACGCCCAGCAGGGCAAGCGCCACGGCATGATCAAGCGGACGAACAAGCAGATCAGAAATCTGCGCGGCACGAACGTCTTGTTCAAAACTGACGGCGATAACGTCAAGAAATACTTCCTGCCGAACGGCTGATCCCGCAGCGCATTTTTCCGCAAAGGAGTTTCGTCATGGCTCGCGTCAAGCGCGGCGTCACCGCTCACGCCAAACACAAGAAGACCTTCAAGGCCGCCAAAGGATTCTATGGCCGCCGCAAGAACACGATTCGCGCCGCGAAGGCCGCGGTCGATCGCTCGATGCAATATGCGACTCGCGATCGCAAGGCGAAGAAGCGCGTATTCCGCGCGCTGTGGATTCAGCGGCTCAACGCCGCCGTCCGCGAGCACGGGCTGACCTATTCGCGCTTCATCGACGGGCTTGCCAAGGCGGGCGTCGAGGTCGATCGCAAGGTCCTGTCCGAACTCGCCATCCATCAACCCGACGCCTTCGCGGCGATCGTGGTGCAGGCGAAGTCAGCGCTGCCGAAGGCCGCCTGAAGGCTGTGGCGTTCATGTAAAGCGCCCGCCGCGCCGCGGGCGCTTTTCTTTCATACGCGGTCGCAGGAGATGACGGCTTCGGCTATCGTCTCCTTGGATGCGACGATTCCTGCGATATGCGACCGGCTCGCGCGCGCTCGTCGCGACGCTTGTCATTCTTGCCGGCGCGGCCGTCGCCGACCCGGGCGCCGCGCTCAATCTTGTCGCGCGCGTCCAGTCCTATCGTCTCCTCGACGATATCCCCTATGGCGACGGGCCCCGCGAAAAGCTCGACGTCTACCTTCCCGATCATGCAGAGGCGCCGAGACCGCTCATCGTCTTCTTTTACGGCGGTCGATGGTCGTCTGGCGAAAAGGCGAACTATCGCTTCGTCGGCGCGGCGCTCGCCGCGCGCGGCGTGATCGCCGTCATTCCCGATTACAGCCTCTATCCGCAGGCCCGCTTTCCAGTTTTTCTGGAAGACGCGGCGCGGGCGCTGCGATGGGCGCACGACAACGCCAAACGACTTGGCGCCGACCATTCGCGCATTTTTCTGATGGGCCATTCGGCGGGCGGACACATCGCGGCGATGCTCGCCTTCGATCAACGCTGGCTCTCCGCCGTCGGCCTCTCGCCGTCGAGCGATCTTGCTGGCCTTATCGGTCTCGCGGGCGCTTATGATTTCGCGATCGACAGCGACGTGCTGCGCGGCGTTTTTGGCGCTCCCGCAAACGCCGCCGCCAGTCAGCCGCTGCGCTATGTCACGCGCGACGCGCCGCCGGCGTTGCTTATTGCCGGCGAGGCCGACACGACGGTCAAGCCGAGAAACACCCGCGCGCTCGCCGCGGCCATAGACGCCGCCGGCGGCGAAGCGCGCGTCATATATTATCCCGGCGTCACGCATCGCGAGATCATCGGCGCGTTTTCGCCGCTCCTGCATTTTCTTGCGCCGGTCGCCGACGATGTGATGGCGTTTGTCGACGCAAAACGCGCGAGGGCGGACGATACGAAAGAGCGGCGCGTCGGCGGCCGCGACGGGGACGCCAAATGAGCGATGCATATGATCCCGTCGTTATCGGCGGCGGGCACGGCGGCTATGTCACCTCGATCGGCCACGAACTCTGGCGGCGCCCGCCGTGGGGCGAGCCGGCTCTTGTTGCATGGGCGCAGGCTGTAATTCGGGTGGCGTCGGCGGCGACGGCCATCGTGTCGGCCGGTCCATGACGAATTGGTTGATGGCGCAAATGAACGAACTGAACATGAAGCCGCCATGGCTCATGAGCACATCGTCATAGGCGCGCATGTTCCAGAACGGATCGTTAGCGCGGGTGATCGGGAGCATTCCTGCGAGCCTGAAGCCGTGAGTCATCTCGACTGCCGGATTGCCGCCGCTGCCCTCTGGGTGAGCAGGGTCTGGATCGAGCGCCGGGGCCAGCAACTCGCTATCCCACTGAGTGCCGTTCGTTTGCTTACTTCGAGCCCGCGTTAACCAATCGTGACTGATCGGACAGTTCAAAGACGGATCGGCCGGGATATTCTTGTAGTCAGCCTGGTTAGGCGGCGCCCAACCAATGCTGCGAACCTCATGCGTCGTGCCGAGCTGGCGCGACGGCATGCGATAAGTATCGACGAGACTGACCGACGATCGCGGCGGATCGAGATGGCCGATCGTGCGCGAAGACTCGATGTCCGTATTCTGGAAGGGAAGATCGCTCACGAATTCTCCCATCCTCTGCCAGAAGCTCTGCGCCCGCCGCTCCAGTCGATTTGCGGGCATCCCAAAGCTTTCGCAGGCTGCGCGCCAATCTCGCGCGACGCCGGCGATCATCGCGCCGAGAGGTCGGAAGTCGCCGCGAAAAAGCGGGAAGGCAAGATAGGTCGCGAGGTCCGATTTTATGCCTATCTTCTTTTTCCGATCGATATCTTCCACTGCTTGGTCGAGCTTGAACGGCGTTCTCAGCGCCCCGCAAGCGCGGTCGGGGCTCAGCGTCTCATCATGGAAGATGAATTCCTCGGGCTTCTTGGTCTCCAGGAACTGCTGGTATTTTGCGCAAACCTCGTCGGGCGAAGCCATATCCTGGCCAAGCAAACTCAATTTGTCGTGCATGGCTATGGCGCAGTCTTCCGGCCGGATCCCGCCTGGAGGCCAGGAAAAGGCGGAGGTGACAGAAATCACGACAGGACTTTGGTGAGCCGGAAAAAAGCGGTGGCCCGCCATGAGGTCCCCATCGCCTTCAAAGAAGGCGATCCTCTCCCAGACTGCGCGCTGAACGTCAGTCCATTTGGAGGCTTCCGCGGCCGGGTTAATCAGCGCCACCAGATCGCCAAGCGGCGGATAAAAATAGGCGTTGTCGCCAGGATGGTTGCGCACGGCTTTGATCAGAGAGTCTTTCAAAGCCGTGGCCAGCATGTTGCCGCCGAGGCTGTGGCCTATCACGATCATCTTATTTGGATTGGCGCGCTGCTCGGCCTTCGTGCGCTGCTGTTTATCGAGAACCTGCTCGATTTTCCTGAGCGCCATGAGGGCGTGCGGCGCGATATATTCGCTGACCGGTTTGCGGTCGAACAAGGTCAGCGTCGCCACGCCAGAAGCGAGCGTACCTCCCCAGGAATTGATCCAGTTCTTCCAGCACAGGGGTTTGTCGCTCGGCAGAACGCCGTTCGAGCAAGTCGAAGCGTCGCCGTCCAGCAGCGCGCCGACAGTATTTCCGAGAGCGATAAAGGGGAGATGGAGGCTCTTCTCGTTCAGACGCGCGCCCCGCCATCCGATGTAAACCGCCGTCACCTCGCGCCCGCAATGTTCGCGCTCGCCAGCGTTGCAGCGATCGCGAAGGTATCGCGCGACATGCGCCGCATAAGCGCGAAGATCGGTGACATTGCCGTTTCCGATGGATGCGTCGTTTCGCCAGCCATGAATGAAAGCGATGACATAATTGCTGTGATTGACGGCATTCCCAAATTCATCTGTGTGGGCGCGTCCTTGAACTGACCTAAGATGTGCGCCTAAAGCTTCAAGCTGCGTGATCGGCTTCCATTGACTGCGGTCGATATAGCTCACGCGATCCGTCAATTCGTTCATTGTGAACAGCTGATGAGCATCTTTGATCAGCTCATAAGGTTCGCCATCTTCCTTGAATTCCAGAAAAGCCAGCGTGTAGCTCAGCGGCGAACGATTATTGTCATCGGCGCCAGAATAAGGGATTTCGTGACGCTGTATCGCGCATTGAAATCGCTTGTCCCAATGACCAGCTTCGTCTTTTTCCGCCGCGACGTTTTCGTCGTTGCCGTAGGCGGCAAGAATGTTCCATGCGGGGGAGCTGTAGTTTCCTCGTTCGTCGACCTGCATGTTGCAATCGGCCGACGTGGGATCAAGAACGCGATAGGCTTGATCCTTTGGCGTGGATACGGCCCACGCGGTTAAAAGGACCGCTAGAAAGGCCAGGAGCAAAAGACGCACACTATTTATTAAGGTGCGCCAGATGAAGCGAGTTCCCCGACGCAAACCAGTTAGGATTTTGACGGAAAGCGAACGCAACGAGGCGGTTGTCGGCGCAAAACGGGCGCTCATGGAAAGCCCCCTTATGGTCACGTGACTGCAATCGCTTAAACAATATATGCTTTTTGCGACGCCGCAAATTTTGGCCCACTCGGCAAGCAAGGACGAAGCATGGCTGACACATATGATCTTATCGTCATTGGCGGCGGGCCCGGCGGCTATGTCGCCGCGATCCGCGCCGCGCAATTGGGCTTAAAGACGGCGGTCGTCGAGCGAGAACATCTTGGCGGCATTTGTTTGAACTGGGGTTGCATCCCGACGAAGGCGCTGCTGCGTTCGGCCGAGGTCTATCGTCTCGGCAAGGAAGGCGAGAAGTTTGGCGTTGCGCAGGGCGCGCTGAGCGCCGACGTTGCGCGCATCGTGGCGCATTCGCGCGAAGCGGCCACGCGGCTCAATGGCGGCGTCGCCTTTCTTCTCAAGAAGAACAAGATCGATGTCATCTGGGGGGAGGCGACGATCGCAGCAAAGGGCGAGGTCCGGGTCGGCGCGCCGACGAAGCCGCCGATGCTGCCGCAACTGCCGACGCCGAAAACGACGCTTGGCGAAGGCGTCTATCAGGCCAAACACATTATCATCGCGACGGGCGCGCGTCCGCGCGTTCTGCCAGGCCTCGAGCCCGATGGGCGACTCGTCTGGACTTATTTCGAAGCGATGAAGCCGGAACGCTTTCCGAAATCGCTGCTCATCGTCGGCGCCGGCGCCATCGGCGTCGAATTCGCCTCCTTTTATCGGACGTTTGGCGTCGAGGTCATTCTCGTCGAAGCGCTGCCGCATATTCTGCCCAGCGAAGACGAAGAGATCGCGGCGTTGGCGCATCGATCGTTCAAGAAGCAGGGAATCGACATTCGCATCGCGACGACGGTGACAGGCGTCGAGAAAAAGGCGGACAGCCTCGTCGTCACGCTGAAAGGCGCGGACGGCGAGATTCAGAGGCTCGAAGTCGAGCGTGCGCTTTCGGCGATCGGCGTCGTCGCTAATGTCGAAAATCTTGGGCTGGAGGCGCTCGGCGTCGCCCTCGAGCGCGGCGTCATCAAGATCGACGGCTTGGGGCGCACCAATGTCGAAGGAATTTACGCGATCGGCGACGTCGCCGGCGGCCCGATGCTTGCGCATAAGGCGGAGCATGAGGGCGTGTCCTGCGTCGAGGCGATCGCCGGATTGAACGCGCATGCGCTCGATAGATCGCGCGTGCCGGGCTGCACCTATTGCCATCCGCAGGTCGCGTCAGTCGGCCTGTCCGAGGCAAAGGCGAAGGAGCAGAAAATCGACGTCAAGATCGGCCGCTTTCCTTATCTCGCCAATGGCAAGGCGATCGCTCTTGGCGAGCTCGAAGGCGTCGTGAAGACGATCTTCGACGCGAAGAGCGGGCGGCTGCTTGGCGCGCATATTTTCGGAGTCGAAGCCACGGAATTGATCCAGGGCTTCGTCATCGCGATGAATCTCGAGACGACCGAAGAAGAACTCATCCGCACGATCTTTCCGCATCCGACGCTGTCGGAAACGATGCATGAGAGCGTGCTTGCCGCCTTCGGTCGGGCAATCCACATTTGAGGCGGACCCCGCGACTATCGGTCGTCATTGCGAGGAGCGGAGCGACGAAGCAATCCAAAGTTGCGAGGCGGATTCTGGATTGCTTCGCCTCCGGCTCGCAATGACGCCGCACGCTGCATTGATTTTGCCCTGGACCCCCGATCGCGCTTCGCGCGTCGGGGATGACAAGCGATGGCAAATTGCTACGAGCCTGGAAGCGCCTCTTTCAGCGCCTCAGCTCTGCAGGACGTATGTTCCCGGCGCATCGCAGAGCGCTTGGCCCATTGGGGGCGGCGCAACCGGCGAGCCAGAGTGGGCGGCGAGCCAGGCGCTCCATTCCGGCCACCATGAGCCTTCCTTCACCGTCGCGATCTTCACCCACTCATCGGGGTCGGCGTAATGTTCGCCGTCCACTCTGCTTGTGAAGCGGTAGCCGCCCCGCTTCTTCGCGGGCTCGGAGACGATGCCAACGTTATGGCCGCCGCTCGTCAGCAGGAAGGTGATTTCGACGTCGACGAGCAAATGAATCTTGTAAACCGAGCGCCAGGGCGCGACATGATCGCGCTCTGTGCCGACGGCGAAGATCGGCGCGTGTATGTCGTTGAGCGCGACCGCGCCCCCGTTGGCGTGAAGCCGCCCCTCGGCGAGATCATTGTTGAGGAAGAGCATCCGAAGATATTCGGAGTGCATCTTGTATGGCATGCGTGTCGTGTCGGCGTTCCAGGCCATCATATCGGTCATCGGCTCGCGCTCGCCCATGAGATAGGACTTGAGCGCATAGGACCAGACAAGATCGTTGGAGCGTAAGAGCTGGAACGCGCCGGCCATCTCCTTTGAATCGAGATAACCGTGCTCCCACATCAAATCTTCGAGGAAGTTTAGCTGGCTCTCATTGACGAAGAGCGTCAGTTCTCCCGCCTCGGTAAAATCGGTTTGTGCGGCGAGCAGCGTCACGCTTTTCAATCGCTCGTCATTGTCGCGCGCCATCGCCGAAGCGGCGATCGCGAGCAACGTCCCGCCCAGGCAATAGCCCGTCGCGTGAATCTTTCGGTCAGGCATGAGGCTGGAGATGACGTCAAGCGCGGCCATCACGCCGAGCCTGCGATAGGCGTCCATGGTGAGATCGCGATCTTCGGCGCCCGGATTGCGCCAAGAAATCATAAACACCGTGAAGCCTTGCTCAGTCAGATACCTAACGAGCGAATTATGCGGCGACAGATCGAGGATGTAATATTTCATGATCCAGGCCGGCGTGATGAGCACCGGCTCAGGCCGCACCGTTTCCGTTGACGGCGCATATTGGATGAGCTCGATCAGCCGATTTCGATAGATCACTTTCCCTGGCGTTATCGCGACATTCTTGCCAGGGACGAAGGCATCGGCGCCCACAGGCCGCTTGCCCCCGGCGCGCCGCTCCATGTCTTCGAGAAAATTCTGCAAGCCATAGACCAGATTGACGCCGCCGGTCTCCAGCGTTCGTTGCAGCGCCTCAGGATTGGTTAGCAGAAAGTTCGACGGCGAGAACATGTCGAGCAATTGCCGCGAGGAGAACTCAACCGCATTCTCATGCTGCTTGGTGACGCCGCCAATGCCGGTCGTGGCGTTGTGCCACCACTGCTGATTGAGCAGAAAGCCTTGGTAGAGCAGGGCGTAGGGCCATCGCCGCCATGCTTCGCCGGAAAATCTTTTGTCCTGCGGCAGCGGCTCGATGCAGGGCGCGGCGTTCGGCTGCAAAGAGCAGCGCCAGGCGTAATTGGCGAAGCGCCAAGTTTTGCGCATCGCCTTTTCGGCGAGCAGCATCTGTTTTCCTGGCGACGATGCAAGATGCACCGCCCAGTCCCAATAGGCGTCGGCCATAGCGGCGGGCGAAAGACCGCCAGTCAGATGGGCCATGCTTGCGTGCAGCGAGCGGTCGATGACGTCGCTGAGCGCGGCGGAGCCGTAAGACTCTGTATCGCTAGCGCGCTCGACCGCCAGAAAGGCGCTGGGCCAAGCATCGACGAAGGCTTTCGACGCGAGCCGCGGAAAGCCATGGACCGCGCTGGATTGGATAGGACCGGAAGATGCCTGTTCTGCGCGCGCCTGGTCCGTTTGCGTAATGGTCGCGTGGGTCGTCATCACCTTCCCTTGAGTCGAGGCGTTCGGTTAGATTCTGATCATATTTGGGATAATGCTGCGCTGCAATATTGATACAGCTTTGGCCAAGCTTGGCCGGTTGGCGAGCGCTATCATTTCCATGTGAAGGAATTTCTACTGCTCCAGGAGACCGTCGTGAGAATGCTCGCCGCCGCCTTATTGACGCTTGTTTCGAGCGCCGCGCTCGCCGCTCTCAAGCCAGGCGACGTCGCGCCCGATTTCACTCTTCAGGCGGCGCAAGGCGGCAAGGATTTCTCCTTCTCGCTTAGGCAGGCGCTCAAGAAAGGTCCGGTCGTTCTCTATTTCTATCCGAAGTCGTTCACGAGCGTCTGCACCGTCGAGGCGCATGAATTCGCCGAAGCTATGGACCAGTTCGCCGCCATGGACGCGAGCGTCATCGGCGTATCGAGCGACAAGATCGCCACGCAGCGTGAATTCTCATCAACAGAGTGCAGGGATAAATTTCCCGTCGGCGCCGATCCCGATTTCAAGGTCATCAACGCCTATGACGCGGCCTTCAAGGTTCCGGTCGCCGGCGCGATGTTCGCCAACCGAATCTCCTATGTCATCGCGCCAGACGGCAAGATTCTTTCGGTTGTCGAGGATTCCGGCGCGACGAAGCATATTCAGAATGCGCTCGCCGTCGTGAAGCAGTGGCGCGACGCGCAAGCGAAGTGAGGTGCGCGCCTAGTCACCGTCGTGCAATGAGCCAGCGCAGCAGAATGATCTGCGCCAGCAGCGCGGCGAAATGTGTGTTCCAGTCGACGAACGCTGCGCAGGGCTCGTTTTCGTCGCCGCAGCCGAAGCTCTTTTCGAGCGGAGGATTGAGGAGCCATCCGGTCGGCGCTCCGAGCGGAAATGAGACCGCGCGCATCGCTTGGCGCGTGAAGCGCCCTGTGGCGCGCAAACGCTCCGACAGATCGTAATCGTCGCAGGCTGTGACATAGATCGCGAGAACGGCGATCGAAAGAGCGACAGTCGCTATCGCATAGGCGAGCCATGCGACGCGCAGAAAACGCCATCGCCCGTCTTGCGGCGGGCCGTCGCTCACCCTCTCTTCGGGCGAATGCGGATGATCACGTCGCAGCCGACGACTTCCATCCCCTCGGGCGGCGCCGGCAGTCGCGCAAATTCGACGGAGCCATCGGCCGCGTCGAACATGCGGCCCGTCGCCTCATCCATGAAATGATGATGTGGCGAGGTGCGCGTATGGAAGTAGGTGCGGGGACCCTGCACGGCGATCTCGCGCAACAGCCCCGCTTCGGCGAATTGGTTGAGCGTGTTGTAGACCGTGGAGAGCGACATGGTCAGGCCAGCTTCGCGCGCTTCGGCGTGCAACGCTTCGGCGCTCACATGCCGGTCGCCGTTGCCGTACAGCAGCCGGCTCAGAGCGAGTCGCTGAACGGTTGGACGCAGACCCGCGCCGCGCAGTCGCGCTTTGAGATCCGAGACCTTCGTCGCGCTCTCGGTGGATTGATCGCGCAGTTTGATGGAACGGTCGAAACTGGTAGTCGAAGGTTGATGAGTCATTCTTCGCGACAGGCGAGCATCACTCGCTCCCTATTCCTGTAATAGCTTTTTTCAGTAGAAGGCAGCGTCCTGCCCCTGTCAAACGAAATGGCGGAAGGTGTAATATTTCCAAAGAAGCAGCAAAGGATTGGCTCATGACAAGGCGCCTTGCGCCAATACTTAGCGCGCCGATCGCTCGGCGCCGAATTCTTAGCGCTTCTGCCTGCGCGCTCAGCGTCATTTTGCTTGCCAAGGTTCGCGCCAAAGCCGACACGTTCGAGGCGTTTTTGCAGGGCTTGTGGCCTTCAGCTCAGGCGGCGGGCGTCTCGCGCGAGACTTTTGACGCTGCGATAGCGGGGCTTGAACCTGACCCTTCGGTTCTCGCAAAGCCCCGCGCCCAGGCGGAATTCATCGTCTCGATCCCCGCCTATCTCGCGGGGGCTGTGACGAATAGTCGCGTCGCGCGCGGTCGGGCGGTCGCCGCGGAGCTTGCCGGACCTCTCGGTCGCGCCCAGGCCCGCCATGGCGTCCCCAGCGAGATCGTCGTCGCCATCCTCGGCGTCGAAAGCAATTTCGGAACGGCGGCCGGCGGGGCAGACGCGCTGCGCGTGCTGGCGACGCTAGCCTGGCAGGGCCATCGCGCCGAGACCTTCGTCGAGGAATTCGTCGCTGCGCTGGTGATGCTCGAAAAGGGCTATGCGACGCGCGCGCAATTGCGCGGCTCTTGGGCTGGCGCGATGGGGCAGCCGCAATTCATGCCCTCCGCCTATCTCAAATATGCCGAAAGCGACGAGAACGGCGGCGCGCCGGACATCTGGCGTTCGCGCGCCGACGCCGTCGCCTCGATCGCCAACTTCCTGGCGAAATCCGGATGGATCGCGGGATTGCCCGCCGTCATCGAAGTTCGATTGCCCGAGGGTTTCGACTACAGCGCCTTTGATCTCGACTTCGCCCGCTGGCGGCAACTCGGCGTCACGCGCGCCGATGGCGCGCTTCCGGCATCCGGCGCCGCCAGCCTTTATCTGCCGGCAGGCGCGAGCGGCCCAGCCTTTCTCATCACCGACAATTTCGAAGTCATCCGCCAATACAACACGTCCGACGCCTATGCGATGTCGGTCGCGCTGCTCGCCGATCGCATCGCCGGACGCGACATTCCACTTAAGCCCTGGCCGAAGGTCGCGCCGCTGTCGACCGCCGACGTCAAGGCGATGCAGCAACTCCTGACCGAGCGCGGCTTCTATCGCGGCGCTTTCGACGGCAAACTCGGCAGGGCGAGTCGCAACGCTATTCATGCCTTTCAATTGAGCGAAGGCATACAGCCCGCCGACGGCTTTGCGACGAAGGAAATCCTGGCGCGGCTGCGTGGCCGTTAGAGCAGGTTCCGAAAAAGTTGACAGACTTTTTCGATGAGAACCTGCTCCAACGTTTTTATTTTGAGCGATTCCTTATCGATCACATGATTCCATGTGATCGGGAAGCGCTCTAGCGGCTCAGATGTCGAGATCGCGGTAGACGGAAACCTCGCGTTCGCGCGCGGTTCGCGCCGCGTCGCCGGCGCGAATGCCGCGCCAGAGATCGAACGCCATGATCAGCGTCGTGAAGAGTCCAGATATTTTCCCAATGATGAAGCTGAAGGGAAAGATCAGCCGATCCGGCGGAATGATGAATTGCGCGCCGAGAAAGATGACGGCGGCGTTGATAAAATAGGCCGGACGAAACAGCGATTTTTCTTCCCAGGCGCTCTGCGCATAGCTGCGCGAGTTCTTCTTCACCGCGCGGTTGTAGGCGGGATTTGTAAACATGCCCCAGAGTCGCCGTTTGGGCGGAAGCGCGTTCGGTCCCGCGAGCAGGGCGCGATAGCTTTGACGCACCGAAGAATGCGCGAGCAGCGCGAGAAGGACATTGGCCAGCGCAAAAGCGAATTTGAGCGTGAGAAAGGAGAAGGACAGTTGCGCGGCAAGGTCGACAAAAAACAGATGCGTGAACGCGTTAAGCGCGAAGGCGGAGCGATGAAAGCTTGCGCGGTTGATGTCTTGCGTCTTCTCGTCGATGAACGCCGCGCCTGCCTTGGTTTCGGCGCGTTCCTTCAGCACCAGACGATCATAGTCGTCGGTCTTGAATCGCTTTGCGATCGCGTCGATCATCTCGTTCGGCGAGCCGCGCTTGATCTTGAAGGTCGCCTTGTTGAGGAAAGTTGAGACGCGCGTAAAGAGGCCGCGCGCCGTGGCGTAACGCGACGTGAGCGAACTGAGAAAATCGGTCTCACCCGCCATTGCGCACCTCAGCTGATTCTCTCGCTGCCACATTGTTATAGCCGCAACGCGCCCGGGCGCCGACCCTTGCCGCAGGTTGATCCCCTTTGGCCTCTTGCCATATTAGGCTTGTCCCGATCCTCGCGCCTCCGCTTGCTGGAGCCGCCCATATTGTGGTTCCCCGCCATGTTCAGCGCCCATTCGACATTCCATTCGATCGCCGAAACCGTTGCGCCCGCTCAAGCAGTCGAACGACTGCCGGAATGGAATCTCGCCGATCTCTATCCTGGACCCAATTCTCCGCAGGTCGCCGCCGATCTTGCCAAGACGGCGCAAGATGTCGCGCAATTCGGCAAGGACTATCGCGGCCGTCTGCGGTCGCTTGCGGAAGGCGCGAACGCTAGCGCTGAGCTTGGCGAAGCGGTTAAGCGATACGAAGCGCTGCAGGACTTGCTCGGCCGGCTCATGTCTTTCGCCGGCCTGCTCTATAGCGGCGATACGACCGATCCTGTGCGCGCGAAATTCTACGGCGACGTGCAGGAGAAAGTCACCAACGCCTCGGCTCAGCTTCTTTTCTTTCAGCTGGAACTCAATCGGTTGGACGACGCTACCCTGATGGCCGCGGCGAGCAAGGAACCGCTCGCGCGCTGGAAGCCTTGGCTCGAAGACATCCGCAAGGAAAAGCCTTACGAACTTGACGATAAACTCGAAGAGCTGTTCCACGAGAAATACATTTCCGGCGCGGCCGCCTGGAATCGTCTTTTTGACGAAACCATCGCCGCGTTGCGTTTTAAAGTCGGGGGCGACGAGCTTGCGATCGAGCCCGTGCTCAATCTCATGCAGGACCCGCGCGAAGAGACGCGACAAGAAGCGGCGCAGGCGATCGGCGCGACGCTGAAAAACAATCTGCGCACTTTCTCGCTCATCACTAATACGCTAGCGAAAGACAAGGAAATCTCGGATCGCTGGCGCGGCTTCGAGGACGTGGCCGATTCGCGTCATCTCTCCAATCGCGTCGAGCGAGAGGTCGTCGAAGCGCTCGCGCAGGCGGTGGAGACCGCGCATCCGCGCTTGTCGCACCGCTATTACAAGCTCAAAGCGAAATGGTTCGGAAAGGACGCGCTCGACTATTGGGATCGCAGCGCGCCGCTGCCGGCGACGCCCGCGAGGCGCTATTCCTGGCCCGAGGCGCGCGACATCGTGCTTGAGGCCTACAACGGATTTGCGCCGCGCATGGCGGAGATCGCCGGGCGTTTCTTTGACAAGAACTGGATCGACGCGCCGGTGCGCCCGGGCAAGGCGCCGGGCGCTTTCTCCCATCCAACGGTGCCTTCCGCGCATCCCTATGTACTGCTGAATTTTCAGGGAAAGACGCGGGACGTGATGACGCTGGCGCATGAACTGGGCCACGGCGTGCACCAAGTGCTCGCGGCGCGACAAGGGGCGCTGATGGCGCCGACGCCGTTGACTCTCGCGGAAACCGCGTCGGTCTTCGGCGAAATGCTCACCTTTCGCGCGCTCATCGCGCAAGCTTCTGAGAAGGCGCAAAAGCGTGCGATGTTGGCCTCAAAAGTCGAGGACATGCTCAATACCGTCGTGCGGCAAATGGCGTTCTACGCCTTCGAGCGGAAGGTGCATAACGCGCGGCGTGAGGGCGAGCTGACGGCAGATCAGATCTGCGAATTATGGATGAGCGTGCAGGGCGAAAGCCTAGGACCTTCGATCCGCCTGGGTCCGGGATATGAGACCTTTTGGGCCTATATCCCGCATTTCATCCATTCGCCGTTCTACGTCTACGCCTACGCATTCGGCGATTGTCTGGTGAATTCCCTCTACGGCGTTTATCAGAAGGCGCATGAAGGATTCGCCGAGCGCTATTTCGCGTTGCTCGAAGCGGGCGGCGCCAAGCCTTACGACGAATTGCTCAAGCCGTTCGGGCTCGACGCGCGCGATCCCGCTTTCTGGAACATCGGCCTCGAAATGATCGAAGGATTGATTGCGGAGCTGGAGGCGATGGAGGCGTAGTTTTTTTCGCGTTCTTCAACATCACTATCAGCTACGCAACAAAAAAACGCCGGTCTGAGGGCCGGCGTTTTCTTTTGCGCGCGTCGCTTATTGCATGCCGGCGCGAATCGTAAATTTCGAGCTGCCGCATTTGGCCTCGCCGTTGAGCACGCGTCCGCTGGCGGTGGCGGCGGGCTTGCCGGTCCACACGCAATCCTTCTTGTCGTCGGTACGGTCGACGAGGTTGACCGTATACGCCTCGCCTTCAACGGCTCCCTCGAGTTTGTAGTCGAGCGTCTTGCCGTTATCGAACTGCATATTGGCGGATCCCGAAAGCTTGCCGCCTTCGTTGTTGAGAGTCCACGTTCCCGACGCGACCTTGATGCCGACCGCGTTGGTTTCAGTCACGCTCCATTTGGTCGTCTCGGCGGCGGCGGCGACGCACATCGCCAAACCGATCGCGGTCGTCGTCAAAGCAATCTTGATCATTCTTGATGCTCCCACAGTTAACGATGGGCGGCATTATCCGCCGCAGCGCCGACTGAGGCTCGTGAATGCGGCCAATCCAGCCCTTCGGCTTCCCGCGTTCAAAGCGCGAGTAGGGTGACAACGCGTGAAACGCTGCGCAATGTCAAATAAATTCGATGGAACCGGCGTCAATTATTTAGAGAAAGGCAAGCTCCACATGGTGGAAGAAGACTGGCGTCGCGTGGACGACTATATTGCTGCGGCGCTGATCTCAAAGGACGAAGCGCAGGAAGAAACGCTCGCCAAAAATGCGCGCGAAAATCTGCCTGCGATCGACGTTTCGCCGCCGCAAGGCAAATTGCTGCATCTGCTCGCAAGCGCCATTGGCGCCAAGCGCGTTCTCGAGATCGGTACGCTTGGCGGCTATTCGACGATCTGGCTCGCGCGGGCGGTGGGCGAAAACGGCAAGGTCGTCACCTTCGAAGTCGATCCGCGGCACGCCGAGGTTGCGCGCGCCAATATTGCGCGCGAAGGCATGAGCGCGCGCGTCGATCTGCGCGTCGGCCCTGCGCTCGACATGTTGCCGCAGCTCGAAGCGGAGCGGGCGGGATCTTTCGATTTCGCCTTCATAGACGCCGATAAGCCCAATAACGCCGCCTATTTCGCTTATGCGCTGAAGCTGTCGCGGCCCGGCGCGCTGATCATCGTCGACAATGTCGTGCGGGAGGGCGCGGTCGCCGATCCCTCCAAGACCGACGGCGGCGCGCTTGGCGCGCGCGCCCTGTTTGACGCCGTCGCCGCTGAAGGGCGGGTCGAGGCGACGGCGGTGCAGACCGTCGGCGCTAAGGGATGGGACGGCTTTTTGATCGCGCGCGTCAGATGAGCCGTCCTACGACGGCGGAGTCTAGAGCAGGTTCCGAAAAAGTTGACAGACTTTTTCGACGAGAACCTGCTCCAACGTTTTGATTTTGAGCGTTTCCTTATCGATCACATGATTCCATAGGATCGGGAAGCGCTCTAGGCGTTTTCGAACGCCCTTTTGGCGCTGCGCCGCTTGCGGGGCAAGGGCGCGCCATCGGCGCCGAACAGGGCGGCCTCGACCTGATTGCCGCTGTCGTCATAACGCCAGGAGATGCGCGCCGCGCCAAGGTCCTTGCGGACGGTCGGCTTCCCTTCGGCGTTGAAATAGGCCTCTTCGACCTTATTGCCGTTGGCGTCATAGAAGCGCGCCACCCGGGCGGCGCCCAGGCTCTTGCGCTTCATGGGTCGCCCGTCGTGGTCAAAATAGGTCTCGACGACTTCTACCCGGCCGCGGCTCGGCGCGGGGTCGGCGATCGCTTCGGGCGCAATGCGGATGCCCCCTTCGCTTACGGCGGCGAGCTTCCCACTATGGGAGCAGCGCCGCTCTCCCGATGCGGCGCGGCGCGTCCCCTTAGCGAGGCGTGGCGCCAATTGAGTTTTCTGTTCCATGGTCCCAAGTCGCTGGCGGTCCGAGGGTTCGTCGCAGCCGCCAGTCTGAGGACTGAACGGCGCGTGCTCGCTTTACGACGCACGCTGACAAACGACGGAAACGCTGATCTGAACCTCCCGCAGCGTCGGCCTGCCGACGTATCGGGCGTGACGCCGCATGGCGCGGCAAGCGTCAGATCAGGACGGGAGGCGCGCGGGAGCCGAGCGGCGGGGTCGCCGCTTCCGGACCCAGGGATTCATTGTCAAAGGCAAGCTTGATCGTCGCATAGGACGCCGGCGGAGGCGTTTCGCCGACGAAGGCCGAGGCCGCCGTCGCTCCGCCAAGGCCGGCGCAATGCACGACGCAGCAGACGTCGCCGTGCCGCGCCGGGCGCGCCGGGGTCGCGGGATCGCCGGAGAGCGGTCCAGAAGCCTTGCTAAAGCAAATCGCGTTGGCAAAGGGGCCCGAAGTGCGCCCGCTGAACGAGACGCCAATTGCGAAGCCTTGCAAAGCAAGCAGATAGGCGACGAGCAGGGTGACTGCCGTCGATCCGCACTGCCATGTCTTGACTTCGCCGCGCGCGCCCATAGCCAGTCAAAGCTATTCATTGATCCTGTTAAGGTCAATGGCGGCGCGCTCTCACGGGCTCCACGGCCGCGCTTCTTCGGGGGCGCGTTCGAGCGCCTTTTGCGCCTCGATAGTCTCGTACAACGCGCGGAGGGCTTCCCTCACGCCGGCTCCGCTCGCCGACGAAATGAGCATCGGACCAGTGTGGCGCCCACTCTCAGGCCCGGCCGACGAGACCGCCCGCTTCAACCGCTCCCGCTGCTTTTTAAGGTGATCGGAGTCGACCGCGTCGATCTTCGAAAGCGCAAGGATTTCAGGTTTTTCGGTAAGGCCAGCGCCATAAGCGGCGAGCTCGCCTCGGACGATCTTGTAATCCTTGCCGGCGTGTTCGCCGGTCGCGTCGACGAGGTGTAGAAGCGCCCGGCAGCGCTCGATATGGCCGAGAAAGCGGTCGCCGAGCCCGTGGCCCTCATGCGCGCCCTCAATCAGACCGGGGATATCGGCAAGCACGAATTCCCTGTCGTCGCTGCGCACAACGCCCAGTCCGGGGTGAAGCGTCGTGAAGGGATAGTCGGCGATCTTGGGCTTCGCCGCGCTCACCGTGGCGAGGAATGTCGACTTGCCGGCGTTCGGCAGGCCGATCAGCCCGGCGTCGGCGATGAGTTTCAGCCGCAAAACGATGGTGCGCTCTTCGCCTGGCTGGCCCGGATTGGCGCGCCGGGGAGCGCGATTGGTCGATGTCGTGAAATGGGCGTTGCCGAAGCCGCCGTTGCCGCCTTTGCAGATGACGACGCGCTGGCCGACTTCCGTCAGATCGGCGATGAGCGTCTCCTCGTCCCCTTCAAAAATCTGTGTGCCGACCGGCGCTTTCAGCACGGCGTCGGCGCCGCGCCCGCCGGCGCGGTTCTTGCCCATGCCGTGTCCGCCGGTCTTTGCCTTGAAATGCTGTTGATAGCGATAATCGATCAGCGTGTTCAGCCCTTCGACGCATTCGGCGACGACGTCGCCGCCGCGTCCGCCGTCGCCGCCGTCGGGGCCGCCAAATTCAATGAATTTCTCACGGCGGAACGAGACGCATCCGGCCCCACCGTCGCCGGAGCGGACATAAACGCGCGCTTGATCGAGGAATTTCATATTCCGCTCATGACGAAGGGAAGCGCGGCCGGCGCGCGCCGAACAGCGTATGCGCTTCGCCGCGTTTCAGTTCGAACAGCTCCACTTCCATTTCGCCGCCGCGCGCCGGCGCCGGGAGCGCGCCGCGCCCGATATGTCGAAAGCCGAGCTTGTCATGGACGTGCAAGGAAGACGGATTGTCCGGCCGCGCGGAGGAGACGATCCGGTCCAGCGACGTGATTCCAAAGGCGAGGTCGATCAGCGCTCGCGCCGCTTCGGTTGTGAAGCCTTGCCCCCAATAGGATTTGCCGAGCCAGAAACCGAGCGTCGCCGAGCCGCGGCGGTCTGCGCCGTGCAGGCTCACGAGGCCAATAGGCTCGTTCGGGCGATTCTTCGGGGTGACGACGAGATGGAGACCGCCGCCGGCGGCGTTCTCCTCGCGCGCCGATTTGATGAAGGCGTCGGCGTCATACGGCCCATAGGGGTGCGGGATGCTCGCGGTCATCAGCGCGACGTCGGGATCGGCGACATGCCCGCGAATCTCGTCGGCGTCCGAAGCGCGCGGCCAGCGTAGCCACAATCGCTCGGTTTCGAGCCGGAAAACGTCGTCGTGCGTGATTTCGGGAAACATTCAATGCTCCAAGCGATATTCGGAAATTTTGGCCTAAAGCCGTTAAGGAGAGCGTTCTCCTATCGGCCCGTTACGGCTTTTCCGGACATCTCGCCTGGAACGTTTCCCGCCTGGATCGCCAGAAGCGGGTCGAGACGACCGTAATCCGCCGGTTGGTCGGCGGAGGGGTCGTCCCTACCGCCTTACTCTGCGGCCGGCGTCGGCGTTACCGATACGCTAGAACGTCCGCCGCTTGATTTAAATTCGACAACGCCCTCGACCAGGGCAAAAAGCGTATGGTCCTTGCCCATGCCGACATTGCGGCCTGGATGCCATTTGGTGCCGCGCTGGCGCACGATGATATTGCCGCCGACGACGGATTCCCCGCCGAATTTCTTGACGCCGAGGCGCCGGCCGTCGGAATCGCGGCCGTTGCGCGACGAGCCGCCTGCCTTCTTGTGAGCCATGGTTTCGCTCCGATTGTCCTGTGCGGCGCTTAGGCCGCTTTGTTCCGGTGTCGCGAGAGAGCGGTCAGCTCTCGATCGCGGTGATTCTCACAAGCGTCAGGTCCTGACGATGACCGCGCTTGCGCTTTGAATTCTGCCGACGGCGCTTCTTGAAGGCGATCGACTTGGCGCTGCGGGTCTGCTCGGCGATCTCGCCCGAGACTTTCGCGCCCGCGACGGTCGGCGCGCCGATCTTGGGGCTGTCGCCGCCAAGCATGAGCACTTCGTCGAAGGTGACCGCGTCGCCCGGCGCGCCGTCGAGCGCCATGACGGTGATCACGTCTCCTGCGGCCACGCTATATTGCTTGCCGCCTGTTTTGATGACTGCGAACATCTTTTTGTCCTGTGTTCGTCCCGGCTCTCGCGTTTCCGCCGGCCGGCTTCTTTGCAGTTGGTTTGTTTCGCTTCGATTTCGCGCCACGGCGCAAACGAAAAACGCGGCGAAACCGCCGCGCCGAAGCGGCTTTCATCTACTCTTCATATACGGCGACTGTCAATATGTGCGATTATTTAGCGGAGCGTGGAATTTGCCTATGTAGGCGGATTTCCGACGTCTTGACGCCCTCACGAAAAATGCCGCAGGAGCGACAGGCCCGCGAAGAGGCCGGCGATGGCAAGGCCGACCGACGCGGCGACATAGAAAGCCGCTACTGCGATCTGGCCGCGTTCGTAAAGCAAAACCGTTTCCAGCGAGAAGGCCGAAAAGGTGGTGAACCCGCCGAAAATCCCTGTGGTGAGGAACAATCGCCACTGCTGCGACGCCCCGCCTTTGAAGGCGAAATAGCCAATGATTGCGCCCAGGAGGAATGAGCCCAGAACGTTGATCGTCAACGTTCCGAATGGCGCGCCGATCGTTCGGCCAATAAGAAGATTGACCGCGTGACGCGCGACTGCGCCCAATCCTCCGCCGAGAAACACAATCAAAAAGCCCATGGCGTCCTCCTCTTGAGCAGGCGGACGCAAACGTGCGGCGACAGGCGGAGTTGAGACAGGCTCCTGACGCCGCGCATGTCTGCGCCCTTGCGGCAGGAGCCATCAGCCTTCGGTGAGGCGGTTCCGGGGAGCTCCATCCCCATCTGGCAAACACCCTAATTGGGCGGGCTCAATATTGAAAGGCGTCGACCGCGAAATTGGCGTTCGCGCCTGCCAGCCCCCCGCAAATTCATGATCGGCAAAGCCTTTTCGGCGCGGTGTGGAACGCTCGCCGCTCACGAGCGTTATCCCGCCGTTGCTGAACCATTTTATGGAGCATTGATATGAACTTACGCCTTGGCTTGCGCCTCTGCGCGCTCTTCTCTCCCTTGCTATTTGTGCTTTTTGTGGCGACGCAATCGCCGGCGGTCGCCGCCGGCGGGGTCGGCGCCAAGTGCGGCGGCATCGCGGGCTTACCCTGCGCCCACGGCCTTTGGTGCGAGATGCGCCCCGGCACTTGCCACGTGGCCGACGCTTTCGGCCATTGCGCGCGCAAGCCGAAGTTCTGTCACTTCATCTACAAGCCGGTTTGCGGATGTAACGGCCGCACCTATAGCAATGACTGCGTAAGGCAGGCGGCGATGGTCAATAAAAAACACAATGGCCCCTGCAAAAAGCACGAAGGACCGTGCAGGCGTCACTGAAGCGGCCGCTCGAGACGGTCCAAGCAGCTTGCTGCGCTCGCAGTTTTGGCGGCGCGCAATGGCGCGATTCTTTTTAGTCATCGCTCTGGCGGAACGCGCCCGAGCGCAGCTACGTCAACGTAATTTTTGGGAGGACTTTGATATGACAAAGATGCTTTGGAGATTCACGTTCGCTCTGGCGCTCTCAGCCTTGATTTCAGCGCCTGCTTCGGCGGCCAAGGTCGGCGAGATGTGCGGAGGCATCGCCGGCATTCCATGCGACAAGGGGCTGTGGTGTGATCCCCAACCGGGCCAATGCCGCGGGGCCGACATCGCCGGCACGTGCGTTCAGATTCCGCATAAGTGCACCAAAGAGTATCGTCCCGTTTGCGGCTGTGACGACAAGACCTACGGCAATGACTGCACGCGTCAGGCGGCGAAGGTCGCGAAAAAGTCTGACGGCGCCTGTCCGAAACCCTATAGGTAAGCGTCGCTTGGGCGGCGTGGCGCAACCGAAAGTCACGCCCTCTCTTCGCCGTTAGTTAAAGCAACCGCTGGCCTGCATCTGGACGAACCAAACCGCGCAGACCGCTTTGGCGCGCTCGTAGCTATGGCGGCGATAGCCGCCGCCATAGTCGCCATAGCCGCCGCGACCGCCATATCCGGGACCATAACCGCCGCCGTCACGGTTGTCGTAGCCGCCATAATCCTGGCCATAGCCGCGGCCGCGGTAGCCGCCGTACCCCTCATCGTCCCCGTAAGGGCCGCCGGGATAGCGGCCCGGAGAGCCGTAACCTTGGGGACCTCGGGCGGCGAGTTGGTTTTGGCGCATGCAATTATTGTAGTTTTGCGCGATCGCGAGGCAGAGCGGCACATTGGCCGATTTTGCTGAAGGCGAAGCGAGCATGGCGGTCGCGCAGACGGCGCCGACAATAGATAAGGTCATGAGGCGCATGGGCGCTTCCTTGATTGCGCCCCCCGGCGCCGATTGCCCTGCGATCTTGACTTAGCGTGGCTTAAACCAAGCTGAACGGCCTTGGGGCTCAGCTCGCAAAATCACCAGCCTGCAATGCGTCGGCAGGAGGCGTCGCCCGCGCCGAAGGCGTAGTGATCGCCGCAGGCGAAGGCTGCCGGCGGCTCGCCCGTCTGCTCGAACAGGTCATAGCCTTCCTTCAGATTGCGCCAGAACGCGCTCCATTGCTCATAGCCGCCGTGGACGCCGACGTAGGCCAGCCAGCTTGCTCCGGTTTCGCGCGCAATCGTCTGCTCGGTCATGCGGAAGGGGAAAATATGCACCTGCACTTCGCGCTGGCCGGCGCGCAGCGCCGCCTCGACGAAGGCGTAGATTTCCTCGATGCCGTGGTCGGTCATGGCGAAACAGCCGACCGATTTGCACGCGCCATGGACCATGACGAGACCGCCGGTGCGGCCATTTTGACGGTCGAAGGCGTTCGGATAGCCGACGTTGAAGGCGCGGTGGTAATTCGAATTGGGATGAAGCTGTTTCGCCGAGACGCTGTAGAAACCTTCCGGCGATTGGTAGTCGGCTTCCTTGACCTTGGGCCCGAGCCTGCCCGACCATTTGCAGATCGGGAAGGTCTTATAGAGCGAGAAGCGGCTACTGCCCTTCCGAAGCCAGAGTTCGAGCTGGCCTTCCTGCTTGAAGATCCGGACAAAAACCTGATCCCCCATGCCAAAGCGCATGGGCGCTTCCTGCTGAAAGGCGTCGTCTGGCGCTGGCCGTAGCGCCGGCTCGACGGCGCGCGCAAGCTGAGTGGGCGGCGCCGCTTCGGTCGGCCCGGCCGGCGTGGCCTCTAGCGCGGCTCTGGCCGAAGTTTGTGTCTGCTCGGCAGTGGCGGCGGTCTCAGCGGAGCGCGCCGCAAGATCGGCAAGATCGCCCGGTCTCGATGGGGGCAGGGGCGTGGCCCGCTCGGGCGGCGCGGGCGACGGCTCAGCTTGCGGGAAGGAGATCGATCCTTCGACGCCGCCGCCCGTAGGCAGCGCGGCGAGTTGAGGCAATGCCTGCAACGCCGCTCCCGCGGAAGCCACGGGCGCCGGCTCGGCGGGCGGCGCAGGGGGAAAGGCGCCGCGCTGCACGCGCATGGCCACCCGCAGTCCGGGCGCCAGCGCGCCGCTCCAGGACGCGCGCAAGGTATTGCCGCGGACGGCGGATTGGTTGTCGGAATCAGGCATGTAGCGGAGGGCCACGAACCCGCCGGCCAGCGCCGCGACAGCGAGCGCCGCCAGCGCCAATTGGGTCTGTCGCGGCGTCATGCGCCTGTACAGCCTCTCCTACTCGAGCCTGGGCTCAGCAAAGACATGAAAAAAGGCGGATTAGTGGCCTTCGAAGGCGACAAGCGTGCGCACCGGCACGCCGAGCGCCTCGAGCCGCTTCACGCCGGCGAGGTCCGGAAGGTCGATCACAAAACAGGCGGCGACGACGTCTGCGCCCGCCTGGCGCAAGAGCTTCACCGCGCCCTCGGCCGTTCCGCCGGTGGCGATGAGATCGTCGACGAGGATCACGCGCTCGCCGGCGCTGACGGCGTCTTCATGCATCTCCATTTCGTCGACGCCATATTCGAGCTCATAGGCGACCGAGACGACGCGATGCGGCAGCTTGCCCTTCTTGCGGATCGGGATGAAGCCGGCCGAAAGCTGATGCGCCACGGCGCCGCCGAGAATGAAGCCGCGCGCCTCCATGCCGGCGACCTTGTCGATTTTCGTTCCGGCCCAGGGCTGCACGAGTTCGTCGACCGCCTTGCGGAACGCCTTGGCGTCGCCGAGCAGGGTGGTGATGTCGCGAAAGAGGATTCCCTTCTTGGGATAATCCGGAATGGTGCGAATGGCGTCGGCGAGAGGCATGAAAGGGCCTTCGGATCAGCGGCGAGCCGCGAGTGGAGGGTGATGGCGAAACCGCCATGGCTTGAGAGAGATACACGCATGGCGGGGCGGCAGGCAAATGGGGGGGCGGGCGATGGGGCTGTAATCAGATGGCCACACCGCAATCACCCCGTAGACGGCTCGCTTGGAGAAAGCGCGATGAACTCAATCGATACGCAGTTTCTGAGAGCAGACGTAGAAGCGCTGTGCAATTTCTGCATACGGTTACGCGCTCACTGGCGGCATTTTCAAATTCTATACGAAGGGACAGAGCTTGAGCGAGAGCTGCTGCAAAGAACTGCTCATAACTTTTTTGGCGATCTTAATCACCTGCTGATCGAGCATCTGATCTTGCAGATTTGCAAAATCACCGACGAAGCAAAGACTGGCGGACATGAAAACCTCACCGTCAAATTCCTGATCGAGAAAACAACACTCTTCGCATCGTCGGAGGAAGTAAAAACGCTAAATTCGCTTAGCGCCAGTATGCACGCTTTTCGCGTCAAAATCGTCCGTGCACGCAATAAATATATCGGGCATTTAGACCGCGCTTCCGTCTTGGAAGGAAAGCCGCTCGGCCAAGCAAGCCCTGCAGAATGGAATCAATTTTGGCTCGATTTGCAAGACTTCCTGCACATGATGCACAAGCGTTACGTGGATCCAAATAGCGTTTTCTATCTGAACGGAGTGATAGGCCTGTCCGACGCCGAAGCATTGATCGATGCGCTTAGGGAGAGCAAGTTTTATCAAATTTTAGAGAACGACAAGGCAACCATGCAAAAGTGCGTTGATGTGGCAACAAATTCGAAGTTCTCGAAGTTATCAAACGTGTGATTTTGATTACAACAAAGCGATTATGCGGTTCCTCCCTACCGCCTCACTTAGCAGCGACGCCTAGCTTTTTTACTTCTCAGGAAGCCATTTGTTTACCGCACGTTTGATCAGGTCTGTACCAAGCGCTCGCTCCAAATATTCCAAGCAAAGCGCAATCATCGCGCGCGCACCTGGCGCGGTGAGAATGGCGTTGTCGAGCGCGCGGGCGCAGCATTCATTTGAGAAAGCCGCCTGCATCGGCAATCGCGGCGGCGTCTCGTGCGCCATGCAGCACACGGACAATCACGATTTCGGATTCCGTGGGAAGATAATAGACGGCATAGCCGCCGTGGAAGGCGACGCGCAAATCCGGCGCGAGTTGATGGCGCTCAGAGCCGGAAAGCGGAAAATCTTGCAAGCGAGAGAAGGTTGCGTGGATTTTGTCGAGTAAGCGCGTCGCAGTCGATTCAGAACTGTCATCGGCGACATAAGCCCAGATTTCGGCAAGGTCGGCTTCCGCCGCATCGGTCAGGCGGAGGTCGGGCGGTCGGCTAATAGCTTCCTCCCCCTGGCGATAATCTTCGCAGCGTCAAACTTCTTCACGCGGCCGGCGGCGACGTCGGCGAGGCCTTTGTCGATGTCGGCCTTCAACGCCTCAAGCTCTTGAAGCTGCAAGGCGCGTTTCAGCTTCCAATCGCGCAAGGCGGCGCGAATGACTTCGCTCGCCGATGCGTAGTCGCCGCCTTCGACAGCGCTCTTGATGGTCGCCGCCATGTCGGTCGGCAGGGTGATGGTCAGTCGCTCGATGTCCGCCATATGCGGGTCTCCCAAAAAGCAATCATACTATATCATACTTATGATGCTTATGCAGGGAAAGGCGGCTAATCTCTCGCTAAATTTTTTGCTCCCAAAGCTTTCGCTGCTTGCTTCGCTCGATTGTTACCCCTCGACCCGAATCGGCGGTGCCTTTATTTGGCGTAGGCGGGACATAAATATCTCATTCTTGGAGCAGACTCATGGGCGCGCGCCTCGACGATCCGCAGCCGCTCACCCCTGTGTGCGCGATCGGCGCGTCAGCCGGTGGCGTCTCTGCGCTGAAGTCGTTCTTCGGCCATGTCAAAAGTGATCTGGGCTTAGCCTATGTCGTCATCGTTCATCTTGCTCCAGATCATCCAAGCTCGCTCAGTGAAATTCTCGCATCGCAAACGCGCATGCCGGTGCAGCAGGTAGAAGATTCGGCAAAGCTTCAACCCAATTGCGTTTATGTGATTCCGCCGAACCGCGAACTGGTGATCGCCGGCGATGACGTAACCGCGCGCCCCTTCACTGGAGCGAAGGGGCGGCGTTCTCCCATAGATATGTTTTTTGAGTCCGTCGCCGCCGCGAGAGGCGACGGCATCGCCATTTTATTGAGCGGTTCGGGTTCCGACGGCACGGTCGGCGTTCGCGCAGTCAAAGAGGCGGGCGGCGTCATTTTCGCGCAGGATCCATCGGAAGCCGAATACCCGATGATGGCTGAAAGCGCGATCGCCACCGGCGTGGTCGATTTCGTCTGCCCCCTCGCGACGCTTACGGAACGCCTTAGCGAAGTCATGAGAAGCAAGCGGGCCATTCGCAAGGAGAACCCTGAAGATAAAGAACAAAGCGTGATGCAAATCATCGCTTTCCTGCGGCGGCGCACTGGGCACGACTTTTCCAACTACAAGCGGCCAACGGTCATGCGTCGCCTTTCACGACGCATGCAGGTCGTCCGGCAGGAAAGTTTTTCCAGCTACTATCAATATCTTCAAAACAATAAGAATGAGATCAACGACCTTTTCTCGGACCTGTTGATTTCCGTCACCGCATTCTTCCGCGATCCCGAAGCCTTCGCGGCTCTGTCCGAGAAGGTGATCAAGCCTTTGTTCGACAAGCTCGAGGATGATGCGCCGATTCGGGTCTGGGTCATCGGTTGCGCAACGGGAGAGGAAGCATACAGCGTTGGCATTTTACTGCTCGAAGAGGCCGCGCGGCGCGGCGTCCATCCCAGCATGCAGATTTTCGCCAGCGACATTGACGACGTCGCTCTCGCTACGGCGCGAGAAGGACGATACCTCAAGTCGATAGAAGCCGATGTTTCGGAAGAGCGTCTGCGGCGCTTCTTTATTCAAGACAACGGTCACTACCGGGTAAAAAAAGAACTGCGGGAACTCATCCTGTTCGCCGCGCATAGCGCGCTCAAGGATCCCCCCTTCATCAAGATAGATCTGATTTCTTGCCGCAATCTGCTCATCTATATGCAGCGCGAACTTCAACGGCAGCTGTGCGGTCTTTTCCACTATGCGTTGAAGCCTAACGGATATGTTTTTCTGGGCTCGGCGGAGAGCATCGACGCGACTCATTCCTTCTTCTCGCCGGTGGATCGTGACGCGCGCATCTATGTTTCTGTCGGCCAATCTGAAAAAGTCACGCCGCCCCTTCCGCAGTTGACGTCCGACTTCCGGTCATTTGAGCATCGGCCTTTGCAGGCTGTAGCCTTCGAGCCGTCTATCGGCGTCGGCCAAACACATGCGTCAGCCCTCGAGCGAAGCGCGCCGCCGAGCGTCTTGGTCGACGGTTCTTTTAAGATTCTTCATTTGTCGCCGAACGCCGGACGTTTCTTCAGGCCTTTGGAGGGACCTTTTAGCGCCGATTTGGCCGCGCAAGTGCGTCCCGAACTTCGCGTTGATTTGAAGCTCGCGTTGCAGCGGGCGGTGGAAAAGGGCGAATGCTCGCTCAGCGTGCCGATCCCAATTGCTTTCAACGGCGAATCTCATCTCGTGGCGCTGCATGTGGCGCCCTTTACGCCAGACGGCCAATCGGTGGCGCAGCAGGCCATCGTCCTTTTCATGGACCTCGGCAAGGCTCCGGCGATGGAGAGCGCGCCAGAGACCGAGGAGGTCAGTCGCGGCGAAATCAAGCGGCTGCGTCAGGAGCTTGCCGCGGCGCAAGACCGGCTCGGCGCGGGTCGACGAGAATATGAGCAAGCGACCCAGGACCTGCGGGCCGCCAATGAGGAGCTCCAATCCATCAATGAAAAATATCGTTCGACGGCTGAAGAGCTGGAAACCAGCAAGGAGGAATTGCAGTCGATCAACGAAGAGCTACAGACGGTCAATAGTGAACTAAAAAACAAGCTAGAAGCAGTCTCGACAGCGCATAACAATCTTGAGAATTTGGTCGCCGCGACCGAGGCCGGCACTCTGTTCCTCGACCCCAATCTGAGAATCCGGTTTCTCACGCCGCGCGTGAACGACTATTTCAACATCAGCGCCGCCGACATTGGTCGGCGAATTTCTGATTTTCGACATCGGCTCGTTTACGAAGGCCTTGAGCAGGATGTCGCCAATGTCCTCAAGAGCCTCGTTCCTGTCGACAAAAACCTGCAAACGACCGACGAGCGCTGGGTACAGATGCAAGTACGACCCTATCGCACGCAGGAAGAACAAATCGACGGCGTCGTCGTTACATTTACCGACGTCACCAAGCTGAAGAACACAGAACAGGAGCTCGCTATGGAGCTGCGCGCCATGGCGCGGCTTCAGGAGCTCAGCACCAAGGTAATGGAGGCCAACCAGCTCGAGCGGCCGCTCGAAGCTATTCTCGATGCGATTATCGAATTAACGGGCGCTCAATTCGGCTGCATACATCTCTATGAAGAAGCAGATCATTTACTGCGGCTCGTCGTTCATCGGGGCTTCGAACAGCGGTTCATCGATCATTTTGCGAAAGTCGACGTATCGTCCCGCGACGCCTTCGCCAAATGCCAACGGGTCGTTGTGGAGGCATCGAAAGGGAGTCTGGCTCAGCGAGCCTGGAAGAGGCGCGCGCCGCTGGTTATCGGGCAACGATATCCGCGCCGCTTTGTGCGACATCCGGAAAGCTGGTCGGGATGCTCTCGGTGCACTTCCGTGAGCCGCATCAGTTCTCGGCGTATGAGCTGCGGCTCGTCGATATTTGGGCGCGGCAGGCGGCGGACGCCGTCAGCGTTTACACACTACAACAGCAGTTGAGAGATGCGGACCGTCGCAAAGATGAATTCCTGGCCATGCTCGCGCATGAGCTACGAAATCCCCTGACGCCAATTCATAACGCCTTGCAAATTTTGAAGCGCGGGAATCCGGACGCGGCCCAAGTTGAGCGACTGCACGATCTCATCGAAAGGCAGGAAATCCATCTTCTTCGGCTCGTCAACGATCTGCTTGACGTCGCGCGCATCACCCGCGGCAAAATAGAGTTGCGGGTGAAGACGATGGAGTTGAAGGACGCCATTCGTCAGGCGGTCGAGACGGCGGCGCCGTTGATCGAGGTCAAGCAGCAGAAATTGGAGGTTTCATTACCCGATGAGGCGCTGCCCGTGGAAGGGGACCTTGTTCGCCTTTCGCAAGTGTTTTCCAATCTGCTCAATAACGCCTCGAAATTCACGCAACAGGACGGACGCATCGAGCTTTACGCCGAGCGTGAAGGCGACAGCGCCGTTGTATGCGTCCGCGACAATGGCGCTGGCTTTTCTTCCGAAGGTTTGGCCCATGCGTTCGACCTCTTCAATCAGGGAGACAAGGAGCTTGGGAGGGAACAGGGCGGAATTGGCGTCGGACTGACGCTCGCCCGAGGCATCGTCGAACTGCACGGAGGTCAAATAGAGGCGTATAGCCCAGGTCCGGGCAAAGGCAGCGACTTCCGCGTTCGGCTCCGTATTGCTGAAGTTGAGCCAGTCGATGAAGATCGGGATCACGCCAAGGCGAGCCCGGCAATTGCGATTCACCGCGCATTGATCGTCGACGACCAACCCGACGTGGCTGAGAGCCTGGCGCTTCTTGTCCGGTCATTCGGCGTAGAAACTCAAATCGCCTCTAATGCTTCATCCGCGCTTGCCATGATCCCGGAATTCAATCCGGAGCTTGTGATCGCGGACATCGGTTTGCCGGGCATGGATGGGCATGAGTTGGCGCACGAAATTAGAAAGACGCCACAGGGGCAAAACATCCTCCTCGTCGCACATAGCGGATGGGGTCAGGAAAATGTTCGAGAACGCGCGCTTAAGGCAGGCTTTGACGGCTTTTTGGTCAAGCCGATTGATTTGAACGCCCTGACCAGCTTGTTGGCGAATCCTGGGAAGCAGTCGTGACGCAGGCGTCACGAATCCACGCAGCACAGCGCGGCGCTTCCGCCTCCTAGGCGGGCTTTGCCCTTTTCATCACCGCATCAAGTTTCTTCAACAGTTCCGGATCGCGCGCGTCGGGCGCGGTGAGAATGGCGTTGTCGAGCGCGCGGTCGGAGCCGATCGGGCAGGGCTCATGTTCGCGCGGAAAGTCAGCCAACACGCGCGCGAGCAGCCGCGCGACAGTCGCCGAGTTTTTCTGAACGATTGCGATCACCGCGGCGACGTCGACATTGTCGTGCTCTGGATGCCAGCAATCGAAATCCGTCACCATCGCGACGGTCGCGTAGGAGATTTCGGCTTCGCGCGCGAGCTTCGCCTCCGGCATCGCCGTCATGCCGATCACGTCATAGCCGGCGCCCTTATAGGTGAGCGATTCGGCGTAGGACGAAAATTGCGGGCCTTCCATGCAGACATAAGTTCCGTTGGCGACGTGACCGATGTTCTCGGCTTTCGCGGCGGCGCCGATGCGCGCGGAAAGCAATGGCGCGATCGGATGCGCCATCGACACATGGGCGACGCAGCCGTCGCCGAAGAAGGAGGATTGCCTTGCGAAGGTGCGATCAACGAATTGATCGACGAGCACGAAGAGGCCGGGAAAAAGCTCCGATTTGAACGAGCCGCAGGCGGAGACCGAAATCAGATCGGTGACTCCCGCGCGTTTCATCGCGTCGATATTGGCGCGGTAGTTGATCGTCGAGGGCGAGATGCGATGCCCGCGCCCGTGCCGCGGCAAAAAGACCGCTTTCGTGCCGCCAAGCTCGCCGAAGCAAAGTTCGTCGGAAGGCTCGCCCCAGGGCGTCGCAACGCGCTCGTGGCGAATGTTGGTCAGGCCGGGTAGATGATAAACGCCTGAGCCGCCGATTATTCCGACAACCGCTTTGGTCATGAATGAAGTCTCCCTGCTTGGCTGGTTACTCGGCTGTTGCTTAGCCGGCGAGCGCCGGCGCCGAAAATCGCGGCAATGTGACAGGGTTGCGCCCCCAAAACGCCTGTGTTAGGGGACGCTCGCCTTGGAACTGGGGCGCAGCCGCCCTCGTTCCTTTTCCTACAGCATCCGTCGTTTGAGGCTAACCGCTTAATCGTCGCGACCGTGCGATTTTGCACTGCTGACGACGTCAACGACGTAGATTACGAGCGAACCAGGTGGCTCAAGCCGAAGATTCCGTATCGGGCGTTGCAGGTCGCTACGCCTCCGCCCTTTATGATTTGGCGACTGAGAAGCGCGCCGCCGATGACGTCGCCGCCGCTCTCGACAAATTCCAGGCTCTCATCGACGGCAGCGACGATCTGAAGCGCTTGGTGAGAAGCCCGGTGTTCTCCGCGCAGGAGCAGATCAAGGCGCTCGACGCCGTTCTCGACAAGGCGCAGATCTCCGGCATCGCCGCGAATTTCATTCGGCTCGTCGCCTCGAAGCGGCGTCTCTTCGTCATCTCGAACATGATCGCCGCCTATCGCAGTCTCAACGATAAGGCGAAGGGGCGGGTACGCGCCGACATCACGGTCGCGGGCCCGCTGAAGCCCGATCATGAGACGGCGCTGCGCGAGGCGCTTGCTGGCGTCACCGGCGGCAAGACCGTCGATCTCAACGTCAAGACAGATCCGTCGATCATTGGCGGCTTAATCGTCAAACTCGGTTCACGCATGGTCGACGCTTCCGTTCGCACCAAGCTCAACTCAATCCGCACACGCATGAAAGAGGTCGGCTGATGGATATCCGCGCCGCAGAAATTTCCGCGATCCTCAAGAATGAGATCGCCAACTTTGGCGCCGAGGCCGAGGTCACCGAGGTCGGCCAGGTTCTCTCCGTCGGCGACGGCATCGCGCGCGTCTATGGCCTCGACAATGTGCAGGCCGGCGAGACCGTCGAATTCGAGAATGGCGTGCGCGGCATGGCGCTCAATCTCGAAACCGACAACGTCGGCATCGTTATTTTCGGCTCCGACCGCGACATTAAGGAAGGCCAGACGGTCAAGCGCACCGGCGCGATCGTCGACGTGCCGGTCGGCAAGGAGCTTCTCGGCCGCGTCGTCGACGCGCTCGGCAATCCGATCGACGGCAAGGGGCCGATCAAGACCGCGACCCGCGCGCGCGTCGACGTCAAGGCGCCGGGCATCATTCCGCGCAAATCGGTGCATGAGCCGATGGCGACGGGACTGAAAGCCGTTGACGCGCTGATCCCGATCGGCCGCGGCCAGCGCGAACTCATCATCGGCGACCGTCAGACCGGCAAGACCGCCATCGCGCTCGACACAATCCTTAACCAGAAGTCCTTGAACGACGGCGACGACGAGAAGGCGAAGCTCTACTGCGTCTATGTCGCCATCGGCCAGAAGCGCTCGACGGTCGCGCAATTCGTCAAGGTGCTCGAAGAGCGCGGCGCGCTCGACTATTCGATCGTCGTCGCCGCTACCGCCTCCGATCCGGCGCCGATGCAGTTCCTCGCGCCCTTCTCGGGCTGCGCGATGGGCGAATATTTCCGCGACAACGGCATGCACGCCGTCATCATCTACGACGATCTGTCGAAGCAGGCCGTCGCCTACCGCCAGATGTCGCTGCTGCTGCGCCGCCCGCCGGGCCGCGAAGCCTATCCGGGCGACGTCTTCTACCTGCATTCGCGCCTGCTCGAGCGCGCCGCGAAGCTCTCCGACGATCGCGGCGCCGGGTCGCTGACCGCGCTGCCCGTCATCGAGACGCAGGCGAACGACGTGTCGGCCTATATTCCGACGAACGTCATTTCGATCACCGACGGCCAGATCTTCCTTGAGACCGATCTCTTCTATCAGGGCATCCGTCCTGCGGTGAACGTCGGTCTGTCGGTCTCGCGCGTCGGCTCGTCGGCGCAGACCAAGGCGACGAAGAAGGTCGCCGGCAAGATCAAGGGCGAACTCGCCCAGTACCGCGAAATGGCGGCCTTCGCCCAGTTCGGCTCGGACCTCGACGCAGTGACGCAGCGACTTCTCAATCGCGGCGCGCGGCTGACCGAACTCTTGAAGCAGCCCCAGTTCTCGCCGCTGAAGATGGAAGAGCAGACCTGCGTGATCTACGCCGGCGTCAATGGCTATCTCGATCCGCTGCCGGTCAATCGCGTGCGCGCTTTCGAAGACGGCTTGCTTGCCGTGCTGCGGTCGCAGCACAGCGACATTCTGGAGAGCATCCGCACGACGAAGGATCTGACCGACGAGACGGCGGCGAAACTCAAGAACGTCGTCGAGACCTTCGCTAAGTCCTTCGCTTAAATTTCTTCCTCTCCCGCTGCCGGGAGAGGAAGCCCTCTAGGCCAGAAGCAAGTCCATGCCCTCGCTGAAGGATCTCAGAAACCGCATCTCCTCCGTCAAGGCGACGCAGAAGATCACCAAGGCCATGCAGATGGTCGCCGCCGCCAAGTTGCGACGCGCGCAGTCGGCGGCGGAAGCGGCGCGCCCCTATGCCGAGCGCATGGAGTCGGTGCTCGCCAATCTTGCCTCCGGCGTGACGGCGGGCGGGCCGCCGTTGCTCGCCGGCAACGGCAACGACGACACGCATCTTCTGATTGTCGCCACCGCTGAACGCGGCCTTTGCGGCGCGTTCAACTCCTCGATCGTGCGTCTCGCCCGCGAGCATATCACGCGGCTTCAGGATCAGGGCAAGACCGTCAAGATCCTCTGCGTCGGCAAGAAAGGCTATGAGCAGCTCCGCCGGCAGTACGAGCGCAACATCATCGAGCTCATTGAGCTGCGCGGCGTCAAGCAGATCGGCTTCGACAACGCGGATGAGATCGGCAAGAAGATCATCCGTATGTTCGAAGAGGGCGGTTTCGATGTCGCGACGCTGTTCTTCTCGCGCTTCAGATCGGTGATCGCGCAGATACCCACCGCGCAGCAGATCATCCCGGCGCAAATTCCATCGAACGAAAACGCGCCGGCCGTCGAAGGTCCGCAGGCGTCTTACGAATATGAGCCGGGACAGGACGAAATCCTCTCGACGCTGCTGCCGCGCAACATTTCGGTGCAGGTGTTTCGCGCGCTGCTGGAGAACGCCGCCTCCGAACAGGGCGCGCGCATGAGCGCGATGGACAACGCCACGCGCAACGCCGGCGAAATGATCCGCAAGCAGACGACCCTCTACAACAGGTCGCGGCAAGCGATGATCACCAAAGAACTCATCGAAATCATCTCGGGCGCCGAGGCGCTCTGACGCATTTAGGACGAGGACGAAACATGGCCGCCAATAAGCCCACGGGGCGCATCACCCAAGTCATCGGCGCCGTCGTCGACGTGCAGTTCGAAGGGCATTTGCCTCAGATTTTGAACGCGCTCGAGACGACAAATCAAGGCAATCGCCTCGTTCTCGAAGTCGCGCAGCATCTTGGCGAAAACTCCGTGCGCACCATCGCCATGGACTCGTCCGAAGGCTTGGTTCGCGGGCAGGAAGTCACCGACACCGGCGCGCCGATTTCGGTTCCTGTCGGCGACGAAACGCTTGGCCGCATCATCAACGTCATCGGCGAGCCGGTCGACGAGGCCGGCCCGCTCAACACGGGCAAGACCCGCGCCATCCATCAGCCGGCGCCTTCCTATTCCGAACAGGCGACCGAAGCGCAAATTCTCGAAACCGGCATCAAGGTCGTCGATCTGCTGGCGCCTTACGCCAAGGGCGGCAAGATCGGCCTCTTCGGCGGCGCGGGCGTCGGCAAGACCGTGCTGATTATGGAGCTCATCAACAACATCGCCAAGGCGCATGGCGGTTACTCCGTCTTCGCCGGCGTCGGCGAGCGCACCCGCGAGGGCAACGACCTCTATCACGAGATGATCGAGGGCGGCGTCAACAAGAAGGGCGGCGGCGAAGGCTCGAAATGCGCGCTGGTCTACGGCCAGATGAACGAGCCGCCGGGCGCGCGCATGCGCGTCGCGCTGTCTGGCCTCACGGTCGCCGAAGATTTCCGCGACCGCGGCATGGACGTTCTGTTCTTCGTCGACAACATCTTCCGCTTCACCCAGGCGGGTTCGGAAGTGTCGGCGCTTCTCGGGCGCATCCCGTCGGCGGTCGGCTATCAGCCGACGCTCGCGACCGACATGGGCGCGCTGCAGGAGCGCATCACCACGACGACCAAGGGTTCGATCACTTCGGTGCAGGCGATTTACGTGCCGGCCGACGACTTGACTGACCCGGCGCCGGCAACCTCCTTCGCGCATCTCGACGCGACGACCGTGCTGTCGCGCTCGATCGCCGAGAAGGGCATTTATCCGGCGGTCGATCCGCTCGACTCGACCTCGCGCATGCTGTCGCCGGCGATCGTCGGCGAGGAGCATTACGACGTCGCGCGTAAGGTGCAGTCAACGCTGCAGCGCTATAAGTCGTTGCAGGACATCATCGCCATTCTCGGCATGGACGAGCTCTCGGAAGAGGACAAGCTCGTCGTCGCGCGCGCCCGCAAGATCGAGCGCTTCCTCTCGCAGCCCTTCCATGTCGCCGAAGTGTTTACGGGTTCGCCCGGCAAGCTCGTCGCGCTCGCCGACACGATCAAGGGCTTCAAGGGCCTCGTCGAAGGCGAATACGACCATTTGCCCGAGGCCGCCTTCTATATGGTTGGTTCGATAGAAGAGGCGGTCGAAAAAGCCGCGAAGCTCGCCAAGGAAGCGGCGTAAGCGGCCGCCTATGCGTCATGGCCGGACGTGTGCCGGCCATCGGTTGAAAGTTCGCATGGATGGCCGGGTCAAGCCCGGCCATGACGCGCCGGGAGACGGCGCAATTGAATAAAGACTTCGCGGGAGCCGGACATGGCCGCATTCCACTTCGAACTCGTTTCTCCCGAGAAGCATCTCTTCTCCGGCGAAGTTGAATCTGTCGTTGCGCCCGGCGCCGACGGCCAGTTCACTGTGCTCAAGGACCATGCGCCGGTGATGACGACCTTAAAGGCCGGCGTGGTGACGGTCTCTGGCGACGGCAAGGTTGAAAAGCTCTTTGTACGCGGCGGCTTCGCTGACGTGAACGCGTCCGGCTTCACCATTCTCGCCGAACAGGCGATTCCGCTTGCCGAGATCGATCTCGCGAAGGTCGACGCTGACATCCAGAACGCGCGCGAAGACATCGCCGACGCCAAGTCAGATGACGCGCGCCTCGCGGCGTCCGACAAGCTCGCGCAGCTTCAGGAGCTGCGCGCGGCGATCGTCGGCTGATCAGACCTCGTTTACGCCTTCAGGCGCCGACGATTCCTCGAGTTCAGCTTCGATCATGTCGCCGTGCCGCTCGGCGGGCGCGAGTTCCGATCGCGATCGCATGACTTCGCGGATGGCGTCGCCAATTTCCGGATTGCGCTTGGTCAGCGTCTGCAGATCATAGGCGTCGAGGACGAGGAGCTTCGTCGCCGCCGTCGCGTGAACGTCGGCGCTACGCAACGTCTTTTGCAGCACGGCCATTTCGCCGAAGAACTGGCCTTCGCCAAGCCGGACGTTCTGATGCGCCAGTTCGACTTCGACCTCGCCCTCGGCGATGAAATACATTGAATGGGCGGGATCGCCCTTACGCACGATCAATGCGCCCCGCGGAATGGACTGCGCACGAAGATAGCGCATGATTTCGGCGATTCCCGAAGCGTCGAGACCGCGAAACAGCGGCACGCTCGCGACCATCGTCCAGGTGACGACGAATTCGCGACGATGGATTTCTTCGGCGAAGGCGGTGGCGAGAATGCCGACCGGAAGGCCCAGCAGCATGAAGCCCGTGACCATGGCGAAGGAGGCGATGAGCTTGCCCGCGAGCGTCAGCGGAATCACTTCGCCATAGCCGACCGTCGTCACGGTTTCGATCGCCCACCACATCGCATCGGGAATTGTGCCGAATTTTTCGGGCTGCGCCTCATGTTCGGCGACATGCATCGCCGTCGAATAAAAAAGCACTGCGCCAAAGAGAAGGATGAGCCAGGCCAGCAGCGCCTTGCGCTCCGCCTCGATCACCGCAAGCAAGGTGCGGATGCCTGGAGAGTAGCGTGCGAATTTGAAAAACCGCAGGAGGCGCAGCATCAAGAAGACGCGCAGATCAGATGAAAAGTAGAAGGAGAGATAGAAAGGCAGGAAGGCGGCCAGATCGATCAGCGCCCAGCCCGACCGGATGAAGGCGATGCGGGCGGCCGTTGGCGTGCGATGGGCGTAAAATGCGAGTTCGGGCGCGCACCAGACGCGCAATATATATTCGAGCGTAAAGGCGGCGACCGCGACATATTCGATGCCGTCGAAAACAACCGCATAACGGTCGCCATATTCGGGCACGGATTCAAAAATCACTGAAACGACCGACAGCAGCACAAGCGAGATCAGCGCGCGATGAACGATGCGCGCGACGTGGTCATGGCTGCCGCCGTCCAGAATGACGTGGACGCGCCGCCGCAACAAAGCCAGACCGCGCCGCCGGTCCGGCTCGCTCATGACGCGGCCGCTTTGCCGCGCAGCGCGTCCTCGACCGAGGCGAGCGCCTGGTCAATGGCGGCGGCGTTAGGGCCGCCAGCCTGCGCGAGGTCGGGCCGGCCGCCGCCGCCCTTGCCGCCGAGCTTGACGCTGGCGACGCGGACGAAATCCACGGCGCTATATTTTTCGGTGAGATCGTCGGTGACGCCGACGACGATGCCAGCCTTGCCGTCGGGCGAGGCGCTGGCGATGGCGACGACGCCCGAGCCGATCGCCTTTTTCGCGTCGTCGACCATGGACTTCAAATCTTTCGCCTCTATGCCTTCGACGGCGCGCGCGAGAAGTTTGACGCCGCCAATGTCGCGCGGCTTCTCCGCGGCGCCATCGACAGCGCCGCCGCCCATCGCGAGTTTCCGCTTGGCTTCGGCGAGTTCGCGTTCGAGCCGCTTGCGTTCGTCAAGGAGAGTCGCCAGCCGCGCCGGCGCATCTTCGACAGGCGTGCGCATCAGCGCCGCCATGTCGCGCAACGCGCGCGACTGCGAGACAAGCTGGCTGCGGGCGCCTTCGGCGGTGCGCGCCTCGATGCGGCGCACGCCGGACGCGACCGCGCCTTCGCCGACAATGGCGATGAGACCGATGTCGCCGGTGCGGGCGACATGGGTGCCGCCGCAAAGTTCGACGGAGAAGGGATGCGCGGCGCCGGGGCTCAGCGGACCCATCGAAACGACGCGCACTTCGTCGCCGTATTTCTCGCCAAAGAGCGCGCGCGCGCCTGAGTGAATAGCGTCGTCCTGGGCCATTACGCGCGTTTCGACCGGCGCATTGTCCTGAACGATCTCATTGGCGAGCGTCTCGACGCGCGCCAGCTCCTCGTCGGTCAGCGGCTTCGGATGGGTGAAGTCGAAGCGTAGGCGATCTGGCGCGACGAGCGACCCCTTCTGCGCAACATGGTCGCCGAGCACCTGGCGCAGCGCCTCATGCAGGATATGCGTCGCCGAATGATTGGCCCGCGCCTGTCTGCGTCGCTCGTGATCGACATCGAGTTCAAGCGCGACGCCTGGCGTGATCTCGCCTTCTTCGACGACTCCCTCGTGAACGATGAGGTCGCCAAGCTTTTTGATTGTATTCTCGACGCGGAACCGCACGCCGCGTCCGCGCATCTCGCCGACGTCGCCAACCTGACCGCCCGACTCGCCGTAGAATGGCGTTTGATTGAGGATGAGCGCGCCGTGCGCGCCCTTCTTGAGCGAGAAGGCCTCGGCGCCGTCATGAAGGATGGCGGTGACGACGCCCTCGCTTCTTTCAGTCTCGTAGCCAAGAAATTCCGTCGCGCCGAGACGTTCCTTCAGCGCAAACCATAGCGCCTCGGTCGCGGTCTCGCCTGAGCCGGCCCAGGCCTTGCGCGCCTCGGCGCGTTGACGCTCCATCGCGGCGTTGAAGCCGTCCTTGTCGACGCCGATGCCGCGCGGACGCAGCGCGTCTTCTGTGAGGTCGAATGGAAAGCCGTAAGTGTCGTAGAGCTTGAACGCCGTTTCGCCGGAAAGCTTCGCGCCTTGGCCGAGCTCGGCCGTCTCCTCGTCGAGGATCGCGAGGCCGCGCGCGAGCGTCGCGCGAAAGCGCGTCTCTTCGGAAAGCAGCGTATCGGCGATGAGCGCCTGCGCGCGCACGAGTTCCGGATAGGCCTGGCCCATCTCGGCGACGAGCGTCGGCGAGAGCTTCCACATCAGCGGCTCTTTAGCGCCGAGAAGCTGCGCGTGGCGCATGGCGCGGCGCATGATCCGGCGCAGCACATAGCCGCGGCCCTCGTTCGACGGCGTCACGCCGTCGGCGACGAGGAAGGCGGAGGCGCGCAGATGATCGGCGATCACGCGATGGCTCGCGCCTTGCGGGCCGTCAACCGGCGCGCCGGTGAAATCGGCGACCGCGCTGGTCAGCCCGCGGAAGAGATCAATATCGAAAACCGAATGGACGCCTTGTTGCAGAGCGGCGATGCGCTCCAACCCCATGCCGGTGTCAATCGAGGGGCGCGGCAGCGGCGCGCGTTCGCCAGGCGCCACCTGCTCATATTGCATGAAGACGAGGTTCCAGAATTCCAGGAAACGGTCGCCGTCCTCGTCCGGACTGCCCGGGGGCCCGCCCGCGACGCTCTCGCCCTGGTCATAGAAGATTTCCGAGCACGGTCCGCACGGGCCGACGTCGCCCATGCTCCAGAAATTGTCGGCGCTGGCGATGCGGATGATGCGATCGTCCGAAAAGCCCGCGATCTTCTTCCACAGATCGTAAGCCTCGTCGTCGTCATGATAGACGGTGACGAGCAGGCGGTCGCGCGGCAGGCCCAATTCGCGCGTGACCAGAGTCCAGGCGAGTTCGATCGCGCCTTCCTTGAAGTAATCGCCGAAGGAGAAATTGCCGAGCATCTCGAAAAAGGTGAGATGTCGGGCGGTGTAGCCGACATTGTCGAGGTCGTTGTGCTTGCCGCCGGCGCGCATGCATTTTTGGGCGGAGGCGGCGCGCGCATAGGCGCGCTTCTCGACGCCGGTGAAGACATTCTTGAATTGCACCATGCCGGCGTTGGTGAACATCAACGTCGGATCATTGTGCGGCACGAGCGAGGATGACGCGACTTTCTCGTGCCCATTGTGGGCGAAAAAATCGAGGAAGGCGGTTCTGATCTGGTTGACGCCACTCATTCGGTCACGGCTCGTAGATGCGTCCCTTTTCGCCAAAGCGGCGGCGCACTGACGCGGGAGACGCGTTTAAAACAATAACCTGGAGCGGCTTTTCGTTTCAATGAAACTGGCGACGCTCCGAGGTTGCGGCGAAGGCTGCGGCAGGCGGCGCTTCGTCCTGGGCGATATGACAGTTTCAGGGATAAACGGCAATGGCGGGAGGCGCGCCCGAATGGCGCCTTCCCGCCTTCTGTCGCCAAGCGCGCTAAGGTTTATGGTCAGCGTCCCCGTGGGCAACTGGGCAGAGATTATTCCTCGTCATCCTGCGCCGCCTCGAGAATGCGCTCGGCGATCAGTCCGGCGTTTTCGCGGATCGCCTGCTCGATGCGCTGAGCCGCCTCTGGATGCTGCTTCAAATATGTCTTGGCGTTCTCGCGGCCCTGGCCGAGCCTCTGGCTGTCATAGGAGAACCAGGCGCCGGACTTCTCGACGACGCCGGCCTTGACGCCAAGATCGATCAATTCGCCCATCTTTGAGACGCCCTCGCCATACATGATGTCGAATTCGACCTGTTTGAACGGCGGCGCGACCTTGTTCTTGACCACTTTGACGCGGGTCTGGTTGCCGATCGTCTCGTCGCGCTCCTTGATCGCGCCGATGCGGCGGATGTCGAGCCGCACCGAGGCGTAGAATTTCAGCGCATTGCCGCCGGTCGTCGTCTCGGGCGAACCGTACATCACGCCAATCTTCATGCGGATCTGATTGATGAAGATGACGAGCGTGTTGGAGCGCGCGATCGAGGCGGTGAGCTTGCGCAGCGCCTGGCTCATCAGCCGCGCCTGCAGGCCCGGCTGCACCTCGCCCATTTCGCCTTCGATCTCGGCGCGCGGCGTCAGCGCCGCGACCGAATCGACGACGAGCACGTCGACGGCGCCGGAGCGCACCAGCGTGTCGGTGATTTCGAGCGCCTGCTCGCCGGTGTCGGGCTGAGAGATCAGCAATTCATCGAGATTGACGCCGAGCTTGCGGGCGTAGACCGGATCGAGCGCATGTTCGGCGTCGACGAAGGCGCAGACGCCGCCGGCTTTCTGCGCCTCGGCGATGACATGCAGCGTCAGGGTGGTCTTGCCGGACGATTCCGGCCCGTAGATTTCAACCACCCGGCCGCGCGGCAGGCCGCCGACGCCAAGGGCGATGTCGAGCCCGAGCGAGCCTGTGGAGATCGTCTCGATCTCGACGGCTTTCTGGTTCTTGCCGAGCCGCATGATCGAGCCCTTGCCAAACGCGCGCTCGATCTGGGAAAGCGCGGCGTCGAGCGCCTTGGTCTTGTCCACGGAAGTCCCTTCCACGAGGCGGAGGTTGGCTTGGCTCACGGCTGAAAATTCCTTCTGACATGGTTAGCTAGGCGCAGGCAACGGCGGCTGCGAGGGGCGCAGGGCCAAGCGCGCCAAGGCGAGAAGGGGGGACGGCGCGCTTGACCCTGAACTCCAGTGTGCACGATTTGTTCTTTTTGCCAAGTTCTTTTTTTGTTCGTCGGGGGGATATAGCTATCACTGACATCAGCCACACTTTAGGCACCCCCCGTCGTTTTCGATCGTCAGTTTGAGTCAGCCTCTCGGCACACGCTTGTCCGGCGAAACAAATTACATTTTGGGGGATGCAATAAGAGGCGTAGCTTTTTGATGGGCGGGTTTGCAGCGGAGTAGGCGCGTCTGCTTTTCACCGGTCTGCGAACGAACTGCCGACAGCAGGGAATGTCGGAGAAGCGCCAGACGGGACTGGACCAATTTCGCCCCTAGGATTCTATACGACCCTAAATACTATTCCGGATAAATTGGTTGTTCCGTGGTCGCGTCCACCGCCGTCCAATGCGCAGGCTGACCATCTTCGCCTACGGTGTAATCCCCGTCGTCGTCCTGACCAGCAACACCCAAAAACCTTGCTGCCTGCTGCGGTTTCAGCGTCCAAGCTCGAATGCGGCCGAGCCACTTCAATCTTCCCGCGTCGTCAAATTCATGTGCGGCATCTAGATAATCGATATCTATAGTCCTTTCAGTCCGGCCTTTGATCCGAACGTGGACGGCCTTGCGAAATTCAAGGTGATTATCGACAAACCAAGGAAGCAAGGCAATATTGTCACCATTGGCCCACATGCGAACTGACGGATAGAGGATGCCGGCGAACTGCACGTTTTGATCGGTAATGTAGCCCAAGTGCATTTCACCGATAGCCACGGTAAGTTTGTAGCGAAAGGATTCGTCACAAGTGACACTGTGCATGAAGTGTTCGCTGAACGCTTCCTTGATCTCACGATTCTCGTCCTTGGATAGGGCGACATTCACAACGTCTTGCGGCAATGTCGGCAAACTCACCGACGTTCCTGTGTCTTCCGGAGCTTTTGGCGGCCTCCATGTGGGAACAGGACGCTTTGCGCCGAGCCTCTTAAAGGCGAATTCCGTATAACCAATGTTGTTGACGAACATTTGCTCGGTCGTCTTCCAAAAGGTTAAGATCAGCTCGTCACCCGTCTTTAAGTTAGGAAGCTCGAAGAAAACGGATTCCTTGTGCATTGACGCATAAAAAACAGAGTCTCCCGCGCGGTTCAGCCGGCCGAGTTTCGCTAAGTGCTTGGGCGGGTATATAAGGTCCTTATGCGTGACACCGGCGGATTTGCTAAATTTGGAATCCAACATTCGCGCCCGATAAAGAAACGCGCCCGCATTGAATTTAGGCGACTTAATTTCGTACCCGATCATCAAGGGTCGCAATCTTTGTTTGATCTCATCAATCTCGAGGACGCGAAGATCGGCAACGATTTGATCAAACATTGATGGGTCAAATGGCATTGTCGCGCCTCGATCGGTATCGATGATGATCGTGAGAAGGTGCGCTGCATTCCTAGCGCGATATCTCGCATCATCGACAGGGTATTTCATTCAAGATTTCGCCCTTAAGAATTGCCGCTTCGTGTCAGATTTTGCACTGGAGTGGCGGCGAGGGGCTAATTTACTCCAACCAACGCCTTTGAATCACTCCGAAATGGCTTCGACTGCTCCTTCGAATCTCCGATCCACGGTGCCGGCTGGTCCCTTCGCGCCGTATCCCCACTTTGTGACGAACAGCGGATCAGACGATTTCGGAACAGGGTTCGCTGGCACTACGTTGACGCGGGTGGCGATCGGCATGGCCGCACCGAAGATGACCGCTTCCCCGCGAGCGAGGCCACTGATCTGGCGAGCGACGTTCGAGGCGACGCTCTCGGCCGCGGCAGATACCGCCCGCTGATCACTGTCATTACTAAGCCTGAACACCGCCCAGGTTCCGCATTGCGCCAAGACGGTCGGGGAAACCTCCGAAGGGCGCTGAGTGCTAATCATCATGGATACGCCGAACTTCCGCCCCTCCTTCGCTAGTCTTTCATACGCAAGCGCGTGTTGGCCTATCTCGGCGTCGCCAGGCAGCTGGCGTAGGTAATGGTGCGCCTCTTCGAGCGCTAACAGCGTCGGGTGGGTGGCTCCTGGTCCACGTCGGAAGAGAACGGCAGCATAGAGCTCCAACAGTGAGCCGAGCACGAAGGGCATCAAGTCTTGTGCTAGACGACTGAGGTCGATGACGTGCACGTGCCAATCGTTCGGTCCATGCGCTACAGGGCCGAATATCCTTTCGGTCAGCTCCAGCGACTCGCGTTTCATGGAGAGACTACCGCCCAAGGGCTCACCGCCGTTGACGTCGACCACGGAGCAGAAGTTTGCATCCTCAATCAACCCTCTGATTCGGTTCACCAGCGAGTGGATATGGCCGTAGCTGAAGGCGTTACGGCGGTAAGTAGTATTCCCACCCCGAGTTTCCGAGACGATCGAGTACCAGTCCGCAGCCAAGCACGCCAATCCTCGCATATGGGGCCAGCGGTCGGCCAACCTTGCCTGCTTGGTCCTGATCAGCTCCATCTGCCGATAGGCGATCTCGGCATCTCCCTGACGACAGTCGTCGAAGAAGACATTGTCGGAATGGCCAGCAACACGTGCCCCTCCCGCATCCGCTTCGATAAACCTCATGTGCTCAACCGCGAAGCGTAGCGATGGCATCTGAGTTTTCTCGCTTGGAAGAAGAAGGCGCGAAAGACCATGTCGACCGAGGGCATAGTACGGAATTTTTAGCGATTCCAACCCAGCCCTCTGTTCGTCGGCTGACGCGGGTCCAAGACGCGTCCACTTCAGACGCACGCCAGGAATGCTGAAGGCGGGGGCGTACTCGCCATTGACATCGAACACAACAATTCGCGCGTGCGGTGCCTTGACTAGTCGCTGAAGGATTGCCGCTAGGAAGTGGGTCTTACCTTGCCCTGTCGCTCCGAGGATAGCGAAATGCCGGGTTAGCAGGTCATTGACATTGGCCTGCACCGCGACGAGGGGATTGCGTGCGTCACTCCCAAGCTGAACGCGCTCGTTGGCAGGGCCCTGATCGCCGATGGTCGCGAGCATCTCCTCGTCCGAAAGCGGGAATACTGCGGCTCCTAGGACTGGAAGGTGCCAGTCTTGCGCTGTAAACGTGAGATTCGCGCGGTCGCGCCTAAGAAAGCCAATCACGCATCCGCGCAGTTGCCTCAGAGGTTCCGCAATCCGCCCCGTGACCGACGCGTCCGTCAGAATCGACTTCGGCTCTGCAAACGCGATGGACAAAATGCGCAACACGATAATGTCGGGACCACCTTGCACCCCCACTAAGTCGCCAGGTTGCCCTACGGTGGAAACGCCGTCCGGATGTCCCGCGATGTGCCCGCGGGCATTTTCACGCAGATTGACGAGCAGATTGGACCCGTCGATCTCCACCACATAGCCGATGGGTTGCCGACGAATCATGCCTCCGCCCCATCCTCGAGGGGAGCCTCGCTGGCCTGTGTTATCGTGCCCGTGGGTACAGCCACCGTTTGGTTAGCGGGGCCTCGGAGGAGACGTTCAAGATCCCGCGCGCGTTGAGCCGCGTCGTCAAGTAATGCCGGCTCTGGAAGATCTTTAGTCATCTGGCTAAAAAAGGCGCGAGCACCGAAGCCGCAAACAGTCACCTGCGGTAGTTGGCGCTTAATTAGTCGCGCCAACATCAAATTGGGTGTTAGCGTCTTCTGGGGCCTCGGAATTGTCGGAAACATTTCGAAGCGATCAAGCTCCGGAAGATAGATCACGATCTGAAGGGTCGGATTTTGAAGCGCCGAAAGGATAACCCGATTGATATGATCGTCGTTGAATGCGTACCCGCTAATGATCAGGCAGGTGTTTGGGCGCGACATGAATTCGGTAAGCCGGCGGACTATCTCGCCGTAAATGAATCCCGCCGTCTGCACGAACTTGGCTGCCCCAGGGAAGATCAACAGGCCGGGGCAGGTAACTCCGGCTTCTGCGTTGATGAACTTCTTAAAGTCCGCCCATTGTGCTCGAGAAGGGAGTTCAACAACAGAGCCGTCCTCCGACTCGATCCATGAAAGGGACCCATGCGCCTTGCCCAGGTAGACATTGTAGGTGCCGAAGCGCGCTTCACCACGCGCCTGCGTGTTACGTAGACCCAGGTCGAATGACGCAGGCGAAAATGCCCGCGAATGCAGGCCGGTGAAGCCATTTACCAGATGGAGGCCCAAGGCCTCTGCCGCCCATTCGATCGCAAGGTCATAATTGACCGTGTAAACCCACGGAGCCGCTTGGCCGGGCTGTCTGTTCGATACGAGCCGGGATAGTAGGCGCACATGATCCCCGATGGCCTCGTTGTCCGGGGCCGTGTCCGGGCGCTCCCAAAGGTCTGGCTGGAGTAGAGCTGCCTTCACGATGACACGCCGCAGGTTGGATCGATGTATGTCGAGGTCGGCTATGCCGTCGCGCTCGGCCCGGCTCCATTCGATCGACGCCAGATCGAGCGCATCCATTACCTGTTCAAGGTTTACAACCGCCTCTGCGCAGGCTTGGTTTTTTTTTATGAATTTGTGTTCTACCAGCCAAGCTATGGTTTCGGGGTAGACGTTGAGAAAATCGGCCCAAACTTCGGCGAGGGTCTTTCCACCGGCCGAGACGGAGGCTCCTGCACCAAGAAAAGCCCCTACGTTCTCCAGCCTAACCGTCAGCGCCAAGTGAGCCTTAAATTCTTCTTCGCTAAGCTCACGGCTACCTCGAACCGCAAAGAAATTCATCTAGCGACCAAATTCTTCATAAAGGTCAGCCCTCCAAGGGAGAAGTCAATCTACTATATTCCTCGCCTTACGCTAGCCGGCGTCGATCTGGTCTCCGGATATCCAGTGGAGTCGATTTGTTTAGTGTCTTTGCCTCAGCGTACGCGCTGGCTACTCGGTTTCGCACCTCTCAACGCGCAACTAGTCTACGTCCGGAACGGGTCATGAGCAGCCGTCGCTTCGATGGCTGCTTCGCGCCAGAAGCGGACGCCAAAGCGCCCTTGCCGAAGGCGGCGTGACCCGAATGGCACGAAGCGCTTCAAGGTCGCGAGCTTGAGGGACGAACCACAAGGAGAATGTGGCCGTACCGAGCCAAAACGCCGCGTTCGTCGTGTCGTCATCGGCTCTTGACATGTCGACCGGTCAATAGCAGCATCCTGAACGTTAACTCCAGCTCAGGAGTGAAAATCATGGCAAAAAAGATTGAATTTGGTGACTTGGCAATCGACGACATCCGCCAGATAAACAACTCGCTTCTTCAAGACTTAGTATCGGTGGCGCGCGCCTCTGACGTGGGCTTTGCTGACCTAAAAGCCAGCGATCATATTCAAGGTGGATGGAGTCGTGGGGGAGACCATATCCAAGGGGGGTGGAGTCGAGGGGCCCTTCAGAGAGAGCTTCCGACCATGGTTGACGTTCCCGGGTTGGAAACAAAACAAAAATAAGCAGCACTGACCCTCGATAATTCATGCACCGATCTGTGCCGCTTTGCCAAAGTGACACAGATCGGAACTGTTTTGCGACAACGTGCTTTTTTGATTTTGAACGGGCTGTCAGCGACCAAAGTATTGAACTAGGAGGACCGAGCATGGCTATTACGCATGCCATCGTTAAGGTCACGCAAGGGTGTAATATCGCTTGCAAATATTGCTATGTTGACCATTACGGCTTCGGGTCTAAGAAGCTGATCTTAATGGATATTGATGTGCTTGAATCTCTTTTCTCGAGAATATCTGAATATGTTCAATCACAAGAACTGTCACGATTCACGTTTTATTGGCATGGCGGGGAGCCTCTGTTACAACCACCCAGCTTCTACGAAAGCGTATATGAATTTCAACAGAAGTACCTGCCAAGCACGAAGGTTACGCATCTACTCCAAACGAACGGAGTCAGACTCACTCGACATTACGCCCGACTACTCAAGGACTTAGGGATAGTAACTTCTATTAGCCTGGATGGCCCACCAGAGGTCAACGACGCACTGAGAGTCGACCATGCCGGTCATCCGACGTCAGCTAAGGTAATCCAGGGTATCGAAGCGCTACGGTCAGAGGGACACCCGCTGCAGATACTCTGCGTTCTCGGACCAGCCGCTATGCGTCGCGGAGCTGAAATTTACCGCTATTTTCGTTCCATGGACACTGTGTGGATGGATTTCCTGCTACCCCATGCAAGCTTGCAGCATACCACAATTGATCTCGCTAGTATGCCCTCGCAGAGGGAGTTTGCCCAGTTCTTTATCGACGTTTACGACGAATGGATGGACGAGGCGAACAGCGAAATTTGTGTCCGTCGCCTACGTGATTACACCCAACTGTTGCTCGGTGCAGCACCCGACACGTGCATTTTTAGTGACGACTGTTCGTACATAATTACCGTTCTGCCAGATGGATCAATCTACCCTTGTGATGACCTGCTATCAACATTTCCGGAGCCGCTGGGAACTCTGCAGACGCATCGGCTCGAAACCATTAAGGTTCATCCTACTCTCTGCAAAGTTTGCAAGAATAGCACTTTAATGTTCGCGAAAGAGTGCCTCGAATGTGACTATTTCGATGTGTGCAGGTCTGGATGTACAAATTTCAGGTCTGACAAGAATAAGTCGTTTGCCAACAAGTATTTCTATTGCGAAATGAGTACGCTTATCATTGATCACATACGAAGTGACCTTTTGCGAAGGCTTTCTGAGTCAGGTATCAGGCCACTCCCATCATCTTAGCTGGATTCGCGCCAAGCTTCGACGTTGGCTGGTTGCAACTTAGAACGGTCCGCTATCTGGATCTTGAATGTCCGACTCGACGGAACTGCGCGGCCGGGCCTTGCTGGTGGGGAAGGTGTCAGGGTTCGCGGATCGCTCGTTTTCCTTCGCAGAAAAGCAGAGGCGTGCACTGCGATTTGCCCTAGGGTCGACGGTGAGCAGCATCTGCGATCTTAACGGCGATTGATGCTGATCACTCACGCAACGCGCATCGTTGTTCGGGTTCGCCTACAACTCGAAGGTCTCCAGCGCGATCTCGCCATGTGGCGCGTAGTTTGGGCGCAGGTCCGCTCAGGGTCAAATCCGGTCTTACGGCAATCGTTTCCAATATCCGTTTTGCGAGACAATGCCCCCGTGGCGGCCAGCTCGGACCCGATAGCCGGTCCGGATCCTACTACGCCGCGTCCATGCGCGGATGTTCCAACTAAATCTTAAATTCCTTGAGCCTCTCAACCATCTCCACAGTCATCGGCTTTTTCCCGCTCATCACCCGCCCAAGATACGGCCCGCTGACGCTAAGCAATTTCGCCGATTTATTCCGCCCGCCCACCTGGTCACAAATCTCTCTCAGTTTTTCAAGCCATCGCTCATTTTCTGAAGCAACCGACTCTACCTCTTGCCGCAACTCCTCCGCGGCGCGCACAAGTCGCTGAAGGGAGTCATCCGAGATGCCCTTGCGGCCGCGCAAGGATGCGAGCGTATGGTGTGAAACGTTCGCCCTGCCGATCAGGTCCCGATCGCTGATCTCGAATTGCTTGAGCGTCTCCAAGACGAATGCCGCTAGCTTCCTCTGGCCGCTCGACTCCATTGGATGCTCAATTGGCCCCGCGTCTTCACCGATGAGTTCATTCTCTTCGAGATTGTCGGACTCCTTGCCGATCGGCTGCAGGGACAAGGCGTGGACATGACGGCGGCGCAACGGTCCGCGCTGATCATATTCGCCACCCCAGAATTTTGATTCCTGATGAAGGTGGTAGCGGACGAGGCTGCGGCCATGGGATTTGAGCCAGGACGACGGGATTGGCTCATTGCGCTCGCGATCGAAGGCGTGATTCTTGGCGTCGATTGCATGTTTGAAAAAGGGCGCGGCGGGGCGCGGCTCACGTCTTTGCCAAAGGTCGTCAGAAAGCGCTTCTGGCTCGTCTTTCGCCATTTCTATTCGCGACTTCGACTGAAGCGACAGCAAGAAGCCAAAGGGAAAGACCTTTTCGCCGTCCTTGTGACGGTCGTTGTAGCCGTCGAACCAGCGTAAAAGCTCCGGCGTTGTGGCCGCATACGGACTCGCCGCCAGGACCTCGAAACCGGCCATATCCATGAATCGGGTCTGGTCCGGTGCGTCGCTATCCGCGGCGCGGATGATCTCTTTCCAGATGTCTTCCTGCCAGAGCGGCACCCCAATGCGCTTGATGCGCAAGCGGCGCTCCTTGGCGGGTTCGTCATAGGGCGCAAGCAGATGACCAAGGCCATGCCCAGACGCTTTGCGGATGACCGGTGCTCCGTCGTGTCGGTTGAACAGGACATAACGCTTAGCCGAAATCGCCAGGCAGAAGGGCGGATCGAGGGCTTCGAGGTCGCCGTTTCTTCCCTTGGGGAAGTTCACCTTCTCGAGCTGCAGGATCGATTTATCCTCGCCATAGGGGTTCAAATCCCTGAACCAATCATGGACCTTTAGTGCCTTCGCTTTGAACTCTTCGAGCGGGAGATTTGCGGCGTTGGCGATGGCGATGCTGTCGGTATCGCAAAAAGCCCAATCCAGTCCTTGTTCGATGACCTGTTTTTCGGCGAGCGCCAACATCAGCCGGGCGGCTCCGGTGATCAGCGCCCCGAGCAGTGGGTGAAAATATCGACCCGGCTTTTCGAATTTCTTCGATTTGAATTTGAATGCCTGCGACTTTGCGCCATAGGCAATCATAGGTTTGGCTGTGCGATAATCCTCCACGTTCAACTCGGCGAAGATCCCATAGCTCGTCGCATTGGCGAGAATCTTGACGCCTTGCTGGTCGCTCTCGAGGGGCGGCTTCTCAGCCTCGCTGGCTACGGCGTCAGCTTTGGCCTTGAGAGCGTTGCGATGAATGATCAGGCGTCGATAAAAGTCGTCTTTCGTAGGGTCGATCGTTTCGCCCGCGACAGTGATGGGCTCAAGGCCGTCCTGTTTTTCCATCGGCTCGAAGCGGACGGCACTGAGAATTTTCGGCGTTCGGCCAGTCAATATTTTGGAGACGAGCACGTCCGCCAATGTGAACCATATGGGTTCCTTGCTCGACAGATAGTTGAGGCCGATCGTCGCTGGAGGCGCGACGCCGTCGACAAGCGAATCATATTTGGCGCGGACGGGAAAGACATCGTCCTTGGGTTCAACCTGCACGAGCGCAGCGAGAGACGACCAGGCGTCCTTTTGCTGAAGATTTTCGATCAGCTCCGACGCGGGTCGATCAACAAACTCGCGGGCCGCCTGCGTGTCGTCGAGATGTTTGACCCCCTTTGCGCAAACGAAATCCCACAGCCCCGTTAGCGTGCAGACGGTGGGATACATTGACAGAAAGTCGCAATGAATGACGGGGACGATCTGGCGACGAATATGAACCTCGGCGCGCCCACCGTAATAGCCACTGAGAATTTGCCCGATGAGCTGCGGCGGGAACTCCGGCTGCAGCTTGCGCCAGGGCGTCACCCCCATTGTCTTTAAATAGGCCTTGCCAAGGCTGGCCTCGCTATAGAGGTCATATGCGCCAGTTTCATTCAGTTCAAAGCTTTCGAACCGCTCCGTTAGCTTCTCGAAACATTCCCAGGTGGTTTGCACGTCATTGAGACCATAGCGGATATATTCTTTCGTCAATGGGCCGCCATGCTCCTCCGATTCGACCTTGCGCGTCTCTATGCTCAGCAGTTCGGATAGGGAGGCAAGTGAATGGGAGCCGCTGAGCAGCGCCCCCGCGAGCGTCTTCACGTCAACGAAATACCCACGATCGGGATCCGCCTTTTCCTCGCTCTCGTGCGGCGCGTCGGGATCGATGTCATCCTCTTCGGTTTCGTCGTCTTTCCTCAAGCCGGTGAAGCGAATCATCGCCGCCCGCTGTGAGAGGTGCTTCACGGCAATCGCAGGCCGTCCTGGTGTTTCGCAGAGGGTGAGGCTGAAGCCGCCGCGCATGCTTCGCCGGGCGGAAGCGTATCGGATCGCCAGGCGGGAGAGATCGAAAGGCAAATTGAAGCCGACAATCTGCGCGCCGACGAGATAGCCTGATTTGTAGAAAACCTCCTCGACAAATTCAGCGCGGGTCAACAGGCGAATGCGCTCGGCGTCGGGACCGGGCTCCTCCTTCGCAATGAATTCCTGCAAGAGCGCCGTTTCGGCTGCCGTAAGCGACTTGGGCTCGTAAAACGCCCCGCGTTCCCCGAGCTGACCCTTGTAACGCAGCTGGTAGGCACCGAACCGCAAGCGCTGATCTGGAGTGGTGCGGGTCTCACAGTCGAAGATGAGAGCCCAATCGCTCGGCGGCGTTCGCGGCGCGTCGGGATCGAAGACCGCGTCCCGCCGCTCCTTGGCTTTTGCTTTTGGGGATTTCTTGGCTTTTTCGGGCGCGCGTTCGATATAGGCGCGCAACTGGATGAGAAGATGATCGACCGGAACCGATGCTTCCTCAGAATTCCGGTCGATGATTTTGGGCATCCTATGTCATTCCTTTAGGTCGAGCGTTCGGCTCAATTCGATTTCCATGAGCCGCCCGCTAAAAAGGCGCATAACGGTCGCGAATTCTGAGTCTATATCCGCTCCTGCGTCCAGATCACGCGCGCCAGTCCTTGCTTCCTCGATTAGCTTTTCCCCAATCTGGCGCAAGCCGTCCGCGACGCATTCGGCTATGTCAGCTAGGCCGAGGGCGAGGCGGCCCTTACGTTCGAGCGGATTGCTGGGATCAGGACCTTCAGGCGGATGCTCCTCCATCTGCCGACGGGTCAGCTCTTGATGCATGCCGATCGGCGCTGGGATAAGGCCGTCGCCGTATTTGGCCCGTGCGATATGGTGATCTTCCGTTCCTTCGTTGGCCCAGTTTTCGAAGCGCCACAGCGATGAAAGCTTTTGACCCTTGCGACCGGCGCGCCACAGCGCGCGAGCGCGGCTCCTCATTCGTTCGAACATGTCCATAGCGGCGCTCCTTACTGCTGCGCCGTCTGGCGGTAGATATCGACGAAGGAGAACTCGCCCGCGCTATCGAGCTTGCGCAGCACATTAGGCCGCGCTTCGAAGGGCCAGAGCTTGCCGCGCGTATCGCGCAAGCCAAGTCCGACAAAGGGCGCGAGATGCGAAGGGTCGTTGCTGTCCAGGAACTTGTTGATCGCCACCCAGTGCCGACCAATGTCGCTCGCCGCGTCTCGGCTCACTGTGACGTCGCGCAACTTGCCACGCGTCGCCATGAGCACGGTGACCGGGCGGTCGTCGACAATGACCCAGCGCCCGCCCTCGCGGCGAGACTTGGTGTTCTGCTTCTGATAGCGGCGTAGCGTCTCGGGCGAGATGCCGGCAGATTTGGCGGCGTCCTTTTGAGAGAAGCCTTGCTTCATTAACCGGAGGGCTTTTTCGAGCTTGCTGCGCCTGTCGACGAATTGGGCAGTCTCGCGATCAGGCAGATCGCTCGCCCTTGCGTGGCCGCGCGCTTGCGACCGGCTTTTTCCGTTTGCCAGCCCGCGCGCGATTCTGGCTTTATACTCAGCCTGAAAGTCTCGTTTTCTCTTGGATTTCGTCGCCATGATTCGGCTCCCAACGTTTGAGGGAGCGCGAAAATGAGGCGCGCGATTCCTGGAAAATGGCATTCTGCGGGGAGCTGATCCGGGCGATGACTGATGGTTGGGAGACGATCGAAGACATCCAGCAAGCGTTCGAAGCGGCTGGCATCACGATCAAGAGGTCCGCGCTAGAGCGGCGATTGGAGCGCCGCCGTGAAGCAGGGCTTTTGCCGCTTCCCGATTGGGATCACCCCAAGGGTATAAGGGGGAGTCAAACGCATCATCCGGTGGGCACGGCGGCACAGGCGCTAGAGATTGAGAGATTGCTTGTCGAAGAAAAGCGGAGATTCACGTACGTCGGGTGGCGTCTATGGTGGCAGGGCTACGAGGTAGACGAATGCCACGGGTTTCGCAGACTCAAGCTTATCGCCAGGTTTGGTGACCGGTTGTTAGGGGGGGGTTCGCAAACAAAATGCCGAACGAGAGGCCCAGAATCTGCCCTCAACTATTTTGGATGAACACATCGTCGAGATATCGAGCGACGCTCGGCTATCGAAAATTAAGAGGAGATTGGGAGCTGATAATCTATTGCCCTTCTTGGGAATTATGCTCAGCAGCGCAACGGGGCAATTCAACCCACGTCTCGATGATCAAGACACGAGCATTCTGGAGGCCGGATTTGGCATCGGTCAATCGAATACAGACCAGGTTTTCGGAAATCGTCTGTTGCTGGACGCAGCGCTCTTGGACTGGTTGGCGGCAGTTTCGTCGGTCGGCGAGACACACACTCTCGTGGAGATCAGCAACTTTCCCGAGGATGAGCTGAAAAGGGCGCGAGACGACGCGCGTACCGCGATGGGCTTCTTGATTGATTTTTACGATGCGACGTCGCCGGTTTTTGAGAAGAAAGCCTTCGGTCTACATCAAGCTGCGCTGCACGCGCGGAAATCAACAGCGAATACCCAAGCTTTGTTTGTCCTCGTGATCGCTGCGCTGAGGCGCTATTCGAATTCGATCGTCGACAGCGAAACCATCGCGGACCTCGGAAAAAAAGCCTCAGAGTGCCTAAAAGCCTCTGAGCAGGTCCAAAAATTGCAGCAAGCTCCCGAATTCCAGTCCGCCCTCTCGGCCAGGAATTTACGTCGAGGCTTCGCTAGCCACGATTCCTACTGGGACCTTCTCAGGAAGATTGAAGCTGCTAAACTCGGAAAAGAAAGCGTCTGAATATTTTGAGGATTGCTATCCTTGGGCAGCTCTAGAAGGAAAACAATTCAGCCCAGATCGCGTTTGCGCTGCGCTGAGCCCGTGCCGTCCGACATCGAATTAGAAGAAGACGATCTGGACTGGGCCGAGCGCTGTAATCTCTGGGCAAAGCGAGCGCAAAAGACTGGCTCCCGGCGCGCCGCTCGCGAAAGGCCGCGGCAGCCTCTAATTCTCTCTGGCCATGGAGTCACATTGCGCGTTGAAAATGGCACGCTGACGATCCGCAACGGCTTCACCCATTACCCGCAAAAGCAGGAGGTCATTCGCTTCTTCAAAGGCGAGCTTTCGATCCCCGAACGAATTATTGTCCTTGATGGATCCGGAACGGTTTCTTTTGACGTCCTCTCATGGCTTGCCGAACAACGGATCGATTTAATTCGTATTGATTGGCGCGGCGATGTCATTTGCGTTGCGTCGAAATCGGGATATTCCGCCAACCCATTTCGTGTGCAATGGCAGCGCGAGATGCGTGCCGATGAAAATAAGCGGATAGAATTTTCGATTTCGAAAATCACACAGAAAATCGAAAATTCAATAACCACGCTCGAAAAATCCGTCAGAAAAAATGACACCTGGAATAGGGCAATGGAAATTGCCTATGCGACGCTCACGAAATTGGACGCGCGACAGCCGAAAAGTGTCGTCGAATTACGCGCCCTGGAGGCGAATGCGGCGGCGGCTTATTTCCGCGCCTGGAAAGGCATGCCGATCAAGTGGCGGGGAATTTCCAGGCGACCAATTCCAGACGCGTGGAAAGAAATCAGCCAGCGCACATCGTTATTTCACAAGGCTGGCAATCGAAACGCGTCGCACCCCGTAAATTCAATTTTGAATTATGCCTACAGCGTGCTGCAATCGCAATTACAGATTGACGCCATCGCGGAAGGCTATGATCCGACGATTGGCGTCATGCATGAAGGCAATAGTGGTTCGGCTGCGTTTGTTTTCGATTTAATGGAGCCGCTCGGCCGTTGGTGGATCGCAAGGTGCTAGATTTCTTAAAAGGCCACGTATTTGATCCGGCGGATTTCGTAATCCGGTCTGATGGCGTGTGCAGGCTTAATCCGGAAATCGCGAGGGTCTTCGTCAATAACTGCTCCTTTTATTGAAGGAGAGTCGCATGGGAAGTTTCGGCGAAAGGGTGTATAGGCTTTTTGAGAACGCCCTCACACAAGTCTTTGATCTAAATCTGACTACTATTTTGGAAGACAGGGAGAGAGAGTTTTGGATCATCGGCATAGACAGCGGCAACCAGCGCTTGACTCCGATTTGCGGGAATTTTAGCCAGACAGAGCTGGAAGAAATTAATAAGGTTTTTCATGACTCGGAAGCCGGCATGTGTGTGGATGCGCAGAATCACTTGTGTCTGCCTGACCGCAAAGTTGACGTTCTACTCGTGAATCTTCGCCTGATATCGGTTACTGATCGTGAAATGTTCCCGCTTTTGAGTCACGAAGCATCACATTACCTTGAGCAGCTACACATTCGAATGAACTACACAGAGATAGATTGCCAAAATGCTGAAATTATTGAGGATTGCTTTGATATCTATAACCGACGGCTTCATTTTCCGGACTGGTGCTTACTGCTAGCTTTTGCAGCGCGAAGGGTGGCGGAAAGAAAAATTTTTGAATATCAGAGCATAAGAACGTTTCTTGAGGACGCCATACCGGAATCGACGCGGCCTGAATGGCGGCCTGGCGAAATCAGTGAGCTCAAATCTGCGCGCGCCTCCGGCGAACCGCGGACCGATGATTGAGTTTTGGAAAAGGCTCGAACGGCCATCGCGTGATGGGTCTCCCGCAACAATCACCATTCGGCGCTCGGCGATCAAGCGGCGGGAAAACCTATGCCACTTACCGCACCTCAATGTGCGATCTGCTCTGCCGTAGTCCCCACCCGGCTCCACGCGGCGCTATTGCGCCAATCTCACTCTGAGGCTCCAACCCCCTAGCGGGATGAACGGAATAGGGTCACAGCACTTCCATTGACTCTCTGTACCGTTTTTGTCTTGGTGTTTGACAGAAACGCTGGTTGAATCCGAAACGGAAGCAGATGGTCACCTACGCCTATGATGTTGCTGTGGTTGGAGGTGGTCCGGCTGGAAGCGCTGCTGCGTTTACACTTGCAAACGCAGGCGTTTCTGTTTGCCTAATCGACAAGAGTAAGTTCCCTCGGAACAAATTATGTGGTGGCTTAATCACGCTTCGCAGCAAGGGAATTTTTGAGCAAGTATTCCATCGTCAATGGGATGAAAATCTGTTTACAAGTTCTAGAGATGTACATTTTATTTCTAATGGACGACCTCTTGCTTCCTTACACAATTATTCGACGCTCTATTTTACCATGCGTTTTGATTTCGACGCCTATCTCCTCGGGCTTGCCGAGTCGGTCGGCTGCAAAATGTATCTCGGCAACGCAGTCTCGGTGATCGAGTTCGAGCGGCGCAGGTTGCAGCTTTCAGATGGATCGACGATCGAATTTGCGCACCTTATTGGTGCGGATGGAGTCAACAGTCTTTGCGCAAAATATCTTTTTGGCCGTTCATTTGATCCTCGCACCATAGGATTTGGTCTCGAGGTTGAGGTGCCACGAAACTCATTGCCGCAGCGCGACAACTCCGTCGATATCGATTTCGGCATTACACGGTGGGGATATGGCTGGGTGTTTCCCAAGCAAAAGACCTTTACAGTTGGCGTAGGCGGCATTCATGATTCCAATACGTCGATGAAGGGATCCTTGGACCAATTCCTATGTCAGCATGGCATATCGGCGGAGTCCCTTCACGTGAAAGGCCAATTCATTCCGTTTGGGGATTTTCGGCAACGACCGGGTCGCGATCGCGACCTTTTGTGCGGAGATGCTGCAGGATTCGTCGATCCCATAACGGGTGAAGGAATCGCTTATGCAATGCAGAGTGGTCACGCCGCAGCTCAGGCCATTTTGGAAGCTCGGAAGTCCGGCAAACCTGAAATCGCGCTGGACGTTTATCTACGTCATCTCGTTCCAATTTTCTCGTCACTTAAAATGGCCAATTATTGGAAGTGGCTGATTTTTCCAACATTCCTGCGGCGCACATTCGACTGGGCGTTCTCGGACGCTTCAACGTTGCAAAGAGGCTATATGGACATTCTCGCGGGTGAGCTTGAGTACCGGGAATTACCCAGATTATTCTTTCAACAAGTAAAAAAAGCCATCCGAAAATATATATATCTTAAGCGATGAGGCTCTTATGGGATCTCTCATACGTTTATTTCTACGTCTGATAGGATTCAATATTCACGTTCGTAACCATTGGTCGGGGGTTACAAAGACAATACAGTCGCTACCCGGCTCACCCGGTACGAAATTGTTTCTGGGAGGTCTAATACACATCCTGCCGGTGGTAGCGCTTCTCCTATTTATATACTTTGTCAGATCGAATCCATGGCGGCTTTCAATAGAAGAGACGGCGGCGCTCCTGGGTGCTTGTTCTTGGATCGTCGCGGGACCACCACAAGTATGGTATTATGAGAGCAAAATCCTGCCAAATTTTGCTCGGGAGTCCAGGCTCTTGATGGAATATCCATCACCCGGAATGGAACGACTAAGACGCTCCTTTTTAGGTGGACCTTACGTAATAAGAGTAAACATTTATTTTACAGTTATTTGGATGCTGCTTGTTGTTGTCGGATACTTCGCTTCGATGGGGTTTATAGAAAACTTAATTGTCAGCGATCATCCTTTCCAAGACTGGTTATTCTATATTTTATTGCTTGGCGTCGTATTGGTTGGGTATTACACATCACTCGGATTCTGTAACTCGTTCAAAGCGATATATCTAACCCACCTACTGGTAAAATGCGACTTAAAGAGCAATATTTATTCATATGATGGCGTTCTTGGCTTATCCTTTGTCGGGAAGCTCGCGCTACAAACATCCATTATGTTTTGTACCGGCTGGCTCTTTGCGCCTCTTATAGTGATAATAGGCCAGAGCAACGGGCCAAGAGCTCTCTTGGTTAGTTATTTGATGCTGGCTCTATATTCTATCTGTCAAATAATCAGCTTCATGACGCCTATTTACTTGGTGCATCGTAAACTGCGCGACTCCAAAAGACTTCTAATAAGAAGGTTTGACCTCACAGCAAACCGAACATATGTAAGCAACATATTAAGGTGGTGTGAGGCAACGCAAAGACGATTTGACTTTTATGAAAAAGTATACTCGCGGATAAGGTCCATTCCTTCATGGCCTCTAAATCTTGATACTGTGGTAAAATTATTTACAACTTCTATCCTTGTACCAGTTCTTGTTACAGTTGTTTCAACATATTTGAAAGGAAATGCTAATCTCCCATAAACACCCCGTTGCGGTGTTCGAAGGTCATCCCCCTATACCCAAAGCCTGAGCGCAAAATCAAAATTGATATTATGCGCAGGAGTTCGAACTGGACGCAGCGAGGAGGGAGTGCCCAAAATGAGGCTGATACCGACGATAGCATTATCCCTTTTTGTTCGTCGGAATGCTATTCGCGTAGAAGGTTAATCTGAATTCACGAGACTGGAATCGTACGGAGCGGAAGCTGTTCATTGAAGACGCGAACGATCAGGGACATGCCTGGGGAACCTTCCAACTCTTCGCCGTCGCCTCCCCCATTTCGTGAGCGGGCGCCGTGGTTCGGCGGCGATCTGCAGACTCTGCGCAACATCATCTGTGGCGGACCGCCGGAGCTTCTCGGCGGCGAGCGGCTGCTGCTCGCCATGCCGGATGGCGACAGGCTCGCGGCGCGACTCGACCGGCCCGCCATGGATACGAACGCGCCGCTCATCGTTCTGGCGCATGGGCTCGCAGGGTCCGAGGCGAGCCGGCACGGGATAGCGACGGCGCGCTATCTCGTCGGCCAGGGCTGGCCGGTGCTGCGCCTTAATCTTCGAGGCTCTCAGCCATCGCGCCCGACCTCAGGCGGCCGCTACCACGCCGGCAAGACCGAGGATCTCGCCGCGGCGCTGCGCGCTTTGCCTGCCGACCTCATGCGCCACGGAATCGTGCTCGTCGGCAATTCGCTCGGCGGCAATCTCGTGCTGAAATTTATCGGCGAGGGCGGCCACGGCTTACCCGTGCGCGCCGCCGTCGCGGTGTCGACGCCGATCGATCTCGCCGCCACCTGCGGCCGTATGATGGCGCCGCGCAACTTCGCCTATCATCGCTACATGCTCGATCAGATGAAACGCGAGGCGCTTGCGCCCGGCGCAGAACTCACCACCGATGAGCGCGCGGCAATCGCTGGCGCCCGCAACGTCTATGAATTCGACGATCGTTTCGTCGCGCCGCATTTCGGCTATCGCGGCGCCGATGACTATTATGAAGCCAACGCCGCCAAGAACTTCCTCGCCGGCGCGACGCTGCCAACGCTGATCCTGCAGGCTCTCGACGACCCCTGGATTCCGGCGGAATGCTATACGACTGTCGATTGGTCACGCCTGCCAGTGATCGAGACGGTTTTGATCCCCGGCGGCGGGCACATGGGCTTCCATGCGGCGGACAGCCTCACGCCATGGCATGATCGCGTTACGGCGCAGTGGCTCCAGCGAAAAGGTCTTGGGCGTCGGCTGTTCGAGACGGAGTGAGGGCTGCAGAATGGACGCACGCCAGATGATGGTGTTCGGCGACAACGCCGACGACTATCGCGCCTTTCGCCCGCATTATCCCGACGCGCTGTTCGCCTGGCTTGCGCGCGCCGCGAAAGAGAATCGTCTCGCCTGGGATTGCGGGTCAGGGAGCGGACAGGCGGCCGTCGGCCTTTCGCGCCACTTCATAAAAGTGCTCGCGACTGATTTTGATGAGCGGCAGCTCGCGCTCGCGCCGAAGGAAGCGAACGTCGATTATCGTATTGCGCGAGCGGAAGATGATCTCGGCCTGCGCAAAGAGGTCGATCTCATCGCCTGCGCCTGTTCGATCCACTGGTTCGACCTGCCGAGATTTTACGAAAACGCGCGGCGCGCTTTGCGCCCCGATGGGATCATAGCGGCATGGACCTATGACTGGCCGCGGACAGAGGTCGAGCCGATCGATTTGATTCTGCGTAAGCTCAAGGAGGATATTCTCGGCCCCTTTTGGGGCCAGAATTCTTCGCTTTATTTCAATCGCTACGAAACCCTGCCGTTTCCATTCAAGGAGATCGAAAGCCCGCCGTTTCATACGCCGATCGCGCGATCGAAGAGCGATCTCATGAGCTTTCTCAAGACCTGGTCCGCGGTCGAGAAATACAGGCTGCGTTATGACAGCGACCCGCTGGCGCTTATCGATCGGGAGCTCGAGGCGGCCTGGCGCGCCGATCCGCCGAATCTGCCATTATCGGCGCCTCTTTACATCCGCTGCGGCGTCAACGCGCCGTAAACTTAAGTATTGGAGCCAGCTCGCTCTTGCTGTTCTATGTGTCGCCTTCAGCTTTCCCTAATTTTGCCCGCTTCGTGGCGACGATGAGGATCGTCGCGTTGAGCCAATGCCGTGTGTCTCCTTAGAGAGATCTTTCCGCAAAGGACTGCAATATGCTTGAGGCCGGCAGAGTATACAAAGTCACGACTCTCGTGAATTACGAAGGGGCCTGGGACGAAGAAAGCGACTTTTGGACCGTTATGGCGGTCGAAGGCACCTGCGCGAGGCTGACCAACGAGGACTGCGAAAGCAGGATCGTCGATACGGCGTCCTGGAACTTCGTTAAAGCCGAAGCGGTCGAATAGCGAGGCATTCCGCGCTTCGCTGCGTTAGCGCGGGCCATGCCGTCGTATCCGAGTCACGCGGCGGGGGTGAGCGTTTCGCCGCCGACCGGCCGGTTGCAGGCGCAGAGGGCGCCGGTCTGCAAGGCGTCGAGCACGCGCAGCGTGTCGTCGGGCGCGCGGCCCACGTCGAGGTTCGTCGCATACACGTGTTGAATGACGTTGTCGGGATCGACGACGAAGGTGGCGCGATAGGCGACGCCTGAGGGCGCCCTAACTCCCAAGCCATCGACGAGATCGCCTTTCGAATCGGCGAACTGCCAGATCGGTAAATTCCTCAGGTCGCTGTGATCGCGTCGCCAAGCAAGCTTGACGAATTCATTATCCGTCGAACCGCCGAGAACGACGGCGTCGCGCTTGGCGAAATCATCCGACAAGCGAGCGAAGCCGGCGATTTCCGTCGGGCAAACGAAGGTGAAATCCTTCGGATAGAAAAAGATCACTTTCCATTTGCCGGGAAAGCTCATCTCACTCACCGTTTCGAACGCGGTCTCGCCGTTCTCCTCGATCTCGTTAAATCCCGGCTTCACGCCGATCGCTGTGAAACTTGGCAGGCGGTCGCCAATTCCTAACATGTGCTTCCTCCAGGAAATGCGTCCGAGCGCTATTGCGGATTGCTTCTTGAGACGGCCGCGTCGAACTCCTCGAGCCGTGAAGCGCAGCGCGGGTCGAGGCTTCCGCGAGGGGCGCCATAAAGTTCGCCGCGCCGCCAGTCGATGAAGCGCTCCTCCGTCTCCCACATCGTCACTGAGAAATAGAGCACATGCGGACCGACCTCTCTTCCCTTATGGAAGCGAAATCCGATCAGGCCTGCCGCGTCGCGCAGTCGGACGCTCGTTTCTCGCCAAGCCGTTTCGAATGTTTCTTCGCAGCCCTTAACGACCTTGAACTGATTCGACGCCATAAACATCGCGCGGTCCTTTTTCTCTGTCCGGAATCTTTCAGGCAGTCTGGAGCAGGCGCTGCTGCGCGCGCCGCGACAGTGCGACGATCGCGGCGAATTCGTCGCATCGCTTGCGCATGCACTCATCAGGACAGGAAAGCGCATAGTGGCTGCGCAGCGCCGCAAGTCCGTAACCGGCGAGCTCTGTTGCATCGATCGACGTTCGAACCGGACCATGGTTCATCGCTTCGGCGAGAATCGAATCAATGCGGTTTTTTTCGAGCGCCAAATCGCACATTGTCCTCTCCTTCGGGATCGCATGCCGCAGCGCTCGCAAACCCGATTTTTTGATTGAAGGCGAGCATTCAGCTCAAAGTCGTGGATTGCAGAGATCGAGAATGTCTTCACGCCAACTGCATTGCCGCAGGATTTAACAAGCAAATCGTAGGGTCAATACCATGCGTCCTTCATCGGAAATCTTTTAGAAATCGTCCTTCTAAATATTCTTATTTGAAAGAACAGCGAGACAAAGTTCTGCGAGTTTGGACCCCTCTTTCTGCGCACATCAAGCTGCCTGCGATGGGCCATCGTTCTGGCGCAAATGTGGGTTCATTCGGCAAAGCTCGGCCTTAGCGCCGATGCGTGACGACCATGAACCAGGGAACGAATATGAACAGCATCGCGACGCCCCGCGGGGTCAAGAAAGCCCTCGTCCTAGTGACGCTTCTGACCGCCTCCGTGCCGCTTTATGGCTGCTATACGCCGGGAGAACGCGCGCTCGGCGGCGGTATCATCGGCGGCCTCGGCGGCGCCGGAATCGGCGCGCTTGCTTCAGGCGGTTTGGCGGGGCCGACGCTCGCCGCGGGGGCGGTCGGCGCTGCCGGCGGCGCGATCATTGGCGCCGCGACGGCGCCGCGCCCATATTACCGACGGCGCTATTACTACTAAAAAGGGACGCGTCGCCCAATGTGCGGGCGCTTCGCGGCATTCCTCTTGGGAAGAGCGACAGCGGCTTGCCGACCTAATCGGCCAGCCGCTCGATCGCATAGGGGTTGGCGTGAACTACCCCAGTTCGAGAGTCGTGACTCCGTAGCAATGATCGATCCGACCCGGCGGCGCTCCTCGCGTATACATGCGCGCCGTGTCGAATACGGGCGTCATTTTTCGCCGTTGCGCAAGTTCGATCGCAGCGGGGTTCGCTTCTGGCGTGTCGAGAAAGACAGGCGCGCCATTTGCTCGTGCGCATAAGCCTTCAAACAGCGCGTCGGCGATCTGCGGATCGTCTGCGAACAGGGGCCCGATCTTGTATCCCTCGAAGCAGGCGCGCAGCGCCCCGTAGCCGGCGACCCGCCCGTGCGTCATAAACGCCAGCGCCGCGCTGCGCGGCTGAGCGATCCAGCGCGAGAGAAATTTCGCGCGCGATGCCGGAAAGACGGTTGCGTCGTAACGCACGATTTCGTCAAAAGGCACAGAGGCCAGTTCCGTTACGTCGGAGGGCGAATCGCCGCCGCCAATGCATTGGTGGCGAATAACGCGATAGGCGAATTTGAACCCGTATCGCCCATAAGTCTCTTGCATGGCGATCACCGCGTCGAGCCCAACATTGCGTCCCTCAACATGGCGTAGCGCAACGTCTAAGAGCTGAAGGCCGACGCCCTGTCCGCGATAAGGCGCGCGAACGATGAAGAGTCCGACGTAGCCAAAAGTCTCGTCATAAGCGACGCCGCAAACGCAGCCCAAGGGTTCGCCCGCGCGCTCCGCAATAAAGAATCCTTCCGGATCGACAGCGTAGAAACTCTCAGCGTCATAGAGGCCGGGATTCCAGCCCTCAGCCGCAGCCCAATCGAACGCCAGACAAAGCTCGGCTTTCGACATTCGGCGAATGAGTACGTCTTCCAAGTTCATCTGAAGCTGGCGGCGTGAGCGGCGGGAGGCGCAACGAGAATGCCCAGCGCCTAAGGTCCTTCGTCGAGAAGCTGGGTAATGGAACCGTTTGCGTGCAGCCGCCGGATCGCCTCAGCGACGAGGCCGGCGACGCTGATCATTGTCAGTCGATCGCCTAGCGCGGTCGCGATTGTGGATTGCAGCGGCGCTGAATCGGTGATGATCAGTTTGTCGAGTGGCGCGTTCGTCAGCGCTGAAGCCGCTTTTTCGGAAAAAACGCCGTGAGTCGCCGCCGCCCAGACGCGCTTCGCGCCATTCGCGCGGCATGCCGCGGCTGTGCGCGCCACCGTGCCGCCACCCGCGATCAGGTCGTCGATGATGATGGCGGTGCGGTCCTTGACGTCGCCGGCAAAAATATCGCCGACGACGCGACCCTCGCTGCGATATTTGTCCATGAAAGCCTTGGCGACGGGGCGCTTCAACATGCGTTCGAGCCGCAGCCGGAAGAGTTCCGCACGCTTCTCGCCCCCAAGATCGGGAGAGACGACGGCGAGAGGCGAGTCTCCGATCTCAGCGACGACATGACGCGCAAAGAGCGCTTGGGCGTCGAGGTGAACCGTCTCGCAGCGAAAAGCGTTCTGGAACGCGGCGATGTTATGCACATCGATGCAGACCAGACGGTCGGTTCCGAGCGCCTCAAAGAGCTGCGCGACGTAACGCGTGGTGACGGGATCGCGCGGCTTGGTGCGTCGATCTTTGCGCGAGAAGCACAGATAAGGCGTGATGGCCGTGACGCGCCCCGCGCCGGCGTCCTTCAGCGCGCCGATGAAGAACAGCAGTTTGCATAGCTTGTCGGCGCTGCTCGCGACGTCATCGCCATGCAGGGTAAAGACGGCATAGCAGTCGCGGCCGCGCACATTTTCGAGCGGCCGGATCTTATATTCGCCGTCTTCGAACTCACGGTCTTCGAGCGGCGTAAGTTCCGCGCCAAGCAATTGCGCGACATCCTCGCCGAATGAGACGCTTGCGCCGAGCGCGAAGAGCGCGAAGCTGCTATCCGCTTCTCGGGGCGCACGCGCGGGCGCGCCATCCAAAACATGCGCCCAAACTGCGATGAGCGCCGAATCAATGGTGCGTCCATCTTCGGAAAGCGGCGCCGCCAGAATTTCGATAATAGCGCGATCGCGACCATGTTCGACGCTCGTGTATTGCGCGAGGACCGGTTGGCCCGTTCCCCGCACCTCCTTCAATAGACGGCGCAGTCGCACCGCGCCCCGCCGCTGCGCCGCTTCGCTCAGTTTCTCCCCGATCTGACAAGAACCAAGCAATATTGCTGCTGCCGACGCGCCTTCAGTCAGCACGGCGTCGTCGTCGGGTCCTTCGAATCGATGGACGAAGATGGTTTCGGCGGCGCCGCGATCTTGCGGCGAGAAGCTAATGGCGTTCCTTCTCGGCGCCACTGCGCCGCCGCGCGCCGCCTCCCAGCGTTCCTGCACGACTTGGAGCTCCATCCGTTTCGGCTGCGGCGCGAAATCCAGTCGGTCGAAGAGCCGCTTCAGCGGCGGTTCGGTCATCGCCATCGTGGTCATCTTTGGGAACCTTCCGCCGTCATGCAAATTTCGGAAGTCGAACTAGTCATCCGTCGCGTCGCGAGTCGCGCCAAGATATTCGATAAACCACTTTGTCGCACGCTCGACGACGCTCTCCAATGTGCCTGGCTCCTCGAAAAGATGAGTGGCGCCCGGCACGATATCGAGACGGTTGCGGCATCTGAGCAGTTGCTGCGCGCTGCGATTGAGTTCGATGACGCCATAATCCAAACCGCCGACGATCAGCAATGTCGGCGCTTGGACGCGCCGCAGGGCGTCGCCCGCAAGATCTGGCCGGCCGCCGCGCGAAACGACGGCCGCGACGCGTGGCTTGTCCGCCGCGGCGACGGGCGCTGCTGCGGCGCCCGTGCTTGCGCCGAAAAGGCCTATCGGCAGCAGGGAAATTTCACTCTCGCCGCCAGCCCAGGCGACCGCTTCGATGACGCGCGCGCCAAGCAGTTCGATGTCGAAGACATTGCGGCGGAACTCGCCTTCCTCAGCGGTCAGCAGATCGAACAGCAAACAGGCGAATCCCTGCGCAGCAAGTCGTTCGGCGACATATCTGTTGCGCGGACTGAAGCGCGAGGAGCCGCTGCCATGCGCAAAAATGATGAGGCCGTGCGACGTTTGAGGCAGAAATAGCGACCCCTCGAGCCGCTGAGGCCCTATCACGACGTCGACCGTCCTAAAGCTCGCCATCTTTGAACCTCGGTCTTTAGAACATTTCAGCCTGGCTGATCCCTACTTGGCGTCCTACATGGCGTGGTTCTATGAATCTTCTATCTGGAGAAGCTGCTCAGTCCTCGCCATATTCCATTGAGGACGTTCGCTGTCCGTCTCAGCCTGGGAGGATTTGCACATGCAAACTCAGCCGAAGATCGATTTTCAAGGGGTTGAGCCTTCGTCCGACCGACAGGAAAAAATAATGCGTCTGATAGAAAAGCTCGAGGACCGCTACGGCCGTGCGACAGCCTGTCGCGTCGTCGTGAAAGGCCCGGGCGCGCATCATCGCACCGGAGGGCTTTATGAGATCAATCTGCATCTCGTCCTCCCTGACAAACGCGAGGTCGCGATCGAGCGCACGCCTCATCAGGATGAGAGATTTCAGGATTTCGATTTTGCGCTGAATGACGCGTTCAAAAGGGCGCGGCGCCGGCTGCAGGATCAGGTCCGGCGCATGCGCGGCAAGGTCAAATATCATGAGGCCGCGCCGACCGGCGTTGTGAAGAAAATGGTGGCCGAGGACGGCTACGGCTTTATCGAAGCGCCCGACGGTCGCGAGATCTACTTCCACCGCAACAGCGTCGAAGGGTCCGGATTTGACGCGTTGAAGCCCGGCGCGCGCGTCCGCTACAGCGAGGAGGAAGGCCGGGAGGGTCCGCAAGCGAGTCGCGTGACGCTACTTGACCGCGACGCCGCCTGATTTTTGGCGATGGCCACAACGGGCGACCAGGTCGCGACCGGACGCTGGGAGCATTTTCCGCATGACGCCGACATCGGCGTGCGCGGCTATGGCGCAAGTCCGGGCGAAGCCTGCGAGCAGGCGGCTCTGGCCATGATGGCCGCGATTGTCGATCCGGCGACTGTTCGGCTGAAGCAAGAGGTAGACGTCGATCTCGAAGCGCCGCGTCTCGATCTGCTGCTCGTCGATTGGCTTAACGCGCTCATATACGAGATGGCGGAGCGCCGAATGCTGTTTGGCGCGTTTGAAGTGAAAATCGACGACAATCACCTCAAAGGCCGCGCTTTCGGCGAAGCGGTTTCGCGGGCGCGACATGCGCCTGCCGTGGAAGCGAAAGGCGCGACCTACACCGAGCTGGCCTTCGTCGAGGATCGCCCTGGACTATGGCGAGCGCAATGCGTGATCGACGTTTAGCCGCGGAGGGTTGCGATGGACCTTTCCCGTTTTGAAAGGCTTTCGGACACGGCTTGGCGGATTGCGCCCTTCGGCGGAATGCGCGTGCCGGCCATCGTTTACGCAACCGAAGACCTCATGAGGGAAATGGACGACAAGGTCTTCGATCAGGTGACCAATGTCGCGAAACTTCCTGGCATCGTGCGCGCTTCCTACGCGATGCCCGACGCGCATTGGGGCTATGGCTTTCCGATCGGCGGCGTCGCGGCTTTTGACGCGGACGAAGGCGGCGTCGTGTCCGCCGGCGGCGTCGGCTTCGACGTCTCCTGCGGCGTACGCACGCATCTCACTCATCTCACGCGCGAGCAGGTCGTTTCGGTTCAGCAGGAACTTGCCGACGCGCTTTTTGAGCACGTTCCGGCGGGCGTCGGATCGGAGGGCGAAATCGCGCTCGACGAGCAAGCTATGAACGCCATGCTGCTCGGCGGCGCGCAATGGGCGATCGAGCGTGGCTTCGGCCGCGCGGAGGATCTTGAGCGCATAGAGGAGAGAGGATGCGCATCGGGCGCCGATCCCGCCGCAGTATCGGAACATGCGCGCAAAAGACAGCGCCGCGAAATGGGCACGCTCGGCTCGGGCAATCACTACCTCGAGGTTCAGGAAGTCGCCGAAATCTTCGATGCGAAAACCGCCGCTGCATATGGCCTCGTCAAGGGCGAGTGCGTCGTGACGATCCATTGCGGCTCGCGCGGCCTCGGCCATCAGATCGGCACTGAATATTTGCGCGATATGGTGATTTCGGCGCAAGAATACGGGATTGAATTGCCCGATCGTGAGTTGGCCTGCGCGCCGATCAAATCGGAACTTGGGCAGAAATATCTCGGGGCGATGCGATCGGCGATCAATTGCGCGCTCGCCAATCGCGAGATTATCGGACATCTAACGCGACAGGTCTTCGCCAGATTTTTTGAGCATGGAGAATTGCCGCTCATGTTTGACGTTTCACACAACACTTGCAAGGTGGAGCGCCATGCGATCGACGGTGAAACCCGCCAGCTTTTCGTTCATCGCAAGGGCGCGACGCGCGCATTCGGACCTGACCATGAGGGTTTGCCCGAGGCGCTACGGCCTTACGGGCAGCCGGTGATCATCGGCGGGAGCATGGGCGCGGGCTCTTATGTGCTGGCCGGCATGGAGGCGAGCGAGCGTCAGGCGTTTTCTTCGGCCTGTCATGGCGCGGGGCGCCGCATGAGCCGTCACGCGGCGACTCGCGCGTGGGGCGGGCGAAAGGTTGTGGACGACCTTCGCGCTCAGGGGATCATCATCAAGAGCCCTTCGTTGCGCGGAGTCGCTGAAGAGGCGCCGGGCGCATATAAGGACGTTCGCGCGGTTGTCGATTCTGCCGAGGCGGCAGGATTGGCGAGAAAGGTCGCCTTTCTGAAGCCGCTCATCTGCGTCAAGGGTTGAGAAGCGACGCGACGATGGACTCGCATAATCGAGCAAGCGCTGTTTGCGAGACGGAGTGTCCGTCAACCGCCGAGAAGGTTCGCTTTCTCAGCGCAACCGACGCCTATCCGCACGCTCCTACGTCGGTGGTCGTCCTCGAAACGCATATGTCCTATGTTTTTCTCGCAGGCGACAGGGTCTACAAGCTCAAGAAACCCGTCCGCTATCCTTTTCTCGACTTCTCGACGATCAAAGCTCGTGAAAATAATTGTCGCGAGGAGGTGCGCCTCAACCGCCGCCTAGCGGCCGATGTGTATTTGGGCATCGTCCCACTGACCTATCGCGTGTCGCGTGGCTTGTCGCTTGACGGCGACGGCGCCGTCGTCGACTGGCTCGTGGCGATGCGTCGTCTACCGCGCGAAGCGATGCTTGACCGGCTGATAAGCGAGGATCGCCTGACCGGCGCGCATATTGACGCGCTCTCCGACACGCTGGCGGATTTCTATCGCCGCGTGGAGCGCTCTTCGATCACCGCCGAAGACTATGTGCAGCGCTTCTTTCGCGAGCAGGAAAAGAATCGGGACATTCTGACGCGGCGTGATTTCGCGCTCGATCATGGCCGCACGCCCAACCTGCTTGATCTTCTCGACGCAAGACTCACAGCGAGTCGGTCGCTGTTGCAAGAGCGTGTCGTTCAGGGGCGCGTGGTCGACGGCCATGGCGATCTGCGCCCCGAGCACATCTGCTTTCAGGACCCCATCGCCATCTTCGACTGTCTGGAGTTTAACGTTGAGCTGCGCCAGGTCGATCCTTTCGACGAACTCGCTTATCTCGGCGTCGAATGCGCGCTGATTGGCGCGAAGATCCTTGGCCCCCAACTCGTCGACAAAGTGGCGCAGCGCCTCTCAAGCGATCCGCCGCGCGGGCTCGTCTCGCTTTACGCCGCCTGGCGCGCAACGCTGCGCGCGCGCCAATCCGTGGCGCATCTTCTCGATGACGCGCCCCGAGAACCGGCGAAATGGGAGCCGCTGGCGACGCGCTATCTCAATCTTGCGCAAGCGGCGCTCGCCGCCGACGCTTAGCTTAGGAAGGTGAGGCGACGCCATGTCCTTTTATGACCGCACCGACGCTGGACGCCGCCTTGCCGCCGAACTCGATAAATTCAAAGGCGAGGATGTTGTTGTCTTCGCTCTGCCGCGCGGCGGCGCGCCCGTCGCCGAGCCGATCGCGACTTCGCTGAACGCGCCGCTCGATCTCGTGCTCGTCAGAAAGATCGGCGTTCCCTTTCAGCCGGAGCTTGCAATGGGCGCCGTGGCGGATGGCGGCGATCCGGTCGTCGTGCGCAATGACGATGTGATCGCCATGGCCGATGTCAGCGAACAGGAATTTGAGGACGTGTGCGCGCGCGAGCTTCAAGAGATCGAACGTCGCCGCAGGCTCTATCTCGGAAACCGCGAACGGCCGGAAGTGGAAGGACATGTCGCCATCGTCGTCGATGACGGCGTCGCCACCGGCGCGACGACGCGCGCGGCGTTGCGCGCCGTTCGCGCGCGAGGACCGAAGAAGCTGGTGCTCGCCGTTCCGGTCGCGCCGCCCGACACGCTGGAGTCCTTAGCGCCCGAAGTCGATGAGATCGTCTGCCTCGAGATTCACCGCGCCTTCGGCGCGATCGGCTTCTTTTATCGGGATTTTCGACAGATCAGCGATGACGAAGTGATCGAGATCCTCGATCGATGCGCCAGAAATTTAGGTAGCGCGCCGAAGCCTGCCGCCTGAGCGCATCGAATGAAGTGTTGACGCCCTCATGCGCGCGCGGCGCTTGGCGCGCCGCTATGGCAGTGCGCGCTCTCGGCCTCTCGTGAGCACAAGATGCCGACCGGAAATCGGCCATAATCGCCAAAAAAGCTCTTTGCGCGGCTCTAGGGAGATCAGTCATGCGCAAGACAAGTGGATCAATCATTCTTGCCGCGCTTCTTCTCTCGGCGGCGCCGGCGCAGAGCTTCGATAGCCCTATCAACCGCGGTCCGCTTGCCGACTTTCTCAATGTCTTTCGCGAGCAAGCGATACCGCGGCAGGTCGTCTACTGGCGCCATCCGGAATATGAGCGCGGCACGGTTGTCATTTCGACAAAGAATCGACGGCTCTATTATGTGCTTGGCGGTGGACGAGCGGTCGAATATGGAGTCGGCGTGGGCCGGTTGGGCTTCACGTGGTCCGGCGTAAAGACGATTTCGAGCAAGCGCGAGTGGCCGGACTGGAGTCCGCCGCCGCAGATGCTTAAGCGCAGACCGGACCTCCCGCGCCATATGGCCGGCGGCATGGACAATCCGCTCGGCGCTCGGGCGCTTTATCTTGGTTCCAGCCAATATCGCATTCATGGCTCCAACGAGCCGGACACGATCGGCGCCGCCGTATCTTCGGGCTGCATCCGCATGACCAACAAGGACGTGGTCGATCTTTACAGCCGCGTTAAGGTCGGCACGAAAGTCGTCGTGCTCAACTAAGGGCGGCCGGAGTCCATCTTGCCCGCGGACTCGATTGCTTCGCAGACTGGACGCCGACGCCAGACGCCATAGCGCCAGGGCGTGAGCGGGTTCGCATCGGCGCGCAGCGTCTCGGGAACGGGGTCGAATCCCGCGCCGCCGCCAGGACGGCAACGGCAGAGGCGCGCGAAGCCCATCCAGCCGCCGGCCCATAGGCCATATCTGGCGATCGCCTCGTCGGCATATTCGGAGCAGGTGGGCGCGTAGCGGCAAAAGCGCCCCGCAATCATCGAGAAGGTGACGCGGTAGACGAGGATCAACGCGCGCGCCGCGCGGGCGGGCAAGGACGATAGGGAGGACACGATATCAATCTATGTTGTCGCTGCCCCTATCTGAAGGAAAATCGCTCTGTTCGTCGGAGACGATTCTCAAATGAAAAAGGCCGCCCGTTTCGGGGCGGCCTTTTTCAATTTCAGCGACCTGCTGCGTGAACTCACTCCGCCGGCGGCAGAGCCGGCGCGGGCTCGGCCGCTTCGGCGCGCTGCTCGATGATGAGCTCGTCGCGGCCGCCGGCGATGGAGCGGAACTTGGACATCGCCGCGCCAGTGCCGGCCGGAATGAGACGGCCGACGATGACGTTCTCTTTGAGACCAACAAGCGGGTCGATCTTGCCGTTGACGGCGGCCTCGGTGAGAACGCGCGTCGTCTCCTGGAAGGAGGCGGCAGAGAAGAAGGAGCGCGTCTGCAGCGAGGCCTTGGTGATGCCAAGCAGCACCGGCGTGCCTGTCGCAGGCTTGCCGCCGTTCTCGATCGCCTTGGCGTTCGCCTCTTCGAGCTCCAGCTTGTCGACCTGCTCGCCTTCGAGGAAGCCGGTGTCGCCCGGATCGACGATGTCGATCTTCTGCAGCATCTGACGCACGATCACTTCGATGTGCTTGTCGTTGATGTTGACGCCCTGCAGCCGGTAGACCTCCTGGATCTCATTGACGAGGTAAGCGGCAAGCTCCTCCACGCCCTTGATCGCCAGAATATCGTGCGGCGCCGGATTGCCGTCGACGATGTAATCGCCCTTCTCGACGACGTCGCCGTCCTGAAGGTGAATGTGCTTGCCCTTCGGGATCAGATACTCGACGGGTTCGGCGCCTTCCTCCTGCGGGACGATCGAGAGCCGCTGCTTGTTCTTGTAGTCCTTGCCGAACTGCACGACGCCGGAGATTTCCGCGATGATCGCGTGATCTTTCGGACGCCGGGCTTCGAACAGCTCAGCGACGCGCGGCAGACCGCCGGTGATGTCACGCGTCTTGGCGCTCTCCACCGAGATACGCGCGACAATGTCGCCGGCCTTTACCTTGCCGCCGGGCTCGACTGCGATGATCGAGTCGACCGGCAGCAGATAGCGGGCGTCGCCGCCGCGCGCCAACTTGGCGATTTTGCCATCGGCGCCCTTGATGACGATGGAGGGCTTCAAGCTCGCCGAGCGCAGGTTGAGGCGATAGTCCATGACCATGCGCTTGGCGATGCCTGTCGACTCGTCGACCGTCTCCGACATGGACTGGCCTTCGACGAGATCCTCGAAGCCAATCGCGCCATCGACCTCGCTGATGATAGGCCGCGTGTAGGGATCCCACTCGGCAAGGCGCTGGCCGCGCTTCACCTTGTCGCCCTCGTCGACCTTCATCTTGGCGCCATACTGGATGCGGTTCACCGCGCGCTCCTCGCCATTCGGGCCGAGGATCACGATGGCGACGTTACGCGCCATCACGATGAGGTCGCCGTCCGAGTTGCGGGCGAGATGGCGGTTGCGCACATGCACCTTGCCTTCGAAATTCGACTCGATGAAGGACTGGTCCGCAAGCTGCGCCGCGCCGCCGATGTGGAAAGTGCGCATGGTGAGCTGCGTGCCCGGCTCGCCGATCGACTGCGCCGCGATGACGCCGACGGCCTCGCCCATGTTGACCGGCGTGCCGCGGGCGAGATCGCGTCCATAGCATTTGGCGCAGACTCCGTTCTTGGCCTCGCAGGTCAGAACCGAGCGGATCTTCACCTCCTGAATGCCGGCGGCGTTGATCGCATCGACGTGCTGCTCCTGGATCATCTCGCCGGCGCGCACGATAACGGTCTTGCCGTTCTGCGACATCAGATCCTCCGCCGCGGTGCGGCCGAGAATGCGTGAGGTAAGCGAGGCGACGACCTGTCCCGCATCGATGATCGCGCGCATGCGGATGCCGTTCTCGGAGCCGCAGTCGGTCGACGAGATGATTGAATCCTGCGCGACGTCGACGAGGCGGCGCGTGAGATAGCCCGAGTTCGCGGTCTTCAACGCCGTGTCGGCAAGTCCCTTGCGGGCGCCGTGCGTGGAGTTGAAATATTCAAGAACGGTGAGGCCTTCCTTGAAGTTCGAGATGATCGGGCTCTCGATGATCTCGCCCGAGGGCTTGGCCATCAGTCCGCGCATCGCCGCGAGCTGCTTCATCTGCTGTGGCGAACCACGCGCGCCGGAGTGCGACATCATATAGATCGAGTTGATCGGCAGATCGCGGCCGTGCTCGTCTTTGCGCACCGCGGAGATGCGTTGCATCATCTCCTCGGCGAGCTTGTCGGTGCACTTCATCCAGGCGTCGACGACCTTGTTGTATTTCTCGCCCTGGGTGATGAGGCCATCGTTATACTGCTGCTCATATTCCTTGGCCGCGGCGCGCGTTTCGGAGACGATCTTCTCTTTGTTTTCCGGCACGACCATGTCGTCCTTGCCGAAGGAGATGCCCGCCTTGAAGGCTTCACGGAAGCCCAGCGCCATAATGCGGTCGCAGAAGATCACCGTCTCCTTCTGACCGCAGTTGCGGTAGACGGTGTCGATCATGTTCGAGATTTCTTTCTTGGTCATCAGTTTGTTGACGACGTCGAAGGGAATCTTGTTGTGCTTGGGCAACAACTGGCCAAGCATCATCCGGCCTGGAGTCGTGTCGAAAATCTTCGACACGCGCTTGCCTTTCTCGTCATAGGTCCAGGCGCGGCCCTTGATCTTGCTGTGCAGCGTGATCGCCTTGGCGGCGAGCGCGTGCTCGATCTCGCCCTGGCTCGCGAAAGCCATGCCCTGTCCGGGCTCGCCGTCGCGGTCGAGCGTCAGATAATAGAGGCCGAGAACGATATCCTGCGACGGCACGATGATCGGCTGACCATTGGCCGGATGCAGAATGTTGTTCGTCGACATCATCAAGACGCGCGCTTCAAGCTGCGCTTCGAGCGACAGCGGCACGTGCACAGCCATCTGGTCGCCGTCGAAGTCGGCGTTGAAGGCGGCGCAGACGAGCGGATGGAGCTGAATGGCCTTGCCCTCGATCAGCACCGGCTCGAACGCCTGAATGCCCAACCGGTGCAGAGTCGGCGCGCGGTTTAAGAGCACCGGATGCTCGCGAATGACCTCGTCGAGGATATCCCAAACTTCGGGCTTCTCCTTCTCGACGAGCTTCTTCGCTTGCTTCACGGTCGCCGAATAGCCCTTCGCGTCGAGGCGCGAATAGATGAAGGGCTTGAACAGCTCCAGCGCCATCTTCTTCGGCAAGCCGCACTGATGCAGCTTCAGCTCGGGACCGACGACGATCACCGAGCGGCCGGAATAGTCGACGCGCTTGCCGAGCAGGTTCTGACGGAAGCGGCCCTGCTTGCCCTTCAGCATGTCGGCGAGCGACTTCAGCGGACGCTTGTTGGCGCCCGTGATCACGCGGCCGCGGCGGCCGTTGTCGAACAGAGCGTCGACGGCCTCCTGCAACATGCGCTTCTCGTTACGGATGATGATGTCGGGCGCGCGCAATTCGATCAGCCGCTTCAGACGATTGTTGCGGTTGATGACGCGGCGGTAGAGATCGTTCAAATCCGAGGTCGCGAAGCGGCCGCCGTCGAGCGGCACAAGCGGCCTCAGATCCGGCGGAATGACCGGAACTTCCTTGAGGATCATCCATTCGGGGCGGTTGCCCGACTGAATGAAGGCCTCGATGATCTTCAGGCGCTTGGCGAGTTTTTTCGGCTTGAGCTCCGTCTTCGCCTCGGCGATCTCGATGCGCAAGCTCGCGGCAATGGCTTCGAGGTCCATCGACTCGAGGAGTTTGCGGATCGCCTCAGCGCCGATCATGGCCGTGAACGTGTCCTGGCCATATTCGTCCTGCGCGCGCAGATATTCCTCTTCCGAGAGCAACTGGCGCTCCTTGAGCGGCGTCAAGCCCGGATCGATGACGATGTAAGATTCGAAGTAGAGGATGCGCTCAAGATCCTTGAGCGTCATGTCGAGCAACAGGCCGATGCGCGAGGGCAGCGACTTCAAGAACCAGATGTGCGCGACGGGCGCGGCGAGCGAGATGTGGCCCATGCGGTCGCGCCGCACGCGCGCAAGCGTCACCTCGACGCCGCACTTCTCGCAGATGACGCCCTTGTATTTCATCCGCTTATATTTGCCGCACAGGCACTCATAGTCCTTGATCGGACCAAAGATGCGCGCGCAGAACAGACCGTCGCGCTCGGGTTTGAACGTGCGGTAATTGATCGTCTCGGGCTTTTTGATTTCGCCGAATGACCAGGAGAGAATCTTCTCCGGGCTCGCGATCGAAATCTGAATCTGGTCGAAGGCCTGCGTCGCCACGACCGGATTGAAGAGATTCATGACCTCTTGCTGATTCATGGTCTTCTCCTGGACCGGCGCGGCGGATAGGGCTTCTGGCCGTAATCCGCGCGCCGTAAAATCTCTATTCACGCCGTCATTGCGAGATGCGTAGCGACGAGGCAACCCAGAACAATGATCAAATCTCTGGATTGCGTCGCTTCGCTCGCAATGACGTCTTGCAGCTGCATCGGCAGGGATTACTCCGCCGCCTCTGCAGGCGCCGTCGGCGGCGCTTCCTCTTCCGGCGCCGCATTGGTCAGTTCGACGTTGAGCGCCAACGAACGCATTTCCTTGATGAGCACGTTGAAGCTCTCCGGAATGCCCGACTCGAAGGTGTCGTCGCCGCGCACGATCGACTCATAGACCTTGGTGCGGCCGGCGACGTCGTCCGACTTCACGGTCAGCATCTCCTGCAGCGTGTAGGCGGCGCCATAGGCTTCGAGCGCCCAGACCTCCATTTCGCCGAAGCGTTGCCCGCCGAACTGCGCCTTGCCGCCCAGCGGCTGCTGGGTGACGAGCGAGTAGGGGCCGATCGAGCGCGCGTGAATCTTGTCGTCGACGAGGTGATGCAGCTTCAGCATATAGATGTAGCCGACGGTCACCTTGCGGTCGAAGGTCTCGCCGGTGCGCCCGTCGAAGAGCGTCACCTGGCCGGAGGATGAAAGTCCGGCCTTCGCCAGCATGTCGACGATGTCCTTCTCGCGCGCGCCGTCGAAGACCGGCGTCGCGATCGGCACGCCGCGCTTCAAATCCTTGCCGACTTCGACGAGGCTCGTCTCGTCGAGCGAGGCGAGTTCCCGGTCGTCGCCGTAGATCTCAGTCAACGTCTTGCGCAAAGGCTTGACATCCTTGCTGCGATAATAGGCGTCGACCGCCTGCGCGACCTGCTTGCCGAGACCGGCGCAGGCCCAGCCGAGATGCGTCTCGAGAATCTGTCCGACGTTCATGCGGCTCGGCACGCCGAGCGGGTTGAGCACGATGTCGACGGGCGTTCCGTCCTCGAGGAAGGGCATGTCCTCCTGCGGCACAATGCGCGAGACGACGCCCTTGTTGCCGTGACGGCCGGCCATCTTGTCGCCGGGCTGAATCTTGCGCTTCACGGCGACGAAGACCTTGACCATCTTCATCACGCCGGGCGGCAGTTCGTCGCCGCGCTGCAATTTCTCGACCTTGTCGAGGAAGCGGTTTTCAAGCCCCTTCTTCGACTCGTCATATTGCTTGCGCACGGCTTCGATCGAGGCCATCAGCGCGTCGTCTTCGACGACGAAGGTCCACCACTGCGAGCGGGGATATTCGTCGAGGGTCGCCTGCGTCAGCTTATCGCCCTTCTTGAAGGACTTGGGGCCGGCGACGGCGACCTTGCCGATGAGCGTCTCGGAGAGACGCGCATAGACGTTGCGGTCGAGGATCGCGAGCTCGTCGTCGCGGTCCTTGGCAAGACGCTCGATCTCCTCGCGCTCGATCGCCTGAGCGCGCTCGTCCTTCTCAACGCCGTGGCGGTTGAAGACGCGCACTTCGACGATCGTTCCTTGCACGCCCGGCGGCACGCGTAGCGACGTATCGCGCACGTCGGAGGCCTTCTCGCCGAAGATGGCGCGCAGAAGCTTCTCTTCCGGCGTCATCGGGCTTTCGCCCTTAGGCGTGATCTTGCCGACGAGTATGTCGCCCGCCTGCACCTCGGCGCCGATATAGACAATGCCCGCCTCGTCGAGATTCTTTAAGGTCTCTTCGGAGACGTTGGGAATATCGCGGGTGATCTCTTCCGGACCGAGCTTCGTGTCGCGCGCCATCACCTCGAATTCATCGATGTGAATAGAGGTGAATACGTCATCCTTGACGATGCGTTCGTTGAGGAGGATCGAATCCTCGAAGTTGTAGCCGTTCCACGGCATGAAGGCGACGAGCACATTGCGTCCGAGCGCCAGATCGCCAAGGTCCGTCGACGGGCCGTCGGCGATGATGTCGCCCTTCTGCACGAGGTCGCCGACGCGAACGAGCGGCTTCTGGTTGATGCAGGTCGACTGGTTCGAGCGCTGGAACTTCATCAGCCGATAGATGTCGACGCCAGGCTTCGCCGGGTCGAGCTCTTCCGTCGCGCGGATGACGATACGCGTCGCGTCGATCTGATCGACAACGCCGGTGCGGCGCGCCGAGATCGCGGCGCCTGAGTCGCGCGCGACGATCGGCTCCATGCCGGTGCCGACGAGCGGCGCATCGGCCTTCACCAGCGGCACCGCCTGGCGTTGCATGTTCGAGCCCATCAGCGCACGGTTGGCGTCGTCGTTCTCAAGGAACGGAATCAGCGCTGCGGCCACCGAGACGAGCTGCTTGGGCGACACGTCCATCGCGTCGACCTTCTCTCGCGGCACAAGCATCACGTCGCCGGCGTGACGACAGAGCACGAGGTCTTCCGTCAAATTGCCGTTCTTGTCGACAGGCGCATTCGCCTGCGCGACGTGATATTTCGCCTCTTCCATCGCCGAGAGATAGGCGACCTCGCCCGTCACCTTGCCATCGCGCACGCGACGGTAAGGCGCTTCGATGAAGCCGTATTTGTTGACGCGCGCGAAGGTCGCGAGCGAATTGATCAGGCCGATGTTCGGACCTTCCGGCGTCTCGATCGGGCAGATGCGGCCGTAATGCGTCGGGTGCACGTCGCGCACCTCGAAGCCGGCGCGTTCGCGCGTCAGGCCGCCCGGACCAAGCGCCGAGAGACGACGCTTATGCGTGATCTCCGACAGCGGATTGGTCTGGTCCATGAACTGCGACAGCTGCGACGAGCCGAAGAACTCGCGTACGGCGGCCGCCGCCGGCTTGGCGTTGATCAGGTCCTGCGGCATGACCGTGTCGATATCGACGGACGACATACGCTCCTTGATGGCGCGCTCCATGCGCAGCAGGCCGAGGCGATACTGATTCTCCATCAGCTCGCCGACCGAGCGCACGCGACGGTTGCCGAGATGGTCGATGTCGTCGATTTCGCCGCGGCCGTCGCGCAGATCGACGAGCGCCTTGACGACAGCGAGGATGTCTTCGCGACGAAGCGTCCGCGTCGTGTCCGGCGCGTCGAGATCGAGGCGCATGTTCATCTTCACGCGGCCGACGGCCGAGAGATCGTAGCGTTCCGGATCGAAGAACAGCGAATGGAACATGTTCTCCGCCGTGTCCATCGTCGGCGGCTCGCCCGGGCGCATGACGCGATAGATGTCGAACAGCGCTTCCTCGCGGCTCGAATTCTTGTCGACCGCGAGCGTGTTTCGGATGTAGGGGCCGACGTTGATATGATCAATGTCGAGCACAGGCAGTTCGTCGAAGCCTTTTTCGATCAGCGACGGCAGCGTCTTGGCGGTGATCTCGTCGCCGGCTTCCGCGAAGATCTCCCCGGTGGCCGGGTCGAAGAGGTCCTGCGCGAGATATTGTCCGTAGAGGTCCTCGGGCGCGACGCGGATCGCCTTCACGCCCTTTTCGGCGAGCTGACGCGCGGCGCGCACGGCGAGCTTCTTGCCGGCTTCGAGAATGACCTGGCCGGTGTCGGCGTCGATCATATCGGCGACAGCCTTCACGCCCTTCAGACGTTCGGCGTCGAAGGGCATGCGCCAGTTCTCGCCGTCCTGCGTGTAGGGGATCGTCTTGTAGAAGGTCGAAAGAATCTCTTCGCCGTCGAGGCCGAGCGCAAACAGCAGCGACGTCACCGGAATTTTGCGGCGGCGGTCGATGCGCGCGTAGACGATGTCCTTGGCGTCGAACTCAATGTCGAGCCAGGAGCCGCGATAGGGAATGATGCGGGCGGCGAACAGCAGCTTGCCCGAAGAATGGCTCTTGCCCTTGTCGTGGTCGAAGAACACGCCCGGCGAGCGATGCATCTGCGAGACGATGACGCGCTCGGTGCCATTGACGACGAAGGTGCCGTTCGACGTCATGAAGGGCATGTCGCCCATGTAGACGTCCTGCTCCTTGATGTCCTTGACCGACTTCGCCTGCGTGTCGGGATCGACGTCGAACACGATAAGGCGCAGCGTCACTTTGAGCGGCGCAGCGTAGGTCATGCCGCGCTGGCGGCATTCGTCGACGTCATATTTCGGCGCTTCGAATTCGTAGCGCACAAATTCGAGCAGGGAGACCTGCGAAAAGTCGGAGATCGGAAAGACGGACTTGAAGACAGCCTGCAGCCCCTCGTCAGCACGGCCGCCTTTCGGCTCGTCGACAAGGAGGAACTGATCGTAGGAGGCCTTCTGGACCTCGATCAGATTGGGCATTTCCGCGGCTTCGCGGATATGTCCGAAGAATTTGCGGATGCGCTTGCGACCGGTGAACTTCCTCGCCGACGTCTGAGCCATGTCGCCTTTCGAGCCTCTTTCTTCATGAGGGCCGACCGTCCCGCTGCGAGAGGTCCCTTGCCCGTCAGGCGCTCTTCATTGCGGCGTGGGTTCCGCGTTCGTGAGCGCCCTTTTGTTTGTTGGCCGCAGCCCCGGCGCGCCGGGACTGCGGCAATCGCAGCGCCGCCATAAGCGGCGGCGGAAGGAATTACTTGAGTTCGACCTTGGCGCCGACCTTCTCGAGGGCGGCTTTGATCTTCTCGGCCTCTTCCTTGCCCGCGCCTTCCTTGAGGGGCTTGGGCGCGCCTTCGACCAGGTCCTTGGCTTCCTTCAGGCCAAGGCCGGTGATCGCGCGGACCTCCTTAATGACCTCGATCTTCTTCTCGCCGGCCGCAGCCAGGATCACGTTGAACTCGGTCTTCTCCTCGGCTGCCGGAGCGGCGGCTCCGCCACCCGCGCCAGGCGCGGCGGCGACGGCGACAGCGGCGGCGGCGGAAACGCCCCACTTCTCTTCAAGCATCTTGGCGAGCTCAGCCGCTTCGAGAACGGTAAGCGCCGAGAGGTCTTCGACGATCTTTTCCAGATTTGCCATGATAGACGTCCTTTGAATTTGGTTCTGCGTGATGGCCTCTTAGGCCGCGTCTCGGTTGGCGTAGGCTCCGAACACGCGCGCCAGCTTGGCGGCCGGCGCGGTGGAGAGCTGAGCGATCTTGGTCGCAGGCGCCTGGATGAGGCCCACGAGCTTGCCGCGCAGTTCGTCGAGGGACGGCATCGTCGCGAGCGACTTGACGCTGTCCGGATTCAGAGCAGTCTTGCCCATGGCGCCGCCGAGGATGACAAACTTGTTGTGATCCTTAGCGAAAGCCACGGCGACTTTCGGCGCCGCCACCGGATCGTCCGAATAGGCGATCAGGGTCGGCCCCTTGAGCAGGGGCGCGATGGAGGCGACGTCGGCGCCATCGAGAGCGATCTTGGCGAGGCGGTTCTTTGCGACCTGAACCGTCGCGCCAGCATTGCGGGCCTGCTTGCGCAGGTTTTGCAGCTGGGCCACGGTCAGGCCGGAGTAGTGAGCGACGACGACGACGCCAGTCTTCGAAAAGACTTCGCGCAACGCCGCGACCGCTTCCTGTTTCTCCGCTCTGTCCACGGTTGCTCTCTCTACTGGCGGGAAAATCCCGCCGGTTGCGACATGCCGCTCGCTTGAGGCGAGCGGCGCCGTAGATCCTGTCCCCGTCACGGGCGAGCCGCGGCGGTTGAAGGGGCGCGAACCAAATTCGAAGGACGCTTGCGGGGCGAGCCGGTTGCGCCTTTAAAATTCCGGTTTCCCCGTCTATGCAGGCCGCCTTCAAGACCGACGGATCGCTCCGTCTTCGATCGGGCTGATTGAGCCGCTTCAGGGCGTAAAGCCCCTTGCGCGCGCCGGCAGTCTCGGACAGGACATGGCCGGACAAGACACGAGGAAGAACCCCGGGTCCGCCGGCCTATCCACCGCCCTTTCCTAAGTCCTTGAAGCGACTTCGGTTCAGGCGGAAGCTCAAATCTGAAAACGGGGCCGCAGGTCGATTGGCCAGCCCCGGAGGGCCTTATTTAAGGGGGCCTGAGCGGTTTGCCAAGAGGCAAAAATCGTGTTTTTCGCTTTATTCAATGGCATTAACGCCGGCAATCACCGTCGTCCTGGCGTGAATTCCAAACGCATGCGGCCGCCGCGGCCATAGGACAGCTGGGTTCCTCCGAAGCGCGACGCCGCGCGGGAGGCGTGGCCCGAGCCTTTGCCGCCCCCGCCGCCTTCCGAGGCCATGCCGGGATAGGTTGCGCCGTGCTGACCCCGCGTCGGCCCAAAAGAGGCGAGGCAGCGGTTGTAGGCGTCGGCGTCCTGAATCTTCTCGCAGTCGGCGATCGATCGCGGCGCGGCGAGGGCGGGAACGGCGAAGGCGCTGAGCAGCATTGCGAGCGCCAGCGCATCATGGCGGTTGGTCATCCTCTGAGCGTCGCGCCGCATTTCTTTTCCGCCTCAGCTACGATTTTCTGCGCCACCGCCTCGATCTCTGTGTCGGTCAGCGTCTTCTCGCGCGGCTGCAAGGTGACGGCGAGGCCGATCGATTTTTTGCCCTCGGGAACGCCCTTGCCTTCATAGACGTCGAAAACGGCGACGTCAGCGATCAGGGTCCGGTCAGCGCTCTGCGCGGCCTTCACCAAATCGCCAGTCTGGCTGGCCTGATCGACGATGAAGGCGAAATCGCGTGAAACCGGCTGAAGATCTGAAATATCAAGTTTCGGCTTGATCTTTGTCGGCTTCGCCTTTGGGGCGGGGAGCGTGTCGAGAATGATCTCGAAAGCCGCGACCGGTCCCTCGACGTCCATGGTTTTCAGCGCTCGGGGGTGCAATTCGCCGAAATGGCCGACGATCGTCTTCGGCCCGAATTGCAGCGTCGCTGAACGGCCCGGATGAAACCATGGGGGGCCGCCTGAAACGATCTGCAAGCCGCCGGTCGGGACGCCGAGTGCGCCGAGCAGCGCCATCGCGTCTTCCTTGGCGTCGAATGCGCCTGCTTCGCGCCCACGCGCGGACCAGTGACGCCCAGCGCCGGCCAGTCCGCGCCGCACGCCCGCGGCCGCGATGCGCTGGCCGGTCTCGGCGGCGTCGAGAAAGATCTGGCCCACCTCGAAGAGGTTTTGATCGCCGAGCCCGCGTGCGGCGTTACGGCCGGCCGCCGCGACGAGACCAGGCAACAGGCTCGGCCGCATGTCGGAAAGATCGGCGGCGATCGGATTGGCGAGCGCCAGCGCCGACTTGCCGCCGCCAAACGCCTCCGCCTGCTCTTTGGAGACGAACGACCATGTCACCGCCTCGACGAGCCCCTGGCCGGCGAGCGCGCGGCGGGCGTTGCGGGCGCGCTTCTGCATCAACGTCAGCACCGGCGGCGCGACGCCGTCGGCGCGCGGCAGCGGCGTCGAAGGCACATTGTCGACGCCGATCAGGCGCACGACTTCCTCGACGATGTCGGCCTTGCCCTCAATGTCCGGGCGCCATGTGGGAACGGCGATGCGCGCACCCGCGCCAGACTTCTCAACGGTGAAGCCGAGGCGTTCGAGAATCACGATCGCTTGCGCGGGCTCGACGTCGATTCCGGCGAGACGTTTGATCTCGCCCCAAGGGAAATCGATGACGCGCGGCGTGCGAGGCACGGCGCCGGCGAGCGTGAGTTCAGACGGCTCGCCGCCGCAGAATTCGAGCACGAGTTGGGTCGCCAATTCGATGCCCGGCAGCGCAAAGGCGGGATCGACGCCGCGTTCGAAACGATAGCGCGCGTCGGTGACGATGCCGAGTTTGCGGCCGGTGTGCGCGATATTCATCGGGTCCCACAAGGCCGTCTCGATGAGCACGTCGGTGGTTGATTCATCGCAGCCGGACGCTTCACCGCCCATGACCCCCGCAAGCGACTCAGGACCATTGTCGTCGCAGATGACGACCATGCTCTCGTCGAGCTCATAGGTTCGCCCGTCGAGCGCGAGCAGCGTCTCGCCTTTCTTCGCGCGGCGCACGACGAGGTCGCCTTTCACCTTTTTCGCGTCGAAGACGTGAAGCGGGCGGGCGCGGTCGAAGGTCAAGAAATTGGTGATGTCGACAAGCGCATTGATCGGGCGAAGGCCGATCTCGCGTAAGCGCGCCTGCAGCCAGGCGGGGCTCTGAACGTTCTTGACGCCGCGCACGAGACGCAGGCCGAGGAAAGGCGCGAGATGCTTGTCTTCTTCTTTGAAGTCGAGCGTCACGCCGACGGGGCAGGGGAATTTGCCCTCGACCGGCAAAATGTCCTTGTTCTTAAGGACGCCGAGTTCCGCCGCGGCGAGGTCGCGCGCAATGCCGTAGACGCCGGCGGCGTCGGGGCGGTTGGGCGTCAGATTGATCTCGATGATCGGATCGTCGAGCCCGGCCCATTGCGCATAGACGGCGCCGACCGGCGCGTCCTCAGGCAGATCGATGATCCCTTCATGATCGTTGGAAAGTTCGAGTTCGGCCGAAGAGCACAGCATGCCAAGCGACTCGACGCCGCGGATGACGCCTTTGCCGAGCGTGATCTTCTTTCCGGGGATGTAAGTTCCCGGCGTCGAGAAGACGCTCTTCATGCCGGTGCGCGCATTCGGCGCGCCGCAGACGACCTGCACTGGCGCGCCCGTTCCCGTATCGACCATGCAGACGCGCAGACGGTCGGCGTTTGGATGCGGCTTCGCCTCGATCACCTTGGCGATGGTGAAGTCTTTCAGCAGCGCGGCGGGGTCATGCACATATTCGACTTCGAGGCCGATGCGCGTCAGCGTTTCGACGATCTCGCTGAGCGAAGCCGACGTGTCGAGATGTTCCTTGAGCCAGGAGAGGGTGAATTTCATTTGCCGCGAACTTTGAAGTTATCGAGCGCCGGCGCCAAGGGCTCGTCATGCCCGCGCTTGTCGCGGGCATCCACGCCGCGGGGCTGCGCATATGTCAAAGGCGTTGGCGACATGGTTGGTGCGTTCTCTTTGTTTCGCAATGTCTCGGCGTGGATGGCCGGGACAAGCCCGGCCATGACGGGGGGGAGATTGTCGTTAGCTGCTCAACCCGCCGGCGAGCGAGGGGAAGTCGAGCGGTCTGAATCCATAATGCTCCAGCCAGCGGGTGTCGGCGTCAAAGAAGGCGCGCAGATCCGACATGCCATATTTCAGCATGGCGAGACGATCGACGCCGACGCCGAAGGCGAAGCCTTGATAGCGGTCCGGATCGATGCCGCAATTCCTGAGCACATTGGGATGCACCATGCCGCAGCCCAAAATCTCCATCCAGTCCTCGCCCTCACCGAAGCGGATTTCTCCGCCTTGCCTCCGGCACTGAACGTCGACCTCCATCGACGGTTCTGTGAAGGGGAAGAAGGACGGACGAAAGCGCAGCTTCACGCCCTTCACTTCGAAGAAGCTCTTTAAGAACTCCTCGAGAGTCCATTTGAGATGCCCAAGATGCGTCGTCTCGTCGATGACGAGTCCCTCGATCTGATGGAACATCGGCGTGTGGGTCTGGTCGAAGTCGCAGCGATAGACCCGGCCGGGACAGATGACGCGGATCGGCGGCTTTTGCGACAGCATGGTGCGCACCTGCACCGGACTCGTATGGGTGCGCAGCAGCCGTTTCTCGCCGGACTCAGCCGTCAGAAAGAATGTGTCCTGCATCTCCCGCGCAGGATGTCCCTCGGGGAAGTTGAGCTTGGTGAAGTTGTAATCGTCGCTCTCGATATCCGGCCCTTCGGCGACGGCGAAACCCATGTCGGCGAAGATGATCGCAAGTTCGTCCGTCACCTGCGAAATGGGATGAATGCGCCCCCGCTCCAGCGGGCTCGTCGCGGCCGGCAGCGTTACATCGAGCGTCTCGGCCTTAAGGCGCAGTTCCAGCGCCGTTTCGGCGAGCGACTCGCGTCGCGCAGCGATCGCCTCAACCGCCTTGTCTTTGAGCGCGTTGATCTTCGCGCCCTCGGTTTTGCGGTCCTCGGGCGACATTTTGCCGAGCGTCGCGAGCAGCGCCGAAATCGCGCCTTTTTTGCCGAGCGCGGCGAGACGCACGGCTTCGAGCGCCGCCTCGTCGGCGGCCTCGTCAATCTGGCGCAGCGTATCTTCTTCGAGTTTGGCGATATCGGTCATATTGGTTTCTAATGTGGACGTTTCCTCGTCCTTCGAGACGCCCGCTCCGCGGGCTCCTCAGGATGGGGAAACGTAAAGCGCGCCGCTGCCGCCCTCATGCTGGGGAGGCTCCGCAGGAGCCGTCTCGAAGCATGCGGGCGAAGGTCAGCCGCCCTTTTTGGGAAATCTTGTCGGGCGGCGGCGGTTTTGCCACGCGGGGGGCGTTCTGTCGAGAACGCTAAGGCGTGGCGCGCGGCCGGTGAGTGAAAATTTGCGCCAGCGCCGAAGACACGACGCGGGATTGAACGTCATCGGCGCGGCTCGTCAGCACGATCGGCACGCGCGCGCCGAGCACCAGCCCCGCCGTATCGGCGCCGCCGAGAAAGACGAGCTGCTTCGCCAGAATATTGCCGGCCTCAAGGTCAGGCGCGACGAGGATGTCTGCGTCGCCGGCGACCGCAGAGTCTATTTGCTTGGCGTCGGCGGCGTCGCGGGAGATGGCGTTGTCGAAGGCCAGCGGCCCGTCGAGCTCGGCGCCGGCGATCTGGCCGCGGTCAGCCATCTTGCAGAGCGCCGCCGCCTCGATGGTCGAAGGAATTTTGCCTTCGACCGTCTCCACCGCCGAAAGCAGCGCCACCTTCGGCCGCTCGATGCCAATCGCGTGCGCGAGGTCAACCGCATTACGCACGATGTCCCGCTTGATATCGAGAGTCGGCGCGATGTTGATCGCGGCGTCGGTGACGAGCAGCAGCTTGTGATAGGTTGGCGTGTCGATGACGAAGACGTGGCTGATCCGTCGGTCGGTGCGCAGGCCGGCGCCATCCCGGACGACGGCGGTCATCAGCTCATCGGTATGCAGCGCCCCCTTCATCAGCGCGTGGAGCCGGCCGCGGCGCACAAGTTCGACCGCCTGATCCGCCGCCGCATGGCTATGTGGCGCATCGACGATCTCGACGCCTTCAAGCGAGACGCCGCTGGCGCTCGCGGCAGCTTCGATTTTCGCGCGCGGTCCAATAAAGGTCGGCACGATCAGACCTCGGTCGCGCGCGGCGATCGCGCCTTCGATCGAGCGAGCGTCGCAAGGATGGATGACGCCCATGCGAATGGGCGGCAGCGCCTGCGCCCGGCGCACGAGCGCGTCAAGCAGCGCCCCTCGCGCGCGGGCCTGAGCCACCATGGACCAGGGCGGGCGCGACGTCGCTGTCGGGTCACAGCCAGCGCTCTGGCTCATCGGCCACTCCTTTGTTCAAATCGGCGGATCGCGGGGATGCGATTAGCGAAGGATTCGTCGCGCCCGCCTTGGTTTGATCATTATCGCGGCGAATATCGAATTTCTAATGATAGACCGGCTCAGCTGTCGAGACGCGCGCGACGAAAACGCTTGGCTGAGATTATAGCGGCAGGAGCAGGGCGAGTCCGAGCCGGCTTCGTCGCCCGATCACCGCGCCTTGGCTCCATATTTATGGAGATGCGCGCCATGCGCCGAGAGCCAGGCTTCGGCGCGGTCGGTGTCGGCGCAAAGCCGCCGAGTGAGCTTCCAAAATCGCGGCGAGTGGTCGAGATGCGCCAGATGCGCAACCTCATGCGCGGCGAGGTAGTCGAGGACGAAGGGCGGCGCCATGATCAGCCGCCATGAAAAATTTAGCGCGCCTGAAGCGGAGCACGATCCCCATCGGCTGATCGTATCACGGAGGCCGACGCCGCGCGGCGGAAGGCTCAGGGCAGTGGTGTGGCGTGCGACCGCGTCTTCAAGGTCGCGGCGCGCCTCGCGCTTAAAATGATCCTGAACGCGCCGATGCACATGCGCCGCCTGGCCGGCGACGCAAAGCGTGAAGGGAACCTCGAAGTCCTCCCGCGGTTCGATCCAGGTGACGCCGCGGAGCTCAGGATGATGGGCGATCAGATGATCGACGCCGCGAAGAGGCGCGACCGAACCATGTGCGAAAGGTATGGTTTCGGGCAGCCTGTTTAGTCGCGCCGCAATCCAGGCGGCGTGACGCTGAGCAAAATCGCGCGCATCGCGCAAAGCGGCCCGCTGCGGCATGGTCAAGACAGCGTCGCGCTTGGCGAAGCGCACGCGCAATGTAAACCGTCGCGCATTCTGCGAGCGGCGCAGAGCGACGAGAATCGTTTCGCCGGCATGAACCAATATGAGAGTCGACGCGCCGCCCGTCGGGGCCGGTCCTTCGCGCAGGAGTCGAAGCATGCTCACATGCTAGCGCAAAGGCCATATGAGTCGCGAGTTGGAAAATTGCGGCTTAACGAAAATATTTCTCTTGCGCTGCGGCCTTTCGCGCGCTCTCCGAGACCGACCGGACGAGCGCTAAAGATAACGCTGAAGCTCACGCGCGGCTTCCGCCGGCCGACGCGCCACGTTGAACGGCGCTACGAAGCGGCCGTTCTTGTCCATCAGATAAACGACGGTGGTGTGGTCGACGGAATAATCCTCATCCTTGCCGGCGCGCTTCGAGAAGATGCGATATTCGCGCAGCACGGGATCAACCGAAGCGCGCGGCCCCGTGACGCCGATGATGCGCGGATCGAAATTGGAGAGATAGTCCTTGAGCGTTTCGGGCGTGTCTCGCTCGGGATCGACGGTGACGAACAGCGCGCCGACCTTCGCGTCCGGGCCCATCGCCCGCAGGATCTCCGACATCTCAAAGAGCGTTGTGTGGCAAATATCGGGGCAGTGCGTATAGCCGAAGAAGACCAGGAAGGGACGCCCGAGGAAGTCTTGCTCGGTCACCTGCTGCCCGGTGTGAGCGGTAAGCTGAAAAGGTCCGCCGATCGTTTCCGTCGACGTCGTGGACTTGCCGCTGGTGAAAAAGACGAAGGCGGCGAACACGGCTGCGAAGACGGCGCCGACGCCAATCAGCAGCGGCTTGGAGACATTTGGTCCATTCGAAGATTGCGCGCCCTTTGCGCCGCGCTTTAATCCTTTTGCGCCACCCTTCGATCCATTGGCCATCGTGCGTTTCCTGCGATTGTTGTCATTGAGCGGCGCATCGCCGGTGCGGCTCCGCCGCGCGGGCCGCGAGTAGGTCAGTCCGCGAAAACTATATGGGCGTCATTGCACAAGTCCACGTCGCCGGAATCTTTCGCGTCGTCGAACGCCCATCGCGCTTGAAAAAGACAACCCTTGGCGCCGGTGATCGGGAATTGCGCGCGGTCCCCAGCGGCCAGGGGCTTGTCGATCTTGCCGACGACGATTTCTTCGGGCTTATCCTTTGCCGTCATAACGATCTCGAAGCTCTTCAGCGGAACGAGACGCTGGTTCTCCAGATTGACGGCTTGCGCCAGCTTCGCGGGGGCTGGTCGCGGTTTGGTCGCGCCGACCGCCTGCGCGACGCTGGCGACGGCGATGACGCCGATCATCGCGAAGCGAAGCTTCATTGGACTTTCTCCCAGGGCGGGGAACTTATCCCGCCCAATTCCATTCGCCAAGCGCCGCCAGAACGTGAGCTTCGCCGAATGGGCGGATATGCGCCGCGAGCGCCGATGGTGTAGCCTTTAGACATTCCGATTCCTGATTGCGAAAGCGCTTTCACCATGAGCGAGACACCAGGCGCAGTTCCCGGCAAGATCCTCGTCGGCGCGAGCGAGAAGGACGGGAAACCTCGCAGCTACCGCTATCTGACGCTCGCGCTCGGCAATCGCCACGGCTTGATCGCCGGCGCGACGGGCGGAGGCAAGACCGTTTCGCTCCAGTTGCTCGCGGAGGGTTTTTCCAATGCTGGAACCTCCGTCTTTCTCGCCGACGTCAAAGGCGACCTCGCCGGGCTGTCGCAGCCTGGCGACGGCAAACCGCCCTTCGTCGCTCGAGCCAAAGAGATTGGAATTCCTTACGAGCCTGACCGCTTTCCCGTCGCCTTCTGGGATGTCTTCGGCGAAGAGGGACACCCTGTGCGGGCTTCCATATCCGCTGTAGGGCCGTTGCTGCTGTCGCGTCTGCTCGATCTTAACGACACGCAAGAGGGCGTGCTCAACGTCGTTTTCAAGGCGGCGGACGAGCAGGGCATGCTGTTGCTCGATCTAAAGGACCTACGAGCGATGCTCGCGCATGTCGCGGAGAACGCCGCGACATATAAGGCGAAATATGGAAATGTCGCATCCGCGAGCGTCGGCGCCATTCAGCGGCAGCTTCTGGTGCTCGAGTCGCAAGGCGGGGATAAATTCTTCGGCGAGCCCGCGCTCGACATCATGGATTTTCTGCGGGTCGATCGCGACGGACGCGGGGTGATCAATATCCTCGCCGCGGACAAACTCATGCGCGCGCCGCGGCTCTATGCGACCTTCCTTCTTTGGATGCTTTCCGAACTATACGAAACTCTTCCGGAAGTCGGCGATCTCGACAAGCCGAAGCTCGTCTTCTTTTTCGACGAAGCGCATCTTCTCTTCAATGACGCGCCAAAGGCGCTGCTGTCCGCGATCGAGCAGGTGGTGCGGCTCATTCGGTCGAAAGGCGTCGGCGTCTACTTCATTACGCAAAGTCCGCTCGACGTGCCGGATACAGTGCTCGGCCAGCTTGGCAATCGCATCCAACATGTTCTGCGCGCATTTACCCCGCGCGATCAAAAGGCGGTGCGCGCCGCGGCTGAGACCTTTCGCGACAATCCGAAAATCGACGAGGCCGAAGTCATCATGCATCTTGGCGTCGGCGAAGCGCTGGTCTCAATGCTCGACGCCAAGGGGACGCCGGAAGTGGTCGAACGAACGCTGATCGCGCCGCCGTCCGCGCGCGTTGGACCAATATCGCCAAACGAGCGGCAGGCGGTTATGGCGGCGAGTTCCTTCGCTGGAAAATACGATTCCATGGTCGATCGCGAATCCGCCTTCGAAATGCTGCAGGCGCGCGCCGAGAAGGGCGAACCCGCGAGCGCCGGCGCTGGCGGCGGTCTCCTTGGGACGCTCGGCGGCATATTGGGCGGCATTTTCGGCAAGGGCGACAGAAAGCGTATGTCGCCTGCGGAACTCGCGGCGCGCGCCGCGATTCAGTCGGCGGCGCGTTCCGCCGGCACGCAGATCGCTCGGCAGATTTTGCGCGGGGTGCTGGGCGGAATGTCGAAGTGAGTTCGCGCCGGGATCATCTTTCAGATAGGAATAGCTAAAGCGGCGTTGTTGATCTTTGAGGCGCGCCATTCACATTGCTGAAACTTAATCCGCGCTTTAGCCACTCTTCACGCAATCGTCATTTTCGAGCCCTGAGGCGGCGCCCTATAATGTCTCCCTGTCGCGGTCGGCGTTTGGTGACCGCGCTTTGCGGGCCCGCCATCCTTGGGGGTCCGTCAGGAGGGACTTATGGCGAATGCCTTGCCAATCGTCTCAGAAGACGGCCTATCGCGCTATCTCTCTGAAATCAGGCGGTTTCCAATGCTGGAGCCGCAGCAGGAATATATGCTCGCCAAGCGCTGGCGCGAGCACGAGGACCCAAAGGCCGCGCAGGAACTGATCACGTCGCATCTTCGGCTCGTGGCCAAGATCGCCATGGGCTATCGCGGCTACGGCTTGCCGATCGGCGAGATCATTTCGGAAGGCAATGTCGGCTTGATGCAGGCCGTGAAGCGCTTCGAGCCCGAACGCGGCTTTCGCCTTGCGACCTACGCGATGTGGTGGATCCGCGCCTCCATTCAAGAATATATTCTGCGCTCCTGGTCGCTCGTGAAAATGGGCACCACGGCGAGCCAGAAGAAGCTATTCTTCAACCTGCGCAAGGCGAAAAGCCGTATCTCCGCTTTCGAGGAGGGCGACCTCAGGCCTGAGAACGTCGAGAAGATCGCGCACCGGCTTGGCGTTTCTCAGCAGGACGTCATCGAGATGAATCGCCGTATGGGCGGCGACGCTTCGCTCAACACGCCGTTGCGCGAAGAAGGCGAAGGCGAGTGGCAGGACTGGCTCGTCGACGATAGCGTCGATCAGGAGCATCTGCTCGTCGCCCAGGAAGAAAGCGACAATCGCCTGAAGGCGCTGCGCGGCGCCCTTGACGTGCTCAATCCGCGCGAGCGGCGCATCTTCGAGGCGCGGCGTTTATCCGACGATCCGGTCACGCTTGAAACGCTCTCCGAGGAATTCGGCGTTTCGCGCGAGCGCGTGCGCCAGATCGAGGTGCGCGCCTTCGAGAAGGTGCAGGCGGCTGTGCGCGACGGCGTCGCGCGCATTGAATCGGCGCATGCGCCGGCTGAGTAGCGGCTTCGAACTCTACGCTGGATGAGTGAATGAACGATGCGGCGCCGAAAGGCGCCGTTTCGCTGATAGGGTGCGCGCGGTGCGCCCGCCCTGCTCGATGCAATCGCTCGCTCTATAATATGCCGGCCAGGATTTGGGAGCGCGTGAGCGGCGACATGTCTCATTGGCTTATCGCCGGCGCGAGCCGCGGCATCGGACTGGAGGCTGCGCGTCAGCTTGCGGCGCGCGGCGAACGCGTGACCGCGAGCGTTCGCAGCGCGGCGGGGCTCGCGGCGCTGAAAGCGGCTGCGCCGCAGGCAAACACGCTGCAATTCGATGTTCGCGACGAGGCGGCGATACGCGCCGCCGCCGAGCAAGTCTTAGATCCGATTGATGTTCTGATCGCCAACGCCGGCGCCTATGGGCCTCAGCGGCAAACTTCGCTCGACATGGATTTCGAGGGCGCGCTCGATCTTCTTTCGGTCAATACGCTCGGACCGCTGCGCGTCGTTCAGGCCTTCTTGCCGCTTGTGAAACGCAGCGCCCGTCCGCGCATCGTGATGATGACCAGTAGATTGGGCTCGATGTCGCTCGACGGCACGTCCAATGTCGCCTATCGCGTATCAAAGGCTGGACTGAACAAGATCGCGCAATGTCTCGCCGTTGACCTAAAGGACGATGGGGTTGTCGTCGTCGTGATGCATCCCGGTAGAGTGCGGACTGAAATGGGCGGGCCGAACGCCACGCTCGACGTTGGCGACAGCGTTGCCGGCATCATTCAGGTCGCCGAGTCGTTAACGCTCGCCGATACGCGCCGCTATCTCGACTACCGCGGCGAAGATATTCTCTGGTGAGACAACACGGCGCCTATTGTTTGCTTTGTGGCGGCTCAGCGCGCGCTTTCGCCAGCGCTTCTCGCGCCCGCGCCTCAATAATTTCTGCCGCCTCTTTCTCAAGATGTCTTCGCGGCGTTGGCACATCGAGCGTCGCGAGGACATGAGCGGGACGCGCCGACAACAGAAACAGCTTGTCGCCAAGCGCAATGGCTTCGCGCAGATCGTGAGTCACGATAAGCGTCGTGATGCGCCGCTCGTCGATAAGCCGCGCGATCATCTCGCGTAGATCGCGCGCGAGAGCCGCGTCGAGCGAAACGAGCGGTTCGTCAAGCAGCAGGAGATCCGGCTTGACGGCGAGGGCGCGGGCGAGCGCCACACGCCGGGCGAGGCCGAGAGAGAGTTCGCGCGGAAAATGCGTCGCATGCTCGGCGAGCCCCAGTTCATCGAGAAGCGCGGCGATCTCCGCTTCACTCACATGCGGCGCGGCGATGCGAATATTGTCGGAGACGCTGCGCCAGGGCAAAAGCCGCGGTTCCTGAAAGGCCATGCCGAGTCGCCCGTGTTCGGGCAGCGCGATCGTTCCAACAAAATCCTTGTCGAGGCCGGCGATGAGCCGCAGCAGGGTCGTCTTGCCGCAACCGGAAGGGCCGACGACCGCGCCCGCCTTTCCCGCGGGCAGCGTCAGCCGCAAATCCTCGAGCGCGCGAAGCGGCCGTCCGCTTGCGGAATGATAATCCTTAGATGCGATCGAGACGTCGAGAGACGCCGCGCCGCCAGCGCGAGACGTGTCGTTCAAGAGGTTGCACCAAAAAAGTTTCAACGCCGAGCATCAGCGCGACGAAGGGAAGCGCGTAAGCGAGCAGAAGCTTCATGTCGAAGAGCTGAAAGGCCATGTTGATCTCAAAGCCGACGCCGTTCGAGCGCCCGAGCAGTTCGACGACGAGAACGATCTTCCACACGAGCGAAAGGCCGGAGCGCGTCGCTGCCGCAAGATAGGGCGCAAGCTGCGGCAGAACGAGATGCTTCAAGCGTGCGGCAGGCGAAAAGCGGAAGACCCACGCCATGTCTTCAAGGTGCGGATCGAGCGCGCGCGCGCCTTCGCGCACGACGACGATCGCGTTCGGGAGCTTGTTGAGCGCGACGGCGCCGATCGCGGCGACTTCCGTGAGACCAGCCCAAACATAGGCGAGCACGATGACGACGAGCGCGGGGAGATTGAGCAGCGCAACGAGCCACGGATCAAGCAACCTGTCGGCAAGCTTGTTGCGGCCCATGAAATAGCCGATCGCCGCGCCGAAACTCATGGCGAGCGCAAAGGCGGCGACGACGCGCGCAAGCGTGATTGCAAGATTGGAGAACAACGCGCCAGAGAGCGCCTCCTCATAGATTTTCTCGAAGACCGCCACGGGTCCCGGAAGGCGATGCGGATCGGAGAGCCACGCGCCGATCTGCCAAAGGAGGAGCAGAGCCGCGAGCGAGACCAGACGGATCAACGCGGCTTGCCCTCAGCGCCCTTATAGAAGGTTCCGGGATCGAGCGTCTTGCCCGAGCCGACGAGCTTCTCGCCGCCGAGCGCGGCGAGCGCGTCATAGAGCATGCGCGCGTCGGCCTCTTGCTCAGCGATCGAGCCCTTCGGCGTTCCGGCGACATAGCGCTTGCGGTAGATGTCGAGAGTCTTGGCGTCCTTGCCGCCGAGGCGCTGAGCAATGACCGTGCTCCAGGCTTTGTCAGACGTCGCGATCAGCTGTTTCGCTTTCTTGGTCATTGCGAAGAACCGCGCGAGCGCGTCCTTGTTCTTCGCCGCAAAGCCTTCGTCAAAAACATAGCCGGTGACGACGACGTCGCCCTTCGCGCCGAGCGCCTTCTCGACATCGGTAAGCTCGATGGCGCGCGTGAAGCCTTGCGCTTCGAGATCGGCGGCGAAATTCCAGAATTCGAGCGCCGCATCAATCTCGCCCTGCAGCGCCTTTTCAGCGATGAGCGGCGGCGCGCCGTAAAGCACAGTCGCGGTCTTGTCGAGATCGACGCCGTTTTTCAGCGCATAGGCCTTGAGCATGAGCCAGCTCTTGTCGAGCGGCCCTCCCGCGACGCCAAGCTTTTTGCCGGCGAGGTCTTTGACGCTTTTGATCGCGGGGTCCTTTGTCATTACCGCGCCGATCGCCGAAGAATGCGGGTAGAAAGTCAGTTTCTGATCCTCTGCGCGCTGGCGCGCGACCCATAGCCAATCGGAAATGATAATGTCGGCGCCGCCGCCCTGAATGGCGATCTTGCCGGCGTCAGTCGAGGCGAGTTCGGTTGCGTCAATGTCGAGCTTCGCCTCCTTGTCGAGGCCAAAGGCCTTGATCACTGCAAGCTCCCAGCCGAGCGTTCCGGTCTTCTGCAGCGCGAGGCGCAGTTTTTCCGCCTGCGCCGGCGCGGCGACGAGGAAGACGCAGGCGAAACCGGCGGCGAGAGCGAGGAAGAAGCGTTGCATTTTTTCCTTGGATTCCGTCTGAATGTCTTAGCGCAGGATCAATACGGCGTCGATGCGCGCGTTACGCTGCGCATACTCCCCCTTGCGGGGAGGTCGATCGCCGAAGGCCATCGGGTGGGGGTTGCTCCGTAACCCCACCCGGCTCGCTGCGCTTGCCACTCTCCCCGTAAAGGGGAGGGATTTGCGCGGCCGTATTGTCTGTTTGTGTTTTGCGGGTGGGGAGAAGTTTTTTTAAGCGCGATCTCTCCGCGTCATGCCCGCGCTTGTCGGGGCATCCACGCGGCGCCGTTGCGCATGCCTCGCAGAATCGACGCAATGTCTCGGCGTGGATGGCCGGGACATAGGCGAGCGAAGCGATGCCGTCTTTGACGGCTTTGCCCGGCTATGACCCGGTAGGCGCTACCCGTTCACGGCGCGATCATCTTTCCAAATCTCCCAGCGCCAATAGAGATAGAGAAGCAGGAGCAGCCAGAGGGCGACAAAGCCGTCGGAAAAAATCGTCAAAAAATTATAGGGCGCATAGTCGCCCGCCCGAAGCGTCTGCACGACGTGGCCATACGTTGCCCCGAGCATGAACAAAGACCATCCAAGCCCGGTCGCGACCCAGAAGGAGCCGCCGATCCAGATACACAGAAAGCCGAGAACGCCCCAAGCGCCGTCGTGAACGCCGACTTCGAATTGGAATGGGCTGCCGGGCGCCCAGCCGATCATTCGCGCGGCTTGATCGGGGAAGAAGACATGAGGGATGAAGCCGAGCGGCAAGCCGATGACGCCGACGTCGAAAACAAGCGCGTAAAGCAGCAGCAGGCGAACGACGCGCGCGCGAGTCCTCGGGACTTTGCTCAGGGCGAGATGCGCCAGCGGCAGCAGCACGCTTAAAGATACGACGATCAATCCGATCATAGCGACGCGGCGTGGACGGAGTCCTGCGTGGTAGCGGCGGCGATACTGCGCTCGCCGGGTTTCAGCGCCTTGATCTGATATTCTTCACACAGCGCGCTCAAAGCGGACAGACCGCCGTAGAGCTTTTCAGAATCGCCATAGCCGATCGCCGCAAATCGATAAATAAGCTGACGCACGAGGCTCGGCTTCAAGAAGTAGCCGGAATGGACGTCGACCTTGCCCGTGACATAGATCCAAAGCAGATGCAGATGTCCGAGCCAGGACAGATTTGGCGACTTGCTGGTAATCGCATCCGTCACCACCCCAAAGCCATCGGCGTCGATGCTGTCGGTGCAATCGAAATAGGTGAGCCTCTGGGCGAAGGATTCTTCGGACTGCGCGGCGTCGAGTTCGGCATAAAGCTGATACAGCGTGCGAGCGCCGACGCGCAAATTGCCGAGCGTGAGCTGTTCCGAAATTCCCCATCCGGTCAGCACGCCGACATTGCCGAGCCGATAGCCAAACCTGCGGCTCTTCGTCGGCAGCGAAAAGAAATTCGCCGTCGTCGAAATGTCGCGCAAGACTTCATCGCCCTCGTTCGAGAAGAGATGCGCCTCCTGAAAGCGGATCAATGACGAGTGCAGGGCATTGCTTCGGCCCAGAAGCAGCACTTCCGCCGGAATGTCGGGCGAGACCAACACCAGGCGGCGCAACAGAAAACTCTTGCCGATCTTCGATCTCTGCTCGCGCTGCTTCCTCTCGTCATAGCTTCCGGGCATTTCCACGCCGTAGCGCATGGCCGCGATCGCCTCGGGCGAAAACACATCGGACAGAATGCGCACCGCGTTGGTGACGACGAAGCCGCCCATGCTATGGCCGATAAAGGAAAGGTCGACCCTTGCGGAGAGATCGTCGGCGCGCGCCCTGAAGAGCCGTGGTTTCGGCTTCTGCGCCAATCTGTCGTCGATCTCACGGATCAGATTGACGAGGTCCGGCACGCCGTAATTCGTCGCGCGGAAGCCGTCGCGGAAATAGACGATGAGCCGCAGCAGAAACAGCGTAAGCGGGATGACGGCCATCGTCGCGGTAATGGCGGTCACGGCGACGCGCCAAAATTTCCCCCACTCGCATATCTCGAATCGGAAATTCACCAGATACACGGCGGCGAGCGACGCGAGCAAAATACCGAGCAAGAAGAATGGAGCGGCGTTCAAACCGGTTCGCCAAGGCGTTCCCATCGCTTCCGACGGCCAGCGATAGCCGACGCAGACGACGCCGCGCCCTTGGAGCTCATCGTCCTCGTTCACCGCGACGAACGACTTACGATAGGTCTCGAGGACTCTGTCGCGCGGCGTATTGAAGCCGTGCACGGTGATCAAGAGTTTAGGCTTTTGCTGCTTGGCCAATGTTTCGACGATTTGGTCGATCGTTGAAGGCTTGCAGTAGTCCGGCGTCGGTAAAGCGCTCTCCTTATCGTCAATATTTTCCGGCGCGGTGCTTTCGACAAAGAAAGCTGGCGTGAAGGCTTTGCCGGTTGGCGGCGCGACGTCGACCTCGTAGACCGCCAATTCCTGTATCTGCGCCATGGAAGGCTCCAAATTTTTCGATTGAGCGATAATCCTTAGGAGAGTATTCAGTCGGGCCAGAGCATGCCCCAGTGTCGCCTATGCGACAAGTCAAAGCGGCATCTGCCTTTTTTGTGAAGGCCATGTGTCGGCCGCGGCGAAACGGCTGCGCTCGACCGGCCTACCCGATCCCGAATCACGCTAATATCGCCCATGGCTTCAAAACCCGATCTTTTCAGCGGCGCGGCGCGCAAGGCGCCCGCAGCGAAACCCGCCGCAAAACGAGGTCCGGCTGAATATTCGGCCGCCTCGATCGAAGTGCTGGAGGGGCTCGAGCCCGTCCGCCGGCGCCCCGGCATGTATATCGGCGGCACCGACGAAGCGGCGATGCATCATCTCTTCGCCGAGGTGCTGGACAACGCCATGGACGAGGCCGTGGCCGGCCATGCGACCTTCATCGAAGTGACGCTGGAAACAGGAGGCTGGCTCACCGTCATCGACAATGGCCGCGGCATTCCCGTCGATCCGCATCCGAAGTTTCCCAAGAAATCGGCGCTGGAAGTGGTGATGACGACGCTCCACGCCGGCGGCAAATTCGATTCAGGCGCCTATCAGACCTCAGGCGGTCTGCATGGCGTCGGCGTTTCTGTCGTCAATGCGCTGTCGGAAAAGCTCGAAGTCGAAGTCGCGACAGGCGGCGAACTTTACCGGCAGGAGTTTTCGCGCGGAGAACCGCTCGGCAAGCTTAAATCGCTCGGGCGTATCGCCAATCGGCGCGGCACCAAGGTGCGCTTCAAGCCCGATGCGCAGATTTTCGGCGCGAATGCGCATTGGAAGCCGGCGCGACTCTTCCGCATGTCGCGCTCCAAAGCCTATCTCTTCGGCGGCGTCGAGATCCGCTGGCGCTGCGATCCTTCGCTGATCGAGCCAGGCGCCGATACGCCGCATGAGGCGGTGCTGCGCTTTCCTGGCGGGCTGAAGGATTATCTGGCGCGCGAAATCCACGGCAAGGAGTTCGTCACCGACCAGCCCTTCGTCGGCAAGATCACGAAGGAAGGCGGTCACGGTTCGCTTGAATGGGCGGTTTCTTGGCTCGCCGAGGACGACGGTTTCGTTCACTCTTATTGCAACACCATTCCGACGCCGGACGGCGGCACGCATGAAGCGGGATTTCGCGCCGCGCTGTTGAAGGCGCTCAAGGATCACGCCGAGCGCGTCGGACAGGCGAAGCGCGCCAAGGACATCGCCGCCGACGATCTCATGGGCCAGTCGGCCGCGATGATCTCCGTCTTCATCCGCGAGCCGGAGTTTCAGGGCCAAAACAAAAGCCGGCTGATGAGCGTCGAAGCTTCGCGCATCGTCGAGAGCGCGGTGCGCGACGCCTTCGACCACTGGCTCGCCGGCGCGCCGTCACAGGCCAATAAGCTCTTAGATTTCGCCGTGGAGCGCGCCGAGGAGCGTCAGCGCCGGCGCGCCGAGAAGGACATCGCCCGCAAGACGGCGACCCGCAAACTGCGTCTGCCCGGCAAGCTCGTCGACTGCACGAATAATTCGGCGCAGGGCTCAGAACTGTTCATCGTCGAAGGCGACTCAGCCGGCGGCTCTGCGAAGGAGGGGCGCAACCGCGCAACGCAGGCGATTTTGCCGTTGCGCGGCAAGATTCTCAACGTCGCCTCGGCGACGAAAGACAAGCTCCTCGCCAATCAGCAGCTCGCCGATCTGACTCAGGCGCTCGGCTGCGGATTGGGCGCGCATTACCGCGATGAGGATCTGCGCTACGAGAAGGTGATCGTGATGACCGACGCCGACGTCGACGGCGCCCATATCGCGTCGCTGCTCATCACTTTTTTCTATCGGCAGATGCCGCGGCTCATCGAGAACGGGCATCTCTATCTCGCGCAACCGCCGCTCTATAAGCTGACGCAGGGCGCCAAGACCGTCTATGCGCGCGACAATGAGCATCGCGACGAGCTGATCGCCAAGGAATTGACCGGCAAAGGAAAGATCGAGACGAGCCGCTTCAAGGGGCTCGGCGAGATGAGCGCGGCTCAGCTCAAGGAAACGACGATGGATCCGACGAAGCGCACCCTCCTTAAGGTCGTCGTCGAACCGGAAGATCGTGAGGAGACCGCCGATTGCGTCGAGCGGCTGATGGGAAACAGGGCGGAAGCGCGCTTCGCCTTCATCCAGGAACGCGCCGCCTTCGCGGCGGAGCTCGTCGATATCTAGCCCTCGCGTCCGGACCCGTCCGGGAGTATGCTGCGGGGCTCCCAACCGACGATAGGCGCCGAGTGACCGATACGGAAATTCGCCCAGAAACCGATGACGCGCGCTCCGCGCGGTCCTTCTGCGACGAGCAGGCCTTTGCTCTGGAGCGGATGCAGCTCGCGCTCGACGCGGGGCGCACTGGCATCTGGGATTGGAACCTCCTTACCGGCGAGGTGCATATCGACGAACGCGTGCGCCGCCTATGGGGACTGCCCGAGGGCGTTCCGGCAAGCTTCGAGATTTTCCGCAGCGCGTTGCATCCGCAGGACAAGAAGCGCACCAAGGAGGCGGTCGGCGTCGCGCTCGATCCTACTCACGAAGGCGATTACGAGATTGAATATCGCGTGATCGGTCAGACCGACCGCATCGAGCGCTGGGTCTCGGTGCGCGGCCGCACCTTTTTCGAGGACGGCAGGGCGGTGCGCATTCTCGGCACCGCGCGCGACATCACGCCGCGCAAGCAGCGCGAGCAGCATGTGCGCGTTCTGCTGCGCGAACTCGTGCATCGCTCGAAGAATCTGCTCGCCGTTGTTCAGGCGATGTCGCGGCAGACGGCCGCCGGCTCGCCGTCGCTCGAAGAGTTTCAGCGCAAATTCGCCGCGCGGCTGCAGGCGCTGTCGATGGCGCATGATTTGCTCGTGTCGCAGGACTGGCGCGGCGCCTCGATGCGCGAATTGGTGCGCGCTCAGCTCGCCTATTGCATGGATGTGGCGCGGGGCGACCTGCCGGCGCGCGCCAAGATCGACGGACCGATAATCATGCTCAAACCCGAGGCCGCGCAGAACATCGGCCTTGCCTTGCATGAGCTCGCGACGAATGCGCTGAGCTATGGCGGCTTATCACGACCCGATGGGGCCGTGTCGCTGACATGGCGCTTTGACGACGGGCGGCTCAATATCGAGTGGCGTGAAAGCGGCGGTCCGGCGGTGGCGATGCCGCCACGCGAAGGTTTCGGCCACAAGGTCATCAAACGCCTTGTCGCCCAGGCGCTCGATGGAACGGCGACGCTGAATTTCCCGCCCGAGGGATTGATCTGGACGCTGTCGATCCCGGCGAGCTACGCGACGGTCAGGGAAGCTTCGGCATAGCGCCTAGCCGCTCGCAAAATGCCTTGTAGTCCTTCGCATTCTGCTTTGCGTAGAGCATCGCAAAGGACGCGAGCGCGTCGTCGAATGCTTCGCTCTTCCCCATGTAGCCCGCGAGAGTCGCTGCGTCGACGGAGCGCGCATGCGCGCGCGCTAAGGTGCGCCCGCACAGTTTGGCGTAATCCAGCAAATCATGGCGTTGCATCAATTCGGTGAGCCCGCCCAGACGGCGAGTTTTTAGCTGGCGCATGTAGAACTCTCTCTGGGAAGCCGGGTCGCTCATCGGGGCCAGGAAGATGTCTGAAGCCGCCTGCATCATGCGTTGCCCTCTGACGACGCGCTCGGCCTGAGCGCTCGGCCATGCGCCAACGCCAAAACGCTCCAGCACTGACTGCTTTGCTTCCTTCACTTGGATGAACAGCGGCTCATCGTCCGGGCTCATGAACAGCGCGACCGTGCAATAGGTTCCCAGGCTGCCAACGCCAACGGCCTTGAAGGCAATGTCGCATAAACGGTAGCGGCGCAATAAAGAGGCAATATGCGGAAGCAAATTGGCGAATGCGGCGGCAAGCAGCCTATTGACGTCGAATTGGTTGGCGACGCTTTCGTCGAAGTGGAAGAGCCGCGGCGGCTTATCGTCGATTCGCGAGTCGCCGTTTGCTCCATTCGAAATCTTCGGAAAGTCGTCAGCATGATCGTCTTCCTCCCGACGCGCCGATTGAGCGGCGTGTCTAACGTCGGGGAGAACCCGGTTGCGGAGTTCCGCGACGACATCGCGAAGCGGGACGCGCGTGTTCCAGGCGCGGAGCGGCGGCAAGGCCGCGAGCTCCGCCACAGCCTTGCGATAGGCCTTAATGGCGGCCCGAGCCGTTGATCTTGCAGCTCTCTCACTTTTATCGGCGAGCGCCGCGACGGCGACGCTCGTCGCGAACCGTCGCAAATCGATCGTGACGTCGACATTCGGCAGCGTCTCGTCGAAATCGTTCACGTCGAACAGCGCATGTCCTTCAGGCGAGACGAAGGCGCCAAAATTCATCAGATGGCAGTCGCCGCAGACCTGAACGCGAATTCCCGGCGCTGGCTGCGTCGCAAGATCGGCGGCCATGACGTCGGCGGCGCCGCGTAGAAACGCATGCGGCGACTCCGCCATGGATTTGCGGCGAAGCGGAAGTAAGAATTGTATCCGATCGCGCTCGGTCTCGGCGATGATCGCCGCCGCGTTTCGGTTTGGGGCGGGCATGAAGTCCGCGAGCGACTCGCGCGAAACATTCTGGCGCAGGGCCTTCCCTGCCGTATAGCGGGCGCGACGGTCGGGAGCGCGCTCAATAACGCCGCCGCCCCATGTTTCAATGTCCATTGTCGGCAATCCTCAAACAACCAATCAGGCCATAATGGCACAAAGAATTGGCGGGGTCAGCTTGGCATTGCGATTACCCGAGCAGATCAATCAGTGGCCCGATCAGCGGCGCATCGGCGGGCGGCATTGGATAGTTGCGAAGGTCTCGCGCGCGCGCCCATTTCACCGCCTGTCCTTCTGTTGGCGAAATAAAACCCTCCCACTTACGGCAGACGTAAAGCGGCATCAGAAGATGGAAGTCGTCATAGGCGTGGCTCGCGAAGGTTAGCGGCGCAAGGCAGGGCGCGCACACGCGGACGCCGAGCTCTTCTTCCAGTTCGCGCGCGAGCGCATCTTCTGGCCGCTCGCCGGGATGAATCTTGCCGCCGGGAAATTCCCATAGACCCGCAAGCGTTTTGCCTTCAGGCCGCTGCGCGATGAGCACACGATTGTCAGCGTCGACGAGCGCCGCCGCAACGACAAGCAACAAATTCATGGGTACGCTCAATTGCCGGAGAGAACGACTTTGACAGGGCCTTTTTCCTTGCCGGTGAGCGTCACTTCCTCATACATCGCGCCCCCTTCAGGCGTAGCCGAGTCTTTGGGCGTCCATATGAGCTGCGTGGTGAGGTAGTAGCGTCCTGGCGCGACATTCTCGAAGGTGAAGCGCCCGTTTGATTCTGTCGTCGTCGTACGCGTCAGCGAGGCGTATTGCGTATCGGGCTCGACCTTCGGAATCGACGCCACCGGCAGGAATTTCACTGAGCCGTAGAATTTCTGGATGCGCGCTTGCGCGTAGGTCGTCGCGGGTATGAGCCGTACGGTTTCGCCCGCGGCGTAACGCACGTTCGATTGTCCCAAGCCGTCGGGCAGAAAGGCCTCGCCGGTAATGACGCCCTTGCCAGGCGCCCTGATGTAATTCGCCTGCGACGGATCGAAGGCCATGCCCGGCTCGGGGCCGCGCGCGGTGTTGCATGCTGAAAGCATGGCGAGCGGCGCGACAAAAAGAAACTTAACGCAACGCATGGCGACAACGCTCCACGACGAACGCAGATCGCAACCCCTTGACCGGCGCCGACGCCCCCTCCCGCTAGGCCGGCGAGGCCGGTTCGGCGGCGATCAGATAATCTAGCACGTCATACATGGTTCTGACGACTGCGACGCATACCGACCGTTCCGCGGCTGTCGCCGGCGCCATGTCGGGCACCATAATGGTCATCGCGCCCGAGGCGGCGGCGGAGCGAACGCCGGCCGGCGAGTCCTCGAGCGCCAGACAATATTTCGATGCAATATCAAGTTCCTCTGCGGCTCTCACAAAGGTTTCGGGCGCCGGCTTTGCTTCCTTCACCATATCGGCCGTTATTTGCGCTGCGAAATAGTTAAGAAGGCCGGCGCGCTCGAGATGGCGTCTTGCAATCTCGCCGCTCGTCGACGTCGCCACAGCCATCGGCGTGGAGCGAGAGCGCAGATGCGCGAGGAGTTCGCGCACTCCGGGCTTAACGGGAACGCCGTCGCGGGTGAGCGCGCCAAAGCGATCTTCGAACAGCGTGTCAAAACGCTCCCGCACGAAGCCGTCGCCAAAGCGGCGCTCCATGAGCGCATAGCAATTCGACCAGGGCGTTCCGAGCATCTGCAGATAGAAGCCGTCATCGCCTTCCAATCGCATAGAGGAACACGCCTCGCTGATCGCCCGCAGATAAAGCCGCTCAGTGTCGAGAAGCGTGCCGTCCATATCGAAGATCGCGGCGTGAACCGCGTTCGGGAGCATCATTCGGCGGATCAGCTTCGATAGTCGCCATTGATTGCGACATAGTCCTTGGTGAGGTCGCAGGTCCACACCGTCGCTGCGCCCTTGCCGAGTCCAAGATCGACATTGATGACGATCTCGTCGCGCTTCATGATCTGCGAAACTTCAGCTTCGTCATAATCGGGATCGCGCAGCCCCTTGTGGGCGACGCGCACGCCACCGAACCAGATCGCGAGCCTGTCGCGATCCGCCTTCTCGCCGGCCTTGCCGACCGCCATGACGATGCGGCCCCAGTTCGCGTCCTCGCCCGCGATTGCAGTTTTCACGAGCGGCGAATTGGCGATGGAGAAGGCGACGCGCTTCGCCGCCTTGGCGTTGTCGGCGCCTGTCACCGTCACTTCGACGAATTTACGCGCGCCTTCGCCGTCCTTCACCACCTGATGAGCGAGATCAAGCAACACGGCGTCGAGCGCGCGCTTGAATTCAGCGAGGCGCTTGTCGCTCACCTTTTCGATCTTCGGCGCGCCGCGTTTCTTCGCCGCGCCCGTCGCAAAGAGCAGCAGCGTGTCGGAGGTCGACGTGTCGCCGTCGACGGTGATGGCGTTGAAGCTGCCCTTGGCGCCGCTGTCGAGCATCGCCTGCAGCGCTTCTGCATCGATTGCGGCGTCGGTGAACACGAAGGCGAGCATCGTCGCCATGTCCGGCGCGATCATTCCAGCGCCTTTGGCGATGCCGCTGATCGTCACTTCGACGCCAGCGATCATCGCGGTGCGCGTTGAAAGCTTCGGATAGGTGTCGGTGGTCATGATGGCGCGCGCGGCGTCCAGCCAGCCGTCCGGCCGCGCTTCTTCAACGAGCCTGTCGAGCAGGCCATCGAACTTATGCGCGTCGAGCGGTTCGCCGATGACGCCTGTGGAGGCGAGGAAAATCTGGCGTTCTGGCGCCCCCGTCGCGGCCGCGGCGAGCTTCGCCGAGAATTTGACCGCCTGCGCGCCGGTCTTGCCGGTAAAGGCGTTGGCGTTTCCGGAATTGACCAGAAGCGCGCGCGCCTTGCCGCCCTTTAACTTGTCGCGGCACCAGTCCACCGGCGCTGACGGACATTTGGATTTGGTGAAGACGCCCGCGACTGTCGTTCCTGTATCGAGCAAGGCCAGCATCACGTCGGTGCGTCCGGCATAGCGTACGCCAGCAGAGCCGACGGCGAGGCGCACGCCCTCGAGCGGCGGAATTTCGGGCGGGGATTTCGGCGCAAGCGGCGAGACCGGGACGTCATGAGCCATTGATCTGACCTTTTAAGGATGAAGCGGCGCTGCGCGGTTTGACGGGGCGGACCGCCGGCGTCAAGGCGGCTCATAAGGGAAAGGGATTTTCAGCGCAATCTTGCGCCAAGCGCGCAAGCTTTCGCATGTTTGTCATAACCTCGGACTGTATTGGAAAACCGCGCCTATTTGCGGATTGATTTGAGGATTGACGATTATGAGTCCGACTTACGAAATTGGCCTTGTCTTGTCCGGCGCGATATCGGCGGGGGCCTATTCGGCCGGCGTGATGGATTTTCTGATCGAGGCGCTCGACGCATACGAGGAAGCGAAGGGACGAGCCGATTGGGACGGCCCCACTCACAATGTACGTATTCCGGTCATGGCCGGCGCGTCGGCAGGCGGAATGACCGCCGCAATCGCCGCGCTACATACATTTCGTCGACTCGAACATGTCTGGCCGGACAAGCCCGTTCCGCCCGATACGCGCAATCGCCTCTATTCGAGCTGGGTGCGAGACATAGACATCATGCGATTGCTCGAAACGACCGACCTCGATGGCGTCAAAGCGTCGGCGGGCGTGAAATCGGCGCTTTGCTGCGACGTGATCGACGAAATTGTCGCCAACGCCTTCAATCTGTCGGGAGAATTGCGGCAGCCAAATTGGGTCGGGCGCGGCGACGAACGAACCTTAAGAGTCATGCTCACGCTGACCAATCTGCGCGGCGTGCCATATTCGTTCCAACTCTTCGGCACGAATGATCCCCGTCGCTACGGCATGCTTAATCACGGCGATTATCTCGATTTCAATATTGGCGTCGAGCCTCGAGCCGTCGACGCCGCGTTGCCTCTCGATATTCGAAATACCGTCGGCGACGGATGGGATCTGTTTCGAACCGGCGCCAAGGCGACCGGAGCCTTTCCGATGGGGCTTGCGCCGCGCTATATCGAGCGTCCGTCGACCGACTATTGGCACAGCGACCGCGTCGGATTCGAGAGAGACGGCGGCTTCACGACCGTCTGTCCCGACGATTGGGTGAAGACTGTCAAGCCATACGCTTTCGTTTCCGTCGACGGCGGCACGATCGACAATGAGCCGTTGGAGCTTGTGAGACGCTATCTCGCCGGCGCCGGGGGAAAAAACGAGCGCGCAGGCGACAAAGCGACCAAATCCGTCATCCTCATATCGCCGTTTCCGAATTATCAGAAGACCACCCATGAAAGCCGCGGCGAGAAATTAGTCGAAGTCGTCCCGCGCCTTCTTTCGACGCTTATCGACCAGGCGCGCTTCAAGCCGGCGGAACTGGAGCTCGTCCAGAATGAGAATGTGTATTCCCGATACATGATCGCGCCCGAAAGGGAGTCAAACGCGAACCCAGATTCGAAGCTCTATCCCATCGCTTGCGGCGTCTTGGGCGGCTTCGGCGGTTTTTTGCATCAATCCTTCCGCAGGCATGATTATCTGCTGGGACGTCGCAACGCACAGGCCTTCTTTCGCGCGAATTTCGCGTTGCCCGTCAGCAATCCTCTCTTTAGCGAATTCCCTCAGGAGCGGCGGGACAAGTGGCTCGTGCGCGACATCAAGACAGGAGCCATAAAGACATATGCGACGGACGCTGGCGAGGAATATGGTTTGCCCATCATTCCTCTCACCGAGCCACTAAGCCGGGAAATCAAAATCGACGAAGCGGACTTGCCAAAGCCGCAGGTATTCAGTCAGCCGGAAGTTCGGAGCGCGTTGCGGGCGGCTATCCGGCGGCGGGCGGAAACGGTCGTCGGCGCGCTCGTGGATAACGACCTGAAAGACGCCACTTCGGGATTTTTCAGCCCTCTTAAACGCCTCGGCGCGAAGCATTTTGGAATTGATTTCGCGGTCAGCAAAGCCAATGAGAACATTTTTCCGGCGATCGACAATGTGACGAACGCATTCTACGAGAGCTAATTCGATATTTAGAGCATTTTCCGCCGAAGCCGGTTCGGCGACAAAAATGCATCAATTCAAAAACACCACAGCCTGTTCGCGAACAAATGATTCACGAACAGGCTTTGGCTCTCGCCCGCGGGCGCGGGCGGGCGTCGCTTACTTCTTCTTCGGCGCTTCGGCGGGCTTGGCGCCTTCCGCGGGCTTCGCGCCCGGCGAGCCCTCGCCTGGCTGGTCGGAGCGCTCGATCTTCGAGCCTTCGCGCAGCTTCATGACGAGTTCGCTCTGCGCCTTCTGCACCACATAGCGGGCGACCTGGTCCTTGACCTGATCGAGCGGCGGGAAGGTTTTCGGGCGCTTCTCGTCGAGCTTGATGATGTGCCAGCCGAATTGCGTCTTGACCGGCTCTGAGACCTGACCTGGCTCCATCTTCGCCGCCGCCTCGGCAAACTCCGGCACCATCCGATCCTTTGTAAACCAGCCGAGATCGCCGCCCTTGGCTCCGGGATCTTTCGACAGTTCCGTCGCGACCTTGCCGAAGTCCTCGCCGGCCTTGATGCGTTTCAGCGCGGCCTTCGCCTCATCTTCGGTCGGCACCAGAATATGATGGGCGTGATATTCCGTTTCAGGCTTCTGATTCTTCGCCGCCTCATCATAGGTCTGCTTGATCGCCGCTTCGGTCGCCGATTTTTGGGCGACGTCACCAAGCAGCGTCTCCATCAGCGCCTTGTCACGCAGATAGGCGAGCTTCTTGGCGAATTCCGGCGTCTCGGCGAGCTTGTCTGCCTGCGCCTTTTGCACGACGAGTTGCTCATCGATGAGGAAGTCGAGCACATAAGTGTCGCGCGCTTTTCCTTCGAGCTGGCGCGGGATCGCGGGGCCGAGATCGTCCATAGCGAGCTTTAGGTCTTCGTCGGTGATCTCGACGCCATTCACCTTGGCGAGAACTTTCGCCGCGGCCGCCGCGGCGCCGCCGGCGCTCATCGCCAGCAGGGCGGCGAGTCCGGTCGCTCCAAGCGCGGCGCGAGCGAGAGAACGCGCATTCTTGCGGGCGTGGGACATGATGTGCTCCAAAAAAGAGGCCGAACGGCCTGAAAAGCGACCGTCGCCGCCGAGGGGGAAGGTCCTGCGCGAGGAATCCGGCGTATCTATGCCCGAGCGGCTGGTTCTGCAACTCCCGGTCAAGCTGAAACCGGGCGCTCGGCGACTTCGCCAACGACGCTCGTGAATATTTCCCGGGTCTTTTTCTGCGTATCGGCGAGCAGGGCTTCGAGGTTGGAAAGATCGGGCGCGTCACCGACGCGCAGCAGCAGCTCCGTCAGCCCACGCGGCGCGTCGGCGGGACGGAACACGTCATCGATCGCCAGCCGTAGCAGTTGCGTCAGTCCCTGATAGAGCTTCGAGGCGTCCGCCAACGCCTCCGCAGCGCCCGCGTCGAGAAAGCCGGCGTCTTTGAGATGCTGTAGGGCGATCGTGGTGGTGGTGGAGAAAAGCTCAGGATGCTGCGGGCCATGAAGCAGCATCAGATATTGCGCAATGAATTCGATGTCGACGAGCCCGCCGGGGACCTGCTTGACCTCCCATGGACTTCCCGACCCCTTTTCCTTTTCGAGCCGGCGGCGCATGGCCAACACGTCGTCCTTCAATTTCTGTGCGTCGCAGGGCCTCGTCAGCGCTGCGCGGATCGCCGCATCGACTCGGCTTGCGAACGCTTCAGGACCCGCGATGACGCGGGCGCGGGTCAAGGCCATATGTTCCCAGGTCCACGCCTCGTGAGCCTGATAGTCTGAGAAGGCTTTAAGGCTCACGGCGATCGGCCCGCTGTTGCCTGAAGGCCGCAAGCGAAAATCGACTTCGTAAAGCAGCCCCTCAGCCGTGGGAGCGGAAAGGGCGCTGATCAGCCTCTGGGTGAGGCGGCCGTAATATTGTTGCGTTGAAATGGGGCGCTCGCCGCCTTTCGATTCCGCCATGGGGTCCGCGTCGTAGAGCAGCATCAGATCGAGATCTGATGCTGCGGTCATTTCGCATCCGCCGAGCTTGCCCATAGCGATCACCGCCGCAGCGCCGCCCTCGATTGTTCCATGCGTCCTTGCGAATTCCTCGCACACGCGCGCGAAGAGTTGGGCTATGACCGTCTCGGCGAGGCGCGTATAGGCGAGACCGGCCTCTGCGACCGACATGGAGCCCGTCAGGATGCGCACGCCGATGAGGAATTTCTGTTCCTGTCCGAAGATGCGCGCGCGGTCGAGCGCATCTTCATAAGAGCGCGCCTCCGAGAACTGCGCGGCGAGTCGCTGATCGAGCTCCGCCTGCGAGGGCACGGTCTCGAAAAACGCCGGCTCGAGCAGCGCGTCCAATACGCGCGGGCGGCGCGAGATGGTCTCAGCGAGCTTGGGCGCCGCGCCCATGATCGCGGCGAGCAAATTGAGAAGGCTCGGCTGCGAAACTAAAAGCGAAAAGAGCTGCACGCCGGCGGGCAGTTTCGCGATGAGCTTGTCGAAGGCGAGAAAGGCGGCGTCGGCGTTCTCTGTCGCGGCGAGCGCTTCGAGCAAGACTGGCGTGAGTTCGGTGAGGCGCTCGCGCGCGATCGTCGAACGCGTCGCGGCGTAGCGGCCGAAATGCCAGCCGCGAATCGTCGCCGTCACTGTCTTCGGGTTGGCGAAACCCATATTGGCGAGCGTTTCGATCGTGCCCGGATCATCATCGTCGCCGGTGAAGACGAGATTGCCGGCGGACGAGGTGAGCTGCGGCGCGCTTTCGAAAAGCTTCGCATAATGGCTCTGCACGAGATCGAGCCGCTTCAACAGCGCCTCGGCGAAATCGGCGTAGCAGGCAAAACCCATCATGCGGCCGATGACGGCGACGCCGTCTTCAGTTTCGGGCAAAGTATGTTTCTGCTCGTCTGCGACCATCTGAATGCGATGCTCGACATCGCGCAGGAAGAGATAGGCTTCGCGCAGATCGTCGCGCGCCTGCGGCGCCACCCAGCCGCTCTCGACGAGTTGGTCGAGCATCGCGAGCGTCTCGCGTCCGCGCAGGCGCCGATCGCGGCCGCCGGTGATGAGCTGCTGCGTCTGAACGAAGAACTCGATCTCGCGAACGCCGCCGCGTCCAAGTTTAATATTGTGGCCGACGACGGCGATCTTGCCGTGGCCCTTATGCGCGTGAATCTGCCGCTTGATCGAATGCACGTCGGCGATCGCGGCGAAGTCGAAATATTTGCGCCAAACAAAGGGCGCGAGTTCCTGCAGGAATTGCTCGCCGGCGTATATGTCGCCAGCGACCGGACGCGCCTTGATGTAGGCGGCGCGCTCCCAGTTCTGGCCCATGCTTTCGTAATAGGAGAGCGCCGCTTCGAGCGGGATGGCGATCGGCGTCGCGCCTGGATCGGGACGCAGCCGCAAATCGGTACGAAACACATAGCCCTCGGCGGTGCGCTCGCTCATGATTTTGACGATCCGCTTCGTCAGTCTGACGAAGAGATCGACGTCCGCCGCTGGGTCGGCGAGGCGCGCGCGCGAACGGTCGAAGAAGACAATGAGGTCGATGTCAGAAGAGTAATTGAGTTCGAACGCGCCGCCCTTTCCCATGCCGAGAAAGATCCAACCTGAGCCGCGTTCGGGATCACGCTGGTCGGCGAGTTCGATTTTGCCCGCAAACGCAGCGGCGCGCAGCGTGAAGCGAACGGCGGCGGAGAGCGTGGCGTCGGCGATCCGCGTGAGCGCGCGCGTCGCCTCCGGCATGTCCCAGACTTTGGCAAGATCGGCGAGCGCGATGACGAGCGCGGCTTCCTGCTTCGTGAGTCGCAGCAGGCGCATCAGTTCTGCTTCGTCGTCGGTTTCGATGTTTCGCGTCGACTGGATGAGGGCTTCGATGCGCCGGGCGGGATCGTTTTTGAGGATGCGCGTAAGCCGCGCGGGATCGCGGGCGGCAAGGTCCGTCAGATAGGGCGATGAGCCCAATGCGCCGAGCAGCAGGTCGCGCGCTTGCGGCCGTTCCTGCAACAGCGCGGCGAGCGCCCCATCGCCTGCGCCGTCCTTCTCGAGAACGCGCGCGAGCGCCTCTTCCGCCTTCTCGGCGTCGAGAGGCGCGATGAAGACCTTGGCGCGGTCGATGAGCGAGTGTTCGGTCGGCTTCAAATCTTTTCCCGGCTGAGCCGTCGATGCGGCGCTCGCCCTTCGGTATAATCCTGTGCGTCGCGCAAATCAGCCCCGGCCGCCGACCAGCCGGGTGCCTCAGATTTTCAAGAATCCGCGGGGAGGTTCATGTCGCAGGAGGATGTCGCCGAGCTTCTCGCCCGCATCGCCGGAGCGCTGGAGCGGCTTGCGCCGCCAAATCCAGATAGGCCCGATTTTTCTGCCGCCGAAGCCTTCGTCTGGCGCGCGGCCGGCGAGGCGTTCCATTCGGTCGGTCGCGTCAATCGCGTCGATCTGGCGCTGCTCAAGGGCGTCGATCGCCAGCGCGACATGCTCTTCGCCAATACGAGCCGCTTCGCTCAGGGGCTTCCCGCGAACAACGCGCTGCTCTGGGGCGCGCGCGGCATGGGCAAATCCTCGCTGGTGAAATCCGTCCACGGCGCGCTTGCGGAGAGGGGCTTAAAACTCGTCGAAATCCATCGCGAGGATATTGAAGCGCTGCCAGCGCTGCTCGGCGCGCTGGCGCAGGCGCTGTTCCGCTTCATCGTCTTTTGCGACGACCTTTCGTTCGATGGTTCGGAGACGAGCTACAAGGCGCTCAAGACCGCTCTCGAAGGCGGGGTCGAAGGGCGGCCCGACAATGTGCTGTTCTACGCCACGTCGAATCGCCGCCATCTGCTGCCGCGCGACATGATGGAGAATGAAAGCGCGACCGCGATCCACCCCGGCGAAGTGATTGAGGAGAAAATCTCGCTTTCAGACCGCTTCGGATTATGGATCGGTTTTCACAATTGCAGCCAGGACGACTATCTGGCGATGGTCTTCGGCTACGCCGATCATTTTGGACTGAACGCGCCAGAGGCGACGATCCGCGCCGAAGCGCTGGAATGGTCGATCACGCGCGGCGGGCGTTCGGGCCGCGTCGCCTGGCAATATATTCAGGATTTGGCCGGGCGGTTGGGGAAGACGCTCGGGTAGTCTCATTCCCGACAGGCCGAATACGCCGCATAGAGGGCGTCATTGCGAGGAGCGCAGCGACGAAGCAATCCAGAGTCGCGGGGCGGATTTTGGATTGCTTCGCCTTCGGCTCGCAATGACATGTGCAAACTTCAGACGAGAGTCTTCGCCTTGAAGCGACACAGATCGGCGATGATGCAGCGCGGACATTCGGGCTTGCGCGCCTTGCATACATAGCGCCCGTGCAGAATGAGCCAGTGATGCGCGTGCAGGAGATATTTTTCGGGCACGATCTTCTCTAGTCCCGCTTCGACTTCTTCGGGCGTCTTGCCTGTCGCCAGCGGCAGCCGGTTGGAGACTCGGAAAATATGCGTGTCGACAGCGATCACCGGCTGGTGAAAAGCGACATTGAGCACGACATTCGCCGTCTTGCCGCCGACGCCGGGGAGCGCCATCAGCTCCTCGCGCGTGCGCGGAACTTCTCCGCCATGTCGTTCGACAAGCATTCGGGACAGGGCGACGACATTTTTGGCCTTGGCGCGGTAGAGGCCGATCGTCTTGATGAGGTCGCGCACCCGCTCTTCGCCCAGCGCCGCCATTTTGGCGGGCGTGTCCGCGAGCGCGAAGAGCGCCGGCGTCGCCTTGTTGACGCCGGCGTCGGTCGCCTGCGCGGACAGCACGACGGCGACGAGCAGCGTGAACGGGTTCTTGTATTTGAGCTCGCTCTTGGGTTGGGGATTGGCGGCTGAAAGACGCGCGAAAATCTCCTCGATGCGGGCGGCTTCGGCGGCGGACGGCCGCCGGCCGGGTCGCGCTCTTTTGCGGACGCGCGCGCTTGAAGTATTTGTTTCCGCCATTGGCGCGTTATAACTTTTAGAATCTGAGGGAGAAAGCGCCGGCGGGAGAAATGTCTGACCCCTTCGAGCGGAAAATTTACGAAGCGCGGCTGACGCCGCACCGATCGATGACGCCGCACGCTTTCTATCTTTTCATCCTGATATTCTGTCTCGGCCAGGTCCTGTTTGCGCTGCCTTTCTTTTTTATGGGGGCCTGGCCGGTCGCGGGCTTCATGGGCCTTGACGCTCTCGGCCTCTATCTCGCCTTTCGCGTGAGCTTCCGCGCCGCGCGCAGCCACGAGACCCTCGATCTCACGCCGCTCGAACTCGTCTTTGCGCAGATCGGCGCGCGCGGGCAGCGAAGGGAATGGCGGTTCAACCCGTCCTGGGTGCGGCTCGAGCAGACCGTGCATGAAGAATTCGGCACTGAGCGGGTCGAATTGGTCTCGCGCGGCGAGAGCGTCGAAATCGGCGCCTTTTTGGGGCCTGACCAGAAGGCGGAGCTGGCGCTCGAACTCAATCGTGCGCTCGTCGACGCGAGGATGGGCGCGCGTTTCAGCTAGCGCCGCTGGCTCAGTATTGCGTCGGCTTCGCGTATCAGGCGCGCCTCATGGCGCTTGTAGTAGCGCCAAAGCATGAAGAGTCCGATCGCTAGACCGCAGGCGAGGGCGATTGCAATCGGACCTTTGATCTTTTCGAAGCCGGCGGTGAGAAAATAGGCCCCGTAGCCGAAGACGCAGGCCCAAACGACGCCGCCGGCGGCGTTGTAGATGAAGAAGCGGCCGGGCGGCAGATGATTTGCGCCGGCGAGCGAGGCGGCGAGAATCCGCAACAGAGCGAAGAAGCGCCCGAAAAACACGATGGCCCCGCCCCATCGGTAAAACAAATATTGTCCTAAGCGCAGTTTCTCGGGCCCGAGCCCAACATAATGGCCGTAGCGCTCGAGCAGCTTCGTGCCAAATTCCCGACCCATCCAATAGCCGAAATTGTCGCCGACGATTGCGCCTGCGGCTGCGGCCACAACGATGTCTTCGATGGCCATCGCCCCGGAGAGCCGCGCCAAAATCGCCGCGCCGACGAGCATGGTTTCGCCGGGCAACGGAATCCCGGCGCTTTCGAGAGCCACGACAAAAAAAATCGCCCAATAGCCAAAGGTCGCAAGGATGGCGGCGATCTGCGCCTGATCAAGTAGATGCGGCATCACCGGCCAGGAACGAGACGGCTCTCGACTTTCATATAGGCCTGATGAAGAAAAGGGCGACATCGCCGCAGCGACGCCGCCCTTTCAAGTTGAAAGGCTGGCGGTCAGTGATACCGCAGCGCATTCTCACGCGCGGCGCTGAACCCATAGGGTGGCGTGGCGGCGACTGCTTCGCCGTCTAAAAAGAAAGGGTCCCGCTCCAGCGCCGCTTCGAGCACTTCACGCAAGCCTCTGAGCAGAGGCTGGTCGTCACGGACAACTTTGACGCGAAGCGCCTCTTGCGCCGCTTCGTCGGACCGGCTCGCGAAGTCCCGCACCGCGAGGACGACGAACTTGCCCACGCTGAGGCCTTTCTCGCCGGCGACCGCGCGCACCCGTTCGGCGAAGTGTCCGCCGATGCACGACAGCGCGGCTTGAGCGACCTTGTCGTTAGAGCAGGAATTGATCAGATCCAGGATGACCATGATGACCTCCGCCCTTGACCCCGTTCCCCAGTTCTCGTTGGTCGCGGACGCTTTGCCCCGCGACATTTGTTCCAGTTCACGCGCCGCAGCGCGCGTCTGTTTAGGCAAGCTGTCCAGTTAAGCTGGACGTCATCTTTAATAAAATTGCCGAGAATCTCCTCATCCGCTCTCAGGATGGGATCTCAAAGCCGGCGCCAAAAACCGACCTACGCTCCAAGCCGCGGCTGATTACTTTCTAACTGAAAGCCGTGACAGCTTCGCGACGAAAGTTCGTCAGCATATCAACAACATATCGATTGGCCGAGCGAAGGCCACAGCTCGACCTCTGACTCAACTCATGGCCGGAGCAATAGTTCCGAGAGGCAAAAAAATTCGTAGCTGCAGCGCAAAAATTTTAGGCGCCGCAAAAAATGCTCACCAATTGCCGATATTCGGCGCCGACGCCCAGGGTTCAATGGGCGGCAGCGGCGCGCCTTTTTGCAGCAGTTCGATCGAGATCATGTCCGGCGTTCGCACGAAAGCCATATGGCCGTCTCGCGGCGGCCGGTTGATCGTCACCCCCGCCGCCTGCAGACGCGCGCAGGTCTCGTAAATATTCTCGACGGCGAAGGCGAGGTGCCCGAAGTTTCGCCCCCCGGCATATTCCTGCTCATCCCAGTTGTAGGTGAGCTCGACCAGCGGCGCGTCCTTTTCCTTGGCGCCAGCGGCGTCGTCGGGCGCCGCGAGATAGACGAGGGTGTAGCGCCCCTTCTCATTTTGGGTGCGACGCACCTCTTTCAGTCCAAGCAGTCCACAAAAGAAATTGAGCGAGCGGTCGAGGTCGCCGACCCGAATCATGGTGTGCAGAAATCTCATCGTGCGGCTCCTATCTCATCGGTCGGCCATAGTTCTAACATTGGGCGGGGCGAATTTGCGCACCTGCTCGTCGCTTGCTAGAGGGCTGGCGTTCCAGAACTTAGAGTGGCGCGTTTACGTGACCGAGACGAAAGCTCTTCCCAGAGCGCGAACGAGCGTCAAGCTCGCGGCCGCCAAGGCGTCGATCGCCGCCAGCGCTTTGCTCGCAGTCGCCAAACTTGCCGCTGGACTATGGTCCGGCTCGCTTGCGCTCCTTTCAGAGTCCGGCCACGCCTTCGTCGACACCGGCGCGACAACGCTGACCTATTTCGCCGTGCGCGAAGCGGAGAAGCCGGCGGACGCAGAACATCACTACGGCCACGGCAAATATGAGGCGCTCGCCGCGCTGATCGAAACCGGCTTCCTATTCGGTCTCGCGCTGTTCGTCGTCGCCGAAGCGTGGAGACGCCTACAAGAAAAGAATGTCGAGATCGACGCCGGTTGGCCAATCTATGGCGTTCTCCTCATTTCGATCGTCATCGACTACGTGCGTGCGCGTCAGTTGCACCGCATCGCAAAAGAGGAGTGTAGCGACGCCCTGGCCGCTGACGCGCTGCATTTCGCCAGCGATCTGGTGTCGTCGACGCTGGTGCTCATCGGCCTCATTGCGGCGCATTATGGGTTCGAGCGCGGCGACGCGCTGGCGGCGCTGGGCGTCGCGGCCTTCATCGCCGTCGCCGGTTTTCGGGTGGGCCGACGCACCATCGACACTTTGCTCGACGCCGCGCCGCGCGAACTCGCGCCGCACGTCGAAAGGGCGATCGCCGAGGCGCCGGGCGTTATCGCAATCGATTCGTTGCGGCTGCGCACAATCGGACCGGACATCGTCGGCGAAGCGACGATTGGGGTGGCGCGCGGACTGCGCGTAGAACAGGCGGCGCGGATCAAATCGGCGGTCTCTGAGGCCATCGCCGGCGTGACGCCGCGCGCGCATGTCACGCTGTCGGTCGAGCCGCGCGCGCTCGATGACGAAACGATCGCGGAGCGCATCCTGCTGGTGGGCGCGCGCCGACATATTCACGCGCATCACGTCATCGCCCAGCAGGTCGACGGCCGCCTGTCGATCGGCGTCGATATTGAACTCGACGGCGCCATGACGCTTGGCCGTGCGCACGCCATCGCCACCGATTTCGAATGCGCGCTGCGCGACGAATTCGGCGCCGACGCCGAAGTCGAGACGCATATCGAGCCGCTGGAAATGCATCTGCTCTCGGCGCAAGCCGCGGATCGGGCCGCCGCCGGCGCAATCGAAGCGGCGATTGCGCGCGTCGCCGCTCAGACCCGACCGCCCGCGCAAGTCGGCGACGTTCGGGTCCGCAAGACGGAAGGAGGAATTGTCGTCAATTTCCGCTGCCGACTCAACTCCGCCGTTTCCGTGCAAGACGCTCATGACGCGCTCGACGAAATAGAGCGTCGCACGCGCGAGGAATTTCCGGCGATCCTGCGCATCGTCGGGCGCGCCGAACCGGATAATCGCTGAGCGCGCTGCGTAGCCAAGGACGCGCGCTTCGTCTATGAGAGAACCCATGACGCAGGAGCCCGACGCGAACGCAGACATCGCTTCGATGCCTTTCGAACAGGCGATGCAGGAACTTGAGCGCATCGTCGGCGATCTCGAAAAGGGCGCCGTCTCGCTCGACGAGTCGGTGAGGCTCTATGCGCGGGGGAAGGCGCTCCAGGCGCGCTGCGAGAATCTCCTGGCGGAGGCTGAAGCCCGCATCGAGAAGATCACCCTTGGCGAAAACGGCCAGCCGACGGGCGTCGCGCCTTTCGACGTAGAGTGATAAGTTTCATAATGTGATTTTGCATTTGTATAAGGAATATTGCCATGGCCAAGAAGCTGGTCATTTTCTGCGACGGCACGTGGAACGAGCTGATCGAGCGCGGCACCAATGTTCTGCGAACTTTACAAGCCATCGAGAGCGCCGACGATAAGGGCGCCCCGCAACTCGTGCATTACATTGCAGGCGTGGGCACGCGTCGCGGCGAAAAATTCAAGGGCGGAACTTTCGGATACGGCATTTCTAACAACATTAAGGATGCCTACTCCTTCCTTGTAAGCAATTACGAAGAGAATGATGAGGTATACCTTTTCGGGTTCAGCCGAGGCGCTTACACGGCGCGCAGCATTGCAGGTCTAGTCCACAATCTCGGCATCCTTAGGCGATGTAACATGCCATTGGTTTCGATCGCTTACGATCATTACAAGGACAAGTCGGATTGTTGGAGACCAAAGGGCGCAGATGCGGCGCAGTTCCGCAGTGATTACTGTCATCCTTGGCCCGTGAATATCCGTTTCCTCGGCGTATGGGACACAGTCGGCGCGCTGGGCGCGCCTTACGGCGAATTCCTTGGATATCTCGTCGATAAACTGTTTGGGTGCAGCTTCCACAACGTGACATTGAGCGAAAGCGTGCAAAGCGCATATCACGCCTTGGCCGCGGATGAGCGTCGTTGGCCGTTCCGTCCGACGCCGATCGAGTTCACCGATTACCATCGCCAACGAAACGAAAAGAATCTCTCGGAGCGCAAGTTTGCGCTTTACAAGCAAAAGTGGTTTCCCGGCGTGCATTCCAATGTCGGCGGCGGCTACCGCGAATATGGATTGTCGGATTGCGCATTGGAATGGATGGTGGAATGCGCGCGCTTGAACGGACTTAATATCGCGCCGCTGGAAAAAGCGAAATTTTCCAAAGATCGCCTTTTCAAAAAGGATTATTCGCAGCCCATCGAAAAGAGCCAGAAGCTCTATTACCAACTGCTGACGGCGACCTTTGTCAAAGCGCCGTCGCTGCTCGGCCTAAAGTCTGTCTATCCTCGCTGCGACTACGAGCTCGTGAAACACCTCACTTGGGGGGGCGAATATATACGTCCCGTAGGACCCGATGAGGATGTGGAAGCGGTGTTAGAGAAGTGCGCGATTGATCCAAACTATCGCCCCGCCAATGTGCAGATACCGCAGGCCGCTCGTTCCCGCGTTCTTGAGTCGGCGTAGTTCTCATCGCCGCTCGCTCAGGTAATGACGCTCGGCGCGGCGCGCCGAGTGTAGCGCTCGATCTCGGCGAGTTCGCGCGACAGCGTGATGAGGTCGGCGAGCGCGGCTTGAGTCTCCATATATTGCCGCGCAGGATCGGGTTCGAAGCGCTCGATATAGACGCGCAGCGTCGCGCCGGCCGTGCCGGTGCCTGATAGCCGATAGACGATTCGCGAGCCGTCGGCGAAAATCACGCGCAAGCCCTGATGCCTCGAGTCGGAGCCATCAACGGGATCGTGATAAGCGAAGTCGTCGGCCTTCGCGACTTCCAGAGCGCCGAAACATTGGCCTTTGAGCGTCGGCAGGCGATCGCGCAAAGCTTCGATCAGCGCATGCGCGCCGTCGCTTGCGACTTCCTCGTAATCATGACGCGAATAATAATTGCGCCCATAAGTCGTCCAATGTTGCCGGACGATGGCGTCGACGCTCTCCTTGCGCGCAGCGAGTATGTCGAGCCAGAACAGCACCGCCCATAGCCCGTCCTTTTCGCGCACGTGATCGGAGCCGGCGCCGGCGCTTTCCTCGCCGCAGATCGTCACAAGGCCCGCGTCGAGCAGGTTGCCGAAATATTTCCATCCCGTCGGCGTCTCATAAAGCGGAACGCCAAGCTTTTCCGCGACGCGGTCAGCGGCGCCGCTCGTCGGCATAGAGCGCGCAATTCCTGCAACGCCCTGGCGATAGCCTGGCGCGACTGTCGCGTTGGCGGCGAGAATCGCGAGACTGTCCGATGGCGTGACGAAACGGCCACGGCCGATGATGAGATTGCGATCGCCGTCGCCGTCTGACGCCGCGCAAAGATCGGGCGCGGCGTCAGACATGGCAAGATCATAGAGATGCTTGGCGTAGACGAGGTTGGGATCGGGATGATGGCCGCCGAAGTCGGGCAGGGGCGTCGCATTGATGACGCTGCCCGGCCGCGCGCCAAGCTCTTTTTCGAAGAGCACGCGCGCATAGGGGCCGGTGACAGCGGACATGGCGTCGAATTTGAGGGTCAGCCCTGAGCGAAAGGCGTCGCGGATGCGATCGAAGTCAAAGAGGGTCTGCATCAGCGCTTGGTAATTCGCGACGCTGTCGACGACATCGATGCGCATGTCACCGATCGTGGTCTCGCCGAGCCTATCGATGTCGACGTCTTGGGATTCGACGATCTTGAATGAGGCGATCTCGCGTGTGCGCGCATAGATCGCTTCCGTCACCTTCTCAGGCGCCGGACCGCCGTTCGCCACATTATATTTGACGCCGAAGTCGCCATGCGGGCCGCCCGGATTATGGCTGGCGGAGAGCACAATTCCCCCGAAAGCCCTGAGCGAACGGATGAGCGCCGAGGCTGCAGGCGTGGACAAGATTCCGCCTTGTCCGATGACGATGCGGCCGACGCCATTGGCGGCGGCGATCTTCAGGATCTTTTGGATGGCCTCACGGTTAAAAAAACGGCCGTCGCCGCCAACGACGAGCGTTGCAGCCTGATATCCGTCTAAAGCGTCGAATATCGACTGAATGAAATTCTCGAGATAATGGCGCTGCTCGAAAACCTGGACTTTCTTGCGCAGACCAGACGTGCCCGGGCGCTGGTCGGCAAAGGGCGTCGTTGCGATCGTCGTCGCGTGTGAATTCCCCATTTGGACGGAGGCCTCGCGTCGTTATTGGCGCCACAATCGGCGCGGCGTCCGCTTCTACAATTCGCCTCCGGGTACGGCAAAATGGCGGCGCAGAAGCTCCACGCCGCCATTCAGATTCTTTAAAGCTTTGAGCTTACCAGCCCCAGCCGCCGTAATAGGGATATCCCCATCCGTTATAATAATAACCAGGGTAGTACCCATAGCCGTAGCCGTAAGGATAGGCGCTGGAAGCCGCCAGGCCGGCGCCAAGAAGTCCGAGGCCGACGCCCGCAGCGACGGCGGCGCCTGGATTGTAATAACCGCGACGCCAGCCCCGGCGATACCAAACATTGTCGACAGGGCTTGAGGGCGCCACGACCGACCGATCCGGCGCGCTCATTGGTCCAGCGAGCGTTTCAGTAGGAAGGGCCGTCGCGAGAGTCGCGCTGCAAAGCGCGCCCGCAAGCGCCAATTTAAGGCCTCTGTGCATTATCTATCCTCCTCTTGGCGCGGCGTTCCGCCGCGCTGCGCCGCAAACCCAACTTGAGCTTGCGTGTGGGTAGAACTCAGTTAGGCGCGATTCGATCCGATACGAGTGGGTCTCAATGAATTTTTTTTGAGATTTAGGTTAAACTGCTGATTTCGATATCGAATGCCGAAGCCTCGACGCCGGCGTTGTGAACGAAATCCAAAAGCCTTTGACGAAAGAAGTCGCGAACGTGCGCGGCGGTCGCTGGATGCTGCTCCAAAATTAAATGAAACAGGGGCCGCAGGATCCTGAGCACGGTAGTCGGCTCGCGAGCGATGGCGGCGGCTGGGCGCATCGACGGCGCCACAAGGGCGGTTTCGCCGATCAGCGTCCAGGGCCGAACGATCGTCGACTGCGGACGCCCGTCGTCGTGCGGGTCGAGCGCCATTGATCCCATGGTGAGCACATAGCCGCCGTCGGAAATTTCGCCGCGTCGAAACAGCACGTCACCGGCCCGCAGCAGGCGTGTTTCTGCCGAAAAGGCAAGCATGCGCAGGGCGTTGGGCTCGAAGATCGAAAACAAGGGAATGCGCGTGAGATTGTCGATATCGTCTTCCAGCGTCATGGATTTTTTTGTTTCGGCGCTCCCCAGCATTTCTATATGCGGCTCAATATGCGGCGGCCTCAGGGCATAGGGTCAAAACGCTGAGTTTTCTTCGCTCGCGGCGGCGAGCCGGTAGCCGTCGCGTTCCGTTTTGAGCCAACGCGGTCGATCGGGGATCGGCTCCAGTTTGCGTCTTAAGCGGTGGATATGCGTTTCGAGCGTGCGGGTCGACATGTTCGGACCGTAGCCCCACACGTCGCGAAGCAGCGCCTCGCGAGAGACTGTCGCGCCCTGCGCGCGTGCGAGCCTTGCGAGGATGGCGGCTTCTTTTTCGGTGAGCTTGACACGCGCGCCCGATGGCGTCCGCAGTTCGCCGGCTTCGAAACGATACGGTCCGACGTCGGCTGAGGCAGGCGCGGCGTCTATGAGCGTGACGAGTTCAGCAAAGCGGAACGGGCGCAGAATCACGGCGTCGACGCCCTCTGGCGGCGATCTACGTGCATCAGCGATCAGCACGATGCGAGTCTTGCAGCCGCGTGCGCGCGCACCGGCAAGCGCATCGGGGTTGAACTGCGCCTCGTCGAAGATTGCTGCGTCCGGCCATTCTTCGGCCGTCGCGCCGAGGCCGCCCACGCGCAGCGCATAGCGGCCAAGCGCAGCGAACTGCTCGACGAGGGTGGCGCGCAACTGCGGTTCGGCGGCGATGCTGAGGGTGCGCGGAAGTGACATGGGCCGTCGGTCGCTGCTCGCTTGGAAAAGAGTATTCCTGCTATAGGCGGTCACGCGCGCCGGCGAGCGGCGCATAGAGCGCTTCCCGATCACATGGAATCATGTGATCGATAAGGAATCGCTCAAAATCAAAACATGGCGCAGGTTCTCACCGAAAAAGTCTGTCAACTTTTTCGGAACCTGCTCTAGAACCCATCATGCTTCGGCGATCAAAACGGGCGAAACCTGGCGGACTGGCTCTGCTGCGCGTGGCGCGGCGTATCGGCGGGCGCCCGCATGAGGGACGGCTGATCGCCGGGTCGCTCGTTCTTCCTTGCGCGCTCGGCCGCACCGGAGTCACACGCGACAAACGCGAGGGCGACGGCGCGACTCCAGCCGGCCGCTGGCCGCTTCTCTATTTCTACCTGCGCGAGCCTATTCCGTTGCGCCTGCCGTGGCGGCGAACGCGACGGGGCGATCTCTGGTGCGACGACCCGCGCTCGTTTCTTTACAACAAGCCGCTCCGCGCGCCATCGCGCCTCGGGCACGAAGAAATGTGGCGCAAGGACGCGCTTTATAACGCCGTGGGCGTAATGGATTACAATCTTCGGTCCCGCGCGCGCGGCCGCGGCAGCGCGATTTTCTTTCATATCGCCGCCGAAGAGCTTTCCCCGACCGCTGGCTGCGTCGCTCTGCGGGCGCGCGATATGGCGAGGCTTCTGCCGAGATTGGGACGCGAGGTCGCGCTGCTGATCGGATAGGCGAGACCGACGCTCTCCCCTCAAGAGGGAGGGTGGGCCTATCCGTCAGGCCACATAATCCCGCTCGCCCATGATCGCCGAGCCGACCCGGACATAGGTCGCGCCGAGCTGGATCGCGAGTTCGAAATCCGAGCTCATGCCCATGGACAGTTCGCTCAATCCATTGCGGGCGGCGATGTCGGCGAGCAGCGCGAAATGCGGCGAGGCTTGCTGGTCGACGGGCGGCACGCACATCAGCCCTTCAATTTGCAGCCCATAATTGTCGCGGCACGCGGCCAAAAAGCCGTCGGCGTCCTCGGGGAGGATACCCGCCTTTTGCGGCTCGGCGCCGGTGTTGACCTGTACAAAGAGCCGCGGGCGCTTGCCTGTCTTGGAGATTTCATCGGAAAGCGCTTTGGCGATCTTCTCCCGATCGACGCTCTCGATGACGTCGAAAAGCTCCACGGCCTCGCGCGTCTTGTTCGATTGGAGTGGGCCGATGAGATGCAGTTCGATATCCGGATATTTTTCCCGCAGCTTCGGCCACTTCGCCGCGGCTTCCTGCACCCGGTTTTCTCCAAAAATGCGATGGCCGGCCTCGAGCAGCGGAAGGACCGCCTCGGCTGGAAAGGTCTTGGTGACGCAGACAAGGCGCACGGAGCGAGGCTCGCGGCCGCAGTCCGCTGCGGCGCGGCATATCGAGTCGCGCGTCGACTCAAGGCGATCTAGGGCTCCCATGGCGGCCGAAAATCGCGATTTCCGTCAAAGGGTCAAGCGCCAAATCTTTTGCGCCTTCGCAGTGCGGAACTTCGTTCATCTCCGCGCGTTAAGCTGCCGGCGGGGGCAGATGCGGGATCGTCGCGACATTCATAAGTGAGAAACGCTCCCGCCATATCAGTGATTATTTCCACAATATTGGAGGCCGACAATGGTGAATGACAGCCTGGTTTATGAAGACCGCACGATGCATCTGCATCATCTGCGCCGCAAATGGGGATGGATCGTCGCGCTCGGCGTCCTGATGCTCGTTGGCGGCCTGTTTGCGCTCTACGACGTCACGACCGCCACGCTCGTGACTGTGTTTTACGTCGGCGCGGCGATGCTCGTCGCCGGCGCAATGGAGATCATCACCGCCGTTCAGATCCGGCCCTGGACCAGGGCGCTGCTGTGGGGCGTGATCGGCATCATCACGGTCGTCGCGGGTTTCCTGGTCTTTCGGGACCCGTTGCTTGCGGCGGTGTCATTGACCGCGATCATCGGCGTCGCGCTAATCGTCGCCGGGCTGTTCAAGCTGATCCTCGCCTGGCACATTCGGGACGTCGGTCCGTGGGGCCTTGTGGCCTTCTCCGGACTTATCAGCATTGTGCTGGGCGGCATGATCCTGGCGCAGTGGCCGATGTCCGGCCTTTATATCCTCGGGCTCTTCCTCGCGATCAATCTGATCTTCGAGGGCGTCAGCTGGATCACCGTCGGCCTTTCGGCGAAGGCTTGAGCGGGTGAGAAGAAGGCAAGGGGCCGCTCGTCGGCCCCTGAATTTCCGTAACCGCGCTGATGGCGTCCGCCTTTGACATCCCTTTGACCCCCCGGCATTAGAGGCGCACTCCAGAAAGAATTTGACCGGACGCGCCAGCCAGATGAGACCCGAACGCTATAATTTCGCCGAGGCGGAGCCGCGCTGGCAAAAGATTTGGGAAGAAAAACAATCTTTTAAGGCAGGCGTTAGTCCCGACGCCGCGAAATATTACGTGCTCGAGATGTTCCCCTATCCCTCGGGCCGGCTGCACATGGGGCATGTGCGCAATTACTCGATGGGCGACGTTATCGCGCGCTTCATGCGCGCCAAGGGCTTCGACGTCTTGCATCCGATGGGATGGGACGCTTTCGGACTTCCCGCCGAAAACGCCGCGGCGCAGACCGGCGCGCATCCCGCGCAATGGACCTACGCCAATATTGCGGCGATGCGGGCGCAGCTCAAAACTCTGGGCCTGTCGCTCGACTGGTCGCGCGAGATCGCGACCTGCGATCCCGAATATTATGGGCGCCAGCAGAAGCTTTTCCTCGATTTTCTCAAAGCTGGGATCGTCGACCGCAAGAAGTCGAAGGTGAATTGGGACCCCGTCGACATGACCGTGCTCGCCAATGAGCAGGTCATCGACGGACGGGGCTGGCGCTCGGGCGCGCTCGTCGAGCAGCGCGAACTGACGCAGTGGTTCTTCAAGATCTCGTCCTATTCCGAAGAGCTGCTGACGGCGCTCGATACGCTCGACCGCTGGCCCGACAAGGTGCGCCTCATGCAGCGCAATTGGATCGGGCGCTCGGAAGGCATGCTCGTGCGCTTCGCGCTGGCCGAGGCGCTTGGAAAGACGCGAGAGATCGAAGTCTTCACCACCCGCGCCGACACGCTCTTTGGCGCCAAATTCGTCGCGCTCGCCGCCGACCATCCGTTGGCGAGGGCCGCCGCCGAAAGAGACCCCGCGCTCGCCGCCTTCGCAGAGGAGTGCCGACGCGGCGCGACATCCGCTGAAGCGATCGAGACCGCCGAAAAGAAGGGCTACGACACGGGATTGCGCGTCGTTCATCCCTTCGATCCGAACTGGACGCTGCCTGTCTATGTCGCGAATTTCATTTTGATGGATTATGGCACAGGTGCGATCTTCGGCTGTCCGGCCCATGACCAGCGCGACTTGGATTTCGCGACGAAATATGGGCTTGGCTTCAAGGTTGTCGTCTGCCCGGAAAATCTCACACCGCAACAGCTCGAAAAGCAGATCGCCGAAAGCGGCGAAGCCTTCGAAGCCGATGGCAGGCTGGTGAATTCCAGCTTTCTCGACGGGCTCACTGTGCCGGAGGCGAAGGAAGAGGTCGCGAACCGTCTCACAACGACGGCGCTGTTTGACCGCCCTCAAGGTGAGAGGAAGGTCAATTTCAAGCTGCGCGACTGGGGAATTTCGCGCCAGCGCTATTGGGGGTGCCCGATCCCGATCATCCATTGCGAGACCTGCGGGCCGGTTCCGGTTCCCGAGGCCGAGCTGCCTGTGAAGCTGCCGGAGGACGTCTCATTCGATCAGCCGGGCAATCCGCTCGATCGCCATCCGAGCTGGAAAAATGTTCCCTGTCCCTCGTGTGGCGCGCCCGCCCGACGCGAGACCGACACGATGGACACTTTCGTCGATTCGTCCTGGTACTATGCGCGCTTCGCTGATCCGCACAATGAAACGGCGCCGGCGGCCGCCGAAGCGCTCGCGCGCTGGCTGCCGGTCGATCAATATATTGGCGGCATCGAGCACGCGATTTTGCATCTTCTCTATTCGCGTTTTTTTGCCCGCGCCATGCGCGACAGCGGCCATGCCGCGGTCGCCGAGCCCTTCGCCGGGCTCTTCACCCAGGGCATGGTCGTTCACGAGACCTATCGCGCGCCGGACGGCCAATGGGTCGCGCCCTACGAGGTTCGCATCGAGGCGAAGGAAGGGGGCCGCCGCGCATTTCTGACCGACGGCGACGTCGAAATCGAAATCGGCCCGATCGAGAAAATGTCGAAGTCGAAAAAGAACACGGTCGATCCCGACGATATCGTCGCGAGCTATGGCGCCGATACCGCGCGCCTCTTTGTCCTGTCGGACAGCCCGCCTGACCGCGACGTCATCTGGTCGGACGAGGGCGCGCAGGGGGCCTGGCGTTTTGTCCAACGCTTGTGGCGCCTGACCGGCGAATTGGGACGGGTCGCGGCGCCCCTCGGGGCTGAGCCGCCGGCGGCGTTTCACGATCTCGCGCTCGCCGTGCGCAAGGCGACGCATCGTTCGATTGCTCAAGCGAGCGAAAATATCGAGCGGCTGCGCTTTAATAGCGCCATCGCCCGCATCCGCGAATTCGCCAATGAGCTGACGAGCGCGCTCGACGCCGTGACTGAAACGCCTGTCCCGGCCGATCTCGCCTTCGCCTTCCGAGAGGCGGCGGACGCGCTCATTCGCCTTGTCGCGCCGATGACGCCGCATGTCGCCGAGGAATGCTGGGCCGATTTGGGCCATAAAGGCCTGGTTGTTGAAGCGCCTTGGCCAGTTGCCGATCCTACCCTTGTGGCGCAGGAGATGATAAGCCTGCCGGTGCAGGTCAACGGCAGAAAGCGCGCCGAAATTCTCGTCGCGCATGACGCCGACGAAGAAACGATTCGCAAAGAGGCTTTGGCGCAAGATGGCGTTCAGCGCGCCATGGAAGGCAAGCCCTTAAAGAAGTTCATTCTGGTTCCGAAGAGGATCGTCAATGTGGTCGTTTAGCAAAGCGGCAATTGGCAAGTCGGCGGTCGGCGGTCGTCCTACTGCCGATTGCCGACTACCGGCGGCCTTCTTCCGGCATGTGGCGGTTCTATGCATGGCGCTTATGGCCATGCCGCTTTCCGGCTGCCTGCAGCCGCTTTACGCGCCAGTGGCCCCAGGCCTCGACGCCTCGCCTCTGGCGGCCGAGCTTCAATCGATCGCAGTCGACGAAATTCCGTTGCAGCTTGGACATTATGTCCGAAACGAGTTGATCTTCGGTCTGAACGGCACCGGCTCGCAGCCGCCGCCGCGCTACCGGCTGATGGTTACGCTCCGCGAGCGCGTGCAGACGCCGATTCTCGACACGGTGACAGGTCGCGCTACTTCGGCGGCGGTGATCGTCGACGCTGAATATCGGCTCATCACCATCCCTGGCGAGGTGGAGGTGACGAAGGGCATTGCCTTCAACATTGCAAGCTACGATCGTTTCTCGAACCGCTTCTCCAATGTGCGCGCCGCGCGCGACGCAGAGATTCGCAATGCGCGGGTCATCGCCGAATCGATCCGCACTAGGATTGCGACGGTGATGGCGGCGCGTCTGTCGTCCGGCCCGCCGCCTGTTCTCCCCAATTGATGGGAGAAGCGGACAACAGGGCGCCATGACGGCGGTCAGGAGTCGCGACGCCGAACGCTTTATCGCCGCGCCGCCCGAGACCGTTTTTCTGTTCCTCGTCTTCGGCTCGGATGCCGGCATGGTGCGCGAGCGCGCGCTTGCCATCGTCGATAAGCGCGTCGACGATCGCCACGACCCGTTCCAATTCGTCGAGATGGGCGGCGATGCGGTCGCCTCTGATCCACTCGGGCTGCTCGATGAGGCCAACACCACGCCGCTTTTCGGCGGACGGCGCGCCATTCTCGTCGAGGCCGGCGCGAAGTCGGTCATTCCGGCGATCACTTCGCTCATCGCCGCGCCGCCGGCCCACTGCACGATCGTGCTGACCGCCGGCGCGCTGAGACGCGACTCGCCGCTGCGCAAGCTTATCGAAGGCGCAAAGCTGGGTGCGGCGATCGAATGTCAGCCTGATGCAGAAGCCGATTTGCAGGCGCTGATCGATCGCAGTCTGCGCGAGGCGGGACTTGTGGCGAGTCCCGAAGCGCGCAGCCTGCTCTTGGGCGCGCTCGGCGAAGACCGGTTGATGAGCCGCGCTGAGCTCGGAAAGCTCGCGCTCTATATGCATGGCCGCGAGCATGTCGAGGCGAAGGACGTCGAAGCGATCGTCGCGCATGCCTCAAACATTGCCTCGGATCGCATCGTCACGGCGGCGTTCGGGGGCGCCCCTGACATCGGCGCGGCGCTTGACGCTTATTTCGCGCAGGACGGCGACGCGCAGCAGCTTCTTATCGGCGCGCTACGCTACGCCGTCGCGCTGCATCGCGGGCGTCTTTCCATGGAGCGCGAGGGGGGGCGTCCCGACGCCGGCGTCTCGGCGCTCATGCGCGCAGGCTTCGGCTTCATGCATCGCGCGTTGATGGAGGAGCAGCTCAAGAGCTGGTCGTCGTCGCGTCTTGGCGCGCTGATCGAGCCGCTGCGCGCGGCGCAGACGCGGGCGCGCGCCAACGCCGCCATTGCGCAAATGGAGGCTGAGCGCGCATTGTGGAACGTCGCGAAAGCCGTGCGGCGATAGTCAATCCTTGCCTTCGTCCAGCAATATGTTGAAGCCGCCAAAGATCATGCGCTTGCCGTCGAAGGGCATCGGCATATCCTCCATACGCGGGTCTTCATGCATTTTTTTGTGGGCCGCGTCGCGCACGTCTTTGGAGGGCCATAGGACCCATGAGAACACGACGTTTTCGCCGCTCTCGGCCGCGACGGCGCGTTTGAAGTCGGTGACCTTGCCGTCGGGCACGTCGTCGCCCCAGCATTCGACGACGCGTAGCGCGCCCCATTCTTTCATGATGGGCCACATCAGCGCGGCGGCCTTGTGGTAATCTTCCTTCCGGCCCATTGGCACAGGGATCACGAAACCGTCGACATAGCTCATTGCGCCACTCCTTCCTTCTGACACGCTTCTGACGCCGCCTCGGCGTCCATCCACATAATCTCCCAGATATGTCCGTCGAGATCTTCGAAGCTGCGGCCATACATGAAGCCGAAATCCTGCGTCGGCGTCGGGTCCGGCGCGCCGCCGGCGCGCGTCGCCCTTTCGACGACAGCGTCGACGTCGGCGCGGCTATCGGCCGAAATACAGATGAGGACTTCGGCGCTCGTATGGGCGTCAGCGATCTTCTTCGTCGTGAACTGCAGGAATTTGTCATGCGTGAGGAGCATCGCGTGAATCGTATCGGAAAAAACCAGGCAGGAAGCGGTGTGATCGGAGAACTGCGGATTCTTCCTGGCTCCGATCGATTCATAAAAAGCTGTCGCTTTCGTGAGATCGGCGACGGGAAGATTGATGAAGATAAGCTTGGACATTGAGCGCTCCTCTCGGACCGGTCGTTGCCAAACCTACCGCATAAGTTATAAAATGCAACAATGAGGTTAGAAAAAATAACTAAAAAGAGGCTTGCGGAGAAGAGTATCCTTTCCGTGCGCAGCTATGACGACGCCTGCGCCGCCGCCCATGCGCTTGATCTGATTGGCGAACGCTGGGCGCTGCTGGTGATGCGCGAACTGATGTTCGGCCCGAAAAGATTCAGCGACCTGCGCGCCGATCTTCCAGGAATCAGCGCCAATGTGCTGACGCAGCGGTTGGAGCGGCTCGAGGAAATAGGCGCGCTGAAACGGCGTAAGCTGCCGCCGCCGGCGGCGAGTCATGTCTATGAACTGACGCCCTGGGGCTATGAGATCGAGTCGGTCTTAGGCGTGCTCGGTCGCTGGGCGGCGCGTTCGCCTTTGCACGACCCGACGCTGCCTCTGAGCGCTGCGTCGCTGATATTATCGTTCAAGACGATGTTCGACGCGCGTCGCGCCAAGGGATTGAACGCGCGCATCGGCTTTCGCATCGGCGACGAGACGTTTCTTGTGCGCATCCATGGCGGCAAATGCGACGCCGCGCGGCAGGCGTTGGACGGCGCCGACGTCGTCTTCGCCGGAAAGGCGACGGCGATCGCCGCCGCCGTCTATGGCGGGGCCCCCCTGAAGGCGCTCATAGCGAAGAAGGCTCTTGCGGTTGAAGGCGACCGCCGGCTGGCGGAACGTTTCACTGGTCTCTTTCCATTGCCTGAGAAGGCCTAATGGTCAGGCCGCGCTCGCGAGGCTCTCGAAAAGCGCACGCCCATCGGTTCCGCCTACAAGCGGGTCGATGAGATTTTCGGGATGCGGCATCAGGCCGAGCACATTGCGCTTTTCGGAATAGATTCCGGCGATGTCGTTGCGCGAGCCATTGGGATTGGCGTCGCCGCCGACATTGCCGGCGGAATCGCAGTAACGGAAGGCGACGAGTCCTTCGCCTTCAAGCCGCTCAATCGTCGCGTCATCGGCTTCGTAATTGCCCTCGCCATGCGCAATGCAGACTTCGATCGTCTGGCCCCTGGCGTAATGTCGCGTGAAAGCAGTGTCGTTGCGTTCAACCTTGAGGTGCTGCATCCGACAGACGAAACGCAAATTCGCGTTGCGCATAAGCACGCCAGGCAGAAGGCCGCTTTCGCAAAGAATCTGGAAGCCGTTGCAGACGCCGAGCACAAGTCCGCCGCGCGTGGCATGGGCGCGCACCGCGTCCATAATCGCCGCGCGCCCGGCGATGGCGCCGCAGCGCAGATAGTCGCCGTAGGAAAAGCCGCCGGGCAGAACGACGAGATCGGTCCCCGCTGGCAATTCATGGTCGGCGTGCCAGAGCATCGTCGGCTCGCGCCCAGTCGCCTGTTTCAGCGCGCGCGCCATATCGCCTTCGCGATTGGAGCCGGGGAAAACGACGACGGCTGTTTTCATCACAGTTCGATGCGATAGTTTTCGATCACGGTGTTGGCGAGCAGCTTTTCGCAAGCCGTTTGCAATTGAGCTTTAGCCGCGTTCGCATCCCCGCCGGCGAACTCCACGTCGAACACCTTGCCTTGCCGCACGCTCGCGACGCCTTCGACGCCAAGCGACTTCAGCGCGCCCTCGATCGCTTTGCCTTGCGGATCGAGGATGCCGGACTTGAGAGTGACGACGACGCGGGCTTTCATCGGCTGAGGTCCCTGGTGAATGGGAAACTGTTAGTGGGAGGCGCGCAAACACGCAATCTCATTTACGCCGATATTCACCAGACCGCCATCGGCCTCGGCCAAGATGGATCCGGCGTTCCGTCGGAACGCGTTCGGGCCCAGCATTGCCCGTTAACGTAATGGGGATAAGATCGAGCCATGAATTTCCAACGTTCATCGATTGTTTGGATCGCGACGGCCGTGATCGCCGCCGGAACGATCTTCCTGTTACGCGAGATCTTGACGCCCTTTTTGGTTGGGATCGCTTTGGCTTATTTGCTCGACCCGCTCGTCACCCGATTAGAGCGCCTCGGATTGGCCCGGGGCGTGGCGGCGCTCGGAATCATCAGCCTTTTCTATGCCGCCATCATCGCCTTGATCGTCGTTCTCACCCCAATCCTCGGCGAGGAGATCGCGCTTTTCGTCGAAAAGGTCCCCGGCTATCTCACGCAACTGCAAGCCTTGGCGACAGATCCGGGCCGGCCATGGATGCGCAAGATCATCAGCGAGGGGCTAAGCGAAGCGCGGCAGTCGACTGGAGAACTGACGACCCTCGGCGCCAATTTGAGCGCCAACCTCTTGCGCAAGCTATGGTCGGATGGCGGCGCATTGGCGTCGATCTTCTCCTTGCTCGTCGTCGCGCCGATCGTCACTTTCTATTTACTTGTCGATTGGGACCAAATCATCACGGCGCTCGACAAGATGATTCCCGTGACGCACCGGGAGACCGTGCGGAGCTTGGCGCGCGAGATCAATGAGACGATCGGCGTTTTCCTGCGCGGCCAAGGGCTCATTTGCCTCATTCTCGCTTTGTATTATGCCGTAGCGCTCAGCTTTACGGGCCTCAATCATGCGTATCTGATCGGCATCGTCTCGGGGCTAATCAGTTTTATTCCTTATTTGGGCGTGCTTACCGGCTTGGTGTTGTCGATTAGCGTGGCGCTTCTTCAGTTTTGGCCAAGCTGGAACTCGATTCCCTTCATAGTGGGCATTTTCATAATCGGACAATTAGTAAATGATAACGCATTAACTCCCCATCTCGTCGGCGCGCGCGTGAAGCTCAACCCGCTCTCGGTCATGTTCGCCATCGCCGCCTTTGGCTATTTGTTCGGCTTTATCGGACTTCTCATCGCCGTGCCCTTGGCGGCCACGATCGGTGTGGTCGTGCGATTTATAATCGCGCAGGGGATCGAGGGACCGTTTGGCGAGGCGCAGGCGAGCGTCGATGCGCCAGCTCTTCAGCCGAAGAAACGTTGGTGGCTATGAAACCGCCGCCGGGGCGTAGCGCCCTGCGGCGGACATAGGCGAGGTCGCGCTTAAAATTATGCGTCGCCGCGGCGCGCCGGCTACTGCACCAGCTTCGGCGCGCCGGTGCGGATCGTCTCGTTTTCCTGCATGATGCCGAGGCGGCGTGCGACCTCTGTGTAGGCCTCGACGAGTCCGCCCAGATCGCGACGGAAGCGGTCCTTGTCGAGCTTGTCGTTCGACTTCATGTCCCACAGCCGGCAGCTGTCGGGCGAAATCTCGTCGGCGACGACGATTCGCATCATGTCGCCTTCCCAGAGCCTTCCGCATTCCATCTTGAAGTCAACGAGACGAATGCCGACGCCGAGGAACAGTCCAGAGAGGAAGTCGTTGACGCGGATGGCGAGCGCCATGACGTCGTCGATCTCCTGCGGAGTCGCCCAACCAAAGGCGGTGATATGCTCCTCCGACACCATCGGGTCATCGAGCGCGTCGTTCTTATAATAGAACTCGATGATCGAGCGGGGCAGCTGCGTGCCTTCTTCCATGCCGAGGCGCTTGGAGAGCGAGCCGGCCGCGACATTGCGCACGACCACTTCGAGCGGGATGATCTCCACCTCGCGTATCAGCTGCTCGCGCATGTTCAACCGGCGGATGAAGTGGGTCGGCACGCCGATGCTGTTCAAATGCTGGAAGATATATTCGGAGATCCGGTTGTTGAGCACGCCCTTGCCGTCGATCACCTCGTGCTTCTTCGCATTGAAGGCCGTAGCGTCGTCTTTGAAGTGCTGAATCAAAGTGCCGGGCTCCGGGCCCTCATAGAGGACCTTGGCCTTGCCCTCGTAGATGCGGCGTCGGCGGTTCATTGGGATCAACCGGGGCTTGAGGAAGTCCATGTGGCGGGTCGTCGCTCCTCCGAAGTGGGTGTACGCATGCCGGCCTTGCGGCGCGGCCCTCAGGGAGCGGCGGCGGGCGCGCGCCCTGGCCGCGAATATCGGCGGTCCTAGCGTCTTTGGCGGCCAGTGACAAGCCGACATCACACTCTATCGCAAAGGGAAAGGCGATACAACGCGCCTAAAATTCGTGCTTTTGCCTGCGGCGACGACAGCGCTTTCCGCCATTGGCTTTGCGCGCGAATACGCCTATATCGGGCCGTCGCCGATACGGCAGACCGCCGAGCCCTCACTCTTAAAGAACAATCCGGCCGAGGATGGACATGAGCACTTTCGACCAGCGTGAAGAATCCTTCGAAAAACGCTTTGTCCATGAAGAAGAGCTGCAGTTTCGCGCCGAGGCGCGCCGCAACAAGCTGCTTGGCCTTTGGGCGGCTGAAAAGCTCGGCAAGACCGGCGCCGAGGCGCAGGCCTACGCCGAATCCCTCGTCGCGGCGGAAGTCGCCGCCGACGCCAATGAGCGGGTCGTGGCTCAGGTCAAGAAGGATTTCGAGGCGGCTGGGGTGAACCAGTCCGAGCACCAGATCCGCCGCACCATGGACGAAATGCTGGCCAAGGCGAAGGCGGAGATCAAGGCGGGCGAGTAGCCGCTAGGGCGTTTGTTCATTTTCTTGGACGATGGTCGCGCCATGCGCGATTCGTCCCTGAGAACGCCGCGACAGAAACCGCTCCCGGAAGCTTCCCATTTTTCGGCTGCGCCGCCTGTCGCCGAAGAAGCGGCCTTATGGCTGCGCTATCTCGCCGGCGAGCGGCGCGCTTCTCGGCATACGGTCGAAGCCTATGGCCGGGACCTCGCCGCGTTTCTCTCCTTTCTGACCGATCATTTTGGGGAGCGGGTGAATTCCGCTCAGCTGAAATCTCTCCAGCCGGCGGACCTACGGGCCTATCTCGCCAAGCGTCGACGCGATGGATTGGAGAGCCGCTCGCTGCTGCGGGCGCTCGCCGCCGTGCGCAATTTTCTCCGATTTCTCGAAAAAAAGGGCCTCGCCCGCACCGACGTCTTTGGCGCCGTTCGTGCGCCCAAGCGCCCGCATAGCCTGCCAAAAGCGCTCACAGTCACGGACGCGCGCGATATCGTCGACCCCGAGCAGCGGGCCGGCGAGGCGCGCGAGCCCTGGGTCATCGCCCGCGACGCCGCGGTGCTGGCGCTGCTCTACGGCGCGGGACTGCGAATTTCCGAGGCGCTGTCGATTGCGCGCGCCGACGCGCCCGTGAGCGCCATTGACCGCGTGACGATCCTGGGGAAGGGCGGCAAGAGCCGGACCGTTCCGGTCATCGCGCCGGTCCGCGCGGCGATCGAAGCCTATCTCGCCATATGTCCATATGACCTTACCGGCGGTCCGCTTTTTGTCGGCGCGCGGGGCGGGCCGCTGTCGCCGCGGATCGTCCAGCTCGCCGTGCAGCGCCTGCGCGGGGCGCTCGGCCTGCCCGACAGCGCGACGCCGCATGCGCTGCGCCATTCCTTCGCGACGCATCTCCTCGGCCGCGGCGGCGATTTGCGTACGATTCAGGAATTGCTCGGCCACGCCTCGGTCTCGACGACGCAGATTTATACGGCCGTCGACAAGGCGCGGCTCCTCGACGCCTATAAGTCGGCGCATCCGCGCGCGAAGTGAGGCAAAGAGCGCGTCATGGCCGGGCTTGTCCCGGCCATCCAGATCAGGATTTCCGACGTGGATGCCCGCGACAAGCGCGGGCATGACGGCCGTTGGGATTGTGAGTTAAGCCGTTCACTCCACCGGCTCCACCGCCGTGATCTCGATTCCGAAGCCGGAGAGACCGACGAAGGCGCGCGGGCGCGAGGATGAAGAGCGCAGGCGAATCGACGAAACTCCAAGATCCTTCAAGATTTGCGCGCCGAGACCGACATCGAGCCATTGTCGCTTGCGCGTCTCCTCGGCCTTTTCCTGGTCCTCTTGGCGTCCCACGATATTTGCCGGCACGCCGGCGGCGCCGTCGCGGAGATAAACGAGCACGCCGCGTCCTTCGCGGGCGAAGCGGGCCAGAGTCTTCTTAATGGTCGGCGCGCCGCACATCACGTCGGAGATGATGTCGGCGCGGTGCAGGCGCGTCGGCACGTCGCGTCCGTCGCCGATCGCGCCGAGCACGAAGGCGAAATGCTGCACGCTGTCGAAAGGCGTCACATAGGCGTGGCCGATCATCTCTCCGGCCTCCGTGGCGACGGGAAAGGTTGCGACGCGTTCGACGAGCTTTTCGCGCGCCTGCCGGAACGCGATGAGATCCGAAACCGACACGAGTTTGAGATTATGCGCGCTGGCGAATTGCTCGATCTGCCCGCCAGTCATCACTGTGCCGTCGTCATTGGCGAGTTCGCAAATGACGCCGACGGGCGGCAGGCCGGCGAGTCTGCACAAATCCACCGCCGCTTCCGTATGTCCGGAGCGCATCAGCACCCCGCCGTCCTTGGCGATTAAGGGGAACACATGGCCCGGCCGCACGAAATCATTCGCGCCCATATTGCCATTGGCGAGCGCACGCACCGTATTGCAGCGTTGCTCGGCGGAAATGCCGGTGGTGAGCCCGTGGCGCGCGTCGACGGAGACGGTGAAGGCCGTCGCGAGCGGCGCGTCGTTTTCGGCGACCATCGGCGCGAGATGGAGGCGGCGCGCCTCTTCGAAGGTCAGCGGCGCGCAGACGATTCCGCTCGTGTGGCGGATGATGAAGGCCATTTTCTCGGGCGTGCAGAGCGACGCTGCGATGACGAGATCGCCCTCGTTTTCGCGGTCGTCGTCATCGGTGACGACGACGATCTCGCCTCGCGCGACGGCCTCGATGGCTTCGGTGATGGAATGGGACAAAGAGATCTCCGGGACGCGCCCTTGCGGCGCCTGCTTAACCTATCTAGCCTTGCCGAGACGCCGTTTCAAACGGGTCTTCGCACGTCATTCCCGCACGGCCGTATTACCCGTCATTGCGAGCCGAAGGCGAAGCAATCCAGAATGCGCTCTATGACTTCTGGATTGCTTCGTCGCTACGCTCCTCGCAATGACATGATAGCGGAAAGGAGGCTCCGTTGTATGAAGCGGGATTGAAGAAGAAGCGCGCGATCTCAAGCTTCCTGAGGACGCTGGCGACGGCCGCGCTGGCGTTCTTTGCGCCGCCCGCGATCGCAAGCGAAAACCCTTGCGCCGAAGTCCAAGAGGGAGGCGCCGCCTATACAGTTTGCGATTTCGACGCGCGCAAGAGCGACATTCGGCTTTTTCTGCGCGATGAGAAAGGCGAGACCTATGGCGACTTCTCTCGCTTGGCGAATGAACTCGCCAGCAAGGGCAAGACGCTCGTCTTCGCGATGAACGCCGGCATGTATGCGGAAGATCGCACGCCGGTCGGCCTCTTTATCGAGAACGGCCGGCTGCTCAATCCCGCGAATACGCATGCCGGCCCTGGCAATTTTCACATGAAGCCGAACGGCGTTTTCTGGATCGAGGGCGGACGGGCCGGCGTCACCGAGACGGCGCGCATTCTGAAGAGCCATCAACGCGTCGATTTCGCAACGCAGTCAGGACCAATGCTCGTCATTGGGGGGCGCGTTCATCCGCGTATCCATGAAGACGGCATGTCGGAAAAGTTTCGCAATGGAGTCTGCGTCCAGGACGGCCATATCGTGCGCTTCGCGATCTCCAACCGGCCGGTAACGTTTTTTGAGTTCGCGCGGCTCTTTCGCGACCGCCTGCATTGTCGAGATGCGCTCTTTCTCGACGGCGGCTCGGCTTCCGGACTCTATGCGCCGTCGCTGTCGCGCCATGACCGCTTCATGCCCGCCATGGGGCCGATCGTCGGCGTCGTCGAGAAGACGAATCGCTAGCTCAGCCGCGTGAGCGCAGCGTTGAGCTTTTCGATGCGCGCCGCTGTTTCTTCGCGTCGGTCGCGGTGCTCTTCGATCACCTCTTCGTCGGCCTTGGCGAGGAAGCCCTCATTGGCGAGCTTGGCGTCAAGCTTCTTTAGTTCGCCTTCGAGCTTGCCGATCTCTTTCGCAAGCCGCGCCTTTTCGGCGCTAAGGTCGATCACGCCTTCGAGCGGCATGGCGGCGACGCCGCCGCGCACGAGAAGTTGCGCCGAGGATTTCGGCGCGGCCTCTGCAAAACCGAGGCGCGAGAGGCGGGCGAGCTTACGGATCGTTTCGTCCCAGCGCGTCGCGCGCGCCTTGAGCGCGTCATCGGCGCCGATCAGCAGCAGCTCGGTCTCGTTCGTCAGATTCATCTCGGCGCGCAGCGAGCGCACTTCAGAAATAAGGTCGACGACCCAGCCGATTTCGCTTTCGGCTTCGGCGTCTTCGAGTCCTTCGAGCGACGGCCAGGCGGCGAGCGCCAGCATTGTGTCGCGCTTTGGTCCGTCAGCGCCCTTGATCGCCCACAGCTCCTCGGTGAGGAAAGGCATGAAGGGATGCAGCAGGGCGTAGATCTGGTCGAGAACGAAGGCGACCGTCGCGCGCGTTTCGTCCTTTTCCTTGCCGTCCGCGCCTTGCAGCAGCGGCTTCGCGAGCTCCACATACCAGTCGCAGAAGACGCTCCAGACAAAGCGATAGACGGCATTCGCGGCGTCATTGAAGCGATAGGCCTCGATCGCCGCGCTCACCTCCGCCGTCGTGCGCGCCGCTTCGCCGACGATCCAGCGATTGAGCGTGATTTTATTGGCGCGCGGATCGTAATTTGCGACGCGCGCGCAGCCGTTAAGTTCTGCAAAGCGCGAGGCGTTCCAGAGCTTCGTCGCGAAATTGCGATAGCCTTCGACGCGCTGGGTCGAGAGCTTGATGTCACGGCCCTGCGCCGCCATCGCCGCAAGCGTGAAGCGCAAGGCGTCGGCGCCATAGTCATCGATGAGATGAAGCGGGTCGATGACATTGCCCTTCGACTTACTCATCTTCGCGCCCTTCTCGTCGCGGACGAGCGCGTGGATATAGACGTCGCGGAAGGGAACCTCGCCCATGAAATAAAGGCCCATCATCATCATGCGGGCGACCCAGAAAAAGATGATGTCGAAGCCGGTGACGAGCGCGTTCGTCGGATAGTAGCGCGCAAGCTCCGGCGTCTGCTCCGGCCAGCCGAGCGTTGAGAAAGGCCAGAGCGCCGAGGAAAACCAGGTGTCGAGAACGTCTTCGTCACGTGTAAGCGTCACGCCGTCGCCGAGTTTGGCGCGCGCGGCTTTAAGCGCTTCTTCTTCGCTCTCTTCGACATAAACATTGCTGTCTTCGTCGTACCAGGCGGGGATTCGATGGCCCCACCAGAGCTGACGCGACACGCACCAGGGTTGGATATTTTCTAGCCATTCGAAATAGGTTTTCTCCCAATTCTTCGGCACGAATGTCGTCTTGCCTTCGCGCACGGCCGCGAGCGCCGGCTGCGCGAGAGTCTTGGCGTCGACATACCACTGGTCGGTGAGGCGTGGCTCGAGCACCGCGCCCGACCGGTCACCGTGCGGGACCATATGTTTGTGGTCGTCGACGCCCTCGAGGAACTCGCGCTCTTCCATCATTTCGACGACGCGCTTGCGCGCGGCGAAACGGTCAAGGCCATTGAGAGCCGTAACCACTGCCGCAAGCTCTTTCGAGGGCGTTACGCCTTCGTGAAAATCACTGTTAGTGGCTAGCGTCATTTGTGCTTGTGCGTCGAGCACATTCACAACACGTAGCCCATGCCGCTTGCCGACCTCGAAATCGTTGAAGTCATGCGCGGGCGTGATTTTCACCGCGCCCGTGCCTTTTTCTGGATCGGAATAGTCGTCGGCGACAATCGGGATAAGCCTGCCGACCAATGGCAGACGCACGCGCTTGCCGACAAGCGCCTTATAGCGCTCGTCTTCCGGATGCACGGCGACGGCGGTGTCGCCCAGCATCGTCTCGGGGCGAGTCGTGGCGACGATGATATAGTCCCCCGTCTCCTCGCCTGCGTCGTCGACGATCGGATATTTGAAGCGCCACAAATGGCCTTTCACTTCGACCTGCTGCACTTCGAGGTCAGAAATCGCGGTGTGCAGCGCGGGGTCCCAATTGACCAGGCGCTTGTCCTTATAGAGCAGTCCGTCGCGATAGAGCTGCACGAAGACTTTAACGACAGCGCGCGACAGGCCTTCATCCAGCGTGAAGCGCTCGCGCGACCAGTCGCAACTGGCGCCGAGCCGTTTCAATTGCTCGACGATCTTGCCGCCGGATTCCGCTTTCCATTCCCAAACGCGCTCGACGAATTTCTCGCGCCCGAGCTTTCGGCGATGCTCCTGGCGCTCCATCAGCTGGCGCTCGACGACCATTTGCGTTGCGATGCCGGCGTGATCGGTGCCCGGCTGCCAGAGCGCGTCGTCGCCCTTCATGCGGCGATAGCGAACGAGAATGTCCTGCAGCGTATTGTTGAGCGCATGGCCCATATGCAGGCTGCCGGTGACGTTCGGCGGCGGAATGACGATTGAATAGGGCTTGGCCTGCGCGCGCTCGGGCCGTCCGGCGCGAAAGGCCTGCGCCTCTTCCCACGCGTCGCGGATGCGCGATTCAATTGCGGCGGGATCGAAGGTTTTTTCCATGGTCATGGGGCGAGCGAAGGCAGGATGGGCGTTAATCCCTCCCCCTTACGGGGAGGGCGGGCCGGCGAAGCCGGGCCGGGTGGGGTTCTATAACGCAAAGAGATCGTGTCCGTCGAAGTCGGCGAGATCTACGGATTTCCCCCACCCGGCGAGCTTTGCTCGCCACCCTCCCCGCAAAGGGGGAGGGATTCGAACGTCACGATTCAAATAAGTATGCGAGGCGCAGCTGTTGCGGTTCTACGCCAGCGCCTTGAGCGCGCTCTTGCCGGCGTAGATCGCCGCGTCGCCGAGCTCCTCCTCGATGCGGATAAGCTGATTGTATTTGGCGATGCGGTCGGAGCGGGCGAGCGAGCCGGTCTTGATCTGGCCGCTGTTCGTCGCGACGACGAGATCGGCGATGGTCGAATCCTCGGTCTCGCCGGAGCGGTGCGAAAATACGGTGGTGTAGCCGGCGCGATGCGCGGTCTCGACCGACGCGAGCGTCTCGGTCAGCGTGCCGATCTGATTGACCTTGACGAGCAGCGAATTGGCGACGCCTTTCTTGATGCCTTCATTGAGGCGCACGACATTGGTGACGAAAATATCGTCGCCGACGAGCTGAATCTTCTTGCCTAGAACGTCGGTGAGCTTCTTCCAGCCCTCCCAATCGTCCTCGGCCATGCCGTCCTCGATCGACACGATCGGATAGGCGCCGGCGAGCTTGGCGAGATAGGCGACCTGCTCGTCGATCGAGCGCGTCACGCCCTCGCCTTCGTAGACATATTTGCCGTCCTTGAAGAACTCCGTCGCGGCGCAGTCGGAGGCGAGATGCACGTCGACGCCCGGCTTGAAGCCCGCCGTTTCGATCGCCTTCATGATGAAGTCGAGCGCCGCTTCGGCGGAAGGAAGATTGGGCGCGAAGCCGCCTTCATCGCCAACCGACGTGCTGAGGCCAGCTTTCTTCAGCGCCGCTTTCAGCGTGTGGAAAATCTCCGCGCCCCAGCGGATGGCGTCGCGCACATTCGGCGCGCCGGTCGGCATGATCATGAATTCCTGGAAGTCGATCGGATTGTCCGCGTGCACGCCGCCGTTGACGATGTTCATCATCGGCGTCGGCAGAACCCGCGCCTGAACGCCGCCAACGTAGCGATAGAGCGGCAGCGCCGTCGCCTCGGCCGCCGCCTTGGCGGCGGCGAGCGACACGCCGAGAATGGCGTTGGCGCCGAGCCGCGCCTTGTTCGGCGTGCCGTCGAGCTTGATCATCGCCTCGTCGATGGCGACTTGATCCTCGGCCTCGAAGCCGAGGAGCGCGCCCGCGATCTCGTCATTGACATTGTCGACCGCCGCCAGCACGCCCTTGCCGAGATAGCGCGCCTTATCGCCGTCGCGCTTTTCCACCGCCTCATGCGCGCCGGTCGAGGCGCCCGAGGGAACGGCCGCGCGGCCCGAGGAGCCGTCCTCCAGCGTAACTTCGACCTCGACAGTAGGATTTCCGCGGGAATCGAGAATTTCGCGGGCGTGGATGTCGACGATCTCGGTCATTTAAGGCCTCTATGGTGCGGCGCGGGCGGGCGCGACTTCTTAGACCGATTGCGCCTTTCGGAAAAGCCTCAGCCGCAAAAAGCTTCTGCGCCAGTCTCAGGTTTTGAGGCGACTATGCTGCGCCGCGGCGATGGCGCAGCCGACAATTCAATTGACTGATAAGAGCCCCAACCTATCCTTGAGCTTGATCAATAGAGCGGGCATTCGCCGCTATGCGCGGCAGGAGGGGAGGTTCGGATGTCCCTCATCGACAGGCCATTCGCGCACATTGTCGCCGCCGCCGCTCTGAGTCTTTGCTTAGGCCTTTGCGCCACCAGCGCGCCTGCTCAGTCGCCCGAGCATGTCGCCGCCGCCAAAGCGTTTTTGGAAAAATCGCCGGTACGAGGCAATTGCGCGCCGGCGCAGGAAGATTTTCTCGGCTGGCCGGCGAAACTTGTTCAAAGATGCGAATATCAGCGCGAAGACATGCCGGGCCTCGCCTATGTGCTCGACGTCCCGCCGGAAATACTGGCGCGCTGGGTCGAAACCGGCTGCAGCGCGCATATGGCCAGCGCCGCCGCGCGTTGTTTCGATCAGGTGCTAAAATGCGCGCTCGGCGGCACGGGGAGCGCCTTCGTCGTCGGCGGCGATCTGATCGCGACTGTGAAGGGCGTTAAGCAGAATCGCTTCTATCGCAACGGCGTCGCCATCGTCGCGCCGAAGAGCGGCATGCCGGGCGCCGTGCCGATCGCAGAGCAGGAGCCGATCGCGCATATTCCGGAGAAGGATGTGTCTGGAATGCTCGACCGAGGCGGCGTCGCCTTCTGGAGCACCATGCCTTATCAGTTCGCGGTGAAGGCCATCGACCTCGGCGTGCCAGCGGAGATGAACACGCCGGACAGGCGCGAGAAATGGCTTGAGATTGTGCGCGTCGAGATGCTCAAGGCGCTGGAGAGCCCGGAGAACCGCTTTCTCTCGGGCTGGATGTCGGCGCATCCGATCACCTTGCGCGCCGGCGAATGCCCCGACGAACGGGATCCTTAGAGCGCTCCCCGATCACATGGAATCATGTGATCGATAAGGAATCGCTCAAAATCAAAACGTTGGAGCAGGTTCTCATCGAAAAAGTCTGTCAACTTTTTCGGAACCTGCTCTAACGCTCGCGAGCCTTGTCGGTTCTTCCCCCGAACGCGTCACTCCGCGGCGATCTTTCCCTCGGCGACCTTGTTGGCGCGATCCTCGGCGATCTTGGTCAGCATCTGGTCTGCGGCGTATTCTTGATCGAGCAGTTCCGACAAGATGCGTGCGGCTTCCATCCGCCCAAGCTCGCGCGCCCATTCGCGCAGCGTGCCGTAGCGGGTGATCTCGTAATGCTTGATCGCCTGACAGCAGAAGATCGCCGCCGCGTCGGCGGCTTCGGTGTCGCCGAACTGATCCAGGACGTTGGAGCTTTCCTCCAATATTCCCTTGATCGCTTCGCAGGAAATTGCTTTCGGCTTTGCTTCGAAAATCTCGAAGACTTTTTCGAGTCGTTCGGTTTGATCCCTGGTTTCTTCACAATGCGCGGTCAGCGCCGCCTGCAGGCTCGGGAGCTTTGCGCTTCGGGCCACGTCGACGAAAGCTTTGTGAATGGCGCCTTCGGCGAAATACATGTCCTTCAGGGCGTGGAGAAAGAGCCTTTCCAGCGCGCTTCTATCGTTCTTTTTCGCCGTGTCCTTCTTCGTCATGTCCTGCTCCTGTGCTCGGCGGGCTACGCCGCCGCAGTTCAAGGTTAAGCGTAAGAAAGAGGAGGCGGCGACGCTTTGAAGAAACGGATAAATGTCGCGCGGGCGAAACGGATCAATGTCGCCATTCGCTTGACGAAAGACGAAAGTCGCGATTGTTACGCGCATGGCCAAGATACATAAGGGCGCCGCGCTGCTCGGCCGAAAGGCCGCGTTGCCGGCTTCGCCGGACGAGGCGGAACTCGACCTGGTGCAAAACCCGCACAAGGATACGACTTATCTCGTGCGTTTTACCGCGCCGGAGTTCACGTCGCTTTGCCCGGTGACGGGACAGCCGGATTTCGCCCATATCGTCATCGATTACGTGCCCGCCGAATGGCTGGTCGAGGCGAAGGCTTTGAAGCTTTATCTCGGGAGCTATAGAAACCACGGCGCCTTTCACGAGGACTGCACGCTTCGGATCGCGCGCGATCTCGTCGGGGCGATGTCGCCGAAATGGCTGCGCATCGGCGGCTATTGGTATCCGCGCGGCGGCATTCCGATCGATGTGTTTTGGCAAACCGGGGCGCCGCCGGAGGGGTTGTGGCTGCCGGACCAGGGCGTGCCGCCCTATCGCGGACGAGGCTAACGCCGGGGCGGATAGGCCCGGACTGCGCTTGGATAGACCTCTATCGGCCCCTTGGCTCGATAGACGAGCAGGGAAACGAGCCAGCTGGCGATCAGAATTCCGGCGATCGCTATGCCGAAATCAGCGAGATTGTCATTCAGACGCTGAACGAGGCGCCAAAGGCCGCCTTCGAAGCCGAGCTTGTCTGCGATGAGACCGAGCGCTTCCATCCCGCCAACAAAGATCGCGACGACCACGGACATCGCGGTCATGATCAAATTGTACCAAAGCTTCTTCAACGGATCGTCGAAGGCCCAACCATAGGCGCCGGTCATCACGACGCTGTCCGTCGTGTCCATCAGAGACATGCCGGCGGTGAACAGGGCGGGAAACACCAGCAACGTCGAGAATGACATGCCTTGCACGGCCTGCTCTGCGGAAATTCCAAGTAGGCCAATTTCAGTCGCGGTATCGAAGCCCAGGCCGAACAGAAAACCGACGACGTACATGTGCCATGACCGCGAGACGAAGCGAAACAGAGGCCGGAAGACCCGCGCCAATAAGCCCCGACCGTTGAGCAGATGATCGAAGTCTTCATCGAGCACCGGCTCGCCACGTCGGGCGCGGTTGTAAGCAGACCATATGCCTCTGAGCAGGAGCAAATTCGCGAGGCCGATGCCAATCAGAAACATCGCGGAGACGATCGTGCCGATGGCGCCGCTTAGCGCTTTGAACTCATCCTGGCCTTGCACGGCCACGGCTGTGGCGACCATCGCGACGGAAGCGAGCGCGACAAAAGTGGAGTGGCCAAGCGAGAAGAAAAATCCGACCGAATAGGGCGTCTTGCCGTCCTGCATCAACTTACGAACGACATTGTCGATGGCGGCGATGTGATCAGCGTCGAAGGCGTGCCGGAGACCGAACATGAAAGCCAGAACGGCGGCTCCCATCAGACCTGGACGATCGGCGAAGGCCGTCCAGGCCCATGTCCAGGCGAAGGCATTGGCCGCAATGATGAAAACAAAGGTCGTCGCGGCCTTGGCGCTGACGTTCTCTCTTCGGTCGTCGAAAGGGTTGAGCGCCATGATCCCGCCCGGCTGAGCAATATAAATATTAACCGTAATCGCTTAATTAGGAAAGTTCATACTAGTGGCCAAGGGTGAGATGGGGCCGCGCCGCACTGTCGCGAGGTGTTCCGCTTTAGCTTGCAGTGTGGATGTCCAGAGCAAATCCTTTGTCTGGCGTTGTAAATCTGGATTCCCGATCAGGCCTTCGGCACGTCGGGAATGACAATTCCGGCGAATTGACCGGCGCCATTCCGCGTCAGCCGCGCGCCTTCGCCAACCTATCGAAGCCGATGAGCTCTTCGACCAGCGCCCCAAGCTCGCCGAGCGGAACTTGCGTCGCCCGGTCCGAGATCGCCGCGTCCGGATCAGGATGTGTCTCGACGAAAAGCCCTGCGACGCCGATAGCGACCGCCGCGCGGGCGAGCGTCGCAACGAAACGCCGCTCGCCGCCTGAAGACGCCCCTTGTCCGCCCGGCTGCTGCACGGCATGCGTCGCGTCGAAGACGACAGGGGCGCCTGTGGTCTCTTTCAGGATCGGCAGCGCGCGCATGTCGGCGACGAGCGCATTGTATCCGAAGCTCGTTCCGCGCTCGGTGACGAGCACGCCGGCGGCGCCAGAGTCGCGCGCCTTCTTGACGGCATGGACCATGTCCCAGGGCGCGAGAAACTGCCCCTTCTTAATGTTGACGGGGCGGCCGGTTTTCGCCGCAGCGACGATGAGATCGGTCTGGCGGCAGAGAAAGGCGGGGATCTGCAAAAGGTCGACGACCTCGGCGACGCGCGCGCATTGCCATGCTTCATGCACATCCGTCGTCAGCGGCAGGCCGGTTCTTTCCTTGATTTGCGCAAAGATTGGCAGAGCGGCGTCGAGGCCGACGCCGCGCGCTGTGTCGCCGCTCGTGCGGTTCGCCTTATCGAAAGAGGCCTTGAAGACGACGCCGATCTTCAGTCGCTCGCCGAGCCGGGCCAGCTCTCCCGCAATCTCCAGCGCCATGTCCGCATTTTCGAGCGCGCAAGGACCGGCGATCAGCGTCAAGGGCAGATCGTCGCCGATCTCGACTAGAGCGCGCTGCGAAAAAGTGGGAACCGGTTTTTCGCGTAAAGCGCGCTCTGAACTTTTGGAATCGATCACGTTATCTGCATTTGGGCGATTTCGCCCAAATGCAGCGTGATCTGGGCGCGCGCCATCTCCGATAAGAACTCTTGTCACGCGGCCTTGTCTCACGTTTTGACGAGACGCGCGACTTCTGCGCGCAGCGCCGGCAGGACCTCGGCTTCAAACCAAGGATTGCGCTTCAGCCAACCGGTATTGCGCCAGGACGGATGGGGCAGGGGAAAGATCAGCGGCGTGGCGTTCTGGAACTCTCGCCAGCGCGTGACGATTTCCGAGACGCCCGCGCCTTTCGGCAATGCGTGGCCAAGGCGCGCGAAATGATAGTCCTGCGCATAGCGTCCGATCGCGATGACGGTCTCGATCTGCGGCAGCGCCGCGAATAATGAATCGTGCCAGCGGGCGCGGCACTCGGGACGCGGCGGCAGGTCGCCGCCTGCGGCGTCGTTTCCAGGAAAGCAGAAGCCCATTGGCGCGATGGCGATGCGGGAAGCGTCGTAGAAGGTCTCGCGGTCGACGCCCATCCAGTCGCGCAGCCGATTGCCGGAAGGGTCGTTGAAAGGAATTCCAGTCTGATTGACGAGATTGCCGGGCGCCTGGCTCGCGAGCAAGAGCCGCGCGGTGGGCGAGACGCGCAACACCGGCCGCGGCTCATGCGGCAGTTTCGCGCCCTCGGGCGTTTCCACACAGAAGCGGCAGGCGCGAATGCGCGCCGTGATCTCCTCAAGTTTCTTACCAGATGCTGATCGCGCCATCAGGGAACGACGCTCGGGCGCGCTGAGACTTCCGCGCGCCAGCTGGAAAGATGCGGCAGATCATCGGGAATATCGACCCGCGCGAGCTTTGTCAGATCCATCGCGACGATGGCCGTAATGTCGGCGATGGTGAAGTCATCGGAGGCGATGAAGCGTCGCGAGGCGAGTTCGCGATCGAGAAAACGCATCATCTGTTGCGCGCGCGGCCGCTGCAGTTCGGCGAATTCCGGCCGCTGCGGCGACTCAAGCCGCGCCAGCGCCGGATGGCTGTGACGAAACGCGAGCCCGACCGGAATGAACAGGCGGAATTCGACCCGACGCTGCCACATCTCGACGAAGGCCTGTTCGCGAGCGTTCCGGCCAAATAGCGCCGGCTCAGGATAAAGAGATTCGATGTAGCGGCAGATGGCGACGGATTCGGTGAGCGTCGCGCCATCATCGAGAACGAGCGCCGGAACTTCTTCGAACGCATTAACAGCCGCGTAGGGTTCCTGCTTGTGCTCATGCGCCATCAGGTCGACGTCGCGTATGGGAATCGTGACGTTCTTCTCAGCGAGGAAGATTCGGACGCGTCTGGGATTTGGCGCGAGCGGCGTGTTGTAAAGCAACATCCTGGTCTTTGCTCCGAATAGGGGAATTCGTCGTGATCGGCGAGCGCGCCGTTCTTAAAATGCGCTCACGGCGAAGGCTCGCAGTTTTAGAGCGATGATTTAAGTTAGGCGCGATGACGAACGACCTTAAGACCCAATCGCCCGCCGCGCTCGTGCTGTTTTCCGGCGGGCAGGATTCCACGACCTGTCTCGCCTGGGCGCTGTCGCGCTTCGATCGCGTCGAGACGGTCGGATTCGACTATGGCCAGCGCCATCGCGTCGAACTCTCGCGCCGCGCCGCCTTGCGCGACGGGCTTGCGTGGCTCTCGCCGCTCTGGGCGAAGCGGCTTGGCGAAGATCGCACGATTTCGATCGAAGCGCTCGGCGCGATTTCTGAGACCGCGCTGACCCGCGACGCCGAGATCGCTTTCGCCGCCGATGGGCTCCCCAACACTTTCGTTCCCGGGCGCAACCTGTTGTTTCTGACCTTCGCCGCGGCGCTCGCCTATCGTCGCGGGATCGCCAATCTTGTCGGCGGCATGTGCGAGACCGACTATTCGGGCTATCCCGACTGCCGCGACCAGACGATCCGCGCCATGGCGCAGGCGCTCAGTCTCGGCATGGATCGGGCTATCAACATCCATACGCCGCTGATGTGGATCGACAAGGCGGAGACCTGGAGACTGGCGGAATCGCTCGGGGGTGAGCCGTTGGTGCGGCTCATCGTCGAAGAAACCCACACCTGCTATCTCGGCGAGAGAGGCCGGCGCTTCGACTGGGGCTATGGCTGTGGCGACTGCCCAGCTTGCAAGCTGCGCGCGGCGGGCTGGGAGAAATATCGCGCCGGACAGAGCCGCGTGACCGCCTGAGACGCGTCCGTCTCTGACCTTTCCCGATGTGGCGCGCAGGCCACAGCGGGCGGCGATCTGCGCATTTCGACCCTTCTGCTTATTGACGGGCTTCCGCTAGCTTCGGATATGTTATGTTATAACATTATCACGGAGACCGGCGGCCATGAGGAAGAGCGTTTTCACCCGCGTGGCAGTCGGCGGCGCAGCGGTGGCGCTTTTCATCAGCGCGAGCGCTGTGGCTCAGCAGGCGTTGCCGACGATCGAAGTCGGCGCCGTGAGTCCGATCGCGGGCGGCAAGACTGCCGCCGCCCCGCAGTCCCCCCACGCGCCCGGCGGGCGCAGCCGCAGCGTCGCGCGCCCGAGTGGACCCGAGCCGCGCGAAACGGCCGTGGCGCCGCAGGGCGTCCTCCCCATCGTCGCCGATCAATTCGCGACGGTGACGGTCGTCACCAATGAGGAGCTGCGGCGCTCGCCGGGCGCGACGCTCGGCGACGTGCTCTTCGCCAAACCGGGCGTCACCGGATCGACCTTCGCGCCCGGGGCGGCGAGCCGTCCCATCGTCCGCGGCCTCGACAACTACCGCGTGCGAATCCAGGAAAATGGCGTCAGCAACAGCGGCGTTTCGGAACTTGGCGAAGACCACGCCGTTCCGATCGACCCCGTCGCTGCGAGCCAGGTCGAGGTGGTGCGCGGCCCCGCCACGCTGCGCTGGGGGTCGCAAGCGATCGGCGGCGTCGTCAATGTCGAAAATAATCGTATTCCGACGGCCTTGCCCTGCCGTCTCGCGTTCATCCCCACGGCCGAGACGGAGGGCTGCGCGATCGTCGAGACGCGCGGCGCGGTGATGACCGTCGACAACGGGTTGGAAAACGCGACTTTGCTCGACGCCGGCCGCGGCAATGTCGCTGTCCACATGGATGTGCACGGCCGGCGCGGCAGCGACTACCGCATTCCCGGCTATCCTTATCTTTATCCGCCGGACCCGCCGCCTCCCGTTTTCGGACGCCAGCCCAATTCGTCGATGCGCTCGGCCGGCGGTTCAGCAGGCGCCTCCTATTTCTTCGACGGCGGATTTGTCGGTTTCGCGGTGACGCAATTCAACTCCCGCTATCACATTCCCGGCATCGAGCCGACGCAGGCCAATACGCGCATCGAGCTTCGCCAGACGCGCGCGACGAGCAAGGGCGAGTTCCGTCCGCAGTCGGCCTATATCGAAGCGGTCCGTTTCTGGGCGGGGCTGACCGACTACAAGCACCACGAACTCGCCAATGAGGGAGGCTTCGACGGCGTTCAACAGACTTTCACCAACAAGGACCTCGAGGCGCGCGTCGAAACGCAGCTTCGCCCCGTTGACCTGTCCTTCGCCATTCTGACCAGCGCCTTCGGCGTTCAGGGGATGCACCAAATTCTAACCTCGCCGGGGCGCGAGGGCGGGCTGTTCGACCCTAATCGCACGCGAAGCGTCGCCGGCTATTGGTTCAATGAATTTAGATTGACCGACACGTCGAGAACGCAGCTTGCCGGGCGCATCGAACATGCGACCGTCTCCGGCGCCTTTCCCGAACTCTTGATTGATCCGGCGCTGCAGATCGCGCGTGTGCGCAATTTCACGCCTAAGAGCGCAGCCTTTGGTTTTCTGCAGGACCTGCCGGAGGGCGTCGTCGCCAGCCTCACCGCGCAATATGTCGAACGCGCGCCGCGCGCTCCGGAGCTCTTTTCGCGCGGCGCCCATGAGGCGACGGGAACGTTCGATATCGGCAATCCAAATCTCGGAATCGAAGCGGCGAAGACGATCGAAATCGGTCTGCGCCGTCCCTTGGGCCCGTTCCGCTTTGAAGCGACCGCCTATCTCATGCGCTTCGACGGCTTCATCTTCCGCAATCTCACCGGCGCGGTCTGCGAGGCCGATTTTGCGAGCTGCGCCTTCGACGGCGCCGGCGATCTGCGCCAGGCGTTCTATGCGCAGCGCAATGCGCTCTTTCGCGGCGCCGAGTTTCAGAGCCAGCTCGACGTCGCGCCGCTGCTGGACGGTGTTTTCGGCGTGGAGCAGCAGTTCGACGTGGTGCGCGCGACATTCGTCGGCGGCGGCAACGTCCCCCGCATCCCGCCCGTTCGGCTCGGCGGCGGTGTGTTTTGGCGGGACATAAGCTGGTTCGCGCGCGTCAACCTTCTGCACGCCTTCGCGCAGCGGAATATCGACCCGAGCAATGAAACGCCGACGAAGGGCTATAATTTGCTGAGGGCCGAAATCAGCTACCGCATGCTGTTCGATCCGGGCGACCCGCGCGGCCGCGAACTTGCCCTGGGACTTGTCGGCGACAACCTCCTCAACGACGACATCCGCAACAGCGTTTCTTTCAGGAAGGACGAGGTGCTGCTGCCGGGAGCGAATCTGCGGCTCTTTGTGAATGCGCGTTTTTGAGCGCTTAAAGGGGGCCAGGGCAGTCGGGTGAAGGGTTTCCTCATCCTGAGGAGGCCTCAAAGAGGCCGTCTCGAAGGACGAGGAAAACAATTCTTCACCGATCGCCCCTGTTAAAGGGGCGCGCGCGGCTTGATCGCCGGGGCGAAATAGGGCATAGGCGGGGCCAACGAGGCGCTGGGCGTATCCCGGCCAGATCGCTATTGCCGGGGTGAGACCGATGAAAGTCCGTAACTCTTTGAAAACATTGCGCTCGCGCCATCGCGCCAATCAGATCGTGCGCCGCAAGGGCCGGGTCTATGTGATCAACAAGGTGCAGCGGCGCTACAAGGCGCGCCAGGGCTGAGTTGCTCCGCCCGAGAGGCGACTGTTGAAAGAGGGCCGGAGCGTAAGCTCGCGGCCCTTTTGATTTTCCGCAAGTCAGCCGCGCTACGTGTTGGCGTCGCCCGAAACGCCCATCAGCGCGAGCACATGGGCGTTCACCGAGCGGCTAAGCGCGTCGACGTCATAGCCCCCTTCCAGCATCGAGACGATTCGGCCGCCGCAGCGCCGGTCGGCGATCTCCATCAGCCGTTTGGTCGCGTCGCCAAAATCTGCCTCGCGCAGCCGCAATCCGCCGAGCGGGTCGCGCTCATGGGCGTCAAAACCCGCTGAAATCAGGATCAGGTCGGGCGCGAAATCGCGCACGCGCGGCAGGATTCGATCTGCAAGCGCCTCTTTAAAGGCTTCGCCGGTCGAACCCGCGAGGAGCGGCGCGTTGACGATCGTGTCGTGAACGCCCGTCTCGTTGCGTCCGCCGGTGCCGGGGTAGAAGGGCGCCTGATGGGTCGAGCAGAACAGCGTCGTCTCATCGGCCCAAAAAATCTCTTGCGTGCCATTGCCATGATGCACGTCGAAATCGACGATCGCGACCCTTTCGGTCCCATGCGCCGCCTCGGCGTGACGGGCCGCGACGGCAATATTGTTGAAAAAGCAAAACCCCATCGGATTGTGCGCGCCAGCGTGGTGCCCAGGGGGCCGCACGGCGACGAAGGCGTTGTCGGCTCGACCCGACATGACCTCGTCAACAGCGGCGACGGCCCCGCCGGCGGCGCGCCAGGCGGCTTCGAGCGTCTTGGGACACATCAGCGTATCGGCGTCGAGCGCGGCATAGCCTTCGCGTGGCGCGGCGCGCTCAAGGGCCGAGAGATAGGACTGTGGGTGGACGCGCTGCAGAGCTTCCGGCTCCGCCCTAGGCGCGCTCAAGCGAATCAGAGAGGCGAATCGCGCCTGCTCCAGGCCCTGCATGATCGCGCGCAATCGCTCAGGGCGCTCCGGATGGCCGGGACCCATCTCGTGATCGAGCCCGCTCTCATGGGTGACGAAAAGGGTTTTCAATGCTGCGACGCAATCCGGACGAGCGACCCTACGCCAGTTAACGCGCTGATTTTCGGCCCTATGGGGCCGTCTGTCCATGAAAAAGAAATTGCAAAGTTCAAGCGCGGCGCCCCGTGGCTTTGCGTGGCGCCGGCGCAACAGTGGGGGAATAATTCCGAAGACGTGATCACAGCCCCAAAGTTCATGATAAGAAAATCGTAACAACTGTTTTGCGGCGGAAAGGAGTGCCGGAAATGAGTTTCAGATATGTGACGGCGGCAGCGTTTCTCGCTGTCTCTCTCGCGGGTTGCAACGTCGCGGGGACGCCTCTTCCCGATCCGAGGATGAGCGGTCGCGACGCCGAATTCATGGCGCTCGCGCCGAAGGCTGGAGTCAGCTCGCAATACGAACGTTACCTGGTCGATTACAGGACCAACGAACCCGTTGGCTCGATCATCGTCGATAACCGCTCGAAATTCCTCTATTATGTCATGCCGGGCGGCAAGGCGGTGCGCTATGGCGTCGCCACCGGCCAGGACGCGATGGCCTTCACTGGCCGCGCCTATGTCGGCGGCATGCAGGAATGGCCGCGCTGGATTCCGCCGAAGGACATGCTTCAGCGCTGGCCGCATCTGCAGCCTACGGCGGACGCGGGCGGTCTGCCCGGCGGTCCCGACAATCCGCTAGGCTCGCGCGCCCTTTACCTCTATCAGAACGGTAAGGACACGCTCTATCGCATCCACGGCACCAATGAGCCCGACAAGATCGGACAGGCCGTGTCCTCGGGCTGCATTCGCATGCGCGACATTGACGCGATCGATCTTTACAACCGCGTGAAGGTCGGCACGAAAGTCGTCGTGCTCTAAGTCCGCGAACTCTCAGCAAAGTTTATGACGCCCTCCGCTCATGCGAGAGGGCGTCATCCGTTTTGATGAAGCTATTTTACGCGCGCGGCGCCACTCCCTAACGCCATAACCAAAGCAAAGCCCAGTCGCTTGACGCGGGGGTGCGCCGTCGCACTGCGCCTTGGCGACGCGACTCCTAAGGTCGCGAGGTTCGCAAGATGCGGGCGATGGAAGAGGGGGAAATAATCATGCGTCCGACGAACAACATCAGCTGCCTTGTCTTGGTTGTTTGCGTTCTTTTGCTGGAGGTCGCGGGCGCTGGCGCTTACCTCGCGTCAGCAAAGGCGAATCCCTCTGACGCCTGCTATGGCTATGCGATTTGCCAATAAATTTTCAGCATCCGTTCAACTTTGATGGAACGCGCGTCCCGCTCCTGCGTTTTATTTTGCGAAAGGCCGGCGCGCCCAGAAATCGATGCTCGAAAGAGCGGAGACGCGGAGCGCCGCGCCTTTCAAAAATTTTGGCAACGGTTGAGCGAAAGGCGGAGGCGGGGCCCGTCATGCGCAATTTGGCTGTGTATGTGATGCTTCTATTTATGTTCGCGGCGAGCGTTGCGAGCGCTGCGACCTTTCTTACGCGCTCGTCGCCAAACGGCGACGATTTTTGCTTCGGCTACGCAATCTGCGAATAATGACGCTGGACCAATAAACGCGTTGGCTTCATGCCGAACGTTTTTGGCGTGCGAGTTCGCGTAAGCGTTCGACGCTTCGCATAAGCGCGCCGGCCTCGATGCCGATGAATCCTTCGATTCGCCGGCACAGGGCGTCCGCCATCGCATAAACGCGTTGCTTGTAGGGCGCGACGAGTTTGCTCGCCCATGCGCGCATGGCGAGGATGACGGTATAGAGTTGGCGAAAGCGCTCCATCTGCATCAGCTTGTCGCGACAGATATCGAAGAGAAACGACATGAAGCCGAGCGCCACGGTCTTGGCGAGTAGGATCGTGAGAAGCCCGCTCAGGAAACGTCCGTGCGCGATGAGTTCGAAGCCCACCAGTTTGGCCGGCAGAATGACGAAGAGCGGAGCGATAAACACGCCGAGCGTCTTCATCGGCGTCAGAGTCGCAACGAAGTCCTTCAGCTGTTGAACATAATGTTCGAGCTTGAGCGCGCGTCCGAGCGCGTGGAGCCATTCGCTGAAATGGTCCCACAGCCAGGTTTCAATCAAGAAGAGGACGGCAAGCGTGAACCAGAAAGCGTCCTTTAGACGGCGCTTCCAATCTTCCATGGCTTCCTCCTCTCACATGCGCCGCGCCGCGCCGGCATGCGCGATCATAAACCAGGTCAGATGTGAATAGCGCGTTTGGCGACGGCGAAAGCCGCTTCGCGCATCGCCTCGGAGAGGGTTGGATGAGCGTGGCACGTGCGCGCGAGATCTTCCGACGAGCCGGAAAATTCCATCAGCACGGCGGCTTCGGCGATCATTTCTCCAGCCCCTGCGCCGAGAATATGAACGCCGAGCACCCGGTCGGTCGCGGCGTCGGCGATGATCTTCACGAAACCGTCGGTCGCGCGCATTGCGCGCGCGCGGCCATTAGCGGTGAAGGGAAAATTGCCGATCGCGACTTCGATCCCCTTGGATTTCGCCTCTTCCTCGGTGATGCCCACCGCCGCGACTTCCGGCATCGTGTAGACGACGCTCGGAATGACGTCGTAATTCACGTGACCAGCCTCTCCGGCGAGGATTTCGGCGATGGCGATTCCTTCGTCCTCAGCCTTATGCGCGAGCATCGGTCCGCGCACGACGTCGCCGATGGCGTAGACGCCCGGAACATTCGTCGCGAAACCTTCGTCGATGACGATGCGTCCGCGCTCTAAGGCGACCCCGGCGTCTTCCAGCCCAAGACCTTGCGTGAAGGGAATGCGTCCTGTCGCGATGAGCACGGCGTCGGCCTCGATCTTGTCTGACGTTGCGCCGTCGATCGACGAAAAGGAGACGATGGCGCGCTCGTCCTTGCTCGTCCCCGCGCGCTCGACGCCTGTGACCTTGGAGGCGAGACGGAAGTCGAAGCCCTGCTTTTCGAGGATCTTCTGGAAACGCGTCGCGATTTCGAGATCGAAACCGGGCAGAATGCGGTCGAGAAATTCGATCGCGATCACTTCGGCGCCCAGCCGACGCCAAACCGACCCAAGCTCGAGTCCAATGACGCCCGCGCCCACCACGACGAGCCGTTTCGGCGGTTTCGCGAGAACCAAGGCGCCGGTCGAAGAAAGAATGAGCTTTTCATCGATCGCGATCTCTTCGCCGGAAGCGCCACCCAACGGCGCGACGGTCGAGCCGGTGGCGATGACGATGTTTTTCGTTTCAACCGTCTGGACGCCGCCGTCGGCGCCGCGAACTTCGACTCGCCCGGCGCCCTTCAGCCGTCCGACGCCGCGGAACGAGTCGATCTTGTGCTTCCTGAAGAGAAAAGCGACGCCGTTGACGTTCGCGCCGACGGTGTCGTTCTTATGTTTCATCATCGCCGAAAGATCGAGCCGCGGCGGATCGACGATGACGCCAAGCGGCGCTAATCCGTGCGCCGCCTCCTCGAACATATGCGAAGCGTGAAGCAGCGCCTTCGACGGGATACAGCCGACGTTGAGGCAGGTGCCGCCGAACGTCGGATCCTTCTCGACGACGGCTGTCTTCAATCCGAGTTGCGCCGCGCGGATCGCGCAAACGTATCCCCCCGGACCGGATCCGATCACGATAAGATCGTAGGTCATGTCATCCGCAATTCAAAAATGGCGCCGGTTCTCTCAGATAAGATCTCTCGAGATGAACTCTGGATAAACGGCGCTTAGCCGGCGGCCCAGACGTAAATGAACGTCGCCACGACGCCGAGCGCAGTTTGACCGAGTTCCAGACGGCCCCAGAGGTCGATGACTTTGCGCGCCTCATGCGCCGCATCGGCCTCGATGAGCGCCAGGATGCGATTGTTGAGCGGCACGATGGCGAGATAGGTGTAGGGCCAACTTGCAATGGCGACGAGCGCGCCGAAAAGCCATCTGACGTCATTGAGCTCACGAAAAGCGATGAAGCCAAAAAGGGCGGCGAGAAACGCAAGACTTGCGAGCACGATGAAGCCGCGGTGGTCGGATGGCTCCCATTCCTTGATGAGCGCGTCATCGCCGAGCGCCAGCCGCGCGGGCTGTTCAACGTAATTGACATAAAGCGACGCGCCGGTGAAGGCGCCTGCCGCCGCGAGCGCGAGCGAACCAATGATCATTCGAACTGTCCTTTGACGGTCGGCAGGCGCATCGACGTTTGCGGCGAATCATCGCCGCCGCCGACGCGCCAAGCTTCTTTAAGCTGATTCGATCGCTTCTTCGTCGCAGACGACGCGCGCGTTGTCTTCGGCTTCCGCGGCGATGTCGATCTTCACCGCCTTGACCGCTTCTTTCTCTTTTTGGCGATCCGTGAAGTGATCGAAGAAGATCTGCATCGCGCGATCTACGCCGTAAGGATTAATGCGGCGCGTGTCCTCGCGATAGAACATCGACACGTTGGGCGAGACAGTCGCGAGATCGTAGGACGGGAAATAGGCGATGTTCGGCCGTGCGCGCACCACTTCGTCCGCGGCCGCGCGAAGAATGGCCTTTACGGCGCTGTTCGATTCGATAACGTGCCGGTCCTCATAGGTCGCGATGATTCCCACGGGCGATACGCTCAGCACGATGCGAACATTAGGATTGACTTCTCGAATGCGGTCAATAGCCGCCAAGAAGTCGCGGACCACTTCGCTGACCGTCATATTGTAAAATTCGAAGACGTTCGGATCCCATTCGCCGCCGGCGACGCCCGGCGCAAGCTGCAGGATCGCGCCATCTGGCTTATGACGCCACGTTTCCGTGTGTCCGAAAGTGAAGACGAAAACGTCCATCGTTTCCAGCATGTGCCGAACGGCGGCGAAATGCCGCTCGCGATCGGCGCGCATCTCCTCCAGGGTGGCGTATCCATCGGGTTCGATGCGCGGCCGGAACGGATCGACGAAGCGGCCGTCCTCGGGGCGATTCCAATAGTCGAGTTGCGGCTTGAAACGCCCATAGACGCGCTCGATCAACTGCAAAAATTGCGCGGTTGTGTAGAGATTGCCGTAGCGGCAGGAATACATCGAATAATTGCGGCGGAGCGCTTCATTCGCCGACATGCCGGCCGGCGGCTGCTCGGCGAGATAATAATGGAATCCGCTCGCTTGCAGGCGTATGGCGATTTCCTGCGCGAAGCAGCTGCCGCCGGTCGCGACCTTGTCCTCCGGCGAGATTGTGAAAGGCGTGTGAATGATCGGATCAAGCGCGAAAGGCGGCAGAGACGTCACCGCCTTGCGCCAAAAGCGATGGTCGGGTAGGGAGCTATAGGGGTTCTCCGCCATGGTCGCACTCCTTTCTGATCCGGCCGATTGTCTCGCGGATCGAGCTTTCGCCCGCGCCGTTCGCGAGCCGCCTTCTGGCGGCGCAACATAGACGGCGCCCGCCCGCTTGTCACCCGGCCGTGCGCGCCATACAGCGCCGACGCCATCGCCCATCCGGTGAAAGACGCATGCTATCGCAGGTTGATAGACAAATTCTCAAATCCTGGCGGGAATACGCCATCGAGCCGCGCATCGCGAAATTCACCGGCCGCGTCATGCGCAATACCGGGCCCCGCATCGCCATCGTCGGCAATTGCCAAAGTTTCGGCGTCGCCTATGCGATGAAAATTCTCGATCCGAGCGCGACAGTGGATCATTTCTCGATGATCGCGCGCGCCCGTTCGACGATGGGCATCTTCGCCAAGACGCTCGAAACTTATGATTACGTCTTCTCGCATGATTTTCTTCCCGGCCATGTGCGCGGGGGCGGCTCCGACGAATTGCGACAGCTTTTGCCGAAGACGATGATCTTCCCCGCGATCACATTCGCGGCCTTTCATCCCGACCTCGTCTATCTCCACGACCTTACGCGCCCGCATGGTTTCGTTTGCGGCCCGATTGGTCCCTATCATTCTGCGATCGGCCTATTCGCTTACCGCAAGGGCCTATCCCTGGAGATGGCCAATGCGCTGTTCAATGAAAATGTTTTCGACGCGCTTGGCTATTTCGATATTTGGAACGAAGCGTCGCGCGAGCTGCTCGACAATACGCTTGGGCTCTATGGCATCGACCTTTCGACCGAGCTGATGAACTGGTCGCGCCGGGGCGTCTTTATGTACAGCACCGTGCATCCGATGAGCTTCGTGCTGTTCGATCTCTCAAAGAAGCTTTTCGAGAAGGTCGGTCTCAAGCCGCGTCAGGTGAATTTCAATTACTACGACATTCACGATCTCTCCCGCAGCGAGATCTTTCCGATCTATCCGCCGATTGCGAAACGGTACGGCGCGCAGGGCGGCTATATGTTCAAGCTGCAGAACCACCATATTTCGACGGCGGTTGGCGACTTTCTGACGCTGCCGCAGTTTCTTGCATCTTGCTACAATATCTACAGCCGTCATGAGGCATCGAAGATCAGCAATCCGCGCGTCGACGCCTGGCTCGCCGATGAGACGACGGTCGGACTGCTGATGAGACTCGCGCGCGAGAATTTCGCCGCAGGGCTGACGCCGACGCTCTAAGCCGATCTATTTCCAGCGCGTGTCGAATTTTGCGAGGTTGAACGGCGGCTTATAGGTGTGCAGCGGATTCTCGCCGCTTGAGGGCTTCACCACGGTAAGGATGCGCTCGCGATGTTTCAGCGGCGCAAATCCGGCAGGGTCCAGCGCGCCGGTGAAGCCGAAAAGATGCGCCGGATCGACATTCACCTTGAAGGCCGGCGGCGGACGCATCCAGCTCTGCGTGACGACATCCATATAGGCTGTCTTCAGCATGTGGTTGAGGCCCCATTGCGTCGGCACGAAGCAGGACTTCGAGGAATCCGACATGTCCCAATAATAAGTATCGGGCCGCAATTCGAGCGTGCCGTCGCCTTCGAAAATGGCGATGGAATTATCGTGCATCAGATGCCGCACCTCGGCGAAGCCCGCGAGTGGGTCGACGAGATGGTAGTAGACGCCGAGACAAATGATGATGTCGAAGGTTTGATTGAGCTTCGAGGCTTCGTAGATCGAAACGCTCTGATTGATCTCGACGTTCGATTTTAGAAGCTTCTTGGCGAGACGTAGACCGGCGCCGCTCGCCCAGTTCTGGCTCACATCGTCAGTGGCGAGAACATGCTTGGCGCCGCGCCGCTCGGCGTAAAAGCTCCAGAAACCGTCCCAGCAGCCTATTTCGAGCACGCTCTTTCCGGCAAAATCGATCTTGTCGAGCTCGCCCTCGATAAAGCGCCAGATGCGGCGGTGATCCTCGGCTTGCGAGACGCTGACGGCGCGCAGCCCGTCGCCGAAATCAAATTCATGATACCAATGGATGGCGTCAATTTCCTTTTGCAGCGCTTCGCGCGAAGCTGCGTCCTGCACGTCCATCGAATGTTCCCTGGAGATTGCGTCAGGCGCGCGAAGGCGCCCGCTCTAGTCGCGGCGACGGCGCGGAGTTTGCCTTTATTCCGCGCTCCATGCAAGGCGAGGGCCTGACGCGGCTATTCCGTCGAGGCGCTCCATCTCCGCTGCGAATTCGCGAATGCGCGGCGCGATCTCCTCGCGGAATCGCGAGCCGTTGAAGACGCCGTAATGGCCAACGCCCTTCTGCACATGATGGCTTTTGCGGGCGGCGGGAATGTTGACGCAAAGCTCCAGCGCAGCCTCGGTCTGACCGACGCCGGAAATGTCGTCCTTTTCGCCTTCGACGGCGAAGAGCGCCGTACGCCGGATCGCTTTGAGGTCGATGAGATTGCCTCGGTGACGGAACAGACCCAGCGGGACCTGGTGACGAACGAACACGCGGTCCACGGTCTGTAAATAGAACTCAGCGGTCAAATCCATCACCGCGAGATACTCGTCATAAAAGTCGCGGTGCTTCTCGGCGGAATCGCCGTCGCCCTCGACGAGATGATTGAACATTTCGAAATGGGCCGAGATATGCCGCTCGAAGTTCATCGACATAAAGCCGGAGAGCTGTAGGAATCCCGGATAGACCTTGCGTCCCATGCCGGCATGCGGAAAAGGCACCGTATGAATGCAGTGGCTGTGAAACCAATCGATGCCGCGTTGCTGCGCGAGCTTGTTGACCGCAGTTGGATTGACGCGCGTATCGATAGGTCCGCCGATCAGCACCATTGACTGCGGGACGTCGGGATCATCTTCCGCTTCCATCGCGGCGATGGCGCAGATCAACGGCACCGAGGCCTGGCAGACGCCTAACGTATGCAGGGGCGTTTCGGTCACGCTTGGCGCGAGGAAGCGCATCATTTCTCGAAGATAGTCGACGTAATCGTCGAGATCGAAAGCGCCGTCGGCGAGCGGCACCGTGCGCGCGTCGCTCCAGTCGGTGATGTAGACGTCATGGGTTGGCAGGAATGCTTCGACCGTGCCGCGCAACAGCGTTGCGTAATGGCCGGACATCGGCGCGACGATCAGCAGCTTTGACTGCTTTGGCGCCGGACCAGGGAATTGGCGATCGAAATGCAGCAGGCCGCAAAAGGGCTTGCTCCAGACGACCTCTTCGACGATCTCGACCTCGGTTCCGTCGACGACCGTCGTATCCAAGCCGAACAGCGGCTTTCCGTAACGGCGCGTCATGCGCTCGAACAGCTCCGCGGATGCGGCGATGCTGCGGCCGAACGAGGTATGATGCATCGGATTGAGCGGGTTCTTCATGGCGTGCAACATGGCGTCAGTCGCCGCCCGCGCTGGCGCAAAAGCCAAGTGCATCATCTCGTATAGCTGGTACGACATCCGGTCCATCTGCACGCTTCTCCCGCCACCCCCATCGCAGCCGCCGCGCCGCGCTTTCCATGTTGCACTGCACAATCAGCCTATAACATATTCAGATTGGGCGAAATCAAAAGTCTGCGAGCAGAGCTCGCCCGAAAATTCGCAATCCAGTCATATTCGCGCAGCCAAGGCCGCGATTGCAAGCGCAAACCAGAGCATGGCCGCAGCTCGCCGATAGAGGGCGAGGGCGCGGTGGATATCCGCCGCATTCGCCTGGGGGTTCCCCTCGCCGAGACTTACAGCGTGCACATTAACGCCCGCGTAAGAGCGCAAGCCGCCCAGCTTAAGGCCAAGGGCGCCTGCCATGGCCGCTTCAGGCCAGCCGGCGTTGGGCGAGGCGTGACCCGGCGCGTCTCGACGCGCGACGGCGAACGCCTTGGAGGGAGAGGTTCTGCCGAGCCCCAAGGCGCCGATCGCCAGCAGGCCCGCCGTTGCGCGCGCGGGGAGGAAGTTCATCAGATCGTCGCAGCGCGCCGCGGCCCAGCCGAAGGCCAGGTAGCGGGGCGACTTGTGGCCGATCATGCTGTCCGCGGTGTTCACAGCCTTGTAGGCGAGCGCGCCCGGCAAGCCGAAGACGGCGAGCCAAAGCGCCGGAGCCACCACGCCATCCGAGAAATTTTCGGCAAGGCTCTCGATGGCGGCGCGCGCGACGCCTGACTCGTCGAGCGCCGATACATCGCGGCCGACGATCTTCGCCACCGCTATGCGACCATCCTCGACGGAGGTCGCCAGCCGCTCGGCGACCTCGGCGACATGGGCGTGCAGGCTGCGTTGGGCCAGAAGGCTGGACGCGACGATGGCGAGAGCGATCCATCCGAAGGGAATCACGACCGCGATGCGCTCGGCCACCGCGCCGATCCCGACAGCAACGAAAAGAAGAATCGCGAGAGCGCCGGCGCCTTTCAACCGCCGCAGAGCGAAGGAGTCGTCTTCACAATTCAGCGCGTGATCAAGCCTGGCGATCAGCGCGCCCAGCCATGTCACCGGATGGCCGATCTTGCGGAAAAGCGCGTTTGGATAGCCGGCGCCCGCCTCGATGACGAGCGCCAGGAGCGCAAGTTCGCAGTTCACCTTCCGAAGAGCGCGGTGATCGACGCCTTGGCGAGCGCATTCTGGTTGATGGTGAAGCCGGCGATGGCGGTGCGGCCATGGGCGGCGTCGCCGAGCTTGTCGGTCTTCAACGCGTAAACGGTGAAAATATAGCGGTGCGGCTTGCCCGGCGGCGGGCAGGGGCCTCCGTAGGCTTTATCGCCGAAGTCTGTCTCCAACTGATGCGCGCCGGCGGGTAGATTTTTGCCCGACGCATCGCCGGCGCCCCGCTTCAAACCGCGAACGTCGGCGGGAATATCGACCGCGAGCCAATGCCAAAAACCGGCGCCCCCGGTCGGCGCATCAGGATCATGCACGGCGACGGCGAAGCTCTTCGTGCCGGCGGGTGGGTCGCTCCAGTGAAGTTCGGGCGAGACGTTCTCGCCGGTGCAGCCGAAAGAATCATAGACATGCCTCATGTCGATCTTCTGGCCTTCGGCGATGTCGGGGCTTGTGAGCTCAAATGCGTGGGCGCCGCTTGAATCGGCGGCGGCCAGCGCGATAAGGCCGAGAAAGGATGAAACGCTGCGCAACATGTAAGCGTGCTCCTTGATCTGAAATTCGCTGCATCTTTTAGCGGATTGGCGCGCCGGTGTCGCGCGTCCTTGCTTCGCGGTAAAGAGGGCGCATGAGCGATGCGGGAAGTGGGCGTCCTTTGCGCCGCGGCTGGACAACAGGCGCTTGCGCGACCGCGGCTGCACGCGCCGCCTTTGAGGCGCTGATGACAGGCGCGCCGCCCCCAGACCCGGTCGAAATCGCGCTGCCGTCGGGAAAACGCGTCGCCTTTGCGCTGGCAACCTTTGAACGCGGCGAGGATTTCGCCCGCGCCGGGGTGGTGAAGGACGCAGGCGACGACCCGGACGTCACGCACGGCGCCCTTATATGCGCGCGCGTGCGACGCGGCGCGCCGGGCGCCGGCGTGCGTTTTTTCTCGGGCGAAGGCGTCGGCGTGGTCACTCGGCCAGGCCTCCCTCTGCCGCCCGGCGCGCCGGCGATCAATCCCACGCCGCGTAAGATGATGATCGAGACAATCGAGGACGCGAGCGCAAAGATTGGCGTCGGCGCAGACGTCGACATCGAAATTTCGATCCCAGGCGGCGAGGAGCTCGCCAAACATACGCTGAACGGACGCCTGGGGATCATCGGCGGACTTTCCATTCTCGGCACAACCGGAATCGTCACGCCATTTTCCTGCGCCGCTTGGATCGACAGCATCCATCGCGGCGTCGATGTGGCGCGAGCAAGCGGCCTGACGCATGTCGCCGGCACGACGGGCTCAACCTCGGAAGCGGCCGTGAAGCGGCTCTATGATCTGCCGGAGACGGCGCTCATCGAAATGGGCGATTTCGTCGGCGGGCTTTTGAAATATCTTCGCACGCATCCAGTCGCGCGCGTGACGATCGGCGGCGGGTTCGCCAAGATGACGAAGCTCGCACAAGGACGGCTCGATCTTCATTCGGGCCGCTCGAGCGTCGATTTTGCGCAATTGGCGCAAACCGCGCGCGAAGTCGGCGCGGGCGAAGAGATTGCGGCGCTGATCGCAAACGCCAATAGCGCGCTCGAAGCTTTGGAGATCGCGCAGGGCGCCGGCGTCGATTTGGCGGCGCCGATCGCGCGCGCCGCGTGGAGAACCGCCGCCCGGGCGCTGGAGACGGGAGAGAGCGAATTGGACGTCATCATATTTGATCGCGAGGGCGTTCTGCTTGCCCGCACGCCGTTTCGGAAGGCTATTCAATGATGATGGTAAGTGGAACAGCGTCATTGCGAGCGAAGCGAAGCAATCCAGGGTTATGGGGCGATGTCTGGATTGCTTCGTCGCTGGCGCTCCTCGCAATGACGGATGAATGGTTGGCATGACCGAAAACCCCCATCTCACTCTCGTGCTCGGCGGCGCGCGTTCAGGCAAAAGCGCTTATGCAGAAAGCATTATCGTCCCGCGTCCGGCGCCATGGACCTATATTGCGACGGCCCAGATTCTCGACGATGAAATGCGCGCGCGCGTCGACGCGCATCGCTTGAGGCGCGGCGAAAACTGGCGCACGGTTGAGGCGGCGCAGGCGCTCGTCGAAGCGATCGCCGGAGCGCCAGCCGATCGTCCTCTGCTCATCGATTGCCTCACGCTATGGCTAAGCAATCGGCTGCTCGCGGACGCCGACCTCTCACGTGATCGCGCCGAACTCGTTCATGCGTTAGCGTGCCGCTCGGCGCCGACCGTCGCCGTCTCGTCCGAGGTTGGACTGTCGATCGTGCCCGACAACGCGCTGGCGCGTTCTTTTCGGGACGCGGCAGGCGAATTGCATCAGGCTATTTCGAAAATTGCTGGAAGAGTGGCGCTCGTCGTCGCGGGCAATCCGCTGACGGTGAAAGGTCCGCCTGTCATCTAAATTGCAGCGTTTCCGCAGATAAGTTCGCAATGCGATTTTGAAGGAGAAAATTTATGCACGTTTGTTTACGCGCAATCATCTTCGCCGCCGCCGCTGTGTCGGCGCTATTTGCAATCGACGCTGCGTCGGGCGCCGAGCGCCTGCCGGCATATGGCGCAAATCTGTCCGAGACCTCGGCGTCGGGGATTTCGTCCGGCGCCGCCATGGCTTTGCAATTCCACGTGGCGCATTCCGGCATTGTGAAAGGCGCAGGAATCATTGCCGGCGTTCCTTATGACTGTGCGGAGCAGAGTACGAACCAGGCGACCAACAATTGCATGAAGCCGGACGCGGGGCATCCGGTCCCAGATCCGGCGCATCTGAAAGACATCACCGATTCGCTTGCGCGCTCGGGCGCCATAGACGACGTCGCCAATTTAAACGATGCGACCGTGTGGCTGTTTTCCGGCCGCAAGGACGAGGTGGTGCTGCCAGTCGTCATGGACGCGACGCGCGACTATTACGCGAACTATGTGCCGCCGGACCGCCTGGTCTATCGAAACGACATTGACGCCGGCCACGCAATGGTCACCGAGGACTATGGCGAGAAATGCCCCGCGAACAAAGCTCCCTTCATCGTGAACTGCCACTTCGACGCCGCCGAAGCGCTGCTCGAACAGATTTACGGCCCCCTCAATCCGCCGAGCGCGCAGCCAACTGGAAAATATGTCGAGTTCGACCAGAAGGAATTTCTGCCCGACGGCAATCCTTATAATCACAGCCTCAGCGATGTCGGCTACGCCTATATTCCGCATGTCTGCGCCTTGGAGACATGCCGCGTGCATGTCGCGCTGCATGGCTGCAAACAGCAGGCCGCCGAGATCGGCGACGCCTTCTATAAGCACGCCGGCTACAATCGTTGGGCGGATACGAACCACATCATCGTGGTCTATCCGCAAACGATCAGCCGCTGGGGATGGGGTTGGCCGTTCTACACTTTGAATTTCGTGTTGAACCCCAACGCCTGTTGGGACTGGTGGGGCTATGACAGCGCCGTGCACCACACGAAGAAGGGACCGCAGATCAGCGCCATTCGCGCAATGGTGGACAGGCTTGCGACGAAGCCTTGAGCGGCGGCTTGTCAACCTTCATCCTTCGAGACGCGGCCTTCGGCCGCTCCTCAGGATGAGGGGCCCTCACGCAGTCCTCATGCTGAGGAGCCGCTGAAAGCGGCGTCTCGAAGCACGAGGACGGCGGCGATTCTCGTGTGAGCGATAGCGTCTCGTTGCGCCATCTTTCTCGCTATGCCCCAGCCGCTTTCAGCCCCTTTTCCAGATCGGCGATGATGTCGTCGATATGTTCGAGGCCGATCGAGAGGCGCACATAGCCGGGCGTGACGCCTGAAGCGAACTGCGCTTCTTCGGCCAACTGCGAATGCGTCGTCGTCGCCGGATGGATGGCCAGACTGCGCGCATCGCCGATATTGGCGACGTGGTAGAACATCTCCAGCGCGTCGATGAAACGGCGGCCGGCTTCCAAGCCGCCTTTCAGTTCGAAGCCGAGCAGCGCGCCATAGCCGCCCTTCAAATATGTATCGGCGCGCCGCCGCATCTCGCCTGACTGCTGCGACGGATGGATGACCCGCGTCACTTCGCTGCGCTTACTTAAGAAGTCGACAACCTTCCGCGTGTTCTGCACATGGCGCTCCATGCGCAGCGTCACCGTCTCGACGCCCTGCAGCGTCAGGAAGGCGTTGAAAGGGGAAGGCGCCGGTCCAAGATCGCGCAACAGAGTCGCGCGCGCCTTGATGATATAGGCGACGGGTCCGATGGGCTTGACCGCCTCCACCCAAAGGGCGCCGTGATAGCTCGGATCGGGCGTATTGAGCGCCGGCTGGCGCTGTGGAAATTTCTCCCAATCGAAATTGCCGGCGTCGACAATCGCGCCGCCGATCGACGTGCCGTGGCCGCCGAGATATTTCGTCGTCGAATAGACGACGATCGCGGCGCCGTGATCGATCGGCCGGCAGAGAATTGGCGCCGCGGTATTGTCCATGATCAGCGGAACGCCGAATTCGCGACCGATCGCCGCGACTTCAGCGATCGGAAACACAGTCAGTTTGGGATTGGGCAAAGTCTCCGCGTAGTAAGCGCGTGTGCGTTCGTCGGTGGCGCGGCGGAAATTTTCTGGATCCGCCGGATCGACGAAGCGCACTTCGAGACCCTGATCCTTCAGCGTATTGGCGAAGAGGTTCCAGGTGCCGCCGTAAAGGTCGGTCGATGAGACGATGTTGTCGCCGACGCGCGCGAGATTTTGGATTGAGAGCGCAGAGGCCGCCTGTCCCGAAGCAAGCGCCAGAGCGGCGACGCCGCCTTCAAGCGCCGCCAGTCGCGCCTCCAATATGCCCGTCGTCGGATTGCCAATGCGCGTGTAGATGTGGCCGAGCTCCTTCAGCGCGAAAAGATTGGCGGCGTGCTCGGTGTCGCGAAACTGATAGGAAGTCGTCTGATAGATCGGCGCAGCGACAGCGCCATTGGTTTCGTCCGCGCGCCATCCGGCATGAAGCGCAATCGTTTCGGCGTGCTTGCTGTCGACGGCCATTATCTTCCTCCGGGCGTGAGCGTAAGCTGAATAGAGCAAAGCGAACGCGCGCGCTATACGGGCCGTCTTCCCATTGCTTGCCTTACCGTCTCCGCCATTTACACGCAGGGGCTTTGCGTCACGCGCGCGTCCGCCGCAGGGAGTTGGATATGAAGAAAAGATTCGCCGTCATGGTAAGTCTCGCCTTAGCCTTTCTGGCGCCAGCGGCGTTGGCCGAAGAGCAGCAGGATCAAGGCGTGACGTCCGGACCAGCAGCGGGCACCCCTGTTGAGCCATCGGGCGCCGTGCAGAAAGATAATCCCAGCGCGGTGGAGGCCAATCCAAGCGGCCTCCCCGGTCCGAGCGGAACCTCCGCCGGCGCGCCGGCCGTTGAGGGCAAGAAAGGGACGCAAAGCGGCCAGGAATGGCTTCCGCCCCAAGAAATTCGCCGGAAAAAAGGGCCAACCTCATAGCGTCAGTTTAGGTGCGACGCAGGCGAGCGCGAAGGCGTATTCGAGCGCCGTGTCTTCAAGCGACTCGAAACGGCCGGAGGCGCCGGCGTGGCCGGCGCCCATATGCGTGAATAGCAAAATGGGTCCGCCGCCGCTCATTTTCGCGCGCAGCTTCGCAACCCATTTGAGCGGCTCCCAATAGGTCACCCGAGGATCGGCGACTCCGCCGACGGCGAGGATCGGCGGATAGTATTGCCGGCGCACATTGTCGTATGGCGAGTAGGACGCGAGACGATCATAAGCTTCGACGCTGGCGATAGGGTTTCCCCATTCCAGCCATTCGGGCGGCGTCAGTGGCAGATCGTCGCGCAGCATCGTGTTGAGCGTATCGACAAAGGGCACGCTCGCGATGATCCCGGCGAAAAGCTCCGGCGCCTCGTTGGCGACAGCGCCCATCAGCAGTCCGCCTGCTGATCCGCCCTGCGCGACGATGGCGCCTTCATGCGTATAGGCGCTCGAGACGAGATGACGCGCGCAATCGATGAAGTCTGAGAAGCTATTTTGCTTTTTCTCAAGCTTGCCGTCTTCGTACCAGCGCCAGCCCTTATCCGTTCCGCCGCGAATATGGGCGCGCGCGTAGACGAAGCCTCGATCGACGAGCGATAGGATGTCTTCGTTGAAGCTTGCAGAGAGCGCATAGCCATAGGCGCCATAGCCGTAGAGCAGCAGCGGCGCTCCCTCGCCGCCCGGCGAAAAATCGGCGCGGTGCAGGAGCGTGATCGGCACGCTTTCGCCATCGCGCGCCGTCGCGAACAGCCGTCGCGTGACATAATTCTTGGGGTCATGTCCCGATGGAATCTCCTGGCGCTTGCGCAAGATGCGCGTGCGCGTCGTCATGTCGTAGTCATAGGTTTCGTCGGGCGTCGTCATCGACGAATAGACGAAGCGTAAAATGTCGGTGTCGAATTCAAGACCCGGATCGATCGAAAGCGCATAGGCTTCTTCTTCGAAATGGATCGCGTGTTCATCGCCGCTCAAGAGCGCGCGGACGACGATTTTCGGAAGGGAGTCTTCGCGAAGCAGCCAAACAAGATGGCGCGCATAAACGGTGAAATAGTCGATCATCGCGCCTTGGCGATGGTGGACGACATCCTTCCAGTTTTCGCGGCCTGGTTCTGCAAGCGGCGCGACTGAAATGCGGAAATCGTCGGCGCCGTCCGCGCTGTTGCGAATAAAAATGAGGTCGCCATGCGGCTCGACGTCGTAGCGCAGGCGCGGTTCGCGTGGCGCGACGATGCGCGGCGTGGGATTTTCTTCACGAAGATCGATGAGCCAGCATTCCGTGGCGTCGTGACCGTGGATCGACACGATCGCGAAGCGGCTGCAATGGCTTTCGCCCAGGCCGACAAACCAGGCGCTGTCCAATTCCTCGATGACGAGCGTATCGTCGGCGGGATCAGTTCCGATCTCGTGGCGGAAGATCTGCGAGGTGCGATGGTTCTCGTCTACCAGCACATAGTAATAGGCTTTTGAATCGGCGCGCCAGACGATTGTGCCGTCGCTGTCGCTCACGACGTCGGCGCGGTCGAGGCCGTCGCCGAGCGCGCGCGTTCGAATATCGTAAAGCTCCGAGCCAGCGTCGTCGACGCTCCAGGCGAGTTGCGCGTGATCGGGCGCATGCGCCGCATCGCCGATGTCGAAGAACTCGTGACCCTTAGCGAGCGCATCGCCGTCGAGAAGGATTGTTTCGGCGCCGCCTTCACGCGGCGTTCGGCAGTAACGCGGATGTTCCGCGCCGGGGTGGAAGCGCTCGTAATAGGCGAAAGGTCCGTCAGGCTCCGGAACGTCGCTGTCGTCCTCTTTGATGCGTCCGCGCATCTCGGCGACGAGCGTCTTCCGCAGATCTTTGAGCGGCGCCATGACGCGATCGCAATTGGCGTTTTCCTCTTTGATCAGTTTGGCGATGTCGGCGGGAAGAGCGTCGGGATCGCGCAGCACTTCGCGCCAGTTTTTTGCGGCAAGCCATTCGTACGGATCGTCGAGCACGCGGCCATGGATGACTCTGCGCGTGTGGCGTTGCGCTGCGGCCGGCGGCGCCGCGCCTGCGAGATCGAATCGCCAATCCGATGGCTTGTTGCGGGCCATGTCATCCTCCGCCGATTGTCGTTGAATGGTTTTATCACTGCTTGCAGCGCAGCACAGAAATCTGTCGGGAGGATTGGAATCCGAAGCAATTTGTAAATCTTTCGTGACTTAGCCTTGCGCCAAATGTGCTCTCCACTTTCTGCTGAGGAGCGATCATGCGTTACTCTCACGCTGCCCTCAATCCGGTTTCCATCAGCGAGCGAAGGAACTTCCGCGCCAGCGCCGCTCCTGTGCGCCGCGCGTCCACGCCGCGCCGGCTTGCGTGGAAGATTGTCTATTCGAGCTTCGTCGCGGGCGTCGCGGTCTATGTCTGGTGGCGGCGTTAGATGCATTTTTAGCCCTGCTGCGCTGCGTCAAAGACAAACTGTCATAAATCGCTTAAGCTCGAGACGCGGTCGACGGCGCATGCGCGCTTGCGCGTGATGAGTCGCGCCGCGACGGATAAACGCGGGCGCTGCGGCGCGCCTCAAAACTAGAAGAAACGTAAATGTTTACGAACAGGAAATGCATTGCTGCTGGCGTGCTTTGCGCCAGCCTCTCCTTCGGCGCTGCGTTTGCGGAGCAGAAGACGGCTGCGCCCGCCTCCGCCGTTCCGACGACCTGGGCGCCGCCCGCCGAGATTGCGCCGAAGGCCGCGCCCGCAGTAGCGCCCGCGCCCAGCGCTGAAGCGCCTGCCGCTGCTGCGCAGCCTGCAAGCATTGCGCCTGCGGCGAAGACGCATGCGGAGAAGGAAAAGGACTGCCGCACGCAAGCCGACGCCAAAGGACTCCACGGCAAGGAGCGCAAGCAGTTTAAGTCGGAGTGTCTGAAGGGATGACGAAATCCGCCGGTCGCTTCGTGCGGCCGGCGGCGCGTTAGAGCAGGTTCCGAAAAAGTTGACAGACTTTTTCGATGAGAACCTGCTCCAACGTTTTGATCTTGAGCGATTCCTTATCGATCACATGATTTGATGTGATCGGGAAGCGCTCTAGTAGACGCGATCGATGCAAAAGTCGACGACTTCCAGCAGCGCGCTTTTCCACTCGGAGGCTGGAAAAATCTCCATCGCGTCGCGGGCGATGGCGCCGTAATGCGTCGCGCGCTCGATCGTGTCGTCGAGCGCCTTGTGCTTCTTCATCAGTCCGCAGGCGGTCTCGACGTCGCCGTCCTTGATCTCGCCCTTCTCCAGCGTGCGCCGCCAGAACTCGCGCTCTTTCTCATTGCCGCGACGAAAGGCGAGCACCACGGGGAGCGTGATCTTTCCCTCGCGGAAGTCGTCGCCAACATTCTTGCCGAGCTTGGCTGAGGAACCGCCATAGTCGAGCGCATCGTCGATGAGCTGGAACGCGATGCCGAGATTCATGCCATAGCTACGCGCCGCGGCTTCATCGGCCTTCGGCTTGCCGCCGAGCATCACGCCGACTTCGGCCGCCGCAGCGAAGAGCTCTGCGGTTTTACGGCGGATGACGCCCATATAGGCGTCCTCGGTCGTCGTTGTGTCTTTCGCGGCGTTGAGCTGCATGATCTCGCCTTCGGCAATCACCGCGGCCGCTTGCGAGACGACGGTGAGCGGCGCGATGACGCCGGGCTCGACCATCATTTTGAAGGCGTGGCCGAGAAGAAAGTCGCCGACAAGCACGCAGGTCTGATTGCCCCACAGCATGCGCGCGGCGATCTTGCCGCGGCGCATATCGCTCTCATCGACGACGTCGTCATGGAGCAGCGTCGCGGTATGCATGAATTCAATGCCGGCGGCGAATTTCAAATGTCCGTCGCCCTTGTAGCCGCACATGCCGGCGGTCGCGAGAACGAGCATCGGCCGCAAACGCTTGCCGCCGGCGGAAATGAGATGATTGGCGACTTCGGGAATCGTCGTGACGTCAGAGCCCATGCGCTGGATGATCAGCTGATTGGTGCGCTCCAGGTCTGGCTTGATGAGTTCGAGGAGGCTGTCGAGGCCCGCGTCCTTTTTCTCCTCGAGCGGAATGACGATACCCACGGACCCCCCTTAAGCCTTCGTTTTGCCGCGCGAACTTACGGCTTTGGGATGGAGGCGGCAAGTCAACGGAAACGTTCGCGTTCCGTCCATCTGAGAAATTGCGGACGTCTTGCTTTGGGCGCCTCCCCACAACGGCGAGGCGTAAATGCAGTCGGCCGTGGTAGTTCTCATGGCAATGACAGACAGCAGCGCAGAGTTTGACGGCTTTCTCGACGGACGCTTGCGCCTGCGTCAAAGCGCCGCCGGCCACCGCGCCGGCACGGACGCCGTGCTGCTCGCCGCCGCGACGCCTCAAGATCAGCAGGGGCTCATTCTCGATATTGGCGCCGGAGCGGGCGCGGCCGGATTGATGGCGGCGTTGCGCGCAACGGGCGCGAGCGTCGGCCTTGTCGAGATCGACCGTGAGTCTTGCGCGCTGGCGCGCGAGAATGCCGCCGCAAATCATCTCGATAGTCGTGTGATGGCGTATGAGGCCGACGTACTTTCAGCGAAGTCACGCCGCGCGGCGGGACTCGTCGATGAAACCGCCGCGCTCGTTCTTACCAATCCCCCATTTCATGACGCGGGCAAGGTGCGCGTGACGCCCGACGCCGCCAAGGCGCGCGCCCATGTCGCCAGCGCGCCGCTTGCCGATTGGACGCGCGCCTGTCTTGCGCTGCTCGCGCCTGGCGGAATCTTCGTAATGATTCATCGCGCCGATGCGCTCGCCGAATGTCTCGCGGCTGTCGAGGGAAGGATAGGAGGCGTGTCGATCCAGCCCATTCACACGCGCGCCGACGCGCCGGCGACGCGCATTCTTCTGCGCGGCGTCAAGGGCTCGAAAGCGCCTCTGTCGATTCTCCCCGCGATAGCTGTTTGACGGCGTTATCAGGGGACCACTGCGCTGCAGTCCTCGCCCTCATCCTGAGGCGCCGTTCTCGATCTTGGGCAAGTCCGAGACGCGAGCTTCGCTCGCTCCTCAGGATGAGGAAGCCCACGACGCGCTTCCGTGCTTGATAACGGGTTACGCTGCGCGCTGTGGCGCGATCGGCGGGCTCGAGAGCTGCGGCTCCCAATAATTGCCCTTGTCGAACATGTGCCGCGCCTGCGCATATTGGAACATGATGCGCGCGACGATGGTGATGGTCTCGGGCTTGCGCACGGCGGCGCCCCAGACCTTGTTCCACATGCGGCCTTCCGCTTCGCCCATCTTGCGCACGTCCATGCCGACCTGCATCGCCTGCTGTTCGACCTCGCGCAGCGATTTGGGGTCGAAGGGCTGCGGCGCCGGCCCTTTGCGATGGCGTCCGAAAGTCTTGATCATGTTCAGCATGCGCTCGCCGAAGGCGGCCGGCGCGTAGAGCGCGTTGCAGAGATTCTGCATGCCGTCATGCAGCTCCTCCATGCTCATCGTCTGGCACTGGATGTTGGAGCTCCACGGCACGGCCTGGGTCTCGACGCCGCCGGTGATCAGCCGGCCTTCGCGGGTGATGCGGTCGAAGAGCGGCGTCGCTTCCGACGCCATCAGCGCGCCGAGGCTGAAGATCGGAATCGGCGTCGCCATGGCGAAATCATATTGCTGGGCGAAGACGTTCGGTCCGTCGTGGTCGAAGCCGACGATCATGCCGCCCATCACCGACATGCCGTGATCGACGAGCTTCTGGATTTCGTCGACAAGGCTGATCTTCAAATTCTGTCGCTTGCCGGTCTCGCGCAGGCTTTCGATGTTGGGCGTCTCGATGCCGACAAAGACCTGAGTCAGTCCGGCCGCGACGCACATGTCGAGCAGCTCCTCGTCGCGCGTCGCGTCGATGGAGATTTGCGTGACGAACTCCATCGGACGATCGCGGCGCCAATGCGCCATCGCCGCAAGCAGCTCCTTGCAGTGCGCGCGATAGGCGGTGAAATTGTCGTCGGCGAGGAAGGTCGTGCGATAGCCCGCATTCCACAGCGCGTCGATTTCGGCGATGACATTTTCGATCGGCTTATGACGCTGCTTGCGACCGAGATATTGGATGACGTCGCAGAATTCGCATTCGAACGGACATCCGCGCGAAGTCTGCACGGCGCCGAGAATCGCGCGGTCGTTGCGATAGAGATCCCACCGCGGGAGTGGCGACGAGGCGAGCGACGGCTTGTCGCCGATGTAGCTGGCCTTCGGCTTGCCGGCGCGAAGATCAGAGAAAATTTCGGCCGCGATTTCCTCAGTCTCGCCGCTCACCAGCACGTCGCAGTGATCGCGCAGCCGGTCCGGCGAGAGGCTCGCATAAGGCCCGCCGATAATGACCTTCTTGCCGCGACGGCGGAACTCGTCGGCGATGGCGATCATGCGACCGCGCTGGCTGACCTTGCCGGTGATCGCGATCCAGTCCGCGGGATGGTCGAAATTCACCGGTTCGATCTGCTCTTCGCAGAGTTCCACCTCGAAATCCTTGGGGGCGAGCGCCGCGACGGTGGCGGTGGCGAGGTCCGCCATCATGACCCCGCCCGGGACGCCCGAGGCCGCCAGGGCCTCGCCGCCGAAATAAGTCGGAAAGTCGCCGGCAGGATTGATGAGATACATCGAAACGGTCATGCAAACCCCTCAAGCTGTAAGCGCGCACGCTAATTGATCTTCGGCGCCCCGACAAGAACTTGTCGTCATTCCAAACTGCGCGAATTTGCCCCAAGCCAATAAAAAAGCGGCCCTGCAGGGCCGCTTTTTCGCGCGTAAGAATAAGCGCTTAGAGATGGGCGACGACCGCGAGCCGGCGGATTTCGCCGTTCTTATAGGCGCGCAGGAAAGCCTGATAGTCGCGGAACGACACGCAGCCGTTCGAATCGCCGTTCGGTCCGAGCATATAGGTGTGCGCGAGAAGGCCGGCGCGGCCGAAGATGGCGCCTTCGCCGCCGATCGGCGTCAGGCGCAGCGCCTGGACGCCATGGAACAGCGCTTCGCGCGGCGAGAGATCATAGACATGCGGCGGCGTCGCGCCGCGCATGCGCAGATGGACAAAGCGCGGATCGTCGAGATGTTCGCGCAGGCCGGAATGCGCTTCGAGTTTTTTGCCGTCGGGCAAATAAACGGTATGCGCCGAAATGTCGTAGACGGCGGTATAGCGGTCGTAGCGCGCCACAGGTCCAACGGCCGCGCCGGCCGCGCCGCTCACGCCGCCGAGGATGCCGGATTTGAGATCTGAGAGCGTCCCACCATCAGGCGCCGCATAGGCGAGCGCCTGTCCCTTCGGTTGTTGCTGCTGACGCGCCTCTTGCGCTGCGTCGCCGAGGCCAAAGACTTTATCGAAGATCGAGCGATTATCGGCGGGCGACGCCGGCACGACGCTGGTGCGGGCCATGCGCTGCAGCGAGCCTTCATAAAGGCCACGATCGGCGACGGAGAGTTCCACGGGCCGGCGGGGCGGCAGCGGCGCGACTTCCGCCTCTTCGACGCTCTCAGTCGGCGCGGCGGCCATCTGCATCTCGTCGACGTCCTGGCGCACAGGGACCGCGGCTAACGGCGTGTGCGCCGCAGGCGCGATGCTGGCGTCGAGCGCGCCGCGCATTGTTTCTGAAAGCGCGAGAGATTGCGGGCGTCCGCCGAGGCCGACAATGGCGCCATAGGGATTTTGCGCGCCAAAGGCGCTTTGCGCAGAGGGCGCGGCGGCAGGCGCCGCAGCGATCTCGGATTGAGGGGTCGCGCGCTGCGACAGCGCCCAGAACCCCGCCGACAAGCTCGCGACGAGCGCTATGCCGGCGACGACAAGATGAGACGAGCTTTTGTGAGAATAAATGCCGCGATCGAAAGAATTGAAATCGATTGGCGCACCGATTCCTTGCATCATCCGCCCCTACCTCCGAACTGCACTTCCGCTTCAGGGCCCTGAACTTCGCCGTCATTGCGCGAAAGTGCGCTAGACTGCGGCGAACGCCGGAACCGTGGCGGCTGCCCCACGCATATTCTCAACAGAACTAAACGACCTTGCTTTGGCTGCTTTAGGGCGAATTCATGTCAGCGCTGACGGTAAAGGCGAATAGTTAAGGCTTTGAAAATGCCGGATTTCGTGATGCGCCGCGCGGCGGCGTGGCGAAGCTTGCCCCGGCTTCGCCGCCAAAATTGACGCGGCGCCGCAGGTCAGATCGGCGGCGAAGCCTTCGCCGGTTCAAACCATTTTGAAAGGGGAGAAGGGCGCTCGGCCGATCGGCGCTCCGCGACATTTGCGCCAGCGCTCAGTCGCCAACCCAATGGCGGCGACACTAAATTGTCTCGAGGACCTTCGAGTCTAAAGGCTCTGGCAGCCCAAGGTCATCCATAAGCTCTCGGATGTTCTGAATCGCGAGCCAAATCAGGAAGGCTTTGTCGATAATATCGAGGCTCGTTCTTGCCGCGTCGTAATCAACGACGAGCGGCCTCATGCCAAGCTTGATTTGGAGCGACGAGACCGCGCTGAGATCATGTATAATATGCGCGTTGCTAAGGTCTTTCCGCTTTGGGTGCTTCGCCCTGATAATTGCAGAAATTCGACGAAGCGGCAGCCCGTCTTTCAGTTGAGCTAATGAGCTGCACAATATTGCATAAATGATCCACTTCGGCATCTCGAACTCAGTTTGGAAAACATTAGCGAACTCGGTCAGAAACCTTCTGTACCGGCCGGACTGCTCCGAGGCAATTTGTGCGACTATTGAAGAGGCGTCGACAGTCGAACCGATGTTGCGAGGTTTTCTGTCAGAGTGAGTTTCATTCAGTCCGCTCACTCGACAAACTCGGCGGCAAGCCTCTCGGACGATATGAATGCTCCCAAAACTCCAGCGCAGCAATTCCCGACGAAAAACCTCATCAATCGTAACGTTCAACAGATAAGCGCCGGCGTCGATTAATTCATTGATGCTCTCGTATTTCCATGTGTCTACATCAATTGAAATAACTCGATTGATCAGGTCGCCATTCAGTCCTACAAGCCGGTTTTCTTCGCGCCAAGCGCCAATGATGATGAACGTGATTCTAGATTTCTCGTGAAATATTTTCAAAGCGAAGGCGAAAGTCTTCTGCGTGTCGTCGGGAAGATAATGAAAATCTTCGAGAACGATCAGCCGATCGAACGCGATTTCTCGTAGCGCGTTTATGATATCGTTTGGATCATTGGGATCAAGTTCAAGCGCATGCCAAAATTGCTTCTCTGGCGACGTTCTTTGGCGCCCGAACCCCGCTTCGTCTGAATTTTCCGCTTGAATAGGAGCTTCGGCGGCTCTCGCGACCAGCTTGACGGCGCCAGAGGCAGTTTTTTCTGCCGACTGACCGACATCAAATCCTGCTTCCTTCAGAATGGAAGCGTGCAATTCGACGAGAGTCCATGTGTTTTGACATGACACGACGATGCAATCCGCATCCCCGAGATATTTCTTGCGGAGCGAAGTCTTGCCTTGCTTTGCGCTGCTGTAAATTACGACATGTTGATTGAGAAAGAGGCTTTCTATGAATTTCTTATCGACGCCGTCCCTCGTTACATAATTCAACGTGATATCTCTATTAAGTCCAAATACCTCGTCAATCGTATTCGACAAAGGAAACTCTCTGTGGCTTGTAGCTAATTGTTTATAATCAGTGGCCTTATGCGTTTAGCACAGTTGTTATGGCAAGTAAACTCGGTTCAAATCAAGTCGTTGTTGACCAGATGGCGCAGCCTGTTTAGGTTCCACCCGCCACTCAGGACCTCCATGCTCCCCGATCTTCCGCATCTCTCGCCGATCCGCTCCTTCCAGGGCCTCATTCTCACCCTGCAAAACTTCTGGGCGGCGCAGGGCTGCGTCATCCTGCAGCCCTATGACATGGAGATGGGCGCGGCGACCTTTCATCCGGCGACGACTCTGCGCGCGCTCGGCCCGAAACCCTGGCGCGCGGCCTATGCGCAGCCCTGCCGGCGCCCCAAGGACGGGCGCTATGGCGAAAACCCCAATCGCCTGCAGCACTATTATCAGTTCCAGGTGATCCTCAAACCATCGCCGCCCGATCTGCAGGAATTGTATCTCGCCTCGCTCGCGGCGATCGGCGTCGATCCCAAGCTCCATGACATCCGCTTCGTCGAGGACGATTGGGAAAGCCCGACGCTCGGCGCCTGGGGGTTAGGGTGGGAATGCTGGTGCGACGGCATGGAGGTCTCGCAATTCACTTACTTCCAGCAGGTCGCAGGCTTCGAATGCGCGCCGGTCGCCGGCGAACTCACCTATGGGCTCGAGCGTCTAGCCTGCTATCTGCAGGGCGTCGACAGCATCATGGAATTAAATTTCAACGGCCGCGAAGGCGACGAGAAAGTCACTTACGCCGACGTCTTCCTGCAGGCCGAGCAGGAATATTCGCGCCACAACTTTGAGGCCGCCGACACGTCGAAACTTTTTGAGGATTTCAAGGACGCTGAAGTCGAATGCGAGCGGCTGTTGCATTTAGGCGCGGGCTCCGGCGACGCGATGCATCTCATGGCGCTGCCGGCCTATGACCAATGCATCAAGGCGAGCCACGCCTTCAATCTTCTCGACGCGCGCGGCGTGATCTCGGTCACCGAGCGCCAGAGCTATATCTTACGCGTGCGCGAACTCGCGAAAGCCTGCGGCGCGGCCTGGTTGCGCACGGCTGGCGGCGGCGCCAACGGATAGCCGCGCTTGCGAAATCTTCAGACGGCGCCCACTTCCTAAAGGAGTAAAGCGTTCGTCATGCGCGTTGGCGCACATCTTCCAAGATCGTAGCCATGCATAACAGTGTGCGAGACGGGCAACCGTCTCGCGCCGTTGGCGAGTAGCGGCGCTGCGCGCGCCAGTCCTGTCTTTTGCCAGGAACCCAAAGGATATGGACGGGCGCGCGCAACTTGACTATGTGCCTGTTTCGTTCTAGTCATGTTCTGTGTTTGGCTATGGATGCGGCGGATCGAGTCATGTATCAGTTTCGTCACCCGACTTTCAGCGTCTCTTGCAAGACCTTCGGCGAGACCACGGCGCGCGGCGAGGCGCTTCAATCGCTCGCAGCGACCGATTCGCTGCGTCATCGGTTCTTTGCCTGGCGTGGCGCTTCGGGCCGCCGCTATGTCTGTTCGGTGTTTCAGTCGGGCGAAGATTCTTTCATCGCCGACGTGACGAATGGCGTCGTCATCGGCGTCGCGCGCGAAGGCGCGACGAGTAGGCCAGTTTGCGTCTTTCTCGCGCAGGAGCGTGCGCCGGGCGATCGCCACGCGCTGCGTAAGACCGCGCAGGAGCTCGGCGTCGCCGAATGGCATGTGCATTTTTGCGCCGACGCCACGACACTGCGCGATTTATCGGCGTCGCTGCTCAACTGATCCGGCGGACCTGTCAGTGGCGTAGCGTTGCGTCGCGCGCGTATTTGCGCAGTAGCGTTGAGTAAAGCGTCGCGTCATAGCGGCGTCGGCTCGTCGCCGGCGCCGCCAGTCGCCGCGGTTCTGCACGAATCGTGATCGAGCCGGCGGACGATCTCGGCAAGCTCGGCGTCATGAATGTCGAGCCGCAGCAGATGTTCGTATGTGTTGCGCACATAGGCAGGATTGTCGCCATTGAGGCCGACGCCTTCGGCGATAAGGCGAATCATCTCGTCTTCCGGCAGCCGCCCAGCGTATTGGATATGCGTGCGGTCGACGACATAGGCGAGGGCCTTGGCGCAGCCGCCGTCGGCGAATCGCACGCCGAGTGTTTTTTCGAGATAGACGGAAGTGACCAGTTCGCGTTCGCGCAGATAGCGAATCGTTTTATCGCGGTCGCGCGCCGCGACCTTGAAGGCGACGCCCTGGCAGCAGCCGCCGCGATCCAATCCGAGCACGAGCCCCGGCCGTTCCGGCGTGCCGCGATGGACATGCGAAAAGATGCAGAGCGCGCGGTGATAGCCATGCACCCAGGCGAGCGCGCTATCCATGAAGTCGAACCCCGGCCGCCACATCAGCGACCCGTAGCCGAACACCCAGAAATCTTTGTCCCGCGGACTGGCTGAACCCATTCTTCGCCTTGGAACTCGCGATCCGGTTAGAGGGGCAGAGTTGGAACGTGCGGGACAATTCCCTTCGCCCTCATGCTGAGGAGGCGGCGTAGCCGCCGTCTCGAAGCACGAGGAAACCTTCGCCCCAATGTTCATATGACTGCATCTTTCTATTTTTTCCGCCGCATTTCTGCGATGCAATTAAAAATGTGATTCGAAGGCTCTCTCGCGCCGAGCGGTCTCGTGAGAGACCTTCAGCGGGGCCTTCCCACAACATATCGCGTCGGTTTTCTTGCTTTCCCCTGCAGTTTGTGGCGGTCTTCTTAAGCAATGAAATTCGAGCGCCTGCGCCTTCTGGGCTTCAAGAGCTTCTGCGAACCGACCGATTTCCTCATCGAGCCGGGCCTGACCGGCGTTGTCGGCCCCAACGGCTGCGGCAAGTCGAATCTCGTCGAGGCGCTGCGCTGGGTGATGGGCGAGAACTCATACAAGAACATGCGCGCGTCCGGCATGGACGACGTGATTTTCTCTGGCGGCGGCTCACGCCCGGCGCGCAATCTTGCCGAAGTCGGCCTTGTTCTCGACAATTCGATGCGCACCGCGCCGGCGGCGTTCAACGATTCCGATTCGATCGAAGTGACGCGCCGAATCGAGCGTGAGCAGGGCTCGACCTATCGGATCAACGGCCGCGAGGTGCGCGCCCGCGACGTGCAGATTCTCTTCGCCGACGCCGCCACCGGCGCGCGCTCGCCCTCGCTCGTCCGCCAGGGTCAGATCGGCGAGATCATTTCGGCGAAGCCGCAGGCGCGCCGCCGCATCCTTGAAGACGCCGCCGGCGTTGCTGGCTTGCATTCCCGCAGGCATGAGGCTGAGCTGCGGCTCAACGCGGCTTCCGAAAATCTCACGCGCCTCGAAGACGTGCTGAAGCAGGTCGACAGCCAGGCCGACAGCCTCAAGCGCCAGGCCCGGCAGGCCGCGCGTTACCGCGGGCTTGCGGCGCAGATCCGCAAGAACGAAGCGCTCGCCGCGCTGCTCGGCTATCAGCTCGCCGCCGAACAGTTGCAGGCGGCGGCGGAGAAGCTCGACGCGAGCCGCGGCAGCGTGCAGGAACGCACGCTGGAGCAGGCCGAGGCGGCGAAGTTTCAGGCCGTCGCCGCGCATGAGCTGCCGCCGCTGCGTGAGAAGGAGGCCGAGGCTGGCGCGGCGCTGCATCGACTCGTCGTCGCGCGTCAGGCGCTTGAGGCTGACGAGCAGCGCGCCAAGGAGCGAATCGCCGAACTTCAGCGCCATATCGAACAATTCGGCCGCGATCTCGAACGTGAGCGTGCGCTGATTCAGGACGCGGCTGAGGTTGCGCAGCGGCTTGAGGACGAGCGGGAAGAGCTTCAGGGCGACGACGCGCGCGACGCAAATCGCGAAGCCGAGGCGCAGTCGCGGCTTGCCGAGATCGAGACGGCTCTCGCCGCGACCGAGGCCGAGCTGTCGAGCGCGCAGGAGCAACTCGCCGGCGTCAACGCCAAGCGCGCCGCGCTTGAGGGGGCGCTGCGCGACGAAAATCAGCGCGTCGCGCGTTTCGAGGCGGAGCTGACCCGCATCGAGACGGAATTCGCGCTGATCGCCGGGCAGGGCGGCGGCGCCGAAGAGGTCGAGCGACTCGCGCAGGCTTTCGAACAGGCCGCGCAGGACGCGCGCGGCGCCGAGGAAACGGCGCATGAGGCCGAGGCCGCCTATCGCGACGCGCGCGAGGCCGAGACCGTCGCCCGAGCGCCCTTGGAGCGAGCGGCGCTGCGCGCCCAGCGGCTCGAGACCGAGACCCGCACGCTCGAACATCTGCTGCAAACGGACGCCGGCGGCCTCTGGGCCCCGGTCGTCGAGAGCATGACGGTCGAGAAAGGTTACGAGACCGCGCTCGGCGCCGCGCTCGGCGACGATCTCGACGCCTCGGCCGATGATTCGGCTCCGGCGCATTGGTTGGTGACGTCCAGCGAGGGCGACCCTGACTTGCCGAATGGCGTGCGCGCGCTGGGCGCGCTTGTCGATGCGCCGCCGGCGCTGCGCCGTCGTCTCGCGCAGATCGGCGTCGTGCTGCGCGCCGAGGGCGAAAGCCTGCGCAAGCTGTTAAAGCCTGGCCAGCGGCTGGTCTCCAAAGAGGGAGATCTCTGGCGCTGGGACGGCTTTACTCAGGCCGCCGAGGCGCCGACCGCCGCCGCGCGTCGCCTCGCCGAAAAGAACCGTCTCGCCGATCTGCGCGTCGAGGCCGCCGCCGCGCGCGAAACTGCCGAAGCGCTCGGCGAAGAGCTGAACGCCGCGCGCGAGGCTGCGCGTCAGGCCGCGGAAGCCGACGCCGAGGCCCGCGACGCCCAGCGCCGCGCCCGCGCTCAAATGGAGGAAGCGCGCGAGCGCCATTCGACGGCGGAGCGCCGTCAGGCGCAGATCGCCCAGCGGCTTTCCGCGCTTCAGGAAGCAAAGGCGCAGACGCTCGCTAATCGCGACGAGGCGGCGCAGAAGCGCGCGAGCGTGACGCACGCGCTCGACGAACTCGAAGAGCCCGCTTTTCTCGCCGGCGCTTTGGAGAATTTGCGCGGCCGCGCGACAGCCGAGCGCGCACAGGCCGGCGAGGCGCGCGCGGCGCTCGCTTCGCTTCGTCACGAAAGAGCCGCGCGCGCGGCTAGGCTGTCGGCCATTGCGCGTGAACTCTCGTCATGGGCGCAGCGTCGCGACCGCGCCCAGGACCGCATCGGCGAGCTGGAAGAGCGGCTGGCGACGGCGCAAGAGGAACATGCGCGCTTAAGCGACGCGCCCGACGCCTTCATCGGTCAGCGCCGCGCGCTGATGAACGCGCTCGAAGAGGCCGAGGCCGCGCGCCGCGACGCCTCCGATGCGCGGGCCAGCGCTGAAACGCGTCTCGCCGAGGCCGATCGCGCCGCCCGCGCGGCGCTTGAAGCGATGAGCGCCGCGCGCGAAGACATGGCGCGCAGCGAAGCGCAGCTGGAAGCGGCGCGTCAGCGCGTCGCCGACGTCGAGCGCGCCATCGCGCATGATCTCGAATCGACGCCGCAGGCGCTCGCCGAACTCGCCCAAGTCAAAGACGGCGACGATCTGCCCGAGATCGCCGACATCGAACGCCGGCTCGAAAATCTGCGCGCCGATCGCGAGCGGCTCGGCGCCGTCAATCTGCGCGCCGAGGACGAACTCATTGAGGTCGAGGCGCAGCGCGAGAAAATGATCGCCGAGCGCGACGATCTCTCAGAGGCGATCAAGAAATTGCGCGCCGCGATCGCCAGCCTGAACAAAGAGGGCCGCGAGCGCATGCTCGCCGCCTTCGACAAGGTGAACGAGCATTTCAAGGAGCTGTTCACGCTGCTCTTCGACGGCGGCTCGGCGGAATTGCAGCTTGTCGAAAGCGACGATCCGCTCGAGGCCGGTCTCGACATTCTTGCGCGCCCGCCCGGCAAGAAGCCGACGACGATGACGCTGCTCTCGGGCGGCGAACAGGCGTTGACCGCCATGTCGCTCATCTTCGCGGTGTTCCTCACCAATCCTGCGCCGATCTGCGTGCTCGACGAGGTCGACGCGCCGCTCGACGACAACAATGTCGAGCGGTTCTGCGATCTTCTGGAAGAAATGCGCAAGAAGACCGACACGCGCTTCGTCACCATCACGCATAATCCGATCACCATGGCGCGTATGGACCGGCTCTTCGGCGTCACGCAAGCCGAGCGCGGCATCTCGCAGCTCGTCTCCGTCGATCTTGAGCAGGCGGAAAAATTCGCTCTGGCGAGTTGACGGTTCGAGACCGATCTCAATCTGATCTGACATACGCGAGCGCTCTGGCGCTGCATCCGCCCTAAATGTCGCAGACGGGGACGCTCACGCCTCCGCTGGGCGCGTCGGCGCGTAATTTGGCGAAGCTTGAATGACCAGAAGCGAATTCGTTCTGCGCTCGGCGATCTTCGTCGCCATTGCGCTCGCGCCGTTTCTCGTCTGGCTGCTTTTCAACGTCATCGTTCTGGCGATCGGCGCTGTGCTCGTGGCGACGCTTATTCATCTCGTCGCGACGCCATTCCTCAAGCTCCGACTGCCGCGCGGTTTGGCGCTCGCGTTTTCGGGTGTGCTGATCGCGTCAATCATCGGCGCGACCTTTTACCTCTTCGGCCGCACAATGGCGTCGGAGTTTCACGACGTGCTGCGCAGCGCGGAGGAGACGGCGGATTCCATATCGCTCGCGATCAGCCGGTCGGGACTGTCCGACTATCTGCCGAAATCCTTCAGCGAAAATATTTCGCTGTCGGGTCTGATCGGACGTTCGTTCACCATCAGCGTCGAGGCCGTTCTTGGCGCGCTTGTCGCCTTTTTTGCCGGCGTCTTTCTTGCGAGCGAGCCGGCGCTCTACAGCGAAGGCTTTACGCGGCTGTTTGCTCGCCGCTACCGCCATGAAGCGCGCGAAACGCTCGGTCATGTCGCCACAGCGCTGCGACGCTGGCTGCTCGGTCAGATGATCGAAATGGTGACGGTGGGCGTCATGGCGGGAGTGGCGGTTTGGCTTATCGGCCTGCCGTCGCCCTTCGCGCTCGGCGCCATCTCGGGGCTTTCGGAATTCATTCCCTATATCGGGCCGATCCTGGCGATCTTTCCGTCTGTGGCAGTCGCGGCGACGATCGGCCCATATGCGATGCTCTGGACGATCCTTGCCTACCTCGCCATTCATCAACTCGACGGCAACATGATCATGCCGCTCATTCAGCGGCAATTGGTGCGCGTGCCGCCGGCGCTGATGCTCATTTCGATCGCGACATTCGGAACGCTCTTTGGCCTTGGCGCCACGATCTTCGCCGCGCCCTTGACGGTCATCATCTACGTTGCCGTCATCAAGCTCTATTTGCGCGATACGCTCGGCGAGCGGACGCCGCTGCCAGGGGAGCCTGCGACAAGCGCTGCAACGCCAGGCGTCGTCGAGCCGTAGCAATCGGATTGCAAGAGTCACACATGGATTGGCGCGCGCCGGTGATCGATTATTGCGAGAGACAGAGTTCGGCCTTCTGGGCGGAGCCGGCGAATGCGCTGAGCAATTTCGCTTTCGTGATCGCGGCCGCGGCGGCCTTCAACCTTTGGCGACGGCGGGGCGGCGCCGACTATCCCGCGCTCGCGCTGATCATCGTCACGGCGTCTGTCGGCGTCGGCAGCTTCGTCTTCCACACGGTGGCGACGCGCGGCGCGATGCTGCTCGACGTCGTTCCGATTGCGGTCTTCATCTACGGCTATTTCCTACTGGCGCTTCGCCGCTTCTTCCGTCTATCGACGGCTGTCGCGACAGCGATCACGCTCGCCTTCGCCGCCTTCTCGTTTTTCGCAACGACTGTCGACGCGCTGAACGGTTCGGTCGGCTATCTGTCGGCGTTTGGCGCTTTATTGATCTTCGCCGCGCTGCTTTGGTCGCGGGACGGGCAGCGAGAGACTGCGCGTACGCTTGGAGCCGCTGCGCTTCTCTTCGCAATCTCGCTCTTCTTTCGAACGATCGATCGCGCCATCTGTCCGGCTTTTCCGCTCGGCGCGCATCTCCTGTGGCACATGCTCAACGCTTGCGTTCTGTGGCTGCTGCTGCGCGCGGCGATCCTCGCCGGACCCCGTCGCGATGATCAGGCGAGACCGATCCAAAAGGCGAATGAGCCGACCGCGGCGTGAGAGGCGGTCAACGGCCACACGTTGCGCGTGAAGAGATAGGCCGTGCTCCAGGCGACTCCCGCGAGAAAAGTGTTGGCGAGCAGGACGGGATCGCCATAGGGGGCATGCATCAGCGAAAAGACCGCAGACGAGAACAGGACGTAATTCCGCCCGCTCATGTGCAGCCGGTCGGCGATCAGCTTGGGGATCGAGCGGCAGACGACCTCCTGACACGGGCTCGACACGAGCACATAAAAGGGCGCGAAGGCGATCCAATTCGGCGGCGAATGCGGATGACTCAAAAACTGCGCCTCGACGACGATCGCCGCCAGCAGAAGGCAGGTCAGCGCGCCGCAGATCAGCCATGCGCGAGCGCCTCTGGGCGCGCCGAGGCCGAGTTCAGCGAAGGAATAGCCGCCGAGCACGCAGGCGGCGAGGCAAAGGCCAGAAACGATGAGCAGCGCTTCGAAGCGGAAATTGAACGACAGCGCGCCGCTACGTATCGCCAGACTCGGGGCGAGTAGCAATAGCAGGAAGGCGATCAACGGCGCCCAGGTTCGCATTTTAAGCGTCATAAAAGCGTAACAAATATGACGCTGTCACAGTTCCGCGCGCTCGAATGCCGTCAATTGACGCGCCGCGGCGCCGTATCGGGCAGCAGATGGTCGCATGCTGAACAAATTCAAATAATCACAATGAGATAGCTGCGTGAGCCTCGTCTTGACTAAATGAAGGCCCGCAAATATGTTGCGCGCGGCTCGAAAGGATTGGCCGCAAGCCGAGAGTTTCGCGCCGTCTCCCGAACGGTTCGACTTTCCCGTCGCGCGGCGTCGCGCCATCGTTAAATTTTGCGCATTCCGCAATATGCGAGGCGGAGAACGCCGATGAGCGACGAGGCAGAGGAAGACGCGGAGCGCGCAGCGCTTAACGCGCGGCTGGAAAAGCTCAATGCGGCCTTGCGCAAGGTCGATGAAGAGCAGGCCGCCGAAGCGGCGCCGCGGACGGAGGAGCGCAAAGGCTTCACGAGCGCCATGCGCATCGGCCTCAACGCTTTCTCCGAATTCGTTGGGGCGGTATTGGTCAGCGCCGTCATCGGCTGGCAGGCGGACAAGTGGCTTGGCACGGCGCCATGGCTTCTGGTCGTCATGCTGGGACTGGGCGTCGCGGCGGGATTTTGGAACGTCTATCGCGTGGCGAAGCCGAAAGCGCCGGGCGAAGAGTAGAACAAAGGCGCGTTGCAGCGCTTGAAGCGGGGCCGGGCGGCGACGTCCGGAAAAGAGCGATGAATCCGGAAGAAGCAGCCGCAAAGCCCAATCCTATCGAGCAATTCGAGCTGCATCGGCTGTGGCCTTTCGAAATCAGCGGCATCGAGACGTCCTTCACCAACGCCTCGCTGTTCATGCTGCTTGCCGCGCTCGGCGTTGTCGCTTTGATGATCCTTGCGACCTCGAAGAAGGCGATCGTGCCGGGCCGGGTCCAGGCGATGGCCGAGATGCTCTATGAATTCGTCGCCGGCATGGTGCGTCAGACCGCCGGGACGGAAGGGATGAAGTTCTTCCCCTTCGTCTTCACGCTCTTCTCCTTCATCCTCATCGCCAATCTGATCGGGCTTGTTCCCTATACTTATTCGGTGACGAGCCAGATCGTGGTCACCTTCGCTTTCGCCGCGGTGGTGATTTCGCTCGTCGTCGTTTACGGCCTTTATCGCCACGGCTTCGGCTTTCTCAACCTTTTCGTCCCGCATGGCGTGCCCTTGCCCGTGCTCGTCGTGCTGGTGCCGATCGAGATCATCTCCTTCCTGTCGCGGCCGGTGTCGCTCTCCGTCCGTCTCTTCGCCAATATTCTTGCGGGCCACATCACGCTCGCCGTGTTCGGCGGCTTCGTGATGATGCTGCTTGGCGCCGGCGTCTGGGCGGCGCTCGCGCCGGTGCCGCTGCTCGCGATCGTCGCGCTCTATGCGCTCGAACTGCTTGTCGCCTGTCTGCAGGCCTTCGTCTTCGCCGTTCTCACATGCGTCTATCTCAACGACGCAATTCACCCGGGCCACTGATAAAGATCGAACAATAAACGTCGCCCCAATTCAGCAGGAGTAAGAAATGGCAGAAATGCAACTCGTCGGCGCCGGACTCGCGGCGATCGGCACTGGCGCGGCGGCGATCGGCGTCGGCATCATCTTCGGCAATTTCGTCAACGGGGCGCTTCGCAACCCGTCGGCGGCGGCCTCCCAGTTCACCAACGCCATCATTGGCGCGGCGCTTGCCGAAGGTCTGGGCATCTTCGCCTTTCTGATCGCAATCCTGCTGTTCCTGAAGGCGTGACGTTGCGCGTCCGGCCCTCGGGGCCGGACGCTTTCTTCCAGCGCGGCCGCCGTGCGGCCTAGTCTTGAGACTTGGAATGATGTCCATGGCGATCATCTCTTCCGCTTTCGCCGCCGAGGGCGAGCAGACGACGCACGAGACTGTCGGCGCCGGCGAGGCGCATCATGAGGGCGCCTTTCCGCCCTTCCAGACGGAAAATTTCGCGCCGCAGATCTTCTGGCTCGTCGTCATCTTCGGCCTGCTTTACGTGCTGATGTCGCGCATCGCCCTTCCGCGCGTCGGCGGCATCATCGAGAACCGCGGCGCAAAGATCGCTTCCGATCTTGGCGCGGCGCGCGAGATGCAGTCGAAGGCGCAAGCCGCCGCGGCCGCCAATGACGAAAATCTTCGTCGCCGGCGCGAAGAGGCGCAAGCCATCGGCCGCGAGGCGCAAAACAAGATTGCCGGGGAGACCGCGAAACAGCGCACGATCGCCGAATCGCAGGCGGCGGAGAAGATCCGGGCCGCCGACGAGCGCATCGCGAGCGCAAAGGCGAAGGCTCTGGCCAATGTCGAGCAGATCGCCGAGGAGGCCGCCGCCGCAATCGTCGAAAAGCTGACCGGCGCAAAAGTAGACAAGAGCGCGATCTCCGAGATTGACGCGACGTCGTCGCCCGCTAAGGAGGCGCTCAATGCATTTTGACGCGGAATTCTATGTCGCGGTCGGCTTCACGATCTTCGTCCTCGTGCTGCTTTGGGTCGGCGCGCACTCGAAGTTTGCCGCTCTCATCGACGCGCGCATCAACCGCATCAAGGGCGAGCTCGCTGAGGCTGAGCGCCTTCGCCACGAAGCTGAGGCGCTCCTCGCTTCCTTCGAGCAGAAGCGGGCTGAGGCCGAAGCTGAGGCCAAATCCATTGTCGCGCAGGCGAAGGACGAGGCGGAGCTGATCGCTGCGGAGGGCCGTCGCAGGCTCGATGAATTCATGGCGCGCAGCGTCAAGCAGGTCGAGCAGAAGATCGCCCAGGCGGAAGCCCAGGCCTCAGCCGAGGTGCGCGCCGCCGCCGCCGACGCTGCTGTGAAAATCGCGGAGCGGGCGCTCTCGAGCGGCGTGGTCAAGGGCAAGGATTTCGTCGCTGAGGGTATTAAAGAGCTGAAGTCTCTCGCGCACTGATCGCGGGCGGGGCGGCTAGCCGCCCCGGCGCTTTTTCTCGGCGACCGGCTTTTCTGCGCCTTGAGTGAAGCCGACGAGGATTTCGTAATCGTCCTGCGCGCGCTGGCTCATCACCGGCACGGTGAACGGATCGGCGATCACCTGAAACTCGCCGCGCGTTCCCCCATTCGGGATCGACGCGTTGACGCGGTAGACCTTCGAGGCGACAAGCGTGTCGTCTTTCTGGCGGCGGATCGCCACGCGCAGATTGGCGCCATAGGCGCCGGGCTGGCCAAGCGCGCCGAGCACGGCCGAACCTTCGACTCCAACGCGAATCATTAAGCGATCACCCTCGATGACGCATTCGCGCGCCGTCTCGCCAAGCGAAAGCTGATAGCGGACGTTTGCGCCGTCGGCGTCTGGCGGGGACCGCAGCATGGCTGCGCCGCTGTCGATGAAAACTTCGGGACAGTCTGGAGTCGCGCCGGGCGGCGCCGGTTGGCCTTCCTTCTGCTCGCCGCCGCCCAAAATGCCGGGCACATGAAGCTTCGGCAATTCGAAAGCCGCGACGGCGACGGGCGTAAGCGCGATCGATGTGGAGAGCGCGATCGCCAGGCTGCGCGCGAAAGTCTTCATGGGCGCGCTCGTCGGGCGCATTGCGCAAATTTTACGGCAGTTTCGCGTATCCATCCTTGAATCCCTGCAGAGTCAGCGGCAGGCCGATGCCTTCGTCCGGAACCTGATGGATGATGAAGGTGGCGATTTTGCCGTTCTTCAATTGATCGATGAGTTTGTCATCCATCGTCACCTCTGCGACGCAGCCCGTCGGCAGGCATTTGACGAAGCCGGCGCGTCCGATGTCGGTTTGATCAATCTTCAAGCCAAGCCCATTAGGCAACAGCACGCCGAGCGGCGCGATCACGCGCAGCAGCCGGCTCTTGCCGTCGCTCGTCTTTAAGACGACGACGACGAGGCTGATGTTGCTCTTATCCTCGGCGACGACGCTTTGGATTAGCGCGCATTGTTCTGTCGCGGCTCCTGCGGGCGTTTCGCAGCGCAGTTCCCAATCGCCGAATTTGGCTTTGGCGGCGGCAGCTTGCGCATGACCAGAGGCCGCGCTGAGCGCGAGGAAAATCGCCGATCCCGACGCCGCGACGTGATGTCGCAACAGGCGCCTAAATTTTGCGACGCGTAATCGATTCATCGGGTCTCCTGGAGGCGCCGCCGCCCCGTTTCGATCAGTCCGCGCGAAGAAAGTCGCAGTCACGCCGCGCTGTCAGGCGCGCCAAGCGTTTGCCTATCAAATGAACTTTAGCTGTCAAGATCGCTGGCGCGCGCGCCGCATTGTTTGGCAAGGGCTTTGACGCGACGATTTGTCTGTAGAATTTGGCGTTGCAACAATTGCGCGGATCGACGGTTTGTGGTTGAACCTGCCGACTACCGAGCGGGGCGGGCTTTGGGCGGGCTGCGCGCGGAAATCACAAAAAGAACAACGCTGGCTGGCGAGGGTTCGAAAGGCGGCTTTGATGTTTAACGTCAATCGAGTGATGACGCGCGGCGCATTGGCGGCCGCTGTGGCGCTCCCTGTAACCTTGTGCGCCGGTTTCGCCCTTGCGCAGGAAAACGGGCAGCCGGTCCCTGGCGGCCTAGGCCTTCCAAATATGGTGACGCCGGTCGGCCTGGGGACGCAGCAGCTCTACAACATGGTGCTGATGCCGATCATTTCGTTCATCGCGCTCTTCGTTCTGGGCCTGCTGATCTATGTCGCCTATCGCTTCAACGAGCACGCGAACCCCATTCCGTCGAAGCTGACGCACAATACGCCGCTCGAAATCATCTGGACGCTCATTCCGGTCCTGATCCTTCTTTTCATTTCGGTCCCCTCGCTGCGACTGCTGGCGGAGCAGGTCGAGGTGCCGGAGGCGTCAGTCACCATCAAAGTGACGGGCAACCAGTGGTACTGGTCGTATAAATATCCTGAGGATCAGGGCGGCGGCTTTGGTTTCGATCAGATGCTCAAGCCGGAATCGGAACTCCAGCCGGGCGAGCTTCGCCTGCTGACGGTCGACAATGAGGCCGTGGTGCCGATCAATGAGGTCATCGCCGTTCACATCACGTCGAACGACGTCATTCACGCCTTCGGCGTCCCCTCGTTCGGCGTTCGTATGGACGCGATCCCCGGCCGTTTGAATCAGACTTGGTTCAAGATCGACAGGGAAGGCGTCTACTATGGCCAGTGCTATTTCATCTGCGGCAAGGATCACGCCTATATGCCGATCGTGATCCGCGCGGTGACTCGCGAAAAATACAATGAGTGGCTTGCGCAGGCGAAGCAGAAGTTCGCCGGCGCCGACCAGCGCGTGCGGGTCGCTTCAGAAAGCCGCTAAAAACCGCTGAAACGAGACGCAACGGAATACACTAGTCTTTCTAAGGAACATGACGATGGCGAGTTCGACGATGGCCGGGGCGCATGATCATCCGAGGGGTTTGCGCCGCTTCCTCTTCTCAACCAATCATAAGGACATCGGCACGCTCTACATCATTCTCGGCTCGATCGGCGGCGTCATCGGCTTCTTGCTCTCGCTCGCCATGCGGCTCGAGCTGGCGTATCCGGGCGTACAGATCTTCCCGGGGCTTGCGGAATTACTTCACGGCGCGGACCCGTCGATGGCGCTGGACGCGGGCAAGAACCTCTACAACGTGTTCATCACCGTGCACGGCGTGCTCATGATCTTCTTCATGGCCATGCCTATTCTCATCGGCGGCTTCGGCAATTGGTTCGTGCCGATCATGATCGGCGCGCCGGACATGGCGTTTCCGCGCCTTAACAACATCTCGTTCTGGCTGCTCGTCTCCTCGCTCGTGCTTGCCGTGATTTCGATGTTCGTCGAGGGCGCGCCGGGCATGAAAGGCTTTGGCGGCGGCTGGACGTTCTATCCGCCGCTTTCGTCGAACACCGGCTCGCCCGGCCCGGCCATGGATTTCGTGATCCTGGCGCTGCATCTCGCCGGCGCGTCGTCGATCCTTGGCGCGATCAACTTCATCACCACGATCTTCAATATGCGCGCGCCCGGCATGACGCTGCACAAGATGCCGCTGTTCGTATGGTCGATCCTGGTGACCGCGTTCCTGCTGCTGCTCGTGCTGCCGGTGCTCGCGGGCTGCGTGACGATGCTGCTGACCGACCGCAATTTCGGCACGATGTTCTATGACCCGGCGGGCGGCGGCGATCCGCTGCTGTTCCAGCATCTGCTATGGTTCTTCGGCCATCCGGAAGTCTATATCGTCATTCTTCCCGGCTTCGGCATCATCAGCCAGATCGTGTCGACCTTCTCGAGGAAGCCGGTGTTCGGCTATCTCGGCATGGCCTACGCCATGGTCTGCATCGGCGTGCTCGGCAGCATCGTGTGGGCGCACCACATGTACACGGTCGGCATGTCGCTCAACGCGCAGCGCTACTTCACGCTGGCGACGATGGTGATCGCGGTGCCGACGGGCATCAAGATCTTCTCCTGGATCGCGACGATGTGGGGCGGATCGCTCTCGTTCCGCGCGCCGATGGTCTGGGCGATCGGCTTCATCTTCGTGTTCACGATGGGCGGCATCACCGGCGTCGTGCTCGCCAACGCCAGCGCCGACAAGCAGTTCCACGAGGGCTACTATGTCGTCGCGCACTTCCACTACACGCTGTCGCTCGGCGCGGTCTTCGCGCTCTATGCGGGGTTCTATTATTGGTTCCCCAAGATGAGCGGCTACATGTATTCGGAGACGTTGGCGAAGGCGAACTTCTGGCTGCTGTTCATCGGCGTCAACGTCGTCTTCTTCCCGCAGCACTTCTTGGGGCTGGGCGGCATGCCGCGCCGCTACATCGACTATCCCGACGCTTACGCGCTGTGGAACCTGGTGTCGTCTTTCGGCATGATCTTCGTTACGCTCTCGCTGGTCGTCTGGTTCTACGCGATTATCGAAGCCTTCATGAAGAAGCGGCTGGCCGGGGCCAATCCTTGGGGCGCTGGCGCGACGACGCTGGAATGGACTCTGTCCTCCCCGCCGCCGTTCCATCAATTTGAGGTGCTGCCGCGCATCACCGGCGCGGGCCGATAACGGAACGAAGCGTCGGCGCGGGGGAACTCGCGCCGGCAAGTCTGAGTGAACGGCATGAGCGACGCATCCTATCTCCACGACGAACAGGCTCCGCGCATCTCCGTCGCGTCGCCTTCGGACTATTTCGCGCTTCTCAAGCCGCGCGTGATGTCGCTTGTCGTGTTTACTGCGCTTGCCGGCCTGTTGCTCGCGCCGACGCCGCCGCATCCGCTCATCGGCTTTGCTTCGCTGCTGGCGATCGCCGTTGGCGCTGGCGCCTCCGGCGCGCTCAACATGTGGTACGACGCCGACGTCGACGCGCTGATGACGCGCACGCGTAAGCGCCCGATTCCGGCGGGACGGCTCGATCCCGAGGCGGCGCTTGGCTTTGGTCTCGTGCTTGCGACGTTGTCGGTCTTCACGCTCGGCTATGTCGCGAACTGGTTCGCCGCCGCGCTGCTTGCCTTCACCATCTTCTTCTATGTCGTGATCTACACGATGTGGCTGAAGCGCTGGACGCCGATGAATATCGTCATCGGCGGCGCCGCCGGCGCGTTGCCGCCGATGGTCGGCTTTGCCGCGGCGACGGGCGAGATCAATCTTGCAAGCGTCGTGCTCTTTGCGATCATCTTCATGTGGACGCCGCCGCATTTCTGGTCGCTCGCGCTCTTAAAAAGCGAGGACTATGGTCGCGCCGGCGTGCCGATGCTGCCCAATGTCGCCGGCGGAGATCGCACGCGTCTCGAAATCCTGATCTATGCGCTGGCGCTTGCGCCGCTTGGCGTCGCGCCATGGTTATTGGGCTTCGCGTCGCTCGCCTATGGGCTTGTCTCGATCGGCTCCGGCATTGCGCTGGTCGCGATGGCTGCAGCGGTCTTCAAGCAGCGCGAAGGCGAGGCAGCCCGAGCGGCGGCGCGCCGAATGTTTCTGTTCTCGATCCTCTATCTCTTCGTTCTGTTCCTCGTCCTCGTCGTCGAGCAGACGGCGCATATTCTCGCGCTGATCTAGGCGGCCTAGCGAATGGTGAACGAAATGACCGACGCAGGCGATAAGATGAAGGAGCGCGTAAGCGGCTTCGGCGGACCAGGCGTTGTCCTGACCGAGGAGCAGGCGCGCAGCCGCCGCGCCCGCAATATCGCGATCGGCGCCACGATCGCCTTACTTGCCGTGCTGTTCTATGCCGTCACGCTGGTGAAGTTCGGCGCCGCCATCATCAACCGGACGCTTTAAAGCCATGAACGCGACGGCGCCTCGTTCACGCAACCGCCCGCGACTGATCGCGGCGGCGCTGATCGTTGGCGCGACGGCGATGCTTGCCCTGTCTTTCGCTTCGGTTCCGCTCTACCGGGCCTTTTGCGCCGCGACCGGTTTCGGCGGCACGCCGAAGACGGATGCCGCCGGGCCGACGGCTCGCGGCGAGCGCGTGCTCACCGTGCGCTTCGACGCCAATGTCGCGCGCGATCTGCCCTGGCGCTTCGAGCCGGAGGTCGCGAAGATTTCGCTGCGCACCGGCGAAACGAAAACAATCTATTATAAGGTCGCCAATCTCTCCGATCATGAGACGAGCGGGCAGGCCGCGTACAATGTCACGCCTGGCCAGGCCGGCGCCTTCTTCGTGAAGGTCGCCTGCTTTTGCTTCGAGGAGAAGCGCCTCGGTCCGCGTGAGGCCGAGGAATGGCCGGTCGTGTTCTATCTCGATCCGGCGCTCGAGCGCGAGGAAGGCATGCGCGGCGTTCGTGAGATCACGCTTTCCTATTCTTTCTTCGCCACGAAGGACGCCGCTCCTTCGAAGACGAGCGAGACGGCGATCGCAAGGCCGAAGGGTTGACGCGCCGCGCGGTTTGGCGCGCGGCAAACTAAGGGAACTGGCCGGAACCGCCGGCCAATGGACGAGGAAGAGCAAGATGGCGGACGGACACGCGAAACCCGAACACGACTATCATCTGGTCGATCCGAGTCCGTGGCCTATTGTGGGCGCTTTCGCGGCGCTCATCACGGCGATCGGGGCGGTCATGTGGATGGCGCAGCATAAGGGCGCGCCGATCGGGGGCATGACTTTCGGCGGCATCCTGTTCTTCGTCGGCTTCGCCGGCATTCTGCTGGTGATGTACGCCTGGTGGAGCGACATCATTCACGAAGCGAGCGTCGGCGGATTTCACTCGCCGGTCGTGCGGTTGCATCACCGCTACGGGATGATCCTGTTCATCTTCTCGGAAGTGATGTTCTTCGTCGCTTGGTTCTGGGCGTTCTTCAACTCGGCGCTTTTCCCGGCTGACGCGGCGCAGGTCCTGCGCACCGAACTGTTCCAGGGCGTCTGGCCGCCGAAGGGCATCGAAGTCTTGAGCCCCTGGAAGCTGCCGCTTCTCAATACGATCATCCTGCTCAGCTCCGGCGCGACTTTGACCTGGGCCCACCACGGTCTCCTGGAAAATAACCGCGACATCTTGAAGAAGGGTCTGATCGCGACGATCGCCCTTGGCCTGTTGTTCACGACGATCCAGGGCTATGAATATATCCACGCGCCCTTCGCCTTCGCCTTCGATCCGGCGAAGCCAGCGGCGACGAATTACGGCTCGACCTTCTTCATGGCGACGGGCTTCCACGGCTTCCACGTGATCGTCGGCACGATTTTCCTCATCGTGTGCCTGCTTCGCGTCTTCAGGGGGGCCTTTACGCCGGATCAGCACCTGGGCTTTGAATTCGCCGCTTGGTACTGGCACTTCGTCGACGTCGTCTGGCTGTTTCTTTTCGCCTGCATCTATGTGTGGGGGAACTGGGGCGGGGTCATGGAATAGGCGCGTCGCCGCCCAATCTGGAAATTGGACGGTCACGGGCGCGCCCGTGACCGTTTTCGTTGGAGGCCCAAGATGTCAGAAGAGCATGTCTATCCGCCGTTGTCGCTCTATGTCGACGGAGCCCTCGGCAGATGCCCGCGCTGCAGCAAGGGACACATGATCAAAGGGCTGCTCACGGTCGCGCCCAAATGCGAGGCTTGCGGGTTAGATTTCTCCTTCGCCGACGCAGGCGACGCTCCCGCGATCGCCGTCATGACTGTCGTAGGCTTCGTCGCGATCGCTGTGTTGTGGTATGTCGAGGTGACCTATCAGCCGGCTTATTGGGTGCACGCAGCGATCCTCGTGCCTCTTTCGGCTATTCTCTGCGTGGCGCTGCTGCGGCCGACAAAAGGCCTGCTGATCGCCCTGCAATATTTCAACAAGGCTGAAGAAAGCCGCCATCAATCGTGAGGCCCGCCCTTCGCGCGCTTCTGTGGCCAGCGATTGCGACGACGCTCCTCTTTGCCCTGCTGGTCGGTCTCGGATTTTGGCAGGTGCGGCGGCTCGGCGAGAAAGAGGCGCTCATCGCGCGCATCGAGCAGCGCTCGACGCAGGCGCCGCAGCCGATGCCGCCGCCCGAGCGATGGTCGACGCTTCACGCGGAAGATTACGACTTCACGCATGTGCGCGCGACCGGCCACTATTTCGGCGGCCGCGACGCGCTCGTCTTCACCGCGCCGCCGGAGGGCGCAAGCCGCGAGCCAGGCTATTCGCTCGTGACGCCTTTCGCGTTGACAAGCGGCGGCGTCGTGCTCGTGGATCGCGGTTTTCTTCCGGGTTCGAAAGCCAATGACGCCACTCTGCACGCGGCGTCGCCAGACGAAGTGACCCTTGTCGGACTCCTGCGCGCCCCCGAGCGGCGCAATCCTTTCACGCCCGCCGACGAGCCAGATAAGGGTGTCTTCTATGCGCGCGATCCAGCGGCGATCTCCGCCGCTCTTGGACTGTCAGACGCCGCGCCTTTCGCGCTCGTCGTTGACGCCGCTCCTGCAACCGCGTCGGACTGGCCGCGGCCTGTGGGCGGCGTTCCAACAATCGTCAATAATCATTTCTCCTACGCCGTGACTTGGTTCGGCCTGTCGCTGGCGCTTCTCGTCATTTTCGGGCTCTACGCGCGCGGCGTCCTTGCGCGCGGGGGCGATGGCCGCAGGCCCTGATCTCGGCCTTGCAGCTGACGCGAATATGCTATGAGAAGGCGCACTAACATGCGCGTCGCAAGCGACGCACGCTCCGCATCAATGGACTGACGGTTGCGCTATCTCTCAACACGCGGCGAAGCCGCGCAGCTTGGCTTTGACGACGTTCTGCTTGCGGGTCTTGCGACCGACGGCGGACTCTACGCGCCGCTTGCCTATCCGCATGTGGCGCCTGCCGACATCGCCGCGCTCGCCGGCCGTACATATTCACAAGCGACGGCGCAATTGATCGCGCCTTATCTCAGCGAGACTTTTTCGCCGGAGGTTCTGCGCGCGCAGACGGAAAGCGCTTATGCCGGTTTCCGTCACCGCGCCATCGCGCCGCTGACGCAGATCGACGACAATCTCTTCGTTCTCGAACTTTTTCACGGGCCGACGCTCGCCTTCAAGGATCTGGCGATGCAGCTCCTCGGGCGCATGATGAATCATGTGCTCGAAAAGCGGAATCTTCGCGCGACCATTGTCGGCGCAACGTCCGGCGATACGGGCGCTGCGGCGATCGAGGCGTTTCGGGGGCTCGATCGCGTCGACGTCTTCATTCTTTTTCCACACGGCCGAGTGTCGGACGTGCAGCGCAAGCAAATGACGACGGTCGCCGACGACAATGTTCATACGATTGCGCTGCAGGGATCGTTCGACGACGCTCAGGCGATACTGAAGCGCATGTTTCGCGACGCGGCGTTTCGCACGCGCGTCGGATTGGCGGGCGTCAATTCGATCAACTGGGCGCGCGTCGTCGCGCAAACCGTTTATTACTTCACAAGCGCCGTCGCGCTTGGCGCGCCGCATCGGCATATTTCCTTCGCGGTGCCGACAGGCAATTTCGGCGACGTGCTTGCCGGCTATGTCGCCAAGCGGATGGGTCTGCCGGTCGAAAGACTTGTCGTCGCCACCAACGCCAATGACATTCTTGCGCGGGCGCTCGCGAGTGGACGTTACGAGCCGCGAGGCGTGACGCCGACTCAGTCGCCGTCAATGGACATTCAGGTTTCATCCAATTTCGAACGCCTGTTGTTCGACGCGACGGGACGCGACCCCGCCGCGGTCCGCGCCGCTTTCGACTCGCTCGATCAATCGGGCGCTTTTGACATTCCGGCTGCTGCGCTTGACGCCATCCGCGCCGAATTCGACGCGCGATCCGTCGGCGAGACCGAAACGACGGAAGAGATTCGTCGCACCTGGCGCGAGACCGGCTATATGCTCGATCCGCATACGGCGACCGGCGTCAGCGCGGCGCGCGCAAAGCTTGCGAAAGATCCGGCGACGCCCGTCATCGCGCTGTCGACCGCGCATCCGGCAAAGTTTCCAGACGCCATTGAGCGCGCCATCGGACTGCGTCCACAGCCGCCTGAAAATATTGCGGCGCGACTTGACGCGCCGGAACGATTCACGATTCTTGAAAATGATGGCGCGCGAATCGCCGAATTCATTTTGCAGCGCGCGCGCGCGGCGAAGAACTGACAAGTTCTGGCAAGGAGCACGATGGCGATCTTCAGCGTAATCGGACGCCGCGACCTGCCGATCAGAGGCGAGGGCCTCTATCTGCGGCCGTCCGAAATGCGCGACTACGTCGAATGGGCCGAGCTACGCGAGAAGAGCCGCTCCTTCCTGACGCCCTGGGAGCCGCTCTGGCCGATCGACGATCTTACGCGGGCGAGCTTTCGCTATCGCGTGCGCCGTCACGCCGAAGAAATGGCGCGCGACGAGGCCTATTCCTTCTTTATCTTTCGCGAAGAGGACGATGCGCTGATGGGCGGCCTGTCCTTCGGTCATGTGCGGCGCGGCGTATCACAGGCGGCGACGCTCGGCTATTGGATGGGCGAGTCCTATGCCGGCAAGGGTTACATGACCCGCGCCGTTCGCGCCGCTTGCGCCTATGCTTTTGAAAAGCGTGGTTTCCATCGCATTGAGGCGGCGTGCTTGCCGACAAATGAGCCTTCGAAGCGATTGCTGGAGCGCGTCGGTTTCAAGCAGGAGGGGTACGCGCGCTCCTACCTGAATATCAACGGCCAGTGGCGCGATCATCTGTTATATGCATTGCTTGAGACTGATCCCCAGCCCCTCAATCCGCCAGCGGCGGCTTAAAGGAGCTGGTCCGTACGCAAGAATTTGTTCAGGCGAGCGCCGCCTTCTGAAGATTGACGAGTTCCGCGACGCCTTGTTGAGCGAGCGTCAGCATCGCCGACAGCTCATCTTGCGAGAAAACCGCCACTTCCGCCGTCGCCTGAATTTCGACGAGACCGCCCGAACCAGTGATGACGAAATTGGCGTCGGTCTCCGCCGTCGAGTCCTCGGCGTAGTCGAGATCGATGACCGGCGTCGCGTTGAAGATGCCGCAGGACACGGCGGCGACATGATCGCGTAGCGGACTCTCTTTGACGATTGAGCGCGAACGCATCCAGTCCAGGCAATCATGCAGCGCCAGCCAAGCGCCGGTGATCGACGCCGTGCGCGTGCCGCCATCGGCCTGGATCACGTCACAGTCGACGACGATTTGTCGCTCGCCAAGCGCCGACAGATTCGTGACGGCGCGTAGCGAGCGGCCGATGAGACGCTGAATCTCCTGCGTGCGTCCCGAAAGCCTGCCCGTTGCGGCCTCGCGCCGCGTGCGCGTATGGGTGGCGCGCGGCAGCATGGAATATTCCGCCGTCACCCAGCCTCGGCCCTGACCGCGCAGCCACGGCGGCGGCTTGTCCTCGAGCGACGCGGCGCAGAGCACCTGGGTGTTGCCGAATTTCACGAGGCAGGAGCCCTCGGCGTAGCGGGCGACGCCTCGCTCGAAACTCACCTGGCGCATCTCGTCGGGCGCGCGTTTGCTGGGGCGCATAACAGCTCCGTTATCGGATCGGTCGCGCCTTCTAACGCGCTTTCGACGCCCTTGGAAGCGCCGCGGGAGAACAGCGTCTTGCGCTCGCGGCCGCATGGTGAAACCATGAACTAACGGGGCCGGTCAAACCAGGCTCCGACAGATAAGGAGGGAGTGATGGCGTCGTCCCAAGGAGCGCATTCTCACGAGGCGAGAGCACAGGGTCCCCGGCTGATTGCGCTGGTGGGCCCTTTTCAATGCGGCAAGACCACTCTTCTGGAGGCCATTCTCGCCCATGCGGGCGCGATCCCGCGGCAGGGCGGCGTCGGTGCGGGCGCGAGCGTCGGCGACTCAAGTCCTGAAGCCCGCGCCCATCAGATGAGCGTCGAGTCCAATATCGCGACCGTCGATTATATGGGCGACCGCTACACTTTCGTCGATCTTCCGGGCTCCGTCGAATTCGCCCATGAATCGCGCAATATCCTGCCCGCGGTCGACGCTGCGATCGTCGTCTGCGAGGCAGAACCTCGCAAGGTTCCGGCGCTGCAGCTTATTTTGCGCCAGCTCGAAGAGCTCGGCGTGCCGCATTTCATCTTCCTCAACAAGATCGACGCGGCGACGATCGACGTGCGTGATGCGCTCGCCATTCTACAGCCTGCTTCGCGCACGCCGCTGCTGCTGCGCCAGATGCCGATCTGGAACAATGGCGTCGCCGTCGGATTCATCGATCTCGCGCTCGAACGCGCCTACGTCTACCGCGAACATGCGCCCTCCGAGGTCGTCGATATCCCTAAGGGCGACGCCGCGACCGAGAAGGAAGCGCGCTATTCGATGCTGGAGCGGCTCGCCGATTATGACGATGAGCTGATGGAGGAGCTGATTTCCGACATCGAGCCGCCGCGTGACCAGGTCTTCGATGATCTCACCAAGGAATTACGCGCCGGGCTCGTCGTGCCACTGTTCATCGGCTCGGCTGAGCGGGGCGCCGGCGTGACGCGGCTGTTGAAAGCGCTGCGCCATGAAGCGCCGGGAATCGACGCCACCCGCGTGCGGCTCGGCGTCGGCGAAAACGGAGTCGCGCTCGCTCGCGTCATCCGCACGATTCATACGCCGCATGGCGGAAAGATCTCGGTCGCGCGCGTGTTGCGTGGCTCCTTTGCTGATGGGCAGACGGTCGCATCCCTGCAGGGAGAGGATCGCATCTCTGGCATGTCATGTTTGATGGGCGCCGCGAGCAGCAAAGTGACGGAGGCGAAGACCGGGGACGTCCTCGCTCTCGGGCGCCTCGATCATGCGCAGACGGGAGACAATATCGTCGCAGACGCCCGCGCCGGCGCGACGGATTTGAAGAAGACGCGGGCCGATACTCCAGATCCTGTGCATGCGCTCGCGCTCAATGCGAAGGACCGCAAGGATGAGATGCGGCTCGCCGCGGCGGTGTCGAAGCTCATCGAAGAGGATCCTTCGCTCGTCTTCGTTCACGACCAGGAGCTTTCGCAGATCAAACTCTTTGGTCAGGGCGAGATGCATCTGCGCGTCGCGCTTGAACGTCTCGCCTCGCGCTTTAACGTTGCGGTCGAACGCTCAAAGCCGACGGTCGCTTATCGCGAAACGATCCGCCATAAGGTCACCATTCGCGGCCGCCATAAGAAGCAGTCCGGCGGACATGGTCAGTTCGGCGACGTGGTAATGGAGATTGCGCCGCGCAGCCGTGGCGAAGGATTCGCCTTCAGCGAACGCGTGCATGGCGGCGCAGTGCCCAAGCAATATTTCTCTTCCGTCGAGGCCGGCTGTCAAGACGCTCTTCTGCATGGTCCGTTGGGCTTTCCCGTCGTCGACGTCGAGGCGGTTCTGACCGACGGCTCGTATCATTCGGTCGACTCTTCTGACATGGCGTTCCGTACCGCGGCGCGCATCGGCATGAGCGAAGCCTTGGAAAAGGCTGAGCCGATCCTGCTTGAGCCGGTGCTCGCGGTCGACGTCTTCGTTCCGAGCGACGCCATGTCGCGCGCCACCGGAATCGTCTCCGCGCGTCGTGGCCAGATCATGGGCTTTGGTCCGCGCGAAGGATGGGAAGGCTGGGATAGGCTCGAAACTCTGATTCCCGAGGCGGAGATGGATAACCTCATCGTCGAGCTGCGCTCGGCGACGGCCGGCGCCGGCTTTTATCAGGCCCGTTTCGACCATCTCGCGGAAGTCGTCGGCAAGCAGGCGCGCGACATCGTCGCCGCCCATACGGCGAAAGCGAACGGAGGATAGCGGCGCGCCGTTGTGCGCGGGAGCACAGCGCCTGAAGTCGCATTGCATGATCATCGTGGCCTTCTTCGCAGAGGGACGATGACATGCGAACATTCATATTCCTAGTCGCCGCGGCTCTCGCCATGTCGTTCAGCTTCTATTCGAGCGCGAGCGGCTTGAAGCGCGCATCGACCTCGGCGCCTCAGGCGACGAGCCTCGACGTCAATCCGACTCCGCGATGCCTTAAGAGCAAGAAAACGCGCCAAGCGTCGAATAGCGGGTGCGTCATGAAGGGCAAGCGCCGCAGCGCATAATTTGCGGACTTGATCCACCGGCTAGAGGCCTTAGCTACTTCGCAACCCTATGCGCGAGAAAAGGCCCGACATGTCCATACTTGCAGACGCCGAATCGGCGGCGAAAACCATTGAATTGCGGATTGCGCCGCGAGCGCGCGATCTCGGGGGCTTCAGCGTCAGGCGCGCCTTGCCCGACGACAGGCGGCAGATGGTCGGGCCGTTCATCTTCTACGATCATTTCGGCCCGGTTCAATTTGCGCCGGGGCAGGGGATGGACGTGCGTCCGCATCCCCATATCGGTCTTGCGACCGTCACCTATCTTCTCGACGGACGCATCTTGCATCGCGACAGTCTGGCGAATGTGCAGGAGATCGCGCCCGGCGCGATGAATTTAATGACCGCCGGACGCGGCATCGTTCATTCCGAGCGCACGCCGCCGGGTCCACGCGCTGCGGGCCAACAAATGCTCGGGGTGCAGAGCTGGCTGGCGCTGCCGCTCGCGCATGAAGAAACAGAGCCGAGCTTCCAGCATTTTGGCGCTGACGTTCTTCCCGTCGTTGAGGATCGAGGCGTGTTTGCGCGGGTGATCGCTGGCGCCGCGTTCGGAGCCAAATCGCCGGTGGCGACCTTGTCGGACTGGTTCTATGTCGAGCTGCGTCTTTCCGCCGGCGCCTCAGCGCCGCTCGACGCCGATTACGAGCAGCGCGCGCTCTATCTCGTCGACGGCGCCGTTGAAATCGCCGGCGAACGTTTCGAGGAGCCGCAATTGCTGATCTTCAACCCCGGCGCCGCGATAACAATCCGCGCGCTTTCCGACGCGCGAATGATGCTGCTTGGCGGCGCGCCGCTCGAGGGGCGGCGCTATCTCTGGTGGAATCTCGTCGCTTCGCAAAAGGATCGGATCGAAGAGGCGAAGCGCGATTGGCGGGAAGGCCGGTTCCCCTCAGTGCCGGGCGACACGGAGTTCATTCCGCTGCCGGAAGAGTAGGGGCCGCGACGTGTCCCGCGTCGGCGATTTACGGCGTCATCACCACGGTCGCGCCCACCGCGACGCGGTCGTAGAGATCGACGACATCCTCATTGAGCATGCGGATGCAGCCATAGGAGGCGGCTGAGCCGATCGACTTGCGCATCTTGTCGGTCGTGCCGTGGATCGCGACCTGGCCCTCGCTCAGCGTTATGGCGCGGGCGCCCATCGGATTGTTCGGCGCGCCGCCGGGGATCACCTCGGGCAATTCCGGATGGTCATGCTTCACGTCTTCCGGGGGCGTCCAGTCTGGCGCGACATATTTGGCGTTGACCTGCACGACGCCGGTCCATTCCTTGCCGGCTTTCGGCACCGCGACCTTGTAAGCGATGGCGTCGTCCCGATCGACGATGAGATAGAGCTTGCGCTCATGCTCGCTGACAACGATTGAGCCGGGATCGAGTTCCGAGTGATAGTGAACGAATTCGCGGGCGGCGGCCTGCGTGACGGAAGCGGCGCCGATGAGGGCGGCGGCGAAAGCGATCTGGGCGATCTTGGAAGTTTGGCGTTTCATGTTCTTGCGCTCGATGTTCGGTGTCTCGATGAGCGCGTTGTAGAAGAGCTAAGGTCCCGATTCCGTGCGGCGGCGCACGCAGGAGATCCCGCAGGCGATCCTTTGATGAGTATCTAAAAAATTCTTGGTTGCGCCGTCGCGCAGGGATCACGCCGTCGAGCGTTCTTTTAACCAACGGAAAAATGCGATTCCAAGGAAACCGATCGCGATCAGCGTGTTCGAGCGCGTGATCGCCGGAGTGGTTCTATGTCGAGCTGAGTCTTGCCGCTGGCGCCTCGGCGCCGCCCACGCCAACGTGACCCTCGCCGCGGCGAGAGCGTGCTACAAGCGGGCAGAGGCTCTCGAAACTAATTCGGTCTTATGCGCTCCTGTTTGATTCTTTGTTCTAACGCCAACGAGGAGGATTTCGCGGCGGCGCTGGATTGCGGCGCCGATGCGCTCCTGTTGCGGCTCGGTCCCTGTGTGGAGGACGATGCGCGACGCAGCGCCAGCGCGCGCGCTTGCACGCTTATCGGTGAGGCGAAACGGAAGGGCGGAGCGCCGAAACTCTTCGTGGAAGTCGCGCCTGTTGAAAGCGAACTCATAGAGGCTGACCTCGGTGCGCTTTTTGGTCCCGGACCGGACGGCGTCTTCCTTCCCTCCTGCCGCGGCGTCGAAAGCCTGCAGCGCCTGGCGGTGAAGCTCGCCGTGCGCGAGGCGCAAGCCGGCCTCGCGGATGGCGCGACCAGGATCGGCGCCTTTGTGGGCGATCCGGCAAGCGTTCTGGCGCTACGCTTCTTCGCCGCCGCGTCGCCGCGTCTTGCGGCGCTGGCCTTCGATGAGGCTGCGCTGAGCGCGTCGCTCGGTCTCACTGAGGCCGGCGGCGCCGCCATTGAAATGGCGCGCGCTGCGATCATCCTGGCGGCGGCTTCGGCCGGCGTTCCGGCGTTCGCGCCGCCGGTCCAGATCGGGCAAGAGGCTGCCTATGCGGCAGCGCGCCGCGACGGTTTTGCAGGCGCAATGGCGCTGCGACCAGAACAGGTCGCGCACATCCTCAAAGTCTTCCCGCCGGGGGAGAATCGACAAAAAGGCCAATCGTCGGCATAGAACGGTCCAATGAAAAAAGTCCGATTGGCCGCGCTCAGCCGATTGGCTGCGGCGGCGCTCGCCAGCGCAGCGCCACTTTCCGCACAGGCGCAAGCGCAGCAGCCAACTCCACGTCACTCCCGTCCGCCTCATGGCTCGGGCGAGCCGGCCGGACCCGCTGCGCATGAAGAGAAGCTATTTCATCTCCGGCTTAGCGCGACTCTCGCCGCCAATGAGCAGCAGCCAGTTCGCTCGGGCCTCGTCTGGCGTGTTTTTGAGGAGAGCGCCCAGCCGGACGGCTCCCATAAGCTTGTGGCGCAATCCGAGGAGGCGGCCCCGACGCTGCCTCTGCCGAGAGGCTCCTATATCGTCCACGTCGCCTATGGCCTTGCAGGCGTCACGCGACGAGTCGCTATGGAGAGCGGCAATCTTGCCGAACTTATCGTATTGAACGCAGGCGGTCTGAAGCTCGTCGACAAGCTGGGCGATGCGCGTATTCCCTCGCAGCGTCTCTCGGTGTCGATTTATGTGCCGGAGCGCGGCAATTCCGAAGCGAAGCTCATCCTCGCCAACGCCAAGTCAGACGAAGTGATCTGCCTCCCGGAAGGCGCCTATCACGTCGTGTCCACATTGCTCGACACTGGGCAAGGCGCTCAGGGCGGAGCCAATGAAACAAACTCGGTTGTGACAGCAGACCTGAAAATTCCCGCAGGGAAGCTCGTCGAAGCGACTTTGCGTCATCGCGCAGCGACCATCACCTTAAAGCTGGTCAAGCAGCCAGGCGGCGAGGCGCTCGCCAATACGAGCTTTTCCGTGCTCACGCCAGGCGGCGACGTTATCCGCGAACTGATCGGCGCCTTCCCTTCTCTGGTGCTGGCGGAAGGCGAATATGTCGCCATCGCGCGACACGAGGGCAAAACCTATCAGGGAACCTTTCGCGTGCAGTCGACGAAGGACGCGGACGTCGAAATTGTGATGCACGATCAGCCGCGCAGTCCCGCAAACGACGAGCCTCCGCAATAAAAAAGCCGCCCGGAAACCGGGCGGCTTGCTTGGGATGCGCCTCTTTTGAAAAGAGGGGCTACAGGATCGTGAAGGGAATGATCACGTCCATGTTGAACATTCCCTGGTTCGAGCTAAAGCCGTTGCGGCTGAAGAAGGGCGTCGTGCCATTGACGGTCGTGTCCCAACGCAGCTCCGGGCGAATGATCAGACCGGTGACGTAGGGCAGTTTGGCGGGCAGTTCTGGCGTGATCGTCATGCCCAATGTGAAGGCGAGATAGCTGGTGCCGGAGTAAATGGGCCGATTAGTGTAAAGGTTCTGGTTGATGCAGGACGGGCAAAAGAAGCCGTGGAAAAGATTGACTGAGTCGAAGTATCCGGGAAATGCGCTGACAAAGAAGTTGTTGTTGTCCCGGAAAAATTCGGCGCGCCCGTTGATTTTGAAGATATCGTTGATCTTATAGGACGCGTATTGCGCGATGCCGAAGGCGCGGGCGCCCATCGGATAGGCCGGGGCGGTTCCCCAGAATGCGCCGTTGCCTCCCAATCCGCCCACGATGGCGTTTGCAGCATTCCAGGCCTTCTGCGGTAGACCGAAGGAGCTCGGATTCCAGCCGCTTTCCAGCATGAAGCTCATGTCGGTGATCAGCGTCAGATCGTCGGTCGCTTTCCAGGTCGTCGTTATGTTGTTGAACGAGCGGATCGCCGTGTTGACGTTGCAGGCGCAAGCGGTGGGCTGGCCGAAGCCGCCCTGATTGGCAGGCCAACCCGCGGCGAAGTTGATCGGCCATCCAATTACCGGAGCAATCGGCCAGCCGACGCCGAGCGGATCGGTCTGCCTCGGATTCTCGGGACCAGTATGGGTGATCGCCATAATGGTCAGTTTGCCGTCGAGCAGATTGAGGCCGAGGCCGCCATGGAAAGACGCCGCGGCATTGTTGTCGCCCGGCCAACCGAGGCTCGTGTTCACGCCGCTGGTCACGCCCGTATAGACGTCGAGCCAGGGTTTGACGTGGGTGGTGACCATCGCGCCGGTGTGAAGGAAGGGCCCGAAGTTGAAGATGTAGGAGTGGCTGTAGAATAGATTGTCCTTTGCCGGGATCACCTCCGCGCCATTATAGGTCACGAACATGCCGAGCTTCAGGTCGACGCCGCCCTCGCTGATCGGGCTGGTCCACGGAAGATGCGCCAGAACATTGGCCTCGATCGGTCCGATCTGGGTGCGCGAGTGGATCGCGTAATCCAGGATGCCGATATAGTGGTTGTAGCGCATGTCCTCGCCGATCATGCCCTGGAACTTGAAGCCGAAGTCATAGCCTTCAGCCTTTGGGTCGAGCGGGCGCTGCACCGTGAGGAGGAGGCCGTTAAACGTCGGCCAGTTGGCGCGATCCGTGTAAAGATGGCCCCAGTTGAGCTTGTTGAACGGCTGATTGAAATTGACCGCGACGCCGCCTTCGATATAGCCGTCGATCGTCAGCGTATCGAGCCAGGCCGGCGGCGGCGCAGGCGGACCTTTGACGACCTTTTCCTTCTTCGCGGGCTTGGCGGCGGCGGGAGGGGCCGCAGGTTGGTTTTCCTCGATCAGAGTCGGGTCGACCTCGAACAGCTTCGCCTGAGCATGCGCGCTGGTGATGCTGGTTGCTAGCGAGAGAGCAGCCACGGTCGAAAGATAGTACCACTTCATTGTCAGGAACTCCGGTCGGCGGCGAAATCTGATCGATATCACTCGCGAGCGAAGTTTCGTTCAAGTCCAAGGTCCGCGCATCTGCACAATTATTAGGCAAAATCGGACTTGCACATATCTGTTTCTTGTCACTGTGGCGACAATGTCACATTTTTCATTGGTTTCTGTCCTGCGCCCGTTGATTTTGCGAACTTATCAATGAGCGAAATGCGACAAAACTCGGCCGCCGTCAGCCGAATCGCGGCGGTTTCCTTTCCTGGCCGAGGCTTGTCCGTCGTCGGGCCTCGCCCTTGTTAGATAAGCGTGGCCATTGATTGGCGCGCATTGCGCTGGTTGGAAGCGGGAGAGCGACATGGCGGAAGAGGGGCGCGACCAACCAGAGGGCCCCGACTTCTCGCAGGGCGTCGCGCCCGAAGTCATCCCAGAAGATCGCCCTTTGCTCGGTCACGTAGCGGGCGAGGAAGCGGTCATGGCGCGGCAGGGCGACGAGTTCTTCGTCACCGGGGCTCACTGCACGCATTATCACGGACCGCTTGCCGAGGGGCTCGTCGTCGGCGGGTCAATCCGGTGCCCCTGGCATCACGCCTGTTTCAGCCTTCGCAGCGGCCGTGCATTGCGCGCGCCCGCGTTTGATCCGTTGCCGCGGTGGCGGATCGAACAGGCCGAGGGGAAGGTTTTTGCCCGCGAAAGGCTTCCCGAGCCGGGGCCGGCGAAGCGCAAGGGCGCCACCGAACCGCGCAGCGTCGTCATCGTCGGGGGCGGCGCGGCGGGTTTCGCCGCAGCGCAGATGCTTAGGGCTGAAGGGTACGATGGAATTTTGGAGTTGATCAGCGCCGATACGGCGGGGCCGTATGATCGCCCCAATCTTTCCAAGGACTATCTCGCTGGAACGGCGCAACCGGATTGGCTGCCTTTGCGCGATCCGGCCTGGTATCGCGAGAAGGGCGTTCAACTACGCCTGGGACAGCGCGTCGAATCGCTCGACCCCGCATCGAAGCGACTGACGCTCATTGACGGCGCGACATTGTCTTACGACGCGCTGCTTTTGGCCACAGGCGCCTTTCCCGTTAAACTGCAAACGCCCGGAGCCGATCGTCCGCACGTGCATTATCTGCGCTCGTTTTCCGACGCCGACCATTTAATCGCTGCTTCCGCGCAAGCGCGTCGCGTCGCTGTCATCGGCGCAAGCTTCATCGGACTAGAAGTGGCGGCGTCGTTGCGCGTTCGCGATCTCGACGTGCATGTCATTGCGCCGGAGGCGATCCCGATGGCTCGCATTCTCGGCCCCGAACTTGGCGCGCATGTCAGGAAGCTGCACGAGAGCCACGGCGTCGTCTTCCATCTCGAGGATACAGTGACCGATATTGGCGCGCGCACGCTCACCTTGAAAAGCGGCGGCGCCTTGGACACCGATCTCGTGGTCATTGGCGTCGGCGTAAAGCCTGATCTCTCACTCGCCCAGTCGGCGGGCCTCGCCGTCGATCGCGGCGTGCTCGTCAACGATTATCTGCAGACAAGCGCGCCCGACATTTACGGGGCAGGCGACATCGCAAGCTGGCCAGATAAAATCACGGGCGAGCGGATTCGCGTCGAACATTGGGTCGTCGCGGAGCGACAGGGGCAGACGGCCGCACGCAATATTCTCGGACGCGAAGAAAAATTCGACGCCGCGCCCTTCTTCTGGAGCCAGCATTACGACCAGGCGATTTCCTACATCGGGCATGCTGCGTCGTGGGACCGATTGCAAATGTCGGGCGATCCGGCCGCCGCCGACTGCGCCGTTTCTTACTTCAAAGGCGATCAGCTGCTGGCCGTCGCGACGATCGGTCGCGACCTCGACAATCTACGCGCTGAAGTCGCATTTGAATCGCGTATCGGCGCCGCGCCGCCGGAAGAGATCGAATAGGGGCCCGAGCCCTATTCGAAATGTCCAGAGGCGTGACCAAGCATGGTGTAAACTTTGCCGGCGTCGCCCGTAAGCAGGTCAAGCGCTTTCGAACCGTCGCGATCTTTGCGGCTTGTCTCCACGAGCAAATCCTCGAAGTGTTTGACGTAGTGATCAACGGTCGCGCGAAAATCCTGATCGATGCGGTAACGGCGCTGGATTTCCTGAACGGTCTGATGGCCCTGCGCCGTGTATAGGCGACGGCCGAAAAGGCCTCCCTTCTCGCCACGCTGATAGCGGCGCCACAACTCCGTGACGGCGGCGTTGTCGACCATCCGTGCGATGTCGAGCGTCAGGCTATCGAGCGCGCCTGCGCTCGATAAGGACCGCGCGGTACGCGGCGGCTGCGGCGCGTCGTCAAATGAGGCGCGCGCAAGCAAGTTGCTCAGCCAGCCGCCTTGCGACTCGCGACCAGGCTCCGTAATGCGTATCGCCGGAGACTGTGTCGGACGCGCCGGCGCCGGTTCTGCGCGCGGCGTCTGATCCGACGATGCGCGACGAAGCGCGGGAGCGTTTTGTTCCGCGATGTCATAAACCCGGCCCGACCGCGCCACGATGTCGGTGAGCTCGTTTAAGGCCTTCACCTGGTCGCCGACGACACGTCGCAGCGCCGCCGCTTGCTCTGCGGTTTCGCGCGGCAGTTCGGTCGCGCCGCGGCGAACTTCCTCTCGAGTTTCCTCGATCTCACGATGGATGTTGCGCGCGAGGCCGCGAATCTCATCAGTTGCTGCGTCGAATTTCGAGCGCGCGTCGTTGAACAGACGGTTGATCTCTTCATTGGCGTCAGAGAAGGCGGCGCGCAGGGCTTCGGAAGTTTGCTCGCGTTCGCCTTCCGCAGCGGCGCGCACGGCGGCGAAGCGCGCCTCGATGACGTCGGCGGTCTGCTTGGAGGTTTCGCTCAATGCTCGGCCAAGGTCGCGCGACCGCAATTCAATAGAGCGGAATGAGCGATCCATCAGTTCGCCGAACTTTGTCATGGCGTCTTCGAATTCGGCGCGCCGGCCTTCAACAAGCGTCACGAGTTCTTCAAGCGAGCCGCTGCGCGCAGCCATCACGGTATCGAGCGCCTGCTGACTCTGCGCGAGTTTTTCTGCGCTCTGGGCAAGCGTATGTTGTCTTTCGTCCAGCGCCTCGACGATGGCGTTGGCGTCCCGCATCGCGTCGCCGGCCACCCCGCTGATGTGCTCAACTTGCGTCGAAGCTTCGTTCAGCGCGCCATGGAACTCGGCGAGCCGTTTTCCAAGCTCGCTTTCGAGCATGACGAGGTTTCCGCCGGTCTTATCAATGATCGCACGTAGCGATCCGTTTGTCTGTCCGAGCGCGTCGAGCAAGGAAGGCAACTCGGCGCGGATCTTCTCGTTCGTCGCCAGAAGCGCCGCTATCGAGGACTGCGCGCTGGTCTCCAGCGTCTGCGCAAGCGCCTCGCGTGAGGCGTCGAGCGCGTTTGTCAGCTCGTCGCCTTTGACGCCAAGACGCGAAACAAGGGTTTCACTGCAGCTTTCAACGGCGCTCGCCACCAGATCGCCGACGCTTGTCAATTCGCGGGCGACCGCGCCGCCGCGTTCCTCGAGCACTGACTGCATTTGCGTCAGACGCTCGTCCAGCGCGCCGCTGATCTCCGCCACGCGCTCAACAAGCGACTGGCCCAGATCGCCGGTGCGCGCGTGCAGAGTCGTATCGAATTCCCGCCGCGCGCCCGCCAGGATGTCTTTGATATCCTGCAGCCGTGCGCCGATCGTGTCGACGACCAACCGGCCCTTTTCATCGATCTCGGAAGAAACCGCGACGAGTCGGCTGACGACATTGTTTTCGAGAAGCTCGATGCGGCCATCGAGGGTCGACTCCAGCTCCTTGGCTTGTTCGCCCAATGCTTCGTTGAGGGACTCAGTCCTGGAGGAGATCGCCTGGGCGAACTCGCTCGAACGTGACATGAGCAACCAGTCGACGTCTTTGATCTTGGCGTCGAACGTTTCCAAAACCTGGCGCCCGCCATCGTCCATCACGCGCGCGACTTCAGCGGCGTGCTTGGAAAGCGCCTCCTGAAGCATCTGTCCGCCGACTCCAAGGCCGGCGTCAACGCGCCCGACCAGTTCGTCGATGCGGTCCGCCGCTTCTTTCGTTCGAGCGGTGGCGACGTTTTCAAGGGCTTCGATCTTGCTCGACATGGTTGAAGCAATATCGATCGCGCGCTCGCCGAGCCTCTCAACGAGATGGCCGCCCTTGCTTTCGATCGCACCGTCGATCTCCGCCAGTCTCGCGTCGATTTCGTCGGCGAAGTGCCGAGAGTTGTCGCCGATCCTGGCGTTGTAATGCTCGACCTGCGCCGAGAGCCTATCGACGAGCGCACCGCCCTGCATGCGGATCGTTTCGTCAAGCGACTGCAGTCTGTCGTCGATCTGATGCGTGATCTTCTGCGCTTCCGCGCTCAATCTCTCGGCATGCTGACCGACCCGGTCGGCAAGTTCGCCGCCGTCGCGTAGCAGCGCATTCTCGAAGTGAGTCAACTGCTCGCCGAGCGTCAGCGCCATCCGCTGGCTATGATCGGCCAGCGAAGCGACGACTTCCTTGCTTTCGGACAAGACGGCGTTTTCAAAAGAGCCGAACCGGTCGTTCAGTAGTTCATGAAGCCGCTCGCCTTGGGTCGCGATCGCCAGAACGGCGTCGCTCGCCGTATTTGCGAAGCGCTCATGAATCGTCTCGGCGTTTTCGGCAAGGGCTGATGAGGCTTCGGCGACGGTTTGCTGAAGCTTGTCACGCAGCGAAACGCCGTGAGTCTCGAATTCCTGCAAGGCGCGCTCGCGCGTCGTCTCCATCGTTTTGGCGACGAGCATTCCAGCGGTTTCGAGCGCATTCAGCCTCTCGTCGAGCAATTGGTCAACGCGCGTCGCATGTTCGCCGACGACCGACGTCACGCTTTCGCTATGGCGCCTGACGGCGTCCTCGAAGGCGCCGAGCTTTTCGGCAAGGCTGATTTCGGCGCGATCCGCATGGGCGGCCACGCGCTGCGCGATCTCGCCGCCTTGAAGCACAAGCACGCTCTCGATTGCTTCGAGACTCTGCGTGATGGATTGATTGACCTTCGCGCTGTTCGTCGCGACGCTCTCCTCGAAAGCTGTCAGCTTGTCGCCAAGTTCGGCGGCTGCGCGCTCGCCGCGGGCGGCGACGCGCGCGGCCAATTCCTCGCCCTGGCGGGCGACAATGTCTTCGAAGGTCGAGAGGCCTTCAGAAAGGGCCGCCGTCGCACGTTCGCTATGCTCACTGACGCGCAGGGCGATTTCCTCGCCGTGAAGCGTGACCGCGTCTCCGAAAGCGGCGAGTTGCGCGGCGAGGTTCGATGCGGCGCGTTCTCCGCGTTCGCCGACGCGCTCGGCGATCTCATCGCCGTTGCGGACGACGGCATCTTCAAAGGCGGCGAGTCCGCCTGAAATCACGGCGCTCACGCGATCGCCGTGTTCAGCGACGCGCATCGCCGCTTCCGCGCTGTTGCGGACGACGGCGTCCTCGAAGGCTGCGAGCCGGTCAGCAAGACTGGCCTCAATTTGTACCCCGCGTTCGCCGATCCGCTCCGCCACTTCCTCTCCGCGGCCGAGCACCGTTTGTTCGAACGCCTGGAAGTTGTCGGCGAGCGCTTCATTCACCCTGTCGCCATGATGGCCGATCGCCGACACGGCTTCGCCCGCGATGGCGACAAAGCGCGCCTGCAACGCGTCCACCTGCTCGACGAGCGCCGCGGAGCTCTGGTTCAAGCTGCGCGAAATTGCGTCATGAAGCGCTTGTCCTTGCAGCTCAAAGTCATTTTGAGCCTTGTGTTGCGTGTCTTCGAGCAGGCCGACAATTCGGGTTTCGGCAATTTCGAAGGTCGTTCGGGCGTTTTCGACGTGTTCGGCGACGCGCGCCGTCAAGCGCTCTTCAGTTTCGGCAAGCGACCGCTCGAAAGCTCCGCCCTGCGTTTCGATCGTCTCGCGGACGGCGTCTCCAGTCTCGGCAAGCTTTGCGACGATACACTCTCCCTGGCCGCCCATCGCTTCGGAAAAATTTGCGCCGATCTCTTCAAAGCGCTCGAGCACATCGGCCCCGCGCGAACTGAAGTCGCTGGCGATCGCTTGGCTCGAACCTTCGAGCCTGCGGCTGACTTCTTCGACGCCTTCGGCGAAGCGCCGGCTCACGTCCTCGCTCGCGCCGATCACTTTCTGCGCGACTTCGTCGCCGGTTTGGTTCAGGGCGAAGAGCACCCTTCCGCCATGACTCGCCAAAGTTGACTCGAAAGCGTCGCCCGCCTGTTCGAGGGCCAGGCGGATTTCTTCGCCTTTGGAGCCGAGCGAGGAAGAGACGCGCGCTCCGGCCTGGCTCACCGCTTCGGCGAGATGGACTGAGGTCGTGGCAAGCTCTTGGGAAAGCGTCTCGCGTGCGCCAAAGAGCGCATTGCGCGCGTTGTCGGCGTTGACGACGATGGCTTCGCGTTCACGCGTCAGTTCGTCGATGAGCAGCCGAATGCGCCGTTCGTTTTCGGTGTAGGAGCGTTCCAGGTTGGTGACTTCAGTGCGCACGATCACTTCGAGTTCGCCAGCTCGCGCCAGCGCCCGCTCGATGCCGTCGCCCATGGAGGCCGCTTCGCGTCGGATCGCCTGAGAAAGCGATACAACCTGTTCGGTGGCGACCGTTTCCGGCTCAATGAGCCGAATGGCCACCTCCGTCATGCAATTGGCGATGAGCCGCATCTCGTGGGCGCGACGCGCCATCAACCCGGTGAGGAATAGAAAGAAGAGGGGAGCGACCAGCGCCGCAAGCGTCAGAGCCGGCTTCGGCGCCAGCATCGAGCCGCTGGCGTCGAGGATTTCGGCCTGATGGAAGTAGACATAGACGGCCCAGCAGCCCGCCCATAGGGCCATAAAGGCGAAGGTGAGCGCCATGATCGAGCGGTTGGGCTTGATCTGCAGCGCCTGCCGCAATTCGCCGACCGTCCGGCGATCGTCGTTCGCCGGCGCCAAGGCTGGGGCGATCGTCCCTTGTGGCGGCCGAGCGCGGTTTTGCTGCTCGTCGTAAGCCGTCGTCGACCTCCGCGCGTCTAACCCATGCGCTTCCGCTCCCGACCCGGACCGTTCGTTCGCCTCGTCCAGGACGCCGGCGGCTTCGGACATGGCGCTGATGTCCAGCGCTTCCTCGAGCGCGGTCACAGCAGCAGTCGCCGCGTCCTGGATCTTTCCCGATGTCGCCATTCGCCCTCTCCAGTCGGCGCAGAACGCATCCCGTCGGCCGATTTCGCGGCCCGCCGCTAAACGACTGCCGGTGAATAAAGATTAACCAAACTTTACAGCCCATGCCGAGCAATTGAAACACGGGCTTGGGACGTATCCGGAAACTTCGTTAACGGGCCCTTCAGGAAAGAAGCGTCAATTTTGAGGCCACACCCGTTCGGCGGGCTCCAAAAGCGTCTGACTTTGCGATAGATATCAAAGGGGAACGGGAATGGGGATGGCCAAACTGGCGGAATCGACGTTTCTAGACTGCGAAGCTCAACCACAACCATTTCCTCAAACGGAGGCGGAATCGCCGATCGACCTCGTTCATCTCTCGCGCCAGACGTTTGGCGACCATGACCTCGAGCGAGAGCTGCTGGCGCTTTTCGACGCTCAGGCGGGGCATTTCGTGGATCGCTTGCGCGCGGACTCTGCGCCCGGCGACGCCGATTGGCGTATTGGACTCGCTCACACCATAAAGGGTTCAGCCCGGGCGATTGGCGCCTTTGAGGTTGGCCAAGCGGCTGAGGCCTATGAGCGGGCATTGCGCGGCGCAGATCCTAAGGCGGTCGAAAAGGCTGGGACCCTCGGCGCCGCCATAGCAAGGGCGCGCGAAGCTATCGCCGTCCTGTTGGGCGGAGCGGCTTAAAAGGGCCCAACCGGGAAATATTTTAGATAAAGCTCGGCGAAGACCCCACGTTGAGCGAGCCGGAACAGCGCATAGTCGAGCGCGTGGCGCAGGGGCGCATTGCCCTTTTTCACGGCGATGCCGACGCCTTCGCCAAAATATTTTTGATCCGTAAAAGGTCCGTCCCGAAAGACGCAACAGCCTGCCGCCTCCGCGCCATTCAGCCAGTAAGAGAGCGAGATTGCGTCGCCGAAAAGCGCCTGAACGCGGCCATTCTTGAGCGCGTTGCGCGCCAGCGCGGGCGTTTCGAGCGCAACCAGCGTCGAGCGCGGATAAAAGGCCTTCAGAAAAGCCTCGTGCCGTGAGCCGGCGACCACGGCGATCGGACGGTCGGCAAGCGCGGTTGGCGAGGCGGACTTTAGGGTCGTGTCGCTCTGCATGACAAACCGGCCGGGCGTCAGCATATACGGCCCAGAAAAATCGACCTGTTTGCGCGTGTCATCGTTGATCGCCAGCGAAGCGATGATGGCGTCTCCGCTATTGTCGTTGAGCGCGGGGATGAGCAGATCCCACTGCCGCCGCTGGATCGTGCAGGCGATATCGAGTTCGAGGCAGATCGCTCGGGCGAGATCGACGTTGAAGCCTGCAACCTGCCCATCCGCAAGCAGGAAATTGAACGGCGGATAGTCGTCCTCCGTCAGGAAGCGGATTTGGCGCAAGCCCGAGAGGTCAGGCTTTTCTGGGGTGTGGTTAGGGTCCCAAAATGATGGCGCGGTCGTAGCAGGCGGCGTCGGCGCTGGGACGGCCGGCGCGGGCGGCGCGCCCTCAGCGGCCGCGGCCGGGAAACATGACGCGAGGAGCAGTGCGGCGAGCGCCGCGCGGAGCGAAGCGACGAAAGCGAATCGGCGCGATTTTTTGGTACAGCGCATAAAGTTATTGCCTAGCCTATGCTTGAAGCCGATAGTCGCTCGCAGGCTGCTTGCGCGCGCCGGATTTATTGCACGAGTTATGTCCCGATCGATAGTGTCGCTTCCTCTGCTTCGCAGATCAAGGACGATCATCCGCAAGTCTTCAGGCGCCGCGCCTTCGTTGTATCCTCGACGGTTCGCCGTATCTCGCCGTCTCAGGCGACATCGCCGCGATCGATTCCAATCGAAATCGCTTTTCTCTTGGATCACGGGGCGCCGGAGCTGACTCTTGAATTCGCTGCTGCGACCGCGCGCCGACAAGGCGTTTGCGCCGACGAAGCGTTGCTCGCCGAAGGGCTCGTCTCGGAGGATGTATTCTATCGGAGCCTTGCGAGGCATCTTAACGTCGACTTCATCGACCGCCCTGTCGACGTCTGCGCATCAGGTGCGTCGACCGCCGCACGCGGCTGCGCGCGCATTCGCGATCCTTCGAGCGGCGTTCGTTGGCTGTTCGCGCCGAGCGGCAGCGGCGTCTTTCGATTGATGAGCGCATGCCGAGCCGCGAAAGGCCGGCCGCAATTCGCAATCACAACCCGCACGCGCTTTTTCGAGGCGGTTCGCCGCGCCGATCCGGCTGGCGCGGCCTCCAATGCGGCATTCCTTATCGAACGTGTTGACAGAGACTTGTGCGCACGCGGCAATCTGCGGCGCACGCATGTGGGGCTGCTGCTCGCTTTGGTAATCGGACTGTCGGCCAGCCTTTACGCTCCCTTCTTCTTTCTGCGCATTGCATCCGCCTTGCTCCTTACGAGCGCATTCTGCTGTGGCGTGTTTCTCAGGCTTTTCGCTTTCGCGGCGAGTTTTCAGCCAGGCGAAGACGCCGAAGCGCTCGAAAGCGATGTGGGTCTGCCGATCTACACGGTCGTCGTCGCGCTTTATCAGGAGGCCGTCGTTGCGCGCCAGCTCGTTCGAGCGATCGATCGACTCGACTATCCCGGTATTATGGCGCAAACGCCACAAGCCTAGCGCGAGGGAATCCGTGATCTAGGAGCGCGCCCGTGTCGGGCGTAGCGCGGCTGGCGCTAATCACTTTCATTTCCTTCTTGGCAAATGTTCATTTGGCCGTATCTGGCTACCCAGCGTTTCCCGCCGATCACCCGACGGAACTTTGTCGTGCGCTTTTGGCCGAAGGCGTCAGTATAATTGAGTTGGCCGTAGAGAAATATTTCGAGATCGCAGGCTATAATCCTGTTGATCTCGGATCTAGTGAGTGGTCTCGGGCCGAACAAGTTGGAGTGGAACTGGCCGCCGGGTGGAATGTCGCCAAAAAAGCTCAATTCAGCGACTTTGCTAAAATCTATTGGCTGCATTTCGAGAACTACCCATCCGGTGACGCGGTAAGCCGGAGTAGGTCCAAAATTCTTGAATTGAATGAAGTAATGAGTGTCCCCATTGAGATCTCTGACTTCCGATTTCTCAACATTGAGATAAGCCCGCAATTCGCGTTTAGCGGTTTCACTAGCGATTTCATTGGACTTGGCGGCAGATTTGGCAGCGGCGCCCGCAGCCAAAGCGGCCCACGCGGTAGCCAAAGCGGCGATGGCGCCAACCCAGAGTCCGAACTCCGCATAATCGGCCTGCCGCTCGCTAGCGTTTGCACTTTGGCGCGCTATCGCTCGATCTTCGCTGCCTTCGTCGGAATATCTATTGGCGTGTTGGGGATGATCGGGCTCGGGCGGCTGCTGTTCGGCAATGATTGCAGGTTGATTGGACCGCTCGGGCTGCCCGGAAATTGGCCAATCCCACGTGTCATCGGCGGTTTTATGATCCTGTGGTCCTACGGCGTTCTCCACTACGGAGAGGGACTCTTGGCCTGGTTTAGAACCTGCGGATGAACAGAGGAAAATGGAAAACGCGATAATTAATCCGCATCTAAATGCAGCGTTTTGCACCCGATGACCTCTAAACATTGAATCAGAAAGGCTGCGGTAAACCCGCCACGGCTGATCTTATTGTTTAGATTCCGGTCTGTCTCTTTCACTCCGATAGCCGCGAGCTTTTCGGCAAGCTGCGCATACGTCACGCCGCGCCGCTTCAATTCCCCTTTCAAGAGGTTTTTCGCCTTCGTTTCATATGCTTGTGTAGCAGGGTCCGCCTTCGCAGCCATGTGAGCCTCAAAATATCATCATATGTGATGATATTAATCCTTGCTTTTAATTACGTCTACCGCTATATCCGATGCATAATATCATCGGATGTGGTGACATGTCGCAACATTTCCTTCTCTCCCGCGCCGCAAAGACGCTTTCGCTCGCCAGCATTTTCCGCATGTCCGATGCGGAAGCCGAGACGATGTTCTGCCGCGTGCGCTGGCTCGAAACTGACGGCAAGCCCGTCTGCCCGCATTGCGGCGGCGTGGACGCGTATGACTGCCGGCGCCCGAATGGCGCGCCGCGCTTCCGTTGCCGCGCCTGTGCGAAGGATTTCAGCGCGACTTCGGGGACGCTCTTTGCGTCTCACAAGCTGCCGCTGCGCGTCTATCTCGCCGCTATCGCCATCTTCGCCAATGAGGTGAAGGGTAAGAGCGCTCTCGCTTTGTCTCGTGATCTAGGAACGTCCTACAAGGCTGCTTTCGTCCTGTTGCACAAGCTGCGCGAAGCGATGGCCGAAGAGATGAAGGGCCGCATCGTTGGCGGCGCAGGCGAGGAAGTCGAAATTGATGGCGGTTACTTCGGCGGTTACGTCAAGCCCGCGAACATGCGCGAGAACCGGCGCGATCGTCGCCTTACCGGCAATAAGTCTGGCAAGCGCCAATGCGTCATCATCGTTCGCGCCCGCGACGGCCGTTCAGTCCCGGCGGTCTTCCGGTCGGAAGGCCATGCGCTCGATTTCATTCGCGCGCGGATCGCGAAGGGCTCGATCGTTCACGCCGACGAAGCGTCCTCTTGGGACGCGCTGCATAAGAACTTCGAAATGCGCCGCATCAATCACGAAGAGGCTTACAGCTTCGATGACGCGTGCACGAATGATGCGGAGTCATATTTCTCGCGCCTACGCCGCGCCGAGATCGGCCATCATCATCACGTCGCGGGCGCTTATTTGCTCCGCTATGCGCAGGAAGCGTCATGGCGCGAGGATCACCGCCGGATGAGCAACGGCGAACAGGTGGAGCGCCTAGCCGCTCTAATGACCAAGAAAAAGGCCAGCCCCGATTTCACTGGGTATTGGCAGCGGCACCAAGAAATTTGAACAGTCAGGGAACAAATACGAACAAAGTGGGTATCAGAAGCCCACGATAATTCAGAGATGCATCAGGGGGACACCAGGGGCGACAGAGAGGCTTATGGATAGCCAGAATAGCCTGGAGCACCTACCCTAGCTAATTTTATGAACGACGATCATTGGGGCGCTACGCGGGCCCCTATTGACTCCGCCGCTCAGCTCATGGATATTTGCGATACAAGGTCAAATCGGCCTTTAAAACGCGGAAAGCCGAGGTTTGCAGACCTCGGCTCCCGTCTAAACCGCAACGGCTCTGGAAAGACTTGCGGCTGTCTCGAATGACACGTGCATTGTCTTGCACGCGAGAGGGCATGTCAAGTCTTCCAGAGCCCATGTAAGGGCTCTTTATATGACGCTCACTCGCAAACCGTGCCACAAGCTCACCTTCGAAGAGGCTGTTCAGATTCATATCCGAATCATGAATGGCGAGTTTTATTCGCGCATCATGCTCGACTATGACGTCAATCAGGGACGCATTTCCGAGGTAAAGACTGGCAAGCTTCACCCCGGAAGTTATGAAGAGGCTTTGCGCCGTCGTAACGCAGCGTAAGAGGCAACTCAGGAGGCGCGGCGTCCTGTCGCGCCTCTTCCGCCAGCCTCCACACGCAAACGCCCTTCCGCTTCCCGTCCATCACGACGCGCCCGCGTAGCGCCTGCATCCGCAGCGAATGAATGAGATTGTTCGCGACGGCCTTCGCGAGAACCTTATCGCCTGTATCGAGGCCCTTTTTGTGCATCAAGAATAGCGCCAGTTCCTTCGTCGTCATCGGTCCGCTGACGAGCGCTTCCCGGCACAGTTCGATCTTCTCAGCGCGCTTAAAGATGCGGTGAATATCGACATAGGGTTTAACGTCCGCGTCTGACTCGAATATCCGCATCGCCGCCGAGACGTGCGCCAGATCGGCGCGAGCCTGTTCCAGCTGGCGCTCATAGAGCTTGATGACGGTGATGATTTCGTCGCGCTTCCTGCGAAGCGTAGTGACGGTTCGAATCTCGGCCATGCGCCGAAGATAGGCGCCGCGCCGTCAGAGCGCTTGTGGCGTTTGCGCCATAATACCGGACTATCCCAGAGCAAAGCTCGACATAAAATTCGTGATGGAAGCCGACGACGAAGCGACGGCTGCGGCGTTGCGCGCGCATTCGCCCCGCGCGCCGCATGAGATCATCATTGCGCCCGAGGGCGCTCCACGCACCAAGCCGCGTGCGCTGAACGTCGCCATGCCGCTCGCGCGGGGGTCGCTTGTGGCTGTGTTTGACGCCGAGGATTTGCCGGAGCCGCGTCAATTGCGGCGCGCAGCGACTCTCTTCGCCCAGCTTCCCGAGAGCGTCGCCTGTCTGCAGGCGAGCCTCGTGATCGACAACGGCGACTTCAACTGGATGACGGCGATGTTCGCCTTCGAATATGCCGCGCTTTTTGACGTCTACAACAGAGGGCTCGCATCAATGGGGATGCCGCTGTTCCTTGGCGGCACTTCAAACCATTTCCGGATGGAGGTCTTGCGTGAGATTGGCTTCTGGGACGCATTCAACGTCACAGAGGACGCCGACCTTGGCCTGCGACTCGCCCGCGGGGGCTTCGAGGTCCGGACATTTGCCTCACAAACCTTCGAGGAGGCGCCAGCTACGTTTGGCGCTCTAGTAAGACAGCGCACGCGCTGGTTCAAAGGCTGGATGCAGACCTTCATCGTGCATTGCCGCCGACCGGTGCAGCTTTTCGTAGATCTTGGTTCGCGTCGCGCCCTTGCGGTTCTAGCCATGTTTGCCGGGGGGCTGTTTGGTCCTTTGCTCGGCCCTCTCCTGGCGGCGCGTCTGACCTATGACGCGATTTTTGGCGCTCTCCTTGCTCCAGTTGGGTTGCTTGAGATCGCCTTGAGCACGCTGTGGTGCTTTCTGGCTTTGGCCGGAGCCATCTCGCTCTTTTTTCCGCTTGCCGTCGGCATGCGGCGTCACAGTCTCGCGCGGTTTCGCCGATCGCTCATCTATCTGCCGCTATGGCAAATCATGCTAAGCGTCGCCGCATGGCGCGCTCTTTTTGAACTGTGGCGGCGTCCCTTCCACTGGGAAAAGACCGAGCATGGGCTTACTGCGCGCGGCGTTATCGATGTAGAGCGCCCAATCAATCCCTTCTGCTCAATTGAACAGCCATTGTTTAATCAGGAATCCCGCGCTTAGCGCCTTGCTGTAATGCTCATGCAGCGCGACATGGCTCATGCCCGCGCGCGGCAGATCCGATTTTTTCAAACGTTTGAAGAAGGGAATGAGCACGTCCTCGAAATTCGCTACCGTATATTTACCACCGTGGCGGTCAGCCACGCGCTCGGCGACATTGGTGAAGAGCAGCGCCAGCGACTTGAAGAGGGCAGGATGCGCGATCTGCTCATCGGCGTTGTGCAGACCGAGACCATGCCGGCATGCGCGTAAATAGGCGTTCATCACCGCATAGACTTCCTCCGCCTGCGCGTCGACGAAAGCGCCCTTGATGGAGCGCAGCGCGGCGTTGAAGGTGACGCGCGAAATCATGCCCTTGCGCCGTTCCGCAGGGCTCAGCAGGCCCTTGAGAGCGCTGTCGTCACGCGTATTAAAAAGGTCGAAAACGTCATGCAGCAGCGCGTCGGCTTTCGTTTCCACCTCCGAAAGGCGGCGGATGTCCAGCAACAATTCGGTTGGCACCGGCCGCTGCTTGGTGTTGATGTCCATGAACAGCCGGCATTCTTCGGAGCGTTTCAGCTTGTTGTAGATCACCACCGGCACGTCGACGGCGTGTTTCGCGAGCTTGAAGCCAAAGACGCGATGCTGGCCATCGATAATTAGAAACGCGCGCGGATCCCGCCGAAATGTCAGCGTTCCGGCTTCCCGATCATAATGCATATGCGCGCGCGATTGCGCCGACAGCACCACGGCGCCGGGAACCGTCCCGAATCCTGCGTCGATGTAGCGGGCGATGGATTTGGCGCGCCTATGGTCGAGGAGGCGCTGGAAGCCCTCCGTCGGATTTTCGACCCGCGGCTCGACCGTACATGTTTCTGCGAGGAGGCTGCTCGGCAGCACGAGCGCGTAAAAACGATGTGCGCCTTGTGAAACGAGTTGCGCAGCAGCGCTTATCGACTTCTTGTCGGCGCCGGAGGCTAATGAACTGCGATCCTGCGCCCCATTGCCTCGCAATCGAGCGGATTCAGACACGTCGGTGAGCGTAGCCCGATCCATTTTCTGATCCCTCGCAAGCGCGAACTTCCACAGCATTCGCGGCAGCTGACTCGACGAATCGACCGGCACCAGCGGAAACCCTAGAAGGGAAAAGAGATAGGGGCAAGATGGGACGAGAGCGGGGGGGCGTGGATTTGATTTCCGCAAAGCGCCACGAGCGGACGTTAATTGGTCTTGTGAAAGTGGCGCGCCGTGTCTGCGGTTGATGGAGCGCGACGAAGATAAGGATGTCAGCTTTTGGCGGCCACATGGACCGTATCCAGTCCCGCGCGTAACCCACGCGCCAATTTCACAGCGTCATCATTCGCCCAGAAGTGCACAAAAAAGAGCCGCGGCTCGTCGTTGAGCATGTGGTTATGGAGCGCCATGACCTCGATACCATTGTTTTGAAGGGCCTTCAGCAGCGGCTCCACCTCCTTCGCCGTCGCGACGAAATCCCCGCTGATGGCGGCCTTGCCGTCACTGGTCGGTTGGAAATTGATCACGACGGCGGCGCCCATTGCGGGAGCGACCACTCTTCCTGCTTCTCTGATTTGCTCAGCCTTGGGGATGCTAAACTGAAGCACGCCGCCGTTGTTTTTCCCCTGAAAGCCAAGGACTTTTTCAACCTCCGCCGCGTCAAAGCCAAGCTTGGGAGACTCGCCAGCCGGAGCCGCGGCCGGCTCAAAAGGCGTTGCTGTCTGCGCGAGCGCTTGCCGAACGAGGGCTGCGAGCTTCGCAGGCTCGCCGTGCCCGCCGATATGCATGTAAAAAGTCGCCGGGCTTGCACGCATCAGATGGTTATGAACGCCGGTCACCTCCACGCCGTTGGCGAGCAACGACCGCATGACAGGGTTTATCTCGGTTTCCGTCAGGACCAGGTCGCCCATCATCATGGCCATTTGCCCTGTCGGCTCGAAGGCAATCCAGCCGCCGAGCGCAAGCCCCGGCTTGATTGCGACCCCGTCAAGGGTGACGTGAAGATCGCTGCGCGGGAGACCGTATTTGTGTACGCTCCCAATGACGGCGGCCTTCTTGCCGATTGCGGCGTCAACTTGCGACCAGTCGGTTTCAGCCATAGCCATGGACGCGGGCAATAGCAGGCCGATTGTCGTCAAAGCGGCTAGCGGCAGTTTCATGGCTTTCCCCTTCGATTGCCTAGATAGGCTCCGCTAGAAACAATCCAATCCTGCTGCGCAGTCGCCACCGTCGCCTGTCAATGGTGATGATGTTCGTGGCTTCCGCCGGTTGGAGTTACCGGCGTCGCATCCTTTGACGCTGGGCTCTCGGCCGGTCCCGCCTCAATATCATGCGCAACCGTGCCGGGCGGATTAGCGTAGGGGCCCGGGTCGCGATAATCATTTTCCGCGAGTTGTTCGCGGATTTTGACGAGGCTGAACATGCCGCCCATCTCGGCGGGGCCGAAAGCGCCTTCGCCCGTCATCATCGGCAGCGTATTAGGGGGAAGCGGCATTTTCATCGCGCTCATGTCCGCCATGCCGGATGCGCCCATCGGCATATAGCCCGGCGCCAATTTGCGGATGGCTTCCGCCAAACGCGGATCGGTCTTCGTGCCGATGAAATTCCGCACGTCGTGACCCATTGGGTTCATCGTATGATGCGACTTGTGGCAGTGGATCGGCCAATCGCCGGGATAAGCGGCGTCAAATTCGATCGTCCGAGTGACGCCGACCGCGACGTCAACTGTCGACTCCGGCCAGCGCGCCATCTCTGGAATCCAGCCTGCGTCAGTGCCCGTCACCGAGAAATGATGGCCGTGCATATGAATCGGATGATTGGTCATCGTCAGATTGGCCATACGAATGCGGACCCTATCGCCGATGCCCGCCACCATCGGATCGATGCCAGGAAATACTCTGCTGTTCCAAGCCCAGATATTAAAGTCGGTCATCTCCGCTATCTTGGGCAGATAGGTCCCCGGATCGAAGCGATAGGCGCTCATGATAAATGCATAGTCGCGGTCGGCATGGCGTTCATGCGGGTCGCGAGGATGTGAGATGAACATTCCCATCATGCCCATCGCCATCTGAACCATTTCGTCAGAATGCGGATGATACATAAAGGTTCCGCTTTCCTTGAGCTGGAACTCGTAGACAAATGTGCGGCCCGGTGGGATATGGGGCTGGGTGACGCCGCCCACGCCATCCATGCCCACAGGCAGCAAGACGCCATGCCAGTGCACCGAGGTGTGTTCCGGCAAGTTGTTCGTGACGAAGATGCGAACCTTGTCGCCTTCGACCGCTTCAATCGTTGGTCCGGGCGATTGACCGTTATAGCCCCAGAGGCGCGCCTTCATTCCGGGCGCTATTTCGCGCTCCACCGGCTCGGCGACAAGGTGAAACTCCTTCCAGTCGCCATTTGTGCGAAAGGGCAGGGACCATCCGTTGAGCGTGACGACCGGTCGATAGTGCGGTCCGCTGGTCGGAGGCTGCGGAGGTTGGGTCGTCGCGGTCGTCATGCGAACCGCTTCAGGAACCATCGCCGCCTGCACGCGTCCGCTGATGAGACTGACGCTTGCGGCGGCGAACGACGACGTTAGAAAATTGCGTCTCGATATGAGCGTCTGCCGCAATCGATGATGCGTGATCATGGGCGTTCGACTCCCGATTCAGAAGCGCCATCTCCGGTCATTCCGCCGATCGCCTCGGCGGGTCCGGAAATCGCTGCACGCAGATCCGTCTCGGCGAGCCAATAGTCGCGCTTTGCTTCGATCGCGGCCGCCTGCAACAATACGCGTCTGCGCGCATTCTCCAGCAGGGGAAAGGCGTCAACTAACATACCATTGTAGCGGCGTAGCATCTCTTCGGAGATGATTGCCTGGAGCGCCAGAGTTTCCCGTTTTCTAAATTGCGCGATCTCGTGAGCGTAGCGGTAGTTTCGATACGCCTGACGCGCCTGTGATCGCACGTCTACGGCTTTCTTTGTTAATCTGTTGACGGCTGCGAGCCAGCCTTGCTGGGCTTGCCTGACCTTCGTCTCACCGAAATCGAAGATCGGCACCTCGATCGCCGCCGCCCCGCCGGAGAAGCGAAAGCGCGTATTTTCCGTTACCCCGCTTTCCGGATTAGGCAGACTTTCAGTGGTGACTTTCTGTCCGCCGGACAGCTCGAAGAGGTTGATGAAACGAGTCGCCTCGACGAGGCCGAGCGTCTTTGCAAGAGCGCTCAATTCCACATGTGCGGTTCTTAGCTCAATACGGCGGCCAACGGCCTCCTGTTCCAAATGCGGCAGGCTACGCGGCCGTGACGGCGGCGGCGAAAGCGCATTTGGCAAAACGAAATCACGTTGGGTTCCCCAGAGTCCTAGAACGCGCGTCAGGCGTTCGCGTTCGTTGCTGGCCTGCAACCGTGCGCTCGCTAGCCGCGTCGCCACTTCCGCCGAGGAAAGTTGATCTCTGGCTTGATCGAGGCGGCTCGCCGCGCCAGTCTCGCCAAGCCGCCGTGCGAGTGCGGCGACGGCTTGGGTCGATTGGTTTACCTCGCCAATGGAGCCGGCAATCTCTCTCGCGCCGACCGCGCGGACGTAAGCCCGCCGCGCCTCATAGCCGAGTCGCAATGTTTCTGCTGCAGCCTCAAATTGCGCCGCGCGAAACCAGTCCTCAGCGATTTCTGCGCGCGCGGGCAAGGTCGCGAGCGCCAAAATATTCCCGACAATCGCGCCTTCAACTTCCGAACCTAAAGGGCCAGCGATGCGCGAGAAAGCAAAAGTCGGATTGGGCGGCAATTTCTCCCGCGCCATGATCGCTTCGGCGACGCCAAGGCGATTGAAGGCCGCCTGCAGACCTCGATTATTGAGGAGCGCGATCTCAACAGCGGCGTCGATCGTCAAGGGGCGCTTGAGCAACTGTTCCGTGCGAGATCTGGCCCAATCAGAGTCCTCATCGCTTCGCAGCGCAACAGCATTTTTCCCAAACTCCTGATGAGCTGCTTGCGCGGCGACATTCACGCCGCCGTCAGATGAAAACATTGCGCAGGACGAGAGCAACATGCTCGCCCCAGCTGCCGCCACAGCGGCACGGGTCGGCAATCGAATCTGCGTCATCGCCCTTGCCCCGCGCCCCGCAGCGGCATGCGCCCTGCGTCGAACCAGAGCGTCGAAGGTTCGACCGGTCGTCGAGAAACATAGGACTCGACGAATGAGCGCGCCTTCATGCTTGGCGCCGGCGCAGCCGGATCGACCGGGTCAGGCCCGGCGTTAAGAGTAGGTTGTGGCGCGCAAGCGCCCAAAAACGCGAGCGCAATCCATGGCGCTAGTCGCGCCGCTCGCAACCGCCGGAAAATGGCGGCGCGCGTAGACAAAGCCAAAAACATGATCAACCCTCATCGCGAGGCGGCATTACCCACCACGCCGAACATTCGTCGGGCGATGGCGAACTCCTACAACGCGATAAGAGCTTGTGGAGGTCGCGGGGGACGCGCTCGTGACTGACCGAACAAGCTGGAGTTACGGTCTTGGAAAAGGATGCCGACGATAAATAAGCGCGGCGCGATCATATGCGTGTGGTTCACGATCGCAGAACAAAATTGGCAGCCAAAATCAAAGTGGCCCGCAGCGCCGCCATCATGGCTTTTCGCTGCGGCGCTGTTGGAGGGTCCGGGCGTCGCGGGGTCGGGAAGGCTCGTTAATCCCGCGACGCCGTCGCCATGACCGTGACAGGCGCTTTGCACGCGGGCGTGCGCTCCATTGATCGAAACGCCTGCCGCCACGAACAGGTACAGGCAAGCAAGCCCGATCGTGAAGAGGCAACGCAAACGGCGGTTGCATCGGCTCGGCATGGCGGTCCAGGCGTTCCTGTCGGCGAACCTTCCTTGGGAGAGACATTGTAAATTTTGGATTATGTTAGAAAAGTGACCGATGAAGCCTTAGCCACACCAACCCGGTATATCCACAGCAAGCGATTGAATGCAAAGTCCATTCTGGGTCGACAGCGGCCGTCGCTTCAATGGCTGCTTCGCGCCAAAAGCGGACATTTCTTGCGGTCTGGGCTTCACGCCAATTTTTGAATGAGGTCGACGAAAGCGTCGTCATCCAATTCGCCTCCCGCCGCCGCGTTCCGCGCCCTCAATGGCGGGAACAAGCGAAGCGGGGCTCGCGTTACAAGGGTGGGCGTCGGGGTTTTGTCCAACAAGGGCCCGGCTGAGCCGGGCCCGAGGGAGTTCTGCCAATGACGAACTCACGCAAGATAATGACTGCGGCGCTCGCCGCCATGATGGCGATCATTATGCTGTCAATTTCGACCCCAGCTTCCGCGTGGGGCCGCTGTGGCGGCGATTGGGGACAACGTGGCTGGGGCTACGACGGCATGGCGCTCGGCGCGGCGGCAAGCTACCCGTATAGCTATGGCTATTACGGCTCTGCCTATCCATCGGGATACGGCTATTACGGCGCAGCCTATCCAGCGCCTGTCGCGACTGAGGGATATTATTGCGCGACCCCCGTGAAGACCTGCTTGCTCAACGAGCCCGGATGGCTCGGGACTGGTTGTTCCTGCAAAGTGTCGTGCGGCCGCGCACGGGGGATTGTTGAATAGAGCGTAGCAAAGAAGCTGCGGCCGAGATAAGCAGTCGGCCGCAGTGTTTCGTTACAGTATGAGGCGCGACGCGTGCGATCGTCACCCTTGTGTGACTGCGCCACACAGCGCACTAAAACGCGTAAGCAGCAACACTGTCCACATCATAGGTCTGTTCTGCGTCATAAGCAGAAATTTAAATCGTGAACCGCGACTCGGCGGGCTGCTTACTCACCGCGCGTCTTCAATCGCTTGTGCGGGAAGACCAGGTCGCATGCGAGACGCCGTCGAGCGTGGCAAGCGAGTCGACCACGGCGTCGAGCTGTTGGCTCGTCACGCTGGACGTCGCAAGCGTAGCGACGATCTCGACGTCGTCTTCGCGTTCATGTTCAGCGATGTCCTGGATCGGATAAGAGGCGACCTCTAACAGCTCGATGATCTGGTCGCGAATGGCGTCCCGCCTTGTTTCGCTCGCGGCGACGCGAACCTCATAGACCGCCTCCGTCGCGCTCTCATCGATCGGCGCACGTTCGATCCAGTGAACGAGCGGCCGCAGGAACGTATTGCCGGCGAGAACGAAGGCCGTGAGCAATACGGCTTCCGCCGGGCGGTCGGCGCCGGCGAAAGCGCCCATCACCGCCGAACACCAGATTGTCGCCGCGGTGTTCAGGCCGCGGATATTCATGCCTTCCTTGATGATGACGCCGGCGCCAAGAAAGCCGACGCCGGACGCCACATAGGCCAGCACCTGCGTCGCGCCCTGATTGCCCATCAGCCGCATGCCAAGATCGACGAAAGCGGAGGCGCCGAGCGCGACGAGGGCGTTGGTGCGCAACCCGGCGGTGCGTTGGCGATATTGCCGCTCGGCGCCGATGGCGGTGCCCAGAACGATGGCCACGCTCAGCGATACGAATGTGTTGAGGATTTCCGCGCCGTCGAAATTTGCAATGGCGTTCATAGCGCTTAATCCATCGGCGTTTCGCTTTGCCGGTTTATAGGGGAGCGGACAAGAGTTGTCGCGGCCGACGAAATTCTGCGTTCTTCCAGGATGATCGGGTGAAGGTTTCCTCATCCTGAGGAGCCGGCGCCGGTCTTGGGTTTACCCGAGGTCGGCGCGGGCGTCTCGAAGGACAAGGAAAACTTCTAGCGCCGCCCGGAACTCGCCGTCGTCCTTCGAGACAGCGGCTGCGCCGCCTCCTCAGGATGAGGGCGAGAACGCTTCTCCTTCACCCGACTCTCCTGCCCGCATTGTTGCTCCGCATTGACCGCCACGCAGCGCTCCTGTATCAAGCGGGTGCTGCGCCGCAGCATGAGGCGCTCCAGCCGCGTATGGTCGACGTTTCGTCGACGAGCTGTCGAGCGCCCCCTTTCCTTACGCCGACGGCCATTACGCGGGGCCGCTCTCTTTAGCCCTGGTCCGGCGCATTCACGCGCCGGTCGTTGCGGCTCGAATCAACAACTGAAAGCAACAACTGAAGTGACGACATTCTCCGATCTCGGCTTGAACGAGATCCTGCTGCGCGCGCTTTCGCGCGAAAACTACCACACGCCTACGCCGGTTCAGGCGCAGGCCATTCCCGCTCTCTTGCAAGGGCGCGACCTTCTCGGCGTTGCCCAGACGGGCACCGGCAAGACGGCGGCTTTCGCTTTGCCGATCTTGCACCGGCTGCTCGCCGATCGGCGCCGCGCTGCGCCCAATACGACGCGCGCGCTCATTCTCGCGCCGACGCGTGAACTCGCGACTCAGATCGCCGACAGTTTCCGCGCCTATGGACAGTTCTTTCGTCCAAGCGTCGGCGTCATCGTCGGCGGCGTGTCGCATCGTCCGCAAATCGACATGCTGGCGCGCGGCCTCGACGTGCTTGTGGCGACGCCCGGCCGGCTTCTCGACCATATCGGCAGCGGCAGGCTGAAACTTGCGGCGACCGAGGCGCTCGTGCTCGACGAAGCCGATCATATGCTCGATCTCGGATTCATCGTTCCGATCCGCCAGATCGTCGCGAAACTGCCGAAGCGCCGCCAGACGCTGCTGTTTTCGGCGACCATGCCTCGGGAAATCGCTGCGCTCGCCGACGATATGCTGCATGACCCAGTGAAAGTGTCAGTGACGCCGGCGGCGACCACCGCCGAGCGCGTCGCGCAGCACGTTTATCTCGTTGCGAGCAACGCCAAGCGGGACTTGCTGTTGGAATTGCTGGGCGACCGAGAAATCTCGCGCGCGATCGTGTTTACGCGCACCAAGCGCGGCGCCGATCGCGTCGCGCAGCACCTTGAAAGCGCTGGCGTCGGCGCCGACGCTATTCACGGCAATAAGAGCCAGAGTCAGCGTCTGCGCGCGCTGGACGCGTTCCGCAAGGGCCGCACGCGCGTGCTTGTCGCGACCGACATCGCCGCGCGCGGCATCGACGTCGACGGCGTTAGCCATGTCGTCAATTACGAATTGCCGGAAGTCGCCGAAGCCTATGTGCATCGCATCGGCCGCACCGCGCGCGCCGGCGCGGCCGGCAAGGCGATTTCGCTCTGCGATAATGGCGAGCGCCCGCTGCTGCGCGCCATCGAAAAGCTGACGCGCCAGACGCTTGAATGCACCGACCGGCGCAGCCCCGATGCGCGGCACGACGAGGGCGAACCGATACGCCGCGCGCCGGCTCCGCATCGCAACGGCGCGCAGCATCCGCGTCGCGATGGACAGCGTCCCACGGCCAAGCGGCCCGGCGCCCCAAACGGCCAGAGACGGCGCGCAAACGGCGGCGCCCGTCATAAGCAGGCGGGCCGCCCGCAGGCTTAGGTCTATAGTCATGGCGCTTCGAATCGAGACGCCATGATCTACGATCTTCTCATCGTCGGCGGCGGGATCAACGGCTGCGCCATCGCCCGCGACGCCGCCGGCCGCGGCCTGTCCGTCAGGCTTGTCGAGCAGGGCGACCTCGCGCAAGGCACGTCGTCAGCCTCGACGAAGCTCATCCATGGCGGGTTGCGCTATCTTGAGCTTTATGAATTTCGGCTCGTGCATGAAGCGCTCGCCGAGCGCGAACTACTGCTCGCCGCCGCGCCGCACATCATCTGGCCGTTAAAATTTGTGCTGCCTTATGAGAAGGGGCTGCGGCCAGTCTGGCTGCTGAGACTGGGGCTTTTTCTTTACGACCACCTTGCACGGCGCAAGCGTCTCGAAGGCTCGCATATGGTGACGCTTGCCGGCGACGCGCTCGGCGCGCCGCTTCGCGACATTTATCGCGTCGGCTTCACTTACGCCGATTGCTGGGTGGACGATTCACGCCTCGTCGTTTTGAACGCGCGCGACGCGGCCGAGCGCGGCGCGACGATCAACGTCGGCGCAAAGCTTATTCGTGCCGAGCGGCAGGGCGACCGTTGGCGCGCAACGCTCGAAGGCGGAGAGGCAATCGAGGCGCGGGTTCTCGTCAATGCCGCTGGTCCCTGGGTGTCGCAGGTGCTCGAAGATGCGCTGCGCATCCATTCGCGCAAACATGTGCGGCTGGTGAAGGGCTCGCATCTCGTTCTGCGCAAGCTCTTCGAAGGTCCGCAAGCCTACATCCTTCAAAATCCGGATGGCCGCATTGTCTTCGCGATTCCCTACGAACACGACTTTACGCTCGTCGGCACGACCGACGTCTCTTATGAGGGTCCGCCCGGCGCCGTGGCGATCAGCGACGCCGAGATGGACTATCTTCTCAATTCGCTGAATCATTTTTTGCGGAAACCAGCGACTTGCGCCGACATCGTATCGAGTTTCGCGGGGCTTCGGCCGCTCTACGATGACGGTTCGCTTAAAGCGTCGGTGGTAACGCGCGACTATGCTTTCGATCTCGATACGCCCGAAAATGGAGCGCCGTCGCTCTCCATCTTCGGCGGCAAGATCACGACGGCGCGCCGGCTCGCCGAACATGCGCTTGACCAGCTCGCCGCATTTCTTCCCGCGCGGGGAGAAGCCTGGACGGCTGGCGCAGTTTTTCCTGGCGGCGACATGCCGCAGGGTTTCGATCGCTTTCTCGATGATCTCAAACGCGACAAGCCGTTTCTTGGCGATGAACTGGCGCTGCGCCTCGCGCGCGCTTACGGGACGCGCCTGTTCGAGATTTTGAAGAATGCGCGGACGTTCGGTGATCTCGGTCGCGACTTTGGTTACGGCCTGACAGAGGCGGAGATCGCTTATCTGCGCGAAAAGGAATGGGCGCGCACGGCGGAAGACATTCTGTGGCGGCGGTCAAAGCTCGGGCTGCATATGAGCGCGCCGCAGCAGCAGGCGCTGCGAGAGTTCTTGGGCGCCTAACAGTTTGACGTTGTTGGACCCTTGCGATAGCTCCGCCTATTCACCAAGCGCTGCATGCGACTCATTCGCCGATGCGCCGCCTTCGATCACGGTCTTCGCCAAGCCCGGCGCGGCGACGGCGATGTTCTCGGCAAAGAAGCGGGCGAGCGCGGCATAGCGCGCCGCGTTCGCATCGGCCTCGCGCTGCGCGAGTTTCGCGCCTTTCACGAGCAGCGTCGCGCCGCGCGCCAACGCGAAAAGGCGCAAATAGGGCGTCGCGCCAGCAAGCGCGCCCGCGAGTTCGGCTTTCGGCAGAAATTCGCTCGCCTGCGCCAGCGCCTCCACGGATTCACGCAACGCTTCGTGCGAGAAGTCGGCGTCGCGCGCGATGGCGCGCATATCCTCGATCTCGCGTGCGAGCGCCGCGCCGTCGCCGCCGCGGATCTTGCGCGTGACGAGATCAATCGCCTGAATGCCGTTCGTGCCTTCATAGATCGCGCAGATGCGCGCGTCGCGCATGAGCTGCGCGACGCCGGTCTCCTCGATATAGCCCATGCCGCCGAAGACTTGGATGGCGAGCGATGTCGTCTCATTGGCGATATCGGTCGAGAAAGCCTTGGCGACGGGCGTCAGCAGACTGGCGCGCTCTTGCGCCGCCGCGGCGTATGCCGGATCGCCTTCGTGCCGCGCGCAATCGATGGCGGCGGCCGTCTCGTAGCAGATCGCCCGCGCCGCCGCAGTGAGACTGGCCATCGTCAGCAACATGCGCGCGACGTCGGGATGCTCGATGATCGCGCTCGTCTCCCTGGCGCCGGGCGCGCGTCCCTGTTTGCGCTCGCGGGCGTAGCCAAGCGCCATTTGCGTCGCGCGTTCGGCGAGCGCGACGCCTTGCAGGCCCACCGCCAGGCGGGCGTTGTTCATCATCGTGAACATGCAGGCGAGGCCCTTGTTCTCCTCGCCGATGAGAAAAGCGACGGCCCCGTTTTCATCGCCATAGATCATGGTGCAGGTCGGCGAACCGTGTATTCCAAGCTTATGCTCGATCCCGCCGCAGCGCAGGTCGTTGCGCCGCGTGAAGGCGCCGGTTTCGTCGGGCAAGTATTTCGGCGCCAGAAAGAGCGAGATGCCGCGCGTGCCTTCCGGCGCGCCCGAGAGGCGCGCAAGCACGAGATGCACGATGTTCGGCGCAAGATCATGCTCGCCATAGGTGATAAAGATCTTCTGTCCGAAAAGGCGATAGGAGCCGTCATCGGCGCGTTCGGCGCGCGTCCGCATCAAACCGAGGTCCGATCCGGCGCCGGGCTCCGTCAGATTCATCGTCGCGGTCCATTCGCCGCTGACGATCTTGCGCAGGTAGGTCTCCTTCAGCGCGTCGCTGGCATGCGCCTCCATCGCCTCGATCGCGCCATGGCCGAGCAACGGGCAAACGGCGAACGCCATGTTGGCGGCGTTCCAAATCTCGGTGCAGCCGGCGTTGAGCAGCGCGGGGAGGTCCAGACCGCCATATTCCTGTGCGGCGGCGATGGCGTTCCAGCCGCCTTCTTTCCATTGAGCGTAGGCCTCGCGCCAACCGGGAGCCGTCGTGACCGCGCCATTCGCATATGTGGCGCCCACGCGATCGCCGATCTTGTCGAGCGGCAGGAGAACTTCTTCTGCGAATTTGCCCGCTTCGGTCAGCGTCTGTCCGGCGACGCCGTCGGCAAGGTCGCCATAGATGCCGCCAGGCTCGATCGCGCCTTCGCCGGCCGCGAGGCGGATGGCGAAGAGAATGTCGTCGAGCGGCGCGCGGTAGGTCATCTGAATTTCCCTGATACGATTCGTCACATGGAATCTAGCGTGCCCGGAGCGCCGCGCGGCCATCTACCGCGTCGCGCCACGACGCTATGGCTTGTCGCGAAGCGAGCGGGCCGGTAAATTGCAGGACGTCCATTCGGCAAATCTGAGGGGCTAATGCCGCTTTTCGCCTATCGCTGCAATGATTGTGCGCATGAGTTCGAAACTCTGTCGCGTTTTGATGAAACGCCCGCATGCCCGTCTTGCGGCGGCGCCCATGTCGAGCGCCAGCTGTCGCTCATCGCCCGACCCGCCGCAGGCGGAGAGTCCGGTGAGACCTGCGCCGCCATGACGGGTGGCGCGCCCTGTCCGAGTTGCCCGGCATTAGCGGGTCAAATGTGAGGTCGGCGGCGACGCTTCTGGGAGCGCGCCGCATCGTCGTTCCAGCCAACGGAATCGAATTCGAGATTTTCGAAGCGGGCGCGGGCGATCGGCTCGCGCTCCTTCTGCATGGCTTTCCTGAGCACGCCGTCATGTGGCGTCATCTTGTCGGCCCGCTCGTGGCCGTGGGACATCGCGTCTGGGCAGTCAATCAGCGGGGCTATGGCGCGACGACGCGCCCGTTAGAAAAAGACGCCTATTCACTGGAGGCGCTGACGAGGGATGTTGCTGGACTGATCGATGCGGCGAATCCCACCTCGGTCTCGCTCATCGGCCATGACTGGGGCGGTTTCATCGCCTGGGTCGTCGCCATTCGCAAATTGCGCCGTATCGACGCTCTGGTTGCTCTCAATATTCCGCACCCTCTGTGCTTCCGGCGCGCGCTCGAAGAACAATGGCGACAGAAGTTCAAGTCCGCCTATGCGGCCTTCTTTCAGCTGCCTTGGCTCCCTGATCGGCTGTTGTCGGCGCGCCGCGGCGCGCTCGCTGAGCGGCTGATGCAATTTGCCGCGGGCCGAGAAGGAGTCTTCTCGAAAGAGGAGATGGACATCTATCGCGCCAATGTGTCGGCGCCTGGCGCGGCGACAGCGATGCTCAATTGGTATCGCGCCGCAGGGAGCGACATTCTTGAGGCGGAAGACCTCGACTTGCCAGTAGATGCGCCCACGCTTGTCGTTTGGGGGCTGAATGATGTGGCGCTCGGCGAATCCTGTCTCGATGGCATAGATCGCTACGTTCGCAATCTTCGAATCGAAAAACTGCCGGGCGTGTCGCATTGGACGCCGGAAGACGCGCCCGAAAGGGTTAACGCGCTGATTTTGGCCTTCTTGCAAAATATTTGACGTTCGTTGCGAAAAAGGGACGCCCGAGCGCCCCGAAAGGTTGACTTGACGCGCTGTCGTGGGAATCTCTTCCATGGTCCCGGACGGCGCGTCCGGCGGTCGCTGTTTTGCGCCTATGGCTCAGCGGCCGGCTTTTGGCCAAGAGAAGGAGATGATCCATTCGCCGTCCAATGAAGAGCGTCGCAGCCCCGCAGAAGGAAGGGCCGCGTATCAATCGGGAAATTCGCGCGCGAGAAGTGCAGCTAATCGATTCCGAGGGGAAAAATCACGGCGTCGTCCAATTGCCGGAGGCGCTGACCATGGCCGAAACGACTGGGCTAGACCTCGTCGAGATCGCGCCCAATTCCACTCCTCCCGTCTGCAAAATCCTTGATTACGGGCGTTTTCGCTTCGCCGAGCAGAAGAAAGCCGCCGAGGCGCGCAAGAAGCAAAAGGTTGTCGAAGTTAAGGAAATTAAGCTTCGGCCGGGCATCGATGACCACGATTACGATGTGAAAATGAAGGCTGTGCGCCGCTTCTTCGAAGAAGGCGACAAGGTTAAGGTCACCCTTCGCTTTCGCGGCCGCGAAATTGCGCATCAGGACATTGGCTACCGGCTTCTGTCGCGCGTGAAGGCGGAGACCGCCACGCTGGCGAAGGTCGAACTCGAACCGTCCATGGAAGGACGGCAGATGGTGATGGTGCTCGCGCCTCGATAGCGCGCGCCTCGCCGCAAGGGCAGGGGCAAGGCTGCGGCCGAGGGGTGGCGATCGCCATGTTTGGATTTTGGTTTCGAACTCCGGCCGCGCGCCGCGTCCGCGTTTTTGGGGCCGCGGCGCTGATCGCTGCGGGCGTCGCCTCGGCCAGAGCTCAGCTTGTGCTTCCCGGAGCAGTGGCCCCGACGCCCGAGGGAACTGTCGCAAGCCCCTCAAAGAAAAAGGGCGTTGGCAGCGAGATGGGCGCGGCCGCGGGGCCGGCGATCATGCCGAAGGCTCCGACGGAAGACGCCATCGTCGGGAAGATTCTCAAAGAGGATGGCGAGGGAAGCGCCATAGAATTCTCCCGAGCGGGGGCGGACCTGCAGGTCGCGAAACTCACGCTCGTCGGGGATGATTTGCGGCGCTCCGGAGAATCCTGCCGTGTCGAAGTCGCCGGGATGCCATTGAAGCTGACGGCACGCGAGAGCGATACCGGACTGCGCCGCTATCAGGTCGCGTTTCCCGCCTGTCCCTTCACATTCAGCGTGCTCGACGGCGCGATCCTCGTCACCAATGAGGGGAAGGCCTGTGAACTGAAGGAAGCGGGCTGCCGCGCAGATCCCGAAGGTCTTTGGGGGATGGGCGCGGACGAAATCGACCCCAAGAAGGGCGAAGAGATGCTTGGCGCCCGCGCGCGCGTCGAAACGACCGTCCGCAACAATTTTCGCGCGCTCTATGATCGCAATAAAAAAGAAAAGGCGATACGCAATTTCCTCGTCAAGGAGCAGGCGGGCTTCTCCTCTTGGCGTGAGGAAGTGTGCCGGTCCTATGCGCGCGAGCCGGATTTCGGCTATTGCGCCTTGAGATTGACGGAGGCGCGCGCCATCGCGCTCGGCGCGCAGCTCGCGTCGGGCGTCAAGCTGCCGCAGGCTGTCGTCGAGGAAGTCGCTGCGGAGAACGCCAAGAAGGACGAGAAGAAGTAGCTGAGGCGGCCTAGCCGCCCCTGCGCATCAGCATGCCGCGCGCGGGATCATAGGCGAGGATGGCGGCGACGAGGAACGCGCTCGTATAGGCGAATACGATTGCGAGCGAGGTCCATGCAACCTTCTCATAAAAAGCGAAGCGGATCAGTTCGACCGCATGGGTGAACGGATTGACTTCGCATACATAATAGAGCCATGGGCTCGACTCTTTCACGCGCCACAGCGGATAGAGCGCGGAGGACGCGAAGAACATTGGGAAGATGACGAAGTTCATCACGCCCGCAAAATTTTCGAGCTGTTTGATCAGCGACGACAGCAGCATGCCGAGTGCGCCGAGCATCAATCCGCTGAGCGCGAGCGCCGGCAGCACCGTGACATAGCCCCATTTCGACGGCGGCTCGATCTCCCAGAAATAGGCGATCAGCAGGAAGGCGTAGACCTGCAAAATCGAGACGGCGACGCCCGCCAAAAGTTTGGAGCCGAGAAGAAACCAGCGCGGAAAGGGCGAGACGAGCAGCGTGCGCATATTGCCCATCTCGCGGTCGTAAACCATTGAGAGCGAGGATTGCATGCCATTGAAGAGCTGGATCATCGCCATGAGGCCCGGTGCGATATAGACCTCATAGAGCACGTAGGTCTCGTAAGGCGGGATGATCGACACGCCGAGCACCTGCCGGAAGCCCGCCGCGAAGATGAAGAGCCAAACGAGCGGCCGCACCAGCGCGGAGACGAAGCGTTCGCGCTGATGCAGAAAGCGTAAGCCCTCGCGCCAGACGACTCCCGAGAGACAGATCAGATATTGGCGAAGGGTGAAGCCACTGGGCGCAGCGATTTCGCTCATGCCGAAAGCTTCTCCTGAGCCGCGCCGGTGATATGCGTGAAGGCGTCGCCGATGTTCGCCGCGGCTTGCTCTACGATGATCGCTTGCGCTCGGTCTGTCGCGAGCACTCTGCCCTGATGCAAAATGACCACCTGATCGTCGTCGGCGATCTCGTCGATGAGATGTGTTGCCCACAAAACGCCAAGTCGCTTTTCCTGCACCAGCTCGCGTACAAGCGCGAGAAGATCGGCGCGCGCCTTGATGTCGAGCCCGACAGTCGCCTCGTCGAGAAGCAGCAGCCGCGGTTCGTGTAGAAGCGCGCGCGCGATTTCGACGCGGCGCATCTGTCCGCCCGACAGCGCGCGCGCCTTGTCCTTCGCGCGGTCGGCGAGTCCCGCCCGCGCTAGCGCCGCGTGTGCAAGGCGGCGCGCTTCGATCGGTCCAATGCCATGCAGGGCGGCGTGATAGACGAGGTTCTGCATCACGCTTAATTCGAGATCGAGCGTGCGCGCCTGAAAAACGACGCCGAGCCGGCGCAGTGCGGCGCCGGGCTCGCGCATGATGTTATGACCGAAGATCTCGATCTCGCCGTGGCGCGCCGCGTAGAGCCGGGTGATGAGCGAGAACAGCGTGCTCTTGCCGGCGCCGTTCAATCCCAGAAGCACGGTGAAGCTGCCGGGAGGAACGGAAAAGCTGACGTCGTCGAGGGCCTTTCGCGGGCCGTACGAGTGGCTGACCTCTTTGATCGTGAGCGCAGGGGTCACTGGAGCGTTTCCGTCATTGCGAGCGAAGCGAAGCAATCCAGAATTAGGCACGCTGCCCTGGATTGCTTCGTCGCTGACGCGCCTCGCAATGACGTGTTTGTCATTGTGGCGCCACGACGACGCCCCATGGAAAGGCACCAACTGGAATCGACTTCAGCACTTTGAGCGACGCGACGTCGATCACCGATACGTCGTTGGAGACGCCGTTGGCGGTGAGCAGATATTTTTCGTCGGGCGTGAAGGCGAGGTGCCAGACGCGCTGACCGACGAGCAAATATTTTTCGATCTTTTTCGTCTCGGCGTCGATCACCGCAACACGATTGGCCGGTCCAAGCGCCACGAAGGCGCGTTTTCCGTCGCGCGTGAAAGAAATCCCGATCGGTTGGATCGCTTCCTTCGACATCGCCGGAATGTCGAAGCTGATCTTCTGCTTCAATTCACGTTTCACAGGATCGATGACGGCGACCGTTCCACCAACTTCTGACGAAACCCAAAGCTCCGAACCATCCTGTTTGAATTCGGCGAAACGCGGCCGCCCATCAACGAGAATATTCGCGACGATTTCTTTCGACTGCGTGTCGATCAAATGCGCCATATTGGTCGTCTCAGAAGTATTGACGAGCAGTTTGCCGTTGGGACTGACCGCCATGCCCTCGGGTTCAACGCCGACTGGAATGTCGCCGATCATCTCCTTCTTCTTCACGTCAATGAGCGTGACGAGATTATCGTTTTCGTTCGAAACATAGATGATATTGCCGTCTGGACTGAGCGCCAGAAGCTCGGGATCAGGGCCTGACGGCAGCTTGCCCGTAATTTTCAGCGTCTTAGTGTCGAGCAGCTGGATGGCGTCGTCGTCGCCTGCGCAAATGTAGAGTTCGGACCCGTCCTTATTGAGCGCGATGCCGCGCGGTCGGCGGCCAACTTTCACAGTCGCCGTCGCTTCAAGCTTGTCGGTGTCGAGGACGGTGATGGAATTGCCCTTTTCATTGCTGACGTAAGCCTTGTAGGCGCCGGCGGGCGTGACGAGAAGCGTAGAGCAAAGGAAGGCGGATATAGTCATGCTGATCGCGTAACGCGTGTCATGCCCGCGCTTGTCGCGGGCATCCACGCCGTTGGGACTCTCGCATGGATGACCGCGACAAGCCCGGCCATGACGCCGGAAACGAGAATGAATCGGAAGAGCCTTGTTCATTTCAATCTGCATTTCGTCTCCGGCTGGTCGACTCCGAGCGTGTCGAGTTCACTCGTTTGATGGAGGAAGCCTTCCTGCGGCGAAACCGAGACGACCATCCGTCCATCGGAAAGAAGTATCGGTTGGCGCAATTGCTGATTCCATGGCCGCAACGTGAGCCGCACGCCTTTGAAGGCGGCGATGGAGAAGTCCTTGCCGAGCATATAGAGGCGCAGCTTCTCGACGTCGTTCGATGCAGTGCGCGTCGCAGCTTCGCCGATCATGCGCATCGCAAGCCACGCCGCATTGTCGCGCGCATTCATCAAACGTCTGAAGGTCTGGATGAAGCGGTTCTGCAACTGAAGCGCGCCCCATTGTTCATGCGCGGGGCCCCAGTTCGTCGGCATTAGGCCAGCCGAACCGGCGACCGGGCGCGGATCCCAGGTGCGATAGGGAAGGTAGCCGCCGAATACCTCGCTTTCGTCGGCGGCGATGAGCACGTCATAGGCTGGCGCATTCTGCGTCAGCAGCGGCATCTGCCGCTGCGTTTGAACGGAGCCAGAGTCGCTGCGCCGCCCGCCGCCAGTGTCTTCATAGACGCGTTCTTCGACGATCTTCGCGCCGAATTTTTTGGCGCTGTTGCGGAAGGCTTGGGCCAGGAGCTCGTCTTTCGGATGCGATCCCTTGATCATGAGCCAGCGTCGCCACTGCTTCCACACAAGATATTGCGCTAAACCGTCCGCCAGCATCGATCGCGTCGGCGCGACATGGATGACATTTGTGCGGCAATCCTCTTCGCGAAGTCGGTCATCCGCGGCGGAGACGTTGAAGAGCAGGGCGCCCTTCGATTTGGCGCGATTAGAAGCCGCGAGCAGGCGTTCAGGCGAGAGGTCGGCGATGATGAAAAGCGCCCCCTTCTCGATCAGCGAGTCGAACGCCGCGACCACGTCATCGCCCTCGTCAAGCTTGGCGTCGATCGCCTCAAATGTCTGGTTGGTGAATTTTCCCGTGGTGTTGTTGTCGGCCACGCCGAGCAGCGCGCCGGCGAGCGTATCGTCAGCGGCGGGAATATCGAGAATGGAAAGGGTCTCCCGCGAATGCGCTTCACGCAGAACGCCGACCTTGACGTTCACCGTTTCAGCCGCAACCGGTACGGCTACGAGCAGCAAACAGAAGGCGGCGACCAAGCTTTTCATGTCGCCTAAATGGCCGCTTTGGCGCGCGGGATCAAGTTTCTCAGAACTCGCGCGCGCCCTGGTCGAGTCACCTTGTCACGCGGAGCAGCGCCTTACCCTTCTTGGATCCGAGCTCCTTGGCGTCAAGCGTCCCGTCATTGTCAGGGTCCGCCTCCTTGAACATCCCGGAGACCATAGTGAGAAACTCGTCCTTGGATAGCGTTCCGTCACTGTCAGGATCGGCTTCTTTGAATTCTTTCTTCGAAACGCGTCCCTTCATTTCTTTAACGTCAACCGTCCCATCCGAGTCCTTCTCGAGACGCGTAAAAAGATCAGTGGCGGATTTATTGATTTCATTGAGATCGACCGTGCCGTCATTATCGGTGTCAAGCGCAGCGACGGGACCCGTCGCCTTCGCGAGCGCGCCCGTCGCCGGCAGCGCCATGGCGCCGGCAAGCGCCAGCGCGCCGAGCAGCAATGCTTTCTTCATTTGCGACTCCTTTTGAATCAGGCCATCGCAAGCAATATAGCGCGGACGCCGCGAACCCGGCTAGCGCCGTTAACGTCGCTGGAAGAAGAGCGGCGCTGGCGTGCAGTCGAACTACTGCGTCGTAGGCGAAACGCCGGAAGGCTTCCGGCGCAAGGGAAGGCTCGCGATGAGCACGGCAAGAATTCCGGTAACGAATATGCCGTCGAACGTCCCTGCGCCGCCAAAGGATGCGACGGGCGTCCCGATCTCTTGTATTCTGCCGAGATTGAGCAAGTCCGCGCCGATCAGGGTGCCGAGACTGCCGCTGACATAGGCAATCGGCGCGGCGAAATCGCGCGACAACAATATCGCCAGAACCGCCGATAAGATCGGCGGCGCCAGAATGGGCACGCTGATGCCGACGCCGGGAACAATCCGCGAGAACAAGTGGACGACAACGGCGACGATCGCCGTCGCCAAGGTTGCGACGATCCAAATGCGGTTGCGGGCAAGCAGATAAATCGAAAGCAGAATCGGAATGACGGCGCCGCCAACGTTCACGGCCAGTATCATTCCCGGCCAATCGACGATCATCGGGACCACATAACGCCTTCCGAAGAAATCGATCATTTCCTGAGGAACGACGCGTTCGTTGGCGAAGTGTGCCACGGGAATGTTTATGTAGCTTCCAAGTAGCGAAGCGAGCAGCACGAGCGTCGCAGATCTGGAGCTCAGACCGATGCGGCTATAGGCATAGTGCAGCGCGCCAAGCTGTATCAGCACGAATAGCGCGACAAGCGCGCCAAAGAAGACCGCATAAATTAGCGGCGGCAGGGGAAGATAATGAAGCTGGTGGGAATACACGCGCCGCCTCCATGAATGCATAGCCAAGCGCTGCAGCCGCATATAGGGGACTCGCGATCGAGTTGCAGGCGCGTCGGCGGCGAGTGGTCAGCGGGAAGAAATGAGAAGGGACGCCAATGGCTTGACCCTTTGGAGCAGGAGATTGCCGCTGCAGCGGCGGCCGAAAGGCGTTCGCTAGTCAGATGAAATATTCTTCACATATCTTCAAATTCATCGCAGGCGCTCACAACTCCGTCGTGCCCAAGCTTTTAAGAGCACGACTGCTCGGCGAGCAGGGCACTGCGTCTTTGGCGTAGCCCCTTAAGTACATCCGCTAAGTTTATGGAGGACGTTGGTGATCGAGCAACTATCGAACTTTCCCGATAATGTCGTGGCGATTCGCTGTAAGGGTCGTGTGACGAAGGCGGATTACGATTCTGTCCTCGTTCCTGCGGTTGAGAGCGCGCTCAAGAAACACGACAAGGTCAGGATCTATTACGAGATCACGCCCGACTTCTCGGGAATTGATCCCGGCGCGATGTTTGAGGATTTCAAGGTCGGAATGGGACATCTCACGCGTTGGGAGCGAATCGCGCTCATCACCGACGTTGAGTGGATCAAGCACACGATGCAGCTATTCAGCTTCATTACGCCCGGCGAGATGAAGGTGTTTTCGACGTCGCAAGCCGATGAGGCGCGCGCCTGGATTACAGCTTAGCGACCAGCGGCGCCGCGCAGGGGCAGCGACGCGGTGAGCCGCGCGCCGCCTTGCGCATTATTGCCGAGGGTGAGCGCGCCGCCGAGCGCGCCTACTCGTTCGCTCATACCACGCAAACCGAGACCGCCGCTCGATGACGAAGGACGCGTCGCGTCGAGACCGGACCCATTATCCTCCACGACGATATGCAATGCGCCATTGGCGTGCGTGACGGTCACTTCGACCAGATCGGCGCCAGAATGCCGAAGCGCATTGGCGAGTCCCTCCTGCACGATGCGATAGGCGGTGAGCGCGGTTTCCTCGTCTAGAGCGCGCTGCGAAAAAGTGGAATCCGGTTTTTCGCGTAAAGCGCGCTCTAAGCTTTTGGAATCGATCACGTTATCTGTATTTGGGCGACTACGCCCAAATACAGCGTGATCTAGGTCGCCGGAAGCGCCATCAAGCGAAAGCACGATGGCGACATTGGGATTGGCCTCGCGCCAACCTTGCGCGAGCGCCTGCAAGGCGTCATCAAGTCCCATCTCCTCGAGGGCGGCTGGACGCAGCCGCCCGAGAATGCGTCGGTTGACCTGCTGCAGAGCGGCGATCTGCGCGTCGATACGGGCGCAGTCTTCGGCGAGACGCGAAGGGTCGGCCCCCGGAGCGGTCGCGTGACGCGCCAATGCGCCGACGCCCGCGCGCACGGCGAACAGGAAAGGGCCGATCTCATCATGCAGATCGCGCGCGATGTCTTTGCGCTCTTCGTCTTGCACATGGATCATGCGCCGCACGAGCCGGCGATTTTCGTCATCGAGTCTTTGCAGCGTTGCGGCGAGCGCGTTGATGCGTTCGGCGATGATCACGAATTCAGGCGAGCCGTCGGCGGGAACGCGCATCGAATGTTCGCCGCGCTCCAGACGTTGCAGCCCTTCCGCGAGTGTCGCGATGGGGCGCAGCGTCCGCGACACGGCGAGCGAAACGAGGCCAAAAGCGGCGACCGCGATTCCGGCGCCGCCGATCGCGAGCCAGACGATCTCCTGCCAAATCTCGGCGATTTCATCCGCAGGATTGGGAGCGATCAGGATCGCGCCACGGCCGGTTTCGATCCGTATCACGGCGGCGTTCGGCAGCACAAGCCGAGTGAACCACTGCGGCGTGCGGTCGACATCCTCCTTCGAGGGAGCTTCGTCTCCCGCGAGAGTGACGCGGACATGGCGCAGCCGCCTCGCATCCGCTAAAAGTCTCGCGATCTCCGCTTGCGGGTCCGCGGCGGAGTCCAATCGGGGCAGTGTCGCTTCGACGAGATCGCGCGCCAGGCGCGTTGCGCCGTCGGCCTCGGCGCGAACCCGCGCGCCGGCGTGCAAGACGAGCAGGCCGACGCCGAGCGCCAATCCCAGCGCGAGCACGGCGCCGAGCAGCAGCGATAGGCGAAGACGCAGGGAAAGCCTTCGAAACATAGGCCAATTCTCTAGAGAAGTCGCCGACTTTACGAAAGGCCTCAATGCCGTCAATGTCTTGCCGCCGCTTCGGCAACTCTCGATCGTGGAGCCACGTCAAATATGCGCGTTCTTATCGTTGACGACCATCCGATCATCGTCTCCGGCTGCGCGGCGATGCTCGCCGGCGAGGACGATATCGACGTCGTCGACGCGCGCGATGCGGAGACGGGTCTTGCCGTCTTCATAGCGCAGAAGCCAGACGTGACGGTCGTCGACATCGGCCTACCGGGCGTTTCCGGTTTCGAGTTGACGCGGCGCATTCTGGAAGCAGATCCGCAAGCGCGCATCGTGATCTTCAGCATGAACGATGATCCGATCTTCGCGGCGCGCGCAATTCAGATGGGCGCCAAGGGCTATGTGACGAAGAACGACGATCCCTATCTCTTGTTGACGGCGGTGCGCGAAGTCGCTTCCGGCGGCGTGTTTCTGATGCCCAAAATCGCCAATCGGCTCGCCTTCGAGAAAAGCGGCGCGGCCGCAAGTCCGCTCTCTGCGTTGACTGTGCGCGAATTGGAGATTTTGCGAATGCTCGGACGCGGGCTCGGAATGGCGGAGATCGCCGACGCGACTCAAGTTTCGTACAAGACGATCGCCAACAGTTGCTCGATCATGAAACGAAAGCTCGGCGCCCGCACGCCCATGGAGCTGATGCGCATCGCGTTGGAAAATAGACTGACGTGAGGGAAGCGCATTCACCCTCCCCTTCAAGGGGAGGGTGGCATTCCGCGCCTACTTTCCTGGTGCGTCCGGATAGGGGTCCGGCGGGGAATAATTCGCCGGAACAGGGCCGGTCAGCGCGCCGAGAAAAGCGACAATATCGGCAGCGTCCTGATCCGACAGCTCCGTTCCGAGCTGCGTCTTGCCCATGATCTTCACTGCCTTGGTCAGATCGTCGACTGACCCGTCGTGAAAATAGGGAGCAGTGCGCGCCACATTGCGCAGGCTTGCGACTTTGAAGACATAAAGGTCGGCGTCATTCTTGGTGACGTCCGCCCGACCCTTGTCGGGATTAGCGACTCCGGTTTCCTTCCAGTAATCGTTCACGACGCCGAATTTCTGAAAGGAATTGCCGCCGACGCTCGGCCCATTGTGGCAAGAGGCGCAGCCGAGATCGATGAACTTGCGTAAGCCCGCCTGCTCTTGTTTCGTGAGCGCCGATTCGTCGCCGGCAAGGAAGGCATCGAATTTTGACGGCGTCAGCAGCGTGCGCTCGAAGGCGCCGACCGCGAGGCCCCAATTCTTGGAATTGATTGGGTCCTTGTCGCCGGGAAAGGCCTTTGTAAATGCGTCAGCGTAGGCGGGAATCGCCTTCAATTTGCTCATTGCCGTCGCCTGATCGGGATTGCCGAAACTTGCAGGGCCTAACAGCGATTTTTCCGCCTGGTCTTCAAGCGACTCGCGGTCGCCGCGCCAATGCTGCTTGAAATTCAGCGCGGCGTTGAAGATCGAGGGCGCGTTGCGCGGATTCTCCTTGCCGAACACGCCGATCGCCTTCGGCAGGCCGTCGCTCGCCTGTTTCTCCGGCAGATGGCAATGAGCGCAATTGACGTTGCCGTCCATCGACACGCGATTTTCAAAGAAGAGCCGGCGCCCAAGTTCGACGCGTGCGGCGGCCACCGGATTGCCGACGGTGGAAGGAGCGACGATCGGCTGAAAATTCCGTTTCGCGTCCTCAAGAAGGGTTTTCGCGTTCGGACTTTCGGCTCCGGCCGTCGCAGCGACGAACAGGGCGAAGCCAAGGGCGACGAAGAAAGAAGATAAGCGCAATTTGGCCTCCTGTTCCTGATCGCCGATCAAAAAAATCGAGCCGGCAAATCGAAAAGCGCAATCCGCTTAAAGCAGCGCTCTTCTTGCCGGCCCGATTTGAAAATTCGTTGGCGCCTTCGAAGGAAGGCCGCGCCGAAATTAGATCTCGGCGGACTCGTAGCTGGTGATTTCCATGCCGACGCAGACTTCGACAATCACGGGAGTCGTCCAGGCCATTGTTTTCCTCCGTTTAGGACTCTTTTCGGCTGTGCCTGCTTATGTGGGCGTTGCGCCTGCAGGTTTAAGCTCGGCGCAGCATTTAGCATGATCGCAGCGGCTTCGCAAATGCGATGCGGCGCACAATGCATCTGTTCCACGACGCCCGTCAAAGTCGCCGCGGCAGGCGCTGATGCAAATGACGCAGCCGAACGTCTCGACAGTCGCCGTGACGGCTGCTAGGCATAAGCAAAACACGGGAGGAGCCGCCCCGGCTTGGCGAGTAGGCGCTAAAAAACAAATGGATAGCGCTCAGTTCGCCGACACGCTTTAACCTTGGCCGGGGCAGGCCGCAAATCGGGGTAGGAATGGAGACAGCGACGCTCGACGGCAAGGCGATCGCGCTTGACGACGCCTATCGACACGCCGCCAAAATTCTCAGCGGCGCAGCCTTTCCGCTTGTCGCCGGCCTTGGCGCCGACGTCGCCGGAGCGCGCGCCGCCATTCTTCTGGCAGAGCAACTGAGGGGCGCCTTCGATCATCTGGCGTCGCGCGAAACGCTCGCCGATATCGACGTCAAGCGTTCCTTCGGCATGTTCACGACGACGGCGAATGAGGCGCGCCTGCGCGGCGACTGCGTCGTGCTGATTGGCCCCGGGCTGACGCGCGCCTGGCCGGGAATGTTGGAACGGCTTGCGCTTTCGCAGCCGCCGCGCCGCGGCGCGCAGGCGGAGCAGCCGCGTAAGGTGATTTGGCTTGGGCCGGAAGGAGACGAGGCGAGCGCCGTCCCTGGCGCAAAGGTCATCCCGGCCTCCGCGCAGGAGCTTTCGGGCGTTCTAGCGGCGTGGCGCGCCCGATTCGGTGGACGGCCTGTGGCGCTCGACGCTGATAAGGTCAGCCTCATCGACGGCCTCGTTGAGACGCTAAAGAATGCGCGTTTTGGCGTGTTCGCGTGGTCGGCGTCGACGCTCGATCCGCTGGCGATCGAGATGCTGCAGGGTCTGGTGATCGAGCTCAACGCCACGACGCGCTTCACCGGCGTTCATATCGGCGGCCGCAGCGGCGCTTCGGGCGTCACTCAAACAGCCGGTTGGATGACGGGCTTTCCGCCGCGCACGGGCTTTGGCCGCGGCTATCCGGAGCATGATCCGTGGCGTTTCGAAGCCTTGCGGCTCGTCGAGAGCGGCGAGGCCGACGCGGCGCTGTGGATCTCCGCTTTTGACGGCGAGAAACCCGCTTGGTCCCACGCCGATATTCCGCTCATTACGCTTGCGCCGGCGAACGCTGCGCCGTCTCGCGGGCTGTTCATCGAGGTGGGTCAGCCCGGCGTCACCCATGACGCGGTGCTGATGAGTCAAGAAACCGGCGGCATGACGCTGCGTAAAGCAAGCGCGCCGACCGACGCGCCAAGCGTCGCGCAGGCGATCAGCGCCATCATGGCGGAAGTTTCGGAGGGCGCATGGCGCTGACAGTTTTGCGCGGCGGCCATATCGTCGATCCGGCGACCGGGCAGGACGCCATCGGCGACGTCTGGTTCGAGGACGGCCGCGTCGTCGAGCGACCCGACGGCCGCAGCGCCGACAAGGAGATCGACGTCTCCGGTCACATCGTCATGGCCGGCGCGATCGACATTCATTCGCACATCGCGGGCGGTAATGTGAACACGGCGCGATTGCTGTTGCCGGAGCTGCATCGCGCGATTCGCGCGCGGCTCGCCGGCACGCCGCTTTCGACCGCCAAATGGTCGAGCTACGAGACCGGCCGCCTCTATGCGCAGATGGGCTTTACCACCGTCGTCGAGCCGGCGATGGCGCCGCATCACGCCTTGCAGACCCATCTCGAATTCAACGACGTGCCAATCATCGACAAGGGCGCGCTCACCGTGCTCGGCAACGACGACTTTCTACTCGGCATGTTGCGCGACGGCGAGAAGGACGGCGCGATCAATGATTATGTCGCGCAGACGGTCGAGAACACCCGTTCGCTCGGCTTGAAGTGCATTAATCCCGGCGGCGTCGAGGCCTTCAAGGAGAATATGCGCGCCTTTGGGCTTGACGACGTCGTGCCCTTCTATGGGCTGACGTCGCGCCAGATTTTCCAGGCGCTGCAGAAGGCGACTCAAGCAGTGGGGATCGCTCACCCGCTGCATCTGCACATGAATAATCTCGGTCTTGCCGGCAATATCGACACGGCGCTCGCAACGATCGACGCCGCGCAGGGCCTGCCGCTCCATCTCGCCCATGTGCAGTTCTATGCCTATGGCAAGGAGGGCAAGAACGGCTTCTCGTCGGCCGGCGCGATCTTCGCCGAGAAGATCAACGCCAATCCGAATGTCAGCGTCGATGTCGGACAAGTGATGTTCTCCGACACGGTGACGATCTCGTCCGACGTTCTGAAACAGTTCAACAGCTTGCCCGGCGCGATCCCGAAGAAGGGCGCGATCTTCGACGGCGACGCCAATGGCGGCGGCATCGTTCCCTACGCCTATAAGATTTCGAATTATTACAACGCCGTTCAATGGGCGGCGGGGCTGGAGCTGTTCCTGCTCATTGAAAATCCCGAACAGGTGTTCTTCACCACCGACCATCCGAATGGCGGTCCGTTCACGACCTATCCGGAACTTTTCGCGCTGCTGATGAGCGCCGACCTTCGTGCGCAACATCTTTCGCGCCTGCCGGCGGACGTGCTGGAGCACACCACGCTGCCGTCGATTTCACGCGAATACACGCTTTATGAAATCGCGCAGATGAGCCGTTCCGGCGCAGCGAAACTCTTCGGCTTTGAAGATCGCGGCCGGCTTGGCGCGGGCGCCGTTGCCGACATCGCCGTATATAAGCCGGGACGCGACGTCGCCGGCATGTTCCGCCGCGCGTCTTATGTGTTCAAGGACGGCAATCTCGTCGTGCGCGATGGCGAAGTCTCGCATTATACGCGTGGCAAGACGCTGCACATTCGTCCGCGCTACGATCGCGAGATCACCAAGCGCCTCGATACCTATTACGACGATCTTTACGGCCTGCCGCGAAGCATTTTCGACGTGCCCGACGCCGCGCTGCCGCACAAGGACGCCTTTGCGGAGGTTCCATGCCGGATATAGTTCGCAATGGCGTGAGAATAGACGACAATTTCGCCGAAGCCTTCCCGATGAGCGGGACAGGCATTCTGATCACCGCGCCAAACGCCAAATGGGCGCGCCAGGCGGCGCTGACGATGACGGGCTTCGCGACGTCGGTCATCGGCTGCGGCTGTGAGGCCGGCATTGATCGCGAAGTGCCGCCGGAAGAAACGCCGGACGGGCGACCGGGCGTGCGGGCGCTGCTCTTCGCCATGTCGTCGAAGGACGCCGAGAAGCAGCTCGTCAATCGACTCGGCCAATGCGTGCTGACCTGCCCGGGCTCGGCAGTCTATTCGACGGTCGCCGGCGAATTCGAGATCAAGGTCGGCGACGCAGTGCGCCAATTCGGCGACAAATGGCAGATGTCCAAGGTCGTCGACAGCCGGCGCTACTGGCGTGTGCCGGTGATGGACGGAGAGTTCTTTTGCGAGGGCAAGGTCGGTCTGACGAAGAAGTCCGTGGGCGGCGGCAATCTTTTGATCATGGGCGCGGATTGGGACAAGACCATGCGCGCGACCGAGGCCGCCGTAGCGGCGATCGACGGCGTCGCCGACGCCATTGCGCCGTTTCCCGGCGGCATTGTGCGCTCGGGCTCCAAGGTTGGTTCGCAATACAAGGGCATGAGCGCTTCGACCAATGACGCTTATTGTCCGACGCTGCGTGGCGTCACGAAGAGCGCGCTCGATGAGGATATCGGCTGCGTGCTCGAAATCGTCATCGACGGGCTGACCGATAACGCCGTGCGCGAGGCGATGCGCGCCGGACTTCACGCCATCATCGAGATGGGGCCGGAGCAGGGCGCCAAGCGCGTCGGGGCCGGCAATTACGGCGGCAAGCTCGGGCCGTTCCATTATCATTTGAAGGATCTGCTGCCGTGAAGCCCTTTACCTTCACGCTTCGTCAGGAGCCGCCGCAGCGCGTCGATCTTTCGCCGCTGACGCCCGATCGTCTCGCCGGCAAGTCGATCGCGCAAATCGAAGAGATCGAGATTGGCGTCACGCGCATTTCGACGAAGGTCGGGGACATTTTCAAGATTTCCGAAGGCGATCTGAAGAGCCTTCGCTATGAGGGCGGCTCGTCGCGCTTCGATCTTCTTGGCGCGAAACTTCTGCCCGGTTTCGAAATCCATGTCGAAGGCGACGTCGGTGCACAGTGCGGCCGTCTCGCCAAGGGCGGGAAGATCGCCATCGCCGGGAATGCCGGTCCGCATGTGGCTTCCGGCAACCTTGGCGCGGATATCGAGATCAAGGGCGACGCCGGCGATTTCCTCGTCGGTCCGCTCGCCGGCGAACTCGCCGGGATGGCCGGAGGGCGCGTCATCGTGCGCGGCAACGCCGGCGCCCGCGCGGGCGACCGGCTGCGTCGCGGCATTGTCGTCATCGAAGGCGACGCCGGCGAAGATCTCGGGGCGCGCGTTATCGCCGGCACGATCTTCGTTTTGGGCGAGGCTAAGGGGCGAATCGGCTATTTAAACAAGCGCGGCTCTATCGTGCTCGCCCGCGCCGGCTGCTTCGGTTCGACCTATGTCGATTGCGGCCCGCAGGAGCTTACTTTCACGCGATTTCTGGCGCGCAGCCTGAGAGATCATAGCGCCTCGGCCGCCGATCTCCTCTCGCGAAAGCTCCGCCGCTACGGGGGCGACACGGCCGTTTATGGCAAAGGCGAGATATTGACCCCCGACTGACCGGCCTTACCCTTGCTAGGAAGCGAACGCCTGCCAAGCGGGCGCTTAGCAAGGAGATTGCGATGAATTTCGTTGAGCTCATCCTTACTGTATGCACGCTGGCGCAGCCCGCCGCCTGCGACGAGCGCAAGATCGTTCTGGAATCCGCCACGGGCTCGACCAACAATTGCATGATGCAAGCGATGCCTTATATCGCTCAGTGGTCCGGCGATCACCCGCAACTGACCGTCACAAAATGGCGTTGCGCGCGGCCGGGAGCGGATGGCGAGAAGATTTGATCGAAGCCTGCGGGCGCGGTCGATTCCATGACGAATGAACCGGATAGACGATCGGCCGGCGCCTTTTGCGGCGCCTTATGCGCCCCCCGACGAGAGCTTCGCTGAAGCTTTCCTAAAGTCGCGTCCGGATGTGGCGACCCTGCGAACGATCGAAGAAACTGCGCTGACGCTCGTGCGCGGCATTCGCGCAAGGCGCGATCCGCTCGGCGGCGTCGAAGACTTCCTCCACGAATTCTCCCTTTCCTCGCGAGAGGGTCTGGCGGTGATGGCGCTCGCCGAGGCGCTGCTGCGCGTTCCCGACGACGCTACGGCCGATCAACTCCTCGCCGACAAGCTTGCCGAGGGCGATTTCTCCCACCACGAGTCGTCGAGCGACGCGTTGCTGGTTCAGGCCTGCGCCTTTGCGCTGGGATTTTCGGCGCGCATCGTCGACGTGACGGAGCCGCGCGGGCTCGTCGCCGATCTCGCCCGCCGTCTCGGCTTGCCTGCGCTGCGGACCGCCGCCCGCCAGGCGATGCGGCTGATGGGCGCCCATTTTGTATTCGGCGAAACGATCGAAGCAGCGATCAGACGCGCGCATGGGCGGCGAGAGCGCTTCTCCTACGATATGCTCGGCGAAGGCGCCCGGACGGCGGAAGACGCCGAGCGCTATTTCGAAGCCTATGCCCACGCCATCCGCGCCATCGGCGACTCGGCTGGGGCCTGGCGCCTGCCGGACCGCCCCGGAATTTCGATCAAGCTTTCGGCGCTGCATCCGCGCTACGAGGCGATCTCGCGCGAACGCGTGTTGCGGGAATTGCCGCCGCGAGTCCTCGAGTTGGCGCGTCTCGCCAAAGACCGCGATCTTGCTTTCACCATCGATGCGGAGGAGGCGGATCGCCTCGAACTGTCCCTCGATGTGGTCGCGCGCGTCGTCAAAGACCCCTCTCTTTCCAGCTGGGACGGATTCGGACTCGCGGCGCAGGCCTATCTGAAGCGCGCACCGGGAGTGATCGACTATGCCGCGTCACTCGCCGATGCTTATCACAGGCGCTTCATGGTGCGGCTCGTCAAGGGCGCCTACTGGGACAGCGAAATCAAACGCGCCCAGGAGCGTGGCCTCGCCGACTATCCGGTATTCACCCGCAAAGCGATGACGGATCTCAATTTCGACGCCTGCGCGGCGCAGCTCTTCGCGTATCCGCGTCTCTTCCCCCAGCTCGCCACGCATAACGCACGCAGTGTCGCCGCCGTCCTGACGATGGCGCGCGGGCGGCGCGACTTCGAGTTTCAGCGCCTGCACGGCATGGGGGAGTCGCTCTATGGGTCGCTTGCAGAGCTGAGCGACGCCGCCGTTCGAATCTATGCGCCGGTCGGTCCGCACCGAGATTTGCTTGCTTATCTCGTGCGGCGTTTGATCGAGAACGGCGCCAATTCCTCTTTCGTCGCGCGCGCGGCCGATCCCGATACGCCGGAAAGCGCGCTTATCGCCGACCCTTACGAAGCGCTCGGCGCGTCAAGTCGCGCGCGCCATCCCCGTCTTCCATTGCCGAGCGAAATTTATCTGCCGCTTCGCGCCAATTCGAAAGGCGTGGAGTTCGGCGATCGCACCGCCCTTGCGGCGCTGATTCAAGAGACGCGCGCGCCTTTCCCTTCGCCTTGCGCACGCCCGAGCGTCGAGACGCGCGTTCCGACGCGTCCCGTCTTGTCGCCGATCGATGGCGCCGTGGTCGGTGAGGTCATTGAAGCAGACGAAGCTGCGGCGCGCGCCGCGATCGCGGCGGCTTCGCGCGCCTTTCCAGCCTGGGCCAGTACGCCGTTCGAAAGACGCGTGCAGATAATCGACCGCGCGGCCGATCTGATCGAGGCGCGGCGCGGTCCGCTGATCGCGCTGCTGCAAAGCGAGGGCGGCAAGACTCTCGACGACGCGCTCGCCGAAGTTCGCGAAGCGGCCGATCTTTGCCGCTACTACGCCGGCCAGGCGCGGATCGTCTGCGCCGATACGCTACTGCCTGGCCCGACGGGGGAAGCCAATGTCCTGCGTCGTCACGGACGCGGCGTCTTTGTTTGCATCTCGCCCTGGAATTTCCCGCTCGCGATTTTCATTGGCCAGGTCGCCGCCGCGCTCGTCGCTGGAAACGCCGTCGTCGCCAAGCCCGCCGAGCAGACGCCGCTTGTCGCCGCCATGGCGATTGAACTCCTGCGCGATGCGGGCGCTCCGAAAAACGCGCTGCAATTTGTTCCTGGCGACGGAATGATCGGCGCCGCGCTCGTCGCCGACCCGCTGACGGCGGGCGTGGTTTTCACCGGCTCGGTCGAAGTCGCGCATCGGATCAACCGCACGCTCGCCGAGCGGGAAGGTCCCATTGCGCCGCTCATCGCCGAAACAGGCGGCATCAACGCGATGATCGTCGACTCGACAGCGTTGATCGAACAGGTCGTCGACGATGTTCTGACCTCCGCCTTCCGATCGGCCGGACAACGATGCTCCGCCTTGCGGCTCTTATGTCTGCAAGAGGAGATCGCGCCCGCATGTCTTGAGACGTTGATTGGCGCATCGCGCGAGTTGCACGTCGGCGATCCGCGCGAGATCGGCGCGCATGTCGGTCCGGCGATCGATGCAGAGGCGAAGGAAAAACTCGACGCCTATCTGTCGCGTCAGCGCGCGGCCGGGCGCGTCCTCTACGCCGGCGCTGCGCCTTCGACAGGAACATTCGTCGCGCCGCATATCGTGAGGCTCGATCGAGTCCGGGACTTGCAGGAGGAGATCTTCGGACCCGTGTTGCATGTCGTGACCTGGCGCGCCGAGGGTCTCTCGCAATTGCTCACGGACATCGAAGCCGGCGGATACGGCCTGACGCTCGGCATGCATACGCGCATTGAACAGCGCATCCGCGCGCTGTCGCGCGAAGCGCCCGCCGGCAACATTTATGTCAACCGTAATATGATCGGCGCGGTCGTCGGCAGTCAGCCTTTCGGCGGATTTGGCCTAAGCGGCACTGGGCCTAAGGCGGGCGGGCCGGATTATCTCCTCCGCTTCCTTCATGAGACGACGCTGACGATCAACACCGCATCGTCTGGCGGGGACGCCGGACTGTTGTCGCTCAGCGAGTTCGACGAGCTTGATCGCGACAAATTGGCGCAAAGGAGCGCCTTGAAGTCACACCACTGACGCTCCACGTCACTAACGAATCCACAATGATCGTCAGCTCCGTCGCTGCCGAATTTGCGAGTGCTCGGCGATCGTCCGTTCACGAGGGAGATCAGCATGGCCGAAGAAAGCAAACTGCCAACCAAGCAATCCGCACAGAGCCCCGGCATTTTCGATTGGCATCCTCTCGAATCCTTCCGTCGTCAGTTCGATCGTCTGTTTGACGACTTTCCGTCGCGCCGAGGCCTCGCCGATTTCCAACCCTTCGAGCGGCTGATGTCGCAGTGGCCGGCGAGCCCGCCGGTCGATTTCGTCGAAAAGGACGGCGGGTACGAGATCACTGCCGAACTGCCGGGACTCGATGAAAAGAGCGTCGACGTGAAGCTTTCGAACGGCGTGTTGTCGATTTCGGGCGAGAAGAACGAAGAAAAGGAAGAAAAGAAGGAAGGCTACTATTGTTCGGAGCGCCGATACGGCTCATTCCGGCGCGCCTTTAGGGTTCCCGAAGGCGTCGACCAGGACAAGATCACGGCGGATTTCGAAAAGGGCGTGCTGAAAATCACGCTGCCCAAAACGACCGAAGCCAAGAAAGAAGAAAAGAAGATCGAAATCAGCGCGAAGTAGCGCCGCGTTATTCGCGACGCCAATCGCTTCTCGTTTAAGATCGCCAGCCGGCGCGCCGCTGCGGAGCGCCGGCGATTTCTTGTCTATGCGCCGGCCGCTGCATTAGCCGCGGCAACACGAGGTGCGGCAGCACGCCCTCGCGGATAACGGCGCGCCGCAGCGGACCGAGCGCCGCCATGGCGATGAAACCCGCGCCCCGCAGTAAATCGAGCGGCAGATAGGGAATGATGAGCGACCGGTTCAGCAAGTCGACGCCATGCGTCCTGAAGCCGATGTCGGCGCGTCTGTGACGGTCATAGCGCGCGAGCGCGCGCGACAACTCGCGCGAATTCTTGAGATCGACGCTCGCGAGGCAGTCCTCAAGGTCGGCGACGTCGCGCAGGCTCAAATTCAACCCTTGCGCGCCAATCGGCGGAAAGATGTGACAGGTTTCGCCGACCAGCGCGAGGCGCCCCGTCGCATGTTTCGACACCTGCATGCCGCCCATGCGGAACTGACCGATGTCGCCCTCGATGCGCATCGCGCCAAGTTCCGACTTGGCGTAATCCTCGATTTCATATTCGAGCTCCTCGCGCGGCTTGGCGAGGCGCCGCCGCGCCTCAGCGACGCTCATCAGCCAGACGAGGCTCGAACGATATGGCGCGTCTTGCCGCGCAGGCAGCGGCACAAGCGTAAATGGCCCTGAGCGCGTGTGATATTCCGTCGAGATATTTTCGTGCGGGAATTCGTGGCGCAGAAGCATGGTCAGCGCCATCTGCGGATAGGTCCATTCCTTCACGTCAATTCCGGCGACGGCGCGCGCGCGGCTGTTGCGCCCATCCGCCGCGACGATGAAATCCGCTTTCAGGCGCCGCCCGTCGGCGAGAATGGCGACGGCGCTGTCGCTGTTGAATTCGTAATCCGCAATGTCGGCGTCGACGATCTCGATTTCGGGTCGACTGCGACAGAGATCCAGCAGAATGGCGACGAGTTCGTCATTGGACACATTGACGCCAAGCGCCGACAGGCCAATTTCACGGGCGCGCAGGCTGAGTTCCGGCACCGGCAGAAACTGATCGGTGTCGTCCACCATGTGGATCGCTTCGACCGGGCAACCCTGCGCCTTGACTCGTTCTAGCGCGCCGACGGCGTCGAGAAATCGGATGGAAGCTTCAAACAAGGCGACGGTGCGGCCTGGCAGCGGCGGCGGAATCCGGCCGGCGAGCGTCGTTTTGAATCCTGCGCGCGCGAAGGCCAGCGCCGCAGCGAGGCCGGTCGACCCGGCGCCGGCGACGAGAATTTCTGATCTGCTGTTTTCTTGCGCCGTTTCCATCTCAGCGGGTCTCCTCCGCCTGTTATAGCGGCAGACGCTTCAGAGCGCGAGCAGGGCGCTTTGGTCTGGCGCGAGCGGCGGTGTAGTCTCCACCCCCCATTGCTCCACTCTCCGGCCGCCCTCGTGACGTCTTCTCGCCTCATCGGCCTTTCCGTCCACCTCTTCACGGCGAGCGGCGCGGCGCTCGGCCTAGTTGCGTTATTCCTTGCGGCGGAAGGCCGTTTCGCGGCGATGTTCGCCTGGCTCGGCGTTGCGCTCATCATCGACGCCGTCGACGGAACGCTGGCGCGGCGTCTCAAAGTGACCGAAACGGCGCCTTTCATTGACGGCGTCGCGCTCGACCTTGTCGTCGATTTTCTCAATTATGTGGTCACGCCGCTCGCGGCGCTATGGCGTTCAGGCCTTATCGAGCCGGTGCTCGCCGGACCTGTTTGCGCAGTGGTCTGCGCCTGTTCGGCGCTCTATTTCGCCGATCGGCGCATGAAGACGCGTGATTATTGGTTTCGCGGATTCCCGGCGCTCTGGAACGTCGTCGTGTTCTATCTTCTTGTCTTGCGGCTTCCGGCGAATGCGAGCCTCGCGGTCGTTTTGTCTGCGACGGCTTTCATGTTCGTTCCGGTCGTCTTTATTCATCCGCTGCGCGTCAAGCGGCTCCGCCTCGTGACGATCGCCGTCACCGCCATCTGGGCGGCGGCGGCAATGGCGGCGGTCATGCAGGATCTCGCAGCGGCCTCCTTTGCCGTAAAGGCCGTTCTGGTGGCGGCAGGATGCTATTTTCTGGCTTTGCCGCTTTTTCGCGAGGGCGGCGCGATCGCGAAAGGAGAGCTCAATGGTTAGGGCCATTCGTGTACATCAGCCTGGCGGACCGGAAGCGCTCGTTTTGGAGGACGTCGATCTTCCCGCGCCCGCGCTCGGCGAGGTGCAGATCCGTCAGCGCGCCATTGGCGTCAATTACATTGACATCTACCGCCGCACCGGCGCTTATCCGGCCGAATATCCGTTCATCCCCGGACATGAAGGCGCCGGCGACGTCATCGCGGCCGGCGAGAATGTGAAGTCCTTCAAAGTCGGAGATCGGGTCGCCTATGTCGGCGCGCTCGGCGGCTATTCGGAAGCGCGCAACATCGCAGCCGACTCGGTGATTCATCTGCCGAAATCTTTCAGCTACGAGCAGGGCGCGGTGATGATGCTGAAAGGCCTCACCGCGCAATATCTGCTTCGCCGGACCTTCAAGGTGAAGAAAGGCCATCGCGTCCTTGTCCATGCCGGCGCCGGCGGCGTCGGACAGATCCTGTGCCAATGGGCCAATGCGCTCGGCGCGAAAGTCATCGCGACCGTTGGTTCCGCTGAAAAGGCCAAGATCGCGGAGGACGCGGGCGCCAAGCACACGATCCTCTATCGGGAGGAAAACTTCGTCGAACGCGTGCGGGACTTCACCAAAGGCAAACTGTGCGACGTGGTCTATGACGGCGTCGGACGCGCGACGTTTCCAGCCTCGCTCGATTGTCTGAAGCCATTTGGCATGTTCGCGAGCTTCGGCTCAGCCTCTGGTCCGATCGCGGCTTTCGACATCGGCCTTCTGGCGCTGAAGGGTTCGCTTTACGCGACCCGGCCGTCGCTTTTCACCCATATAGCGCGTCGGCGTGACTATGAGGAAATGGTGGACGATCTCGTCCATGCGGTGAAGCAGGGCTACGTGGACCTCGCGGAACCGGCGCAGTTTCCGCTCGCCGATGTGGCCAAGGTGCATGCCGCGCTCGAATCACGCGCCACCAGCGGCTCCATGGTCCTAATTCCGTGATTTCGCCACAATGTAGCGAGTGAAAAGCAGCGCTTCAGCAACAAACTTGACTTGTGTTGCAATTTCACAACTAGCGGGATGAGTCGTGTCGCAAGGCTTTGTTAATTTGGCCGGATCTTGCGTCTCTCCTAGGGTCTCGGGGGCTCGATTTAGCAGCTTTTCCCCGCTTTTTCGTCGCGCCCGAACGAACCTCGACAATTTCGTCCTACGCTTTCGGCGCAAATCGATTATGCTTTGCATGTTCCGGCTTTGAGGTTCCTCCCGCCTCTCGATTAGCCCGAACCGCCTTCCAAAACCCGGCGCCCGAGCCGGGTTTTTTTCTTAAGCCATGGTCGGCAACACTGTAGTTTCTATTGCAATTTTTTGCGAAGAGCCCCATCCTTGCGTGGCGGCCGGCTCTCTCGCGGGCTTTGGGCCGCGAAGCATGAGGGTTGCAACGCTGTCGACAGGTGTTCATCCGGGGGCGGGACTTAGTCCGCTCCGGCCGGAAATTGGCGCAGGCGCGCCCCTGACCGGTTCAATCGTGCAAAAGGTTCTCGCCAGCCTGGACGAAACGAAGGCCGAGGACATCGTCTCCATCGATCTGCGCGGAAAAACTGCTCTCGCCGATGACATGATCATCGCGACGGGCCGTTCGACCGTGCATGTCGGCGCCATCGCCGACAAAGCGATCAAGGCCCTGAAGGCCGCGGGCGTCATTGCGCCGCGTGTCGAAGGCCTGTCCCAGTGCGACTGGGTGCTGATCGACGCCGGCGACGTCATCGTCCATATTTTCCGTCCCGAGGTGCGCCAGTTCTACAATCTCGAAAAGATGTGGGGCGGCGACCGTCCGGTGGAAATTCGCTTGGTCTGACGGGAACTGACGGGCGTTCCTTTTGGATCGCTTGTCTCGGTTCTGTTTCGACTGGCGCTGGATGAAACTCGGACTGATTTGCGTCGGCCGGCTCAAAGCCGGCCCTGAGCGAGAGCTTTACGCGCGCTACGCCGAGCGTATCGGCGCCTTCCAACGGCTGGGCCTCGAAGGCTTGGAGCTCAAGGAGATTGACGAGAGCAAAGCCGCTTCCGCGGCTGAGCGCGCGTCGCGCGAAGGCGCGGAACTGCTCGCGGCGCTGCCGGCCGACTCGCGTCTTGCGGCTTTTGACGAGCGGGGCAGGGCGGCGACGAGCGTCGCCTTTGCGCAATTCATCGCCTCCGAACGCGACAAGGGCTGCAAGGCGCTCCGGTTTGCAATCGGCGGCGCCGAAGGCCTCGATGAAAGCGTACGCGCGCGAGCGACCGCGATCTTCTCATTCGGCGCAATGACATTGCCGCATCAGCTGGCGCGCATTCTCGCCGCTGAGCAGATTTACCGCGCGATGACGATCTTGTCTGGCCATCCTTACCACAAGGCCTGAGCGATTGCCGTGCGCATGTAAGCGACGGCGCAGACGGATAATATTCTTGTCTGGCAGAGTGGGGATAAATTCTAATGCGCCGTGCGCCCGTGCGTATCGCAGCCGAGGCCAGCCGCGCGGGCCGCTTCGTGCACTCTGTTGCCGGCCTTTTTCACCTTGTCGAAATCGCCGCGCAGCGCCTTGAGCGCATTGCGCTCCTGGCCGATTTCTTCCGCGGTTCGGAATCCCAATCGGCGCAAGAGCGGAAGAGGCGGACACCAGCCCTGTATGGCGTGCTGTAGAAGGAAGCCGCTCACCAATACCGGCAACGCCAGCCAGCGGCGATCCGCGGTGAGGCCGAGCGTAAGACCGACGAGCGCCACAGAGGAGGCGTTGGCTTCGAGCGCCCGCTCGATGTCCCATTCGCGGTCAAGCTCATCCAGGCGATCGTCGATTTTCTCGGGATGCTTGGCGAAATGGGCAAGCCGCGCCTGAGCTTCCTTGCGGATGGCGCGGTTGATGTCCTCATCCCTATTTTGTGGAACGCGAGCGGCCGTAGTCGGCATTGATCCAACCTCCCCTTGCTGTTTTCCAACTGCTAAGTCGGCTTGAAGTTCCTGTTTGCCGCGGCCGCTGGCCGGGCCTTTACCGTCCCGGCCTCATGCGCTAAACCCTGGCGGTAACGAGCCCTGCGTTACCGCGCGGGGCTTTTTCTGTTTGGAGATCGAGATTCGGCCATGGCGAATGTGGCGGTGGTCGGCGCCCAATGGGGCGACGAGGGCAAGGGCAAAATCGTCGACTGGCTGTCGCTTGAGGCCGATGTCGTCGTGCGCTTTCAGGGCGGACATAACGCTGGGCACACGCTCGTTATCGACGGCGTGACCTATAAGCTCGCGTTGCTGCCTTCCGGCATCGTGCGGCCGGGCAAGCTCTCTGTCATCGGCAATGGCGTCGTCGTCGACCCGCATTTTCTCGTCGGCGAGATCGACCGTCTGCGGGAGCAGGGCGTCGAGATTTCGCCGATGAATCTCAAGATCGCGGAAAACGCCCCGCTGATCCTTTCGCTGCATCGCGAACTCGACGCGCATCGCGAGGAGGCGGGCGCCGGCGCCAAGATCGGCACGACCAAGCGTGGCATCGGCCCAGCCTATGAGGACAAGGTCGGCCGCCGCTCAATTCGGCTTATGGACCTCGCCGAGCCTGATCGGCTCGACGATAAGATTGTGCGCGTGCTCGCCCATCACAATCCGCTGCGGCGCGGCCTTGGCCTGCCCGAAGTCAACGCCAGCTTCTTGCGCGAGGAGCTGCTATCCGTCGCCCCGCGTATCCTGCCGTTCATGGACGCGGTGTGGGAGCTGCTCGAAGACAATCGCCGCGCCGGCAAGCGCATCCTCTTCGAGGGCGCACAAGGCGTGCTGCTTGATGTCGATCACGGCACCTATCCTTACGTGACGTCGTCGAACACCGTCGCGGCGTCGGCGGCGAGCGGCTCCGGGCTCGGCCCCGGCGCCATCGGCTATGTGCTCGGCATCGCCAAGGCTTATACGACGCGCGTCGGCGGCGGCCCGTTCCCTACCGAGCTTCATGACGAGATCGGCCAATTGATCGGCGACCGCGGTCGCGAGTTCGGCACCAACACCGGACGGCGGCGCCGTTGCGGCTGGTTCGACGCGGTGCTGACGCGTCAGGCGGTGAAGACGTCTGGCATCAATGGCGTCGCGCTGACGAAGCTCGATATTCTCGATGGTTTCGACGAAATCAAAATCTGCACGCATTACACGCTCGACGATAAGCGCATCGAGCGGCTGCCGGCTTCGCAGGCGGCGCAGTCGCGGGTGCAGCCTGTCTATGAGAGCTTTCCTGGCTGGAAGGAATCGACGAGCGGCGCGCGTTCTTGGGCGCATCTGCCGGCGCAGGCGATCAAATATGTCCGCCGCGTCGAGGAGCTGATCGAGGCGCCCGTGGCGTTGCTCTCGACGAGCCCCGAACGCGCTGACACGATCCTCGTGCATAATCCGTTTCAGGATTGAGGCAGTTCACTCGGTGCGAGACGCGCGCTGCGCGCGCTTTTCAGGGTGAAGGCCTTTGTTTGCTGGGCTGCCCTGTATTCGCAACGAAGCTTTTGCCCCCTCAAGCAGTCCTCATCCTGAGGAGCCGCTGAAAGCGGCGTCTCGAAGGACGAGGGCTGCGGTCAGGAGATAGAACGGTCGCTGGCCACATTGCCGCTGCCGCCGCACATAGGGTTGCGTCCCCCGGCGCCCTTCGCCATATCGGGCGAAGGAGGAGAGGATATGGAGCCACCCAGCCGGCCTTGTAGCGCGCCCGCCTTGCGCCTGCATGCGCTCGACAGCGAGGACCTTTCGCTCCTGTCGGCGCATCTGCAGGACGCTCTGGTGCGCGTCGGCGACATCGCCTTTATTCCCGACAAGCGCCGTTTCGCCATGGTCGGATCGCGTTTCGACTGGGCCGCCGAGCTTGACGGACGTCTGGAGCGCTGCCGCTGCGGCCTCCATTTCGAGGGCGTTCAGCGCGTACGCTGCCAGCGCGTCGCCCGCGACCAGCCGGACGCCATCCTCGAACTGCTCGCAGTCACTTTCGAACCCGACGCGGAACCGCCGTCGGGCGTCATCCGGCTCTATTTCGCCGGCGGCGCGTCGATCGCGCTGGAGGTTGAATGTGTCGAGGCGCAACTTTGCGACATGGGCCCGCGTTGGAAGGTCGCCGCCCGGCCGATCCATGATTTCAGCGGCGAACTTGACGAGGACGCTCGCCGAGGGCCATGACAGCCGGACTTCCGGCTGGAGAGGATCATGACCCTGCGTTTGGACGCCGCGGCGCCCGATTTTGAAAAGCGTTTCGCGTCATTGCTCGCTATGAAGCGGGAGACGTCGCAGGACGTCGATGCGACCGTTCGCGGCATCATCGAGGACGTCGTCGCCCGCGGGGATGCGGCCCTTGTCGATTATTCCAAACGCTTCGACCGCATCGATCTTGAGGAAACCGGCATCGCCGTCTCGCGCGAGGAGGTCGCCGCGGCGGAAGCCAAATGTTCGGCCGAGCAGCTTGCGGCGCTCGATCTCGCGCTCGAGCGCATCACCGCCTTTCACGAACGGCAGAGGCCGCAGGATTTGCGCTTTCGCGACGCCGCCGGCGTCGAACTCGGCTGGCGCTGGACGCCGCTCGATTCGGTGGGGCTCTATGTGCCCGGCGGCACCGCCGCCTATCCCTCTTCAGTGCTGATGAATGTCGTGCCGGCGAAGGTCGCCGGCGTGAAGCGCATCGTCATGGTGGTTCCGACGCCCGGCGGACATGTGGAGCCGCTGGTGCTTGCCGCCGCCAAACGCTCCGGCATCGACGAAATCTACCGTGTCGGCGGCGCGCAGGCGGTGGCGGCGCTCGCCTATGGCACGAAGACGATTGCGCCTGTCGCCAAGATCGTTGGGCCGGGAAATGCCTGGGTGGCGGCGGCGAAGCGCCGCGTCTTCGGACAGGTCGGCATCGACATGATCGCCGGACCCTCCGAAGTTCTGGTCCTCGCCGACGCGACCGCAAACCCCGACTGGATCGCCGCCGATCTGCTCGCGCAGGCTGAGCATGATGAATCCGCCCAGTCGATCCTCATCACCGACGATTCGGCGCTCGCCGATGCGGTGGTCGCCGCCGTCGAACGCCATCTCTCGACGCTTTCGCGCAAAGAGATCGCTGGCGCCTCTTGGCGCGACTATGGCGCGACGATCGTCGTGAAGTCGCTCTCCGACGCCGTTCCGCTCGCGAATCGCATCGCCGCCGAACATCTCGAAATCATAAGCGAGGACGCTGAGGGCCTTGCCGCGCGCGTTTCGAACGCCGGCGCGATCTTTATCGGCGCCTACACGCCGGAAGCTGTTGGCGATTATGTCGGCGGCTCGAACCATGTGCTGCCGACGGCGCGTTCGGCGCGCTTCTCGTCGGGCTTAAGCGTGCTCGATTTCGTCAAGCGCACGTCGATTTTAAAATGCGACGCAGATTCGCTGCGCGCCATCGGCGCCGCCGCCGTGACGCTCGGGGACGCCGAAGGTTTGCAGGCTCATGCGCGCTCGGTGTCGATCCGCCTCAATCAGCTCGGGGCGTGAGGCGTGGACTCAAACGAGTCGAAGCGGCTAATCTCCGTCACGCTCGATGAAAATTCGATCGGACGCGGTTCGGCCGATCAGGAGCATGAGCGCGCGATTGCGATTTACGATCTTATCGAGGAAAACAGCTTTTCGCTTGTCGGTCACGATGGCGGACCATATGCACTGCTGATTTCGCTCGTCGACGCCAAGCTCGTCTTTAAGATCTGCGATCCTGAGGGCGTCTGTCTCGTCACGCATATTCTCTCGCTGACGCCTTTCAGACGCATTCTCAAAGACTATTTCATGATCTGCGAAAGCTATTACGCGGCCATCCGTCACGCGACGCCGAGCAGAATCGAAGCGATCGACATGGGCCGTCGCGGTCTTCACAACGAAGGCGCGCAGCTTCTCCTTGAACGCCTGAAAGGAAAAGTCGACACGGATCAGGACACGGCGCGCCGCCTCTTCACGTTGATCACGGCGCTGCATTGGAAAGGCTGAACGCAATGCTTAGCGCGGCAATGATGAAGCGCCGCGTTGCGTGGCGCTGAGTCACGTCGCATTTGTCATTATGGGATTCGTCGCATGGGCAAAGGCAATACGGATCACTTCGCCGAACTGCGGCTGTCGACGGAAGCGGACAGCGGCGAACTACTGCGCGCCTTCGTGCGCGAAGCGTCGCTTGTCGAAAAGGTTCCTGCAGCGATTGCGAGCCTGATCGCTAGCGACGCCGAGCAAATTTGGCGAGTTCTCTGCCAGTCGGACGCGGCGCCCGAACACGCCACGGTACTTCTCTCGTCGCCCAAAGGCGAAGTGCGCGCGAAAATTCTGCTGAACGGCCATTCCCGATTTTCCGCCATTCTTCCTTCGCTTGGCGCGCATCTGCTACGGGGCGCCGGTCTGTCCTATCGCGAGCGCGGCGTCGATGGCTGGGAGGTCACGCTCCATCGCGCTCTTGAGCCTTCTCGCGAATCGACCGGAGTTGAAAGAGCGGTCGCTGAAGAGGCTGCGCCGACAGAGTCCGTGCAGATCGACGCGCCTCAGCAGAGCGATTCTGCGGCGATCGCGCGCTGCTTCCTCGCCGTCTATGGACATAATTACGTTCACCGGGAAGTCTTCTCGCCGCACCGCTATTGGCGGAAAGTCGAGAACGGAGAATTAATTCCGATGGTGAGCCGCGATGCGCGCGGCGAAGTCATCGGACATGTCGCGCTTGAACGCGACCCGGGGGCCATGATCGCCGAACGTGGCGAAGCGGTCGTGCTGCCGTCTTACCGCGGACGTCATCTTCTGGAGCGCATGACCGAGCGGCTGACCGACGAGGCCGTCAAACTCGGCCTCGTCGGAATCTACGCCGAGCCTGTCACCACTCACACATTTTCGCAACGTAACGACGAGCGCGCCGGCATGCCGACCTGCGCCATCCTACTCGGCGCGGCGCCTGAGACGCTGCATTCTAAAGATTTGCCCGTGCCGACGGCCGGACAGCGCCAGAGTTTCCTCCTGACGTTCAAATTCCTGAAATCTGCGCGAACATACGAGATCGTGGCGCCGAATGAATATCGCGATGTCATTTCGTCAACATATGACAGCCTCGGCGTCAGCGTTTCAACGAGCGGCGGCAGGACGCCGACAGAGACGCGGTCGATGACGAGCATCGCCGTCAACGCTGGAGGCTATGGCAGGATTCGTTTTGAGAGGACCGGATCAAATGCCGCCGTGGAGCTTGCGCAGGCAATGAGCGACGTCGAAGCGCTCGGCGCGCGAACAGTGCAGCTTTCAGCGCATCTCGAAGATCCTGGCTTGCCGCTCCTCGTTGATAGCGCGCGCAGGCTGGGATTTTTCTTTTGTGGTCTGGCGCCGGCTTTCTCGGAGGGCCGCGATCTGCTGCTGATGCAGCGCCTGAGCGAACCACTCGACATCAGCGAGCTGCAACTCTTCACTGAACAGACGAAAAAGATTGCGGCGTTCATTGAACGGGACCGGCAATCGGCGTCAAGCCAGCTATGAAGACGCGTTAGCAACGTGGCGCGACCACAGTCGATACTCTTCGCCTGCACGCTGAATACTGTCCGATCGCCAATGGCCGAGGCGATCGCGCGGCACTATTTCGGCCGCGAAATTTATTTTGCTTCGGCCGGACTGAAGCGCGGCGCGCCCGATCCATTCGCGATAGCGGCTATGGACGAAATCGGCGTCGACATTTCTGGGCACAAGCCGCACACTTTCGAAGATCTCGAAGATTCAAACTTCGATCTGATCGTGACGCTGTCGCCTGAAGCCCATCACAGGGCGCTGGAATTCACGCGCGCGATGGCCGTTGATGTCGTCTATTGGCCGACGCCCGACGCCACAGCTGTCCAAGGCTCGCGCGAAGCCATTCTCGACGCCTATCGCGACGTGCGCCAGCGGCTGACCGGGCGCATCAATGATTTGCTCGGTCATGGTCCGCAGCCGAGCGGGTGAGTAAAGCCGCATCTCTTGCGCTACCCCATGCCATTCCCGACGCGCGAAGCGTGATCGGGAATCCAGAATTGCAATAGACATATGCTCTGGAGTCCCGGTCAGTCCTTCGGACTGCCGGGAATGATGACCCGCTGTCCACAACAGGGAAAACTCAAAGCGATTTCTTCATCTGTGCGCAGAACCGCTGCGCGAAGGCGATCAGCGCGCGATCCGAGCCGCGGCGGCCGATCAAGGAGAGCGCGACCGGCGCTTCCGTCGTCGGCAGCGGGAGGCTGATCTGCGGCAGGCCGAAAAAGCTTGCGATGAGAAAGAGGCGCATCATCTGATAACGCTTGGCGTCAAGCGTCTCTTCGCTTTCGGCGAGCAGCGGCGACCGGAATGGCGTCGTCGGCGATACGATGAAGCCATTTGCGCCAAGGATGGCGTCAATTTTCTTGCGCGCTTCGTCGCGGAAGGCCTCGGCGGCCTTCTTTTGATCTGCGGTGACTTTGGCCGCATAGGCAAAGCGTTGCTCGACGCCCTTGCCGAAGGTCGGGCTGTTCGCTGTGATCCAAGCGCCATGCGACGCCCAGGCCTCAAAGGCCTGCATGTTGCGGAAATGGCCTAGCGCCGTCTTGAAGAAATCCTCGCCGAGCGTCGCTTCGCGCCAGGGGCCGAACGACTTTAAGGCGTCGATCGGCTGCGCCGCCGCCGACGCGAAATCCATTTCGACGCCGGAGAAGGCGTCAGTAAGAAGAACGGCTTCTTCGACCTTCGCGTTCTTCTTCGTTTTCGGCAACAAGGCCTCGCCGACTGACGCCATGACGTCGATGTCGCGGGCGAACCAGCCGATCGCGTCGAAGGATGGCGCAAGCGGGATTATTCCATCCATCGGAACTGCGCCGTGCGACGCGCGAAAGCCGAAAATCCCGCAAAAGGCGGCCGGCGCGCGGCAGGAGCCGGCGGTGTCGGTGCCGATGGCGAAATTCACTTGTCCGGCGGCGACGGCGACCGCCGAGCCTGATGACGAGCCGCCGGGATGCCGATCCTGTGCGGCCGGATTGATCGGCGTCCCGTAATGCGGATTGGCTCCGAGGAGGCTATAGGCCATCTCGTCCATATGCGTCTTGCCGACGAGCCGCGCGCCTGCACCAAGTAAGCGATCGACAACTGGCGCGTTGCGCTCGGCGGAGCTGTGAGTCTTCGCCCAAGTCGGGTGTCCGTTCGTCGACACGTGCCCTGCAACGTCGATGTTCTCCTTGACCACGAAGGTCGCGCCGGACAAGGGTCCCGGCGTTTCCGAGCTCTGATTGAGAACGACGGAGAGCGCGCCGAGATCGACTTTCATCGCGGCATCCTTCCTTAGCTCTAGAGTCGGCGGGCGCGGCGGGAACAAAATTGCGCCTGAGCAAGAATATAACCAAGAATGTGGCAAGACGAAATGCGTGGCGGGCGGTCCGGCTGTTGCGCAATCCATGGGCCTACGCCAGAGTGTTCGCGGCGGCGCACAGTGGAGAAGCGAGATGGATGAATTCGGCGGCGGCTTTCTGCGCAATGCGATGATTGGCTTTGCGCTGGCTCTGGCCTTTTCCATCATCTACGTCTGGTACACGCGATAGGCCGCGCGTGCTCAATCGCCTCTAAACTATCAGCGGCTTGCGATCATCAGCCCTATGGTGGGGGCCGAAAGCGTGGAAGCCGAAAGCAAACCACCAACAAAAAATCTGTAATAGGTCTGGGGCTGCCGTTCGCCGGCAAGGCGGCTTGCGCGATGTCGCGCCTACGCATTTGCAGAGGCAGCTCACGTTCGTCTGGTTTGGAATGGCGCCAGCGTGTTCTGCTACCGCAGCATCCGATAAATGACGGTGAACAGGGTGGCGTTGACCGTCGCCAACATGGAGACGATCAGCAGCGCCTCAGCTACCCGGCCATAATCTCGCTGGGGAGACATTAACGCCTCGCGACATTGCAGAGCGGCATGCTAGTTAGAGCGGCTCCGCCGAACGACAATGCGTATTCGATTTGACGTCGTGCAGCGTCGTCTCTTTAGCGATAGCGTCGCAGAGGCGTTTCGCCTGATCGGAACATGCGCGTCACGATCTGGTTATCGCCACGTGTTGAGCGGCGATAAACCTTCAAAAAGCCGAGCGGACATGAGCGGCGCCATTGGCGCGCCGTCTGGAGGCGATCCTGGCCTGTGACCTCTATGCCTCGTAAGGCTTCGCGCGAGTTTCGATCAGATCGATTTGTGGCAGCGCTGCGTTGATCGCATTCGCAACGCACTCGCAAGCAAAGGAGACAGCGATGAAAGTCCTGATGGTCCTCACGTCGCATGATCAGCTCGGCGACACCGGCCGCAAGACCGGGTTTTGGCTTGAGGAGCTGGCGGCGCCTTACTATGCGTTTAAAGACGCGGGCGCGGAAATCGTCCTTGCCTCGCCTAAGGGCGGCCAGCCACCGCTTGATCCAAAAAGCAACGAGCCGAATTTTCAGACCGATCTTACGCGCCGGTTCGAAGCCGACGCCGCCGCGAACGCTCAGCTCGCTTCGACGCTGCGTTTGGACAGCGTTAAAGCCGCGGACTTCGACACCGTATTCTACCCTGGCGGACACGGTCCGATGTGGGACCTCCCTGAGAACCCGAACTCGATTAAACTGATCGAAGCGTTTTTGGCCGCCGGCAAGCCCATCGCGCTGGTCTGTCACGCCCCTGGCGCGCTCCGTAACGTCAAGACGCCCGAAGGGCGGCCGCTCGTCGAAGGCAAGAAGGTTACTGGTTTCACCAATAGCGAGGAAGCCGCGGTCGGGCTCACCAAGGTTGTTCCCTTCCTGGTCGAAGACGCGTTGACGTCAGAAGGCGCCAAGTTCGAGAAGGCTGGAGACTGGCGCCCCTTCGTCACGACTGACGGCTTGCTGATTACCGGCCAGAACCCGGCCTCTTCAGGGCCTGCGGCCCACGTCCTGATCGACGCGTTGAACACGAAGGCGCACTAGCGCCGGCGCTGTTTGAGGGGCGCGGCAGTTCGGTCCGCGCGCTTTTACAAGGACAGGCTGAAATGCCATGTGCGACTCTGCGCTGCTTCAGCCCTGTCGCGATCACGGCTAGGCGCTAGGTAGCTCGATGTAAGCCAGGCCGCACCGACCCTGGCGGTTTTGTCGAAAGTGATAGGAGAGCACCATGGATAGACGTGTATTCCTGCGCGCTTCAATCGGTACCGCGCTCGCCGCCCTTGTTGTCCCCAGCACTGCGCTTGCCGAAGACCATATCGCCGAGGCCATAGCCGAAATTAATAAGGCCATCCCCTATGGCGAGGAGCCGGCTCATAGCTCGTCTTTTGTCGAACACATCGACAATGCGATCGATCATGCGGTGATGGCGCAAAAGGCGCAGGCCAATCGGCATGTCAAACGGGCGATCGGTTATCTGCGCCGGGCGCGCAAGGTGGCGTATGGGACGCACTTGCTGAAATATTCGCGTAGAGGCGCATCGTTGGCGAAGAAAGCGCTGGCGCAACTTCAGGCGGCGGGGTGAGCCTGCCGGCTAACTGAACCCACGCTTCAATGGTCGGAGTGGCGGGATTTCGTACCCACGACCCCTTGTCCTACAGAGTCGGCGCCCACCTCCGTCGCATGAGAACGCCCCGACCGTGGATGCTACTACGGCGGGGCGTTTTTGCTTTTTCAGCCAAGCTTTGACGCCAGCACGTCAACTTTCTCGATTTTCGGCGACTCTGAGAAGATCTCCGGCGCCTTTGCCATAAGCGCTTTCGCGACCTCCCCGGCAAGATGTGCGTCTCTACCGGCTTCGTCGTTGAAGACGTCGAAAATGCCGAAAATGGTGGGCGAAATCCGGATTGCGAACCATGACACGGTGCCCGGCTCAGCTTCAACGAGCGGCAGCGCCGACTTCAAGAATGCTGCAACCTCGTGCTCCTTCCCGGTCTTCGCTTCCAGCGTCGCCAAGATGCCAAATTTTATCATCGCGCCCTCTTTGGGATTTGCGCCCCCCGATCCATAGATCGCATTGGACGGCGTATTTTCCACGACGGCATGATCGGACACTCGGCCCGTGCGCTGCCGCCATGCCGGTCTCGCCACGCCTTCAATCGGCGCCTTGTGCAGGACTCGCGAGCCTGCCGTCGTCTCTTTCCGCCGTCAGCGCCCGCGCGATCGCCTGCGCGCCGGCCTTGGCGTCGGCGCTCGAAAGGCGCTTTGACAGCCCTGCGGCGCGACGTTCGTCATCGAAATAGACATAGGCGAGCGCCTTCCCATTAGTCGCTAGACTCGCCCAGGGTGTAATTTGGAATCGGGGTGAGAAGAGAATTCGCGCTTAGTCTCGATCGTCCCAGTCGCCGTGTCGTCGATAGCCATACCCGCCGCCACTCCAGCCCCCATAACCGCCGCCCCAGCCGCCATTGCCGTCATGACCCCCATAACCGCCCCGGCCCTCGTAACCTCCCCAACCACCGCCGCGGCAGCGACGCTGCGGTCCCCATGGGGTCTCCACTATCCAGCAGCGCTGAAGACCGCCGCTGGCAAACTCAATTTGCGCATCCGTGGCTGGCGATTGCGTAGTCGGCAATGCGAACGCGGGGACGGTGGTCGCGAAGCAGCCGGCGAGAGCGAAAGAAATGAAGATAGGTTTGGTATTCCGCATGTGAGTGAGCTCCTAAGCTGCGCATTGCACGACGATGCGAATTAGCCGGTGAACCCGGCATGAATGCTGAGCTCGCTTCCAGCGTCATTCGGCGAGCGCACGAGCGATGGACTCGGCGCTCTTGCGGATCCGCAGCGGCAGGGACGAGCGGGACTTGCGGGGGAGGATGGAGTCGCATGCCGTAAGCTCCTGCGCTCCGCCAACATCGGGCTTCAACTGCATTAGCTATACTCACAACGCACCGGCCAATCCGGTATGACAGGCACTTCCCTGGCGCCGCATTCCCGACAGACGAAGCGCCGCGTCTTCGGAACGTCGATAAGGACGAAGCTGGCGCGGGCCGATCGCTTCGAAGGGCGCGACCCCATAGTGCTGGCAGGCGCGGTTAGCCAAGCGCGCCGCCACCATGGCGCGTTGCGACTCGTCGAGTTGGCGGGCCGGGCACATATGCAGAGTATGTTTGAACCCGTAGTGAATCTATGAAAGGGAAGCCAAAAGCCCCTTGTCTTTTGCGATATCAACTAACTGATTTTATTTTTGAAAATGGTCGGAGTGGCGGGATTCGAACCCACGACCCCTTGTCCCCCAGACAAGTGCGCTAACCGGGCTGCGCTACACTCCGACTGGCGCCGTTATAGTGACGCGGCGCGGCGCTGGCAACGCCGGCCGCTACCGTTTGGTCAGCTTGAGCAGACGCTTGCATTCTTCGAGCTCAGCCAGAACCTCGCGCAGGATGCGCGCCTGCTGCTTGGCGCGTTCGCGCCGCTCGATACGGACCGCAGGCGATTCGAGAGGCGCATCAATCTCGACGAACGGGGCCGTGTCGCGAGGTCGCCTTTCCACGGGATCGGGACGGTCCGCGCGCAGAGCGGGGTCGTCGGCTGATAACGCCTCGTCAGTTTCGTCTTCTTCGTCGTCGGCCGGCTCGATCGGCTCCCAACCGCCTCTTGCGCCGAGCGGGAGGGGCGGCTCGCCTATCGGGAGCTCTCCCTGGCGACGGCCTGCGCCGGCGAGGACAGCCTCGACGCCGTCCTCCTTGAGGATGCGCTGCACGCCCTTGATCGTATAGCCTTCCTGGTAGAGCAGGTGGCGGATCGCGGCCACGAGGTCGATGTCGCGCTGCCGATAAAAGCGCCGCCCGCCCGCGCGTTTTAAGGGGTTGATCTGCCGAAATCGGGTCTCCCAGAAGCGCAGCACATGCGCGGGAAGGTCGAGGCTCTCCGCGACCTCGCCGATGGTGCGCATGGCTTCCTCGCTCTTGCCCGTCACCTGATTCCTCGACTCAAGCGACTCTATTCTTACATCCGCTGCGTCGCTCTTTTCAGCCCAAAATCGGGCCTCGGTTAGAGCGCCGGCTCCAAGGTGTGGACAAGCGATGGCCGCATCCCTTAACTGGCCGCCGTCCTCCGCGTCCCAACCCCCGGCGTCTCATGGAAGATTGGCTGCACTTTCCCCATCCAGTCCCGGCAATTAGGCACCACGCGACCGAAGCGAACGCGATCGCGGTGCGCAATTGGCTGTGGGTCGTCGCGGCGCTGGTCTTTCTCATGGTCATCGTCGGCGGCGCGACACGGCTGACCGAATCAGGCCTCTCCATCGTGCAGTGGAAGCCGGTTACCGGCGTGCTCCCGCCGCTCTCGCAGCAGGAGTGGCAGGAGGCGTTCGAAGAATACAAGCAGATCCCGCAGTATAAGGAACTGTTCCCGGACATGGATCTCTCCGGGTTCAAATACATCTACGCCTGGGAATGGGCGCACCGCCTTCTCGGACGCCTGATCGGCGTCGTTTTCGCGGTTCCGCTCGTCTGGTTTTGGGCGACTGGCCGCCTGCCGCGCCCGGTGAAGCCGAAGCTTCTCGGCGTTCTTGCGCTCGGCGCCCTTCAGGGGGGCGTCGGCTGGTGGATGGTCGCCTCCGGACTCGTCAATCGCATCGAGGTGGCGCAGGAGCGCCTCGCGATTCATCTGTTGCTTGCGGCATTGATCTTTTCCGCCTGTTTATGGGTGGCTGGCGGCTTGGGCCCGCGCGCCGTCTCTCTCGTGCATGAGGGCGCAGGCAGATTGAAGGCCGTGGCGCTGACGATCCTCGCTTTCGTTTTCCTGCAGATTTTCGCCGGCGGCCTCGTCGCCGGATTGCGGGCGGGGCTCATCGACAACACCTGGCCGCTGATGGACGGCGCATTCATCCCGCCGGCCGACGTCTTGTGGCGATTGGAGCCTGTCTGGAAGAACCTCGTCGATAATCCTGTCACTGTTCAATTCTTTCACCGCATGATCGCCTATGTGATCTTTGCTTTGGCGCTGGCGCATCTTCTGGATGCATGGATGAACGCGGAAGGGCGCGCGCGACGCGGCGCCGGGATCCTGTTCGGCCATGTGCTCATGCAGATCGCGCTTGGAATCGCAACATTGGTGCTGGTCGAGCCGCCTTTCGCCGGCACGCCGCATTTGGCGCTAGCGCTCGCGCATCAGGCGATCGGCATGGCGGTCTTGGCGGTTGCGACCCTGCAGGCTCGACGCCTTGCGCAAGACATGGTTACGCACTAAGGCGACGGCGTGCAGAATATTCCTCTCCTCAATCTTCCCGGGCCAGAATTTCTCAATTTCTTCGGCCTCGTCGTCATCATCGTGCTGGCGGGGGCTTATCTCTGCATCCGCCTCGCGGACCGTACGGACCGCCGTCCGCCGCCGCCTGTGCCGCAGAACCCGGATGCGATGGAGGTCGCCTTCCTGCAAGGCGGGGTCAATCAGGTCATTCGAACGCTGGTCTATGATCTTGCGCAGCGCGGCTTCGTCGCTCTTGCCCCTGAGGATCACGTTGTCCCCACAGAAAAGCAGCCGCAGCCGGGCGAGCTGAACGCTATGGAAACGCGCCTGCTCGAAGCTGTGCAGGCGAAGCCGAAGGCGCATAAGCTCTTCGAAGATCACAGCCTGCGGCGGCGGTTACTGGAGTTGATTGCGCCGCTCCGCGCCAAACTCGCGGAGGAGGAGCTGATCAAGCCTCAGTCCATGAAGATCTGGCGCCGCCGCGCGCAGATCGGTGGAATGCTGATCATCGTCGGTCTGGCGCTTGCGAAGATCTATGTCGAATGGGAGAAGGGTTCGGCGAACGTCGCCTACCTCGTCTTTCTCGCCGCTGCGTCCGCCGCCGTTCTTTTTGCGCTCGCCTATGTGCTGACGAGAACGCATGCGAGCCGTCGCGGCCACGCCTATCTCGAAGCGATGCGGCTTGCCTACGGCGGCCGTTTGAAGGAAGCGATCGGTCACATTGGGTCGCCCGGACCGGAGGCGCGCGCCTTCGGCGGCGCCGCGCTGTTTCTCATTGGCCTCTACGGATTCTCGCCGCTTAAAGGCACGACTGAGGCGATGTTCGCCGAAGCTTTCAGCCGCGGCTCGGGAAGCGCTGGCTCCGATTGCGGAACGAGTTGCGGCGGCAGTTGCGGCGACGGCGGAGCGAGCGGTGGCGGCGATTGACGCGCCGGCTCTCGGATCGGGTATCGGTTATCGCCCGCAATTTCGCGCCGATCTCTTCGCTCATCGGGATCAAATCGATTTCGTTGAGATCATCGCCGATCATTATCTCGACGCATCGAAAGAAAAGCTCGACGAGCTCGAGCTTCTAAAATCGCATTTTCCACTCGTTGCGCATGGGCTCGATCTGTCGATCGGTAGCGCAGAGGGCGTTGATTCCCGTTATCTCGATAAAGTGGCGGCGCTGATCGAGCGCATCGATCCGCCCTGGTGGAGCGAGCATTTGTGCTTCACGCGCGCTGGCGGCGTGTGTATCGGCCATCTGGCGTCGCTGCCTTATACGCAGGAAGCGATCGACGTCGTCGCGCGCAACGTTGAATTCGTGCGCAGGCGCATCAAGACGCCGCTGATCCTGGAAAACATCACTTGCGTCGTGCGCATTCCTGGCGGCGAGATGGACGAGCCTGAATTTCTGTCGCGGACGCTGGAAGCGACAGGTTGCGGATGGCTGTGCGACGTCGCCAACATGCATGTGAATGCGATGAATTTCGGCATGGGCCCCGAAGGTGAGTTCGAATGCTGGCCCTGGGACAGGCTCGTGCAAATGCATTACGCGGGAGGACGCGAGCGCAATGGCGTGCTGATCGATAGCCATGATGCTGCGACGAGCGAAGCGGTTTGGACGCTCCATGATCGCGTCGTCGCGCACGCGCCGGTCAAAGCCGTCGTTCTGGAGCGGGATGAAAGGATTCCGCCGTTCAGCGAATTAATTGACGAAGTGGCGCGGGCGCGCATGACGATGGTCGAGAACGGACGATGGCGTTAGCTGAGACGCAGGCGCTGTTGGCGCGCCTCTTCACCGACGAAGATTTACGCCGCGAATTTTTCGAGTCGCCGATCGCCGTGGCGCCGCGGTTCGGTCTAAGCATGCATGAAACGCAGAGCCTCGTTTCGATCGATCGGCGCGAAATGGAAGCCTTTGCGCAGAGCCTGATTGGCAAGCGCGCGCTCTATGCGCGCAAAGCGCTGCCACTCACCGCGCAGGCATTGGGAGATCGATTCAACCCGCTTCTGCGCGAGACGATCCGCGGCGTCGCACGAGACAAGAAACATCGCACAGACGCCGCGGCGTTCGCCGCGCTCATCGACACGCGTATTGCCTGCCGGCGGCTGGAGCCGCCTTGGCTTGCCGATCTCGCGCGTTTCGAGCTCGCCTTCATCGATGCGGGACGTTCCGGCGCAACGCTTTTTTTCCGACGGTTCGACTTCGACGTCGCCTCAGTCGCCAACGCTCTCGCCAGAGGCGAAGAGGTCAATGCCGTTCGCAAGAAAACCTTCGGCGTTTGGGTGCGCCCGCCTCGAGGCAGGCTGCGCTGGCGGCTGCTCGGGCTTTAGAGCGGGTTCCGAAAAAGTTGACAGTCTTTTTCGATGAGAACCTGCTCCAACATTCTGATTTTGAGCGATTCCTTATCGATCACATGATTCCATGTGATCGGGAAGCGCTCTAGGCGCGGCGAAACGCCTCCGGCATCTCGGCATGGCGCCGCTCGGCGACCACATCGATCATGCGCTCGGCGCCGCGATCCCGCGCCTCCTGGCTTTGCGCCTTGGCGAAATCTTCGCTCGCCTCCTTGAACTGCGCTTCAGCCTCTTCAAGCTGCCCGCGTAGTTCGCCGATTGACGCAAGGATATTGTCGCGTCGCGTGCGCGCCGCTCGCGCATAGGTCGGATAGGCGAAATGATTGGGGTCGTTGATGTTGGCGCGCCGCTCTTCCTGGCCAATCTCGCGATCGAGTTCATTGGCCATGCGCGTGAATTCGCCGATCATCGTATTGAGCTGGACGACGCGCCGACGTTTTTCCTCAGCCTGAAAACGTTTCAGACGGACAAGCGTATCCCGCGACTTCATGCGACAAACTCCGTTACGCCACTTATGCGAAACAAATTCTTAACTCCGCGAGACGGGCCTTAATATGCCTCGCGGAAGTTGCTCTTTTCTTACCGGCTTGAATTTTTTGTTGGCTGCCCCTGCGCCCGATCTCAAGCGCGGGGCGCGACGACCCTCGCGCGGCGTAGCGATAGGTTTACGCCGGCTCTTTGGCGCGCGCCGTTGACGCCGCGGCGCCGCCATAACGGCGGTAGATGAAGTCCGGCGCGGGCGCGTGCGATTCGACTTCCGCGTAAGCGGCGAAGCGCGCATGGTCAGGAGAGAGATGGCAGGCGGGGTCCGTCGCTGTCGCGTCGCCGGCGATCGCGAAAGCCTGGCAGCGGCAGCCGCCGAAATCGATTTCGCGGCGGTCGCAGGAACGGCAAGGCTCCTTCATCCACTCCGTGCCGCGGAACGCGTTGAACGCCGCGCCAAGCCGCCAGATGTCGCCGAGCGGTTTCTCGCGCACGTCGTCGAAGGTCAGTCCCGGCAAGGTCTGCGCCGCGTGGCAGGGCAGGGCCTTGCCTGACGGCGTCACCGCCATGATTGATCGGCCCCAGCCGCCCGTGCAGGCCTTCGGTCGCTTTGCGTAATGGTCGTGGATGACGAAATCAAAATTCAACACGCCGGCGAGACGCTTCTTTGCCTCATCCACGATTCCGACCGTTTCCATGAAGGCTTCGCGCGTCGGAATGAGCGCCGCGCGATTCATCTGCGCCCAGGCGTAATATTGAATATGCGCGATCTCGATGCGCTGCGCGTCGACCTCGACGGCGAAATCGATGATCTGCGGCAGATGCGCGATGTTCTGCCGGTGCATTGGCGCGTTGATCGTCAATCCCATGCCGAATTCGCGCGTCCAGCGCGCGACGTCGCGCTTTTTGGCGACGCCATCCTGATAGCCTGAGATGCGGTCAGCGCTCTCTGGAACGACATCCTGTATGGAAACCTGCACGTGATCGAGGCCGATCTCGGCGAGACGCTGCAAGCGCTCGCGCGTGAGCAGTACGGCGGAGGTGACGAGATTGGTGTAGAGGCCCGCGTCGACCGCATGCGCCAGTATTTCTTCAAGATCGCGTCGTGCGGTCGGTTCGCCGCCGGAAAGATGCAGCTGCAGTGCGCCGATCGACGCCGCCTGACGAAAAGTTTCGCCCCATTCGTCGGCGGTGAGCTCAACGTTCGAGCGCTCGAGTTCAAGCGGATTGGAACAATAGGGACATTGCAGCGGGCAGCGATGGGTGAGTTCGGCGAGCAGTCCCGCGGGCCCGCCCGCAAATGGCGCGATTGAACTCGCGAAGGCCGAAGGCGCGGGCGCCGAATACTCATCCGGCCCGTCGCGCAGCAGCCGTTTGTCCGCGAGCCCTTGCAACAGCGTCGTGACGTCGCGCGTGATGATTTCGATCGGCGCCGCATATTGCTGCGCAAGCCGCGCACAAAGATCGGCGACGCGCGTTACGCCGTCGATCGCGCGCAGAACGATGAGCCCAATCGGATCGAGCTCATAGGCGCGCTCGGGCGCGAGAATGACCGTTCGGGACCGCGCGCGGTCTTCGTGCAGCCGCGCGTAACGCGTGAAGGCCGGACGCGAGTCAAGGCCGATCACGAACCGCGCGGCGTGCGCCTCAGACATTTGTTTCCCCTGGCCGCCAGGCGCCGGGCGGGATCAGTCCGGGCGTGACGTAGGCGTGATGTAATGCGTCGAGCTGCGCCCACAAGACGTCGCATTTGAACCGAACGGCGCCGACGCAGGCCTCCTGTTCGGCGCGGGTTTTGGCGTTGTCGAGCACATAGCCGAGCGCAAATTCGGAATCGCGCGGCGCCTGGGTCAGCCGGCGCTTGAAATAGGCCATCACATGGTCGTCGACGAAATCGTAGTTTTCGAGCATTCCGGCGATGCGTTCACGGTGGATCGACGGCGCGAAGAGTTCGGTCAGCGAAGACGCGACCGCGACTGTGAGCGGCTGCTCGACGACGTAGCGCACATAGGCTTCGACAGCGAATTTGGTCGCGGGCAGGGCGCCGCGGCGAGAGGTGACGTAGTCGCGCGAGAAGCCGAGCGCATCGGTCAAAACCAGCCAGCGCTCGATGCCGCCGCCTTCTTCGCCCAGTCCATCGTGATCATGGATGCGATGTATCCATTCGCGACGCAGTTCGCGGTCATGGACGCGGCTCATAAAGGCGGCGTCCTTGCGCGGCACCGCCTCCTGGTAACAATAACGGTTAAGCGCCCAGGCGGCGACCTGCTCCTTCTTGAGCTTGCCGCCGTGCAGCAGCTTATGGAACTCGTGCTTGTCGTGATAGCGCTCTGCGCCGACGGCGCGGATCGCGGTTTCGAATTCGTTGCGGGTGAGCGGCGCAGCCTCGCGCCAGTCAATAGCTACGATCTCGTTCACAGGTCGACCTCCATGCCATCTTCGCCGATTTCCCAGCCGGCCGATTGCGCAGTCGCGTATTCGCTCGAAAACTCGTTGAGAAGCGGATTAGAATTGTTGATGTGCACGTAGATCTTGCGCTTCACGTCGAGCGGCTCGAAGGCGGCGATGGAGCCGTCCTCGCCGCTAACGTTGATATGGCCCATGCGCGAACCGGTTTTGCCGAGCAGGCCCTGTTCGATCATCTCGTTTTCGTGGAAGAGCGTGCCGTCGAAGAAGACGAGCGAAGCGCCGCGAAGCCGTTCAGTGAGCGGCCCGTCGAGCTTTGCGCAGCCCGGAATGTAGAAGAACGACTCGCCGGTCTCGGTTTCGATAATTTCGAGCCCGAGCGTGTCGCCCGCACTCGTGCCGAAGTTCGGCGCGTTGGCGTTTTCAAGGTAGAGCGCGATTTTGCCGGGAACGGGAAAGGCCCGGATCGCGAGCCCGAGGTCCAGCCCAGCGCCGCTAACGGCGACGGTCTCGTCCATGCGCAGTTCGATACGCGGCACGAGCTGAGTTTGAAGTATCGTGAAGATCGGATTGGCGCCAAGCGCATCGAGAACGCGCCCCGCTGCGTAGAGGCTGAACGGCTGCGCTTCGCGCATGTTGAGAAGACCGGCGACGTGATCGACGTCGCCATTTGTCAGCGCCACGGCCTTTATCGGGCTCGCGCGCAAGCCATTGTCGGAGCTCGGCGCAAGCTCGGGCGTCGCTGAGATTTGCTGGCGCAGATCGGGAGAGGCGTTGAGCAGCAACCAGTCTTCGCCATTGGCGCTGACCGCCAAGGAGGACTGCGTGCGGGCCATAAAGCCGGGCGTTCCTGCGCGGACCGCACGGCAATTGGCGCAATTGCAGTTCCATTGCGGAAAGCCGCCGCCGGCGCCCGATCCCAAGACCTTGATTCGCATTAGTGTTTCCGACATTGCGGCTGCTCCGCCGTCGGGTCTCCCTTACGTTATTTTCTTGGCACTATGCGCAGGTGGTCAGCATTCGCGCAAGTGCGACCGATTTGCGCGGGCTACATGAAATATCGAGACTTTTTCCCTATTGAGACGGGCGTCTCGCCCCGCTTTGGTCGCTTTCTCAGGGCAAAAGAGATTAGGGAGAGGCTGATGCCTCAGTCGAAGCGCGTCGATGTCTTGAACAGACGCCGGATCGAGCCAAACAATTTGCGCAACTTTTTGATGAACATGCTCACGCGCTTATGCGCGCTTCTTGCTGCGGCGTCGCTTGCAGGCTGCGTGTCTGATGGCATGCGCATGGTTGATGGCCATGTGAACAACGCCGTCTCTCTCGTCGCCGGACCCCAGGGAGAGCCGGCGAACGTCGCCATTTTCGTGGCTTCGACCCGACGCTCTGAAGGCGCGGCGGATGACGGCCGCGCGCATTTTTCGCTGACGTCGATCGGCGTTCCGCTCAATCATCACGCCGGAAATGTTGAACGGCCGAGCTTCGGCGGCGCCGATCGACGGCGCCATTTCACGGTGCTGTCGAAGCGCAATATGGATGAGCAGGAGTTTTGCGGCGAGGTCGCCTCGCATGTCTCCGGCCGCATCGGCAATTCGCGCGACGTGCTGCTTTACGTGCACGGCTTCAACACCAGCGCCGACGACGCGCGTTATCGGCTGGCGCAGATCGTCGCGGACGGGCGCTTCTCCGGCGTTCCCGCGCTCTTTGCCTGGAATTCCCGAGGCGGGCTCTTCAACTATGAGTCCGACAAGGAAGCGGCTACTGTTTCGCGCGACGCGCTCGAGAAGCTCATCATCGATCTGTCGCACACGCCTGGGGTCGGCCGCATACATGTGCTCGCTCACTCGATGGGCGCGTGGCTGACGATGGAGACGCTGCGCGGCGTCGCGCAGTCCGGCCATGCGGATCTCGACGGCAAGCTTGGCGAAGTCATGCTGGCGGCGCCCGACATCGATCTCAATGTTTTCCGTCAGCAGGTGGCGCGCCTCGATCCTCGGCATGTCTCGATCTTCGTCGCCAGCAATGATCGCGCGCTGTCGCTCTCCTCGCGTATCGCCGGCGACCGCCCGCGAGTGGGCGCCATGAATCCGAATAGTGCTGAAGACAAGGCGGAGCTCGATCGGCTCGGCGTCGCCGTGCACGATATTTCGTCTTTCTCAACCGATTTCGTCGGTCATGGCGCGTTCGCCGAAGCGCCCGACGTTGTGCGAAAGATTGGCGCGCAGTTGACGGCGCCGCGCCCGGCGGAGGCCGAGACGCAGGCCGTGATCGATGCGCGCGGCGCAGCCTCTACCGAAGCTGCGCCTGCGCCGCTCAATCAAAAGGTCGAAACCCAGCCGCTGGCGCCGCTCGCCGCACGGTGAGATTGCCTTTTCGCTGCCGCGACCGCAAAGATCGTTTTTGATTTTATGGCCGCTACCTGGCCGTTACGCCTCTGTCGGCGCCGCCTTATCCGCCTCGGCTTTCGCGAGCCTGTTGTAGCGCCGCACGCTAAGCGGAATGGCGGCGAGGAAAGCGACGCTCAGCACAGCGAGCAACTCCATCGGATAGATCGCCAGCAGCAGCGCCGTAACGCCCACGCCGAAAAGCACGGGAATCACCAGATCGCGCGGTATGCGCCCGATGCGCTTGCCGGAGAAGTGCGGGATACGGCTCGCCATCAGAAAGGCGATGCCCAGCACATAGACGATGTAGAAGGGCGTCAGCGCCTTGGAGGCCGGGAGCTCCAAAACAGAGAAATGCAGATAGAGCGGCAATAGCACCGTCACTGCGCCCGCCGGCGCCGGCATGCCCACGAAGAATTCCGCGTGCCAGGCCGGCTTTGTCGGATCGTCGATCATCACATTGAAGCGCGCGAGGCGCAGCGCGCAGGCGATGGCGAAGACGAGCACGGCGAACCAGCCGAGTCCTTTGATTTCATGCAAGGTCCATAGATACAGCAGCAGGCCGGGCGCGACGCCGAAATCGACGAAATCCGACAGCGAGTCGAGCTCGGCCCCGAAGCGCGAAGTGCCTTTGAGCGCCCGCGCCAATCGGCCGTCCAAGCCGTCGAGCACCGCCGCCGCCATCACCGCCGTGACGGCGGTCTCAAACCTTCCTTCGATTCCGTAACGGATCGCGGTCAATCCCATCGACAGTGCGAGCAGCGTGACGAGATTGGGCAGAACGATGCGCAAGGGAATGTTGCGGAAACGCAGCCGGCGCCGTTCGGAGGGCGTCAGGGATCCCTCTTGCGCATCGCGCCCGGAGAAGAAGGGATCGGCCATGGCTTGTTCAACCTGCCTTGAATGTCAGCGCCGCGGCGCCCGCTGTCATGTCGGCGAGTATCGTCTCGCCGGCGATGGCGCGCGAACCGACGGCCACCATGGGCCGCGCCGATGACGGCATGTAGACGTCGACGCGGGAGCCGAAGCGAATGAGGCCGAAGCGGTCGCCCACGCCGATCTGTTCGCCTTGCTTGACGAATCCGACGATACGCCGAGCGACCAGTCCCGCAATCTGCACCACGCCGAAGCGGCCGAAAGGGGCGTCGATGACCATGCCGCTGCGCTCATTGTCTTCGCTGGCCTTATCGAGGTCTGCATTGAGAAAGAGGCCGGGCTTATAGGCAATTTTCGATATGCGGCCGGTGATGGGCGCGCGATTCACATGCACGTCGAATACGCTCATGAAGACAGAAATGCGCTGCATCGGCTCGGCGCCGAGTCCGAGTTCGGCCGGCGGCAGGAAGAAACCGACCGCGCTCACGACGCCGTCGGCGGGCGACACGACCAGTCCTTCGCGCAGCGGCGTGATCCGTTGGGGATCGCGGAAGAAAAAGGCGCACCAGGCTGTGGCGATAAAACCGATCCAGCCGAGCGTCGGCGACAGCCAATCGAGCAGAAAAGCCACGACCGCGAAACCGGCAATGAAGACATAGCCTTCCGGATGGATCGGAACGAGCGACTTGCGGACGGAATCGATGATCGACATGCGGGCCTGCTTTACGTGGCGCGCGCGTTCTTTGCCATGTTGCGGCGCCAAAGTCACGAACGCGCGTCGTGGGATCAGGGCAGCCGAAGGATGCGGCAGGGATCGCCTTTCGCCGCCGCCGGCGCGTCCGGCTCGCGGATCAGCAGCGCTTGGGATTGCGCCAATTCTGTGAGGAGCGAGGAATCCTGCAGCGGCTGCGGCGTCGCGACGAGCCGCCCGTTTTCACCCGTCGAGAGCCGCGCGCGCATATAGTCGCGCCGCCCCTTGTTGGCGGGGAGATCACTCCCTGCGATCGCCGTCTCGCTACGATCCGCGCCGGCGTCCGGGTCGCCCTGTAGAGCACGAAGAAGAGGCTCGAGAAACACCAACGCGCAGACAAAAGAAGCGACCGGATTGCCGGGAAGGCCGAGAATGTGTGTTTCGCCGAGCGCCCCGTGGATCAGGGGTTTGCCCGGGCGCATCGCAATTTTCCAGAAGTCGAGCGACATGCCCTGGCGAGCGAGCGCCGGACGCAACAGATCGTGATCGCCGACCGACGCGCCGCCGAGCGTCACCAGAACGTCCGCGCGCGCCTCGCGGGCGAGGCCGATGCCGCGTTCGAGTTCTGCAAGATCGTCGCGGAAAATGCCGAGATCGACGACCTCAGCGCCGGCCTCTTCGGCGATGGCGGCGACAGCCAGATTATTGCATGAGATGATCTGCGCGGGACCGGGCTCCGCGCCTGGCGGCACAAGTTCATCCCCTGAAGCGATGATGGCCACGCGCGGGCGGCGGGCGACTTGAACCGAAGCATGGTTCATCACTGCCGCGAGCGCGAGTTCGGCGGGGCCGAGCCGCACGCCGGCGGCGAGCGCGACCGCGCCTTGGCGAAAGTCGAGGCCGGCTTCACGGATATGAGGACCGGGCGGGGCGCTTGCCGTCAACACGCCGTCGGCGACGCGGGCGTCTTCTTGCAGCAATATCGCATTTGCGCCTTGCGGCACTGGCGCGCCGGTGAAGATGCGCACGGCTTCGCCGGCCCGAAGCGCCGCTCCATAGCTGTGGCCTGCGGCGCTCTCGCCGACGATGCGCAGCGGCCCGGCGGCGAGATCCGCGGCGCGCAGGGCAAAGCCGTCCATGGCCGAGACGGCGACGGGCGGCTGAGTGCGGCGCGCGACGAGGTCAGCGGCCAGAGTGCGGCCTCGGGCCTGAGCGAGCGGCGCCGATTCTTCGCCAAGGCGCGAAGCGCCCGCGAGCACGCGTGTGAGCGCGTCGGGAACTGTAAGAAGCTTATCCACCCGAAACCTTATCCCCGGTTCGCAACGCGGCGGTAGATGAACGCCACGAGACTCACGCCTGCGAGGGCGATGAGCACGATGACTGTCGCAAGGGCCGCGTCGATGTCGACGCCGGGATAAGCAAAGGAGAACGCCGCGCCAAGAGCAATCGCCAGCAAAAAAACGGCGATGACTTGAGGAAGCGACAATTTCATTTGGGCGCCTCTCCGTCGCTCTTCTTGGCCTCGGCAAAGTGCGCGATGTCCGCGACCGCCGCGCTCACAGGCTGCACCCAGTCCGCGGCGGTCAAGACAATATTCGCGAGCTGCAGATGGAAGTCAGCAAGGCGCGCGCCATCCGAGAATTCTGGACGTTTCACCTGAGCGGCATAGGCGGCGACGAACAGCGGAAAGGCGCGCGGACGCACGTTGGTGAGATCGACGAATAGGAAGGGCGGCGGCAAGGGCGAAAGATCGCTGATCTTGGTCGCGTAGGTGAGGATATAGGGACCGCCGGAAAGATCGTTCTCGCACAGCTGCGCGACCGCTGGCGCCGGCTTGTCGCACAAATGGAACAGGAGGCGCTGCGCCAAGGCGAAATCGTAGTTCTTGTCGAGAAAGGTCTTGATGGCCGCGGACTCGACATCCGCTGGAAAGGCAGCCTGGCCGCGGGCGCCGGCCTTGGTCGGTATATAGAGGACGTTGATCCGCTGTTTTGCCTCCGCAACGTCCGACGCCGCCGGAAAACGGCCCACGAGTTCGCGGAGAAAGGCGACGGCGCGGTCGCTGGGCCGAGGCACGATCACATAGGAATAGAGGCCGTAGCCCGCCGTCTCCGCGCCGGGCGCATAAAGAAAGTCATATGCGGTTCCAAGAATGCTTGGCCGCGCCGCCGCACTCCTGTCGCTGCTGCGCGAGGCGGCCGGTCGCTGCGCTTTCGGCGCTTGCGGCTCTGCTCGCGGAGCAATCGTTGGCTGCTCTGCTCTCGGGGCAATCGTTGGCGGCTCGGCTTTTGGCGCATTTGCTTGGGGCGCCGTTCTTGGCGCACTGAGCGAGGAGGGCGCGCGCCGATAGGCGTGCGGATGGCCGCCTCCACCGGATGGGTAGCCATAATAGGATGGACGGTAAGAATAACCCATGCAGCCGCGATAGCAGGCCGCATCGTCGCCGCACTGGCGCCGGCAGTCGCTCGCCCGGTCAGCGAGCGCTGGCGCGCTCATGAACAGCAGCGCAAAGACGAAAATAAAATGCCGCATGGCGGCGCCTCCACCAATCATAAAATATGTCGGCGGTTACGATATCTAGCCTTGCGGCCGAAGTCGAACTATTCGCCGCGGCGCCAGTCGCCGGACTTGCCGCCTCGCTTTTCGATGAGTTCGACGCCTTCGATGCGCATGCCGCGGTCGACCGCTTTCAGCATGTCATAGATGGTCAGACATGCGACCGAGACGGCGGTCAGCGCCTCCATCTCGACGCCGGTCTTGCTGGTGACTGACGCCTCAGCGAGGACGCGCAGGCCCGGCAGCGCCTCATCAGGCGCGATCTCAATCGATATGCTCGACAAGGGAAGAGGGTGGCAAAGCGGTATGAGCTCGCTTGTCTTCTTCGCCGCCATGATTCCGGCGATGCGGGCGACGCCGAAGACATCGCCCTTTTTGGCCTGACCTTCGACGGCGAGACGCAAGGTTTCGCGCGCCATCAGCACTCGGCCGTGCGCTCGCGCCACGCGCGACGTTTCGGCCTTCGCCGACACATCGACCATATGCGCTTCGCCCGACGACGTAAGATGAGTCAGTTTGGTCATAGCGGCGCCTCTTTTTTGATCGTCATAAATACAACCTTAAGTTGCATTCATTAATAGCGTCGAGTATTCTCTTCTTGCTGTCCAGTCTTGCAAGACTGTCACAGTGGTGCGCGGCAGCCATAATTCAATATAGTTAATTAATTTCAAGTGGTTATCGCGCATCAACGACATAGGGGGAATAGATGTCCCAATGTAATTGTAAAGGATCAACAACCATGTCAAATGATCATGTGCCCGATTTTACTGCCGCTGGTTTTACCGGGGCGGCGGCGCCAGACGCGCAGGCCGAAGTCACGCGTTTCGGCGCGCAGGCGGATTTGGGGGGCGTTCAGGCCCTGGCCCTTTCTGTCTGCGTTGGCGCAAGCTACAATCCACAAACGCTCAAGTCTGTTTCAACATCCCCATCTACGGCAACTTTTGCGTGAAATTGCCGATCTCAATTCCCGTCGGCGGTTCAATCAAGGTCTGTGCGCAGACATGCGGAAGCTTCATTCCGACAGGACTCAAGGCGACGATTTATGTCAACGGAAGCGCGGTGAAGACAATCATTCTTTTTGGCTTCTGCTGATCATCTAAAAAGAACAAAGCGGCGCGCCTCTGTGTGCGCCGCGTTCGCATGCTGCGCGTCACCCCTGTAGTAGCTCCCGCGTCGCCCGTTCAACATCCTCCTGACGCACAAGACTCTCGCCGACGAGGAATGTAAAGATGTGCGACTTTTCCAGACGCAGGCAGTCCTGATGCGTGGCAATTCCGCTTTCGGCGACAATGATCTTGTCGCGTGGAATGCGCTCCGCGAGCCGCTCGCTCACTTCAAGCGACACGTTGAAGTCGCGGAGGTCGCGATTGTTGACTCCGATTAGACGAGTCTCCAGCTTTAACGCTCGATCAAGCTCCATCTCGTTATGCACTTCTACGAGCACGTCCATGCGCAGATCATGTGCAGCGGTGTTCAGCGCCCGTGCTTCGTCGTCGTCGACAGCCGCCATGATGATGAGGACGCAATCCGCCCCGTAAGCGCGCGCCTCATAGACCTGGTAAGGATCGAACATGAAATCCTTGCGCAGCGCGGGCAGATGCGTCGCCTTCCGCGCGGCTTCCAGGTCTTCGAGCCTTCCTTTGAAGGAGGGCGTATCCGTCAGCACCGAAAGACAGGCTGCGCCGGCGGCTTCATAGGCGCGCGCCAGCTTCGGCGGATCGAAGTCCGACCGGATGATCCCCTTTGACGGGCTCGCCTTTTTGATTTCGGCGATAAGCGCAATGCGTCGCTCGTTCAGTTTTTGCTCGATCGCATGGACGAAGCCGCGCGGCGGATCATGGTCGCGCACATTGCGCTCGAGCGTCGCGAAGGGCATGCGCACCTTGGCCTCGGAAATCTCCGTACGTTTGTAAGCTTCGATTTTTCTGAGAATATCGGTCATCTGCTCGCCTGTAGCGAAAGCCTGATAATCGCCCTCGCTTGGATTTCGGGTTTCATAAGCGAGTGCGCCTCATGGATAGCCGATAAACGGGCGCAATCCTATCCTGATCGGGAAGCTTCTCAGGCCTCTCGATTGGAGTAGCGGATCAAGGTGTCGAGCTTCTCCCGCGCTGCGCCGGAATCGAGCGCCGCCTCGGCAAGCGCCACGCCCTCGCGCACATTCGCGGCGCGTCCGGCGACGATCAGCGCCACCCCAGCGTTGAGCGCGGCGACGTCTCGATAGGCGTTTTTCGCGCCTTCAAGAACCGCGCGCAGCGCTCTTGCGTTATGCGCCGCATCGCCGCCGACAAGCTCTTGCGTCGTCGTGCGAGGCAATCCCGCATCCTCAGGCGAGAAATCAAAGGCGCGGATTTGACCGTCTTCGAGCGCTACAACATGGGTCACGCCCGTCGTCGTCGCCTCGTCGAGCCCATCGCTGCCATGCAGCAACCAGACGCGCTTGGCGCCGAGCTCGCGGAGCGCGCGGGCTAAGGGCTCCAACCAGTCGCGTGAGAAGACCCCGATCGTTTGCCGCTCAACCCTCGCCGGGTTGCACAGCGGACCAAGCAAATTGAAGATCGTGCGGACGCCGAGCTCGCTTCTCACCGTTGCGGCGTGGCGCATGGCAGGATGATGCGTCGTCGCGGCCATAAAGCAAATTCCGGCCTCTCGCAGCGATGAGGCGGCTGCGTTTGAAGAAATTCCAACTTTGACGCCGAGTTCGCCGAGCACGTCGGACGCGCCTGACAGCGACGAAGCCGCCTTGCCGCCATGCTTGGCGACGATCGCTCCGGCGGCCGCGGCAATGATCGCGGCCAGAGTGGAAATGTTGTAGGTGCCGGCGCCATCGCCGCCGGTCCCGACAATATCGATTGCGCCAAGCGGCGCTTCAACCGGCGTCATCACGGCGCGCATCGCTTCCGCAGCGCCGATGATTTCGTCGAGCGTCTCTCCGCGCAGTCTCAGACCCATGAGAAAGGCGCCCAGCTGCGCTGGCGTGGCTTCGCCCTGGAAAATCAGAGAAAACGCAGCCTTTGCCTCATCGCGCGCCAGCGGCGCGCCCGAGGCGAGCACAGCGATGTATGATTTGAAGTCGGTCATGTGAGGAATAGTGAGTAGTGAGCAGTCAGTGGCAAATAGTGAATGGAAGTCCATTTCTTCATGTTGTTCACTACTTACTATTCACTACTCGCCTCGTCACGCCGCCTTCTCGCGGCGACGCGGTCCCTCGTTCCATTCTCGCGCCAAGTCGAGAAAGTTCTGCAAGATCTTATGGCCGTGCTGCGAGGTGATGCTCTCGGGATGGAACTGCACGCCATGCGTCGGCAGCGTCTTGTGCGATAGCGCCATGATGAGCCCGTCCGGAGTCTCGGCGGTGATCCGAAGGCAGTCGGGAAGGGTGTCGCGGCTGACGATCAGCGAATGATAGCGCGTCGCCTGGAAAGGTCCTTCAATGCCTCGAAAGACGGCGTCGCCGTGGTGCAGGATCGTCGCCATCTTGCCGTGAATCGGCAGGGGCGCGCGAATGACGTCGCCGCCAAAAACCTCGCCGATCGATTGATGGCCGAGACAGACCCCAAAGATCGGCACGGTCTCGGCGGCGGCCGAGATCAGTTCCATGCATATGCCCGCTTCGTGCGGCGTGCATGGACCCGGCGACAGCACGATCGCGTCGGGGCCGCCGGCCAATACCTCGGCGACCGAAACGGCGTCGTTCCGGTGTACGGTGACGTTCGCGCCCAACTGGCCGAAATAGTGGACCAGATTGAAGGTGAAGCTGTCGTAATTATCAATGAGGGTGACGTTGGACATTGGCTTGGGGTCGGCGCCGGTTTGACAGTGCAATAGGCCGATGGGCGGGCTTAGGCAACCGTGGGAGGGCTGTCGTTGCGCGGCGAGAAGCGCCAGTCCGGCCGGACCTCTTTGATCATCATGATTTCGGCGAGCGATTGGCGGGTCAGAAGCCCCAGCAGTCGCCCCTCCGCGTCTGTTACGCCGACCGCCTCTCCTCCTGTGAGCTTGGGCATCGCGGCGTCGATCGTGTCGCGAACATCGATCGTCGCCGTTTCGCGCCTCATGAAGGGCGCGACGGGCGCGCCGGGATCGGAGGCCCGCAAAGCCTCAATGATGTTCGAACGGGACAGGAAGCCGCTCAGACGGCGTGAGGCGTCGACGACCGGGAATTCGTCTTGGGACGTCGCCAGGAGGATGTCGACCGCTTCACGTATGCTCGAGCCGCGGTCAATCACAGCAATGCGCGTCTCCATTGCATCGGCGGCCTTTAGACCGCGGGCCGCCTCTGCCATCGTGGTCATCTGCGCTTCGCCGGCGGCAGCGATATAGACAAAAATCGCGATGAACAGGAGCAGCGGATTTCCGAACAATCCGAGGAAACCCAGTACAAAAGCGAAGCCCTGACCGATCAGCGCTGCAATGCGCGTCGCACGCTCCTTGCCCATCCAGATCGACAGAGCGGCGCGCAGCACACGGCCGCCATCCATCGGAAAGGCGGGAATTAGATTGAACGCGGCCAGGAAAATATTGACCACCGCAAGGCGCTCCAACAGATTCGTGGAAGGATCGCCGATCTTGATTGCGTTCGAGACGTCAACGGCGCCGACAAAAAGCATCAGTGAAATCGCGATCACGACGTTGACCGCCGGACCCGCCAGCGCGATCAGCAGCTCCTGTCCAGGCTTGTCGGGCATCTTTTCCATGTCGGCCACGCCGCCGATCGGCAGCAGCGTGATCACCGGCGATACGATCCCGAACCGTCGCGCGGTCAATATATGCCCGAACTCATGCAGCACGACGCAGATGAAAATCGCGACGATAAACAAAACGCTGTCGCGAGCCGCGACGGCCCCGCCGCGCTGGTACGCCGCAAAAGCGATCCAGCCCAAAAGCAGCAGGAAGGTGATGTGAATGCGCACGGCGGTGCCCATGAAGGAGCCGATCGTGACGGACCATCGCATTGGGCATCTCGCGGTTGTGGTTAACTGCGGGTAAAATAGGACCGACAGGCCGTTTGCGCTAGGTCGCGGGCGCAAAACGAAAAAAGGCCGGCAAGAGCGTGCTTGCCGGCGATAGATGCGACAGAAGGCGAAGACGAAGAACCTAGAGGTCGCGTCAGAGCCGATAACGGACCTGATCGGTCCAGAAGCGCTCCAGCCGCGAAAGCGACGTGTTCAGGCTGCGAAACTCGTCGCAGGAGACGCCGCCGATCTGTTCGACCGTTTGCGCGTGCTTCTCGTAAAGCTTCGATATGATGTCGTGAATCTCTTTGCCCTTCGGGGTCAGGCTGATGCGCACGGAACGGCGATCAAGCCGTGAGCGGGCGTAATGCATATAGCCCATCTCGACCAGCTTCTTGACATTGTACGAAACATTAGAGCCGAGATAGTAGCCCCGCGTGCGCAACTCGCTCGCGGTCAATTCCTTGTCGCCAATATTATAGAGCAGCAGCGCCTGCACGGAATTGACCTCGCCGAGATCCCGGCGGTCGAATTCGTCCTTGACGACATCGAGCAGACGGCGATGAAGGCGTTCGACGAGCGTGAGCGCTTCGAGATAGACGGGCTGGATCTCGCTGGCGCGATCCTCGCGGGCCCGAGGGGCGGTATTGGTCATGGCGCTCATCGTCTTCTCCATCACGGCGGATGCGTCATGCATCTCTTGATCGGCGTTCGATGAGATCAAATTAGATCGAGGCAGATGAAAGGCAGTTTAAACAATAGCCTGAATCGCGCGTTTACCGCGAAAGGCCTGTTTGCGGTGAATGAGAGATGAACTTAAAGATTCGATTTACGCTAATGCTCCTCTAACAGAGCTTGCGGTTTAAGAGGGTTGCGGCGGCTTTCTGTCGAATCTGCGGCGCCGGCGGCGTTCATGCATGCGCTGCGCCTCGACGTCGCGTCCGGCTTCAAAGGTCAGTCCGAAATACATGGCGATCAGCACGGCGTTGACGCCGATGAGCCAATAGCCGCCCATGAAGAAGCCAGGCATGCTGAGCGTTAAGAAAATCTGCGCGCTTGCAACAAGCAGCCACAACACGCCGCCCCAGGGCGTCGCGAGCCACAGGCCCACGCCGGCGATGAGATCCAGCACCGCAAAAAAGATAACGGCGAAAGCCGCGCTCTGCGGCATGGTTTCAAAGATGGAGCGATCAGCGGCAAGGATGATCCGCCACTGCATCAAGCCTTGCACAAGCCAAAACAAGGCGACGATGCGCATAAAACGCGAGAGCAACACGCCCCATTTCGCGGCGTCGCCGCCATTGGGCTCGCCAACGCGGATGGCGCGATAGGGATCGTCGCCGTCGTCGTAGATCGTTGGGCCGTCCATCAGATGCGCCGCCGCCTTTTCTACGCCCGTGCGCTTTTACGAAAGCCGCTATTGCCCGCGTCGCGAGCGGGTTGCAAAGCGAACCGCTTCCTCGGCCGCGCGAAACAGCGCTTTCGCCTTGTTGACGCATTCGCGATGTTCATATTCCGGTTCGCTGTCGTAGACCACGCCGGCGCCCGACTGCACATGCATCTTGCCGTCTTTCACGATCGCTGTGCGCAGCACGATGCAGGTGTCCATTTGCCCGCCAGCGCCGAAATAGCCGATGCAGCCGCCGTAGATGCCGCGCCTGTCTGTTTCGAGTTCGTCGATGATTTCCATCGCGCGGACTTTCGGCGCGCCTGAGACGGTGCCGGCAGGAAAACCCGCAGCGAGCGCGTCAATGCAGTCGTGGCGCGCGTCAAGCTCGCCTTCGACGTTGGAGACGATGTGCATCACGTGACTGTAGCGTTCGATCGTGAAACTGTCAGTGACGCGCACTGTGCCAGTCTTTGCGACGCGGCCGACGTCATTGCGGCCGAGGTCGAGCAGCATCAGATGTTCGGCGCGCTCCTTTTCGTCAGCGAGGAGATCCGCCGCAAGACGCTCGTCCTCCGCCTTCACGTCGCTGCGCCAGCGCGTGCCGGCGATCGGACGGATCGTCACCTTGCCGTCGGCCACGCGCACGAGGATTTCGGGGCTCGAACAAACGATCTGGAATTCGCCGAAATCGAGAAAGCAGAGAAAGGGCGCCGGGTTCACCCGGCGTAGGGCGCGATAGAGCGCGAAGGCAGGCAAAGCGAAGGGCGCGGTGAAGCGCTGCGACAGCACGACTTGAAAGATGTCGCCGGCGCGAATGTATTCCTTCGCCCGCTCAACCATCTCAAGAAAACGGGGCTCGGGCGTATTGGAAATTGGCTGGTCGGCGAGAAGCTGTGCATTCGCGCCGCTCTCCGGATGCTCAAGCGGCGCCTCCAGCGTCGCAACGATCTTGTCGAGACGCGCGAGCGCCACCTCATAGGCCGCCTTCGCCGCGACGCCGGCTTTGGGCCGAGCGGGTGTGACGATGGATATTTCGTCGCGAACCGTATCGAAGACGATCATCACGGTCGGACGCACCAGAAGTGCGTCGGGCGCGCCGATTCTGTCTTCCTTGGCCGGCCCGAGGCGCTCCATTTGGCGCACCATCTCGTAGCCGAGATAGCCAAAGACTCCCGCCGCCATGGGCGGCATCCCCGCCGCCAGGGGAACGGCGGACTCGGCGATGAGCTGACGCAAGGCGACAAGCGGCGCCGCGTCGCAGGGCGTAAAGGCGGCGGCATCGTCGAGCGCCGCGCGATTGATTTCCGCCTTGTCGCCCACGGCGCGGAAAATCACGTCGGGGTCGAGGCCGATCATCGAATAGCGGCCGCGGGCGGCGCCGCCTTCGACCGACTCGAGCAGGAAGGCGGGCCCGCGCCGGTCGCGTGTGACTTTGAGATAAGCTGAGACGGGCGTTTCCAGATCGGCGACCAGCCGGGTTATGACGAGCTGGGGCCGAGTAGCGTCGTAATCGGCGCTAAAGGCGTCGAAGTCAGGCTCGAACTGCGCGCCGGTCACCTGTCGCGTTCCGCTCCGGTCGCGGCTTCGAGCGCCCGCTGATTGATGTCGACGCCGAGCGCCTTCTCGAGACCGCCGACATATTGCTCCAGCAGGTCGTTATAAAACGCCGGCTTGAGTTGCTGAGCGATCGTCTTCGATTCGATTGAGTTCGGATCGAAAACGGGAGTCGTCGAGTCACGCACGAAAAACACCAAGCGCCCGTTGTCGACGACGATGGAGCCGGCGTTGCGCGGCGCAACGTCGAAGAATTGAACGATGACGTTGTTATTGAAGTCTGGACGCGCTTCGCGCTTCACGTCATTGGCGCGCTGGACCTTAACGCCGAGCTCTTTGGCGACCTCTTCGATCGGCTGGCCCGAGTTCAGCTTCGCGACAATTTCGTCGGCCTTGGCGGCGAGCGCCTTTTGCGCCGCATCAGTTCGCATAGCGTCGGCGACGGCCGGCTTCACCTCGTCAAAAGTCTTCTGTCGAGCGGGCTCGATGCCGTTGACCTCATACCAGACATAGCCGCCGTCGCGCGTCGCGACGGTGTCGTTGTCGACGCCGACGTCCGAAGCAAACGCCGCCTTCACGAGGTCCGGTCCCGCCGGAAGGTTGGCGATCGCCTTGCCGTCGCGGTCATTGCCGGCGTCGTCGACGGCGTCATAGACTTTCGTCTCCAAGCCCACGGCTTTTGCGGCTTCCGATAACGTCTTGCCTGACGCGCGCTGATCCTCAATCGCCTCGTGGAGCTTACGCACTTCAGGCGTCGCGCGCTGCGCGGCGATTTCGGCGCGCAGTTCGGGCTCCGCCTGTTCAAAAGTCTTGCTGTAGACTGCGGGGCTGATGCTTTTGACCTGAGATACAACGGCGCCAAATGGCGTATGAACCGGCTCGGTCAGTCCCGGTTGCGGAAGCGCGAAAACGGCGGCGCCCACCTTTGCATCGCCAAAATCACGCTGCTCGACGAGTCCCAGGTTCACGTCTTTTGGATTGAGTTTCAGCTCCGCGACGAGCGCGTCAAAATCGGCCCCCGCTTTGAGCTTCGCGAGCGCTTCTTCAGCTTCCTTGTCGGTCTTGAAGACGATCTGCCGGACCTCTCGCTTTTCCGGCGTTCCATAGCGCTTCGACTTCACTTCGTCGTAAAGCTTGCGCGCGTCTTCGGGAGATACGCTTTCGGGCTTCCCGATCGCAGAAGCGCTGACGACGAGCGTCGTCAGTTTGCGATACTCTTTGGCGCGGAAGGTTTGCTCTCGCTCGTCGAAGTATTTTTTCAGCTCCTCGTCAGAGGGCGCCGGCGCCGCGCTGACCAGCGAAGGCGGCAAAATGACGTAATCGATCGTCCGCGACTCGTTGCGGAAGTGATGAATCGCCTCGAGCATCAATTTTGGCGGTTCCACTCCAGCGACGACGATGTCAGTGATCATCTTGCGGAGATAGGCGTTCTTCTGATCGGCGACGAAGCCGCGCTCCGTGTAGCCGGCGTCGTTAGCGATCTGTTTGAAGCGCGCCGCGTCGAATTTGCCATCTGGCCCCTGAAACACTTTTTCGGAAGCAAGCAAGCGCTGGGTGGTTTCGTCGCTTGCCGCCAGTCCGAGCTGGCGCGCCTTCTGATCGAGTGCGACCTCTGTGACGAGACGCTCCAAAATCTGGAGGTCCAGTCCCGACTGACGCGCCTCTTCATTGGTGATCGCGCGCCGCATCCGCTGCTGGATGCGGCGAAGCTCGTCCTGATAAGCGTTGCGGTAGGCTTCAACTGAGACTTCGCCGCTGCCGACGCGGGCGAGCCGCTGGGTTGTCATGCCGCGAAACACATCTCCGACGCCCCAGATCGCGAAACTGATGACGATGACGCCCATCACCAGCGCCATAATGGCGCGACCGATCCAGTTCTGCGAAGCGACGCGCAGGCCTTCCAACATGAGTCTTGCTTTCCTTGGGTGCGTTTGAGCCGGTTCCCCGGCTTTTGGCGGCGGACTATAGGGAGGGGGCGGGCGCGTGGCAATGCGCCTGAGTTTAGCCCGCTGACGCGTCGAAATAGGGTATTGCTTTTGTATTTCGGAAGCTTGCAGTGTCGCCGACGACCCGAAGCCGCGGCTGAGCCGCCGGGCAGAAGAATGGGAGTTGATTGATGGACGAAACTGCCGAGGCCGCCACGAAGGCTGGCGCAGATGCTCCCGTCACGAAAGTCGAGGCTGAGCCCACCCTCCTTCGAGGGGTCGAGCACGCTGGGCGCCCCCATGCGCTGCACCAGGATGTCCGCCGCCTGCGCGCCGATTCCGAGGCGATCCGCAAGGCGTTCGAGTCCGGTGAATTTCCTTACAAGACTCGCCTGAGCGAGAAGGTCTATCTGCGGCACATGGAGCTTCTCCAAGTGGAACTCCTAAAAGCGCAAAGCTGGGTGAGGGAGACGGGCCAACGCATCGTCATGCTGTTCGAAGGTCGCGACGCGGCCGGCAAGGGCGGCACCATCAAGCGCTTCATGGAGCATCTCAATCCGCGTGGCGCGCGGGTTGTCGCCCTGGAGAAGCCATCCGAGCGCGAGCGAACCCAGTGGTATTTCCAGCGTTACATCCAGCATCTGCCTGCGGACGGCGAAATCGTTTTCTTTGACCGCTCCTGGTACAATCGCGCCGGCGTCGAGCGTGTGATGAATTTTTGCACGCCGAATGAATATCTCGACTTCATGCGCCAATGTCCGGAACTGGAGCGCATGTTCGTCAGTTCCGGCATTCGTCTCTACAAATACTGGTTTTCGGTGACGCGCGAAGAGCAGCAGCGCCGTTTCCGGTCGCGCATGAACGATCCGCTGAAGCAGTGGAAGCTCTCGCCGATCGATCGCGCGTCGATGAACAAATGGGACGATTACACCGAAGCGAAGGAGGCGATGTTCTTCTTCACCGATACGGCGGACGCGCCCTGGATCGTGATCAAATCGGACGACAAGAAGCGCGCGCGATTAAATTGCATGCAGCACTTTCTCGCGAGCCTCGATTATCCGAACAAAGACCATAGCGTCGTACACGGGCCCGATCCGCTCATCGTCGGCTCCAGCGCCCATGTCATCGGCCGCGACGAGCACATCCTGGGCAAGTCGCTTGCAATGGATGTCGAGAAGAAGCGGAAACGCTAACGCTAACGCTCAAGGCGCCTTAAATCCGACAGGCTTGTTCTGCATAGGTCGCGCGTTGCAAAAAGCGCGCGCATTCCAATTGTCGAGCCGAAGCCATTTAGGGCGTGTGCGAGTCTCGACAAGCCCTTTCTTCAAAAAAATTTAACCACAAAGTTAAGGCCCCGCTTGCTCTTCAGATAACGCTTGTTTATTAATGGGACGCTGAAGCTGGAAGAGGCGTGAGTGGAGCCCTTCCCCTTCCCGAAGGGCCCGAGACAAGCGCTCGGTCGACTGAGCCCTGACAGCCATTCGGCGGCACAGCCGCCACCATACGAGCGCCCCAAAAAGGAACTCCTATGCTGCGATCTCTCGGTCTTGCAGGAATGATGACGGCTGTCCTTTTGACAACGCCCGCGAACGCCTTTGATGTCATGCGCCCTGACTACGGCGGACGCGTGGAGCAATATCAAGCCAGGCTTGCCAGGGCGGAAGCTCGGGGCGAGCAAATCAGAATCGGTCCGACCGAATGCGATTCCTCGTGCACGCTCTATCTGGCGGCCCATAACTCATGTGTTTCCGAAGGCGCGGTCTTCGGCTTCCATGCGCCCTGGTTTGGCGGTCCCGAGGGGGGCGTCGTCGATCCGCGCATGACCGCGGTCTTTGCCGCGCACTATAAGCCCGCGCTGCGTCAGGCCTTCCTGGCCCACGTCCACCGCCACGGCAATCAGGCGCCGGGCCCGATGCTGCGCATCACCGGCCGTCAGCTTGCGGCGTACGGCTACCGCCTCTGCTAAGCTCAAGGTAGGTCAATTGGCGCGGAGACTCGATCGGACGATCGAAGCGCTCCGCGCTCATACCAACCTTTGGTCTGGTTAACGATCCAGACCACGCTTAGCATCACCGGAACTTCAATTAGGACGCCGACGACAGTGGCGAGCGCGGCGCCGGAATCAAAGCCAAAGAGGCTGATCGCCGCCGCGACCGCGAGTTCAAAGAAATTGCTCGCCCCGATCAGCGCCGAAGGGCCGGCCACGCAATGCGCCTCTCCCGCTGAGCGATTGAGGAGATAGGCGAGCCCGGCGTTGAAATAGACCTGGATCAGTATCGGCGCCGCGAGCATGGCGATGATCGCCGGCTGCCGGATGATCTGTTCTCCCTGAAAACCAAAGAGCAATACCAGCGTCGCGAGCAGCGCGATGAGCGACGCCGGGCCGATCCGCGCGAGCGTCTGGGCGAGACCTTTTTGCCCCCCTGTGGCGAGCAGCCGTTTGCGCGCGATCTGGGCGATGATCACCGGAACGACGATGTAGAGGACGACAGAGAGAAACAGTGTGTCCCACGGCACGACGATCGATGAAAGTCCAAGCAGCAAGCCCACGATCGGCGCGAAAGCCACGATCATGATCGCGTCATTGAGCGCGACCTGACTCAGCGTGAAATGCGGTTCGCCTTTGGTGAGATTCGACCAGACGAACACCATGGCGGTGCAAGGCGCGGCCGCGAGCAGGATGAGGCCGGCGATATAGGAGTCGATCTGATCTGCAGGCAGATAGGGGCGAAAGAGATAGCCGATGAAAACCCATCCGAGCAGCGCCATTGAAAAGGGTTTTACAGCCCAATTGACGAGGAGCGTCACGCCAATCCCGCGCCAGTGACGGCCGACTTCGGCAAGCGCGGCGAAGTCGATTTTCATCAGCATCGGGATGATCATCAGCCAGATGAGCGCGGCGACAGGCAAATTGACCTTCGCAATCTCCATCGCGCCGATTGCGTGAAAAACGCCCGGCAGAAAATGGCCGAGCGCGACGCCGACGACGATGCAGAGCGCCACCCAGAGCGAAAGATAACGTTCGAAGATGGTCATGGCTTACTCCGCGACGGCGTTTCGTGAGGTTGCGCCGTCCATCTCGCCGATCTCGCGCAGGCGGCAGCTGATGGCGAGCCGATCGAGACGATGCAGCGGAATGGCGCAGAATTGATCGATGCGATTGCGGAGATAGCGAAAGGCGGTGGCGAAGGCGCGCTGCTTCTCTATGTCGCTTCCCTCCACCGCCGCCGGATCTTCTATGCCCCAATGCGCGGTCATCGGCTGACCGGGCCAGGCGGGGCAGGCCTCGCCCGCCGCGCTGTCGCAGACGGTGAAGACGAAATCCATGCGCGGCGCATTTGGTCCGGCGAACTCGTCCCAGTTTTTCGAACGATAGCCTTCAATAGGAAAACCCATCGTCTCCAGCGTCTTGAGCGCGTATGGATTGACCGCGCCCTTGGGGTGGCTGCCGGCTGAAAACACGTTGAACCGGCCTCCGCCGCGCGCGCGCAGCAGCGCTTCGGCCATGATCGAACGCGCGCTGTTGCCGGTGCAGAGGAACAGCACGTTATAAATCCTGTCCGTCATTCGTGAGACTCACATTTGATGGCTGCAAGAGAGTCGGCCGGCGCGCACGTCGCGCCGCCGCAACAATCTTCGGCAAGAAAGCGCGCCAGCGCATTGAGCCGCGCAAGATCGGCCCGATAGACGATGCTGCGGCCCGCGCGCGCGCTCAGCACGAGCTTCGCCTGAGACAAGACGTTGAGATGGGCGGAGAGCGTATTCTGCGGGACGCAGAGCGTGCGTGCGATGTCGCCGGCGGGGAGCCCCTCGGGCTCATGCCGGACGAGCAGACGGAAGGCCTCTAGGCGCGTTGGCTGCGCAAGCGCGGCAAGACAAGCGAGAGCGGCTTCTATTTCCATAATTCCAGATATATCGAAATAAATGACGGCGCAATGACATTGCCCGCCAAGCTACGCCGGGCGCATTGTGGCTGCCCTTCGCCGTGTTACCCCATCCTGAACGTCAGGAGCGCTTCGATGACCCGACGCCCGCTCGTCGCTGGAAACTGGAAAATGAACGGGCTGCGCGGCTCGCTCGCCGAGATCAAAGCAATGGACGCCGCCTATGACGACGCGCTGCGCGGGCGCGCTGAGCTCATTGTCTGCCCGCCGGCCACGCTGATAGCGCTTGCGCGCGATATCGCGGCGGGGGGAGGGATAGGCCTCGGCGGCCAGGATTGCCATGCCGCGCCCAGCGGCGCCCACACGGGCGACATTTCCGCGGAAATGCTGAAAGACGCCGGCGCGTCCTATGTCATCGTTGGCCACAGCGAGCGCCGTTCGGATCATGGCGAAACCGACGCCGACGTACAGGCGAAGGCGGCCGCGGCTTTGCGCGCCGGGCTTACGCCGATCATCTGCGTTGGGGAAACGCGCGCAGAGCGGGAGGCGGGCGAAGCCTTGAGCGTCGTCGGCGCGCAGATCGACGGCTCCCTCCCCGCCGACGCCCCAAGACATATCGTCGTCGCCTATGAGCCCGTATGGGCGATCGGCACAGGCTTGACGCCGACCGTCGATGACGTCGCCGAAATGCACGCCTTCGCGCGCGAGCGCATCGAAGCCCGGCTCGGCGGCGGCAAGAGCGCGGACATTCGCATTCTCTATGGCGGCTCTGTGAAACCGTCGAACGCTCGCGAGTTGATGAGCGTTCCAAATGTCGACGGCGCTCTTGTAGGCGGCGCTAGTCTATCAGCCAAAGATTTCATCGGCATCGCGAACGCCTATCGCTGAGCAAGCTGGACAATCAGATCATGGCCGATAAAGTCGCCGTTTAGAGGAGCACGGCTTTTTCGAAATTGATTGGATAAAGGGGCATCGCATGGACCCGAATGATTTTGGCGTCATCGAGCTGGTTGACGCAGATCGCGTCTATCCCGGCTCGCGATTTAGCGAAGTTCGTGAGGCAGTTTTCGCCAATCCCTATCAAAAGGTCTGGGGCGCGCCTGGGGAGCCGCCGCTCCCCTTCGTGATGCCCACCTTTCTAGACATGTTGCGCGTGCTGTGGAGGGGGAGGCACTACCTGACGCAGGCCGCCGAGCGATCGGTCGATGCGCGTAGCGATCTTAGGTGGGGGCCTGACGGGAAGGGCTTCAGACGCATCGTGCATCCCTGGGGCGTCGTTCTGACGGGACTTTGGGAAATCACCGAGGAGAGCGACTACACCGGCTATTTCCAGAAAGGCAGCAAGGCGCTGATCGTCGCGCGCTATTCCAACGGCGGCGCTGTGCAGCGCGGCAAGCCGCGCGGGCAGGGCATCGCCGGCAAGCTCTTCCCCACCACAGACCCAAACCATAAGGAGCCGTTGCAGACGGCGAATTTCTTCACGATCGACGACATCGTCGGCGCGTCGACGCGCCATATCAACGACGTCGATTTCGTCAATGCGCCGAACGTCACGCTTTCGAATGATTGGTCGACCTCGCCAATCGTCATGACCGCGGGCGTCGTCTTCGCGATCACCGATAAGGATCCGACTGAGCGGCAGCTCCACGAGATCGCCGAGCTCGGCAAGCCTCGTGACCTTCCAACCCGCGCGCCGCGTTTCATGCGTTTGAAGCTCACGCCGGACCATCCGCGGATTGAAGGAGAGGGACTCGATTCACGCGACGAATTGCTCGCGATGATGTTCGACAAAGGCGATCCGATGCCCAAGCGCAAAATCGTGTTCGCCATCGAAGTCACCGAGGATGGCGAAGTGACCGGCATTACCGGGTTTAAGAAGGGGACGTTCCGCAATTGGCGGCGGATTGGCGCAATTACCTTCGACAACGCCGTCGTTTCCTATAACGGCGATCGCGTCCTGCATTTCCACCATCCGAATTGGCGCATCGATCGCAATGATCCAGCGACGAGGTTCCGGCCTGCGCCACAAAGCGGGGAAGTGGAAAAGGCCGAGGCGATGTAGGCTTGCCGCCTCGCTGACCGCCCGATATAAGCGCGGCGCCTGACTACTCCAACGAATGAGGCGATGCGCTCCTATGGCGATCGAACGCACTTTTTCCATTCTCAAGCCCGACGCGACGAAGCGCAATCTCACCGGCAAGATCAACGCGCTGATCGAAGGCGCGGGTCTGCGCATCGTCGCTCAGAAGCGTATTCGCATGACGCGCGAACAGGCGGAAACCTTTTACGCCGTGCATAAGGAGCGCCCCTTCTTCGGCGAGCTCGTCGACTTCATGATTTCCGAGCCGGTCGTCGTGCAGGTGCTCGAAGGGGAAAACGCCATCGCCCGCTATCGCGAGGTCATGGGCGCGACGAACCCCGCGAACGCCGCGCCGGGGACAATTCGCAAGGAACATGCGCTGAGCGTCGGCGAGAATTCTGTACATGGCTCCGACGCGCCGGAAACTGCGGCGGTGGAAATCGCGCAGTTCTTTTCCGGCAATGAAATCGTCGGCTAAGCGAACGGGATGCCCGCGCTTGTCGCGGGCAGCCCTACACTTCGTCATAGATGGACGGGGGCAAGCCCGGCCATGACGCTTTGGTGAAATTATGCGTTTGCGTTCTCAGGAAAATACGCCCGCATGATCCTGTCGCGATAGGCGACGAGATTGGGCTTCGCGAGCGCCGCATCTCGGACCGCGCTCTCCGCCATTGGCGCTAAGACCGACGCCAGAAAGCCGAAGACGGTCGCATCGGCGCCGCAAGGCTCATCGCCGAACAGAAAGGGCTTGCCGCCGATCAGCGTCGCCAGCGTTTCGATGTCGCGCACGCCAAGCGCGTCAATTTCCGTGGGGCTGTGACGTCCCATGCCTTGCGCCCATAGCGAGTTGGCGATCCTGCGGCGAATGAACCATTTCGCCAAGGGACGCGCGATCGCAGGCACGCTATCGAAAAAGCGCGCCGGACCTCGTTCAAAATTTGCTTCATCCATCCAGCGCGTATGGACGACAATCCAATAGAGATGTTCCTCGCACATCTTCTCGACGCACCAGCCGACGGCTTTTTGTTCATCGGATAAATGTGCGTCGAAGGCCGCGCCGTATTTCTTTTCGATGTGAAAACGGATGAAGGTCGAATCCGCGACGATTTCGCCGTCGTCATTGATGTAAGGCTGCTTGCCCTTCGGCGCCTTCGAGAATCCACTGCGGTCTTCGACATAGTCGAGCCCCGCCAACTTCAAGAGAACCATTGCCTTCATCACGAAAGGCGATGCGTCTGGCAGCCCGGCGACGGGGCGAAAACAGTAAAGCGTGATCGTCATGAAATTCTCCTGGGCGCCGCCGCGGCGTCAGGAACGATAAGCGCCGTCTCTTGCGCCGTCGGCGCTCCAAGCACGCGATTGCCTTCGACCCGCACCGCGCCCGACGCCACCAGCCGCAGCGCCATCGGATAGATGAGATGTTCCTGCATAAGCACGCGGGCGGCGAGCGTTTGAGGCGTGTCCTCGTCGAGCACGGGCACGGCGGCTTGCGCCACGATGGGCCCTTCGTCCATTTCAGGCGCGACGAAATGCACGGTGGCGCCGTGAATCTTCACGCCGTCGGCGAGCGCCCGCTCATGCGTGTCGAGCCCACGGTAGGCAGGAAGAAGGGCGGGATGGACGTTCAACATGCGCCCGCCCCAGCGGCCGACAAACCAGGGCGTGAACATGCGCATGAAGCCAGCGAGGCAAATGAATTGGATGCGATAGGTCTCGAGCACGATTTGCACCGAACGCTCGAATTCCTCGCGTCCCGCGTAAATCTTATGATCGACCGCGGCTGTGGCGACGCCGGCGGCCTTCGCCTTGGCGAGGCCTGGCGCATCGGGGCGGTTGGAAAGCACAAGCGCGATTTCAGCCGGAAAGCTCGGATCCTTCGCCGCGGCGATCAGCGCGTCCATGTTCGAGCCGCGCCCCGAGATGAGAATCGCGGTGCGCAGCCGCGTCACAACCCAAGGGCCCCGCGCGTAACGACTCGCTCTGGGCCTTCCGTCTCGATGATTTCACCGATGCGCGCGGGCTTTTCGCCGACGGCGCGCAATGCAGCGTCCACTTCAGCGGCGGCGGGCGCCGAGGCCACGACCGCCATGCCGATTCCGCAGTTGAACGCGCGCAGCATCTCGTTCTGCGCGATCTCTCCCGTGGCGGCGAGCCAGCGGAAAACCGGCGGTGGATCGAAGGCGGAGAGATCGAGCGCGACGCCGAGTCCGCTTGGCAGAACACGCGGCAGATTGTCGGGAAACCCGCCGCCGGTGATGTGGGCGAGGGCGACGATGTGCGGCGTCGCCTTCAAGGCGGCGAGAAGAGGCCTCACGTAGATGCGCGTCGGCGTCAACAACGCCTTCGCAAGATTGAGGTCGCGCGCGAAAGGCGCGGTGGCGCTCCATGCAAGTCCGGCGCGTTTCACAATGTTGCGCACGAGCGAAAAGCCGTTGGAATGGACGCCGGACGAGGGAAGTCCGAAGACGACGTCGCCAGCGCAGACGTCGCGGGGCAGGAGACGATTGCGCTCCGCAGCGCCTACGGCGAATCCGGCGAGATCATAGTCGCCGCGCGCGTAGAGGCCGGGCATTTCGGCGGTTTCGCCGCCAAGCAGAGCGCAGCCCGCTTCGACGCAACCGGCGGCGATTCCTTTCACCACCGTCGCGGCGGCATTCGGGTCGAGTTTTCCGGTTGCGTAATAATCCAGGAAGAAGAGCGGCTCGGCGCCTTGGACGATGAGGTCATTCACGCACATCGCGACGAGGTCGATTCCGATCGTGTCGTGCAGGCCGGATTCGATCGCGATCTTCACCTTGGTGCCCACGCCGTCATTGGCCGCGACCAGCACGGGGTCGGAAAATCCCGCGGCCTTGAGGTCGAACACGCCGCCAAAGCCGCCGATCTCGCCGTCGGCGCCCGAGCGCCGAGTCGAACGCACGGCGGGACGGATCATGTCGACGAGGCGATTGCCCGCATCGATATCGACGCCGGCTTCCGCGTAGGTGAGACCCGAAACTCTCTCTTGCATATCGTCCTTCGCGCGGTGGGCGCCGGCTAGATGGGCGCAAGCGGCTGCGGCTGTCAAATCCGCCGAAAAAAGCTACGCTCTTGTGCGTTTGCACAAGTTTTTTCGTGGCGCGGCATATTTAAATGTGGCCGCAAAGGAGTAGCGCCATGAAGTCTCGCTTCACCATCGATGATATCGCGGCCGCACGCGACGCGGGCGCGATCGACGCAACGACGTTCGAGCGGCTATCGCAGTTTCTGGTCTCGCAACGCATAGTCGCGACGCAGGCGGCTTCTCAAGCGCCGCGCTACGACTTCGTCAATCTGCTTTGGTATGCCGGGGCGCTCATCGTGCTCAGCGCCATGGGCCTGTTTTCCACGACCGCCTTCGGCTTCTGGGGCGACAAGGCGCTGCTCGCCACGGCGATCGTCTATGCCGCCCTGTTCACCTTGGCTGGCGCATATCTGTGGCGCAAGCGCGGCCTTCGCACGCCGGGCGGACTGCTCGTCGCCTGCGCGGTCGGCATGGCGCCGCTCGCGATCTTCGCGCTGCAATCCATGTTCGGCGTCAGCCCGGCGGGAGAAGCGCGTCCGTATGGCGACTTTTACGTGTGGGTCAAATCGAGTTGGCTGCCCATGGAGATTGGAACGATCGTTGCGGCGTGCGTCGCTTTGCTCGCCTTTCCTTTCCCTTTCCTCGTCATGATCATCGCCTTCTCGCTTTGGTTCATGTCGATGGATCTGACGCCGTGGCTGATGGGCGTCCAAGAATTTTCATGGGATCAGCGCGCAACGGTGAGCATGTATTTCGGCCTCGCCGTTCTGGCCGTCGCCTGGCTTATCGACCTCAAGCGTTGGCGTAACGGCGACTTCGCCTTCTGGCTGCATCTTTTCGGCCTGATGGCGTTTTGGGGCGGGCTCACGTCCCAAAACAGCGGCGGCGAACTCGGCAAGGCGCTCTATTGCGCCATCAACGTCGGGTTGATCTTCCTGTCTGTTTTCCTGATGCGTCGGGCCTATGCGGTTTTCGGCGCGATCGGCGTGACGACCTATCTCGGTTATCTCGCGAGCAGCGTTTTCCAGGATTCGATTCTTTTCCCCTTCGCGCTTTCAGGGATCGGCGTTCTGCTCATCGTCTTTGGCCTTTTGTTCCACCGCTATGGCGCCGCCATGGGAGCGGAGATCGGCGAATTACTGCCCTCGCATTTGCGCGGATTGCGCCCGGCGCATGCGCGTGAGCTGGGGTAGGGGGCCTAGCGGCTTCGTGGCGGCTTTTGGCCAATTGATTGCGCTTTGGGCGGATGCAGATTATATAGGCGGCATCCCAACATGGACGGTCGTTCTGTGGGTCGCTGGCGCCGGGCGGCGCGGCGCCGAACGTTCCCGCCATGTCTGATCAAGGAGGCTTCTAAAGATGAGCAACGCCCCGTTGATGCCGAAGGCCACGGCCGTTTGGCTCGTCGAAAATACGTCGCTGACGTTCGATCAGATCGCCGATTTCTGCAAATTGCATCCTCTTGAAGTGAAGGGGATCGCGGACGGCGAGGTCGCGGCGGGCATTCGCGGCCATGATCCGATCACCTCAGGGCAACTCACGCGCGAAGAGATTGAAAAGGCGGAAAAGGACTCCGCCCATCGCCTTCATCTCTCCGTCTCCAAGGTTGTCGTGCCGGAAGTCAAGAAAGCGCGCGGTCCGCGCTACACGCCGCTGTCGCGCCGCCAGGATCGTCCGAACGCGATTTTGTGGCTTGTGCGTAATCACCCCGAACTGAAGGACGCGCAGATCATGCGGCTCGTCGGCACGACGAAGACGACGCTGAAGGCGATCCGCGAGCGCACGCATTGGAATTCCGCGGCGCTGACGCCGATGGACCCGGTGACGCTCGGACTTTGCTCGCAGATCGATCTCGACTTCGAGGTCAATCGCGCTGCAAAGGAGAAGCCGGCGGCGGCCGAGGATCATGGGCAGACGCTGGTGCCAGCGAGCGTCACCACGAGTCCGCGGGCGGAGCCGGCGACGACCGAGGATGTTTTCGGCAAAGCCAAACCAGCGGCGCCGCAGGACGAGGAAGACAACTTCGACGCCGATCGCGTGTTTGGTCGTCTCAAAGACGTCGATTTCGGCGAGTGAAGACGGGAAATTGCGCGCCAGTCCCGATTGATCAACCAGAAGCTCGCGCGTATCTTTTGCACTAAGAGCTTAACCGCCGACTTGCGCATATCGCGTCGGCGCCGCGTCGCCTTCGCCGCGATCATAGTCTCGCCTGGCGAACCTGTGGACTCTCCGGATGACCGACTCGCCTTATGATCGCGACCTCGAACGAAATCCCGCCAATTTTCAGCCGCTGACGCCAATCACATTTCTGGCGCGGGCGGCGGCCGTGTTCCCCGAACGCATCGCGATCATGCACGGCCCGCTGCGGCGCAACTATCGCGACTTTTATGCCCGTAGCCTGCGGCTCGCGAGCGCACTCGAAAAGGCGGGGCTTGGTCGCGGGGACACTGTCTCCGTCATGCTCGCCAACACGCCGGCCATGCTCGAATGCCATTATGGCGTGCCGATGATGGGCGCCGTTCTCAACACGCTGAATACGCGGCTCGACGCCGCGATCCTCGCTTTCACGCTCGATCACGCCGAGACGAAGGCGCTCTTCGTCGATCGCGAGTTCTCTGACGTCATTCGCGAGGCGCTTTCGCTCGCGAAGGCGAAGCCCCTGATCATCGACTACAACGATCCGGAATATGACGGGCCCGGCGAACGGCTCGGATCGGTCGACTATGAGGACTTTCTGCTCTCGGGCGACGTCGATTATGAGTGGACGCCGCCTCGCGACGAATGGGACGCGATCTCGCTTAATTACACGTCCGGGACGACCGGCGATCCCAAAGGCGTCGTCTATCATCATCGCGGCGCTTATCTCACCGCGCTCGGCAATGTGCTCACCGGCGATATGGGCCGTCACCCGGTCTATCTGTGGACGCTGCCGATGTTCCATTGCAACGGCTGGTGCTTCCCCTGGTCGATTTCGGTCAACGCCGGCACGCATGTCTGTCTGCGGCAGGTGCGCGCCGGTCATATCTACGAGTTGATGGCTGAGCATGGCGTCACGCATTTGTGCGGGGCGCCCATCGTCATGTCGACGCTGCTCAACGCTAGCGAATCGGAGAAGAAGCCGCTGAAGCGACCCGCGCGTTTCTTTACTGCCGCCGCACCGCCGCCGCAGGCGGTGCTCGCCGGCATGAAGGCCGCGGGCTTTGAAGTCACGCATCTTTACGGATTAACCGAAACTTACGGCCCGGCGGCCGTCAATGAATGGCAGGACGACTGGGATTCGCTCGACGGCGCTTCGCAGGCCCAAATGAAGGCGCGCCAAGGCGTGCGCTATCTCGTTCTCGAAGATCTCGATGTGATCGATCCCGATACGATGCAGCCCGTGCCGCGCGACGGCGCGACGATGGGCGAGGTCATGTTCCGGGGCAACGTCGTCATGAAGGGTTACCTGAAGAACAAGAGCGCCACCGACAAAGCCTTCCACGGCGGCTGGTTTCATTCAGGCGATCTTGGCGTGCGTCATCCTGATGGGTACATCCAGCTCAAGGATCGATCGAAAGACATCATCATTTCGGGCGGCGAGAACATCTCCTCAATCGAGGTCGAGGACGCTCTGTTTCGCCATCCGAAAGTCCGCGCCGCGGCGGTCGTCGCCGCTCCTGACGATAAATGGGGGGAAACGCCCTGCGCCTTTGTCGAGCTGAAGGATGGCGAAGAGATAACGGCGCAGGAGCTGATCGACTGGACGCGTCAGCACTTGGCGCATTTTAAATGCCCGCGCCATGTTGTCTTTTGCGAACTGCCGAAGACGTCGACGGGGAAGATACGCAAATATGTTCTGCGCGAACGCGCCCGAGAAATCTGGCCGGCGAGTGCGACGACGGCGTCGCTGTAAAGGGCCCCAAAGAAAAGGCGCTAAAAACTGAAGAAGCCAGCAGTCCGCTGGACTGCCGGCTTCGCGTCAAAGGCGGAAGGCCGAAACTTTCCGCACCCTGCTTGTAGCCCTCAATTAGAAGAAGAGGCCGAGGCAGCCGCCCGCAAGACCGCCGACCACGGCCGCAGCGATCGTGTTCGGAATGCCGCCGAGAGCGACAGAAGCGAGACCGCCGAGAATGACGGCGCCGATGCCAGCGAAGACGTAGGTGTTCGTGGTGATTTCGAGTTCTTTCTGAGCCATTGTTCTTCACTCCTCTTAATTTCGTTCCCTGAGTTGCGCCTTGTCCGCCGGCGCATTCTCATCCATACGGGCGCGTCATTTCGACGCAGGCGGGAGGTTAGCACAAGTTCGCGCTGAGTCAATCGCGCATGCGACAGGATGTCGCGGATTTAAGTAACTGATACACATGCATCTTCTACCTACCATAGTTTGTCGCCACTCAAATGAGGAAAGAAATTTTGTTTTTCCACGCGCTTTTGTTGCGGCCTTCCGTTCGTGAATCGCCGCCCCCATTCGTTTTCGTCGAAGACGGACGCTATACCCGCTGCCGATGACAAAAAAGAACGCTGACGTCGATTCCGCCGATCCTGTAGTTCGCAAACCGGATCGCGGTTTTAAGGCAACCTTCGACCCGCTTCGGCCTTTGCTGCCATACGCGCTGCGCTACAAGCGAACGATCGTTTTCGCTTTCATCGCGCTGCTCATGGCCGCGGGCGCGACTCTCACCCTGCCGCTCGCTGTGCGCGGCATGATTGATCATGGTTTTTCAGCCGACAGCGCTGGCGCGGTGAACGCTTACTTCGGAGCGATGATCGCCGTCGCCGCGACTCTCGCGATGGCTTCCGCCACCCGCTACTATTTCGTCATGACGCTCGGCGAACGCGTGGTCGCCGATCTGCGCGCCGATCTCTTCAAACATCTCACGAAGCTCGACGCCGCCTTCTACGACACCGCGAAGACGGGCGAGCTTCTCTCGCGCCTCACCGCCGACACGACGCAGCTCAAATCAGCGTTCGGCTCGTCGGCTTCAGTCGCGTTGCGCAATCTTTTCATGTTTTTCGGCGCCATCGTGATGATGGTCGCTACGAGCCCCAAGCTGGCAGGATTGGCGCTCGCAGCCATCCCTGTGATCGTTCTGCCGCTCATTGCTTCGGGCCGCGCCGTGCGCGGGCGTTCGCGCCATGCGCAGGATACGCTGGCGCAGGCCTCCGCCTACGCCGGGGAGAATCTCTCAGCCGTGCGCGCCATGCAGGCCAATGGCGCGCAGGCGTCCACGACGGCGCGATTCACGCGCGCGGTGGAGATCGCTTATGAGGCCGCCCAGTCCGCGACGCTGCTTCGCGCCTTCGTGACCGCCGGCGCCATTCTCATTGTCTTTACGAGCGTCGTCGGCGTGCTGTGGCTCGGCGCGCAGGATGTGCTCGCCGGACGCATGACGTCCGGCGTCCTGTCGCAATTTGTCCTCTATGCGGTGCTCGGAGCGAGTTCGCTTGGCGAGCTCTCGCAAACCTGGAGCGAACTCTCCGCCGCAGCAGGCGCGGCGGGGCGGATCGCCGACATCCTCGCCATTAAGCCGCGCATTGTTGCGCCGCCGCGGCCGGTTCCTCCGCCCGCGCGCTGGCAGGGGCGCATCGACTTTGACCATGTGCGCTTCGCCTATCCAACTGCGCCGGACAGGCCCGCCTTGCAGAATTTCTCGCTTGTCGTTGAGCCTGGCGAGCGCGTCGCGCTTGTTGGACCGTCCGGCGCTGGCAAATCGACGACCTTTGCGCTGCTTCTTCGCTTCTATGACGTCGACTCCGGCGCAATTGCGCTCGACGGCGTCGATCTGCGCGACCTTGATCCCGCGGCGCTGCGCAAGGCGCTCGCGCTCGCGCCGCAAGATCCGGTGATCTTCGGACTTTCCGTCGCCGAAAATATCGCCTACGGCCGCGAGGAGGCGACAAGCGAAGAAATCATCGCCGCCGCAAAGCGCGCCCAGGCGCATGACTTCATCATGGCGCTGCCCATGGGCTATGACACGCTGCTCGGAGAGCGCGGCATAACGCTCTCGGGCGGCCAGCGGCAACGTCTCGCCATCGCGCGCGCGATATTGGCCGACGCGCCTGTGCTGCTTCTGGACGAGGCGACCTCGGCCCTCGACGCCGAGAATGAGGCGTTGGTGCAAGCGGCGCTGCATGACGTGATGCAAGGGCGCACGAGCCTCGTCATCGCCCATCGACTCGCGACCGTGCTTGAGGCCGACCGCATCGTCGTCATTGACGAAGGGCGCATCGTGGAGCAGGGGACGCACGCGAGCCTGATCGCCGTCGGCGGCCTTTATGCGCGGCTTGCGAAATTGCAGTTCGACACCGACCGGGCCGGCGCAGCAGCCTGAGCGTTTTTCAGCCGTTTGAAGTACCGCCTTCGTCGGAACGGATGCGCTCTATCGCCGCTTTCAGCAGGCTGATCGCCTCGTCCTTATTCGCTTTCGTCAGGTCGACGTCAACGCGCAGGCCTTCGCGCTCTTCGCGAATGACGTCCGTCACGGACGGGGTCTTTTTGCCGATCGCTCTATAGGTGCGGATCGACCCGCTGACCCCCTTCACATGGATCGGCGTTTGCTCTTGCACTTCGATCACGTCTTCCACGAGCACCATTGTCTCGTGAGAAATGAGGATCGCGCCCGGCGCAGCCGCCTCCTCAAGCCGTGCAGCGAGATTCACCTGGTGGCCGATGATCGTGTATTCCATCCGCTCCTGGCTGCCGAAATCTCCTACAGTGCAATATCCCGTGTTGACGCCGATACGGATCTCGAAGCGCTGGTCCAAGCCATATTCGCGCCAGCGTCGCTCCAGCTCTCGCGTCATCGCCTGCATATCGAGCGCCATGAGAAGGCACGCCACCGCATCCTCCTTGACGCCGCGGGTTTCCGGGTCGCCGAAGAAAATCATGACTGCGTCGCCGATATATTTATCGATGGTGGCGCCGTAGCTAAGGGCGAGATTCGCCATCTCATTTAGAAAATCATTGAGCATACGGGTGACGTCTTCGGACTCAAGACTCTCCGCCATTTGGCTGAACCCGACGACATCGGAAAAAAAGACGGTCAGTTTTTTCCGCTTTGCCGAAATGGAAGCGACGGCATTGTTTTTAAAAAGCGTGCTGTAGAGTTGAGGCGACAGATATTTGGAGAGGCGCGCCGATAGTCTTTCAAGTTCTGCATTTCTGTCCTCAAGCGCCTGAGTTCTGTGCGTTACGAGGGCGTCGAGCGTTCGCTCGCGATTGAGAAAATCCAGCGCCATTCTCTTGAAGACGCGCGCCAAATGCCCGACCTCGTCCTGCCGATCTTCGACGTCGGAGAGTTCGTCGGCTGAAAACGCTCTACGCTCGACGTCATTCGCAGCCTTTGCGATCGCCACGACGGGAGCCGTCTGCTTTCGCGCAATCCAGGCCGCCAGGCCGCCGCCGAGCAGGGTCGCGGCCAGTGCGATCGCAAGCGCAGTCTCGATTTGCGACGCGACAAGGCTGTTTAGCCGAGTCGTCGGCATTCTGACGACAGCGGCTCCGATAACGCCGCCGTTTTCGCCATTAATTGGGGAGATGACGCTGAGTTTGCCGGCGCCATGAACCGATTGCGATTGCCCCGTAGCAATGACTGTCCGAACAGGCGCGATCTCTTGGAAAGTCAGCTGACTGCGGTCGCCATTGAGTCGCTCGGCGTTCGGACTGGCGATCAGACTTGCTTCCTTGTCGAAGACGAAGATCGCGTCGATGTCGCCGCCGCCGAGAAGGTTGTCGATGACGCGGGGAAGGCCGATCTGGTCGTCGAATTTTTTTAGAAAGCGGGCGTTGTAGCCGACTTGAACGATCCGCGGCTTATCCGAGCCGCGCACGCCGACATATTTGAAATGCTCGTTGTCGACTTCCCGCTTCCTCGCGTCCTGAACGACTCTGTCCTTCTCGCCGGTCAGGAGGGGCCAGAACTCATGCGCCTGCGGCTGCTGCGCGACAGACGCGCTGAACAGGAAATCGGCCTCCTTATTGCCATGGATATAGGCGTAGCCCTTTTCATCTGTCACCCAGAACTCGTTCAGGATCGTTTTCTCGGTGATCGCGGTCAGCTTGTTGTTGATTTCGGCCGACGTCATTCCCGCCTTTTCCGCGGCCTCGACGAATAGCGCCAGAAGCTCGGCAGAGACGATCATGTGCTGGGAAATCATCCGTTCGACGTCGAGCGGTATTTCGCGCGCGAGGCTCGCGCTCCTCGCCAGAAGTCGTGCGACTTCCTCACCATTCTCATGCGCTTCGGCGAGCATGGTCCGATAGTTCGACCAGGCCAGGAGGGTTGAGGCGACGAGCGTCGCGCCGACGCTGATCGTGGCGACCAACGCAACCAGGCGGGAAGCAAAGCTAAGGTGGGGTAGGCGCATCAATCTCTCGCATTGCGATCATTGCCTTTTGAAAAGAATAGCAAATTTTTTCCAGCAGGCCTTCCGCCGGACGAGGGCGCCTGTCATTTGCCTTCGGCTTGAATAATGCTATGAGCACCCGCCAACCCCCGGCGGCGTAGGCCGTCGAACTTGCATCCCGCGGCTGCCGCGCTTGCATCGCCGCGCAAAGGAGTTGGCGCCAATGGCCATATCGCCCGTCACGTTGACCGAAGCACTGACCTTCGACGACGTGCTGCTGCGGCCAGGCCATTCGCGGGTGATGCCTTCCGGCGTCGACACCACGACCCGGCTGACCCGTGAAATCTCGCTCAATCTGCCGATCGTTTCGGCCGCCATGGACACCGTCACCGAGGCGCGCCTTGCGATCGCTATGGCGCAGGCGGGCGGCATCGGCGTCATCCACCAAAATCTGTCGGCCGCCGCACAGGCGGCGGAAGTGCGCAAGGTCAAGCGCTACGAAAGCGGCATGGTGATCGACCCGATCACCATTTTCCCCGACGAAACCCTCGCCGATGCGCTCGCTTTGATGGCGGGCCACGGCATTTCGGGAATTCCGGTCGTCGAGCGCGCCGGCGACGGCGGCAAGGGCAAGCTTGTCGGCATTCTCACCAATCGCGACGTGCGCTTCGCCCAGGATCGCAGCCAGCCGGTGGCTGAGTTGATGACGAAAAAGCTCGTCACGGTTCGCGAAGGCGTGGGGCAGGCTGAAGCGCAACGTCTGCTCCACGAACATCGTATCGAGAAATTGCTCGTCGTCGACGAGGATTACCGCTGCGTCGGACTCGTCACCGTAAAGGACATCGAGAAGGCGACGCTCCATCCTTTCGCTTGTAAGGACCACGAGGGGCGCTTGCGAGTCGCTGCGGCTTCGACTGTCGGCGACCATGGCTTCGAGCGCGCGCTTCAGCTGATCGACGCCGGCGTCGACTGTGTGGTGATCGACACTGCGCACGGCCATTCGCAGGCGGTGATCGATCAGGTGACGCGGGTGAAGAAAGCGTCGAACAAGGTTTCGATCATTGCCGGCAACATCGCCACCGCCGAAGCCGCCAAGGCGCTGATCGGCGCCGGCGCGGACGCTATCAAAGTCGGCATAGGACCCGGTTCGATCTGCACGACGCGCATCGTCGCCGGCGTCGGCGTTCCGCAGCTCACCGCGATCATGGAAGTCGCAGAAGAGGCGCGCAAAGCCGACGTGCCTGTGATCGGCGATGGCGGCGTCAAATATTCCGGCGACCTCGCCAAGGCCATCGCCGCGGGCGCCGACGTTGTCATGATCGGCTCGCTTTTCGCCGGCGCGGAAGAGTCGCCCGGCGAAGTGTTTTTGTATCAGGGCCGTTCGTTCAAGGCCTACCGCGGCATGGGATCAGTAGGCGCGATGACGGCGGGATCGGCGACGCGCTATTTCCAAGGCGATGTGAAGGAACAGCTCAAACTTGTTCCCGAAGGCATTGAAGGGCAGGTGCCTTATCGCGGCCCGATCGCGCCAATCCTTTATCAGCTTGCTGGGGGCCTGCGCGCAGCGATGGGCTATGTCGGCGCCTCCACGATCAAGGAATTTCAGGAACGCGCGCAATTCGTGCGCATCACCAACGCCGGATTGCGCGAAAGTCATGTGCACGACGTCGCGATCACGCGCGAGAGCCCGAACTATCCGACGGGCGTGTGAGACGCGAAAAAAAGGGGCCGCGCAACGGCCCCATAAAGTATGGGAGAAAAGTCAAGGAGGAAACACTGATCGTAGTACAACTTGAGAAGTTAGCGTGGAATAAGCGAACAATGAGAGTATATGCGCTCGTCCAACTTCTCGCGCCCCTCACTGTTCATCAAAAAGTTACGACGGAAGTAACGTCTCCACATCATTCGAATTGATGATGACGGTGATTTTTTACAAAAAGAGTTGCTGTAGCGAGTCGCCAGCGTCTCAGCGCTTGTTGCGCAAGGGAGAGCGGAGGGCCCCGCAAAGGCCCTCCAAATTTAAGCTAAAAAGCGGTGCTCGTAGAATCGCTCAAAAGGTAAGCTGAAAATTGAGCGTGTAGTCTCGAACCCCGAGTTACTGAAGCGACCGCACAATTTCGTCCGCCCCCTCGACGTCCAAGAAAAACTTTAGCGCGCCAGCAATGCGCCGGCGTCATCCAAATGGATGAGCCGGCCACAAATTATTGAATTCAAATGTATACGCCTATTCGCCTTTTGCGCTATTGAGTGGCGCGAGCCCTCCGAGGAGCGCGACCACTTCCGCTTGGCGATTGCATCCGGTCTTCTCCATCACGCCGCGCAGATGGGTGCGCACCGTGTTACGGGAAACAGACTGGTCTGTGGCGATTTCTTCGAGAGTCTTGCCGGCGACAAGGCCGCGCGCGACACGCGCTTCGGCGGGCGTGAGGTCGTAGAGCGACTGAACCAGTTCAGCCGCTGGCGCCTGTGGCGATCCCACCGGCGTCATCACCAGAACGGCCGCGCAACGCACGAATATGTCGCGCGCTGCGCCCCGGATCGGCACGAGATTGGCGATCATCGGACTTTCTTCCTCGCTCGAGCGCGCGGCGAATGATCTCGGCACCCCAATAAGGTCGTCGTCGAGCGCATCCATCGCCTGACGCAACAGCCCGTCGGCGGATGCATCGACGAGCGACACGCGGTCATGCGCGCGCCATCGAACATATTTGTTCAGCGCGTCGCTCGGGTTGTTGGCCGAGATGACGCGCCCGTCGTCGTCAAGCACGAGCGCAGGAAGTCCAATGAGTCCGAAGGTCTCTCCGGCGACACGGGCGCGCTCGAGCTGCAGGCGCGTGGCGAGAAAAGCGGCGCGCGCAAGATGTGGGCGCAACTCATCTAACTGGCGGATGACTGACGGCTCGACGGGGCCGCGGTCATGCGAGCGTTCGAGGCAGATGATGCCGGTATCGCCGGTCGGCAGCGAGATCGCCGTCGCCGCGCTGTATCCAAGACCACGTGGCCGCAGGAACTCGGAATAGTTGGGATCGCGCTCAAGTTCCTCCGCCGTATAGACGTCGTCGTCGGTGAGGAAACCGGGATGACGGCGGCTGAACAGCTTGCCGCCGCGCGTGCAGTTGCTGAGCCAATCGCCGCGCATGAAATTCTCGACGTGCTCGCAAATCGCCGGAGAGGCCGCCCATCGGGAGACTTTTTCGCGCGACGCGAAGAGCACGCCGCCCTGCGCTTCGGCAAGATGTGAAAGTTCGTCGAGAACGTCCGGCCACATGTCGGGCGCGAAAGAGCATTCGTAAATGCGATCGATGAGTTCTTGAACCATCTTGAATATCTCATATTCGCGGTCACGCTAAAGGCGCGAGCGCTCGATAAACCGTATGCAAACGTGCAGCCGGCGAGATCGTTCCCATCGGTCAGCGAATTTGGTCAGTTGCTAAGAATTCGGTCAGTGTTTGCCGGCGTCGATCGGGACCCCTTTGCGCTCTTTGTATATATAGGCGACGAACGCCGTCATCTTCGGATCATCGGCCGCGAGCGCCGTTCCCTGCAGCGGGTTCCTGATGCACCAGTTCACCATTTCAAAGAGCTGCGCGACCTTGCCCAGTTGCTTTTGAAATTTCGGATAGGTCTCCGGGTGGGTATTGGCGGCGTTAGGATGGCATTGCGCGCAGGCCACGCCATTCGTGCCGACCGCGCCGCTTGTCCAAAGTTCACGGCCTTTCTTGGCGACCGAATCGAATTCGCCTTGCCAGCGGTCGACGTCCGCCGCCGTAAACTCATCGGCGCGTGTTGCCGGCGAAAGCAGCACAGCGCCCAAAACAAGCGCAATCGCATAGCGGCGCATGGTCGTTCTCCTCAACTAGTAATGCAGTTGCGGCGCCTTTCGGACGATCGCTTCTTGATATCTCTTGTCGACGGGCTTTCCGAGCTTCGGATCATAACCGACGACGCGCTCTTGGTTGTCCCAGAGCTGATAGCGCGCTGTGACGCGGCCCGAGTTGACGTCAATCATCTGCCAGCCTGTGGCGTCGCGTTCGAAGAAGGGATCGGCCCGATTCATCGGAACGGTGAGCACTGGAACATGCGCGCCGGCCTGTGCATAGGTGTCGGGATAGGGCCAGGGCCAGGCCGTCGCCATCACCGCGTTGAAGGAGATGTTGCCGATCTGATTGTATTGGATCTGGTGCACATGGCCGTAGATCACGCTGACGGTCTTGAACGGCTGCAACAACGCTTGCACCTGCTCGGCGTCGTCGGTCCAGAAATTCCAACCCTTGTAGATTTTCTGCAGCGGAGAATGCGAGAAGACGATGAGCGGCGTATCCTTCGACACTTTGTCGAGATCATCCTTGAGCCAGGCGCGCTGCTTTTCGCCGACCATGAATGGGGAGCCGTTGGGGTTATCAAGGCCCGCCATCTCAAGCATGCGCTGCTCGGCCGTCGGCCAGCGATGGAACGTCCATTCATCGGTCGTGATAATCGAGTTCAACACGACGAAATGCACGCCCTTGTGGTCGAAGCTGTACCAATGCGGTCCATAGAGCTTCGACCAATATTCGCCGAGGTCGAGATAATAGTCGTGCTCGCCCATGACGCAGTGGAGCTTGCCCTTGAGATGCGAAAGCATCTCAGCGCCGTGGTCGAGCTCATCTTTCTTGCCGAGTTGCGCGAGATCGCCGCCAAACATGACGAAATCGGCCTCAGGCAAGATGAGATTGGCCTCGGCGACGGCGCGCTTCAGGCCCATGTCCCAGTTGCGCACGAAGCTCGCGCCTTTGATCTGCTGGATGTGCGAATCGGAAATGTAAGTGAAGCTGAAATCTTCGCGCGTTCCGCCAAAGGCGAGGCGCACCATGGAGATCGGCAAGGTCGTTAGGGTTCCGGCCGCCGCGCCGGCGGCGATCACGCTGCGCCTGGTGATGAGTCTGGACATCTCTATCCTCCCTCGCGGCTTCGCAGTTCTTTAAGACGCCGCTTGCTTTCTCTTGCGCATTGAATCTTATTTCGTCTGCGCCGCCACATAGGCCGGGCTCGTCAACGTCTCCAAGAACGCCACGAGATCGTCGATCTGCTGATCCTTCAGATCCAGCGGCCGGATGCCGCCCGAGAGATAGGGATTGACCGGCCACGGATCGCCGGGGCTCTTGCCGCCCTCATTGTAGTGCTTGACCACGTCTTTCAGCGTCTTGAGCGAGCCGTCGTGCATGTAAGGCGCGGTCATCGCGATATTGCGCAGAGTCGTGGTCTTGAAGGCGCCGATCTCATCGAAGGAGTTCGTCACCGCGAAGCGGCCAAGGTCCGAGACCTTCGGATCGGCGAGCACGGTCTTGTCGACGGAGGCGCCAGCCGCCTTCGCCTTGAGGAATTCGGCGGCGAGACGAGGAATGTCGTCTTGAATGCGATTGATGCCAACGCCGATATTGTGGAACCTGTTGTCGGTGAAAAGCGCCTGATTCTGTTCGATAACATGGCAGGAGACGCAGCGTCCCTGAGAGACGTAAATGTCGAAGCCGCGCTTGGCTTGATCGCTGATCGCGTTGCGGTCGCCGCCGAAATACCATTTGTCGAAAGGCGAATCGCCGGAGACGATCGTGCGTTCGAAACTGGCGATCGCCTTCTTGACCTCATCCATTGTCACGTCGCGGCCGCTCTTACCGAACGCCTTCTTGAAACCATCGATATAGGCCGGGTCTTCGCGAACGATTTTGAGCACTGGCTCGTGATCCGGCAGTCCCATTTCCACCGGGTTCACCATCGGATGCTGTGATTGCTCCTCAAGCGAGGGTGAGCGTCCGTCCCAGAACTGCGACGTGTAATAGGCGGCGTTGATCACCGTGGGCGCGTTGCGCGTGCCGGTGAGCTTGTTATGGCCCTCCGAAACCCGCAGCGGACTGTCGGTGAAGGCTTTTTTGTCGTTATGGCAGGTCGAGCAGCTCACAGTGCCGTCGATCGAGAAGCGCGAGTCATGGAAGAGCTTGTCGCCGAGCGCGATCTTCTCCGGAGACTGCGGATTGTCGGCGGGAATCGGGACCTGGGGCAGACCGAGCGGCTCGGCGAGCGCCCATCCGCCAAGAAGGAGCACAGCAAGCGGAAGCGCAACAAGCGTTCTGTCCACGGACTTCCGGACATCAGAAATGTGCATGATCTCCCTCCGCTGCCGCTCGGCTTGTCGCCGACTCTTGTTTTCACATTAAGTTTGCTCTGCTTTTAGCGGCAGGGCAAGTCATCGCTGTGACGCTTGGCGGGAAAATCAAAGAACTCTCTCCGCGAATATTCGGTCTCGTCAGTAATCATTGTGCAATGCGCTAGAACCGCGTGGCGGAGCGCTACGCCTTATCGTTTGATCTGCAGTTTTCGCTTGCCGGCTTCCTGTCATGTTCATGCTACACTGAATTGTTTTTAAAGAGGGTCGACATCGCGCGGCCTTCCGCCGTCGACGCGGCTGTGATAGCTGACGGCCCTGAAAGGCCATTTTCGCGACGCGGCAGCAGCGCCGCGAGACATCAACTGCAGGAGGAAAGGAATGCATTTGACTCGGTTCGCCGCATTCGCGGCGACTTTGCTGGCGCCGACCATGGCCGCGGCGGGCGATCTACGTGCCGACGCCAACGCCGCCTTCAAGCCGATTGATGCGGCGAGCGTCGCATCGGTCGTTAAGAACAATGAGATTACGCCTGCGAAGATCGAACTCGGATCCAAGCTCTTTTTCGATCCGCGGCTTTCGAAGAGTCAGATCATCAGCTGCAACAGCTGTCATAATCTCGGAACAGGCGGCGCCGACGCTGGTCCTACATCGATTGGCCATGGCTGGGCGAAGGGTCCGCGTCGCGCGCCGACGGTGCTCAACGCCGTGTTCAATGTGGCGCAGTTCTGGGATGGCCGCGCCGTCGACTTGAAGGCCCAGGCCAAAGGTCCGGTGCAGGCCGACGTGGAAATGAACAATACGCCGGCGCAGGTCGAGAAGACGCTCAGCAGCATCCCGGCTTACGTCACAGAGTTCAAAGCGGCTTTCCCTGCCGATTCCAATCCGGTGAGCTTCGATAATATGGCGAAGGCCATCGAAGCTTTTGAGGCGACATTGACCACGCCGAACTCACGCTTCGACAAATTTCTCAGAGGCGACGTCAGCGCGCTGAATGATATGGAGAAAAAGGGGCTGCGTCTCTTCCTCGATAAGGGCTGCGCCGGTTGCCATGGCGGCGTCAATATCGGCGGCAACGGTTATTTTCCCTTCGGAGTCGCTCAAAAGCCGAGCGTCGAGATCCTTCCCGTCGCCGATAAGGGTCGCGCCAAGGTCACGAACGACCCGGCGGATGAATTCGTCTTTCGATCTGCGCCGCTTCGCAACGTCGCGCTGCGCGCGCCTTACTTCCACACCGGCTCTGTCTGGACTCTGGAAGAGGCGGTCGACCTTATGGCCAAAGATCAGCTCGGCGAAAATCTCTCTGCTCAGGACGTGAAGGCGATCGTGGCCTTCCTCGAAACTCTTAATGGCGACCAGCCGAAGGTTGCGTATCCCGTGCTGCCGCCGCGTTCCGCCAACACGCCGCTGCCGCAGTAAGGCGTCGAGCGTCGTTCGCGCATTTTCGAAGGCGGGCGCCGATCGTCGGTTGGCGCTCGCCTTCGCTTGTCACACTATTGGGTCGGCGGTTCACTAAATTCCGCGCTGCGCGAAAGATGCGGAAGGAACGCCAGAAGATGAAAGTCATTACGCTCTTCAAAATTTTGCTTGCGATTGTCGCGTCGGCTGCGTGCGCGCCTGTGGCCGCGCAGGAACAGATCAATCCATTCGCGCGCATAGGTCATATCGTCGTTATCTTCACCGAGAATCGTAGCTTCGATCATGTTTTCGGGCTGTTTCCCGGCGCCGAAGGCGTCAATTCCGCTCAGCATCCGCCGCAAGTGGACTTCGAGGGACAGCCGCTCGCCGCGCTGCCGCGTCCGCGCGCCGACGATCGGTTTCCGCGACGCTTGCCCAATGCGCCGTTTCGCCTCGAACCTTACGTCGACATCGATGGCCACACCATGGACCCGGTGCATGACTTCTATCTCGAGCGGGAGCAGATCGACGGCGGGAAAATGGACCGCTTTGTCGAGGCCTCGAACGCCGGCGCGCTCGTCATGGGCTATTACGACGGCTCGCAGCTGAAACAGTGGGCCTTGGCGAAAGAATTCACGCTGGCCGATCATTTTTTCCATGCGGCCTTTGGCGGCTCGATGCTCAACCATTTCTTTTTAATCTGCGGTTGCGCGCCGGTCTTCGACAATCCTGTGGAGTCCACGAAGAAGAAATTTCTGTCGAAGCTGACGAGCATCAAGGATTCTCAAGGGGCGGATCTCACGATTCGCGACCGCAAAGAGGACTCGCCGAAAAGCGTGCTTGACGGGCCGCCGCGTCATAAGAACCTTGGCCCCCTGACCATGGAACTGGAGGCGATCGGGACGCTTCAACCCGGAAATCCGGTTTCCAAGCACGACAAGACGGAGCCGCAGGAGCGGCTTCCTCCTTTGCATATGCCGACGATCGGCGATCGGATGACAGAGAAAGGCGTCACCTGGGCCTGGTACGCGGGCGGCTGGCGCGATGTCGTCGAGGGGCGCCTCAAGCCTTACGGCGAAGGCAAGCCCGACTTTTTTCAAACTCACCATCAGCCGTTCGCGTATTTCGCCAATTACGCGGAAGGCCAAAAAGGACGCGAGCATCTTAAGGACGCAGACGATTTTTTCTGCGCTGTGGACAAAGGCGATCTGCCGCAGGTGAGCTTTTACAAGCCGCTTGGCGTGTTCAACGGGCACCCCGACTATTCCGATCTCGCCGCCGGCGACGCCCATGTCGCCGCGGTGATCGAAAGGCTGCGCAAGAGTCCCAATTGGGCCGACATGCTGATCATCGTCACGGCGGATGAAAACGGCGGCTTCTGGGATCACGTTGCGCCGCCGGAACGAGATGCGTACGGCCCGGGAGCCCGCGTGCCGACGCTGATCATCTCGCCTTTCGCCAAGAAGGGCTTCGTCGACAAGACCGTCTACGACACGCTGTCTATTCTACGCACCATCGAGCTCCGTTTCGGCGTTACGCCGCTTTCCGACCGGGACGCGAAGGCGACTGACCTGCGCAACGCCCTAATCGCGCCATGATCTCGAAGGTCTGGCGTTCAAAAAAGCTTCTGTCCGTCCGGCGAGGCTAAGGCAATTAACAGCCACGGTTCGGCCAAAAAATCGCCGTTTATGGCGCCACGCAATATAATAATTTGATTTAAAACAGTTTTATGCATAGGCGCGCGAGCCGCCACGTAATGCTACCAAGCCCGATCAGGTAGCCTATTTCCTATTCACTAGGGTTGCATTGGCTATTCGATAGATTGTTTTGCTCTATACGGATGGGTATTGTGTGCGGAGGGGGTTATTGGAATTGTTGCGGCACGCTGAGCTGGGTCTGCGGTCCGCTCTTTTAAAGGGGCGGGTTTCAAAGATTTTGGCTTAGGCGGCGACGTCGGTGTTCGTCCGATAACAACAAGCAGCCGGGTTCTGGGGATATTGGGGGGTGCTCGCTTGCAGCGAGGATTTTCCCAAGGATTTTCGGGAAGGCTGCGGCAAGACAAGGGCGGGTTTGCGTGTTTTCGAGAAGACGCGCTTTCGCTTTACTTGAGAAACGAGGACGAAGCGGCTCCGTTGTGGGAGGCGGAGCGATACCGGTCACGCGCAATTCCCTGGGAGCACATTGGAGGAGAAAGGTATGAGCTCGACGACTGACACAGCGGCCCGGGCTGCTGCTGGCACGGAAGCTGTAGTAGACCTTAAGGGCATGTGGATCGGCCTGGCCGTTCTGAACGGGTTCTATCTGGTCGTTCGGATTTA
>NZ_VBTZ01000019.1 GCF_005771425.1 Methylocystis sp. B8 | reverse complement strand
ATCGTCACCGAATGGGACGCCTTTCGCGCGCTCGATCTCGACCGGGTGAAGACTCTCCTGAAACAGCCGATCATCGTCGATCTGCGCAACGTCTACCGACCCGCCGACGTGCGCAAACGCGGCCTTGCTTACGTCAGCGTGGGGAAAGCGTGAACCGCAAATCGTCTCTCTATCAGTGGTCGGGAGGGAACGCGACGCTTCTTGCAAAGCGCCATGACCGTTCTCACGGAAGGACTAGGCTGACAACGATGGCCGATGTTTCAGTTGTAATCCCACTCTACAATAAGGCGAGTCACATCGTCGAAACCGTTGAATCGGTTCAACGGCAGACTTACCAACCAACAGAGATACTCGTCGTCGACGACGGTTCAACAGATGGTGGCGCCACGCTTGTGGAGAGCATGAATGATCCACGAATAGAAATTATCAGAACGGAGAGGGCGCGAAGCGGCCCATCCGCCGCACGCAATATTGGTATCTGGCAGGCGAAAGGTGATTGGATTGCGCTACTCGATGCCGATGACACATGGGAAACTACGCATCTCGCGTCACTGACAAAACTTATAGAAAGGGATCGGCTATTAACCTGCGCTTTCAGCAGCTGGCAAATCATTTATCCAGATGGCCGTCGCAGCCAGGACGCATGCGGCAAGCAAATCCAAGGTGAGCAGGTTTTTGATTTCGACGCGTTTCTAGAGCTATGGCTGCGACGACGTTCTTGTCCAATGTGGACGTCTGCAACATTGATCCGGCGCTCTGAGCTGATCGCAATCGGCGGATTTCCCAGCGAATATCGGCGGGGCGAGGACAAAGCTACCTGGCTTCGCCTCATGGAGAGAGGGCGCGGCGCTTATTCGTCCGTCCCTGCCGCCCATTATAATAAAGCTGTAGTTGGGCAAGAATCGTCGCGCTTCGAACCATTTCTTCACCCTGTCGTGCTGATTGCAGAGCGCATGATCAAAGAGATGCGACATCCGCCAGCGACTTTACGTAAGCTGCAACGCGTGAGCAATCTTGTGACATGGCAATATGCCCGGCAGGCCGCTTTCCGTCGTCCGATACCGGACAGTTTTCTGGATAAATTTTATTGGCGTGAGGGATATGCGTCTTATCTCGCCCTGCAGATTATTCGGCTATTCGACTTTATGAGATTGAGGCTTCTGCAAAGGAGAAGCGCTTGAATCAATCACGGCAAAAACGGGCGTTCTTCGTTATTAATTCTTTGGAAGGCGGCGGCGCCGAGCGGGTGTTCACTACCCTGATAGAAAGGCTCTCGGATCGGCTTTCGGCCGATATCGAACTTGTGCTCCTCGATCGGCTTCCGGAAATTTACAAAATCCCTGTCGAAATCCGGCGCCATCAACTCGATTGCCGCCAAGGCTATCTCGCAAGCGTAACACAGTTGGTTGCGCTTGTTCGGCGCGAGCGACCGGACCTTCTATTCAGTTTTTTGACCCGTTCTAACTGCGCCGCGGTCGTCGCCGGATCGCTCACTGGCGCGCCTGTGACGCTCAGCGAGCGAGTCCATACCTCAAGCCATCTCGGCCAAGGCGCAGCGATTAACAAGCTGATCGTGCGACTACTGTACCCTCTCGCTAAACATATTGTAGCGACGTCGCATGGCGTTGCGCAGGACTTGCGCGAAAACTATGGCGTGTCCGCCACCAGAATTTCCGTGATGTACAATCCTGTTCAGCGCGATTACATCATGACGCGCGCACTGGAGCCTGCGCCGATCGCGCTACCGCCCACCACGTGGCTTGCTATCGGGCGGCTGACGGCGAACAAGAATTTTGCAATGCTTATCGACGCCTTCGCGCAGGCGGACGTGCCAGGCGATCTCGTCATACTGGGGGAGGGTCCCGAGCGGCAGGCTCTTCTCCGGCTCGCGGCTGTGCGCGGCATTGGCGATCGGGTGCATTTGCCGGGGTTTGTAGATAATCCCTACGCATGCCTTCGAAGAGCATATGCCTATCTGTCTGCATCCAACGCGGAAGGATTTCCAAACTCGCTGGTCGAGGCGCTGGTGGTCGGCGTCCCCGTGGCTGTCACGGATTGCGATTCCGGGCCTTCCGAAGTCCTAGGGGGGGCCCTAGCGTCCAAAGTTAAGCGCGCCACTGAGGCGGAGCATGGCATACTCGTGCCCATGAGAGATTCGGCGGCAATGGCTGAGGCCATGCGCAAACTCGCGGCTTCCGCTCCCCGAGCGCATTATGCCGAACGCGCGTTGCGTCGCTCGGAAGACTTTGACTTTGCTCGAACGCTGGATGAATACGCCACGCTGCTCAACGCCGTCATCTCCGGAGAGACTTCCAGGCGATGACGTAAGCCATATGAAAACGCGCTGTCCGAGGTGTCGAGCCGTGACGGTATCCGCCTCGGAGGGCGTGACGTCAGGGCTATCGAGACGTCGAATTTCGCGATCGTGCGGTGCTTGCTGATAACGGCGCGATCCCGCTCGCGCTGCGACTTGGCGCCCACGCGGAAGACGATGGCGTAAGTTTGGGTGTTGTGGGGGAAGGCGGTAGCGCTCCGCTACCACCGATCCCTCGGTCGGGCTTTGATCGAGGAACAGCCGATGAAACCGCGCCAGGGAGCGCGGCTACTATCGGACTTACAGCTCTTGCCTTCGCATCACGTATAGACGCCCGCTGCGAGAACGTTGACTACCCCACCTTTGCTTAAGCCATTGAGGCGATCACTTAGGGTAGCCCGCCCCTGGGCACCATAAAGCCACTTAAATTGCAGTTAATTAGCCCGCTGATTGTCGGTGAGGAAACACGCGCTTTGCGTCAAGGCGATCCGTGCTGGCGACAAGGCTGATGGCCGATCACTTGTCAAGCAATTTTCCAGCGCGAGCGCGCAGCTTCCAGATCTGCGGCCAAATCGATATCGATAAGGGCGTTCTCGTCGAGGATGATCGCGTGCTTTTGGGAGCTCTTGCAGTCCACCAGCAATTGCTTGGCGCCTTGCGGCCCGGAGAGCGAGGCGAGCTGGGGAAAGAAGCGTCGGGGCCACAGTGCTGGATTGCGCTGCTCGCCCATTGGCGTGGTTGGATAGATGATTGATGTCCCCTGACTCGCTTCGAAGGGAGCGATCAGCTTTCTGAGCAGGTCTGACGTAAGGAAAGGCATATCTCTCGGCGCGATGAATGCGCCCTGAGTTTTTGAGCCAAGCGTTTTGACCCCGATAGCGATCGAGGACCCCATCCCCTCTATCCAATTCGCATTGTGTACGAAACGAAGCGGCAGGCCTTCAAGAGCCTTTTCAATCAGTGCGCGATCGCAGCCGGTGAAGACGACGGTTTCAGCGCAACTGCGCAGGATTTCTTCGGCGACCCGGCGGATGAGCGGCTTTCCGCCGAGGTCGGCCAGAAGCTTGTTTTCTGTTCCAAAACGCCTTGAGGCTCGTGCAGCCAAAGCCACGGCTGCAATGTTCGCTTCTCGCTAACCTCGCGCACGACCTTCACGATCTCAGCGAGAATCGAGACGGCGATTTCAGCCGATCCTTGACGCGCCTATTTCTTGCAGCGTTCGGACAGAAATTTCGCGTCGATCATGAAGCCAGAGCGAGCGCCTGGAGGGATTCGCCAAGAGGCGTCTCGCGGCAGTGGCGGGGATCGTTGGCCTGGAAGTTGCTATGGGGACATGGATGGAAATGCCCCTTGCCGACGCTGAACGTGTCAATTTTGGCGCATTGGCGCCGGAAATTGATGAGTTGTTGCAGCAGGGGGTGGCCGCCTATCGTCGCGACCGCGCGACCGCCGACAAGCTCTTCCGGCAAGCGCTGACTCAAAATCCAAGTGAATTAGCTCCTTATTACTGCCTGTACAAAATCCATACCTACATGGGCAGCCTAGATGTCGCGGCGGATATCGCCGCGGAAGGCCTCAGAGAGGCGGTAAAGCAGGCGGGATGGCCAGAAGACCCGAGCGGTTGGCCGATTGGGGCGCAAACTCATGAGGGGCCAGGACGTTTTGCTCTTTATACGTTAAAAGCGCTCAGTTTCATCGAATTGCGCCGCGGAAACGAAGAGGCGGCGCGGAGATATCTGGATCTTCTTTCTCAGAAAGATCCAAATGGGAGCGTTGGTTGGACGGTCGTGGAAGAGCTGGCGGATGGCATTGCTTAAGAACGGATCGTCTAGCAGCGTCTTCGAGCGCGGAAAAAAGTTCTCCTTCGCATGGCGTAACATCGGATTAGCTGGGAGACGTATGGCGCGACCTCTACAATTGTGCACTGCATTTGAGCACAAAGTGGTTGGATTTGTATGGAATTTAAACACGACAACTTCTAAATTTGGAGTCAAAATAACAATAGATTTCGCATATGCGAAATATGACGCGATGTGGCGTGGCTGTTCGTAAGGAGGGCGGCCGTGAGCGTTAAGAGAGCCTCTGAAGTCGGAATGAGCGCTTCGACGCCGTCGCCCGACACGGCTCTATTCGGAATCTACGAAATCTCTAAGATATTGACGGCGCCTGCACGGCTTGAGCAGGCGCTCACAAATGTCGTGAGCGTGCTCAGCTCCTTCATGGACATGCGGCTCGGCATGATTGTCGTGCTCGACCAGAACGGCGATCCTGAGATCGTCGCGACATCAGGCGGAGCTACTCCGAGCGGGCTGCGCGCGATAGATATCCTTCCGCGCAAGATCATCGACCGTCTCGTCGCGACTGCCGTTCCGATCGTGGTTCAGGATGTGTGTAGCGATCCGTTGTTCGCCGACGCGGTCGAGGTCATCGCGCAGCGCCTTGGCGATAAGGTCTCCTTTGTCGGCGTAGCGATCAAGGCCGATGGCGGCGTTATAGGCACTCTGTCGGTTAATAGAGTATGGGAGCAGCCCTCCGGACACAGTTTCGACGGCGACATTCGTTTCCTTACGATGATCGCTAATCTTATCGGCCAGACGGTCAAATTGCACCGCATGTTATCGGCGGACCGTCAGCGGTTGTTGAACGAACGGGCGAGATTGGAGAAGGCGCTCGACTCGCGCGCGGCGCGGCCCGAAGTCGCCGGCATTGTTGGCGAAAGCCCCGCAATCATCGAGGTTCTGGACACGATCGCGGTCGTCGCGAAGTCGAATTCGACGGTGTTGTTGCGCGGCGAGAGCGGCACTGGCAAGGAATTGTTCGCACGCGCCGTGCACGATCTCTCTCTTCGGAGAGCCAAGCCCTTCGTTAAATTGAACTGCGCGGCGTTGCCGGAAAGCGTTCTCGAATCGGAATTGTTCGGGCATGAGCGCGGCGCCTTCACAGGCGCGGTTGCGCAGCGTGCGGGAAGGTTTGAACTCGCTAACGGCGGGACTCTGCTGCTTGATGAAATCGGTGAAATCTCCACGGCTTTTCAGGCGAAGTTGCTGCGCGTGTTGCAGGAAGGAGAATTCGAGCGGGTGGGCGGCACGCGCACGCTGAAGGTGGACGTGCGTTTGATCTTCGCCACCAACAAGAATTTGGAGGAAGCGGTCGCGCGTGGCGAATTCCGCGCAGATCTCTATTACCGAATTAGCGTGGTTCCCGTCTTTCTGCCGCCATTACGTGAGCGGCCTGGCGACGTCGCGCTGCTCGCCCAGAATTTCCTCGAGCAGTTCAACTCCGAAAACAAGCGTAGCCAAATCTTCTCGATGAGCGCGATCGAGACTTTGCAGCGCTGCTACTTCCCCGGCAATGTGCGGGAATTGGAGAATTGCGTGCGCAGGACCGCTACTTTGGCGCATGAGGAAATGATCATCGATAAGGATTTCGCTTGCGCTTCAGGCAAATGTCTTTCTGCGCTGTTGTGGACGGGGAGCGGAAGCGGAGCCTATTTTGGTCCCGCAGGTCCGGAGGGACAACGCCAATCTGCCCCTGGCCACTCAGCTGAGGCCGCGGCAAGCGAGAGCGTCTACGGTTTTCCCTTCGGAAGCTCGCCTGAGTCTCAAAGAGAGCTGAAGGATGGAGAAGACCTCAAGGATGGCGTTGGCTATCCGCCGGTGCGACGGATGATCGAGAAAGAAAAACTTATCGAAGGAATGGAAAAGGCCGGATGGGTTCAGGCGAAGGCGGCTCGTCTCCTCGGATTATCGCTTCGTCAAGTCAATTACGCCCTCAAGAAATACAATATCGAAGTGAAGCGATTCTAGCGTGCGCCGCGGCCGTTCGGGTTCATGTGCGAGAGCACCAACTGGGAGCGGATCTCATTAGGGGTTGCTTCGAGAGGACCCGCTCTAACGAAGACGACCCTTTCGCCTGTCGAACAATCGACATTTGTCAGAAATGCTACGAAACTGACGCCTTTTGTCGTCGGCCTTCAGCCATTGCGCTTGCCGCACATGCTTGGCACGCGAATTGAAAGTTGGGCCAGGCAGTCCAATGGACGAGGGAGTGCGCCATGGCTTACAAAATTATCGCGTCGCAATGCACCGTGTGCGGGGCCTGCGAGTTCGAATGTCCAAATGCGGCCATTCGTCTCAAGAACGATATGTATATTATCGACCCCAAGAAATGCACTGAGTGCGAGGGGCACTTCGACAGGCCACGCTGCGCAGAAGTGTGCCCGGTCGAAAATACCTGCGTGCCAGCCTAGTGGCCCGGGATTGGGGCGCGCAGTCTGATGGAAGCCTTGGATTGGCAAGGCGAGTTGCTTTCTTGCCGTGATTGTCCGCATCAGGAAATCCGCGCGAGGGGATTATGTAATCTCGGCCAGGCGTGCGTACGCGATCGACGCTCAAGACGTATCGACCATTTCTTCTCGGTCAATCCGTTTGAGGCAAGCAAATATCTGTATCACCCCTATTTCGAAGTGCGAGTTGGCGCGGCGAAATATGCTAGCGTTTTTCTTCTAACGCCCCTGCTTGACGATGAGGAGCCGGACGTACGCGCGATGGTCGCGCAGCGTCTTCCCCTGCGGCTTGCGCAGCGACTGCTGGATGATCCCGAGTCGAAAGTGCGGATGGCGTTAGCGCAACGAGTCGATGGAAGGGCGCTCGTAAAGCTTCTCAGAGATTCGGATGCTGGCGTGCGTCTCGTTGCAGCACGGCGCGCGCCTGCTGAGTTGTTGCCGCTTGTGATGAGCGATCCCGACGCTCAAGTGCGCCGCCAGGCGGCGCGACGGATTGCGCCGGCGCGACTTGCAGCAATGATGCATGATCACGAGCCCCTTGTGCGCGTGCTCGTCGCGGAGCGTCTTCCGGCCAATCAGTTACGCCTGTTGAGCAAAGATGAGGATTTGCGCGTGCGTTTCGTCGTGGCCGAGCGGGCGCCGTCGGATCTCCTCGTCGAAATGACCGATGACTGCGATTCTGAGATCCGGCGAGTCGTCGCCGCGCGACTAATGAGCGGCGGCGACGAATTGCGGTAGGACGCGCCAAAATGGCGCCGGTTGATGGTTCGCGACTCCGCGCAGCTGACCTCAATCAAATGTCGAGTCGACGTTCGAAATATTGCGTAACCCATGTCGCAATCCGAACAGAGCGTCGAGCGACCGATCGCCGCACGTATGGCGCCGCCTGCTGCGCTTTTCATAAGCTGCTGAAAACAGGTGGCGTTATTCGCTTGTCGGGCTGGCATGCAAGTTGCCAAGTGTATTTTTAGGAAGCCTTTTAAACTCTGTCGGCTTGTTGGCGATTTGTATTCGCCCCGGGGACGGACGAGGGCGAAGCGGAAGGATTCAGCCATGGACACGCA
>NZ_VBTZ01000018.1 GCF_005771425.1 Methylocystis sp. B8 | reverse complement strand
TCGAGAAGTCGGCGATCGCCTGGTTCAAGGCCTATCTCGACAAGGTCAACGCCGGCGAAATCGAACACGTCCAGCGCGGCGACGCCGAAATCCGACAAGGCGCTCTCATCAACGCCGCGTAGCCAGCGACGGATATCGCGAAGGAGAAGCAAGCGATGAGCAATATCGTACGCGACAGTGAAGTGTGCGAATTGACCGAACCGGCTTACTTCTCCTTCGGCGACAAAGTGAAGGCAAAGCGGACGATCCGCAACGATGGCACTTATGCCGGCAAGGAGATCGGCGACATTCTCGCGAAGAAGGGCGAGATTGGCTATGTCGTCAGCATCGGAACCTTTCTCCAGCAGTTCTACATCTACGGCGTCGAGTTCGCCGAAAGCGGCAACCGCGTCGGCATGAAACGTAAGGAGCTTGAGCCGGCAGTTGCGCGCGACGAGGAGGATGAACTGCCGCTTCCTGGAGCCGCAGCGAGATGATTGACCCGAGACTTCCCAAATATCAGTGGGGTCAGCGCGTAAAGACGCTGAACGACCTTATTAACGACGGCGGCTTTCCGGACAGGGAGCCGGAGGCGCTGCTGGTGCCAAGCGGCGGGCTGGGCGAGATCGTCCAAGTTGGCAGTCACACGGACTCCAATACGCCGATCTATCTTGTCGAGTTCGGGGATGGATTGGTGGTCGGTTGCCTTGAAGAAGAGATCGAGCCCTTGTGATTAGTGATGAACGCGATGCGACTGGCGTTGGCGATGCAAACGGATTGTTCGAGTCCGTCGCAGCCCAATGAGTTTGACTTCAAGCGGATCGAACGCGCGCTCACCAAGCGGCGCCGCTACCGATACGTCACGCCGATCCTGTTGAAGACAGCAAATGGTTACAGAATTCAGAGCCCTTGCTGTTCGAGGAACATCGATCCCGATGGCGGCGTCGTCGATGTCGCGTTGCTTCTCTTTGACGAGCGCTCACGAAATTGGCGCCTTCTTCGCAAGGATCATTCGGTCGGCGTCTGGGAGTTTGATCGCGATTTTGAGCGACTGAGCGAATTGCTCGACTATCTCAACGAAGACGTCGAACGCCGCTTTTGGCAGTAGCTTAGCGCGGAAGAGGATGAGCATGGGTGTGAGCACAGAAGAGCTGGCGCAGATCGGGGCGATCCTTATGCATGGCGGCGCGCCCGACCTCGCGGAGTTGCGCAAAAAATTTCCGCATCTCTCTTTTACGAAATGCGACGCTTCGGATGTGATCGAGACGCCCCATTCGAGCTATGCCGCTTGTGACCTGCACCTTTTAAATGGAAAGGATCATTGCGTTCAGGTCACGAGCGAGCCGGCGGAGGCGACGGGGATCATTCTTGCCTACCGGAGGATTGCGTAGTGACGTCGGCGATGGAATATGAAGCGGAAGAGGGCGGCGACGGCGCGGCGGACTCTGTTCAGTTCCTTCCGCTCTCGGATCCCGATGTGACGCTTGAAGACATCGCCGCCGTCGAGACGGTGCTGCGATCGAGTCGTTTTTCCAGCGGTCCGGTCGTCGAAGCGTTTGAGGCCGCGTTTGCCGCTTATCTTGGAAGAAAATTCGCGGTCGCGACATCCAGCGGAACGATGGGGCTGCTGCTTGCGCTTCTCGCGCATGGCGTAGAGCCGGGCGACGAAGTTATTGCTACGCCGTATTCCTTCAGGGAAACGGTTCACGCCATCGCTCTCAGCGGCGCGCGTCCCGTTTTCGTCGATATCGACTATTGGTCCGGAACAATCGCGCCGGCGAAGGTCGAGGCGGCGCTGACCGAGAAGACCCGCGCGATCGTCGGGAGCAACACCAACGGACATCCGGCGCCGTGGGACGAGTTACGCGAAATCGTGAAGAAGAAGCGCATCGCCTTGTTGGAGGATTCCACTGAGGCGATCGGCTCGAAATACAAGGGCCGTCTTGTTGGCGCCCTTGGCGACACCTCGGTATTCGATTTCTCTCAGCCGGGGCCTCTCGTCTGCGGCGAAGGCGGCATGGTCGTTACGGACGACATCGACGTCGCCGTCGCATTGAAACGCTTTCGCGCGCACAAGTTCGCTGAACGTTCTTCAGTCGTCGTCGGTTCCTGCGCGCCATATCAAGCCGAAATGAGCGACATCACAGCCGCGCTCGGCCTGGCCCAGCTCAATCGCATTGAAGAGATTCTGGAAAAGCGCAAGCTCATCGAACACTTTTACTTCAAACACATCAAGTCGTTTGAGGGAATCAAGGACCCATACATCGCCCCTGATGTGACTGAAGTTCATTGGTTCCTCTATGTCGTGCATCTCGGCACGCGGTTCAGCCGGTCGTCGAGAGACTCGATCGTCGAGGATCTCGGCGTGGAAAATATCGAAGCGGCGGCATATAGCGCGCCGCTGCACACGCAGCGGCGATATCTCGATTGCGGCTATCGTCGCGGAGATTTTCTCGTCACCGAGAAAATCAGCGATCGATGCGTCGCACTGCCGTTCCATGCGCATCTTACTGAAAGCCACATCGCCTTCATCGTTGAGACGATGAAGGACGCTTCCGTCAACGTAGGCGCCGGGGCGGCGATTTATTGATCTGAACTAACAGGGAGTAAGGAAAACTACCATGGCAACTATCACGATCATGCCGTCGGGCAAGACAGTCGAGGCCAGCGAGGGTACGACGCTGCTAACCGCGATCCGGTCAGCGGATGAAAAGCTTTTGCCGGATTTCGACGCAGCCAAGAGCGACCTGAGCGCATGGCATGTCTTCGTGCACGAAGGGCGCAAAGGGCTCTCCAAAACATCCCGCGAAGAGAACGAGAAGCTCGACGCGATCGTCGGCGTCGGTTCCAAGTCCCGCCTTGCATGCTTCGCCACTGTCCTTGGCACGGAGAACATCAAGGTGGAGCTGCTTGGCTTCGGCTCTGGCATGTAAATACGGAGAATATGATGACTGATATCGCGATAATCCATGTCCGTTTCGCGTCCGACGGCACGGTCGCCGAAATCAGCGAGCGACCGAGCCCGCTGTCGCCTCAGCAGTGGTTTAAGGAATTGAGCGACGCGGCTCCAACTCTCTATCAGGCGTTGGCTGGAGGCCGCGGCATCTTTCGTCTTTCTCGGCAGCAGCTCGAATCTGCTCGTGAAAAGGCGCTGGCCGGCGCCGCAGCCTGACGGCGGGAGGCTATGATCGATAGCTTAAAACCCGCCGGCGCATGAGCCGGCGGGCGATTCACTCAATAAATTTCTGCTTGAACAGGGCAAGCTTTTCCGGACTGTCTAGTCCTTTGTCGATTGGCCATTTGTTTTCATAAAAGAAAGCGTTCACAGCGCGCGTGACGTCCTTTCCTTGAATGAGCCAGCGCGCCGTTCCGTCAGGGAGAACGACGGCTGGCCCATCCTGACGGTGAGCAACCCCCGCTTCGGTCCAAATCTTGGTGCCCGAAAACAGGTAACAGCCGGCCAGACGAGACAATTCATCCTTGTTTGCCTCTTCCACGACCGTCATAATGCTCATCATCATTTTCCTTTTTGTGCATGCGCGAAGCCGCTTCAACGCAACCTTTTCTCGCGCCGCGCCCTCACCGGCAAGATTCCTGCATCAACCTAACAGAAACGGCTGTTAAGGCGATGGGCGATTGTCTCTGTAGAGCAGAGGATTAGCTCTTGGGCGGGGCATGACAGGCGCCCGCCGTCAGGATCAATGGGAGCTCGGGAGGATGAGTGGCGAAGTTCAACTTTTCGTCATCTGCGCGACAAAGGAAATCCAGCCAGGCGAAGCGAAAGCGTTCAGCCTATCGCGCGTCACCGTGGACGGAAAAACTCAGCCCTATTCAATTTTTGTCGTTCGCGCCGCAGGCGATCAATTTTTCGGCTATTTGAACACCTGCCCGCACCAGGGAACATGGCTGAATATTGGTGACGGCAGGTTTTTCAGCGACGACCATACGCATTTGCGCTGTGGCCGGCACAAGGCGGAATTCGATATTGAGTCGGGCGTCTGCGTTAAAGGATCATGCAAGGATAAGGCTCTGGAGCCCATTCCAATCGTCGTCATGGATGGCGACATCTGTCTCTGTGGCGTGGAACTCAGCGAGGAGGAACCGCAGCTATACGACGATGAGGAATTCGAAGACACGATGGAGATTATGATTCACCCCGGATGATCTGTCTCACGTAGACGCGGGCGACGCGAATAGCCTTAGGACAGGCGGGGAGTGAACTCAGTGACTGTCGGAGAACTGTTGAATAGGTTGGCCGAATTGCCTCAAGAAGCCGTGGTGCTCATGGAGAGTGACGGCGGCCTCTCACGCGTGAGCGCCGTCGAATTTCTGGATGGGCAGGGTCCCGGCGCCCCTCCCGAAGTCATCCTTGCGCCCAGTATGGAGGAGTGAACGCCGAGTCTGCGTTCTGGGCGCTGGCTTCGGTTGGCTGGCGCACAAGACATAAGTTGAGATTCTCGTCATCCGCGCGTTCGCCCGCAAAAAGAAAGCTTCATACTAGCTGGGCGGCTTCTTCCGGGAGCGGAACTCCAAAGAAGTTCTCGTCATCTCCGCCCCAGGCCTTATGTAGCGCCAGGGCTTCCCTCCAATAAGAAACCTCGATGTCGCTTGCCGGCCGGTGCGTGATTTTCCCCTCCGGCGCTTGCGCCAGCAGGAAGCCTTTGCCGTTTCGCAAAAAGCGATTGAGATCCTTGTTGTCGGTCGGACGTACGACGCAGCGCGGGCGCTCGTTAATGAGAATGGTCGTGGGCAGCATGGCGAAGGATTCTCCCTTCTCTCCTGAACACTCTCAAAATCCGTCCGCCTTGCTACCCCAAGGGTGTGACCCCGGAACGAGAGGCGCCTTGATGCCCGCTTTGGCGACGTCGTCCTGAGCTTTGTAATAGGTGGCTTCATGCACCAGTGCGCCGCTCTTCGTCATAATCGCGACATAGCGGGCGACCTTATCGACTTCGCACAGATAGCCGCCGCCAGGATCGTCTGTGCTGCGTAGATTTCCGTCCCAGTCCACAAAATAACCGTCATCAGTCATCGTTGGTCCTCAGTTCATCTGAAGGGCAGATGTCGCAAATCCCTTGCCATAATTCGGGTCGTCTCCTGCTCTTGCGCGCCGCGGTCGCGCAAGCGGGAATGCAAATTGCTTCGCGTCATTGTCGCCTTGCGCGAGCATATCGATGAGGGAGCTAGAACGTGTCTGAACTGGCCTGCAGGGAGGCGTCGCTCAGCGACATGAAGGGAATATGGGACTTGCTTCGAGGCGTCGCGGCCGACGTCCCAGTTTCGATCGATAGCGACGCCGATCAGGAGCGTGCGCTCTCTCGGCTGATGGAATGCTGTTCAAGCAATTGTTCTACGGTCGTCTTGAACGAGGAAAAGGAGATCGTCGGCGCCCTGTTGGCCGAGCGCGATCTTCTGGACTTGGCGCTTTCTAACAAAGAGACAATCAACGTCCGCCTCGCGGCAGTGGCGTCGTCGCATCGTGACGACAGCGTGTTTAAGATGTTGTTCGATCCGCTGATCTCGCGCGCCGCCCCCATATACATTAGCCTATCGACCGGCGAGGGACAGGGGCTTTCAAAGGTCCTGGACGCCTCCGGATTCTCGATGCTTCCGGGCGGCGCGAAGGCTGAAGTTTTTAAATGGGAGCCGCCGGTTAAAGCAAAAGAGACCGCCTGAATTCGAGACTATCGATCTAGGAATGCTGGGGGCGCTTCACTGCGGCGGCGGGCGACCAAGGCGCGATCAACAGCTTTCATTTCGCCAAATCGCAGAGCTGCGAGCCTTCCCAATTCAAGCCTTGCTACAAGGCGTCGTCGAGTTCTCCGAATTTGGCGAAGCCCGCTTCCAGGATTGCGAGACATTCTCTTAGGCGACGATATTCTGCCGCGTCGACGAGCACGTTGCGCGTCTCCGAAGCGCCCTGCGGAGACGTGGCTTTGGCTGCTGAAAGCGCATCGTAAAGCACTTCCCGCAGCCGAAAAATGCGCTCACTCGCCCGTTCAAGATAGGGCAAGGGATTAGAGCGAATATTCGCCTCGTGCAGCGCGTCGAGCTCGAGCAGACGCGCAAAGCGCCGCTCGGTCAAACGATCTGCGAGTCCGAAGTCGTGCTCGATGACGGTCATGGCTCTTCCCCTTCGGTCGAAACGGGATCCAGAAATAACCTTTTTGCAAAAAGCGTGAAAGACGCGATCTGCTTGGCGGCTGGCTCGCCGCTTGCACGGATTATGCGCCGGACGACGGCGCGTAACGCCAGCAAGGAAACCGGAACATGGGCGAACTCTATGTAATTTGCCAAAACGGAGAGATCGATGACGGCCAAGCTTCCGGCTTTTCTCTCATGCGGATTGAATCGACCGGAGAGCCGAAGCCTTGGCATATTCTGATCACGCGGAAGGGCAACCAGTTCTTCGGTTTTGAGAACGCATGTCCGCATATGGGCGAGCGCCTGGATGCGAACCCCGGAGAATTTTTGGACGAGGAGGGCAATTTCCTTACCTGCGGCCATCACGGCGCACAATTCGATCTTGACACTGGCGAATGTTTCATCGGCCCTTGCCAAGGTAAGAAGCTCACGCCAATCACCATCGTTGTGGACGACGGAGATGTTTGTTTGACTGGCGTCGAACTTGCCGAGGAGGATGAATTTGACGACTCAGAGGGAGCTCCAGAGGTGATGATCACTTCGGATTGATCAGCGCAGCAAGAAGTGAAATCCGCCGCCGACTTGCCGCATCAATCGAAATCAGGTGCCGTGATGACCGATATGGCCGAGTTGCAGGCCCGCAAGAAGCCGTTAAATCTCGCAATTGTCCGCGTGGATGCTGACGAATTCATCGCACACTTTACCGGATGGTTGGAGATCACGGCGTTCCTGACGGCGGTGCGCGCCGGCGACGCTTCCCCTCCGCCTGACGGCGTAACGCCGAAACTCAAAGCCGCCCAACTTAACAGCGACATCGTGATAGGCGTCGGCAACGACGCCATCTTCGCCTTCTGTATGACCGCGGCGTTGAAAGGAGACGGCGCTTCGGTCGACAAGGTCGAGAACGCGCTAACGTCGACCTATGGGAAGGAGTTTCCTGGCTCCAACGCGCTCTGGTATTTTCGCGCAACAATCGATGCGCCGGTGAGTCTTGAGGATTTCGTCGGACAGGCGGGGAAGAAAATGTTGCTACAGGATATCCCGCCGCCGCCTCTACGCGCGCGCGAAAATTGGAACGCCGGGCTGCGCTTTTTCGAAAAAGCCCGAAAGTCAAATTTCGTGCATGAGATCATGTATCCTCTCGCGAAATGGCATCGCGAGCGCTGGAACGAGACGCTGGAGAAGGGCGTCTCTTTTCTCGCGCATATCGAAGACAATTTACCGATCCTGCGTGAGGCGCTCGAAGATCCGCGCAATGACGAAGCCTTCGTCGCCAATTTGCTGCTAAAGGCCGCGCCTGCCATCGACACTGAACTCGCGGACGACATGCAGGGCTATTTGCGTTCGCTCGCGCGAAGGGTCTAGCGCGATCGGCGCATGTCTCGTTTGGGCTGAGGCCGGACAAACGGGGCCTTTCGTTTGCGGATTTGCGATGCGCGACGCGCTTCATATTGGATCCTCTTCTAGCGCGTTTGGAGAGGACAGGGCGGCGCTGCACTGGATTTAATGGCTGCACGCAGGGCGAGTCGGGAGTATTTCTGACAATTGTCGCGAGGCGCCCCGCCTTTGTCAGAAAGCTAGCGCTAATCTGGCTTGCCGCCCAATAAGGCGTTGGGGATGAGGAGAAAAATGGGTGAATGGAGGAAGCGGCGTAAGGAGTAGCGGAAGCGAGCCGGCGCCGTTCTTGCACAACATTTCTTGAGGATGTCCGCGATTTTCCACCGGGGCTATTGCCGGGCGAAAGGCTCGGCGAGCGAGCGGACCCGGTGTCATGAGGAGAATAGGAATGGCGGCTCTTAAGGAGACCGTTGCGGCTGTCGAGTCGATTGATGTTGACGCCTATAAATACGGGTTCTCGACGGATATCGAATCGGAAAAGGCCCCGAAGGGCCTGAA
>NZ_VBTZ01000017.1 GCF_005771425.1 Methylocystis sp. B8 | reverse complement strand
ATTATCCCGACGCCGATCACCATGGACGAGCTCGAAGACATGCTCATGGAGCACGGCATCATGAAGGCGGTCGACGAAAGCCAGATCGGCAAAACCGCCGCCGAACTCACCGCTATCGCTTAATTATCAACGTCGAGAGAGCGGATAGGGGATCCGCTCTCTCCATCAAGGGAATCTGGAGAGGAACAATGAGCCTGTCACCTGCTCAGAGCGTTGCGGAAATCAAGAGCCGCAATAAAGCGCTCATCGAAGAAGTATTGAAAGTCTATCCGGAAAAGACTGCGAAGCGCCGCGCCAAGCACCTCAATGTGCATGAGCAAGGCAAGCAGGACTGCGGCGTCAAATCGAACATCAAGTCGATCCCAGGCGTCATGACCATTCGCGGTTGCGCCTACGCGGGTTCGAAGGGCGTGGTGTGGGGTCCGATCAAGGACATGATCCACATCAGCCACGGTCCGGTCGGCTGCGGCCAATATTCCTGGGCCGCGCGCCGCAACTACTACATCGGAACGACGGGCATCGACACCTTCGTCACGATGCAGTTCACCTCGGACTTCCAAGAAAAGGACATCGTTTTTGGCGGCGACAAGAAGCTTGCCAAAATCATGGACGAAATCCAGGAGCTGTTTCCGCTGAACAACGGCATCACCGTTCAGTCGGAATGCCCGATCGGACTCATTGGCGACGATATCGAAGCCGTCTCCAAGCAGAAGTCGAAAGAATACGATGGCAAGACGATTGTGCCGGTGCGCTGCGAGGGCTTCCGCGGCGTGTCGCAGTCGCTCGGCCATCATATCGCCAATGACGCGATCCGCGACTGGGTCTTCGACAAAATGGACCCGAACGCCGCGCCGCGCTTCGAGCCAACCCCTTACGACGTCGCCATCATCGGCGACTACAACATTGGCGGCGACGCCTGGTCTTCGCGCATTCTGCTCGAAGAAATGGGCTTGCGCGTGATCGCCCAATGGTCGGGCGACGGCTCGTTGGCGGAGCTCGAGGCGACGCCGAAGGCGAAGCTCAATGTGCTCCATTGCTACCGTTCGATGAACTACATCTCCCGCCATATGGAAGAGAAGTACGGCATTCCGTGGTGCGAGTATAACTTCTTCGGGCCGAGCAAGATCGCCGAATCGCTGCGCAAAATCGCCAGCTACTTCGATGACAAAATCAAAGAAGGGGCTGAGCGAGTCATCGCCAAATATCAGCCGCTCATGGATGCGGTCATCGCGAAATACCGTCCGCGGCTTGAAGGCAAGACGGTCATGCTGTTCGTCGGCGGTCTGCGTCCGCGTCACGTGATCGGCGCTTACGAAGACCTCGGCATGGAAGTTGTCGGCACCGGCTACGAGTTCGGCCACAACGACGACTATCAGCGCACCGCCCAGCATTACGTCAAGGACGGCACGCTGATCTACGACGACGTGACCGGATATGAATTCGAGCGCTTCGTCGAGAAGATTCAGCCGGATCTCGTCGGCTCGGGCATTAAGGAGAAGTACGTCTTCCAGAAAATGGGCGTGCCCTTCCGTCAAATGCACAGCTGGGACTATTCAGGCCCCTATCACGGCTATGACGGCTTCGCGATTTTCGCGCGCGACATGGACATGGCGATCAATGCGCCGGTCTGGAAGATGGCCAAGGCGCCTTGGAAGACTGCGCCGGCGCCGATTCTGCAAGCCGCTGAATAAATGATCGGGTTCGGCGCGAAAATTTCGTTCGGCGCCGGACCTTCACCTCAACACGGGACGTAAGGGTGTCACCATGCCCCAGAATGCCGATAATGTGCTCGACCACTTCGACCTCTTCAGGGGGCCGGAATACCAGCAGATGCTGGCCAATAAGAAAAAGATGTTTGAGAACCCCCGTGATCCGGCCGAGGTCGAGCGAGTCCGTGAATGGGCTAAGACTCCCGAATATCGGGAGAAGAATTTTGCGCGCGAAGCTTTGACCGTTAATCCGGCCAAAGCTTGCCAGCCGCTGGGCGCGGTCTTCGCCGCGGTCGGTTTCGAAGGAACAATCCCCTTCGTGCATGGATCGCAGGGCTGCGTCGCCTATTACCGCAGCCACCTCTCGCGCCACTTCAAGGAGCCGAGCTCTTGCGTCTCCTCGTCGATGACTGAGGATGCCGCGGTCTTTGGCGGCCTCAACAACATGATCGATGGTCTCGCGAATACGTACAATATGTACAAGCCGAAGATGATCGCGGTTTCCACTACCTGCATGGCGGAAGTCATCGGCGACGATCTCAACGCCTTTATCAAGACGTCGAAGGAAAAGGGCTCAGTGCCTGCCGAATATGACGTCCCGTTTGCGCATACCCCGGCCTTTGTCGGCAGCCATGTCACTGGCTACGACAATGCGTTGAAGGGCATCATTGAGCACTTCTGGGACGGCAAGGCGGGCACCGCCCCGAAACTCGAGCGCCAGGTGAATGAAACGATCAACTTCATCGGCGGTTTCGACGGCTACACGGTTGGCAACATCCGCGAGATCAAGCGTATTTTTGGCCTGATGGGCGTCGAGGCGACGATCCTCGCTGACAACAGCGAAGTGTTCGACACGCCGACGGACGGCGAGTTCCGCATGTATGATGGCGGCACGACGCTGGCTGAGACTGAGAAGGCGCTCAATGCAAAGGCGACGATCTCGATGCAAGAATATTGCACCGAGAAGACGCTGCCTTTGATCAAAGAGCATGGCCAGGAGACGGTGGCGTTCAACCACCCGATCGGCGTGACCGCGACGGATAAATTCCTGCTCGAAATCTCGCGGATCACCGGCAAACCAATTCCGCTTGCATTGGAGAAGGAACGCGGAAGGCTCGTTGACGCGATCGCCGATTCGAGCGCCCACATACACGGCAAGAAGTTCGCGATCTATGGCGATCCCGATCTCTGCCTGGGCCTCGCGGGCTTCCTGCTGGAGCTCGGCGCCGAGCCGACGCATGTGCTTGCGACGAACGGCGGCAAGGCTTGGGCCGAAAAGGTGCAGAAGTTGTTCGATAGCTCGCCGTTCGGGAAGAACTGCCATGTTTATCCCGGCAAGGATCTCTGGCACATGCGCTCGCTGCTGTTCACCGAGCCTGTCGACTTCCTCATCGGCAACACCTACGGGAAATATCTCGAGCGCGACACGGGCACGCCGCTGATTCGCATCGGCTTCCCGATCTTTGATCGCCACCATCACCACCGTTACCCGGTGTGGGGCTATCAGGGCGGCTTGAACACGCTGGTTTGGATCCTCGACCGTATCTTCGAGTCGATCGACGCCAACACCAATGTTCCTGCGAAGAGCGACTACAGCTTCGATATCATTCGCTGATCATCGGGACTGCTCCCGCGCCTATGCGCGGGAGCGGTCCAACTCTTGCTCCCAAAGATCCGTTCCGAACGCGACTGAGGACAAGGCCAATGAGTTCGCTTTCTGCAACGATCCAGGACGTTTTCAACGAGCCTGGTTGTGGCAAAAACGCCAACAAGTCGGAAGCAGAACGAAAAAAGGGCTGCACAAAGCAGTTGCAACCAGGCGGCGCCGCCGGCGGCTGCGCGTTTGACGGAGCGAAGATCGCTCTTCAGCCGCTGACCGACGTGGCGCATCTCGTTCACGGGCCCATCGCCTGCGAAGGCAATTCCTGGGACAATCGCGGCGCAAAGTCTTCTGGATCCAATCTTTGGCGCACCGGCTTCACGACCGACATCAATGAGACAGATGTCGTGTTCGGCGGAGAGAAGCGGCTCTATAAATCAATCAAGGAAATAATCGAGAAATACGACCCGCCCGCAGTTTTCGTCTATCAGACCTGCGTGCCGGCGATGATCGGCGACGATATTGACGCCGTATGCAAGGCGGCGCGGGAGAAATTCGGCAAGCCCGTCATTCCGGTCAACTCGCCTGGCTTTGTTGGACCAAAGAATCTCGGAAATAAGCTTGCAGGCGAAGCGCTGCTCCAGCACGTGATCGGCACGGAAGAGCCAGACTACACGACGCCGTATGATCTAAACATCATCGGCGAATACAATCTCTCGGGTGAGCTGTGGCAGGTGAAGCCGCTCCTCGACGAAATCGGGATCCGTGTTCTTTCCTGTATCTCGGGCGATGGCAAATATCGCGAGGTCGCCTATTCGCATCGCGCCAAGGCGGCGATGATGGTCTGCTCCAAGGCGATGATCAACGTCGCGCGTAAGATGGAAGAGCGCTACGGCATTCCGTTCTTTGAAGGGTCCTTCTACGGCATCGAGGACACGAGCGACTCACTGCGGGAGATCGCGAGGCTGCTGATTGAACGGGGCGCGCCGTCCGATCTGATGGATCGCACGGAAGCGGTGATCGCTCGAGAGGAAGCCAGGGCCTGGGCGGCGATAGCGAAATTTAAACCGCGCTTCGAAGGCAAGAAAGTTTTGTTGATCACGGGCGGCGTGAAATCATGGTCGGTGGTGGCGGCGCTGCAAGAAGCGGGGCTCGAACTTGTCGGCACGTCGGTGAAAAAATCGACAAAGGAAGACAAGGAGCGCATCAAAGAGCTCATGGGCCAAGACGCGCATATGATTGAGGATATGACGCCGCGCGAGATGTACAAGATGCTGAAGGACGCGCGCGCCGACATCATGCTGTCTGGCGGCCGCTCCCAATTCATCGCGCTCAAGGCCTCCATGCCATGGCTCGACATCAATCAGGAACGCCACCACGCCTATATGGGCTATGTCGGCATGGTGAAGCTCGTCGAAGAGATCGACAAGGCGCTTTATAATCCGGTCTGGGCGCAGGTACGCAAACCGGCGCCGTGGGAAGATCCATCGACGAATTGGCAATCGAAAGCGATTGCCGCGGCCGAAGCCGAGGCGGCGGCTCTCGCCGCCGATCCGGTAAAGGCCGAGGAGGTTCGTCGCGCAAAGAAGATCTGCAACTGCAAGAGCGTCGAGCTCGGCGTGATCGAGGATGCGATCCTCGCCAACGGCCTCACGACGGTTGAAGGCGTCCGCGAACACACGAACGCTTCCGGCGGCTGCGGAGCCTGCGCGATCCGCATTGACGAAATACTCGAACTGATGGCGCCTGTTGCGCCGCCAATCGCGGCGGAGTGATCATGGCGACTGTGACCGTCGGCAAGAAAGCGTGTTCGGTTAATCCGCTGAAAATGAGCCAGCCGATCGGCGGCGCGCTTGCCTTCATGGGATTGCGCGGAGCAATGCCGCTTTTGCATGGCTCGCAGGGATGCACGTCCTTTGGACTCGTCCTGTTCACCCGGCACTTCAAAGAAGCGATACCGATGCAGACGACCGCCATGAGCGAAGTTGCGACGGTGCTCGGTGGCTATGAGAATGTCGAACAGGCGATCCTCAACATCTATAAGCGCGCCAAGCCGGAGATCATCGGCATATGCTCGACCGGCGTGACCGAGACCAAAGGCGACGACGTCGACGGCTACATTCGGCAGATTCGCGCCAAACATTCAGATGTCGCTAACCTGCCTATCGTTTACGTGTCCACGCCTGATTTCAAGGATGCGTTCCAGGACGGGTGGGGTAAGACCGTCGCGAAGATCGTCGAAGCCTTGGTCGAGGCGCCGAAGAACACGTCTCGGCGGGATGCAACGCGCGTCAACGTGCTGCCGGGAAGCCACCTGACGCCGGGAGATCTCGATGAGTTGCGAACGATCATCGAGGATTTCGGGCTTGAGCCCACTTTCCTCCCGGACCTTTCAGGTTCTCTCGACGGACACATTCCCGACGACTTCACGCCGACGACGATTGGCGGCGTGGGCGTTGAGGAAGTCGCCGCCATGGGACAGGCGGGATGGACGATCGCCATCGGCGAGCAGATGCGCCTTGCAGCCGAGGCTATGAAGGACAAGACGGGCATACCCTATCGACTGTTTGAACGTCTCTGTGGCCTCGAGCCTAATGACGCGTTCATCGCCTTCTTGAGCGAGATCAGCGGAAGGCCGGCGCCTATGAAATACCGTCGGCAGCGCGGACAGCTCGTCGACGCCATGCTCGATGGCCATTTCCACATCGGCGGACGGAAGGTCGCGATCGGCGCCGAACCGGATCTCTTGCATGACGTCGGCGGCCTTCTGACCGAGATGGGCGCTCACATTCTCGTGGCGGTCACGACGACGCAATCTCCCATACTAGAACGGATCGCGACGGACGATGTCCTTATCGGAGATCTTGAGGATCTTGAAAATCTCGCGCGCGAGCGCGGCTGCGACCTTCTCGTCACCCATTCGCATGGTCGGCAAGGCGCGGCGAGGTTGAAGATTCCGTTCTTTCGGATCGGCATTCCGATGTTCGATCGGCTCGGCGGCGGCCACCAATTGACCGTCGGCTATCGCGGCGGACGCGATCTCATCTTTGACATCAGCAATCTGCTGATGGCCGACCACGAGGAAAACCATGAACCTACGCCGGAGAGCTGGCGCGGCGGCGTCGAGTCGTTGCATACGGCCTCGCACTGACAGAATGGAGGCGTCATGAAAGTCGCATTCGCCACCCAGGATCTCAAGCGCGTCGATGCGCATTTCGGCTGGGCGAAAAACATTGCGATCTATGAGATCGGGCCCGAGGGCCACGAGTTCGTCGAGGCGATTGAGTTTGACGGCGACCTCAAGGAAGACGGCAATGAGGACAAACTCGCGCCGAAGATCGATGCGATCAAAGACTGCGCCATTCTCTATGTCGCGGCGATTGGCGGATCAGGCGCCGCGCGCGTCGTCGCCAACAACATCCATCCGATGAAGGTTAACCAACCAGAGAATATCGCTGACCTGCTCGCGAAGCTGGAGGAGGTGTTGCGCGGCGTGCCGCCGCCATGGCTCCGCAAGGCGTTGGCGAAAGGCAAAGAGCGTGTGCTGGATTTCGAGGACTAAGGAGCGAACATGTCGATGGCTATAGCGGGACTCGAGGAGAACTCAGTCGCCGAGCTTCCCTTCATTAAAGAGCTCATCAAAGTTTGGCGCGCACAGGATACGCATGGCGCTTGGGAGGGAAAAAGCGATCTTGAGCTTCTGTCTCCCTACATCGTCGATAAGGAAGCGCGCCGCGCGTTGCCCATCATCGGCGATCCGGATCCGGAAACCATCTGGCGGCTTGAGCTGTTTTTCAACGCTGTGTGTTTGATGATTGAGCGCGCGACCGGCGTGATGATCTCGCCGATGCTCAAGATGAGCCATGAGGGTTTCGGCCGCATGGTTCTCATCGGTGGAAGACTCATCGTTGTGAACAAACAACTGCGGGACGTTCATCGCTTCGGCTTCGATAGCTTCGAGAAGTTCGCCGCAGAAGGCGACAAATATGTACAAGCGGGCGTCGAGATGATCGAGAAATTTCCCGCCGTGGCGAACTACTGAGGCAGAGGCATGAGTGAGATTGACGACCTGAAGGCTGAGATCAAGAAGCTATCGGCCAAGGCCATGCAAGCAAAGATGGATCTGCACGATCTTTCTGAGGAGCTGCCGATCAATTGGGGCTCGATCATGAGCGTCGCGCAAAAGGCGCATGACGCATTCGCGGAACTCGAACAGAAACGCGCGACTCTGAAAGCTTTGGAGACCGTTTAACTAGGAAAGTCGATAATCCATGTCACAGGCGACTCGCGACGGGCGGGACTGGAGTCCTGAGTATCTTCTCGCAATCGATGCGAAGAAATGCATCGGATGCGGGCGATGTTACAAAGTGTGCGGTCGTGAGGTCATGACGCTCAAGGGCCTCAATGAGGACGGCGAGCTCGTGCCGCTCGACGACGAGGATGACGACGAAGTCGAAAAGAAGATCATGGTGATGAATGACGTCGGCGCATGTATCGGATGCGGGGCCTGCGCGCGCGTGTGTCCGACCAATTGTCAGACGCACGGCGAAGTCGCCATGGAGGTTGCCTGAAATTAGGATGGAGCGCGGCGGGATCGCCGCGCTTCACGAAGGCGTCGCTCAATGAGCGTCACTCGATGCCCTGCTCACGCGCCTTCCACATTGCCGCAATCCGAAAACGCTCAGCAATTGCGACCGGGTCCGCGAGCATTTTTTCTTGCGCCTCTTTGAGCGCCTTGACAGCAATCTCTGTCTCTTCACGCGTCAGCGCCACGTGGCCGGCAACATGTGTGGCGTCGGGCATGACGCTCAATATCTTCCACTTGAGGGGGTGTTGGTTCACTTCAGTGAGGTCGACAGCTTCGAGTTTGCCATCGAGATAAATTGCAAAACCGATCACCTCAAGTTTGCGACCGTCTTCGGTTGTTTTCACGAGGGTCTTCATCGATCTTAACCTTCCTGTGTGGCAAGCCAGCCATAGCCGCCTTGATCCCAGAGCTGAGCGAGGATTTGGTCCGCGCTCCAGTCAGGGCTGCGCGCTTTGAGCTCCTGAAAGTCGTTCAGGAACCGACGCGCATCTTCGTCTTGAAGAATCGCGCATGACCCTTCCGATTTGTTGCGCAGCTGAAACCCGTTGTCACGCGTAGACGCCGACAACGCATATTCTGCGCCCTCTTCGAGCAAGGTGTATTCTTGGTCGACGTTGTCCATCGTAGGCGCGCCTTCACGCAGCTACCGCGGGAGTGTCCTCGGCGCGCTCCCATTCGGCCCAAGCGCCGTCATATACGGCGACGTCGGCGCGTCCCAGGAGATAGAGCGCAAGCGCCGTCATGCACGATGATATTCCCGATGCGCAGGTCGCGACGATCGGCTTTGCGAGGTCGACCCCGGCCGCTTGAAACCGCGCCTTAAGCGCTGGCGCATTGAGCAGCGCGCCGGTATCGCTATGCACCATGTCCGCCCAAGGCACATTGATTGCGCCGGGCATATGGCCGAGCCTTTTGAACGAAAAGACGTCAGCCTGGCTACCGTCGAATTTGCCAGGTCCACGCGCATCGACGATTTGCTCGGCGCCGGCCTCGAGATTGGCTTTCATCTGCGTATAATCGCGGACGAGTTCGGGCCGGAATTTGACGGTAAAGCTGCTTGGACTGGGGCGCACAGGCGACATTTCAGTCGGATGTTTTTCTGCGACCCATTTGCCAAAACCGCCGTCAAGCATCGCGACATTGTCATAGCCGAACACACGGAACATCCACCAAACTCTCGCTGCGGCCGAGCCGCCAAAGAGTCGATCGTAGACGATGACGCGATCGCCATCGCCTACGCCGAGTAAGCCCACTTTTTTCGCAAAATCCGCGGCGCTCGGCAGCATATGCGGCAGATCTGAGTCTGGATCGGCGATGTGATCGATATCGAAATGGACGGATCCAGGCAGATGCCGACCTCGATATTGGTTGCGTCCATCGAGGTTGGTGCTTGGATGGTGCCAGGTGCAATCGAGGATGCGAATGTCCGCTTCGCTCAGATGATTGGCGAGCCATTCGGTGCTCACAAGCGCGCCGGGGACCTGTTCAGCCATAGCTGTCAACCTCGTCTTAAAAGGGGCGTTGATGTCGTGCTAGCACGCCTTGCGACGTGCTTCTCGATGAGCTCAAGGGCCAACAGGTAGTGGATAGCCCGGACGCGGGTGCGTGCCATAATAGTCCGGGCGCTCGGGCCAATCGCCTTGCTTGAAGCAGAACTTCACGAGGCGTACCGGCGCGCCGTTCGAGCAGGACACCTCAGCGAATTTGATTTCCCGATCCCCAGGGCCTGCGGAAAAATCGGCGACGGTCTTTCCGTCCGCGGCGCATGCGCGAACGAAGCCGGGCGTGCCGACGCTACCGGACGAGACGGGATTTGCGACAAAGTTCGGAGACTCGTTTTCGCCGTCCGCAGGACCGAAGGCTGGAGTTGCGAAGGTGAAAGTCACAAGGAGGCCGCTACGGTCCACGGCGAGGTCTGCGGTCAAGGGGCGCGCCACCGAATAGACAGAAAGCGTGCCGCCATTGAGTAGCTCCTTGATTTCTTCCAGCGAGCGATTTGCGAATTCGGATGCAAGATTCATCGTTGGCTCCGTGAGAGTGATCCTCGGGAATGGCATCAAGATTCATGCCACCAAAGCCATGCGCCGGAGGCCCAGGAGCAGAGTTTGCACGCAATTTGCTTTTTGGCTGTTCGACGAGGAACGGCGCATCATCATGCTTGACGTAGCGATCATCGGCGCGGGAGTGAGCGGGCTCGCGCTCGCAAAGAGAATTCAGAAGCGTGGGCTGAGCTTCGCAGTATTCGAGGCGCGCGACCGCATTGGCGGTCGAATATTCACTACGCCTGGACGCAGCGGCGGCGGGCTCGATCTCGGCGCCGGCTGGTACTGGCCAGAAACCCAACCGCTCGTCGCCGCGCTCATAGAGGAATTGGGACTGAGCAGCTACGCCCAACATGATGCCGGCGGCGTGCTGCATTTGCGTGAGGCGGACAAAAAAGCAGAACGCATCGACGACCAGCGACTTTACGACGGCGCGCGCCGACTGCATGGCGGCATGGCGGCGCTTGTTAATGCGATCGCAAAGACGCTCCCAGCGGATGCGATCAGACTGAATCACCGCGTGACCCGCCTTTGCGATCGAGGCGATCATGTCGAGCTGACGTTTCTGGTCGACGGGAAGTCGTCGGTCATGACCGCAAGTCACGTTATCCTGTCGCTTCCGCCACGGCTCTTGCGGGAAACGATAGAGTTCTCGCCCAGCCTCGACGAGGCGACTGACCGCGCTCTTCTTGGCGCTGAAACCTGGATGGCGGCGCAAGCGAAGGTCGCAGTGGAGGTCTCCGCGCCGTTTTGGCGAGAGAACGGGCTTTCTGGTTCAGCCTATGTCACGCATGAGCAAGCGATCTTGGGCGAAATCTTTGACGCCAGCGATCCCTCGACGCAGCTCTTCGCGCTTGGAGGATTTATGGCGCTTGATCCGCAGCTGCGCGAGAATTTCAGCGTCGGTCTGCCGCTTCTGATCGCCAGCCAGCTTGGCTCAGTATTTGGCGGCGACGTCGACTGTCAGGCGACGCATTACAAGGATTGGGCGCAGGAGCCCTTCACCTGCAGCGCCGCTGACCGAATGGGTGAGACGTCGGATCAAACCGGAGACGTCGCCAACCCCCTACTGCGCCGCGCGCTGTGGGACAAGAAGCTGTATTTCGGCGGCTCGGAAACTGCTGTGCGCAACGCTGGCTACATTGAAGGCGCATTGGACGCCGCGCGTCGCGTCGGCCGCACGCTTACAGCGCTCGCGGACAAGCAGGGTTTGGCGTCGCGGACCGAAGAGGATGACGCTTCCAAGGATCTCAATGAAACATGCCTGATACGCTTCGGCCGCTGGGTCGACGTCCAGTCTGACGGCATCTTCGAAGATTACCGTCGCCGTTTGACGAGGGGGCTCGCGTCGCAGCAGCGCGACAGTCTGACGCAACACGCAATCCTCAGCGCAATCGAAGACATCTTTCAGCAAGCGCTCACGTTTCTCGACTCGCTTCCCTTTGATTTGGCGGCGACAAAGGTCGAGCGTGGCCGCATTGCCCTTATGCCGCAAATTCAACAGCCCTTCGGGGACTTGATCCAAACCATCATGGATGATGTCGTCGCCTTCAACCAGACGTCATGCGCCTTGTCGAATTTTCCTGACGAGCATCGTCTCTCTCGGGAATATAAATCTGTTATCATGCAGGACATCGCCGGCGCCTGGCGGGAGTTCTTGCTCTCGGCGAACGGAAGACTTCTCGAAAGGAAGAACGCAGAATGCGTAGGAGAAAACGCAAATGACTGAGGTGGCGGAGTCGCAAGAAGAATCCGAGCTTATCGCCTATGTCGTCTGCGGTCTTAACGACATTCCCAGTCGGCGGGCGCGTGGATTTCATCTGGTCATCGTGGACGAAAACGGTGAGGAGAAGCCCCTCCCGATCATCATTGTCCGCTGGGGAAAGCAGGTGTTTGGCTATCTCAACATATGCCCACACGACGGCGTCAATCTCGATTGGGAGCGCAATCAGTTCCTCGACTCAAATGGCTTGAGGTTGATGTGCGGCAAGCACGGCGCGACTTTTGAGATTGGCACCGGCGCTTGCGTCGACGGACCCTGTCTTGGGAACGGCCTAACGCCCGTCGCTCTCAAGGTGATTGACGACGACATTTGCATATTGGGAGTCACTCTCGCCGAGGAGACTGAAAGCGAGGAGGAGACTCCCGATTCGTAGAGAGTTGCGTTTAGGCGATTGCGTCTAAACGCAGAAGAGGTGACCGAATAGGATAAGCCGGCAACGCCTTAAGCTAAATGCCGGCTTATCTTGCAGAGCGCCTCAGACCGGGCGATTTTCATTGCGGTTCTTCACCGGCTCCATCCGCTCCACGCCCTGTTGATAAGCGATGATCTCGAAAGCGTCGTTGAATTTCATCGCTGCGTCGAGCAGGTAATCCGTCTTACCCGCCGTATCGAGTTTCTTGATGTCATTTTTGTCGACGCTACAGAGATCCATCATCTCCTTCCAAACCGTCGACTCGTCACAGGGCAGGACGTTGAATGTGATCTCGCCGATCTTCACGCGAAATTTCGACAGCAGGTCGATGTTATTGCAAAACATGAAGTAGACGCCATCAGGCGAAAGCAGGTCGCCGAGTACTTCGACGGCGGTTTCCAGATACGCGAAATTATGAAGATAGCCTGCAAGGATCGGAATCGTAGGTTCGTTCTCCCGCACGAAGGTCAAAACCTGCTCGATGCAGAAGTCCGGCGGTCGCTTTTCGTCCGCGACTTGCGACTGGAATTTGAGCGCGATGTCCCCTCGGAAACCGAACCGACCCGGCTTGCTTGTGGGGCCTTTCAGAACTGCGTTGAGCAGGCGGCCTTCACGCTCCAGGCGAGCGAGGGCAGTCTTCTCAATCTGTGTCATCGACGATTCTCCAAATAGATTTCGTGCACGCCCTGGCCGCGAGCGTAGGCGTATCGAGCCGCCGGCATGCAAAAACCTGGCCGTGGACTCTGCCTGGGCGGACTTACGACGCATGTAAGGAATCGAACATTTTTGCTGTCGAATGCCAAAATCCAAGGTTCAAATGCCCCCTCTCAGGACGGCATATGTTTTGCTTCGATCGGTTCGGATGAACGCATCTTAGTTGGAAGCGCGTCATGATCAATTTGACAAACAGCGCCCTGAACGCAGTCCAGACCGCAATTTCCGGCTCCCCCGATCCGGTCGACGGATTGCGGATCAAAGTCGAAGCCGGCGGCTGCGCGGGATACCAATATAGAATGGGCCTTGTGCGCGAAGGTGAGCCCGACGACACGGTCATCGAGCGTGAGGGCGTCAAGCTCTATATCGACAATAGCAGCCATGAGCTGCTTGCCGGGACGACGATCGATTATGTCGTCGCCGTGCAAGGCTCGGGTTTCACCTTTGACAATCCAAACGCACAATCGAGCTGCTCTTGCGGCAAGTCATTTGGATGAGCCTGGGGGTGCGGAGGCGCCTGGGGCGCTTCCGCTAGGAAACGAGGATGGGCATATGTTGCAGAATGCGGAAGCGGCGCCGGAGAAGCAGATGGCCGATAAGGAAGAGCTCATTCGGTCGGTGATCGACGAGATTCGGCCGAATTTGCGCCGCGACGGGGGCGATTGCGAATTAATTGAGGTATGCGGCAACAAGGTCATGGTGCGCCTGACCGGCGCCTGCGTGTTCTGCAAGCTGAGCAGCGCGACGCTCGAGGGAATTCAGGCTCGGGTCGTCGAGAGGCTCGGCGAATTCGTGCGGATCGTCCCGGTCGCCGGCGCCCCCGCCCGCAATTGAGCGGGGCGCAAGTGACCCGCGTCTATTTGGATAACAACGCGACGACGCGCGCCGATCCGCGGGTCGTCGAGAAGATGTTGCCTTATTTTGCGGATGAGTTCGGCAACGCCTCGTCGACCCATCTCTTCGGCGCTGAAGTGTCGACTGCGGTCAGGGACGCGCGTCGTAGCGTTCAGGCTCTTATCGGCGCTGCGCATGATCATGAGATCGTCTTCACTTCTGGCGGCACCGAGTCAGATAATGCGGCGATCCTCGCGGGGCTTGTCGCCGTGGAGGGACGAGACGAGATCGTAACATCCGCTGTCGAGCACCCGGCGATCCTGTCCTTGATCGATTATTTACGCGAGAAGCGTGGAGTCACGGCCCATGTAATTGGGGTCGATGAGTCTGGGCGTCTCGACATGGACGCTTTTCGCGCGGCGCTCGGACCCAGGACAGCGATCGTGTCGATCATGTGGGCGAACAATGAGACGGGAACTCTATTTCCCGTCGAGCGCTTGGCCGATCTCGCCCATGAAGCCGGCGCTCTGTTTCACACCGACGCCGTACAAGCCGTTGGCAAGACGCCCATAGATCTGAAGTCGACGAAGATCGACCTCCTGTCGCTTTCCGCGCATAAACTTCATGGGCCAAAGGGCGTTGGCGCCCTTTACGTACGCAAGGGAACGAAGTTCAGCCCATTGATCCGCGGCGGTCATCAAGAACGTACGCGGCGTGGCGGCACGGAGAACACGCCGGGCATCGTTGGGCTGGGGATGGCCGCCGAAATTATTCGCGCGCGTCTCGACGAAGAGGCTATGCAGATTCGAGCATTGAGAGATCGCCTGGAAACTCGGATATTGAGCGAGATCGGGCATTGCCGCGTCTCGGGCGACCTCGAAAATCGTCTTCCCAACACCTCGAACGTCGCCTTCTTCGACATAGAAGGAGAGGCGGTGCTGACCAATCTCAATCGCGCGGGCGTCGCCGCCTCAACGGGCTCCGCCTGCACGGCAGGCTCTAACGAGCCATCGCACGTGTTGCGCGCAATGAACATTCCCGCGCGGGCGTTGCAAGGCGCGGTCCGCTTCTCTTTCTCGCGCGACAACACCGAGGCGGACGTCGATCGCGTTATGGAAGTTTTGCCCGGCGTCGTCGCCAAGCTTCGCGAGATGGCGCGCGCGGCGACCGAAACACAACCAGCGCTCACGTAAGGCAGTGAGTCCGAAGATTCCCGATTAAGGAGCCGAACAACATGAAGATTATGATCCGCCGGTCTCCCGAAGCCGGACTCTCGATCTACGTCCCGAAAAAGGACCTCGAGGAGCCGATCGTCGAGAGTGAGCATGAAGGGCTGTGGGGCGGGTGGATACGCATCGCCAATGGTTGGGTGCTCGATCTTCCAGAAATGGCTGCGGAGACGACGCTGCCGATCACGATCAACGCCCGTAAGCGGGGAGAAGAGGAGTAACGCTTGTGAACGCTCCTTTCGTAGGCCACACCATTATAGAGGGCGCTCAGGCCGAGGACATTCTTTCTGGCCTCGCTTTGGAGCTCAGGACTGGCGCGATTGTGCCCTATCTAGGCCCCGAATTGGCGGACCTCGCGGCGACCAGCGCGCCGACGACGCCAGAAGCTCTCGCCGGCTTCTTCGCGACGAAGGTCGCGCTGCCGAAACGCGCAAAAGGCAACGCCTGGGCAAGCGCGCAGCATATCGAGAGCATGAAGCACCGCTCCACGGTTACGGCCTTGATGAACGAGGCGTTCGCGCCCAAAGTCGAGCCGACGCCTCTGCACCGGCATCTTGCGGCGCTCAAATTGCCGATGATCGTCGACAGCTGGTATGATTCCGCAATGCGCGATGCGCTCTCTAGTCGAGATGACTGGGGCGAAGTGCAAGGCATTACGCGCGCCGGCATCGGCGAAGACCGATGGTATCGCTTTTATGACGTTGGCGGCGCCGAGGTCGCGAAGACCGAAGCAGAGGCATGGGCGACTTTGTTATACAAGCCGCATGGCGCGGTCGCCCCGGCAAAAAATTATCTGATTTCGGACGCGGACTATGTCGAGGTGCTTACCGAAATCGACATCCAGACGCCAATCCCGGAAATTGTCAAAAACCGGCGGACTCAGCGGAGCTTCTTCTTTATCGGCTGTCGTTTTCACGACCAGATGCTGCGAACCTACGCGCGTCAGATCACCAAGCGATCAGCGACAACGCATCACGCGATCGTCGCGCCCGATCGTCTGACAAAAAATGAATTAAAGTTCCTGACGATACAAGGGATCATCCCGCTCGCAATCCCTCTTGGGCGCGCGAGCGAAATTCTTATCGGCTAAGCGCAGATAGTCCTCACAAGTCGATCGCCGCATGGCGCAGGAATTCGTTTCCTGCGCCATCGCTTCTTTTGTCGACCACATCATCACCGGGCCTCCAGCGTTAACATCAAGCACAAGCGCTCAAATCCTTGTCGAGGTTTACGACATGGCGCGCGCCTTCGGGCGCATATGAAAGCGCAATATGTCCAAAGATTTGAAGGACGCGAAGCCCCTCACGCCATAAAGACATTGAATTTCAAAAACTTAATTTGATTACCGGTTGTCCGATTCGTGGCATGCAAGTTGCCAAGTGTATTTTTAGGAAGCCTTTTAAACTCTGTCGGCTTGTTGGCGATTTGTATTCGCCCCGGGGACGGACGAGGGCGAAGCGGAAGGATTCAGCCATGGACACGCA
>NZ_VBTZ01000016.1 GCF_005771425.1 Methylocystis sp. B8 | reverse complement strand
CGGCGAATTAGGCGGTCGCTTCGATCACATTATTGGGATTTATCGCGACGCGCTGATTATGCTGCGAGGACGCGTCGCCTATGCTCACGATTGGGTGAGCAACGCGACCCTGGCGACGGCCTTCGCGGCTCTGCCCGGCGCTGGCTTTACGGTCGAGGGCGCCAAGCCGGTGAAAAATACGGCGCTGCTGACGACGGCTGCCGAGCTTCGGTTGCCTGGGGGCGCGGCCTTGTTCGCCAAATTCGATGGCGAATTCTCTCACCGGTCGCAAATGTACTTCGGCAGTGCGGGAATGCGCTATTCCTGGTGAGGCAAAAACGTCGCGCAAAACCGCTTCATGGTTGCCTCACGCAGGGACGCTGCGGCGGTTGCTCAGTCCGTATCTCAAGCGCTTACCCGCGAGTTCGGTGCGAGCCCGACTCGATACCTAATGCAGGCGATACTGTTCGAAACTGAAAAGCCGAAATGCCTCGTGGTCAAATTACGGACCTTGCGCGAAAGTTCTGAAATTGTCGCGCATCTGTGCCATTGGGGAAGCAGAGCAGTTGACCCCGAAGAAAGTGGTTTCGGAAAAGAGGCCCAGCCACAGCGTATTTTCGCGCTCTCCAACGCGCACCGTCATAGCGCCACGGCGAAGCAATATTGCCCATCTTCGTCGACCGTGGCGCGCCAGCAAAATCAAATATTTCTGATCAGTAGCCAAAGCGCTGGGCTCGCCGTGCCCAACATTTGCCCGATAAGCGTCGGCGGACGCCGGCAAATGACAAGGAGCTTGACGGCGGGGGCTCGGCCGCTGTTCTAGTTTTTCACGACGAACAGGGGGCAATAATGAACCATAGAACCAAGATGGGAATTGCCCTGGGGGTTGCGGTTCTCGCAGGGATCACCTCAGTTTGGCTTTCGGCGCCGCTTTTGGCGCTGGCGGGATTCTTAATTGTGTGGGGTCAGGACCCTACGCGCATGGAGGAATTTGTCGGGGGTTTGCCGTTTGGCAATCACCTGCTCAAGGCGATGGCTCATTTGGACGGGATCATCTCGTCCCGGGAAGATTGAGCAGCAGCCACACCGCGCGCCATCTTAGAAAGAACAAGAGCACGAAATAGGTTCTCGCAGCATGGCATCACTGTTCGCCGCTGACGGAGTAAGCGAGATGGTGTCAATGCCTCGCTTGGCACCTGAATAGATGTGCGTGGGGGCTTGATGTCGCAGGCGGTTGAAGTTCGGCGCATCGACACATCCTGCCGCGCGGCGCTTGAGGAAACAGTGGCCCTCCTGGTCGACGCTTTCCGCGACAGCCCGCTGTTCGTGACCGCCTTTCCCAGCGAGCCGACGCGCGAGTCCATATTACGGACGCTGTTCGACGCGCTTGTCGAGGACACTGCGCGTTTCGGCGGCCTCCACATCGCTTCCTGCGACGCGGCCATTGTCGGCGCGCTTCTGTGGTACGGGCCCGGCGCCTATCCGATGACTCTTTCGCGCATTTTAAGGCTGCTTCCGCGGTTCCTCGCCATTGCCGCGACGAGTCCGCGCGGCCTGCTCGAACTGCGACGCGCGCAGCAGGCCTTCGAGCTGCGCCGCCCCAAAGAGCCGCATGCGCAGGCCTGCTGGCTTGCCGGACGGGCGGGAGAACGCGTCGGCGTGCGGCTCGCGCGCGCGCTGATGCAGGAAGCCGACAACAACGACTGGTCGATTTATCTCGAAACACAGAATGAGCGCACGATGAGTCTCTATCGCCGCATGGGCTTCGAACTCATCGCGGACGGCTTCGAGTGTTTTCCCAGCGCGCCGCTGACCTGGACCATGTGGCGCCGGCCCGGCGCGCGGGACTCGCGCGCAACAGTCGATGTCAGGATATGACGCCGGCGGAACATCCGGAAAGCGAGAAGATGGCGGCGGGCTTTTAATTGGGGCCTGTTGGGGCGGCGAAGCTCGCTCAATCGATGCGCGCTGCTTTGGACGAGACCACGTTCTAACAAAGCGGAAAAATGAGCATCCGGCATCGTCGCCTAGCGTTCCGGCTAGAGGCCAAAACGCATCGGCGACAGGTCCACGGTCGGGCGCTTTGATAATAGATCATCACGTGCGCGGGCGCACTGCTCATTTAAACGAGACGCGCAATGATCCGAACGTTGCAAAAAACCTTCTGCCTTTCGAACCGATCGGGGGCCGGGCTGTGGAGGCGCCGGCCTCCTTTTGTGCCGTGAGACGTCGTGTCGGCAAGAACGTAGGCGGATCCAACTGCCGCATGGGGGTGGCGCCGCGATCTATTGGCCTCCGGCCACCGGCTGCGCACCCGCGCGGCTTTTGGGTCAATCAACATGGTTTCCCGGTCGCGGTCTCATACTACGGAACGGACACACAGAACTTTTCTACGAAGTCGCTGAACAACGCCCTTTGTAATGGGGATACCAAGCTGGCCTGATATCTGTTTCGGGCTTATTCATGCTCACGCCATGTGCGGACGCTTCACCCGACATCTCTCCTAGGAAGAGCTCCAGCGGCTCGCCGACTTGATCGGCCAGCCGCGCAACCTCCAGCCGCGATACAACATCGCCCCGACGACGCAGATCGAGGTCATTCGCCTCGGCTTGCAGGGCAAAGAGTTGACGCCAATGCGTTGGAGACTTGTACCGCTCTGGCGGAGGGACCCGTTTAGCGAACTGCCAGCGACGTTCAATGCGCGCGCGCCGAAACAGTCGCCGAAAAAACCGATGTTCCGATCGGCCTTCAAATCTGGACGCTGCGTCATTCCGGCGTCGGGCTTTTACGAGTGGACCGGCGCCAAGGGCGCGAAGACGCCGCATTATTTCTCGGCGCCCGATGGACGTCCGCTCGCCTTCGCGGGGCTATGGGAGAGCTCTGTGGCGAACGAGATGATGGAACTCGGCGACGATCATCGTCGGGCCAGCGAACGATTGGATGCGCCGCTTCCATGATCGCATGCCAGTCATTCTCAATTGGCGCGACGCAAGCACGTGGATGACGGGGGGCGACCCTGGCGCGCTGCTGCATCCGCCGCCCGAGGACGCTGCAGGAATGGATCGTCCTGCACCGCGCGTCAATCGCTCAGATGTCGGCGATGACGACGCGACGCTGACCGAACGGGCCGTCGCCGCGTGACAAGCTGCGCCGTCGAATGCTTGTGCGAGCGCGCGAGCCGCCATTTGCAGCCTTGCTAACGCTTTAATCTTTCAGCGTTTTTTGGAACAAATCCGACTGCGACGCGGTTCATTCCCCTTCAGGGAGGATGCGTCATGCCAGACAAAGCGCCGGACCGCTGGCGCAATGTGACCGCCTATGAAGCCAAGCAGCGATCCGCCGTTGCGAAGGCGATTGGCATGCATCTGAAATTCAAGTTCGCCGGAGTTGTCAGCGAGCCGCTGCCAGAGAGTATGACCGAATTGATGACCAAGATTAAACGAAGGCGCGGCGACTCCAATGCTGTTGGCGGGCACGACTGATGCGTCCGGCGAGCGCAGCGGCCACGCTCACAAACATGACGACTCTTGAACGCGCGTTCATTCTGGCGCGCTCCGGAGAGTGCAGTTGCGTCGCCGCTCTGGTGAGACGCCTAGACCGTGAAGGGTACGATGGACATCAGATTCATGGGCCGCTTCTCAGGAGGCAGCTTCGAGATTTGATTCAAGAAGCAATGACGCGCCATCCCGGGTGGCTTTCTTAGTCGGCGCAGATCACGCCAAGGCCGTCGCGCAGAAGATCGCACGGGCGCTAACGGAGAACGCGAAAGGACGATGAGCGCGCGCCAGTCACGCTTGCTCCATCGCTCAACTTGCCAATTTGACGAATGCGACGTTCTCTACGCCATCCATCGAGAGCGCCGCCATTTTAGCCATCGCCCGCGCCGCTCTCGGGGCCGCGGGCTTTTCACGTTCGATGGCGGCGATCAGCGCCCCACCATGTCACGCCCCAGATTGAAATTACGTCCGTCGACTGCCCCGCCTGGCCTGGCCAACGGGCGAGGACGACTCGGCTTTCACCGGTGGGGTCGCCGGGAGTCTCGCAATAGCTTTTTGCCCGGTCGTCGTCTTTTCCTGCGCCAGAGCGCCATGAATTGGAACGATGCTTGCTGAAAGCACCGCGGCGAGAACACTGTTAACTCGGTCGTCGGCGACGATCATAAACCACCTCGTTCGAAGCCCTCGTCATCGGGTCGCCGGCGTCAAGTTCACCAATGGCGATGAGCCGGGCGTAAAACAATGCCAGCGGCCGTGAAGCCGAGGGCAAATGGATAACGCTCTGCGAAAGGCGACGCCAGCCAACTAGGACTGACGCGCCCCGAGGCAAGCGGGGCAGGCGGCCGGCCTTGGACCGCGACGAGCAACCATTGACGCTCCGGTTGAGGACGCCAGATGACGCCTCTCCAAACAGAGTGAGCGCATCAAGTTCACGAACTTGCTCGCTCCGGAGCGTATGGCGACGTCGCGGAGATAATCGCGCGACTTGACCGTGAAGCCTATAATGGGCGTCAAATTCACGGGCGTGTTCTCAAGAAGCAGCTCGCGGATTTAATTGAAGAAGCGAAAGGTAATACTCGCGGGAGGCGGACTCAGCGCCCGAAGGCGAGCTATCATGAGTCGAGAAATCGTAAGTCGGAAAGTCGGTTAGTTTCTGACTTTCCGACGCAGTGCGCGCCATGGGAGATGCGTTGAGGCACTACGTCTTCGTCTTCAAGCGCCACACTCCGGCGCTTGACTTTACCCATCGCCTCAGCCGTCGCGCTAGTGAACGACGACGCTCCCATGGCGACAAATTGTCGTTCCGGTCCGACATTGGCCCCTGCTTTCGTTCGCATCTGGCGCATTCCTCTCGCATGATGGGCGATGCGCAGTGCGCGCTCTTTCGACGATGTCGCCGATCGGCTCTTTCCCGAGGATTTGAAGCGACAGTTTTGAGCCCTACATCATTCAGAGCGACGGCATCCCCGCATCATCGCAATATAACTCCCCGACTGTGGATGTAACGGCAGGGCGTCTTCTTTGAGCACAGAGCACGCCGGTGTGAGACCAATGAACTCACTCTACTCGCTCTGGTCAGCGACAGCGCCGATTGGTCCCGAGCTTGACCCATTCGAGCCGGGATCGTCTGCAGACGTGATCGTGGTCGGCGGCGGCATCACGGGGCTTTCCGCAGCCTTGCACATTGCGGAGCAAGGCGGCCAAAGCGTATCGGTCCTTGAGGCGGAAACGCCAGGATGGGGCACCTCAGGTCAGGCAGGCGGCCAGGTTATTGCGGGACTCCACGCCGCGCCCGATGACCTGATTGCCACCTTTGGCGACGAGATGGGCGAGCGGATGCTGTCCTTCGTTGGAAAAGCACCTGACTTCGTGTTCCAGTTGATTGAGCGTTATCGCATTGACTGCAATCCAGTCCGGAAAGGCTGGGTCCAGACGAATCGGTCGACTCGGGGCGTTCGGGCGCTACAACGCCACGCATTGATGTGGGCCAAACGCGGCGCTCCGGTCGAGATGCTGGATCGCGCGCAAACGGCCCGGCTCGTTGGAACTCAAGTCTATGCCGGCGGCTGGCTGGATCGACGAAATGGAACGGTTCAGCCCCTTGCCTACACGCGTGGGCTTGCCAAAGCCGCGATCGAGGCAGGCGCGAAGATTCATGGCAATGTCCGCGTTCAAAAGCTGACGAGGGAAGATGGGCGATGGCGGGTGACTACGAATGCTGGCCACCTGATTGGCTCGGTGGTCTTGATCGCGACCAACGCCTTTACGGACGCCCTTGTTCCTAGATTGCAGCGATCCATTTTGCGCGTTCATGGCGTGCAAATCGCCACTGCGCCGCTATCCGACAGCGTGCGCGCGACCATTCTGCCTCAGGGCCATTCCTGCGCCGACAATCACATTTTGAGCGTGCGCTATTTCCGAGTCGAGCCGGACAACCGTTTGGTCGTTGGCGGTCCGGGGTGGTTAACGCCGCCGCGTAACGCCCGCGCTTTGAGCTTTCGGATACTTGAACGCTCTGCGCGACGCATGTTTCCGCAGATCGCCAATATACCATTCGATTATCACTGGTACGGCCGTGGGGCGGTGACCGCTGACCTGCTGCCCCACCTCCACGAGCCGCAATCCGGCATCGTTGCTGCTCTCGGTTATAACGGACGCGGCATTGCCGCAGGCACAGCGCTTGGTGCTCTGCTCGCTCGCCGCGCGCTGGGAGAGCCTGCGCGGGATCTGCCCTTCCCCGTCACCGCTCTTTCGGCGCTTCCCTTCAACACGGCGCCGGCAGCGCGCTATTACCTATCCATAGCGGCGGATCGACTCCGCCATCTGTTTGAATGAGAAATTGGGCTGGCGCGGGTCCGAGTCCGTAGTAACCCTCGCCCGGCCGAACAGCCTGGCTTTTTTGCTTGCGATCCCGTTCTTTCCGAGATGCCGAAAGCGTCGGCCGTTGGCGCCATTGCGCACGGTTGTCGACGCTCTAATTGTCGGCAAACGATGGGAGTTAAAACGACTCCACGGAGGTGCATCATGAAACCATATATTACTCCGATGGCGGCGGCCGCGGTGGCAATTTGCGGCTCGACCGCGCTGGCGCAACAAGCGCCTATGACTCATCCCACCACAATGGCCGCCGGCATGCATGACACGAAAGCAGATGCGGCCACCGTCGTGAAGATGGCGATGCGGAAGCTTTGGGAAGACCATATCACCTATACCCGCGGTTATATCGTCAGCGCTCTGGCCGATCTTCCGGACGCCAACGCCGTCGCCACGCGACTCCTCAAGAATCAGGATGACATCGGCGATGCGATTAAGCCCTATTACGGAGAGAACGCAGGGAAGAAATTGTCTACTCTCCTACGCGATCACATCCTTATTGCGACGGAAGTCGTCAAGGCTGCAAAGACCGGCGACAAGTCGGGGCTGAGCGATGCGCAGAAGAAGTGGTCGGACAACGGCAAGGACATTGCGGCGTTCTTGAGCGGTGCAAATCCAAACTGGGCCAAGAAAGATTTGGAAGAGATGCTGCAAAAGCATCTGGACTTGACGACAGGAGAGGTGGTCGGGCGACTCAATAAGGATTGGACAGCTGACATCAAGGCATATGATGACGGTCACGACCACATGCTGAAATTTGCCGACGAGCTCACTGACGGGATTGCCAAGCAATTTCCCGATAAACTCAAGAAAGAACCGGTCCTGTGATCATTTAGCAATTCAAACTTCCTTGGTGACAGGCGGTCGCGGAAAAGCCGCTGTGGCAGGTCGCAAAAGCTCGGCCCGATTTTGCGCGGGCGGAGCCCGGCGCAGGCCCGCAGCAAGAACTGATACTGCGCCACGCGTCAGCGCCTCTGTCTGTCGGCCAGGCCGGGCGGGCAAGTCGACGGACGTCCATTTCAAATTTGGAGCCGGACATGACGGGGGCAAGCTTCGCGTTGCATCGCCGCCATAGCACGCGAAAAGCCCGCGGGCGCCCCGAGAGCGCCGCGGGCGAGTTGAAAAGGCATCGCTCCCAATGGCGTAGAGAACAGCGCTTTTGTCAAATTGATCAGCAAGTGCGTGAGAGCAAGCATGGCTGATCGTTCCGCAGTGGCGCCGGGGCGCAAGCCCCGGCCGGTTACTCTAGACCGGCGCAATCAGCATCGGATCGTCGTCGCCGAGGTCAGACTTGTTAGCACGCGGCGAGACGACCCATTCCTGCAGCGCATCTTCGGGCGGCGGACGCAATAGCGAGCCCGGATCGCCGCCAGCCATCCATAGGCCGATGTCGCCCCAGTCGAGAATAACCGGCATGCGATCATGGAAGCGGCTCATCCATTTATTGGCCGGCCCGACGATGATCGTCGCTGAGTCGATCATCTCCTTCGTGTCGGGATTGGGCGCGCGCTCCCACAGTCCTGCGAAGGCGAGTGGGCGGCCGTCCGGCGCCGAGAAATAATGCGGAGTCTTCGCGCCTTTCGGGCCGGTCCATTCATAGAAGCCGGATGCGGGGACAACGCCGCGCCGCGCATTAAATGCGGAGCAGAACATTGGCTTTTCGGCGACTGTCTCGGCGCGGGCGTTAAAGGTCGCCGGAAGCCTGTTGAGCGAGTCCCTCCACCAGAGCGGCACAAGTCCCCAGCGCATCGGCGTCAGCTCTTTGCCCTGCACACCGAGGCGAATGACCTCGATCTGCATCGTCGGGGCGATGTTGTAGTGCGGGGCGAGATTCCGCGGCTGGCCGATCAAATCGGCGAGGCGCTGGAGCTCTTCCCAGGAGAGATGCTGGGTGAAACGGCCGCACATGCCGTGAGTATATCAGACCTCAGGCCAGACGGTGCATGTAAGGGCGGGGCGTTTTCGTCGGCCAAGCTTCGCTTCACGTGGACGTGACGTTGAAAAGCCCAATAATCAGACGGCGATATTTTTGAAGGAGGCTGCGGCCCAAGTCGGGCGATGTGACTTCGGCCGGACAGAAACCACGCTTGCGCGATGACCCGGCGACATCTACCGCAACCGCGAAGGCGATTGGAGTGAGTGAACGCGGCGACAGATTGTCGTTGGGCGCGGCCATCGCCGGCGAAACGCGTCTACTCTAACAACCCTCAAAAGGTTCAAAATGGCTTTTGGAGGTTTTGATTGCGGTCAGAGAACCGCCTCGCCGGATCTTTTAGGCGCGCCACGCGCAGTCAGGGAGGAAGCGTCCGCTTGAGTGCGAACGCCGGAAATCCCTAATGCAGGATGAAGAATGCTGCTCAGGCCATGCCCTTCTCATTTAGGAAGGGCCCATAAGACTTGTCGATTTTAGGAATGTGGTTGGTCAACCAGTCGACGACAAACGCCGCCGTCTCGCCTGTCACTTCTGCTTCGCCCGCGTGAAATTTCTTTTGCAGGTCAAGACAGGTCGCCACAAGTTCATCATGTTGCGCCTTATGCGCGGCGGTGGCCGGATAGCCATACTTCGTGAAATTCGCCTCCTCGGACGCGAAATGCTGCGCCACGTATGAGATGAGCGCATCCAACTGCTTGCCGATCAACGCGCGATCCCCTACGCCGACGGCGTCGCCCAACAAGTTAACGAGCCGAAAAATCTCTTGGTGCTCCTGGTCATGCAAACTGACGTTTGTGCCGAATTGCTCCTTAGTCCAAGTGATAAGCGACATGCGTATCCTCCTATATTGTCTCGTTTTTTGATGCAGTTGTCGGCCGCGAGAACACTTTGGCAGCTTCATCGGCATTTGTAATTGACAGCCATCAATACGAGACAATCCGCCGCACACCCGTTCCTCGAGTCGGATCACGCACAACGGGTTGTGATCGGACTGAGCGCCATTTCCAAGGAAATAGCTCGGCGATCTGGTTGATCAGCCATTCGAGCATCCGATACGCCCCAGCGCTTTGGCGCCAATGCTTCATTCCGCCGATCTCATAGGGAAGCAGACGCTTTGCCTTGGCCTTGCTCCGGCGCCGACAGCTAACCTCACCGTAAGACTGCTCCCTCATCTAACCGCCGATCTGATCGCGTCGTTCATGACGGATAATTCTTCATCTGTAAGGCGGCGCGCGCGGAGAAGTCCTCCCCGTTGCGGACTTCTCCGATGGTCTCGATCGTGCACTAACGCAGTGTCTGCTGCTTCCGGGTGTACGTCATCTCCATCATTTTCCATTCTCTGCCGCCCTGGTGGGCGCCGTACATATCGAAGGTCTGGGTATTGTTGTCCACGATCGTCCAGATGGCGCGATGCTTCATATATCCGCCGCCCGGCTCGGCATGCTGGCCCTCCAAAGTGATCGTCTTGCCATCCGGGTCTTGCGCGCCTTCCATCGTAAATATCCCGGTGCCCATGGTGGACAACCAGTTTGTCACATAACGCTTGAGCAGATTGTCACACGGCGAACGCCCGCTCAGATGGGCAAGGGCGCGCAGAGGCAGGCTTCGATTCAAGAGTACTGAGTTTCGGGAGGAACTCCATGGAATCGAATGAAACGACTGCGCTCGAACAGCGCCGCGAATTTACCGAAGTCGTAGGCCTGTTCGACTCGCTTGATAACTTACGGTCCGCCATTGACTATCTGATGACTCACGGATTCGACAGATCCGAAATCAGCCTGCTCACCGAAGACGCGAAGACGCGCGAAAAGGTTGGATCGAAACGCTCGGTCGAAATCGAGGACAGCGATGAAGCTCCTCGCATTTCCTACATCGAAACCGAGTCGCTTAATGAAGGCAAAGCTGCGCTCATCGGCCTGCTCTTCTATGTTGGCGCCATTGCTGGCGCGATCACCGTTTGGACCATTTACGGCAGTTTCGCCGAGGCGATCTTTGCGGGCATTGGCGCTGGCATGGCCGCCAGCCTGATCGGCGTGGGCATCGGCGGGTTCATTCGACGTCGTCAGCGCAATTGGGTGCAGGCGCAATTGGCGCGCGGCGGACTGTTGCTGTGGGCGCGAACCCGGACCGAAGAACATGAACGCGCCGCCATGTACGCCATGCAGAACAATGGAGGCCACGACGTGCATGTTCATAGGTTGGCGGCGTAGGCCTGACGATCCAGATTGAGCGCTGCTGACTCTGTTCCACCTATGAAACTCAAATTCTCGGGCGGGCAGACCGGTTCTATGACGTCCGCGACGCCATTGTAGTCGCGAGGAAGGTTAAAGCAGGTAAACGAGCAGCACATGTCGTGGTCATGGACGCACGGACCAATCAATTGGTGATTAAGATCGATGGCTGAGCAAATTTCCTCGCTGTGCAGCTCGCGGGGCGCACGAAAAAGCCCGGCCATTGCTGACCGGGCTGGGAAGCCGTCTTATGCTGCGCAATTTGATCAGTGAACGATGAAATGGTCCTTGACCGCACTGAAGACATCCACCGAAAGAATCTTCTTCGTCGCTAGGTCGTCCACGCTCTTGAAAGGGCGCCCTTTCACGATCGCCTCGGCGAGGCGCTTGTTGAGACCGTTTACCATCGTGAGCTGGTCGAGAGTGGCGGAATTGAGGTCGAGCCGCGGCGCCTCGGTCGCCGTTTTCGTCATAGGCGCCGGCACGGCGCTCGGCGCGGCAGGCTTCATTGCGGACGTCGTCTCGGCCAGAGCGGGCGCGGAAACGATCAAAGCGGCGGCAAGAAGAGCAATGCGGGTCATGGATGAACTCCTGGGCTTGGCCCCGTGTCGAGACCTCGTCTCGATCCACGCCCGTAATGTCACCCAAAGCGGCTGAACCGTTGCTGAGGGCGCCGTTCATTGCTCATTTAACGAAATGAGCACATCGACACTCAATAGAAAGACAATTCGTTTAAGGCCCTCAAATGCGATGCAGTAAAAAATCCTTGGTTAGCGTTCTTGCCTGTCTGCCGTTCGCTCATTTTTTTGCAGGCGCCGCGCTAGCGCAGCAGCCCGAAAGCTCAAAATCCGGCGCTTGGGAAATGCAATGCGCTTCGCCAACAACCGGCGGCAAGGTCTGCGCGTTGGTCCAAAAGGCGATGTCGGAAGAACAGCCGAATGTCGGCTTAATGGTGGCTGTCAGAAAAGGACCGGGCGTACCGAACGGAGTGATTCAAGTTTTCGCGCCGCTAGGAACTTTCTTGCTGGAAGGCGTGGGGATCAAAGTCGACGAGGTCGAATTCTCGAAACTGCCATTCTTCAGATGCACTCAGATTACCTGTGCTGCTGAAGGTCCTATCGGCAACGACCTGATGAGCAAGATGCTCAACGGCAAAAATTTGCTAATAACAATCTACGTTAATCCCGGCGAGGGACTTCGCCACATATTCACTCTCGATGGCTTTAAAGACGGCTACAATGCGCTGCGGGAGTGAAGCCGAAAGCATGTGCGGACGCTATACGCAGATCTCTCTTGGGAGGAGCTACAGCGCCTTGCCGACCTCATCGGCCAGCCGAGCAATCTCGCGCCGCGCTGCAACATCGCGCCAACCGATACGATCGACGTCGCCCGTACAGGCTGTTTGCCGCCTCCTCATTTCCGCTCAGGGTCATTTGCACTCTCGGACGGCAGGGCCGGAGGACCTAATTTACTTCGTGCCCCGCTTTCAAGCCCTGAGGTGGGATGGGTCGGCTCTGATGGGGCGCTCATGCTACCTTCCTCATCCGACGCCAACCAAATTTATCGGCCTTGGAATAAAGGACGCCTGGGAGGCAGAAGCGCCCGCTACGGCCAAACGACGTCTGGACCATTCGCGTTCGTCTGCAACTCGAACACCGCAAGCGCGATGGCTTGATCGCTCTGGCGCAGCCAATAGCGGATATCTGTTCCCCACTCGATCTGCGAAATACCCTCGAGCGCGGACGCGAAGGCGGTCGTGCAGACGATCGCTAGAGTGCTGATGGAGGGGACAAAGGGGCGATGAGCGGGCACCATGCGATGTTCTCTAGGCCGCGACGCCATCTTGGCTATCGCCCGCGGGCTTTTCACGCGCGATGGCGGCGATGCAGGGCGAAGCTTGCCTAGGTCGCCTCGAGTTCCAAATTTGAAAGTCCGTGCGTCGATCAACGCACCCCGCCTGGCCGACGGACGGAGGGCACGACCCGTGTGCAGTATCGGGCCTGTGCCGGGGCTCCGCCCGCGAGTATCGGGCGGAGCTTTTCGCGCTGCGAAATTTTTCAGCCAAGTCTCGTGGGAACAAATCAGCCGCGCCGAGGTTCCGCCTTCAGCGAGGCTTCATGAAAGGGCTAAAACCAGACGAATAGCGCGCCGCGCTTGCTTGCCAGTTTCAAGAGCAGCTCGCCCCCGTGCTCGAGAACATCGGCAAGCGGTGCAATTTATGCGCGCCGAGATTATCGCCGAGCCATGCCGGGCGAATTTCGAGACTTATTGGACGCGTTGGAAGAGCAAAGACTTCGTGCAACAACGATCCTTGACCAGGCAAGGGGTCGTGCGACCTAGATGGAAGGAGAAGTATCCGCCGATTGATTCAGCTCGGGGCCGAACGCCGTTCGTCAATAGTCGCGACGGACATAACCGACATAAAAGCAGCTCGTCATGACCGCCACCATCGCCGCAGGGCCATCCAAATCCGCCGGGGCCGCTTGGTAGCAATCGCAATCAAAGACGAAATAGCCGTCGGAGTCGCCCTTCGTCTCGAACGTCGAGAATTTATAGGCACGGCAGGTTTTGCCCAAGCTCTCGTCGAGTAAGCGGGCGGCGATAAGGACCAACCCTTCAATGTCCGGTTTGCCGCGCGTGGTGGCATATGCCCAAGCATAAGAGCAACGTGGCGAGAGAGCCGCCGTGTCGCCGCAAATACGGTTCTTTTTGTCTATAAGAACGAGGCGCTTCACCGCGCGCGCTCCAGAAATTCCCCTCTTGGTAGAAAAGCTTAACCCTTTGGGCGCCGCTATGCCAGCGGAAAGAATCGCCGTCTCGTCGCGCAGCAACGCCACCCAACGCAGGGAAGCCTGCCACCATGTCAGCGGGGCTTCATCTATTGGGGCGCCCAGCCTTAGTAGGAAGCTGCGTTCGGATTGCCTCTATGATTGTCTGAATACCCGCGACCTCGGCGGCGAGCTGTGATCGCAGATCTTCGAGCTCTTTGTCCGCCTGCTCAGCGGCGGCCAACATTTGCTCGATTTGAGCCTCAGCCAGGCGCAGCATCTCCTCAGTGCGTTCGGCGCGCAGCTCGGCGCGGACCAACTCTTCCTTGATCTCATTGGCGATGTCGCGCTCGCGCAAGAGCGCAAGAGCCGATTGCTCCTCGGACTCCCTAATCGCCACAGCGGCTTCTGCTACAAGGCTTAGCGCGACAGTGACGAGGTCCGACGGATCCTGAGCGATCTTGTTCATCGGTCCATTGCCCATAGTTCGGTCGAGATGGTCACCCTAATTGTTCTGCGACGAAGAGTCCGCCGAAATCTGCACCTAGGACCTGGAAGGTAGGACAGCCCCCCGCGCCCGATTCCTCGACGCTCTCTTCCGTCTCTTCGATTGAGTAGGGCGCGGTGGTTGGCGTGGCTTCGACGGATATTCAGCTAGCCTGACAAAGGACGGACCACGAAAGAGCCCGCCTGAAGTTGGCGGCAGACGTCTGCGGCTCGGTGATCGCGCCCGCCACTAATGCATGATCGAAGTGCGGATTTTTCTAACAGAACTGCGCCGTCGCCTATTTGCTGCAATGTGTCCCTAATGCTTCAAACTCGCCGAGTGTCTATCGCGCGGAAACTTCGCCGCTTGTCCGTTCATGCGACTCGGCCTAATTGGACGGATGCACTGCCGCTTTCCAAGCCTTCAAGAGCGACACGCTCGCCCGCGACCCCCTTCGAGTCGCGGGCGTTTCGGTCCCTGCCGCCGTTGGCGAGATCGATCGCGAGGCAATAGAACCAATCCACTAAGCCGAGCGCCTCTCAGACGTCTCGTGCATAGGGCCAAGGCGCCGTCGGTGGCCAATCACGCCGCCATCGATAATGACGGCGATTTCATCAGGCGTACAATGGTGGACCGTTTCGACGTCTTCCTTGCCGCTCGTGAAGACTATGGAATCCCCGCTCGTGAGCTTGCTGCGCAGGTTTTTGCAGTTCAGCTTATCGCCGATTTGCAGGCGGTCATAAGTGTCATTGTTCGCGAAGAGCAGCGGGAGGATGCCATAATTGATGAGATTTTGGCGGTGAATGCGCGCGAAGCTCTTAGCGATCACCATGCGCAGACCGAGATAGCGCGGCGCCGCGGCGGCGTGTTCGCGCGATGATCCCTGACCATAATTCTCGCCACCGATAACGGCGTGCACGAGCTTGGCGCCGAGCGCGCGCGCGTGACGTGAATAGTCCGGATCGATTGGTTCGAACGCGAAATCCGAGATGCGCTGGAGATTTGAACGGAAAGGCAGCACCCTGGCCCCTGCGGGAAGAATTTCGTCGGTTGACACGTTATCGCCCATCTTCAGCAAGATCTCTAACTCGACCTTGTCAGGGAGAGGATCGAAGTCCGGCAACGAATGAATATTGGCGCTCTTTACCAAAACGACCCGCTTCGCTTGCGCTGGTGGCGGCGGCGGCTCAATCAGCGATAATTCGGACCGTGGCGCGGGCTCAACCAATTCCGGATAAGGAATGCCGATCTTGCGCGGGTCAGCGATGCAGCCCGCAAGCGCCGAAGCGGTCGCGGTTTCTGGCGAGCAGAGAAAGACCGAATCTTCCTTCGTTCCGGACCGCCCCGGGAAATTGCGCGGCGTCGTGCGCAAGGAATTGCGGCCGATCGCCGGCGCCTGACCCATGCCGATGCAGCCATTGCATCCTGTTTGATGAATGCGGGCGCCAGCGCCAAGGAGCGCCGCAAGTCGACGATCGTCGAGCAGCATCTGCAGCACTTCTCGCGACGTTGGATTGACGTCGAAGGAAACGGTTGGTGGAATTGTCCTGCCTCGAACCATTTCGGCGCAGATGGCGAAATCCCGCCATCCCGGATTAGCGGAAGAACCGATATAGGCTTGGGCGATCTCCCGGCCTTCAACCTCGGCGACTGGTATGACGTTGCCGGGACTGGAAGGCAGCGCAATCAGCGGCTCGAGCGTCGACAGGTTGACGCTATCGTGAACATCATATTCACAGCCTTCATCCGCTGCGAGCGCTCGCCATTGCGCTTCGCGCCCGCGCGCGGCCATGAAAGTGCGGGTTGCTTCGTCGGAGGGAAAAACCGATGTCGTCGCGCCGAGTTCAGCGCCCATATTGGCGATAACGTGGCGGTCCATCGCCGTCAGGCCAGCAAGGCCGCTGCCGTAATATTCAATTATCTTTCCTACGCCGCCAGCAACGCCGTGACGACGCAGCATTTCAAGTATGACGTCCTTGGCGCTAACCCAAAGCGGTAAGGCGCCAATGAGTTCGACACCGAATATCGCGGGCGTCTCAGTCATATAGGGTTCTCCCGCCATGGCCAGCGCTACATCGAGGCCGCCAGCGCCGATTGCCAGCATGCCAAGCGAACCGGCCGCCGGCGTATGGCTATCGGAGCCGAGCAGAGATTTCTCTGGCTGACCGAAGCGCTCCATATGCACGACGTGGCTGATGCCGTTGCCGGGCCGCGAATACCAGATGCCAAATCGCCGGCAGGCGCTTTCGAGGAAGATGTGATCTTCAGCGTTGAGATTGTCGACCTGTAGTAGATTGTGATCGACATATTGGACGCTGACCTCAGTTTTCACGCGATCGAGGTGCATCGCCTCGAGCGACAGCATGGCGAGCGTGCCGGTCGCATCTTGCGTAAGCGTCTGGTCGATGCGCAGTGCGAGTGGCGCGCCGATTTCCTCGCCGCCGTCGATACGGTGCAGATCGATCAGTTTTTTGGCGAGCGGCCTTCTTGCCGATGACTTTAAAGCCGAAGCCTTGGCCACGGGAATTCCCCCACATTCAATGAGCCCGCAAATAGGGCGCGGCGCCGATCAAGACAGCGCAGCCGTTGAACGGAAAGCATCAAATTGTTCTTTCGGCGATCCAAGCATGAAGAAGGGTTTGGCAGTGAACCCAGTTTCGTCTGCGGAACCGACCCGAGTATTGCGTCGACATGGGAACGCGCACCCCTAAGTAGCGGTGCTCAGCTAAATTGGGAGGCCGGCCATGGTCGTTACTTCGAGACACGACTTCACCGTGAATTTCGGGCCGGCGCACCCAAGATCGGCGGCATGGATCAGCAAACGCTGTGCGATTGGGTTCATCGCTTCAACGCTTCCGGCCCGGAAGGCCGCTTCGATCATTCGACAGACGGCCAGAAATTGCGCTTGTCGGCGGAGCAGCCGGCTGAGCTCGCGAAGATTGCCGGAGCCAGCCCGGATTGCGAGCGGGACGGCGTCATGCGCTGGCGACGCCTCGGTCTCAAACGCGTCATCAAGGGGTGCCTTGGCGTCAATTTTCATGAGCGCTATGTCGGGACGCTCCTCGAGAAGCTCGGCTTCTCCCACATCAGCACAAGGCCGCGCTAACACGGCCAAGACGAGCGAATCGATGAGGCTTACAAAAAACTTCGAAGCGACGCCGAAGGCGCATCTTTCCGACCTACCGAAAATCTGGCTTCAAGACGAAGCTCGCATCGGGCAGAAGAACGGATTCGTGCGCCAATGGGCCAAGCGTGGAACGCGCCCGCGTCAGCCCTCCGATAAATGCTACGAGAAGGCCTATCTGGCGGCATCTGCGCCAGAACTGGCTCTCCAATCGCGTCTTCGAAACTACGACGCCATCACCCAAACCGCATGCGACACCTGGCGGAGGCTCAACGCTCAACCTGAAACAATTGCCTCAATCGGAATGCGCGAATGGGTACACGTCGCGGATGATCTCGGACGCGCAACGGAAATGGCGCGCGCCATGGTGACGCGGTACGGAGTGTCGCCGGACGTGGGTCAAGCCTCTTTCGCGAGGGAGCGCTCACGCTACCTCGACCTTCCCGGAGCGAGCCCGCAACGGTCGGAAGCGAGCGACCAAACCAGCGCGCGAATAGACCAAGCCATCTCCAGCCTCGTCGAACAGGCCTTCGAGCGCGCAACGGAAATATTGCGAAAATGCTCGGCAATTCACCAAGATTCTGCGGCGCGGCCACTCGAAAAAGAGAGTCTTTCCGAAGAGGAACTCGCGCCAATCAGGCGCGCCGTAGCCGCGTGCTCGCGCTCTGACGCCCACGCTGCGCGTGCACGCAGTGTAGAGGCAGCATTTCGAACAATTCTGGCGCAGCTGCGTAAAGCTCATTCATAATGATCATGCACGCCAGGTCTTCTGGAGAAGTGGGCTTTCTCGGTTGTCTTAAGGGATCGACAGCGGCGCCCCGCCGAAAAAGGCGAAGTCCCAGGCATGACCGTCGAGAAACGCCTCGGCCGTCTCCGCCGCATAGGCCTTGATGAAACAGGGTCCGAGTGCGGCAGGTCGAAGCAGAACACACGCAGCTTCATCCGCGCCCGTTGGATGAAACCGACGCATTTGCTAAGGTCGACATGCGCGTGACCCGGCTGATGAGCGAGCGGCACGAAGGCATCCCGCGACCGCGTGCGCGCCGGCCGAACACAGTCTGCCATGCTCCTCATAGAATGGGAGGGATCGGCGTCTTGCGGTCGTAAAGCTTGGCGAAGCCGACTTTCGCGTAGGTTTCGACAAAAGTCTGCCTGTAGAGTCGGCCGGCACCTTTCAGCATCCGGACTTAGAAGGTGTGCGCGCCGCAATAGCCGCGGTATTCGCTGACGGATTCGCCGTGCGCCTCTCGGCCTTGGCCTTTTGCCATCGCGGCAACCTGCGCCTCGTGAAGGTCAGTTGCTCCTGCACTTTCTTGGCTTCGAGAGGCCTTCAGCGGATGCTTCATGGTGGCAATTCTCAGCTTGACGACCCACGGCTTTGGATGCTTTCGCCAAACTTTGAAGCGACAGCCGATACACCTCTCCTTGCCGTTCACATAAAAATGCGACTTCTTTTTCAAACAGCGGACGCAATCCCCGGGGAACTTGTGTTGAATAGGTGGATTGTTGAATGTTAGAAAGCGTAATCGGGACGCTCAAGGCGATTTTCAACGGGATTGGGCTCGCTGTCGCTTGTTACCGCATATATGAACGCTTCGCGGGGGACGAATTGCGGCTCCCGCCCGCCAGATATTCACTCGCTTCTCGCACACGCGACCGCCTTGGCTCAACCCTCAAGCGGTCAATAAAGCGCGGCGTCATCGAATAAGTGCCAGAGCGATTTTTGCAGCTTGCGGCTGGTGATATGTGCGCCAGCGGCGCGGCGCTCAAGAAAGAGCTTCTTGTCGTGAAAATCTTCCATGCCGACACGATGCCCCACGCTGATCACCGTCGCGCCGGCTAGATCTTCATTGAACAGGCGCAGCATCGAAATTTGACTCTCTTCGTCAAGCGCCGACGTG
>NZ_VBTZ01000015.1 GCF_005771425.1 Methylocystis sp. B8 | reverse complement strand
ATTATCCCGACGCCGATCACCATGGACGAGCTCGAAGACATGCTCATGGAGCACGGCATCATGAAGGCGGTCGACGAAAGCCAGATCGGCAAAACCGCCGCCGAACTCACCGCTATCGCTTAAACATAAGAAGTGCGCCGGCCTTCTCAACAGAAGGCCGGCGTCTGCAATCTGGATCGTGCCGTGAACCTACGCGTGATCCCAACTGCTCAAAGTTATGGAACTCCCTTCGACGTCGAAGGGCTGAAGGCGATTTGCCGGCCGACCGACGTTTATCGGCGTTTGATGGGCGCCGACCCTGAAACAGCATGCATCGACTCTGACGAGGACTTCGATCGACACGTAATTGCCTGCATCGTCTCGGTAGCCGCATCAGAACCTGGCGCATTGACCGAACGTCTCGGCTTGACGCTAGAAGATCTGGAGGCGCTGCGCGCCAACTATTTCGGCGATTGTGATCTTGAATTGCAGGACGATGATGGCGCCGCCAACGCGGCCGGCGTCGAGGAATCGCAACTGGTTCGAGATATTCTTCTGGAGCACCTTTCGTCGCAGGATCAACAAGGGCGGTTGCTTGCGGCGATGATCGCGCGACGAGCGCTCGAGCCAAACCATCTTTGGGAAGATCTCGGCCTGCGAAATCGGGGCGAACTGACTCGACTGATGGAGAGGCGCTTTGCTTCGCTCGCGGCGCGCAATGACAAGAATATGCGTTGGAAGCGCTTTATCTACCGCTTGATGTGCGAAAATGACGGCTTTGTCATGTGCGCGACGCCGGTTTGCACGAATTGCGCCGATTACTTGACCTGCTTCGGCGAAGAGACAGGGACTAGCCGCTTGAGCTCAGGCTTGTCGCAAGGAGACCCGCCGAGCGTTTGATATCTAACCTTGCTCGGGCCGAGCTCTGTAAACTTTCGAACAAAGCTCCAAAAAATTGCTTGTCACACAGGGTCGTCGTCTCGGCCTTCGTCAGGTCATAGCAATGGCATGTGGCTTGCTTAACTCAGCCTAACGATTCGATCGCAAAGGCTGCAAAATGATCGTCCTCTCCGAAGCCGCCGTCGCCGCCGTCAAAGACGCGATGGTGAAGGCCGGCCAGCGCGATGGCGGACTCAGAATTCTCGTGAAGGAAGGCGGATGCGCCGGCTACCAATATGTCGTCGACCTCGACGCGGAGCAGCGCACTGACGATATCGTGATCGAAGCGGGCGGCGTCCGCGTCCTGATCGATCCGGCGTCGAGCCCGCGTCTGCAAGGCATGACGCTTGGCTACAAGCGTGGTCTGGAAGGCGAAGGGTTCACCTTCGAAAACCCGAACGCCTCATCGACTTGCGGCTGCCAGAAGTCGTTCAACTGACCGAAGGGTCAGGCGAGAACCGGATTCGAATGTGGCGCGCCGATTTGAACGGCGACGACCATCGAAGAAATTGAGAACCCAAACTGCGTACGCGCACCACGGCAGGGAAGCGTCTTCGACGCCTGAATGTCACGATGTCCATGTCACCACGCATATCGACGATAGAGCATTCGCTCCACCGGACGCGCGTCGAAAAGGTCGTGTTGAACGACACGACGCTACGTGACGGCGAGCAAGCGCCCGGCGTCGCGTTCACGGGCGCCGAAAAGGCTGATATCGCGAGAGCGCTGGCGAAGGCGGGTGTGACGGAACTCGAGGCGGGAACGCCTGCAATGGGTCCTGAAGAAGTCGCCGCGATCCGATCAATTGTTGAAGCGCAGTTGCCGCTGCGCGCCATAGCATGGTGCCGGATGCGGCGAGAAGACGTGGACGCCGCGATCGCTAGCGGCGTTTCCATGGTCAATCTGTCGGTGCCGGCGTCAGACCGGCAGATCGCGGTCAAATTGCATGGCGATCGTGCCCGGGCGAAAGAGCTGACAGCGCAGGTCGTCGATTATGCGCGCAGCCGTGGATTGGACGTGGCGGTGGGCGGCGAGGACTCTTCCCGAGCCGATCCTGAATTCTTAGTCGAACTCATGGCTGTCGCTCGCGCAGCTGGCGCGCGGCGCTTCCGCGTCGCCGACACTCTTAGCGTGCTCGATCCTTTCTCGACTCACGACCTGGTTTCGAGCCTGCGTCGTGAGACCGATATGGAAATCGAAATCCACTGTCACGACGATCTCGGCCTTGCCACAGCGAACACGCTTGCCGCCGTCAAGGCCGGAGCGACGCACGCTTCGGTCACCGTCATTGGCCTTGGCGAACGCGCCGGCAATGCGCCGCTCGAGGAAGTCGCCGTGGCGGCGGCCCAGCTTTATGGCATTGAAACCGGCGTCGTGCTGACAGAGTTGCAGCCCGTGGCGGCGCTTGTTGCGGCGGCGGCCGGCCGGCCGATCCCGGTCAACAAATCAATCGTCGGCGACCACGCCTTCACGCATGAGTCGGGCATCCACGTCGACGGTCTGATAAAAGATCGACGCACCTATGAATCGCTTGATCCCGGTCTGCTTGGGCGAGCGCACAGCATTGTGATCGGAAAACATTCGGGCTCGGCGGCGGTCGCCGCAATGCTGGATGTTCTACGGCTCCCCTTCAGCTCTGGAGAGATCGCGAGGATTGTCGCGCGGGTGCGCTCGCATGCCCTTGATCGCAAGGAGCCGGTCAGCAACGAAGTTCTTAAGGACATCTGGCGCGACGTTCGGCGGCAATCGGAAATAAGGGTCTCGTGAGGCGAAGATGTCGGAAGCCATCCACGCAGCGCACGCCACGAGCGGCACGGTCATTGAAAATCCCGCTCCTCCCCTTTGGCGACTAATTTGCGAAGATGTCGCCTGTGTCGCGACGCGTGACCCCGCGGCCCGCGGTAAGTTGGAAACTCTCCTGACCTACCCGGGCGTTCACGCCATTATCTGGCACAGACTCGCGAACTGGCTGTGGCTGCATGATCGACGTTTTCTAGCCCGGTTGGTCTCATGGTTTTGTCGCTTCTTGACCAATATCGACATTCATCCGGGCGCGACGATCGGTAGGCGTTTCTTCATCGACCATGGCGCCGGAGTGGTCATCGGCGAGACGGCGATCGTCGGAAGTGACGTGACAATCTACCATGGCGTGACGCTTGGCGGCGTTTCCTGGTCTCCAGGCCGGCGTCACCCCACGCTCGAGGACGGCGTTATTATAGGCGCTGGAGCAAAGATACTAGGTCCCATCACTATCGGCAGTAATGCGCGCATCGGAGCGAATTCGGTCGTTATCGAAAGCGTCACGCGTGACGCGACAGTCGTCGGCATTCCGGCGAAGACAGTGCATCGCGATGCCGTGCGGCATACATTCGGCGGCCGCATCAACCTCAATCACCATCAGATCCCAGACCCGGTTGGCGAAGCCTTCGCTGCGCTCGTTGATCGCGTCGAATTTCTGGAGGCGCGGCTTTCCAATCTGCAGACGAAGGTAAAAGAACGCGCTCAAACTGGAGCGCCTCGCAATGACCGCACGGGCCCGTCTGAGCCCCCGCGCATCATCTAAAGGAGAAGGATATGGCCTCCGTTCCGAGCATCATCGAACAGCTCCAGAAATCGTCCTCCGCCGAGGACTTCTTCAGTCTGCTCAAGGTCGACTACGACCCGAAGGTGGTTAATGTCGCACGCCTCCACATTCTGAGACGTATGGGGGAATATCTCTTCAAGGAAGACTTCTCAACCTTCACAGAGGATGAAGCCACCCTTCGCTGCAAGACGTTCCTCGAGCAGGCTTATACAGACTTCATCAAATCGTCGCCTATCGACGAGCGTCTGTTCAAGGTCCACAAGGACGCTGTGAAGCCCGCCGCGGGGCCGACGCTCGTACAGCTTGGCGTCTCAAAGTGAATAGCGCCGCCAGCGAGGGATAAGTCGATGCACATCGTCGTTTGTATGAAGCAAGTGCCCGATTCGGCGCAGATCCGTGTTCATCCCGTGACGAACACCATCATGCGTCAGGGGGTGCCGACAATCATAAACCCTTACGATCTCTTCGCGATAGAAGAGGCTTTGCGGCTTCGCGACACGTTCGGCGGGGAAGTGACGGTTTTGACGATGGGCCCTCCATCGGCAGAGGACAGTCTGCGCAAGGCTCTTTCATTTGGCGTTGATCGAGCGGTGCTCTTGACTGACCGTTTCTTCGCCGGCGCCGACACGCTCGCGACGACCTATGCGCTTGCGACGGCATTGAGAAAAATCGGCGCTGAATTTGGACCGCCTGACATTGTCTTCACCGGGAAGCAGACGATTGATGGCGATACGGCGCAAGTTGGTCCGGGCGTCGCCAAGCGGCTGGGCCTCATACAGCTGACTTATGTTTCGCGAATAAATTCGGTTGATACCGACAAACGCCTGATCGAGGTTGAGCGTCGTGCGGAAGGCGGCGTGCAGCAGCTGCAGAGCCGATTGCCTTGCCTGATCACAATCCTCGAAGGCGTCAATGAGATTCGCGTTGGCTCCCTAATGGACGCGCTGAAGGCCGCGCGCGCGACGCTCATCAAATGGAGCGCGCAGGATGCGGGGGTCGAGGACATCACCAAATGCGGATTGCGCGGGTCGCCCACGATCGTCAAGAAGGTCTTTGCGCCGCAACCGCGCGCGCAGAAGGCAGAGCTCATCGAATTGGGCGACAATCCCGGCGATGCGCTTATCGACGCGCTGTTTCAACGACAACCCAAATTGGAAGGCGAGCTGGAAAAGCTCGCGCGCGGTTATTGACGATCGCAGGCGGAGAAAGAGATGAGTGACGCAACAAAAGCCCCTGCGGCAAGCGGCCGCGCAGCGACAAAAAAAGCGCTGCCGGAGCACCTCAAGAGCTACAAGCATGTCTGGGTTTTCGTCGAGCAGGAACGTGGCCAAGCCCATCCCGTCTCATGGGAGCTGTTGGGAGCGGGACGCGTGCTCGCCGACAAGCTTGGCGTGGATTTGGCGGCCGTCGTCGTCGGCGCCAAAAATGAGCAAACGCAAAATGTGGTTCACGAAGCCTTCTGCTATGGAGCGGATCTCGCCTATCTCGTCGCGGACGATTTGCTGAAAGACTATCGTAACGAGAGCTATACGAAGGCGCTGACCGACCTCGTCAACGCCTACAAGCCTGAAATACTGCTCCTCGGCGCGACAACGCTGGGCCGGGATCTCGCGGGCTCGGTTGCGACGACCCTGTTGACCGGTCTTACCGCCGACTGCACGGAACTTGACGTCGACGCAGAAGGGTCGCTTGCCGCCACTCGGCCAACTTTTGGCGGGTCGCTGCTCTGCACGATCTTCACGCTGAACTATCGTCCACAAATGGCGACGGTGCGGCCACGAGTCATGCCGATGCCGGAGCGCGTTGAAAAGCTGGTCGGCCGCGTAATCGAACATCCGCTCGGCCTCGTCGAAGACGATATTGTTACAAAGGTTCTCGCCTTTCTGCCGGATCGCGAGTCGTCGAAATCCAATCTCGCCTTTGCCGATGTCGTGGTCGCGGGCGGCCTCGGCTTGGGCTCTCCGGAAAACTTCCAGCTTATACGCCAACTTGCGAGCGTCCTTGGCGCCGAATATGGCTGCTCGCGTCCCCTGGTGCAGAAGGGCTGGGTGAGTTCGGACCGCCAGATCGGCCAGACCGGAAAGACCATCCGGCCAAAGCTTTATATCGCTGCGGGGATTTCTGGCGCGATCCAGCACCGCGTGGGCGTCGAAGGCGCGGATTACATTCTTGCGATCAACACCGACAAGAATGCGCCGATCTTCGACTTCGCGCATCTTGGCGTCATTAGCGACGCGGTACGGCTTTTGCCTTCTCTTACGGAAGCGTTCTCCAAGCGTCTGTCGCCGCATCAACGCGACCGCCTGGCGAGCTGACGGAGCGAATCATGATCGAGGAAAGGTTTGACGCGATCGTGGTCGGCGCGGGAATGGCCGGAAATGCGGCGGCGCTGACCCTGGCGCAGCGCGGCCTCAAAGTGCTTCAGTTGGAGCGCGGCGAATATTCCGGCTCAAAAAACGTGCAGGGCGCCATCCTCTACGCGGATATGCTGGAGAAGCTTATTCCAGACTTTCGTGAAGACGCGCCGCTCGAACGCCATCTGATCGAGCAGCGGTTCTGGATGATGGACGACAATTCCCATACCGGGCTGCACTATCGCTCCGACGACTTCAATGAGGAGAAACCGAACCGCTACACGATCATACGGGCTCAATTCGACAAGTGGTTTTCGAAAAAAGTCCAGGAAGCAGGAGCTGTCGTCTTGTGCGAGACGACGGTCACTGAACTGCTCCAAGACGCGCGCGGCAAGGTCATCGGCGTCAGAACGGATCGGAAGAACGGAAAGGTCGGCGCAGATGTCGTCGTACTCGCCGAAGGCGTTAGTGGGCTGCTCGGCACACGTGCAGGACTAAGATCACGACCTGATCCGAACAAGGTCGCGCTCGCTGTGAAGGAGATGCATTTCCTGCCTCAGGAGACGCTCGAAGCGCGCTTTAATCTAAAGGGCGACGAAGGCGCGGTGATTGAGGCGGTGGGAACAATCTCCGAAGGCATGACGGGGATGGGCTTCATCTACACCAACAGGGAATCGATCTCGCTTGGCATTGGCTGCCTCGTCTCCGACTTCGAGCGGACCGGACAGACGCCCTACGGCCTACTTGAGAAGTTCAAATCGCATCCTTCCGTGCGCGCCCTGATCGAAGGGTCGGAGGTGAAGGAATATGCCGCGCATCTCATTCCAGAGGGCGGCTATAAGGCGATTCCGCAGCTCTTTGGCGATGGGTGGGTCGTGGTCGGAGACGCAGCGCAGCTGAACAACGCCGTGCATCGTGAAGGCTCGAATCTCGCAATGACGTCAGGCCGGTTGGCCGCTGAGGCGATCTTCCAGATCAAATCGCGGCGCGATCCGATGACAAAAGAGAATCTCGCGCTCTATCGGAAGATGCTCGAGGATTCGTTCGTGATGAAGGATCTCAAAAAATATCGTGATATGCCGGATTTGTTGCATATTCGCGCGCAGAACTTCTTCCTCACCTACCCACAATTGGTGTCCAAGGCGATGAAAGATTTCGTACGCGTCGACGGCGTTACCAAAGCCGAGAAGGAGAAGGCGACGCTGCGCTCCTTCCTTGCAGCAAGATCTCTCAAGGGGATCATCGGCGACGCCTTCAACTTCGCGCGTGCATGGCGGTGAGAGAGAGGCAGGACAATCGAAGGAGACGAAAATGGCGACGCAGGCAGCAACCCGAGTCGAAGACAAGCTCTATCTCAATCGTTATCTCGTCGACGCCGGTCGCGCACACATAAAGGTGCGGCCGCACACCACGCCATCGCCGCAGTTGCTCTCACTGCTGAAGCTGTGCCCCGCGCGCTGCTATGAGATGAACTCGGCGGGACAGGTCGAGATCGCGACCGATGGCTGCGTCGAGTGCGGCACATGCCGCGTCGTCGCCGAGCCGACTGGCGATATTGAGTGGAATTATCCTCGCGGCGGCTACGGGGTGCTGTTCAAATTCGGCTGATCGGAGTTCCGCTCGCGATGAGCGCGTAAGAGATTCAGGAAGCTTTCAACGCCGTTCCACCACAGTAGGCTGATGTCTCTTGTCATGCGGATTCTGCGGGTCGTTTCTCATCCAATCGGCGAGCTTGGCCAAGTCTTCGCCAATGGCTCTACGTGAAGCCTCATCTTTGATCGCCTCGTCTAGTGCGGCGTTCATGCATAATAGCCAAGCGTCCCGCTCTTCGGGCCCTATGCGCAAATGACCGTGGCGCATACGCAGCCGAGGATGACCTTTTTCGGCCGAATAGTTCTTGGGGCCGCCAAGCCACTCGGCAAGATAAGTCTTCAGAACTAAACGAGTAGGCTCCAGATCCACGGCGTGCATCGCCCGGATCTTTCGCGCCTCCGGAAAAGTATCCATGTTCCGGTAGAAGGCCTCGACGAGCTGATGAACGGTCTCATGGCCGCCGATCCTTTCGAACATCGTTGTCGCACTATCGAGCATTACGCTTTTTCGCTCCTATCGACATTCGGCTGAGGCGGCGACAACGCTGAACCAACATTCAATGGACAGCCATGGTCATCGGGACTTTTGGACCAGGGACAAAGGAGGTGAGTATCGCCTTTAGCGCCGCCTCCGCGATTGCGCGCCCTCTATCGTCCGTCCCAGTCCAACTCGCGGAGCTTCCTCGCGGATCAATTTCAACGATCTTCACGCCATCTGGGATGAAGACGCCATCGCGCGCCACCCCACGGAGCCGTCCATCCATGGGCGCTGGAACCGGCAGTCCGTCGAGGCGACCGATTATATAGCCCTTGAAAATGCGCGCTCCGATATCGAGCGGCGTCCGCCACAGGCCCGTGCGCGCGGCATAAATGAAGCGCTCACGACCTATGCCGCCAAGAAGGCGAGGAACGCCATCGGCTGGCCGTGTGGTTCCTCTTTCAAGAAGTTCGCCCGTTTGCGTCGGATGCGTCTCGATCGCGACATCGCAGTTGAGGCCGGCGGTGAAATTCGGGCCGAGCCCGATCGAAAGCTTTGTCACCTTACGCAAGATCGGCGTGACGCGATCCTTCTGCATGCGCGCGTCTATCAATATTTCTGGCATGCGCAGCGGGATGACGTCGGAGAGTTGCAGCATGGTGACGGCGACGTCGGCGCTGTTTGCGAGGGCTTCGCCGATCTCAAGGATGGTGGTCGCCCGCCGGGCGCCCACGCCGTCAATTTCGATCCGATCGTCGAATAGCGCGTCATAGAAGGCCATGCCGCGTCGGATGACCGGGGGATAGGGGTCGTGACTCAGCACCACCCGATATCCCACGCGATTCAGGCGCACAGCTATGGCGGAGGCAATCTCATTGGTCCCTAAAATCATCACCAGGGGCGCACTTCGCCCCGAGAGGAAATCAATGAATGAAGACCCCGACATTGGCCCCTCCGTGCCGAGATTGCGCTAGCAAAAGGCGGGCCGTTTAAAGGTCCACATAGACGAATTTGGTCGCCTTTAGCCCGGGATAATTCTCTCGCAGCGCTTTTGCGATTTTGGCGACGAAGCCTTTGTCAGCGGCCGCGGATGGGCCAACGAAATCACTTCCCTGCATCCAGGTCTCGAAATAGCAGTGCAACGTCTCGTCATATTCCGCATCCGTCGGATGGAGCGACTTGTCAGCAAGCTCAGCGACGCCAGCGCGGCTCACCTCCAAACGCCAGTCTCTATCGTCCTCAACCGTGGAGAGAAGGTCCGCCAGATCGGCATCACTCCAATCGCCATTCAAATCGATCGACATCGTGCTTCCTCCGCCGTCCTTTCCCAAGCAACGACCGCGCGGCGCTTTGAAGGATAGCGCATCCGCTGTGTGCTCATATTCGCCAATCGCTTTCTAGGAGCGATGCATCCCGGCTTGTTCATGGCGCGGCGAAGATCGGCGCAATCCCCTCGGCATCGATGTAGACGACGCCCGTATCGATCTTCACAGGGTATTCCGCGAGCGGCGTCGCATGTGGATGCGAAGCTACGCCAGTATGCATGCTCCAAGACCAGCGATGAATCGGACAAACGAGCTCAACCCCGTCAAATTCTGCGTCCGTGAGAGGCGTGTTGGTATGGGGGCAAACACCCTGAAAGGCCTTGATAACGCCATTCTCGGGCCAAGCCAGAACGACGAGCTGAGCGCCAGCGACGACGATGCGCATGTCGCCTTCGGCCAGTGCTTCCTCTTTGCACACCCGTTCAAACATGCTTGGCCTTCGTCTCGAATACAGGCGCCGCGTGGCTACGAACTTGCATGTACGTGAGAAAATTTGTCGCAAGATCGGCGCCGTCCGAGTTGTCGGGACCTAGATCATGCATAACAAGCGCCTGGCCGCTTTCCGCACAAATCCGGGTGGCGATTGGACGCCTGCGGATTTCGAGATCACCGCTTCGCAATATGCGATGAAGTTCAGGAAGGCCACGGGAACGCACGTCGTCTTCACGCATCCGTCTACCTCGCATTGTGTCGCGATCCCATTGAAGGCGAAGCCAAGAGGCGTCCACGTAAAGGCTTTTCTCCAGATGATCGACAGCATGGAGGAACTTGAGTCATGACCGCGGCGGCGGAATATCCAAGCGCGATTGAAAAACTGCCTCAAGAGGAAGGCGGCTATTACGTCGTAAGGTTTCCCAATATCCCCGGCTGTCTGGGCGTCGGCGACACCGGCGAGGAGGCGCAGGCTGACGCTCGGGAGGCGCTCGCCGCCTGTCTCGACGCATTGAAGGCGATCGATCGTCCGCCGCCGCCTCCATCAGCCCGCGCAACGTGACGCAACCGCCGTCCGCGCTCGCAGCGCCGCTCGATGAGCCTGGCTGCGTCGATCCGGCCCCAGCAAAGCGGATCGCGAAGGGTTTTCGCTTGCTGGTCTTACGTTGTTATCATCATGAATGCGCGCCCCCATCCTTCGCATGCATTGAGCAGCGGATATTCCGAACGCCGGAGCGCTCGAGCCGTCACGGACTCCATTTCGGCCTCGCCTTTCGGCCCGAAGTCATGAGCTGGCTGATTGAGAGATTAGGGCGTCCATCGACGACCGATCAGAATCGGCCGTATCGCAATCCGCAATGGCCAACGGTTGCATGGCGCTCCGTTGGTCGCAATTGGCCTGAGGCCGTTTCTACGACAGAATGGTTTGCAGAAGTGATGTTCTTCTCCCAGGCGCATGCCGACTCTTTCGGCGAAAGATGGAGCAAGCGCTTGGCCGGCGAATTGGACGAGTAGGTCTCACGGGGACATCGCAGAAGGCGCTCTCAATTCTTATTCGCGCATAATTCGCCTTTCGTCGGCATAGGCCGGCAGCGTGAGTAGCCGCGGATCGTCGACGGCGCGGCCGACCGTGAAATGATAGAGGTCCTGGAAGTCATATTGGTCGCGCGGCAGGCCGAGCAGCGCGTGAACTTCATCATCGAAAAAGCATCCGATTCCGGTTCCTTCGAAGCCAGCAGCGGTCGCCCAAAGGTAGAGCGCTTGCCCGATAAGCCCCGCCTCCCAATGCAAACGGCGGTATGCGAATCCGCCCTCCGCAGCGAGAGTCCGGCCGAAATCAGCGATCATGGCGACCGCAAAGCAACCCTTTCCGGCGATGGGCTGCAGACATGACATCTTGGTCGCCTCCTTCTCCACCGTTCCAGCGCGGAGACGATAAAGCAGCGCTCCCTCAAGATCGACGGGAGCAGCATCTGCGCCAAGAGGCGCAGCGGCGCGCAATCGTCTCCCAAGCTCTTCATCGCGCTCAAAGAGGTAAAGCCCGGGCTCGACTGCCTCCACTCTATGTACGAAAAGCAGAAGCGCTATTCCGGCAGGCCAAGTTGAGGCGGACAGCAGCGGTTCCGATCCCGGAAGCGCCGCGAACAGCATGCTGCGGAAAACCTCGAGCGGCAAAGTCGCTGCGCCATCCATGCGCTGCGCGCTGCGGCGCCGCCTCACGACATCCCCGATTGGCGCCGATGTAACCATGGTCTTCGGGCGATAGCTCGGAATTCCTGCGAGCGGCAGAGTTCCATGTTTGACGCATTGCCGCGGCGCGCGATCGACGATGGGCCAAATGTCGTGGTCTTCGCTCAGACGATTGGCCGCGCCAAACCATTGGCGAGGCGCTGTGACGATTGCGTCCATATTCTCGGGAAGCTTCTCAGCTTCGGTCGCGATCCAGATCAGAAGATCAGGATGTTCGGTTTCGCGGCGGTGGAACGCATCAGGTCGGTCAAGACCGACGAGCGCCGCAATCTCCTCGTCAGAAGGCGAGGTGAGAAGCGTCGCCCGCCAGCCGAGCGCCGCCGCCGCCTGCGCAGCGGCGCCAACAGCATGACCTGCGTCGAGCTGACAGTAGCGATAGGCGCGTTCCCCATATTTCCAGCTTTCGCGCCAAGAGATGGAAGTGAGCGCGAGAAGAAACCCGCCCGGGGGAAGCGCCTGCGCCGAAGCGTATCGTGCGCGTTCCTCGAGCGCGTGCTCCTCCGGCGCATAATGATAAAGCGCCGTCGTCGCACTCAGGCCATCGATCGCGCCAACCACTGCATAAGCCTCGGTAGGATGCAGATTCCCTGACGAGGGATTGTTGCGCAGCGCCCACGTCGAGCCTTCGAAACTTTTCCAGGCGCTGATCCCGAAGGCGAGCTCGAAAAAGAGACCGAGCGCAGCGCGATCTAGAATCGCGGGCGTGGGCGCGGGTCCGGGAAAAAGCGGAGTCGACTCAAGATCTCGCAGCGGTAAGTTAATTCGCTGAGCGCCCGGAAAGCGCCGATAGGGACAGGGCTGTGACGTCCAGTCGAGAAAGGCTGGCCCGAGCGCATAACGCGTCGGCGCGTGCTTCGTGCGTCGATGATAGCCGTGAATGTCCTGCGGCAGCGCGTCGGTCAGGTCTGGCTCTGAACGCGTGAGCGCCTCCGCGGCATCGATATCGAATTCACTCTGAGCCATTGCGCTCTCCCGGGGTCGCGCGCGCCATCCGTTCATGGACGCAGCGAAACCCGCTGCGACTGCATGCAAGACAAAGGAATGACGTAGCTGCGGGCCGAGGTCTCTTTACAGGTTATGGCGCCGCAAATGTTATTTTCTCTACACGCTAAATCTGGGCGCTGTGGTGACGACTTAAGATGCGCCGCCTGAGCGCCCGACAGATGATCAGTTGATCACTGCCAATACTTCGGGCTTCCGGCGTCGTCCGCGGTCAACACGCTGACCTTGTCCTTGATCGAGAGCCACAGGTCGCGTTCCCCTTGCCTTCCGCCGGCCTCGAAGCTTTCCGCCATCTGTGTGGCGAAACCGACTGCTTCGTCGCCATATTGCTCAGCGATAATCCAGGCGGCTTGCCATAACTGCTCTTGCATCGTCATTGGGATTTTCATCCGAGAGTCAGCCGCAATCACAAATCCAAGACGATCTGTCCGCTTTTGCCACGTGAAACGCATGCGAGGAAATATCCCTCGGCGCGCAACTCAGGCGATAGGCGTTTGTCACGATGATCGATCTCGCCTTCGAGCGCTTTGACTTTGCAAGTGCCGCAAAGGCCCTGCTCGCAAGACGTCGGAATCTTCACTCCCTTTTCCTCAAGGAAGGCCGTAACGGTCTTGTCTCCAGGGATTTCATAGACCGCGCCCGTGCTCGCAATCTTCACCTCAAACACCGTATCGAGCACCGGAGCCGCCAATTTGGCTGTGAAGCGCTCAATGTGGATGCGCTCTTCGCTCCATCCTTTCTGCTTCGCCACGTTGACGATCGGATCCATCCACCAGTCCGCGCCGCAGATGAAAAGCTGCGTGTCGTCCGGTTGATCCGTCAGCGCCGCGGCGGCGTCGAGGAGCCGATTCTCCTGGCTCGCCTCAAAATAGTAATTCGTGTCGTCAGCAAAGTTCGACGCCGATATCAGCGCTTGAAACGCGTCTGGCGACATGAGCGCATAAACGTAATGCAATTCGAAAGGAATGCTGCGCGCCTTGAGATGATCGGCGATGCTTAGGATCGGCGTCACTCCAATGCCGCGGGCAAGTAGAATCGCGCGCTTCGTGTTCTTTGGCACGCGGAAACGGTTCCTCGGCAGGCTGATCGTCAGCTTGTCGCCGACATTGACGGCCTCGTGCAGCGCCACGGAGCCGCCCCGACTATTGGCGTCCTTCCAGACGCCGATTACGTAGCGGTTGCGCTCCGAGGAGCTGTTGCAAAGCGAGTATTGGCGCACAAAGCCGCCCGGGATTGTCACATCGACATGCGCACCGGGAGAAAATGCCGGCAAATCGCCGCCTTCAGCGTCAACGAGTTCAAATGACATCATATTGTGGGATTCGACGATTTTCTTCGCCACAATGACCGAGTGCGCTGCCTCGTCTGTCATGTCCATCCTCCGACGCCAAAAAGCATGCCCTTGCAAGAATGCAAATTGCAGACCGGGCGCCGAGCTGCGGACCGGAAAAGCTGACTCAGCAGATTTCACGTATTTTCCAAGGAAATTAAATATCCAGGCATAGCGAAATCATGGCGGCGCGCCGCGGCGGCCTCCGGCGATTTGTCAAATTTCAGTAAGGCTGAGACGAAGATTTGGAACCTTTTGCCCTTTTAGAGCTCGCTCAGGGGCTCTCAAAAAGCTCCAGCAGCACGTCGCGCGCTTCCACAATGCGACGGTAAGTTTCGTCGCTGCCGCCCCCGTCTGGATGCGCGGTTTTGGCCAATTTGCGGAAGGCGGCGCTGATCTCTGATCGCGTGAGCGTCCCTTCCATCGGCAGGCTCAGCGTCTCGCGATGTTCCTCACTATTGTCTCCAATCTCCATCTTAAGGAGAAAGGCGCGGCGTTTTTCTCGCGCCGCGATGCGCAAAGTGACCTGATCCTCCCGCCATCTCCGGCGAGACATCACGAGGCATTCGCCAAAGGCGATACAGCCTTCCGCTTCGAGCTCGTCAAGACTGAACGGACCGACAATTGCATAAGGCGGCGCAAGGAAAGCGCTTCGGTCGACGTCAATCCGGCCGATTGTCACCGTATCCAGAATGCCCATCGAGCCATTCCAGATGACCCATTCCTCGCTGTGATTCATGCCGCTGCTTTCGCCGATAAGCTTAGCCCTGCTCCGTTGTCTTCACGTCCAAGATGACGACGGAAACGTCGCTGGCGCCTCCATGCATGTTCAAAGCCAGATATCGCGCACGGGGCGCTCCGTAGACCGCCGTGGTCAACGCTCGGCGAAACAGTTGCCTATGCGCCAGCGCGATACGTTAATTCTTTACGGGAAACCCAAGCATGAATGCGCTTACCGAAGGATCGATCAAAGAGCGTGAGTCTGTCCCTGCGTCTCTGAAGCGGTTCATTTGGGACATTCAGTCCATCATCGAGCTGGCGGAAAGCGAGAGGGAAATACTCGTTATCGGCCACGACCTCATGGCGCGCCTTGTCGCGCGCGACGATTGGCTTCCCGCAGTCTTCGCTGCCCCGGGCGCGATCGGCGGCGTTCAGTTTCAGCTCTATAGCGACGCGCTGGAACGCTTTTCCGTCGTCGCTACGGTCTTGTCGGCCGGCCAAGGGCTGTTGATTGATCAGCCGCTCCTTTGGGAGATCGCCGGCGTGCTGCGTGGAGGCGTCTTTCTGCGCACTCACGACGCTTCGGCCAATCCCACTGCGGCGCCAACTGATCAGGGGCGTGTGCTGCGCGCGGGAGACGTCAACACGCGGAGATCACGAACCAGCGAGGCTGTGGCGCTCTCCAACGCTTTGCCAGATCAGATATCAATTTGCATTCATGTCTATGGCGGCGACGTCGCCCGGCTGAGTCGGCGCATCTTGACGGCGGACGCATGTAGCGAGGGACTGCCGTTCGGCTACGCCAATGACGAGAACGCGCCTGCTTACGACATTCTGTCCATTCAGACCAAAATTCTTGATTGAAGCAGAGCCAAAGCGGCAGATGCTTGATAGTTGCTTCGTAATGCAATCGGCGTCTCGCCGTATCAAACGTAGGAGTAGGAAATGGCTCGCTCGCTGATGGCCTATCTCAACCGCAAGAACATTCCAGAACGAAAACCGCTTCAGCAGGCGATCGACGCGCTCAAACTTTCCCTGAAGCTTGATGACGGCTATGCGCCTTTCGAAACGTCTGGATATTTGCCTTGCACCTTGGATGGTGAAGACGCGGGGTTCGATCTGCGATTCAAAGAGGTCGCGACCGATGTTTCGAGCGCGCGCGAACTTGGCGACCGTGACGTTGCTTTGTCTTTGAAATGGGGCGGCGATCCGAGGGAAGAGGCCGCAGCGCTTATTTTTTGTGCAGCTCTCGCCAGAAATTTCGATGCTGTCATAGAGCAGAGCGAAGCAGGAGAGCGACTGTCCTTCGAGCAGCTCGTCGCGAGGGCCAAGAACCTGACAGTCGAGTGAAATACGGCTGTCGATCAACTGAAGTTTCGTCAGCCGTCACTTTTTGCTGAATATGTTTTTCGTTGCGCCTCTCCTCATAGAGTTACGGCCTCGTCCAGCTCATCAAGAATCGAAAGAAGCCCTTGTTCGTCCCAGACCGGCGGAAAGCAGGTTTCGTCGGCGCATACAAAGGCGGCGGCGTCTCGATGTCCAAGGGACTCCAAACGAGCGGCGTCAATCATCGCCGTTGCCTCCGTACTCTCCTGATCCACGACGATACGATCATAGGATGAAACGCGCAGCGCCGTCTCGTACAAATCTTCTCGCTTTGGGCCGATGATCACGATCGTTTTTGCGTTGAGCCGCGTGTCCAGCGCATTGAGGCTGGCGAGGTGTCCAAAAAAGTTAGCGCGAATGGCCGGTCCGAGGCGTGAGAACATCGCATCAGCTCGGCGTAACCATTGCGCATCGCTGGTTTGGGCGGCGAGCCGGATCAGAGCCGATAGATATACCGGGTGCGCGTTTGGGATTGCATCATCAGCGCTCGGCGAGAGCTGCACGATCACATCTTCTGCATCCTTGGCGGCCATGCGCAAAAGTCCCGTCTTCGAGTCGAGGTGATAGGCTTCAAGCGCTTCCGCCCATGCGATGGCGTCGCCAAGATAGTCTCTGCTCGACAATGCGGCCGCGCGCCAGTTACGCGCTTCATGCAGCGCGAGCGCTGCGCCGATCATCGACGCGTGGTCAAGCGCCAGACCCGGGCTTACTAAAACATCCGCGCGCCAGCTATGCGCCAGGCGCCGACGACCCTCTTCGTCGGTGAATTGCATGGTCCGGACGATGAAATCATAGGCGCGCGCCGCAGTCTCGATCCACCCCGGCTCATCAAAGATCGTCGCTGATCTCGCAAGGGCCGCAATCATCAGCCCGTTCCAATCCGCCAAAATCTTGTCGTCACTGCCAGGATGCGTGCGCATCTCGCGCGAACGCCACAATTTCATACGCAACTCGGTCAGCCGACTTTCGTCTTCCGGCTCGGCATGCGGCGCGGAGAGACGATTGAGGATCGTCACCATTTCCCCCCGCGACTCGTCATGCCAATTGCCTGTGGGCGTCGCATCATAGAATTTGCCAAAGAACCGCGCGTCTTCTTCGCCAAGGCAGGCGACGAGTTCGTCGAACGTCCAGACATAGAAACGTCCCTCGGCGCCTTCGCTGTCCGCGTCGAGACTTGCGCAGAAGGCGCCGCAGGAATGAAGCATTTCGCGTCGAAGCCACTCGATGGTCTCGACCGCTCTCCGTCGAAAGAGATCGCCGGATGATTGCGAATGGCGCAAGGCCAAAAGTTCGAGAATCTGCGCATTGTCGTACAGCATCTTTTCAAAATGCGGCGCCAGCCAGCGCGCATCAGTCGAATAGCGCGCGTAGCCGCCGCCAAGATGATCGTAAATTCCGCCAAGCGACATCTTTGTCAGGGTCAGCTCAACAAGATCGCGAAAAAGGGAGAGCTTGCTTCTGGCGCCGGCTCGCCAGAGGAACTCCAGCACCTGGGTATTTGGAAATTTCGGCGCGCCGCTTAGTCCGCCGTCTATCGGATCAAACGCCTTAGCGACCCGTGATGCGAGGTCGACCATTTCAGCCGGCGTGAGTTCAAAGGAGCCGGCGCCTGTTTCCTCCTTTGCGGATTGCGCCAGCCTCTGCCGGACGGCCTCTGCATTATGCGCAATCGCGTCCGGCTTGGCGTGGAAGGCTTCCGCAACCTGCTTCAAGACGCTGACAAAGGCGGGTCGCCCATATTGATCGGATTTTGGAAAATAGGTGCCGCCCCAAAACGGCTCTCCGTCTGGAGTCAGGAACATTGTTAAGGGCCATCCGCCTCTTTGTCCCAGAGCCTGCAGCGCAGTCATATACAGATGATCTATGTCCGGCCTCTCCTCTCGATCGACTTTGATATTCACGAAGAGTTCGTTCATCACTGCAGCTGTTTCGGCATCCTCGAAACTTTCATGCGCCATGACATGGCACCAATGGCAGGCCGCATATCCAATGGAGAGAAGAATGGGCTTTCGCTGTGCGCGAGCGTCGCGCAACGCCTCCGCGCTCCAAATCCGCCAATGGACGGGATTATCGGCGTGCTGCAGCAGGTAGGGACTGGCGGCTCGATGAAGCTCGTTGCTTGACATATTTTGTCAGCTCGATCAGCGCGGGCCTACGATCCAATGTCGCCGGCATGAACGCGAAAACGCACAAAGCCGAGAGCGCATTCTTCGAATTTGCCATCAATCGTCGAAGCGCTCGCTAACGTGTTTGTGCGGTTTTTCTTTTTAAGAGACCAATGCTTGCGCCTTGACCAAGGCCTCGGCGAGCCGGTCTATTTCCTCACGGGTATTATAGAGCGCGAAGGAGGCGCGGCAGGTCGAGGTGACGCCGAAGTGGGTCAGGAGCGGCATGGCGCAATGGGTGCCGGCGCGCACGGCGACGCCGCTGCGGTCTATGATGGTGGCGATGTCGTGAGCATGCGCCGCCGCCATGTCGAAGGAAACAATTGGTCCCTTGTTCGGCGCCCGGCCAAAAATACGCAGGCCTTCAATCTCCGACAGCCGCTCGGTGGCGTAGGCAGTGAGTTCGGCTTCGTAGGCGCTGATCGCTTTACGGCCAATACTGGCCATATAGTCCAGCGCGGCGCCAAGTCCCACCGCCTGGGCGATCGGCGGCGTGCCGGCCTCGAAGCGATGCGGCGGCGTATTATAGGTCACGGACTCCTGCGTGACGATTTCGATCATTTCGCCGCCGCCAGCATAAGGCGGCAGATTCTCGAGCCACTTGCGCTTGCCATAAAGCGCGCCAATGCCGGTGGGGCCGTAAAGCTTGTGACCAGTGACAATATAAAAGTCCACATCGAGCGCCTGCACGTCGACGTCGAGATGGACCGCCCCTTGCGAGCCGTCGACGCAGAGCGGGACGCCGTGCGCGTGCGCGATGCGCGCGATGTCGGCGATCGGAACCGGCGCGCCGAGCACATTCGACATATGGGTGAGCGAAACAATCTTGGTTTTCGGCGTGAAGAGCTTTTCGAATGACGTAAGATCAATGACGCCGTTCTCGTCGGGCTTGACCCATTTGATTACCGCGCCCTTGCGCTCGCGCAAGAAGTGCCAGGGCACGATGTTGGAGTGATGCTCCATCAGCGACAGGATGATTTCGTCGCCTTCGCCGATATGGGCGAGTCCGAAAGAGGCTGCGACCAGGTTCAGCGCCTCTGTCGCGCCGCGCGTGAAAATGATCTCTTCGACGCTTTCAGCATTAAGGAAACGCCGCACGCTTTCGCGTGCGCCCTCATATCCTTCCGTTGCGGCATTGGCGAGATAATGCAGCCCGCGATGCACATTGGCGTATTCGTGCTCGTAGAAATGCGTTAGGCGCTCGATGACAGAGCGGGGCTTTTGCGCCGACGCCGCGTTATCGAGATAAGCGAGCGGCTTGCCGTAGGGCTTCTCCGCCAGGATGGGGAAATCTGCGCGGATCTTTGCAACATCATAAGGCAAGCGAACAGGCGCGTTCATCACGCGGTTCTCCCCGACATCCATTTCGTGACGCGCTCGGAGACGAAGTTGCGCAGCGCCTCATTCTCCAGCCCATCGAACGCCTCAATGGCGAAGCCCTCGATCAGCAAGGACTCCGCCTCCTTGCGCGGAATGCCTCGCGCCGTAAGATAGAAGAGTTGGTCCTTATCGAGCCGACCGCAAGTCGCGCCATGTCCGCATTGCACGTCGTCGGCGAAGATTTCGAGCTCAGGCTTATTATTCATCGTCGCGCTGTCGGAGATCAGCACGGTTTTCGATTGCATGACGCCATCGGTTTTCTGCGCGCCAGGACGGACGATGATCTTTCCCTGAAAGACGCCGACGCTCGTATCATCGAGAATATTGCGAAAGCGTTCGCGGCTTTCGCCGTTGGGCTTCGCGTGGTCAACGATAAGCGTCGTGTCAGCGTGACTGCGACCGCGGGCCAGCGTAGCGCCATTGAAGGCGACTCGGGCGCGTTCGCCATCTAGACGCGCAAAAATCTGCCGCCGCAGCAGGCCGGCGCCTTCGATCAGCGAATAAGCCGAGAGAGTTGCGCGTTCATCGAGGTGCGCGACGAGGCTCATGACGCGAACCAGCGCCTCGCTTTGTCCCGTCGCATGGGAGAAGAGATTAAGCGACGCGCCCTGCGCGAGCCGGACGATCAGCGCCTGATTGTCTTGAATGGACGCCGCCGAAAGGGCGCCGGCCGTCTCAATCACGGTCGCGCGCGCGTCTTTGCCCATGATGACAAGCGAACGCGTGAAGCTCGACTGCGCCTCATCCGACGACGTAATGCTGGCAAGCTCAATCGGCTGCTCGACGGTCACTCCGCCGCCGACACGCAGGATCACGCCATCCTGCATCAATGCGGCGTTAAGCGAGAGCAGCGCATCGTCCGTCTGCACGTCAGCGCTCGCAATAAGCGCCATGACTCCAGGCGTCCCCTGCGCGAGCGCATCGCGTACCGACTGAACCTTTACGCCTTCGGGAAGCGCCGAAAGATTCGAAAGGTCTGGACGGAATATTCCGTCGAGCACAACCAGCCGAATCGAGTCGTGGGTGCGCGCGGTCTCAACGCCGGCGCGGCCAATGGCAAGCGGCGCGGGCTTGCTCATCGCCGCCTTGATGTCCGTGTAGTGCCACGACTCGACGCGGCGGTTCGGCAGGCCCTTGGAGGAGAAAGCGTCCCAGGCCGCGGAGCGCAGGCCAGTCGCGCCTTTGGTCTTCATCTCCTCATAGAATGAAGAGAACGCCGCCTCTGCTTCGCTCGCCAGCTTGACCATCGCCTACGCCGCCTCTTCCGCGAGGTATTCCTGATAGCCGTGCTTTTCGAGCTCCAGCGCGAGCTCCGGCCCGCCAGAGCGCTGGATGCGGCCCTTGGCCATCACATGCACCGTGTCGGGTTTGATGTAATCGAGCAATCGCTGGTAATGGGTAATGACGAGGAAGGCGCGATCAGGCGAACGCAAGGAGTTTACGCCCTCGGAGACGACGCGCAGGGCGTCAATGTCGAGCCCGGAGTCGGTCTCATCCAGAATGCCCAGTTTGGGCTGCAGCAGCGCCATCTGCAGAATGTCCATCCGCTTCTTTTCGCCGCCGGAGAAACCGGAATTAAGCGGCCGACGCAGCATCTCCTGGCTGACGCCGAGTTGCGCGGAGGCGTCTTTGACGCGCTTCATGAAATCCGGCGTCGCCAGCTCTTCTTCGCCGCGGGCGCGACGCTGAGCGTTCATCGCCGCCTTGAGAAAGGTCATCGTCGCGACCCCGGGAATTTCTACCGGATATTGGAACGCGAGAAAGACGCCCTTCGCCGCGCGCTCATGCGGCTCAAGAGCGAGGATGTTCTCGCCGTCGAGCAGGACTTCGCCCTCCGTGATGTCATAGCCTTCTCGGCCGGAGATAACGTAAGACAGCGTCGACTTGCCGGTGCCGTTCGGCCCCATGATCGCCGCGACTTCGCCGGCCTTAACGCTCAATGTCAGGCCCTGCAAGATTTTGCGGTCGCCGACCGAAACATGAAGATTCTTGATTTGCAGCATGGTCAAATCCCGGTGGTTTCGATCGTCATCTGTCGTGACGGAGATGCAGCATGGGCAGTCCGCTACCCCACGCTTCCTTCGAGCGAGATGGAGATCAGCTTCTGCGCCTCGACCGCGAACTCCATCGGCAGTTGCTGCAGCACGTCGCGCACGAAGCCGTTGACGATCAGCGCCGTCGCCTCTTCCTCAGAGAGCCCG
>NZ_VBTZ01000014.1 GCF_005771425.1 Methylocystis sp. B8 | reverse complement strand
CACGTCGGCGCTTGACGAAGAGAGTCAAATTTCGATGCTGCGCCTGTTCAATGAAGATCTAGCCGGCGCGACGGTGATCAGCGTGGGGCATCGTGTCGGCATGGAAGATTTTCACGACAAGAAACTCATTCTCGAGCGTCGCGCCGCTGGCGCGCATATCACCAGCCGCAAGCTGCAAAAATCACTCTGGCATTTGTTCGACGACGCCGCGCTTTACTAACTGCTAAGAGGGCGCGTCTCGGCGGCGGTTTGCGCGCCCCAGACAAGAATGCGCTCAGCTTTGATGAACGCCTAGGTTTTTGCGCCTTCCTCGCTTCACCTCAAGTTTTGAAAAACGTGCGCGCGCGGAACTCCGCCGCTGCGCGTTGCTAGCGATGCGGCGCGTCGGCGCCAGAAAAAATTGCCTGCGCCAGCAACCGGGGTTCAATTTTCTCAGCAAGGCTGCAACCGAAGCCCTTTCGTCTGTGTATTGGCTGCAGGTCGCGAAATGAGCGCGGCCCCTTGAATGGAGGAGAGACCATGAAGACGATAATTCTTGCCGGAGCTACAGCCGCCTTATTGCTCGCGGCGACGCCATTCGCCAATGCCGGGGATACGCCGACCGATCCGCAGATCGCCCATATCGCCTACACGGCTGGAACGGTGGACATCGGCTATGCCGAAATCGCGCTACAGCGTTCGAAGACCAAAGCCGTTCGCGAATTCGCCGCCGAAATGGTGAAGGACCACAAGGCCGTCAACGACAAGGCGCTGGCGCTCGTCAAAAAGCTCGGCGTGACGCCTGAGGATAATGAAACGAGCCAAACGCTCGCCAAGCAGGCGGCGGAAAAGCGCGCTGAACTCATGCGGCTCTCGGGCGCAGCCTTCGATCGCGCCTATGCCGAAAACGAAGTGGCCTATCACTCTTTCGTGAACAATGCGGTCGACAAGCTGCTCATTCCCTCGGCGACCAATCAGGAGCTCAAGGGCCTGCTCAGAGTCGGCCTGAAAATCTTCCAAGGCCATCAGCAGCACGCCGAACAGATGGTCCAGAAGCTCGCCAAGATGTCGCGCAGCTGGAAATCGACGGCGAGTGCGGAGTGACAGCGATGAAAGATTTCGCGCGCCGCGCGGGATTTTTGATCACATTCGCAGTGGCGGGCGCGGTTTCCGCGTCCGCCGGCGAGCGTGTCAGAATCTCGATCAACGATCTCGATTTCGCTCCGTCGTCCGTCACCGTGCATTTGGGCGACATCGTCGAGTGGACCAATAAGGATATCGTCGAACATACGGCGACAGCCCGCAACGGCGCATTTGACGTGACGACTCCTAAAGGCAAGCCGGCCACAGCACGCATGACCGTTGTCGGCAGAACGGAGTATTTCTGCCGGTTGCATCCAAATATGGTCGGCGTGATCGATGTGGTGAAATAGGCGTGCCGAGCAACCGATCGGGATCTGACGGCTATTCCCATTTGCGCGGCGCTCTCCATGCGCAATTGGAGACCGCCGCGCTTTCTTGCAGTCTCGTCGATCGACGTGCGTTGGGTTGATCTAGGGAAAGGTCGCCGCGCGACGTCACATCGCCATAGAGACGATGCAGCGGCAGCCCACGCGGGTCATAGTCGCCGGATGGCGGCTGCCCTTGGGCGATACATGGAGATCGCCTGGGCCCAATTCCTCGTCGCCGATCGTAAGGTCGCCCGAGATCACGTAGATCTCCTCGTCCTGCTCATGCGCGTGCGCCGGGTAGACTGCGCCAGGCTCTATGTCGAAAAGCACCGTCTTGCGCTGGAGTTCCTCGTCTTGGTGCAGGAGCTTCACCCGTACGCCTGGCGAAAACCTTATCCAGTCGTCGGATTCGACGGGTAGCATACGGCTTAAGGTTTCGAGGCGCAGACGCGACTCTAGACGTGCTTCGATCTTCTTCAAGAGGCCATATGGCGCCTCGACATGCGGCCCGAGGGCGGCAAGCGGCGCAAGCGCTTCTTCCCATTCGCGCGCTCTGGCTGCAAGCTCGGGATCGCGCTTAAGCCGCTCCTTGACGATAGCGTGTTCGGACGCCGTCAAAGCCCCGGCGGCCCAAAGCGCGGCGTCGATGTCGTCGTCGTCGCTCATGAGATGCACTTTCTGAGGTCCGCCAGCCCGCGAAACAACGCCGACTTCATCGTGCCGAGCGGACGCTCGAAACGCCGCGCCAGCTCCTCATGCGAATAGCCGTGGACATAGGCGAGCAGCACCCACTTCCGACGCTCGGCTTCGAGCTTGTTGAGGCATTCCATCAGGCGGCCTTTGCCGATCGGATCGTATTCGGGAAGATCGGCCGCGATTTCGAATAACGCGTCGCCGTCGAGCGAATCGTGCGCATCGTCGCGACGGCGCAGATCATTAAGCGCGATGCGGCGCGTTACGACGCTCATCCATGCTAGCGCCGCGCCCTTCGCCTCGTCATAGGCGTTAGCGCGCTCCCAGATACGCACGAATGATTCCTGCATCGCCTCCTCGGCGCGCGCACGGTCTTTCAACAAGGCGAGACAAATCGCATAAAGCCGCGACGACGTCGCCGCGTAGAGATCGCGAAAAGCCGTCCGATCTCCCGCTGCGACGCGCAACAACAATGCTTCGTTGGAAAACGATTTCGCGCTCACCCGCGCTTCCTGCCACACACATGCCGCGTGAAAGAAAATATAGTCAAAGCGCGGTCCTCCGTCGAGACGGAGCGTGGGGTTGTAGGCGCGAGAAGCGTTGTTCACTCGAGAAACTCTCGACGTCGGTGCGCCTTACGCCGCGATGGCGCTGACGATGGCGGCGGTGTCATAAAACTCGCGAAAGCGAGAAAGCTTGCCGTTCTTCACGGTGAAGACATGCGCCCAGTCACAGTCGAAGACGCCGCCGCTAGATTTGAGACGCGCGCGCGTGCGGCCGATGACGATCACCGTGTCGCCCGCATCGAAGAAATCGCGGGGTTCGAAGAGCTCAAAGTCCAGATTTTCGGAGAGCGACTTGAAAAAGTAAGCCGTCCCTGCGACGCCGTTGCGGCGACCGCCCCAAGGAATTGCCTTCGCGTCGCCGTTCGAGATCCATTCTATCGACGGATCGACATTGTCGAGTATCGTCTTGACGTCGCCCCGGCCGAAGGCGGCGTATAGCGAACGGATAAAGCTGCAATTGTCGGCCATGGCGTTCTCCCGAGCTAAACAGATTCGACGCGGCGCTTGGCGAGCCGAGCCGCTGATCTGTTACAGACGGCCGAGGAGAACGGATGCAGCCGATCTCGCTTATTTTGCGGGCAGACGCGATTGAGCCGTCCGTCCCGCATGTATCCTCAACTGTGCCCAACGATCCATATGTCCGGCTTCCCAAAGCGCCTATCGTTTGCAATGCGTCGATGAGCAAATGCGACAGGCGTTTGAGCGACGCGGATTCCTTTGACCTTTGGGAGGTTGAGATATGCAAGTCGCTTTCAATGGAGCAACGCCTACGGTCGCGCCTATGGGCGTCGTTGTCGATCAGAACTTTGCGCCGCAAGGCATCATCGGCGGGGCGCTCGGCAGCGCGCTGGGTGGATTAGGCGGCGGCGCGCTCGGCCGCGCCTTTGGCAATCAGAATCTCGGTCGGCAGATCGGCAGCGTCGCCGGCGGCGTGCTCGGCGGTTTTCTGCCGTTTGAGGCCGGTCCGCAAGCTTACGCTGGAACCTATTATGTCCCGCAGATGGCTGCGCCTGGATTCGCGCCGCAAGGCGTTATCGTCGATCAGCAGTTCGCGCCGCAGGGCATTATCGGCGGCGCGCTTGGCAACGCGCTCGGAGGTCTTGGCGGCGGCGCGCTTGGCCGCGCCCTGGGCAACCAGAATATCGGCCAGCAGATCGGCCGCGTCGCCGGCGGTTTTCTTGGCGGCTTGCTGCCCTTCGAGGCCGCGCCGCAGTTCGCGCCGCAGAGCCTGTTCGGCAGTGCGCCCTGGGCGCGCCAGCCCATCGGCATCGTCGATAATTGGGGTCCTCAGACAAGGGCGAATATTTTGCCCTTCGAGGCGGCTCCGGTTTTCGCGCCGCAGGGGATCGTGGGCGACGCGCTTGGCGCGATCGGCGGCCCGCTTGGCGGCTTCATCGGCGGCCGCTTCGGCAACGCCGGCCTCGGCCAGACGATCGGCAACACGGTGGGCGGACTGGCCCAACGCTTCCTGCCGTTCGAAGCCGCGCCTGTGTTTGCGCCGCAGGGGATCGTCGGCGACGCGCTTGGCGCGATTGGCGCCCCGTTTGGCGGCTTCATCGGCGGCCGTTTCGGCAACGCCGGCCTTGGCCAGACGATCGGCGGCACGGTGGGCGGTCTCGCTCAGCGCTTCCTGCCGTTCGAGGCGGCTCCGGTTTTCGCCCCGCAGGGCATTGTCGGCGACGCGCTTGGGGCAATCGGCGGGCCTGTCGGCGGCTGGATCGGCGGTCGCTTCGGCAACGCCAGCGCCGGCCAGACGATCGGCAATGTGGTGGGCGGCCTTGCCCAGCGCTTCCTGCCGTTCGAAGCCGGCCCGCAGCAGCCTGTCTACTACGCGCCGCAGGCGGCCGCGCCTGTGTTCGCCCCGCAGGGGATTGTCGGCGACGCGCTTGGCGCGATTGGCGCCCCGCTTGGCGGCTTCATTGGCGGCCGTTTCGGCAACGCCGGCCTTGGCCAGACGATCGGCGGCACGGTGGGTGGTCTTGCTCAGCGTTTCCTGCCGTTCGAGGCGGAGCCGGTTTTCGTTCCGCAGGGCTTCATCGGCGATGCGCTCGGCGCAGTCGGGGGCCGGGTCGGCAACTGGATCGGCGGACGCTTCGGCAACGCTGGCGTCGGCCAGACGGTTGGCAATGTGGTGGGCGGTCTCGCCCAGCGCTTCCTGCCGTTCGAAGCCGGCCCGCAGCAGCCTGTCTATTACGCACCGCAGGCGGCCGCGCCCGTGTTCGCGCCGCAGGGAATTATCGGCGACGCGCTCGGCGCGATCGGCGGCCCCGTTGGCGGCTGGATTGGCGGACGCTTCGGCAACGCCGGCGCCGGCCAGACGATCGGCAATGTGGTGGGCGGACTCGCTCAGCGCTTCCTGCCGTTCGAAGCTGGCCCGCAACCCGTCTACTACGCGCCGCAGATGCAGGCGCCGATGTACGGATGAGGTTGAGCCGCATAATCGACGCGGCGTGTGAAGGATGCTTTGCTGCCGCTCCCGGGCCGATTGTTCGGCCTGGGAGCCCACAAAAGATCAGGATCGCGACATGAGCGCAACGAACGGCAACGATCAATTTCTGGTGGCGCCGCGGAACGCGGCGAGCGCAGGCGATTTAGCGGCTTTCGAACAGGCGATGCAGTCTGTCCCGGGCGCCGCAATCCTCCAGCGCGCCGGCAAGGCCGGGCAGCCGAGGCTGGTCGTCACCCTTCCTGCCGCAAGCGCAAGTCAGTTGCGCGAACAATTCGGCGCGACCCTGATCATTGAACCGAATGCTCCGCTCAAACCATTTTAGCGCTGGCGTCGCGTCCTTCTCTGTGGCGCGCAGGCTGGCTTGATTTCTTAGGAGAGTCGAAATGGCTGGTCCCGACAATAGTAATCCGGCGCCCAATGGTCGTAGTTCTGGGCCCTCCGCGCCGTCGCCGAATGGCGCCGACACGCGCGTGGAGCCGATGGCGCTCGCGCCCACAGAGCGCTTTATGATCGCCTCGCGGCGGCTTCCCGGATTCGCGCCCGCTTCGGCGACGGATCTGGCCAATGCGCTCCCCGATGTAAAGATTGTGCGGCGGATTGCGCCCCGCGGGCTTAACGCCTTTTCAGCCGGCGGGTCATCCTCTCAGACGCCAGAAATTCTCGTCGCTGAGATGGACCCTGCGCGCGGCGCCGCGCTGCAGGCGTCAGCGCCGCCCAACGTCGTCGTCGAGCGCGACGCTTTTCTCCGCGCCTCGGATGATTTTCGTCCCTTCGACTTCAATGGAATGATGCCGATCGCTGCAGGCGTCGGAGTCGACGTTCAGCTTCGCGTCGTAGGGGCAGGCGGCAAGCCGCTGCCGAAAGCGACGGTCTATGTCTATGGTCAGGGTTTTCCTGGCCAAGGCGTCACGAATGAACGCGGCGAAGTCGTCGTGACGGTTTTCGGCGGCCCGATTGAGACCGTCCAGGCGATTTACGTGAAACCCGTCGCCGATCATTGGGATCGGATGCTTCGCGCGCCAGCGCTCCAGGCCGGCGCGATGAACACGGTGCAACTGCGTCCGCTGACCGACAGCTTCAACGGCTTCCCACAAACCGGCATGATTGGCTGGGGTCAGCGCTTGATGAAGCTCGATCGGCTTGACGCTTCATTCACAGGCGCTGGCGTCAAGATCGGCATCATCGATTCGGGTTGCGACAGCGCGCATCCCCAACTGCGTCATGTGACGCGCGGCGCCGATCTCACTAATGGCGGCGACAAGACGAGTTGGTCGAACGATCAAATCGGTCATGGAACGCATTGCGCCGGAATCATCACCGCCGCCTCTGACGGGGGCGTCGCCGGCATTCGCGGCTTTGCGCCGAAAGCGGAAGTTCACTCGTTGAAGGTATTTCCGGGCGGGCGTTTCAGCGACCTTATCGACGCGCTCGACGAATGCATCGAACGGCAACTCGACGTCGTCAATATGAGCCTCGGCAGCGGCGACCCTTCGGAACTGGTGACGCAAAAATTAGCCGAAGCGCGTCAGAACGGTGTCGCTTGCATCGTTGCGGCCGGAAATTCCAGCGGTCCCGTGCAGTTTCCTGGCATGCTGCCGACGGTGCTGACCGTCGCGGCGCTGGGTAAGCTCGATGAGTTTCCAAACGACAGCTACCACGCTCAGACCATCGTGCCGCAACTTGTCGCGGGTTCGATGTTCTCGCCGAAGTTCACCTGCTTTGGACCGCAGATCGCGGTCGCCGCGCCCGGCGTCGCGATCGTCTCGACGGTGCCCGGTGGCGGCTATGCGGCGTGGGACGGCACGTCGATGGCGACGCCTCATGTGACCGGCATGGCGGCGTTGCTTCTCGCGCATCATCCGCTTCTTGCTGGGGCGCGGATGGCGCGGAACGAACAGCGCGTCGCGCAGCTCTTCTCGCTAGTGGCGTCGTCCGGAGTGCGCTATCTCGGCGAGGCGACGCGCGAAGGCGTCGGCGCCCCCGATCTTGAGCGCGTGCCAGGTCTCGCGGCCGCCCAGCCGATGGGCGCTGCGGCGCCAGCCAGCGCTGGATTGGCGCCCGCCGGCGTCATGGTCGACGGATTTGCTCCCTTGAGCGCGCCGGCGCCATGGGCGGTCAATCCGGCAATGATGCAAGCGATCAATCCCGCGATCATCCAGCGCATGATTCAGCTGCGGGCCGCGGGTCTCATTTAGCCGCGAGAACAAACGGGACTTTATCGGTCGGCGTAAGAAGCGCTCCTCCATCATGTGTGGAGGAGCGCTTTCGCATCGAGTGCGCCGCTTCGCCACGTCCGCGCACTTGCAACTTCTGAAGAACATTGTGCACGTGATTCTTCACTGTGCCGAGTTCGATGCGCAGTCGACGAGCGATCTCCTTGTTCGACAACCCGCGTTCGATGAGCGCGAGAATCTCATGTTCGCGCGCCGTAAGCGCGTCCTTTGCGCCGGCGCCGGCGGTTTGCGAACTCTCGCCAATCTTCCCGCGCTCGTCGATCGAATGAATCGCAGGCGCAGCCAATTGCTCGAGCAGTTCGACGACGTCGTCGACTGAGCCCTCGCGAGGAACGACGCCTACGATGGTTTGACAAGCGGCGGTCAACGCCGCGCCGGCTGACGCTGGCGCTCCAATGGCGACGATTCGCAGCTCTGGATGTCGTTCGCGAAGATCTTGCGCAATCGCGAGACCTCCTAGCTCGCCAACGTCAAGCAGGACAATATCGGGTTTAGAATCAGCGGCCGCCGCCAGAGCGGCGTCGCCCGCAACGACAGCGACAATGGACATTCCTGGATGCTGACCGAGACGCAACCCGAGCGCTTCGCTAAACAGACGCACGTCGCTAACGATCAAGATGCGCGTGTTCCGCCTGAGATTCGCTGGAACAAACGCGCTTTGCGTCGACAGCCCGACGTTCACAATGGAATCGTATCGAGAGGCCGCAAAACGGGGCATGGAAAACTCCTGAGCGCTATTTTTGATTAGGGCGCCTAAGAAATTGGCGCGTTTCTCAAAGGCGCGACACTAGAGCGTCGCCGCCTGCAATCTTCTCAGCTCCGTGGCGGTTGTTAAACCGCATCGACATTTCGTCATCATGACGTTTTCGAGCGTTGCGCTGATCGTCAACATGATGGTCTTCATAAGCGCTTTTTCAAGAGCTTTGTCCTCGTGCAAACGAATGGCTTATCAAAGAGCCCGACGCGTGCTGTCGAGCGGCTCAGCTTAATTCGCACGAGCGAGGAGAGATTGAGCAGTGTCTATTTTTTGGTCGGATAGAGAATGACATGCTCCTGTTCATTCCCATCGTTGCGGGCGACGATCGCAACCGCTGCTTCGCTGTCGCTTAGGTTTATGGGCTGATGCGGCACGTCTGGAGGAATGAAAATGAAATCGCCAGCGACGTTCACGACGCTTTTTTCGAGATGTTCTCCGTATCGCGTCTCAACTTTGCCTTGCAAAAGATAGATTGCTGACTCGTGGCCCTTATGGGTGTGAGCCTCAGCCTTGCCGCCTGGAGGAATCACGACCTTCAGCAAAGACAGCCCCTTCGCGCCGGCGGTGTTTGTTGAAATTCCAGGAAAGATGGGCAGCGCTTGCTTGGACGGCATTGCATCGCCGGCGCGCACCGTGACGATGTCCTTCCCGTCCTTCTGGCCTATGATCAACGTCTCCGACGCAGCCGGCCCAATGAGCGCTGCGAGGATGAAGGAAACAAGCAATGTGTTGCGCATGGTGTTCTCCAAAATTTGGCGACGCGAGAATATAGCGCAAACGTACGGTGAGGCGACAAACGACAGGCTGAGGAACGATGGGCTTTTCGCTGATGATTCATGGCGGCGCCGGCGCGATTCGCGATCCGCAACGCTACGAAGCTTCGTTACGCGCAATCGTGAAGTCGGGCGCGAGCCTTCTTGCGGCAGGGTCGTCGGCGCTAGACGCGGTCGTCCACTGCGTCGCCTTGCTTGAAGACGATCCTTTGTACAACGCCGGTCGGGGCTCCGTGCTCGATGCTGAAGGCTCCGTATTGTGCGACGCGTCGATCATGGAGGGCCGTACGCTCAAAGCGGGCGCCGTCGCGGCGGTTCGCGGCGTGAGAAATCCGGTACGTCTGGCATTTGAGATCATGGAGAACAGCAGTCATGTTTTGCTCGTCGGAGAAGGCGCGGAACGCTTCGCGAGAGAGCGGCGGCTGGCGTTTGAAAGCGACGATTATTTCCGGACGCGAGAACGCATCGATCAATTGGCGAAAGCGAAGCGAAAGCGTGAGACTGCGCTCGATCATTCGGAATTGGACGATACTAAATTTGGCACGGTGGGCGCCGTGGCGCGTGATACAAACGGCGATCTCGCGGCGGCGACGTCAACGGGAGGCGTCGTCAATCAGCCGGTTGGCCGCGTCGGCGATTCGCCGATCATCGGCGCCGGCACGTTTGCCGACAACGCCAGTTGCGCAGTCTCATGCACAGGCGTCGGTGAGGATTTCATACGCACTGTGCTCGCTCGCACCGCCAGTTTCTTTGTTGAATTTCGCGGCATGCAAGCCGAGCAAGCCGCGTGTGAGGCGATCCGCTATCTCGTCGACAAAGTCGACGGCCAGGGCGGCCTCATCCTCGTGGATCGCCAAGGAAGGTGCGGACGCGCGCACTCGACTCCGGGCATGCTGACGGCGAGGTTCGCCGACGGCGTCGCATCGGTGGAGACGAGATAGACCGCCATCATCTCGTGAGCCCCAGTCGCGGCGCCTGCCGACGACGACTGGCGAGCCGCTGGGCCAAGGGGTGTCTGCGGTCGAGCGCAATTTGCGCCAGCGGCGCGACGAAGCCAGGCGCATCTACGTCGTCAGCGATCTCGAAGCGGCACATCAGACCTTGCGTTGCGCCAGCGTCGAAGATGTCGATGACGACGAGTCTCGGCGCGTTTCTCCCTATTGCGCCGCGCTCGCGCAGAAAGGCGAGGAGCGGCGGACGGGGATAAGCGGAAAGGGGCAGTGCGCCGCGCAAACTATGGACAAGACTTTCCTGTCTGACGCGATCGAAATTCATTTGCCGCTCCGCCAAAAAAACAATGCATTCGATGCAAATCTCAGGCGCTCACGCCTCCCTCAAAAGGATGAGGCTTTAGAGAATGCGTCAAGCTGAGCGGCGAATTTTTCTGTGGCCGATCCCCGCATCTAACAATGCGATGGTTACGAGGCCTCGCGCGGATGCATTCTGATCAAATCTTTTCAAAGAAATTCGTTTAAGCGATTCAGGCCAAATGCTGATCTACAGATAGGGGGACGCTGCGCCCCTCAGTCGAGTTCAAATTGCTCCTTATAGTCGTGCTTGAGCGATGCGTCCTGATTCTCTTTGCGAAGATAGCAGTCGCCGATCGCCAGCGTGTCCATCTCAGTGCCCATGAAACAGCCGAATGCGTCCTCCGGCGTGCATACGATCGGCTCCCCCCGCACATTGAAACTTGTGTTGACGAGCACCGGGCAGCCAGTCATTCGTTTGAACGCTGAAAGCAGCGCGTAATAACGCGGATTCGTCTCCTTATGCACCGTCTGGATCCGCGCCGAATAGTCGACATGGGTGACGGCGGGAATAGAGCTGCGAGGCACATTCAGTCTGTCGATCCCAAAGAGCGCCTGCTGCTCGGCCGTCATTGCGAGGCGATGTTTATCTGCGACGTCGGCGACGAGGAGCATATAGGGAGAATCGCCGTTAAGCTCGAACCAGTCGGCGACATCCTCACGCAGAACCGATGGCGCGAAGGGACGAAACGACTCGCGATATTTGATTTTGAGATTAAGCGTCTTTTGCATTGTATCGGAGCGTGGGTCGCCCAGAATCGAGCGTCCGCCAAGAGCTCGCGGCCCGAATTCCATTCGGCCCTGAAACCAGCCGACGGCCTTCTCGTTGGCGAGATCCTGTGCAGTCGCCTCGATGATATCGCTTTCCGTCATTGTCTCGAATTTTGCTCCGACGGATTTGAGCCGACGCTCAATCTCGGTTTGCGAGAATAAAGGACCGAGATAGGAGCCGCTCATGGCGTCGCCCCCGCCATTGAGACTCCTGGGATTCTTCTTGTGGCTATAGTACGCGGCAAGCGCCGCGCCGAGCGCGCCGCCGGCGTCGCCGGCTGCAGGTTGAATCCAGATCTGATCGAAACGGCCGTCACGGAGCAGCTTGCCGTTGGCCACGCAGTTCAGCGCAACGCCGCCGGCAAGACACAGATTGCGGGCGCCGGTCTCGCGGGCGAGCGCGCGCGTGAGCCTGAGGACGATCTCCTCGGTAACGGACTGTATCGAGGCGGCGATATCCATATGACGCTGCGTCAGCAATTCTTCCGGCTTGCGCGCGGGACCACCGAACAATTGGTCGAACTTGGCGTTCGTCATTCGCAATCCGGTGCAATAGTCGAAATAAGATTGATCGAGCCGGAAGGTGCCGTCCTGCTTGAGATCGATAAGGCGATCGAAGATCAGATCGACGTATTTAGGTTCGCCATAAGGGGCGAGGCCCATCAGCTTATATTCGCCGGAGTTCACCTTAAAGCCGGCATAATATGTGAAGGCCGAATAGAGCAGGCCGAGCGAATGCGGAAACCGCAGTTCGCGCTGCATCGTCAGCTGATTGTCGTCGCCAAAGGCGACTGATGTCGTCGCCCACTCGCCCACGCCATCCATGGTCAGAACGACCGCGTCGTTGAACGGAGACGGATAGAATGCGCTCGCGGCGTGACTGAAGTGATGTTCGGCGAAGAGCAACCTCTTCGACCAATCGACATCCGCCGAATAGGCCTTCATCTCTTTTAAGAGCAGCGACTTTTGAAAGAGCTTTTCGCGCAGCCAAAGCGGCAGCGCCATCTTGAACGATTGGAATCCTCGTGGCGCGAAGGCGATATAGGTCTCGAGCAACCGCTCGAATTTGACGAAAGGCTTATCGTAGAAGGCGACGAAATCTATGTCCTGAGGCGCAGCGCGGGCGGCCGCAAGACAATAGTCGATTGCGTGGCGTGGAAAGCGCGAGTCGTGCTTTTTGCGCGAAAATCGCTCTTCCTGAGCGGCTGCGATGATTTCGCCATCCTCTACCACGGCGGCTGCGCTATCGTGGTAGAAGGCGGAGACGCCAAGTATGCGCATCGAGCTTTAGAAGAGCGTGTAGATGAATGGCGCGACTGCGGTTCCTTGCAGCACGATCAAGGCGCCGATCAGCAGCATGATGACGAGCACGGGCGCCATCCAGTATTTCTTTCGGGTTTTGAGGTAGTCCCAAAGCTCGAACAGAAAACTCATTTATCTTCTCCTCAGAACTGTTTGCTCATGTCGCCCGCCGCGTCGACGGCATCGCGCATGGTCCAGTACGACGTCGCGTTCTTGTCGAACGAAAGTTTGAGCGGATCGGTGCCGCGAAATCGGAAAAGCATCGCGATTGGAAGGATCACGCCAAAGAACAGGACGCCCATGATGATCGGATTGGTGATCTTGTGCAGTGCCCCGCCAAGCTTGAACCAAAGTCGGTTGAGCGGCCGCAATCTGGCTGGCGCCAGCAACGCCGCCGCCGCAAAGGCGGCCGCTGCAGCAAGCCCCCAGAAGTGAGGGCTTTCTCCGTGCCGGATTGGCAGCATGCTGATCATCGCGATCGCCGCAGCGATCACCAGCCCGAATGATCGATCCGACCCCATGGTCGGCGAACGATCTCTCGAAAAGTCCTCGTGCGACATTCAGTGAATCCCCCCAGCCGCCTGGATAACAAATTATCTCCAATGTCGCCGAACCGCAAATTTTCTTTGCCTTTTCATGGGTTACAAAAAATTGTTTCGTCTGCGGGCGCCTTATTCGTAATTCTTGATGAGGCCTTGCGCCAACAGCGCATTGCCCTTTCCGTTAAAGTGGAAGTCTCCCCAGAAGTACAATGACCTGATGAAATCAGGATCTTGCGCCTTGTATTCGAAAAAATCGGGAAAGTGATTGAAAAATCTTCTGCATTTCCCCGCGCACCATTCGCGCCAGATGCGCGCTTGTCGCGAATTTTCAACGTCGTAAAGAAGCTGCTGCGGCCATGGATAGACCCCAACCGAAAGCGCGATCCCGCGCGACGACAGGAGTTCGTAGAGGCGATCCATTTGCTTCTTCGCCTTGTCGATAGACGCTTCGATCCCTAACGCGCCATAGCAGTTTGAATTCTCGCTATATGTCCAACTCGCGCGCGCATAGTCGCGACTATAGACGGCGCGAGATTTTGAGAGGTCTTCGAGTTTCGCTGCGCCGATCGCTCTTCCCAGTTCCGCCGAATAGCGCATCTGGCCGAGAAACTCGTCCATATAGGAGATCTTCTCCCACCACTGCTTTTCCGGGCGCTGCAGCGGCGGACGCGGGATAGGAGAACACTCGTCGGAGCCGGTCTGAAACAGGCCCATCTGCAATACGCCATTTTGGTCGTATGAATAGAGAGTGGCTTCGTCCTGTATGTCGGAGATATCGATATAGACGACGGCCTCGTCGAACTTGAGCCCCGCGTCGAGAAAATATTTGAGTTTCTCGTAATAGACGGACGGCGCGTAGCTCGAGACGCCGGCGTTCAGCACATCGAAGGCGGGAAACGCCTGCGCGAAGAGGCCGATAAAGGATTCTTCGTAAGGGACGCCCAGACTTTCAGCGAACGAATCGCCGATAAAGACGATGCGCTTTCGATCTGTCGCCATCGGCACGTCGCGGACGGCGGCGTCTCTGAAGCCCAAGGAGTTTGTGAAAATGCGGACTGTGTTCGAGCCCCAGGCGTCGAAGCCGTTGAAATTCGGCTTGAGGCCATGAGTGTAATGGGGATCACGTACCCTCAGCTCGTTTTTGGCGGGCGCAAGGAACGGATTGCCGCCCCTGTAAATGATATGAAGGACAATCTCGGCAACTAAGGCAAGGCAGAGCAGTAGGCCAAGGTTGATCAAGAGAATGCGACACAGCTTCCACAAGGCATTCATGGCGGACCACGATCGCATTGGTTAAATTTGGCTCCCGACGCTGCGGACATCAGTCCTGCCATAGCTCGCCTGAAAAGGGCAAGCTTCCTCTGCAAACTATCTCTGTGGGGGAAGGAGTTACGATGACGCCTCAGAGGCCGCTTCAAGCAAAAGGAGAGCGGGACGGGAAGCAAGCAAACGGCGTTGCGCTCGCTCCCCTTCTCGATTGTTAGCTCTGCGCGAGCGTTCCGGAGTTCTGCTAAATAATGCTACGGCCGCGAATGACGCGCAGAAGAATCACGATGATCGCGATGACAAGCAGGATGTGGATGAAGCCGCCGAGCGTATATGACGAGACGAGCCCGAGCAGCCATAGCACCAAGAGAATAACTGCTATCGTTTCAAGCATTCTCTAGCCTCCCGATTTGCGGCGCAGCAGATCCTCACAGCTTTTTGCCGAGCGACTTTGCGTCTGCTTCGACCTTTTTCCAAGCATCCTTGAGCTTGCTCCAGAAGGACTCCTGCGGCGCCTTCTTGCAATCGTCGATGACCATCGGAATGACCTTCTCCGTGCCTTCGATATCGACATTCTCTCCGGCCGGCTTGCCCTTCTTGCTCTGAGCGGACGACCAGTAGATCACTTTCGGCTGAAATTGATCATCGACGGCGAGGAATTCCTCGCATGTCCATTTCGAGGTCGGCTTCTTCGTTGTCGTTTCGGCGAGGACGTTCGTCGCACAAAAAGCCACGGCGACGGCGATGAAATAGATTCGCTTCATAGCTTGCTCCTTCGAATCGACGCTTTTCGCGAAGCGCGCCCAAAGAAACTATTGCGGAATCGAACCCATATCCAGTTGCGCCCGAGCGGTCGAGCGTCTTCGACCCGGCTATTCCACCGCTAAAATGACGTCCGACGCGTCGAAGGTCGCGAGCGCGGCGTCCCCTTTCTTCAGTCCCATATCTTCAACATGGTGGCGTGGGGTCACCGCGGTCATCGTCTTTCCGAAGCCGACGTCAAGCAGGATTTCGCTATTTCGTTCGGCGTCGATCCGCTGCGTAACCACGCCACGGAAGCAATTGCGCTGCTGCGGCGCCACATCGCCTGCAGGCGAGAGATTGACAAAAGACGCCTTGATGAGCGCCAGCGCCTTCTGTCCTCTGGAGAGATGCAGCCGCTCGGCAGACTCATTGGTGACGATCGCGAGGATCGTATCCTTCTCCGACACACGCAGCGTCACTTCGACGTCGACCGGCCATTTCTTGACTTGCGTCACTTCGGCTCTGAAAACATTGCGCGCCGAAATCGTCATTCCGGCGGTCCAGAGCAAGAAATCCTCGGCGCCGGCAAGGCCTTCTTCGGCGATGGTCTCGGATATGCGCCCGAGTTTTTCTTCGAGGCGGTGGAATGTTGCGATCAGCCGGCGTCCCTCGTCGGTCACCTCGGCGCCGCCGCCGCTGCGCCCGCCCGCCTTGGTGACGAAAGCGGGCGTCGGCAGCAGATTGTTGATGGCGTTCACCGCATCCCACGCGGCCTTGTAACTGAAGCCGACCGCCTTGGCCGCCTTTGTGATGCTGCCGTGGGCCGCGACGGCTTCGAGCAGCTTGACGCGATCGCGGCCCACGAGGAGTCGCCCCTCGCTGCGCAGCGCCAGTGAAGCATCGATCTTACCGTCGGCCATGTCAGAGCCTCGCCCTTTCGCCCGAGGTACAGGGTCGCACAAGCGGACGCAACCATGGCGTGAGACGAAATTCCTTCAACGAAGCGTCGCCTTAGCGAATTGGCCCGTCGCCGTGCAGCGCGGCGGGCGCCAAGGCGATTTCGTTCGCCCGACAGTGACCGGAAACGCAATGCGAGGGAGGACTGCGCGCTGATCGCCAGGGGCCGTGAGCGATAAGTCGGGGAGACATCGCTTCTTTCGTCTTCCTGTGTGAATTCGACTTTGCGTACTGTATTAAACTCAACACAATGTAGTAAAGCCGTCAATGGTCATCTAACGGCTCCACGGCTGCGGCTCATCACATTGAGATATTTATATAATTTTTGCGAGCTGCGATATTAATCGATAACATATCGATATGTGTTGCATCTATATCACACGTCTATATACTTATCGTTTCTGCATAAAATTCTCATATTGACATTTATATGGCACGTTCGTAGTTCAGCATTATATAGATGGAATATACAACGGTGTCCCTGCAATGACTCGCCTTTTCCCTGCCGGGCTAATCGCCCTTGTTATCAGTATCTTGAGCGCGTGTCCCGGGGGCGCGACGGATGCTGTGACGATCATCGTCGTCACAAGCTTTCCGGAAGAGTTGACGACTCGCTACGAGCGGGAGTTCGAGCGCGGCCACCCGCAAATTCACGTTCAATTCGTCTGGAAGCAGTCCCGCGACGCGCTTGTCGAATTGACCAAGCCCGAACAGGGCGGAGCCGATATCTATTGGGCGCCATCGCCGGCGAATTTTGCGCTTCTTTCCGACCGCGGCGCCTTTCGCAAGATATCGGTCGATCGCGCTTCGCTCCCTGGAAGACTCGGCGCGCAGCAATTGTCCGATCCTGCCGGATCCTACGAAGCATACGACGTCGCCGGCTATGGGATCGTCGTCAATCCGAGCGCGTTAGCCGCCGTTGGACTTTCGGCGCCTCGACGCTGGCGCGATCTCGCCTCTCCAGAATTTGCGCGCCGATTGGCCATGCCCGTCGCCGGCAAGGTCGGCTTTTCGCCTGCGCTTTACGACATCTTTTTGCAGAGCGAAGGTTGGACGGAAGGGTGGCGTCTCCTTAGCGAAATGGCCGGAGAGGCGACGCTGCTCGATTCGGGATTCGGACCGACGGCGTCGGTGCGAGACGGCAAGGCCGCCCTCGCGCTGACGATTGATTTCATCGCCGAGATCGCCAGGGCGAATGGCGCGCCTGTCGAGATGATCTATCCCGAGCGCGCCGCCTTCCTGCCCGCGCATGTTGCGATGACCGCCGGCGCCAAGCATGTCGCCGGCGCGCAGGCCTTCATCGACTTCCTGCTGTCGAAGGATGGCCAGCAACTCATGATGGAGCGCGACAGCCGGCGTCATCCGGCGCGACCCGACGTCTATCAAAACGCGCCGGCAGGCTTCGCCAATCCCTTTGCGCTGCCAGCGTCGACAATCCTCGACTACGACTCCGAGATAGGCCGTCGCCGGCCGCCGCTGATCACTCTGTTATTCGATCTCGCAATCGTCGAAGGCCACGCCGAAAGCGCCGACCTATGGCGCAAGATTCACGACTCTGAGAAAAAGTTTGCCGCCGACGCCAAGGCGATGGCGGTCCTCGGAGAGGCGAAGAACCTCGCCGCCTTCGTTCCGATCTCCGAGAGCGATGCGCGCGCGACGGTCTTCCTTGAGCGCTTCTCGCGTCGCGACGCCATCGATCCGCAGCAGATCGTGCAATGGCGTGGGGAAATAGCGTCTGCGCGGCAAAAGGCGCGTGACCTCGTCAAAAGCCTGGAGCCGGCGCCATGAAACGCTTCGGCGTCCTTCTATGCGCAGCAATGCTGGCGGGCGCCGCGCGATACGAGGCGAGCGCTCCCGAAAGCGAAGCCTTTACCCAGCCCATTGAAGGACTGGACGCGACACATGCCGCGAGCTTTCGCAAGGGGAGCGGCATTTTTCGACAGGCCTGGGTCATCGGGCCTTCGCAGGATCATCCCGACTTCATCGGTCTCGGTCCCCTTTACAATCGGCTTTCCTGTATCGCCTGCCATGTCAAGAATGGACGCGGCGCCGCGCCCGACAGCGAAAATGGCGTCGCGCGCACGATGGCGGCGAGGCTGAGCGTCGACGGAAAGGATGCGCATGGCGGACCGCGCGTCCATCCTGACTACGGCGCTCAGCTCAATCCAGAAGGCGTGCCTGGCGTCGCCGGCGAAGGCCAGGCGGTCGCCAATTACGCCGAATTCGATGTGTTGTTCCCCGATGGGGGGAAAATAACGCTTCGTCGGCCGACGCTCTCTTTCCGTAATCTCGCTTACGGTCCGTTTGGGCCCGAGACGAAAACGTCTCTGCGTAACGCGCCGCCCGTTTATGGCTTGGGCCTGCTTGAGGCGGTCGCCGAAGCGGAAATTCTTGCCGGCAAAGGCAGGCCGAATTTCGTTTTCGACATCGAGACCGGCAAGAGGGCGCTCGGACGCTTCGGACTCAAAGCCAATCAGCCCAATCTCAAGCAGCAGATCGCCAACGCCTTCGCTGAAGACATTGGGATTACGTCGTCGCTATTTCCCGTCGAGACCTGCGCGCCGACTCTAAGCGAATGCCGTAGCGCATCGAAGCCGGAGTTATCGGACGCTCAACTCGATGCGGTCCTAAATTACATCCGCGCGCTTGCGCCTCCAGCCCGACGCAATCTCGAGGAACCTCCCGTCAAGGACGGCGAAGCGCTGTTTCATCAGATTGGCTGTTCCGATTGCCATCGCGATGCGCTGCATGTCGCAGACTTCCCTCTGCAGCCTGCGCTCAACGGCGTCGATATCCATCCTTATACCGATCTACTGCTGCACGACATGGGCGAGGAGCTCGCCGATGGCCGCGACGATTTCGAAGCCGGCCCTCGCGAATGGCGAACGCCGCCGCTCTGGGGACTAGGCCTCGCCGGCAAGGGCGGAGACGGCGCCAATTTTCTGCATGACGGCAGAGCGCGCACGCCCGCCGAGGCGATCCTCTGGCATGGCGGCGAAGCGCAAACATCGGTCGACGCCTTCCGCAATCTTCCCGAACCCCAGCGCGACGCGCTGCTCGCTTTCCTCAACTCTCTCTGACGTTCCATGGGGGCAATGATGACCAGGCTGCTGACTACGACGGCGATTTCAGGCGGCGTTCTTCTCTCGCTATCAGCGCCGGTAGGCGCGCAGACGACGCTGCCGCCGATCGAAGTGCATGCGCCCAAAGCCTTCGAACTCGGTCAGATCAAAGTCGGCGCGCGGCGGCTCGGCGTCCCCACAAGAGCCGCAGAAGCCGGCGACGGCGAAGGCGCAGCGCGTTCGACGCAGGCGGTCCCTTCGGAGAAAGTCGATAATGGCCCGACGCCCAGTCAGCATACCGACGCCTTCGGCGGCTACACGATCACCAACAGACAGATGGAGACCTTTGCGCGGCCGACGCTCGACAGCGCGGTCAATATCGCGCCGGGCGTCAACAGTCAGATCTCAGGCAACTCGCGCAATGAGCAAAACATTTATGTGCGGGGTTTCGATCGATGGCAGGTGCCGCTCACCGTCGACGGCGTCCGCGTCTATCTGCCGGTCGACAACAGACTCGATTTCGCGCGCTTTCTGACCGCCGACATCGCCGAAGTGCAGATCGCCAAAGGCTATGTCTCGGTGCTCGATGGTCCTGGCGGCATGGGCGGTCAGATCAATCTCGTGACGCGCCGGCCGACCCGAGAGATTGAAGCCGAATGGCGCACGCGATTCGAATTCGGCCGCGACGGAACCTTCCTCGGGCCGATGACCTACGGTTTTGCAGGCACCAAGCACGACCTCTGGTACGCGCAGCTCAGCGGCACTTTCCAAAACTACGACGGCTGGATGCTGCCGGCGAGTTATCAATCGACGCTCGCTCAGGGACCGGGCATGCGCGGGCAATCCTATACGCAAGACTATAACGTCAATGCGCGTGTGGCCGTGACGCCCAACGCTACCGACGAATATTCGTTGAGCTTCACCCGTCAGGAGGGTCAAAAAGGCTCGCCGCTCCATACAACCGATCCGCTGTCAGGATCGAGCGCTCAACGTTTCTGGCGATGGCCCTATTGGCGCGTTCAGAACCTCTATTTCCTGTCGAGAACTCAGCTCAATGAAGCCGCCTATGTGAAGACACGCGGCTATTGGAGCAAATACGACAATTCGCTCGTCAGCTACGACGATCCTTCTTTCATCAATCAGTCTCTGCCGAAGTCCTTTAATAGCGCTTACGCGGACTATGCGCTTGGCGCCGAAGTCGAGGCCGGCGCGCAGATCGGCGACATCGATACCTTGAAAGCGCTGTTCTTCTATCGCATGGATAATCATTCCGAGTGGCAGGAGAATTTCGGACAAAATATTCGCGGGACTCGCGTGGGCTGCGTGGCCACCGTGCCGTGCTTCACCCAGCCGATCATTAGGGACATAGAGGACACTTATTCGGCGGCGGTCGAAAATACGTTCCACCCGCGACAGGACATCGATATCGTTGGAGGCTTCAGCTACGATTGGCGCCATCTGCGGCAGGCGCAAGGCTTCGCTGTTCCGCAAGGCGTCATCAACTATCAGCCGGCGGACGTGCAGGCGCCGAACTATCAGGGCGCGGCCATTTGGCGTTATACCGACACTGACCGCATCTACTTTAACGGCTCAAGCAGAACGCGCTATCCGACGCTCTTCGAGCGCTTCAGCACGCGCTTTGGCGGCGCGACGTCCAATCCGACGCTCATGCCTGAACGCGCCACCAATTTCGATCTTGGCTGGTCGAGCCTGTTCGCGCCGGGGAGCCGGGTGTCGGTCGACGTCTTCTACAGCCTCGTCGACAAACTCATCCAAAGCGTGCCCGCGCCTCAATTTGGACCTAACGTTACACAATCTCAGAATGTCGGCGGCGGCAGATTCTACGGCGCGGAAATCTCGGCCGATTATTTCGTGCGCGAGGATTTCTCGCTCGGCGGCAATGTCACCTTCATTAGGCGCCGTGTCTATTCGCCTTCAATCCTCAATTTTCAGCCGACCGGCGTGCCTGACTTTAAGATGTTTCTTTACGCCGGCTACCGCCCAATTCCCGAACTGACCTTGACGCCAAGCATCGAAGTGGCCGGCGCTCGCTGGACGACCATCACAAACGGCAACTGGTACTATCGAACCGGCGCCTACTGCCTGACGAATTTCAACGTCGATTATCAGCCCGGCGACAACATCAAATTCTCCGGCGGCGTACGCAACGCTTTCGACGACTATTATGTGCTCGCCGATGGCTATCCCTCTCCGGGCCGTACCTTCTATCTCGCGTCGAAAGTGAACTTTTAGGCGTTCTAAGACTCGACACGAAATCGGTCGCGCTGCGCTCGCGTGGCGCGCCGTCTATTTCAGCTTTGCGTCCCATGTCGGGGAATCCGGCGCGCGAAAATCGAAGTCCCAATCGAATTTCCTAATGAGATTATCGCCGATCAGAAAATGAACGTCGCGGCCGAGCGCGTTGCGCAATGCGCCGAAGTCATAGGAGATTGCAAAGAGATCGCGCAGAATGCGACCTCCGCCGAGATCGATCGATTTGATCTTGTAGACTTGCATGGACATGCGCTTTCCTCCGACGCCGCTTGCTTGGGCCTTGGCGTTCACGGGAGCGAATAACGCTTTGTGCTTACGCACGAACTGCTGATCGACTGCGGAGACTTCCGCGCCTGTATCGAACAGGCCGATCGCAGCGGTATTGCCGAAGCGCAGGTCGACGCCGACGAGATTTCCCTCAGGTCCCAGTCGTCGGAATGGTTTTGGCCGACCACTGGCGATCGCATCTCCAAAAAAGACAAGTTCGCGGCGATCTAGATCGAGGCTGAAACGCGCGCCTTTGAAAAAATCGAGGCCAAGTAAGTCGTCGGCGTCGCCGGGCGGACATCGCGTGATTTGATATTTCGCTCGCGCGATATTGTTCCCTTGGTCGGCGACGAGTTCAAAATTCTGCGCTTCGACGTCTTCGCAGCGCATTGTCGCGCCTGACGCTCCAGTTGAAAGGCTTTGGCCGAGAGCCAGCAAGTCCTTGTTCCAGGGCGCCAGCCTGACGCGCGTGCTCGAAGCCCCGGTGTCAAGGCGCATGGTTCCCATGACATTGCTGATGCGGACCGGCAGGTAGATGCGTCCGCCGGCATATTGATCTTCGGTCAAAGTCAGCGGAATGACGGAGCGGCTTCTCTCGGCGCCAGTCGCCGAGGCCAACATGAACAGGGCTGCAATAATGAAAACCGCCGCCCATCGAAAGAACTGCATCACTGCTTCCCGCCTCCGAACAGGTTCAGCCGCTAAGAAACGCGTCCTGAGCTTCCCGCGCAAGCTCCGCGCCTTGTCCCTTGTAGCGCGGCGAATAGTGGAAGGTGACGAGCCGCTTGACTCTGGCGAGGCGCGCGATTGTTCCCGCCTGCCGCGCCGTCAAATGTCGTCGCGCCGCCGCTGCGACGGAGTCGCATTCTAAGAATCCGCCTTCGATGAAGAGCGTGTCTGCGCCTTCAGCGAGCTTTACGATTCGTTCGATGTTGCGCTCGGTATAGGCGCAATCGACCACGTAAGCGATCTTGCGGCCCGAGGAGATCTTCATGATCTCCTTCTTGAGTAGGCCAAAGGGCAGAGAGTCGGGCTTCGCGCCTTCAGCATCCGCCCAGGCGACGTTGATGGGAGATTGATCGTCCGCGCCCTTAAGCGTCGCCTCTTTGAATTTGCGCAGCCACGGCCCGACGGCGAGGCCCATCGCGTTGAGCCTGTTGCGCCAGATGTTGATATGCGCGCGTTCCTCCAGCGCGAAGGCCAGCGCCGGCAGTCCGTGATCGAGCGTCGTGACGCGAACCTGAATTCCAGATTCTTTTAGAAGCACGCCCTCGCTCGACTGGCTTTTCTCTTCGTCGCGCCTTGCAAACCGCGTTCGTCCGGAAAATGAAACGGAGGACGTGCGACCGGATTCGTCCATTTCAGTTACGCGGAATGTCAGATTGCCGTCGTAACCGCCGATGAGATTCCAGGAATAGGCTTTGAGCTTATGCTCTACGGCGTCGACTATGCCACGCGGCCCATAGACGCCGAGGGTCATTTCGCGCCCGAGCAGACGCCGCAGCAGCTGATCGAAGCCCGCGAAATGATCCATGTGCAGATGCGTGACGAAGACGTCGCTGATTCGCAGCATTTTTCGCGGCGAAAGCCGTCCGAGATCGCCAAGATCGAAGAGCAATGCCCGCTTTTCGAACACGAGATCGACGTAAAGTCCCGGATCGTCGAATGGATCATTGATCAGCGCAGGGTCGAAATGGCGCGGCACGCGTTTTTTGCTCTCATTTGTCGCCGAGCAAAGCTCATGCGCGACCATGCAGGGCGTACAGTAACAGGGGCATGCAGTAACATATAATGCCGCGGCGCAGATTGGATCGCTCTTTAGCCGTCCGTTGGAGGTCTTCAATGAAAACTCGCAAGCTTGGCGCAAACGGTCCCGCGGTGTCAGCCGTGGGGCTCGGCTGCATGGGAATGTCGGACCTCTATGGCGCGTCGGATCGCGCCGAAGGCGTCGCGACCATTCACGCCGCGCTCGACGCCGGCGTAACGTTGCTCGACACCGGCGATTTCTACGGCATGGGCCATAATGAGATGCTGATCGCAGAGGCCCTGCAAGGCCGGCCGCGCGACGCCGTTATTCTCAGTGTCAAATTCGGCGCCCAGCGCGATCCGCAAGGAAACTGGGTCGGCTTCGATGGTCGGCCGTCAGCCGTGAAGACGTCGCTCGCATACAGCCTTAAGAGGCTTCGCGTCGATTATCTCGATATCTACCGTCCGGCGCGGCTCGACCCGAATGTGCCGATCGAGGAGACGATCGGCGCCATCGCCGACATGGTCAAGGCGGGCTATGTTCGTTTCATTGGGCTTTCGGAATTCGGGCCGGAGACGATCCGCCGCGCGGCCGCCGTGCATCCGATCGCCGATGTGCAGATTGAATATTCTCTTATTTCGCGCGGAATCGAAAAGTCGATCCTTCCAACGTGCCGCGCGCTCGGCGTAGGAATCACCGCCTATGGCGTGCTGTCGCGCGGATTGATCGGCGGCCATTGGCAGGCCGGCAAACAAACGGGAGCGGGAGATTTCCGCACGACCATTCCGCGCTTTCAGGGCGAAAACCTCGAAAGGAACCTCGGGCTCGTCGATGAAATCAAGCGCATCGCCGACGCCAAGGGCGCGACGGTCGCGCAGATCGCCATCGCCTGGGTCTTGTCGCGCGGCGACGACATCGCGCCCCTCATCGGCGCGCGGCGGCGCGACAGACTCGCCGAATCGCTTGGCGCGCTTTCTTTGACGCTCGATCGCGATGAGATTTCCCTTCTTGAGCAGCTTGCTTCTTCCGTCGCTGGCGAGCGCTACGCCGAGTCGCAAATGGCGCATCTCGACAGCGAACGCGGCTGAGCCTCTTCGATTACGCATGGGGCGGCGACCACAGCAGCTTTCCGAAAAGCGCTTGCGGGAAAATCGCGATCACCGGACGTTTGGCAAGCAGTCTGGCGCTTTTGCTCCGCCCATGCAGCCAGGCGAGGACGGCGCGTTCACCAGTCATATCGCTCGCAGGAATGGAGCGGCCCATGACGTCGACGCGCCGGCCGAGATAGCCTTCGTCCGCCGGATGGCGACCGAACCGCGATGGGCCAAAATCGGCGCTCCAGCGCGCGCGCCAGGGAAATGGCTTGCCGGTCCCGCCGCGAAAGAACGCCCAGACATCCAAGTCTTTGACGCCGGTGACGCCGTCCACATAATGTTGCGCGCCGCCCTGGCAGAGCGCGAGCAGGATCAGTCGATCCTTGTAGTTTCGACCGACCGGCGTTCGAAACGCCTTATTGCGCAACACGTCTTGAGCAATCTCGCTCAGTCGCGCGAGATCGTCATTCGTTAGAGTCTCGAAACTGCGCTCGGCTTCCATGCCTTTGAAATATCGGCTTGCTATTTGCCGCCGATCGGCGAAAGATTCGGCTTTCGTCGTCATCTTGCCATGGAAGCCATAAATGTCTCGACAGTTTGACTCTTTCGCTTCTATACCGCCGGACGTCCTCGCCGTTCATTGGGGTTGGGTCATCGCCCTCGGAATCTTGGTCGGGGCCCTTGGAATCATCGCCATCTTGCGAGCCAGAATGGCGACCATCATCACGGTCGGCTTCTTCGGCGTTTTGCTCATCGTCAGCGCGGTGTCCGTGCTCATATTCGCCTTTACGACGGCGGGCCTGTGGACCGACTTTTTCGTCCATGTGCTCTGGGCGGTTCTTCTGGCGATCCTCGGAATCATGCTTCTGACGCGTCCCGCGATCAGCGCCGAAGCGATCACGCTTCTCATCGCCTTTTATTTCATTGCCGAGGGCGTGCTTGTCATCGGCTTCGCGCTGACCTCTCACATCGAAAGCCTTTGGATGTATCTGCTGCAGGGCGGCGTCGCGTTGGTCCTTGGCGCGCTGTTGCTCACCGGCTGGCCGTTCACTGGAATTTGGGCGATCGGAACTTTCCTTGGCGTTGATCTGCTTTTCAAAGGATGGGGAATCGTTGCGCTCGGCTTCGCCCTTCGCGCAATCTCGGAGGGCAATCTGCTGTAGAGCGAAGGGACGATCGCATTGGGCGTTGCGCGTCGGCCCGTTTTGGCGCGCGTCATTGCGAGCGGAGCGAAGCAATCCAGGGACAAGAGCGCAACTGGATCGCTTCGCCTTAGGCTCGCGATGACGGCGTTTCGCAGCGGCGAATTTTCGGCGTTCTTCCTGACGGCTCGCCGTCAATCAAGGCCTCCGGTGGGATTGGCGAGCCAATAAACTACGCAGAACGCCGCCGTGATCAGGCCTGAGCCAAAAAAGGCTCCCGCCATGTTCTCATCGGGAATAGCGTAGCTCGCAGCCGCCATCAGCAGACCGAAGGTCGCGACATAAATGGGTCGCGGGTCGCGCTCAGGCGGCCTGCCCTCGAGCCTTCTTCGCCAACTCATATGTCCCCGGCCCATGCTCCGCGGTGGACATGTCGAAATTCACCGCGCATTTGCTGGCGCTGAGAATATGGTACCGCCACCCCGGCTCGAACGGGGGACCCCCAGATCCACAATCTGGTGCTCTAACCAACTGAGCTATGGCGGCACTAGATCACGCTGCCTTGGGCGCAATCGCCCAAAGGCAGATAACGTGATCGAACCCAAAAGTTTAGAGCGCGCTCTACGCGAAAAACCGGGTTCCACTTTTTCGGAGCGCGCTCTGGCGGCGCGAACCTAAAAGCATGCGTTGGCGATTGCAAGCTTTTGGAGAGGCGGCGTCAAGCGTCGCCGGGCTCGCCGGCCGACCCTGCGATCGCGCGTTCGCCGAGCCTGATGAGCGCGGCGCGCAAACCTTCCTCGGCGACGCCTTCGGTCGCCTTTACGGCGCGGGCGCGGGCGTCGTCGTTTGGCTTCGGCGCGCGATCGGCTCTTGGCGGCGACCCCGGAGCGGCGCTCAATTCTTCCTGCCGCAACGCGATCCGTGCGACGCATCGCCAGCCGAGATGGGCGTTCACCCGGTCGATAATAATCGGGGCGAGATGCTGCGCTTCAAGTCCGAATCCGGGGTCGACCCGCAGCACGAGAGTCGCCGGCTCTCGCGGCGTCTTTTCGCGGCGCTTCGCCGCCGAGGGGTCGGTCGATTTCGTCCGTGCTCGTGGCGGCCATTGCAACGAGGCTGGCGCGCAGATTCGCGCGATTCGCGCGCCGACGATCTCGCGCCAGGATAAAAGCAGCGAGGCTTCGCTAAAGCCGCGCGTGGCGACGAGCGGGTCGAGTTCGCGCAGGACGTAATCCGCGAGCGGGCGCGCTCTTATACCTTTGCAGCGCGAGGAAGCGCTCATTGGGCTCTCGGCGAAGCCGCCTCCTTGCGAGGGCGAGGTTTCGCCCTCTATCAATCACCCTCATGATAAAGCCTCGCGCGAGATCGACCAAACCGGCCGAAGCGCTGCTCGCCTGGTATGACGCCGAGCGGCGCGAGCTGCCCTGGCGCGCGCGGCGTGGCGAAGCGCCCGACCCCTACAGGGTCTGGCTTTCCGAAATCATGTTGCAGCAGACGACCGTCGCGACCGTGAAGGAGCGCTACGCAGCGTTTCTGTCGCGCTGGCCGAGCGTTGAAGATCTGGCGCGCGCGCCGCTCGACGATGTTCTCGCGCAATGGGCGGGGCTCGGCTACTACGCCCGAGCGCGCAATCTGCACGCCTGCGCGCGTGCGGTCGCGGACTCCGGCGGCGGATTTCCACAAGAAGAAGCGGCCCTGAGAAATCTTCCCGGCGTCGGCCCCTATACGGCGGCGGCGATCGCGGCCATCGCCTTCGATCAGCCCTGCGTCGCCGTCGACGGCAATGTCGAGCGCGTCATCGCGCGTCTCCACGCGATTGAACAGCCGCCGCGCAAGGCCGCGACGCTGATTCGCGAGAAGGCGGCAGCGCTCATGAGCCATGCGCGTCCCGGTGATTCCGTCCAGGCGCTGATGGAGCTCGGCGCTCTTATATGCGCGCCACGCACGCCGGACTGCCCCGCCTGTCCACTGTCGCCCTTCTGCTCTGCGCGGCGTTTGGGCGCGCAGGGCGACTACCCGGTGCGCGAGCCTAAGCGACCAAAGCCAAGACGCCATGGCGCGATCTTTATCCTGCGGCGCGGCGACGAGACGTTGCTGCGTCGTCTGCCGCCGAAGGGACTTTTTGGCGGCATGAACGCCTTTCCGTCGACGCCATTGACGCAGGATGTCGCCGCCGCGGAATTCTCGCATTTCGCGCCCAGCTTGGCGCGGTGGCGCGCGCTCGACGCGCCGGTCACTCATGTGTTCACACATTTCGCTTTGGAAGCGACAGTGTTCGTCGCGCATACGCGCGCCAAATCGGCGCCTTCAGATTGCCGCTGGGCGGCGTGCGCCAATCTCGATAAAGAGGGATTGCCGACGCTCATGCGCAAGGCCGCCGCTCACGCCGGACTTGTCGAAATGTGAGAACCGCGAGGCTGGAGGGAGCCATGGCGCGACGCGCAAGCGGCTATGAGGTTGAGGTGACGGAGGGCGCGATTCGCGTGCGGCGCGCCGGAAAAACGCTCACCATTCCCGCCGCGCCGCCAGACGCAGAATCCGACGAAGACGCCGACTTCGTCGTGCGTCTCGACGACCTCGACCATTGGGACGCGCCGGACGACGAAACGCCGATCGACATAGACGAGCTACAGAAAATCCTCGACGCTGTCGAAAAACAGCTTGAGAAACACGGTTTGAGCGTCGATTTCGACTAGCGCGTCTCTCAGATTGCCCAGCCTAGCGAACGCTCGACGGCCTTTTCCCATGACGCAATGAGACGGACGCGCTCTTGCGGCGACATATCAGGCGTAAAGCGATGGGACTCGCGCGTATGCGCGACGATGTCGTCCAAGCTTTTGTAAACGCCAACGGCTAATCCCGCCGCATAGGCGGCGCCGACCGCCGTCAATTCCAGTTGCCTCGGCCGAACGACCGGCGCATCGATGATGTCTGCCTGAAACTGCATAAGCAGGTCGTTCGCCGCCATGCCGCCGTCGACCTTTAGCGCGCTGATCTCGACGTCAGCGTCCGCGACCATTGCGGCCAGCACTTCTCTTGTCTGAAAGGCCGCCGCCTCGAGCGCCGCCCGCGCGATATGGCCCCTGTTGGAAAATCGCGTCAGCCCGGCGATGATTCCACGCGCGTCGCCGCGCCATCGCGGCGCAAAGAGGCCCGAGAACGCCGGCACGAAATAAACGTCGCCATTGTCAGGAACGCTTCTCGCCAGCGCCTCGATTTCGTGGCTCTCCTTGATGATCCCGAGATTGTCGCGCAGCCATTGCACCAAAGCGCCGGCGATGGCGATCGAGCCTTCGAGCGCGTAACAGGGTTTTGCGTCCCCAAGCTTATAGGCGAGCGTCGTCAGCAGGCCTTTGGTCGAGACGCGCGGCGTGTCGCTGACGTTCATCAGCAGGAAGCAGCCGGTGCCATAAGTGTTCTTGACGTCGCCTGCATTGACGCAGCCCTGCCCGAGCAGCGCGGCGTGCTGGTCGCCGAGATCGCCGGCGATCGGAACGCCCGCGAGCGCGCCGACGCATTCTCCGTAAACTTCGCTCGAGGAGCGAATCTTCGGCAGGCAGGCTGCGGTGATGTCGAAGACCCGCAGCAGCTCTTCGTCCCAGCTCAGGGTCTCGATGTTCATAAGCTGCGTTCGCGAGGCGTTGGTCGCGTCGATGATGTGACGGCCGCCGCGGGGGCCGCCCGTCAAATTCCAAATGATCCAGGAATCGACTGTGCCGAAAAGCGCAACGCCTTGCGCCGCCTTTTCACGCGCGCCGGGGATTTCGTTGAGGAGCCAGGCGAGCTTGAGCGCGGAAAAATAGGTCGCGAGCGGCAGTCCAGTTTTTGCGCGGATCAGATCGCTCAGACCCCGCGCCGCCAGTCGATCGACGGCCGCTTGCGTGCGCGTATCCATCCAGACGATCGCGTTGTGAAGCGGCGCGCCAGTCGTCGCATCCCACAAGACCGTCGTCTCTCGCTGATTGGTGACGCCGATTGCGGCGAGGTCCTGAGCCGAAAGGTTCGCCTTGCTAAACGCGGCCTCGATCACGGCTTGCGTGTTGGCCCAAATTTCAGCGGCGTCGTGCTCGACCCAGCCGGGACGGGGATAGATTTGCCGATGCTCACGCTGGGCTTGCGTGACGATCTCACCTGCCGCGTCCATGATGACGAAGCGGGTGCTGGTCGTGCCTTGATCGAGGGCGCCCAGAAATTTCGACATCATAACTTTCTGATGAATGGAAGTTTCAGCCGCGGTTCACAGGCTACGCCGTAGTTTGAAAATCGGTTCCGTGATGTCTCACGAGGAGGATGCTCCATGAAATCGGCAGCCGTCAAAACCCTATCGGGGCCAGTCAAACCGGCCTTCGCCGCGTTGATATTCGTTCTCGCCTCCGCCGCATTCGCGCCTGAGGCTTCTGCGCTGCCCGGGATCGATCGCGCACTCCCGGCCCAGGCCGGTCAAAACATCGAGAAGACGCGCTGGGTCTGCGGGCCGTACCAATGCTGGTGGCAGCCCGGCTATGGCTATGGCTACGGCTGGGGCGGTCCGCGTTGGGGCGGAGGATGGGGACGCCCCTATTGGGGGCCGCGCTACGGTTGGGGCGGAGGATGGGGGCATGGCCACTGGTAGGAACGAATCAATCTAATTATGCCGAGCCGCGGACGCCGTTCGCGGCTCTTTTTGTCTTCCTCTTGTTTTGCTTCACTCTTGCCGCAAGGCCGATCGGTCCAAAATGAATTTGATGAACCGGCACGTTACTTGCCACTCACAGCCTAACGGCGTGCTTCTGTCAGGAAGCCGACACGCGACAGTTGGCAAACGATAGGAGATCGTGTAACCTACTGATACGAAAGGTAGTTTGCAATCTTTCCAAAGAAGAAAGTTTGTAACCTTTCCAAAAGTAGTTTGCAATCTTTCCAAACTAGGCTAAGCAATGATCGTCTGTTCGTGCAACGTCCTATCAGACCGCGATGTGCGCGATACGCTTGGGCCACGGAGCGACCGGCCTTCGGTTGCAGCAGTGTTCCGGCACATGGGTTGCGAGGCGAAATGCGGGCGCTGCGTGCGCAGCATCGTCGCCATCGTCGACCAGCACGCCGCGAGAGGACTGGATGACTGCGCAGGGAACGGCGATTGTGAGGGCTGTCGCGCCGACGAATTGGCGGCGTAAGTCTATTTCATGGAAAGGATGCGGACATGCGCGGTGACGCGAAGGTCATCGACTATCTCAATCGCGGATTGCGCGCAGAATTGACGGCCGTCAATCAATACTGGCTGCATTACCGAATCTTCCACAATTGGGGCTTTCTCGAACTCGCCAAGAAATGGAAAGAAGAATCGATCGAGGAGATGCATCACGCGGATCACTTCGCTGAACGCATCCTTTTCCTCGAAGGGTTCCCGAATATGCAGGTGCTGGATCCGTTGCGCATCGGGCAGTCCGTCGAGGAAATCATCAAGGCGGATCTCGCCACCGAGCTCGACGCCCGCGATCTCTATCTCGAAGCCGCGGCCTACTGCCTTTCAATCAATGATCGCGTTTCCGAGCAGCTGTTCGAAGGCGTGGTCAAGAGTGAGGAAAGGCATATCGACTTCCTCGAGACGCAGCTTGAGTTGATCAAGCAGCTCGGCGTCCAGCTCTACTCGCAAAAGCACGTCGGCGAACTGCATTCCTGACGACGGACATCGCCATCGGCCGCCGCGGGCGTTTCGACGCCCTGCGGCGGCAAGCGTCACTCCATTACAGCCGCTTTCAGAATGCAGACCATCGTCGCCTGCGCCGGCGTTTTTCCGAGATTGCGGATGACGTGGGGCTTGTCGCAGCGATAACGTAAGGTCTCGCCCGCCTTGACGCTCGACTTTGCGCCCGCCACTTCGACCTCGAGTTCGCCCTGGCGCACGGATAGGCTTTCGACCGAACCGCGCTGATGCGCGTCGGATTCAAGCACGCCCCCGGGGTCGGCGGCGAATTCGTAGGACTGCAGCCATTCGACGGTCTTGATCCAACCGATGATCGCCAGCCGGCACTTGCCGTCGTCGGAGACGAGGATCGGCGTGTCGGCCTTGCTCGTTTTCTCGAGGAAGGGTTCTTCTTCCGTCGTCTGCAACACCCGCTCGATTGAGACGTCGAGAGCCTGCGCCAGGCGCCAGATCGTCGCGAGCGTCGGATTGGTTTCATTGCGTTCGATCTGACTGATGATCGATTTGGCGACGCCAGACTGCTGAGAGAGTTCGGAAAGCGACAGATTATAGGCCTTCCGGAGGCGCTGCACGGTCGCGCCAAGCTGACCCGAAAGCGCCAGCGCCCCGGCATCCAGTATTTTCTGCTTGTCCTGGCCTTCGACGCCCATAGTCCCTGGCGCTTTGGCCGCGCCCATCCGTTTCAGAATTGATCCGGTAAGATATCCGATTTTGTTCGAAATATCGAACGGACGGGCTCCCGGCGCCGCTGACGGCCGTGTCGAGGCTGAGCCGTGTCATCTCGCTGTGATGCGAATCTGGTCAATCAGGCCACGCGGCGAAGCGAGAGGCGAACAGGCTCATGCTCGACAGAAACGCCAGGGTGGATGTCTCCCAAGCGGCGCGCTCCAGCAGAGCGCATATGTCGGATCCAACAAGCGAACATGCAGTTAAACGCTATCGGACGCTGTTTTTGTCCGATCTGCATCTCGGCGCGCGAGGCGCCCAGGCCGAACTGCTGGTCGATTTTCTCAAGCATAATGACGCCGACACATTCTATCTCGTCGGCGATATCGTCGACGGTTGGCGTCTCAAGAATGGCTGGTACTGGCCGCAGGCGCACAATGACGTCGTACAAAAACTGCTGCGCAAGGCCAGGAAAGGCGCCCGCGTCATCTATGTGCCGGGAAATCACGACGAGTTCGCTCGCGATTACACCGGACTCAATTTCGGTGGGGTCGAAGTCGTCGAGGACGCGCTGCATGAGACCGCCGACGGCAAGACCATGCTCGTCATTCACGGCGATCAGTTCGACATCGTCGTGCGCAACGCGCGTTGGCTCGCCTTCTTCGGCGACTGGGCCTATGATTTTGCGATTGTCGTCAATACTTGGTTCAACCGCGCGCGCCGCATGTTTGGCGTCGGCTATTGGTCGCTGTCGGCCTGGGCGAAACTGAAGGTCAAGAACGCCGTCAATTTCATCGGCGATTTCGAGAACGCACTGGCGTCAGAGGCTGCTAGGCGCAATGTCGACGGCGTCATCTGCGGGCATATCCATCACGCGACAATCAAGACGATTGGCGGCAAGCTCTACGTCAATACCGGAGATTTCGTCGAAAGCTGCACCGCGATCGCCGAACATAATGACGGAACATTCGAGATTCTGCGTTGGCACGATACGGCGGCTGAACGCGCGGCGGCCGAGGCTTCGGAGCGCGCGAAGGTCTTGCCAAACGAGAGAGCTGCGGCGGCTTAATGCGAATATTGGTTGCGACGGACGCCTGGCGTCCGCAGGTTAATGGCGTCGTCCGCTCCCTTGAGGCCATGGCGGAATCGGCGCGCGCGCTCGGCGCTGAGATCGACTTTCTGACGCCGCGCGATTTCAACTCGCTGCCAATGCCAACCTATCCGGAGATAGCGCTGGCGCTCGCCTCGCCACGCGCCGTTCGTCGTCGGCTCGAAGACGGCTATGATCATGTCCATATCGCCACGGAAGGACCAATCGGGCTCGTGACCCGCGCCGTGTTGCTGCGGGAGCGCCGATGCTTCACCACGAGCTTCCACACGCGTTTCCCCGAATATATCCAGGCGCGTTTCGGCCTGCCCGTCGGACTCGCTTATGCGGCTCTGCGCCGCTTTCATAACGCCGGGGCCGGCGTGATGGTGTCGACGCCGAGCCTGTCTCGAGAATTATCGGAGCGCGGATTTCGTCGGATTCTGCGCTGGTCGCGCGGCGTAGACCACGCGCTGTTTACGCCGAATGCGGCGACGCCACTGCCTTATCCGCGGCCGATCTTCCTTTACGCCGGGCGCCTCGCCGTCGAGAAAAACATAGAGGCCTTCCTGTCGCTTGATTTGCCGGGCACGAGGCTTGTCGCCGGCGACGGACCAGCGCGCGTCGGCCTAGAAGCGCGATTTCCGGAGGCGCGCTTTCTTGGCGTCAAAACGAGCGCCGAACTTGCGGCGCTCTACGCCTCCTCGGATGTGTTCGTCTTCCCGAGCCGCACCGACACGTTCGGCATGGTGCTGCTTGAAGCCATGGCCTGCGGACTGCCGGTCGCGGCCTATCCGGTGATGGGGCCGCTTGACGTCATCGGCGCGAGCGGAGCGGGAGCGTTGAACGAAGATCTGCGGACGGCAGCTCTGGCTGCGCTCGACATTAAACGCGATGCCGCGCGAACCCACGCGCTGACCTTCACCTGGGAGAATTGCGCCCGGCAGTTCCTCGATAACATCGCTTACGCCCGCGGCGCGGCCGCCCTCGGCGGCGTCGGCCTGGAGGCGCTGCGCGCCGCGAGCCCGCCGTCTGCCGAAGAGCGGCGCTCGGCAAAAAAGCGTCAGCCTGTGCAACCGTAACGTCATCATTTCCGCGCCCACATTCGCCTTAGCTGGAGACGAGCGCACGAAGCCGCTATGGTCGCCCGCGCCGCATCCAGAGCGCGGCGTCGGAGCGCCTTTTGAACCTTTCGCCTGAAGAGATCGAACGCTACGCAAGGCATCTCGTGCTGCGCGACATTGGCGGGCCGGGCCAGAGCAAGCTCAAAAACGCGCGGGTTCTCGTGATCGGCGCAGGCGGGTTGGGCGCGCCGCTGTTGCAATATCTCGCCGCCGCCGGCGTCGGCGCGCTCGGCGTCGTCGACGACGACGCCGTGTCACTGTCAAATTTGCAGCGCCAGGTGATCCACGCGACGCAGGACATCGGCCGCCCTAAGGTCGAAAGCGCACGGGACGCGATCGCCCGAATCAATCCGCACGTCGCCGTCGAGCCTCACGCGCTGCGATTCGACGCGGAGAACGCGCGAGCGCTGATCGCGCGCTACGATATCGTTGCCGATGGTTCGGATAATTTCGCGACGCGCTATGTCGTCTCTGACGCCTGCTTTTATGAGAAAAAGCCGCTTGTCACCGCCGCGCTCGGCGGTTTCGATGCATCGCTGACGACGCTGCGCCCGTTCGAACAAGGCGCCGACGGCCCGAACCCAACCTATCGCTGTCTGTTTCCGACGCCGCCACAGGCAGGCGAAATCCCGACCTGCGAAGCGGCGGGCGTTCTCGGCGCGCTTGCCGGCGTCGTCGGCGCGATGATGGCGCTTGAAGTCGTGCGCGAGATCGTCGGCTTCGGCGAGGGACTGGTTGGCCGCCTGCTGCTCATCGACGCGCATGGCATGCGATTCGAAACAGTCCGCTACGCCTTTGATCCAGAGAATCCGCTGAGCGGCGCAGGCGCGCATTTGTGAGTGAGTACGCTCCGTCTTTAGAGCGCTTCCCGATCACATGGAATCATGTGATCGATAAGGAATCGCTCAAGATCAAAACGTTGGAGCAGGTTCTCATCGAGAAAGTCTGTTAACTTTCGGAACCTGCTCTAAGGGCGCATTTTCAATGCCGAACCGGCGTCCGCTTCGGCGAAAAATGGGCTAGAGCGCCGCGATGACCGCGATTTCGACCTTATAGGCTGGCGATACAAGCTTTGCTTCGACGGTGGCGCGCGCGGGCGGATTGGCCTTGTCGACCCATTCATCCCAGACGCTGTTCATCTCTGTGAAAGTCGAGATGTCGGCAAGATAGATTGTCGCCGACAGGATATTCGCCTTAGCGCTGCCGGCTTCGGCGAGAAGCGCGTCGATCTGCGCGAGAATTTCGCGGGTCTGATCGGCGACCGATCCTCCCTTCGCCTTATCCGCCACCTGGCCGGCCGTATAAACCGCGTTGCCGCGAACGACCGCCTGGCTCATGCGCGGTCCCGCGCCAATCCTTTTGATGCTGCTCATCTCGCCTCCGATTTCGCAGGCGGGTTTAGGGGAAGGGCGGCGCGCCGGCAAGGGCGCCAGAAGGGCGTGAGAGAAGCGGCGGTCAAAGAAGCGTCGGTCTAAGACTTAATCGCTTGCGTCGTCTCCAAGGCGTCTTCTCTGAGCCTCGACTCTCGCGGTGATGATGCGGAGCAATGCGTGCGCCAGTCGGCGTCGGCGTTCAACGGGATCGCGCTCGGCAAGGGCGAGGGCGAAGGCGTCAATAATCTCGTCGAGTGCGCTGTCGCCATATAGATTGAGCACGGCTGTCAAAGTAATGACGACCTCGCTTTTGCGGCGATCTGACATTGAGCCTCCGGCTTGAAGAACATTGGTTCCGGCGATTCGGAAAAATGAAGCGAAAACCTTCGATCGATATTGGTTGGTGACGCCTCGCTTCAGGGGCGAGCAGGTCTGGACGGACCGCGACTGCGCAAGATACGGTTGACGGTGGGAACCTGTGTGGAGACAGAATTGGCGATTCCGTCGAGCGGGACGGCGACCGCGGGCAGCGCGAAAGAGGGTCGAATTTCAGCGGCGGATTTGCCCTTCGCATATGTTTCGCGACAAGCGATGGCCACGCGACTCGCACGGAGCCCTCGCGTTGCCTCAACCGAAAGGTCGTTCATGCAGCAGCCGCCAATCCATCGACCAAATTTGATCGAACCATACAGCGGCGTCTGCGATTGTCAACCATTATTAGTTCGTCGAAGCGCATGAAGGGCCGGAAAGACCCAAATTTGGTTGAATTCGCGCGCCGTCTCAAAGGCTTGCTGGCGAAATACAAATCGTACCGCGAAGCCGCGGAAGACCTCGACATTCCTGAAAGCACGCTTGCGCGCGTGGCGCGCGGCGCCAATGAGCCGGGCTCGGCCTTGCTCCTGGCCCTGTCGACGAAGCTCAATATCTCGATGAGCTATTTGCTCGGGCTCGATGACGAACCAGCGCCGGCGGTGAGGACGGGCGAGCGTTCGAAGCCGGACGTGAGCCTCGTGCAAATTCGCAGCCTCGACGCGCGCGCGGCCGCTGGCGCTGGAGAGATCAATCACATTGTGGCGATTGAAAAGTCACTGCCGTTTCCCGTTTGGATGCTGCACAAGCTCGCTTCCCCGGGCGCCAAGGTGAGTTTCATGCGCGCGTCGGGCGATAGCATGTCGCCGACCTTCGAGAACGGCGCCCTGCTGCTCGTCAACGAAAGCGAAAACGAGCTGCCGCCAAAAACCGCCAAGCTCAAAAGCGATCGGGACAACGCCGATATCTTCGTCTTTCTGCAGGGAGCCGATCAAAGGGTGAAGCGGCTGCGTCGCCTAGCCTCCGGCGAAATCCTCATCTTGAGCGACAACGCCGCCTATGAACCGGAAATCCTGCGCGGGGCCGAGCTCAAGCGCCTCAAGGTCGTCGGCCGCGTCATATGGTGGGACAACCGGTTGTGAGTGCGCCGGATCAGCCGCGCGTAGGGTCTGGACAAGGGGCGGCGCGCTTCCTATAAGCCCGGACATCTCGCGCTCGCGCGCGCCCAGGTAGCTCAGTTGGTAGAGCATGCGACTGAAAATCGCAGTGTCGGTGGTTCGATTCCGCCCCTGGGCACCATAACCCTCATCTGCAGCATCTTTTCACCGCCCCAGCTATGCTATTGCACCCCATGGTATTCTGATTACCTGGGGTATTTCTGCCATTCTGTGTGCTCTGGCGTGGTTTCGGATACGTTGTCGCGCTCGCGGCATTAGGGCCTGACTGCTGGTATTATTGTTGGTATCGACTGCCCTTGTTGGTATCGTGCCTTCAGGGAGGACGGGGCGATGCCTGGGCTCGAGCGGCCTGAACCGGCGCCGCATCTCCAATTCTCGCGCCGAACCTAGATTGAGTGCGCAGCGCCGGTCGCCTCGGCGAGTTGTTGCTCGAGTTCGGCGATCCGCGCGGTGAGCGGCGCCATCATCGCGCGCATCTCGTCGAGCGTGTAGCGCTCGACGATGTGCTGCGGGCAGTTCCAGTCGAACCCTTCGACCTTGATCAGAAAGCCGCGTTCGACGCGGGCGCGGTAATCCGAGGTTTCGAGTCGAGACAAGGTCGCTTCATCGTCGAGACCGACGATTTTCGCGCGCCCGAAGAGCTTCAGCCGAGTCTTGTTTGGATAGTCCATGAAGAACAGCGACACGCGGTCGTCAGTCATCAGATTCCCGAGACTGATATATTGCCGGTTGCCGCGGAAATCTGCGAAGCCGATTGTGGCGTCGTCCAGCACGCGCACGAATCCTGTCGGACCGCCGCGATGCTGGATGTAGGGCCAGCCGGTCTCGCCGACCGTCGCCATGTAGAACGAATTTCGCGCGGCGATGAATTCAGCCTCCGCCTCGCTCAGGCGATGGTTCCTGGTCTCCAGAACGCCCTCCATTCGGGCATAAGCGTTCCGGCTGCCCAGTTCCTCCTGCGTCTTCTTCACCGTCGGGGTGAACGCGATCTCAGCGTAGCGATGCGGCACGGCGTCCTCCTGCAGCTCCGAACTCGCGCCGTCAAAGCCCGAGGTCGGAAAGACCAGGGTGATCCGCGGGTCGCGGACCTTGCGGCCAGCGGAACTTCCGTTCGCTCTCCTGGATCGGTTGATCGTTGATGCTCGCGAAGCGCAATCGCATCAGCCCGCGCTCGTCGAACTCCCAATTCTCATTGCCATGGCTGCGGAACCAGTTGCCGGCGTCATCACGCGATTCATAAACAAAGCGCACCGCGATCCGGTTCTCGGCAAAGGTCCAGAGCTCCTTGATCAGGCGATAGTCGAGCTCGCGCGTCCATTTGCGCGTCAGGAACGCGACGATCTCGGCGCGGCCGACCGGGAATTCCGCGCGATTGCGCCAGCGGCTATCCTCCGTATACGCGAGCGACACGCGCTCTGGGTCGCGCGTGTTCCAGGCGTCTTCGGCCATTCGGACTTTCTGTATCGCGGTTTCGCGCGTGAACGGCGGCAACGGCGGACGGACGCCGGCATGTTGGGCGGTCTCGGTCATCGAAAGCTCCTCTCCCGGTCGGTGGCCGGCGCAGACTTCGCCGCGCCGGAGCTGCGATAAGTCAGGCGGCCTTGTTGAGCTCGATCTCCGGGAAGTCGATCTCGATCTGGGTGGCCTTGCCCAGCAGATTGGTGAAGATGTTCATTGCGACATGCGTGATGATCTCGATGATCTCGCCATCCGAGTGGCCGGCGGCGCGCACGGCGTCGAATTCCGCCTTGCTCACCTGTCCGGCGTGTTCGACGAGAGCGCGGGCGAAGGCGAGCGCGGCTTCCGCCTTGGCGTCCGACGAACGACCCATGCGGTTCGCCAGCATTTCCTGAGTGTCGAGACCGGCCTTGCGGCCGATGGCGGTGTGCGCCGAGACGCAGTACTGGCAGGCGTTCTGTTCGGCGACGGCCAGCGCGATACGCTCGCGCGTTTTCGGGTCCAAGAGGCCGGCGCCCGCGATCGTGTGGATGCCGAGGAACGCGTTCAGCGCCGCCGGAGAATTGGCGAGCGCGCGGATGAAGTTGGGGACAGCGCCAAGGCTGGCCTGGACGCCGTCCAGCAACTTCTTGGCTTCGCCAGTGGCGGATTTGGGGTCGATGACGGCAATTCGGGCCATAAGTCAATTCCCTCGTTTCGTTGACGGCGCGGCGCGTTTCGGCGCCGCTCGTCCAGACAATGGCTGGTTATTTTTCTTGTAAGAATATCTGACGTATGGAATTCATTATTCCGCATCGCGGAATAAAAAATGGATCGTCTCCACGAACTCGAGGTCTTTGTCGCGGTCGCCGACGCCGGCAGCTTCGCCAAGGCGGGAACACGCTTGCGCCTGTCTCCTCCCGCGGTGACCCGGGCGATTTCCGCGCTCGAAGAGCGTCTCGGCGCCCGCGTCTTCACCCGCACGACCCGCAGTCTGACCGTCACCGACGTCGGTCAGCGCTTCCTCGAAAGCGCGCGGCGTATCCTGACCGATCTCGATTCCGCCGAGAAGGAGGCCGTCGGCGAAACGGCGGTTCCGCACGGCCATCTCACGCTTACAGCCTCAGTGACTTTCGGTCGGTCTGCTCTTGCGCCCGTGGTGTGCGCGTTTCTTAACGAACACCCGCGCGTAACTGTTTCGGTGCTGCTGCTCAATCGTATCGCCAATCTCATAGAAGAAGGGATCGATCTCGCTGTTCGCATCGGTCCTTTGCCGGATTCGAGCCTTGTTGCGAAAAAGATCGGAACAGTCCGAAGGATGCTGGTCGCGAGCCCGGATTACCTTGCTCGGCGAGGCGTTCCGCTGACGCCAACCGATTTGCGCCTCCATTCCATGATCGCCTTTACCGGCCTCATGCCTAACCGCGAGTGGCGGTTTCTCGACGGCAAAAGAAGGAACAGCATTTCCTTTGTCCCACGGCTCGAAATCAACGACGCGGTTGCATCCATCGCCGCGGCGGAAATGGGAGACGGGATCACCGTGGCTCTGTCCTACATGGTCGCCGAGCAGATTCGCGACGGCCGACTCGCGCCAGTTCTCGACAGTTTCACGCCGCCCCCCGTACCTGTGAATCTTGTCTACCCTCAGAGCCGCTTGGTCTCCGCCAAGCTGAGAGCATTCATCGACTTTGCCGCGCCTCGCCTCCGCGCGACGCTGGATAGCCTCGGCCTTCCTGCAACTAATGCCGACGGCCATCCAGCTGATGGGCTGCAGGCGTGAGCTTTCAATTGGGTGTTTGGTCTGCGGCATCGGCGAAGAGGCGGGCAACGTGATAACCAAGAAGTAAGACAATAGGTCCGCTACTGTAATGGAGGCGGCTCGCCCTACGCACAGTTGTTTTGACGGCCTGGCCGTCATCAACGACCATTCCACGTTTGTCGCATCGCTTGCGCAGCGCAGTCTCTCTCACCGATACTTGCGCCGGGTGTTTCGTTGCAGGCCACCGTGACGCCCTCGAACCTGAAATCCGAAGGAATCACAATCTACTCAATCGCTAAACAGCATTTTCGGTCGGCCGCTCAACCTCCTCCGACGACATGGCGGGAGGTCATTGGCAGCAGCAATGGCGCGCTCCTGCGCCAGAAAGGCGAGTCGGGCGAGCATATTTTGACCGCAAAGAACGACGAGTGAGAGGCATGTTGAACCCTTATATCGCGCGCATCATCGGTTGGATGTGTATCCTCGTGATCCTGGCGTTGTCGTTGGCGCCGGGAAGCGATCGGCCACATACAGGCTATTCTGGCGGGACCGAACACATTTTTGCCTATGCAGGAACAGGATTTTTCTTCAGTCTCGGCTATCGAGCGCTGCGCGACCGTCTCGCAATCTGGATCTCGCTTGCGCTCCTCAGCGGCCTGTTGGAGTTCGCGCAAACTCAAATTCCTGGCCGCTCGGCGCGCCTGATTGACGCCATCGTAAGCACAACGGGGATGACGATTGGCCTCATGATCGGCAGCGTTTTTCTTGTAGCGATCACGAAGTGGAGCCTTGGAGATAATGCTTAGCTGATTGAACGCGCCTTTGGTGGAAGCGCCAAAAATCGTAGCTTGATCCTAGAATTGCACGTTCTGAAGATTTTGAATGGAATCGGCCCCGTGAGCGCTGTTGCGTGTCGGGCGCGCTACTTCATACGTCTCGCTCGGCTCTTATCGTCTGATGGAAACGGAATCGATGCGGACGCCACAGGCTCCAACATAGTAGCGAGTTCGCGCGCGGAAGCTTCGACATGCGCTTCGTAAATCGTTTCCGCGTCGCTCATGGCCTTGCCGCGGATCTCGGCCCAGCAGGCGGCGGCTTGGCGATCGACCGCCGCAAGCGCCAGCGACCTGCAGTCGTCGCGAGCATTGTCCGCTTCGGCGACGGCAAGACGACGCAGCGCGGACGGCAGCCGGTCGAATGTTTCGCATTGAAAAGCGGCGCCGAATAGTTCGGCGGCTGTTAGCGTGAGTTGAAGCGCCGGCTGAACCGGAGGGTTGGGGCTTCTGAAACGGACGTGGTGGAACATTGATTGTCGACGCGGCGGCTGCGTTGACGACGACGGCTCGGTCAACCACTTAATAAATCGGGAAAAGATCTGTCGCATGGTCGTTATCTAATAGAGTGCGCGTTGGGGCGCATATCGTTGAATGCGAAACTAGACGTCACATCCTGCGGCCATGCGCGGCTACAACATTTTCAATCAATAGCATCTACATGGCGGCGCAACCACTGCCCTAACGCATTGGCGTTTGCGTCGGAACAGCTTGAGCTAAAGCTAGCGGATCGCATCACAATTTGCTGGCGTCCCCGCGCCCGAGATACCCGCGCGCCAAATTGATCCGTTATCGCTGAAGTAGTCAACCTTTAAAGGACGTCTCTTGAAGGGACGTCGACGCCGTGACTGAGGCGCTCGAGTGGAGCGTCGTCCATGCGCCATTGATTTAGCCGCGCTTCGATCCCTTTGCCGTTAATCGACACTCTCGCCCGAAAAACTCCGCGATCGTGCTTTAGTCGTAGCAGCGTACAGCCGCATTAGTAGTCAATGGTTAACGACAATCAACGGTCCAAATCAGAACTTGTTGCAAGACAGTTTTTTGGGCGAAAAAAGATCCAGCAAAAATGAGAACGAATATGCTGAGTCTGTCTAAGAGAATTCGACGTTATATCGATTTGGCGAAGCTCGACGCCGTCACCCGAGCCGTTGTCAGGGATAGGCTGACTTATCTCTCATATGAAAAGCTCGAGCGTATTCAGCGCGCCTTGGCCGAGACGAAGGACAGGCGCGGAGATATCATAGAATTTGGCGTCGCCCTAGGAGGATCGGGCATTATTCTGGCGCGCGGCGCCGGAGCATCACGAAGATTTCTCGGCTTCGATGTATTTGGGATGATACCGCCGCCTACGTCCGAAAAGGACGATGCAAAATCCAAGCTGCGCTACGAAGTTATTAGCTCCGGCAAATCCCGGGGCATCAATGGAGATACATATTACGGATATAAGAAGGATTTGTTTAATGAGGTAGTGGATTCGTTTGCGCGCCATGGCGTTGAGGCCGATGGGAATCGGGTATTTCTTCACAAGGGGTTGTTTGAGTCCACTTGGTCGGCGGCGGACGAATCAATCGACGCCATAGCGCTCGCCCACATTGATTGTGATTGGTATGATCCAGTGCTTTTTTGCCTTAACGCCTGCGCCGACAAATTGGTTGAAGGCGGCATTCTGATTATCGATGATTACAACGACTATGGAGGGTGCCGTACGGCGGTCGACGAGTTCGTTTCAAAGCGCGCTGATTTTAGATTGGAGCCAGGCGCTAATCCATTTCTGAGAAAATGCGGAGGCTTAGTGAGCTAGCGCCATCCTGAATCAACAGTTCGCGAGCACCCACTAGCGGCAAACAAGCTCGCCCGACGAGTTGCCCGCAATTTCCACCTGATAGACTGAGGATGGAAGCTCCTTCCTGTCATTGCAACGGATATGGGCCAGCGCGTCCGCTTGCGGCGGATCGCGCAGCAGGAGTTTGGCATTGTTGAGTTGGAAGTCGCTCTTGTCGCCTGCTACGCGACACCGAATGCAGATATAGGGATAACCCCAGAATCTGAAGCCGGATCGAGAGACTCCCGCGCTATCAGCGAAGAGATCCTCCAACGTCATGTCCTTGGCCTTGAGATCGAAGGCGCCGTCACGGTTTCCCGTCGACACGACGCGGCGAAGCGCGATACGTTGCGGCGCGCCCTGCTTATCGTCCGCCTCTATACCGTCGCCCTGCTGATAAGGCGGTCCTGCGCAGGCGATATTATTCGCGATACTCACGTCCTCGATCGTCACGTCGCTCACGGCCTCGTAAAGCTGAATTCCGGCCTTGTAACAGTTGTTGTCGGCGCGCACGCCGCCGCCATCTATGACAGCGCCGTGGATAGCGATACGTTGCGTGCGCGGGCCCGCCAGGCGAATGCCGACGCGAACATATCCGGATATGTCGAGATTCTCGATGCGCCAATCCCGCGCAAGGAGCTCCTTGCCGCGGTCAATCACGATGCCGTCATATACGTCGCGAATCGCTATGTCGCTCACGACAACGCCCTCGGGCGTCCCTCCGTTCGGCACAGCGATCAGCCGTGCGACATTGCGAACCATGAAGTTGCGGAAGGTGACATTCCCGCGCCAGAGTACGAACAAGGAACTGTCTGGGCTCGCGCCGGGTCTGTAGCCGCCAACGAGAACCGTTGTGAGTCCCGCGCCCTCGATCGTAAGGGGCGAGTCGGCCTGCGTCTGAAGATGGGCCGAGCCGAGAGCGGAGACGTCGTATTTTCCGGCCGTGAGGAGCAAGCGGATCGCGTTGGACCCCGTTCTTGCGAGCTGCAGGCCTTGCTGCAGCGTCATGGCGTCCGTGGGTGCATGTCCGTTGCGCGACCCCGCGCCTTCCGGACTGACGTAGACATCTCTTTCCGCGGCAAAGACATGTGCTCTCATCGAGAGCTGCGCTACCGCCGTAACGCCAAGCATCATGAGGATTTGCATCACGCGAGCGATGATGAATGCTCGCGATCGCCGTTTGGGGGTCGTCATTTCACTTTTCCAATTTCTTGCGGCCAACCATCCCCCACTGATTGGCGATTCTTCGTGCGGCGCTCAGTCAACTATTTGAAGATGGCGCGGGCAGGGCGCTTAAGAGGCGGACGTTCAGCTGCTTTCCGCGACGAGAGCCGAGCCGGCGTTCCCGTTGTGTCGGGAGGGCGCTCGCTCCTTCGCGGGCGCGAGGTGATACAGGACGGAGGCCTGGATTAAAGCAAACAGGATGGTTCCCTCAATTTGCCAATGGGGCATAGTGGCGAGATTGAACAGCATGAAGCATAGCTGGGCGAGCAGCAGCTTATAGCGCATAAGCGAGTCATGGATGCGTAGGGTGGCGGCGAAGAAGGCGCCCCAGACAGCGAGAAGAGTCAGCAGGCCTGCGACGCCGAGTTCGTAGAGATAAGACACCATTGTGTTGTGGGCGTATTTAGCGAAGACTCCAACCCAACTGTTCGGCCCAAAACCAAAAAGTAACTGCATATCGGTCCCATTAAGATAGGCTTCGACATAGGTTGACCATATGTAAATCCTTCCAGACAGCATTCTTTTCTCTTCCGCGACAAACTCTCTCGGCGGCTTCAACAAGAGATCGGCATGACCCATCAGCGCCGCTAGGTCGTTGAAACGTTCCGCAAGCTGGCTGCCAAGGATCACGGCGATCACCAGCATGACAGGGATCGCGAGCACCATGATAAAATTGCGGCTCTTGTGATCGAAGCGTGACACGCCCTCAAGCAAAAAAACGCCAATCACCAAAGGAAGAATTGAGATGATCCCTGTGCGGTAGTTCGCGAGGACGGCGCTTATGAGGCCCATAAGAACCATCGCCGCCTTGGACGCAAACTTCGCTCTCGTCGTGAGATAGACGGCAAGCACGAAGGTTGCGATCATTATCGAGAATGCGGACTCATGATAATAGCCGCCGATGTAACTTAGCCCGCCTTCGTCCTCCGTGCTCTTGGCCCTTCCCAGCGCAACGGAGAGCGCCTGCAAGACGAAAATGGGCGCATAACAATACGCCGTCAGCATTAGGACTCGATGCGGCCCAGCCTTCATCATGGCTTCCCGCGCGGCGGCAATGAGGACGACCGCATAGCCCCATTTGAAGAACATATCGATGGCGCCGCTCGTTGAGCGGTTCAGGATCCCGCTCGCGATCACGATGACCAGGAGCAGATAGATAGGGATCATCCATTGTTGCGTGAGCGCGCGCCGGTCGACGACCAGCAGGCCGACAGCGACAGTTGCGACAGAGAGCAAGGCGTTAATCGACAGTCCGCCGACAAGTGGCGCAAAGGTAATAAAGTGATAGGCGCCCGCAATGACGCGAAGCCAGATTGCCACAACGAGGAAAGCGCCAGCCTGGCTTCCGGAGCGTCGAACCATGAGAATAAGCAGGACAACGAATATGCAGGTCAGCGTCAGGAGTATCGGAAGCGGAGTCTGAGGCGCCGAACCTGCCAATTCATCCATATTGCTTTTCCGATTCGGATTGGGCCGTAACGCCGCAGATGACGGTCTTTCAGAAGGCTCCCGCGCGACGAATGGCCCAGGCGCTCGTGGCGGTCTGGCCCAACGGCTGCGTTATTGCGCTGACGACTTGGAAGAATTTGACGACTTCAAGCGAGTCAGAGTCAGCGACGTAGATCACGTCCTTGTCTCGAACTTCGAACTTGCGCGCCGAGAAAATGGCTGATGGCCTTTGGAGATCAGCCTTGTAAATCGTCGGTATGTGGGTCAGCGACGGGTCAAAGCTCGACAGGTCGGCGCCTAGCCTTGCAAGAAGATCGCGTGATTCCGCGCGATAGAGAAAGACGGATCCCGGACTGGCGCGAGAGTCGACGAGGCCGCCACTGGCGCCGATCGCTTCCGACAGCGTCAATCGTTCGTCTGGGAACGGCACACGGCTTTGCACGCCTGTGGCGCCGAGGACGGTATAGGAGCGCGGACTGCGCGAGACATAGATAACGTCGCCCGGTTGGACGTAGACGTTTTCCTGGGGCGAACTGACGAGCGAGTCGAAGGGCACGCGCACGGATTGTGCGCGGCGCTGAAGCGTCACATAGGTTTCATAGCCGGGGCTCTTGATGCCGCCCGCGCGTGAAATGGCGTCGAGGATACGCTCTCCGTTCGGGTTGAGCGGGAACTTGCTCGCGGCATTGACATCGCCAAGCACAGAAATTTCGCAGCCTCGCTGCGTCACCATGGTGACGACCGCCTGCGGCTGGATCGCCCGGTGCGCGAGCTTGCTTTCAATTTCCGCCTGCACGCTCTCGGCCGATCGGCCTACCACGCTGATGTTGCCGGCATAAGGAACCTTGATGACTCCCGTTGTGTCCACGACTTGGGGAGGAACTTGGATAAAATTGCCTGGTCGGGTTCCTGCAGCAGTGTCGATGAAAAGCCCGCCAGACTGGGACTCAAAGATTGTAGCTTGAAGGACGTCTCCACGGCTGAAGGTCAGGCGTGTCGGTCGCGCTCGCCCAATGGAATCGCCAAATCTCTTGTAAATTGAGCCAATCTCGGCATCCGCTATGCCAGCTTCGGTTCGCGCAGCGACGTCGAGCAGCACAAATTTGTTTGCCTCCCCGCCCTGAGTCGTCAGCGCGGTGGTGGCCTCGAAGTTGATATCGGAGCCACGAGGGCCGGAAGCCGGCAGCGTGCATCCGGAAAGAACGGTTGCGAGGAGGAATGAAGTTAAACGCTTGTATCGGACTTGGTCCATCACGCAACAACGCCTCACTCTGCCCTCAAATTTCCTAACAAGCACAAAAGCGGTCCTTTACGGACTGATTCCAACGCCCTCGTCGGATCAGCGCCGTTGGCGCGCTTTGCGTGTCGTGCACCTTAAAAAGTTGTCGGCTCCTTCCGCCGCCTCTCCAAGGCGGCGGACCTCGCCGGTCTTGCGTTGCGAGATCGTCGGTGGCGCTCTTGCAATGTACAAATATGCTCTCGCAGTGGCGAAACAGAGGGCGGCTTGCGACGTCTGAATGGCGACAAATCGAAAAGATTGCGATCACCATCTTGTCGCTAAAAATTAGTCTCTTGATTGGACTTACGCCAAATTTTCGACTCTTTGCCTGAGCTAACTTACGGCCCATAGACAATGTGATGGTGGTCTGGGCCGCTGCTTTTTATGTGAACGCGCTGCAGCATCAGTGGTGTCATAGATATTGATATGAGGAGCGTCGCTTGAAGTCGCCAGCGTTTTCTAAGGAACGGTATTTGTCGGCTGTTGAAACGAGCATGGATCAATGCGACGACTTAGCGCCGGCGCCGTTGGGGGCTCTCCAAATTGAGCAAGTGGGCGCCATTCGGCGCGTTTCATTGGAAAACTATTCGGTATTTTTTTTGCTCACCGATGTGGCTGTGATCATAAGCGTCGGCGCGGCGCTGAGCTATCTGCTTCACACTTTCAACCCACACGTCTATCCAGCGCCCGGCCGGGAAAGTTCAGCGTTCATTGTTGCGATCGCGATGCATTTTCTGGCGACGGCCGCGCTGAGAACATACGACAGCAACAAAATTCTAGACTGCGACGGCGCGATAGGCAGGCTGAATCTGGCGATGGGTACCACCTTTTCGCTATTTTTGATGCTCGCTGCGGCAACCAAGACCGTGCAGGACTATTCGCGGCTATGGCTTTTCTCCTGGGTGCTGGCGAGTTGGCTCATCGTCGTCTCCATGCGCAAGGTGGCTCTCGCACGCGCCCACCGATCCCTGCAGACAGGCGCATGTGTGAATACAAGCCTTTCCGTGGGGATTTTATGCGAGCCGTTGAGAGAGGACGATATCGCCAAAAACACGGGGGGGAAAACTCGCGTCATACGCACGCGACGACTAAGCCGTCTCGAGGAAGTCGCATCGCTTTCGGATGAGATCATTCGAAATCAGTACGACCAGGTTCACATCGCGACCAGGTGGGAAGACGTGCCCAACGTCTTGAAGACTCTCGACCTGCTGTTAATCGGTCCTCGGCACATATCAGCGGAAGTCGTCGTTTTGCCTCAAGATGTCCACGTCGAGACAAAGGTGTGGCAAATCAGCAGGCTCGGCAGGCAAATGTCCCTCTGCGTCATAGAGAAGCCGATCTATGGCTGGGATCAATGGTGGAAGCGTAATGAAGACATCGTCATTGCGGCTGCCGCCCTTGTGCTGCTGTCGCCGCTTCTCCTGCTTATCGCTGTGGCCATCAAGTTAGAAAGCCCTGGTCCGGTTATTTTTCGCCAGAGCCGAGCAGGGTTCAACGGCGCGATATTCGAAGTTTTCAAATTTCGTTCAATGTTTCACCATCATGCCGATCTCACCGCATCGCGTCAGACCGCCAGAAACGACCATCGCGTTACGCATGTCGGTCGATTCATTCGTCGGACGAGTTTTGACGAACTGCCGCAACTCCTCAATGTCCTGCAGGGAACGATGTCGATCGTCGGGCCACGCCCTCATGCCTTGGAGACAAGAACCGAAGGTAGGAATCTAGAAGAGCTCGTCGAATATTACGCGGCCCGTCATCGCGTGAAGCCCGGCATTACGGGATGGGCGCAAGTCCATGGCTTGAGGGGGGAGCTCGATCGAATCGAAAAACTGCGTCGCCGCGTGAACTACGATCTGTACTACATCGAGAACTGGTCGCTCTGGCTAGATCTGACAATTATCCTAAGAACCATCACTCTGATGTTTCATGATGATCACGCTTACTAGCGCGGTTTGCGCATGTCGACGATCAATGGGCGACAAGATGTACAGTACGGAATCAGGTCGATGAAGATAGTGGCGCTTGGTCTTAGAGGGTTCCCCGGCGTGATGGGCGGCGTCGAAGCCCATTGCGAACAGCTATATGCTAGCGTACGAGCGATAGCCCCCGACATCGAGATCACAGCCCTTGCGCGGGCCCGCTATGTGTCCGGGAACGGATCCGACTTCAAAGAAGTCAAAGTGCGACCGATCCCCGCCATAACAAGCCCGTACCTCGAAGCTATCACGCATACATTTCTCGGCGTGCTTTATGCGCGTTTTTCAGAGCGCGCCGACGTGTTGCATGTCCATGCGATCGGGCCGGGGTTGCTTGTCCCTCTTGCCAAAATCCTCGGCATGTCCGTGGTCTTCACGCATCATGGCGAGGATTACGGCCGCTGCAAATGGAACGGAGCCGCGAAAATGGCGCTCCGGCTCGGTGAAGCGCTAGCAGTCCGCTTTGCTGATCGCGTTATCTCGGTTTCGCGACCAATCGCCAGATCACTGGCAACGCGAGATTCGGCGCTTTCAGGAAAGCTGTGTTGGATCCCCAATGGCGTTTCCGTGGAGCTTGGACGTGATTCCAAAAACTTGGCGCCTTTAGACATGCTACGTCGCTTCGGACTGGAGCAGGGCAAATTTGCAATGACCGTTGCGCGTCTCGTGCCAGAGAAAGGCATCCATGATCTAATAGACGCCGCGTCTGGCCTTCCTGAAGGAATGAAACTCGTCATCGTTGGCGGGGCGCAGATGCGAAGCGGCTATTCAGATAGCCTCCTGGCTCGCGCCAGCGATCGCGTCATTTTCACCGGAGAATTGCCGCGCGAAGCGATCGCGCCTCTCTATGAGAACACTGCGCTCTTCGTGCTTGCGTCCTATCACGAAGGTCTGCCGATAGCGGCGCTGGAAGCGCTTTCTTTCGGCGCTCGAGTGTTGCTTTCGGATATCGCGGCCAACAAGGACCTCGATCTCCCGCCCGAAAACTATTTCGCCGTCGGGGATGTTGTGGCGCTTCGAACAAAGGTTGGCGACATCCCGAAAATACGCCCGGCGGACGCCGAGGCGATTCTCGAAAAATACGACTGGAGGGCTATCGCAAGAGAAACGGTTCTGGTGTTTCGCGCAGCCGCGGCGCGTCGCAGCTTTGGCGATGTCGGAGTTGACGCGGCAGGCGGCTTGGCGAGTTGATCCGATGAGCCGCGCGGACAATGACGATGTCTCCCTGCTGAAGGGCATTGATCTCGTCGCATTCATGGCTGTGGCGCGACGCCATTTTCGCACGACGGCGAACTGTATCCTCGTCTGTTTGGGCGCTGCGCTGCTTTTCGCTCTGTTATCCGACGTCAAATTTACGGCGCAGACGGCGCTGTTGATCGGAAATCGACAACCTCGCGCCGTACAGGATATCACCGCCGCGCCCGACGCGGTCGCGGATTCAGCGCTGGTCGATAACCAGATCGAGGTCATCAAGTCCGAACGCGTGCTGCTGTCGGCTATCCAACGCCTCAAGCTTACGGACGATCCCGAGTTCAATGGGACAGAACCACCCTCGCTGCCAAAGAGGCTCTATTCACTGGCTCTGGCGCTCAATCCGATGCGCCTCTTTTCACCTTCATCGGGCGAAAAAGACCCCGAATTTCGCATGCTGCGCACTGTTGTAACAAAACTGACGAGCGCGATTACCGTCACGCGCAACGGCAAGACGAATGTGATTCTCATTGCTGTGACGGCGAACTCGCCTCGGAAGGCCTCCGCAATCACGAAGGGTCTGGCCGAGGCATATCTAGCAGACCAAATCGAGGCGCGCGTCGAGGCGGCAAAAAGCGCTGGCGAGTGGTTCCGCGTGCGCCTCGGCGAGTTGCGCGCGCAGAGCATAAAGGCGAGCCGCGCTGTCGAGGATTATCGCAACCGCAACAACCTTCTCGCGACCAACGGGCAGTTGGTGACGGAACAACAGCTCGTCCAACTCAACGCCGACTTGGCGCAGGCTAACACAGCGTTAGTGCATAAGCAGGCGCAGTACGACAATTTGAGGGCGCTCATCGATAGCGGAAAAATTGGCGAGGTTGTTCCGGAAGCGCTGAACAATTCGATGGTGACGCAGCTCCGAAACAGTCAGGCCGAAGCCGCCAGACAGTACAATGAAATTGTCGCGAGCGTCGGTCCAAATCACGAACAGGCAATACGGCGAAAGCGACAGATTGAAGAAAGCGAAAAATTGATTTTCGTGGAGCTTCGGCGCTTCCTTTCCGGCTATCAGAGCGAACTCGCCGTGGCGCGGGAACGCCGCGAAGAGCTTACGCGTCAACTGGCGAATTCGAGCGCGATAACGAGCACCGCAAATACTTCACTCGTTCAGCTCCGCCAACTCGAGCAGGAAGCGGCGACGGTCAAATCGCTCTATCAGAGCTTTCTCCAGCGTTATCAGGAAACCGTGCAGCAGGAATCGTTTCCGATTAACGACGCACGCGTGATTTCGGAAGCTACGCCTCCACTAATTCCGAGCGAACCCCGAATGGTCTTGATCATGGCCGCCGGCGCGCTGCTTGGACTCGGGCTTGGCATTGGAATTGGCGCATATCGCGAACTTCAAGACCGAACCTATCGAACAGCGGACCAACTTGCGGAGGATCTCGGCGTCAGCGTCTTCGGTTTGCTCCCGCTCATCGAGACAGCCGTCCCGGTAAATGCTGGCGGCGCGAAGCGTCTTGGTTTTAGTGTCGATAGGCCAGCGGAACTCTGGAAGCTCGTCAAACAAGCGCTTGAGCAAGCGGGCCCGCTTTGTTCCGGCGCGCTACGCACCGTCAGGAAGGGCGGTAATGTCGCTAATCTTGCGCCGCTCATCGATGCCGTCGCCAAGACACATAATCAACTGAAGGCGAACCCCGTGCGGCGCGATAAAATGCCCTCGGACTCGAGGAGGGTCGCGAAATATGCGATGGAGCATCCCCTTTCACGCTACTCGGAGACATTGCGCGCTATAAAGATTGGAGTGAACGCCGGTCTTCAGCACAAAGGCTCGAAGACGATTGGCATACTTTCAAGCATGCCGGACGAAGGCAAGTCGACAGTTTCGTTGAACCTCGGCAGTTTGCTCGCGCTGCAAGGCAGCAGGGTGGCGTTGATCGACGCTGACTTGCGCGAGGCGGGCCTCACGCATCTCGCCGCGCTCAATCCTCCGGCGGGTCTTGGAGAGTTTCTTTTAGGTCGCGCATCTCTCGAGGACGTATTGATTACGAAGCCCAACTCGGGTCTTGCCATTCTGCCTGCGCTAAAGAAGGGCGATCTGTTTTTAAGCGGAGACCTGATTGCTTCGCCACTCATGGCGAATTTAATTCGAAGCCTCAAAGCGCATTATGATTACATCATCGTAGATCTTCCGCCTGTTGGTCCGATCGTCGACGCGCGAGCGGCGGCGCAATTGCTCGACGCCGCGGTACTGGTGGTGGAATGGGGGATGACTCCCCGTCGCGTCGTGTGCAGCGCCATCGCCTCCAGCGCCGCCGTTCAGGAAAAGGTAATCGGCTGCGTATTGAACAAGGTGGCGATCGACAGGCTGAAAACATATGAACCTTACGGCCTCAACAAGAAGCAGGAAGAGATATTCACCCACTACTACGCTTAGACCGGCGACATTGGCAGCAGTTGGGCCCATCGCCAATCTTACGGCTCCGCCCATTCAGCTTGGGACCAGGAAATCAAGAATGCGATCATTGCACGCGTCGCGAATGCCTCAGTGGGAACGATCGGTGTTGCGCCATCATGGGGAGGAGCACTCGAACATGGGAGAGACCATAGGCGCAGGGATCGCCGCCGCTATCGTTGCCGCCGCCAGCGCTGAAGCCAAGCCGCATTTGCGCGGCTGTGCGACAAGCCTTGGCGAGGTGCGCGCGCTTCTACGCGCCGATCTCTACCGCTACGCCGGCGACACTCGCATCACGAGCTTTATAAAGCATTTCGGTTTTACGCCGGGCTTCAAATATACGGTTTGGATGCGGTACTGCGGTTGGGCCAAGCGCGGTCGCGTGACCGGCTATGCTCTCTACCCCTTTCTGAAATGGATGCTCTTAAGATGCCGGTACAAATACGGCATCGCGATCCCGGAATATACGGTTATTGGTCCTGGCTTTTTCATCAATCGGTTCGGCGGAGTCTACTTCGTCGGAGACGTTGTCATCGGATGCAATGTGAATGTCACGCACGGGACTGTTCTGGGGCACACCAATCGCGGCGCACGCAGAGGCGCGCCGGTCGTCGGCGATCGAGTGTTTTTTGCATCGGGCGCGAAGGTTGTCGGCCATGTCTTTATTGGGGACGACGCCGCAGTGGGAGTGAATAGCGTCGTTACAAAAGACGTTGCGGCCTCTGCCGTCGTCGGGGGAATCCCCGCCAAGCAACTCTCCGTCAACGGTTCGGAAGGCTATATCAACCGGCAAGCGAGCGAAGAAATGATCCGCGCCGCCGGCTGGGAGCCTTCCTCTACGGGACGACGGATAAACGATCTGGCGTCGCCAACGAGTCGCGAACAGCAACATATGGCCATCGGCCCTGCTAACCAATGTTAGCTGGGAGCCACGAAGTTGCTTTGTTTGGCTGGAATAGAATTGGTCCGTCGTAGCTTGGAAGTGTGATGCATACGCGCGTTCTCGTCGTCAGCTTGCAGGCCGCGCTTGATAGGCGCGAAAGATTCGCTGCGCGAGCAAGCGAAAACATCCTCCCCTTCGAGTTTTTTGACGCCCGAGAGGAGCTGATTCCAACTTTGAGTTATGAACCCAGCATGGCTCTGAAAGAGCACGGCAGAACTCTGCAAGCGGGGGAACTCGGCTGTTATTCGAGCCATTACGCGATCTGGACGCAACTCATATCTGATGAGGAATATGATCAGTACATTGTTCTCGAAGACGACATAATCGCCGATTGGAGACGGCTAAAACAGATCGCCGAATATCCCTTTGCGGCGGATGGGTTCCATTATGTCCGGCTTTATCAGAAATCCCCCGCAAGATTCATCATGCTGAAGAAGCGGTTTATCAATCGGGATCTGAAATTGATAAGGCTTTTGGACAGCGCCTACGGCACGCAGGGTTACGTCATTACGCGTGACGGCGCCCGGGCCTTTCTCGAAAGCTGCCGGCAGGTGCGACGTCCGATTGATGATGCGATGGATCGATGGTGGGCGCATGGCGTTCCAAATTTGGCGCTATTTCCTTTCCCTTTGATCGAAGAGGCGGTGAGCTCCGGGATTGGAACCGCGCGTTTTGATGCATGTGACGCTAAGACGACGCCGGCTTCACATCGCGCGTTTCGTAGAAGGGAGCGAGCCGCGCGGCGTCTCGCGACTTACGGTCTGCTGTTGCGCGATTTGGCGACGCGCTTGGGTCTCAATCAATAGGCTGTTGCCGGCGGTTCGGTCTTCAATGTTCGCATTGGGAGTATCATGTCCACACGAGAAAGCGCGCGGGCAAAGGTTGCAAAAGGCGCCACATGGCTGGCGGCTGCTCGCTTCGCCGTAAATGGCCTTGGTTTTCTCGGCTCGCTCATTCTCGCTCGTGTTCTCGTTCCGGCCGATTTCGGACTCGTGGCGCTCGCGATGTCGTTCCTCGCGATCACGAACTCCATAACCGATCTCTCGTTATCAGCTGCGCTCATTTCTCACCCCGCGCCGGTTTCAGCGCATTATGACACGGCCTGGTCGCTGGGTTTGTGTCGCGGCCTGCTTGTCGCGACGGCTTTTGCCGCGCTCGGATGGATCGTTGCGCCGCTCTTCGGCGACCCGCGGCTTGTGAGCGTGATGCTCGCCCTTTCGATAACGATCATATTGTCGGGATTGAGCAATCCGCGAGCGATTATGCTGACGAAGGATTTGATTTTCTGGCAGCAGTTCATGCTCCAGGTTTCGCAGAAGATCGTCGGTTTCGTCGTTTCCGTGGCGATCGCGCTCGCGTATCACAGCTATTGGGCGTTGGTCCTGGGCGCGCTTGCCGGACAATTCGCCGGAACGATACTGTCTTACGCCGTCCTTCCGTATCGACCTCGGCTGCGCTTCTCCGGATTTTCGGAATTATTTACCTTTTCGTCGTGGATGAGCCTCAGCGCGGTGATCAACACCTTCAACTGGCGTCTCGATCATTTCCTCATAGGCGGCTACGTCGGTCAGACGGCCCTCGGATATTATGCGATCGGTGATACTATCGCGGCCTTGCCGACGCGAGAGACGGCCGCGCCACTCGTCTCGACGATGTTTCCAGCCTTAAGTCGTCTTGCGCATAGTCCGGAACGGCTGTCCTATGCCTATATTCGCGCTCAGTCGTTGATCACCGCGATCGCGCTCCCCGCCGGCGTGGGAATGGCGCTGATCGCCGAACCGCTGGTTCATCTGGTGCTGGGGCAGAAATGGACGCACTCTATACTCGTCGTGCAGGCGCTCGGCTCTGTCTTTGCGTTCCAGTCGATGGCGGTCCTGGCGCAACCCATCGCGATGGCGACGAATCAGACGCGCCTCCTGTTCATTCGCGCCCTCCAAGGGTTTCTCATTCGCGTGCCCCTCGTTCTATTTGGACTTTGGTATGCGGGTTTCGCCGGAGTGATCTATTCCCGATGCATTTCAGGCCTAATCGGAATTGGCCAGAACATGCAGATTGTGAAAGCCGCGTGCAATCTGACATACAGGGCGCAAATCGCTGCATCCGCCCGTTCTGTTCTGAGCGCGGCCGCCATGGCGGCGATTGTGGCGATCACAAGCCGGCAAATAGGGCAGTCTGGCGAGACGCTCGAACTCATTATCGTCATCGCGAGCATGGTCCTTGCGGGCGCGTCAAGTTACGCCTTTACGCACTGCATGCTGTGGCTTGCCCAGGGCAGACCGGAAGGCCCCGAATCTGAAATCCTTTCTGCGCTATCGACGCTCGCTTCTCGCATACGTCAGGAACGAAGGTCTTTCGGATGGACCGGCGAGCAGGAGTGAGACCTCCATGGCCACGAATGTCGAACTGATCAGCCGTCAATGCGCGCTGTTGACGCATCGGATAGCGCCCTTGGTCGATCGAGGCACAAAATATGCGCTGCTTGATTTCCCCCACCACGCAAATGTTGGCGATAACGCCATCTGGCTCGGCGAGCGCGCGCTGCTTTCCGCGATCATGGGCGGTGAACCCGCTTATGTTTGCACCTATAAGTCGTTCGACGCGCAAGCGCTTGAGGCGGCATGTCCCGCGGGTCCGATATTTTTGCATGGCGGCGGAAATTTTGGAGACATCTGGCCGGTTCATCAGAACTTCCGCGAGCGCATTCTTGATCGGATGCTAGGGCGAAAGGTCATCCAGCTTCCTCAAACAATCGCTTTCAGCGACCCGCATCGAGCGCATGCCTTGCGCGCGCGTATCGCCAGGCACGGTGATTTCCACCTGTTCGTGCGTGATGAAACGAGTCTCGCTTTCGCGCGGGAAAACCTTGAATGCTACATTGAGCGCGTTCCCGATGCGGCGGTGGGAATGGGCGCCCTCGCCAGGCGCGGGCGGCTTCGCAGCGACATCGTGCTGCTGCTGCGCACAGACAAGGAAAAGTCTGGTCAAGACATGTCCTGTCTGCTCGATTTGCCCGCCTCATGCGCCTTCGACTGGCTCGACGAATTCCCTTCATTCAGAAGGAAAGTCGCGATGCTTGCGAACACGAGCTCTTACGCGCTTGGACGCTTCGACTCGAACAAGCGCCGCTTGACGGCGTTCGATTTCACCGCCAGGTCAAGGGTCGCCCGTGGCCTTCGAATGCTTTGCTCCGGCAACATCGTCGTTACAGATCGGCTGCACGCCCATATTCTTTCGATGCTGCTCGATATCCCGCATATTGCGATGGATAATAATTACCGAAAGATCTCAAATTACATTGACGCCTGGAACAAGGATTACGAGAAAGTTCTGCTCGCGACTTGCCCCGAGGACGTTCCGCGTTTGCTTGGTCACGCAAAAAGCATGCTCTGTCCTCAGGCCACGACGCATTGGCAATAGCTAATAGCAACCCGACGGTCGCGAAGAAGAAGGCAGTCGTCGCGATAAAATCCGGTAAGCGGCGGCAATGGCGCAAAGGCGCATGCGACGACGCGTCCATCGAATACCTTACAGAAAATCTGCGACGAAAATCCGATAGGCCGTTCGATTGCGACATAAAAAGCGCTGATTTTCTATAGAGAACGTTAAGCCGATAGCACCAGCGCATATGAGGAAGTTGCTGTGAACATTACGATGATTGGTTCGGGCTATGTGGGTCTGGTGTCGGGCGCGTGTTTTGCTGACTTTGGCCACAACGTCATTTGCGTTGACTCGGATGCGAAAAAGATCGAGCGCCTCAAGGCCG
>NZ_VBTZ01000013.1 GCF_005771425.1 Methylocystis sp. B8 | reverse complement strand
CAAGAACTCGACGATCTCCTGCAGATCCTCCTTGGCTTCGTCGACGCCGGCGACGTCTTCAAATGTGACGCGCCCTTGCGTCTCGGTCAAAAGCTTCGCTTTCGACTTGCCAAAGCCCATCGCCCGGCCGGCGCCGCCCTGCATCTGACGCGAGAGGAAAATCCACACGGCGAGGAAGGCGACGAGCGGAAGCGCGTTGAGAAGAAGCGTCATCATGAAGCTGCCGCCTTCATTATTCGGCTTGGCGCTGATTGAGACGTTCTTCGCCTGAAGGTGCGGCACGAGATTGGCGTCGTCCGGCGCATAGGTCGTAAACGGCCGATTGTCATTGAAGTGACCGACAATTTCGTTGCCGGCGATCGTCACGTCATGGACGCGGCCTTGGTCGATCTGCGTCAACAGCTCGCTATAAGAAATATCGCGGATGGGCGTGCGCTGGCCGGGCTGCTGAAACAGCATGACAAGCGCAACCACGAGCAATCCGATGATTGCCCAAAGCGCGAGGTTCCTAAAGTGTGGGTTCATGTGGGAAGCCTGTCGGGAGCCGCTCGGTCGGGCTTATCCCCCGCAGCGCTCCGGTCATCGGATTAATTTAGGCCTACCGGAAGCCGTTGCCAAGGCTTGGAAAAGCCCGGGAATCTTAGACTTGCATCTGGTAACTTGGCCGTTTCGGACAAGCATGCGTTGAGCGCGAATGAAAACGATTGCTAGCTTGACCGGCGAGGCGGCGCGGGCCGCAGCCGAATGCGTTCGTCATTCGCTTCGATCGAGACATCTGCGAGCGTCGTTCGAATTGATCTCCGCGCTGTCAGCGCAGCAGCGACGCGCGCGCTGGCGCGCTCCAAACGCTCGAGGCGAAGAACAGCGTCAGGCGCGAGACGCTTGATTGCAATAGCCAGCACACGCAGAAGAATTTCGATGGGCGCCTCACGCAGAATCGCGGAGTCCAGGTCAATGCATGTCTGGTCATCTCTGCGCAGCGCGCCATTGAGCGCTTCGACGGCGCAATGCGCGAGCGCTGCATCGGCGCGCGCGGCGCGTGACCCGAGTCTTAGGAGCGCATCCTGCGTGAGGCCTTGCGCGGCGAGGATGGGCGCCAATTTGCGTAGCCGCACGCGGGCGAAGCTTTCGTCTTCGTTCGACGGATCGCGGAAAAACGGGTGCTTGGCCTGTTCGCAAATCGCTTCCAGCTCTTCTTTGCTGAAATCAAGTAATGGCCGCACACAGGCAAGGTCATCGCAGCGCGCGACTTGCGCCATGCCTGCTAGTCCGGCGACGCCCGAGCCGCGCGTCAGACGAAAAAGAATCGTTTCAGCCTGGTCGTTCGAATGATGCGCGAGAACGATGGCTGATGCGCCGATGCGGTGCGCACAGTCGGTGAGCAGCGCATAACGCGCTTGTCGCGCGCGCTCCTGCAAGCGCGTCTGAGGTTTTTCATCTTGCCATGTCAGCAGATGATGTTCGAAGCCGAGCGCGCGCGACCAACGGCCGACTTCGTCGGCTTCCGCGCGCGACTCCTTGCGCAAGCGATGATCGATCGTCGCCACTGCGATGGCGTGGCTTCGCCGCAAAGACCATTGCGCGCAAAGGAGCATCAAAGCGACTGAGTCCGGACCGCCTGACACCGCGAGCAGCAAGGAGGGATAGGCCGCAAGGATACCGAGCGCATCTTCGCAACGGCGATTGAGCGAGTCGTTTGTCCCGGCGATGTCTCTCGCCTCCGCGCGCGGCATGCTTACGCCGGAGGGGCGCCGATCGCCGCGTCCACGGCTAACATTGGATTTTTTTGCTTTCGCGTTGAGCCGCTTCGCGGATGCGTGTCGCCGCTTTCGGAAATTTGACGTTGATCTCAGAATAGGAAGCGCACGCCTGCTCCTTCGCGCCCATCGCGCTCAGTGACTGGCCCAGGCGCAACAGCGCCTCAGGCGCCTGTGGCGAATCACCGTATTTCGTCGAGATTTCCAAATATTTTTCTGCCGCCTCCCGGTGCCGTCCGCGCAGAAAAAAGCTCTCACCCAAATTGAAGGTCGCTGCGGGAGCGAGCTTGCCCTTGCCGTTCTTCGCTAGAAAAGTCGTGAGCGACTTTTCCGCTTCCTCATATTTACCCGTCCGCAACGCGCTTACCGCCTGGTCATATTCTTCCTTGGGGCCCGGCATCGCGGGCGCGGCGGCGATCTCCGCCGGCGCCGGCTGGTCGCCGACCAAGCGGCCGTGAGCGATATCCAGCGGCTGGCCCGCTTCGCGTACCGGGGCGGGCGTCACCGAGCCTGAAGCGCGCGCTGTCGCGTCGAGCGGCGCCGATGGCGGCGTCGTGCCGAGCGGCCGTGGCGCGCCCGGCGCAGAGGGCTGTGCCGCGGGATCGAAGGCGTCGCTACGCTTGCCCGCACTCTGGTTCATCGCTGGGGCGGCGGGCGGGACCTGGGTGACATCCGTAGGCGCTGCAGGCGCGCGCGGGCCGGTCTCAGTGCGCAGCGGCTCCTGCTTCGCGGCGCGCAACTGTTCTTCCAAGAGCTGCACCTTATGCTGCAGCTCCTCATTTTGTCCGGTCAAGCGTCGTAATTCGCGCTCCAGCCGATCGATGCGCAAGGCCAGCGCGCCGTCGGAGCCCGGTCCGGCGTCGGGGGCGTCGTAAATGTCCGAGGGCGGGGCGCTGTAGGTCTGGGCTAGGCGAATGTTCGATTCAGGTCGCGGATCCCCGTAGACCTCGAACGCCTGAGCGGCGCCGGCCATCAAGAAGGACAGCGCGAAAATGTAGACGGAGCGTGAGAGCATGATCGCGAAAGGCCGTGGCTCGCTAAAGCATCGCTGGAATCGCGACGATGCCTTAGCATAGGCGCACATTCGGCTAAAGTTTGGCGATGCGAGCGACTGGACTCATCCTGCTTCGAAGGGCCGCGATCGCGGTTTTTTTGGCGGTGGTCCCGCCATCGCATGGCGCTTCGCTTCGACCGGCCGCGGAAACTGGCGAATGTTCGCTCGAAGGCACCTTGCCAGCGACAGTCGCGGCGGTGGACGAGGATTTCGAACTCTTGCTCGACGACGGGCGTCGCGCTGTTCTTGCGGGCCTGGATTTTCCGCCGCTGGATAGGAGAGACCTGCGCGCCGCAATCCGCAGTCGTTTGGCGGCATGGCTGAGCGGCCGCGACGTTTTTTTGGGGGCCTTCGCTTCAACACTGGACCGCTGGGGCAGGGCGCCGACGAGAATCTACACAAGCCCCGCCGAGGGAGGCGAATCAACGCCACTCGTATCGGTGGCGGAAGCGCTGCTTCTGGCCGGCGACGCCCGCTTTCGTCCCGATTCGACGGCCGCCGCCTGCGCCAAGACTTATCTGGCCGCCGAGGCGCGGGCGCGGGATGCAAGCGCCGGACTTTGGTCGCGGCCGGAATTTCGTCCAATTGACGTCTCGAATTCAGCCGCTGCGGCCGATCTCAACAGCCGCAAGGGAATGATCGTCGTCGTCGGCGCGATCCGTTCCGTCGGAGAGTCTCGGCGCTCTTTCTACCTTAATTTTGGCGACAAATTGCGCGATAGCTTTACCGTCGTGATTCCGCGGCACAATTTGGCTAACTTCGGGCAAATCGAGCCCCGCTCCTTCGTCGGGCGGCGCGCGCGCGTACGAGGATTTATTGAGACCGGGTCTCGCATCGAAATCGCCACGCCAGCCGAAATCGAATTCCTTGACGGCGACGCCTCTCGCTAGAGCGGCGCTCTCGCTGGTCGCGGCCGTCTTCGCTCTGGAGCTGGGGGGCTGCGCCGAACTGGAGCGGCAAGGACAGCTCTTTACAACCCCTATACCGCCGACGCGGCCGCGCACGGACAACCGCAGCACGGTCCAACATAAGGAACTCGTCGCCCAGTTCGGCGGCGAATATGAAGCTGCGGCTGCAGAACATTATCTCGACGCCATTCTCGCCAAACTGGCGACGGTCAGCGAGACGCCGGGCCAGCCGACTTATAAGGTGACGATTCTCAATACGCCTGTGGTCAATGCTTTCGCGCTGCCTTCCGGAAATCTCTACGTCACCCGAGGACTATTGGCGCTTGCGGGCGACGCCTCCGAGGCGGCGGCGGTGATGGCGCATGAAATCGCCCATGTCTCCTTGCGCCACAGCGCGCTGCGCGCCGAGCGTGAGCGGGAAGCGGCAGTAATCTCGCAGGCGGCGGCGGTGATCCAGAACCGTCAGAAGGGCGACGAGGTTCGCTCCAGCCAGCGGCTCTCAGTCGCGAGCTTTTCCCGCCAACAGGAGCTTGACGCCGATGCTGCCGGCGTCCGCGTTGTCGCCCGCGCCGGCCTCGACCCCTACGGCGCTTCGCGCTTCCTCACCGCCTTGGGGCGGTCAACGGAATTGCGCGCAGCTCTCTACGGCAAGAAGAAGTCCCTCGACTTCGATATTATGTCGACGCACCCTTCGACTCCCGACCGCATCACCAAGGCTGTTGCTGCGGCTCGGGAGATCGGCGCGCCTGGCGTCGGCGTCACCGACCGCAACGGCTATCTTGAAGCGATCAAGGGCGTCGCCTTCGGCGACGACCCGACGGAAGGATATGTTCGGGACCGTACATTCACCCATCCCCGCCTGCGCTTCACCTTCACAGCTCCCGAGGGCTTCCTTCTCGAAAATTCCAGCGAAGCCGTATTCGGCGTGCGTGAGGCCGACAATGAAGCCTTGCGGCTCGATAGCGTGCGTTTGCCTGCGGACGAAAATCTCGAAGCCTACGTCGGCTCCGGCTGGGTGGACGGGTTGCTTCCTTCCTCCGTGCGTAGAATGGACATCAACGGCCTTCCCGCGGTTGTCGCTGTCGCGCGGGCTGGGGAATGGAATTTCAGGCTTGCGGTGATCCGGTCGGGCGAGTTTCTCTATCGCCTGATTTTTGCGGCGCGCGCGTTGAGCGACGAGGCCGACGCCCGCTTCAGGGAGTCGATCAGAACTTTCCGCCGGCTCGCGCCGGACGAGACTCATGACGTCCATCCGTTAAGGATTTCAGTCGCGGTCGCGTCGCCCGGCGACACCATCGGCACGATGGCCGCGCGGATGGTGGTTCCCAATCGCCCCGTCGAATATTTCATGCTTCTCAACGGTCTGACAGCCGGGGACGCACTCATTCCCGGAGAACATTACAAAATCGTAACCGAGTGACGACGGGTTTTTGCTCGTTCCGGGAACAACTGCCGCGCCTGACGGTTATCCAGGGAAGGCTAATCTTGGCGCGCGGAATACCCGTTCATTTCAGGGGTCACGTCCGCGTATGGAGGGCATCATGGCATATATGCCTGGGCTCGGGCGCGAGTTAATTAAGGCTGCGGCCGAAGCCCCCTTTCTGGAGCGCGACGAGGAAAAGCAGCTTGCGATCGCTTGGCGCGAGCGGGGCGATCGAGCCGCGCTTCACAAGCTCACCGCAGCGCACATGCGTCTTGTCATCGCGCTTTCGGCGAAGTTCAGACATTACGGATTGCCGCTCTCTGATCTGGTCCAAGAAGGCCACGTCGGACTACTCGAGGCCGCTGCGCGGTTCGCGCCCGAGCGAGACGTTCGTTTTTCGACTTACGCCACCTGGTGGATCAGAGCGTCGATCCAGGATTACGTGCTGCGTAATTGGTCGATCGTGCGAGGCGGAACAAGCTCGTCGCAAAAGGCGCTGTTCTTTAATCTTCGTCGCCTGCGCGCGAGGCTTGCGCGTGAAAACCATGGCGCGAATCCGGTCGACACCTATCAGACGATAGCCAACGCCATTGGCGTTTCTCGGGCCGATGTCGAGATGATGGACTCGCGTCTGTCAGGCTCCGACGTGTCGTTGAACGCGCAGCTCGTCGACGACGATTCGTCCGGCTCTGCGCAGCGAATGGATTTTCTCGTCGACGAGAAGCCGCTGCCGGACGAAGTCGTCGAGGAAACCTTGGACTCAGGCAGGCGCGCGCGCTGGCTTAAGGACGCGCTCGCGATACTTTCCGAACGCGAGTTGCGCATCGTGCGCGAACGCCGTCTGGCGGAGAATCTCGTGACGCTTGAGACGCTGGGAGATCGACTCGGCATCTCCAAGGAGCGCGTACGGCAGATTGAAAGTCGCGCGCTTGTGAAGTTGAGGCGCGCCCTATCGCGGATGCAGGAGACGGCGGCGCCCGACGAGACCGCCAGAGCGTAACAAAAAACCCCGGAAGGCGCTTCCGGGGTTTTTTATTTAGGCGGCGCGGTCAACGTCGGCTTCATCGCCGCTGTCGTCGCCGACATCCCCGTCGGCTTTCGGTCCGCGACGCGGTCCCTTTAGCAGGAACGACTCAATAAGCTTCAGCGATTCCGAATCGATGAGCTTGCGGACAGCCGCGATTTCTCGCGCCATGCGATCCAAGGCGGCCTCGTAAAGCTGGCGTTCGGAATAGGATTGCTCCGGCTGCGTGTCCGAACGATAAAGGTCGCGAACCACCTCAGCGATGGTGACGAGATCGCCTGAGTTGATCTTGGCCTCATATTCTTGAGCGCGACGAGACCACATGGTGCGCTTGACCCTCGCGCGTCCGCTCAGCGTTTGCAGAGCCTTGTCGACGATGGCGGCCTCGGCGAGCTTTCGCATGCCGACGTTGACCACTTTGCTCGTCGGCACCTTGAGGATCATCTTGTCCTTGATGAAACTTACCACGAAGAGCTCCAGGCTGAAGCCTGCGACCTCCTGAATCTCGACGCCGGTAATCTGCCCAACGCCATGCGCGGGGTAGACAATGAACTCGTTGAGCTTGAAGCCAGGCTTGGGACCCGCCGCCACCGGCTTGGCCTTGACCGGAGCCGCAGGCCGGGCGACGGCGGGAGCCGGCGCGCGCGCGATCGGGGCGCCAGGCGTCGCCAGCGAAGGCGCGGCGGGTGCGGGCGCAATCGTCTTTTCAACGGGCTTCGGTTGGGATTCGGCTACTGGGCGCGTCTTCGCCGGCGCAGCCGCAATGGCGACTGGCCTGCGCGGCTCAATCTGGGCCGTAAGCTTCTTAGCCGCAACAGGCGCCGCGACCTTAATGGGTTTTGCCGTCGCGGTCTTGCTGGGCGCCGCGGGCTTGGCCGTTTTAACTGGGGCCTTCTGCTTGGCGCTGACCTTTTCCGCGGTCGTCTTGGCGGCCTTCGCGGCGACCGCACGCTTCGTCACATTCTTGGAAGTGGCGGATTTTGCGGAAGTCTTGGGGTGCGAGACGCTCTTGGCTGGGGATTTTGCCGCCGGCTTTGTGGCGGCGCGGGCCGTGCTGCGGGCGCTCGTCGCTCCCCGCCGCGTCGCCGACGCGCCGGCAACTATTTTGCCGTTCTTACCCTTTGCGGTCGATTTTGCTTTTGTCGTTGCTTTCGAGGTCATTGCTCTCGTGGTCTTGGCGGTTCTTGCGCTTGTTTTCCGGTTCGAAGCAACGGCGGCCCGCGCCGGCTTACGTGCCGAGGCGGTGCGGCTGGGCGACTTCTTTGCCGCAGAACTCCGCGCTGAGGCGGTTTTCGTGACGCCGCTCTTAACGGCTCGTTTGGCGAGGGTTTTGGAGCGGGCGGCCGAGCCCTTGGCGCGAGCGGCTGCGGTGGAGGCAGTTGCGCGCGTCTTTTTCTCGGCTTTCTTGGCGGAGGGCATACGCGGGTTACTCCTATGCTGCCCCGCTGTGGAGACGGAGCGATTGCCGCCTGACGAATCACGATTGCCGACGGCAAAAAACCGCGACACCGCTAAGGCGGCTAGTGGAAACCTTGCTGGCGCCGCATACTCAATAGTCGGCCCTCCGGCCGACTCTCAAGGTAACGAAGCTTTCGAATGAATCGCGAGACAGTAACCTCGGCGCCGGACGCCATTCGACAAGGCGTGTATTTAGTGTGTGATTTATAACACACCAAACTGTGAAAATCAAAGGCATATACGCGCGGGCAAAGCCCGCGCCGACGCTCAGAAAGCGGATAATGCTTTGTAGTATTTTATGTTTTCAATTAATTAACGATGTGGAAACTGGTCGCCCCAGTCCCAAGCGATAGGGGCGTTGCTGAACACTGTTCAGTCGCCCTGGCCAGCCTCCGCTGAGAAGAACTGTTCGAACTTGTCCGGCTTGCCATCCCATTCCTTGGCGTCGGCCGGCGGGTCTCGCTTGATCGTAATGTTGGGCCAGTTCTGCGCCATTTCCGCGTTAAGTTGCAGCCATTGTTCGAGACCCTCTTCGGTGTCGGGCTTGATGGCGTTCGCCGGGCACTCGGGTTCGCAGACGCCGCAGTCGATACATTCGTCCGGATGGATCACGAGCATATTCTCGCCTTCGTAGAAGCAGTCCACCGGACATACTTCGACGCAATCCATATACTTGCATTTGATGCAGTTTTCCGTGACGACATAAGTCATAATGGCGATCTCTCCACGGCCTCGCCGCTTGCTAGCTTTTTTGCCAGCGTCACGCAAGGCGAGCAAAACAAAAGAGGGCGTTAGAGATATGATCGCGCGCTCCGTAGCCACAAGGTCAGCATATGGTCGACACTATGAATTCGTCGGCGACGACGGCCATGGGCCGGCAGGCCCTCACGGCCCGCGCCCTGCTGCTTGGTGAGCGGCTCGACACGGACGGGCTCGAGCGAGCTGATCTGGTTTCGACGGCGCCTCTCGCCTTCCATGCTGGGCAGAGCGGATTCGCCGTGCTTTATCGCTTCGGGGTCGCGGTTCTCTTCGGCCTTTCGCCGCTGGAGGAAGACGAGATCGTCAAGAAGATCGGTCTTCGCGTGTCGGGCGCGTCGCGCGGCGACGATGAAACTTTGATCATTGAAGCCACGCCGGACGGCGAGGAGAAGGCGCTGCCGGACGGACGGCTCGCGGTAAAGGACCTTTCCGAAGCGCGGTTGCTTGTGATCGCCGACGTCTTGGCGAAAAGCGTCGCCCTGGCGCGTGACGAGCGTCGCGTCAACGCCGTCTTTGATACGATCGAGCCCTTCGCGGCCGAGCTTGCGGCGAAGGGCAGCCCGCCATGGAAGCGCAAATCCATGCTGGAGCTGATGGGCCAGACCCTGCTCGTGCGGCATCGCGTTTCAGGCCGGGTCGCCGTCGACGACAAGCCGGACGTGCTTTGGGATCGGCCTGACCTCGAACGGCTCTATGCGCGTCTCGAGGATGAGTACGAACTCACGCCGCGGGCGCGCACGCTCAACGCCAAGATCGATGTGATCGGCGAAACCGCTCGGGCGCTGACCGATCTCATCGACGCGGCGCGGTCCGTTCGGCTTGAGTGGACAATTATCATATTGATCGCGATGGAGATCCTTCTCACCCTGTTCCAGATGTGGGTCGCGCGCATGAGCTGAGCCTATCTCCAACGTCGCGCAGCGGGTTTTCGCCCGAAAGCCATTTGAAGCTTTGGAGCTGGTGGCGCGCGAAGGTGAACTGACGCTTGGCGTAGTGGCGTGTGTCGAGCTCACTCCGCAGGATAGCTTCTTCCAGCGTCAGCCGTCCGTCGAGGTAGGCGATGAGATGCGGCACGCCATGCGCGCGCATCGCCGGCAGAGCGGGATCGAGGCCGCGGGCCTTGAGCGCGGCGACTTCCTCGATCGCGCCCGCCTGTGTCATTTTCTCGAACCGCGCGTCGATGCGGGCGTAAAGCGTTTTGCGTTCGGGCGCGAGGAAAAAGGCTGCGCATTCCGACGCGTTCAAAATCGGCGGACTGCGCGGACCTTGAAAGGAGATGAGCGGCTTGCCTGTCGCCTCCAGCACCTCAAGGGCGCGCAGCAGCCGCTGCGGATCGGTTTCGCGCAACGTTGCCGCCGTATCCGGATCGCGCGCGGCAAGCATGGCGTGAAGCTGCTGGGGAGTCTTGTCCTGCGCCCAAGCGCGCATGGCTTCGCGCACCTCGTCAGGCACGGCGGGAATGTCGGACAGGCCGTAGAGCGCGGCCTTGAAATACATGCCGGTGCCGCCGACAAGAATGGGGGTCAACTCGCGCGCTTCGAGCTCTTCCATCACGCGCGCAAAATCCTTAAGCCAGCGACCGACGGAATAGTTAATGGCCGCGTCCACATGTCCGAAGAGAAGATGCGGCGCGGCGGCTTCTTCTTCGACCGTCGGCCGTGCGGTGATGATTCGCAGATCGCGATAGACCTGCATCGAGTCGGCGTTGACGATGGCTCCTTGCTCGCGGCGCGCGAGCTCTAACGCCAGCGCGGACTTGCCCGAAGCGGTTGGACCTGCAATGAGAATGGCGCGCGCGCGCATGCGCTATTGCCGCTGAAACGGTCGAGATGTCAAAGCCCATCGACTATGTCGCGACCTTTGTCGCCGGCCGGGGCGCGGCGCTCAATGAACGAGCGGTGTCTGGCGCTCTGTACGACGCCGGCCTGATGGATGCCGGACGCGACTGGCTCGCGGAGGATCTCGCCGTCGACGCTTTTTTGTCGGGAGCGGGGCATGACCTCGCCGATTTGCGTGTTCGACTTCAGGCTGCGGTCGCTGACGATCCGATCGACGTCATCGTTCAGCCGACGATGGGCCGGCGCAAAAGCCTGCTCGTCGCCGACATGGATTCGACGATGATCGGACAGGAGTGCGTCGACGAACTCGCGGACCTTGTCGGTTTGCGCGAACATGTCGCGACGATCACCGAGCGCGCGATGCGCGGCGAGGTGGATTTCGAAAGCGCCCTGAAAGAGCGCGTCGCGCTGCTCGCGGGCGTGACTCTGGCGCAAATCGAGACCCTGCTGACACGTATCACTTTGACGGCTGGGGGGCGCCAGCTTGTGCACACCATGCGCGCCAACGGCGCGCATACGGCGCTTGTGTCAGGTGGCTTCACGCAATTCACCGAGCCCGTAGCTGCGCGCCTTGGCTTCCATGAGACGCGCGCCAATCTTCTCGAAATTGCGGATGGCGCGCTAACGGGCGCGGTCGTCGCGCCCGTGCTCGGACGCGAAGCCAAGCGCGCGGCGCTCGTCGAATTGCGTGACGTGCGCGGACTTCCGCGGGATGCGACGCTGGCGATCGGCGACGGCGCGAACGATCTCGACATGCTGCGCGAGGCGGGGCTTGGCGTCGCCTTTCACGCTAAGCCGAAAGTGGCGCAAGCGGCGGACGCGCGCATCGAGCACGCCGACCTGACCGCGCTGCTTTATGCGCAAGGATACAGGCGCGAGGAATTTGTGGAGTGATACGATACCGCCTCCCTGTCCCTCCTCCGCCTCGCGGGAGAGGGGACGCCAACGATCGGCGCGCGGCAGATTAGGTGAAGGGCCGAATCTGCTCCCTCTCCCGCCGAAGGCGGGGGAGGGTTGGGGAGGGGGTCACTCTACCGGCAACGCGACGAAATGCGCGTCGCCCTGGCCGTTGGCTACGATCAAAAGCGCGGTTTTCTTGCCGTCGCTTTTCAGCGCCTTGACTTTTTTGACCACGTCAGCTGGGTCGCTCACAGCCTCCTGATTGACCTCAAGCAGCACCTCGCCGGGCTGCAGGCGCTTCTCAGCCGCCTCAGAGCGCGGATCAACGCCGGTGATCACGACGCCGCTTTTGAGCGTGTCCTTGATTTGGAAGCGCGCTCTCAGCTCATCCGAAAGCCGCGAGAGCTCCAGTCCCAGAACGCTTTGTGAGGACGTGGCGCCGCCCTCGGATTTTTCCTTATCGCCGTCCTTCGAGGCGACTTTCTCGCCATCCTCAAGTCGGCCGAGTTTGACGGTTTTGGTCTGCTCCTTGCCGCCGCGCATGATGACGAGTTCGACATCCTTGCCGACCGGCGTCGCCGCGACGAGCTTCGGTAGATCACGCGACTCCTTGATCGGCTTGCCGTCGAATTTGACGATCACGTCGCCGGCTTTCAGCCCGGCCGCCTTCGAAGGTCCTTTGTCATCGACGCCGGCAATGAGCGCGCCGCGCGTCGCGCCGAGACTGAGCGTCTCGGCGATGGCGTCGTCGATATTCTGGATGCGCACGCCAAGCCATCCGCGGCGCGTCTCGCCGAACTGCTGCAACTGTTCGATGACGGGTTGAACCGTGTTCGCCGGCGTCGCGAAGCCAATGCCAACTGAGCCGCCCGATGGCGACAGGATCGCCGTGTTGATGCCGATCACTTCGCCATCCATGTTGAACAGCGGGCCGCCGGAATTGCCTTTGTTGATGGAGGCGTCGGTCTGGATGTAGTTGTCGTAGGGACCGCTATCGATATTGCGATTGCGCGCCGAGACAATGCCGGCCGTCACCGATCCGCCGAGCCCGAAGGGGTTGCCGACGGCAAGCACCCAGTCGCCGACCTTTGCTTTGTCGCTGTCCCCGAATTTGACTGCTTTCAGCGGCTTTTCGGGCTTCACCTTCAAGACCGCGACGTCCACTTTCTGATCCTTGCCGACGACTTCCGCCTTGAGCTTCTGGCCATCGTTGAAGATGACGGTCACTTCGTTGGCGTCCGCGATGACGTGATTATTGGTGATGACGATGCCCGAGGGATCGATAACAAAACCGGAGCCGAGCGACGCTGACCTGCGCTGACGCGGCATCTCGGGCATGCCTTGGCCGCGCCGCCGGAAAAACTCCTCGAAAAGATCGTCGAAAGGCGCGCCAGGTCCCACTCCCGGCGGCAGGTTGGGACCGTCGTTGCGCGTACTGTGTTTTGCGTCCACCGTAGTTGCGGAAATGTTGACGACCGCGTCCGAGACCTGAGCGGAGAGCTCCGAAAGAGAGTCGGGACCCTTCGCCTGCGCGGGTAGGGCGATAAAGTAGAGCAGGGGCGCGGTCGCGAGGATCGCTCTCGCGGCGCGACGAAGTGCGGACGTCATGCGTTTATGTCTCCTGTCGAGGGACAAATTATGCCCGGGCGCGGCTCAACGCACGCGCTTGCGGATCATTTTTTTTGGGCTCGCTCCGGTTCCGGCTGGTCCGCGCTCAGCGCGGCGTTCGCCCCCGGAGCTGAGAAAAAACGGAAGAAATCCGAGCGCGGACTGATCAGAAAGCGCGTCTCGCCGGGCTTGAAAGCGCTCTCATAGGCCTGCATCGACCTGTAGAACGCGAAGAAATCAGGGTCGCGGCCGAAGGCCTCTGCAAATATCCGGTTGCGTTCCGCGTCGCCCTCGCCCTTCGTCTGGTCGGCCTGACGCTGCGCTTCAGCTTTTAGCACGATGACGTCGCGATCAGCCTTGGCGGTGATCTTTTGCGCCTGTTCCGAACCCTGCGCGCGGTATTCGGCGGCTTCGCGCTGACGCTCGGTTTGCATTCGCCCGAAAACTTTTTCGGAGATCTGCTGCGGCAGATCGACTCGGCGAATGCGCGCATCGACGACCTGCACCCCGAACTTTCGCGCCTCGCGATCCGCCTGGTCCTTGATCTTCACCATCAGGGCGGCGCGTTCGTCGCGTACGATCTGCTGCTGGTTGGCTTCGCTCAAGACACGGCGGACTGCGGAGTTCAACACAGAGCCGAGCTGATTATTGGCTCCCATGACGCTGTTGACGGTCTGATAGAAGCGCAGCGCATCGACGATGCGATAGCGGATGAAGCTGTCAACCTCGAGCCGCTGATTGTCGGCCGCGAGCACTTCGAGATTGGGGCTCTCAACGTCGAGAATGCGATTGTCGAAAGTGACGACATTTTCGACGAGGGGAAGTTTGAAGTGGAGGCCAGGTTCGGTGATGAGCCCCCGTCCGGGAACAGGTTCGCCGAAACGCAAGACCAGAGCCTGCTCAGTTTGTGCAACGGTGAAGATTGCGCCTCCCAGAGCGATGACGGCGAGGAGAGCTGCGACGGCAAGCGTGAAAAGAAGGCCGGATTTCATTTGCGGCCTCCCTGAAAGGCCGGGAAGGCGGGCAGGGGCACGAAGGGCGCTACGCTCGCGCCGCCTTTCGACGGATCGTCAAGAATGACTTTATCGGCTCCGCCCAACACGCGCTCCATGGTTTCGATATAGAGCCGTTGTCGGGTGAGCGCCGGCGCATTTCTGTATTGCTCGTATATCTTCTCGAATCGCGCCGCCTGGCCGCGGGCTTCGGCGACAGTTTGTTCCCGGTAGGCCTCGGCCTCCTGCAGAATGCGCGCCGCTGCGCCGCGCGCTTCAGGCACGACACGATTGGCGTAAGCCTCGGCCTCGTTGCCGAGCCGCTGCAAATCCTGCTGGGCGGCGGTCACGTCGCGAAAGGCGGCGATAACTTGCTGCGGCGGATCGACGGAAAGCAGCAGCACCTGAAGCACGAGCACGCCGGCGTGATAATCGTCGAGCACCTTTTGCATCAGCTGCTGAGACGCCGGTTCGATCAGCTTGCGATCAGCCGTCAGAATTTTTTGGATCTGCGATTGTCCGACGATCTCGCGCATCGCGCTCTCGGCGACGGCCTTCACCGTCAGCGGCGGATTGGCGACGTTGAAAGCGTAATCCTCGGGCTTCGCAGGATCGATTTGCCAGATGACGCGGAACTTGACGTCGGCGATGTTCTCGTCGCCAGTCAGCATCAGGCTTTCTTCTGGCGCTTCCGGTCCACGGGGCGTTGAGGGCTGGCCGCGACGGCGCCCATCAACGATGATTCCCCCCTCCTCGCGGAACCCGACGTCAGTGATATTGCGGTCGGTGACCGCAAGCTTGATGACCGATCCTATCGGACCTGGAAGATTGTAGTTCAGACCCGCCTGGGTCTTTCCCATATATTTACCGAAGATCAGGTTGAGGCCGATCTCGTTGGGTCCCACGGTGTAAAGGCCCGAAAGCAGCCATGCGAGCACGGCCACGAGCACGAGTATCGCAAGGCCGCGCCCGCCGAATCCGCCCGGCAGGATTTGCTTCAGGCCTTCCTGGCTGCGGCGCAACATTTCTTCGAGGTCCGGCGGCTGCCCGCCCGAGCCCTGTCCCCAAGGACCTCCAGGCTGACCCCACGGATTGTTATTTTGATTGCGCGGCCCGCCTTGATCGCTCCAGGGCATTTTGTCTCGCAGAAGGGAAAATGGCGGCGGTCGCGCCGCTTGGCCCAATGTTATAGGCATTCGCCGCCGCTGCGGCAATGACGCGCGCTTGCGGCGGTCGTGTAAGGGAGACCGGAATGATTCGCGATTACACCAATGTCGCGGCCAATGAGCGGACTTTTCTCGCCTGGGTTCGGACCGGCGTCGCCGTCATAGCGCTCGGCTTTGTTATTGAGCGGTTCAATCTGTTTCTCCTGACCGTCGCTGGCGTGTTGGCGGAAAACGCCGTCGGGTTACGGATCCATCGTTTTGACACCCCGGCCGGCCGCCACGCCGGCGAAGCCCTCATCGGCGTTGGCGTGATGCTAATCGTCATTTCGACGATCCGCTTCATTCACACGGCGCGGTTGCTTTCACGCGACGAGCCGTACACTGCCCGCGCCACGAGCGGCAGTCTGTATTTCTTGGCCCTTCTGCTGCTCGCCGTCGCCGCCTTCAGCGCCTATCTTGCGATTGTCTAAGCGTCACTTCTGATTCAGCCGCCAGGAACCGTCCCAATCCATTGCCGGCGGCGCTGCGACGAAGGCTTCCATGCGCGCGACGAATGCGCGTGACGGCCCGTCGCTGGGAGCAATCTCGAGCGCTTGCGAAAATGCGCGACGGGCTTCTTCCCACAAACGCGCGCGATAGGCGGCGAGTCCTTCTGCAAAATGCGCGCGCAATTCGCGCTGCACGACCGTCAGCTCGCCCTTGCGGCCCATGATTTCATATATCCGTTCGGGCTCGGTTTGACCGGCCATCGCGACAAGATCGATTTCGCGCGCCTCAACAAAGTCGGCGGCGCCGAGCGCGGTCGCTTCCGATACAAGGATACGAGAGCCATAGATCTTGTTTGCGCTCTCCAGTCGCGCGGCCAAATTGGCGGTATCGCCGACCACGGTGTAATTCATCATTTGCTCGGAGCCGATGCTGCCGACGAGCGCCTCTCCTGTGGCGACGCCTATGCGCAGATCGAAGGATATGGGCGCGGTGCGGATGCCAAGCAGTTCAGGGAAGGAGTCGCGCAGACTATCCAAGCGATCGACCATGTCGATCGCGGCAAGGCTAGCAAGGCGGGATTGTTCGCTGTCCTTGTTGAAGGGCGGACCCCAATAGGCCATGATCGCGTCGCCGATGTATTTGTCGATGATCCCGTCATTGTCTCGAATGGGCGCCGACATGGTTGAGAAATATTGATTGAGAATTTTCACCAATCCTTGCGGCGTCATGCGTTCGCTAGTTGTGGTGAAACCGGCGACGTCGCAAAAAAGCACGGTCATAACGCGGCGATGGCCCTCGGCCGCAAGCATCGGCGCATCGATCAGGTCCTGGACGACGCGCGGATCGATATATTTCCCGAACGTGTCGAGGATGCGCTTCTTCAATCGAAGCTGCTCGACCATGCGGTTGAAAGCCGCCGTGAGATAGCCGATCTCATCTCGCGTCGTGACGGCGATGACTTCGTCGAGTCGTCCCGCCTCGACGGCGCGCGTGCCTTCCATGAGTCGCCGCACGGGAACGGTGACGCCATTGCTGACCAAAACCGAAAAGACGACGCCCAGCGCCGCAGCAAATAAAGTCAAAGCGGCGGCGATCAGCATCACCTGATGTTGTGCGCGCGACATCGTTTTGCCGTCGGCTTGCACGAGCGCGAGCATGTCGCTTCGTATTGAGTCGAGGGCGCGATCAACGTCGTCGCGGAACTCGTCGACGCGCTCCAGGCTTTGAGATACGGCGCGCGCGTCTTTCATTTCGAGCGCGCTGAGCAGCCGCTCGATCTCTTCGTTGAGATAGCGCCGCGATCCCTTTAAGAGGTCGTCGAGGCGGCTGTCGATTCGCACCAGCGCCGCCTCGTCGCCGAACGTATCGCCCTTCTGAATGAGTCCGTTGATCAGGACGCGCGCGGCGCCGATTTCTTGTTCGACTGCGCGGCCTTTGGCGTTGAGGGTTTCTCTGAGCGTTTCGAATTTTGCGCCGTCGTTCGGCGATTGCATTTGCGCAATGACCATTTGGCGCAGCGCCAACGCCCGTTCAAGCGAGCGAATATTCGCGCGCGCAAGATCGCCGTATGCGGGGATGTAGCTCGAGGAAAGTTCGGTGAAATGTTCGCCGACGCGCCGAACCATGACCATGGAAAGGACGGAAGTGGCGGCCATCAAAAGGATGAGCGCCAGCGCGATGCCTAAAATCTTTCGTTTGATGGAGAGCGAAAAACCAGGCCGGGCGAGAAACTGCGACATTCTGACTTCCGATTATTGGACAACGCTGAGTGAGGCGGTTTGCGCCGAGTATGCCCGCTTGCGCGGCGGCAGAAACCGGCTTCACGCAGCGTTCGATTGTAGCTCGACGGCCGAATTTTCGCCTATGTCTCAGCCTCCGCATGTTGGTCCCGGACTTTTAAAGGCGCCGCTCCCTTGCCAAGGCGAAGGCATCTTCCATCTGATGACTGTCGAGCTAGCCGGGAGTGCGCCTCTATGAAGAAGTATCTCGCCCTCGCTCTGGTTGGGTTCTCGCTCGCCACCGGCGCGGCCCAGTCAAAAGAACAAGGCAAGGCGCCGAAGGAATGCTTCCCTTTTCTGCGCATACCGCCAGAAGAATATGTTTACAGCCCGGCCGTCTTTTACCCGCCTGATCGGCCCATTCCTTACTCTGTTTACTACTACAACCTCTATCAACAATTTTGTGCAGGCGAACCTGCGAAGAAGTGCATTTGGGCGTGTGAAAAAGTTCCCACAGCGCGTGGCGCTGCACTTAAAGTCGGCGGCTAAGCCCGTCTCAGCATACTCGTCGCGTGGCTTTGCTAAGTGGCGCATTTCGCGCGCAGGCCACCCAGAGGCTTGGCCAAGGAAGGAAGCAATGGCGGAGACGGTGGGATTCGAACCCACGATAGGGTTTCCCCTATAACGATTTAGCAAACCGTCGCCTTCAGCCTCTCGGCCACGTCTCCAAGCGTCCACGGCAATGCTGCGGACGGCGAACGACATATGCCAAAGGCCCGGCGGGATAGCAAGGGAACGCCTCTACCCGCTTAGTTGGGCGCCTATTGTTTCAGCCGCGCGCGCTGAGCCGCCCGAAGGGCTTTGGCCAACATCGATCGGGAGGGCAATCCAGATTTCGCCTGAGCGATGCAATTCTGGGCGCCGCTGTCATTGTCCTGGCAGCAGAAGATGTCGCCTCCGGCGCAGGCCACATAGTGCGGGTGCCTCGCGCCGGCGCGAGTCTCTTCCTCGCCTTGGATAAAGCACGCCATGGCCCCTGAATTGTTCACCCAATTGGAATTGCAATTCGACCCGCTTGCGATTTTTGGTTTTGCGTTCGCGGGAAGGATCATTGCGGCAAGGGCGGCGACGATCAAAAGGGTCTTCACTGAAAAATGATTCATCGCGTTCTCCTTAAAAAATGCAAGCGAATGCAACTAATCTTCTTCGCACGCCTGCGACCCTTACTCAAGGCGATGATTGCCGTGTATCGACGTGCGCCGACGTGCGCCCCGCGCAGGCGTCAAACCAATTCAGTTTGCGCGCGGCTAATACTGGCGCCGTCGGTCGCCCGCAATGTCCAAAAAGACAGGGATGACAGGATCGTCAGGGCGCCAAGAGATAAATAGGCGTTGTGAAGAGCGCCAATGACGGCGGGAGGATAGGATTGTGGCGCCGCGCCTAGAAACCAGGCCGCGATCAGAGAGCCGATGGCGAGACCAAAGCTCATGGAGATCTGCTGGAATGAGCTGGCGATGGTGGCGGCCATGCTCGATTCCGGCGGTTCGACGTCGGCGTAAGCCATGCTGTTCATACTCGTGAACTGTAGCGAGTTAAAAAAGCCCAAAGCAAATCCGATCGCGACGACCGCGACGAGAGGCGTGTACTCGGTCACCAAAGCATAGAGGCAGGTCGTTACGCCGATCATCACCGTATTGGCGCCGAGGACGGTGCGGTAACCGAAGCGCGCGAGTATCGGCGCGGAAGCCATTTTCATGCCCATGGCCGCCGCCGCTGTCGGCATCATCAGCAGCCCGGATTGCCAGGCCGGAAGCCCCAGGCCCACCTGAAACAACAAGGGCGTCAGAAATGGCAGGCCCCCTACGCCGAGCCTCGTGACAAAACCACCCGTAACGGACACCCGAAAGGTCCGTTTGTTGAATAGCGCAAGATCGAGCAATGGATAGGGCGTTCGGCGCGCATGCAGCCAATAGGCGAGAAGAAGCGCCATGGCGACGCCGAAAAGAGCGGCGCCAGGAGCAAAGCCGATTTGATGATCGCCGAAGATTTCGAGAAGCCACGAAAGAAGCGCCGTGCCTGATCCAAACAGGGCGAGGCCGAGCCAGTCGAAAGGATGCTGCTCGTCGCCGAAATAGTTGGGCATATAGCGATGGACCAGCCATTGAGCGACGATGCCGATGGGGACATTCACGAAGAATATCTCCCGCCAGGACAGCCAGTGTACGATCAGGCCGCCGACAGTTGGTCCAAGCAGAGGTCCGATGAGAGCAGGGATGATGACGAAATTCATCGCCCTCAGCAGCTCGCCCTTTCCGAAGGTTCGCACGATCGTCAATCTTCCGACCGGCGTCATAAGCGCAGCGCTGGCGCCCTGAAGAATTCGGGCGAAGACCATTTGCCCGGCGCTCTGAGACAATCCGCAGAGGATCGAAGAGATCGTGAATACGGCGATCGCGGCGGCGAATATCTTTCTGGTGCCGTAGCGGTCCGCCATCCATCCGCTCACCGGGATGCCGACAGCCAGGCTCAGGACATAGCTCGCAGCCACTGCTTTCAGACTCAGCGGCGTGACCTGCAAGCTCTCGGCCATGGCGGGAACCGCGGTGTTTACGATCGTCGCGTCGAGCTGCTCCATGAAAAGCGCCGTGGCCACCACCCAGGGCAGGAAGCGCTTGATCGTGGGCTCGTCCATCCAGCCACCCTATTGGAGCAAGTTGTCAGTGAAAGCTTCCGCCCGCGCGACGGCTCGGGGTTCGGGCGCCTTGAAATTGGAAGACGCCGAACTCCAAAGATTAATCTGGGCGATGCGGGCACATTTAGGTAGCGCTATCGGCGCATGCCGCCACGTCAGCGGCCATTTGATGTCGGGCGGGAGAAGTGAACGGGCTGCGCCATCCGCGCCAAATGTCCGCGAACCGCTTTAGCACGAATGGCTGCAATACGAATGGCTGCGCCAGCGCCCTCCAATTATTTTGGGGCGCGCAATAAACGCCCGGCCGAAGCCGGGCGTTTGCTTTTTGAGAAAATTAGCTCTTTCCGAGCACCTCGACATGCACCTGTCCGGTGCCGCGTTCGATCAGGCCGAGCTGAACCGCGGCGCCGCGCGAGACGTCGAGGCTGCGCCCCGTCCAGGCCGCCGGACCGCGGTCATTGATGCGCACCACTACAGAGCGCCCGGCATAGGTCAGACGCAGCCGCGTGCCCATCGGCAGGGTGCGGTGGGCGGCCGTTAAGTCCCACATGTTGAAGATTTCGCCATTGGCGGTGTGGCTGTTGGGTTCGTAGCGGCGCGGGCCGCCGCCGTAAAATGACGTGTTGACGGTGAAGCCCTTGCCTTGAGACGCCTCAGCGTGACGCCAAGAGTGGCGGGAGGCGTGATGGGCATGATGCGCCAGCGCAGGCGCGGACATCAGTCCAAGGATCGTCAGTACGCCACAGGTACGCTTCATTCAGGATTGCTCCGTTTACGCATAGTGCGTGAAAGGCGCTCGACGAACATTTCGTTTCGCCAAGCGCATAGTTTCCATCCGTGTGAATGGAGATGAAGATAAAAGCGTTAATATTGAAATGTGGCAAAATATGAACACGAGTTAACAAATCGTGTGCGGCTGGTTTGTCATAGATATTATTGGAAATTATCTAAATGTTCTTATGACTTGTGTTGCAACATGCTTTTGTAGATTTCATTATGCACAGCGTATGTGCAGACTAATCTAGCTTAAGCGCTGCGGGACAACCGGGTGACAATGGCGAGCGGACGCGGCAAACATGCGGCCGGGAGACTCGCCAATGTCAGCTGAAAACCGGGCCGCAATCATCGGCGTCGTCACCGCCTCGGACCGCGCCAGCGCGGGCGTGTATGAAGACGAGAGCGGTCCGGCGATTGAGGCCTATCTGCGCGCGGCGCTGACGACGCCTTTCCGCATCGAGCGGCGCATCATCCCTGACGGCTTTGAAAGCGTGCGCGATACCCTGATCGACCTGGCCGACAACGTCGGCTGCGACCTCATCGTCACGACGGGGGGCACAGGCCCAAGCCCCCGCGACCTCACGCCCGAAGCGACGCTTGCGGCCTGCCCGCGGGAACTGCCGGGCTTTGGCGAATTGATGCGGCAAGTCTCGCTCGCGCAGACCCCAACCGCTATTCTGTCGCGACAATTAGCCGCCCATCGCGGCAAGTGCCTCGTGATTAATTTGCCGGGCAAGCCAAGGGCGATCGAACTCTGCCTCGACGCCGTTATGCCCGCAGTTCCCTACTGTCTCGACCTGATAGGCGCGGCTTATATCGAGACCGATCCCGCACGGGTTAAAAGCTTCCGTCCCCAAGCAAAATAGCCGCTACCCTTTCGGGCAGTAGGTGGAGGCCTGGCCAAAGCTGCGCGCTTCTCATCGCGCCGCCTCGCCTGTATAGGGGTGGCGCGTTACAAAAACTGAATCGAAGCCGCTAGCGCGGGGGGCGAGGGCGAGCGAATGAACGAATTGCGTTTGGTGGTGGTCGGCGCGGCGGGCCGTATGGGCCGGATGCTGACCCACATCATCCCCGATACTTTGGGCGTGCGCCTGACGGCCGCCCTTGAACGCCCCGGCGCGCCAGCGCTCGGCGCCGATAGCGGCGGCGCGACGCCCAACGGCGTGCCGATCACGAGCGACGTGGCGGCAGCCCTCGCCGACGCTGACGCAATTGTCGACTTCTCGGCGCCGGCCTCCAGCGTCGAAATGGCGAAAGCGGCGGCGGATGCGAACATCGCCGTCGTCATCGGCACGACCGGATTGTCTCAAGAAGACCTCGCCGCCATCGCAAAGTGCGCGCAGAAAACCGCGATCGTGCGATCCGGCAATATGAGCCTGGGCGTCAATCTCCTCGCTGTGCTTGTCGAGCGCGCCGCCCGGGCGCTTGGACCGGCGTGGGACGCAGAGATCGTCGAGATGCACCATCGCCTGAAGGTTGACGCGCCCTCTGGAACAGCGCTGCTGCTCGGCGAGGCGGTGGCGCACGGGCGCGGCGTCGACCTTGCGGAGAACAGCGCACGGGGGCGCGCCGGGCTAACCGGACCCCGGCGGATCGGAGAGATCGGCTTCGCCAGCCTTCGCGGCGGCACCGTCGTCGGCGATCACACGGTGATCTTCGGTGGGGCGGGCGAGCGCATCGAGCTTTCGCATCGCGCCGAGGATCGCGGCGTGTTTGCCCGCGGCGCGCTTGCCGCGGCGCTCTGGACTCGCGGAAAAACTCCCGGGCTCTATTCGATGGCCGACGTGCTTGGCCTTTCCGGCGCCTGATAGCGACGAGCGTTTACGAGCATGAATCGCACTCTCGTTCTGGTTCGACACGGCCAAAGCGAATGGAACGCCAAGAATCTCTTCACCGGATGGAAAAACCCAGACCTTACGCCGCTCGGCGTTGAAGAGGCGCGCCGAGCGGGTCGCGAGTTGAAGAAACTCGACATTCTGTTCAGCGTCGGCTTCACCTCCGCTCTGGTGCGGGCGCAACACACAATCGATCTCATTTTCGAAGAGCTCGGCCAGCCAAACGTCCCGACGATCAAGGACCGTGCGCTGAACGAGCGCCACTACGGCGATCTCTCGGGCCTCAACAAGGATGAGGCGCGCGACAAATGGGGCGAGGAGCAAGTGCGCCTATGGCGGCGCTCCTATGATGTGCCGCCGCCGGGGGGCGAGAGCCTCAAGGACACGGTTGCGCGCGTGGTGCCGTTCTATGTCCAGCGTATTCTGCCGCCGGTGATGCGCGGCGAACGCGTTCTTGTCGCCGCGCATGGCAATTCGCTACGCGCGCTTTGCATGGTGTTGGAGCAGATGACGCCCGAGTCGGTCACGACATTGGAGCTCGCGACGGGCGTCCCGATCATCTATCAGCTGAACGCCGATTCCACTGTCGCGTCCAAGACGGTGCTGGGCTAGCGCCGCAGCCGCTTCGGCGCCACATCTCGAGTCATGTCTGAAATCGTGCCTGGCGCGTTCCACTACGCCGGCTTTCTCGACAAAGCGGAGCAAACCGCTTTGGCTGAAGAGATAGCGGGAGTCATCGCCGCTGCGCCGCTCTATGTCTCGACCATGCCAAAGACCGGCGCGCCCATGTCGGTGCGCATGACGAATTGCGGCGTTCTTGGCTGGGTCAGCGACAAGGAGCGGGGCTATCGCTACGAGGCTCAGCACCCCACGACAGGCGATCCTTGGCCGGCGATGCCGCCACGCCTCTTATATCTCTGGAACGAACTCACGCGCTATCCCAAGCCGCCCGAAGCCTGCCTCGTGAACGTCTATGACGAAAAGGCGCGCATGGGCCTTCACCAGGACAAGGATGAGGCTGATTTCGGCGCGCCGATCCTCTCCATATCGCTTGGCGCCGACTGCCGCTTCAGACTTGGCGGAACGCGCCGCGGCGATCCCGCGATCGCCTTCGCGCTGGCGTCCGGAGACGCGCTCGTGCTCTCGGGACCGGCGAGGATGCGCTACCATGGCGTCGACAGAATTTTGCCGATGATCGCCACGCTTATGCCGCCGGCCCTTGCGCCGTTCGGAGCCCGCGTCAATCTCACGCTTCGGCGCGTCACCTGAGCCTTAGGTTCAGGCCGCGTTCACGCGTTTCGCGTAAAGTTTGTGAGCAAGCTGAACGTGAACTCTGGCGTATTGTCTTGGACGGCGGCTTCGTTGTAGTTTCCAAATGGTCTAAAGAGCGCCGAGAGGCGCCACCAATTGGGCAGGCGCATTTTAAGAAGGGCGGGCGCGACGCGAACGCCGGGAAGAGGAGAGGAACAAGGATGAAGACGATTTCCCTGCTGACGTTCGCCGCGAGCGTCGCTTTCGCCGCTTCCGCCGGCCAGGCTTACGCCGCTGGCGACGCCGCTGCGGGCGAGAAGGTCTTCGCGAAGTGCAAAGCCTGCCACCAGGTCGGAGAGACCGCCAAAAACGCCATTGGTCCGCAGTTGAACGGCATTGATGGACGCAAGGCCGGAAGTGCGCCGGACTACAGCTATTCGGAGCCGATGAAGAGCTCCGGCATTACGTGGGACGAGGCAACCTTCAAGGAGTTCATCAAGAATCCGAAGGCCAAGGTCCCTGGCACCAAGATGATCTTCCAGGGTCTGCCCAGCGAGGGCGACGAGGAGAATGTGTGGGCCTACCTCTCTCAATTCGGCGCGGACGGCAAAAAGAAGTAAGCGCGCTTCTCATCAAACGACGATTTTGGCGGCCCTGTTTCAGGGCCGCCTTTTTGTTGCAGAAATCGTAATGGCGGTTTTTTGCTGTTCTAATGAAGCAGCGTTCCGCAGAAGCGAGCAAATATCGCTGACGCTCTTGCGCCGAGCCTGCCAGGACTGCACCTAGGACGCCGTGACCCGCAAACCCGACGAAATATCCGCCGATTTGATGCAGCCGCTGGCGACTCTGCCGGTGTTCTATGCGCTTGCCGGCCGACGCGTGCTTATCGTGGGGGGCGGCGAGGCGGCGGCCTGGAAGGTCGATCTCGCGGCGGCGACGGGCGCGCAGGTCGACGTCTTCGCTCATGCGCCTTGCGACAAGCTTCGAGAGATTGCGCAAGCGCGTGACAACGTCTCCCTTCATGCGCGCGACATCGCGCCCAAAGATTTCATCGGCGCGGCGATGGCGCTTGGCGCGATTGAGGATGACGCTCTCGCTCAGAAGACGCATGAATGGGCGCACGCGGCCGGCGTGCCCCTTAATCTCACGGATCGCCCCGCGCTCAGCGATTTCACCATGGGCGCCATCGTCAACCGTTCGCCGCTCGTGATCGGCGTTTCGACGGGCGGGGCGTCGCCGGTTTTCGCGCAGGCCGTTCGGGGCCGAATCGAGACGCTCGTGCCCGCCACATTTCAAGCCTGGGCGCGCGCGGCTCAGGTCTGGCGGCCGCTCGTGCGCGCGTCCGGACTCGATTTTCTCGCCCGACGCGATTTCTGGCGACGATTTACGCGGCTCGCCTTTCGCGAAATCGAACGGGCGCCGCAAGTCGAAGATCGCGCGGCGCTGCTTGAGGAAGCGCGCGCCGGCGCCGAGGCTACGGCGCGCGGACGCGTAACAATGGTCGGAGCAGGGCCCGGCGACCCGGAGCTGCTCACGCTGAAAGGCATGCGCGCGCTCGCCGGCGCCGATGTCGTGCTCTTCGACGATCTCGTTCCGGCAAGCATTCTCGATTTCGCCCGCCGCGAAGCGACACGGATCAACGTCGGGAAGCGCGGCTATGCGCCATCGGTGCGCCAGGAGGAAATCAGCGCTCTGCTCGTCAATCTTGCGCGCGAGGGCAAGAACGTCGTGCGGCTGAAAGGCGGGGATCCTCTGATCTTTGGCCGCGCCAATGAAGAGATCGCCGCCTTGCGCCAGGCAGGCTTCTCGATAGAGATCGTGCCTGGCGTAACCGCCGCCTGCGCCGGCGGCGCCGCGATTGGCGCTTCGCTAACGAGCCGCGAGACGGCCCGGCGCCTGCAATTCATCACCGCCCATACGAAGGACGGCGAGTTTCCTGAAGATTTCGATTGGGGGGCGCTTGCTGACGAACGCGCCACGACTGCGGTCTATATGGGCAACCGCACGCTGCCGGAATTGTCGCGCCGCTTGCTGCAGGAGGGCATGTCGCATGATACGCCTGCATTCCTCATTGAACGCGCTTCGACGCCACAGGAGCGGGTGGTCAAAGGCACGATCGCGGATTTGCCTGGAAAGGTCGCGGGAGAGACGTTAGTCGGTCCCGTGATGGTGCTCATCGGCTGGGCCCTTGCGGGGCTATAAGGGCGACTTTGCGCAACAATTGCTCTTGCATCCATCCGATTTGATGTTCGTCCTTGCGGGTTTGTCATTCCCGACGCGCGCTTGCGCGCGACCGGATTCTCGATCAAGGCTTCGGCATGTCGGGAATGACGACGTCAACCGAACTGCTTAATCGAATCCAGAATAAAGATATGTGGCAATGGAGACGTCATGCGCGCGCTCAAAATGCTTTTCACGCTGCTCGCGATCGGCTCACCCTTGACGATGAGCGCGCATGCGGCGAGTCGGGCGCGCGTTTCGCTCGACGCCATGTTGCAACCCTATCTGGCGCGCTATGGCCTTCCCGCGCTTGCGGCGGCGGTCGTGAAAAACGGCAAGATCGTCGCCTCCGGCGCCGTCGGCCTGCGTCGTGCGGGCGGCAATGAGCGCGTGACCATCGACGACCGCTTTCACATTGGCTCGGATACAAAGGCGATGACCGCGCTGCTCGCCGCGATGCTGGTCGAAAGCGGCAAGCTGCGCTGGAACACGACCGTCGCCGAGGCCTTTCCCGAGCTTGCGGGAGGCATGAACGCCGATGTGAAAGGCGTGACGCTCGAACAGCTTCTCTCGCACACAAGCGGCATCCCGAGCGACAATGACGCGCATGACAAACTTCTTTGGGAGTCTTTCGCGCAACAGAAGAAGAATCTCGACGAATTGCGCTATTGGCTCGTCAAGCAGTTGGTCGCGCAACCTTTGCAGTCGAAGCCCGGCGAAAAATTCGCCTATGCGAATATGGGCTACATTCTCGCGGGCGCGATTTTGGAGAAAGCAAGCGGCAAGACCTGGGAGGAGCTTGTCGCGACGCGCATCTTCGATCCGCTCGGGTTGAAGAGCGCAGGCTTCGGCCCGCAGTCGAGCCTCGGCAGGATCGACGCGCCGCTCGGCCACATTCCGCTTCCCGAAGGCCCAAAGCCGATGCTGGCTGGGCCCAATGGCGACAATCCCGAGATCATGGGGCCGGCGGGGACGGTTCATCTCTCCATCCTCGATCTCGCCAAATGGGCCTCATGGAATGCGGGAGAGGGCAAGAGAGGGCCGGCGCTGGTCTCGAAGGAGACGCTGAGCAAGCTCCACACGAAAGTCGTCGACATGCCGCCGAAGCCCGACGCCGCGCCTGGAACGCCTTCCTTCGGCGGCTATGGCTTCGGCTGGGTCACGGTGCAATTGCCCTTCGCGCACGAGCCTTTCCTCTTTCATGGCGGCTCGAACGAAATGAACGTCGCCTATCTTCTGCTGCAGCCTAAATTAGACCTGGCCATAGCGATGACGACGAATATCGGCGGGACGAAAGCCGATGATGCGCTCAAAGAGCTGTCGAAGGAGCTTTACGCGCGCTTCGGCGAGCGGTGAGAATTAATCGAGCGGCTTCCAGTTCTCGGCGATAAAGCCGCGCGGGTCGACATTGACGACTTGGCGCACGATCTGCGCATTCGGCCCGACGCATTTCCATTCGTAAATCGTGTCGTGACCCGTGGCCGCCATCGGAACGACGTCCGAGCCGGGATTCTGTTTGCAGAACGCCGTGGCGCCCGGCAGGCTTTGCGCCGCGTTCGCCTTGCCGCAGACGAGATTCGCGCCGACGTTACAGAGCAAGGCCTTGCCGCCCATGCAGCGATAGCTCGTCCCTTTGCGAATAATGGCGTTCGGCGTTTGCGGCGAAAAGCCGAAGAGTTCGCGCGCTTTTGGAACGATCGTTGCGGGAATGGGCTTCGCCTTGTCGTCATCGCCGACTTTTGCGCAACGCGCGACAAGGTTCTCCGCATGGGCCAAGGAAGGAGCGGCTGTCGCGGCGGCAATCAAAAGCAGGATTGAAGCGAGCGTTGATCGAAACATGGGTCGTCTCCCTATTTGGCTTTGTCATTGCATTGCTGTGCAACGCTCAATGTTCGCGTTTCGCGAGCAACGCCAATAAATGCTCTTCGTCTGGCCGTTCGGCGACGCTTACATTCGCAAAACCCTCGCGCAAGAGCGGTTTCGCAACCTCTTCTGACAAGGCGAAATGTGAGACGATTCGAATCTGTTCGATAATTCCCAGGGCTCGCGCGAGCGTCAGAAAAATCTCGGCGCTGCGTCGAGAATAGTGCAGGGCGGCGTCGATCCTGTTTGCCGCAAGGGCGGCGACGGCCTCGGGCGCAAGCGCCTGAGCCGCGCGGGCTTCATAAACCTCGACCGCTATAACCTCATGGCCGGAGGCGCATAGCCCAGCCTCCAGCGTCGACTGGCGATCGCATCCTGCGAGATATAGGAAGCGCGCGGGCCGCGGATAGCGCGCCAGCAGCAGCGGCAGGATCGCTTCGGCGCTTCCGGCGACGATATCAGGGCGCCAGCCGCGCGCGCGCGCGGCCTCCGCCGTTTTCGCGCCGATGGCGTGAACGGGCAAAGTCTTGAACGCTTCCGTGTCGTCGTCGGATAGTTCAACGCCCTTGGCGCTCGAAACGAGCGCCGCGTCATATTTCCCTGCTGGAATTTTTGCGCCGGTCGGAACGATTTCCAACACGGGCGATAGCACGGACGTCACGCCCAACGCGCGGAGTTTCTCCGCTGTGCGCGCGGCGTCTTCGACCGCGCGCAACACCAGGACAGGCTTCACATAAGCCCCGCGACGCCATGCGGGAGGCGCAGAAGTATCTCCTTGCCGGCGTCGGCGCCGATCAGCGCGGCGTCGATGGCGCGCCCGCGCCGGCGCACGACATAGGCTTCCGCGCCATCGGCCTTCAGCACCTCGCCGACAAAGGAAAGTTCTGCGCCATGAACTTGCGCATGGCCGGCGATCGGCGTGCGGCAGGAGCCGTCAAGCGCCGTAAGAAAAGCGCGCTCTGCGGCGAGCGCAAAGCCGGTCGCTGCGTCGAACAGCGGCGCCAACAGGTCGCGCGTGGCGTTGTCTCCGGCGCGCCGCGTGATCCCGATCGCGCCCTGTCCACAAGCCGGCGGGAACTCCTCCAAGGAAAGCAGCGCCGTCGCGCGATCGGCGAGTCCCAGCCGCTTCAACCCCGCGAGGGCGAGAAGGGTTGCGTCAATCTCTCCATTTTCGACTTTGTTCAGTCGCGTCTCGACATTGCCGCGAAGCAGCGTCGTCTCGAGGTCGGGACGCCGTCGCTTCACCTGCGCGGCGCGCCGCAACGAGGCGGTTCCGACAACGGCACCGGCGGGAAGCTCATGGAGCGAAAACCCACCGCGCGATATCCAGGCGTCCCGCGCGTCCTCTCGCGGCAGATAGCCAGCGATGACGATTTCGCTCGGCAAATGGGTCGGCAGGTCCTTCGAAGAATGTACGGCGAGGTCGATTGCCCCCGCGATGAGCGCGGCATCGAGTTCTTTGGTGAAAAGCCCTTTGCCGCCCGATTCGGATAGCGGCCGGTCCTGTATCTGATCGCCCGTCGTGCGGATGATCTCAACGGGGAAATCCGTTTCGCTTGCCGCGTGCGCGCGTATCAACGCCTCGCGGACCATAGTCGTCTGCGCAAGAGCAAGCGGACTGCCGCGCGTTCCAATGCGAAGGGAAGGGGAAGAAGATGTCATTGTTCGCCGGCGCTTTGTCGCGCGCGACTATAGGCGGGAACGCGCCAAGGGCAAGCGGAACGAACCCTCTAACGCGTTACTCAAAAAGCGAGCGCCCGCTTGTTAGAGCGGACGCCCCATTTTTCTAATTCCGCGAGCGTACTAAACGCAGCCCGCAGATTGGCGAAGCCAATTACCAACCGAACAGGCCGGCTCCGAGCAATCCGGCGCCAAAGCCAACGCTAGCCGCACCGAGGCCGCCATATCCCCAATAGCCGGGGCTGCCGCCATAGCCATAGTAGCCGCCATACGGCCAGTTAGCGCCGTACCAGCCGGAGCCGTACCAGCCACACCGCGGACGCCAGCAAGTGCTGCGATAGCCCCAATAGGTCGGACGATAATAGCCGTAGTAGGTCGGCCTGCAGGCGCTGGTGTAGCAGTGCCTATGCCAGCCGTAATGGGCCCGGCAGTAACGCGCTTCGGCCAGAGTTGTAGAGCCGATCATGGCGGCTATTGCAATTCCAGACGTTAACGCTAAGGCTTTAATTTTGTTCGACGCCATTTTCACCTCCATACAGTTTAGACCGCGGGCAACCTCAACCGGGACGCTAATTACCTCTTCGCCTTAGCCAGTTTAATACTCAGCTCAAGATATAGCTGCCGTTGGGGAAGCAACGATCTGCTGACCCAACTTGTATTCGCCGAGACCGTGTCAAGGGGGAGGCGCGGCAATTCTAAAAAATTTAATCAAGCTATCTTTAGCGTTGCGTTTGACGCTTAGTCGCTTCCCCTAAACGGATGAATTATTGCTTTAAGCCATTCGCCGATAACAATTTTATAACCTTGTCTTCGCATAGCAGTATAAGCTCGGCGGGCCAGATGAAAAAACCAGCGACACAAAACCTTGCGCCAGAGGAGCGGTATGCGCGTTTTAGGCATCGAAACCACTTGCGATGAAACCGCGGCCGCTGTCGTGTCGGAGCGGCTTGGCGGCGAAGGTGGAGAAATCCTCTCAAACGAGGTGTTGAGCCAAATCGCCCGTCATGCGGCCTATGGCGGAGTCGTGCCGGAGATCGCTGCGCGCGCGCATATCGATGTGCTTGACCGGCTGATTAGACGCGCGCTGGAGCGCGCCCAGACCGAAGCGAAGGACCTCGACGCGATTGCGGCGGCGGCTGGCCCGGGACTTATCGGAGGGGTTCTCGTCGGGCTCACGGCGGGCAAGGCCATGGCGCTCGCGCTCAACAAACCTTTTATCGCCGTCAATCATCTAGAAGCCCACGCGCTGACGGCGCGACTGACGGATCATCTGGACTTTCCCTTTCTGGCGCTCCTCATTTCCGGCGGACACACACAACTCGTTGCGGTTAAGGACGTCGGCGCCTATCGACGACTGGGCTCCACCGTCGACGACGCGGCGGGCGAAGCCTTCGACAAGGTCGCCAAGATGTTGGAGCTTCCCTATCCGGGCGGTCCGGAAATCGAGAAGCTGGCGCTTGAGGGCGATCCCCACCGTTTCGATCTTCCGCGCCCGATGCTCGGCCGGGAAGGGGCCGACTTTTCGCTGTCGGGCCTAAAGACAGCTGTGCGTCAGGAAATACTGAAGCTTCAAACGCCGAACGAAAAAGACGCGAGAGATCTCGCCGCCTCGTTTCAGGCGGCGATTGTTGACGTCATCGTGGACCGCGTGCGCTCCGGGGTTCGCATGTTCGCCAAAACCGAGGGGCGAGCGCCGCATGGCCTCGTCATCGGCGGCGGCGTCGCCGCCAATGGCGCCATTCGCCGCGCGCTCATGCGGCTATGCGCCGAAAGCGGACTGCGGTTTGTTTCGCCGCCCGCGGCGCTTTGCGCCGACAATGGAGCGATCATCGCCTGGGCGGGTCTCGAGCGCCTGAAGCGCGGATTGACGGATGATCTCGACTTCGCGCCCCGGCCGCGCTGGCCGCTCGACGCCGCGCCGAGCAAATCGCATCACGGCAAGGCCTGAGGCGCGCATCGATGCGAGTGCTTTTTCTAACGGCGCTAGGGGCCATGGCGCTCGCGCCGACGCCCCAGCCTGCCGGACTCCTCGCCGAAGAGCCGACCTTCGCGGGCGTGCGCGTGCTCTACGGTCCGGGCGAAGATTTCGGCTCGGTCGACGCGCGACTCATCGGCGAAGCGCGTCACTCGATCGACATGGCGGCCTATGTTTTGACCGACCGGTCTCTCATGAGCGCGCTCGGCCGCGCGGCCATGCGCGGCGTCAAAGTGCGCATCTATCTTGACGGAGAAGACAGGGGACGCGGCGCTTCAGCGATCGAGGAGATTGCCGACGCGCCCAATGTCGAGGTGCGCCGCAAAGGCCGCTCGCGCGATCTGATGCATCTCAAATCATATCAGGTGGACGGTCGGGTGTTGCGCAGCGGTTCGGCGAATTTCAGCATCTCCGGCGAAGTCTATCAGGACAATGATCTGATCGTGATCGAGAGCCCTCATGCGGCGGCGCGATTTCGCGATGCTTTCGAGAGGCTTTGGTCGCGTCCCGATAATCAGCCGGTAGGCTTAAGATGACGCGAGCGGCGGTCGCGGTTCTCGGAGCGGGCGCATGGGGCGTTGCGCTCGCCAATGTCGCCGCTCAGGGTCGCCCGCGCGTGCCGCTATGGGCGCACGATCCGAAGACCGCCGAAATGCTCATGCGCGACCGCGAGAACAAGCGCCGCTTGCCAGGGTTGCCGCTCGCCGCCGCCGTCGCGCCGACGAGCGACATCTCGGTTTTGCGCGAAGCGGACATCGTTCTCGCTGTTACGCCCGCACAAGCGATCCGCACGACGGCGCGGGCTGCGCGGCCCTATATGCGCGACGGCGCCGCCTTCGTGATTTGCGCCAAGGGCATTGAACGCGACCGCCGCAAATTTCTAAGCGAAGTCGCGAGTGACGAACTGCCTCAGGCCAGCGTTGCTGTGCTTTCGGGTCCAAGTTTTGCGGTGGATGTATGTCGAGGTCTTCCGACGGCGGTCACTCTTGCGGCGCATGACGAGGCGCTGGCTCGGAGCCTCTGCGAAGAGCTTTCGACGAAGACGTTCCGACTTTATCGCTCTACTGACGTGCGCGGCGTCGAGATCGGCGGCTCTGCGAAAAACGTCCTGGCCATTGCCGCAGGGATGAGCCACGGCCGCGGGCTTGGCGCCAGCGCGCAGGCGGCGCTCATTGCGCGCGGATTTGCCGAGTTGATGCGGCTTGGGCGCGCGCTCGGCGCACGTCAGGAGACCTTGATGGGCCTTTCCGGATTGGGCGACCTGGTGCTCACTTGCGGTTCGGCGCAATCGCGTAATTTTGCGCTCGGCGAGGCGCTGGGTCGGGGGGAGGCGGTGAAAGACGCGACGCACGGCAAGCTTGCGGAGGGCGCCTTTACGGCGCGCGTCCTGGTTGAAATGGCGCGTGCGCATGACGTCGAACTGCCGATCGCCGAGGCTGTCGACGCCATTCTTTCCGCGCGGCTCAGCGTCAACGGCGCCATCGAAGCGCTTTTGGCGCGTCCGCTCAAAGCTGAAGACTGATTCCAGACCACGCAGAATCGCGTTCTGCTACTTCCCGTTTAAGATCTCTCGCATCTTGATGGCGAGCTGCTCCAAAGTGAAGGGCTTGGTCAGCAACTTGACGCCAGGGTCGAGAACGCCGTTGTGCACGATGGCGTTGCGCGTATATCCGGTGATGAACAGCACACGCAGATTATGCCGGCGAAAGACCGCCTCGCGCGCGAGACGGGCGCCGTCCATGTCCGGCATAACGACGTCAGTGAGCAGCAAGGCGATATCGGCGCGTTGGCGAATAATGTCGATCGCCGCGCGCCCGTTCTCGGCCTCCAAAACTGTGTATCCCAATTCTCGCACGCCTTGCGCCGTGACGCGGCGCGCCGTGTCATCGTCCTCGACGAGGAGCACGACTTCTTCTGGAGTTCCAAGCGGGAGATCGAGCGGCCTTGGAGTCGTCGCGGATATTACGGCGGGCGCTCCCACGTGATTGAAGCGCGGAAGATAGAGTTTGATGCATGTTCCGCGTCCGGATTCGGAATAGATTTTGACGTGGCCGCCCGACTGTTTGACGAAGCCATGAACCTGTGAGAGCCCGAGTCCTGTGCCTTTGCCGGAAGGCTTCGTCGTAAAGAACGGATCGAAGGCCTGCGAGATGACCTCCGGCGACATGCCCTGGCCAGTGTCGGTGACGGCGATCATCACATATTGACCCGGCTTCAGGTCTTGGTTCTCCGTGGCGTAGGCGTCGTCAAGATAGCAATTGGCCGTTTCGATCGTCAGCTTGCCGCCGTTAGGCATCGCGTCGCGCGCATTGACTGCAAGGTTGACGATTGCGCTTTCCAATTCGTGCTGATCGATTTTCGCTGTCCACAGGCCGCCGGCAAGAACGGTTTCGAGCTCGATCTTTTCGCCAAGCGCTCGGCGCACCATGTCGGAAATGCTGGCGACGAACTTATTGGCGTCAAGCGGCCGCGGAGACAAAGGCTGGCGCCGCGAGAAGGCCAGGAGCCTGCGCACCATAGCAGCGGCGCGATCTGCGCCGTCCATCGCCGAGTCGATCAGTTGGGCGTATTGGCCATCCGAGCCGGCAAGCTTGCGGCGTAACAGATGAAGGCTCGAGACGATGACGCCAAGCATATTATTGAAGTCATGCGCGATGCCTCCAGTTAGGTGGCCAATCGCTTCGAGCTTCTGCGATTGCCGTAACTGGGACTCGAGCGCTTCGCGACGCGTGGTTTCCCCAATCAACTGGTCGTAGGCGGCCTTTAGCGAATCGCGCGACGTCTCAATCGCCTTCATCTGTTTTTGCGCGTTGAGAAGTGAAAAAGCGCCAAGCGCGAAGATTATGCCGCCTAGGGCCCAAACGGCCGCGTCGAACTGGCCGCCCGCTGCATTGAGATCGCGCTCGCGCGACTCGAGCAAATTTTCTTCGCTCTCGTTCATCGTATGGATGATGACTCGGAGCCGGTCCATCAGCGCCTTTCCGCGCCCGGACTTGATGAGTTGAACGGCCTTTTCGAGCCGCCTTGCGCGCACATCGGCGAGCACCTCATCGATAATCTCGAGCCTTTCGCCGAGCAGCGTCCGCATCTCGGCGATTGCTTGGAGCTGCTTGGGATTGTCTCCGACGCGATCAGAAAGTTCGTCGAGAATGGCAGGCAGCTTGCTCGTTGCTTCGGTGCATGCGTCGAGATAGCGCTCGTCTTGAGTGATGATGAAGCCGCGTTGGCCGCTCTCAGCGGCCTGCAGCAAACCGTAAAGCTGGTAAAGATTGCTTTGCACCTGAATCGTGTGGCGCAGCCATGCGCCTGCTGATCGGCGCTGGAGTTCGGCGTGCACAGCGACATAGCTGGCAAGCGCAAGCACCGCGAATCCCAGGACGATGCCAAACAGTCCGGAGGCGACGAATTTGCGTGACGGAGACATTTTGTTCCGGCGACGGGTAGAATGCGCGGGTCAGTCTACGACGCACGCGAGAATTGCGAAAGGTCAAGGGACCTGTCGGACCGCGCCCTTCGCCGCGCTCGTCGTCATCGAGGCGTAGGCGCGCAGCGCCGTTGTGATTTTACGCGGCCTTAACTTTGCCGGCGCGAAGCCTTTGGCGGACAGTTCGGCGCGACGCGCCGTCAATTCGTCTTGGTTAACGGCAAGCGTAATCGTGCGCGCCGGAATGTCGATTTCGATGCTGTCGCCGTCTTTAACCAAAGCGATCGCGCCGCCTTCGGCAGCCTCGGGAGAGACATGGCCGATGGAAAGCCCAGCGGTGCCGCCGGAAAATCGTCCATCAGTGACAAGCGCGCAGACTTTGCCGAGTCCCTTCGATTTCAAATAGCTCGTTGGGTAGAGCATTTCCTGCATGCCAGGTCCGCCGCGCGGACCCTCATAACGGATGACCACGACGTCGCCAGCCTTTACGTCGCCCGTAAGAATGCCGGACACTGCGGCGTCCTGACTTTCATAGACCTTCGCGGGGCCGGAGAACTTCAAGATCGACTCGTCGACTCCGGCCGTCTTCACGATGCTGCCGTCGATGGCGAGATTGCCTGTGAGCACGGCGAGGCCGCCATCCTTCGAGAAGGCGTGCGCCACATCCCGGATCGCGCCTTTTTCGCGATCGTCGTCGAGCTCCTTGTATCGGCGCTCCTGGCTGAACGCGACTTGCGTCGGCACGCCCCCGGGAGCGGCGCGGAAGAATGAGCGCGCGGTCTCGCTTTGCGTGACGGCGATATCCCAGCGCGCCACCGCGTCGCTGATCGTAGGACTGTGAACTGTGGGAAGATCGCCGTGCAGCAGCCCGGCGCGCAGCAACTCTCCAAGAATGGCGATGACCCCGCCGGCGCGATGCACGTCTTCAAGGTGAACGTCGGGCGCGGACGGCGCGACCTTGCATAGAACCGGCACGCGCCGCGATAGCCGGTCGATGTCGGCCATGGTGAAATCGACCTGCGCTTCATGCGCCGCCGCGAGAAGATGCAGCACAGTGTTGGTGGAGCCGCCCATGGCGATGTCGAGCGTGATGGCGTTTTCAAACGCTTCGAACGTCGCGATCGAACGCGGGAGCACGCTTTCGTCATCCTGCTCATAATAACGACGCGCGAGATCGACGATGAGATGGCCGGCTTCGACAAACAAGCGGCGACGATCCGCGTGAGTCGCAAGCGTCGACCCGTTGCCGGGGAGCGACAGACCAAGCGCCTCAGTCAGACAGTTCATGCTGTTCGCCGTGAACATGCCCGAGCAGGATCCGCATGTCGGACAGGCGGAGCGTTCAATCGTGGCGACGTCCGCTTCACTGACCGTATCGTCGGCGCCGGCGATGATCGCGTCGACCAAATCGAGCGCATGCTCTTTGCCAGCGAGCACGACCTTGCCGGCTTCCATAGGACCGCCGGAAACGAAGACTGTTGGAATGTTGAGGCGCAGCGCCGCCATCAACATGCCCGGCGTGATCTTGTCGCAATTCGAGATGCAGACCAGCGCATCGGCGCAATGCGCGTTGACCATATATTCGACGCTGTCGGCGATGAGATCGCGCGAGGGCAGGGAATAGAGCATTCCGTCGTGGCCCATGGCGATTCCGTCATCGATCGCGATGGTGTTGAACTCCTTTGCGACGCCGCCCGCCTTTTCAATCTCGGCGGCGACAAGCTGGCCGAGATCCTTCAAATGCACATGACCCGGGACGAACTGGGTGAAGGAATTGGCGACAGCGATGATCGGCTTGCCGAAATCCTCCTCCTTCATGCCGGTCGCACGCCACAGGCCGCGTGCGCCCGCCATGTTGCGGCCGTGGGTCGTCGTGCGTGAACGATAGGGAGGCATTGAATTCTCGTCGTCGCAAGGCTCGGCGTTCGAGCCTTTCTTCAGGACGACTAGCGCAGCGAGGACATCGCTGCAACCGTGGGCGGCGCTGACCCGCACAGCGCCCTTCGAGGCGCGTAATCTCCGCGCGGCTTTAACTAGCTAAGCAGCGCGGCGTTGGGCCGACGTCACCAGTTGGTTGACACAATCGCAAACGGCGCCGATCGACGCGAAGCTTTGCCGGCGCAGCATTCCGACCGGAAATTCTATGTCGAAGGCTTCTTCGAGCGCGAGCATCGTGCGAATGGCGGCGAAAGGCGTCAGTCCTGCGCTGTAAAGGTCATCCATATCCGACAACTGTTGCACCGGCGTATGCAGACGGCCGTTCTCTTGCAACAGACGGCGTATCGTATCCATCATCGATTCCAACTCCAAGAGCTCCACGCCTAAAGTGCGGGGCTGCAGCGTTGTTGGCGCGATAAGCGCGGTTGGTTCCTAACAATCCTAACTAGTGCAGAAAGAATTCGGGCGCCTCGCCTGAACGTAGGATGAATTCAAAGGACTGGCGTCGCGTTTTGGCTTACAAATGGTTAATCTAATGCGCAGCCGAGCCTGATGCTGTGGTTGTTTCTGTTTAATCGCGCTATGTTAGCGGCAATGCGAACGCCGCCGCTTCTTCCACTGTCGATTGTCGTCTTTTTGGCAGCCTTGCCCGCTAGCCTGACGCTCGCGGACGAGTCGGGGGGGCCGTCGATCGAATCATTTGGAGAGGGCGGCGATTTCCTCTTCATTCCGGGGATTGGAAGAATTCCCTTGCCGCCTGGGATGCGCAGCCTGCCTCCCGGGCAGGGCGGGGGCGATTTCGATTCTGAACAGCGCTCTCGGGCAGCGGCGCCTCCGCTGCCTAAGGATCCGGCCGAGCGGCGCGCCGAAGAGATGGCGCGGCTTTATCTGCGTCTGGAGCAAGCCGAAGACGAACGAGAAGCTCAGGGCCTCTCCGCGGCGATTATCAGCCGCTGGTCGCACTCCGAGTCGGACACGATGAATCTGCTTGCCGCACGCGCTCTTGCGGCAGATGCGGCTGGAGCGCCAACTCTCGCTCTGAATCTTCTCGACTATATCGTCGCGCTCTCACCGCAGTGGTCCGAAGGTTACGTCCAGCGAGCCAAAGTGCGGGCTGAGCAAGGCGATACTGGCGGCGCCATCGCGGACCTCGAGACTGCGGCGACGCTCGAGCCAAAACGCTTCGACGCTTTTGCCGCTCTCGGCGGGCTCAAAGAAAGGTCTGGCGACAAGAAAGGCGCGCTCGCGGCCTATCAAAAGTCGCTTGCGATCTCGCCCCAGCAGGATTCGCTTCGCAAGAGCGAGGAACGCCTGCGTCTCGAAGTCGAGGGGCGCGACATCTAAACGCTTCCGGGGGAGAGTGATGACGACCGACAGGCAGGCCGCAGGTCCGATTGCGCCTGAAGCGCTTGAGCAGCTCTTTACGGCGGCGCGAACACACAACGGCTGGCTTCCCAAAGAAGTGCCGGATAGCCTGCTCGAACTCGCCGTCGACTACGCCAAATGGGGGCCGACAAGCGCCAATTGCTCGCCCATGCGCGTCATTTTCGTACGCACGCCGGAGGCAAAGGCGCGGCTCGCGCCGGCGATGTCCGACTCCAACCGGCCAAAGACCATGGCCGCGCCCGCGACCGCGATCGTCGGCTACGATCTCGATTTTCCGGAGAAACTTCCGCACCTTTATCCGGCGACGGACGCCCGCTCCTGGTTCATCGGCAATGGGCCGTTGATCGAAGAAACAGCTTTCCGCAATGGCTCGCTGCAGGGCGCCTATCTGCTTCTCGCGCTTCGCGCGGTTGGTTTGGACTGCGGACCGATGAGCGGCTTCGACAGGGCCAAGGTCGACGCGGAATTCTTCCAAGGTACGCAGATAAAATCGAATTTTTTGATCAACATTGGATATGGTGATCCTGCAAAGCTCTATCCTCGCGGCCCGCGGCTCGCCTTCGAGGAGATCTCCAGCATTCTTTAGGAGGCCAACCCTATGACTCTGCGGATTATCCCCCAGCGCTTCGCTCCTCACGCGCAAGGCCTCCTTCGCATCGTAGCCGCTCTGCTATTCATGCAGCACGGCTTGGCAAAGCTCTTCGGCGTCCCCCATGTTGCGATGTTCGATGGTTTGAATTTGTTCTCGCTCCTAGGAGCGGCCGGCGTGCTCGAACTCGTCGGCGGATTGCTGATGCTGATCGGCCTCTTCACCCGGCCTGTCGCCTTCATCCTCGCAGGCCAAATGGCGGTCGCTTATTTCTTTTTCCACGCCGGTCAGGATTTCTGGCCAATCCTCAACAAAGGCGAGCTTGCGGCGCTCTACTGCTTTGTTTTTCTGTTTTTTGCGGCGGCGGGGCCGGGAGCTTTCGCACTCGACCGCGAGTGACGCCGCGAACCGAGAGCCGCTGAAGTAACAGGGCTGCCCTTTCTATTGACATTGGCCGCCGGGAACATATTCCCTTGGCGTATGTCCGAAACGGCTGTCACCGCCAAGCGTCGGTCGCAAGCGCTGGCGCTGCCCAATCTGCTGACCTATGGCCGCGTCGTCGCCGTTCCGGTGGTGGCAGGCCTGCTTTTGAGCTTTACTGAGCATTGGGCGCGATGGGCGGCCCTCGGCGTGTTCATCGCCGCCGCCGTGACGGATTTTCTCGACGGCTATTTTGCGAGGATCTGGCAGCAGCACTCGCCGCTCGGTCGCATGCTCGATCCTATCGCCGATAAGCTTCTCGTTGCGACGACCCTTATGGCGCTTGTCGCCGACCAGACTCTCGCCGGCTGGACGATGTGGGCGGCGATCATCATTTTGTGCCGCGAAATCCTCGTGTCGGGTTTGCGGGAGCACCTGGCGGAGCTCAAGGTTCGGCTGCCGGTGTCCGCCATCGCCAAGTGGAAAACTGCGGCCCAACTCGTGGCGCTGGGCTTCCTGATCGCCGGACCCGCGGGCGAGGTCATCCTTCCGGGCACGGTCAAAATCGGCGCGACGCTCTTATGGGCCGCCGCGATCCTGACTCTCTATACCGGTTTCGATTATCTCCAGTCGGCCTGGGACCATTTTGGGGAAGACGAAGCGGGATGAAAGCGCTCTACTTCGCTTGGGTGCGCGAGCGCATCGGCCTTTCGGAAGAAGAAATCGCGCCGCCGGGCGAAGTCGTCACCGTGCGTCAACTGATCGAATGGTTGTCTCGGCGCGGCGATGGCTATGCGGCGGCTTTCGCCAATCCGGCGACGATCCGCGCAGCGGTCGATAAGAGGCATGCCGCGGCGGACGCGCCGATCGGCGCCGCGCGCGAAGTAGCCTTTTTCCCACCCATGACGGGCGGCTGATATGACGTCGCAGCCGGCGCCGTCGGTGCGCGTGCAGGCGGACGACTTCGACGTTGCCCACGAACAGGCGCTGCTCACGCAAGACCGGAAGGATATCGGCGCGCTCGTGAGCTTCATCGGTCTCTGCCGCGATGAAGACAATACGCTCGAGGCGCTGGAACTCGAACATTATCCGGGAATGGCTGAGGCCGAGATCTCTCGCGTCGCCGGCGAGGCGATCGAGCGATGGCCGCTGCAGGGGCTCACCGTCATTCATCGCTTCGGCCGAATTCGCCCTGGGGAGCAGATCGTGTTCGTGCTCACGGCGGCGCGTCATCGCGCTGACGCTTTCGCCGCCGCGGAATTCTTAATGGACTATCTCAAGACCCGCGCGCCCTTCTGGAAAAAGGAGCAGCGTGCTGGTAGCGCGCCGGGCGATTGGGTTTCAGCGAAATCCGAAGACGATTCCGCCGCTGAGCGCTGGCGTTAAAACAACTGTTGCGGCGCGATCAGATGCACGACCCAGCCGTGCAACGCCACGGTTCCGACGACCAGAAATAGAGTTGCGAGGGTGAAGACGTCGAGATTTTCCTTCGGCACGCGCATCATGGTCGGCAGGCCGACGGAAAAAACATAGATTCCATAGAAGCCTAGTACGTCGAGCCAGCGAAGACCGGGAATTAAACCAAAGACCGAAGCGAGCCAGACCGGCGTGTAGGAATAGGCGGTGAGCAGCAGAGCGCGTCGGTCGTCGGTTTTTCCTTCGAAATGCGGCGCGATGGCCGAAATGACGAAGGCGACGATAAAGAACGCCGGCAGGCTGAGCAGATATTGAACGAAAGCGCGATAGAGCCCGCCGGAGAACGTCGGATGCATGACGCCCGAGCCGCCATACGAAACGCCAAAGAGCCAAGAGCCAAAAAAGCTCGCAAAAGGCGGAAGCAGCGCCAATATCGCGATGTAACCGCGGTAGAGTTCGAGGACGGACGTATCCTCTTCCGAAATCTTCGCCCACTCGGACTGCGGCGTCAGGATCAAGCCCTTAACCCGCGAGAGCAACTGCATTCCAGCCTCCATCGATTTGCCGCAAGCGCTAATTATCGGGGCGGCCATGAGCCGGGCTTGCGGGCGGCGGGTCCTCCATGCGAGGGAGAATGAGCCAGCTGCGGCCGGTTCGATGATCGACGGTGAAATCTAACGCGATAGGCCGCATGAGAAAACTGCTGGAATATTTTTGGCCGACGGTGGGCCTCATCGCGGTTGTCGCCTCTTTCTTTCTTCTCTATCGCGAATTTAGAGGAGAATCGGTAGGCGCCGAGGTTTGGGCCAATCTGAGGGCCATTCCGACGAGCCACTATTTGCTCGCTGGCGTGTCGACGCTTATCGCCTATGCGGCGCTCGCCTGGTACGACCGCATCGCGCTGCTCCATCTGGGCGTCAAACATATCAACTGGCTGTTTATTTCGGTCTGCTCATTTACGACCTACGCCCTGTCGCACAACATTGGAGCAAGCGTCTTTTCGGGCGCCATGGTGCGTTACCGCGCCTATTCCACGAAGGGCCTGACAGCGGCGCAAGTGGCGACGCTTGTCGTCCTCTGCTCCTATACGTTTGGCTTCGGCAACGTGCTGCTCGCCGGTCTCTTGCTGACATATGATCCCGCGCTGATGCAGCGCCTGTCGGGTTTCCTGCCGGATGTCCTCACCAACCCGCATACTGCGCTTGGCGTCGGTCTGGCGTGCCTGAGCTTCGTCGTTCTCTATATTATCGGCTCGCTCATGCATTTTCGCCCGATCCATCTATTGGGACGTTTCGAGATTCTTTATCCGCGTCCCGGCATCATGCTGCGCCAGCTCTTCGCGGCGCCTCTGGAGCTTATCGGCGCTGCCGGCATCATTTATTTCGCGCTGCCGGAGCAGGGAAACCCCGGCTATCTCGTCGTGCTCGGCGCGTTTCTCTTGTCCTTCTCCGCGGCTCTGGTCTCCCATGCGCCGGGCGGGCTCGGGGTCTTTGAGCTTCTGTTCATCAAGATTATGCCGGACGTGCCGCGGCTGAAAGTTCTGGCTGCGCTGCTCGTTTGGAGGCTCTTCTATCTCATCATCCCGCTTCTGATCGCGCTTGTCGTCGTCGCTCTTTTCGAACGCAAGAAACTCATCGAGCGCTGGCGCGGGGTGGAGGAGCAGCCGTAAAAATACCGCCGGGATCGTGAGCATTCCACATTAGCGCGAGGCGAGGAGTCAAACTTTAGACGCCCGGGCCTTAGTCGCACGATAAGCCGTTAGCTAATGTGATTATATCGCTGGAGTTTTGCTATAACGCATTGTTTCTGCTTAGACTGCCACGCTTGTTTAGATGCGGGACGCGGCAAGATGTGGATTTCTTATGCGCAGAACTTCGAAGACGTCATGCTTGAGCGTGCGTTCACTGACATTGCGAAGGGGTTCTATGTCGATGTTGGCGCCTGGGACCCTGACCTCGAGTCGGTGACGCGCCATTTTTACGAGCGCGGCTGGAGTGGCGTAAACGTCGAGCCGAACCCACACTATTTCGAACGCCTGAGCGCACGCCGACCCCGCGATTCTAATATGCGCGTCGCCGTCGGTTCTCGGCCAGGACGCGCGTCGATGACGATGATCCACGGCACCGGCATGTCGACACTGAATCCCGACATCGCCTCCCGGCACGAACACCCAGATCACCAGCATGAAGAAGTCGAAGTCGAAGTGCGCACGTTGGACCGCATTTTCGAGGAATTAGGTCCACAGGAAGTGCATTTCCTGAAGATCGATTGCGAGGGCGCCGAGGCGGACGTGATCAATGGCTTCGATCTCAAGCGATTTCGGCCATGGATCGTGGTCGTGGAATCAACGCTGCCTAGGACGAGAGACGAGTCGCACGAAACGTGGGAGCCGCACATCTTGGCTTCCGATTACCAATTCGCCTATTTCGACGGACTCAATCGTTTCTACGTCGCATCCGAACACGCCGATTTGCGGAAGCACTTCGCGACTCCGCCGAATGTCTTCGACGACTTTTTTGTCGATCGTATGATGCAGATGGGCGTCCAATTGGACGCCTGCCGTAAGAACAAAGAAAAAATGAGTCTCGGCGTCTGGCTGCGCAATTGGCTTTCGTGGGTCCGAACTAACGTGAGAGTATTTTCAGGCAACGCATGAGTAGACCTCGCTTGTGCAAATAGCGCGGTCCGTCAGCGTCGTTAATCAACAGTTAAAACGCCGTCGCGACAACAGCGAAAGCGCTATCGTTTTGGGTAGGCTTTCCAAGTTCTTCGGCGCTGTAGCGGCTACATGCGATATTGCTGAAGACGTGTGGTGCGCAGCCCGGCAAGACCGTGTTGGTCGATTGACATCTGCCAGCTCAAAAATTCATCGACTGTCAGCGTGTAGCGGCTGCAGGCTTCATCGAGCGAGAGAAGGCCGCCACGCACCGCGGCGACGACTTCCGCCTTGCGCCGAATGACCCAGCGCTTGGTAGAGGCCGGAGGGAGATCCGCAATGGTCAGCGGACTGCCATCGGGCCCGATCACATATTTGACACGGGGACGGAGCGTCTCGGTCATCTCACTCACTCGCTACTCAAACAGCCACATAGTAGCGATTCTTATAAAGCCGCCGCTTTAAGAATTGCCTAAACGAACAGCCTTCATAAGCAATGGAAAATAAACTAAATTTTAGGGAGATGCCGCCTCAGGGAGACTTTGCGCATCATGCGTTGGACCCTCAATACCACAGTTGCGTCCTTATTTTGCCCCGATTTGCTTGCGCCGCGCGTCATGCTTCGAACCTGTAAGGTTTACGAATTCTAACCCCCGATCGTATTGATTTGGCAAAGCTCAAAAAAAGCGTCGCTAACTGAGTCAACTCTTCGAGAGAAGTTGTGATAAGCGAACCCGGACCGTGCAACGACTGCATCGGCATTATCCTCGCCGGCGGACTGGCGCGGCGGATGGGAGGGGGCGACAAGCCGCTCGTCGAGATCGAAGGCCGTCCCATCCTTCAGCATGTCATCGATCGCTTGAAGCCGCAGTGCAGGCTTCTCGCGATCAACGCCAATGGCGATCCTGCGCGCTTTGCGCGCTTCAGACTGCCGGTTGTCGCTGACAGCATTGAGGATTTTGCCGGACCGCTCGCTGGCGTTCTCGCCGGGATGGATTTTGCCGCGGACCGAGGCGCGGCGCATGTGCTGAGCGCGCCAGGCGACACGCCATTCCTGCCAGCCGATCTCGTGTCGCGGCTTGACGCCGCGCGAAGCCGCGCGGGCGCCGATATCGCCGTCGCGGCGTCCGATGGGCGAACCCACCATGCGGTAGCGCTGTGGCCGGTCGCGCTCCGGGAAGACCTGCGCCGCGCGCTCGTCGAAAAAGGCGAGCGCAAGGTGTCGGCCTTCATCGGAGGCTTCGCAAATGTCGTCGTCGAATGGCCAGTCGAGCCTTACGATCCCTTCTTCAACGTCAACAGGCCGGAAGATCTGGTGCGCGCCGCCGTGATAGCCAAGGCGGAGTCGCGCGGCTAAAGTTGTGACGCCGGCCGCATGGGGGCGAGATGAGCGTCGAAGCGACAAAGGGGTTTAAAGAAAAAGCCGAGGAGGAGGCCAAGGCCTTCCTTCCCATCTTCTTGTACGTGTGGTTCCTGCTCGCCGTGCTCGGCGTGCACAAATCGATTGTTCTATCGCAGGCGCATATCGTGCAGCATCAGGGCTTCGCTGTGGCGAAGGCGCTTGCTTTCGCCAAGGTGCTTTTTGTCGCCAACAAATTTGGAGTCTGGCGCGTCTTCGACAACAAGCCGCTGATCACGCCCATCCTGCTCAAATCGCTGCTATTCAGCTTGCTGCTTATCGGCATGGACATCGGGGAGCAGGCGCTGCTCGATCATTTTTGGCCGGCTCACGCCGACCATGAAGCCGTGAACCTCGATAATCTGCGCACCCTACTTTCCGTCGGGCTCGTCACCTTCGCCGCGCTGATCCCATTTTTCTTCTATCGCGAATTCGCCAAGCTGATCGGGGAGAGAGAGCTGCAAAAAGTGCTCTTCGTGCGTCGCGAGAATTTCGTTCCGCAGCACGAGGCTGAGCGCCCCGCGGCAATGGCCCCCGTCGAAACCGTCGAGGGCTAAACGAAGCCCGGATCGATCTCGATCGCGCTTTCGAGCCAGGGCGGCGTCGGCAGGTTCTGGCTGCGCAGGAACTCAACGTTGAAGAGTTTTGACGCGTATCTTGCGCCGCCGTCGCACAGCACGGTCACAATCGTATTGCCCGGCCCCATATCGCGGGCGAGGCGGATCGCGCCGGCCACATTGATTCCGGAAGAGCCGCCCAGCAACAATCCTTCCTGCTCGGCGAGGCCGAAGACGACCCGCAGCGCCTCGTCGTCCGGTATGCGGTAGGCGACGTCGACCGGCGCGTCCTCAAGGTTGGCGGTAATGCGGCCCTGGCCGATTCCTTCGGTGATCGACGAGCCTTCGGCCTTCAACTCGCCGGTCGTGTAATAGGAGTAGAGCGCCGCGCCGAATGGATCGGCGAGACCGATCTTCACTTCCGGATTTCTCTCCTTGAGCGCCATGCCGACGCCGGCGAGCGTGCCGCCTGTCCCGCAGGCGCAAATGAAGGCGTCCACCGCGCCATCCAGCGCTTCGTAAATCTCGGGGCCAGTCGTGGTGAGATGCGCGACACGGTTCGCGACATTGTCGAATTGATTCGCCCAGACGGCGCCGTTCGGCTCTTCCTTGGCGAGCCGCTCGGCAAGCCGTCCGGAAAGCTTCACATAATTGTTGGGATTTGCGTAGGGGACGGCCGGCACTTCGACGAGCTGCGCGCCTTGCAGCCGCAGCATGTCCTTCTTTTCCTGGCTCTGCGTCTCGGGGATGACGATCACGGTGCGAAAGCCGAGCGCGTTTGCGACGAGCGCGAGGCCGATGCCGGTGTTGCCGGCCGTGCCTTCGACGATCACGCCGCCCGGCTTCAACAATCCCTTCGCGCGCGCGTCTTCTACGATGGATAGCGCCGCGCGGTCCTTAACGGAGCCGCCGGGATTCATGAATTCGGCCTTGCCAAGAATGCGGCAGCCGGTCGCCTTGGAGGCTGCGCGCAATTCGATGAGGGGCGTCCGCCCGATGGCTTCGATGACGCTGGAGGCGACGGTCATTCATGATTCCCGACAAATGGCGGATCGTTCCTAGCCGACCGACGCCTCTCGCTCAAAGGCGAAAATCGCGCCATGCCGCGCGCGCTCGCCGGGCGCAAGGATCCGCATCGAGGGCTTTTGGTAGAGATCGCCGTAGAAGTCTTCCGGATCGCCGTGGCCGGTCCATGGCTCTATGCACAAATAATGCGCTGGCGGCAGCGTCCAAAAACCAACATGGGGGAAATCTTCAAGCGTCACCGCAAGACGCGCGCCTTCGCCATTGTCGAAGACGAGGCTATGGCTTGCGATATTTAAGAAGCAGAGCGCGTCGCGCGTGAACATCTCCGGTTCGAGCGGCAGCCGCCGGCCAATAAGCGGCGTTTTCCGAATGGGCTTCGAAAAAAGTCCGCTCGGTCCGATGATCGGGACTTCGGGACGCTCCTCCTTCTCGAAAATGATCGCGTGCGGCGAGCTAGAGCCGGCGAGCGGCCAGCGAAAGGCAGGATGCAGCCCGCAAGCGTAGGGAAGCGGCCGCGAGTCGATATTCGCGACAATGAGACTGTTTTCGAGCGCGCCGGCGTGGAGCCGAAATTCCACTTCAAACCGGAAGGCGAAGGGATAGAGCGCACGGGTCTCGGCGTCGTCGACGAGAGCGAGTCGCAGATAATCGTCACGCCGCTCGGCGACGTCGAAGCGCTTTTTCCAGGCGAAGCCGTGAAGGGCGAGGGGATAGGCTCCACCGCCGACGCGCACGCGGCCGTCGCGCGTCCAGCCGACGACGGGAAACAGGACTGGCGCGGTCTGGTCCCAAATCTTGGGGTCTTTCGCCCAGATCATGTCGACTCCGCGGGCACGCCATGCCGCCAGCTCAGCGCCCAAGGTCAAAATCTTGGCGCAATCGCCGCAGAGATGGGTGAGCTCAATCACTTCGGTCATGGGCTGATTTTAGGGCCGCCGTTCATTCCATGCGAATGTCCAGAAAATCAGTGATATGCGCGCGAAAGAAGGTTGAGAGGCGGCAATCGCCGCAATAGGGTCGCGCCGCGCCAGGAGCGCGCCGCCACGCCAGAAGCCAGAAATTGGAACGCGAAGAAGTCTAATGACGATCAACGGTCTCATTGCGGACATCGGCGCCGGCGTCTTCAGAACCGAGCTGACGCTCTTTTTTTCGACTTTCACCACGCTGCTGGCGATCATCAATCCCTTCGAGGTGCTGCCTATCTTTCTTTTGCTCCAGCGCGATAAAGACGACCAGGAGCGACGTCGGGTGGCCTTCATGGCCTGTCTTTACGCGCTGCTGCTCATCCTCTTCTTTTTGTTCTTTGGCGCGGTGATCTTAAAAATATTCGGCGTCTCGCTGAACATGGTGCGTATCGCCGGCGGCATCGTGCTGATGCGAATCGGCTTTGAACTTTTTCTGCCGTCGTCGAACGGGGAGGGATCTCTTGGCTGCGCTGGTTCGAACGGCAATATCGCCTTCATGCCGCTTGCGATGCCGCTGATGATCGGACCTGGCGCGATCGCGACCGTGCTCGGGATGATGGCGGTCGTCGAGCGGTCCTCCCATGAGACGCTGGCGTTCGGCGCGATACTGACCGCAATCGTTCTCGCCGTGGCCGCGACCTATGCGTGTCTCGTCTTCGCCACGCGACTGACGACGACGCTCGGACCGCTCGGAATAGATGCAGCGACCCGAATCGTGGGCTTCTTCGTTTCGGCGATGGGCGTGTCCCTGGTTTTCAGCGGCGTGATCGACGCGCTCCGCACGCATGGCATCACCGGACTGCACTGACCAGGTCCCAAGTGGAGGTTAGAGGCTACGCAGAGTCTCGCCGAGCCGCAGATAAATCTCCTTATGCGCGTCGCGTAGGCCCGGGACCCAAGGTTTGAGTTGCGCGCCGATGACCGCGTCAAAGTGATCGAAGCGCTGACCGATCGCTCTGTCGAGATATTCATAATACCAGCGTCCCGGCTTGAGTCGTTGGCGTTTGAAGACGCCTTCGCCTCCCACAGGCTCTTCCCGCGCCGTAAACGGATAGCGCTGAGAAACGACGCTGACGGCGCCGTCATTGGGCCGCCATTTCGGCAGCGCAAGGCAGCCGCCGCCCCAACCGACGATCGGCGCCTTAGCGAAATTGGCTTCTTGCGCCTGATAGAGCGCCGGCTGCCAAAGAATGGGGTGGATCGTCGGGTCGGGTCGCCAGGTCTTGCCGAAAAAGCCTGAAGGGCGCGCATGAGTGGCGTTCGTCACAAGGGATAGATAATACGTCCCCGGATGCGATCTGAACCGGGCGTTGGCGTTTCGGCAGCCCTGAAGCGTCATGTCGAAGGCGAGATTGTCCTCGCCGGCGACGAAGGCGCCAGCGTCAAGACGCGCCATCGCCTCACGCGAGTCTTCTTCGCCGTCCGTCCATTGATCGAGATGAAGATCAAATGGCTTGCGCATGGCGCTCGGTACGCCCGCGGCCATTCCGAGGAAATTGAAAGACTCCGCGATAAGCCGACTCGGCTTGCGCTTGAGCCGTCCATCTTCGCGGTCGCATCCAATGCCATAAGGAAGCAACGACCCGTTGATGGCGCCAGCGACGCAAACGACGCCCTCGATCCAATCCGCGCTCGTTCCTCTCCCCCAGAAATCCATGGCGAGCAGCGCCTGCAACTGCATCGCGGTCTGGGCGCCGGCGCCGTGGCCGATGAGGATCACCGGCTTCTCTTCCGACCAGTCAGGCGCAAAAGGGCTGGCATATTCCCGCGAGTACCGGGCATGGCGCGCTTCGCTGCTGTGCCGCTCGCCATAATCGACCCTTCCGCCGCCGATCTGCACGAAAAGCTCGCAGGCGCGATCGTGAAAGGAGCTGACCGGACCAACTTTGGCTTCATGAACCAAGAATGGTTCGCCGATCTGGTCGAGAGCGTCGCCCCAATAGGGAAGTCCGAACTCTCTAGGTCCCCAGCCGAAGAAATCATGCACGAAGATGATATGAGCGGATTTGAGCGCCATTGCCGATCCGAAGTTGATAGAAAATCAAAAGGCTTTGGCGCTCATAGGAGCGCGTCATATTCGTAGATGGCGCTCACATCGAGCGTCTCGCGCGGCGTGGCGCTGCGCCCCAGCGGAGAGCTGATCGGGTCGTCGATGCGGTGACCCTTAAGATCTGCGCCAGCTGTCATATCGGGAACGTAGACGCGCCCATTTCGCGTCATCCAGCTTTCCCAGAGGCGGTCGATGTTGCAATGATTGAGAAAGAAAACCGGATCGTTGGGAGAAGATCCAAGCAACATCTCTCCGCCGACCCAAACGTGGACTAGATTGTGCAGCCAGGTCTCTGAAACGCCGTCGTCGTTCATCCACCCTTCGATGCGATTGCGGAAACTATTCGTGTCGGCGTCCCAGCTGGGCATGTCATAGGGGGATAGTGCGAGCGCATTCGTCACATGCGCCGTTTTCGGCAGCGCGTCGGCGGTGACGCCGAAGGCGCGCCGAAGGCCGCGGTTCACCGATCTTAGCTCTCCGGCCGTGTTCACGGAAATGCGCACTCTGAACGTGGCGGGATCGTTTTGGCGGAAGGCGAAGGGGCCGGTGGTCACCGGATTCCCCTGTCCGCCCATACAATCCACGCTCCAGATTGCTGCCGAGCCCTGTTGCTGCTGCGGCAGGTCGCCGTCTTCCGCCCAATCCCAATAGGGCAGGCCGAAATTCGAATCGTTCAGGACTCGCTGCAGGTTCTGCTCATAGAGCATCAGCATCACGCGATGCCATGGCGCGAAAACCGGTCCGCGGTGCGCCGAGTTCCGCCCCGCCGGATTGCCAGGCGGCGTCTCGAGCATCATGGCGGTGACATGCCAGATGACGAAAAGATCGTAGGTGCTGACTGAGCGCGCCGCGCCTGGAATGCCGAATTCATTGGTTTTTCGGCCAGACGCCTCTTTTTTTAGTAATTGGACGCCTTGAATGTATTGATCCCGTACATCTGCGTTTTGCGAAATATTTTTTCGGACGACGGCCATCGTCTCTCTCCTGAAAAAATCAATGCTCGTGCTTTGAACCTTTCTTCGCGGCGGACCTGCTCTTTCGACGAGACGCCGGCCGGCTCTTGCGCTGGGTGGGCTTAGGTTCGAACTCCTCGGGAAAGCCGTCGATGAGCGCCCGCACCATGTCCACCGCCGAAGCCGTCTGGTAGTTCGGCAATGAATGACAATGAACCCGGCCGGCCGCGTCGACGCCGAGCGGCGCGCGAATTTTCTTTCCGTCGACCAGGATTTTGTAAGTGGTGACGATTTCTATCTCATGGCCGCGATAGTCGTCCTTGCGCACCGACTGCGCGCCGCCAGCGCCATGACCGGCGTGCATCGGCGCTTTCTCGCGCGTTCTTGAGAGATACTCGCCGAGTTTCTGAGGCGCGGCGCCCGTCTCGAGCTTTTTGGTCTCCATAAAGGTCTCCGCTCAATTCTTTTTCACGTAGTTCGGCAAAGGCGCTCGTGAACTGGTAAGTCGTCGAAAAATCTACAGACTTTGGCGCGCCCAACGCCTCATCAAAACGGATTGGATAGAAAACATTATACGGGAACATAACGCCGCCGATGGAGAACGATGTCAACCAAATTTGGCAGATAATTGAGATTACAAGCTTATTTTGCCCGCGACTGTTTCTCCCCAACTGCGTCGACAAACTTGCCTCGCGGGTCAGCGGGGCTTAGCCACTGGCTTTGAGGCGGTGATGTCTGATTCGGTCTTTCCGGCCTTTCTGGGCGTCGAGCGCTCGGTGCTCGGCCGACGTTGGCGTGGGCGACTCGACGCGAAGGGCGAGGCGCAGGCGCTTGCGCTGACCCAAACGCATGGGATCGATGATTTTCTCGCGCGTGTGATCGCGGGGCGCGGCGTCACCGTCGCTGATGCCGCGGGCTATCTAGATCCCAAGCTGCGCGACCTTCTCCCGGACCCCTCGTCCTTGCGCGATATGGACGCCGCCACGGATCGGCTTGCGCACGCGATCGAAAAGGGTGAGCAGATCGCCGTCTTCGGCGACTATGATGTCGATGGCGCCTGCTCCTCCGCGCTGCTCGTCGACTTTTGGCGGGCGGCCGGCGCGCCCGAGCCCTTGCTCCATATTCCGGACCGCATCGTCGAAGGTTATGGCCCAAACGTCGACGCGATCCGCGATCTTGCGGCGCGCGGCGCAACTCTCTTGGTCACCGTAGATTGCGGAACCACAAGTCACGAGGCTTTCGCCGTCGCGCGGGGGCTTGGCCTCGATGTCATCGTTCTAGATCACCATCAGGCGACCGAAGTCTTGCCGGAGGCGATCGTCGTCAATCCTAACCGGCGCGATGATCTTTCGGGGCAGGGCGCGCTCTGCGCGGCGGGCGTCGTTTTTCTCGCCCTCATCGGAGTTTCCCGAACGCTGCGCGCGTGCGGGTGGTGGAACGATCATCGTCCCGAGCCAGATCTCCTCGCTTCACTCGATCTTGTTGCGCTGGCGACAGTCGCCGACGTCGCTGCCTTGGCGCGGCTCAACAGGGCGCTCGTCGCCAAAGGTTTGATGGTGATGGCGGCGCGATCGCGTCCAGGACTCGCCGCGCTCATCGACGTCGCTCGACTGGATGGCCGGCCGCGCGCCCGCGATCTCGGCTTCGCGCTCGGCCCGCGCATCAACGCCGGGGGTCGGATCGGCGACGCTGAACTCGGGGCGCGTCTGCTGACCCTCGCCGACGGTGCGGAAGCGCGACGCATCGCATCCGAGCTTGATCGACTGAACAGCGAACGACAGATCGTCGAGAGGGCGACATTGGAGCAGGCGATCGCACAGGCCGAAGCGCAATTGGCGGGATCGAACCGCTTGTCATGCCTTATCGTTGAAGGCCACCATTGGCATCCGGGCGTCGTCGGGCTGATCGCATCACGCTTAAAGGAACGCTTTAATATACCATCATTCGTTATTGCTTTTAATAGAGAATATGGAACAGGCTCAGGTAGAAGTTTAAGTGGCGTCGATCTTGGCGCGGCGGTGCGGCGCGCCGTCGATCTTGGCTTTGCGGTCAAAGGCGGCGGGCACGCCATGGCCGCCGGCGTGACTCTCTCGCGCGATCGGCTCGACGACTTTCGAGCCTATCTCAACGATGCGCTCGAAGCGGCGGTCGAGGCCGCCCGACTCGAGGACGCGCTGTTCCTGGACGCTACACTGGCTGGCAGAGGCGTGTGTCTCGACCTTTTGCGACGGGTCGAGCGGGCAGGACCCTTCGGACAGGGCAATCCGGAACCGGTATTTGCTCTCCCGGAACAGCAGGTCGCATTCGCTCAAACCGTCGGCGCCGATCATGTGCGCGCGCGCTTGCGTTCGCGCGACGGCGCGATGGTCGACGCCATCGCCTTCCGCGCCGCGCATTCGCCGCTTGGCGAGGCGCTGCTTAAAGGCGACGGCGCGCAGCTTCACGTTGCAGCGAGACTCGCAAGCAATGTCTTCCGCGGCGTTGAACGCGTCGAAACGCGCATTGTGGATGCCGCCCGGATTCAATGATCCGGTGTGGCGCCCGAGCCACACTCTTTTTTGATCTAGTTGCGCAAGGCCATTTTAGCGCTCGACTGTCGCATTTTGGTCCCAATCGCGACGCCTGCTGACGCAAGCGTAACCCCGCGTTTAACGACAACTTCATACATCGCCCAGAAACTCCGCCGACATTCCGTTGCAGCTTCATTGCGGACTGGCCGGGTTAGGGAGCGATGACGAGGACCGTCTCGATGCGATCTGTCGTGTCCACAAACATCGTTGAAACGCGGCGCACGCGCATTTTTCGCTCAAAAGCTCTCGGCAAACTCCTTCCACTCGTCTGTCTCGGCGCACTTGCGGGATGTTCGTCGAGCGGCTCGCATCGAATGGCTGGCCTTGGCCAGATCGACCCGCGCTACGGCGTTCGCCCGAGCCCCCGTGTCATTGCGGAAGGAGAGGAGGTGCCGAAAGGCGGCGGCGCCTACATGGTCGGCAAACCTTATAAGATCGCCGGACGAACTTACTATCCGAGTGAAAAGCCCTATTCGGCGATTGGAACGGCGTCCTGGTACGGCTCGGATTTCCATGGTCGCCGCACCGCTAACGGCGAGATATTCGACCGGGCCTCAATTTCCGCCGCCCATCCCACGATGCCGCTCCCGAGCTATGCGCGCGTGACCAATTTGCGCAATGACCATTCTATCGTCGTGCGCGTGAACGATCGCGGCCCCTATCACGGCGGACGCGTTATGGATGTCTCGCAGCGCGTGGCGCATGCGCTCGATTTCCACAGGCACGGCACCACGCAAGTCAAAGTCGAATGGATCGGCCCCGCAGATCTCGCCGGCGACAACGACGAAAAACTGCTTGCGACGCTGCGTGATGACGGGCTTCCCGCGCGGCTTGATGAACCGGCGCCTGTGATGATGGCGGCAAATGACGAGCCGGCGCGAATGGCGCGGGATGATGCGCCGACGCCGCCTTCGGAGATTTGGTCCCGCGCTGCTTATGCGGGCGAGCAGGCGTCGGACTATCAGGCGCTGGCTTATGCCGAGCGCGAGACCGACGCGCCGCTTCCTCCATCGCGCGAAGAAGCGGGCGTGGACGAAAGGCCGGTCAGTCTGACCCGAACGGCCAGGGAGGCTGTCGCGCCGCTGCCGCCGATGCGACCCGCGCACTTTGTCGATCGTCAAGCTTCGGCTCGATCCGTCAGGCAGGCGCTGAACTCCCTCAAAACGAACTGACGCCGGCCTGAAGCAGGTTCCGAAAAAGTTGACAGACTTTTTCGATGAGAACCTGCTCCAACGTTTTGATTTTGAGCGATTCCTTATCGATCACATGATTCCATGTGATCGGGAAGCGCTCTAAGTCGCCGATTGCAATTTTCGGCGTCGCGCGCCATCTTCTCCGCGCCTGCCGCACTGCGGCGTCAATAGGGGAAGCGCGCCCTTGTCGAAGTTTCCCGTGCGATGGTTGATCCTCATCCTGCTCGCGTTCGCGGGGTTCGGCGCGGCGTCCGCTCGCGCCCAGAATTTTCAGACGAGCGCTCCCAGCGCGATTCTGATCGACGCCGGCACGAACACTGTTCTCTTCGAGAAAAACGCTGACGATTTCGCCAAGCCGGCGTCGACCGTCAAAATTCTTACGGCGGAACTGATTTTTCAGGCTCTGGCCGAAGGAAAATTGAAGCTTGACGACGAGTTCACCGTCTCGGAGCACGCCTGGCGCACCGGTGGCGCGCCGGCGGGCGGGTCGGCGATGTTCCTTGCGCTCAATAGCCGCGTGCGCGTCGAGGACCTTATCCGGGGGCTCGTGATTCAATCCGGCAACGACGCCGCGATCACGCTCGCGGAAGGGCTTGCGGGCGCCGAAGAATCGTTCGTCACGCGGATGAACAAGCGCGCGGCGGAGCTTGGCCTTACCAAATCACGGTTCGGAAATCCTTGGGGGATGGACGGTCCGGACCAAAAGGTGACGGCGCGGGAGATGGCCAAGCTCGCGGCGCATGTCATCAAGACCTACCCTCAATACTATCCCTATTTCGGCGAGAAAGAATTCACCTGGAACAAGATTCGCCAGCAGAATCGCAATCCGCTGCTCACAATGAGCATTGGCGCCGACGGGCTGAAGACCGGCAATATCGACAAGGACAGCGGTTATGGAATGGTGGGCTCAGCCACCCAGGACGGCAGACGCCTGATTGTCGCCATTTACGGCGCAAAGAGCGCCAAAGAGCGGGCCGAAGAGGCGCGCAAACTGCTGCAATGGGGATTCCGGAACTTTGAGGAGAAGGAGCTGTTCAAAGCCGGAGAGCCCATCGGACCGGCGCAGGTCTACGGCGGCACGCAGGGCTCGGTGGAGCTGACAGCCAAGGAAGACATCAAAGTGCTTCTCCCGCGCGGAGCCAACGAGAGGCTCATGGGCAAGATCGTTTACGAAGGCCCTCTGATCGCGCCGGTCGAAGCTGGGGCGACCGTGGGCCATCTCGAGGTGAAGCGCGGAAACGCCGTGGTGCTCGAACAGCCGCTGCAGACCGGCGAAGCGGTCGAGCAGGGGTCGCTTCCGCGGCGCGCCTTCGACGCCATTTATGAGTCAGCCGCCGCAGCCATCCACCAGAAACTCTCCGGCAAGAAATGACCTTTCAAACGACGCCCGAAATAGGCCGCTTCATCACTTTCGAGGGCGGCGAGGGCGTTGGCAAATCCACCCAGCTTGCCCGGCTCGCCGAGCATTTGCGCGAATGCGGCTTCGAAGTGGTGACGACGCGCGAGCCCGGCGGCACGCCGAAAGCGGAAAGGCTGCGCAACTTCCTGCTTTCCGGACGCGCCGCGCCGCTTGGCCCTCTTGCCGAGGCGGCGCTGTTTTCCGCGGCGCGCGCCGATCACGTCGAGTCTTTAATCGCGCCTGCCTTGAACCGCGGCGCATGGGTGCTTTGCGACCGCTTCGCCGATTCGACGCGCGCCTATCAGGGCGCGCGCGGCGGCGTGGACGCCAAGACTCTGGCGTTGCTCGAACGAGCGGCGGTGGGCGAGACGCGGCCGGATCTGACCATCGTGCTCGACCTGCCGGCGCATGAAGGCCTGGCCCGGGCGGCGTCACGGCGGGACGGTGGGGATGAAGTCGACCGCTTCGAAAGCGAGAAGCCGGACTTTCACGAGGAGCTGCGGCAGGCGTTTCTCGACATCGCCGAAAGCGAATCGGAGCGCTGCTGCGTAATTGATGCCGCCCGGTCCGTCGATGACGTCGCCCGAGCGGTGCGCGCTTTTGTTCACGATCGTTTCCTTGCGCACGCCGCGCAAGCCGCGCAATGAGCCGCGACGAAGCGAACCCCAAAAGCGACCGCTACGACGACGCCCCGCATCCCAGGGAGACGCTCGCGCTTTTCGGTCATGTCGAGGCCGAGCGCGAACTCCTCGACGCCTATCGCCGCAACAAGATGGCGCAGGCCTGGATCATCGGCGGGCCGGAAGGCGTCGGCAAGGCGACGCTCGCCTGGCGCCTCGCGCGGTTTCTCCTCGCCCATCCCGAACCGAGCGCGGCGTCCGTTCAGTCGGCTGAAAGTCTGGCGGTTCCCGAAGACCATCCAGCGGCGCGCCGAATCGCTTCAATGGCGCTTGCCGATATTTTTCTGCTGCGGCGCGCTTGGAACGAGAAGACCAAAAAGCATTTCACCGAGATTCGCATCGAAGACGTGCGCAAGGTCATTCAGGCCTTCCATCAGGCCTCAGGGACGGGCGGCTGGCGGATCGCCATCGTCGACTGCGCCGACGATCTCAATCGGGCCAGCGCCAATGCGCTCTTAAAGCTTATTGAGGAGCCGCCTGAACGCTCGCTGTTCCTGCTCGTCGCGCATCAGCCTGGACGCATTATGCCGACGATCCGCTCTCGCTGCCGGAAACTCATGCTCGGCCCCCTTTCGCCTGAGGACACGATCGCGGCGGTCAAGAATCTCGGGGCCCCTTGGTCTGATGCCCCGGAGTCTGATGTCATCGTCGCCGCGGCGCGCGCGGAAGGCTCGGTGCGGGAGGCGCTGCGGCTGCTCGGGGACGACGGCGTCGCCTTCGACGCTGTCGTGCAAAAGCTTTTTGATCGGCTGCCGCAGGTCGACTGGCTTGGCGCTCATATGCTCGCCGACAAGCTGACCGGCCGCGACAATGAAGCGGCCTATGAGACTTTCATGCGCGCCACGCAGCGCCATCTCGACTCTCGTGTACGCGCGCTTGCAGGCGCGGGCGCATCGCCCATCAAACTCGCCGGCTACGCCAGCGCCTGGGACGAGATTCGAGACGCCGCGCGCGAGACTGAAGTGTTCAATTTCGATAAACGCGCGCTGGTTCTTGGGGTTTTTGACAGGCTCGCAAAAGCCGAAGGCGGCTAATCGGACGGGCGCTAGCGCGCCTCTCCGCCGCTGTTCGCCACAGCGTCTTCGAGAAGCTGCTGAACGATCGCGGGATCGCGCGGAAAGCCCGCTCTTATCCACTCAGCTTGCAGCGTTTTGAGCGCCTCGCCCAAAGCCTTGCCCGGCGCGACGCCGCGGGCGATGAGGTCCGCGCCCTTGATGGGGAACGCGGGCATAGGCGTCTCTTCCAAATAGCGCGCGGCCTCCAGCCAATCCGCGTCATCCGTAGCGACGGCGCTTTCCGCATGCGCGAGCGCCAGCGCGTCGGCCGCCGCACGCGCGCCGCATAGGAACAGCATTTCGCGCAGATGGGACGGAGGCGGCGGCGCATTGCGGCCATGCAGAGGCGCGAGCGTTCGCACCGCCGCGGCGAGCCGCGCGAATTCGTCGTTGGAGAGCCGCAAGCGGTCGCGCAGCCGCTCGGCGTCTTCGACCGTCAGCGCCGAAAAAGCCGCGAGCCGCGACACGGCGTCGGGAGGCTTGCCCATAGCGGCCTCGCGCTCAGCAAGACGCTGCAGGCGCGATGGATAGCCGATGCCGAGAATCACTTCGATGACGCCGGCGTGAGACATGGCGCGCAGAATTTCTGGCGCCCGGCGTGCGAGCAGCAGTTTCATCAGCTCGGCGCGTATACGTTCGCGCGACAGACGCGAGAGATTTTCCCGCGCGACGATCGATTCATGCAGACCTTCGCGATCGAATGGACCTTCGCCATGAGAAGCGTTGAAGCGAAAGAAGCGCAAAATGCGCAGATAGTCTTCGCGAATTCGCGTGGCGGCGTCGCCGATGAAGCGGATGCGCCGCGCCTCGATATCGGCGAGGCCGCCGGTGTAGTCGTGAATCTCGCCATCGGGAGAGAGCGACAGCGCGTTGATGGTGAAATCGCGCCGCTTAGCGTCCTGCTCGAAATCGCCGCCGAAACGTACCTTGGCGAAGCGGCCGTCGGTCTCGACGTCCTCGCGCAGCGTCGTGACTTCAAAAGGCGTTCCCGCGACGACGATCGTCACCGTGCCATGTTCGATGCCCGTCGGCACGCCTTTCAAACCGGCATTGCGCGCAACCTTTAAGACGTCTTCGGGCAGCGCCGTCGTCGCGAGGTCGATCTCGTGAGGCGGGAAACCGAGCAGCGCGTCGCGCACGGCGCCGCCGACGATCCGAGTCTCGGCGCCCGTATTGGCAAGGGTCGCAAACAGCGTCGCGAGCCGCGGATCGTCAAGCAGTCTCTGCGCAGCGTTCATTCGAAGCGGCCCGGCGTCAATTTTCCGTTTTCGACATGGGCCGGAACGTAAGCGCCCTGGTTGAGCCGTGTGAGACCCATCGTGACCACGCCGACGATGGCGACGAGCAGGCCCGCGATCGTCAAAAGCGACACGATTCTGCCATGCCAGAGTTCGCGCACGAAGGGCCAACGCCGCTGTAACAAATGGAAAATCGCATAGGCGACGAAAGGCGTGAGAAAGAGCAGGGCAGTTTCGACAATTGCGCGCCACATGGGCGGGAACGCCTTTCAGGGTGAGTGCTATCGGCCGAAGTATACGCTGAAGTATACATGGCGTCGGTCAGAAGGCCGTTTAATGCGAATCGCATGAACAAACCGTCACGTCCTGACGCCGGGTTCGGCGCAAAATGGCGCGCCACCGCGCCGGTTGCGCTTGAATTGCCGCCAGGGACGGATCAAGATTGCGGCGCCATAAGTCCGCCGCTTCGCCTTTGAAAATCCGTGCGAAGCCAACCGCGCCGGCTTCGGATCGACTTCCGACGGAACTCGGCAGCTCCGCCGTCGAGCGATCCTCCTCATAGATTGGCTGCCTGAGCAGAGTTGAAATGACCTCACTCGACACGAAGACGACCTCGCTTGAATCGGCTGTCGTTCAATCCGCCGAACGCGCGCTGGACCATATCGGGCGGGCTCGCGCCGCGATCGGCGCCGTCATTTTTGGTCAGGACGAGGTCGTCGAGCAGGCGCTGGTGACGATACTGGCTGGCGGCCACGGGCTCCTCGTGGGCGTGCCGGGACTCGCCAAAACCAAGCTTGTTGAGACGCTCGGCCGCGTGCTTGGCCTCGCCGAGCAGCGCGTGCAGTTCACGCCGGATTTGTTGCCGGCCGATATTCTCGGCTCTGAAGTGCTCGAAGAAGCTGCGGACCGTTCGCGTTCGTTCCGCTTCATCAAGGGTCCGATCTTCACCCAACTTCTCATGGCCGATGAGATCAACCGCGCGTCGCCGCGCACGCAATCGGCGCTGCTGCAGGCGATGCAGGAGCACCATGTCAGCGTCGCCGGAAAGCGGCATGACCTGCCGCGGCCTTTCCATGTCCTCGCGACGCAGAACCCCTTGGAGCAGGAGGGCACCTATCCGCTGCCCGAAGCGCAGCTCGACCGCTTTCTGATGCAGATCGACGTGCATTATCCCGATCGCGCCAGCGAACGGCGTGTGCTGCTGGAAACGACAGGCGAGACGATGGCGCAGGCGAGCCAGGCGATCGACGCCGAAGAGCTGATGGCGACTCAGCGGCTCGTACGGCGGCTTCCAATCGGCGAAAAGGTCGTCGACGCGATTCTCGATCTCGTTCGCGCCGCGCGCCCCGACGAGGGCGATGCTGGGGTGGCGCCGCACGTCGCCTGGGGGCCGGGGCCGCGCGCCGCGCAGGCGCTGATGCTGGCGACGCGCGCCAGGGCGCTCGTCACCGGCCGCCTTGCGCCGTCGATCGACGATGTGGCGAAACTCGCCGCGCCAGTGCTGCGTCATCGCATGGCGCTCAATTTCGCTGCGCGGCGCGAGATGACCGTCTCCGACGTGATCGAAACGCTCGTAGCGCGGATCGGGTGACACGTTTTGCGTCTTGTTCGCCGTCGTTGCGATAGGCGGCCGCGCCACGACCGAGAAGGCTGACGATGTTTTCTGACGTCACGACGCGCGCTTACGATCCTGCGCTGCGCAAGCCCGCGGACGGCGCCGCGGCGGCCGATCTTGCGAGCCAGATGCCGAGACTAGTGGCCCGCGCTCGAGAGATCGCGGCGAGCCTCGCCTATGGCGTTCACGGCCGCAAGCGCGCGGGCGTCGGCGAAACTTTTTGGCAGTATCGGCCATTCGCCTCTGGCGAGGCGGCGTATCGCATCGACTGGCGCCGCTCGGCGCGCGGCGATCAGCTCTATGTGCGCGAGCGTGAATGGGAGGCGGCGCACGACTATTTCCTATGGATGGATTGTTCGCCCTCCATGGCCTTCGGCTCGTCCCTCGCGTCCGACGACAAGCTGTCTCGCGCGGTGACGCTGGGGCTTGCGCTCGCCGACGTGCTGGTTCGCGGCGGCGAGCGGGCGGCGGCGCTTGGCCTGACCGCGCCCGTGTCAGCCCGCGATGTTATCGACTGGCTGGCGCGCGCTCTGGCTGAAAACGCGATGGAGGCGGCGCGCGACGATCTTCCGCCGCAAGCTCCGATGCGCCCCCGCGCCCGCGTCGTGCTGATCTCGGACTTCCTCATCGACCCGGACGCCCTTGCGGCGCGACTGCGGCGCTTTGCCGACGCCGGCGCCTCTGGCGCGATCCTGATGGTGACCGACCCCAGCGAAGAAACCCTGCCGTTCTTTGGCGAAACCACTTTTGTCGACACCGACGGCGGCCCCGCCTTTTACGCGGGCGACGCGCGCAGCTTGCGCGCGGCCTATGCGCGGCGGTTCGAGGCGCATCGCGACGCCATTCGTCGCGCCGCGCAACATGTTGGCTTCATCTTCCTGCAACATCGCACCGACAGGCCGGCGGCGGAAGCGGCGCTGGCGCTCGCCATGGGACTGCTCGGAACGGACGGGCTCGGTTTCGAGGAGCGGCGCTGATGTTTTCATTCGCCGCGCCGCTTGCGCTCGTCGGGCTCATCGGCCTTCCGCTCATCTATTGGCTGTTGCGGGTGACGCCGCCGCGTCCGCGCGAAATTGTTTTCCCGCCGACGAAAATCCTGCGCGAGCTCAAGCCCGACGAAGAGACGCCGGCCAAGACCCCATGGTGGCTGATGGCGCTGCGGCTCGCGCTTGCCGCCGCATTGATGTTGGCGATGGCGGGGCCGGTGTGGGCGCCGAGCGGCGTCGTGGCGTCCTCCGCCTCCATGCTGATCGTCATCGACGACGGCTGGGCGGCGGCGCCGACATGGGAGCGACGCGTTGCGGGAGCGGCGTCGATCATCGAGTCGGCTGCGCGCGCCGGCGGCCCGGTCGCTGTCGCTCTTGCATCCGAGACGGCTGCTCCGGTCCCCGGCGACGGGGGGCGCGCGATGGAGAAATTGCGCTCGGCGCGGCCCAAGCCGTTTCTGCCGGATCGCAAAGCCATCGGCGAACAGGCTGTTGCCTTCGCCCGCGCGCATCCGGGCGCGCGCATCATCTGGATCAGCGATGGCGTCGCGCAGGGCGACGCGGCGGGTTTCGCGCACGCGCTGAAGGAGTCCGGGGCGAGCGGCGTCGAGGTCTATGTTGAAGATCATGCGCCGCGGGCGCTCGCCGCGCCGACAAACGACGCCGCTGCGCTCAGCGTCGACGTGCTGCGAACCGGCGATGACGCGTCGGCGGTCATCGACGCCCTTGACGCCAAAGGCCGGACGATCGGCCGCACAACGGCGGATTTCAATGGCGCCCCGCGCGTTAGCGCGAAAATCGAGCTGCCGGTGGAATTGCGCAATGAGGTGAGTCATCTGCGCATCGAAGGCGAGAATTCCGCCGGCGCGGTCGCGCTGCTCGACGCGCGCTCGAAAGTGAAGCGCATCGCGCTTGTCGGCGGGGAGAGCGCCGACCAGGCGCAGCCGCTGCTTTCGCCGCTCTACTATCTCGAAAAGGCGCTGGCGCCCTTTGCGCAGATCCGAATGGCGCGTCCGGGCGTTGTCGATCCTGTGCAGGCGCTGCTCGCCGAGAATCCCAACATCATGGCGCTCGCCGATGTCGGCCTCGCGCCCGGCGAAACTTTCGACGCTTTGTCGCGCTTCGTCGAAGAAGGCGGGACGCTTGTGCGCTTCGCAGGGCCGCGTCTCGCCAACGCCGACGATGACTTGCTGCCGGTGCGCCTGCGCAGGAATGGACGCGTGCTTGGCGGCGCCATGTCATGGGAGGAGCCGAAGTCTTTGGCTGAATTCGACGCCACGAGTCCCTTCTTCGGCTTGCCGGCTGCGAAGGACGTCACGGTGCAGCGCCAGGTTCTCGCCGAACCCGATCCAGGACTCGCGGACAAAACCTGGGCCCGTCTTTCCGACGGCACGCCGCTCGTTACGGCGGAACGACGCGGCAAGGGGTTGATCGTGCTGTTCCACGTCAACGCCGACGCAAATTGGTCGAATCTGCCGATCTCGGGACTTTTCGTCGAGATGTTGAAACGGATCAGCGCCATGGCGGGAGAGTCGACGCCCTCAGGCGGCGAGCAATCCAGCACGATGGCCGAGCAGTCGGCTTTGGCGCCGATGCGCGTTCTTGACGGATTTGGCGCGCTCGGCGCGCCCGGTCCGACGGCGCAGAGCATTCCGCCGGGCTTTGAGGGTCCGGCGAGCGCCGAACATCCACCGGGACTTTACGGCGCAGGAGAGGTCTTCGTCGCCGTGCAGACGTTGCGTCCCAAGGATGGAATCAGCGCTTTCGATTTCAAAGGCGCCGGGCTGAGCGCAACCGCGTTGCGATCGAGCAGCCAGCTCGATCTGCGCGGACCGCTGCTGGCGTTCGCTCTCGTGGCCTTTATTGCTGACGCGCTGATCGCTATGGCGCTTGCCGGCAAGTTGCGCTTGCGTCCCTTCGGCGCCGCGACCGCCGCGCTTCTGGCGCTGCTGTGCATGTCAGCGGCTACCGATGAAACGCGCGCCGAGTCCGCGCCGAAATCAGCTTCCAGCCAACGTGACAAGGATGTCGCGCTGACAACGCGGCTCGCCTATGTCGTCTCGGGCGACGCCCATGTCGACGAAACATCGCGACTGGGCCTTGATGCGCTGACTCAGGCTTTGAATATGCGCACGTCCTTTTCGCCGGGAGATCCGGTCGGCGTCGATCCGGCGAAGGACGAACTCGCCTTCTATCCCATGCTCTATTGGCCGATTGTCGCGAGCGCCCCGCAGCCTTCCGCCAAGACTGTGGCGAGAGTGGCCGCCTATATGAAGCAGGGAGGCACGGTGGTCTTCGATACGCGCGACGCGCTCGCGCAGCGCGTCGGCGGCGCGCCGACGCCGGAGACCCAATGGCTGCGCGATCTGACGAAGGGCCTCGATATTCCGCCGCTCGAAGTCACGCCGCGCGACCACGTCATCACCAAGACTTTCTACTTGCTCGACGGATTTGTCGGCCGCTACGCCAATGGCGAGACCTGGGTCGAGGCGCTGCCGCCTGAGCCCAAAGATCAGGCGGCGCGTCCAGTACGCGCGACGGACAGCGTTTCAGCGATCGTCATCACCTCGAACGACCTTGCCGGCGCCTGGGCGCAGGACAAGCGCGGCCAGCCGCTGTTTCCTTTGACGCCTGGCGGCGCGCGTCAGCGCGAGCTGGCGTTGCGCGGCGGCATCAATCTCGTGATGTATACGCTGACCGGAAACTATAAGTCCGATCAGGTGCATGTGCGCGACTTGCTGGAAAGGCTGGGCCAGTGAGCGATCTCACGCTCGCCTTTTCGCCGCTCATTCCCTGGTCAGCGCTTATTGTCTTCGCTGTTCTTGGCGCCGGCGCGCTGGCGCTGATGGCGGTCAAACGCCAGCGCGGAGCCGCGGTGCGCGCTTTCGCATTCGCTTTACTGATTGCGGCGCTCGCCGATCCGTCGCTCGTGCGCGAGAAGCGCGATCCGCAAAAGAGCGTCGTCGCGGTTGTCATCGACAAGAGCGACAGCCAGAATTTCGGCGCGAGAAATGCGCAGACGGAAGAGGCGCGCAAGGCGCTCGACTCGGCGCTTACGAAATTTGGCGACGTCGAAACGCGCACGATCGCCGTCACCAACGACGCTTCGGGCAATGACGGCACCAAGCTCTTCGGCGCACTCGCCGAGGCGTTGAAGGACGTGCCGCCGGAGCGCGTCGGCGGCGCCATTCTTCTCACCGACGGCGTCGTTCACGATATTCCCGCCAAAGCCGAGACGCTCGGCTTCAAAGCCCCCGTGCATGCGCTCGTGACGGGACATCAGGGCGAGCGCGACCGCCGTATCGAGCTTGTCGAGGCGCCGCGCTTCGGCATCGTCGGCAAGGATCAGATCATCCGCGCGCGCGTCGTCGATCTCGGCGGCGACGGCGCCCGCATACCGATCTCGGTACGGCGTGACGGCGAAGCGCTGCCGACTTTCAGTCCCACGCCCGGCGACATCGTCAGCATTCCGGTGCGCATCGAACATGGCGGACAGAATGTCGTCGAGCTTGAAATTCCGTCGGCGCCCGGCGAGCTGACGCCGCTCGACAATAAAGCCGTGCTATCGATCGAAGGCGTGCGCGATCGGCTCAAGGTGCTGCTTGTGTCGGGCGAGCCGCATCCTGGCGAGCGAAGCTGGCGCAATCTCTTGCGCGCCGACGCCAATGTCGAACTGGTGCATTTCACCATTCTGCGCCCGCCGGAGAAGCTCGACATCACGCCGGCGAATGAATTGTCACTGATCGCTTTCCCGACCGCAGATCTCTTCGGCCACAAGATCAATGAATTCGATCTCATCATCTTCGATCGTTATTCGAGCCAGACGACTCTGCCCTCGATCTATTTCGAGAACATCGCCAATTACGTCGAGAATGGCGGCGCCTTTCTCGCAGCGGTCGGTCCCGATTACGCGACGCTACGTGGGCTCTATTACTCGCCGCTCGAAAACATATTACCGGCCCGCCCCGACGGCGCGCTGATCGAGCAGGCATTCCGCGCCCACGTCAGCAAGGACGGCGAAAAGCATCCCGTGACGCGGGGACTGGCGGGCGCCAATTCCGAACCGCCGAATTGGGGCGAATGGTTTCGACAGGTCGACGCCAATGTGTTGAAGGGCGATTCAATCATGTCCGGCGTGCGCGACAAGCCGCTGCTGGTGCTTTCGCATGAAGGCAAGGGCCGCGTGGCGCTGCTGCTTTCCGATCAGATTTGGCTCTGGGCGCGCGGCTTCGAGGGCGGCGGCCCGCATGTCGATCTGATGCGCCGGCTCGCGCATTGGCTGATGAAGGAGCCAGATCTCGAAGAGGAGGCGCTGCGCGCTTCAGCGCATGGCCGCGAGGTAAGCGTCGAGCGCCAGACGATGAAGGATAGTCCCGCGCCGGTGATGGCGACGGCGCCGTCCGGCGCGCGCGACGAGATCGCGGTCGCGCAAAGCGAGCCGGGACTGTGGCGCGCGCGTTTCGACGCCAAGGAAATGGGCCTGTGGCGTTTCGAGAGCGAAGGTCTGACGGCGCTTGTGAATGTTGGTCCGCCCAATCCGCGCGAGTTCCGAGAAGTGGCGTCCACGACGGAGAAGCTGCAACCGCTTATGGAGGCGACTGGCGGCACTGCGCGGCGATTCTCGACCGGCGGCGCGGATACCGTCGCAATGCCGCGCGTCGTCGAATTGCGCGACGCGAACCGCTATGGCGGTTCGGACTGGATTGGCGTCCGGCAGACCGGCGCCTCGACGCTTGTCGGCGTCGAAATCGCGCCGCTTGGTCTGGGATTGTGGGCGATGCTGGCGCTCGTCGGCGCAGTGGTTGCGGCATGGGCGTGGGAGGGGAGAAGAGGCTCCTAGAAGGCTTCCACGGCCACATCCGCCTCGATCCGCGCGCCGCGACGATCCAAGATGAGCCGCTTCCGTTCTCCTGGCGCGCCGTGCAGCGCTGCAAGGACGTCGTCTTTACTCGCGCCACGCGCCGCTAGGCCGTCGATCGCGAGCAATTCGTCGCCCGACTCGACGTCCAGTTTCCCCTGCGGCTTCGCCGACGTCAGCGCGATCCCTCCAATCAAGTAGCGCTCTCCCTCACGCACCAATGTAATCGGCGGCTGATCCAGCTCCTTCGGGTCTGGCGCCCTCTGCCGACGCCAGTAGCTCATACGGTTGGGATAATCGATCGTCAGTTCATAGTCGCGCAGCGCATTGCTGCCGAGCCAGCCGATGACGGGCGCTGGCGCCGCCTTGCGCCAGTTGTCCCAGAAGAGATCGCCGAAAAGATTTTCCGCTACAGAGCCCAGAACGGGGGCCGTGCCGAGAAAGCCGAGCTGATCAAATTTTACCTCGCCGATGCGCACGTTCGGAATGCGCATCACGTCGCCTTCTTTCTCGAAAACGAAATCCACCATATTGGCGTTGGCCGCGCCGACAGCGCCATGTGCGCGGCGCCAATCCGGATGCCGAGCCAGAAGGTCGCGCGCCACGTCGCCGCGCATCCAGCTGTAGCCGCTGCCGGCGTCAATCGCGAGCGCTCGCGTTTCGTCATCGATTTGCACTTCGACAGCGGCGATTCCAGTGTCCGCATTGAGGAGCATCGGAACCGCAAGGCCAGCGGGGCGCTTCCCGCCTGCCGCACTCAGCGCGAGGAGACGACGGCCATAGTCTATCTGCAAGACGTAATCCGTAAACATCCGTGCCGGCAGCATCGCTTCAACGCGGCGCGGCGCGAAGAGGTGATCGAAGGTGGGAACCCCAACGCCGCCGTCGCCGTCCACAACTTGATCCGCGCGCGCTTCCAGCCGCCGCTCGCCAATGCGCACCTGTAAGGTCCCGCCGCGATCGATGCCGAGCTCACGATAAAGATCATGCGTGAGAATAGGCGAGGCCATGCCCATGTTGAACCAAGCGAGCGCTTTTCGCTCGCGCCCGTCCGGCGTCGTAAAGACGACGTCGAGAAGGATGCGGTTCGAGTCGAGGATAAAGGCGACGCCGTCCGACGGCGCCGGCGCCTTGCGCGCAGCGGTCAACACGGGAATGAAGAGGAAAGCCGCGAACACCGACGCAATCGCTCGACGCATGACAATGTCCTTTCTGAAATGAGAGAACTATCCGGCCTTCTGTTGCGCCTCGATCTGTTCGTCCGGCACATATTCGAGGAGATCGCCGGGCTGGCATTCGAGAGCGCGACAGATGGCGGCGAGCGTCGAGAAACGCACCCCGTTGACTTTGCCCGATTTCAGAAGCGAGAGATTCGCCTCAGTAACGCCGACGATCTGGGCGAGGGTCTTGGAGCGCATGCGGCGCTTGGCGAGCATGACGTCGAGGCGCATGACGATCGGCATCAGATGAACCCGTCTCTGTCGCGTTCGATCTCGTGCCCGAACTCCATGACGTCGGCCACGACATACGCGAGCGCGCCAAAAACAAGCGCGAGAACCTCGTCTGCATGAAACCACACGGGATCATTCGTCAGTCCCGCAAGAAGTATTGTTCGGTTGGCGGCGAAGGGCGCGAAGGCGTAAGCAGCGAGCCCCACGGCCATGGACTTGATGAGCCGCGCATTCGCCGGCGTGAACACGACGCCTTCCGCATAGAGCTGAAAAAGCCTCCGCGCATAATGAACAACGGCCAGCACTGGGGCCGTAAGAAATGCGATGGCGAGCGCGCCGGCGAGCCTTTGCGCGAAGGTGAATGTCGAAAGCGAAACGCGCCCGAGCGCTGGGTCGGGGCCGTGGCCGATCCATAAGCCGCCAGGTCCGAAAGAGAGCATCGGGCCATCGTAGAAAAGGACGGCGGTTGTCAGCAGCGCGGTCGCGCAAAGCGCTATGAAAAACGTCCAGGTCAGTGCGGCGGCCAATTGCGCGCTTCTGCGCCTGATCGCTTGTCGGCGGGCAGGCTCGAGGGGCGTCATGGGCTGCGGAATTTGTACGACATTTGTCATGGCTACCTCAAAAAATTATCGTAATATATAAAATAATTTGGCCACAACAATAATTTTATTGGGCGCCGAGCACGCGTGCGTGCTGACCTGAGCCTTGCCCAAGGTAGGGCGCGGCTTCTCCTGCTAATCTCCGTCATCTCGGAGATTCGTCTTGCCCACCTACCGCGCAATCGGCCTCATGTCCGGCACGTCCATGGACGGCGTCGACGTCGCGCTGATCGAAACCGATGGCGACGCCGCCGTCGCCTTCGGGCCGACTGGGCATTATCCCTATAACGACGCCGACCGGGCGCTCTTACGCAATGCGCTCGCCGAAGCCGCGACTCTAGAAGACCGAAACGCGCGGCCAGGCGTTCTCGCTTTCGCCGAGCGCATGGTCACCGACCGCCACGCCGAGGCGGTCGAGGCGCTGCTGCGGGAGAATGACATCGACCCCGCGAGCATCGATATCGTCGGCTTTCACGGCCAGACGGTGCTGCACCGTCCGAAGCAAGGTCTCACCATTCAGATCGGCGACGGGCCCGCGCTCGCCGCACGACTCGGAATCGACGTCGCTTTTGATTTTCGCGCAGCGGACATCGCCGCGGGCGGCGAGGGCGCGCCGATCGTCCCCGTTTTTCATCGCGCGCTCGTCGTCGCCGGCGGCATGAAGGGCGAAGTGGCGCTGCTCAATATTGGGGGCGTCGCCAACGTCACGTACGTCGCGGAGGACGAGCAGCCAATCGCCTGCGATACGGGGCCCGGCAATGCGCTCATCGACGATCTGATGCTTCAGCGCACGGGCGCGCCGATCGACCGGCACGGCCATATGGCGGCGCGCGGACGCGTCAACGAAGCCGTGCTGCTCAAGATGCTGGCGCATCCGTTTTTCGATCAGCCGCCGCCGAAATCGCTCGACCGCAACGCCTTCGCGCTCGACGCGGTCGCCAAGCTCTCGACCGAGGACGCCGCCGCGACACTTACCGCCTTTACGGCGGCTTCGGTGCTGCGGCTCTTCCCGCATCTGCCGACGCAGCCGCAACTGCTCATCGTCTGCGGCGGCGGCGCGCGCAATCCGATCCTCGTGCGCGAACTCGTCATGCGCCTGCCCTGCAAGGTGACGACGGCGGACGCAGTGGGCTGGTCGGCGGATTCGATGGAGGCGCAGGCCTTCGCCTATCTCGCCGCGCGCATGTTGGAAGGCTTGCCCATCACCTTTCCGACCACGACCGGCGCGCCTCAAGCCATGCGCGGCGGCGTGCTGGCGCGCGCGGCAGGGTAGTTTTGTCTGAATGCCCGATCGCTCGCTTTGCGCGTCGCGGAGGATAATGAAAGCCTCAATCCCCGCGCGCGGGAATGGCGATCCTCGGCGGATTGCCGAGACGCTTGTCGAGATAGGCGTCGACATGGGCGATCAGCGGCTCGACCCTGTTCTCGAAGAAATGGTTGGCGCCCTCGACCACCGCATGTTCGATGAGGATGCCCTTTTGCGTCTTGAGCTTCTCAATGAGCCCCGTCACTTCCTTAAGGGGCGCGACGCGGTCCTGGTCGCCGTGGATGAAGAGCCCCGAAGAAGGGCAGGGCGCCAGAAACGAGAAGTCGAAACGGTTCGCCGGCGGCGCGACCGAGATGAAGCCCTCGATCTCCGGTCGGCGCATGAGAAGCTGCATGCCGATCCAGGAGCCGAAAGAGACTCCGGCGATCCAGCAGGCGCGCGCTTCGGGATTGACCGCCTGCGCCCAGTCAAGCGCGGCCGCCGCGTCGGAAAGCTCGCCGGAGCCATGGTCGAAAGAGCCCTGCGAACGGCCAACGCCGCGGAAATTGAAGCGCAGCACTGAAAAGCCGCGCTCCGCGAAGGAATAGTAAAGATGGTAGACAATCTGATTGTTCATCGTGCCGCCGAACTGGGGATGTGGATGCAGCACGATCGCGATCGGCGCGCCGCGCGTGGCGGACTGATGGAAGCGGCCCTCAAGCCTGCCGGCCGGACCGGTGAAGATAACCTCGGGCATTCGGAATCCTTGCGAAACTGGCAGGCGCGCCTTCTACCACGCGGGCCACAGTGAATTGCAAGGAAATTCGACCCTCGGCCGGCGACTTAGGCGGCGCGCGCAATCTCCAGCCCACGGAAAATGGCGCAGCGCTGGAAAACCGGCAGGCTCGGCGCAACGTTTTTCTGGTGGCAGAACTTGGCGGTCAGTTTCGCGAGGCCCTTGATATCGCGGCCTGTCGCTTCGGGAAAGGTCGCCACCAGGCGATCGATGAGCGCATCGTCCAAAGCGAGCTCGAACTGGCCGGCCATGACGCGCCAGATGCGACGTCGCGCCTCGTCGTCCGGCGGCGCGTAGCGGATGAGCGCGATACAGCGCGAGACGATCGCCTCGTCAATGTCGTCGACCCGGTTTGTGGTGAGAAACAGCAGGCCGTTGAAATATTCGAGCACGCGCAGGAAGACGCCGACGACGGCGTTCATCGCGATATTGTCGTCTCGACGCTTGATGTAGACATCCGCCTCGTCAATCAGCATCACGGCGCCCCAGCGCTGCGCGCGCGTCAGAATATCTTTTAGCGCCGTCTCCATCGTAGAAACATTGAGGCCGAGCTGGCCTGAATGCACGCGATAGAGCGGGCGCTGGATGATCTCGGAATAGACCTCCGCCGTCAGCGTCTTGCCGACTCCGGGCGGGCCGGCGCAAAGCACGGTCGTGCCGCCGGATTTGCCCTGAACGATGTCGTCCATCAACACATCCATTTCGGCGGTGAGAATGTCGATCAGATCTGTCTGCTCCTCAGGAAGAATGAGCTTATCCCTCAACTCCGGCTGATAGTGATAGGGCTGCATCTCGTCGACATGCACCCAGACGTAATGATGCAGATCGAGATGGAACATGAAGATGTAGGGATGCACCGGAATCTGCGTGAACAGGCCTTCGGGGATCAGCTCCTTGAGTTCCGCGAGTTCGTCTTCGGCGGCGAAGCGATTGCTCTTGCCAGCTTTGCGCAGGAAATGGCCGAGGACGTCGCCAGGCGCCTCCAGCGTCAGGCTGCGGCCTGTGAGAATGCTTTCGTCATTGACGAGACGCGCCTCCGAACCGTTGCTCGACAGCACGATGATGTCCTTGCGCGACCAATCGGTGTCGCGACGCGTCGACGTCGGATCTTCGGCGTGAAAGCCGATGCCTTTCGCGGAGAATTGTGCGCCGTATCGCCCACGCCAGTCGTAGTAAGTCTCGCTCGCGGCGTCGAAAGCTTCGATCAACGCCGGCGTTTCCCGCACGAAACCTCGCGCCGCAAGTATTTCGCCAATGGTCCGGCCGGAGATGTCCGAACTCATGATGCGGATGAGGTTCGACTGTAGCGTGCCCTTGGCGTTGGCCTTCAGTTCGATGAGGATTTTTCCAGCTTCGTCGTTGGAGGCCGGAACATAGTCGAAACGCGTGATGACGTAAGGCAGGGGTTTCGCGGTGACATTGGCGGTGAAAAGCCAGCCGCGGATCGCTTCCGTCGTCAGATAACGCACCAGCGCTGGCAATACGTCTTCGAGATCTTCTGCCGCAAAGCGCGCGCTCTTGGCTTCCATCGCGGCGCGCAGGGTCGCGAGCTGCGCCGCGCGGGCGCGGAGCTGCGGGCCAGCGTCGTGGTAGAGCGCGCCGAGAAAATCGAGCTCCTCGGGACTGAAATGTGAGATGTCCGCCTCGACGCGGTCTGAAAAGCGCAACTGCGCAGAGAGGCCAGCGTGAGCCGGAAAGCGTGTGACGAGCGCCTCCACATGGGGCTTGTCGATCTCGATCTGCATGAATCGCCTTTCGCAGGGGAGCGGAGCGCTTAGGCGCGGATACAAGAAACGCGCCGGAGACGCTGCGCTCTGCTAGAATGTTCGGCAGATGTCCACGCGCGTCTATCTCGATCACAACGCTACGTCGCCGCTGCGCCCCGAGGCGCGGGCGGAGATGCTCAACGCGCTGGAGACGATCGGCAATCCCTCCTCGGTTCATGCCGAGGGCAGGGCGGCCAAGGCCTTGCTCGAAGACGCCCGATCTGTGGTCGCCCGGGCGGTCGGCGCGCCTCGCCGCAGCGTCGTCTTTACGAGCGGCGCGACCGAGGCGGCGAGCCTGGCGCTTTCCCCGGCGCTCCGCCGAGAGGGCGACGAAGCGCCGATCGATGTATTGCTCATCGGGGCCGGCGAACATCTCTGCGTTTTGCAGGGTCACCGCTTCCCGCTGGCCGCCGTGGAAAGCATTCCGCTCACCCGTGAGGGCGTGATCTCGCTCGAAGCGCTGGAGGCGGCGCTCGCGCGGCATTCCGGCAAGCGCGCGATGCTGGCGCTGCAGGCTGTTAATAATGAGACTGGCGTCATTCAGCCGGTCGCTGAAGCCGCTGCGCTGATTCACGGAGCGCATGGCGTCGTTGTCTGCGACGCCGTGCAATCGGTCGGCCGGCTCGGAACGACATTCGCGACGACCGGCGCGGACATATTGTTCTTTTCCTCACATAAGCTCGGCGGACCGATGGGTGTTGGCGCGCTCGCCTTCAGCGATGAAAGCCTGCACCTGGAGGCGCCGATGCTGCGCGGGGGCGGCCAGGAATTCGGACGTCGGGCGGGAACGGAGAATGTGGCCGGGATCGCCGGCTTTGCAGCGGCGTTGAGGGCTGCGACGGCAGATTTGGCCAAGGAAGCGGCGCGGCTCGCTGATTTGCGCGACGCTCTTGAGCGGGAAGTCTTGAAAGTCGCGCCGGAAGCCCGATTCTACGGTTTAAGGGGGCCGCGCGCCCCAAACGCCAGCGCTTTCGCGATTCCCGGTCTCGCCCCGCGCATTATGCTGATGGCTTTCGACCTTGAAAATGTCGCGCTCTCAGCGGGGTCCGCCTGTTCTTCAGGCAAGATGATGGAATCGCACGTGCTTACGGCGATGGCAGCGACGGATAAGGAGGCGCTGAGGGCCAGTTTCGGTTGGTCTTCGACGCAAGAAGATGTAGAACAATTTGGAAAGGTTCTTGCACGTGTCGTGGATCGTATGAGGTCCCGGCATTCCGCCGCTTAGTCGACGTCTAAAAGGGCTGGCGGAGGCGGAACGATCGGCCGGCGGGCCTTGAACCCGTCGTGACGAGGAGAATAGGAATGGCGGCTCTTAAGGAGACCGTTGCGGCTGTCGAGTCGATTGATGTTGACGCCTATAAATACGGGTTCTCGACGGATATCGAATCGGAAAAGGCCCCGAAGGGCCTGAA
>NZ_VBTZ01000012.1 GCF_005771425.1 Methylocystis sp. B8 | reverse complement strand
GGCCTGCGCTATGGCTTGACCATTCAACGTTGGAAGCGCCCCTCTGCTTGAGCGCTCGAGCTCGAACGAACGGCTGCTTTCGAGCGGCTTGGCGCGCCTCGCTTGTGCGCGCGTCATCCATGCTCATGCGCGTCCCTTATATGGTGGCCAAAAAACACGAGACTACAACTTTGAGGCGGCCTTTTCGTGGAACGAGGCAGGAGACAGGGTTATCGGCGCGACTGCTAAGCTGCGCGAGACGCCTTGCGCTCGAAGAACAGCGCATTTCCACGCTGCTCATGCAAACCTCATGGGAACAGACGTCGCTCAGGAATCTGCTACAGCGCCCAACTTGATTGGCAATTGCCGAGCGAGAGACAGCCGCTGAGCGTGTTCGATAATCTTCGCTTCGAGGGTGAGGATCTGCGGCCATTCCATCTGGGCAAGTGCAAGCGCGCGTCGTCAAGATGCGCTTTGCGCGGTCATATTGCTTGCCACTCTCGAAACCTGTGCGACCTGTACGCTCCGCAGCAAAGTCCCCGCCAGAGCCTCAGCCTCGGGAACAGACGAAGCAGTGCTCTGTTACCTCGGTGAGGGCTACAAAGGACAGGACAGGCAAATGGACGGCCGCGAGGAAAATTTCTCTCACGAGTCCGGGAAACAAACACAAAAGCTGGCTCGCGGCGCTATTGAGGAAGCCCGGATGGTGCTTCCGGGAATTCAAGCGCTGTTCGGCTTTCAACTTATAGCGGTTTTTAACAATCGGTTTTTGGAAATATCTGCTTTCGAGCAAAGATTGCATCTTTCGGCGGCTCTGCTCATTGCCATAGCCATCGCCCTCATCATGACGCCCGCCGCTTATCACCGGCAGGCAGAACCTAGAACTGCCACAGATTTTTTCGTGAAGCTCACTTCGATTCTCATAACAGCTGCGATGGTTCCGCTGATGATTGGCTTGTGTCTGGACGTCTATATTCTCGCGGACCTTATACTCGACGATGTCAACGCGAGCCTCTGGATCGCAAGCCTGCTTCTCGCATTTTTTGCTGCGCTTTGGTTTCTGCTACCTAACGTCCTGCGCTAGGCTAACGGAAGCAGGTAAGTAAGAGTCGGCGTGGCGATTGGCTCAAACGAAGCGGCGCAATCAGCCTCGAAAGGGAAAAGGACATTCGCCGTTTGAAAATTCTTGAGGCGCTACTGTTCGTTGAAAATCCGGCCCGACCGTTCCATTTGGAGCCCATGAACAAACCACAAAGCGCACCTTTGCGCGAGGCCATTGCCGGCGTTCCCGGCCGTTATTGGGAAAGGCTCGCCGATGGCCGCATCCCATGCGACCTCTGCCCCAGATATTGCAAGCTTCACGATGGCCAGCGTGGACTGTGCTTTGTGCGTGCGCGTCGTGGCGATGAAATCCTGCTCACCACTTACGGCCGCTCCTCTGGCTTCTGCATCGATCCGATTGAGAAAAAGCCCTTAAACCATTTTCTGCCTGGAACGCCTGCGCTGTCGTTCGGCACTGCCGGCTGCAACCTCGCCTGCAAGTTTTGCCAGAACTGGGATATTTCGAAGGCCCGCAGCTTCGACAGGCTGCAATCCGAAGCTTCGTCCGACGCGATCGTTCGCGCCGCGAGGGCGACTGGGTCGCGCGCGATCGCTTATACGTATAACGATCCCGTGATCTTCCTCGAATATGCCGTCGACGTCGCAAGGCCAGCGCGTGAGCGGGGCGTCAAGAACGTGGCCGTCACCGCCGGTTATATTTCAGAAAAGGCGCGCGAAGAGTTCTTCTCGGCAATGGACGCCGCCAACATCGATTTGAAAGCCTTCACCGATGGTTTCTATCGCGCGCTTTGCTCCGCCGAGCTCGGGCCCGTCCTCGACACTCTCGAATACGTCAAGCGCGAGACCAAAGTCTGGCTGGAGATAACGACGCTGTTGATCCCTGGCTGCAATGACGCTCCTTCCGAGATCGCCGCGCTCTCGGAATGGGTCGCGAGCCGGCTCGGCCCCGACGTGCCGCTGCATTTCTCGGCGTTTCATCCGGACTGGAAGATGCATGCCGTCCCGGCGACGCCCCGCGCGACGCTGACTCGTGCGCGAGAAATCGCGAAGAGCGCCGGCCTGCGCTACGTCTATACCGGCAATGTTCACGACGAGGCGGGGCAGAGCACCTATTGTCACGCCTGCGGCGAGCGCGTCATCGGCCGCAACTGGTACGAGATCACCTCCCTGGGCGCTCGACGACAAGGGCCGCTGCTTAAGCTGCGGCGCGCGATGCGCCGGCGTGTTCGAAGAGAGCCATGGCTCATGGGGGGCGCGGCGGACGCCAATCGAGTTTGGCGTTGAAGGGTCTCCGGCGTCTTCGTCGGCCTCCGTCTCGCAAGTTCATTGAAGTGACATTTAGTCCATCAGCCCGTGCAAGCTGTTAATGAGGAAGCTGTGCGGTTAACGAATCCTTGGTTGGAGGGTGGAACGCTGAAAAGCTGACAAACACTCTTTAAGAAACCGAGCTGGCTCGACGTGATATCTGGCATTGAGGACGACGCCGATGTTCATGAAAATCCTCGCCCCTCTTGATCTCACCGAGCCCGAATTGACCAAGATCGGGATCGACGAGGGAGTCGCCCTCGCCAAAGTCTCGCGCGGAAGTCTTCGGTTACTCTATGTGCAATTTTTCCTACCCGCCGCCTATGCCGACTACGTGCCGACAAATTTTGGCGAACAGCTTCGACTCGCCACCGAACAGCGTCTCGCGGAAGTCGCCGACCAAATCGATTACACGCCAGAGCGCGTTTCGACTGCAGTGCGCTTTGGCGCGATTTATCCAGAGGTGTTAGCCGAAGCCAATGAGTGGGCCGCTGATCTGATCGTCTTGGGCTCGCATCAGCCGAGTATGGCCAGATACCTGATTGGTTCCAACGCCAGCATGATCGTGAGGCACGCCAAATGTTCGGTGCTGGTGGTGCGGCGATAAGAGATTTGAAGGCGAGGCGCCTAGCGCAACATGTTCGATCACGCCATCATGCCTGCACGCCCTCGCCGTTGCTGTGCGCAAGTCACCCGGTTGCGCGCACGGCGTTTCGCGTCACCGAAATATCTCGTTGACGAGAGCAATGTCTGCTTCGCGTCGCGAAGCTCCTTCGTTCTCTGCGAGAGCGCAAGAAGCGCGCGATGCACCCCAGGAAAACGCTCGATAAGCGGAGCTGATCAAGCGTTTTCTGTTGGCCGATATAAGACGTGCTAACCCGCGCGACTTAGCTCTGCTTGGCAGCGACCGGCGCCTTTGACGGCGGGGCGGCGACAGGCGACGCGCCATTGATCGGCTTGAACGCTTCCTTGGCCAGGCTCGAATACGTTTCGCCAATCTTGGTGGCATAGGCCAGGAAATCGTCATAGGCGGATTTGGCGAAGTCCGACTGAAGTTCGATCGCCTCGTCGATCTTTTTCACGCCAATCAGCTTATCGAAGAACGCCCGGCTTTTCTCAAAGGACTTCTTTGAATAATCCGTCGTTTCGGCCGCGATGGCCTGTAGACCCTTGGTTGACGCGGAAAACGCCTCGAATGGGTTCGTGCCGAATGCCTTAATGTCTGGGAACACTGTCATCGTTTATCCCCTTCTAGTCTAGGCGCGCGGGGCAATTCCCACGCCGCTCTAGAGGCTAATTGGTTATGTGCGCTGCACAAATAAGTCAAGAAACATATTGCTTTGCAGCACAGCCAAGCTGGGTCCGTTCGGCCAAGAACCATCACCTCTGGCCGATCTCTCCGATCGCTATGCGCCGTTTCATACCAAGGTCATTGCGGCCAACGCCAGTTAGGCCGCACATATTCTGGACGGTCTGCCTTACCACAAATGCTCTTTGGACATTCGCGAGCATTACACAGCTACGGCTGGCGCCGTCGATCAGGTGTTCGGTCTTTGCCATCTCACGGGATTTAGAATCGCGCCGCGCATCCGGGATCTTGCCGATCGCCGACTCTATGTCGTCGATGCTCGTTCATCCTACAGGCGGCGGCGTATGGCGTAACGCTCGAAGCCAAAAGTTGCGACGGCGGGGCCGTGTTCGAACCAAAACGGATCGCCCAGGCGATCGACACCTCATCCTCAACGCGATCCAGGCCACTCCGACTGGCGGCCATGTGGCGCTTTGCGCGGAACGGTCGAACGGTCGGTTGGTTTTTTCAGTAGCCGACACTGGCCGATGGGCCGCGTCGTGGACGTTCGGGCGCTTGGATCGTCGCCCGCGCAGCTGAACTGTCTGCAACTGCCCCGGCGCCGCCGCCCGAAAGGCGCGGTCCGCGGCCCTAGCTAGATACCCGCCCGTTGAACCGGACGCGAGAATCCGATGCGCAACCGAACGGCGCTTGACTGGCTCAATTTCCTGCTTGCCGACGTCCAAGGCGGGGTGGGGCCGTTTCTCGCGATCTATCTTTGGTCGAACCATGGTTGGGACGCGACGTACATCGGCATTGTCATGACGATCGCAGGGATCGCGCGCGCGGCGCCGACGCGATCCCGCTCTCTCTTAACTCCTTGGGTTTTCCGCTAATGCACCGAATGCCCCGTCATTGATTTTGTTCAGGCGTTATCGCTTCGAGCGAGCGTCGCTTCCCGTCGACAGGGACATCACCTCGCCGTCTCGCTTCAGCCTGCAGCATGGACGGCGCGCCACTGTGATCGGGCGGGTTTGAACGCGCGACCTTATATGCGTTCCGCGTCGCCCAGATGATTTCGTTCCCCCAGAGGGGCTGTTGTTCTCTTCGTCGGACGGTCTCGGAACAGCCGGCTCCGCTGACATCGAAGCACTGGCTCGCCGACCTTCAGAGGGCCTGCCATTCCAAGTCCGAATTCGCTACGTTTTTTGTCATCGCTCTCCGTTACGTGCGCCCGCCTCCGGTTGCATGGCGTTTCGTCCTATGGCCGCAGTCGACGCCCAAAACCCTGCGTCCGCGACGATTTTCCCCTTGGCGCTTACGCGCGCCAATTCCTCGCGAGCCAAAATCGCCCCGGCCTTCGGGTCCTCCGCTTTGCTTCGGCCACACGCCTTTCGGCGCTTCGGTTCGGGCGTCGCCCTTGTGGCCATCACGGACAGCCATCGCAACCGGGGCAGCCGCCCCAATGATGGAGAGCAAGATGAAGACTTTCGCGGAATTCCAGATCCTCGGCCGCATCGGCAAGGTTCGTGAAGTGGCGCAGACGACGCGCGTTTCGATTTGCGCCAATTACGGCTTCAAGGACCGCAACGGCGAGACCAAGGATAAGCCCTATTGGAATGAGATTACGATCTGGAGCGATAGCGCCCGCAAATATGTCCGCGACTATGCGAAGCCCGGCGATCTGGTGGTGGCGCGGGGCACCTTGAAGCAGGGCAGCTTCGAAAAGGATGGCGAGAAGGTCTACACGGTCGACCTCAACTGTGACGACTTCTCGATCCTCGCCTCCGCCAAGACTGACCAGTCCGACAAGGACGAGGCCGACGCCGCGACTGAGGCACAGAAGAAATCCGCGAAGCGCAAGTGACGCGAAGAGCGGGGCGGCCGCACGCCGCCCCGCCGACGCGACCTTTCTTGGATTTGTGACGGGTCAGCGGATGGCTGCCCGATTTCTTCGCGTCGACCCTCTCGACCCAGAGCATGGCGGGGTTGCGACTGGTCTTCGCGTGCCACGACGCACGCGCTTGCTCCTCCTGTTTCAGGAGACGGTTGCTCAGAAGTTTGTCCGGCAAAACTTCTGAGCAGGAAACTCCGCGACTTTGGTCGCTGTGCGTCCTGCGCGCGTTGATCGCTCATCCAAGTTTGTCCAACAAACTTGCTCGGGCCGAAAACCCTCGGCTCCTCTTCACGTTGCGGCGGGCACCATCAAACTTCGCGCGCGCGAGACGTTATTCCATCGCTCACGATATCTCGCCGACGCGCGCAGCGACTCCCATGGGACGCATAAGCCCCGCCCTGGCGCGCCATTTCTGCTTGTTCTCTTTGAAGCATGTGCAGAAGTTTGTCTGGCAAACTTTCGAGTAGAGACCTTCCCTCCGTCCGGAGGTCCGTCTCGCGTAACCTGAGGTCCGTCTCGCGTAACCGACAATCCTTGCCCCGAAGTTTGTTTGTCAGGCAAACCTAATTCTATCCCTGTGAAATCTCACAGTCGCGCAAAGCCCGTCGAATTTGCTTTTTGTCAGTCGCTGTAATTGGGCGACTGATTCGTCGAACATCAAATACCCTGAATTGGAGAGGCGCTCAGCATGCGTCCCATTGCTTCGACTGGAGCCGTCTCGTGAAAGTGATTGTCGTGAACAACGAAAAGGGTGGCGTCGGCAAGAGCACGATCGCCGTTCACCTCGCCTGGTATTTCGCCGAACATCGCAAGCGCGTCCTCTTTCTCGATCTCGATCCGCAAAGCAACGCCACGACGACACTCTCGGCTCAGATTGGCGGGCCCGAGGCCGCCGCCTTCTTTGCCCGGCCGGTCGCTGTTCCACCGCTGTCGGCACCCGGCATCCGCGTCGCGCCCGCCACTCCGGCCTTGCGCGGAATTCTGACGGTCGACGGTAAGCTCATTCAGCAGTTTTGCTCGAATCTCAGGGACATCTCGGGATGTCACTACGACATCGCGGTGATCGACACGCCGCCGACCTTTGGCGTGCGCAATCTCACTGCACTGGTCGCTGGAAATTTCGTGTTGGCGCCGATCGACCTCGACGATTACGCAATCGACGGCATCGAGACGCTTTTGAAGCATATTGTCGGCGTGAAGCAGAAGTACAATCCTAATCTCAATTTTCTCGGCTTGATCCCGAACCGCCTCCAGACGACATCCCCGCGTCAGCGCGACAATCTGAAGAGCCTCATCCAGAAGTTCGGCACGAGATATCTCTTCGACGGCGTGATCCCGCAGCGCTCGTCGATCGGCGAGGCTCTGGCGGAGAAAAAGCCGGTTTGGAGTCTGCCGAAGACAGCCGCCCGCGACGCGGGGCGAGAAATGCGGATGGTCTTTGACAAACTCGCCGCCAAAATGGATCTTGCATGAGCTACGCCCAAAAACTCGACGACGTCGCCTTGCTGCTCGACGAGCTCGAGGGCCTCGAACCCGCGATCGGTAACAATGGCGCGCCGCTCGAGATCGCTTTGAGCCAAATCGAGGAGGATCCCGGACAGCCGCGTCGCAATTTCGACCAAGCCGGTCTCGAAGAGTTGTCCGCCTCGATCCGCGAACGCGGTCTGCTCCAGCCGATCGGCGTCACCAAAAAGCAAGTTAACGGCAAGCACCGCATCGTTTTCGGCGCACGCCGATTCCGTGCGGCGAATTTGGCCCGTCTGACGACTATCAAAGCCATCATTCAGGCTGGGCAGGCCGACGATCCATATGACCAGATGGTCGAAAACATTCAGCGCGACGACCTTTCGGCCACGGAGATTGCCGCTTTCATCGAAGCGCGACTGAGAGTCGGAGAAAAGCAAAAGGACATCGCCAGACGCCTCGCCAAGAGCAAGGGGTTCGTCGCAATGCACGCATCGATTGGCCAGATGCCGCAGATGCTCCGAGATAAGCTTTCAGCGTCACCGCTTCGGGCGGTTTATGAACTCTATCAGCTGTGGAAGCGAGACGCGGCAAGAGTCGAGGAATTCTGCGCGCAGCATGAAACTTTCACGCGTCGGCAAGCTGAAGCGTTCGTCGAACGAGCGTCTGCAAAGCCAAGCCACAACGATGACTCACTCCCGGCTGCAAGCCTGATTTTCCGGGGGGAGCCATCCTTACCTCAGCCGACGGAAGATGAGGTGAAACTCGGCGCAGCAGGGCTGCCTGAGGGCGAGCCCTTTCCGACGGCGCCACGGAAATCTGCATCGGATGTCATCGTACGTGTCCGTCACGAGCAAAGAGGCGGTCGCTTGATCCTTGGGCGCGCTTCGAAAAGAGGCTCGCACTTCGGGATTGTCGCCTTCGATGACCATGGTGAGGAAGCGCAAGTGTCGCTCGCTGAACTCGCTCTTGTCGAGATTCGAATCCACGAGCCGCTTTGATGGCGATCGATCAGGCAGCGAGCAGCAAAGCGGTTTTTCCATCCCGAAGGGACGAAGCGAAGCGGAGCGCCCGGAGGCTGAACGCGCTCATCAAATAGCGCCGTAGTGAGGCCGGAGGGTGTGGGAAAGGCGCGGGCAAGAAGGGAAGAGGTCGGGAGCCGTCGTCTCAATCTTCATGCCGACGCGAACGATCCAAGTCAGCCGAAGAACCCGCCTCAAGCCTGAGACAAGCAATCGAAATCGAGCCATGAGACTTGAAAATGGAGCGCATCGTGTTTTTCGAGGTGGAGTGCAGGATAGGCTTGCCGCCAGCCGTTTTTAAACACCTCGCCCTCTGAGAGGACTAAGCGAACGCATGGCGTTTCTGGGATTTCATCTCGACGATGCGCTCGCTGAAAAATTCGCGGCGATGGCGGCGACCGAAGGCGGCAAATCCGCTTTGATGCGGCGTCTCGTTCAGCAGGCGATGGGAAATGGCAAGTCACTGGCGCAGGGACCGATCGCGACGGGAGTGTCCCGCAAAGTGACGATCAGACTGACCGAAAGCGAGCTGCATCTTCTGGCGACCGTCGCCGCGCAGCGCGGCATGAACCGCACGCAATGGATCGCATCGCTGGTAAGGGCGCGGCTCGGTTTTCCGGTGCAGCAGACGCGTGACGAACGTCAGGCGCTACGAGCCGTGGCGCGCGAACTGAACCGCATTGGCGGCAACATCAACCAGATTGCCCATGCCGCCAATCTGAATCGGCTAATTGGACAATCGGTGAAGATCGAGGCCGAAGCAATCCGGGAGGCTTCGGCGCGAATCGAGGTCGCTCTCGCCGAACTACGTGTCGCGGTCAGGCGTAACGCCGATTATTGGCAAGGCCGCTGATGAGCGGCGGGGGCGACCGCGACCTCGAACTACCGCCGATCTCCTACGTCTGGAGAACGCCGGTCCGAAGGCCAAAGCGCGCGAAATGGGAAATTCCTGATCCTATCGACCCCAGAAGCTCACGCCCGGCATGCGGGCTAAGCTGCAGCGGATCGTCGCCAAAGCGCCTGAGGTGATGGTCAAGATCACCGGCAAGTCCAAAACCGTCGCTCATCTGAAATCCCATCTCGAATATATCACCCGCAACGGCGAACTCGCTGCCGAAACGGAAACCGGCGCGGTAATGCAAGGACGGCAGGGTTTGCGCGACGTCCAGGCGCGGTGGGCAGACGATGCGGAACTAGATGGCAGTCGGCGTCGGGACGGGCCGCTGTCTCATAACATCATTTTATCAATGCCGCCCGGAACCGACCCGATGGCCGTGAAGGACGCCGTTCGCGCCTTTGCGATCGGAACCTTCGGCGACCAACATGATTATATCTTCGTGCAGCATCTCGACGATGAGCACCCGCATGTCCACCTCACCGTTCGCTCGCTCGGCTACGACGGTAGGCGGCTTAATCCTCGCAAGTCTGATCTCGCGACATGGCGCGAAGAGTTCGCCGGCAAATTGCGATTGCGCGGCGTCGAGGCGGAAGCGACGCCGCGCCGCACACGGGGCAAAGTCAGGAAGGCCGAGCGCGGCACTGTCCATGCGATCAAACAGCGTGGGGAGCAGCCGCGCGTCGAGCGGCTCGCCCGCGAGGAGATCGTGAAGGAATCGCGAGGAGGAAAACGCTCAGATCGCCCTTGGAATGCAAGAACGCGGGAAAGGCAGGCGGATGTCAGAGAGGCCTATCGCCAACAGGCCGAGGACCTGCGACGTTCTGCGAGCGCGGCCGATCGCGACCTCGCGATGCAGGTGCTGCAGTTCGTGGCGGAACTGCCTGAGGTCGAAACAAGACGTGATAGGCTGTTGAAGGAGCTGGCCAAGGCCATCCAAAGAATCCCGCCGCAGGAGCTTGGAAAAAATAAGGACAAATGAAACCGCTCGGGGATGGAGCTCGATTTATGAGCCGCGCGCTCACGCGCGCGACACCATAACTGCCAAACGTCCGATATTGACCCGAAGCGGCCATTCGCGAGGCCGCCGTCTGGACCTAAATGACGCGCGGCTTTCGCACCTATCTTTTGCACGTGGCAACCCATTGGTAAGCCTCAGCCCGTTGCAAGCACAGCGATCTTGACTTCTAACGCCAAGGCGGCAGATTGTCGTCCTATGGGGAAGCGATCTCCCCACGAGGCGACATGCCCAAGAATCGCGTCCGGGTTTTCCACCAAGGGCGCACCATGTCGTCAATCAACTCCATCTCTCCCGACAAGCTTGCGCGTCTCATCGGCGTCCCGCATTGCCCTGCGCTCATCGACGTGAGGACTGATAGGGATTACGAGGCCGATCCGCGCTTTCACCCAGGCGCTTTGCGCCGCGATCCCAAGTCTGTCTCGGAATGGGCTTCGGAATTCATCGGTCGGCCGTCCATCGTCATCGATCAGTCTGGCGAGCAGGTCAGCGAAGGCGTCGCCGCATGGCTTCGTCATGCGGGCGCAAGTTCCTCCGACGTGCTCGCTGGCGGGCATTTGGCCTGGGTAAAATCGGGCGGCCCACTCATTCCGGCTTCAAAAGTGCCTCGGCGCGACGGTCTTGGGCGAACGATCTGGGTCACGCGCTCTCGCCCGAAAGTTGATCGCATCGCCTGCCCATGGCTCATTCGGCGGTTTCTCGATCCTGGCGCCGTCTTCCTTTTCGTCGCCCCTGGAGAGGTGTCTTCCGTTGCGGAACGCTTTGGCGGCGCGCCGTTCGATATAGAAGGCGCATTTTGGAGCCACAGAGGCGAACGCTGCACCTTCGACACCATGCTCGAAGAATGGGGACTGGAGTCAGAGCCCCTGCAAAGGCTTGCCGTCATCGTGCGAGGAGCGGATACGGCGCGGCTCAATATTGCCCCTGAGGCAGCCGGTCTGCTCGCGGCGTCTCTAGGGCTCTCCCGCATGTATGCAAATGACCTCGAACAGCTCGAAGCCGGGATGGCGTTCTACGATGCTTTCTACCGCTGGTGTCGCGATGCGACTGACGAACCCCACAATTGGCCTGCCGCCAAATCAGGAAAAGCGTCGTGAATATTCATTTTCAAACTACCGCCCGCGATCATGGCGTATCCCTCGCTGAAGCTATCCGTGTCTGGGGGCGCATTGCTTTGCTGAGCTTTGGCGGGCCCGCCGGGCAGATTGCGATGATGCACAGGATTGTTGTCGATGAGAAGAAGTGGATTCCGGACAGCCGCTTCTTGCATGCCCTCAACTATTGCATGCTGTTGCCCGGCCCGGAAGGCCAGCAGCTCGCCACTTACATCGGGTGGCTCATGCATCGAACGCTCGGCGGCCTTATCGCTGGCGGGCTGTTTATCCTCCCCGGCATCGTCTCGATCATGGGGCTCAGCATCATCTATGCGCTCTGGGGCAACGTCGGCATCGTAGGCGCGCTATTCTTTGGATTGAAGGCCGCCGTCCTCGCCATTGTCGTCGAAGCCGTCGTTCGGATCGGAAAGCGGGGGCTCAAATCAACCGCCATGCGCCTTTTGGCTGCGGCGTCGTTCATCGGCATTTTCTTCCTCGCCGTGTCATTCCCCGCAATCATCCTTGCATCGGCGTTGATTGGTTACGTAAGCGCGGCGCGCGGTAATCTCGCCTTCGCGGCAGTCGGGCATGGGGCGGCGCACGAGGACCGCGAAAGTCTTCTAGGCAACGAGACCCCCGCTCACGCCCTCCCTTCGGGAAAGCGGGCGCTGCGCGTTAGCCTGATTTGGTTGGCGGTCTGGCTCGTTCCAGTGGCGGCGATCCTGATTACAGCCGGGCCGGAGAACGTCTTTTCGCAAATCGCCGTGTTCTTCAGCAAAATGGCCGTCGTCACTTTCGGCGGCGCTTATGCGGTTCTCGCCTACGTCGCGCAACGGGCGGTCGAGACCTATCATTGGCTAACGCCTGCAGAGATGCTCAATGGGTTAGGCATGGCGGAAACGACGCCGGGCCCGCTCATCATGGTCTTACAATTCGTGGGCTTCCTGGCGGCGTTCCGGTCGCCAGGCGAGTTGCCGCCGCTTGTTGCTGGCGCGCTGGGCGCGTTGCTCGCGACCTGGGTGACATTCGCGCCGTGCTTTCTATGGATTTTCCTGGGCGCGCCCTACATCGAGAAGGTTCGCCAGAACAAGGCATTGTCCGGCGCTTTGGCGGCCATAACCGCCGCGGTTGTCGGCGTTATCCTCAACTTGGCGATCTGGTTCGCGATCCATGCAATCTTTCGCGAGACTGTCGCCGTGCATGCTCACGGGCTGTCGTTTGACGCGCCGGTTCTGACAAGTGTGGATTTCTGGAGCTTTGCTCTCTCGGTCGCTTCGGCGGTCGCAATCTTCCGCTTCAGGATTGGCATGCTTCAGACTCTGGCGGGCTCCTGCGCAGCAGGAATGGGGTTGTTTCTCGCGGGAGCGATCTAGGCAATCAGCAAAGGGGAAAGCCATGAAACTGCCGCTAGCCGCTTTGACGACAATCGGCCTGCTATTGCCCGCGTCCATGGCTATGGCTGAAACCGACTGGTCGCAAGTTGACGCCGCAATCGGCAAGAAGGCCGCCGTCATTGGGAGCGTACACAAATACGGTCTCCCGCGCAGCGATCTTCACGTCACCCTTGATGGGGTCGCAATCAAGCCGGGGCTTGCGCTCGGCGGCTGGATTGCCTTCGAGCCGACAGGGCAAATGGCCATGATGATGGGCGACCTGGTCCTGACGGAAACCGAGATAAACCCTGTCATGCGGTCGTTGCTCGCCAACGGCGTCCAGGTGACAGCCGTCCATAACCACCTTTTGCGCGCCAGCCCCGCGCCTTTCTACATGCACGTCGGCGCGCACGGCGATCCCGTGAAAATTAGCAAGGCCATTCGGGACGCACTCGCCGAAACAAAGACGCCGTTTGAGCCTTCTGCTGTTCCGGTTGGTGAACCTCCGAAGATCGACTTCGACACGGCACGGGTCGAAGAAGCCCTCGGCTCGCAAGGGAAAAACAGCGGCGGCGTCTATCAATTCAGCATCCCGAGAGCTGACGCCATCAAGATCGAAGGCGCGACAGTCGCCCCTGCGATGGGCGTCGCGAACGCTATCAATTTCCAACCCACGGGGGCGGGCAAGGCGGTGATTACGGGGGATATCGTCGCTACGGCCAAGGAGGTCGAGCCGCTGTTGAAAGCGCTTCAGTCCAACGGGATCGAGGTCACCGCCCTACACAACCATATGCTCGGCGACGAACCTCGGCTGTTCTTCGTTCATTTCTGGGCGAATGCCGACGCTGTTGGTTTGGCCAAAGGACTGAAGGCGGCCTTGGCCGTGACCCATCACACCCATTAGCGGTACCGCGGGGCTCAGAGCGTCTGACGAGACCAAAGTACTGGTCGACCCGGCAGTATGGCTCAGTGCAAAGGAGAGGAATCATGCACAAAATCTCAAGGCGGCAGCTCATGACCACTGCCGCGACTGTTGGCGGCTCGATGATTTTCGCTGGTCGTCAAACGAAAGCTGCAGACTCCGAAATGCGCTTCGACTTTACGCGCGCCTTCGGGGGCTGGGAGACCGTGACGGGACAATGGGCCATTGAGGATGTCGCGGGCGCTTCGAGCGGTAAAGCGCTGGTCCAACGCGCCACAAACAACGCATTTAATGTGATCATTGCGCCTGGCGGCCCTTTTGCCGACGTCAATGTCTCGGTGCGGTTCAAACCAATCTCGGGAATTAAGGACGCGGCGGGCGGCATTGTCTTTCGCTTTTCTGAAGGCCGCTATTACGTGATCCGAGCCAACGCCTTGGAGGATAATTTCAATCTGTACTATTACGATAGCAGCCGGCGTAAAATCCTTGAAACGCGGGTCAAGGCTCCCGCACTCGGTCAATGGCATAAGCTGCGCATCAACGCCGAGGGCGACCGCTTAAGGGGCTGGCTCAATGAGCAACAGCTCATCGATCATCGAGACGACAGGTTTAAATCTGGACGAGTTGGGCTCTGGACGAAAGCCGACTCGATAACGGCATTCGATGATTTGGTCGTCAGTCCGATAGATCATGGCTGATCGGACCGATTCATACTCGTCTTGCTACACGGCGAGACTTGGCCTGGAGGCTGCCTGGTCATGATCCCCGGACGTCGCTCTTCGCCATGGGCGTAGCCGTCGCGATCTTGGTTCAAGGCGATTGCTGCGAACGCTTGCTGCCTCGGCGACGATTGGCGGCGCTATGCAGTCGGGCTGATTTCGAGCTGCGGCGCGAGATTATCGGAGAAGCTAAAATGTTTATTCGTGCACTGTTCACAGCAGCTCTGCTGATGTCGCCAGCCCGAGCTGCCTCGCCCCAATCCGAGGGCTTCAAAAGGCTGACCGGGCCTCAAATTCAGAGGGCTTTCAGTGGAAAGCAATTCAGCGACGGCATCCATTTTTCCTATCGCTTTGCCGCCGGCGGAACAATGCAAAGCACGCGGATGGGTAAGACAACGACCGATAAATGGGCTGTCGCGAAGGACAAGCTCTGCATGACCGATAGCTTCGGCGAAAACTGTTACACCGTTTGGGCCAAGGGCTCGGAAGTCAAATTCGCAATCGATGGATCAGATTTCTCGTTGGAGGGATTCCTGAAGTGAGTGAGTTGCGGCCGGTGAAAGAGTCATTCGCGTCGAAACCAGCTGCCTCGTGGATGAACGAGACTCTTCGCTTAGTGATCTGGGCGCGCGGCCTCCGGGACTTCGGCGACGGCTTTGTCGCCGTGTTGCTGCCGCTCTATCTCGTGAGGCTCGGTTTTTCACCATTCGAAATCGGCGTGCTAGCGGGAACCGCATTGCTCGGCTCCGCCCTCCTTACCTTGGTGATTGGCCTTATCGGCAATCGCTATGACGCGCGAGATTTGCTGATCATCGCCGCTACCTTGGCGGCGGCGACCGGCGTTGCACTATCGATCGTTGATTCATACGCGTTACTACTCGTCGTCGCCTTCATCGGCTCTGTAAATCCGTCGGGCGGTAGCGCAAGCGCCTTCGTGCCCATTGAACACGCCGTTCTAACTCGCCAGACAGCCGCCGCGGCGCGGACCAGTGCATTCGCGCGCTATAGCCTCGTCGGCGGCCTCGCAGCCGCTGGTGGCGCGTTGGCGGCATCTTTGCCGGAAATTCTCACGAGAATGGGCTGGCCAGAGCTTCTGGGCGTGAAGGTGATGTTCGCAGTCTATGCGATGCTGGGGCTGGTTGGAGGGTTGCTCTATGTGCGCATGATTCCGATGCCTCCGTCGTCGCAAAGCAGTCATTCCAGTTCGCTTGGGCCATCACGCGCTATTGTTTACAAGCTTGCCGCATTGTTTAGTCTCGACGCGTTCGCTGGCGGCTTTGTTATTCAATCGCTCTTGGCCCTCTGGCTATTCGAACGCTTTGATTTATCGCTTGCTGCTGCAGGCCTGTTCTTCTTCTGGTCAGGAATCCTGTCGGCATTCTCTTATCCTGTGGCTGCTTGGCTTTCGAGGCGCTTCGGTCTGGTCAATACAATGGTCTTCACACACATCCCCTCGAGCCTGTGCCTAATCCTCGCGGCCTTGGCGCCGTCGCTCCCACTTGCTCTCAGTTTGTTGCTTGTTCGGGCCGGGTTATCACAAATGGACGTGCCGACGCGTTCATCTTATGTGATGGCGGTCGTGACCGAACCCGAACGCACGGCAGCTGCGAGTTTAACATCCATTCCTCGCAACCTCGCCGCGTCCTTGAGTCCGGCGCTTGCGGGCGCCCTCTTTTCTCTTTCGTGGGCGGCGTCGCCACTAATCATCTGCGGAGCGTTGAAAGTTGCTTATGATATCTTGTTGCTCAATCAGTTTCGGCGCTTGAAGCCGCCTGAAGAATGCTGATGTTGCCAGATCCGAAATCAAGATTTTTGTTTATTGCCCTTTCGGCGGGAACGTGTTTGCAGCCGGCGCTCTCGACGCTTGGTCAGAAGGAGGGTGTCCCTCCGATCACCATCTCGTAGGAGAGGAAACAAAGTGAACCATGGACTGCCCCCGATCACCGCCACGGTCCTGCATTTCATCCATAAATATTTTATATGGGTAATTGTATCCTCTTACATTGTCGCCGCTTTTTTCCCTCGCCTAGGGCTTCTTATACGCAGTACCGAACTTGGGAATATCGATATTGTGCGCACCAGGATTAGCGTATCGCTGCCCCCCGCGATGCTGGCCTTCCTACTTTTCAATGCTGGCTTGGGTGTCAGAGCGGATGAACTGATTGGCTTGAAGCGCAAGCCGTACCTGCTAATCGCCGGCGCTACAGGAAATCTCCTTGTGCCGCTCGCTTACATCGCCTGCGTCGACATCATCATGAAACTTTGGCGCGACCCCGAGGAGGTTCAGCAAATCCTGACGGGCCTCGCCCTAGTTGCGTCGATGCCAATCGCAGGGGCGTCGACAGCCTGGTCGCAGAACGCAAACGGCAACCTCACGTTAAGCCTTGGGCTAATCCTGCTCACAACCCTAAGCAGCCCCATCGTCACGCCGATTGTTCTTCATGCCGGAAGCTTCATCACAGTGGGCCACTATTCCGAGGACCTGCACGAACTCGCAAGTAGCGGTACCGACCTTTTCCTCAGCATTTGGGTTATCTTGCCGTCCTTATTAGGCATGCTGACTCATCGCATATTGGGAGAAAAGCGTTCGGCGTTGATCTCGCCCTACCTGAAGCTCGCCAATTTCATCGTTTTAGCGTTGCTGAACTATTCAAATGCGTCGCTTACCTTGCCAGGAGTCATTTCGCAGCCTGATCTCGATTTCGTCATTGTGATGCTGATCATCGTGATCTTGTTGTGTTTCGTGATGTTCGGCGCGGGATACATGTTGGCGCGCGTCTTCCGTGCTGGTCGCGCTGATATGGCGTCATTGATGTTCGGCCTCGGCATGAATAACAATGGAGCGGGCCTTGTAATGGCATCGCTTGAGTTCTCCGATCACCCAGGCGTCATGTTGCCGATCATTTTCTACAATTTAGTCCAACACTTCACAGCAGCCCTGGTTGACAAGATATTGTCCCGGGGCGTGGCGGGAGGATCGGATTAGGGCGCGAGTCCCGACGCATTTTTGAGCGGCCGACGAAATATGAATTTAGCCGACCCTAATGAGAAGCCGGCCGATTTCGAACACTTGATCACATTCCTATTTTTGTTTTGGTCGGATCACTTCAAAAGTGGCGGGCTCGAGCTCTTTTCGAATCGTCGTTTTGATCTCGCTATATTGTTTGTATCCTGGGTCGTTAGCGAGCCTGCCGCGGATCGTCTCCTTGAGCGAGTCGCGAAGCGCCATGCCGCGGATCCCATCATATTCGAGTAGCAGCAGTGAATGCCACGGCGCGTTGGTCGGGTTCTGGTTCAAATAAATGGCGTAAGACGGCATCAGGCCTGACTCGACCCAGCCGGTCAGCTGAGGGACAACATATTTATTGACGAAGTCCTCGTATTTCTCGCTGGCGACTAACGAGATGTAAGGGATGATCATGTACAGCGACTTGGACTGGTCGGCCTTGGCTGTGCCGCCCTGCCAAACGAGGTCAGTGTAGGTGTCGGTCTTAGGAACTCCCAGAGCAATGCCTTCCGGCGCGAGCCCACCTGGATAGTAGCGCTGAATCGCATGCCATTTGGCGATGTCGCTGAACTTGGCAAAGTCGATGATCACCCACATGTCGGGTAATTGTTCGTTGACCTGCGTCGCAAACAAAATTTTGTACCCGGTGAAAACCCCCTTGTTCCTCCATCCCTCGAACTGCGTGACGCCGGAGCTCTCCATATATTTGCGAAACGCGACCCGCTTCTCTATCGGCGCCTTATAGGTGAGGACGAGGTGCGTCTCGCCCTCGCCAGCGCGGCCGCGCTTTTCGACCGTCTGCGCTGCCGCAGGTACGCCGGCGACCGCCAGCGCCGATGTCACAAGAAGGCAAAGGATCAGCCGAGCTATTTTTCCCGATATACTCAATTGAAGCCTCCCTTTCCGCCATCGGGCGATCTCGGCAATTGCTGACTTGTGAATTGGAACCCTCTCACAGTTGTGACCGAGAGCCAGAGCCTGTCAAAGCTATTGCGATCGGACGGGGTCCATATACATCCCCATATGGAACCTTTCGGGAATGTCTGCTCCTGGCGCGAAGCAGCCATCGAAGCGACGGCCGCTCCTGACCCTAAGCGGTCGCTCCTGCGGGAAGGATAAACGGCCCCTATGGGTGGGAAAGCCTTCAATGCGCGATGCATCCGGCAACGACGAAGGCGCGCCCTCCCGAAATTCAGATCTAGCGAGACGAATTATGTTCGACTGGCTGCTGATCCTTCTTATCACGCAGTCTCGTGACTTGTGTCAGGATGGCGCAGCCGCAAAAAGCAAAAAAGCATTAAAATCAAAAGCGCCTTCTTGATTGAGGTTGACTAAATTAGCTCGATGTCGAATTGCCCGTCCTCAAAAACGATCGGACCGCATGCGACATCAAGAGCGGGCTTCATATTGTTGCTCACCGGCAAGCCGCCGATAATCTGCGCCGCCTCGGTTGGCTTAAGATTCTCCGTCGCGTAATTGACCGTCTGAACATAAAGGTAATGCTTCCACGGACCCGTCGGGACGTCGCCAACAGTCATCTCACCAATATAGATGCAGCCGTAGCGCAAAATGCGGAACGCGCGCGCAAGCAGCTCGCGATTGTCGAGCTTTTCGAGCAATTGCAGAAGCTCTTGAAGGACGTCGTTCCTGTGTTTGACGACAGGCTGCCGAAGAGCGACAGGGAAAGCCTTATCGACCGTCGTCGGCGTCAATATCGCCGTCGCGTGATAGCGCTCGCAGCGACAGCCGGGAATGCCAATCGCCGCCTGCGGCGTTGCAACGCTTTCGCTTAGCCTTTCGGGCGTTTTGCCGGCCCAACGACTCAAATGCTCGCGCTCAACGTGGGTGAGCGCCGCGCCGCTATTCGGGTCTGGCTGCCTAGGCGCGCAAGCCTCCGGCAATATTAGCGCTAAAAGCTTGATCGTCTCTCCTGGACGATAGAGCCTTTTGTCGGTTAGCAACAGTTTATCAGCAAGGACATGCGGATTGCTCTTCGTTTCGCTGACGCTGTGCGAAAAATCACCCGCGTCCGTATGCCTGGTGTATGTCCAACCCGTATTGATTTTGAAATGCGTTCCTGGGATCGGCAACTCAGGATAGTTAAGTTTAATCTTCTGACTTTCCGCCAATGTCTTAGATCCGTCAGGAGGATGCGTCGCCGCTTGACCGCGTCGGGTAGGATCGATTTCGTCGCTCAACGCCGCCGCCACCGCCGCCGCCACCGCCGCGCCAGCCAACACCGACCCTACCGTCGTGTTGGGCGTATCGAGCCTGAAGAAATGAGCCGGATTGCAGATGTCGAGCTGGAAACCGATTTCGAGCGAATCGTCCAGGCCAATCGGCGAAGGCTGAACAACTTCCGTCCCCGGCGATCCATCAAGCACATGCTGATTGCTGAGGACCATCTGTTCGCCCGTCATGCGATCGAACACGATGGCGCCGAGCGTGCCGTACCAGAATGGTTTGGTGTTCACGCCAACGGTGACGCCGCCGACGAGCGGATCCTTACGATCGTCGCGCGAACCCGACGCGCTTGAAGTCGGGCGCAGTCGCGCCATCTGCTCAACATCGGTCGGAATGCCGTCAATTTCAGAAGGCACTAGCTGATAGCCACGGCTTCTCACTTCGTCGGGGGCAAGCTTCTGCTCGACGAAGACTTTGAGAGCGATGCGATCGAACTGCATCTGCCCCTTGACGGTCTTGTAGCCGACGCCAAGACCGACAACATTTGGCTTGTTCAGCCATTCCTCGCGGATATTATCGAGCGCCTTCTTGGCGCTGGCCTGAGCCGCGACGATTTCCGGCGCCTCGACAGGCTTTCCGAGTTCGACGACGTCGACAGGGATATCATCGAGGGTAGTTGGCAGGTTGCCGTAAGGCTGCTCGGCTTTCTTTCGCACCGTGACGACGATCGCGGCCTCGCCTGTAATCTTGCCGCGGCGTCGGCGCGGTCCTGCGCCGACGGCGATGACGCCCGGCATGCTCAGCAATTCTTTTTCATGCTTTCCCGCTGCGGCGATCGCGCGATCCAGCATATCGTAAAATTCCTTGTTCATATCGAACACCTAATTGTTGAAACGGATATTCAACTGATTAACGACCAGCCTGATGGGATTGCCGATCCCATCCGTTCCCGCATCGGAGAGATCGCCTGCGAAATTGAGCGCGACTGGCCGCTTGCTCGCCATATCCACCCAAACCGATCCCGAATCGCCCGCCTGCGACAGCGGCTGCTCCATGCCGACGATTTGTGTGACATGCACCTGATTAACGTAATTGATCACGCCCGAAATCGTGTCTTCCGTATCGTAATTTACGTTGGTCGCAAAAGTGATCGAATTGACGACCCCGCGCGTCGTGCCGCTGCGTCCGCCCGACTTCCACACCACATTGCCAAGAACGGCGTCTTGAATGCCGAAATCGCCATTGTCAGTGCGATCGAGCTGGATAATGTTGCCCAACCCTTCAATCGGCGATCCATTATTGACATCGTCGCTTTGCGCGTCCTCTTGACCGAGGTTGACGCCGCGCGATCCATTGAGATCGCAAACCGCGCAATCGATATGATTAGCGTTGGCGTCGCCCACGCGTCGAATCTTGCCTATAATGAATTTCGGATCCTGCCCTGCCTCGATATAGTCGTAAACAACCGAAGCGATCGCCAGGAGAACGGCGATAATGATGAGAATGACCTTCCACCAAGGGTCCTCGAAGGGCAGCGGCCCGAACTGGCCCAGATAGGCCGGATTCGGTTCAATCTTGTAATCGAAGCTGATGGGCAGCCAGCCGATGGGCTTCACCCGGCACCAACCGTCGACGCCCGTGCCGTCCTGCCAGCCGCCGCCATCGCCACCGCCGCCACCGCCATCCGAACAGCAGCCGACGCTTTTCGGGTCGCAGCATGTATTTAGAAGCTCCTGCAAGCGACAGATATCGATATCCTTGCCGTCGAGCAGTTCCTTTAACATCCGCCGCAGCATTTCGCTTCCACGCTCTTTGCAGATACGTTCGCGCGTACGGCAATCTTCCCACCAAGAGCCACCGCCCGAACCGCCACGGGGGCCGCCCGAGTCGCCCTTGCTGAGACACTTCATCAAATCCTTGGCGGCGTCATTCGCGGCTTTAAGATCGAGCTTGATCGAACCGAGCTTCAGTCGCAACGTTCCTTCCGGCACGCTGGCGACAAGTTCCTTTGTGGTTTTGTCAAAGGCGCTGCGCGTGATGAAGATTTTCTTATGCACCACCCGCGTCGGCGCATCGTAATTCGGATCGAAGGCGTCGCGCTGCGCGACAAAGCCGACTACCGGCTTAGAAGGTCCCGCGTTCCGCACGTCCACCTTGAAATAGATAGTGGTCTCTTCACCAACCTTGAGATCGGGCACGCGCACATAGCCGCCGTCAACGACTTGGCCGAATTGTTGCTGTTCCTGCGTTGTCCATGCGTCGAGCACAATCACGCCGTGCACACCCAACGCGCTACGACTTGTGGGCGCAATGCCAATCTTCATGCCCGTCGTCGGAAAATCCGACGTCCAGTCGAAGAACCATTTGTTGCGGATGCGCACGCCCATATATTGTACGCCCTGTGACGTATCGAAAATACCGTCTGGCATCATGACGAGAGAACCGCGCTCCAACGCGAACGGACGCTGAGTGATCTCAAATGGCGCGTCGAGATGCTCAAACTTTACCTGGAGGTCGTCATAATCGCCGTCTCGCTGGTCGGGGAAATTGTCATCCGCCGACATGAATCGCACAACGATAAGTGGGCTTGACATGCCGATCGAACTGATGATCGCGCTTGGCTGCCAACTGGAACCAGCGTTGTTATTCCATTCGAGATCGACTTGACCGTTCTCGAAGACAAAGCTGTTGCCAACAACGCCATCATAGGCTCCGGCTCCGCTTGTCGCGGCGATGACGTTGACTCTTTGGCTAAATCCGGCGTTACGTCCAATGACCGTGGCGCGCCAATTTCCCTGAAAAAATTCGCTCATGGCAACCTCGAACCATTGTCCAAATGGAAAGCGAGCGCTCCTATCTGGACGCAATAATTTAGAAATATTCTTATAGAGAACGTATAGAAGGCCGATTTGGTTCCTCTCGTGGTCCGCGCGCTTCCGACACTCGCGCGTAGTGGCCGAACCGTGTCGGCCAGGCCGAAGCGCTTGTTTCTGTCAAAGCTCAACTTGCTCCGAGATGCTCAGGGCGTTATCGACCTCTATGCCGAGATAATGCGCCATGCTTTCCAACTTGGTGTGCCCCAACAAGAGTTGCAATCCAGGAGCCAAAAGGATAGCTCGCGTCGCGCTTCTGCCCGAGATGGCGCTCGACGCCGAATTGCGCGGCGCTAAGACCAAAACCTTGCGAAGGTCGCATAATGGCGCTAGGCAGACTCCGGCACGGCAAGTTCCGGCCCGATAAGCGTTGGATTGGCGTCGCTGACGCCGGATCTGTTCACCAGCGGCGGGTCGATCCGTTCCTGCAACTCGCCGTCTCGCGGAGGATTCCGCGGCGCACCATGGTCATCCCCCGGTCACCTATGCGCCCATGTCGCCTGATAGCGCGCCTGCACCGAGACTGTGGGTGGATGTCCGAAGATCAAAAGTCCTTCGTCGAATTTCCCTCGGCCGACCTCCTACGCGCCAATCTCATCGAAGTGACCCTGCCCTCGTGATCAAAGCTACCAAAAAGCTAATTCGCGACGCGTGGGCCCGACGATGATCGTCGCCGAATCCATCATCTCCTTCGTGTCGGGATCAGCCGCGCTTTCCCACAGTCCAGCGAAGGCGAGCGGACGGCCGTCTGGCGCCGAGAAATAATGCGGCGTCTTCGCGCCTTTCGGGCCAGTCCATTCGTAGAAGCCGGAGGCTGGGACGACGCAGCGGCGACTCTTGAACGCCGAGCAAACATCGGCTTTTCCGTGACTGTCTCTGCGCGGGCGTTGAAGGTCCGCTGAAGGTTACGCGGCTGGCCGATCAGATCGGCGAGCCGGTGAAGCTCTTCCCAAAAGAGATGCTGGGTGAAGCGTCCACACATAGGCGGAAGCATAACAGGAGCGAGCGCGGACGCGCCACGACCTTGCGCGCAGTCGCGCGTGTTCTCTTCGTCTTCGTTGGCTCGAAACGAAAAAGCCCGGCACAAGGCCGGGCTAGTTTTTCGGGAGGAATGATGTTGACGCCTACGTAAGTTTTGCTGCGTTCGGCGCCAATGCGACAACTTGCCATGTGCGCCGGCGTCGCACCCCTCCGGCCGTAGTGGCGCTGGCCCCATCCCCCGATCGAGGAGAGCCGCCTGCGCCACTACCTCTCGCGCGCAAAAGCGCAACTCAGTAGTAGCGGTAACCGTAACCGTAGTATCCGCCGAGAGCCCAGAATGGGGCCGTCGCGAGTCCTACCGCTGCACCCGCAATGGCTCCGGCTGGATTGTACCAAGGGTAGTAACCATAGTAGCGGTAGTGACGGTGACGCCAATATGCATGTCGCCAGTAATGGCGATAGCGACAGCACCGATAATGCACGCTTTCGAGGGGCGAAGAGAGACTCAGCGGTTCTTTGCCCGCTATGCTCATTACCCCAGCATCCGACTGGTTGACTGAACTCCCGAGCGCTGCTGCGCCGCAAATGATTCCGAGCGCATAAGCCCTGGCGATCTTACGCATGTTCGGCTCCTTGATCTTCACGAGCGGCAAGCGCCAAACACTGCTTAAGCTATTGTTCTGCGCCGCCGCCGATCGAGCCCCGATAAATTGAGCACGTCATTGTGAAGGCAAGTGGCCCCAACCTTCGACAATCGAATCCCGCAGAGGCTCTTCTCGGATGACGATATTTGTCTGCAAGCCCGGCCGAGGAAGGCAAAGGTTGGCGAACCGGCGATGATTGATGAAAATCTCCCGCTTTCGGCTTTCACTCCCGCAGCGCATTATAGCCGTCTTTAAAGCCGTCGAGAGTGACTATGTGGCGAAGTCCCTCGCCGGGATTAACGTAGATTGTTATTAGCAAATTTTTGCCGTTGAGCATCTTGCTCATCAGGTCGTTGCCGATAGGACCTTCAGCAGCACAGGTAATCTGAGTGCATCGCGATTGGCAAGCGCGTGCGATAGGCGTTCAATTCGATTTCAACGCCGTTCGATTGCAAGCCGCCGGCGCGAGGAAATTGCTGATGATGCATGCTCGCTTCCTACATTGGCCCGATAGCGAGCAAGGCATCCGCTCCATCTATGCTGCGAGTGCGGGTAGAGCGATTGTCAACGGCTGATCGCGTGGCGCCCCGGCATCGGTGACGCTGGCGCGATTTTCGCTCGCGCGTTTTACTGTAATCGGGCAGCACTTAGAAACGGCTGAAAGTCAGGTCATCTTCACATTTGGCGGATCGTTGAAAAGTCGAGTCCTCGTTTGGCGGATTTTCCCCGACTCGAATTGTCGTATCGCCCGTGAAGCGATATGGCGGAACCGGTAAATTATAGGAGCGGGAACGTCCCGAAATACGCGCCCCGCGAGATCATATTTCGAGCCGTGACAGGCACAAAAATAACCTCCCAACCAGTTTGGAGCTGGGTCTGTAGCGTTAGGAAGCGGATCAAATTGCGGAATGCAGCCTAAATGGGTGCATATCGCTACATACACCCCGATTTCCGGCATCAACGAACGATGCCAGTTCTTGGCGTAGGGAGGTTGCTGAAGATATCCCGATTCTGGATCAGCTAGCTCGCTTAACAATTGGCGACTTTGAAGAACCTGCAGATTTTCCTGAGTTCGAAACACCACAAAGATTGGTTTTTTCCGCCATAGAATGACAACTTGTCCGCCTGGTTCCACTTGGCCGAGATCGATGTCCACGGGACCGCCGGCCGCGAGAGTCGACGCATCGGGGTTCATCTGATCGATTAACGGCACTAAGGAGGCCGCCGCCCCGGCGACGCCTGTCGTGGCCGTTGCGATAAACAGAAAATTACGGCGCGTCGTTTTCGCTGCCGGGGCCTTGGAAGGCGATTGAGATCGGTTGATCATGGCAAACCCCTAGGCTTTTGAGGGCTCCCGTGGCCACCCCTATTGACAATAGGGCTCAAAGCACCCTGCGAGGCGTAATCGCTAATCTCGCCATTTTTTCAGAGCGCTCTACAAAATCGATGCGCAAGGCTGGACGTCGGCCATACGCGGAAACGCCGCATCCCGGCAGGCGAAGCGAGCGTCTGCGTCAGATACGGAATCTTCGACCTGACAGCGGCAGCTGTTTTCATATGTCGCGAGCGGATGGTATAGCCGCGCCGGCTGAAATTTGTGCGTCTGGCCAATACGGCCGCTAAGGCGCTGAAGCTCTGTTCCCGGCCTCTGTGGCGGATAGAGAACGCCCCGACCGCTGAGGCAATAGGGGGGCATTTTTGCTTGGGCTGCCGGGTCGCATTTTCGCAACCAGACTACGCCGAGATCACACGGAATCGGATTCTCTCGGGAACAGGCATCGATCGACCAATGCGGCGACGAAATGTTGGGTCAGATTGTAGAGGATCACCGGCAACAAGATACTGGCGTGATCTGCCATCGCGGTCGACGCCAGCACCAATCCCGCGCCGTTGTTGTTCATGCCGAGTCCAAACATCAAGGACGCTGTCTCTCCCCGACCTGCGCGGCCGAGACGCGCGCAGACATAGCCAACTGCGAAGGCCGTCAGACAGAGTGCGAGGACGATTGTCAGCATAATCGCCAGGAAGTCCCCGTCCGGCTCTCCGACAACACCGGGGAGCGACAGGGAGGCATTCGCATAGTTGAGCAACACGATGACGGCGTAATTTGTGAGCTTCGAGAAGGGCCTGAATCTAGCGAGAAGTATCGCTGGGACCAAACGTCCGGCGCCAACGCCGAGAAGCGATGGTGCGAGAACCCATATCCCAAGAAAACCCACTGCCTGCCCCCCGGCGAGCTCATGCAGGTCTTCGCTGTAGTCGCCAGTGGTCAGCATCCCGACGCCGTGAATGACGAGAGGGGTGAAGACGGGGCTCAATAAGGTGGTCGCCAAAACCAGTCCAATACTGAGCGCCATATTTCCGCTAGCGGATTGCGCCCAGGCCGTCGAGGCGCCGGCGATCGGCATAGCTGCGATAAAAGCGAGTCCTGTAAGAATCTGCTGTGTTTCGTCGGGATTATGCCATGGTCTCAATAACACGCTGGCGGCCGCGATGAACGTGAGAGGAAGCAGGAAGTTTCCTATGATGCCGGCAGCTACGACGAAAGGCCGACGAATGAGGCTCCTGGCCTCGGTGACATTGGTGAATAGTCCAGCGTTGAAAAGCAGCACAGCCAGAAGCATCGTCGTCGCCGAAGCGACGAGATCGCCTATGCCGGTGTGAACGCTGGCAAGGCGCGTTGTGCGGAGCCAGACGCCCACATTCGGCGCCGCCGCCGCAAAGACATAGGACGCAACAACGATCCAGATAAAGTAGCGGTGCGCCAGGTGCGCGATGGACGCAGCGGCACCCTTAGGATCAGACAATTTCGGCTCCCCGTCGTGATGCTTCTCAACCCCGATTGCGATCGGGACGAGCCGATGAAGCTCTTCCCAAGAGAGATGCCGCGTGAAGCGCCGCGCATGGCGTGAGCATAGCAGGCACGACCGTGGATGTAACGGCGGGGCGTTATTACCTTCTGCCGGTCATTCCGAAATTATTGACCGCTAGGCATTGCGGTTGGGCCGCTGCCCTCCTGCCAATAAGGCTGAGCAGCATAATGCTGATGCACACGCGTCTCCCACTCGCGATCCATCCAGCTTTCGTCGGTATAGTCCGGCGCGCGCTCGACCAGATCCTGGCTCACATCCGTTACATATCCCTCAAAGTCTCTGTCGTATGTCAGCGATGTCCAGGGCAATGGATGATGACCGGGATGCAGGCACATGAAGCCGCAAAAGTTGACCACCGCGTAAAGGACTCGGCCCGAAACCATGTCAATCATGAAATGGTCGATCTTGCCGATTTCCTTTCCGCCCTTGTCGTAAACGGCCACGCCATCGATATGCTCGCTCGATATGAGGTTGACCTTGGGGTTTGATGCAGCAGAAGCCATTTCACTCTCCTATGAATTTCACCGCTGCTGGCCGCTTTCGAGTGCATCCCTGCTCACGCTACGGCCCCGCGGCGTCAGTTACGCCATAAACGGATGACTTGACGGCGTGTTCCTAGATCGTCGATCGGCAAACATGCGCTCTCGCACAGCCCTTCTTGCGCATCGCTTTTTTATGGTGGCCTCCGAAACGGCCCCGGACATTTGGGGGAAGATAGCTGACGCGTCCCCAATATGCCTAGCAGGGGGCACAAAGGCGTTGCGCCGTTGGAGCAGCGCGCAACCGTCTCGGCAAGAATCTGTTCAATTTTGGTGAGATCGGCGAGCTTCGCGCGCACGTCGTCCAAATGCGTCGCCGCGACCTCTCGCACCTCGGCGCAGGACGAGCGCGACGGCTCGGCAAGCGCCAAAAGCGTGCGGATTTGCTCGATGCTAAACCCGAGTTCGCGCGCGCGACGGATAAAGACCAGCCTCTGGACATGGCCTTCTTCATATTCGCGGTGTCCGCTCGCCGTCCTCGCTGGCTGCGGCATGAGCTTGATGCGCTCGTAATAGCGCACAGTCTCGAGATTGACACCTGCCGCCGCGGCAAGCTGCCCAATGGTGAAAGGCCGCATATTCCTCTTGCACCCGTAGTCGCTACAGGGCGCAGAATAAGCCGCAAGTCAAAAAAGGGCGAGCCAAACTATGACCGTCAACCACGCCGCACAAAAAGCCACGCCAGACGCTTCGTCTTCCTCCGCTGCGCGAGCCACGCCGAAATGGCTCGCCGCCTTAGGACTCGTCGCGGGTCTCGGCGCGGTTGTCGCCTCGTCTTGCTGTGTCGTTCCACTTGCGCTGGCTGCGCTTGGCGCGGGCGCAAGCGTAATGGGCGGACTTGAAGCAGTCGCGGCGTGGCGTGTTTCGCTGCTCTCTATCAGCGCCTTGGCGGTTGTTGGGGGCTTGGCCGCGTGGTGGTTGAAGCGTCCCGTTGCCTGCGCTTCAGCGGGCGCTGCCTGCGCGGCGACAGATCGATCCCGCGCGACGCTGACGCTGCTCGTCTGCGCGTCGGTGCTCGTGCTCACAGCGGCAAGCTGGAGCTATATCGACCCAATACTGCTCAAGCTTTTGAGAGGCCGGTGAATGGAACTCGTCTCGACAATCACTTGCCCGGCCTGCGGCCATCAATCGGCGGAAATCATGCCGACCGCCGCCTGCCAGTTCTTCTATGAATGCAAGGCTTGCGGCGTCTTGCTCAAGCCAAAGGCGGGGGATTGTTGTATCTTCTGCTCGTACGGCGATGTGCCATGCCCTCCGATGCAGGAGGCAAAGCAGCATAGCGGCGCGGTGGATCGTCGCTCTTGATCGTTTTGGCTATTTCGAGCGCTGGCCAGGACGGCGTTAGCGCGACCGGCTTGCCGGATCATTCATAGAAGTCCGACGCCGGAATCACGCAGCACCTCGACTTGAATGTCGAACGCTAACCGTAAGTTGCGGCCCATGCGAGTAGCTTAGCGCCCAAGTCAATGGTAGTTTTGCGGCCCGAAATGAGCCTGCTACCGATATCGGGCGTGTTTGCAAAAATGAAACAACGAACCAACTCGGAGTGGTTATCGGCATTAACTGCTGGGAATTCAGACGAAGCAGCAGCGCTGGCCGATCTTCGTTCTCTCATGACTGTTGCGATCAGCCGAGTTCTCTCGCGGCAGCCAGCGTTCGATGACGCGATGGGCGCGCATCATTTGACGGAGGATTGCGCGCAGGAGTCGGTGCTTCTCATTCGAGAAAAGCTCTCTCAGTTCCGTAACGAAAGCCGCTTCACCACCTGGGCGTATGCCATCGGCGTGCGTGTTGCTCTTGGAGAGCTACGCCGGAGGAAGTGGCATAAAGCGGCTCTAGACAAAGCGCAGCTGGGTCTAGCCGCGCCGAACTGGCCAATTGATGGGCCTGGGCCTGATCGAAACCTGGAGCAACAACAGGCGTGGGCTTTGCTAGCCGAGCTGATCGAGACATCGTTGACGCCGCTTCAAAGAAAGTCGCTGATCGCACATGCGTTTCAGGAGATGCCGCTTGACGAGGTCGCGCAATGGCTCGGCAGCAATCGCAACAGCATCTACAAACTCATTCATGACGCGCGCAAACGCCTCAAAGCATCGTTATCAGCGCGCGGCATGAGCCATTTGGAGCTAATATCGATATTTGACGTATCCCATATGGAACGCCATTCGATCTCGGACGGTAAGAACCTTGATGCTCAAGACGTCTCGTAATTGATCTTGATGGATCGTAGGAAATGAAACGGGAAGCCTTCACACGCTTGATCGATACGGTCTTTGCCGCAAAGAGCGGTGAGGAGATGTCTTGCAGCGACTATTTCAACGAACTGCCGCGCTACGCGGAACTCGAAGCCAATGGTGTGGATGCGGCCGCCCTTATGCCGGAGGTGCGCCATCACATGCACCAGTGCCCTGAATGCGAAGAGGTCTACCTTGGACTGCTGGGGCTATTACGCGCGGAAAAAAAATGAGCATCCGAAGTAAGACCGTAGCCAATGATTGCATCTAACGATTTCTGGCTGCCTGCGGCCCGTCCATGCCATTGAACAAACTCCAAAAAATTTTTCTTGAAGGGTAAGTTCGCTCGCCGCCGCGCCTCTAAGGATCATCCGGCGACTGGATCCCGGATGGAGAGGGAGAGCGCATGTCAAATCTCTATGAACGTCTAGGGGGTGAAGCCGCCGTCAATGCCGCTGTCGAACTCTTTTACCGCAAGGTGCTTGCCGATGGGCGTATTGCGCGATTCTTCGACGGCGTGGACATGGATCAGCAAATCGCCAAGCAAAAATCGTTTTTGACCATGGCGTTTGGCGGCCCCAATAACTATACCGGCGCTGATATGCGCAATGCGCATAAGCGTCTTGTCGCGCAGGGGCTGAACGATTCCCATGTCGACGCGGTGATTGAAAATCTGAATTACACATTACGCGACCTCGGCGTCGGTGAAAAGGAAGTGAAGGAAGTGGCGGCGATCGCCAATTCCGTGCGCAATGACGTGCTTAATAAGTGAGTCTGCTTAGATATGAGGATCGTCCGGTCGATATCCGACCGGGCGAAACCGTTCTCGAAGCATTGCTGCGCGCGGGCATAGACGCGCCGCATTCCTGCCGCGCCGGCAATTGTCAGAGCTGCATGCATCGGGCGATTGACGGCGCGCCGCCGCCGGAATCACAGTCCGGCCTCGCCGACGCGCAAAGGGCGATGGGCTATTTTCTGCCCTGCATTTGCCGGCCCACGACACCCCTGACAATCCTGCGCCCCGACGATCTCAACGCGAGTCTTGAAGCAATCGTTCGAGCGATTGATCCGTTGAGCGAGGATATCATCAGGCTGCGGGTGGAGGCTGACGGATTCGCCTATCGGCCCGGACAATTTATCGAGCTCAGCGCCGGGGAAGACCTCAGGCGCCATTATTCGCTCGCAAGCCACCCGGAGGAAGATCCCTTCCTTGAGATGCACATTCGACTCCATCAGGACGGGCGAATGAGCCGTCACTTGGCGGAAACCCTGCAACCCGGCGATAAGGTGCATGTCGCAGGACCTTCGGGCTCGTGTTTTTACGAGGGCGTGAATGTGGATCAGCCGATGCTGCTCATCGGCGCAGGCACGGGTCTCGCACCGATCTATGGCGTGCTGCGCGACGCGCTTCACAAAGGCCATCGTGGGCCGATCCGGCTTTATCACGGCGCCCGCAGCCGCAAAGGCTTGTATCTTTCTGACGAATTGCGGGCGCTTTCCGACGCGCGCGACAACTTCAACTATCGCCCCTGCGCATTCGACCCGTCGGCTCCGCATGGCGGCGACGTTGCCGCGACAGCGCTCGAAGCGGAGCGAAACATTGCCGACGCCGCGATTTTTCTCTGCGGCGGGGAAAATCTTGTGAAGCGCTTGAAGCGCGAATTGTTCATGCGCGGCGCGAGCCTCAAGAACATTCGTTCGGACGTCTTTACCCTATCGGGTTGATCCGCGTATCGTTCCCTATGGAGCCCAGTTTGCGATTTTGTACGGCGTCGGCGCGACGATGCTGACGTGAGACTCAACCAGCCCGGCGCCGCTCCGATCGCTTCGAAGGCCAGAACTCCATAATGCTGGCAGGCGCGGTTCAAGCACTAAACGCGTGCGGCTTGGACGCGCTCGGCACGAAGATCAGCGATCGTCGGGGGGAGAGGGGCGCTGCACCTTGGGAGCATATCAGATGGCAAAAACGAAGCGACGGGGACGCCTCCAGCCCGGCTGCGCGCCGGGCTTTTTTTGTTGTGCGGAGTGATGGATTGGGCCGGCACGTATTCACAAAAAGACCCGGATCATTCTATCGATCCGGGTCGAAAGAGGGAGCCGCAAAGAATGGGCGGGAGCGTGCAGCGCGATCGAATGTGCTCTAGGCTGCAAATCAATTGGAGAGCGGCGAAGCGCATCAAAGGCGTCGGCAAGACCGGGCGAAGCCCCGAAGCGGATGGCCAATTGGTCTCGGAATGAGCGAATTACAGCCCGGGATATGCAAACGGGCTACTCGGCGAATATAACGATACGCATTGTCAGCTATGGAACGCGCGGAGCGCCTGATGACGGTAGTTGTGAAAGACAGCAATGGCGCAGAACTCAAGGACGGCGATTCCGTGATCTTGATAAAGGACCTGAAGGTTAAGGGCTCATCCGTCGTCTTAAAACGCGGGACCTTGATCAAAAATATCCAACTCACGGATGATCCGGCCGAAATCGATTGCCGTGTTGAGAAAGTGAAAGGGCTCGTGCTGCGTACGGAGTTCGTCAGGAAGGCCTAGCTGCTCGTCATCGAATGGCGCGCAGGACGAGTCGACCTATCGAAATTCTCGACCTGCGCACTAAGCAGAAGACCGGTTTTCATTAGGAAACTTTGGTCGCCGGCAGTGGAACGGCTCTTCCTGGAATGAATGTCCTAGCCTGGTTCGGCGCAAATGCCATATTCTTGTGTGTATCGCAATAAATGGCTTCTGGTGCGCATGCGCATCCGCAGAACCGCAACGAGTCGAAATGGTGCGGATCGCCAATTGGCCAGCGGCACTTTCCATTCTGAATCTGCATGAACTGAATAGGAACCGACGTGAGCAATGGCTTCGAATTGCCACTTTGTCTTTGATTGCTGATGTGTTGGCGGTCGGGGTCTTGGTTTTCGATCAGATCGGCGGGCGCGGGCTGGTTAGTTTCCTTCTTCAGCTCGGTCATTTCGCTTTCGTAACCCTTTCGTTGGTTGGAGAATAATATCGATGCGGCGCGCGAGTGCGTCGCGTCCGGCAAAAAGATCATGAGTAGTGTGCTGGCCCCTGTAGGGGAGTGACGGGAGGGTCACGTGGGCGTGCAGGCGGGGACCATCACACGCCCGCCTCTGATTGTCCAATTTCCGCCAGCTGAGCGCATGCGAATATCCCTTCACATTCGTATCAAGCGCCGCTCAATTGTAAGACGTCGCGCGAATTCTGTCCGTCAAGTATATGATATTGTGCGATAAAGTCGGATGAATGGTCGGAGTGAGAAGATTCGAACTTCCGACCCCCTCGTCCCGAACGAGGTGCGCTGTTTCGATGGGCGTAAATTGAAGTTTACTGATCACGTTCGTCACCGGACGGTGCATTCGAAGGGATCGGTGACTGTTTTTGGCGCTAAGCTGACTCCGAGTCACAAAGTCGTTGAGGCTTGATCAGCGACGGGTCGGGTCGGCGTCAGCCATGCCGGATTGTTGACGCGTGGCGAGACAATCCATTCCCGAAGTGCATCCTCCGGCGGGGCCCGCAACAACGGGCTAGGTTCGTTGCCTACCATCCAACCGGGCACATTTCGCCAGTCGAGAATGACCGGCATCCGATCGTGAAAGCGGCGCATCCACTGATTCGTGGAGCCGACGATGATGGTTGCGGAGTCGATCGGGTCGCCGCTTTCTGGCTCGCTCGCTCGCTCCCATAGCCCGGCCAGAGCGAGCGGCCAGCCATCCGGTGCCGAGAAGTAATGCGGCGTCTTCGCGCCCGGCGCACCGGCCCACTCGTAGAAGCCAGAGGCTGGAATAATGCAGCGGCGAGTCTTAAAGGCCGAGCGGAATATCGGCTTTTCGGCGACCGTCTCGCCGCGCGCATTAAACGTCGCCGACAGCTCCTTCTATGGCTTCTTCCACCAAAGCGGCACAAGCCCCCAGCGCATGAGGACAAGCTCTTTGCCTTGTAGGCCAGCCCGAATAACCTCGATCTGCGTCGTGGGAGCGATGTTGCATTGCGGTTGTAGATTGCGCCGCTGGCCGATCAGATCGGCGAGGCGCTGAAGTTCTTCCCAATAGAGATGTTGGGTCAAGCGGCCGCACATGGCGGGAGCATATCGCACGCCTGGCTGCACGCTGCGCTTTTTTACGCGAAGCGATGGATGTCCATGGCCATGGCGGGCGCGCGAGAACACGCAGATCACGTATTCATCTATTGAACTGCGTGAGGCTCGCATTTTCTGATCGCCGCCCCGACCGCAGATGAACAGGCGAAGCCTGCGACGTGACGGTCTCTAAAATGACAGCTCTAAAACGGAAGTTGAATGCTTACACCGCCGCCATAATTGGATGTTACCGCATTGCCATTTGACTGGTAAACGACGCCAGCTTGATAAGGACCAGGCGCAGTCTGGCGCGGATTGATGTTGGCCGTGGGCTTAATCGTTGCTTCCGGCGAAGGGTTGTTGTGCTCGACAGAGCGCGCCGACGGTAGCGGCAAGGCGTCTTCGTCGCCCGTCCCGAAACACACAGGATCGTCTTTCCATGTCCCTCGGGCGCACGGAGCCGACTGCGGCTTCGTTTCGTTTTTGGTATGAGCCTGTAAAGCAGCGGCCCTCTTTGCGCCTGCCGTTTTCGACCTAACCGGCTGCGCTTGATTGGGTTCGCTTATTACCTGAGCCGCTGCAAACCCCGGAAAGAACAGCTGCCGCAGCGAAAAGCGTTGTCACTCGACGAATCATAGCCGATCTCGAAAGCGATAGATGCAGGCGTTATACGAGAAGGTAGGCTTGCGGTCGTTTAGGTCGGCGACGACATAGGATTTGCCGACCTTGCGCACGCGCAGCGGCAGAGAATAAGGGGCAGATGTCATGTTCTCTCGCGTTGAAGAGACCCCGCCGAGCCGATACCCGGCGGGGCCAAATTTTTGGGTGTTGAAAACGAACTAGTTTATCTCCTGCCAGCAACGATTGTTTGACGCGAAGTCAGTCTGGCGGCCTGCATTAAACGGGCCACAGAAGCCCGTGGAGCGGCCTTTGTGCGAGCGAGTCGCAACGTGGTCAGAATCGCCAAAGACTCACCAACGGCCCGCGCCGCCAAGCGCGGCGGGTGTGAGGTTGCCTTTCGCCGATCCTGCGCATCGCTTGCTTTTCTCCTAACTCTGACCAACTAGTTTCTACCGAAACAGTCCAAAAAGGCCACGATCATGGCGACGAGAAAGCATCCCCACGCCAAGGGTGAGGCTCATGCTCCGACAGATAAGCGCAAGGGCCTCGTAGAACCTAAAGTCGACACGCCTCACGTTGATGAGGCGGCAGCTAAAGCGGACAAGGCAAGGCGGGACGAAGCAGCTGACGCCTTTCGGCGCGAGAAAGCCCACGAGCCAAATCCCAAACACCAGGCTTGACGCACGGCAACGCATGATCAGCGTATAGAGGCCAGATTCGGAGACAGCTAGTGTGCGTTGTTCCCCGCCAAGCACCTTTCGGGGCGAGACGCGGCTGGCGCTATTCGAATCATCGCCGACATGCCCCGCTGGAGCCGCGCGCTTGGATCCCTAACGGTGATGACAATGTCGTAGTTTTCAAGTGATATGACCCTTTTTGCGAGCGAAATTTGCGTCACCTCGCCCAGGAAAGCACTGTCCTGTTCCGACTCAAGGTTGAGCAAAACACTTTCCCCCACGTACAGCTTATTAGCGTCTCGCGCATCGAATGTGAGATTGATCTTAACAACGCTGGGATTGGCGACAACACGAAACAGAGGTTCCGTTCGCCTGGCGGCAACCGTTTGGCCAACTTCCACTGTCCGATTGATTATCGTCCCATCGATGGGCGCCAGGATGGAGGTATGCTGAAGATCGCTCTGTGCGGTGCGGAGCGCTGCTCGCGCTAAATTGGCAGCAACTTCAGCTTGGACCACCTCTCTCTGTCGCTGTTCGAAGACTTTTTGCGTTCGTTCCATCGCTGGAGCCGCCGTCGAACGGCCCAGGGATCGTTCATAGCTCACCCGTGCACGAGCGAATTGGTCCGTGGCCTTTTCGACCCAGCGATTGGCTGTAGTGAGATTGGCCTTGGCGCGCTCAGCGAGGAGTTGGTAAGCGCGCGCGTCGATTGTCGCACACACTTGATCGATTCTCACGATAGCGCCGATTTCACAATTAACCTTATCAACGACGCCGTCGATCGCGGCGCCGATCGAAACAGCGTCGTCGAGTACATCCGCGGTGATAAATTTGCTCCAGGCACGTTGGTGCATGAGCGCGGTATGGCGGCGAGGATAATAGTCGCTACCCCAATAGAGCGCGCCGGCGATGAATGCGAAGGCGGCAGTTGCGGCTGCGGCAATTCGCCAGCGTCGCTTTCCCGGGGTGGCGCTTTCGAGCGCTTGTTCAAAGGGCGTTGCGGGCAAAAGGCGAATTTGTGACGATAATGACAGCGAACTGACAGCTCCAATCAAGCAAATTAGATTGCGTTGCTGGTCGACAAAATGAAGGAGAATACATATGCGCACAACGACGCTCGTGATTTGTGCGGCGCTCTTGATGCCGGCGCTTGCTCGGGCTGCTCCCAAATGCACGGCTGAGCCCAAAGACAAATGGATGTCAGAAGCGGCGATGCGGTCCAAGGCTGCCGAAGCCGGTTATGAACGGATCAAGACTTTTAGGGTCTCTGGCGAATGCTATGAGATCTACGGCTACACCAAAGACGGCGCGAAGGCGGAAGTCTATTTCGATCCTGTCAGCGGCGACGTGGTGAAGGCCAACATTGGGAGCCTGTGATGTTGGCGAAACTACATCGGGAGAGGGACGGCGTCGCCCGCCGACCCACAAAGGTCTTCGTCTGGGATCCCATCGTGAGACTTTTTCACTGGACCGTTGTCCTGGGTTGTCTTGCTGATCTCTACGTTTTCGAAGAAGGCGGGCGATTGCACCGTTGGGTCGGATACCTGGTAGCGTTAGCTCTGATCGTGCGGGTGATCTGGGGGGTCGTAGGGTCGAAGCACGCGCGATTTACTGATTTCGTTCCGCGGCCGTCGAACTTTAGCCGCTACGTTGCGGCTCGATTTCGCGGGGAGGAGCAAAGGTTTCTCGGGCACAATCCGGCAGGAGCCGTTATGATGCTGTCGCTCATGGGCTTGCTGGTCGCCGTCTCGGTCACAGGCTGGATGTTGACGCTAGACGGGTTCTTTGGAAGCCAGTCTCTGGAGGACATCCACGAGGCGATCGCGAATTCGATCCTGATTCTCGCCGGCGCTCACGCCTGCGCCGCGCTGCTTGAGAGTTGGAGACACCGTGAAAATCTGGTTCTTTCGATGATCACGGGCTACAAGCGCGCATGAGGTTGTTGCTCGTCGAAGATGCGACGCGTCTGAGAGAGCTTTTGACCGAAGCAGTTCATGCTGCCGGCTGGCGGGTCGACTCCGTGGGAAGCTTGGTCGATGCCGAGGAGGCTATCGCCACCACTGAATATGATCTCCTTCTCATAGACCTTGGATTGCCTGATGGCGATGGACTCGATCTGATCCGAACTATGCGCAGGGCGAAGAACCAAACGCCGATACTCATTTTAACCGCGCGCGGAGCCATCGACGAGCGGATCGCAGGGCTGGATGCCGGTGCAGACGATTATCTGGTGAAACCCTTCAATCACAGGGAGTTTCTCGCCCGTTGCCGCGCTCTATTACGGCGGTCCCCCAGCGTGGCGGACCCGGTGCTGGAGGCCGGCCGATTGGTTTTTGATGTCGCGTCTGGGTCTGTCATGTGCGGCGATGAGGCGTTAGCGCTGGCGCCGCGTGAACGCGCCGTCCTAGAAATCTTGATGCGGGATATCGGATCCGTGGTCAACAAGCGAAAGCTCGAATATGCCCTGTCGGAGTTCGGCGAAGAGCTTTCGAGTAACGCGTTGGAGACGGCGGTTTCCAGGCTAAGAAAGAAGCTTGATCCTGCGAGAACCGCCGTGTCGCTCGAAACCATCCGCGGCGTCGGCTATTTCCTTCGAGAGAGGAAGCAGTGATCAGTGGGGCCCGTTCTCTAACGTCGACGGTCATCCGACCAATCATCTTCTTCTCGGCGCTAGCAATGATTGCGCAGCTAATCGGGGTTATTGCAGAATATTGGTTCAATCAGCAGGAGCTTGCTCGCCATTCGATCCAGAGAGAGGCGGATGCGCTCTTCAGGGGGCTTTGGCGAAATCAGGCCAGGCTTGGTTTTGATCTCCCGGCTGGACTGCACGGGCGCTACGATTCCAATGACGGAAGTTATCTGGTGAGGATACGTACGGGCAGCGGTGCAATCCTCTATACGAACTGCATCGGCGAATGCCCCTTGCGCCTCCTCCCCTCATATGCGTCCCCTCCGGACTTCTGGATGATTAGACGTGATCCCGAGACGCCCTGGAAGGTGGCGGGCGGCAAAACATACCGCATCGACGATGAGCTCGTGACCATTGAAATGGCCGTTCTCCAAGATCGCGCGGGCGTCGTCCTCACGGTGCTTGCACGTGAAGTGTTCGACCATATGGCTTTGCCGATGAGCCTTATGCTCGTCGTCGTCCTCGGCGCGAGCATTTTTTCAATCCGCCGGACCTTGGAGCCGATTAAGGCCGCGGCGGATCTTGCCGAGAAACTAAATCCGGCCGACTCGAATAGTAATCTGCCCCTTGCTGGAATGCCACGCGAGATCGCGGCCCTGATCCAAGCGGTAAACAAGAGCTTTGGCAGGGTGCGAGAAGTGGTGCAGGCCCAAAAAATCTTCACATCCGCGATATCACATGAAGTAAGAACCCCGATTGCAATTGCGCGCCTTGAACTAGAGAAAATCGCTGACCCACGCGCAAGAAAGGTCGAGCAGGACCTAGTCTCACTTAACTGGCTGGTTGAGCAGTTAACCACCTTGGCGCGCCTAGAGTCTGCGGATCTGTCGCCGGTCGAGACGATTACGCCATTTGCTATTGCTGAAAGCGTTGTTGGTGCGCTCGCTCCTGTCGCCTATGACTCGGGCCGAAGTCTCGAATTGACGGACCGAGGCGGAAGGTCCTTCCTTGGGCGCCCCGCACTCGTCGAGAACGCCCTGCGCAATTTGATTGAAAACGCCATTCGCCACACAACGCCGGGTTCGGCAATCGTAGTCGAAGTGGGTCCCGGGCCCCAGTTCTGCGTCCGCGACAATGGACGGCAGAACAAAATTATGAGCGACATGGAAGAGCCGAAAGGCGTCGGCTTGGGTCTGAAGATCGTTCATCGCATAGCAGAGACTCAATGCGGTTTTTTTTCGTTTGAGCGCATGCCGGATGGGCAGGGATCAATCGCGACATTGTCGTTTGGGGCTAGCCTGCCAAGATCATAGGAAAGGTTAGATGGTCACTTTTTTTGGTTCCCAATCATCAGCAATCGGAGAACGATAGACCATGAGAAAGACTATTTGCTGCTTGGTCGTCCTTCTCAGCGTGGCAGACACACACGCAGAGGAGCTTCCTACGCTCCCCGACCCGATCTCGGTCAAGGGAGGGATCCCGCTCGCTCGCGTCGAAGGGGTAGGCGCACAGATTTATGTCTGTTCGAAAAATGCCAAGGGCGGCTTGGAATGGGCCTTTCGTGAGCCAATCGCCATTTTGATTGCCGGACGAAATACCATTGGCCGACACTACGCAGGCCCGGTATGGGAATTCGCGGATGGATCGCGTGTTGCGGGCAAGCTTGTAGCTAAAGTTCCGGGCCAATCCAGCCAAGACGTTCCATGGCTCAAGCTAGCCGTCGTTCAACAGACGACAGCCGGTCTCGCCGCTGGTGCGACCTGGATTTTGCGCCTCAACACGAAGGGCGGCCTTCTCGAGGGAGGCTGTTCCACCGAAGGGGAGCTACATTCCGTTCCCTACACCGCCACCTATCTTTTCGGCATGTAGCATCGAGTGTCGCAAGGACTTGCCTAGCAACGCTTAAGAGTTTTGCATTTTGCAATTAGTGATTGTTAAAGTTGCGCCCGTGAAATCTTCGCGATTACTTGCGATAACACGGCTATTCTAGTTCCATAATCCAAATTATGCGAATTTTGAATGTAGACGCAAAAATGGAGAAGTCCCATTCCTTCTCGGCCCCTGCGTATTTGGTGTTTCCGGAAGTGCAGGAAGCGAAACTACACTATCTCCATGAGAGCTGATCCTTGGGCAGCCGACCGCTCGGATCGTAAACGGAAACTTCGTGAGGGCGAGTCTTGCCCCATTTCCAGAGCACGAGATTTTGATCGGCGGAGGTTGCGCCGGGCGCAAAACTCGGAACAAGGATGCCGGCCTTTCCCGCGTCGAGCAGCTTCCGTGAGATCCGCCACGACGGCGGCTCCCTGCCCTGCGAGATGTCCGAGAACCAGGCGCAGGCCAAATCGGCGAGCGAAGCGCCGGCAGTTTTTTGATCGTCCTCGGTGCGCAGGTCGACGATGTCGTCGCAGTCCACGTTATAAGAGCAGATCACGCATGGCTCGATCTTATGTGCGAAGCCCTGATTGATTTCCTTGACGGCCGTTATGATCGTCAGCGCAAGGTAGAGCGCCGGAACGCCTTTTGGATTGAAGCGGCCGCCGTGGATCGCCGCGCCGTTACCCGAGAGCGGCGCGAAGGACCATCTTGGATCATGCGCCCGGTAGCAGGTCCCCTGAAATCTCAAGCAAAGCCGCCAAGGGCGATGTGATCGAGATAGTCACGCAGCGCCCCAGCCTGCCCATCCTTGACCAGCGCTTCGGCGGTGCGGCCGCCAAATGCCGGGATCGGCTGGGCGCGATACCAGGCCATTGCCTGCTCCTTGCCGCCCGCCCAGTCGGAAATACGAGAGACGATTTCGAGCATTTCCTTCAGGCGCGACTGGGTCTTGGGTCCCTCGAGACGCGCGCGCTTGTAAAGGGATTCGCGGCTGAGGCCGATGGTTTCGGCGAGTTGTCCTTTGGACATGCCGAAGGCCGTGGCGACGCCGTCGAGCTGCACGAGACCCCGTTTGCCTATGAGAATCGCCGCAAGGGGCCCGGCGGCCACGGCAGTCTTTTGAGCCGTACTGGGCCTATGCGTCTTGCGCGTGGGGGTTTTCTTGACTTGTGCGGCGCGGGCTTTGGGGGAGGCCATGGAAGATATCCTGCCGGATATTCAGGTCATAGTATAGGGCATCTTCTCGCCGCCTCAAGCGGAAAAGTAAGAGGGCCCTTTGGGCTTCGTGATGGGATAGGAGGCGAGAGAGGCTTTCGCCGGCCCGTCGCGGAGATTGAAACATGTCGAAGATTGCGCTTGTGGGAGCGAGGGATATTGCGCTCGATCGGCTCGTGGCGTCGGACGCCAACGTGCGCCGCATTAAAGCGGGCGTCAGCGTTGAAGAATTGGCAGAGGATATCGCAAGGCGGGGATTGCTGCAGTCGTTGAGCGTGCGGCCCGTGCTGGACGGCGACGACCAGGAAACTGGAAAATTCGCGGTTAGCGCCGGCGGGCGGCGGCTCGCGGCGCTGAAGCTGCTTGTCAAGCAGAAGCGCCTCGCAAAGAACGCGCCCGTTCCCTGCATCGTGAAAACGGAGGGCATCGAGGAAGAAGATTCTCTCGCTGAAAATACGATGCGTGAAGCCCTGCATCCGCTCGATCAATTCCGAGCGTTCAAAAATCTGCAAGATGCAGGCCTGAGCGTTGATGAGATCGCGGCGCGGTTTTTCGTCGGAGCGCAGGTTGTGCGCCAACGCCTCAAATTGGCCGCTGCGAGCCCGAAGATCCTTGATCTCTATGTCGCGGAAGAATTGACGCTGGAACAACTCATGGCGTTTTGCGTCACCGACGATCATGCGCGTCAGGAAGAAGTGTGGGACGCGCTCGCGCGTTCCTACAACAAGGAGCCTTATACGATTCGCCGCATGCTGACGGAAGGTGCGGTCAAAGCCGGCGACAAGCGCGCGATGTTTGTCGGCGTCGAGGCCTATGAGGCGGCTGGCGGCGTGGTCTTGCGAGATCTTTTTCAGCAGGATCATGGCGGCTGGCTGCAGGATGTCGCGCTGCTCGATCGGCTCGCGCGGGAAAAGCTCGCGAAAGCGGCGGACGATCTTCGCTCCGCAGGTTGGAAGTGGGCGGAGTTCGTATGCGAATTCCCCTATGGCCACACGAATGGCCATCGTCGCTTGCCGTCGACGACGCCGCAAATTTCGGATGAAGAGAAGGAACGCTACGACGCAGCGCTCGAAGAATATGACACGCTCTCGGAAGAGCACACCAGCGTCGACGAGCTTCCGGAAGACATCGACCGGAGAATGGGCGAACTCGAAGAAATCATTGACGCCATCGAGCAGCGCCCCGCGATTTTTGATCCGGCCGATATGGCGCGCGGCGGCGTTTTCGTCAGCATCGATTGCAATGGCGCGCTGAAACTCGAACGGGGCTATGTACGTCCCGAGGATGAGGCGTCGATCGAACAGCGCAACGAAGCGAATTCTCAACAGTCCGGATCTGGCGAGATTCATCCGGATTCGACGCAGGTGTCGACAGAGGGCGTTTCGCCCGGCGACGGGGACATTGAGGGAGAAGCCTCTCCCAAACTGTCCGATCGTCTGCGTACGGAACTCTCCGCGTATCGGACGATGGCGCTACGATTGAGGCTGTCGGCTGATCCGGAAACCGCGTTTCTGGCGGCGACCCACGCGCTGGCGCTCAATATCTTCTACGGATCGGCGCAGCACTCTTGTCTGGACATCACTCTGCGCAGCGCGCCGATCGGGTCTCACGCGCTCGGCATCGGCGACGCGCCAGCAGCGAGCGCCCTTCAGGAAACCTTCGGGCAATGGCAATTGCGTCTGCCGCAAAATCCCACCGATCTCTGGGGTTGGCTCATTGCGCAAAGCAAGGAAGATCGTGCGGCGCTCTTCGCCTTCTGTGTCGGCTTTGGCGTCAACGCGCCTTATCTGCCGTATGAACGGCGAAGCGCCGCATTCGATCATGCCGATCGCCTCGCCGAACATCTCGCGCTCGATATGCGAGACTTTTGGGTGACGACGGTCGAGAACTATTTCGGGAAGGTAACGAAGACGCAGATTCTCGCCGCCGTCCGCGAAGCGAAGGGCGAGGCGACGGCGCAAATGATCGAGCATCTCAAGAAAGCCGATATGGCGGTGGAAGCCGAGCGCCTGCTCGCAGACAGCGGCTGGCTGCCCGAAGTTTTGCGAACGCAAAACTTCGACGCCGCGCCGATCGCGGCGGCACCCGCTCAAATCGGCGAAGAAGCGCGGGCGGGAAGTGACGACGACCTTCCCGCCTTTCTTGCCGAGTACGAGGCCGAGCCGGTGGTCCCGGAGGCTGCCGAATAGTCTGGCGCCTGTTCGAAACATTCCGCGCTCACCAGGAGCCCGCCCTACCCGGCGGGCTCTTCTCTTTTTTGGGGGATGAAGATGTTCGATTGGCGTCGGCGCTGCGCCTACGACGGCGCGCAGAAGAAACTGTTTCACCAGAATGGACGCACCGCTTTGCGCGCGCTCGCAAAGGAGCTGCGGCTTCCTCCAAATTCCTTCGACATCCGCAGCTGCCTTGGCGGCGTCGCCGTCTCCGGCGAAATCATTTTGCATGGCGAGAACATCTATATCCAGCTCTCGCAGCCCGCGACCGGCGCTGACAGCGGCATCTTGATCCGCTCCTGCAACGGCAGGCGCGACTATGAGGGCGGTCGGAATCATTTCGCGCCGCTGTCGCTGCTTGATGAGCCGGCGGCGCTTGCCAGCGATGTTCGAGCGGTGATGAGCGGAGATCTGTCGCGGATCAGCGCGATGTTTCGCCCACTCGCCGTCAAACGGCTGGCGCGCGGGAGAGGCTGAGGGAGAAAAGAGGAAGAGGGCTTTGCCGGGAGGGCGAGCTCGGGAAGCGGAAAGAGAGAGCGTCCCGGGCCGTTACTCCGGAGACAATTGATGAGCCCGATCCTCGCCGTTGCTTAAGCGCCCCGCGAACAGTCCGAACTTTCTTTCCTGTCGGCCGACAAGCCGCATGCGCTCGTCATGGCGGCGCAGGCGCTCGTCATTCATCTCACCAAGGGGCGAGTCATCGACGCCCCTGCCCTACGCTGCACCATGGAAAGCGCCTTCGGCGCCAGCGACGCACAAGGGGCCTGGAGCTGGAAGGACGCCTATGAAGCGGTAGAGGCGGCGCAGGTGTTATCTTTGCGCCGTTATGGGCCGGCGATGTTCGCGCGCGCTGAAAATAATCCGGCGCGCGTTCTCACGATGCTCTCGAAAATCGGCGCGTTGTTGCCCAGCGAAACGCGGCGCTCGGAAGAAAGCGATGCGCTGCAGCAATTTTCGACGCCGCTGGAATTCGCCTATGTTGCGAGTCTCACGGCGGGGATCACTCCCGGCGACGTCGTGCTCGAGCCCTCTGCCGGCACGGGCACGCTGGCGATCTTCGCCGAGCTCTCGGGCGCGACGCTGATCCTCAATGAATGGGCGCAGACACGCCAGCAGCTGCTCGCGCGATTGTTCCCGGCGGCGGCGCTCGCGCATTACGACGGCGCGCAGATCAACGACCGGCTCGACGGAAATCTCGCGCCGAGCGTCGTGCTGATGAACCCGCCCTTTTCTGCCTCGCCCTTGATCGAAGGGCGTCACGCGGCGGCGACCTTCGAGCATATCCGTTCCGGGCTTTTGCGTCTTCGCGCTGGCGGCCGGCTCGTCGCCATCACCGGCGAAAGTTTTGCCCCGACGTCGAACGCTTGGCGCGGAAGTTTCGAGCGTTTGCAGGAGCATGGCAGGCTTATCTTCACCGCCTCGCTCGCGCGCGGGTTCTTTGCGCGCCATGGAACGACCGTCGAAAGCCGGCTGACGATTTTCGACCGGACGCCAGCAAAGAATCCGAAAGTCTTCCCCGCGGGTTTCGGACCCGTTGGATCGCTCGAAGAGCTGCTCGCGCTTGTTCTGCGAGAGGTTCCGCCGCGCGCGGCGCTCAGTGTTTCGTCGGCGCAGTCGACGGCGTTCACTGCGTCATCGACAAGCCCCCTCCCCTTCTCGGCAGTCAAACGTCCGGCGTCTTTGCAAATCAAGGCGTCAGAGTCGGGCGTGGCGCGCGCAGCGGCGCCAACGTCAGCTCCTGCAGGCAATATTCCGGCGGGGGCGGTCGTCGAAGTCGCTTATGAAGCTCGCGACTGGAAGGCGCCCGAGGGCGGCGCGCTCAGCGCTGGGCTCTATGAGCGTTATTCGGTCCAATCGATTGCGATCAACGGCGCCCGCCCGCATCCGACGACGCTCGTCCAATCCGCCGCCATGGCGTCGGTCGCCCCGCCGAAACCCTCCTATCGGCCGCATCTCGCCAAAAGCGTTATCGAGTCGGGGCTGCTCTCCGACGCGCAGCTCGAGAGCGTCATCTATGCCGGCGAAGCCCACAGCGATCATCTCGCCGGCGCTTTCCTCGTCAATGAGAGCTTCGATACGGTCTCGGCCGCTCCCGACGACGCCGACAAAGCGGTCCGCTTTCGCCGCGGCTATTATCTCGGCGACGGCACCGGCGCCGGTAAAGGTCGTCAGGTCGCTGGCGTCGTTCTCGACAATTGGCTGAAAGGTCGCCGCAAGGCGCTCTGGATCTCAAAATCCGACAAGCTCATCGAGGACGCTCAGCGCGACTGGGCGGCGTTGGGGCAGGAAAAGCTCCAGATCGTTCCGCTGTCGCGCTTCAAGCAGGGAACGCCGATCACGTCTTGCCGAAGGCATTCTCTTTACGACCTACGCCACGCTGCGCTCCGACGAACGTCAGGGCCGCGACGGTGCGCTCAAAGCCTCGCGCCTGACGCAAATTATCGACTGGCAGGGATCGGAATTTGATGGCGTCATCGTCTTTGACGAGGCGCACGCCCTCGCCAACGCCGTCGGCCACAAGGGCGGGCGCGGCGAGAAGACCGCCTCCCAGCAAGGCCGCGCGGGCCTGAGGTTACAGAACGCCCTGCCCGACGCCCGCGTTCTCTATGTCTCGGCAACGGGCGCGACGACCGTCGCCAATCTCGCCTACGCCACGCGTCTGGGCCTTTGGGGCTCGACCGACATGCCCTTCGCAACGCGGCAAGATTTTGTCTCGGCGATGGAGGCGGGCGGCATCGCCGCGATGCAAGTGCTGGCGCGTGATTTGAAGGCGCTCGGTCTCTATGCATCGCGCGCGCTGTCTTACGCGGGCGTCGAGGTCGAGATGCTGGAGCACCAGCTCTTGCCAGAGCAGATCCGCATCTATGACGTCTATACCGGCGCCTTCGAGATCATTCACAACAATCTGACCGCGGCTCTGGAAGCGGCGAACATTACCGGCGAGGGCGGCAAGGCCTATAACCGCAACGCCACGAGCGCCGCGCGCTCGGCGTTCGAATCCAACAAGCAGCGCTTCTTCAATCATCTGATTGTGACGATGAAGGTCACGAGCCTCATCGCTTCGATCGAGCGCGATTTAGAGGCCGGCCACGCCGCCGTCATTCAGATCGTTTCGACGAGTGAAGCACTAATGGAGCGCCGCCTTTCAGCAATCCCGACTTCCGAATGGGCGGACCTCTCCCTCGACATCACCCCGCGCGAATATGTCCTCGACTATCTCGCCCATTCATTCCCGACGCAGTTCTATGAAGTCTATTCCGACGAGAATGGCGATCTCCACTCGCGCCCCGTGGTCGACGACAATGGCAATCCGGTTCAATCGCGCGAGGCGACGGAGCGGCGTGACCGGTTGATCGAACATCTCGCCGCCCTTCCCGCCGTTCAGGGCGCGCTTGACCAGATCGTGCAGCGATTTCGAACCGACATGGTCGCCGAGGTCACGGGCCGTTCGCGTCGGATCGTCCGCAAGACCAACGCCGACCGCTCGGATCGGCTCTGCGTGGAAAACCGACCGGCTTCCGCCAATCTTGGGGAGACGCAAGCCTTCATGGATGACGAGAAGTACATTCTCGTCTTTTCAGACGCGGGCGGCACGGGGCGTTCCTATCACGCCGAGCGCAGCGCCAGGAACCAACGGTTGCGTGTTCATTATCTGCTGGAGCCCGGCTGGAAGGCGGACAACGCCATTCAGGGATTGGGCCGCACCAATCGTACCAATCAGGCGCAGCCTCCCCTGTTTCGCCCAGTCGCCACCAATGTGAAGGGCGAGAAGCGGTTTCTTTCGACGATCGCGCGGCGGCTCGACACGCTCGGCGCCATCACGAGGGGTCAACGCCAGACCGGCGGTCAAGGCCTGTTCCGGCCGGAGGATAATCTCGAATCCCCCTATGGGCGCAGCGCTTTGCGGCAGCTCTATCAGCTGATGTTTTCGGGAAAGGTCGAAGGCTGCTCATTGACGCGCTTTACGGAAGCGACCGGCCTCGATCTCACTGACCAGGACGGCAGCCTCAAGGAGGAATTGCCGCCGATCTCGACTTTCCTCAATCGCATCCTCGCTTTGCCGAGCGCGCTGCAGAACCGCCTGTTCGAAGTCTTCGAGGGGCTGATGGAGGCGCAGGTCGAGGCGGCGGTCCAGGCTGGAGTCTTCGATCGAGGCGTCGAGACGGTCACGGCCCAAAGCCTCGTCGTGACGGGACGTCAGATGATCGCCTCTCACGCCGAGAGCGGCGCGCAAACGCAATTGCTGACGATTGCGCGCAAGGACAGGACGCGGGTCACGACGCTTGCCGAGGCGCTCGAACTGGCGACCGCATCTCAATCGGCTCGCCTCATGATCAACGAGCAATCGGGCCGCGCCGCGGTCAAACTACCGGCGTCCGGCCTTATGCTGGACGACGGGTCGATTCAGCCACGGGCGCGTCTGCTGCGGCCGGCGCAGCGCGATGTGATCTCCGTCGAAGCACTGAAGCGGTCGCTTTGGCGTGAGGTCAGTACGAGCGAATTTCAGGCGGCGTGGGAGGCCGAGGTCGCCGATATTCCTGAATTGACTGAGAGCACATTTCATATGGTCACCGGCTTGCTGCTGCCGGTCTGGAACCGGCTCCCCGATGAAACCGCGCGAGTCTATCGGCTGCAAACCGACGAGGGCGAGCGCATCATCGGGCGGCTCTCTCGCCGGAGAGCGCCGCGGCGCTGCTCGAATCCTCCGGCGGCGACGCCCCTGCCCTCGCGCCAGCGACGGCGATTGCCGCCGTCATGCAGGACGGCGCGAGTCTTATCTTGGCTGACGGCCTGGTTCTTAAACGCTCTCTCGTCATGAACCGACAGCGACTCGAACTCGTCGGCTTTGCAGACACAAGCGTCGATCGACTGAAGGCGTTGGGCCTCATGTCGGAAATTATCGCCTGGAAGCTGCGACTCTTTGTGCCGCTCGGCGACGAGGTCGCGTCGATCATAGAGAAACTGCTCGATCGCCACCCGTTGCTGCGCATCGCGCCGGCAACGCGCGCCGCCAATTGAGACAGGAGGCGATGATGGAAAGCCGGGCGCGGGAATTGTCACGCGGACTTGCCGAAAATGTCGAGGCTGTGTGCAAGCACTATCTCTCCAATGGCCGACGATCTGGCAATTACTGGATCGTCGGCGACGTTAACAATCATGCGGGCCGCAGCCTGTTCCTTCGCCTCAAGGGTCCGCTCTCTAGCAAAGGCGCGCGCGGGAAATGGACCGACGCCGCAAGCGGTGAACATGGTGACCTTCTCGATCTGATCGCGGCGCGGAAGGGTGGCCATTCGTTCACGCATACGCTCGATGAGGCGCGGCGGTTTTTGCGAACGCCGCGCGAGACGCTTCCTGAGCTACAAAGCAGATACTCGGGCGAACCCGACACGATCGCGCTCGCTCGCAAGATCTGGGCGGCATCGCGGCCGATCGTCGGAACAAAGGCTGAGGCGTATCTGCGCGCGCAAAAAATCACCGCCGATCTCCATGACGCGCCGCTGCGCTATCACCCGGCGCTACTCTATCGCGAATATCCAGACTCGCCGCCACGAAAATTCCCGGTGCTTGTCGCCGCCGTCACCAATCATGACGGCGAGATCATGGGAATTCATCGGACGTTTCTTGATCCGGTGCGTAACGCCAAGGCGAATGTCGCTTCGCCGCGTCGTTCGCTCGGCGCTATTCTCGGGCATGGCGTGCGCTTCGGCGCCATCGACGATTTTGCTGTCGCCGGCGAAGGCATTGAAACCGTTCTTTCACTCAAAAACATCGCGCCACATCTGCCAATGGTCGCGGCGCTTTCGGCGGCGCATCTCGCGGCGTGGGATATTCCGACCGGATTACGGCGACTCGTCATTGCCGCGGACAATGATCGCGCCGGACGAAACGCTGCGCGCAAACTCGCGGAACGCGCTAAGGCTGAGGGCGCTTATGTTGAAACGATTGTGTCGCAAGGCAAAGATTTCAACAGCGATCTGCAGCACTTTACGCCGGGACCTCTTCGGAGCCAGCTAGGCTCCCGAAATCGCATGAGGCATTTGTTCCCAAACGTGTCATTTACTCGAATGCCAGCAGTTTGGCGGATAGTCCAAGAATGTCTTGGTTTGACCGATCTCGGACATTCATGATCCACCCTTCTAAGGGCTCTGAATGACCCGAAGCGGTCATTCATGGGCCGCTAACCTCAACCCACGCTCTGTGTGCGAACATAACTTCGAAACTACGGTGGCGAGACGGCACGGGCTCGCCTTAAACCAGTGTCCAACAAACGAACGTGTGTTGGACGACTTCTCGAGCGGTACTCTGCCACTGATTTATGCAAGTGCTGAGCGTCGCTTTCGAAACATCGACGCCATATATAATCGTGATCGCAGTAACGCAGCAGTCTGAAAATGCGAGTAGAGCGACGAGGAACTGTCGAGCACGATCCGAACGCCCATTTGCCCCGCGTCACTGCCGGCATACTGGCTTTCGCCATCGTAGGGGCCTTGGCAGGGGATGGTCTGGTTTGGACACTCGCGCACAGCTACAGCGGTCGCATAGCGCCTCAGGAAATCGCGACCATCGCCTCGGCAGACAAACCGGCGGAAGCCCCGGCGATCGTACCGCCGAAGGCAAAGCTCTCACGCGAACAAGACAAGATGGTCGGCGGCACGCCCGAGAGCGCAGGAGCCAAGACGACCGCGCATGCTACCAAGCCCGCAATGGCCGCGGCGGGTGAGGCTCGGGTTGCGCAAAATAACGCGCCGGCCCCGGCCCCCAGCAAAGTTCTGGGCAGGTTATTTGCCGTCCAATTGGGGGTGGCCAAGTCCAAGGCCGAAGCGCGCGAGTTAATGAGAAAAGTGGCGAGCAAATACGGCTCGCAGATCGGCGGCCGCCGGCTGGGCTACCGTTACGTGAAGCATGGCGACAAGTTCGTTTATTATGTAAATGTCGGCGGCATGAGCAAGGAGGCCGCCGCGGCCATCTGCAAAAGGGTTAAGTCGGCGAGTGGCAATTGCTTCGTCACCGACAATTGACGGGTCCGAAGATCGGTAAAAATCATCTGCGACGCCTGAGCCGTCCGCGCCCGCGGCGCTTGCGCTGCCGTGTTGAGATGTCAGAGCTTTTTGAGTGTCCATAAAACGACCGTGTATTGAACACAGTTGGGCGTGCGCTGATCCGCTGGTGACCTTTCGACGCAATCGGAAACCCTTTTGCAAAATTCAAGCGTGCTCCCGCACGCATGTCTGCTGCAAAATTCAAGCGCGCTCCCGCACGCATGTCTGCTTCTGGCGCATGTATGCCCTTCGCAAAGGCGACAGGATTGACTTTGGGCTTCGGCGGCGAGAGACGACACGAGCTGAGATATTCTCAGTCGCGCCATCCCAGCTATTCGTAATCACTCCTGCTCGATGACAATTGGAGCAAGACGGTTTCAGTTAGAGGATTTGCTGTATTTCCAGCATTTCTTGAGAGGCTTGACAAAACTCTTGCCGTCCTCAGCTGATTGAGGAGTTTCAACGCAAGACTCATCCGGCTGTGGTTGCAGTCCGCCTTCTCTCAAGCATCGTTCAACGTAGTCTCCAATTGCAACGTGCTTCTTTTCGTCCGTTAAAGGCGAATCTGCCATCGCATAGTGAGCCGACATCTGGCAATCCGCAATTAAACGGCCAAGCGCTTCATCTTTTTCTCCACTGCCGCACGCGGATAGGGATATTGCGCTTGACATGAAAACGAAGGCACATATTTGGGCTGGCTTAGGATACATGCCACCCTCCCTGAATTTTCTGCTCCCTAATTTTTAGGAGCAACGGCCGAAGTTACTTTAGGGTGTTGAAACACTGCTACAAGGAACTTTGCGCCGCGCTCGTGACCCGCGGCGGGCCTTTGACGAACGCGATCATCATCCTTAGTCGTTCCGAGTTTCTGGTCCGCTATCGGAGCCGCTGCCGAATGAAAGCGCCAGTCCCTCGAAACATTTCTGTGTGATGTCAGTTTCTTTTGAATCGGGCGGCTTCTTCCGATCCGCCGGTTGCATCGCCCGCGCTGTAAGAATGTGCGCCGGCGCCGGCGAGCTTGCCTGCGGCGACGATGAGGTATTCATCGCGGATCGGGCGATTGTCGAACCAGCATTCGAGAATCTCGCGCACGCCAGCTGCATAACGTGTCTGCGCCGTCAGGCTGGTGCCAGCGATATGCGGCGTCATACCATGGTGCGGCATCGTTCTCCACGGATGGTCGACCGGCGCTGGTTGAGGAAACCAGACATCGCCCGCATATCCGGCCAATTGTCCGCTTTCGAGCGCACGCACGATGGCGTCGCGATCGCAGATTTTTCCCCGCGCTGTATTGACGATGTACGAGCCGCGTTTCATTCTCGCGATCAATGCGTCATTGAACAGATGTTCGGTCTCGGGGTGCAGCGGGCAATTAATGGTGACGACGTCGCAAACCGCGACCATGCTTTCCACGCTCGGGTGGTACGTCACGTTCAGTTCCCGTTCGACCGACTCTGGAAGACGATGGCGCTCGAAATAGTGAAGGCCGACATCGAAGGGCTTCAGCCGCCGCAGTACGGCCGATCCGATGCGGCCGGCTGCGACGGTGCCGACCTGCATGGCTTCCAGATCATAAGAACGCGTAACGCAATCGGCAATATTCCAGCCGCCTTTCACGACCCATTGGTATGAAGGGATGTAATTGCGCACCAGCGCAAGGATCATCATGACCACATGCTCCGATACGCTGATGCTATTGCAGTAGGTGACCTCGGCGACAGTGATGTTGCGATCGATCGCCGCTTGCAGGTCGGTGTGGTCGGACCCAATGCCGGCGGTCACGATGAGTTTGAGCTTGGGCGCCTTCGCGATTCGCTCGCGCGTCATATAAGCCGGCCAAAACGGCTGCGAGATGACGATGTCGGCATCATGAAGCTCTCGGTCGAGCACGTTGTCCTTACCGTCCTTGCTAGACGTTGCGACCAGTTGATGACCGTTCGACTCTAGGAATTTACGCAATCCTAGTTCGCCGGAGACGCTGCCGAGGAGCGTGCCCGGCTTGAAATCTATCGCTTTTGGAGAAGGCAGCGTTTGTCCGTCAGGATAGCGCTCGGGTTGGGTCACGTCGTTGCGCGCATAGGTTTTCGGATAACCGTCGACCGGATCGTCGTACAGCACGCATATGATCTTGGCCATGTTCGTTTCCTTTACTTCGAACGCAACCTCTATTGGCGGAAGCGTTCGGAACGCCAGACGCCTCTTCACAGAGGCAGGGACCTTCGCCTTTGGTTTGTCGGATCCGGTGATAAGCGCCGCTCGTGATGGAATGCGAAGCCCCGGCTCGCAACATACTCGCCGCTCGGCCATACTGACGTTATTAGATAGCGCCCTCATATGCTTAGCCATTCGGGAAGACATTGCTGCGCCAGCAAAAGGTCCGCCGACAGAAATCGTTCGAAGACGGACCAGCGCGCTGCCTGCGCGTCGTCGCTGCGTCCGAGCGCGTCGAACGCGACGATGCGCGTGTCCTCGCGTTCGAATTCCGGCCAGTCAGAACGCTTGTGTTCCGCGGCGTCGATCGCCTGTAAAGCTTCCGCAGCTCGGCCAGCCGCAAGAAGCCGATCAGCGATGCGTGGAACCTTTGGTGTGTCGCGATCATATTGCGCGATGAAGGCATCGACGTCGCCCTGCGCATCGGCAATGTCCCTGAGCGCCATTTCGATGACGTGGGCGCGGTGACGATTAGCGATATCGTCTTCGTAAATAGCTCCGCCCGTCGACCAGCCGATTTTTCGTCGCTCGTGCTCCACGAGCTTTTTAACGGGCTCCTTGGACAGAGCGACGAAGCGTTGCCTCAAATGTTCGAGACCCGCGTCGCCGAGCGCTGGGCTAAGAGCGGTGACAAGATCGTCGAACTCTCCATATTCATTGTCGAGCAAGGCCTGAAACGCTCGATCGGCCAAGTTTTTCGCGTCGCCTTTGGCGGCTTCGGCCAGCCGCCCGAGATCGCTCACGCCTTCGTGAAAGATTCCGATCACCGTTCAGCTGCTGTCATCGCACCGCGTGAAAACCAAAGAAGCCAGCGCCATGAAACTCCACATCAGATCGAGCGCTTCTTTCGGATCGGTTTTGCCGACATGATCGACGATGGCGCGCCGCTGTGTCTGGAGATCATCGACGAGACCGCGCCGGTTCTGCCAGTCGACGAAGCTCCGGGAGCGGGCGATTGCGTTCAAGCGCTTGGGGATTTCGCGCGCGACCTCGGCGGGACTTTGCGCGCCGGCGAGTTCAAGCCGCAAACGGCGTTTGACCGCCACATTCGTGTCGCCGATCTCGATCAGGAGATCGGCCACCCGCTCGGCGCCGAGCGCTTCGAGGTTCTTCGTAGTGAGAGTCTTTTTCGGAGGCATCGCGCCAATCTTATATCCGGGGGATTCTCGGCGTTGGGGGCCGGAAAGGACGGTTCGAATTCCCCGTAATTAAGCCACCTTAATTTAGGCGCCGCGTTATTTAAGTGGGGGTATGATTGCTTAAATAAGAAGCTTGGGGCATGCTTCGATGATGAGCGCCCTCACCCCAGAAAACTCCCGACTCTGCCGCTTCGTGGAAACGCCTGCCGGCGGAGAATTGGTGCGCGCCTTCGTTCCCCCGCCTTTGCCGCCAAAGCCTGAGATTAACCTGCTCCCGCTACTGGATCGCTTGAGCGCGGCCGAGCGGGCGCTCGGTCGTCTTGACGGCGCCGCCGTGCTTCTGCCGCGGCAGGAGCTCTTTCTCTACATGTATGTTCGCAAGGAGGCGGTGCTTTCATCGCAAATCGAGGGAACCCAGTCGACGCTCGCGGACCTTCTGCGCTTTGAGACCGGGGCTCACTCTGGCCAGCCGATCGACGACATTCGCGAAGTCTCGAATTATGTCGATGCGATGATGTTCGGTCTGGATCGCCTCAAAGAGTTCCCGCTGTCGCTACGGCTCATTCGCGACCTGCATGCGCGTCTCCTGCAGAGCGGGCGCGGCGAGACGAAAGACCCTGGGGAATTTCGTCGTTCGCAAAATTGGATTGGCGGGACGAGGCCTGGTAACGCGCTGTTCGTGCCGCCGCCTGTTAGCGAGCTCGACGCCTGCCTCGACGCGTTCGAGCGGTTCTTCCACGAGACGGAGTCGCGACTGCCGCCGCTGATCAAGGCCGGCCTGCTCCACGTCCAGTTCGAGACCATCCATCCTTTTCTCGACGGCAATGGTCGTGTCGGACGCCTTCTGGTGACGCTCTTTCTTTGCGCCAATGGCGTGCTGCACAACCCCCTTCTCTATCTCAGCCTCTATCTGAAAACGCGCCGCACCGACTATTATCGCTTGCTACAGGAAGTCCGCGAGAACGGCGCTTGGGAGGCGTGGCTCGAATTCTTCCTCGACGGCGTCGCGGAGACGGCGAATCAGGCCTTCGATGCGGCGGTGCGAATCGCCGATCTATTCGCGAAGGATCGGGCGCGCATTGCGACGGAGAGCGAACGGGCCGGGTCCGCGCTGCGCATTCACGACCTGCTCCAGCAGCATCCTTTTGCCACAGCAAACGACCTTGTCCTTAGTGCCGGTCTAACAGCGCCCACCGTCAACGCCGCACTGGCCGATCTCGAGCGTCTTGGCGTCGTCAGCGAGATAACGGGGCGTCGCCGGGGGCGCGTTTTCAGCTACCGCGCTTACCTCGACATCCTCAACGAAGGAACGGCGCCGCTGCAGGGCTGAGCCAGTCCGTGTGCCCGGCATGAATCGTTACGTGAGTTGCGCCGGCCGCGTGTAATCGAGATATGGCATCGACCTATCCATTCGACCGCTTGGGGAAGCGAGGCTTCTTTCGCGCTCAGACACGCGCTCTTTCAAGAGGGCCGCGCGCCGGCCTGAGAGAGCAGCGATGACGCCACAAGCGGCTCGCTCGCCGCAACGCTTCCCGCCGACTTCTTCCCCCTGCCCGACGCTCAAGCGCCGGGCATTCCTCGCGCGGTCCAAAGAAGTCGTCGGGAAGCGTCCTCCGCTGCGCTTCAGCCCTTCGGGTGCGGCGCGATCCGCCCGTGGCTCGAGATCGCTGTCAGACCGCGATCGCCGCGGCACAAGCGAAAGAGCAATTGCCATGGATATTGACATTATTCCCCTGCCCTACGACGCACCTCATGCATCGCCCTCTTCGCATCTTCTCGACGAACTCGCGCTTCACGGCTATCGGGCCTTTGACGAAGAGCCTGACCCGCGTCCCCTGCCCTCCTCCGACATTGCGTCAATAGCGCTCGCATCTGCGGTCGAATCGCTTTCAAGCCTCTTTCTCAACACGCGGCTTGAAGCCGACCTGCCTGATCTGCTTTGGTCCTTCGTCAACCTCTTCCATCGCAAGGCGGAGCGCCTCGATCGCGAGCTCGACGACAATGAAACCGCGCAGCGTCGCTCGCAGGCGGAACAGGACGGCTCGGAGGTCCGCTCGGTCGAACTGGAGCGATTGATTGCGCAAGGGCTGACGCTCAACGAGCGCCGCAACGCCTTTGAATTCTTCCGGGACCATCTCGCTGAACTCTATGCGAGCGAGACAGGTTCCGCTTGGCGTCCGCGCTCAGGCTCAAAGGTCAATCACCGTGCGCTGACAGCTGCGATGATCGATAGTCGGGATTTCCTCAACGCAAAGAAAGTGGCGGAGATGCAAGTGCTCTTGCCGCGCGGTCCACGGATCGCTTTTGCCGGCGGAGCCGACTGCAACGATCATCGGCGGATATGGGAAGCTCTCGACAAGGTTCATGCGAAGCATCCCGACATGGTCCTTCTCCATGGCGGCGGCTCCAAGGGTGCCGAACGGATCGCCTCCTGCTGGGCGGACAATCGCAAGGTTCCTCAGGTCGCGTTCAAACCGGACTGGAGCCGTCACAAGAACGCCGCGCCCTTCAAGCGCAATGATGTGATGCTTGAGACATTGCCGATCGGCGTGATCGTGTTCCCCGGTTCCGGCATCATCGAGAATCTCGGCGACAAGGCCCGCAAGATGGGAATTCCGGCGTGGCGATTCGATAAGGGCAGCGCGTAATCGCGGGGCTGGTTGGCCGCGGCCAACTTAATTCGCGGGGGCTCATACAGCACGCCGTTAACTCTTCGTTTACTCAAAAATCATTGCTCAAGATGCCGAATCGTGTTCCTGATACGGAAGAAGAGCGATTTTGTGCTTGAAATCGTATCGCGGGATTAAATCGTGGGCGCGCAGACAATTGAGGCGACGGCAACATCAGATGCGCGAATTTCCGCGCACGCTCGCCTGTTGTCCGAACAGCTTCAGGCGCTCGGCTCCCGACTTTTCCCTCCGGACAGTCACAAATCACTCCGCTCCTTTTCATCGGGGGAAGCCGCCAAACTCTTGCATGTATCGGACGGATATCTCCGGCAGCTCTCTCTCGACGGGATTGGGCCTGCGCCTGAAATAAGCGCCTCTGGGAGACGATCCTATACACTCGCACAAATTAATGAGCTGCGCAGGCACATTGCGATGGTGAAGCCACGCGAAGCGCTGTCCGTTTTGCCCCACCGTCGCGCTGGCGAAAAAATGCAGACCATAGCCTGCGTCAATTTTAAGGGTGGCTCAGCAAAAACGACGACGTGTCTGTATCTTGCCCAATATTTAGCGATGTCGGGATTTCGAGTGCTTGCGGTCGATCTCGACCCTCAGGCATCCCTGTCGGCTATGCTTGGCTTGCAGCCGGAATTCGACCTCAAGGAAGGCGACACGATTTTTGGGGCGATTCGGTATGAAAACGACCGTCGTCCCGTCCGGGACTGCATTCGCAAGACCTATTTTGACGGACTGGATCTAATTCCTGGCAATCTTGAGCTCATGGAGTTCGAACATGAAACGCCGCGAGCGCTGGCTCTTAGTTCGCGACTGCCAGGCGGCATGTTCTTCGAAAGGGTAGGCAACGCGCTCGCTGAGATTGAAGCGGATTACGATATCGTTGTGGTCGATTGCCCGCCTCAGCTGGGCTATTTGACGCTTGGTGCGCTCTGCGCGGCAACGGCGCTTCTGATCACGATTCATCCGCAGATGGTGGACGTGGCGTCCATGTCGCAATTCCTGCTGATGGCCTCCGACTTAATGACGGTTGTGCGAAAAGCCGGCGGCGACCTACGTCACGACTTTATTCGCTATGTGGTCACACGACACGAGCCGCATGATGGGCCGCAGTCGCAGGTTGTCGCTCTTCTCCGTAACCTTTTTGGTGAAGAGGTTCTCGCGGCTTCGGCCTGGAAGTCGACAGCCATTGCCGACGCGGGTCTCACCAAGCAATCGCTATACGAGCTCGAACGCGGGGCGATAGGGCGCGCGACCTATGACCGCGCGATCGAGTCTTTGGAAGCGGTCAATAGCGAAATTCTCGGGCTGATTCTTCGAACATGGGGACGGGTTCCATGACCCGACGAAACATTTTGACCTCGCTACTCGAGGGCAAGTTGGCCGCGGCCAACTCATCTGATCGCCCTAGCGCGCAAAGCAAAGACAGGGTTCTCGCAGGGCCGGTGAGGACAATGAGCCTAACGCTGGATCGTATGGCCGAAGAGTCTCGCACTCTTCAAGAGGCGCTCGCGACTGGCGCGGCGGTGATCGAACTGGATCCCGAATGCGTCGACGTTTCTTTCATTAGAGACAGATTTTCGGGTACTGACGATCCAGAATTTCAGACGCTCAAGGAGTCGCTGCGCTCTCACGGCCAAGAAGTGCCGATTCTTGTGAGGCCGCACCCAATCCGCAGCGGTGCCTATCAAGCTGCATACGGGCATCGGCGTTTAAAGGCAGCGCAAGACCTCGGGATCAAGATCAAAGCTGTCGTGCGCAATCTCGATGATCGACAGCTGATCGTTGCTCAAGGCATCGAAAATTCCGCGAGGCGAGATCTATCCTTCATCGAGCGGGCCATTTTCGCAAAATCCCTTGAAGACAGCGGGCATGACCGCAGCGTCATTATGGCCGCGCTCTCGACTGATAAAACTGAGCTTTCGAAGTTGATCACGGTCGCGCGTGCGCTGCCTGAGTCAATAGTTCGCGCGATCGGGCCGGCGCCGAAGGCGGGCCGGCGGCGTTGGTTGCAGTTCGCCGAGCTTTTGCGTGCGCGGAAGACGCTTGTTCGAGTCGAGAATGTCCTTTCCGACACAAATTTGCCGGCGGACACCGACGCCCGATTTCTGAAGGCGTTTGCGGCGGCTATGGAAAAGGCGTCAAAGATCGTGCGCGATGAGGTTTGGAAGCGGCCGGATGGTGCGGCTCTGGCGCGAATTAGCCGCGATCCCAAGGCGACCGTATTGCGCTTCGACGAGAAAGTTGAACCTGATTTTGGTGCGTTTGTCGTCGAGCGTCTAAGCGACCTTTATGAAGAATTCCGCACACGTAGTGCGTAGCGGATCGTTGCGTAGGAAAAACTGGAAAGAGAAGGAACTAGCGAAAGAAAAAGGCCCCCGAAACGTTTCCGTCCGGAAGCCCTTCTCGATGTGTAGCAACTGAGAGAATCACACTTCCGCGAATCGCTGTCAAGAGTCGGCGCCGTTTCGGCGAGCAGATTTCTTTTGCCTGAACGAGGCAAAGGACCATGCGCTCATATCCAACGACGCCCTTTGGGCGGCGGCCGTTGTCGCTCGCCATGGTGGCGGCGCAGGCGGCGACGAGAGATTTCGCGGCAAGACCCGACGCGTCCGAGACCGTCGTCCATAAATGGCGGCTGTTTCGCGCGCTCACGGAAGCCAAAGGGCCGCTCGGCGTCACCGACCGGGCGCTGTCGGTCTTGCATGCCTTGCTTAGTTTCCATCAGGAAACGGCGCTAACGCTTCCAGAGATCGAAGCCGGGGAGGGGCAGGGCGATTCACCGGCTCCCGGGATCGTGGTTTTTCCGTCGAATAGGGAACTCTTGATCCGCGCTCATGGCATGGCGCCGGCGACGTTGCGCCGTCATCTCGCTTCGCTCGTCGAGGCGGGGCTGATCATCCGGCGCGACTCGCCGAACGGCAAACGCTTCGCCAGGAGAGGGCAGGGCGGCGAGATTGCGGAAGCCTTCGGCTTCGATCTGACGCCTTTAATCGCGCGCGCGGCCGAGATCGAAAATCTCGCCGAGGAAGTCCGCGCCGAGGCCCGCGCCATCGCACTATTGCGCGAGAAGATCACCATCGTGCGGCGCGACATTGTCAAGATGATCGAGACCGGCATGGAGGAGGGCGTTCGCTTCGCGCCGTTCTCGATCGACGGGCAGGAGATTCGCGACTGGGAAGGCCTCTACGGGCGCTGCCAGGCTCTCGCAGGGCGCTATGCGCGCAGCCTTGGGAGGGTCGACCTCGACGCTTTGGCAGGCGAATTGGCGGCTTTCGCGACCGAGATCGAGAAACTGCTGGAAACACACGTAAAAGGCCAAAAAAGTAGCGCCAATGAGTCTCAAACTGAGCGCCATATACAGAATCAAATCACAAACATTTCTGATCTTGAACCTAGCCTCCAAAAAGGCAGGGCCGAAACGTCCGGGCCAATGCCGGAAGAGGCGAGTGCTGACAGGGGAGGGGCTCTCGGAACTGAGGCCCCCAATTCTGGAATCGGCGAACGGAAAACGTCACCGCCGCTAACCTATCCGCTCGGCATGGTGCTGCAAGCCTGTCCCGACATTACCGATTACGGCAAGAGGGGCGAGATTTCCTGCTGGCGCGATCTCATTGATGCAGCTGCGATTGTGCGCTCGGCGCTTGGCGTCTCGCCTGACGCTTGGAAACAGGCGCTCGACGTTCTGGGCGAACATGACGCCTCGATCGTTATCGCTGCGATCCTGCAGCGGGGCGAGGAAATCAAATCCGCCGGCGGCTATTTGCGGGTGCTGACGGCGAAAGCGAAGGCAGGCGAATTCTCGCTTGGGCCGGTGCTGATGGCGCTGTTGCGCGGAAAGGCGGCGAAAGCGGTGCGCGAGCGGAAGAGCGCAGGGTGATTTTGCGCTAGCCATGGGCCTTGAAACGCCACCTTAATGGTGGCATTTGAGCTGATGGAGAAGCGGCGACCGACCTATGATCTCGAAGCCATCAAGTTGGCGATCGGATCAGTCGATAGGCTCGCCATTACAACGTCGGCGCTGCGCGACGCCGCTGCGCTCGGTTTCGATCGTGGCGGGATCATCGAGACGATCCACAGCGTCGAACGGCGCATGTTCGTCAAGTCGATGACAACCTACGCGGATCATCGGCTCTGGCAGGACGTCTATCACGTGCCGATGCGTGGACTGCTACTTTACGTGAAATTTCAGGCGGATGTGCTGACCGAGTTCACGGTCGTCTCATTCAAGGAAAAATGAGCCATGGCGAGGAAAGAAGAGCCGCTTCCCGAAACGATGATATCTCCCGAAACGGGAGAGACGCTGACACGCGGCGTTCGGTCATTCAGGGTGGCCTATAAGGGCGAAAGCGTCAGCGTCGATCTGCCGGGCTATTATCCCAAGGGTGAAGGCGACGGCGTTCACGTCGGCGAGGACATGGCCGTCGTGGACGAGGCCTTGCGTGCTCTCAAGGAGAAGGTGGACGGCGTTCCCTCGCCGGCGACCATCCGGCGTCTGCGCGCCAAGCTGCGGTTGTCGCAGCGGGAGGCGGGGACCCTGTTCAAAGTCGGGGAAAGCGCCTTTGACAAATATGAACGCGGGTTGGTGGAGCCGAGCGGACCCACGATTCAGTTGATGGCGCTCCTCGATCGACATCCGGAGCTGGTCGCAGAGCTGCGATAGGCGAGGGGATTAAATCCCGGCGGCCTAATCCGGGCGGGCAACATCGCCCCGCAGGCGCTGACCGCCGCCGCCTATGGTTGATTGCGATCCAATCGCAAACCGCGGAATTTCGGCTATATTCGAGGCAAATAGCGTTAGAGCGCCAAGCGGCGCAACAAGGGGCGCAGGCGTGAGTGAACTTCATCGCATCGCGGTCGACCCGCAGCAGTGCGGCGGGTGCCCCTGCATTCGAGGCTTGCGCATCCGCGTCAAGGACGTGCTCGACCTACTGGCGGCGGGCGCCTCGCACGACGAGATTCTCGCGGACTCTCCGCTGCTAGAAGCGGCGGACATCGCCGCTGTCCTGGAATTCGCCGCGCGTCAGAGCGACCATCCGATCTTGCATGTCGCATAATGCGATTTCTTGTCGATGCGCAATTGCCGCCGCGCTCGCCCGATGGCTTGTCGCGGCTGGACATGAGGCCGGACATGTCTTCGACGTCGGCCTGGGCGACGCCCAAGACCAAGCGATTTAGGCCTATGCGGTCAGCGTTGGAGCGGTGATCGTCTCCAAGGACGAGGACTTCGCGCAACGCAAGGTGATGACGAACGCCGGACCACAAATTGTTTGGATCAGACGGCCCAACACGCGGCGGCGCGAATTGCTGGTTTGGTTTGAAGCTGTGCTGCCACGAATGATCGAGGCCTTGGAACGCGGCGAAGCCTTGATCGAGACGAGCTAGCTCCTAAAGGCCTGCCGCCTTGGTCAGATTGACCCTGAAACGGTCGCGTTTCCTCTGGTAGCGCCGGGTCATTTCGGGGCTGGCGTGGCCGAGGTGTTTTTGCACATGCGCCTCCTCGATCTGCGCCGAGGAGGCGAGGCCGGCGCGCAGCGAATGGCCAGAGAAGGCCAGATGTCGTTCGCCTTCGGTCAGATCGCCGCGAATGCCGGCGGCGAGGGCGGTTTTCTGCACCAAACGCGCGACATGTTTATCGGTCAGCCGCTCGGCGGAAACGCCGCCATTCTTGCGCGCAATCGGCCGGAATAGAGGCCCCTGATGGATGCGGCCGAGCCGCATCCAGGTCTCGAGCAGAGCGACGGGGCAGGTTTCGGGGCGGGAGCCGCGGCCGATTTCAACCTCGCGCCAGCCGGTCTTGCCCAAAATCTGTAGCACCACGCCGCCGTCATTGTTGCTGGCGCTGGATATATCCGCGCCAGTGCTTTTGCCGCTGCTCGAAACATCGGCGGCCGGAGGGTAAATCTCGACCCAGCCGGTTCCGTCGTCGGTCTGATCGGGGCCGCAATCGAGCCCGACGATCTCCGAGCGGCGCAGACCGCCGGCGAAGCCGATCGCCAGAATGGCGCGGTCGCGCAGCCCGCGCAGATCCATATCGAGCGTCGCCAACATGGCGAGGAGCTCATCGGCGAAGATCGCCTCCTTCTGCGCCGGTGGCCGGCCATGGCGGCGGCGAATGCCGGCGAGCACCGTCGCGATATGCCGGTCGGACGTGTCGAGCGGCTCGCCGCGCTGCCGGTAATGCCAACAAATGCCGGCGAGCCGCCGCTCCAAAGTAGCGACCGAAACCGGCGCAAGACCGCGCTCGCCGTCCACACACGCGGCGAGGTAAAGGCCGACGGTCTGCGGAGCCGGGGGCAGGGGATCGAGCCCCTGCCGGCGCAGCCAGGCGGCAAACTGCCGCCAATCGGCGTCATAGGCGCGCTTTGTGTTGTCTGAGCGGGCGTTGCGGGCGTAATCGCGCGCCTTTTCCGAAAGCGCGGCGAGATGGGGCGCTGAGGCTCGCTCAATCAGCGACGCGCCGCCGTCTTCCAGTTCGTCGTCGATTTTGGCCATCGCGGTGTCGTTTGGCGTCCTGTTTGAGGTCTGGCGTCGTTTCGGGCGTGAAAAATCCGACGCCTCGGCAGGCTGGCGGAGGGTGTTTTCGGTCACTTTCGCGCGGCGCTGTTGGGCTTTCGAATCATGTCCGATAAGCGCAGATTATCGGACATCGAGAAGAGACGACAAGCGCGGCGGATTGGGCATGCTACTGAGCGATAAAGCGCCGTGATCCCTTGCCGCCGGACTCGTTCCGGACCTACGATTCTTCATGTTGAAAATTGATTCGGACGCAGTTCTTGAGGCGCAATCGTCGTCGCGCGCGACGATCAAACGTCGGGCGTCAAGCCGCCGCGATGATACGGTTAACCCCCAAAAGTCCCAAGAAATCCAGAGATTTCCGCGATGGGCGCGCATAAGGACGCACCGCGCTGAAGACCCTGACGCCGCCGCCGGCGTCGCCTTTTCCGCCGGGGCCAGTCTCGTGCTGCTGGACGGCATTTTGCGAAGTGGCGAAGAAGGCGCGGAACCCGTTTTCGCCGGAACCCTGCGCCAGCGGCTCGCTTTGCGCGCCGCTGCCGCTTGTGCAGCGATGGCGCGGCTACGCGAAGATGAAGTGGCGCTGCGCGACTCCGAACATCTCGCCGGTTTTGACGCCGCGCCGACGCCGGGCGGACGGCTGCATTGCCTGTGGCGTCTCTTCGCGATGCGCCAGGAACAGATCGATGCGCGGCTTGACGCCGCGTTTATGCGAGCCGCCGCCGATTGTCTCGAGCTGCCGCCGCACATCGATTGCGAAAGCCTTGCCGCCCTTCTGCAGGAGGCGTCGACGCACGAGAATCCGCTTAATGCCGCAGCGCGCGTGAGCGCTAGAGCGCTGCACATCCTCGACGACGCGCCGCGAATCGACGCGGAAATTTTCGCGCTGTGGCTCGCCGATCTTGTGTTGGCGCAGCGCCTCGCGTGGGCGGCGGCGCTGCCGCTCTTGGCGACGGTGATCACGCACCCGTCCGTGCGCACGGCGTCCAATCGACGACCGCGTTCCAGCGATCCAGATTGGTGTTTGAGCGTTGCTTATGCTTATGCGCGCGCGGCGCAAGAAGCGTATGCGCTTGCTAGCGAATTGTCGCGTCGCTCGGAAGCGCTGCTCTCCGCTTTGCCGAAATTGCGCGTCAAAAAAACCGCGCCTGTCGTCGATCTGTTGCTTGCGGACGATTGCCTTTCGGCGGCGCGGGCGGCGAAGGCGGCGGGCCTGTCCGATCGCGCTTCGCGGCGTCTGTTCGATCGACTGGTCGCGCTCGGCGCCGTTCGGGAACTTACCGGCCGCGCCAATTTTCGGCTCTATGGACTGTAGCGTTTTCGAGCAAAGTGGGAACCGGTTTGCGTGAAGAAAACGCGCAAAAAATGTGATGGGAGGGACGCCGACATGCGGTCGACGAAGGCGGCGCGCGCTGAGGGCGCAGCGTCCGATGAGACGCGCACACGGACTAGCCGTTGCGCGACAGGGCAGGGTGGCGACCTGCTGTTCGACGCCGATCTTGTGGATTTGCCGCAAGCCATGCGCTGGCGAGAATGGATGGGTCGCGTCGAGGCGGCGATCTTTGCGTCACCCGCGCCGGTGACGCGTGACGCGCTGGCCAAACTTGTTGGGCGGGCCTGTAATCTCGACGATCTGATGTCCGATATTCGTGACGATCTGCGCGCCAGACCGTATGAACTGGTTCATGTCGCCGCCGGCTACCAACTGCGCACCAAGGCGCGCTACGCTGACGCCATTCGCGTTCTGGGCAACGGCGCCCGCGCCGCCGGACCGCCGCAGTTGACGCCGACCGAACTCCTAACCGTGACCGCAATTGCCTATCTGCAGCCAGCGACGCGCGCGGAACTGTCGCAGTTTGCAGGGCGAGAAATCAGCCGAGACGTCGTCGGCAGCTTGAAAGCGCTCGACCTCATTGCCGCCGGACCGCGCGCGCCATTGCCCGGCGCGCCTTACGCCTATGTGACCACGAGGAAGTTCCTAGAGGTCTTCGGACTCGCGTCGCTGCGCGATCTCCCCGACATCGAACGGCTCGAAGAGGAGGGACTTTTGGGGAGGCCGCAGCCTGAGGCCGATCTCGATGCCGTTCTTTTCCCGGAAGAGGAGGATCTCGAAGAGCATTGGGAATCATCGGTAATAGGATTCGCAACTCCCTGACTGCTCCTCGTCCTTTCACGGCGAAAACAGGAGTTCGAATCCCCTTGGGCACGCCAATGAAATCAGTAAGTTATGAAACGCGCGCTCGAAGCGTTGAATATTTATCAAATAAGTCTCCTGTGAATGTCGATGAATGTCCATGAATGCTGGGGACGTTAGGGTCAGTGGCCTGGCGTCCGCCGAGCGCCTGGATTGCCAGCCCCATGCCCCGACCGCGACGCCCTCGCGCCGCTCAAGTTCGTCATCGCCGGTTCGCCTCGTCCGATAGCGCCGCGACTTTCGTCGCGCGGCCGGCGTCGTCGCGGTTTACGCCGAGATCGCGGGAGGCTTTGCTGAGGCCGCTCTCTTGATGCTGCGGCGGTCCACCTTCCCTTTTTCAAGACCGCTTGCGCAACTTGCGCAGGCTGTCCCTCCGCCAGTCTGATCCACGCGTCGACGTGCTGAGCACAGCGAACAGGCACATAAGCATACTGCAACCGCTCACTCTCATTCAAAAAAGTGACTTGATTTGAAGATTTTCATTTAGCTCATCACGGAAAGTCTAGCGCTCAAAAGACAGATCGCGCGCAGATCAAGCGGAAAAACGCCCCGCCGTTACCCCACGGTTCGGGCGTCTTAAGCGCATTTGACGTGCCCTCTTATTCCGACGGCGTGCTCAATTTGACCGGGAGGTGCGTGCGAATCGCGTCGATGATTTTTTGCACTGCAGTCTCGGCAGCATCGGCGCGATGTGTCGATGCAACCAGTTCCGCTTCCCGCACGGCAAGTTGCGACTGCAGGTCCTCAAGATCATTGCGGATCTGCTCGACATCAGCGGCGAACTGTTCGACCTGCCCTTCAGCCAAGCGAAGCATCTCTTCTGCGCGTTCGGCGCGGACCTCGGTGTGATTCAATTGTTCTCTCAGGTCAACGGCGACGTCACGGGCCTGCGTCAGCGCCTGAGCGGTTGCCCGCTCAAACTCTCTGATCGCCACCGCCTTCTCCATCACCAGGCTCAATGCCGCCTCCACATCATAGTTTGCGTCGCGCGTCGCAGAAGGTGTTGCAATCGAGCCTTCCCCGCGCGGGATGAACTTGGCTGGCGCTCGGTTAAGATCGCGTAAGCTCATTGTCGCTTTTCCAACCTTATGCCCGAACCACTCCGGGTCGGGGCATGTCCAAGTGTATTTGCCTAGCGCGGAAGAGTCTGCGCCAAATATGAGCCGGAATCACAAGAAAATGCCTCACGGCGCTGACTTGCTTCGCGAGTTGATCTCGCACTGCAAACGCCCCGCCGTTCCATCCACGGTCGGGGCGTTCATGCCACGGCAAGGCCGCGTCAATTGCGACAATCGACTCCTCCAAATCGTGGATTATGATCCCGCACGCATTCCCTTAAGAGGAATGGTCAGGGAGGGCTTTGAAATGAACCGTAGAATTTTTGCACTCGCGTTGGGTCTTGGCCTCGCAGCGCTGTTCGCGCCTCGCGTCGCCTTGGCCGAGGACCATTTGGCCGAAGCCATCAGTCACACCAAAGAGGCGATCGACCATGGCAAACAAGGCCACGCGGATGTGCTCGTGACGCACGCCGAGGCCGCGCTCAAACATGCCGAGGCGGCGGAAAAGGCCAAGAAGAATGAGCATACCAAGGAAGGAATTATGCATCTGAAGGCGTCGATCGCGGAGGGCAAGAAAAAGGACGCCAAAGCAGCGACGGGACATGCCGAGGAAGCATTGACCCACCTGCAAGCAGCGACGAAGTAGCCGAAAACGCAAAGACGCCCCGCCAGTTCATCCGTGGTCGGGGCGTTGTTGCGGCGGCGAATGGTGCTTGGAGCCGCCTACTGTTGCAAGCCTGATTCAGCAATTCGGCGATAACATGGCGTGTTCCTTTTCCGTGCCAAGTTCGCGAGCCGCCTTGGAGATTCCACTCTCTGGTTTTCCCGGTCCTTTTTTCGCGACAACTTGTCGCGAAATTGCTTCTTGCCTCTCCGCCGGCCTGATCCACTCGGCGATATGTTCGTCGCGTTCGAGCGCCGTCAGTTCGGAGCGGTGGAGATTCTCTGAAATCTCCAACATGCGAGCGCGGAGCCCTTCCAGGGCGCGCGTGTATGGGGCCTAAGCCGCACTAACTACTGCAGCCTGTTTGCTTTAAGGCCCGGCGCGCCAGCATTTCATGCGCCGTGATCAACCGCGACTCTATTGAGTTGTGTCTACTGCGCGCAACATCACTCTCTTCGCCGTAACCGCAGATGTATTAAAGAACTCGCAAGGCAAGCACGCGGACGGCCTGCCGAAATTGTTCTTCCGAAGGCGGCTCCCATAATTCCTCAGTCGCCGGCGCACCATTTGAATAATTAGGGTCAACTTCGACGGTTGAGGAACTTGGTAGGATGCTAGTGACGGGAGAAACGTTCACGGCGCTCACAGTCGCCTCCCCCTATTAAAGCGTCAGCCCCAGCCGCAATTATATGGATCGAGGTGCGATGGTAACAAGTGCGCCTTATCCCCTACCGCCGCACTTTCGCATGGGCGGCGAGTCCTTCGAGGCACTAGCGATTCTTAGCCCCGCAGAGCGGAGATTGTTTCCAATTCGTCTCGATCAGCGGCCAATTTTGCTTCGCCCACGAATTTCTGCATTTCGCCTAGTGCTTGTTGCGCGATGCCCGCTCCAGCGAGTTCGGGGGATTGGGTAGCAAGAGCGACGGCCAGTTTTGTCTTGCCCATTGCCTGATTTGCGTAACCCCGCATCTGATCAGCGGAACCGCTTTGAACGATGGCGTCGAGCGCAGACGTCATGGCGTCCTTCACCTGATCAATTGCGCTTTGAGCATCTTGCTGAAGATCAGGACTTGCGGCGTGGATCGGACCGATTGTCGAATCGGCTATGACTTCGATTGCTTGATCTCTTCGATTGCTGGGCCAACGACATTTGTCACTATTTCTGCGCTAAGCATTCCCTTCGTCTCCACTGCGACGCACCAGCAATGGGAGCACGGCGCGCGCAGTGCTCAAACTCGAAAGCCATCACTGAGGTTCCGTGTGTGGCAAGCCACTCGATCGTCACATCGATTCGCGTCACGCGCACGATGGCTTGGGGCGCAACTTTCGTTCCTGCCATGCAGCGTTGTGGACGCGGGCTGCGGACCTTGCTGAAGCGGCGGCCAATTCGGCGCAATCAGCTGGCGGCTCTTGAATGAACGAAAAAGCCGCCAGCCCGCGCGCCTGAGTATCAATGCCAAGGCGCTTTTCTAGTGCTAGTAATTCTTCTTCATCATTCGGAGATCGTCGCGATCTCTATCGCGATCCATATTCCGCCGCCGATTCTTGTCATCGCGGTCCCACCCGTAGTGGTGCCCGCGCTTCCGTCCATAGTGGAGTCCTTGGTCGCTGTGCGACTTATGCCTCACCCCTGGCGGGACGTCTCTATCCCTATCGCGGTCACGCATGGTGTAATCGCGAGACCGCCCCGAGAGCGACGCCATTTAGCCTCGCCCGCGGCGCTCCCTGGGCCCCGCGGGCTTTTCACGTTCGATGGCGGCAATGCAGGACGAGGCTTGCCTCCCTCTCGTTCGGTTCCACTTTGACATTGACGCCCGTCGATCAAGTCACCCCTGGCCGGCGGGCGAGGGCATGGACGCAGCATGGGTCTTGTTGCGCCTGCGCCGGAGCTCCGCCCGCGAGTATCGGGCGGAGCTTTTTGCGCCCGACGTCGGAAAGTCAGAAACTAACCGACTCTCCGACTTGAGATTTCTCGACGTATCCTGGGTCGCGCTTTACGGGCGCTGAGTCCCTTTCCGTGAGCGCTAGCCTTCGCCTCTTCAATGAAGTCCATAAGCTGCTTCTTAAGGATGCGCCCCGGAATTTGCCGCCCATCATAGCCTTCGCGATCAAGGCGCCCGACGATCTCTCTAATGTCGCGACATGCTCCGGAACGAGCAAGGTCAAACGCTCTCTCGATTGTTGTCTTATCTGGCTGCATCGCCGCATTCTTCGCCTGTCACAGTGAACTTGATGTGCTCACTATGTTGGAGAGGCGTCATCTGGCGTCCCCAACGGGAGCGTCAATAGTCGCGGCGAAGGACGCATCGACATAGGAGCAAACCGTCATGACTGAGTTAGTGAAGCCTTTTCTTACGCGACTCGGGCATGACAGGCGACACCTCGAATTGGGAACAGAAATCGACTGTTGGAGGTTGTATTTTAAGAATGGGCTGACGGGGCAGCGCAAAACGCAACTGCGCAGAAAAAGGAACGCCAAATGATAAAATACATCATACCCGCATCCGCGTTCGGGCTTGCCATTATGATGTCTGCGCCCGCTTACTCGCAAAGCTGCTTAGGCGTCAGCATCGGCCCAGATTGTCTTGGTCTTCATGGGCAACGCGGTCATGTTTACCGCCGCGTCGAGACAAGGCCAGCCAACCCTCGGGTATATGTGGGCCCCCATGGTAGTTATTATTACGACGACACGACATATTATTACGAAGAAAGGCGCGACTGAGCACCCGAGTCCGGCGCAAAGGTGACTTTTGCAAGCCTGGGCGTGAAGCTATGAGAAGAGCCGCAGCCGTGTGTGGGCTCTGCAAACCGGGAGCATCAACTGCTCGTGGCGTTCACGTCGCGGGCCTTGTTTCAGCTTCACGCCCAACTCGTCTCAGTTAGTGCACTCAACGCTGGCGAGCCGATGACGAGCGCTTCGAGCGAGGTGGTTTATGACGGTCGTCGACGACCGATTTAACAGTGTGCTCGCCGCGTTCATTTCAGCCGTTCCGATTCACGGCGCTCTAGCGCAGGAAAAGAGGCCTCCTTGCCTGTGGCCTTGGCGGTCGCGGCGGTGAACGTTGCGGCGCTTTTCGCCGCAACGTTGTTGCCGAGCGCCTTATTCATGCCGGCCGCCCGAACCGCTCCAGCCGTCGCCTCAGGATGCAGCGCCTCATAGATTTCCTTGCTGCGCAGCCGGATTGCTGATCCTCGCGCGTCAGGAAGTGGCCGTGACGCTCGCACAACCAATTGCCGTCTCCGTCGAGCGTCGGCGTCGCGTAAAGGCACGACCGACAGTTGCGTCGAGCCCATTCGCCACGATGACAGGCGCGCAGAGCAGGGCAGTAACTACAGGCAAAGGCCATGCGCTTTTCGGGGTCTTCATGCAGCTTTTGCGGTGGTTCGGCGGCGGTGATGATCTTGTGCGCCTTACCGATCAACCGCGCGGCGAAAACCGGATCGTATTCAATTCGTTCAGCGTGCAGATCGTCTGTGTCCTTGTGGACAGCGAGATAGAACGCGCGTCAGCGACATCAGGTGCATGTAGACCTGCATCTGCGCGTAGTGCAGCGGCTTCGCCTTGCAGACGCCTTCAGCTTTCAGCTTCGCGAAGCTCTTGGTGTTGTGCGTCTTCGCCTCGAAAAGATGCGGCGTCGTGGGGGCCTCTATGACGCCGACCAAAAATCCGTCAGCATGCCCCCTGAAATATCCGCCGACGTCCGAGACGCCAAACTGCTCGCCGGTATCGGAATCGCGGTCCCACACTTCGAGGCTAGCGCGACGGAGATCGTCGATCATGCGCGCTTCTTCGTGGTGTCCCGTCTGGAACAAGCGCAACATGCGACCGTCGAACTGCTCTGGCGTCATCGCCCAACGGAAGCCATACCAGAGCTTGCTCTCGCACTCTTCGCCGATGATCGACGCACCTAGATAAGTGCGCTCTTCGTCGTCGTTAGAATCGACGTAAGCCTTATAGATTGCTTCAGTGGGGGAGTCGAGATCGATGATCATTGCCAAGCCCTAATCCTAGAAAGGAAAACTCGGAGCGAGTATCTGGTCCTGCGGCATTCCAGGCGTCCATAAGACGAGCTACTTGGCACTCTGCGGCAAGCTCATCGGTCAGAGGATCGGCGGCAACCTTCGGCTCTTTGCGCGCAGCCTTTTGCGCTGCGGCCTTCCTGATAGCCTCTGCCTGCTTATCGGAATCCTCTTCGCGCGACGCCTTCAGTAGCACAGATCGTTTGTTGTCCAGTCCGACTTCACGCGCCGCCCGCTTCGCTTCGTCAGATAGGCTCGCGACCTTCGTTGCTCGGTGCGCGTCATCCTTGTCGATATGAAGCTCGCGCGCTGCTGCGCGGACGCCGCCTTCGTTACCGCGTCCTCCCTTAGAAACTGTCGCAAGTTGCGACGGTTTCTCTCCCGCTCCCTTCTTCTCCGCCAGTCTGATCCACTCGGCGATTTGCTCGTCGCGTTCGAGCTTGGTCAGGTCGGCGCGGCGGAGATTCTCGGAAATCACCAACATGCGAGCAAAGTCTCATCCGCATCGACGCTCACTTCAAACAGCTCGGATCACACGAACCAGTACGAGCGAGACGATAGCACCGACTGTGGCGTTGAAGATGGCGAGTGCGAGCCCGGTTCCTAAAGGGATACCGAGCCGGGGCAGCAGCCAATCTCCGATAAAAACGCCGATCACTCCGACAACCACGACGCCGGCGAGTCCCATGCCATGTTTTGTCACGATCTTCGCGGCGATCCATCCGGCAACGAGGCCGACCAACAGCATGACGGCGAGGGTTTGATAGGGCACATACATGCGATTCTCCGGGAAGGCTTTCGCGATCGGCTACTATGATTTTCTAGACGTTCATTTACGATTCATTTTCGAGACCGAAAATCACCTCGCCATCGGATTCGCCCCAAGAAGGCGCGAAGCTCTCGGAGACCTCGATGAAGAACATTCTCACCGCAACTCTCGGGTTCGCGCTCGGCGTCACCTCTCTCACGCCTATGGCACCGGCCCGTGCAGACTCTACCGGCGCGGCGATCGCCGCTGGGGTCGGCGGTCTGGCGGTTGGCGCGATCGTTGGCAGCGCTCTGTCTCGCCCCGCGCCGCCGGTCTATATCGAAGCTCTGCCACCACGTTGCTGGGTCCAGCCGCGTCCCCTCTTCGATGAATACGGCGAAGTGATCGGCTCCCGCCCTCGACGTGTTTGCGAATGAGCACTGATGGAGCGCATGGCGGCAATCTGCTTCGCGCCGCCGCTGCGCATCCGCAAGAGCGGCGAATCCTACATCGTGGAAGACGCGAACGGGATCGCGCTCGCCTATGTCTATTTCGAAGACGAGCCGACGCGCCGGGCACTGGTCAATCGGCTCTCAGACGCAGACGCCAAGGCCGTCGCGCAGACGATTGCGAGAGCGCTGACGGCACAAGTGAGCCATTAACACAGCGCCCCTGTCGGTCGGGGGCTCGCTTTACTCAGCGCACTCCAAAAGCCCGGTCTATAAATTCAGAGAGACCGGGCTTTCAGGCTGAAACCGCTTACTTGGGATATCAGCTCGCGCTATGCGCCTTGTGCGCCGTTACATCCACGGTCGGGCGTTTTCAGAGCGACATGTCGGAATCAGTCTAAGCCTCTATTTTGCGGGGGCAAATCGCGCCGCGCTCGCGACAGGACGCGGACATAAAACTTGCCGGAAGCCTTTCGCTCGCGGTTAGTTTGCACACGATGATCACCGGCTTTACTCGCTACAGCGGCGACCGCAGCTTCGCGGTCTTGTCTGAAAACCGCGCGTTCGTCTTGGTCATGGCGCTTGGCTCAGTCGTGGGGACCTTCTTCGGCGGCGGGCTGCTCGGCATTGTGCCAAACAGCATCTTACTCCCGCTCTTGGCGACAATTCTGATTGTTCAGCCGTCAAAATCTGGCGACACGAATAGGCCCGTTGCCCGCCCCTTGCACAGTGATTAAAGCGGTCCGTTGAGCGCCACCATAGCAAACGCGGCGACGGCCATGATACCCGTGGCCGCCCAGCCGAACACCAGCACGGGAAGTGTAACGGTAAAACGGTCCATCTGACTGCGCTGACTTGCAACCCACATCATCGCGCCCATGATTGGCACGGCCACCAAGCCGTTAATGACCGCGCTCCAGAAAAGCGCTTTGATCGGATCGATCGGCGAAAACTCGATGCCGAGACCTAGCATTATGGCGGCCACAATGACACCATAGAAGCCGACGGCTTCCCAAGGTTTGTTGTCAAGGCCGCATTTCCAGTTCTGCGACTCGCCAAAGGCGTAGGCAGCCGATCCAGCCAGAACGGGCAGCGACAGTAATCCAGTTCCGATGATGCCGAGACTGAACAGCGCAAAGGCAAACTCGCCGGCGATCGGTTTCAGGGCTTCTGCGGCTTCTGCGGCCGAACCAATTTCGGCCTTGCCTTGCGCATGAAGGGTCACTGCGGCGCTAATCATGATCGCCATCGCGATGACGTTGGAGACCGCCATTCCGAGAAAAGTGTCAAATCTGATCCGGCGCATTTCGCGAGGCGCCTGCTCGGGCGCCTCCGCTAACGGCTTTGCCTCGGTCCTTTGCTCGATCTCCTCGACCTCCTGGCTGCTCTGCCAGAAAAGAAGGTAAGGGCTGATCGTTGTGCCGAGGATTGCGACGATGACGGTCAAGCTGTCCGCCGTCATTGAGAACGTCGGCGCAACTATCCCTTTTGCTGCATGTGCCCAGTCCACCTGAACGATGAAGACAACAGCAACGTAGGACAGCAGCACAAGCGTCAGCCATTTGAGATAGCGGGAGTACCGCTCGTAGGGAGCGAACATCTGCAGGAGCAAAGATGCAAATGCGAACGCCACGGTATAGAGATGTGATGGCCCGCCGATCGCCAGTCTTGTGGCGGCGCCCATGGCGGCGAGGTTGGCGCCGATATTGATCGTATTGGCGGCGAACAAGAGACCGATTAACCCCAGCACGAGCGGCCTCGGGAAGATGTCGCCAATATTCTTGGCGAGTCCGCACCCGGTAACGCGGCCGATCTGTGCGCTGACAAGCTGAACCGCCGTCATCAGTGGATACGTCAGCGCCATCGTCCAGAGCATGTTGAAGCCGAATTGCGCGCCCGCCTGAGAATAGGTGGCGATGCCACTGGGGTCATCATCGGCAGCGCCCGTCACCAGACCGGGCCCCAACTGCTCGAACAGCGCAGCCTTGCGCAGCCTCGTTTCGGCTCTTGGCCTTAGCGGCGCATCAGCGATACGGATCGGCTCGGCCGTCAAAGAGTGGCCTTCCCCTCTGCCCCGAAGGGATAGCGCCGGCGACATAACAAGAGAGCGGATACTGCAAGTATCATATAGGTGGTCGTGAGCTTGGCCTGTTCCTTCACTGCCTCCTGACCGAAATCGGCGACCGTGCGCCGTCTGCACGAAGCGGTGATGACCGGCCTGACGAGGGAGGCACTTCCGCCAGGGCGCCGGAACGAGACGTGTCCAGATCGGTCCTGTCTGTCGCTAAACCCCCGAGCACGACGCGAGGTTCCAACGGATTTTCGGGTCAGTAGTCTGTGTCAAACACGCTTTCGCAGCGAAGCGCTCGCGGTCAATGGGCCGTCTGGCTCCGGCTTTTTCGATGGCGCAGATCGCGATGGGGTTTTCGCAAGCCTTGACAATGGCGGTGCGCGTTGGGCTTGCCGCGCTCGTTCTAATTTTCAATCATCTTATAGGATTTAACTCAAATCCTGCCGATGAAGACAAGCTGCCGATCCGAAAGTGAAAAGGCCTCGCCATTTGGCAGCGAGGCCTTGCGTTGGTCGATCGACGTTTTACTTGGCGCCGAGCGTCCACAACCCCTTGTTCTTGTCGAAACGGAAGCCCGTCGCGTTCTTCAGTTCGTCTTTCGTAGCGTCCATCGTCAGCCACCATTTGTTGTTACGCTCAGTGGCCTTGATGTCGTTGAAGGCGACCGCGATGTCCTTTTCGCCAATTCCAAGGAAGCCGCCAACCGAAACGATTGCCGCGGTGACCTTGCCGCTGCGATCCAGCACGAGGTCCTTGACTTCGCCGATCTTGTTCTCTTGCGGATCGTAAACATTCTGCTCATGAATGTTCGAGACGAGCAGCGCATTCTGCGGCAGCATCGTCAAGAATTCCGGCCGGCTCATCGCCGCGCCGTCCGTCGGGCGATTCATCGTCTGTTCGGCCAAAGCAACGCCTGAAAGCGTTGCCGCGATGGCGCCGGCGAGGACGTAGGACTTAAGCATTGCTATCTCCGTGCGTTTGGTGATGCGTCACAGCGAACGTGCCCTTAGAACAAAGCTCGGAGATTGGTGTTCCAAGCTTCGCGGCAGATAGCGCCCAGAGCCAAAAAGCACCGACGTGCAGCATCACCGCATTGATGAGCCGTCGACGGAACAGCAGATCGGTGATCGTGTCACTCCGGCATGTCCAAGATTGCAACAGCGCGTGGCAGGCGCCGATGACTTCACTGAGCCATGGCCTGCGATTGTCGCCAATGTGACTGCCATAGCGCTTCCAGACAAATAAAATGAAATCCGAGCGCGCGACGCTATTAATGGGGCCTGAGCTTACGCCGCGCGAGACGCCTTGCGTTCAAAGAACAGCGCTTGGCTGATCGTGGCCTTGACCGTGTCGACCTTATAGGGCTTGCTGATGAGAAATGCGGGCTCAGGCCGTTCGCCGGTCAGCAGGCGTTCCGGAAATGCCGTAATAAAAATCACTGGAGCGTCAAAACTTTCGAGCATTTCATTGACGGCGTTCAGACCGGAACTGCCGTCCGCGAGCTGAATGTCGGCGAGGATCAGCCCGGGCCGCTGGCGCTTGGCGAGTTCCACAGCCTCCTGATGCGTCCGCGCAACGCCGATCACGCGATGGCCGAGATCGCGCGCAATGAATTCTATGTCCTGCGCGATAAGCGACTCATCCTCGATAATCAGCACGTCCGTCGCGACGCGCTCGGCGATTTCGCGGCCCGCCTCTCTGACCAGCGCCTCAACCTCCTCCTCGGAGACGTCCAGGATCGTGGCGGCGTCTGCAACCGAGAAGCCTTCGACCGTGCGTAGCAGAAAGGCTTGTCGCGAGCGCGGCGTCAGCATGCTGATGTTGCGCTGAGCCGCGGAGATCTCGTCGTTGGGCGACGTTTCCGTGTTCAGCCGGATCGACGACCAGGAGGACATGAACAGATGGTAAAGTCCAACTTTGGGCGACATATTCGCTGGGAAAGCGTCAGGGTCGGCGACCAACGCCTCCAATGTGGCGACAACATAGGCGTCGCCGCTTTTTTGCGAGCCGCAGAGCGCCCTCGCGAAGCGGCGCAAATAAGGTACGTGCGCCGCAATCTCACGGGAGAGGTTCATAGCTTTATCCTACACTCAGTTTAGGCAGCGCCCTATGCGCAATAGTCAATGGTAAGAGCGCCCGCATTCCGCATCGACGCGCGCGGTAATGTCGTCCACTGTGCTGCTCACACATTCTTGAAAAAATGAGTCGGGAGAGCCCTTGTAATCATTTCTGAGCAAACTTTGAGCGCACCGTTCGCCGCCCAAGAGACAAGCCTGTACTAGCGGCGGAATGCTATCCACGTCGCAACAGAAGAGGTTCCGCCACTCCCATTCGAGTCGCATCCGCGCAAATTTTGGTAATGCTGCAACAACCTCATTTCTAAAGCGGGCTCTCAGGTTGTTGGCGGCAACGACAAAACATTGAATGGCTACTCGCGAAAGCGCAGTTGGCGTTTGGTTCATTGTTACCTCCAAGCAAACTGCAACACGTCAACATGTCCATATGTTCCCGCGGCCTTGTTTCTGCATGATCGCCAAGGGCTTGGCTTTGCCCCCTCTATAGCGAAAAGATTATCTCTTCGCCGAAGCGCCCGTTGTTGCCGGGACTAGTGGTGTAGTTCACCGGTTTCGTCCGCAGCACGAAGGCGGTAGCGCGCAAGCGCTCTGCTTCTGGTCTGAAACAGAGGAAGCTATGCTACGCAAGGTATCCCTTGTCTTCGCAGTGTTAGGAGCGTTGGCGATTCCATCAGCCGTGTTTGCTGGGCCTCATGAAGGCTCCGGGCGCGATGGTGGCGGCGATCATGGCTTCAGCGACCATGCTGGCGGCTTGGATGGTGACCACCGAGGCTGGAGCGGGGACCGCGGCGGCATGCGCGGTGGCGGCGACTGGAATCGCGGCCGCTGGGGTTTCGGCTCAGGACGCGGCCGCTATTGGGGAGGCCGCTGGTATCCCTATGGCGTAGGCCCGTGCTGGAAATGGGCCCCGGACGGTTGGGTTTGGGTCTGCTCGTAAGTTAGAGGCGCAACTGTCGTGTTGCCCGCGGCTCTTACTTGGCCGCGGGCTTTTCAGGTGCAATGGCGGCGACAGAGCGAAGCTTGGCTCTCCCACGTTCGGTCACGGATGTGTCGCGACGTGCTCCGGCGCGAGCTAGTCACCTGGAACTGAAGTTCGATTCATAATATTTTGTCGCTCTGACGCCTTGTGGGAGCGCCATCATGGCGAATGCAGCGGGCCGTCCGGTCGAACCGATCGTTCCCGGCAGCGAGGCGCGAGCGTATCTCGAAAGACAAGTCCGGCGTCATCGCGTAGCGCGGTCGCTTTCCGAGCGCTGCCGGGGTCTCTTTCATCGTAAAGCAGATGCGAATAGCCTGGCATGGCAACAGTCCCGAAGGTCTTGATCAACCTTGCCGATGCCAGATCGGCAGGGGGTGTTGCGCTTCGCGTCAGAAACTAGGCCCCCCATTACATTGGGCGTGCCTCCTCTCTCCTTTGTCGTCTTTCATCCTTACAGCCCAAGTTGGACGAGGTTAACGGGCTCGTCCCGCGATCTCGGCTCGTTAGAAATGGGGAAGACCGTCGGCTTTAAATATCTTCGCGCAAGAATTTTCGTGGGCGATTCGCCCACTGTCCTGCGGATTGGAACAATTCATCGTCCCGATCGTTGCTGCACATCGGATTTGGGTAGGAGGTAGAACAATGACTGGGGATCCTCAATCTGTCTTGAAGAATTTAGCCGAGGTGAGCCGTGATGGCGAAAAGGGATTCGCGAGCGCAGCGGAAGCAGCCAAAGACCAGAAACTGCGCAGGGTATTTGAAAAAGCGTCGCAACGATGCGCGCTCGGCGCGCAGGAGTTAGAAGAGGAAATCGTCAATCTTGGTGGTTCCCCCTCCACCCAAGGGTCGACATTAGGCGCCTTGCACCGCGCATGGACAAAGCTGAAGGCAGTAATCACAGACGGTGATGACAAAACCATACTCGAAGAATGCGAGCGCGGCGAAGATGTTGCCAAGACCGAATACCAAAAGGCGCTAGAAGAAGATCTTCCGCCCTACGTTCACGACATAATCGAAAGGCAATACAAAGGGGTTATGGAGAACCACGACCTAATTAAGAGATTGCGTAATGCAGCCTAGCGGGGCCCAAGTCCTTGCAAAAATATGCGCGATGCGAGCAAATGATCCAAGGATAGGCTTGGACCAAATTCGCCGCGCTCGTCGCTGCAACCGCAGTGAGCGGGATGCAGGGGATGCAGTGATGACGGACCTCCGCCATGGTTACATTGCGCAGCAATTTCCTATCGGCGGCCTACTGCTCGTGGCAGGCATTTTCGCCATCCGCATCATCAAGCTGTTGATTTTCACTGTTTTGGCTGGAGGGTGAAGCCGACGATGGCGGAGGGAGAAAGTAGCCGGTATGCATCGGGATTTGATCGATGAGACGTTCCGCGTTGCCAATCAAATGGCCGCTGATCGCGGGATAAGCCTTGATCTAGCTGCGCTGATGCGGGCTATGCTTGCTGTCGCCGGGGAAGCGACGGGCAGGACGGACCTGAGGAAATTGCCGAGGATGCCATGGAGCTTTTGGGGAGGGGCAGCGGGCCCTCATCCTCTCGGTGAGGACGCAGACCATTCTAATTTCCAGCGTCGCGCGCGCCTGAGCGAACCATGATCTTGAAGCATGAAGGCTGTACCGCTTTGTCAGCTATCAAAATGGCGACGACTTGATGCACGGCAACGTCGTGAATGCGCGCGCCGTTCTGCATTTCGCCGACCGCGACATTGAGTAGCCTTGGCTCGGCGATGATCTCGGCGAGCATAAATTGGAGCTACTTGCCGATGTTCTCGAGCGTGGGGGCGGATGGCGCTGGATGCGCGGCGGCAGGCGAAACAAGAAATTTCGTCCAGAGTTCCCGGCTGAGAGGCTTCCCCCAGACGAGGTACTCAATCATGAAAAACTCACGCAAGCTTCTTACGAATGGCCTTCGCCACAACGATGCTCGTCGGCGCATAGCGTGTGAGGGACGCCGACCAACATCGTTGTGTCTTGGAGTTCATCAACTTCAACCAACAGAGGCGATCAATGTCGATAAGGTGCGACTTAAACTGACAAACGGCGTCCTGGGTCGCTCGGCGACTGGAGGATACCGTGACGACCGAACAGAAAATCATCTGCGCCAAAGTAGGCCTTCTTGAGCTCGCCAAGCAGCTCGGCAATGTCAGCCAGGCGTGCAAAATCATGGGTTACAGCCGCGACAGCTTTTATGAAAAAGGCGGCGAGCTGGCCTTACAGGAGATCAGCCGTAAGAAGCTGGCGTTGAAGAACTGGGTGCCGGAGGACGTCGAAGACGCTGTCGTTGCGTTTGCTCTCGAACAGGCGGCCTTTGGCCAGATCCGCGTCGCCAATGAGTTACGCAAGCGTGGGCTAACGATTTCGCCCGCCGGCGTGCGCTGTGTATGGCAGCGTCATGACCTCGAAACCATGAACAAGCGGCTGAAGGCGCTCGAGGCCCAAAATGGCTCAGGAGCGCGCCTTATTCTCACCGAAGCCCAGATCGCCGCCTCGGAAAAGGCCAAACAAGAGAAGGAGGCCCATGGCGAGTTCGAGAGCGAGCACCCAGGCTACTGCGGCGCCCAGGAAACCTTCTATGTCGGCAATCTGAAGGGCGTGGGGCGCATCTACCAACAGACCTTCATCGACACCTATGCCAAGGTGGCTTTCGCCAAGCTCTATGATCGCAAGACGCCGATCACGGCGACCGATCTCCTCAATGATCGCGTCGTTCCGTTCTTTGATAGCCAGGATGTCAAGCTACTGCGCGTGCTCACCGACCGCGGCAGCGAATATTGCGGAACCCAGAGCGGCATGAATACAGCTCTATCTTGCGATCGAGGACATCGATCACTCGCGAACCAAGACCAAGAGCCCAAACGTACGGAATTTGTGAGCGCTTCCATAAGACCGTGCTCAACGAGTTCTATCGTGTCACGTTCCGCAAAAGAGTGTATCGTTCGATCGACGAGCTACAGGCCGATCTCGACGTTTGGGTGAGCGACTATAACGAACAGCGCCCGCATCAAGGCCCCCGGTGTTTCGGCAAAACGCCGATGCAAACCTTTCTCGACGCCATGCCGATGACCAAGGAGAAAATGATCGCAGCCTGACAAGGTCGGACATCAAAACCAATCGCTCAACCAGGCGCCGACTGTCGGATCGAGTATCAGCTAGTACAGATAAGGACGATGCGGCTGGCCATGACTGTTGACGCGCGACGACGCAATCCACTGCTGCAGAGCATCCTCGGGCGTTGCCCCCGGCTCGTCGCCTGCCATCCAAGCTCCAACGTCGCGCCGTCGAGTAGGACCGGCATTCGATCATGAAAGCGCGCCATCCGATTCACGTGACTAGGATTTTACCGCGGCATGCGAACGACGCGAACGAAGATCCGTTCGGCGGCCGTCGCTCCTTTGCGGAGCGAAAGAGCCGCCGCCCGCTCGAGAGCGCCGGCCTCGCAGAAGCCGATCTCGCGGCGCTCCTCGCCGAGACGCCGGAATGGGTCGCCAGTTGGCTCGACGGCAACGAGGAAATGAGCGGACCTGCTTTCCTTCTCGCACTCGCAATCGTTCGCGACAAAACCGACGTGTCGCCATATTGGATTGTTACAGGCCAATCGGCGCCCGCCAGCGATCGGCGCTTGAACTGAACGAAGCGCACACGGAGATTCCGCTCAATGACGGCCGCTCGCCGTTCCTAAGAGCGCCCCGTCGCCGGATGTACGCGCCGGGAGGTTTTATTGGCAAAGCTTCGTTTCACTTGAAAATCGCGACGCCCTCGGGAGGCTAATTTTATAGCGGGCGCTTGCCCGCTTCTCATGCTTTGGAGTGGACGAAAGCCCTCCTGTTCACACCGCCACTTTCTCGATAAGCTTCAGAGCTTTCTTGGGTCCGACGCGCTCCAGGACGCGAAATTCTTTGTCATGAAGGCGATTGTAATGCTCAAAAAATCCCTCCAGCTCCTCGAGGAGCTTAGGATCAATGTCGGCTATAGACTCGATGCTGGCATGGGCATGAGCCTGCACGGATACGCCGAGCAATCTATCGTTACGTACCCAATCTCCGCCCTTGGCGCGTTGCTCCGCTTCAATTGCGCCAATCACGCGCACCGAAATGACGCAGCCGGCCGATGCAATTTCATCCATGAGGATCATGATGTCGAGGGGGTCGCCATCAGCAGCCTTGGTGGAAGGGACGAAGCCGAAATCATAAGGAAACACGGTTCCCTGCGGCAACACGCTCGCCAGCCGAATGCACTTTAGCTCAACGTCATACTTATATTTGTTGCGGCTGCCGCGAGGCGTCTCCACAACCGCTAACACAGCGCCAGTCTCAGGATCGACTCGAGGCAATGCGTTTAGAAGAGTCATCGTGATCACCTGAACAAGACGTCAAATCGGCAAGTTGAGCGACGGAGCAAGCCTGCCAAAAACCGATTGTTGAAAACCGCTATCAGCTGAAAGCCGAACAGCGCTTGAATTCCCGGAAGCACCATCCGGGCTTCCTCAATAGCGCCGCGAGCCAGCTTTTGTGTTTGTTTCCCGGAATCATGAGAGAAAATTTCCTTGCGGTCGTCCATTTGCCTGTCCTGTCCTTTGTAGCCCTTCACCGAGGTAACAGAGCACTTCTTCGTCTGTTCCCGAGGCTGAGGCTCCGGCGGAGCCTTTGCTGGGGAGCGCACAGGTTTCGAGAGCGGCAAGCAATATGAGCGCGCTAAGCGCATCATAGACGACGGCGCACTTTTGCGCTCGCCGAGTTGGAATGGCCGGAGATCCTCGCCCTCAATCTGATACGGCTCGCGGGATCGCACAGACAGGCAAACGATAGCAAGGTCCGACAAGATCGAAGACCTTGCCGGACGCGGTTCGCCATAAAAATGCACGCTCTATATCATTGACTCGCGCGACTCCCTGGAAGTAGCAGCGCCTTCTTGCCAATAGGGCTGGGCTCCGAAATATTCATGCCAGCTCTTTTCCCACTCGCGGTCAGTCCAGCTGTCTTCGCTGAACTCCGGCGCGTTCTTGAGTTGCTGCTCCGTGATGTTCGCGACGTAGCCTTCTAGACCGGTGTCATACCGAAAAGCGCTCCAGGGAAGCGGGTAATGGCTGTGCCCGAGGCCGAGGAAGCCGCCGAAGCTCATAATGGCGTAACGCACGTTACCCGAGACTCTGTCGATCATCAGATGATCGATTTCTCCGACTTTGTTTCCAGAAGGATCATATACCGCGGTGCCTTCGACGTCTTCGCTTGAGATAAGGTTGAAGGTCGGCGTTGCAGTGGCCATGTTCAGTGCTCCTTGGGTTGCAACACGTCACTCGCGCTACGCATCTCATTGCTGCGCCTTATAAACGACGGGTCGCTGTGACAGCTGAACGCTTCTTCGGTTAGAAAGGTTCCGCAACAAATAGGCGGACGACTAACGGAATCATCGTAACCCCAACAGTTGAATTCTTGTCCAGCTTCGGAAGGAAAGCGCAAAAAGGCCCGGTCACTTCCGACCGATGCATTGAGCGCATTGCGCGCATCGTTGAGCAGAAGCCCCGCAGCGAGTCACAATTTGCTGCGATCTGACGGCGGTGATGGAAGGTTACGCAAGAGAAGGCAAGTCTTCGCGTGAAGGGTTCATGTCTCCGCCGTCTCCGGCTTTCGCGCGCCGAGCGTCCGTTTGCCGCTGCGCATTCTTCAGCGGAGGTAGTGCTTGCTAACTCATAGTTTCCCTGGGGTCCGCTTGTAACTATCAATTATAAATTTCCGGCCGGCAAAATTTGACGCGACGCGGGCTTCCTCCTGGGGAACTATCTTCCTGGCGGAAGGGTTACTCCGAGGCGAATTGTCGCGCGCGACCGTTTCGCTCAGGGAGAAAGAGCATGCCAACGGCAACCGCCACCACCACCCGCGCCAAACGGGCTGCGTCTAGAACCAACCGCAAGGAGTCGCTTGCTTCGGCGAAACCAGCCGATGCGATCAAGATCCTGAAAGACGATCATCGGGAGGTGAAAACGTGGTTCAAGGAGTTTGAGAAGCTCGAAGATGACGCCGAGAAAGAGGCGCTAGCGCGCAAAATTTGCCAGGCGCTCAAGTTGCATGCGCAGATCGAGGAAGAAATCTTCTATCCCGCTCTCCGCAACGCCATCGCTGATGGGGATTTGCTCGATGAAGCCGAAGTCGAACATGCGAGCGCCAAACGGCTAATTGCCGAAATTCAGGCCATGACGCCAGACGATCGTCTCTTCGACGCCAAGATCAAGGTGCTGGGCGAATATGTCATGCATCATGTCGGCGAGGAAGAGAATGAGATTTTTCCGGAGGCGCGGGAAAGTGGCGTCGATCTCTTGGCGCTAGGTTCGTCGCTCGCGAAACGTAAGAAGGAAATGAAAGTAAAAATGACCGCCTCTTAATAGGCGTTTCGCTGCGATGGTGGCGTATTTTAAAATATCTGCGGCTTGGCGATCATGAGCCATATGATGGTCATGACGGCGCCGAAGGCGGGAAAGCCGAAGGCGAACCACCACCGGAACAATCTGTGGTAGCTCTGTGGCAGCGGCTCGTTCGCCGCTACCGCGGCTTGCGCGATATCGCGCATGCGCATCTGCATCCAGACGACCGCAGCCAGAAGGTGCCCGTTAAAAAAAGAGCGCGATTGAAAACGCGATCCAGCCTTCGCTAAGCGATAAGCCTGCGAGCCATGTAAGCGGGACACCGCTGACGGGCTGAACCACGACGGCCGATGCGGTGAAAACGAAGTCAGCGATCACGACAATGCGCGCGACTCCGGCGATCACTTGCGTAGAGCGCTTGAAGTGCGCCATCAGCATGAAGAATGCTATTCCAGCCCCGGCGCCGAGCAAAACCGCGGTGCCGATGATGTGAATGTATTTGAGGAGAAGATAGATCACCGGTCGTCGACGATCGCCAGGGAGACGCCGTTTAGCACCATAACAGACCAGATTTTCAACATCGGCCCCAGCGGCTCGATCCAAAGTCGCGGCACAAGAATGGTGCCGAGGATAAGGTAAACGAAGGAGAGGATGAGCGCGGCGACGAGCGCCGTCTTCGATGTGCGGCGAAAGGCGATCGCGACGCCGACGATCAGATCGGATGACGCGCCGGCGAAGACGGTCAGCGACTATGGGGCCGAACATTCCGCCTTCATACAAAAGCCCCAGGCCAATATCCCATCCTGGTCCGAAAGAAACCAACGCGGTTGAAATCCAGAAGAGCGCCGTGACCGCAAAAATAAGAGGCTTCAGCGCATAGATTCGCGCGAACCACTTCTCGCGCACATCGGCTGGCTCGGCCGCAAGCGCCATCTCGAGCGATTGCGGCTTAATGCCCGTCATTCTTGTCCATTCCGTGGGATCTCCGGCGGCGCCGCATCACAGGCATTCCGGCGCGGTCCGGGTGAACGGCCACAGGCAAGATTGCGTGCTCCCATCGTCCTTGGTCTACACCAATTCTCATCCGCTTGCTCGGAGCTCCCTGGCTCAAGGACGATCGCGTTTTGCGTGATCGTCTGCAAAATTTGTGCGCGTTGCTGCGTCATGCGTGCGCGCCGAGAGGCTTGCGATTTTTGACGGCCGCCCGCGCGGCGACGTCGGCCTGGCGCGCCATCGCCGGCGCCGTCACGCCACATCGCATGCATGACGGCCGCCAGTTTGCGCGCGACGGCGATGGTCGCCTGGCGCCGGCAACCGCGTTTCGGCAACATCAAACCCCATGCTTTGAGCTTGTCATTGCCCTTGAAGCGCGTCAGCATCACGCCGGCTGCTTGGTAACGCGCGCGTTGCATCTCGCGGTCGCCAGCCTTGCTGATGCGGCCCTGAACGTCGATCGACCCCCGACTGACGCCGTTTCGACGTCAAGCCAAAATAGGCGGCGACATCACGCGATCGCCGGAATCGCGCCGGATCGTCGATCGACGTCATGAAGCTTAACGCCGTCACCAGGCCGACGCCGGGGATCGCCATGAAGCGCCGGCAGAGTTCACCCCGAGAGATGAACTTCACGACCAAATCGTGCGGCTTACAATACTGCTTCCGCAGCGCCGCGCGCGCCGTCAGCATCGCTTCCATCAGCTCGCTGGTCAGCGGATCGTTGGCGACAGCCTCGCGCACAGCCTGCTCAAAATTGCCCCGCGACGTTCCTTTCAACCGGATACCGAAGGCTTTGAACGAGTGGCGGATCGTGTTTTCGATGTCGAGGAATTTGCGTTTGAGATTGCGCCGCTGCGTCAGCAGAAGCCGCAGGCGATAGCACGGCTCTCTCCTGATGAAAGCGGCCTCGACCCACCCCGTTCGCACGATATGAACGATGCCGAGCGCGTCTGTTGCATCGGTCTTGTTGTGCTGCGCGGACATCGCCGCGTGCACGTGGCGCGTCTCCAGACACAGCGCCGGCCCGAGCGATCGTCGCCTCGCTCATCGAAAACCTGCAAGCTCTGCGGCGTCGATCCGCAGGCTGATCTCGCCGATGCGCTCAAAAAGATCGTCAATGGCCACCTCAATAGCCGGATCGACGAACTTCTCCCGAGGACCTACGGGCGACTCGTCGCGCTCAAAGACGTGGCCTTGGAACAGCACTTACCCATGAACAGCACCGGATCCTGTTGCTCATCGGATCAACGGGTTCGTGGGCGACAGAAACAAGCTTGATCCCGTTCTTAGGAGGCCAACGGACGTAGAAGTCGAGCAGGAGCTGATTGTGGAAGAAGCGGCTGGAATCATCGACAACTACGATATCGAAGGCCGATTGAAGCGTAAGCCAAGCAATTGTACTGTGGTTACAAGAATAATTACGTAAAATCGCACTCTTAGCATACACCTTTGCCTCGCCACAAGAATAATGATGTAAAATCGCGCTCTTAGCGTGCAGCGTTGCCTTTGCGATAAGAATAATCTTGTAAAATCGCACTCTTAGCGCGCAGCCGTGCCTTTCAAAATGCACACAGTACAGTGACATTTAAGTAACATGCAGGGATTTTTGAAAGCAGTGTACATTAGCTCGAGTACTTTTAAATTTGAAAACCTTACGCCTGTGGCGCACAAAAAATATGCACGAGTTGCACAACTCGGAATGGCATTAAACGATTGGGGGGGGGAGCATTGGGCGGACCGAGATTGGTCGGCGCTCGCATTCGGCGCGTTGATCGCGTCCGCTTAATCTTGCTTTCGGGTCCGACCCGTTTACTCCTGCACGGAACGGCAATCATTGCATTTGGACTGGGGTGGATCGCTGTCGTCAACGCGGCCGATTTGCAGTGGAGCGCGAACGGCGTCACTCCGGGCGGCGGCGGCACCGGCAACTGGAATAACTCGGCTCCCGCGCTTTGGTACAATGGAGTTACTTTCCAGACTTGGAATAATGCCGCGCTGGACAATGCCGTTTTCGCGGGAACGGCCGGCGCCGTAACTATCAACGCGCCGGTCACGGTACATAATCTTACGTTTAATACAAGCGGCTATACCGTCGCTCGGACGGGTGCCAATACGCTGACTCTTGGGGGCGTCAATCCGACCGTCAGCGTGCTGGCGGGCGGCAGCACGACCGTTAGTTCGGTCGTGGCCGGCACCGCCGGACTAACCTATGCGGGTCCAGGCACGCTCACCCTCAGCGGCGCCAACACATACACCGGCGGGACGACGATCAACGCCGGGACGCTTTCCATCAACTCCGAGGCCAGACTTGGCAACGTATCTGGCGGGCTCACGTTTGGCGGCGGAACGCTACAGTCTACGGCGACCTTTACGTCGAACCGCGGCGTGACGGTCAATGCCGGCGGCGGCGGCTTCAATACGTCGGCTGGGACATTGACATTAGGCGGCGTGATCAGCGGGAGCGGACCGCTCACCAAGAGCGGCGCCGGCACGCTGATCTTAACTGGCGACAGCCCCGCTTTCACGGGCGCCACGACGATCAACGCCGGGACGCTGCAGATCGGAAACGGGGCGACCGGCAGCATCGCCGGCGACATCGTCAACAACGCTGCGCTGATGTTCAACCGCAGCAACGCGGTGACCTATAGTAGCGCGATCAGCGGCTCGGGCGCGCTGACCAAAAGCGGCGCTGGCACGCTGACGCTGACTGGGAATAACACTTATCTGGGTCAGACGAATCTCACCGGCGGGACGCTGAAGGCCGGAACAACGAGCGCGTTCTCCGTCAACAGCGCGCATGTGCTCAGCTCGACCACAACCCTGGACCTCGCCGGGTTCAATCAGATCATCGGCTCGCTCGCCAGCGCCGGCGGCGGCAGCGGCCGTGTGGTGACCAACTCAAGCGCCAGCGCCGCGACACTGACCGCAGGCGGCGACAACACGTCGACGACATTTTCCGGGGTGATCCAGAACGGCGCGGGCGCGACCAGTCTGACGAAGACCGGCACAGGGACATTCACTCTGTCGGGCGCCAACACCTATTCCGGCGCGACGAATGTCAACGCCGGCACGCTGCTCGCCGGCGCGACGAACGCATTCTCAGCAAGCAGTGCGCACACCGTGGCGGCTGGCGCGTTCCTTGACCTGTTCGGGGGCAGTCAGGCCATCGGGTCGCTTGCCGGGGCCGGCACGGTGACCAGTTCGAGCACGGCGGCGAGGACCCTCACCACCGGCGGCGATAACACGTCGACGATGTTTTTCGGCGTCATTCAGAACGGCGTCAATCCTGCAGCGACCATCGCCGTGACTAAGAACGGCTCGGGGACATTCACGCTGTCGGGGGCCAACACCTATTCCGGCGCGACGACGATCAACGCTGGAACGCTCAAGGGCGGCGCCACGAACGCGTTCTCGTCTGCGAGCGCGCATACGGTCGCCGCTGGGGCATCGTTAGACCTTGGTGGCTTTAGTCAGATCATTGCCTCCCTGGCCGGCGCGGGAACGGTGACCAATTCCGGCGGGGCCGCCGCGTTCACGACCGGCGGAAACAACACCTCGACGACATTTTCCGGCGTGATCCAGGATGGCGTGGGCGCGACCAGTCTGACGAAGACCGGCACAGGGACATTCACTCTGACGGGGGACAACACCTTCACGGGCGCCACGACGATCAACGCCGGGACGCTGCAGATCGGAGCCGGCGGAACGACGGGCTCTGTCGCCGGCGACATCGTCGACAACGCCGCGCTGACATTCAACCGCAGCAACGCGCTGACTTATGCCGGTGTGATCAGCGGCGCCGGCTCGGTCACCAAGCAAGGCGCGGGCACGCTCACCCTCAGCGGCGCCAACACATACACCGGCGGGACGACGATCAGTGCGGGAACGCTGCAGATCGGGGCCGGCGGAACGACGGGCTCTGTCGCCGGCGACATCGTCGACAACGCCGCGCTGACATTCAACCGCAGCAACGCGCTGACTTATGCCGGTGTGATCAGCGGCGCCGGCTCGGTCACCAAGAGCGGCGCCGGCACGCTCACCCTCAGCGGCGCCAATACCTACAGCGGAAGCACGACGATCAGCGCCAACGGCGGGACGCTGAAGGCCGGAGCGGAGAATGCGTTCTCAGCCACTAGCGCGCACACGCTCAACGCGAACACCACCCTGGATCTTGCCGGCTTCGATCAGACCATCGGCTCGCTCGCCGGCGCCGGCAGCGGCCGTGTAGTGACCAACTCGGATGCGACCGCCGCGGCACTGACAACGGGCGGCGACAACACGTCGACAACATTTTCCGGGGTGATCCAGGATGGCGCGGGGACAATCAGCCTGACAAAGGCGGGCACGGGGACGTTCACGCTGTCGGGCACCAACACCTATACGGGCGGGACGACGATCAACGCCGGCACGCTTGCGATTACCAATAACAACAATCTTGGCAATGCGGCGGGCGGGCTCACGTTTGGCGGCGGAACGCTGCAGACTTCTGGAACCGTCAACTCGGCCCGCGGCGTGACGGTTAACGCCGCCGGCGGCGGCTTCAACACGACCAGCGGCACAACGACGCTGAGCGGCGTGATCAGCGGGAGCGGACCACTCACCAAGAGCGGCGCCGGCACGCTGATCTTAACCGGCGACAGCCCCGCCTTCACGGGCGCCGCGACGATCAACGCCGGCGGGGGCACGCTGCAGATCGGGAACGGGGCGACCGGCAGCATCGCCGGCGATATCGTCAACAACGCTGCGCTGACGTTCAACCGCACCGGCGCGCTGACCTATGGCGGCGCAATCAGCGGCACGGGCGCGCTGACCAAGAGCGGGGCGGGCACGCTCATTCTGACGGGAACCAATACCTACAGCGGAAGCACGACGGTCAGCGCCAACGGCGGCACGCTGCGGGGCGGAGCGGAGAACGCATTCTCAGTCACCAGCGCCCACACCCTCAATACGAACACAACCCTGGATCTTGCCGGGTTCAATCAGATCATCGGCTCGCTCGCCAGCGCCGGCGGCGGCAGCGGCCGGGTGGTGACCAACTCAAGCGCCAGCGCCGCGACACTGACAGCGGGCGGCAACAATACCTCAACAACGTTTTCCGGCGTCATCCAGAATGGCGTGGGAGTGACCGGCTTGATCAAACAAGGCACAGGCACATTCACGCTATCGGGGGCCAATACCTACACCGGGGGCACCACGATCAACGCCGGAACGCTGCAGGGCGGCGCCGCCAATGCGTTCAGCGTGGCGTCGGCGACGACGATCAACACGGGCGGCACGCTGAATCTGAGCGGTTTTGCACAGACGATCAACGCGGTGTCGCTTTCCGGCGGCACGCTTACGAATGGCCAGCTCACCGGGGCGATCACCTCGACGGGTGGGACGGTCAGCGCTCTTGGCGGCGGCGCGAGCCTGACGACGATCAGCGGCACGACGACGCTATCGGGGACCAACACCTATTCGGGCGGGACGACGATCAACGCCGGGACGTTGCGGGCCGGATCCAGCAACACCTTCTCGGCCAACAGCGCACACACGCTCGCCTCCGGCACATTTTTGGACCTCGCCGGCTTTAGTCAGTCAATCGGCTCGCTGGCCGGCGCAGGCAATGTCCTTCTCGGATCAGCCACGCTTACGACCGGCGGCGACGGCACGAGCACGACTTTCTCTGGTTCGATCTCTGGGACCGGCGGCCTCATCAAGGAAGGCGCCGGCACGTTCACGCTGGCGGGCAACAATACCTATACGGGACTGACGACGATCAATGCCGGTCAGCTGATAGTCACCGGCAGTATTGTGAGCACCATCGTCAACAACGGCACATTTGCCCTGGACGGCGCTGGCACGTCCACGGTCAGCGGCGTTATTTCAGGGACCGGCGCCATCGAAAAAACCGGCGCCGGAACGACGGTTCTCTCAAACATCAACACTTATACCGGCGCGACGTCGGTGAGTGAGGGCAAGCTGGTCGTGAATGGCTCCATCGTTTCCTCTAGTGGATTGACGGTGGGGCAAGGAGCCGTGATCGGCGGCAACGGATTTCTGCCTTCGGCGACGATCAATGGTGAATTGTCGCCGGGCAATTCGATCGGCTTGATCACGGTGGTTGGCGACCTTACGCTGGGCGCTGGCAGCCAGTACCTCGTAGAGGTCTCGCCAGTCGCCGCCGACCGCGCCAATGTGACCGGCACAGCGACGCTCGCGGGGACGGTGCTCGCGACTTTTGCAAGAGGCACTTACATAGTTAAGAACTATACTATCCTACATGCCGACGGAGGATTCGCCGGGTCCAAATTCTCCGGACTCGTCACTGCCAACGCTCCCGCGAATTTCATTACTAGTCTCAATTATACGTCAAACGACGTTTTCTTGAGCCTCACTGCCAACCTTGGCGGCGACATTCCCGGGGGCGTGAGCGCTCTTCCGCGGAATCAACGCGGCGTTGCAAATGTGATCAACGCTTGGTTCAACGCGGGCCTTCCCTTGGCGCCAAACTTCGTCAACCTCTACGGCCTAACGGGGACAGCTTTGACCAACGCTTTGGCGAGTTCTGCGGGCGAACCAGCGACAGGCGCGCAACAGATCGGATATCGTTCACTGGGCCACTTCCTGTATCAAATGCTTGATCTCCAGGGACCAAATCGCAACCAGGGCCAAATAGGCGACGCAAGCGGCTTCATTGCGAGTTACCCGACAGATGAGTCAGCCGCGTCGAAGAAAATCTCGCTTTCTCACGTGGACCTATCGCGTTCGCCCCAACCAAATGCTTCCGCACTTTACGAACCTCGCTGGTCGATCTGGGCCAGCCCCTTCGGCGGTTACG
>NZ_VBTZ01000011.1 GCF_005771425.1 Methylocystis sp. B8 | reverse complement strand
CCCGCCCGTCTCCGCCAACACTTTCGTGATCGCCGCCGTCAAAGACGTCTTGCCATGGTCGACGTGTCCAATCGTCCCAATGTTGCAGTGCGGCTTCGTGCGTGAAAACTTTTCCTTGGCCATCGCCGTGCTCCTTTAAAGAGTTCCTGCTGTCCCTTAGCGTTCGAAATCAGGCGTATTTCGCCTGGACCTTCTTCGATTCCGCTTCGGGCACTTGTTCGTAGTGATCGAATTGCATCGTGTAGCTCGCGCGTCCCTGCGTGAAAGAGCGCAGCTGATTGACGTAGCCGAACATATTGGCGAGCGGCACCATGGCGTTGATCACCACGGCGTTGGCGCGCATGTCCTGGCCCTGAATTTGTCCACGACGCGAGTTCAGATCGCCGATGACCGAGCCGGTATATTCTTCCGGCGTCACCACCTCGACCTTCATGATCGGCTCGAGCAGCACCGAGCCGCCCTTCTGCAGCGCCTCGCGCGTCGCCGCGCGCGAGGCGATCTCGAAGGCGAGGACCGACGAGTCGACATCATGAAAGGCGCCGTCGATGAGCGTCGCCTTCAGATCGACGACCGGGAAGCCGGCGAGAATGCCGGACGTCGTCACTGACGCAATGCCCTTGTCGACGCCGGGGATATATTCCTTCGGCACGGCGCCGCCGACGATCTTGCTTTCGAACTCATTGCCCTTGCCGGCTTCATTGGGTTCGAAAATGATCTTCACGCGCGCGAACTGACCGGTGCCGCCGGTCTGCTTCTTATGCGTGTAGTCGATTTCCTGCTTGCGGCCGAGACGCTCGCGATAGGCGACCTGCGGCGCGCCGATATTGGCGTCGACCTTATAGGTGCGCTTCAGAATATCGACCTTGATGTCGAGATGCAGTTCGCCCATGCCCTTAAGGATGGTCTGGCCGCTTTCCTGATCGGTCGAAACGCGGAACGAGGGGTCCTCCGCCGCGAGCTTCTGCAGCGCGATGCCGAGCTTCTCCTGATCGGCCTTCGACTTTGGCTCGATGGCGATCTCGATGACGGGATCGGGAAACTCCATGCGCTCCAGAATGACGGGCTTCTGCTGGTCGCAGAGCGTGTCGCCGGTGCGCGTGTCCTTGAGGCCCGCGAGCGCGACGATGTCGCCGGCGTAGGCCTCCTTGATGTCTTCGCGGTTATTGGCGTGCATCAGCAGCATGCGGCCGATGCGCTCTTTCTTCTCCTTCGTCGAATTGAGCACCGTCGTGCCCGATTCGATCTTGCCCGAATAGACGCGGGCGAAGGTGATGGTGCCGACGAAGGGATCGTCCATGATCTTGAAGGCGAGCATGGAAAAGGGCTCGGCGTCGGAGGGCTTGCGCGTCATTTCCGCGCCCGTGTCGACGTCGACGCCCTTGATCGCCTCGCGATCGATAGGCGACGGCAGATAATGCACGACGGCGTCGAGAAGCGGCTGCACGCCCTTGTTCTTGAAAGCCGAGCCGCAGAAGATCGGGATGAAGGCGATCTTGCGAACGGCGATGCGGATCAGCCTGTGCAGCGTCTCCTCGTCCGGCTCATGGCCGTCGAGGTAAGCGGCCATGGCGTCGTCATCCATTTCGACCGCGGCTTCGATCAGCGCGGTGCGACATTCTTTCGCCTTGTCGAGAAGATCGGCCGGGATCTCTTCATCGTGATATTTCGCGCCGAGTCCTTCGTCTTCCCAGACCACGGCCTTCATGCGCACGAGATCGATGACGCCCTTGAAATTCGACTCTGAGCCGATCGGCAATTGCGCGCAGACCGGACGGCCGCCGACGCGGGTCTTGATCTCTTCGACGCAGCGATCGAAGTCGGCGCCGATCTTGTCCATTTTGTTGACGAAGACGATGCGCGGCACATTATATTTGTCGGCCTGACGCCAGACCGTCTCGGTCTGCGGCTCGACTCCCTGATTGCCGTCGAGAACGCATACGGCGCCGTCGAGCACCCGCAGGCTGCGCTCGACCTCGATGGTGAAGTCGACATGGCCGGGCGTGTCGATGATGTTGAGGCGTTTGCCGTTCCAGAAGGTGGTCGTCGCGGCTGACGTGATGGTGATGCCGCGCTCCTGTTCCTGCTCCATCCAGTCCATCGTCGCGGCGCCTTCATGCACCTCGCCGATCTTATGGCTCTTGCCGGAATAATAGAGGATGCGTTCCGTCGTCGTCGTCTTGCCCGCGTCGATGTGGGCCATGATGCCGAAGTTACGGTAGTCCTCGATCGGATGAGAGCGGGCCATAACGGTTGTCCTCGTGAAAGCTCGTGCGCCTTACCAGCGGTAATGCGAGAAGGCGCGGTTGGCCTCCGCCATGCGATGCGTGTCTTCGCGCTTCTTCACCGCGGCGCCGCGGTTATTTGAAGCGTCGAGCAGCTCGGCCGACAGCCGGTCGACCATGGTCTTGTCATTGCGGGCGCGCGCGGCGGTGATGATCCAGCGGATGGCGAGCGCCTGACGCCGCTCGTTGCGCACTTCAACCGGCACCTGATAGGTGGCGCCGCCGACGCGGCGCGAGCGCACTTCGATCGCCGGCGCGACATTGTCGAGCGCCTGCTTGAACACGGCGAGCGGATCGCTCTTGGCCTTTGACTCGACCTGGTCGAGCGCGCCGTAGACGATCTGCTCGGCGACCGACTTCTTGCCGTCGTACATGATCGAGTTCATGAATTTCGCGAGAACGATGTCGCCATATTTGGCGTCTTCGATCACTTCGCGCTTTTCGGCCCGGTGGCGACGAGACATCGAACGGCTCCTTACTTCGGACGCTTCGCGCCGTATTTCGAACGGCGCTGCTTGCGGTCCTTGACGCCCTGGGTGTCCAGAACGCCGCGCAGAATGTGATAGCGAACGCCGGGAAGGTCCTTCACGCGGCCGCCGCGGATCATCACGACCGAGTGCTCCTGAAGGTTATGGCCCTCGCCGGGGATGTAGCCGATGACCTCGAACCCGTTGGTCAGGCGCACCTTGGCGACTTTGCGAAGCGCCGAGTTCGGCTTCTTCGGCGTCGTCGTATAGACGCGGGTGCACACGCCGCGCTTCTGCGGGCAAGACTGCAGGTGGCGAGCCTTCTCGCGATAGGTGGGCGCTTGACGCGGCTTGCGGATCAACTGGCTGATCGTCGGCATTCAATAAAGTCCTTCGCGGATTGCGAATGGCGGATTTCGTGGCAGACCCGGCGCGCAGAGCCCTTAAGGCATGCGCAAACGAGCGAAGCGCCGATGGCCGTAAGGGCCAAGGCGCTTCTAACGCAGAGGATCCCGGATTCCGGGATCGTGCCTTCCTGTCCGACGAGCTTTGGACGAGTTTTGACCCGAAAAAGTCTTACAACTTTTTCGAAAACGCGTCCGAGCGCCGGTATGATTACCAATTACGCTTGGCGGTCACAGGCAAGGCGACAGCGTTTAAGTTCGAAGGATCGAGAGCGAGGCGCTCGCCGACGGCGTGAACTTACGGCCTGTCGAAAGTGCGCGGAACCTAATCGCGAAGATCAGATGCGTCAAGCGCAGATTGCGCGATTTTTCGAATATTGTCGCGGGTCGTCGGCTTTGGTGTCGGTTTTGATCTTTCTTACCAGAACCGAGTTCGCCTCCAATTCTCCTCGAGATTCTTCTGCGCAGTTTGTCGCACGCTCGAGGCGTTGCGCTCGGCTCAAGGCGGCCACATCATCGCGGCCGCGGCGACGCCGCCGAATTCACGAACCAAAGGTATGCCGAATGAGCCACGTTGCGCACGAATTGCACGAAGAATTTCCCGAACAGGCCGAGGCCATTCACGCGCTGAAGGCCAATAACGCCCACTTCGCGCGCATCGCCGAAGACTATCACACGCTCAATCGCGCTATTCACCGCATGGAGACGAATGTCGAGCCCGCGGACGACGCGACGATCGAAGACCTCAAAAAGCAGCGGCTCGTCTTGAAGGATGAGATCGCAGGTTTTCTCGCGACGGCGTAATCGCCCTCCCCGGCCTTCCCCCAGGGCTCCGAATTCAGGTTAGCGGCGGCGGGGAGCCCGCCGTCATGCCCGGTCTTGTGCCGGGCATCCGGCGCCAAATTCATCTTGGGAGGCCCGCCACGACGTGGATGGCCGCGACAAGCGCGGCCATGACGCGGGAAGCCAGCCGCTTCGCGGGAGAGGGAGCGACCGCCGCGCAACCTTAACGATATTGCGCCGGCGGCTGCGGATTATTGGCGGGATTGCTGTCGTGCTTAGAGAGGCGCGCGACGAGAGGTCCGCCGACGAGCGGTTGAATTTCCGCCTCCAGCGCGTCGGCGACGTCCTTTCCGTAGACTTCCTCGCCGGCGACATGGATGGAGAAAGCTTTGCTGTGTTTCTCGATTTTCGCCGGGTCTTCAATCACCGCCTTGGTCCATTTGTAGAGTGGAAAATTCTCTTGCCCGTGCTGTTCGGCCGCCGCGACATATTCAGAAAAGGCGTCGAGCTGATTGCGAAGCTTGGCGTGGTGCTTCGCCAAAATGTCGTTCAGGGGTTTCAGCGTCGGATTGCCCGGATCTTTGCGCGCAAGCTTGGCCGCTTCGTCAACGAGATTGACTCGAACCTGATATGCCCAGTCTCCGCTCATTGGCCCTCCCTGAAGGCTTACGCTCGCTCGCGCGCTCTTCTGATTTTCTTTTGGCGCCCAAGGGGCGTCCAAGGCTCAAAAACAACATAGAGCAGATTGGCTTAACGCCAGCGCTTTCCAAGTCCTAACGGCGTGGCTCTCGCCTGGGGAGCCGACCTATATCATTGCCGCTATTGGGAATAAGCGCCAAAACTCATGTACAAGGTGATTTTTTCGGCAATTCTGTGTATAAATGAACAAGCGGCGCCGAGGCGGCGGCGCCTTTGGCTCGAATGTTGGCCACATTTCAGCCGCCTTGGCCTCGGACTTTGTCAGCGTCGACGGCGAAACTTCGCACGTTCCGCCATCGAGTCGATAAGAGTGTCGAACGGCAAGCGTTGACGTCGCGCCCCTTGAGGATCCGGGCGCTCGCGCGGAAAGCGCAATCACGTCGCGCCGGTCCAGACATGACAGCGGCCGCAAATAGCAAAGGTTGAAGATGCCGACCATCGCACTCGTCGACGACGATCGCAACATTCTCACCTCCGTCTCAATCGCTCTGGAGGGTGAGGGCTATCGCGTCCAGACCTATACCGATGGCGCCCAGGCGCTTGATGGGTTGCGCGCCAATCCGCCGGATCTCGCGATCTTCGACATTAAGATGCCGCGCATGGACGGCATGGAGCTTTTGCGCCGACTGCGGCAGAAGTCGGACCTCCCGGTAATTTTCCTGACCTCGAAGGACGAGGAGATCGATGAGCTCTTCGGTCTGAAGATGGGCGCCGACGATTTCATCCATAAGCCCTTCTCTCAGCGCCTGCTGGTCGAGCGGGTTAAGGCGATCCTGCGCCGCGCCAATCCCAAGGAGGCCGCGGCGCAGAAGGAGTCCGAGGCCAAGGTCCTGGAACGCGGCGCGCTCGTCATGGACCCGGAGCGCCACACCTGCACTTGGCGCGGCGACCCGGTCGTGCTGACGGTGACGGAATTTCTGATTTTGCAGTCGCTGGCGCAACGTCCCGGCGTGGTGAAGAGCCGCAATGCGCTTATGGACGCCGCATATGACGACCAGGTCTATGTCGACGATCGCACGATCGACAGCCACATCAAGCGTTTACGCAAGAAATTCAAGGTGGTGGACATCGATTTCGAAATGATCGAGACGCTCTACGGCGTGGGCTATCGATTCAAGGAAGCCTAAAGCTCTCGCGGAGAGGACGCGAGATGGATGCAAGCATCGAGAGCACGGGCGACGTGAGCGCAACTAATGAGGCGGTCGCGGAAGCGCCCCGCCAAGCCGCTGTTGCGGCCCCCGTCCGCGACGCGGCTGCGACGCGGACGCGGCGGTCGCGGACGATCTCCGTGCGGCTGGCGCGAGCGCTGCGCACCATTCAGTCGCATCTTTCGTCCTCACTCACACGCCGCATCGTCGTTCTCAATCTTGGCGGGCTCGTCGCGCTGCTCGCCGGCTTCCTTTATCTCAACCAGTTCCGCGAGGGATTGATCGACGCGCGCGTACAGAGCCTGCATACGCAGGGCGAAATCATCGCGGCCGCCATAGCGGCGTCGGCGACGGTCGATACCGACGCCATCTCGATCGATCCTGAAAAACTGCTGAGGCTCGCGCCTGGGGAAAGCGCGAGCGGATCCGACAGCGGGTCGCCGCTCGAATTTTCGCTCAATCCCGAGCGCGTCGGGCCCCTGCTGCGGCGTCTGGTGTCGCCGACGCGGCTCAGGGCGCGCATCTATGACCGCGACGGCTTCTTGCTGCTCGACTCCCGCTCGGTCTCAGGGCGCTCAAACATTCTGCGCTTCGAATTGCCGCCGGCGAGCGACCAGCCCACGACTTTGGACGCCTCATCCTTCCTCGAAAGATCGCTGAATTTCGTCCAGCGCCTATCGCATCGGCCGGAGCTGCCGCTTTACGAAGACATCGGCATGGGCAATGGCAAAGCCTATCCCGAGGTCGACAACGCGCTTAACGGCCGCATTCATTCGGTCGTGCGCGCGAACGCCAGAGGCGAAACCATCATTTCCGTCGCCGTCCCCGTTCAGCGTTTCCGCTCGGTGCGCGGCGCGTTGCTTCTGTCGACAATGGGCGGCGACATCGACGCCATCATCGTCGCGGAGCGCTGGGGCATCATCCGCATCTTTCTGGTTTCGGCCGGCGTGATGCTGCTGATCTCGCTTTTCTTCACCAACACGATCACCGAGCCGATGCGACGCCTTGCCGAGGCGGCCGATCGCGTGCGGCGCGGCGTGAAGTCCCGCCAGGAAATCCCGGATTTCTCAGACCGTCCCGACGAGATCGGCCATCTTTCCGGCGCGCTGCGCGACATGACGAAGGCGCTCTATAAACGCATCGACGCGATCGAGCATTTCGCCGCAGACGTGGCGCATGAACTCAAGAATCCCCTGACGTCTCTGCGCAGCGCCGTCGAGACGCTGCCGATCGCCAAGACCGATGCGGCGCGCGACAAATTGCTGGCCATCATCAAACACGACGTCGGTCGGCTGGATCGCTTGATCAGCGATATTTCGGACGCATCCCGTCTCGACGCCGAACTCGCGCGCGCTGATATGGGCGTCGTCGATCTCTCGGCGGCGCTGTCGACCGTTGTTGACGTCGCGCGCGCCACCGATCGCGGCGACGGCGTCACGATTCAGCTGACGATGCGCGCCTCCGCCTATGACTCGCCGCGCGGCCGCTGGCGCGTCATCGGACACGACTCGCGTCTCGGCCAGGTGTTTAACAATCTCATCGACAACGCCCGATCGTTTTCGAAGCCCGGCGGGACCGTACGAGTGCTGCTCTGGCCGGAGCGGGCCAAGGGGCCTGGGGGTCAGCAGCTTGACGGCTATGAGATCATCATAGACGACGACGGTCCGGGGATTCCCGACGAGGCGTTCGACCGCATCTTCGAGCGGTTCTACACCGACCGGCCGCAACAGGGATTCGGTCAAAATTCCGGCCTGGGGCTCTCGATCTCGCGGCAGATTATCGAGGCGCATGGCGGGCGCATCCGCGCGCTCAACCGCACCCGTGCGCATCCGCGGGGCACCGATGAGCCCCGCCGCAGCGATATCGTGCTCGGCGCGCGCTTCGTCGTTTGGTTGCCGGCGGCGAGATGACGCCGCCACAAGCGCCCTGCTATATACACGCCAGTGCGCTGGTTCTCGGCGAGATTGGCCTGCTGCTGCGCGGTCCATCCGGCGCCGGCAAGAGCGCCCTGACATTACGGCTCATCGACAATTGGCGGACGCGCGGCGCATTCGCGGCGCTTGTCGGCGACGACCGCGTGGCTCTCGAGGCCCGCCACGGCCGGCTGATCGCCCATCCACATCCATCGATCCGCGGCATGATAGAAGCGCGAGGATTGGGACTGTTGCGCGTCGACTATGAGCCCGCCTGCGTCTTGCGGGCCGTGATTGATCTTCTCGCCTTGGAGAAGTCCCCCAAACGATATCCGGACGAAAGCGATACGACGACCGAATTGAGCGGCGTGACATTGCCGCGTATGTTCGAAAACGCCGCCAGCGTCGGGGCTTTGACGCGGATTGCAGCCTGCATTCAAAACCTTGCGACAAATTGACGGAGCCGTGCTGTTTTCGCTTGCCTATTTCGCCGCATTGCACAAAATGTCGCCCCTGTTGAGCGAGGCGATTGCGGCGGGCGCAACGGCTTCACGTGTGCAATAAAGCGCAGCGCGCCACATGCGGGCCGAGAGATTTTGCGGACTTCGGCGCGCAAGAGACGCCTTCATGAGTGGTAGGGTCGTATGATCGGAATGGTCTTGGTGACCCACGGCCACCTTGCCACTGAGTTTCGCGCGGCGCTCGAACACGTCGTGGGGCCTCAAAAGCAGATCGCGGCGATCTCGATTGGGCCTGAGGACGATATGGAGCGCCGTCGCGCCGATATCATCGAGGCGATCCGTGAGGCAGACACCGGCGAAGGCGTCGTGCTGCTGACTGACATGTTCGGCGGAACGCCCTCCAATCTCGCAATATCGGTGATGGATGGCGGAAAAGTGGAAGTGCTCGCGGGAGTCAATTTGCCGATGCTGATAAAATTGGCTTCGGTCCGCGACACGCAGCCCTTGGAGCAAGCGGTGCTGCAGGCGCAGGACGCTGGCCGCAAATATGTTTACATCGCCAGCAAAGTGCTCAACGCAAAATGAATGAACTCGTGACCGATAAATTGCCTCAGGCCGCAGCCGAAGAGTCCTTCTCCCGCGAGCTCGCGATCGTCAACAAGAAAGGGCTGCACGCCCGCGCGACCGCGAAATTCGTGCAATGTTGCGAAAAATTTGACGCTGTCATCACCGTCTCACGAGGCGACGAAACCGTCGGCGGCAGCTCGATCATGGGCATTCTGACGCTCGGCGCAGGCCAAGGTTCAACGATCACCGTCACCGCAACGGGGCCTCAGGCCAGGGCGGCCCTCGATGCCCTGGAAGCGCTCGTCGCCAATCGCTTTGGCGAGGATGAATAGAGCCGCGTAGAGCGCCCGCCACTGTCGCGCGCCACTTGAACACAGTGGCGCAAGCGCCGAAGTTGCGAGTCGTCGCACATTGCTGACTCTCCTCCTGCTTGCAGGCAAAAAAAATGTCCGTCTTTAGCGTTTACGCGCGCGTGCTGCGGCTGCTGCGGCCTGAGGCGCGGCTGGCGATTATCCTTGTCGCCGCCAATCTGGCGCTCGCCGTCGCCGCCTTCGCCGAGCCGATGCTGTTCGGCCACATCATCGACCTCATGACGCGCGCCCAGGCGCCGGGCGAGACTCTGACATGGAACGATTTGTTGCCCCTCGTGTCCGCCTGGGCGGCCTTCGGTCTCTTTTCGATCGGCGGCGCCATTCTCGTCGGCCTTAACGCCGATCGCCTCGCGCATCGCCGGCGCCTCGCGGTGATGTCAGACTATTTCGACCATGTCTTGAGCCTGCCGCTGAGTTTTCACACCAATGTCCATTCGGGACGTCTGCTGAAGACGATGCTCGACGGTGCCAACGCCATGTGGGGACTTTGGCTGTCGTTCTTTCGCGAGAATTGCGCCTCCTTCGTCGCGCTCTTCGTGCTGCTGCCTGCGACGCTTTTCGTCAATTGGCGTCTCGGCTCGCTGCTGATGGCGCTCGTCGCGATCTTCTATTTCGCGACAAGCTTCGTCTTGCGACGCACGGAAGATCTGCAAGGCCAGGTCGAGCGCTATAATTCCACGCTCGTCGAACACGCCTCGGATGCGCTCGGCAACATTCCAGTGGTGCAGAGCTTCACGCGCATCGAAAGCGAGTCGCATGCGCTGAACCGCATCATCGACGATGTGCTCGCAGCACAGTTGCCAGTGCTCTCCTGGTGGGCGTTCGTGGTCGTCGCCAGCCGCGCTTCAGCGACGCTGACGATTCTTGCGATTTTCCTGCTCGGCGTGTGGCTGCATTTGCGCGGCCTCGCGACAATCGGCGAGATCGTCGCCTTCATGAGCTTTGCGACCATGTTGATCGCACGGCTTGAACAGGTCGTCGGCTTCGTCAATGTCCTGTTTCAGCAGTCCGCGAAGATTGCGGAATTCTTCGCCGTGCTCGACACGCAGCCGACGGTCGCTGATCGCCCGCATGCGCGCGACGCCGATCGGCTTATCGGCGCAGTCGAATTCGAGAACGTGACCTTCTCCTATGACGGACGCCGGCCGGCTGTGCGCGACGTGTCGTTTGCGGCGAAGCCCGGAGAGACGATCGCGCTCGTCGGCTCAACCGGCTCGGGAAAATCAACGACGCTCGCGCTCTTGCATCGAGTGTTCGATCCAGACAGCGGCGCGGTCAAAATCGACGGCGTCGACATTCGCGAATTCACTTTGAGTTCGCTTCGCCGCAACATCGGCGTCGTTTTTCAGGAGCCGATGCTGTTCGCGCGATCGATCGAGGAAAATCTGCGCATCGGCAATCCGGACGCGACAGATGAGGAGATCGCTCAGGCGCTCGAACTGGCGCAGGCGACGGAGTTTGTCTCGCTTCAGAGCGACGGGCGGGCGACCCGCGTCAGCGAACGCGGCCGCTCGCTCTCCGGCGGCGAACGCCAGCGGCTCTCGATCGCGCGGGCGCTTTTGAAAAATCCGCCGATCATGGTGTTCGACGAGGCGACGAGCGCACTAGACGCGACGACCGAACGTCTGATCCAGAAGGCGTTAGAGGCGGCGATGAAAGGGCGCACGACCTTCGTCATCGCCCATCGGCTGGCGACGGTGCGCAACGCCGACCGCATTCTCGTCTTCGATCAGGGCGAGATCGTCGAGAGCGGCGCCTTCGACGAGTTGGCCGCGAAGGGCGGCCGCTTCGCCACTCTCGCGGCGGCGCAATTCATGACCGAGCCGACCGTTTCAACGACGCCGCTCGACGGGCTTTACGAGGCTACAGCGCCGCAGGCGGCCACGGGGTGAGCTTTTCGGCCTTGCTCGGGGAAGAAACTGGCGCAGCGACTGCGCAGTCGGCCCAAGAAAAAGCCGCGCTCTTTTCAGAACGCGGCCGCAGGCTTCAAAAACGCGATCTTCTAGCGGATCACGTAAGGCAAAAGGCCAAGGAAGCGGGCGCGCTTGATCGCCTGCGCGAGTTCGCGCTGCTTCTTGGCCGAAACGGCGGTGATGCGCGAGGGCACGATCTTGCCGCGCTCGCTGATGTAGCGAGAGAGCAGACGCGTGTCCTTATAGTCGATCTTCGGCGCATTCGTGCCGGAGAACGGGCAGGACTTGCGGCGGCGGAAGAAAGGACGACGGGGCGCGGAGCTCATTCTTCGTCTCCTTCTTCAACCTTGCTTTCCTCGCGGCGCGGGCGACGTTCGCCCCGCTCTCCGCGATCGCCTCTGTCGCCGCGGGGGCCGCGACGCTCGCCGCCACGATCGTCGTCTTCACGCTTGCGAAGCTGCGCGGAGGGACCTTCCTCCAGCGCGTCGACGCGCAGCGTCAGCACGCGCAAAATGTCTTCGTTGATGCCCTGCTGGCGCTCCATTTCGGCGATCGCCGCCGGCGGCGCGTCGATGTTCATCAGGGTGAAATGCGCCTTGCGGTTCTTCTTGATCCGATAGGCAAGCGATTTGACGCCCCAATATTCGGTCTTACCCACCGTGCCGCCGAGCGACGCGATGACGTTTTTAAACTGCCCGGTCAGAGCCTCCACCTGCTGGGGAGAAACGTCCTGACGGGCGAGATAGACATGCTCGTAAAGAGGCATGGATTTTTCGCCTTTCCGTTGCCGCGAGCCGTTCCGGCGCCAAGCCCTTCGAGCGTTTCATAGGGGACATGCCCCGGAAAGGCTCGAACAGGAAAGTTCGAAGGCGGAGACACGGGAAGACGGGGATCTAGCCCCTCGCTTTTTGGGCATATTCTTGTCCGAATATGCCCGTAAAGCGCTTCCGTTCAGCCCCCGGCCGGGAACCTCGCGATGGGCGGTTTATACCGGGCTTTAAGCAGGATGCAAGTATGCGAGGCGGCGCGGCTTGCCGAGGGTCGGCCGCGCCACTATGGTCCCGCCGTCCGGCCGCCGCCAGGAGAGATGAGATGACGCGGAAATTCAGGATGTTCGCGCTGCTCGCCGCCCTCTCTGCGCTGCTTTCCGCCTGCGACAAATGCGGCGGCTTCCAGGAGCTTCGCGTGCCAGGCCAGCCGCACTCCTGCCAGGACGGCGCGCCCCGCTGAGTCTATCCCCAGGAAGTTGAAGCCGTTTTGATATAAAGTCGCCGCCCTGACGATAGGCGCGCCGGAGCCCCGTTTGTCGAACGCTAGCACCTTCCTCGACATGAAGCGCCGGGGCGAGAAGATCGTTGTCGTCACCGCCTATGACGCGCCGACGGCGCGCATCGAGGTCGAGGCCGGGGTCGACATTATTCTCGTCGGCGACAGCGTCGGCGTGAATATTCTGGGCTATGCGCATGAGTGCGAGGTGACGCTCGCCGACATGGCGCATCACATCGCGGCCGTGCGGCGCGGCGCGCGAGACATCTACATCATCGGCGACCTGCCCTACGCGACATATGATGCGCCCGAACAGGCGATCAAAAATTCGCGCATCCTGCGCGAAGCCGGGGCCGATTGCGTAAAATTTGAAGGCGCGCAGCCTGAAATCGTGCGGGCTCTCACGGCGGCCGGCTTCGACGTCTGCTGTCATCTAGGCCTCGAGTCGCAGCATCACGACGTCAAGCGGCGCCAAGGCAAGACGGCCCAGGCCGCCGCCAAGCTCTATGATGACGCGCTGGCGCTCGACGCCGCTGGACAGAAATTTCTGGTGCTGGAGCTTGTGCCGCAGGAGCTCGCCGCGCGAGTCACGCGCGCGATCAGCGCGCCGACGATTGGCATCGGCGCCGGGGCCGAGACGGACGGACAGGTGCTCGTCGTCAACGATCTTGCAGGCGTCACCGCCCGCGAGTTCAAGCATAATCGGCGCTACGGCGCCGTCGGCGCGGCGCTGCGCGACGCCGTTGGCGCCTATGCGCGGGACGTGCGCGCCGGCCTTTTTCCGGCTGAGGAGCACGCTTTTCATTTGGCCGACGACGAGCGGACGGCTTTCGAAAGCCTGCGGCCGTGAGTTCGTCCGACTCCCCTGTCGGCCTACTCCTCGTCAATCTCGGCACGCCAGAAGCGCCCGACATTGCGTCGGTGCGGCGCTATCTCGCGCAATTTCTTTCCGACCGCAGAGTCGTCGATCTGCCGCGCGCGCTGTGGCTCCCGATCCTCTATGGCGTCGTGCTCAACACACGCCCGGCGCGCTCGGCGAAGCTTTATGAATTGATCTGGAACAGCGACACGGGCGAAGGTCCGCTGAAGACTTTTACGCGCCTGCAAGCCGAGAAACTTCAGGCGCGGATGGGCAGTCCCCGCCTTATCGTCGACTATGCGCTGCGCTATGGTTCGCCGTCGATCGCGACGCAGATTGAGGCCTTGGCCGCAAAAAACTGCGAGCGGATCGCGCTGTTGCCGCTCTATCCGCAATACGCCTCGTCGACCACCGGCTCCGCCGCCGACGCCGCCTTTGACGCGCTGCGCGACAAGCGCAAGCAGCCCGCCTTGCGCATAGCCGCGCCCTATTACGACGATCCCGCCTATATCGACGCGCTCGCCGCAAATATCGGAGGCGCGCTCGCTGCGCTCGATTTCGAGCCCGAGGTGATTGTCGCATCCTTTCACGGCTTGCCACAGGCGCAGATCGATCGCGGCGATCCCTATCGCGATCACTGCGAGGCGACGTGGCGGCTGCTTTGCGCAAGTCTCGGCATGAGCCCGGAACGCCTGCGTCTTGCTTTTCAGTCGCGCTTCGGGCGCTCGCAATGGATCGGGCCCTACACGTCGGACGTCGTGACCGAGCTTGCCGGCCAAGGCGTCAAGCGCATCGCCGTCGTTGCGCCCGGATTCGCCGCCGATTGCCTGGAAACGATCGAAGAGCTCGGCGTCGAAATTCGCGATCTCTTCCATAGAAACGGCGGTGAAAAATACGCCCGCCTGCCTTGTCTCAACGACAGCGAAGAAAGCATTGCGCTGATCGAAACTCTGGCGAAGCGAGAGTTGGCGGGGTGGATGTAAGCAGCAAGCGAGATGCTCTTCGCTATCTTTGCGATAGCTCCGTCAGCAATCCGCGCAGGGGCTGAAAGTCAAAGCGCACCTCGTGGCGCCCTTCCGGAACAGCGACCGCGCGGAAGATCACGTTGGCCCGCAGAATGGGCGCTTCGGCGCCATCGACGCGCGCAAACCACCACGGATGCCAGACGTCGTTCAAAACCAGCCAGCCGCCGCCCGGCGGCGCGCTGACCTCGACGACGACGCGATCGTTTTCATATGAGTCGATTTTCGCGGTCGCCGGGGGCGCATCCTTGCGCGTATGGCAGATGGGCGGCGTCTCTAGAAGCACGGTCTCATGATAGTCGACCTCCGGCCACTCCCCGCTTCTGATCATATCGGCGAAATCGACATGCACGGCGCAGGTCGCGAGAATGACGCGCGGCATAGCGCGGGGATTTTCGTAAATGTGAACGTCGCCGATGCGCGTGAGTTCGACGAAGTCGCCCGGCTTGTAAGTCTCGTCGATCTCTTCGATCGGAACGCCGGTCGCGACGAACCGCAAGCCGAGCATGTCCGAAACTATTGAGCGATAGGAGGGATAGAGTTTCGAAAACTCGCGTTGCTCAGGAAGCGCGAGATGGTCGCCGGCGCCGGTTGCGTCTTCAAAGATGCGCAGCCGTATGGGGTTGTAGCCGAGATCGTGATCGAAGCCATGGATGAGCGAGGCGTTGGGCCAATGAAAGTCGATCGCGGCAAACTCAACGCGATCGCGGCGATCCGGCGCAGCCGTCTCTTTGAGCTTTTCGAGCAGATAGGCGATTACCGGATCCTTGCTGTTCGGGCGCAAAACTTCGAACTGCTCGGGCGGCAAGGCCGTCGATTCATTAGGCCCGTTGCCGATGGCGAGATCGGCGCTCATCAGCGCGGCGACGGCTGCGAGCAGATACGCGCCGCGCAATCGCCCCTCGCGAGTCGCGAGAATGAGCGCGACGGCGAGCGCAGCGAAAATCGCGCTTGTCACGAGCGGCCAGGAAGCCTGGACAAGATGGCCCTTCGCGCCCGCGACAAGCACCGCCGCGACAAAGAGCGCGACGACAACGCCTATGAGCCATGTGGCGCGAGGCGCGACGTGGCCCCTCTCGATGAGATTGAAACCATAGCCCGCGAGTATTGCGAAAGTCGCGCCGAACAAAAATGTCGCGTCCGCTGGACGGCGCCAAAGGTCGACGCCCGGCACATGATAAAAGAAAGCGAAGGCAGGCGTGTAACGGCCGAAAGCATAGAAAGCGAACAACGCCGCCGCAGCGGCGAAGAAGCGGATTTCCTTATCCGAAAAGAAGCGTCTGCCCTTCGCCGCGATCACCGAGATGAGCGTCAATTGGCCCATGTAAAGGTTGGCCATATTGCGCGCGAGATAGATGTCGCGCTCGCCGGTCGGCGGACCCCAGAAATCCTCGATCGGACCATCCGTGCCGAACATGTTGGCGGAGATGAGCGTCCAGAATGAGCCAGGCGGCAGCGAACCCTTGAACGCGCCGTCGAGATCGATCTCGGGACGGTTCGAATGCGCGGCGAGCTCCAGCGTGAAGGCGAGCGGAACAGCAATGATCGTCAGGCCAACGAGGCCTCCCGCGGCGAGCGGCGCGACCGCGCTGAGTTTTGGCGATGGGTCCGTCGCGATGCGATAGGCGACGTAAGCGGACAGCATCAAAACGCCTAGGAAGGCGACCTGATCTCGGCCCAACACCAGCAGAGCGGCGACCGCTCCCGCCGCCGCGCCATAAAGCGCTGAACGGCGATCGAGCGCGCGCGCCAGCAGCCATAGAGTGACCGCCAACCAGGAAAGACTCATAATCTGCCCGACGTGCTGGATTCGCCACGCCGCCGAGCCGCCGAAAGCGAAGGCGAGCGCGGCGAGCAGTCCGCCCGCTGCGCTCCATCCACGATCGCGGAAATAGGCGATGAGCGCGAGGCCGGCCATCGCCAGCATGGCGAAGACGATTGCGTCGGCGAGCGCAAAGGACGGTTCAGGAACGAGCGCCGCCGCCAGCAGGAAAAATGGCGAGAAGATCAGCGACTGCGGATCGGCGATCTGCGGCATTCCGGCAAAGACGTTCGGCGTCCAGAAAGGCGCCTGGCCGCTGTGCAAGGCGTGGGAGAGAAAGACGAATTGCGGATAAAAATGCGCCTTCGCGTCCCACGGAATGGTGACGCGCCCCGAGAGCCATGGGAAGGCGAGCGCCAACGCGCAGAGAAGGAAGAACGCCGCGGCCAAGGCATATGGCTGACCTTTCGCGTCGCTCGCGTTTCCATCGATTCTTTGCATTGCCGCGTTCTAGCGGTTTCTAACCGCAGCCGAAAGCCACGGCTTTGGCGCGCGCCTGAGGCCAAAACGCGCGGCAAGCGCCTCAAGATCGACGATGGCGTGGCGCTTGTCGTCGGCTTCGAGTAAAAGGCGCAATCCCATCCCCCGCAGCATGTCGACGAAAGCAATGATGTCGGGATCGTCGGGCGTCCGGCCGAAAACCGGCGCGAGCTGCTCGGCCACGCCACGGGCGTGCGCCGCGAGCGTGCCTCGAATTTCGGCCTGGTCGCTCGCCTGAGCGACGACGCTCAAGAAGAAACGCATCTTATTTCGATCAAACATGAGCCCGCGCACCGCCTCGACGGGATCGGCGTCGTTTCTTGCCGAACCACGCTTCGCCTTATGCGCCTGCGCATGCGACGCCTCCAGCGTCGCGGCAAGCAGATCCGTCTTGCGGGGAAAATAATACGTCAGATGCGACTGACGCAGTCCGGCCGCGGCGGCGACGCGGGTTTGAGTCAGCGCAGAGACGCCCTCTTTCCTTAAAATTTTCAGCGCAGCGTCGAGAATGCGCTGACGCGCGCCCTTTTGCTCCGTCGCCATTTCAGCTCATTAAAAATCTTCGCCGCGCGAGCGTCCTATCAAAAAAAGCGCGCCGCGGAAACGTCTCCGCCACTCTTGCGCCACGGCCAGTTGGTAATATACCAATATTTCCGCGCGCCGCGCTGACGTTGGAGAGAATTGATGAGATCTTTTCTAATTGTGACAATCTGTGCGGCGATGTGCCTGAGCGCGCGCGCCGATGACGGTTCTGACTCTGCGCGCCGGCTACTTTTCGAAACATTCGACAAGCCCGAGTCGCGCCTCTTTGTTGACGCCGTCATCGTCGAAGGCGACGTCGCCGTCGCGGACTGGCGTCAAGGCGAACTCGGCGGCCGGGCGTTTCTCACGCGCAAGAGCGATGTGTGGAGCATTGCGCTTTGCGGAGGCGACGCCTTGAAGGACAGCGCCACGCTCGAAAGACTCGGCCTTTCGAAAGCGACCGCTGAGGCGCTTTCCAGACGTCTGGCGACCGAGGAGAAGCGGCTCCCTCCAGACGTCGTCGAACGTTTCTCCAAATTCGACGGCATGGCCGCCGTCGAGGCGGACGGCAGCCATTCGTCGCTCGATCCGCATCACAAGCCCCTTCCCTGACCCCGCAACTGTTGCGCCCGCGCCACAAGGGCCGAGAAATCTGCACGCCAGTTCGGCCAGAACCGTTGCCCCACTCACTTTGGTATATTACCAAGCTCAGGTCCGGCGTTCTGCCGTTTTTCGTCTTGATCGGCGAGACGCAGCTTAAAGAGCTAAGGAAACCATGGCGGCCCCGGCGAGAACGCTTTGCTCCATAGTTATTCGGCGCGCCGGGGCCCTTTGCATCGCGCTGCTCTTCGCGTTCGCCGCGATTTCGTTCGCCGTCCCCGCCCCCGCCTCGCAGGCGCCGCTCGGGACGGCCATGCAATGTTCCCAATCTTCCGAGCCTGTCCCGACGAAACATCCTTTTGGCGGCGACAAATGCTGTCCGCTCTGCGGTCATAGTCAGAAGGAGCCGAGGCTCCTTCCTGCCGAGCCGGCATGCGGCGAAATCGCCTATGCGCCTCCGCGCGCCGCAAGCCGGACGTTCTGCGCCTTTCAATCGCCGGCCGAAAAAAACATCCGCGCGCGCTCGCGCGCCGCGCCGCGTGCGCCGCCCTCTTTCTCCTGATCCGTCAGTCTTTCCCCTAACGATCGCGCGGCGAGAAGCCGCTCAGGAGATACCTATGTTTCGGACCGGCTTGCAGCGCGGCGCATCCGCCGTCGCTCTCGTTATTTCGCTCGCAGATTCGAGCGCCCTCGGGCAGCAAAGCCTGCCGACCATCGATATCGGCGGCGCGAGACCGCCCATCGCGGGACGCGGCGGCGGTCGCGCCATGTCTCCGACGACGGGACCGGCTTCTGCTGAACCGGCGCCCGGCGGCGGCGGGTCGTTGACGGTCCCCTCGATCGCCCAAAAACGCCGCGAACTTGAACGCACAGTTGGGTCCGTCGCCTTCGTCGACGCCAATACGCCGGCGATTCAAACCCGCTACGTCCATGATCTGCGCGACGCGCTCAAGGATGTTCCGGGCGTCTATGTCGAAAGCCGTTATGGACAGGAACTGCGCCTTTCGATCCGCGGATCGAATCTGACGCGCGACTTCCATCTGCGCGGACTGGAGCTGCTGCAGGACGGCATTCCGATGAATTACGCCGACGGCGCCGGCGACATGTATCAGATCGATCCCAAATATTTCCGCGCAATCGAAGTCTTGAAGGGCGGCAACGCTCTTGCCTACGGCTCCTCGACACTCGGTGGCGCGATCAATTTCATCTCCCCAACCGCCTATACAGCGCTTGCGCCGGACATTTCGTCGATCGAAGGCGGCAGCTATGGGACGGTGCGCGGACAAGCGCAGATGTCGCGCATCATCGGCAATTTCGACTTTCTCATCAACGGCACATTTACCCACGCCGACAATTACAGAAAACATTCGACGACCGATTACACGCAGCTTAACGGCAATATCGGCTATCGCTTTTCCAACGATCTCGAAACGAGATTCTATTTCGGCGTCTACGACACCTGGCAATTGCTGCCGGGACAATTGACGCTCTTCGATGCGCGTAACGATCCAAGACTGTCTCTGCCGCCGTTTCCGGCAGGATTCGGTCCGGACGGCTTTGGCGCCAATCAGGCGCGAAACGTCAAGAACTGGCGCGTTTCCAATAAGACGACGATCTTGAGCGAGTTCGGCCGCATCGATCTCAACGGCTGGTACACGAGCAATTATCTCTACCATCCGATTTTTGTCGTCATCGAACAGGAAGGCGGAACCTGGGGGTTCACGCCGCGGCTTACCTCGAATTTCCTCGTCGACGGACATCCCAACGAACTTATTCTCGGCGGGCGTGTCTGGGGCGGCTCCTCGAGCGACAATTGGCACGACAACTACAATGGCATGCGGCTCAATCCCTATGGCGCAATACCGGCGAATTTCGCCAATGCGCAGTTCTCCTTTCCACCCTATTCATTCAACGGACTCGCGCAATTCGGCGCGGCGAATTCATGCTTTGGCTTTTGCGGCCTGTTCATCAATCCGGGGTTGGATCCACGCCTCCGCAATAATCGGATGCAGGCGCTCAATCTCGAAGCCTATTTCGAAAATCGCTTGCATATTGCCCCTCAGCTCATCTTCATGTTCGGCGCAAAGCTTTTCGCCGATACGCGCCGCTATACGGTTCTTGGCGGCATTCCTTTCGAGCCTATTCGCGGCGTGGCTGACCAAGTCTATCGCGGTATCGTTCCGAAAGTCGGCCTGATGTTCGAAGCGACGCCGGACATTCAGTTCTTCGCAGACATGACCGGAAGCCGCGACGTGCCGGACTTCATCGATTTAACGCAAGGCGTGTTTCCCCCGCCGCGCGACGGCACGACGTTCACGCCGCTCACCGCGCAGAAAGCCTGGACAGGGGAGCTCGGCGCGCGCGGCAGATGGGACCGCTACACTTGGGACGTGACCTTTTACCATTCGGAATTGCAGGACGAGCTGCTCAAATTCACCACCAATCCTGGCCTCGGCATTCCGGCGACGACATTTAACGCGAAGCGCACCATGCACCAGGGCGTTGAATTCGCGGCGAGCGCCGAACTCTTGCGCGATATTTTTGCGCCCGACGCGGGAGACACGCTGACGCTGTCGCAGATCTGGACGTGGAATGATTTCCGCTTCGTCGGCGATCGCGACTTCGGCGACAATCAGCTGGCCGGCATTCCGCGCCATGTCTTGCGCACGACGCTTTCCTACTGGCGGCCTGCTGACGGCCTCTATCTCGCGCCGCAGATCGACTGGGTTCCGGAAGGCGCCTATGTCGACTACGCGCACACGCTGCAGGCGCCAGGCTATGTCTTGCTTGGCGTTCAGACGGGCATGAAGCTTCCTTACGGCCTGTCCTTCTATGTCGAGGCGCGTAACCTGACCAATCGCCATTACATCAGCGACGTGACGACGATCGTCGACGCCCGCGGCCTCGATCCGCGCGTCTTCTATCCAGGCGTCGGGCGAGCTGTGTATGGCGGCTTGCGCCTCGCCTTCTAGCGAGGCCGAACGGCGCTTTCCGGCGCCGCTTCCGCCTTAGCGGCGTTTGGGCGATCGGCAAGGCGAGGCATATATAGCGCTGGCGCGCCGGCCGCCTTCGCCGGCCGACCAGGGCGCACTGCTTGTCGATTCAATCAACGTCAGAAAACCTCACAGTTGCTCAGGCAGGCGCGCCAATGCTGCGCGTCGAACGACTGAGCAAGTCCTATCCCACTCCTCAGGGCCCCATTCCCGTGCTGCGGGGGGTGGATTTCACACTCGACGCTGGCGCCAGTCTGGCGCTGACTGGCGAATCCGGCAGCGGCAAGAGCACGCTCATCCATCTCGTCGGCGCGCTCGATGACGCCGATTCCGGCGAGGTCGTTCTCGATGGCGTTGCGCTGACGCGGCTTCCTGAAAAAGCGCGGGCCGCCATGCGCCGTGATAAAATCGGCGTCGTCTTCCAGCAGTTCAATCTGATCCCGAGCCTCACTGTCGCTGAGAATCTTGGCTTTCAGGCGCGATTGGCCGGACGCTACGACCCGCCATGGCAGCAAGAGTTGACCGAGCGTCTTGGCCTCGCGGCGCTTGGGGCGCGCTACCCAGAGGAGCTTTCAGGAGGACAGCAGCAGCGCGTCGCCATCGGCCGCGCGCTGGCCGTGCGCCCAAAGCTTTTGCTCGCCGATGAGCCTACCGGCAATCTCGACGAAGCGACGGGCGATAATGTCATGTCGCTCGCGCTCGACCTTGTCGCCGCGACCGGCTGCGCCTTTCTGATGGCGACGCATAGCGAACGGCTGGCCTCTCGGCTGCGAAGGCGCGTTCGGCTGGAATCGGGTTTCCTGGCGCAATGAAGTTTCCTGGCGCAATGAAGTTTCCTGGCGCAATGAAAGAGACGCTCTGGACGTTCGCCGCGCTCGCGAGTCACTGGCGCCGACGGCCTGGAAACTTCGGAATGCTCCTTCTCGGACTCGCCATGGCGACCGCCTTGTGGAGCGGCGTGCAGGCGCTGAACGCTCAGGCGCGCAACAGTTATGACGCCGCGACGGCGGCGATCTCCGGCGGCGGCGCAAGAACGCTCGGCTCCTCTCGCGGCGGCCTGTTCGATCAGGATCTCTTCGTGAAGCTGCGTCGCGCCGGCTTCAACGTCTCGCCCGTTTTGGAAGGCTCAGTTCGCATCGGAGAAGAAAACGTTCGCATCATCGGCGTCGAGCCGCTGTCGCTGCCGCGCCGATCGCCGATTGCGCACCTGCGGTCGCGAGCGGACCTGATCGAAGATTTCTTTTCGGGTCCCGGCCGCGGCTTCGCTTCGCCCGAGACCTTGCGCCGACTCAATCTTGCGGAGGGCGCGCAGCCGCTCACCAATCGCGGTCGGCAGCTTCCGCCGCTTGCCGCGCTCGCCGAAGCGCCGCCCGGGGCCATCGTGGTCGACATCGGAGTCGCGCAGCATCTGCTCGATCGACATGAAAAACTTTCGCGTCTCATCCTGGCCGATGACGAGACGCTCGACGAAGCGCGGCTTAAAAGCATAGCCGGAGATGCGCTTCGGCTCGTCGCGGCGAATGAAGAAAGCGAACTCGACCGCCTCACCGACAGCTTTCATCTCAATCTTACCGCTTTCGGCTTCCTCGCTTTTCTCGTCGGACTGTTCATCGTCCACGCCGCCTATGGCCTCGCCTTCGAACAGCGCCTGCCGACCCTGCGCACTTTACGCGCGCTCGGCGTTGCGCCGATGCATCTCGTTGCGGCCATGGCGTGGGAAATTGCCGTTCTCACTCTTGCCGCCGGCGGCGCTGGCGTGATCGGCGGTTATGCGTTGGCGCGGGCGCTTCTGCCGGATGTGGCGAGAAGTCTCGAGAGCCTCTATGGCGCGCAAATTTCGGAAAACCTCGCGCTCGACGCGCGTTGGTGGTTTTCCGGCCTCGCAATGGCCGGCGCCGGCGCGGTTCTTGCGGCGGCAAGCGGTTTACTGAAAACATTGCGGTTGCCGCCGCTATCCGTCTCGCGTCCGATCGCCTGGCGCGCCGAGCATCACCGCTATCTGCGACGACAGGCGGCGCTCGCTGTCCTTGCTCTTGTCGCTGCAGCTTGCGCCTACGGATTTGGCAAAGGGCTCGCGTCCGGGTTCGCCGTCATCGGTCTCGCGCTTCTTGCCGCCGCGCTTTTCTTGCCCGTCGGCCTCGCCGGCGCCCTGGCGCTCGGCGAACATGTCGCGCGCCGGCCGCTCGCCCGCTGGTTCTTCGCCGACGGACGGCAGGAAATTTCCGGCCTGTCGCTTGCGCTGATGGCGCTGCTCATAGCGCTTGCCGCCAACATCGGCGTCGGCGGCATGGTCGAGGGTTTTCGACAGACATTCGGCCGCTGGCTCGACGCGCGTCTGGTTGCGGAGGTCTATTTCGAAGCTGCGACGCCCGCAGACGCGCAAGACATAGAGGCATGGGCGCGCAAACAATCCGACATATCCGCCATCTTGCCTGTCTGGCGAGCGAAGACGCGCATCGGCGCTTGGCCGGTCGACGTCTTCGGCATGACGCCTCATGAAACCTACACGGCGCATTTTCCATTGCTCGACGCCGAGCCGAACATGTGGACGGACCTGCGCGACCAGGACGCAGTCCTTGTCAGCGAGCAATTGGCCCGGCGTCTCGGTCTCGGCGTCGGCGCGATGATCGACATTCCAACGTCACATGAAGACTGGCGCGCGCGCGTCGTTGGCGTCTTTCCCGATTACGGCAATCCGAAGGGCCAGCTTCGCATCGATCACGAGAAGCTGAAGCGCTATTTCGACGACGCTTCGGGCATACATTACAGCCTGCGCGCCGCTCCCGGAGCGACGCCGCGCGTCATCGAAGACATGCAACAGCGCTTCGACGGAAAAATCGCCCGCATCATCGATCAATCCGAACTCAAGGCGCTGTCGACGGAGGTCTTCGAACGCACATTCGCCGTAACGACGGCGTTGAACACGCTGACGCTGATCGTCTCCGGCGTGGCGCTGTTCGCGAGCCTACTGACGTTGAGCGAAATGCGGCGCGCGCGCATCGCGCCCGTCTGGGCGTTAGGCGCGACGCGGCGACAGCTCGCCGGACTAGAAATGATCCGGGTGCTCGCATTCGCCGCAGGCGCAGCGGTTTTCGCGACCCCGCTCGGCCTGTTCATGACCTGGTGCCTTGTCGCGATCGTCAATGTCGCCGCCTTCGGATGGCGGCTTCCGTTCCATATGTTTCCGGCGCAATGGCTTGTGGTTTTGCTGATCGCGCTCTGCGCGGCATTCTTCGCCGCGCTTGTTCCGCTCGTAAGACTCGCGCGCTCGGCGCCGACGGAATTGCTCCGAGTCTTCTCCAATGAAAGATAGGCGCTCGATTTCGAGGCGATCCGCGCTGCTTCTGGCGCTGTCGTCCGGCGGCGCGCTCGCGAAAGGCTTCGGCGGACTCGCCGATAAAGCGCCAGACTTCGCAGTTCCGCAACCGGGAACGCCGCTCGTCTTTCCAAAAGACCACGGGCCGCATCCGGATTTTCGCACGGAATGGTGGTACGTCACCGCAAATCTAACTGGCGCCGACGGCGCCTCTTACGGCGTTCAATGGACGCTGTTTCGCCACGCACTGGAGCCAAACGCGACGCGCGCTGGCTGGGATGACCGCAACGTCTGGATGGGCCATGCGGCGGCGACGAGCGCGAGCGAACATCTATTCGCACAAAAATTCGCGCGCGGCGGAATCGGTCAGGCTGGCGTCCAGGCCATGCCTTTCCATGCCTTTATCGACGATTGGGCTCTTGAAACGCGCGATGATTCGACGGGCGCCGGGATCGAGCGGCTGCGCGTTTCAGCGGGAGACAGAAATTTTGCCTATGCGCTCGATCTTGCCGCGACCGGGCCGATCGTATTGCAAGGCGAAAGCGGCTACAGCCGCAAATCCGAGACCGGTCAGGCCTCCTATTATTTCAGCCAGCCCTTCTTCACAGCGGAAGGCTCTGTTTCGCTCCATGGGCGCAAAATGCAGGTCTCCGGCCGCGCCTGGATGGATCGCGAATGGTCGAGTCAGGCGCTTGGTCCCGATCAAAAAGGCTGGGACTGGTTTGCGCTCCACTTGGACGGCGGCGCCAAGCTGATGCTGTATCGCATGCGCAGCATCGAGGCGGCGCCATATCTTTTCGGAAATTGGATCGACGGAGGAGGCGCAACCTCGCTACTGACTGGCGAAGACATCGGCCTCGAGCCTTTGGAGACAATACGCATCGCTAATCGCGACGTGCCGATCAGATGGCGCGTGCAGATTAAAAGTCGCGGCCTCGACATCAAAACGCAAGCGCTCAACCCGCGAAGCTGGATGGGAACTGATCCCGCCTATTGGGAGGGACCGATCCGGTTCCGCGGTTCGCACATGGGCGAGGGCTATCTCGAAATGACGGGCTATTGAGATTTGGCGGCCTAGAGCGCTTCCCGATCACATGGAATTATGTGATCGATAAGGAATCGCTCAAAATAAAAACGTTGGAGCAGGTTCTCATCGAAAAAGTCTGTCAACTTTTTCGGAACCTGCTCTAGCGAAAGAAATGGAAGAAGACGCCCTTTGTTTCACGCAGCTTTTTCAAATGAACGGCGGCGAGTTCGGCCAATCGCCGTTCGCCGGCGCGCGTAATGACGACGAGTGATCGGCGGCGGTCCTTCGGATCGGTCTTTCGCCTGACAAGCTTCGCTTGCGCCAAACGTGACACCAGCTCCGCCGCGCTGTGGTCGCGAATCATCAGCTGCTCGGCGAGTTCGCCCACGCTGATATGTTTTGCGCCTCTATAGGTGCGCACCACGAGCAGCGCCTGATACCACTGCACCGTGACGCCATGGTCCGCGGCGACCTGCTCGCTGAACGCGAGAAACCGGCGCAGCGCATAACGAAAATGCGCGAGCGCCGCCAAGTCGTCCTCGCTTGGCGCCTTGCGTAACATCCCCTGCGGTTGCTCGAAAAGATTCAATCAAAATCCTTTCTTTTGGAGTGGGTCAGCGCGCGAGCGACCCGTTTGTCACAGGGAATTACAATCGTCAAAGCCGCTCCATAAAGGCGGCGAACAGAAAATTTTAGTCCGTGCCCATATCACTATGCAGGCTATCTACCGGAAATACCAGTATTATTTGGAATGAAAGATTAAGCGTCCGCCTCCGGCGGCGATAGCCTCAGCGCAATCGATTGAGCTCGTCGCCATTCAAGCCGCTGGCCTTCATTCCTAACGAGATTCTCGCCGCTTGCCGCGACGCAAAGAGTCATCGAAAATCTCGCGGCTTAGAGCGTCTGTTTCGCTGCTTCGCAACGAATCTTATCAAAGCTTTCGCGCGGCTATGGCGCGTCTCAGTAGCCGATCCGGAGACCCGCATGTCGGAAAAGATTGTCGTTTCGAGAGAGCAAGGGGTTCTGCGCCTGTTGATGAATCGACCCGAAAAGAAGAATGCGCTCGACCGCGAAATGTATCGCGCATTGATCGCAACCCTCGAAGCGGCGGCTGGAGACGACGCGGTGCGCGCCGTCGTCTTCGCCGGTGCCGGCGGAAATTTCACCGCAGGCAACGACCTTGCAGACTTTCGCGACTACGCCCCGAGCGTCGAAACCTTTCCAGCGCTTGGCTTCATTCGCGCTGCAGCGGCCTTCGAAAAGCCGCTCGTCGCCGCCGTCGCGGGCGACGCCGTTGGAATCGGGACCACGCTGCTCTTCCATTGCGACCTCGTCTACGCGAGCCCCGAAGCGCGCTTCAAAATGCCATTCATCGATCTCGCCTTGCCTCCGGAAGGCGCTGCAAGCCTGCTTGTCCCCGAGCGCTTCGGGATGGCCAAAGCTTCCCAATATCTGTTGCTTGGAGAGGGCTTCGACGGCGGGGAGGCGCTGCGGCTCGGCCTTGCGAACGCTCTGGCCCCGACCGAAGAGATCCTCGATCTCGCCACGGACGCCGCGCGTCGCCTCGCGGTCAAGCCGGCTAAAGCGCTTCTCGCGGCGCGGCGGCTTATGCGCGGCGACCCCAAAGAGATTCTCGCGCGAATTGACGCAGAGGCGGCGGTTTTCGCCGAGGCCCTTATGTCGGCCGAAGCGCGCGAGCGCTTTGCCGCCTTTTTCGCTTCGAAGGCGCGTTAGCCTTCAGCGCGACGCGACCTTCGCCGCTTGCGTTGCCGACGCGCTTCTCCCAAATATTAAGTCGGACATAAGCGCCTGCGCCGCGAAGGGCGGGCGCACACATGGGCTGATTGGAGAATTATGCGCGATCCTTACGACGTTCTCGGCGTGGCAAAATCGGCGAGCCCCGCCGAAATCAAAAAGGCCTATCGCCAGCTCGCCAAGAAATACCATCCCGATCGAAACAAGGACGACGCGAAGGCCAAGGAACGCTTCGCCGAGATCAACTCGGCTTATGAAATCGTCGGCGACGAGACGAAAAAGGCGCAGTTCGACAGGGGCGAGATCGGACCGGACGGGAAGCTCCGCTTCACCGGCTTCGAAGGCTTCGGCGCAGGCGCAGGCCCTGGCGGCTCCACCCGCGGCTGGCGCCCGGGCGGCGGCGCGCCCGGCGGCGAACAGCATTTTGAATTTCACTTCGGCAATGAAGCGGCCGGTGGCCGTGGGGGCTTCGAGGACATTCTTTCAGATCTCTTCAGCGGCGGGGGGCGTCGCCGCGCGGGACCGCAGCCGATCCGAGGCGACGACGTCGTCGCCACCGCGACCGTGCCGCTTGAAACGGTCGCCCACGGCGGATCGGCGCGCGTCATCCTGCCGAGCGGACGCACGCTCGAGGTCAAGATTCCGACCGGGATCGAAGACGGGCAGCAGATCCGGCTGCGCGGCCAGGGACAGCCCGGCGCGATGGGGGGCGAACCCGGCGACGCCATCGTCACGGTGAAAGTCGCGCCGCATCCTTATTTCAAACTGGACGGCCGTGATTTGCGGCTGGAGCTGCCGGTGACCGTTTATGAAGCCACGCTCGGCGGGCGAATCCCGACGCCGACGCTCGATGGCAAGGTGGAGCTGACGATCCCGCCGCATTCGAACAGTGGCCGGGTTCTGCGGCTGCGCGGCAAAGGCCTTCCGGCGTCGGAAGGGAAGATCGCTGGCGACCTTTATGTCTCGTTGAAAATCATGCTGCCGGAGAAATCGTCCAGCGATCTCGACGCGCGCATGCGCGAATGGCGCGAAGCGCACCCTTACGATCCGCGCGACAAAATGTCGTGAGCCGCGTGGCTATTTGGTTTCGGTTGGCGGCGCAAGGACGGCGGCCGCAGCGGCTTCCGCCGCCGCCTGCATCGCGTCGGCCGGCAGCGCGCCGACAAGCACGAAGGCGAAGCCGGACGCACGCCATTCAATCACAGTGACGCCCTGGCCGCGTTGGCCCGAAGGCGCAGCGACAGCCTCGGCGCGCTCGAAATAAAGACCGAGGCGCACGCCGTCATCGCGCTGATAAATGAGAAACGCCGCCGGCGCCGCGACGCCCGGCGCAATGCGTCCGCCAAGAAGGCGCAATCCGACGCCGTCCAAATCCGGCGCGCGCGCAAAGCCGACCCGCTCCTGAAGCCATACGAGAAGCTCGTCGCGGCGGGCGGCGTCGATCTCAACGGGATGCGCGTCGAGAATATAGGTGGCGTAGGTCAGCCCCGCCCGTGCGGCGTAGCTCGTGGCGGCCCTCGTCAACGTCGGGCTCTGCGTCGGCGGCCGGCTGGCCAAGAAGAGCAGCGCCGCAACCGCGACGGCCGCGCCCGCCACGAGCGTGAGCAGCGTCGAGGCGAGCGCTTGCCGGCGCCGGCTCGCGCGAATTTCATCGAGCTTGCGCATCGGACGCGGGGCCGCGCCCGGTCGTCCCCAATGAATGGCGCCGGTTTCGATCGGCCCCTGGCCGACGGGCGGCGCTGGCGGCCGCGCCGCCGCCTCGCGCAAGGACAGAGGCGGCGGCTCCAGCGCCACGGGTTCAAAGGCTGCCCGCAGCGCGGCGTTCTGGCGCCGCCAGCCTTCGACGAGCGCCGCGTCCTCGGGATGCTGCAGAAGATGGTCTTCGACCTTGCGCCGCCGCTCGGGATCGAGCTCGCCGTCGACAAGCGCGTGCAGGTCGGCTTCTTCAATGAGGGCCGAAGGCGTCATCGCCGCTACTTCACGACCCGCAGATGCGAGGCGGCGCGACGCCCGCCCTCGAGCGGCGCGACTGGCCGCAATCCTTCGGCGCCCAACGCCATGCGGGCGCGCATCAACTGCGCCAGCGCCGTCTCTCGACTCGCGCCAACGATACGCGCCGCGGCGTCATAGCCGAAGCCCTCGAGCGAGACGAGCAGCAGCACGGCGCGCTCGTCAAAGGCGAGACCCGCGAGTCCGTGAACGATCGGCGGATGTCGCGCCGCAGGGCCGGGAGCATTCCCGAGCTTTTTCTCAGCCAGCGCGACGAGCGTCGCATAGGTTTCGATTCGCGCTTCGGCGAGGTCTACAGGGCGCAACTCGCGGGAGCGGATACGCGCGCCGATCGATTGTAGTGCGCTTTGGACGAGATCGTCCGCGATAGCGGGTCCGGCGCCGGCGCAAAGCGCGCGCGCATAGCGCCTCAACGCGGGAGTCGCCCCGCCCAATCCCACTATGATGTCGGCTCTTCTGCCCATGCGGCCCGCTCCGCTCGGTCTTTGCCTGTCTGCGCGGCCAGTGACGTTTCCTATCGAATGATAGGGCAAAGCCGCGCAATTGGCTACGGTTGGCCGCTCTGGCGCGTCCGATTTCCTATCTCAGCGGCCTATGGCGCGAGGGTTTCCTTTGCGCCAAAACCACGCTAAAGGGCGCGCAACCTCGAACGCAGATTTCACGCCCAGGAAATAGACACGCATGACACAGCAAGCTGCGCCCGCCGCCCTTTTCGCCGGACTGCTTAAGGGAAAAAAGGGGCTCATTCTGGGCGTCGCCAATAATCGCTCGATCGCCTGGGGCATCGCCAAGGCCTGCGCCGACGCCGGCGCCGAACTCGCGCTCACCTATCAGATCGAGGCGCTGGAAAAACGGGTGCGTCCGCTCGCGGCGGAAATCGGCGCGACCGTCGTCGGCCGCTGCGACGTCGCCGAGCCGGAAACGATGGACGCCGTCTTCGCCGAGATCGAAAAGCTTTGGGGCAGGCTCGATTTCGTCGTGCACTGCCTCGCCTATTCCGACAAGGACCAGCTCGACGGGCGCTATGTCGAGACGACTCTGGAAAACTTCCAGATGTCGCTCAACATCTCCTGCTACTCCTTCACCGCTCTGGCGCAGCGCGCCGAGAAACTGATGACGGAGGGCGGCTCGCTCTTAACGCTCACCTATTACGGCGCCGAGAAATGGATGCCGCATTATAATGTGATGGGCGTGGCGAAAGCGGCGTTAGAGGCCTCGGTGCGCTATCTCGCCGCCGATCTCGGCGTCAAGAACATCCGCGTCAACGCCATTTCTGCTGGGCCGATCAAGACGATGGCGGCCTCAGGCATCGGCGACTTCCGCTATATCCTGCGCTGGAACGAATATAATTCGCCGCTGCGCCGGGTCGTGACCATCGAGGAAGTCGGCGAGACGGCCGTCTATCTTCTGTCGCCGCTGGCGCGCGGCGTCTCCGGCGAAGTGCTGCATGTCGACGCCGGCTATCATGTGGTGGGCATGATGAATCCGTCAGCCGCGCCGAAGATGGCGGACCTCCTGGCGTTGCTGCCGCAGGAGAAGTGAGGGGCATTATCCTTTGCTCATCACCGAGCGCGGCTTCCCGCAAAAAAAGCGCGCTCAACATACTTTTCTACTGATCCTGCGCGCCTTCGCTGAAGTCGCCGCCGCCTTCGATGATTTCAGCCGGCGGCGCGGGCGGGATTAGAAAGATGCTGCGCAAGACCGGTCCGACAAGTAGCAGCAGCGCGGGGCCGATGAACATGCCGCCGACGACGACCGTCGCCAGCGGGCGCTGCACCTGAGAGCCGATGGCGTGGGAGAGCGCGGCTGGGAGAAGGCCGACGCCGGCGGAGAGCGCCATCATCAACATCGGCCGCATGCGTTGTTCCGCAGCGTAAGTCACGGCCTCGATGAAGCCCATCCCCTGATTCGAGAGTTCCTTCCAATAGGTGATGTTGAGAATGCCATCCATCACTGCGACGCCGAACAAGGATACGAAACCGATGGCCGCCGAGACGCTGAGCGGCAGATCGGCGACATAAAGAGCGATCACGCCGCCGCCAATGGCGAAGGGGATGCCTGCGAGCGCCACCAGGCTCTCCCGGAACGAATTAAACAGGCTGTAGAGCAAGGCGAAGATAAGCAGGAAGGACAGCGGCACGACGACCGCGAGCCGCTTTTTCGCCTGTTCGAGGCTGCCGAACTCGCCGGCCCAGAGTATCTGGTATCCGACTGGAAGCGGCACGTGCTGCGCGATTCTTTGCTGCGCCTCGGAGATCGCCGAGGCGAGGTCGCGATCGCGGACGCTGAATTTGACCGGAACGAAGCGCTGGCTCTGTTCGCGGTAAACGAAGGAGGCGCCCGTGTCGAGCGAGATCTGCGCCACCTCCTTCAAAGGAATATAGAAGTTCTGCGCATTCGCGCTCGCTTGCGCGGCGACCTTCACGTTTTCGATCGCCTCGATCGATCCCCGATAGGTCGGGGCCAGCCTGACGACCGCTTGAAACTGTCGGTCCCCTTCGAGCACCGCCGTCGCCGGCGCGCCGCCGATCGCCGCCTGAATGACGCTGTTGATGTCGGCCGCCGTCAGCCCATAGCGGCCAGCCTTGGCCCGATCGATTTTTATGTTGAGGTTGGGCTGGCCGAGCGTGTGCAGCACCGCGAGATCGGCGATTCCTTCAACGAGTCGCAACTGCTCCATCACCTGGTCGGCGATGCGCTCGAGCGTCTCGAGATCGGGACCGACGATTTTGATCGAGTTGGCGCCACGCACGCCCGAGACAGCTTCGTTGATGTTATCCTGAATAGGTTGGGAGAAATTGAAAAGCACGCCCGGCAGCGCCGCCCTTAGCTCTTTGTCGAGCTCTTTGGTGAGCGTCTCTTTAGTGAGGCCCGACGGCCATTCGTCCATCGGCTTTAAAGGCGCGAAAAGCTGCACTTCCGCAAAGGAAGACGCCTCGCTGCCGTTATCCGGCCGTCCATGCTGAGAGATGACGGTGACGATCTCCGGATGATTTAGAAGTATCTCGCGCATTTTGCTGGTCGCCGCTTCGCCGACGCGCAGCGAGGTCGTCGGCGGCAGATTGGCGCGAATCCAATAGCTGCCTTCTTCCAACGCGGGCAGGAATTCGGCGCCAAGCCGCGACGCCACGAGGCCCGACAGGCTCAGGAAGGCCGCGCCGACGCCCAAGACCGCCAGCCGATGTGAGATCGCCCAACGCAGCGCCGGGTTGTAGATCGAGCGTATCCGACGAACGATCAGCGTTTCCGTCTCCTCGATGTGGACCGGCAGGAGAACCGCCGAAAGAACCGGCGTCACTGTAAAGGTCGCAACCAAGGCGCCGATCAGCGCATAGGCGTAGGTTCTCGCCATCGGGCCGAATATCTGGCCTTCGACGCCCGTCATGGTGAAAAGCGGCAGAAAGGCCGTAACTGTGATCGCGCCGGTAAAAAAGACGGCCTTGTCGACCTCCATCGCGCTGATGAAGATGAGCCGCAACCGGTCGTTCCAGACCTTTCGCGCTCCCGGCGCGCGCGTCTTGTCCGGACCCCAGTATCCCTGCGCGAAAAGTTTGAGGAGGCGTGCGCGTTCAAAAGGCTGGGATTGAAAATTTCGAAAAATGTTTTCGATGAGAATGACGCCTGAATCGACGATGATGCCAAAATCGACGGCGCCCATGGAAAGCAGATTGGCGTCCTCCTCGCGCGCCACGAGGATGGCGATGGCGAAGAGCAGCGCGAGCGGAATATTCGCTGCGACGATGAGCGCGCTGCGCAGGTCGCCGATGAAGATCCATTGAATCAGGAAAACGAGAATGCAGCCGAAGACGAGATTGTGAAGAACGGTGTGCGTCGTCACGCCGACGAGGGCGCCGCGGTCGTAATAGGGCTCGAGCCTTACCCCCGGCGGGAGCAGTTTCGACGCATTAATCCTATCGATCTCCTGCTCCACGCGCGGAAGAATATCGTTCGTGTGCTGCGCGCGCCCCATGACGACGATCGCCGCGACGACGTCGTCTTCGCGATCGCGTCCGAGGACGCCAAGACGCGGGGCCGCGCCGACCGTCACCCTGGCGACGTCCTTGATCTGCACGGGAACGCCATTCACTTGGCCAAGCACGATGTTTTCGATGTCGTCGGTGCGGAAGCCCTTGGTCACGTCGCCGTCGCCGCCGTCGTCGATCAACCCGACCCCGCGAATGTTCACCGACTGCTCGCCGAGTTCGATCTCGCGCCCGCCGACGTTGAGGTTGGAATTGGCGAGCGCCGTCACGACCTGCGGCAAGGTGACGTTGTGCGCTTCGAGCTTCCCCTGGTCGACCTCGATCGCAAATTGCTTGGTGAGCCCGCCCCAAGAATTGATCTGGACGACGCCCGGGATCGTCAGCAAGCGGCGCGCGACAACCCAATCCTGGATGGTCCGCAGATTGGTCAGACCAAAATTCGGCGGACCGATGACCTGGTATCGGACGATCTCGCCGACGAGACTCGATTGCTGAATGGTCGGCACCAGCCCGTTCGGCAGGCTGAGACGCTGTTGAATGCTTGTCGAAGTCTGGACGTAGGCGAGGTGCGGATCGACGCCATATTCAAACGTCACGCGGACGAAGCTCAATCCGTAAAAGGACGTCGAGCGAATGTTCGTCACCTTAGGCGTCGCGTAGAGCGAAGTCTCCATCGGGATCGTGTAATATTTTTCCATCTCCTCCGCCGAGAGGCCCGGCGCCTGCGCGCTGATTTCCAAAATGACGGGAGCCGGATTGGGATAGGCTTCGATATTGAGCCTTGCGAAAGAGAAGGCTCCGAAAATGATAAAGGCGACGAGGCCGAGAATAACGGTCAGCCGTCGGGTCAGTCCGAACTCGACGATGGACTTGAGCAACGACGACCTCCCCTTCCGCGCCGGCGCGTTCTAGCGCGCTGACTAATTGGCCTCGCCGATCGCGGCCTGATTGCTGAGAAAAATCGCGCCTTCGCCGACGATGGGTTCGCCCAGTTGGAGACCGGACAGGATTTGGACGAAGCCGTTCTGGCGCAGGCCTGCCGTCACCACGCGCCGCACGAAGCGCCGACGGTCTTTGGCGACCCAGCAAACCATAGTCCCATCGCCCTCCCGGACCACGGCGCTCTGAGGCGCAGCGAGCGCAACAATCGGCTCACCGATCCGAATGGTGAAATTCGCGAACATGCCCGCGCGCAGAAGATGATCAGGATCGTCGATCTCGATCCTGGCCGCCTGTCGGCGCGTGATCGGATCGACAGAGGGGCCAAGCACGGTGATCCGGCCGTCGAAATCGCGGCCTGGGTAGGCGGCGACTCTCGCCTTGACCACCTGTCCCAGCCGCAGCAGCGGCGCGTCGCTTTCGACGACATTCGCGACCATCCACATGGTTGACGTATCCGCGATGACGTAGGGCGCCGGCGCGACGCCCGGCTGGACAAGCTGGCCTGGAACCGCCGCGCGCGCGGTCACGAAACCCGACAAAGGGCTGCGCACGACGAAGCGCGAGTCCGCGATTCTGTCTTCGATGATCTTATCGATCTCTTCCTGTGTCTTTCCGAAGATGCGCAACACGTCCCTCGCCGACTTCAAGGCGCCTTCCGCCGCTTGCTGGTCGGAGATCGCCTGATCGACCTGCTGTTGGGAAGCGCCGCCGATCTTCAGCAGCGGTTTCAGACGGGAGAGATTGCGGTTCTGCAGAACGAGCGCGCCTGCGGCCGTAATAAGATTCGATTCCGCCGTCAGCAAATCGGGACTGTCGATCGTGTAGAGCGCCTGATCCTTTTCAACCGGGTCGCCGACATTGGCGGAGATGCTCATGATGCGCCCCTGATAGGGCGCGAAGACTGCGACAAGACGATTCTGATTGAAGTCGATATTGCCGATGGCCTGCCTCTCCTGGGCGAAGGCGCGCTGCGAAACCTTTTCGATCTTAAGAGAGGCGACCTGCGTCTCGGTCAGATCGACGGTCACTGCGCCCGTGGCGGCATGGCCGTTCTTTTGCGTCTTCACTCCGTCGCTCGATGGAGAGCGCAAGAAAAAAGCGAGTGCTGCGAAAAGCGCCGCGCCCGCAATGGCGGCGGCCCAAATTACGCGACTCTTACCGAAGGGCGGAGTCGGGAGATTCGCGAACATCTCTGCAATCGGATGCGGACGGGACCGGAAGGGCGCCGAAGACCGGGGCTTCTTATTGCTTCGGCTCGGCTCGGTCCAGCCCAAATGCGCCGAAAGAGCGGCAAGGCGCTGGAGTAGTTTGTCATATGCATGTCACAAAGAGCGATATTCCGGCGCGCTATCTCGCCGCTGATCTGGGCGAGAATGTTCCTGCCAACACGACTTCGGCGCGACCAATCATGACGATGGCGCGTCAGGCGTCAGCGCCTTCAGCTACATCCTGCTTTGCGAGGAATGCATCTCACACGCCCGCAGGTTTTCCCACCACCGTCACCAGCAGATCAGCATCGCCGAGCAACCGCTTCGCGCCGCGCCGGCAATCTTCCATCGTCACTGCGGCGATCCGGCCGTTCCTTTCATCGAGGAAGCTCGGCTCGAATCCGTCGAGCTGTAAATTGACAAGCTGGCTCGCGATCTTCGTCGAGGTGTCGAAGCGCAGCGCATAGGAGCCGATGAGGAATTTCTTCGCCTTGTCCAATTCCTCCTCGGTCGGACCCTCGGCGGCGAAGCGCCTGAACTCTTCCTCGATCACGCCGATCGCTTCGCCGGCGCGTTCATTCTTCGTCGCGGCGGCGCCGATCAACATCGGGCAATGATCATATTCGTTGAGATGCGAATAGACCGAATAGGCCATGCCGCGCTTCTCGCGCACCTCGCGGAAGAGCCGCGACGTAAACGTGCCGCCGCCGAGAATGTGATTGGCGACGACGACGCCGTAGTAATCGGGATCGTGTTTGCGGATCGACGGACGCCCGAAGCGGATCGTCGATTGCGGCACGTCGAGATCGACGATTTTGCGAATCCCGACATTGGAGACTTCGATTTCCGGAACAGGCGTTAGATCGTTTTGCAGCGCAAGGCCGCCGAAGGTCGCGTCGAGCAGATCAGAGAGCGTCGCCGCGTCGATCGCGCCGACGACGCCGATCTTGAGATCGCGCCGCGCGAAAAGCCGCTCGCGCAGCGCGATAAGGTCTTCGCGCGACAGCGTATCGATCGACGCAAGATCGCCGCGGACCGGGCGCCCATAAGGATGGTTTGGGAACGCCGCTTCGCGAAAGGCTTTCGACGCCACGGAGTCCGGTTCATTGACGTCGCGCTTCAATTCAGCGGCGAGCTGGCTGCGCACGCGTGCGACGTCTCCCGCCTCAAGCCGCGCATCGTTAAGCGCGAGCTTTAAGAGGCCGAAGGCCTTGTCGACATTGCGCGAGAGAGTCTGCATATGGCCCGAGATCGTGTCGCGATCGGCGCCAAAGCCGAGATGGATCGCGAGATCGTCGATGGCGCGATGGAAGCCGCGCGCATCATAGGGGCCAGCGCCTTCGTCGAGAGTCGCGGCGAGCAGCGTCGCCAGTCCGGGCTTCTCCGCGGGGTCCTGCGCCGCGCCGCCGCGTATGGCGAATTCAAGCGCGACAAGCGGAACTGCGTGGCTCTCAACGAGCCAGGCCTCAAGCCCCCCCGGCGTCGTGATCCGCTGCACATGTTCGGCGCGGGAGGCGATGGTGACGGTGGGCGCGTGAGCGGTCATGTGAGTTCCTAATGACGGTCGGCAGTCGATATTCGGCAGTCGGATGAGGCGTCGGCTGTCGCCAGCCGCCTCATGCGATCGTCTCAGGCTGGAAGCAGAAAGCCCGTGACGGCCCTGCGCTTGTCGAGCCATTTGCGCGCGGCGTTTTGCACATCCGCGGCAGTCACCTTCTCCATGCGATCAGGCCAGGCGACGACGTCTTCGATCGTGAGCCCGGTGGCGAGCGCCTCGCCATACCAGCGGGCGAGCGAGGCCTGGCTATCCTGAGCATAGACGGCGTCGGCGATCAGACGCGTCTTGGCGCGCTGCAGATGTTCGGCGTCGATCGGCTCTTCCGCAAAGCGCCGCAGCACGCGACCGATCGCATCATCGAGTTCTTCGAGCGCGACGCCCGGCGCTGGCGTCGCATAGACCCAAAGACGCGTGTTATCGACGGCGGAGCCCATGTAATAAGCGCCGGCGCCGACCGCGACCTTCTCCTCAACAACGAGCGTTTCATACAGCGCGCTCGTCGGTCCGCCGCCGAGCATATAGGCGAGCGTCTCAAGCGCTTCGGCTTCGCCGGGCTCCGCCGTGGTGTAGGACGGCACGAGAAAGACCTGCTCATGCGCCGGCTGCTCGACCTTCTCGTCGCGCAGCGTCACAAGGCGGTGGGCGCGATGCGGCGGCTCTTGCGTGCGTGCGCGGCGCGGCGGCGCCGAGCGCGCGGGGATTTTGCCGTAGGTGTCCTTGGCGATTCGCTCCACTTCATCCGCCTCGACATCGCCAGCGACGATGAGAATGGCGTTCTCCGGCGTGTAGAAGCGCTCGTAATAGGCAAGCGCATGCGCGCGATCGAGCCCTTCGATCTCGTGATTCCAGCCGATGATCGGCGTGCCATAAGGATGATGCGCGAAGAGCGCCGCCTGCACGGCCTCGTCGAGCTGCGCGGCGGGATCGCTGTCGGTGCGCATGCGCCGCTCCTCGAGCACCACGTCGCGCTCCGGATCGACGACTTCGTCGGTTAAGACCAGATTGCGCATGCGGTCGGCCTCGAACGCCATCAGCGTCGCGAGATGTTCCTTGCCGATACGTTGAAAGTAAGCGGTGTAATCGTAGCTGGTGAAGGCGTTCTCCTGACCGCCGAGTTCGGCGACGAGGTTGGAGAATTCGCCCTGGGGATGATCTTCAGTGCCCTTGAACATCAGATGTTCAAGGAAATGCGCGATGCCGGACTGGCCGAGCGGATCGTCAGCGGCGCCATTCTTGTACCAGACCATATGGGTGACGACGGGCGTCCGCGCGTCGGGGATGACGACGACCTCCATGCCGTTTTTGAGCGTAAAGCTCGTAATGCTTGCGCGCGCAGGCTCTGGCGCGGCGGCGCCGGGCGCGAGCGAAGCGACGGCTGACGCCTTCGTCTCAAATGACATGAACGGCCTTTCCCGCGGCGTTCGCGCCGCGCATCAGAAGAGAGGGATCCCTTCCAATATAGGCCGAAAATTACCTCGTGTCGTCTGAGCCCCGGACGAAGCTCGGCATCTGGAACCAAGAACCCGAATCACTGGAAGAGGTTTGCTGGGCCGGCGATGTGCCGATTGTTGTCGAATCCGACGAATTAAAGCCTGTGAGCTTACGCAGGCTGGAAAACACGCCCTGCTCCTCCGGCCGCAGCTTCTCTTCAGCCGCTGCGCTGGCGGCGTTGTTCGCGCTCCCGCGTCCCCAACTCAAGGGGTTCCACCAAGAGCTCTTCTTGGCGTCGGTATCGGTGATCTTGCTTAAATCCTTCGTCGGACGGCGGTAGCCGGTCGGCGGCTCCGACAGCATCCGACGGCCCGGCTCGTCAATCGCCGGGGCAGGCGCCTGCTGAGCGCCTGATCCAAACGACATGACGCGCGCCAGCACGCCTTGGCGCGGCGCTTCCGGCGGCGCGTTTGGCAGCCGAGCGTAGCGATCGGCGTTGCGGCGCCGCTCGGCGGAGAGTTGGGCGGGCCAGTCTCCTGACCGCTCGGCGCGCTCGCGGGGCGCCGGCAGTTCGCCGAGGCGCGGCGGCAAAACAAGCTTGGGGCGTTCGCTATAATCGATCTGGCTGGCGCCCTCATTCGAAGATACGCCGACCATCTCCATCAGCGCCGAGGCCGTGGATTTATCGTCGCTGGCCAGAGCCGGCGCCGCTTGGACAGACGCGAGGCCGGCGACGGCGCAAAGGGCATAGAGCTGCGACTGAGCAAATTTCATTATTCGGACTCCGTTCCGGGCTCCGGTTCTATATCGGCTACAAGGCCGCGACTTATTGGCGATTTAGTGGCGAAGGCTTGGTTTCGGCCCCTCAAGAGCAGGGTTTAGGTCTCGACGCGACGCTCTTGTGGCAGAAAAAACCCTTCAAAGACCAGAAGCGCCACTCCCGCGGTGATGAACACGTCCGCCAGATTGAACACGTAATTGGCGAGCGGCCCCACCGGCAGGCTGGTGTGGAGATAGAAGAAATCGGCCACGGCGCCGCGCGCGATGCGGTCGGCGGCGTTGCCGAGCGCCCCGCCAATGATGAGCCCGAGCGCCACGGCCGTCGCGCGGCTCTGCGTGCGAACCATCCAGATCGCCAGTCCTGCGACGATCGCGCCCTGAACCGCGAGCAACGCCAGGCGGGCCGCCGTCTCATGCGCCGGAAACAGCGAATAGGAGACGCCGTAGTTCCAGGACAGAACGATGTCGAGGAAAGGCGCAAGGCTCATCGGCGGACGATCGGCGACGTTGAAAATATGCAGCATCCAGAATTTATGCGCCTGATCGAAGGCCAAAGCGGCGAGCGCCGCTGCGAGGCCCAACGCGCGAGGGGAAAGTCTGTCGGACACGGGTGTTTTCATGCCGCCGCAGCATTAGACCGGGCCGGCGGGAAAAAGAAGGGCGCGCACGGGGCGCGCCTCGATCAGGCGTTCAATAGGCGGCTACCGCCGGTCCCGTGGGCCCTGGCCAGTCGATCCGATAATTGAATCCGGTGCGGATGAGGTGGGTCGCGCTGGCGCTCGACGCCGCGAAATTTGCGGGAAACCCGCCTGCGATGGAGCCGCCGAAGGCGTTGATCGCATAATTCTGTCGGCCCAGATCGACGTATAGCCATTCGGCTTTAAGGCTCCAATTGCGCGCGATGGCGTATTCCAACCCTGCGCCACCGGTCCAACCCACAGCAAAGCCGGAAAAGGCGCCTGCGGAGCAATAGAACTCGAGCGCGCAAAGCCTGTTGCCATCGCCAAGGGCCCCGAGCGTGGAAACCTCGCCATAGGCAAAGCCTGCGGCGGCGTAGAGCATGATGTCGTCACGAGGCAAAAACCCAAGCCGGCCGCGCACGGTCCCCAGCCACTCGAGCAGGCGCTTGGTGCTTGTGGCGAAATTCCGAATACTGTCGTCTGTGACGAAATCGGCGGAAGCGCCGAAGGAGCCGCCGATATTGGCGTAGGCGAAGTCCGTCTCGAGACCCGCGACGAGAAGCGGATGTAGGCGCCAATTGTAGCCGATCTGCCCACCGCCGACGAAGCCCGCAATGTCGGAACGCTGCGCGAAAGGCGCCTGGAAGCCCGTCTGGAGGGTCGCCGCTTCCGGCGAACGCGCCGCCAGCGTTGTGTCTTTTGCGGCGGCGAAACCATAGCCGACATGGCCGCCGAGATAGACGCCGCTCCACTCATGCGGCTCCGCCTCGGCCTTGCCGAAGAATAGGCCGAAATCGCCCGCGCCGGTCGGATCGTCAGGCCCGCCAAAGCGGTAGCCCGCTTGCAAGAAAAAACCATAGCGTTGCGAAAATGAGTAAATCGGCCTGGTCACGTTATTGAAAAGGCGCTCCCCATGGTCTTTGCCTGGCGCGCTGAATTGCCAATAACGGCCGCCGACGCCGACGCTGAAACGCGGCGTCAGATCATAGGCGATGAGGCCCTCGAGCTGAAAACCGTCGCCTTTGCCCGACTGCTGCACGCCGCGTATGTTCGGCCGAAAATTGTGATAGTCCGTGTTCCACAACCAGCTATGAATCCACGCCGCTTCGAGCGATGCGCGCAGACCCGGCCAGAATTCGATGTCGCCGCCGAGGCCGACACGCAGCGAGTTCCACGCAACGTCGAAATCGAGCCCGTCCAAATTTGTCGGATAGGGCGTCCTGGTCGGCGGATCGGTTCCACAAAACTCCGCGTTGGCGAGAATCTGCGCGCAGCCGAATGAATTCATCCGCTCGTGGAAATTATTATAGCCAACGAAGGGACTGATCCTGACCGGCTGGCCGGTCGGCAATCTGGTCTCCAAGACATTGTAGCCCAGATCGACGGTGACATATTTGAGCGAGCCGCCGCTCTGCACATGGACAGTGTTGGCGTAGGGACCTCTCGTTGCGGCGACAGTGTCCTCGTCATTGAGCTTGCCGCTCGCGAGCGTCCCGCCGCCAAGAAAGCCCTTTAGGAAGATGCCGCTCTCGTGATCGACGCGAAAAAAGGTCTCAGCCGAATGTCCGGTCAGGTCGCCGAAGGTGAGACGTGAAATCAACAATCCGGGGATGGTCTGGTGGTAGTAATCATATTTATGGTTGCCGGAACTGAACCAGTAGCGGACGCCGACTTCGACTCGCCACGGCGAAACAGCGAGCACCGGCGGCGGCGCTTTGTAAGAGGGAAGATCAGCCGCGAAAACAGCGCAGGGATTGAACGACGCCGCCAGGAGCGAGCAGGCGAGGAAGAACTTGCGCATTCAATTCTCGGAAATTTCCAGAATGGGTCGACGGCTCAGGCCAAAATACCACCGACTCAACACTGACTTATGGTTAAAACGAACGGTTGGATGGCGCTGTAGCCGCGTCGCCACAGGCGCGTAAATTTTTGGCGCTATCCCCAACTTGACAGCTAGCCGCCTCGCCCATATCTGAGGGGCGCCTGCTGGCACTCATCTAAGACGAGTGCCAGCAGGCGTTCGCTTATCCCTTTTTGGCGGGTCAAGCCCGTCAGGTCAGAAAAGGAAAGATTCACAATGGCGTTCCGTCCCCTCCACGACCGCGTCGTGGTCAAGCGACTCGAAGGCGAGGAAAAAACCAAAGGCGGCATCATCATCCCGGACACCGCGAAAGAGAAGCCGCAAGAGGGCAAGGTGGTCTCCGTCGGCCCCGGCGCTCGCGACGAAAACGGCAAGCTGAACCCGCTCGACGTCAAGTCCGGCGATCGCGTGCTTTTCGGCAAATGGTCCGGCACCGAGGTCAAGATCGACGGCGATGACCTGCTCATCATGAAGGAAAGCGACATCCTCGGCATCGTCGACTGACTCGACGCCGCCGTTCGCTTCCAACACTCAGGAGAATTTTAAATGGCTGCAAAAGACGTCCGTTTCGCCACTGACGCCCGCGACCGCATTCTGCGCGGCGTCGAAATCCTTAATAACGCCGTCAAAGTGACGCTCGGCCCCAAGGGCCGTAACGTCGTTATCGAAAAGTCCTTCGGCGCGCCGCGCATCAGCAAGGACGGCGTCACCGTCGCCAAGGAAATCGAGCTTGCCGACAAGTTCGAAAACCTCGGCGCTCAGCTCGTCCGTGAAGTCGCCTCCAAGCAGAACGACATCGCCGGCGACGGCACGACGACCGCCACGGTTCTCGCCGCTTCGATCGCCCGCGAAGGCGCGAAGGCGGTCGCCGCCGGCCTCAATCCGATGGATCTGAAGCGCGGCGTCGATCTCGCCGTCGAAGCCATCGTCGCCGATCTCAAGCAGCATTCGAAGAAGGTCACCTCGAACGACGAGATCGCCCAGGTCGGCACGATCTCGGCGAATGGCGACAGCTTCATCGGCGAAGAAATCGCCAAGGCGATGCAGAAGGTCGGCAATGAGGGCGTGATCACGGTCGAGGAGGCGAAGAGCCTCGAGACCGAGACCGACATCGTCGAAGGCATGCAGTTCGATCGCGGCTATCTCTCGCCCTACTTCATCACCAACGCCGAGAAGATGATCGCCGAACTCGACGATCCCTACATTCTCATCAACGAGAAGAAGCTGTCGACGCTGCAGCCGCTGCTGCCGATCCTCGAAGCCGTTGTGCAGACCGGCAAGCCGCTGCTCATCGTCGCCGAGGACGTCGAAGGCGAAGCGCTCGCCACCCTCGTCGTCAACAAGCTGCGCGGCGGCTTGAAGATCGCGGCCGTCAAGGCGCCCGGCTTCGGCGATCGTCGCAAGGCGATGCTCGAAGACATCGCCATCCTGACGGGCGGCCAGTTGATCGCCGAGGACCTCGGCATCAAGCTCGAGAACGTCACGCTCGCCATGCTCGGCCGCGCAAAGCGCGTGCGCATCGAGAAGGAGAACACGACGATCATCGACGGCGCCGGCGAGAAGAAAGACATCGAGGCGCGCATCTCGCAGATCAAGGGTCAGATCGAGGAGACGACCTCGGACTATGACCGCGAGAAGCTGCAGGAGCGTCTCGCCAAGCTCGCGGGCGGCGTCGCGGTGATCCGCGTCGGCGGCGCGACCGAGGTCGAAGTCAAGGAGAAGAAGGACCGCGTCGACGACGCCCTCAACGCCACCCGCGCGGCGGTCGAGGAAGGCGTGTCGCCGGGCGGCGGCGTCGCTCTGCTGCGCGCGATCAAGGCGCTCGACGGCGTCAAGGTCGGCAACGCCGATCAGCAGACGGGCGTCGACATCGTCCGCAAGGCGATCCAGGCGCCGGCGCGCCAGATCGTCGACAACGCCGGCGGCGACGGCGCCGTCGTGGTCGGCAAGCTGCTCGAGTCCGGCGAATATGGTTATGGCTTCGACGCGCAGAAGGGCGAGTATGGCGATCTGATGAAGCTCGGCATCATCGACCCGACCAAGGTCGTGCGCACTGCGCTGCAGGACGCCGCTTCGATCGCCGGCCTGATTATCACCACCGAGGCCACGATCACCGAAGCGCCGAAGAAGGAAAGCGCGCCGGCGATGCCCGGCGGCGGCATGGGCGGCATGGACTTCTAAGCCCAGAGAAAGCAAAGCCCCGGACTTGCGGTCCGGGGCCACGCGACTGAAGCGAGCCCTTGCGGCTCGCTTTTTTCTTTTCAGCGCCGCTGCTGAGCGGTTGCGAGCAATGGCAGCAGCAGCGATCGCGGCGCAACCGCCGAGCCCCAAACGAACATCCGATTGACGATGCCCGGCACGATGACGCGCTTGCCGGCCATCAGGCCTTCATAGCCCTGGCGCGCGACTTCCGCGGCCGGCAGCATGGCGGGCTTCATCGCGCCCATCACGCCAGAAAAGTCGAAACCGGCGCGGGCCTGAAAGCCGGTCTGCACAGGACCGGGACAAAGGCACGCGACCTTCACGCCTTGGGGCTTTAATTCCTGCGACAGCGCCTCGCTGAGCGAGAGCACATAGGCCTTGCTGGCGTAATAAACGGCAAAGCCCGGCCCCGGCATATAGGCGGAGACGGAGGCGACGTTGAGCACGCCGCCCTTCGCCGCGACGATCGAAGGCAGAAAGCGCAAGGTCAGCGCGGTGAGCGCGCGCATGTTGAGATCGACGATCGCGAGCTGCTCGGCGGCGTCGAGTTCGATCGCCCGGCCCATGAGGCCGAAGCCGGCGTTGTTGACCAGGAATTGCGGCGCGACGCCGGCCTCCCCTAACCGCTCCGACAGCGCATCCGCCGCGCCATGCTCGGTAAGATCGAGTTCGATCGGCAGCGGGCGCGCCGCGCCGGCGGCGGCGATTTCGTCGGCGAGAGCTTCCAGGCGCTCGCCGCGACGGGCGACGAGCGCGAGCTCATGTCCCTTGGCGGCGAAGATGTGGGCAAGCTCCGCGCCGATGCCTTCAGATGCGCCGGTGATGATCGCGACCGGACGCGTCACTCGCCGCTATCCTTATCGCGCGACCAGGGGCCGCTGGGGCCGCTTGGGCCCGGGCCGGCGGCGTCGCGGAATTCGCGGCGCAGCTCGACGCGTTCGCGCGTCGAGACGCCGAGCAATTCGGCGACTCGCCAGACGACATTCTCCTCGAATTCATGCACCGCGCCGTCGGCATGCGCCATGTCCCAGAGCATGCCGACGATCTGGCGGCGCCCGTCCTCGTCGAGCCGGCGCTTCAACACGCTCGTAAAGCGATAGAGATCGACGGCGTCGCGCTCGCTCTCCTGCGCGGAGTCGATCAGTTCGGTCGCTTCATCGCCTTGAAGGCCAAAGCGCGCCTCGACGAGCTGTCGAATGCGGGCCTTCTCCCTATCGTCGAATTCGCCGTCGATCGAGGCGATATGGACGAGAAGCGCGGCGGCGGCGAGCTGATAGTCCGCGGCCTCAAAAGGTTTGGGCCGCTCGGCCTCGCCCGTGAGTTCGTTGATGAAGTTCTTGAGAGCGGAAAGCATGGGCGGCGGGGCTACCGGCTGGGGGGTGCGTTGCGATCCGTATAGATCAGGTGAGGTAGGATGGGTAGCAAATACCGATTAGGCCGATCGAGTTGAGTAACTGCTCATGACTCAAAGCGGTCAATCGAATGGGCAACGGGCGCGCCAAGAAGGGCGGGGCAGCATAACTCGATTTTTCGAAGCTCAATGAATTTCGAGAGGCGAGAGCGCTTCGGTCGTCGCTGTTCCAGCGCATCGGGCGAACCGCTTTACCGGTCGCAGAAGCGCACTAATTCGATTAGGCCGCTCTTACGAATTTATGTAGGCCAAAGCACTGCGCCACGACCGAATGCAGTGAAGGCGCTGTATGAACACGAATCTGGGTGCTGCTATTGATGGTATCGAAAATCGATGACAGACAACAACCTGCCGCACAAAAAGACTGAACTTCCTTGGTATTCTTATCAGGCGAAGTTTTTAGAGCTTTCTTATATGCGGGGACTGGACGAGAAGGCGCTGGATGAAGAGCACTCAGCTTCGGAGATAATTCATACCATTATCTCTAATCTGTTTCTTTTGAATTCTGGGGGAATTGCTGCAATTCCAGCGATTAGCGGTTTCTTTGGCGAGAAATATTTCTTTGGACACGACCTGGTTGAACTTTTTTGGCGTCCAGGAATATCTTTTGTTTTAGGGGAAGTCCTAGTGTTGCTTTGCGCCTTTATCGCATACCTTAACCATCTCTATTTTGCCGGTTTTGTGCGCGCGTCCTATGAATCTGAATTAGCCAGAATAAATAATACGCTTCCTTCGTATGAATCGAACCAAAGTCTCGTCGATATAGTGCTTGGTCGTTCTGGGGGATACATGAATTATTATAATAGGCTCCTAAAACTCTCTTTTTGGACGGCTGTGATTTGCGGGTTTTTTTCGATGTTCGCATTCATTGCCGGCTGCTACTTTTTAACTGGAACTGTCAGCGGCATAAGAGAGCTTTGAACAATTGCTGAGCTCCCCATGATTGGATTTCTTACGAGGCGCAACGCTCACATGACGTTCGATCCTCGGGATCTCGAAAAAATTGCGCTCTCCGGGGCCGCGCGAGTCGGACTCTGATGGAGCCTCGTGCAAAGGTTTGAAATTGGCGCATTACAAACCGCCGCGAATGGCCGTTCCTGCTCCATTAGCGGACGGGGCGGGCGGCTGCACGAGGGTGGATCGTCGCCATTGGCGATCGCCGCCACAGAATGATCGGAATTTCCCCTCAAACTCGACGTTCTTCACATTCCGAAAAGCAAGTGACGGCACTCTCAGCTCAGTGAAGACGTTCAGCGGGTTTACGCCGGATTATTCTTTAGGTCCGGCGACAGGTCATGGGGGCTCCAAAATCATGATCATTGACGATGGGATCGCCGATTCCGGCGAAAGCAACGAGGGTGTTCTGCTCGGGCTTCGGTCGGGGCGTCTCAGCCGCCGGTCGTTTCTCGTCGGCTCCGCCGCCGGTCTCGGCGCGGCCGGGCTCGCCGGCTGCGTGTCGGACGACATGGGGCGCGCCGAGGCGGCCAAGTTTTACGCCGCTGTGCCCAACGAAAAATACCCGATCCCGGCGGTCGACATCGGCAAGCTCCATCCGAAATATTTTCGCAAGACAGTGCGCTACGACAGCAAGGAAGCGCCCGGCACGATTATCGTCGATCCCGCCAACTACTATGTCTACCGCATCGAAGGCGACGGAATGGCCACCCGCTACGGCGCCAATGTCAGCCGCCCAGGGTTCCTGTGGAGCGGCGAAGTTTATGTCGGGCGCAAGGCCGAATGGCCCACCTGGACGCCGCCTAAGGAGATGATGGCGCGCCAGCCAGAGGCGCGCAAATATGCCGGCGGCATGCCTGGAGGTCTGGAAAATCCGCTCGGCGCCCGCGTGCTCTATCTCTATAAGAACGGCGCCTACACGGTCTACACGATCTACAGCACCAGCGACCCCGAGACGATCGGGTCCGGCATCACGAGCGGCTGCACCGGCCTCCTCAGTCAGGACATGCTCGACCTCTATTCACGAACGCCGATCAAGACCAAAGTGGTCATGCTGCCGGCATAGCCGACGGCGTCGCCAGAGCGACTCCCAGACATGCGGAATGTTGTTCTGGATTCCCGATCGCTCCAGTAACGCTTAAGTCTGATCTGCCGGACGATGAATCACTCCCAGCCGATAAAGTAACGGGATCATCACCAGCGTCTGAACGAAGACGGAGAACGCCACCACCGCGAAGGTCACGGTGACGAGGTCTTCGCGTTCAGCGATCGACATCGGCAATCCAAGCGCGAGCGCCAGCGGCAAGGCGCCACGAAAGCCGCCCCAGAACAGCACATGTTGGTGCCTGAGTTCGACAGCGTAACGCGTTCCCCGAAACAAGGCGCAGAAGGGGTAGACGGCAATGGCGCGCCCGGCGACGGCAAGCAATATCGCGGCGGAGGCGGGCCAGAACACCGGCAGAAAATGCCGCTCGGCCTCATGCAGACCAATCAGGATGAAGATTACCGAATTGACGAGAAAGGCGACATATTCCCAGAAGGCCGCGACCGCGCCCTGTCCGGTAGAGCCGAAAAGCCCCCACCGGCTTCCTTGCGCCACGACCAGACCTGCCGCAAGCGCAGCTAGCACGCCCGAAGCGTCTATTCGCTGGGCCAACAAAAAGGAGCCATAACCGCACAGCGTCGTTAGCGTGATCTTGACTAAGTTATTATTGGTGTGACCCACGAAAAAGAGTAGCGCTCCCGCCACGGCGAAGCCGCTGGCGAGCCCCCCGCCAACAGTTAGAAGCAACGTCCATGTCACTTCCATGGGCGCGGCCGGCGCGCCGAGCGCGATCGCAAGCAGGATGGCGAAAGCCGTCGCCGCCGTTCCGTCATTTATCAGACTTTCCGCGCGCACCAGCAGGTCGACCCGCCCCCGCACCCTGGCTTCGTCGAAGGTGGCGACGACAGCGACGGGATCGGTTGCCGAGATCAGCGCGCCAAACAGCCCCGCCGCGGTCCACGACCAGCCAGCGATCCAGTGCATGCCGGCTGCAAGCAGCAGCGCCGAGACGATGAGTCCTGGCCCGGCGAGCGTGAGAATCACCGGAAGATCGCGGCGCAGCCTTGGCCAGCTCAGCCGCAGCGCCGCCTCGAACACTAATGGCGGCAGCAGGAAGGTGTAGACGAAGTCCTTTGACAGCGGCAGTTCGATCTTGAGCGGCAGCGCCGCAAGAGCGAGGCCAGCGAGCACCAGGCCGATCGTATATGGCAGCCTCATCCGCTCGCAGACGAGCGCCACCGCGGTCGTGACGGCGAGCAGCAGCCCCAGCTCATAAATGTCGAAGGTCATCGGCGCCAGCGCCCCGCGCCGACGAATCGGCCTCATAGGTTCCCGCGCATGTTGCTTAGAGGCGCATTTGGCCTGTGGTCAATTATGGCTGCGCGGCGCGAAACCTATCGCAAGTCCTGTAACAAACTTTTGCCTGCTGGAAGCCCCGTTGCCGCGACAGAAAAGCGCCGCCGGCATGGCTCACGTCGTTTGCATCCGGGCAATCAACTTGCATGCGACGTCGCCCAGCCGACTTGCATAGTGTTCCAGTGAGTATCTCTCTTCGTATAGCGTACGCGTATCGCTCGCCCTCGGATCGCTTCCTCGATCCATTGACTGGCGCTCGACCATAGCGGCGGCGAATTCGCTGGCGTCGTCCGCGATAAACACGTTCCCGAGTCGCGAAGGGTCGATCTCCATTCCCCTGAAAGCCTTCGACGTCGCAATGATCGGCAGTCCGCTGGACAGAGCTTCCACGGTTTTGATCGAAAGGCCATGCCCTTCTCTAGTTGGAAGCAGGACAACAGCTGCATCGGCGTAGGCGGACTGTATATCGGCGATCTCGCCCCGGAAAAGATGGCGATTATTCTCATATAACCCCCTGTCACGGCTCTTCACGCCCCCGTCAATGTTTCCAAAAATGGAGATCGACATTTCGCGCGCGCGTGGCGCAATATATTTCAAAAACCATCGCGCGCTGATGTAATTCGCCGCATTGTTGCTCGCGACAAAAATGGCCTGGGCGCCATTGGCTCCGGCACGCACTCGGGCGATCGAAGGATAGATCAACTCGTGAGAAGAGAGGGGCAGAAGACGGCTGAACGCCGCATGCTCCTCCGAATTCAAGTGAATGCAGATGTCGGCGCGCCTGAGCCAGTCGAGTTCGACCGCGAGCAAACCATCATAGCCGGCATACGGCGGGAGAATGAATCCAGTCCGATTGCGGAGCTCGTATTGCCGCGCCTGGATGTCATGAGTGTCGATCATTACGGGAATGCGGCGCCGCTCGCGCATTCTCTCGACGAAGGGCATCACGAAGAAATGATTGGCGTGGATCAGGTCGATCGCGTCCGTATCGAGCCCTTCGGGCAGAGGCGCGCGCTTGACCACCTCCACGAGCCAATTGGCATGGTCGCCATGAATAAAACGCCACCAGCCGTCTCTCAGGAGCGCCGTCTTGAAGAGGTCCGCGATCGTTGCGGACGATTCATATCTCCCGTCGGCAGCGAGGTCCCGACTATGCGCACGATAATCATTCCAGCGTGCGCCGGCGCCGATCGAGCGCGTGACATCGTCCATGATCGCCACGGAGAGCACACGCGCGCCAAGACTTTTGTAGGCCCTTATTTGACTCGCGATAACCTGATGCGTTCCGCAGGAATGCCAGGCAGGATGCACGACTGCGACTGTTTTGCCCGATAGCGCGACGCAGCCGGGAACCGATTGATGTGCCGACATCCCAATGACCCTCTTCGGGTCCTAGGTCGGATTCTCCAAAGACATTTATTTGTTCGATTTGTTTCGTTTTGTTTCGAGGTCAAATCTTGGGCAGGCACACCTTGGCGACGAGGCCGCCGCCAATCCGCTCGTCCAACGTCAGGCGTCCGCTGTGGGCTTCCACGATCGCGCGCGCGATCGCTAAGCCCAATCCGAAGCCCTCGTTTGCATTCATGGACGCGCCCGCATCTCCCCGCTCGAAAGGCTCAAGCATCAATTCCCTTTTTTCCGCTGGGATGCCCGGACCCCTGTCGACGACCTCGACGACGGCCGCTTCATCGTTCCCCGACAGGCGGATCTCCGGGCTCTCCCCGTATTTCACCGCAATGTCTATAAGGTTGGAAAAGGCGCGTTGCAGATCATCTGGGCTGCCCAGAACATTGGCGTGACCGACCCCGTCGTAGCGGGCGTCTGCGCCGACGTCGACGAATTCGTCGACGACCGATTGCAACAGGCTTGCCAGATCCAGCACCACCAACTCCTGGCGGAAGCCCCCGCGCAAATAGTCGAGACAGCCGCCGACCATCGCCTCCATCTGGTCGATGTCCCGCAGCAGTTTCGCTTTCGTGTCGCTGTTTTCGATGTATTCAGCGCGAAGACGCATTCGCGTGATCGGCGTCCGCAAATCATGGCTGACCGACGTCAACATCCTCGTTCGCTGAGAGGCCATCTCAGCAATGCGACGCTGCATGCGATTGAAGGCTCGCGTCGCCTTGCGCACCTCTTCGGGACCCTTCTCGGGCAGTTGCGCCGGGACGCTGTCGAGCCCAAAGGACTCGGCGGCGTTGGCGAAGTTCGTAAGGGGACGCGTAAGCGACAGCGCGGCCCATAGTGAGAAGACGAACAGACTGAGCGCGACGAAGCCGACGGTGATGATGATGAACCGACGCAATCCTGGATGCGCATCGGGAGCGTCGAGCACGAAGTTCTGGCCGTCATGCAACGACCCGAACAATTGCTGGCCCTCTTTCATTTCGATCTCGACCCCAACGGGCAGCCGGGATCGAAAGTAGACCGGGTGACGCCCATTGCGCGCGGCGACTACCGACTCCGAAAGCTCGACGTGAAAACCTGGAAGGTTTGCGTTCAGGGCGGCGGCGATCATCGGCCTTTCCGTCACGGAAGCGGCGTCTAAAGCCGTCAAAGACGCCACGATGACGGCGGCGCTTTGGTCCCGAGGATCGTCAGGAGCGGGGTGAGTCAGGAAAAGGATCGCGGTCACCGCCGCGTGGAACAGGCCGACGCATAAGAGGAGGAGAAGCCCCAACTGCACATTGATGTTTCGGAACGCAGACGTCCTCACTGAACGCTGACTTTCGCCGTGAACGTATAGCCCATCGAGCGGACTGTCTGGATGAGCGCTGGGTCTCGCGGGTCCGCCTCGATCTTTTGACGAAGCCGGCTTATCACAATGTCCACGCTCCGTTCGGTCGTTGACGCCGCCTTCAGCTCGTCGCGCGAGAAGACTTTCCCGGGATTGCGGCAGAGCGTCAGGAGCAGGTCGAATTCCGCGCTCGTCAGGATCACCCTTACGCCGGTCGGCTCCAACAGTCGCCGCGTGGAAGGGTCTAGAAGGAAACCGGAGAAACAATAGGCGCTGATTTTCTGAGATGGCTCGATATTCGGGGCGGTCCGCCTGAGGACGGCGCCAATGCGCGCGAGCAGTTCCCTTGGAATAAAGGGTTTGACCAGATAATCGTCGGCCCCGAGTTCGATTCCAAGTATCCGGTCCGTGTCCTCGCCTCGCGCGGTCAGCATGATTAGCGGAGGCCCTCCCGTGTTCCGCATACGCATGCAGATCGAAAGCCCATCCTCGCCGGGAAGATTGATGTCGAGCACGATGAGATCGACCTGCTCGCCAGCGAGAACCTCGTCCATCTGCTTGCCGTCCCTGGCAAGCATCACCTTGAAACCGTGATCGCTGAGGTATCTCGATACGAGCGATCTGATCTCCACGTCGTCTTCCACGACGAGGATTCGTCGCTTTTCGACCGCGCCCGGTGCGGTTTCACTCAAGGCCAAGCATCTCATTAATTCGCGTATTCGCGGCTCCAAGCGAGCAGTTCCCAGCCGGGACATGCCGGATAGGCGTGTCGAGATTCTGGCGCGTTTGTTTCGTTTTGTTGCGGCGACTCGGCCTCTGCAGCGGATAGACATAAAGAAATCTTTATATCTTTATTGCCTTTCTCGGCCGCCCCTGCTATAGGCTCGCTCCGAGCCGCTAGTCTGGGCTGGCGGCGCGAATTCGGTTGAGCCGTAGCTTGGTTGTCATTCCCCGCAGGCCGCAGGTCCGACCGGGAATCCAGAGCAGACGCGAAATGCAGGGTGCTGCTCTGAATTCCCGATCGCTTCGGCTCGCGCGAAACGTCGGAAATGACATCCGAGACTAAGCCGCGCAGGAAAACACAAGGATTTCGCATGACCGCACATCACTTTAACGATTTCGCCGTCACCGATCTTTCGCTCGCCGAATGGGGCCGCAAGGAGATCGCCATCGCCGAGACGGAAATGCCGGGCCTGATGGCGACCCGCGCCGAATTCGGCCCCGCGCAGCCCTTGAAAGGCGCGCGCGTCGCGGGCTCCTTGCACATGACGATCCAGACGGCGGTGCTGATCGAGACCTTGAAGGCGCTCGGCGCCGACGTGCGCTGGGCCTCCTGCAACATCTATTCGACGCAGGACCACGCCGCCGCCGCCATCGCCGCCACCGGCACGCCGGTCTTCGCCAAGAAGGGCGAGACGCTGGAAGATTATTGGGACTACACCCACAAGATTTTCGAATGGGGCGACGGCGGCTGCCCGAACATGATCCTCGACGACGGCGGCGACGCGACGCTGCTCATTCATCTTGGCCTCCGCGCCGAGCAGGGCGACGTCGCCTTTCTGGAGACCGCCTCGAATGAAGAAGAGGAAGTTCTCTACGCCGCGATCAAGAAGCGCCTGAAGGCCAATCCCGGCTTCTACAAGCGCAACGCCGAGGCGATCAAAGGCGTCACCGAAGAGACGACGACCGGCGTGCATCGCCTTTACACGATGCACAAGGAGGGCAAGCTCCTCTGGCCGGCGATCAACGTCAACGACTCTGTCACCAAGTCGAAATTCGACAATCTCTATGGCTGCCGCGAGTCGCTCGTCGACGGCGTCCGCCGCGCCACCGACGTGATGATGGCCGGCAAGGTCGCCTGCATCGCCGGCTATGGCGACGTGGGCAAAGGCTCGGCCGCCTCGCTGCGCAACGCGGGCTGCCGCGTGCTCGTCACCGAAATCGATCCGATCTGCGCTTTGCAGGCGGCGATGGAAGGCTATGAGGTGACGACGATGGAGGACGCGGCGCAGCGCGCCGACATCTTCTGCACCGCGACCGGCAATATCGACGTCATCACCATCGACCATATGCGCGCGATGAAGGACCGCGCCATCGTCTGCAACATCGGCCATTTCGACTCGGAGATTCAGGTTTCGGGCCTGCGCAATCTCAAATGGCATAATGTGAAGCCGCAGGTCGACGAGATCGAGTTCCAGGACGGCAAGCGCATCATCCTGCTCGCGGAAGGGCGCCTGGTGAATCTGGGCTGCGCGACGGGCCATCCCTCCTTCGTGATGTCGGCCTCCTTCACCAATCAGACGCTGGCGCAGATTGAATTGTGGACCAAGCAGGGCCAGTATCCGGTGGGAGTCTACACGCTGCCCAAGCACCTCGATGAGAAGGTCGCCTCGCTCCATCTCGACAAGATCGGCGTGAAGCTGACCCATATGACCGACGAGCAGGCGAAATATCTGAACCTGCCGAAGGACGGCCCCTTCAAGCCGGAACATTATCGCTACTGATCCGGCTCAGCCGTTCCGCCATACGCGGCCCCGCTCCTCGCCTGGAGCGGGGCCGTTTTGTTTTGCGCCAAAGATTCCGTTTTGGGCTTTTGCGCTTAAGATTGAAGCTGATTCGCAAGCGGCGCGACGGGCGGCCTTTCGTCTTCCTGTCGACGGAATCTGTCCGCATGATCCTGCGCTCCGCAGGCTTTTCGTCCGTGTCCTGCGTGAACCGCTTACGGCGTTGTTGTGATGAGCGCCCGCAATTGACCGTGGAGACCGGTTCTCATGACGCGCCAAGCCGATCGCAACCAAGCCGATCGCCAGCATGCTGATCGCCAGCAAGCGGAGTCGTCCTCGCAATGAAGAGACGGCGGCGCGCGACCCATTATTCTGGCGCTCCCCCTTTTTCCGGCGCTTCGCTCGGGTCTCTGCTTTTATGGCTCGAGGCGACGCCGGCGCGCGCCGCTGGCGTTCTCGATGATCTGTCGTTCGATCCGCAAGTCGTCAGTTTCGCTTTCGGCGGGGGGTTGGCGATCTTCGCCGCCGCCATCGTCATAACGCATGTGCGCGAACGCGCCGTCTGGCGCCGGCGCGAAGCCGCGCTAAGCGCCGAAAGCGAGGACGCCCGCGCCCAACTCGACCGGGCGAAAACCTTTCTCGCGGCCGAACCGCAGATTTTCCTCGCCTGGAAGGCGGCCGACGCCGAACCGGACATCCATTCTTCCTCGCTGATGATGACAGGGGCTGCCGTCGCGCCGCGCCGGCTATTGGACTTTAGCGCCTGGCTTGCGCCCAAAGACGCTCAGGAGCTTGAGGGCGCCGTTGAACGTCTGCGAAAAAGCGGCGAAAGCTTTCGTTTGGCGCTTGGCGGCGTCGCCGGACGGCATTTCGACGCCGACGGTCGCGCGGTTGGCGGCAGCGCCGTACTGCGCATTCGCGAAGTCTCCGGCGACAGATTGGAGTTGATAGGCCTTCGCGAGCGTTACGCTGCGGCGCAATCCGAACTTGCCGGTCTGCGCGCGATGCTCAAGGCGCTGCCTGCGCCATTTTGGATACGCGACGACGCAGGCGAACTCATTTTCGTCAACGACGCCTACGCGCAGGCGGTGGAAGCGAAGAACCCGGAGGACGCCGTCGCCAGAAAGCTGGAATTGCTCGATCAGTCGGCGCGCAGCGCGGCTGAGCAAGCGCGCGCCAAAAACAGCGTTTGGCGCGAGCGGGTCAACGCGGTCGTCGCAGGCGAACGTCATCCGCTCGACGTGACGCAGGCCGCCCCCTCGGGGGCGGCCGCCGCCATTGCAATCGATCGTCACGAGGTCGAGACGGTTCGCGCTGATCTCGAAGAGCAGATGCAATCGCATGTGCGCACGCTCGATCAGCTGCCGACGGCGGTCGCGAGCTTCGATCGCGCGCGACGCCTTATGTATTGCAACGACGCTTACGCCAAACTGTGGCAGCTCGATCTCGCTTTTCTTGAACAAAAGCCCACCGACGGACAAATTCTCGACCGGCTGCGCGCCGAGCAGCGCGTGCCGGTAGAATCGGATTACAGAGCCTGGAAGGAACGGCTGTTCGAGGCTTACCATTCGCCGGAGCCCGTAACCCACACATGGCATCTGCCGAACGGCAGGATCGTCGATGTCGTCGCGCATCCGAATCCCCAAGGCGGCGTCACTTATCTCTATGACGACGCCACCAAGGCCTATGATCTCGAAACGCGTTTCAATGCGCTCGCCCGCATGCAGAGCGAAACGCTGGATACGCTCCATGAGGGCGTCGCGGTCTTTGGCTCCGACGGACGCTTGAGGTTCAGCAATCCTGCCTTCGCCCGCCTCTGGCGCCTCGATCCCGAGGAACTCGCGAAGAGACCCCGTTTCGAGGCGGTCGCCGCCGAATGTCGCGCGCTGCACTCCAAAGAGGAGACATGGGCGGCGCTACAGGGTTTCGTCACCGGCCTTAATGAAATGCGCGAAGGCTTGACCCGGCGCATCGAGCGCAACGATGGCGTGGTCTTGGATTGCGCGGCGCAACCTCTGCTCGAGGGCGCGGCGCTCCTCACCTTCGTCGATGTTTCCGCCGACGTGAGCGTCGAGCGCGCGCTCACGGACCGCAACAAAGCGCTGCTCGCAGCCGAAAAGCTACGCAATGACTTCATTCATCACGTCAGCTACGAGTTGCGGTCGCCCCTCAACAACATCAACGGCTTCGTGCATCTCCTCGGAGAGGCCTCGACCGGACCGCTCAACGCCCGCCAGCGCGAATATCTTGGCTACGTGAGCAAATCCTCGGCGGCGCTGCTCGCCATCGTCGATGATATTCTCGATCTTGCGACTATCGACGAGGATGCGATGAAGCTCGAATTTTCCGATGTCGACGTCGAGACGACGATGCGCGCCGCCATCGAAGGCGTACAAGACCGACTCATAGAGAATTCGATCGAGGTCCAGATCGTCGCGATGGACGATGTCGGAGCGTTCCGTGGCGACGCCAAGCGGGTGCGCCAAATCCTGTTCAATCTGCTTTCTAACGCCATCGGCTTCTCGCGTCCGGGCCAGACTGTCACGCTCGCCGTGATGCGACGCGAGAACGAAATCGTCTTCAAAGTGACCGATCGCGGGCGCGGGATTTCGCCGGAAATTCTAGAACGCGTCTTCGACCGCTTCGAATCGCATACCGCCGGTTCACGCCATCGCGGCGTGGGACTTGGTCTCTCGATCGTGCGCGCCTTCATGGACCTCCATGGCGGCAAGGTCTTCATTGATTCCGCGCCTGGCGAAGGCACGACCGTCACCTGCATCTTCCCGGCGCCTGCGGCGCATGAAGAAGAGCGTCTCGTCGCAGCGAGCGCAGGAGGCGCCGAATGAGCGACGAGTCACCGCAAAAAGCAGTCTGGCGCCTTGATGTCGGCAGCGAAGCCGGAACGGTCGAACTCGCGCAGGAGCTATCGACGATTCTTCGCAGCGGCGACGCCGTCATGCTCTCGGGCGACCTCGGCGCGGGCAAGACCACATTCGCCCGCGCGATGATCCGCGCCTTGGTCGACGACCCTGAGCTTGAAGCGCCGAGCCCGACCTTCACGCTGATGCAAATTTATGAAGGCGCCGGCAAGCGCGTCGTCCACGCCGACTTCTATCGGCTCGAGAACACTGTGGAACTTGATGGATTGGGCTGGGAGGACGCGACTGAAGACGCCATCGTGCTCGTTGAATGGGCCGAACGGGCGCGCGAAGCGCTCTCGCCCGATCGCCTCGAAGTGCGCTTGAGTTTCGTCGACGGCGACAATCGCGAGGCGCGACGGCTCACAATCTCCGGCTATGGCTCTTTCGTTCAGCGCCTTGCATTCCACAAGGCGCTGCGCGAACTTCTACAAAAGTCGGACTGGTCCGACGCCAAGCGCTCGTTCTTGCAGGGCGACGCCTCGACGCGCGCCTATGAACGGCTCGAAAAACCGGACGGGCGGCGCGCGATACTAATGATATCGCCGGCCCGACAAGACGGGCCGCCGATCCGCTACGGAAAATCATACAGCGCTATCGCGCGCCTCGCAGAAAATGTCGTTCCTTTCGTCGCATTGTCACAGGCGCTGCGCGGCCTGGGACTTTCCGCCCCTGAAGTCTATCGCAGGGATTTCGACGCCGGCTTGCTGATCATCGAAGATCTTGGCGGCGAAAGCGTCGTCGATGAGAAAGGCCCAATCGTCGAACGCTATCTCGAGGCGGCTGGCGCGCTCGCCTATCTCCATGCGCAACGTCTGCCGGACATGATCACGATCGAAGACGGCCGCAATTACCATATCCCGCCCTATGATCTTGACGCGCTGCTGATCGAGGTGGAGTTGGCGGTCGATTGGTATCTCCCCCACCTGAAAGCGTCCATTTCGTCCGGCGCACGCGCGATCTTTCTCAACCTTTGGCGCCAGGCGCTCATCGAGGCGGCGAGCGCTGCGCCCACGTGGACTCTGAGGGACTATCACTCTCCCAATCTCTTGTGGCTCGCGCAGCGCAAGGGCGTGTCGCGGATCGGCATCCTCGATTTTCAGGACTGCGTGCTTGGCCACCCCGCCTATGACGTGGCCTCGCTCGGGCAGGACGCCCGCGTCGACGTGTCCAATGAATTGGAGTTGAAGCTCCTCGCTTATTACGCCAAACTTCGTCGCGAAGCTGATTCTGGGTTTGACATGGCCGCTTTCGCCAAGGCTTACGCGATCTTGGCGGCGCAGCGCGCGACAAAAATTCTGGGGATTTTTGCGCGGCTCGATCAGCGCGATCGCAAGCCGCAATATCTCGTGCATCTTCCGCGCGTAGAATCCTATCTTAGAAAGAGCCTCCGCCATCCGGCGTTGGCCGACGTCAGGGCTTGGTATGAGGCCAATATCCCCGGCTTGTTTCGCGACGCCTGACGAGCGCGCGCTCGCGCATGCGCCGAGCGTCGCCATGGTGTTCGCCGCCGGGCTTGGGACGCGCATGCGGCCCCTCACCGACAAGATACCAAAGCCGCTCGTCTCGATCGCTGGCCGCACCCTGCTCGACCGCGCGCTTGACGCGTTTGAGCAGGCTGGCGTCGAAACTGCGATCGTCAATGTCCATCATCTTGCCGATCAAATCGAGGCGCATCTTAAGAACCGCACGCGACCGCGCATCGTCATTTCGGACGAACGCGCGCTGCTGCTGGATCAGGGCGGCGGAATCAAGAAGGCGCTCCCCCTGATCGGCGACAATCCCTTTTTCGTCTGCAACACCGACGCCTTCTGGATCGACGCGACGCGCTCCAACATCCTCGCGCTCGCCCAGGCCTTTGACGCCGACAAGATGGATGCGGCGCTCCTGCTCGCGCCAACGTCAGGAAGCGTCGGGGTCGACTGGGACGGCGACTTCGATCTTGATGACGCCGGCCGCATTATTCGGCGCGAAGGCCCGAAGCCCTATGTCTACGCCGGCGTTGGACTCATAAGGCCACAGCTCTTTACCGGCGTCGCGGATGATGTTTTCAAGCTCGCGCCCTTCTTCTTCGAAACTGCGCGCAAGGGGCGACTCTATGGCGTCGTCTCCAGCGGTCTCTGGCTTCATGTCGGCACCGTCGGCGCCATCGAGGAAGCCGAGCGGGCGATCGCCACGCGCAGGGGCTGAGCAGTGCTCACTCGTCGGCGCAATCTTTTCACCATCGCGCCAGGCGCGCCATTTCTGAAGACGTTCGTTTCGGCCTTGCTCAACGGCGAAATCGTTCCGGCTTTGTCGCGCGAAACGCCGCCGCTGACGATGGCGCGCGCCACGATCTATGTGCCCACTCAGCGGGCGGCGCGTGCGCTCTCCGCCGAATTCGCGCAGGCGCTGGATCGGCGGGCAACGTTGCTGCCGCGCATACTGCCGCTCGGCGCTCTGGAGGAGGGCGAGAACGCCGCTCTTTTCGGCGCAGACTTTGATGTTGCCGACGCGCCGCTCGGCGCGCCGATCGAAGAGCTGGAGCGGCGTCTTCTCCTGTCGCAGCTCATTCTGCAATGGGCGGAGGCGTTGGGACGCGCGATCATCTCGATCGATGCGACCGGCGCGCCCAATCTGCACGAGAGCGAACCGCTTCTTGTCGCCGCCACGCCGTCGGCGGCTTACACGCTCGCCGCCGACCTCGGCGCCCTCATTGACGAATTGCACATTGAAAATGTTTCGGTCGACGCCTTCGGGACGCTTAGCGATGACGCTTACAGCGATTTCTGGGCGATCACGACGCAATTTCTGCAGATCGCCTTGCGCGAATGGCCGCAAATTCTCGCCGAACGCGGACGCATCGACGCCAGCGCCTATCTGAAGCGCTTGATTGAAGCGCAGATTACGGAACTCAATCGGTCTCCGCCGGCGACGCCGGTGATCGCGCTCGGTTCCACCGGGACGCAGCCGACGACGACGCGGCTCCTCGCCACGATCGCTTCACTCGAAAATGGGGCAGTGGTTCTGCCGGGCCTCGATCAAATTATGAGCGCGGACGCCTGGGCGAGCGTAGGTCACACGGAGAAAGGCGGAGAGTCGGCCTTCACCCATCCGCAGACGATGTTGAAACGCTTGCTCGCCACCATGGGCGCTGCGCGCGACGAGCCTTGCGAACTCACGCAGCTGACCCCTGCCCTCGCGGCGCGGCGGGCCTTCGTATCGCAAGCGATGGCGCCTGCTGAAGCGACCTCAGCGTGGCGCGATTATCAGGTTACGCACAGCGGCGGTTTCGCGGAGGCGCTTGAAGGCGTCATTGCGCTGGAAGCCCCGGACGAGCGACTCGAGGCTTTGTCGCTCGCGCTCTTCATGCGCGAGGCGCTGGAGACGACAAGCCGCACCGCGGCGCTCGTTACGCCTGATCGACTCATTGCGCGGCGCGTCGCCGCCGAGTTGCGACGCTTCGACATAGAAGTTGACGATTCCGGCGGCATGCCGCTCGCGCGAACGTCCATCGGCGCTTTGGCGCGGCTCGTCGCGACGATCGGCTCGGATCGCGCCGGCGCGGTGAATGTCGCAGCGCTGCTTGCGCATCCGCTGACCGCGCTTGGACTTTCGAGCGAGCGAGTCTCAGCGCTCGCGCCGCTCATCGAGGTCGGGAGGCTGCGGACGTTTGCGCAGCCTGACTGCGGCTGGGCGCCTCGCGTGGCGGCAGCGCGCGAATTGGCGCGCGCGCCGCATGCGCATCCGGCGGCGCGCCGCATCAGCGACGATGACTGGCTTAAGATCGAAGACGCGCTTGAGCGCATAGACGCCGCTTTCGCGCCATTGGCGGCCTTGGCGCCGACGGCGTCGCTGTCCGATCGCGCGCGCGCGCATCGCGTCGCGTTTGAAGCCGTAATCTCTGGCGCCGATGAGTGTGGTGATGAAGGCGCAACGGCGTTGTTCGAACTCTTCGATCGGCTGACTCACGCCGAGGCGCCGGAAGGCTTTGACGCGCAAAACTACGTGGCGCTCTTCGATCGCATTCTTTCAGAGACAATGCTGCGCGGCCCAAGACGCGCGCATCCGCGGCTGAAGATTCTTGGCCCTTTGGAAGCGCGTCTGATCGACGCCGACCTCATCCTGCTCGCCGGACTTGATGAAGGCGTATGGCCGCCGCAGACCGACACAGGCGCCTTTCTCAATCGCTCGATGCGCGCGCAACTCGGCCTGATGGCGCCAGAGCGACGCATTGGCCAAAGCGCGCATGATTTCATCATGGCTCTGGGCGCAAAGCGCGTCGTGCTGAGCCGCGCCATTAAGCGTGACGGCGCGCCGACCGTGCCTTCGCGTTTTATCGCGCGTCTCTCGGCGCTTGCGGGCGACGCTTTCGACGACTGCAAGAAACGCGGCGACGCCATGCTCACGATCGCCGCCGCGCTCGATCGCCCAAAGGAGACGATGGCGATCGAACGGCCGCAGCCGCGTCCTCCTCTAGCGCTGCGTCCGCAGCGATTGAGCGTCACCCGCATCGAACGACTGCGGCGCGATCCTTACGCGATCTTCGCCGAATATGTTCTCAAACTCACGCCTTTGCCGCTCATGGGAACGGAAGCCGGGACGAGAGAAATCGGCATGGCGATACATGAAGCGCTTGCTGAATTCGTCATGCGCCATCCGCACGGCGCGCTTCCCTGTGGCGCGCGCGACACTCTGCTCTATCTCGCGCGCGAGAAACTCAACGGCTTCATGTCCGACTCCGCTTTCGTGAGCTTCCAATGGCCGCGTATCGAAGCCGGGCTCGGTCACGCGCTCGGCTTCGAACAGGAGCGACGCGCGCTCAATTGTGAAATCCATGTCGAAACGCGTGGCGAAATGGCGCTGACGCTCGCCGACGGCAGCACATTTCATCTAACTGCAATTGCGGATCGCATAGAGTTAGATCGGCAGGGCCAAGCCTATGTCTTCGATTACAAGACTGGCGCGCCGCCTTCCAACAAGCAGGTCAAAGTCGGCTGGTCGCCGCAGCTAACCCTGGAGGCGGCGATGATCGAAGCCGGCGCGTTCGAAAAAGTCGGCGCTCCGAGCGTCGCTTGCGCCGCTTACATTGGGCTGCGGAACGGCGGCAAGACGCAATGGCTTGAGTGGACAGACGCGCGCTTTGCCGAAGTCGTTGCGGCGCATCGCGTGCAACTTCAGGCGCTTTTGTCGCAGTTTCGCGATGAATCCATGCCTTACGCGTCGCGACCGCATCCAGCTTTCACGAGCGATGTCGGCGATTACGATCATCTGGCGCGCGTGAGGGAATGGATGCGCGGCGGTGGAGAGCCGGCATGAGCGAGCGTCCCGTCGGCAGCCTGACGATCAGGCGTCAGCAAACGGCTTCCGATCCCTTCGCGTCCGCGTGGGTTTCGGCGCATGCCGGGTCCGGTAAAACGCATGTGCTCGCGCAGCGCGTCTTGCGGCTGCTGCTCGCGGGCGCCCGGCCTTCGCAGGTTCTCTGCCTCACCTATACCAAGGCTGCGGCCGCCAATATGGGTTCGCGGGTTTTTGAGGCGCTGGCGCGCTGGGCGACGCTCGACGATGCGGCGCTAGCCAAGGAAATTGCTGAGATGGGCGCGACGGTCGAGTCGCGCATCGATCTTGATTTCGCGCGACGGCTTTTTGCGCGCGCCGTCGAGACGCCAGGAGGACTCAAGATCCAGACGATTCACGCCTTCTGCGAGAAGCTGCTTCACATCTTTCCCTTGGAAGCTAACGTTCCGGCTTCCTTCCGCGTCGTCGACGATCTTGAGCGCGCCGAGCTGATGGAGGCGGCGCGCCGCCGCGCGCTCGACGCCGCCATGCGGGACTGCGGATCGCTGCGAAAGGCGCTGGAGCTTGTCGCGCGCGACACATCCGCCGCGGGGTTCAAGACGCTCTGCGAGGAATTGCTGCATCATCGCCAGAAGATTGCGCGGCTGCGCGAGCAGGACGATTATGAAGCCAGAGTTTTCGCGGCGCTCGGTCTGACGACAGATGAAACTCTGGCGCGGATTGAAACTTCAATCATCGAGAAAGGCGAACCGCCGTCAGAGTGGCCGGCGCTCGCCCGAATGTTGCGCAGCGGTTCTGACAATGACTGCAAGCTCGCCAATTCGCTCGAGTCCGCTTTCGCGCTTGCCCCGCATCCGGACAGTATCGAAAACTATCTCTCGGCCTTTTTCACTACAGAAGGCGAACCGCGCGGCGCCGGAAAAACGAAAATCATTACACGTGGTCTCGCCGAGCGTGAGCCGCAGCTTCTCATGCGCATGGAGTCCGAGCGCGACCGACTCGCGCCGCTCGTCGAAAAGCGCAAGGCGGCCGCCGCCGCCGATCGCGCGCTGGCGATCCATGCGCTCGGCGACGCAATTATGGAAGAATATGAGCGCGCCAAGAGGCGTCGGGGATTGTTGGACTATGATGATCTGATCGAGGGCGCGCGACGCCTGCTCCATCGTTCGAATCCATCCTGGGTTCTCTATAAGCTCGACGCGCAGATTGACCATATTCTGCTCGATGAAGCGCAGGATACGAGTTCGGCGCAGTGGGACATATTGGCCGCGATCGCCGACGAATTTTGCGCCGGCGCCGGCGCGCGCGAGGCGAGAGGCCATCATCCGCCGCGAAGCTTCTTCGCCGTTGGCGACGAAAAGCAGTCGATCTTTTCGTTTCAAGGCGCAGCGCCCGAAAGATTCGACGCCATGCGGCGCGATTTCCGCCGGAGGTTCGAAGTTGTGGAGCGTCGCTTCGAAGAGGTGAGGCTCACCCAATCCTTCCGCTCGGCGCCTGGCGTGCTGCAAGCGGTCGACGACATTTTCGCGATCGAAGAGAATCGTATTGGCCTGTGCTTCGATCCGCAGGAGCCGGCGCCAAGGCACGAGGCGTGGAAATCCGATGTCGCCGCGCTCATTGAAATTTGGGAGCCGATCGGCGCAGAAAAGGCGCAGGACCCGAGCGATTGGCGTCTGCCGCTCGATTATGCCGACGCCAACGACCCCAATGAGCTTTTGGCGCAAAAGCTCTCGCGCAAAGTCAGAGCGCTGCTCGCGCCGGAAAACGGCGAATGTGTCGAAGATCGCGGCGAACTGCGTCCGGTCGCGGCCGGCGACATATTAATTCTCGTACGCAAGCGTGGCCCGCTCTTTGAAGCGATCATTCGCGCCTTGAAGAGCGAGCATGTCGCCGTGGCCGGCGCCGACCGCCTCAACCTCGCTGAGCACATCGCCGTGCATGATCTCGTGGCGCTCGGGCGCGCGGCGCTGCTGCCGCAAGACGATCTGACATTAGCGAGCGTCCTGAAGTCGCCGTTCTTCGGCTTCGACGACGACGATCTCGTCTCGATAGCGCCGACGCGCCGCGCTTCGCTCTTCGAGGCGCTCGAGCAGTCGGAAAAAGCGCGCTACAGGCACGCGGCCGAGCGGCTGCGGCGATCGCGGCGCGACGCCACTGAACTCGCCCCCTTTGATTTCTACAGCCGTGTTCTTGGCCCCGACGGCGGACGCGCGCAGCTTGTCGCGCGACTCGGCCGCGAAGCGGAGGACGCAATCGATGAATTCCTGAAACTCACGGCGAGTTTCGAACGCGAGCAACCGCCGTCGCTTACGATGTTTTTGGCGATGGCCGAGTCGCTCGATCTTTCGATCAAGCGCGACATGGAATCGGCCGGCGGCGCCGTACGGGCGATGACTGCTCACGCGGCGAAGGGGCTCGAGGCGAAAATCGTTTTTCTGCCAGACACCTGTGGCGCGCCTGCGGGCAAGCATGATCCAAAGCTCTATGCGCTCGGAGAGGCGGACGATGCGATTCTTCTCTGGTCGCTTGGCAAGGATAGCGATCCTGCCGCGCTCAAAGAGGCGCGCGATGCGCATCGCCGCAGCGAGCGCGAGGAAAGCCAGCGCCTGCTCTATGTCGCGATGACGCGCGCTGAGGAGCGGCTTTATATTTGCGGCGCTCATGGCGTGAATGGACGCGCCAAGGATTGCTGGTATGACGCGATCCGCAATGCGCTCGAAGCGAGTTGCGAAACTCTGCCCGACCCGCTTGAATCTGGACGGACCATCCTGCAACGTGGCGCGGTCCCGCGATGCCTTGATCTGCCGAGAAACGAGCCGGCCCCGGCCGCGGCCGAACTTCCCGCTTTCGCCACGACCAAAGCGCGGCGCGAAGATGCGCCGGCGCCGCCGTTGCGGCCATCGAGCGCGCTCGCCGGCGCGGACATCATCGACTTTGAAGTCGACGGCGGCGGCGCGAAGCGCGGCGAGGCCGAACGTCTACTGCAGGGCCGTTTCATCCACGCGCTGTTGCAACATCTGCCGGCCTGCGCGCCCGACCATCGGCAAGAGGCGGCGCGGCGTTTTCTCCAAGCGCGCGGCAACTTGCTCGACGAAGACAAACAGGAAGCGCTGGCGCAATCGGCGCTTTCGGTGCTCGCCGACCCCCGCCTCGCGCCGCTCTTTGGACCCGAATCGACTCCGGAGGTCGATGTCGTCGCGACGCTCGACAATGGAGCCGTCGTTTCAGGCCGCATCGACCGGATCGCCGAAACGGCGAACGAAGCGTTCATCGCCGAATTCAAGACGGGACGGCCGCGCGCCAAGATTGAAGGCGCGCATTTGCGTCAGCTCGCGCTCTACCGCGCCGCCGTCGCGCCGTTGTTTCCGGGCAAGCGACTCCGCTGTTTTCTAATTTTTACTCAGAACGCCAGCGTGCTTGAAGCCGATCAATCGGCGCTGATCGCCGCGCTCGAACAGGAGTTCGAACAAGACGCGAGAGTCGCTCACTAGGCGAGCGGTTGAACTAGGTCGGCTGATCGGGTCCGACCCGACGACGCCAGAATTCCAGCAACAGTGAACTGAGCGCCATGACGATCGGGCCAATGACAAGGCCCGAAGCGCCGAACAGCTGAAGGCCGCCGAGCATCGCGATGAAAGCCGGAACCGTGTGTAGGCGCATGCTGTCGCCGATGAGCAGCGGCCGAACAAGATTGTCGACGGTGGAGATAACCACACCGCCCCATAGGCCGAGAATGATGGCCGCGACCCACCGGCCCTCGATCAAAAGGTAGATCGTCGCCGGAATCCAAATGACGAAGGAGCCGAGCACCGGCACGATCGATACAAGCCCCATGATCAAGCCCCAGAGCACCGGCGAGTTCAAGCCGAGCACCCAGAACATGAAGCCGCCAAGGAGACCCTGCAAACCTGCGACCGCCAGAGTTCCGAAAATGATCGCGTGAATCGTATCCCGAACGCGCACGATAATCTTGCCGGTTTCGAGATTTGAAAAGGGCGACAACCGCACAAGCGTCTGCAGCGCCACCGCTCTGTCGCGCAAGAGAAAGAAGAGAAGATAAAAGGCGAGCAGGGTCGTGATGATCTGACCCGTCGACGCGCGTAAAACATTTGCGGCGATATTGGTGAAGAACGCCCCGAGCTGCGAGAAAATTGCCTGGAGATCAAATCTGCGTTCGATCCAGCTTTGAAAACTGCTGAGCCAAGGATGCGCATCGAGCATCGTTTGCCAGTCGCCTTGCTGCACAGCTTTCTGGACATAGTCGACGCCTGCGGCGGCCTCGCTGACGATCCGCTCGATCACGAGCAACAGCGGTCCCACGACAACAAGGCCAACGATCAGAATAGAGACAAGGGCCGCGACGGAAGGCGGCAAAAAGCGCTCCAATAGACGGTGAGGACTAATAAACAGAACCGCAAGCACAAGCGCCCAAGTGAGCGCAGGCAGGAAAGGCGCGGCGACCAGCAGCGCGGCGCAGATGAAGGCGAGCGTGACAGCGAGTCGGGCGAGGACGAAAACGTCAATCGAAAGAGCAGGCTCTTGTTCAACGAGCGCCGCCGCTTCCAGCTCATCGTCCATTGTTCGCCTCTGTTGCTACCCGCCTATAGACAGGGCGCGTCGCGGGCTTGGCAAGGCGCGGGAATGGCGAGTTTCTCCGAGTGGCGAATGACCCCTGGCGACGCCGCGTCGACGAGCTTTGTGAAAAATGACTTGTCTTGGCCAAAGACTTGGCTTGGCCAAAGAAAAGGGCGGCTTCTGAGAAGCCGCCCTTTTAAGGGTTTACCCTTCGCTCGCCGCTGCGGCTTCCCGTTCGGCCTTTTCCTTGGCCTCGAGGTCCTCGCCGGTCTCTTGATCGACGGCGCGCATCGAGAGGCGCACCTTGCCGCGGTCGTCGAAGCCGAGAAGTTTGACCTTCACGCGGTCGCCTTCCTTCACGACATCCGTCGTCTTGTTCACGCGCTGCTTCGATAGCTGCGAAATGTGAACGAGACCGTCCTTGGCGCCGAAGAAATTGACGAAGGCGCCGAAGTCGGCGGTCTTGACGACCGTGCCTTCGTAGATCATGCCGACCTCTGGATCAGAGGCGATCGACTTGATCCAGTTGATCGCCGCTTTGATCGAATTGCCGTCGGAGGATGCGACCTTCACCGTGCCGTCGTCTTCGATGTTGATCTTGGCGCCGGTCTTCTCGACGATCTCGCGGATGACCTTGCCGCCCGAGCCGATGACGTCGCGGATTTTGTCAGTCGGGATCTTCATCGTTTCGATACGCGGCGCGAATTCGCCGAGTTCGGCGCGCGAGCTTGCGATCGCCTTCGCCATTTCGCCGAGAATATGCATGCGGCCGTCCTTCGCCTGAGCGAGCGCGACCTTCATGATTTCCTCGGTGATGCCGGCGATCTTGATGTCCATCTGCAGCGAGGTCACGCCATTGCCTGTGCCGGCGACTTTGAAGTCCATGTCGCCGAGATGATCCTCGTCGCCGAGAATGTCCGAGAGCACGGCGAAGCGCTCGCCTTCGAGAATGAGGCCCATGGCGATGCCGGCCGTCGGCGCCTTGATCGGCACGCCGGCGTCCATCAGCGCGAGCGACGTGCCGCAGACCGTCGCCATCGAAGACGAACCATTGGACTCGGTGATCTCGGAGACGACACGCAGCGTGTACGGGAATTCGGCCGCCGCCGGCAGCATCGGACGAAGGGCGCGCCATGCGAGTTTGCCATGGCCGATCTCGCGACGGCCGGGCGAACCCATGCGCCCCGTCTCGCCAACGCTATAGGGCGGGAAGTTATAGTGGAGCAGGAAACGCTCCTTATAAGTGCCCTCGAGCGAATCGACATATTGCTCGTCTTCGCCGGTGCCCAGCGTCGCAACGACAAGCGCCTGAGTCTCGCCGCGCGTAAACAGCGCGGAGCCATGCGTGCGCGGAAGAACGCCGACTTCGGCGACGATCGGACGCACAGTCTTCACGTCGCGACCGTCGATGCGCAGGCCGGTGTCGAGAATATTGTTGCGTACGACTTTAGCTTGAAGCTCCTTGAAGATCTCTGCAATCTGCTCCTTGGAGAACTTCGACTCGCCGCCCTCCGGCGCGAGCGCCGCCATCACCTTCGCTTTCACCGCATCAACCGCGGCATAGCGCTCCTGCTTTACCGTGTTCTTATAGGCTTCGCGCAGATCAGCCTCGGCGATCTCCGCCACAGCCTTCGAAATTTCGCTCGTATCGGACGTAGCGAGTTCACGCGGGTCCTTGGCGGCGCGTTCAGCCAAGCGAATGATCGCGTCGATCACGGGCTGGAAGCCGCGATGGCCGGTCATGACCGCTTCGAGCATCGTCTCTTCGGAAAGCTCCTTGGCTTCCGACTCGACCATCAGCACGGCGTCCTGCGTGCCAGCAACGATGAGATCGAGATCTGAGAGCTTCATCTCCTCGATCGTCGGATTGAGCTTGAGCTGGCCGTTGATATAGCCGACGCGCGCGCCGCCAACAGGTCCCATGAAGGGCACGCCCGAAAGCGTTAGCGCCGCGGACGCCGCGACCATAGCCAGAATGTCAGGATCGTTTTCGAGGTCATGCGACAGAACGGTCACGATCACCTGCGTGTCGCAGCGATAACCATCCGGAAAGAGCGGGCGGATCGGCCGGTCGATCAAGCGCGAAACCAGCGTTTCACGCTCCGAAGGACGGCCCTCGCGTTTGAAATAGCCGCCGGGAATGCGGCCCGCGGCGAAGGCTTTTTCCTGATAGTTGACGGTGAGCGGGAAAAAGTCTTGGCCGGGCTTTGGCGCCTTGGCGGAAACGACGGTTGCGAGCACGGTCGTTTCGCCCCAACTCGCCATGACGGCGCCGTCGGCCTGACGTGCGACTTTGCCGGTCTCGAGCACGAGCTTGCGCCCTGCCCATTCGAGTTCTTCGCGATGAATCTGGAACATGCTGGTCTTTCTCTGATGAACCTGCGGTTCGTCATGAGCAAGACGGCGAGAAGCTGCGGCAGCGATGTTTCTTAAAGCGTCGACGCAGCGTCCGGCGATCCTGCCATGACTTTACGCGTTGGTCGTAGCGAGCGCCCTCTCTGGCGCTCCGTAATGGCAAAAGCGGCGCATCGGCGCCGCCTTTGCGCGCTTGCGGTTAGCGGCGGATGCCGAGTCGCTCGATCAGCGTCTTGTAGCGCCCTTCGTCACGCACCTTGACGTAGTCGAGCAGCTGGCGGCGCTGGGAGACGAGCTTTAAGAGCCCGCGACGCGAGTGATTGTCCTTCGCATGGGTCTTGAAGTGTTCGGTCAGGTTAGCGATTCGCTCGGTGAGAATCGCGACCTGCACTTCGGGCGAACCCGTGTCGTTGGCCTTGGTGGAATATTCCTTGATGAGCGCCTGCTTGCGCTCCGCCGTGATCGACATCGGATAGTCCTTGTTTTTAGGGGTGATCCGCGCTCTGCGGCCAGGGCCGGGATGTCGTCCAGCAGGGTCGCGCGAAAACGGAGCCGCCCCGGCGAGCCGGGGCGTGCGAGGGCCTTATAGCAGGTTTTGAGGCGAACGGTAGGGGTTTGGCAAACCACAGCGATTCAACCGGAATCAAGCGCCCTTATCGGGCTGAAGCATCTGGGCGTCGCCCCGCAGCATGCGGGTGATGAAGGCCCGCGCCGCCGGCTTGTCGCTTCGCGATGCTAGCCCCGATATCAGGCCGAACGCGCCGCCGATCGTCGCGCCTGCAAGCGCGCAGAGCGCATAAATTTCGAATCGATTGGGCGTCTCCGCCACGGCGAGCGCGGCGAACAGGCCGACAGCGCCGCCGCACACAGCGATAAGCGCTTCGCGATCGCCGGCGCGCGGCCAAAAGGCAAGGCCAAGAGACGGCGCCAGGCAGGACGCGGATACTGCAAGCGCCGCGGCGACGAGCGCGCCTGGCGTGAAGACGCCGGCGACCGCCGCCACGTATGCCAGGGTCGAAACGGCGACCAGCGTGATGCGATTGACGGCGAGGCGTCGGCTCGTCAGGTCGATCTCGCCGCGCAGCCGATAGAGCGCGTCATGGCCGAAGGCCGTCGCGCAGGCTTGCAGCCCCGATGCGCCGAGCGCGAGCCCCAGCGCCACGAGCGCCGAGGCGATCAGCCCAGAAGAAGCGGCCCCAAGCTCCGCCGCCTGGGGGAGGAAGCCGAGCAGAAAGTCGCCGTCGATCGGGCGAATGTCGGATGCGGCAAGGGGCGCGCCTGGGGCGTATCCTTTCGCCGCGCAGGCCCGTTGCGCCTCGGAGGGTCCACGCACAGAGTAGCCGCAAACGCTAATCAGACCCCGCTCGCTCGCTTGATAGACCGTTCGCGGCAGGCGTTCCGGCGGCTGTCCCACGGTGGCGCGGGCGAGCGACAGCGCCGAGACGGCCATCGCCGCCGCCGCCAGAAGGGCGATAACGATGCTCCAGAAAAGCGCCGAATAGCCGGCGCGGCGCGCACTCCTCCTGTCCGGCGTCGCCAACGAAGCGGCCAGGACAGGAGCAAGCGAGGCGACGCCAAGCGCGGCCGCCAAGGTCGTGGCAAGTTCAGCTATAAGGCCCATCGGGGCGGGCGCGACGCGCCAGCTTACCAGTAGCTGCGCAGCCTCCGTCGAAGCTGAGCCGCCAAAAATTAGGCCGCTCGGCAAGGCGTCGTGGAGACTGAGGGCGGCGATGGGCCAGCCGAACCCCAAGGTCGCCACGCCAGCGGCGGCCGCCGACGCCCACATGACGCCCGAAAGCCCGCCCGGGCCAGCGATAATAAGCGTCGACGCCGCGACAAGAAACGCCGCAAACGCCCGGTTGGCGCCAGTGAGCTCGACGAGCGCATTGACGGCGATCAACCCGCCGGCGGCGGCGAGAAGCGTCGACGACAACGCCACCGCGCCGATGAAGCCCACCCGCGTCGCGGCGCTCGGAAAGCGCGCGCAAAGAAGCTCCGAAATTGAAAAAACGCCGGTCTTGCGCAGCAGCGGGCCAAAATAAAGCCCCGCTGCGGCGAGGCCGATGAACACGCCGCCGATCGCTCCGATAGCCCAGCTCTGTCCAGCAAGCCGTGCGCCAAAGGGAAGCAGCAGAGCGATCACGATGGCGGCGTTAGCGAAGCCTGCGTAAGCGGCGGGCAACGCCCGGCCGGCGGTGTAATAAACCGACACCCGCATCGAATGCAGAAGGAAGCCGAGCGCGCCGAGGCCAAGAATGGTGAAATAAGGCGGCGCCCCGCCGACAAAGCGCTCCGGCGCGCCAACGCGGTCAAGCAGCGCTGCGAAGGCGTATGCCAGGAGAAAGCTCGCGGCCGCGAAGGCGATCCTCGCGTCGAGATTGGCTCTTTCGAGCGCCGCCTGCTCGCTGGACTGATCGCTCATTATTGGCCTCGCTAAATTTATAAGCGGCGAAACTCTAATTGAGGACGCTTCGCTGGCCAAGATGGGCGCCGCTTCGCGGCTAGGCGACCGAACTCGCATAGGATTTGACGTAACGGCTTAATTTTTCTCTGAGATCGCCGAAGGCCATGCCCATTCTATTGTAGCCGATGGCGGCCGGAATGGCGGCGGCAAGCCCGTAGGCGGTTGCAGCGAGCGCGTCAGCGATGCCGGGTGCGACCACCGCGAGACTTGTGTCCTGGGTCTGAGCGATTCCAGAGAAACTCGACATGATGCCCCAAACGGTGCCGAAAAGGCCGACGAACGGGCCTGCTGAAGCCACGACTGCGAGAACGGGAAGCCCGCCTTCGGCGTCGAGCATGAACTCGCGCGCCGCCCGGTTCATCTGTTGCAAGACGCGGTCGCGCTTCTGATGAGCGGTCTCGTTGGGCAATTCAGTTTGCGACGCCTCCTGCGCGGCGGCCTCGATCGGCCAGAGGACGCCAATATCGCCGCCGGCGCGCACGCGATCGAGCGCCTTGGACACCCGCAACAGAACGAAAACGCCGTCAATAATGAGCACCCAAGTCCAGACCGCCGCGGCGAGCAGCAGCGCCATAACAATTTTGCTGACGGGGGCCGCATAAATAAACATGCCGATCGGCGACATTGGCGCGAGATTCATTGCAATGCTCTCCTGCGGCGTTGAGGCTAAGCCTTATTGAAAAGTAATGCCCTGTCGCGCGTACACGGGCCCGCAGCTGCTCGGACCGCGCGCAGAGGCGACGATGCGCCGCGCCAGCGCTGCATGAGCCGGGCTGCCGCCGGTTACTGAAATGCCTGATATGCCGCCGCCCGCGTTCACATAAAAGGTCACGTAGACCGTTCCCGGTCCAAGGCTCGTCGATGCGGGAGTGTGCCCGCGAATTGAAGCTGCGATCTGAGCAAGGCACGTCGCCTGACCCGAACCGTCGCCGCCGCCTCCTGGCAGTCCAAACCTGCCAGCCACCCGAGCGGATCCTGATCCCATTCCGCCGCCTCCAGGCAGGCCGTAGCGCCGGTTGTTCTCAGCCGCGCGACGGCTGTCATTCTGAGCTTCCCGTCTTTCCTGGGCCTTCTGGTCAACCTTCCTGGGCTTCTCGGACTTTTCCTTTTTCTCCGCTTTTTCTTTTTTCGCGGGTATCGGAACCGCGTCGGGCTGCATGATCAGAGGGGGTGGCTGCTCATCGGAGATCAACTCCTCCATACCCTCCTCGGTGAGAGACGCCGTTTCGATCGGCAAGGGATCGTCCAGCGAATCCCCCTCAGGCGCTGCATCGCCCGCGTCCAAGGAAACGCCTTCCGGGACGAGGTCCGCGCTAATGCCGCCCAGGTCAATGATTGGCGACTGTGGCCAATAGATTCCCGAAGCAAAGAAGGCGACGAATATCCCGACGACCGAAACGGTCGACACGGGATGCAGCCAACGGGGTCTGAGCAGTGGACGCGTTTCTAAAGTCGCGCCCGTTTCTATAGGCGCGCCCGTGTTCGAACTCGTCGTAATCTTGTTCATCTTTGAAGCGCTCCGCCGCCGACGCGCCTTTAATGGGAGACATCATACGCCTGTGAAACTTAGCCGTTCAAGCCGTCGCAAGGCGGATGCGGCTTTGTGTATCATCTACGCGACGGTCTCACTTAAGGGATCCGGCGCGGCGCGCCCTGGTAGTCCTGTAATGAAGGTCCGGCTCCTAAGATGCATCAGCGCTTTCAGGTCCTAATGATTGAGGACGGAGCGATTGAGATGCGCCACGTTGAATAAGAACGCTACATCGCCGGCGCAGCCCAGGCCGCCTGCGCCCGCTTCCGCCCGTCGGGAGCATGCGCCCGGGCGATACTTGGCGATCGCAGCGCTGATTATCGCCGGGGAGTCGATTTTCTTGCTGCCTTTCGGATTGGCCCGGATATTCAGGCCGACGCTGCTTGACGTGTTTCACGTAACTAATCTTGAGCTCGGCGCCGCCTATTCGGCTTATGGCGTTGTTGCAATAGCTGCGTATCTTTTTGGCGGCCTGCTTGCTGATCGATTTGCGACGCGCACGATGTTGTTCGTTGCGCTAACGTCCACTGCAGCCGGCGGACTTGTGATGATGGCGATTCCCTCTTCGTCAACTCTGGCGATTTTGTACGGATATTGGGGAATCACCACGATCGCGCTGTTCTGGTCGCCCTTGATCCGCGCCACGCGTGAGTGGGGACTCGACTTTTCCCAAAGTCGCGCGTTTGGCTTGCTTGAGGGCGGCAGAGGCGCGCTCGCCGCCGTGATGGCGTCGATCATGGTGTTCCTGTTCGCCGCGCTGCTGCCGGAAGACAGCGCGACAGCCAGTCTTGCGCAGCGAACTGACTCATTACGGCAGGTCATTCTGTTGCTGTCCGCGATAACCTGCGGAGCGGCCCTGCTGATCTGGTTCGCGCTGCCGGAACGCAAAGCGCCGCCGCGAAGCGCCATATCTCTATGCCGCGACGCCCGCCTATTCGCCATGCCGTCTGTCTGGCTGCAGGCTGCGATTATTCTTTGCGCTTATGTCGGCTTCAAAGCGATCGACGACTTTTCGCTCTACGCGAACCAGGTCATTGGGCTGAATGAAGTCGACGCAATACGCATCGGCGCCATATCGCTGTGGATACGACCGGTCGCGGCGACCGGCGCCGGTTATCTTGCCGAGCGGATTGGCGCCCCAATTTTGACCGTCATCTGTTTCGTGCTGCTCGCAGTAGGGAGTTCCGTTCTCGCCTCTGGCTTTGTTGGCGCCGGTATGGCGTGGGCATTCGTTCTGACGATAATCTTCACCTGCGTTGGAATTTTTGGGCTCCGTGGCCTCTATTTCGCTATCATGCAGGATGGCGGAATTCCACTGGAGCAGACAGGTTTCGCTGTCGGGCTTCTATCGGTCATCGGTTACGCGCCTGATATCTTCATGGGACCGCTCATGGGCTACCTACTCGACCGGTCGCCCGGAGCAGCCGGACACAATCACGTGTTCTTGGTCGTCACCTTGTTCGCGGCGCTGGGACTGATCGCAAGCTACCTCTTCGCACAGCTCGCTCGACGTCAGGCTAGGCCGTGACGCACTCCATTGAGGCGCAGCCGGTCTTGTCGGCAGCGCCGGCACAACGTGACCATATTGGGAATCGACTGTCGATATCGTCACACCGCCGTCGAAGTTTCGTCCAACGCGGGAACGCCGCCGACCGACACCTCCATGACCTGCCATTCGCAGATCTGGACGAACGCCGCCTTGCTTTGCCCGGTGCGTAACAGTCTGAAGAACGATCAGCCCGTTGCCTGGCGGCGCGTCACCGATGTTCCCGATTTCGTCTACTAATTTCCGGCTGGAACGAGCCAGTCTTCGGCTGGCGCATAGCCTTCGCCGACGGCCTTGCGATAATGCATCGTGAAACCGCTGATCGCCTTGCGCAATGCGTCGCCCGGCGTTTCCGCTTCTGGCGCGCAGCTCCAATAAGGGCTTGGTTGGCGCGGCGTTTTTATCGCGTGGCTCAGGCGATAGGCCGTTCGCGATCCCCAGGTCCGACGCAGTCGAATGGTGACAACGGTCTCGAGCGTCCCGATCCGAATCATATAGGCGCCTTCATCGTCGCGCCTTTGAACGACTCTCACGCAATCGTCTTGCAGCGCGCTGTCCACCGTGCACACGGCATCATCCTCCTGCTTGCGTCCAGCGAAACGAAAGCAAAGCTCGAACCTGCCGAAATTAAGACATTCGCGACCCATTCTCTTCGAAAGGCTAAAAAAGCGCCCGGCTGATGTGCCCGTCAGTTGAACGAAAAGCCGACGGTCAGGGCGCGGTCTTCCCGCCGCGCTCGGGGAAGTCCTTCAATAAATATTCTGACCGTAGAGCGATTTGCTCACGCCCTGATGACAGGTCCCCGCAATTCGCTTCTGGCTGTCGCCGAGCCGTCCTAACGGATTGGCAAAATGGACGAATTTCGAGGTTTTCGGGATAGACGGCGCACGCCAGTTTCTACGCAACTGCGTACCGCATATATGCCGAACGCTTCACGACCGCTCAGCGCAAATGCGTACCTTTGAGGGGTCGGCCGCGCGCCATAGCCAAGGCCCTTAAGCTCAGCGAGCGGCGCAAATACTTATCTCTAGCGAGGCGGATTTTAAATTTGAGCGAGAACGCAAGTCGGGTTGGAACATTTGCGCGAGCCAAAGGTTAAAAAGGTCTTGAAAGCTAGGCCCGGGCTCGCTTTCGAAGGCGTCCGCCGCGATTGCGGCCGCCTCCTGATTAGGAGACATCCATGAACTGGGACACGATCGAAGGCAACTGGAAGAAATTCAAAGGCAACGTCAGGGAGCAATGGGGCAAGCTCACGGACGACGATATTGCGCGGATCAACGGCAACCGCGAGCAGCTCGAAGGCATGATCCAGGAGCGCTACGGCGTGGCCAAGGACAAAGCCAAAAAGCAGATCGATGACTGGATGTCGCGCCACTAACGGCAGCGCATCGTTGCAGGACGCCGGCGAGTCAATTCGCCGGCGTTTCTTTTTCGAAGTTTGCAAATACGCACACTAATGGTTCGCACCCGACAGTCATAAGCCGGAACATTTGGCGTCACCCAAAAGTTTGATCCTTGCCGGCGCTCTCCAGACGAAGGTTCATCTATGAAGAAAGCCGTTCGCCCGTTCATCATCGAATATCGCTCGAAGCGCGGCAGGTCACGATTGGTTAGGGGCGGCGCGCCTTTCCGACTTGCCGACCAGTCGGCCGAACGCTTGTTCGCAGGCAAAGACACGCGCGATGAGCTATCCGCCTGGCAGTCGCTCTTCAAACCAGAGGAACGTTCGCCATGACAATCGCTTCACCGAAAATCGGCTCGAGGCAAGGCAAGAAAGCGCTGCTTTTGCGCTCAATGAGCGAAGCGCTCGGAAAACGCTTTTCGCTCCTTTATCTGGATTTGATCCTGAAGCCAGCGCCGGAGGATATTAAAGGTCTTCTCGTGAAACTGGATTTCACGGATCGTTCAAGCAAGGCGCATTAAGCTTCGAGCGCCCATCTGCATCGTTCACTCAGCCGCCTGGCTCAGCTCTTCCAGGAGAACGCGCATGTCTTCGGGCAGAGGCTCCGAAGTGACATCAGAAAATTGCCTTCTGAGCTGTTCGCCGAGTCGCATGACGCTTCGCTCCAAATCGAGCGCCTCGCATGCCAATTGATTCTGTCTCATTGCCGCTTCCGTCCATATCGCTCGCTTTTCATGTGGCGACATGAGCAGCCCCCCACACGGATTATTGAAGCGCCGATTCGAAAATCTGCTCCGACCATGCTCTTAATTATTTAAGAAATAGAAAAGCTTGGCAGGCAAAATGCCCTGTGGAGAACTCAAGTTAGCTCCCACAAGCTTTAGGTTCGACTGTCGATCTCGCCATTCGCCAAGCGTCGATCAATCTGCCTGCGTCAGCATGACTATACGCAACTTATTTTCCGACGGCGCGAAATTGCACCGGAACCTCGAAGGTCAATCCTTCATCGGCGATAACTGGCGGCGGCGCTGGGACAGGATCGGCGCGCTTCATCATCGCGAGCGCCGCTTCGTCAAAAGCCGGATGTCCCGCTGAACGCTTGATGCTGTAGCTCACGACATGGCCTCGCCGGTCGAGCGTGAATGAGATGCTCGCTTCGGCCGTTCGACGGCCGCCCGCCGTCGGATAGCGCTTGTGGCGGTTGAGATGGGAGAGCAGCGCCTTTTGCCAAGTGAGCTTAATCGCGTTCGCTTTGACGTCAGCGCCCTGGACCGGCGATACCGGTTTGTCGGACTCTCGCTCAACGTCGGACTTGGGCGGCGCCGTCGCTTCGGACGCCGCCGACTCAGCGGAAACAACTGGCTGGGCCTGAACCTTTTTTTCGTCCTCGACCGGCTTATCCGGGGTGGTGTTGTGCGTGAGTTCGGCGTCCTCGGCTTCTGTCCGCGCTATCTGCTCCTCTTTCGCCTCCTTCGCCTCGGATGCGGCGGCGGAAGGCGCCGCGGCCGCTGCTTCGTGAGCGAGAGGTCCGGGCGGCAGATCCGCGGCCTCGGCGTCGCGCGGCGCGGCAGGCTCGAGAGATATTTCGATCGCCGGCGCGCCGGAAGCGTTCTCGTCATCGCCCTGCAGAGTCACCAGTGCGGCGACCGCGCCGCCGACATGCAGAAGCACTGCGAAAGCGACGGCGACGCCCCAAAGCTTGCCGTTCGATTGCGGATTCTGGAGAGCGGCGGCGGCGCTCATTGCGCGGAAGGCTCCTTGCCGCCAGCGTCCAGCGCAACGAGCGCAACGCGCAAATAGCCGCCTGCGCGCAGACTCTCTAGCACCGCCATCATCTCGCCGTAGGGCACAGCGGAGTCCGCTCGCAGATAAATGCGTTTCGATTTGTCGCCGAGATGCGCGTCAAGCGCTGAAACAAGATCCTTTCGCTTGACCGGCGTTTCGCCAAGAGCGAGCGCAAGATCGGATTGAATCGTCACATAGACGGGCTTATCGGGCTTCTCATGAGGCGCCGCGTTGGAGGCCGGCAGATCGACGGGAAGATCGACGGTGGCGAGGGGCGCCGCCACCATGAAGATGATGAGCAGCACGAGCATCACGTCGATGAACGGCGTGACGTTGATCTCGTGCGTTTCCTGAAGATCGCTCTTGAGATGAACGGCCATGTGCTACTCCGCCGCATGAATTTTCGTTGCGGCGTGTCCGGCGCGATCGAGATCACGCGAGACAATGCGAAGCAACTCGCCGGAAAGATTGGAGACGAGTTCGAGATAGGCCGTCGCCTGGCGCGCAAGATGATTGTAGATCAGCACCGCCGGTATAGCGGCGAAAAGACCGATCGCCGTCGCAAGCAGCGCTTCAGCAATGCCGGGCGCAACAACGGCGAGGTTGGTCGTCTGCGCTTTCGAGATGCCGATGAAGCTGTTCATGATGCCCCAGACCGTGCCGAAAAGACCGATGAATGGCGCGGTCGATCCGACAGAGGCGAGCAGTCCTGTGCCCCGTTTGATAGCGAGCGCTTGAGCGCGCTCGATTTCCGCATAACAGCCCGCGATGCGCTCCTTCACGCCCGGGGCCGCGATGATGTCGGACGACAGCTTCATTTCCCGGGTCGCCTCCCCGAGTAGGGACTGAGTCAGACGATCGCCGCCGCCAAGCGCCAGCCGCGCCTCGGAAAGCCCACGCGCTTCCGAGAGACGGCCGATCGCCGCCACAACGCGTTCGCGCGCGCGTTTCAACTCGATCGTTTTGGCGATGAGGATCGTCCACGTCGCGACGGAGGCGAGCAGCAGACCGATCATCACGATCTTCACAACGATGTCGGCGTTGACGAACATCGTCCAGACAGAAAGATCGTGAGGCTTGTTGGCCGCAATCGCCGCGTCAAGCGCCGGATGATTTGCCTGCGCCGCTGCGCCGTTTTGCGCAAGAAGAAGCGCGGCGCTTGAGATCACCAGAAATTGCAAAAGATTTTTCATGCTTCAGCCCATGTGCGGATCAGATTGTGATAGATGCCAGAGAGTTTGACGCAAGCCGGATCGCCAGCGCCAAACTTCGTCGTCAGTGATTGAATCGCCTGGTCAAGATCGAAGAGCAAAGCGCGGGCCACATTGTCGCGAATCATGCTCTGCAGCCAAAAGAAAGAAGCGATGCGCTCGCCGCGCGTAACGCCCCGAACAAGATGAAGACTGGTTGAAGGATAAAGCACGAGATCGCCAGCAGGAAGTTTCACCTCCTGCTGACCCACTCGATCCTCTATGACCAGCTCTCCGCCGTCATATTCTTCCGCTTCAGAGAGGAACAGCGTGCAAGAAAGATCGGTACGAATGCGAATGGGCGTTCCGGGTATGCCGCGGATCGCATTATCGACGTGCAGTCCAAAGTTCTGACCGACGCCATAGCGATTGAAGAGCGGCGGAAAAATCTTGTGCGGCAGCGCCGCCGAGACGAACATGGACGACTGCGCAAGCGCCTCGAGCACATGTTCGCCAAGTTCCCGGGCGACTTCTCCGGATTGCGGCAGTTGGAGATTGTTCTTCACCAGAGAGGATTGTGCGCCGGCTGTCGAGCGGCCATCCTCCCAAGGCGCCTTGTCCATGGCTGCGCGAAAAAACGCCACCTGCTGCTTGGAAAGAACTTCTGGTATGCAAATCAGCATCGGCGCTATGCTTCTCCCCAATAACGGATGAGATTGTGGTAGACGGTCACGAGCTTGCGCAGATCCGGATCGTCTGAATCCACGCGCGGCGCGAGTTCCTGTATCGACTCGTCGAGATCGCAAACGAGGCTGCGCGCTTCATCAGCACGGATCATGCTTTGCAGCCACAAAAATGAGCCAAAACGCAGGCCGCTCGTGACCGGCGTCACCATATGAAGGCTGCCGGCCGAATAGAGGATGAGATCGCCAGCAGGCGGCTTAAATCTTCTCGACCCGTAAATGTCTTCGACGATCAGTTCGCCGCCATCATATTCTTCAGGCTCTGAGAGCAGCAAGGTTGCAGCGAGGTCGACGCGAATGCGGGCGCCCGTCACGGCGTCGCCCCGTATGGCGTTGTCGACATGGGGATCGAAGTGATCACCGACGCCGTAACGATTAAAGAGCGGCGGATATACGCGAAGCGGGACAGCCGCCGAAACAAAGGCGGGATTGGCGAGGAGCGCGGAGAGTAGCCGACTTCCAAGCGTGCGTGAGAGTTCGGAGTCTGGCGGAAGCTGCTGATTGCGCTTCATCTCGCCAGCGTTCGCGCCCGCGGTCGAGTCGCCGCCCTCCCACTTCGCCTGCCTCATCGCCTCGCGAATGGCGGCGACGTCATCCTTTTCGAGCGCTCCTCGTATGTGCGCAAGCATCGATGCGGCTCCTAGAACAAGACGCGCGTTTCGAAATAAACGGCGCGGCCGGGCGACATCTGCACGAAGGGCGTCGCGGTCTGATAGAAGGCGTCATAGATCGTGCGGTCGAAGAGATTGTTGACGGAGAGCTTCATGGTGATGTTGGGACCAATCTTTCCTTCCGCAAAGAGGTCGAAGCGCCAGTATGAAGGCAGAACAGTGGGCACGTTCAGGAAGGGATTTGCCGCGGTCGGCGCGGGCCAGCCGTAGGCGTTGAACGCTGAGCCGCCGTTGGCGACGATATTGTTGCCGCCATAGATCCTGGAACGATAAATCGCCTGGCCGCCGATTTCGAGCACGTCTGGCGCAAGGCCAAGCAATTCGCCGGCCTTATACTTCGACAGCAGGCTGAAGGATTCATGCGCGATATTGGCAAGTTTAAGACCGATGTTCGTTCGCGCATAGGAGCTGGTCACTTGCGACTCCATCAGCACGATACCGCCAAGGATCATCCACCTATCTGTGATATTGCCTGCAGCTTCGAGATCGATGCCATCGACGAAATAAGCGGCATTGCCGGTAGTGACGCCAGAATTCACTTCTCGCGCGCCAGTCACATCCGTCCGAAAGAAAGCGGCGGTCGCAAGCAGATGCCTGTCGAACAGCTCCCATTTCAGACCAACCTCTCCAGCCTTGTTGATTTGGGGAGGAAAGATTTGCGCCGCTGTATTCAAGCCGCCGTAATTCGCGGCGCTGCCGTCGAGCTCCGCGCCGACAGGAGTCGCCGAGGTGGCGTAGGCGGCATAAGCGCTGACGTTGGGGAACGGCTTGAAGACGACGCCGGCGTTCCAATTGAACAGCCCCGAATGATTCTCGGCGAAAGTCGAAAGAGTCTCAGTGCGGCTCGTGATGTCGTATGCATCAAAGCGCGCGCCGCCGTTCACGAGCACGACATCTTGATAGTTCGCAGTCTCGATCAGATAGCCCGATTTGGTGTCGACGGCGATGCGCGTCGGATTCGGATTGCGATAGGGCGTGTTCAGGAACGGTAGATAGGTGCACGGCAGATAGAGGTTGCAAGTAATGGTGTTGCCAGAAGGGATTCCGTTCAGCTCCGAAGAAAGGCCCTGGTAATTGGTGCGCGTCACGCCCTCTCGCGCAAATTCGACGCCAGCGACAAGCGCGTGTTTAATGGGGCCGGTTTCGAGCCTAATGGTCGCCTCGGTCTGGTTGTCGAGTATGTTGACGACCTGATAGCGGCTTTGCGCGCCGATATTCACGGTCCCGGCAAAAAGGTTGGCGCTTCCAGCCAAGGACCCGATGTAATCGAGAACGGACCGGCCCTGTCGGAACCGATTATCAATGACGAGATTGTCATTATAGCGGTAATGGGCCGTAAAGGTGCCGAAGTCTTGCACCGCCGCCTGGAAGTCGCGGTCGACAAAACCATACCAGTTGTAGCGTGGGATAACGCCTTCGGGGAATGGCCGATTCCAAACCCTGTTGTACGGCACGCCAAAGTCTGGCAAACCCTTCTGATAAACGTGCGTATATTGTCCCGTGAGCGTCAGGTCGGGCAGCGGCTTGAACACCACCGAGCCGGCGACGCCGTCGCGGTAGTCGGTGATAAATCCGCGTCCAGCGACATTCGAGTCATGCCAAAGCGCGTTGACGCGCACCGCGAGGATCGGGCTGATCGCCTTGTTGACGTCGAGCGTCACCCGCTTCATGTGATCGGAGAAGCCGCCGATCGTGTTGAGATCGACAAAATCGCGATCGGTCGCCTGTTTAGTGACGATGTTGATCGCGCCGCCTGCGGTGCCGCGGCCGGCGAATGTCGACCCGGGACCGCGCAGAATTTCAACCTGCTCAGTGTAAAAGTTCTCGCGAATGCTGACGCCAGGATCGCGAATGCCGTCGACGAAAATGTCGTTGCGAACGTCGAAGCCTCGAATGAAGAAGCGGTCGCCGAAGGCGTTGCCGCCTTCGCCCGTGCCCAGCGTCACGCCCGCCGTGCTGCGGCCGATTTCGCGCAAAGTGAACGCATTCTTGTCGTCGAGCACTTCCTTGCTCAGCACCGTGATCGTGCGCGGCGTATTGAGCACCGGCTCAGTGAACTTCGTCGACGCCAGGCGGTCGACCTTATAAGGCGCGACCGGATCGGCGTAAGGATTGGCGTTCGGCGCCGTGACAAAGATCGGAACGCCTCCCGCGCCTGCGCCCTGACCGGCTGCGCTCGAAGCGCCGGGCGCGCCTTGCTGATTGCCCGCCGCTGCAGAATTGGCGCCCGGCTGTCGCGCTTGACGCGGCTGAGCAAGAACTGGCTTGGGTTTCGACGGCATGGCCGCGCGCGGCTTTTCTTGCGGCGCGTCGACTTTGACGGGAGGCAACGTCGTCGCGGCGGATTGCGCCAAAGCTGAAGCGCTCACGCTTGATGCAAGCGCCGCTGCGACGCTCAGCGCCTTTACCGACGACAAATCACCGGCGCGTGTCCTCGGAAGCGATTGAGTCAACATTCGAAGAGAAATTGGAGACTTTACGTCGCTCATTTGGAACCGCCGGGGAGGATTATGCGTTATCATCTTCCGCGTCTGCGAAGACTTGACCGAAGCTAAATTTCGGTACGGCGGCGGTCAATCGAAGAAACAGCTGAATGGAAGCATTGTAATCTGTATAGTTTCAGTCACATGCAAATGTATTTTGTATTTGATTGTCACTTTTCTACCACAGATCTAGTTTGGAAACGTTTTAATTCCAAACTAGGCTCAGGATTGGTGGATTGAAATAGAGGCGGCGGCGGCGATACAGAACACCAAGAAGCTACACGCCGACAGTGTTTAGAACTCGCGAAAATATGCTCGCGCTTGGAACGCTGCACTGTAGAGCGTTTTGTTGCACGCGGGCGGCTGCGCACGGCGAATAGAGCAGACGAGGTGAAGGCTGGCGGCGACGCCCACAGAGGCGTCGAGTCCATTGCGTTCACGCTTTGACCTTTTGAGCCCAGCTTCACGCGGCATGTAACTTGCTCGTTGAATATTCTTGGTCAACGCCGAGCGAGACTTTTCGTGCGGAGCGCGATACAAGTTTCTGAAAGTACGCGTGTTTTCGTCGTCGACGACAACGAAAACTCGCGCGCGGCCATCCGATTCATGCTCCGCGATGGATATGAGGCGCATGAACTAGAGAGCGCAACCGGCGCGCTCGCAAAGGTGAAGGAAATAAGACCGGGCCTGCTGGTGCTCGCCGAAGGCGTCATACGCGCCAACGGCCTGGATCTCATTCAGGAATATTTGACGCGCATCCCCGAAGCGAAAATCCTGGTCATCGTCGATCAGATTTCAAGCGGGTTCGGCCAGGAATGCGTCGCCGCTGGCGCGCACGGATTTATGGCGAAGCCATTGCGGGCTGAATTCGTGCGCGACAAGGTCGACTCGCTGAGCGAGACGGCGGCAAGCGCTAGTCGTTGAGGGAGAACGCCATGGAACCCGACATTGCCCCGATAGGAGACGCAACTGAATGTGCGAAGTTGGAGATTGCGATCGACGACTGCGTGCGCCGCTTCTATGCCAAGGGCGCCGACGACCAGTTGCTAGGGCCGATCTTTACGGCCATAGACGGTCTCGACGAGCACATGGGGATCGTCGCAAATTTCTGGTCCAAAACCTTGCTCGGAACGGATCGTTACCAAGGTCATCCCTTCGCCGCGCATATTAATCTTCCGATTGAGCCGCAGCATTTTGCGCGCTGGCTCGAACTCTTTAGCGAAAGCGCCAATGAGACGCTGCCGAAGAAGCAGGCCGAGCAGGCCATCGCCAAAGCCGCTCACATGACGCAATGCTTCCAGGCCGGGCTATTTCCCTTCGTCGGCGCCGATGGAAAGCCGTCGCGCATTCCAGCGCAATAGCTTCCATCGCCCGCCTGCGAATTTTAGTCGACCGCAATCATCACGTCGGAAGACTTGATGACCGCCTTAACCTTGGATCCTTCGCGAAGTCCGAGCTCCTCAACGGATTCGTTGGTTATTGAAGCCGTGACCGTCAATCCGTTGACGTCCATCGTTACATGCGCCGTGGTCGCGCCTTTTTGAATATGTTTAACGGTTCCGGGAAGGCAGTTACGCGCGGAAATTTTCATGCCATGGCTCCTAAGAACTAGTTTCTGCTACGGCCCCCTCGACGGCGTCCGGCGTCTCTATGGCTGCGGCGCAAAAATCAGCCGTTTCGACCGGCTTTCCTTCGATGATATGGGACTGCACGATCTCGTCTATATCATCGGCGATGCGCGGCGCACACATCCTCGGACAACGCTTAAGCCGCAGCGAAACAGTTTTTGGCCGCAGCCGATCCACAGCAGCTGGACAATTCGTGGCTCGATGGCGCGGCGCGTCAGCCCGCCCTTCTTAACAGTCGCTAGCGTCAATCATGACGTCCGCAATCGTCTCGCCTTTATTGTCCTTCAGAAAATATCTGATAATGGCGCCGCTGGTGCGATGTTGCGGCATGGTCAGACAAACGCGTTCGTGCAACTGGCTCTTTAATTCGGCGAGTTTTTTGGCGTTCCCGATCAGCGTTCGAGCCGCTTCGTCGTCGACAATCGTATAGTTGTAATTGAAGATGTTGCCAGGCCCCGCCGTCGTCTTATCCAGGCGAACGCCTTCGCTGACCATTTCGGGAAGGGTGGCGTTCACTTCCGCCGCTTCGCGCTGCAAAGTCAGCGAGAGCGGCTCAGCGTCTTCCTCGATGGAAAGGCTTTCCCGATATTGCCTCGCGAAAAGGAAAGCCGCGACCACGACGGCGATCGCCGCCGCCGCTTCCAAGACGTCCGCCCAAGACTTTCGATCAGCTTCGTCCCTCACAGCCCGCCCCGCTCCAAACCTTCGGCGATTTTGTCTCGCCGAAGCTCGTTCCGCAAGGCGCCCCCTCAGTGGACGCTAAATTCGCCGTCGAGCAGCTTCATCTCGGCGGGTTTGATCAGATTTGCGTGCGCGACGATAACGGAATGGAGGGGGCCATCGAGGCTACGCCTCCAGAAATCCAGGAATTTGCGCAGTTCCGGGAAGTCTGGATGGAGATCATACTCCTGCCAGACGTATGACTGGATGATCTTCGGGTAATCCGGCAGACGATAGAGAATATTCGCCGTCGTGAGGCCATAGCCTTCGAGCTGCAGACGGAAACCGCTACACGCCATGCCCTTCTCCTCGCGGTTCGATTCTCTCCAGATTAGGCGCAAATTTTCGTAGAGCAAGCGCTCTGAACAATAAAGACATTCAAAAACAATATGCTAGCAGCACAATGCCGTGAGTGACAAAGCAACCGAGCGCTTTACCTAGGAAGATCCTGATCCCTTCCCTCGCGCAGCGGAACGGCCCGAAGTCCGAAGAACGGGAATTGGGTATTCGGCGACGTCGCCAAGGTCGAATATTCGCGTGATTGGACGCGAAGAGCGTCGCAATCTGTCCAACAGACAAAAGCGTCGCCATCTTAACGACGGCGACGCTTTTGCGTACTGACTTTTCTGGGCGCTGAGCATTCGTTTCCCGAGTTGCAGAGCCAAGATTGCCTTGGCCCCGGCCTCGAGAAGACGAAAGATTAGATCTCAGCCGATTCGTAGCTCGTGATTTCCATGCCGACGCAGATTTCAACGATAGTGGGTTGCGACCATGCCATTGGCGTTGCTCCTCCAAATTCGTGTCCGCCGATATGGCGGTTCCAATCGAGAATAATGAAAGGCGCGTATCCTTTCACCTTCAAACTTTCTCCATTCGCGCTTCCAAAATTTCCCACCTCGCGAATGGCATGCGGACTTCGTCACCGGATTCGCGCTCCCTTCAATTATCAGAGCTGTGTGCGATTGATGGGGACCAGACCAGAATCAAACTGGTGAGGCTACGATGTTAGTCGCGTTCCCGCACGCTTGAGCGGAGCCGTCAACAGGTTGATTGGGGAGCGCAAGTAGACGAGGCCTACAGCGCATGCGCTCCCCGCGCGTCAATTCCTGCTGCTCGGCAGCACGTCTGTCCCGCAAGCGAGACCCACGTCAACACTACAATGAGAGTCGAGAGAGCAACCAGAATTATGGCGCGAACAGTCAATCGACAGCGGCGGCGTCATTGCTCGGAAGCACGTCCCGCACACGCCTGCCCTCGACCCATACGAATGCTGCTGTTGGATCGGCGCATTGAATATCTTGCTCAGTGATCAACTTATCACATAGCATCACACAAATCGCCTCGATCGGAGCGTTCGTGTCGTTTTCTTCGGTCATCCGATCGATAGAGATTTCGCCTAACTCCTCGCCGTCCACGAGGTGAATGATGAACACTTCTTCATGACCCGGTATGCCATGCGCATTAACTCTGAAGGTTTCACCCTTATATTTAAATTCGCGTATCATTTCCTGCCCCTGTTATTCTTTTCTATGTGGTTTGCCGTTCCGGCGGCGGCTGATCCTAACGGCGAACCATAGTCGGTCAAGCTCGTCGAAGTCGCAGGCAGGGCAAAGTTCTAAAGACGCGCCCAAACAATTGGGCGCCTATTTTGCATGCCGTTGGCCGCCAGCGCTGGACGGCTGAAAGCTGTTCGGGACTGACGCGAGAAGACTCGGAAGGAATAACCATGCCGATGTCTGCGAAAGATATTGAAAGTCTTATCAAGACCGCGCTGCCGGACGCGGTGGCGGCGTTGACGGCGCTCGCCGACGACAACGACCATTGGTCCGCGACCGTCACATCGTCGGCGTTTAAGGGACTAAGTCGCGTGCGACAGCATCAGCTGGTCAACGCCGCTTTGGGCGACAAACTTGGCGGCGAATTACATGCCCTGGCGCTGACGACGCAAGCGCCATAATTTTCGAGCCGAACTAAGGTGCAATTCGTGTTGGAGCGCGCAAATGTCCGATACAACCACGCGAGTCAAAGAAGCGATTGAGAGTGCGGACATCGTCCTTTTCATGAAGGGAACGCCGCAAGCTCCCCAATGCGGTTTTTCGATGCAGGTCGTCCAGATTCTCAGTCAGATGGGCGCCTCCTATAAGGCTATCAATGTACTGGCCGACGGAGACATTCGTGAGGGCGTCAAAGCCTTCTCGAACTGGCCAACCATCCCTCAGCTTTATGTCAAAGGCGAGTTCATCGGCGGTTGTGATATTACGCGCGAAATGTTTCAGACAGGAGAATTGGCGGCGCTTCTCGACAAGAAGAGCATCCCGCATAATCAGATCGCGAAAGCGTGATGCTCCGGAAATTTGGGATTATTCGCGGCAGGCGGCGCCATCACGCCGCTCGCGCGCTATATCATCAGATTTCTGAACTTTGAAAGTCCAGAGCGACTCTATGCTTCCGAGATCGAGCGGCATTGCTGAGCGAGTGACGCAACACGAACTGCGCTGACGCGCATATATTCGCGCATATATTCAAGTTCGACGTTGCCTCATCGAGGCTCGGCCGAATCGGCTCTATGCGTCGACGCAAGCTGTGCAATGCACATGAAGGCTGTGACGCGGCCGCCGGCGTCACGAACCCGCAAATTTCGCTTCCCGCTCAGTCCATGGGCGGACCCATGTCGTCGTTCTTTTTCTTCTTCTTTTCGGTCTTGGCTTGCGCATACATCCCAGCGTTCTTCAGCGCGATCGGCGGCTGACCTTCAACGAATTGCGAAATCCAAAAGAGCGTGCGCTCCTTTGCCCGTTCGGCGGATTCGGCGTCGAAGTTGTCGGCCGTGTTGAAATTGAAGCCGTCCTTGGCGTTAGGATAGGAAAAGGCGCTCACATCGGGGCGCGTCGCCCGAAACTGCTTGATGCCTTCGAGAGGCGTCGCAGGATCATCCTCAGGAAAATGCAGAAGCGTTGGAATCTTGCGCTTTTCTGAGTGCTCGTCAGTCAGACCGGCTGCGTAATAGCCGATGGCGCAAGCAACGTCGTTTAGATTATTCGCGGAGACATAGGCGATATATCCGCCCCAACTATAGCCGACGAGCGCGACTTTGCCGGCGCTCTTAACCGAGTCCACGGCGGCCTGAACGTCAAGCAAGGCCGTCTCGACTGGAACTGCTTTGGCGATCTCGACGCCCTCTTCAGCGTTTGCGGCCTCCGTCTTCTGCCCCCTTTGGAAGAGAGACGGCGCGATCGCGACATAGCCGCGCGCCGCGAAGGCGTCGACCTCTTTTTGTATGTGTGGGCTCACTCCAGAATAATCCTGGAGCACGACGACAGCGCCTTTTGGCGTCTCGGTCGGATCGGCTCGATAGGCCGAGAAATGATGTCCGTCTTGAGAAGTGAGTTCAATCATGATGACAGCCTCGCGTCTTCATGCAGGCGATGCCTTCCCACGGCGAAGCGAAGTCGCAGTCGTCTGCCCACGGCCATACTGCGAATTTCGTGCCGGGAACCGTGTTTTCCTTCGTCAACAGCCGGCGCCTAGGCGCTGAGCGCTTTTTACAATTTAAAGAAAGCCAAGCTCCAATTTGGCTTCTTCCGACATCATGTCCTGGTTCCACGGCGGGTCGAAGACCAGGTTGACCTTCGAACTCGAGACGAACTCGACTCCGTCAATGGCTCGTTTCGCCATGTTCATCATCTCGCCGGCAACCGGACATCCCGGCGCCGTCAACGTCATATCGACATCAATATGACGTTGGTCGATGACGTCGATTCTGTACACGAGGCCGAGATCGTAAATGTTTACTGGGATCTCCGGATCGAACACGGTGCGTAGCGCTGCAACGACAGCCTCGTACAGAGTCTTTGCGTCAGGGCGCGGCTCGGCGCGTGCGTCGCTACCGCTCGGCTCGGCAACAGATTGAAGCACGGTCTGTGTCTCCACGGCATTCTTCCGTCACTTGCGAAGGAGCTTCGTCGGGGCGCGCCGCCGATATCGGAAGCAAGCTCGCCGAAACGGCCAACGCCTCATTTTGTCTTCCGTTGAAGCAAGGCGGGCGCCAGTCGCGAGCCCCTTGGACTGGAACTTGCTTTGGGCGGCGTGAACGCTTCCATGAATGCGTCTGAGAGAAATGCGTCTTTCGGCCGCCAGGCCGATCTCGAAAGGTAAAACGCGCAATGTCGGACACGCCGGATGATGAATTCGAGATTCCTCAGCTCTATAAGCGCCATGTCTTCGCCTGTTACACGCAGAGGCCTCCGACTCATCCACGCGGCAGCTGCGGCGCGAATGGGGCGCAGCCGCTTTGGGACCGGCTAGGAAAACTCGTTGAAACCGAAGGCTCCGGAGAAATTGGATTCACTGCCGCCGGCTGCATGGGGTTTTGTTCTGCCGGCCCTTTGATGGTCGTATATCCAGAAGGCATCTGGTACCGCCCGACGACGCAGGAGGATATCGACGAGATTTTCACCTCCCACCTCAAAGGCGGCCAGCGCGTCGACCGTTTGGTTATGATCCTTACGCGGTAAGGCGAAAACCGCCCTTCGAGCATCCCCCGCGACGACCATAGGTTGACGGCGTCGCGGAGGATTATGAAAGAGCGCGCGCCGTCTCCTGGGCGGCGCTGGCTTCGGAGCGGATGCGGGCGACCATCGACCGAAATCCATTCGATCGCTGCGGAGTCAGATGCTCCTTCAACCCCAGCCGTTCAAAAAGCGCCATGGGATCCGTTTCCAATATTTTGGTTATGTTCTTTCCCGAGTAGAGCGCAATCAGAATCGCCACTAGACCGCGAACGATGTGTGCGTCGCTATCGCCGAATATAGTAAGCGTCGGCTCCGATCCGTCCGGAAATTTGGTTGTCATCGAAAGCCAAACCTGGCTCGCGCACCCAGACACTTTATTTTCGTCTGTCTTCAGCGCCTCCTCAAGTGGCGTGAGCCCGCGCCCGAGCTCGATCACATAGCGGTACCGGTCCTCCCAATCGTCGAGGAGCTCGAAATTTTCGATGATTTCGTCGATGTTCATATTCTTTCTCGCCGTGCTTAGGTGATTTGATCCGCAGCGTCGGCCGCGCCTGCGACCTGGCGAGGGCGCGCCTTTCGTAGCAGGGCTAGACACTCAATGTTCGCGGCGAGATCGCAGGCTGAGAATCCATCTATCGTCTCCAGTGCAGGATCGGCCCCGTGCTGCAACAGCAGCGCCACGACCTCCGCCTTGCCCGCCGACGCCGAGTAGATCGGCGCCGTAGCGCCATCTGGATTGCAATGATTGACCTCAACTCCGGCGTCGATCAGAACCCGGATGGCCTCGAGACTCCCATTCGCGGCGGCAAGCCAGAGAGCGTTGTTGCCGTCTACCGTCGTGGCGCTGAGATCGGCGCCTTGCGCAATCAGCGTGCGCAACTCAGCGCACCGACCCATTGCGCTTGCGGCCAGCAAAGGCGTCATTCGCTCCTCTCGCTATTAGGACGTCCTGGAGTCGCACGACGTCCAGACGCAGACTCCGCGGTCTCGCCATGGGCCCATCGGAAGCAAGGGCGGATCGCGCCGAATGTCAGAGCAGGCTCAACTGCACGAGCGGCTTGGCGCCGCCGCGCCCAAGCACCGTATCGACCTTTTCCCGAACAGCCTCGATCTTGAGCGGCTTGACCAGAGCGCCATGAGCGCCGGCCTTCATACCCTCGACGGCCAGCTTTTCATCCGCCGGATCGCACACGACGAGAACCCTCACGCCCGCAAAGCGGTCGGAGATTTCCCGCAGCAGCTCGACGCCTCTGCTCTTTATGAAGCTTACGCCCAGAAGGATAACGTCGGGCTTCAGCCAATCCACGCCCTTCTCGTAAGCTTCCTCGATGTCGGCAAGTTCGTGCGTCTCGATCTCGTCGTGGAGCATGAATTGCAGCGCAGCGCGGGTGATTTCGTCTTCGTCCACGACGAAAACGCGGCGCTGATCGACAGCCTTCGACGTCTCGACACCAATCTGCATGCGGCGTCCTCCTGAAGGAAGCAACGGTTGTGAATGCGCGTTTGACAAGCAATCGGCGTTCCATTCGGCGGCTGTCCCGGGGGCGAACATGCGAAGCCGCATGTCCATTGTCGCAAACTACGCAACAATTGTTCGATCCCGCGCGGACAACGAAAACAGGAAGGCGCGCCAGAGCGCGAAGCGACGCGCCAGCAGCTTGGAAAGATGGCGATATAATTCTTTAAAAACAGAGATAAGGCCTCGCTCGCGACCTTTTGGCACACCGGTTGCTTCGTTGGCGCTTGCGAGTGAGGGCTGAACGCACGCCTACGCCACGCCGAGCGATGTGTTCCTTCCCATAGCCCGCGACCAGTTTCCAAAAATCTAGGAATGGCGCGCCACGAGAGTGGGCGCGGGTGAAGGAACAACAGGAGACGAAGATGTCACTACGTCAGATAGCTTTTTACGGCAAAGGGGGCATCGGCAAATCGACGACGTCCCAGAACACCTTGGCGGCGCTTGCGGAGATGGGGCACCGCATTTTGATT
>NZ_VBTZ01000010.1:73806-114479 GCF_005771425.1 Methylocystis sp. B8 | reverse complement strand
GTCGACAGAGGGCGTTTCGCCCGGCGACGGGGACATTGAGGGAGAAGCCTCTCCCAAACTGTCCGATCGTCTGCGTACGGAACTCTCCGCGTATCGGACGATGGCGCTACGATTGAGGCTGTCGGCTGATCCGGAAGCGGCGTTTCTGGCGGCGACCCACGCGCTGGCGCTCAATATCTTCTACGGATCGGCGCATCATTCCTGCCTCGACATCGCGTTTCGTAGCGCGCCGATTGGGTCTCACGCGCCTGGCGTCGGCGACGCGCCAGTGGCGAGCGCCCTTCAGGAAAGTTTCGGGCAATGGCAATTGCGTCTGCCACAAAATCCCGCCGAGCTCTGGGGTTGGTTCATTGCGCAAAGCGCGGAGAGTTGCGCCGAGCTCTTCGCCTTCTGCGTCGGCTTCGGCGTCAACGCGCTCTATCTTCCACATGAGCGGCGCGCCGCCGCATTCGATCATGCCGATCAGCTCGCCGAGCATCTTGCGCTCGACATGCGCGACCATTGGAGGGCGACGGTCGAGAACTATTTCGGGAAGGTGACGAAGACGCAGATTCTCACCGCCGTTCGCGAAGCGAAAGGCGAGGCGACGGCGCAAATGATCGACCACCTGAAGAAAGCCGACATGGCGGCGGAAGCCGAGCGCCTGCTCGAAGGCAGCGGCTGGCTGCCCGAAGTCTTGCGAACGCAAAACTTCGACTCCCCGGCGATTGACGCGACGCCCGCACAAATCGGTGACGAAGCGCCGGCGGGAAGTGAAGACGGCCTTCCCGCCTTTCTTTCCGAGGGCGAGGCGGAACCGATGGTCCCGGAGGCCGCCGAATAGTCCGGCGCCTGTTCGAAACATTCCGCGCTCACCAAGAGCCCGCCCTACCTGGCGGGCTCTTCTCGTTTTTAGGAGATGAAGATGTTCGATTGGCGCCAGCATTGCGCCTATGACGGCGCGCAGAAGAAACTGTTTCATGCGAAAGGACGCGCCGCCTTGCGGGCGCTCGCAAAGGAGCTGTGGCTGCCGCCAAATTCTTTCGACGTCCGCAATTGCCATGGCGGCGTCGCCGCCTCCGGCGAAATCATTTTGCATGGCGAGAGCATCTACATCCAGATCTCCCAGCCCGCGACCGGCGCCGACAGCGGCGTGCCGATCCGCAGCTGCAACGGCAGGTGCGACTATGAGGGCGGCAGAAATCATTTCGCGCACCGCTGTCGGTGCTCGATGAGCCGGCGGCGCTTGCCGGCGATGTTCGAGCGGTGATGAGCGGAGATATGTCGCGGATCAGCGCGATGTTTGGGCCGCTCGCCGTCAAACGGCAGGCGCGCGGGAGAGGCTGAGGGAGAGAATAGGAAGAGAGCTTTTCGGGGAGGGCGAGCCCGGGAAGCGCAAAGAGAGAGCGTCCCGGGCCGTTACCCCGGAGACAATCGATGAGCCCGATCCTTGCCGTCGCTGAAACACCCCGCGACCAATCCGAACTTTCCTTCATTTCGACCGATAAGCCCCATGCGCTGGTCATGGCGGCGCAGACGCTCGTCGCTCATCTCGCCAAGGGGCGTGTGATCGACTCCCCTGCCCTGCGATCCGCCATGGAAAGCGCCTTCGGCGCGAGCGACGCGCAGGGGGCCTGGAGCTGGAAGGACGCCTATGAAGCGGTGGAGGCGGCGCAGGTGTTATTTTTGCGCCGTTATGGGCCGGCGATGTTCGCGCTCGCTGAAAATAATCCGGCGCGTGTTCTCGCTATGCTTTCAAAAATCGGGGCGCTGCTGCCGAGCGAGACGCGGCGCTCGGAAGAAAGCCATGCGCTGCAGCAGTTCTCAACGCCGCTGGAATTCGCCTATGTCGCGAGTCTCGCGGCGGGAATTGCTCCTAGTGACGTCGTGCTCGAACCCTCGGCCGGCACGGGCATGCTGGCGATCTTCGCCGAGCTCTCGGGCGCGAAGCTCATCCTGAATGAATGGGCGGAGACGCGCCAGCGGCTTCTCGGGCGACTGTTCCCGGCGGCGGCGCTCTCGCATTACGACGGCGCGCAGACCAACGACCGGCTCGACGGAAATCTCGCGCCGAGCGTCGTGCTGATGAACCCTCCTTTCTCGGCTTCGCCCTTGATCGAAGGGCGTCACGCGCCGGCGACCTTCGAACATATCCGTTCCGCGCTTTTGCGTCTTCGCGCTGGCGGCCGGCTCGTCGCCATTACCGGCGAAAGTTTTGCGCCGACGTCGAACGCTTGGCGCGGAAGTTTCGAGCGTTTGCAGGAGCATGGCAGGCTTATCTTCACCGCCTCGCTGGCGCGCGGATTTTTTGCGCGGCATGGAACGACCGTCGAAAGCCGGCTGACGATTTTCGACCGGACGCCAGCAAAGAATCCGAAAGTCTTCCCCGCGGGTTTCGGACCCGTTGAATCGCTCGAAGAGCTGCTCGCGCTTGTTCTGCGAGAGGTTCCGCCGCGCGCGGCGCTCAGTGCTTCGTCGGCGCAGTCGACGGCGTTCACTGCGTCATCGACAAGCCCCCTCCCCTTCTCGGCAGTCAAACGTCCGGCGTCTTTGCAAATCAAGGCGTCAGAGTCGGGCGTGGCGCGCGCAGCGGCGCCAACGTCAGCTCCTGCAGGCAATATTCCAGCGGCGGCGGTCGTCGAAGTCGCTTATGAAGCTCGCGACTGGAAGGCGCCCGAGGGCGGCGCGCTCAGCGCTGGGCTCTATGAGCGTTATTCGGTCCAATCGATTGCGATCAACGGCGCCCGCCCGCATCCGACGACGCTCGTCCAATCCGCCGCCATGGCGTCGGTCGCGCCCCCAAAACCCTCCTATCGGCCGCATCTTCCAAAAAGCGTCATCGAGCCCGGGCTTCTCTCCGACGCGCAGCTCGAGAGCGTCATCTATGCCGGCGAAGCCCACAGCGATCACCTCGCCGGCGCTTTCCTTGTCAATGAAAGCTTCGATACGGTCGCCGCCGCGCCGGATGACGCTGAGAAGGCGGTGCGGTTTCGCCGCGGCTATTATCTCGGCGACGGAACAGGCGCCGGTAAAGGTCGTCAGGTCGCTGGCGTCCTTCTCGACAATTGGCTGAAAGGTCGCCGCAAGGCGCTCTGGATCTCGAAATCCGACAAGCTCATCGAGGACGCGCAGCGCGACTGGGCGGCGTTGGCGCAGGAAAAGCTCCAGACTGTTCCGCTGTCGCGCTTCAAGCAGGGAACGCCGATCCGTCTTGCCGAAGGCATTCTCTTTACGACCTACGCCATGCTGCGTTCCGACGAACGTCAGGGCCGCGACGGCGCGCTCAAAGCCTCGCGTCTGACGCAAATTATCGACTGGCTGGGATCGGAATTTGATGGCGTGATCGTCTTCGACGAGGCGCACGCCCTCGCCAACGCCGTCGGCGACAAGGGCGAACGCGGCGAAAAAACCGCCTCGCAGCAGGGCCGTGCAGGATTGAGATTACAGAACGCCCTGCCCGATGCGCGTGTCCTCTATGTCTCGGCGACCGGGGCGACGACAGTCGCCAATCTTGCCTATGCCACGCGTCTCGGGCTTTGGGGCTCGACCGACATGCCCTTCGCGACGCGTCAGGACTTTGTCGCGGCGATGGAGGCGGGCGGCATCGCGGCGATGGAAGTGCTGGCGCGCGATCTCAAGGCCCTCGGCCTCTATGCGTCGCGCGCCCTGTCCTACGCCGGGGTCGAGGTCGAGATGCTGGAGCACCAGCTCTCCCCGGAGCAAATCCGCATCTATGACGCCTATGCCGGCGCCTTCGAGATCATCCACAATAATCTGACCGCTGCCTTGGAGGCTGCCAACATCAATGGCCAAGGCGGCAAGGCCTATAATCGCAACGCCAAGAGCGCCGCGCGCTCGGCCTTCGAATCGAACAAGCAGCGCTTCTTCAATCATTTGATCACGGCGATGAAGGTTCCGAGCCTGATCGCCTCGATCGAACGCGATCTCGAGGCCGGCCACGCCGCCGTCATTCAAATCGTCTCGACGAGCGAAGCGCTGATGGAGCGCCGCCTTTCAGAAATCCCGACGAGTGAATGGGCGGACCTCTCGCTCGACATCACCCCGCGCGAATATGTCCTCGACTATCTCGCCCATTCATTCCCGACGCAGCTCTACGAAGTCTATTCCGACGAGAATGGCGATCTGCACTCGCGCCCCGTGATCGACGACAATGGCAATCCCGTTCAATCGCGCGAGGCGACGGAGCGGCGTGACCGGTTGATCGAACATCTCGCCGCCCTTCCCGCCGTTCAGGGCGCGCTCGATCAGATCGTGCAGCGTTTTAGAACCGACATGGTCGCCGAGGTCACGGGCCGTTCGCGTCGGATCGTCCGCAAGACCAACGCCGACGGAACGGATCACCTTTGCGTCGAAAACCGGCCGGCTTCCGCCAATCTTGGCGAGACGCAGGCCTTCATGGATGATGAGAAGCGCATTCTCGTCTTTTCCGACGCCGGCGGCACGGGCCGCTCCTATCACGCCGAACGCAGCGCCATGAATCAGCGGCTGCGTGTCCATTATCTCCTGGAGCCCGGCTGGAAGGCGGATAACGCCATACAGGGCCTTGGCCGCACCAATCGCACCAATCAGGCGCAGCCGCCGCTCTTCCGCCCTGTCGCGACCAATGTGAAGGGCGAGAAGCGCTTTCTCTCGACGATCGCGCGCCGTCTGGACACGCTCGGCGCGATCACACGCGGGCAGCGTCAGACTGGCGGTCAGGGCCTGTTCCGGCCCGAGGACAATCTCGAATCCCCATACGGGCGCAGCGCGTTGCGCCAGCTCTATCAGCTCGTCTTCGCCGGCAAGGTCGAGGGCTGTTCGCTGACGCGCTTCGAGGAGGCGACCGGTCTCGATCTCACCGACCAGGACGGCACTTTCAAAGAGGAGCTGCCGCCGATCTCGACCTTCCTCAACCGCATCCTCGCTTTGCCGATCGCCTTGCAAAACCGCCTGTTCGAGGTTTTCGAGGGGCTGATGGAGGCGCAGATTGAAGCCGCCGTACAAGCCGGGATTTTCGATGTCGGCGTCGAGACGGTCACGGCCGAAAGTCTCGTCGTGACCAATTGCCAGACGATTTCCTCTCACGCCAAGAGTGGCGCGCAAACGCAATTGCTGACGATTGCCCGCAAGGACAGGACGCGGATCACGACGCTGGCCGAGGCGCTCGACCTTGCAGCCGCCTCCTTCAAATCCCGCCTCATGATCAACGAACAGTCGGGCCGCGCCGCGGTCAAACTGCCAGCGACGGGCCTCATGCTGGACGACGGTTCGGTTCAGCCGCGCGCGCGTCTGCTGCGTCCGGCGCATCGCGACGTGATTTCCGTTGAGGCCCTGGAGCGTTCGCATTGGCGGGAAGTTGGCGCGAGCGAGTTTCAGGCGGCCTGGGAGGCGGAGGTCACCGATATTCCAGAATTCTACGAGAGCACGTTTCATATGGTCGCTGGCTTGCTGCTGCCGGTCTGGAATCGGCTCCCCGATGAAACAGCGCGGGTCTATCGGCTGCAAACAGATGAGGGCGAGCGTATTATCGGCCGGCTCGTCTCCCCCGCGAGTACCGCGGCGCTGGTCGAATCCTCCGGCGCCGACGCCCCTGCCCTCTCGCCAGCGACGGCCATCGCCGCCGTCATTCAAGACGGCGCAAGCCTCATCCTCGCCGACGGTCTCGTTCTGAAGCGGTCTCTGGTCATGAACCGCCAGCGGCTCGAGCTTACCGGCTTTGCTGATACAGGCGTCGATCGGTTGAAGGCGTTGGGCCTCATGTCAGAAATCATCGCTTGGAAACTGCGGCTCTTCGTGCCGCTCGGCGACACTGCGGCGTCGATCGCTGAGAAGCTCCTCGAGCTGCATCCGTTGCTGCGCGTCGCGCCGGCAACGCGCGCCGCCATTTGAGAAAGGAGGCGACGATGCAGAGCCCAGCACGGGAATTGTCGCGCGGACTTGCCGAAAATGTCGAGGCTGTGTGCAAGCACTATCTCTCCAATGGCCGACGAACTGGAAACTACTGGATCGTCGGCGACGTCAACAATCATGCGGGCCGCAGCCTATTCGTTCGCCTCAAGGGTCCGCTCTCTGGCAAAGGCGCGCGCGGGAAATGGATGGACGCCGCAAGCGGCGAGCGCGGCGATCTTCTTGACCTAATCGCGGCGCGCGAGGGTTATGACTCGATCGGGCGCGCGCTCGACGAGGCGCGGCGCTTTTTGCGGGCGCCGCGCGCGACGCCGACAGAGCGTCGTAATGAGAATTCGAGGGAATGCAACACGATCGCGCTCGCGCGCAAAATCTGGGCGGCGTCGGCGCCGATCGCAGGCACAAAGGCCGAGGCCTATCTGCGTGCGCGAAAAATCTCAGCCGATCTTCATGACACGCGGCTACGCCATCATCCGGCGCTGATCTATCGCGAAAGTCCCAATTCGCCGCCGCGTAAGCTCCCGGCGCTCGTCGCCGCCGTCACCAATCATCGCGGCGAGATCACAGGCATCCATCGCACGTTTCTGGATCCGACGCGCAACGCCAAAGCGAGTGTCGCTTCGCCTCGTCGCGCGCTTGGCGTAATTCTCGGTAACGGCGTGCGCTTCGGCGTCATCGACGATTTCGCGATCATCGGCGAAGGGATCGAAACCGTTCTCTCGCTTAAAAGCGTCGCGCCGCATTTGTCGATGGTCGCGGCGCTCTCGGCGGCCCATCTCGCGGCGTGGCGCCCGCCGTTGAATTTGCGACGGCTTATCATCGCCGCTGACAACGATCGCACTGGTCGAAACGCCGCGCGCAAACTCGCGGACCGCGCCGAGGCGACGGGCATTGATGTTGAAACGATTGTCTCGCGAGGCGAGGATTTTAATTGCGATCTGCGAGACAGCTCGCTTGAACGCCTTCGGCGTCAGCTTGCTTCCTCAATCCCTTGAGCGCTTACCGCTGAAGACGCCGTTCGTGCCATGTTCCAGGATCGGTACGGCGAAAGCCGATCAGAGATGTTCTGCTTCCGCAGCTCATTGTTCCATTGTAAGGCCCAACTTCGCATCCAACCACCGCCACGGCGTGCAGCCGACCTTGACCCAGCGACCAAGCAGAAGACTAGGGCACCACCCCAAGTTCCGGGCAGCCGGGATAGGCCATTGCGGCGGCGAGAACATGGGTCGCGCCGAACCAGGCTATGACAATGGCGAGCGTGATCCATCCGGCGGACGTCGATGGAAGCGCGAACGCTAGCAACAATAGAGCGGCACCTGCGATCAGCCTCGCTCGACGCTGGCCGCCATTAAGCGGACGCCAGTTGGCGGGATCGTCATTACAGCAGGGCGTCATGCGTTCTTTCATCATTTAGCCCGCGCAACACGAAAGTTGCTTCACGTCCTTGGAGAATGTCTGCGCCGCGAGCTTTAGCCCTTCTACCATTGTCAGATAAGGGAATAACTGGTCCGCCAGTTCTTGCGTCGTCATTCGTGCTCGAATGGCGAGCGCCGCCGTTTGGATCAGTTCGCCCGCATCCGGCGCGACAGCCTGCACGCCAATGAGTCGGCCGGAGCCGGCTTCTGTGACAAGCTTGATGAACCCGCGCGTGTCGAAATTTGCGAGCGCACGCGGCACATTGTCGAGCGAAAGGGTGCGACTGTCCGTCTCTATGCCTTCGTGGTGCGCTTCCGCTTCGCTGTAGCCTACAGTCGCGACTTGCGGATCAGTGAACACCACGGTCGGCATCGCCGTAAGATCCAGGACGGCGGTCCCGCCAGTCATGTTGATCGCCGCGCGTGTGCCGGCCGCCGCCGCGACGTAAACGAATTGCGGCTGGTTGGTGCAGTCGCCGGCGGCGTAAATGTTGGGTGCGCTGGCGTGCATGCCCGTGTCAACAATGATTGCGCCCTGTGGACTGACAGCGACGCCGGCGGCTTCGAGCGCCAGCCCGCGCGTGTTCGGCGTGCGGCCGGTGGCGACCAGTAACTTGTCGGCGCGTAATTCCATGCTACCGATCGCGAGCACGAATTCACCATCCGTGAACGCCACGCGGCTTGCTTGCGTGTGTTCCAGCACCTCAACGCCCTCAGCGCGAAACGCCGCCGTGACCGCCTCGCCGATCGCAGGGTCTTCGCGGAAGAACAGCGTGCTGCGTGCGAGGATTGTCACCTTGCTGCCGAGCCGGGCGAAGGCTTGCGCCAGTTCAACAGCCACGACTGACGAACCGATTACAGCCAGGCGCTGAGGGATCGTGTCGCTTTCAAGCGACTCGGTCGACGTCCAATAAGGCGTCTCTTTCAATCCGGGGATGGGCGGAACGGCCGGACTCGCTCCCGTGGCGATCAGGCAGCGGTCGAATCTGACTTCGCTTTCGCCGCCTTCGTTCAACTGAACAATCAACCCGCGATCGTCTTTGAACCTTGCTGCGCCGCGCAGGACGGTGATGGCGGTATTGCCTTCTAGAATACTCTCGTATTTGGCGTGGCGCAGCTCATCGACGCGCGCCTGTTGTTGGGCGAGCAGCTTCTCCCGCTTAATCGCCGGCTTGCTCGCGCCAATGCCTTCGTCAAACGGGCTCTTGCGGCGCAGATGCGCGATATGGGCGGCGCGGATCATGATCTTGGAAGGCACGCAGCCGACATTGACGCAAGTGCCGCCGATGACTCCGCGCTCGATCAGCGTAACTCGCGCGCCGTCTTCGGCGACGCGCAACGCCGCCGCCATGGCCGCTCCGCCGCTGCCGATGATCGCCACCTGTAAGGGCGCACCCCGGCGTTCCGGCTTGGCTCCTCTGCCGGGTAATTTACCAGAGGGCCCCTCTGGAGGGGTGGCGGCGCGGGCGCGTTTTGCGACCACAGCTTGATAGCCTGCCGCTTGCACAGCGGCGGAAAGCGCCGCCGGATCGAGCGTCGCACCGCCGCTGACCCGCGCCGTCCCTTCGGCGTAGGATACGGTCACTTCATCGACGCCGGGAGCTTTCAGCAACGCCTTTTCGACGTGACCCGCACAGCTGCCGCAGGTCATGCCGACGATTTGCAAGACCACATTGTTTTCGCGTTTCGGCTCATGTGCGGCGCGGGTTGCGCCAGCGCCAAGTAGCTGCCCAATGGCGCTACGGACGCGCGCGAAAAACGGCGTGGCATGGCTTGCAGCAACGGCAATCGAGTCGGCGAACGCCGTCTTGAACGAGGGTCGTTGATCCATGACTCAGTTCTTCAGTGCGGAAGGGTAGCCGGCTCCCTCGGTCGCCTTGGTGAGCGCTTCGACGTTTGTTTTCGTGTCGTCGTAAGTCACGACGGCTTCTTTGTTCTCGTAGCTCACCTCGGCCTTTTCTACGCCATCGACCTTGGAGAGCGCTTTCTTGACCGTAATCGGGCAGGCGGCGCAGGTCATGTTCGACACCGACAAAGTGACGGTCTTCGTTGAGGCATAGGCCGGCGCGCTGAAGGCGACCGCCAAGGTAACGACTGCGGCGAGTTTTTTCATGATCGGGAGCCCTCTTTCAGTAGAACAGCGGCAGCACGTAAGGGAAAATCGTCGCCCCGCCGACGAGCGCGGATACGCCCCAGAAGATTACTTTGTGGATCGACCTCACTTCCGGCATGGCGCAGACCTCTCCCGGCTTGCAGGCCGTAGCCGGGCGGTAGATTCGCCGCCAAGCGAAGAACAGCGCAACGAATCCGGCGCTGAGGAACAGCGGCCGGAACGGCTCGAACGCTTTGAAATTGCCGAGCCATGCGCCGCTAAATCCGAGGCTCACCAACAGCAGCGGCCCAAGGCAGCAAGCCGAGGCGAGGATCGCGGCGACACCGCCGGCGACCAGAGCCTTACGGCCGTGTGATTGTTCAGACATGGGCTCCTCTTCGTTGTTCAATCGGCCATGACCCAGCGCGCAAAAAGAAATAGCGCGCCGGCAACCGCAACCGTCACCGCAAGTCCGATCGGCGTCATCGCCATCTGGATGAGGCCAAGCCCTTCGCCGTCACACATTGCAGTGTCCTCCTCATAAGACCGGAAAGCCGTTCCGACGCGCCGTTGTCTGTCTTTTGGAGTTGTCCTATTGTAATCGTAGGGCCTGTAGCCGCTACAGGGTCAAGAGGGTTTTTTTCCGAAAGGAGGGCCGGCGGCGATGAAAGCGACAGGCTTCTCGATCGGCGAATTGTCAAAGCAAAGCGACGTGAATATTGAGACGATCCGCTACTATGAGAAAATCGGCGTCATGCCCGCGCCCGCTCGCAGCGCCAGCGGCTATCGCATCTATGGCGCTGACCACCTCAAGCGGCTGAGCTTCGTACGACGAAGCCGGCAACTTGGTTTCAGCCTCGATGAAATCCGTGACCTTCTCCGCCTCGTGGATGGGCACGCCTTTACCTGCACGCAAGTTCGTGAGTTGACCTTGGATCACGTGGCTGAGATTCGCCGCAAGATCGAAGATTTGAAGCGGCTCAAACGAGTGATGGAAGAAATGGCCGCGCAGTGCAGCGGAGAACGAGTCCCAGAATGCGCAATCATCGATGCACTTTTTGATGCACTGCCGCCATCCGGTGAGACCCACACGAGTCAATCGCCGCCCAAGAAAGCGCTTCGCCGAAGACTGCATTGATTAGGTTTCGACATGGGCCAAAGGGGAACGTCTTTGAGGGGCGTTGCGTTAGCGATATAAATTCTAAATGCTATTCATGCCGCCAGACTTTGACGCCGGAGGCCATAAGGATCGCAGCGAGTAGTGGGAGCAAAATTACGCTCGGCACAATGCCGAGCAGCCGGCTGCCGATGAACGTCCCGACAATGGAGCCGAACGCCATAACGAGGACGAAGAAGAAGTTTTGTGCCAACACCGCGAAGCTGCGGTCGCGGCTGTAACGGGTGAAGCCAAACGATCATCGTCGGCAGACTGACCGCGAGCGAGAGGCTTCCCGCAAGTTTGATATCCACGCCGAACAGCAGGACAAGGGTCGGGATAAGAAGCTCACCGCCCGCAACGCCGAGAAGCGAGGCGACGACCCCGATGACGAAGCCCGCCGCTACTCCCGCGACGAGTTGGAGATTGCCGCTTGCGAGCGCTTGCCCGCCCGCGTGCTGGTCGTGGCCGAACAGCAGCAGGGCAGCAATGCTCATGAGCAGGAGGGCAATCACGCGATAGAGCGTTCCGGATTTCAGGCGGGTCGCCCACGCGGCCCCAAACCATGCGCCGAAAAGGCTTCCCGCCAGCAGGTTGAGGACAATCGACCAATGCGCGGAGACCTCGCCAAACGGCACGGCGGCAGCCCGAAAAGGCAACGCCGAAGCGACGACCACAAGACTTGACGCCTTATTGACGATGACCGCTTCGAGTGCCGGGAACTGGAAAGCCCCAATGAGCAGCGGCAGGCGAAATTCGGCGCCTCCCAGCCCTATCAAGCCGCCAAGCGTTCCGATAATTGCCCCGCCGCCGAACGCCGCCGCTTTATTGTCTCTCACGTCCGCCCCCTTTTTCGCAGCGTCGCACGGAACGTGCCGCTACGGCGACCACGAGCAACGGGATGCAGAAAAATTTGCGTGACGCGAGGCTCCCGCCGGACTTCGCGCGCCGACGAGTTCAAGCCGGAAAGAGCCTTTGACCACCGCGTTCGTGTCGCGGATTTCGATCACGAGTCCAGCGCGCCGTTCGGCGCCGAACGTTTCGAGTTCGTGCCGAGAGCTTTGAAAAATTCGATGCGCTCGCGAAGGTCGTTCCGTGGTGGGAACTGGCTTCTTCGACCAGGCGGATTCTTCGCAGAGAGGGCCCGCGCGCCGGCCTGAGAGAGCAGCGATGCCGCCACAAGCGGCTCGCTTGCCGCAACGCTGCCCGCCGACTTCTTTCCCCTGCCCGACGCTCAAGCGCCGGGCATTCCTCGCGCTTCAAAGAAGCCGTCGAGAAATGTCCTCCGCTGCGCTTTGGCCCTTCGGGTGCGGCGCGATCCGCCCGTGGCTCATGATCGCTGTCAGGCCGCAATCGGCGCGGCCACAAGCGAAAGAGCAACGGCCATGGATCTCGACATCAGGTCTATCCCCTGCGACGCTCCTTGCGAACCGTCGTCATCATATCTCCTCGACGAACTCGCGCTTCACGGTTATCGCCCCTTTGACGACGAACCGGACCCACGTCCCCTGCCCTCCTCCGACCTTGGGGCAATGGCGCTCGAATCCGCTGTCGAGTCGCTTTCGAATCTCTTTCTCAATACGCGGCTCGAAGCCGACCTGACCGATCTACTCTGGTCTTTCGTCAACCTGTTTCATCGCAAGGCGGGGCGAATCGATCGCGATCTCGACGACAACGAAACCACGCAGCGGCGGTCGCAGGCCGAACAGGACGGCTCAGAAATCCGCTCCGTCGAATTGGAGCGACTGATCGCGCAAGGGCTGACGCTTACCGAGCGGCGCAACGCTTTCGAATTCTTCCGCGACCATCTCGCCGAACTCTATGCGGCCGAGACGGGCTCGGTCTGGCGTCCCCGCTCCGGTTCAAAGGTCAATCACCGCACGCTGACGGCGGCGATGATCGACAGCCGCGATTTTCTGAACGCCAAGAAGCTTGCTGAGACGCAAGTGCTCTTGCCGCGTGGACCGCGGATAGCGTTCGCCGGCGGAGCGGAATGCAACGATCATCGGCGGATTTGGGACGCGCTCGACAAGGTCTGCGCGAAGCATCCCGACATGGTCCTTCTCCATGGCGGCGCCTCGAAAGGCGCAGAACGAATCGCTTCGTGCTGGGCGGACAATCGCAAGATTCTCCAGGTCGCCTTCAAGCCGGACTGGAGCCGTCACAAGAACGCCGCGCCCTTCAAGCGCAATGACGTGATGCTCGAGACATTGCCGATCGGCGTGATCGTGTTCCCCGGTTCAGGCATCGTCGAAAATCTCGCCGACAAGGCACGCAAGATGGGAATTCCGGTGTGGCGATTCGATAAAGGCGGCGTGTGAACAACGCGCCTGGGAAATGCGCGATTGGCTTTCTCGCGATCGCGCATAAAGCCCATTAAGTTGTCATTAACTCTTTATTTCTTGCAAAGATCCGAGAATCGCCGTCTAGTTGGAGACGGAATTATACCGTTTAACGATCGAGAACCGTTTTGATGGCGACCCTCTTGAACGCCGTGCCTTCTTTGGTGCCTGAGAATGCGCTTGCGCGGATGACTCGTCACGCCAAAATTCTTTCGGGACAGATGCAGACGTTGAGCGCGACGCTGTTTCCTCCGGCGTCGAAAAAGACGCTTCGGTCGTTTTCGTCCGGTGAGGTCGCGCGATTTCTCGGCGTGTCCGACGGTTATCTCCGCCAATTGTCGCTCGATGGTCTTGGTCCTTCCCCGGCACTATCCGCTGGTGGCCGCCGCTCGTATACGCCGGAGCAGATAGGCCAACTGCGGGAATATCTGGCCGGCGCACGACCGAAGGAAGCGCTCGAATTCCTGCCTACCCGCCGGCTAGGCGAAAAGCTGCAGATCGTCGCCGTCGCCAATTTCAAGGGCGGCTCCGCCAAGACGACGACGGCGCTCTACCTCACCCAATTTCTTGCCTTGGAAGGCTATCGGGTGCTGGCGATCGATTTGGACCCGCAAGCGTCCTTATCCGCCATGTTCGGCTATCAGCCGGAATTCGATATCGGCGAAGGAGAGACCCTTTACGGCGCGATTCGATATGACGATGCGCGCCGACCGATGCGCGACGTGGTGCGGCCAACATATTTCACCGGTGTGTCGCTTGTGCCGGGGAATCTGGAATTGATGGAGTTCGAGCACCACACGCCTCGCGCTATGGTCGAGCGGTCGTTGCGGGGCGGTGACCTCTTCTTTCGCCGCGTTGGAAGCGCCATCGCGGAGGTCGAAAACGATTTTGACATTGTCGTGATCGATTGTCCGCCGCAGTTGGGCTACCTCACCATGGGGGCGCTGAACGCGGCGACCGCCATGCTGGTGACCATTCACCCGCAGATGGTGGATGTGGCCTCCATGAGCCAGTTCCTGCTGATGACGTCAGACGTAATGGCGGTCATCGAGGAGGCCGGCGGCAATCTCGTTTATGACTTCATCCGCTATGTAGTGACCCGCCACGATCCCAACGACGTGCCCGAAACGCAGATTGTCGCTCTACTTCGTAATCTTTTTAGCGATGACGTTTTGGGGGCGACGGTGTGGAAATCAACTGCCATCGCCAATGCGGGGCTCACCAAGCAATCGCTCTACGAGCTCGAGAAAGGCTCCGTCGGCCGCGCCGCCTATGAGCGGGCGCTTGAATCGGTAAATGGCGCGAATTTGGAAATCCTCGGACTCCTGAAGAAGGTGTGGCGGCGATGAGCAAACGCACCGATACGATTCGCCACTTGTTCGCCCAGCCCCCCTCCCCCGTGTTGTCTGCTGACAACAGTCCTGAGTCGCGGCGGGTGGCGTCCGGAGCTGTGCGATCAATGAAAGACAGCTTTTCGGAAATCGAGCGTGAGAACGAAGTTTTGCGCGCCCGCGTCGCAGGCAGCGAGCAGGTGATCGAGATCGACCCGGCGCTTATAGACCCATCGCCCTTCGCCGACCGCTTTGCCCAGGAAGACGACTCGGCGTTCGAGGCGTTGAAGCAGTCGATTGCCGACCGTGGGCAGGAAATTCCCGTTCTGCTACGTGCTCACAGTGTTCTGATGGGTCGCTATCAGACCGCTTTCGGCCATCGCCGCATTCGCGCCGCAAGGTTATTGGAGCGACCGGTCAAAGCGATTGTCCGAGCGCTCAGCGACGACGAACTTGTCGTCGCTCAAGGACTCGAAAATTCGGCGCGTGAGGATTTGAGCTTTATCGAGCGAGCAGTCTTTGCCCTCCGCTTGGAGGCGGCGGGGCGCAGCCGCGCTGTTATTCAACAAGCGCTTGCTATCGACCGCGCGGAAGCGTCCAAGCTGATCGCCGTCGCCAAAGCCGTTCCAGATGATTTGATTCAGGCCATTGGAAAGGCGCCGAAGATCGGGCGAGGCCGCTGGCTGGAGCTCGCCGAGCTGTTGCGTGAAAAGGCGGCGACCAAGCGCGCACACGCTATAGCCATTCTGCCGGCGTTCATCAAAGCCGATAGCGACGAGCGTTTCGCTCGCGTCTTAGGAGCCGCCAAACGGCATGAAACTGCGAATGCCCCTGCCCACCAAATTATCGAGATCAGAGATTCGGCCGGGCAATCCATTGCCGACATCCGCGCTTCCGAGCGTGATGTGAAAGTAAGGCTGGCGAAACCGGTTGGAAGCGCGTTCGCGCACTTCCTGACCACGCGCTTGCCTGAGTTGTTCGAGGAGTTTCGCGCTTTCGAAGCCGGAGACGGCAAGTCGAAAGATTATTGAGGTCAGGCGAAAGGAGTATCGCCAGCAAAAGAAAAAGGCCCCCGAAACGTCTCCGCCCGGAAGCCCTTCTCAGATTTAGCACTCAGAGAATCACACTTCCGCGAATCGCTGTCAAGAGTCGGCGCCGTTTCGGCGAGCAGATTTCTTTTGCCTGAACGAGGCAAAGGATCATGCGCACATATCCAACGACGCCCTTCGGGCGGCGGCCGCTGTCGCTCGCCATGGTGGCGACGCAGGCGGCGACGCGAGATTTCGCGGCGAAACCCGATGCGTCCGAGACGGTCGTCCATAAGTGGCGGCTGTTTCGCGCGCTCACGGAAGCCAAAGGGCCGCTTGGCGTCGCCGATCGGGCGCTGTCGGTCTTGCACGCCTTGCTCAGTTTCCACCAGGAAACGGCGCTGACGCTTCCAGAGGCCGATGCCGGGGAGGGAGAGGGCGATTCACCGGCTCCCGGGATCGTGGTGTTCCCGTCAAACAGGGAACTCTCGATCCGCGCCCATGGCATGGCGCCGGCGACGCTGCGCCGTCATCTCGCTTCGCTCGTCGAGACCGGGCTGATCATCCGGCGCGACTCGCCGAACGGCAAACGCTTCGCCAGGAGAGGGCAGGGCGGCGAAATAGCGGAAGCCTTCGGCTTCGATCTTACGCCTTTAATCGCGCGCGCGGCCGAGATCGAAAATCTCGCCGAGGAAGTGCGCGCCGAGAACCGCGCCATCGCGTTGCTGCGCGAGAAGATCACGATCGTGCGGCGCGACATCGTCAAGATGGTCGAGACCGGCATGGAGGAGGGCGTTCGCTTCGCGCCGTTCTCGATAGACGGGCAGGATATCTGCGACTGGGAAGGCCTCTATGGGCGCTACCAGGTCCTCGCGGGGCGGTATACTCGCAGCCTCGGGAGGTCCGACCTGGACGCTTTAGCCGGCGAATTGGCGGCCTTCGCAACCGAGATCCAGAAGTTGCTCGAAACACACGTAAAAGGCCAAAAAAATAGCGCCAGTGAGTCTCAAACTGAGCGCCATATACAGAATCAAATCACAAACATTCCTGATTTTGAACCTGACCTTCAAGAAGGCAGGGGCGAAACCTCCGGGCCAATGCCGGAAAAGCCGAATGCCGATAGGACAGGGACTTCAGAAGTCGAAGCTCTCAGTTCAGGAATCGGCAAACGACAGACATCGCCGCCACGAACCTATCCGCTCGGCATGGTGCTGCAAGCCTGTCCCGATATTGTCGATTACGCAAAGGGCGGCGAGATTTCCTGCTGGCGCGATCTGATTGACGCAGCGGCGATCGTGCGCTCGGCGCTGGGCGTGTCGCCCGACGCCTGGAAGCAGGCGTTCGACGTTCTCGGCGAACATGACGCCTCGATCATCATCGCCGCCATTCTGCAGCGGGGTGAGGAAATAAAATCGCCCGGCGGCTATTTGCGGGTTCTGACCGCCAAGGCGCGGGAAGGGGAATTCTCACTCGGCCCAGTGCTAATGGCGCTGCTGCGCGGCAAGGCTGCAAAAGCGGCTCGCGAGCGGAGACAGGCGGGTTGAGCGAAGATTTTGCCGCGGCTTTCCATGCCATGGATTTGGCGATTATCGTTGCGGGTTGAGGGAGCGCGGACGCGATGAACGACACGAGGACCCAACTCGCCATCCTTTCCGACGCGCTGGTCAAGATCATCGACCTTGGTCCGCTGGCGGCGGAGGGTCAGGCGGCGCCAGCCGATCTCTTGATCCGGGCAGGCGACATCGCCGCGCAGGCGCTGACCGCCGCCGCCACATATGGTCAGTTGCCGTCATTCTTGGATTCGGAACACTTGGATATTCAGTCGGGCGCTGACAGCGAATGAAGCGTCGGGCAGCCATGTGCGTCAAATTCGAGATAGGGGTTGACCGTCGCGTTCCATCGGAACGGCTGCCTGCGCCTTCAGGAAGGAGAGCGCCGCCGCAACGAGGGCTCAGCCGGAGAGGGGATGCGCTTTGGCGAAGAGGACGGCCGCCTCGAAAGCTTCACGCGGTAAATCAGGGTTCTCGGCGGGGATCTCGTCGAGACTGTCGCCGGGCGACAACCGCGCTTCAACGGCGTGCGCCGTGATGCGCGTGCCCTTGATAACCGGCGCGCCGCCCTTGATTCCTGGGACGCTTTCGATCCAGGCGTCACCCACGTAGACATCGTCCGACGCCCGATTTTCTGAGCGAACCAGACCCGTAGTTCCCTTCGTGCGTTGTGTTATGCGGCTTTGTCGGACCGGCCCGAACGCCGGCGGGTCACTGTCCTCGCGAGACCCGCCTCCTTGATCACCAACGCCGGATCGCGCGCAAGAATTCGCACCAACATGCCGGCGGCGCCCGACGGGGATCGTTCTCCGCGTTCCCATTTGCGCACTGTCCCGAGAGATGCGCCGGTGACCTTTGCAAATTCTTCCTGCGTCAGACCCGCCTTAAGACGGGTTTCCGCGATAAATGAGCGATCGACCTTGACGCGATGCGCGCGCGCGCCAGGGCTTTTACGTCCTTTCGCATAGGCCAGAGCATCTTCGAGGCCCGCGATCAGCTTACCGAAATCCTTGCCGTCCATATCGCTACCTCCCGAACTGAGCGCGAATTGCCGTGGTGAGCGCCGTCGCCGCCTTGCGTTGCCTGGAGTCGAGATCGCCTTGCACATTCTTGGCGTAGACCGCGATGAGAAACACCGGCATGTCTGCGTCGTGAAAGAAGGTGATGAGCCGCGCTCCGCCTCTCTTTCCCCGGCCTTTCAGCGGAATGCGAACTTTTCGCAACCCGCCGGTGCCTGGGACCACGTCTCCAGCTTGAGGATCGGCAGCGATCGTGTTGACCACGTCGATCCTTTCGGCTTCGTCCATCAATTGCACCGCGTCGGCCAGATAGGGCGCCGTCTCGACCACGGTGATCAGCGACGCGCTTTTCATCGGTCGCAATATACCCCAAAGGGGTATTTAGACAAGTGGTCGTCGCGGCGATCTTATCGCGGGCGCCCCGCAGCGAAGGACGATGCGAACGCCCTCGGTTACAACCCGGCGGCCTTGGTGAGATTGACCCGGAACCGGTCGCGTTTTCGCTGGTAGCGGCGGGTCATCTCGGCGGAGGCGTGGCCAAGATGCTTTTGGAGATGCGCCTCATCGATTTGCGCAGACGAGGCAAGCCCGGCGCGCAGCGAATGGCCAGAAAAGGCGCGTTTGCGTTCGCCCTCCGAAAGATCGCCGCGAATACCGGCGGCGAGGGCGGTTTTCTGCACCAGTCGGGCGACGTGCTTGTCGGAGAGGCGCTCGGGCGAGACGCCGCCGTTCTTGCGCGCGACGCGGCGGAAGAGGGGGCCATGGCTGATGCGGCCGAGCTGCAACCAGGTCTCGAGCAGCGCGACGGGGCAGGTCTCGGGACGCGAGCCGCGGCCGATTTCGACCTCGCGCCAACCGGTCTTGCCAGAGATTTGCAGCACCGCGCCGCCGTCGTTATTGCTGGCCCTGGATATATCCGCAAAGTCTTTTCTGGCGCTCGAAACATCGGCGCCAGAGGGAAAAATCTCGACCCAGCCGGCGCCGTCTTCGCTCTGGTCGGGGCCGCAATCGAGCCCGACGATTTCCGAACGCCGTAACCCGCCGGCGAAGCCGATTGCGAGAATGGCGCGATCACGCAACCCGCGCAGATCCATATCGAGCGTCGCCAGCATCGCCAGCAGTTCATCGGCGAAGATCGCTTCTTTTTGGAGAGGGGGGCGGCCATGGGCGCGGCGAATGCCGGCGAGCACCGTCGAAATATGCCGGTCGGCAGTGTCGAGCGGTTCGCCGCGCTGGCGGTAATGCCAACAAATGCCGGCGAGCCGTCGCTCCAAAGTGGCGACTGAAACCGGCTCGCGACTTCCGGCGCCGATGTTTCGCGCGCCGGCAGAGACTCCGCCCTCCATGCAGGCGGCGAGATAGAGGCCGATGGTTTGCGGGTCCGGGGGCAGGGGATCGAGGCCCTGCCGACGCAGCCAGGCGCAAAACTGCCGCCAATCGGCGTCATAGGCGCGTCTTGTGTTGTCGGAGCGGGCGTTGCGGGCGTAATCGCGGGCTTTTTCTGAGAGGGCGGCGAGATGGGGAGGGGAGGGGGCGCGCGCGGCGAGCGCCTGGCCGCGCGCATTATCGTCTTCGGGATGGGCCATCTCGTCCTCGTTTTGGCGTCTCTCTGGGCGCTCACTCGATCTCGGGATCAAAAAATCCGACGCCTCGGCAGGCTCTTGGCGGCCGATTTCGGATCCGATCGCCCGGAAGTCCGCAGGTTCCGAATCATGTCCGATAAGCCCACATTATCGGACATAGAGGCGAGACGACAAGCGCGGCGGATCGATAGCGAATTTTAACAATAAAGCGCCGCCGCAACTTGTCGCCGGACTCGTTGCGAGCTTACGATTCTTACATGTTGGAAGATGATTCGGACGCCTTGTTTGACCCGCCAGCGCCGTCGACCGCGATGGCGAAACGCCGCAGGCGCATCCGCGACGATTCAACGGCAGCCGTACAAAAATCCCTTGAAATCCAGCCGTTTCCGTCCTGGGCACGGCTGCGAACGAACCCCGTCGACAACGCAGACGCCGCGGCCGACGCCGTCTTCGCCGCCGGCGCCAGTCTCGCGCGGCTCGACCAGATTATGCGTTCCGGCGCCGATATTTCGCGCGCCGGAATCGGCTCCGCCGATGTTTCGAGCGCCGGCAAAAACTTCGGCACAGACGGCGCTGAACCCGTCTTCGTCGGCGCGCTGCGACAGCGTCTCGCTTTGCGCGCCGCTGTCGCCTGCGCAACGATCGCGCGCTTACGCGAAGACGAAGGCGCGTTACGCGACGCCGAACATCTCGCCGGCTTTAACGCGGCGCTGACGCCGGGCGGGCGCCTGCATCGCCTCTGGCGACTCTTCGCGATGAGCCAGGGCCAGAACAATGCGCGGCTCGACGCCGCGTTCATGCGAACCGCCGCCGATTGCCTCGAGTTGCCGCCGCACATCAACGTCACAGCGCTTGTCGACCTCGCAGAGGAAGCTTCGACGGTTGGGAATCCGCTCAATGCAGCGGCGCGCGTGAGCGCGGCGTCGCTGCAGAGCATGAGCGACGCGCCGCAAATTGACGCGGAAATTTTCGCGTTGTGGCTCGCCGATCTTGTGCTGGCGCGACGCCTCGCGTGGGCGGCGCCGCTGCCGCTGTTGGCGACGGTAGTAACACACCCTTCGTTACGCACGGCGTCCAATCGACGACCGCGGCCGAGCGATCCCGATTGGTCTGTGAGCGTCGCACGCGCTGCTGCGCGCGCCGCACAGGACGCTTATGCGCTTGCCAGTGAGCTGGCGCGCCGGTCAGACAAGTTGCTGAGCGTCACGCCAAAACTGCGCGCCAAGCGAGCGGAACGCGTGGTCACCTTGTTGCTCGACGACGATTGCGTGTCGCCGGCGCGGGCGGCGAAAGCGGGGGGGCTTTCCGAACGCGCTTCGCGGCGTCTGTTCGATCGACTGGTCGCGCTTGGCGCCGTTCGGGAACTTACCGGCCGGGCAAATTTTCGACTCTACGGATTGTAAAGAGAGGGACGTCGACATGCGGTCGATGAAGGCGGTTCGACGAGAAGCAACGTCGGCGCAAGAAGCGCGCGCGCCGACAAGTCGTCGTGCGGCGCCGCGCGACCCGGAGCCATTATTCGACGCCGATCTCTTCGATCTGCCGCAGGCGATGCGCTGGCGCGAATGGATGGGTCGCGTCGAGGCGGCGATCTTCGCCTCGCCCGCGCCGGTGACGCGCGAGGCGCTGGCCAAACTGGTCGGGCGCGACTGCAATTTTGATGATCTGATTTCGGACATCCGCGACGACTTGCGCGCCAGGCCCTATGACCTCGTTCATGTCGCCGGCGGCTATCAATTGCGCACCAAACCGCGCTACGCCGACGCTATTCGCGTCTTGAACAACGGCGCCCGCGCCGCCGGACCGCCAGCGCTGACGCCGACCGAACTCCTCGCCGTGACGGCGATCGCCTATCTGCAGCCAGCGACGCGCGCGGAACTGTCGCAGTTTGCAGGGCGAGAAATCAGCCGCGACGTCATCGGCAGCTTGAAAGCGCTTGGCCTCATCGCCGCTGGACCGCGCGCGCCAATGCCCGGCGCGCCTTACGCCTACGTAACGACGAAGCGATTCCTCGAGGTATTCGGCCTCGCGAGCCTGCGCGATTTGCCCGATATCGAAAAGCTTGAAGACGCTGGACTGTTGACGCCTTCTTCCGCGGAACGCGATTTGAATGGCGTATTGGGCCTGACTGAACAACGAGGAGAAGGCTGACGAAGCGGCGGGTATGGAATGAGTCGGAGGGCGCCGCAGTTTGGCCGCGCTATTCGAGCGATCGCGGCGTCGGCCGCGGTCTCCGATCCTTTAATGATCAAGCTCCAGTGCGCGATTTGCGAATGAACCGGATCACGCGCCGACAAATCGGAATTCACCTCAACGCTTGTTGATCTCGGTTTCAAATTTGAAACCGATGTTTTGAGCTCGCAGCGCTAGTTTGGCTACGGCCGCAATGACGAGCGACCGGGACGCTGATGCGCCGCCCCAGCGCGTGCGGGGTTGCCGGAGGTAAGTCAAGCCTCTAGTTTTCCCTGGGGGTCGAATTCAGTATGGTCACGCCGCGGGCAAGGCTGAAGCGCGGCCATTGCTCCGACCAAGGCAGCTCGGCAGTGGAACTCCGCACAAAACGCCCGCCGGAGTGTAACAGCTATCCGCCCGCGAAGCTGGCGGCGGGACGCGGAGATCCTTGAAGGTAAGGAAAAGGGCGTTTTCGGTGGCCGCAAAAAAACAAGCGGGGAGATCGGGCGGCCTCCCCAAGAAGCCGGTACGAAGGACGCCCGCAGGAGCGCAGGGCCACGCGTCCAAGCCGGCTGATGTCGACCACAGGGCGCCACATCTTATCGTTGGCGTTGGCGCTTCGGCCGGCGGATTGGAGGCGTTTACCAAGCTCCTTCAGCATTTGCCGACGCACGCCAACATGGCCTTCGTGCTGGTGCAGCATCTCGACCCGCATCACGAAAGCGCACTCACGAATCTTCTGGCGCGGGCGACCTCGATGTCGGTCAAGGAAGTCACGAACGGTCTGCGCGTGGAGCGCGACTGCGTTTACGTCATTCCTCCCAACGCAAACATGGTCATCGCGCACGGGGTCTTGAACCTTCAGCCGCGCCAGGAAATGCGCGGCGCCCATCATTCGATTGATTTCTTTTTCCAGTCACTGGCGCAGGATCTGCAGGAACGCGCGATCGGCGTCGTTTTATCCGGAACGGCAAGCGACGGCACTTTGGGGTTGGAGGCGATCAAGGCTGAAGGCGGAATCACCTTCGCGCAGGATGACTCGGCCCGATACGATTCGATGCCGCGCAGCGCGATCGCCGCGGGATGCGTGGATTTCGTTCTCAAGCCGGAGGACATCGCCAAGGAACTCGCGCGTATTGCCGATCATCCCTTTGTCGCGGAGCGACCCCTCGCGTCTCCAGAAGACGATCGGGCTTTCGCCGTTGCGCATGAGGACGATGAGACGCCTCTCCCTTCCGGAGGGCATGGAGCGCCGGCCACGGACATAGAACAGGCGCGCGGCGAAGGCCGAGCCGTGCGCGGCAAGGCAAGAGACAACGGCTTCAGGAAGATCCTTCTCCTGCTCCGAAATCATAGCGGCGTGGATTTCTCGCTTTACAAATCCACCACCATCCAGCGCCGCATCAGCCGGCGCATGGTCTTGAACAGGAAAGACGCGCTCGAAGATTACGCTGACTTCCTGCGTGGAAACGCCAAGGAGCTCGACGCCTTATATTCCGACGTTCTCATCAGAGTGACCAGTTTTTTCCGCAATCCGGAAGCCTTTGACGTCCTCAAGCGCCAAGTCTTTCCCAGATTCCTTCAAAACAGCGCGGGAGAGCCCTTCCGGGCCTGGGTGCTTGGCTGTTCGACGGGCCAGGAAGCCTATTCCATCGCCATGGCGTTCGTTGAAGCGGCGGAGGAAGCGCATTCCGCACATAAAATCCAGATATTCGCTACCGACGTCAACGATGCGCTGCTCGACAAGGCGCGCCAGGGTCTTTACGCCAAGTCTCTCACACAGGACGTCTCTCCCGAACGACTGCGACGGTTTTTTATCGAGGAGGCAGACGGATACCGAGTCGACAAACGTTTGCGCGAAATGATCGTCTTCGCAAGACAAAATTTCATCAGCGACCCGCCGTTCTCGCGCATGGATCTGGTGAGCTGCCGCAATTTGCTGATCTATCTTGAGCCCAATTTGCAGCATAAGCTGCTCCCCACATTCCACTATGCGTTGAAGCCCGAAGGCTTTCTGTTCCTCGGCGCATCGGAGTCGATCAGCGGCTTTGCGGATTTGTTTGAGCCGCTGGATAGAAAGCACAAGATCTATTCCAGAAAAGGCTCGCCGACTCCGAGAGTCCATCCGCCGGCTAAAAAAGATCGCGACGAACACAAGCCGCGCCCTCAGCGCCCAGGGATTGGCGTGCCTCTTCCGACCCACGAAGCGCAAGAAGAGCCGGACGGTTTTCGCGCCGAACTTAACTCTCTGCGGGAGGCCGATCGCGTCACTGTCAGCAAATACGCGCCTCCCGGCGTGCTCGTGAACGCGGACTTGCAAATCATTCAATTCCGCGGTCCGACCGGCACATATCTTGAGCCCCCGACCGGCAACGCGAGCTTTGGCGTGCTGAAAATGGCGCGCGACGGCTTGATGCTGCCATTGCGCGCCGCGATCGACAAAGCGAAAAAGAGCAACGGCGTCGCGCGTAAGGAGAACATACGTTTAGAACAGAATGGCGAGACGCGGGTGGTGAATGTCGAGGTCATTCCGCTCAAGAATTTGCGCGAGCGCCATTTCTTGATCCTGTTTGACGAGTCGCAAAAGAGAAGCGTCGCCGACTCTCGCAAGAAGTCCAGCGGAGAGAGGCCGTCGCAACGGAGCAGCAAGAAGGAAGAATCGAGGCGCGTTGCCGATCTGGAGAGAGAGCTGGCCGAGACTCGCGATTATCTCCAGTTCATCCAGGAACAGAACGAAGCAGCCAACGAAGAGCTTCAGGCGTCCAACGAGGAGGTGCAGTCAGCCAATGAGGAGCTCCAAAGCATCAATGAAGAGCTTGAAACGTCCAAGGAGGAGTTGGAGTCGGCGAATGAAGAGCTGACCACGATCAATGAGGAAATGGCCAGCCGCAACGCCGAACTCAGCCGCCTCAACAGCGACCTCGTCAACTTCCAGATCGCAACCCATCTCGCCGTAGTGGTGGTGGCGCGCGATCTGACCATCCGCCGTTTCAGCGCGCAGGCCGCAAAACAATTCAACCTCCTGGCTGAAGACGTCGGACGGCCGCTCGCCGCCATACGGCACACTCTCGACCTGACCGATTTGGCGGCCTTTGTCGGCGACGTTATCGCCAGCGTGCGCGAGCGAGAGCAGGAAGTGCGCGATGAAGGAGGCTGCTGGCATTCCCTACGCGTGCGACCGTACCTCACTCTCGACAATAAGGTGGACGGCGCGGTGCTGGTCCTGGTGGACATCGACGCGCTCAAGCAAACGCAGCAGGACATCGCCGAAGCGCGCGAGCGCGCCGAGGCCATCATTAAAACCGTCCCCGATCCGTTGATCCTTTTGCACGGCGATCTGCGCGTCCACTCGGCGAACGTCGCCTTTTATCGGGCCTTCGGTCTTTCGCCGGCGGAAACGGCGGGGCGGTCGATTTTCGAGATCGATGGCGGCGCGTGGGCGAACTCCAAGCTTCGACAGCTGTTGGAAGACATCATTCCCCGCGACAATGTCTTCAACGACTTCGAACTCGCCCCCGAATTTGGACGGATCGGGCGGCGTGTCCTATTGCTTAATGCGCGGGCGCTGCGCCAGACCGACGGCAACCCTAAGCTGATTTTGCTAGGCATGCGCGACGTCACCGAGCTCGTGCGGTTGCAGGCGGAGATGCAACAGCTAGCCGCCATCGTGAAGTTCTCGGCCGACGCGATCATCAGCAAGGACATGAACGGCGCCATCACCAGTTGGAACGAGGGTGCCGAAAGGCTCTTCGGCTTCACCGCGCAGGAAGCCGTCGGTCAATCCGTGGAGCTGGTCGTTCCTCCGGAAGGCATCAACGAAGAGGCTTCTCTCATGGAGCGCGTCCGGCAGGGAGAGTCCGTCGAAAACCAAGAGACCGTGCGCCGCCGCAAGGACGGCGCGCTAGTCGAGATTTCGCTGAGCGCCTCTCCTATCAGGAATGTCCAGGGTCAGGTTACTGGCGTCGCGATGGTTTCCCGCGATATCACGGAGCGAAAGCAGGCGGAAGAGCACGTCAAGCTCCTGCTGAAGGAGGTCAACCACCGCGCCAAGAACATGCTCGGCGTCGTGCAAGTGATCGCGCGCCAAACCGCCGTCGCCAACCCAAAGGACTTCATAGAGCGTTTCTCAGAACGCGTCAGCGCGCTCGCGGCGAACCATGACCTCCTCGTAAAAAACGAATGGCGCGGTATTGAGCTCGCCGATCTTGTGCACGCGCAGCTTGCCCATTTCGCCGATCTCATTGGCGACCGCATTCTGCTGACAGGCTCATCCTTTCGCGTCTCGACCGCCGCCGCGCAGGCGCTCGGCATGGTGCTGTATGAGCTCGCCACCAACGCCAGCAAATACGGCGCCCTCTCGGATGGCGAGGGGCGCGTTGCAATCGATTGGCGCTTGGACGCCGACGTCTTTGCGATGAGTTGGACGGAGCGAGGAGGGCCGCCCGTCGCCCCGCCGGAACGCAAAGGCTATGGCTACAATGTGATCGTGACCTTGGCGAAGATGGCCTTGAAAGGCGAGGTCGCTTTGGACTATGACGCGGCCGGCATCGTTTGGCGCGTGCGCTGCCCAAGCGAGCGAGTCGTTGACCCCGGGACTTTCAAGGCCAACGCAGTAGGTAAGACTCAGCCGGTAGGGGGGTAGGGCGGCCATGGCGCGCATTCTGATAGTCGAAGACGAGGCTGTGCTTGCACTTGATCTGAGCTTGCAGCTTGCGGACGCCGGCTTTGACGTCGTCGGGCCTGCGTCTTCGAGTGAGGAGGCGCTAAAGCTCCTTCACAGCGTAGGCTGCGACGCAGCCTTGCTTGACATAAATCTCGATGGCGAGACCTCCGAGCCCGTCGCGGCCGCGCTGTTAGCGCTCGGCGTTCCCTTCGTCTCGCTCACGGGCTATAGCGCAGCGGAGCGGCCGGCAATTTTCCGTCACGCGCCTATGCTCGAAAAGCCTGTTCGCACCCCCGCCTTACTCGCCGCGCTAGGGACGTTGTGAATGCGTCTCGCTAGAGCGCTCGACGTTGAAAGAAGGCGTCGTTTGGGACCGTTAAATTATGGAATGGCCCGCCCCTCCTACCGGCGTTGTAGTTTCGCCGGAGGCTCAACCGGAGGGAAGGATCATGAAGACGAAGATTTCCGTGCTCGGCATCGATATCGGCAAGAACCTTTGCAGCCTGGTGGGGCTCGACACATCCGGCGCCGTGGTTTTACGCCGTCGCGCGAAGAGGGAAACGCTCGTTGGTTTGGCGGCGCAGTTGTCGCCCTGTGTTGTCGCGATGGAAGCGTGTTGCGGCGCGCATCATCTTGGCCGGCTATTCGCGACGCATGGTCACGAGGTCCGACTGATGTCTCCCGAATATGTTCGCCCGTATGTCAAGGCGCAAAAGAACGATGATCGCGACGCGGAGGCTATCGCAGAAGCGGCGACGCGGCCGACGATGCGCTTTGTCGAGTTGAAGACGCAGGATCAGCTCGACATACAAACGCTACACCGTTCGCGCGACCGCTTGATCGGCGAACGGACGGCGCTGATCAATCAGGCGCGTGCGATTCTTCTCGAGCGCGGGATTGTTGTTCCCAAGGGCAAGCGTCATCTCGAAGAAAGACTCGGCGTTCTGCTGGACGAACCGGACGAGCGAGGGCTCAGCGGGAGAATGCGCAGGCTCATCGCCGACGTTCGCGTGCAGTGGCGAGAATTGGACAAGCGGATCGCCGTATTCGATGCGGAGTTTGCGGCCTTTGCGAAAGAGAATGAGGACGCGCGCCGATTGGCGACGATTCCAGGCGTCGGCGCATTGATCGCTTCGGCTCTGCTCGCGGCGATTGGCAAAGCAGAGACATTCAAACATGGGCGCGATCTCGCAGCGTGGCTGGGCCTTGTTCCAAGGCAAGCGACAACCGGCGGAAAGCCCAAATTGCTCGGGATCAGCAAACGTGGGAACGCCTATTTACGTAAACAACTGATCCACGGGGCGCGCGCCGCGTTGCCTCATGTCGCCGAACGCGATACGAGGCTCGGCCGATGGCTGAAGGGATTGATCGCCCGCGTTCATCATAATGTCGCGGTCGTCGCGCTCGCCAACAAGCTGGCCCGGATTGCCTGGGCCGTGTTGCGGCGAGGAGAAAAATTTGCGGCTGGAAATTTGTCTGCCGCGGCGTAAGGTTAGACCCGTTACGCTGATCGAAGCGTTGATGGGCCGATGATGTTTGCGAGTGGTGGAAGCGAGATGGCCTAACAGTCGAACGGCAGCTTGGACGCCTGACCCAGTTAATGGCCCTTGGAGGTCGATTAAATTATGAGGAACGGGCTGCGCGGATCTCCATCTTGGCTCGGAGCTTTGCTCCAAAGCCGGATACGTTGAAGCAGACTGAAGAAGGCAGGACGCAAAAACTCTCGCAGACGGGGCAGGCCATACGTTAGCTGGGGCGCATCAACCGACACGACGACGAGAGCGGATCATGAAGCGGTTCAAATCCGCTCCTCGCCCCCAAGATCAGCTCGCCGACCTTCGCCGTGCGCGCCGCGCCCGGGCTTTCGCCGCATGGACGGAAATCACCGGCGCCTCGCTCGCTGCGTGATATATGCCGCCTCTGACAGGTCGAGATGACCGGCGCCAGTTAACGTGACGGTGCCACTTATGCTATAATTTAGGAGTAATGTCGTGTGCTCAATTAATCCTCGCCGACCGCCGCGCGGCATGTTCTTGCGATGGCTGCGGCGAAGCAGCGTCGTAAGGGCGGTTGGAGCGGCGGGAGTTGCGCTCACGTCGCTCTCTGCGATTGCGCAGGTTTCCTATCTGGAGAAAGTCCCGCCGGGCGAGAATGAGGACATTAAGGAAATCGTGCAGCGTGTTATAGATGCGCTATCTCGACATTATCCAAAAGAACAGGTGCTGGTCCGTCGAGACGCCCACGCGAAAGCCCATGGCTGCGTAAAGGCCTCCTTCCAAGTCGACAATGACATACCAGACGATTTGCGAGTGGGGATTTTTAAAACGCCGGGTAGGTCATACCGCGCATGGATTCGATTTTCGAACGGAGCTTTCGAACCGAGTCCAGATCCTAGAATGGATGGACGCGGTATGGCGATCAAGCTGTTGGATGTTTCTCAATCTATCGACCAACTGGGCGGTAAGTTTCGTACACAAGATATGTTAATGATAAATTATCCTGTCTTTTTTTCACCTGATGCAAATGACTATAAGGCTTTCAGTGAAGCAGGCGCGCTTACGGGTGATTCTGCAGGATTGCGGAGATATTTTTTTCCTTCGTACAACCCATTTAAGTGGAGAATACGGCAAGCTTGGATTGCGTATAAAATCGCCAGCCAAACAGTGATGTCGCCGTTGTCTGCGCAGTACTATTCGATGGTTCCATATAGATTTGGGTTCAATGAGTCTGGGCTGGAGCGCGCCGTTAAATACTCAGCAAAGCCATGTGATAGACAAGGTGGCAATAATTTGGGAGCGTCCGATGCGACAGGGCCGGACTATTTGAGAGAGGCGATGGTTGCTGAGTTAAACGAGAAATCTGTTTGTTACTCGTTCTTTGTTCAAGAAAAACAAGCTGGAATGTCAATTGAGGATGCGACAGCTGACTGGGACGAATCCAAATCTCCATGGAAAAAAATAGCTACGATAATGATTCCCAAGCAAACATTTGATACCCCTGAACGTAAGGGTATGTGTGAAAGCATGTCGTTCAATCCATACAATACCACCACTGAGCATATAGGACTTGGTGGCATTAATCGCATTCGCGCGCAGCTCTATGGCGTCATTTCCGATTACAGACACCGCCGGAATAGAGTGGAAAATGTTGACCCAAGCAAGGCTTGGGATGAAAGTAAATGATAGGCGTGACTTTGCGTGGATTGAGCACCTCGCTTTGGGCGTGACTTGCATCCAAGCGGGGCTCTGACGCAATTTTGGCCGCTGTCGTTTTCTGCCCATCTCAAATCCTCCTCAAAGGCCCAAAAGCCATACTTCACGGAGGATCACTTTTCAGGGGGCAGACCAATTTCTGTCATCCACAGAGGCAATCTTGCGACGGTTTCGGCGTTGTTGAGCCACGCCGACAGGAAGACGACAAATATTCGCGGCGCGAACCGCGCAATCTTTCGATACAGCGCGCCTCGTACGTTTGCGGGAAAGAAGAAGTCAAAGGAGGCAAACGCGCGCATATGGCACAAGAAACTCGGTCGGTATTTACATCCCGATGCCAATTCCGCGAGTTCGCGTAAAGTCCCATGAGATTCCTGAGCCGCGCACGACGCCACTGATCTCGCGGCTAAGGCGCTCATCGATGACAGGCCGCCACGGGACGAGCGTGAACTCGTAGGCGTTCTCGATGATCGCGTATTTACCGGAGACGAGATTCGTCGTGCCGGTGAAGACGCCGGAGACGCGCTCGCCTTCGTCATTCATTTTGAAGGGCGCGTGTTTGTCCGCGGCCATCGATTTCCCGACGCGCTCGATCTCGCTCCGCTCCAGTCGTTTGACTAAGTCTCCCGGCGCGCGGATGACGTTATCCGGCGTGCGCCGCGCGTGACCCATTGCGACGAGCGCCTCTCTGCGTTGTTTCATCGCCCGATCGACCTCGGCGCCGAATCCGACGCGCACGATGGGCGCGCGATTGGACGACGCCATCTCCCGGTCGAGCCAGGTGGCGCCCTTATCAAGCTCCCGAAGCTCGAGCATCAGGTCACCCACCAGCTTCTGCATACGGGGGCTCAGGCCGCGCGCGTTTGGCAGTTCTTCCCGCAACCATCGATCCAGCTTTGTTCGGCGCCTTTGGAAATGACCAACCCGCGCTCGAAAAGAACTGCCCGCAGCTGATTGATGAGAGCGGTTCGTCCGCCGACGAGACGCTCTCTCGTGCGGTGGAGTGACTGGAGATCGAGCTGTTCTCGCTCCTAAGTGTGACGAACCGCATCGCCGGCCTGGTCGCGGCTTCCGCGATTCCTTCGGCGTCCCGGTCATCGTTCTTCTGCGTCTTAACGTAGCACTTGACGTATTCAGGCGGCATCAATCTGACCGTGTGCCCTAGAGCGCAAATTGACGTCCGAGGTGATGGGTTCCGCAGCATGCCTCCATGCCGATGGTGCACGGCGCAAGCTTCTCGGCCAACTGCGCCAATGAAATTCTTCGGACGCGGCGGCGAAGAACGACTTCGCCTTTTTTGTCGAGTCCAACGAGACGGCCGCGAGCTTGCGGGCGACGGCGACGGCCGCTTGCGTCGGCAACCGCGTTTCGCCAACATCAATCCTCAGGCTTTGAGCTTGTCCTTGAATCGCATCGGCGACTTCAATTCAGCGACGCGTCGAATAGCAAACGTATGATCTCTGCGCGCACTCTTTGGAGGTGAAATTTCTCGACACATCGGTTCCATCGGACATGGGAGGATCTCCGGTGGGTTCGAAACGATCCCAGAACACGGCACGGCGCGCGTATTGGTCGAGCATGTTGGAGTGTGCGCCGAGGCGCTTCGTCACCCCGACCGCTCCGCGCGCCCTAATGCGTCGACTCGCCATGCGATTTAGGGGCATGCTCAAAAGCAAGAGCGTTGGCAAGCTCGGCGTCTGGCTGAAAGACGCCCAGAAGTCGGGCCTCTAATGCGATGCAACGTTTTGCTTGCACGCTGCAGAGACACATCGACGCGCTGAGAAGTTGCGATCACTGAGCCTTGGAGCAACGGCCAGACGGAAGGACAGATCAATCGGCTGAAGGCGCTCAAGCTTACGGTGTTGCCCAGCCTTCACCTATCCAGAATAGGATCGACAGGGCGCTGACAGAAATTATCCGGGGCACATGTCACGAGGTTCCTGATCGAGGCAGAGCACTCCGGAGGAGGCGATGAGCCTCAAGTCGCCGGCCAACGGATCATTTGCAAAGCTCGGCCTTGTCTGAAACGCCAGATGGGCACATATTTTCGCAAGGTCGGCCGCCATTTGGGCAGTGTCGGTTTGGTGGAGACATGACAATGATCGAAACATTGATAGGACTGATCTTTCTCGTCATCATCATCGGCGTTTTTTGGTGGGCCGCGACGACCTTGCTCCGTGTCATTCCTCTCGCGGAGCCATTTCGGACTGTTGTTAACGTGCTCGTCGTTTTGGTCGGGGTGTTCATTGTTCTTTATGTGGCGCAGATGTTCCTGACGGCAGCCGGCATTAAAGTGCCATGGCCTAAGTTTGGCGAAGCGAAGTCAATACACTCGATTATTCGTGCCTGAGCGATTTGTTCATCTGCATGGACCTCGCAGCTAGAACCGCTCGAGGTGCTGTCTGACCAGTCTCCTAACCGCGGTTGCCGCGGTTAGAGGCTGCATGAGATTCTTCCGGGCGCCCCACTTCCTAAGATCGTCTCGTCATCAATGCTTTGCTTCGTCATCGACTTGAGCATTGGATGCGGATCGCGCCGGTGACGTGTGAGTCTCGTCACCCGCCATGGCCATTAAGCGAATTGAATCCGCATGACGCTGGCTTTGTCATATTCAGCAGTTAATCTTGATGCTGTTTAGCTGCCCATGACCAGTGAGGATATCGCCATGAAGGGCTTTGTGGAAGACATTGAGGAACTAACCGAGGAGAACAAAGACTTCCGGCGCATTCTCTATACGGGCAAGCACCTTCAGTTGGTGCTGATGGCTCTAAAAGCCGGGGAGGAAATAGGAGAAGAAGTCCACTCGGACCACGACCAGTTCTTCCGGGTCGAAAAAGGCAAGGGCGAAGTGCTGATTGACGAAGTCCGTACGAAGATTAAGAGCGACGACGCGATCATCGTGCCCGCAGGCGCCCGTCATAACGTCATAAATAGGGGGGAAAAACCTTTGAAACTCTATACGATCTATGGCCCGCCGGATCATCGGGACGGCATCGTGCGCGCCACTAAGGCTGAGGCCGAAGCTGGTGACGAGCACTTCGATGGCAAGACGACTGAGTAGTTAGGCAGACGGGCAATTCAACCAGCCTGTCGACGACGGCAGACAAATTCTCTGCTGAGCGATATGAAGTGGAGCGAGACCAAGCGACGATTCAAAACGCAGCTCTTCCCGGGAATTAGTTTCGCGCGCTTGCAAGGTCGAGAAGTCGAGAAAGATGAGGACGTAGGAGGCGCCAACGCACAAAGCGAAAACGCGTCGCGGTTGCCGACGGAGCAATATTGCCTAGAGTATAATTGGCCGCGCCAAAGCCTTTGATCTGTCTGCTAAAGCAGCCTCTATGATGGCCTTCACTTCGGGCCGGATCGCCTTGCTGTCTCTCTCAAAGAGACCCTCAATGGCACCGGACCGAATTTGAGCCCTTCTTGCTTGGCTTTTCATTCTCGCGAGATAGGCGGCGGGGTCTTCGTTCATTCTCTTGCGCATTTACCTTAACTAGGGCGTGCGCGTCTTTTTGCGAGCTCAAAGCGAAGGCCGTGCATCACGGATGCACGCGGTTGAGAAGCGACCTCGCGGGGATTTATCCCGCCGGCCGAGCCGGCGTGCACCGCGCAAGTGGGCCGAGGATGACGGCAGCGATCTTTGTCGCGCCCTACTGGCCATTTTTCAAGACGGTCGAGCGCCGCCGCTTCGACCATTCTTCTGCTGATGGATCCTTACCGCCGATCTCGTCCGTTTTCTCCTATGACGCCATCACCGACTCGATGGCCTATGACAACTTCGACGAGCACGGAACCTGGAAGAATCGTTGGCTATATCGATATCGACCTGGCTTTGGCGTCGCCGAATGGCGTGACGACTCTCCGCTCGACGGCTTGCTCGCAAATATCTTCCAAGAGCACAAGAAAGTTGTGTTCTCGGAGCCGATCGGCTGGGGCGAGTTCGCGCGCATCGGCGAGACCTTTGTGAACTATCCGCGCAAAGACCCGTTTGGTTCGACGCCGCCGATGATTGGGAACGGCAAGCAGGTCGTGCTCTTCGAAGAATTGCGCGAGACCTTTAGCACGCGCCATGGCGATCTTTATCGCCAGGTGCTTGTCTTCAAATACATGCAGACATTCGGCGGGAAGACAGTCTGCGGACGCTATTTCTGCGCGCTCGGGATCGGCCCAATCGCTATCGAATGGATCGGCGCGTTGCCGTCTGGCGCGATCATCACTACCTCGCGCGCTTCACGCAACATCTTTCATGGGAAGGACTTCACCGGCTCGCCGATTTGATCGGCCAACCGCGTAATCTCGCACCGTGTTACAACATCGCACCGACAACGCAGATTGAGGTCATTCGCCCTGCGGCGTGCGGCACTCACGGCGACGGCGGCTTCTTTTCCGATTGGCGGAACGTCGAGCCGACGCAAACCTCCACCGACATCCCCTCGAAGGCATCGCTCATCCCAACGAAGGTCCCAGCTACGGGCATCACCTGTCGGATGTCCCGTCCGACCGCGACAGGAATCAGATTGGCGCCGCCCACGCTGCGGTTCGTGGGATCGAAGGTGATCCAACCCGCGCCCGACACATAGACTTCCGCCCAGGCATGGGTTGTTCCTGCGCCCTCCGAACCCGCTATGTCCCCGTCTGGATTGTGAAGATAGCCCGACACGATCCTCGCCCCGAATCCAAGCGTGCGGACCGCCTCGACGAAGAGCACTGCCATGTCGCGGCAGGAACCCCATCCACGCTCCAATGTGTGTGCAGGCGATTGCGTTCCCTCCGCGTCGCGTTGTCGATAGAGAACCCAGGCCAATACACCTGCATTGACGTCCTTCAGGAGCGAAAGAGTGTCGGTCGGGTTACTGCGGACAAAGCCTTGTACCCATTCCCGCAATCGCGCCGTCGAATCGGGGTATTGCGGAGCGGTCAGAGCTCCGAGGTCTGTCCATTCGTCCTCACTGTATCGAAAGGGATAGAAGATCGCAGAGGCGGCGATTTCGAAGACTGGCCATGCAGCGGCATCTAGCTCAAGTTCGGCGACGCTATCGATAATCAGATTGTTGGTCATGGTTTGGAAAGTCGCGGTCGCCACCATGTTGCCCGCAACATCCTGCGCCCAGGTCACGACCGCATGCGGCTCCACGTGCAGCTCCATTGACAGCAGACGGAGATCGCGGCTCTTCCGCGGCCGAAGAATAAGGCGATGCGGACGCGGGGCGACGGGTTTGCCGTAGCGATAAGTCGTCCTGTGGCGGATTCTCAACGTGACCATGGCACTCTCCAGTGCGGCACAGCGCTAAGGGCTTCAGATCTGGTTTCAGCGATGCTGATCTGGCGACGATCGAGCCTGTGCCGTTTTCTGCCGATCTCGAATCCTCCTCAAAGGCCCAAAAGCCACACTTCACGCTCATTGCTCGAGAGAGTGTGGGAGCTTCGAAGTCATGCGTCGCCAATAGGCCTTTTAGTCGTCATGGAACACGAACGAGAGCTGTGCGTTTACCAATGTAGCGCGTAACGTCGCGCGTCGCTCAATCGTTTAGGAGTCAATCATGGGCAGCACTACCGATAAGATCAAAGGTGCGGCAAATCAGACGGCGGGAGCAGTCAAGCAAGGGGTTGGCCAAGCAGTAGGCAACCCGAACCTAGAGCTCAAAGGCGCCGTGCAGCAACTCAAGGGCCAGGGGCAGGAAGCCGTCGGCAAGGCCAAAGACGCTGTCAAGAAGCTCGTCGACAAGGCTTAACTGGACCTCATCCTGAGCGCGAAATAGCGGCCCTAAGGGCCGCTATTTCATATTGCCATCATTTGAACCGTCGGGGGCCGAGATCCCCTTGGGGGTTAAGAAAAAGATCGCCTCAATGTAATTGAGCAAATGCGAGATGGTCAGGATGAAGGCGCAGCGAGAATGAGAGACGATTGGTGTGCGAGGCCAATGTTCTTCCGAGATTAGCGACTTCGCTGACCGCACGAGCAAAGAGTAGAACTTCGAGAAGAGGGGGTCGCAGCAAGGCATAGCCAATCAGCTTGGAATTGAGTGTGCGCAAGGTGTTGAAAGCGACGAAACGGCGGCATAATCCGCGGCTACGGGCGTTGATATCGTTCAGGGTGATGCGTGATGGCCAATGAACCAAAAACTTCGACTAAAGATAACCCGCTGGTCCGCGCCCTATCCAGATGGGAGAACGAGGGCGGTCGAACCGATGCGGATCGGGAAAAGCGGGCTGCTCTGGCCAAGGAAGAAGAAGCGCTCATTTTGCAGTGCTTGGGAGCGGCGGTCATCAGCCGCTGGAATAATCTTCCCACGGAAGTCCAGCGGGATCTATTCGCACGCGCCGTTTCTGTCGGCGAGCCGCTCCCCACAGCGGACCTGAAAGAGCAACTCGCTCGCTTTCTTCACAGCCACAAAGATTTGTGACTGCGGTGATAGGACCTACTGCGTTTCGCGAATGACCGAGCGCTTTTTTTTCTTCTACCGTCAGAATGCTCAAACAGCCGCGCCGAATATTTCCCCTATACCGGCCGTTAGGGCCATCGCCAAGGCGCCCCAGAATGTCACTCGTGCTGTGGCGCGCAAAACATTCGCCCCGCCTGCTCTTGCGCCAATGGCGCCCAGAAGAGCGAGAAAACACAAAGACGCGCCGGAAACGATGGGAACAAGATCGCCAGCAGGCGATACCAGAATCATGAGTAAGGGCATGGCGGCGCCGATAGAAAATGCTGCAGCCGATGCCAGTGCGGCTTGGACAGGACGTGCCGTGGTGATTTTCGAAATCCCCAGTTCATCGCGCGCGTGAGCGGTTAAGGCGTCTTTCGCCATCAACTGTTGGGCAACCTGCCGCGCAAGAGCGGTATCGACACCGCGCTGGACGTAAATTTCGGCAAGCTCGTCAAGTTCGGCCTTGGCGCTCTCGGTCAGTTCGCTGCGTTCCCGAGCGAGATCCGCCCTTTCGGTATCGGATTGCGAGCTAACTGAGACATATTCGCCAGCGGCCATCGACATGGCGCCAGCCACTAGTCCCGCGACGCCAGCGATCAAGACGCCGCCCTCAGCCGTATTGGCTGCCGCAACGCCGACGATCAAGCTCGCAGTTGAAACGATGCCGTCATTGGCGCCGAGCACCGCGGCTCTTAACCACCCGATACGCCCGACCAGATGGTATTCGGGGTGCAGTCGCAGACGACTCATCCGACGTTCCAATTCTCAGATTAAATCCGCCCAAGCAGCATGAGAACGACAAGAACGATCAGGATGAGGCCGATCACGCCGACGCCGCCATGCCCGTACCCATAGCCGTAGCCGCCAAAACGTCCACTGAAACCGCCGAGCAAAACGATGATGAGGAGGATGATGAGCAATGTTGAGAGTGACATTAAGCAATCTCCGTCGCAGGGAATTTCACTTTTGAGCTTATCACGGCCGCTTCGCCGGTCCACACCCGTATCTTTTCAAGACATTCAAATTGAAAGGCGGCAACGCGTCGAATAATAACGCCCCTCGAAAATCAGCTACTCGTCGGGTTCACTATGATCTCGCATGGAGCTGGATCTCGCGGTCGTAGAAGCGCTTGTCAACATTGCGGCGTGCCGCGTGGATGATGGTCGAGCCCGGCGCTTCCTCGCAGAGCAGCTCCATCAGCCGCATCTGACTGAGGTCGTCGAGCGCCGAGGTCGGTTCGTCCATGATGATGATGTCTGGTGGCCTCAGCAGCACGCGCGCGAAGCCGAGCTGTTGCTGTTCGCCGTCGGATAGCACATCGGCCCAGCTCTGCTCCTCGTCCAGGCGCGATACGAGATGAGCCAAGCCGCAAGCGGCGAGGATCCTTTTGGTGCGCGCGGGGTCGGGCGGCGTGTCGCCGCATGGATAGTCGAGCGCATCGCGCAGCGTGCCCCGCGGCATATACGGCTGCTGCGGCATGAACGCGATGCGCGCATCCTTCGGACGTAGAATGCGGCCGCTGCCCCACGGCCACAACCCCGCCATGGCGCGGATCAGCGTGCTCTTGCCGGTGCCAGGATCTCCCTTAACGAGAACCTTCTCGCCGCGTCCGATCGTCGCATCGGTGTCCGCGAGCATCAACGCGCCGTCATGCTGGGCGATGGAGAGCCCGCAAAGATGCAATGCGTCGTCGTCGCTGAAGGCGAGATCGATCATCTTCTCCTCGGCTCCGATCGCAAGCTCGTCGAGGTCATCGAAGAAGAGGTCAAGGGCGGCGACGCGCCGAGCCGAGGCAAACCAGTCCGCGAGGCGCAGCGAATTGTCGGCGAGCCAGTTGAGCGCCAATTGCACCTGTACGAAGGCGGCCGCCGCTTGCATGAGATCGCCGAGCGACATTTCGCCGGCGAGATATTTCGGTGCGCCCAGCATGAGCGGGATGGCGGGCGCGAGCACGTTATTGCCGCTCGACAGGAAGAGCATGCGCGCCTGTCGGCCAATCACCGCAACCCAGCGCAGCGCAACCTGACTGAATCTCGCATAATGCCGCTCCCGCTCGGCGTCGTCGGCGCCGATAAGCGCGATTGTTTCGGCGTTTTCGCGAGTGTGCGAAAGTTCAAAGCGAAAGTCCGCCTCTGCGGCCGCCTTCGCTTCGACGCGCGCGACGAGCGGACGGCCCAAAAGCAGCATGCCGAAGGACGTCGAGGCGGAATAGATGACGACTGCGATTACGAGATAGCCGGGGATCGTCACGCCCCCAATCGTCAGCGAGCCGCCGATGAACCACAACACGCTGACGAACGAGACCGCCATGAGCAGAGCATTCGTGACGCCCGTCGCAAAGTCGACGAAGAGCTCGATCGCGATCCGACCATCCTCGGCGATGCGCGCTTCTGGATTGTCGACGAGCCGAAGGACGCTGAGCTGATAAAAGCGGCGGCGCTCCATCCAGCGCCGCACGAGCGTCTGAGTCAGCCATTCCCGCCAGCGCAACTGAAAGCGCATACGCATTTGCAGCAGCGCGACGCTCGTCAACGCAGAGGCGAAGGCCAGCGCCAGCATCAGGCCGATGCTGAGAAAGATCAGCTGCTGGTCCTTATTCTGCAGGGCGTCGAAGAAAAACTTGTTCCACCGGTTGACCGCGATGGCCGGGGCGAGATTGAGCAGCAGGCAGGCAAAGAGCCCGACCACGAACAGTTTCGCTTTGCGGCGCGTCGGCCCGGTCCAGAAGCCAAAGGAGAGGTTTGCAAAGTGGCGCAGGAGCCGCGCATCGACCGCGGTTGGAACAATGACGTTAGTCATATTCGTTCTTAAAGCTCAACTTGGGATGACCGGCAAGGCGGCATAGATGGCGCTGCATCTTGGTGCGAACGGCCTCTTCATGTGAGACTATCGCTGTCTAGCTGCGAACTCCTATGTGATCGTCTTTCTCATGTCCTTTTGATGGACGCCGTCTGGCTCCGCGTGAAGCCAGGCCGAGAGGCAGACTAGACGTTCGCCAACACGAGATTGTAGACAGGAACCCTAAGTGACCTGGGACGCGAACGAAACTCCCTACTGGAGCCATGATTCTTCCGAGCTGGCCGCAGCTTTGGAGTCGGGTCCCAACGGACTATCGTCCGATCGCGCTGCTGCGCGCCTTTTAAGCGTCGGTCCCAACAGCGTCGAGGATGCGCCGCGCCTGAGCGCGCTTCGCCTCCTTCTGCGCCAGTTCCAAAGCCCGCTCGTCCTCATCCTGGCGTTCGCCGCCGCAATCTCGCTGGCGCTTCAGCAATGGGTGGACGCCGTCATCATCCTGGCGATCGTCCTGGGCAGTTCGCTCCTCAGCTTCTTTCAGGAATATCGGGCGTCCACCGCGGTCGAGGAACTCAAGAAGCGCCTGGCGCTGACGTGCCGCGTGGTGCGGGATGGGGTGGAGCAGACGACGCCGGTCAGCGCGATCGTGCCCGGCGACCACATCCTCCTCTCGGCGGGCAATCTAATCCCGGCGGATGGGCTCGTGATCGTGGCGCAGGACTTCCTCGTCAGCGAAGCGAGCATGACCGGCGAGTCGTTTCCGGTCGAGAAGCGGGCCGGGATAGTTCGTCCCGACGCGCCTATCACTGAACGGACCAATGCCGTCTTTCTCGGCGCTTCGGTGCGCAGCGGCACGGCGAAAGTCCTTGCCGTGAGCACCGGCCGCCGGACCGAGTTCGGCGCTATTGCGGCGCGGCTGGGGGCGCGCCAACCAGAGACCGACTTTGCCCGCGGCGTGCGGCAGTTCGGTTATCTCCTCGTCCGCGTGATGATTGTTATCGTTCTCTTCGTGCTGACTGTGAACCTGTTGCTCGACCGCCCGGTGATCGAGTCCCTGCTGTTCGCCGTGGCGCTCGCGGTCGGCCTGTCGCCTGAACTCTTGCCGGCGATCATCAGCGTGACCCTTTCGGCCGGCGCGCGGGCCATGAGCAAGCGGGGCGTCATCGTCCGCCGGCTCGACGCCATCGAGAACCTCGGCAGCATGGATATCCTGTGCACCGACAAGACGGGCACATTGACCGAAGGCGCCATTGTTCTGCGCGACGTCCTCGACGCCGGAAGCCAACCTTCAGATGAGGTGCGACGGCTTGCCTTTCTCAACGCCGCCTTCGAGACCGGCATCGAAAACCCGCTCGATGAAGCGATTGTGACTGCGGGCAAGAACATTGGGCTAACGACCCGCGGCGCGGCCAAGATCGATGAAATCCCCTACGACTTCATGCGTCGCAGGCTCACCATCGTCGTGGTGGAGGACGGAGCGCCGTCGCAGCGCCTGTTCATCACCAAGGGGGCGTTTTCGAACGTGATCGACATTTGCACATCGTTGGACCGCGATGGCGTCGAGGTTCTGGTGAACGCCGAGCGGCGCGCGGAACTCGAGAAGGTCTTCAAGGCCAAGAGCGCTGAAGGCTTCCGTGTTCTGGCCGTCGCGACCCGCAAGGTTCCAGCGAAGGCGGACTACGACCGCGACGACGAACGGGAGATGACTTTTCGTGGCTTTCTTGTCTTCTACGACCCGCCCAAGGCGGACGCGCGGCGCACGATCGACGACCTCAATCGGCTAGGCATCCGCATTAAGGTGATCAGCGGCGACAACCGCTATGTGACGGCGCCTCGGCGCGAAAGAGTCGCCGGGCATCATCTCACGAGAGAGAAATTTGCAAATTACTGGTCGCGCTATGACAAAAGAGCAAAGCGCGCCGCTCGTGATTACGACCTGCCCGTCGACGAGGAGGAGGGCAGGGGAATCATCGAACTTCTCGCCAGTACGGATGGCTGGCGATATG
>NZ_VBTZ01000010.1:0-73708 GCF_005771425.1 Methylocystis sp. B8 | reverse complement strand
AAATTACTGGTCGCGCTATGACAAAAGAGCAAAGCGCGCCGCTCGTGATTACGACCTGCCCGTCGACGAGGAGGAGGGCAGGGGAATCATCGAACTTCTCGCCAGTACGGATGGCTGGCGATATGGTCGCCGCCGCGCCCGAAAGGCATCGGTGAGTGGCCGTTGACACGACATACGAAAGAAGCTTCCATTCGTTGCGGACACGAATAGCTGTTTTCATTTTATCGTCGGCGTCGTCAAGACGTTTTCGCGCTCGGCACAATTCGAGCCCAGGGCTTCGCCCAACTTCATTGCAGGTTTTCTTCATGCCCGGTGTTGCTTGGCGATGCATTTTTAAGCTTCGTCTTTTTCCCGGGCTTTTTTGTGTGTCCTGCCGGTGCGACGAGCGCCTTCTCGGATCCGGCTGCGCTCAGCGGCGAAGACGTGATATTCGCCGCAGGCTCATCTGCCGCAGGCGCTTGTCGCTTGTCGCCACTCTCGGTCGGAGAGAGGCTCGGCGTGGCGCTATTGCGGTTTGGCGTTTCATTTGGAGGCGAAGCTACGGCCGCGGGCTCGCGGGTAGGCTCTAGCGGTCCGGTCGGTTGCGCCGAATCATGGTGTATAACCCCTGCATTGCTGTTGTCTGATCGAGAGCTCTCCGAGGTCGCACCGAGCCCGGCGTCAATCAGAGCACGGAATTGGATGGCTTCCTCTGGTGGTACCGCATAAACGGCAATTCCAAATCCGATTGCCCCAGCAATCATTGCGGTGATGATTATCAAAAGAAGCTCGCGTGGCATTTTATGTATCCTCGAAAATAAATCGTTCCGCAGGCGCACTTCTCATGCGTAGGCGCGTAGGCTCTGGTGCAAATTCCATGGATGGCCGCGAAACTGGGTGTAGGGCGTTCATTGGCGGATCAGGCAGCAAGCACCGCGGCCCACATCTCTGGTGCGGTTTTACCCAGCACTCGAAGTTTACCCAGTGCGAACTGGCCTTTCCTGATCCGATGCATGAGTTCGATGCCGGCGATCGTAATTGACGCACGCCGAAATCGCTTGAACCCAAGCATAGGGCCCAAACGAAGCTTGATGGATCGATGGTCCTGTTCAATTAGATTATTGAGGTATTTCGACGATCGCAGCTTGGTCCGCTTGCCGCGTCGATGTGCGGAAAGGAACTCCCTGGCCGCGCGGTGCGATGCCTGATAGCCATCGAGCGTGATGGCGCGAGGCAATCTGCGCTGATTCTCGAACGCCCGCTGAAAAAATGCTTTCGCCGCAGCGACATCCCGCTTCGCGCGCAACAGAAAATCGACCGTCTTTCCAGCACTGTCGACAGCACGATAGAGATAAGTCCAGTGGCCTCTGATCTTCACGTAAGTTTCGTCGACCCGCCATGACCGGCCAGCTTTGTATGCGAACCGGTTCCAACGGTTCTCGAATTCGGGAACGTAGCGCTGGATCCAACGCATGATCGTCGTGTGCGTCAGCTCAATTCCGCGTTCGGACATCATCTCCACGAGATCTCGAAAACTGAGCTTGAACCGCAAATACCAACGCACGCAGAGGATGATGATCTCCCGGTCGAAATGGCGGCCTTTGAAAAGATCGTCTACGCTCAGCATGGCGGTCAGCGTCCTCGTGTCGCTCCCTTATTGGCAAATATGCCCCGCTCGCGCCGTTTGCATCAGAGCCCGATCGTGGACATAGTCACAGATCGCCCGCGCCAGCGGCCAACCCCTTGGAACCTGACCGAAAAGCGACCCTGCCAAATCCGATAGGCGATCGGTCTCGCAGTAACGGCTGCCGAGCAGATAGATCAGAACCTCGACCGGCAGGTCTTCGAGCGCATGCTGCTCGGCCTCCACGGCGATTGCGTCAGGCTCCCCATTGTCCTGCACAAGAAAGTCCGAAGACATTGTGAGCCCGCCCGCAGGGGCGCGGATGACATGGCAGAAATTTCTGAAACTGTCGTGATAGGTGTTGGTGGGGACGGGCGGACCGAGGCGCATGCGATCCACGGTCACCACATCAGCGATGCGTGCTCAATGGACACTCAGCGTCAGAATAATCATGGGAGTCGGCTGCGGGCAGTTATAGGAGATTTCGTAGCCGGCGCCCATCTTGATGGGGAACGCCTCTTCTGCCCGAGCAAGCGGAGCCGTCGCAATCGTGGCGGGCGGGCATCATATTCCCCCGCAAAAAAAAGCCCGGCCATTTCTGACCGGGCAAGAATGGGTGATTGCCGGTCACGAAAGCCGGCGGAGGGACGAAAATGAGTGTTGCCGCAAACCAAGACGCTGAGAAGGCTAGGCCGCGTCGCGCAGCTGTTTGATAAGGTCGTGATTTTCCCGCACGCCCTGATATTGCCGCTTAACAATCGTCGCGACGTCAGCAGGCAAATCCTCCTTCAGGGCTTTCTCATACGCCGCTTTAGCGGCGTCTTCGCCACGCTCGCATTCCGACAGAACGGCCGCTTCGTCCCCGCCCGTAATGGCCGCTTTCAAGTTGGTCCATGCGCGATGCATCGCGCCCGAAACGGACCCAGCGTCACTTGGCATGCCGCCGAGCTTAACGATTTCGTCGTCAAGTTCGCGCGCTCCCAAAGCGCAACGCGCTGCAGCGCGCTGAAATGTGTTTTTCAAACTCTCATCTTTAACGCCCTCAGCTGCGGCGACAAAACCCTTCTCGCCGTCGCGACTCACCTCGGCCAAGTTCTTGAGCGTAGTCAGTGCTTGCGAGCCCATTCTTTCCTCCGTGATATGTTTGTGATTGTAACTCCTCAACTCGCCGGCCGGCGAAATGTTCCGAGCTGATTTGATACGACTCGCGATTACATAAAAGAACGCCGAGTCCGAAAGAAGACCGCGCTCGGTCCGACTTGTCGGCTGCGCCAGTCATTGCAACACCCGCTCCCATGAAGTCGTGTGGAAGCTCGTGGTCAGGTTCATCGTCACTGTCCGGATCGCCTTCGTTATCGTCCTCGCGTTCGTCATCGTCCTCACGGTCATTGTCATAGCCGCGCTTCGCCGTTTCAGGATGGCCGCTTTGGCAAAAATGTGGTCAGGGACAATTCGATCAGTGGATGATTGCATGGCGCGAATGGGTTGAGCATCTGATCAACGCGGCACCGTCGAGTCATTCTTTGGGGGTATGGGACGAAAAGGCAATTGGCGAGCGACCTGCCGGCTATTGCATCGGTGGAGCGGCTCGACGCAAACGTTCGGATGGAGGCGGATTTTGGCAGTCTCCCGCCCCACAGCTTCCCTCCGGCGATCGCCGATCTTCATTGAGAGCGTCCGACTGGCGGGTTCATCGGCGTAAGAGGGTGTGGGCCGCAATCGGGCGATTAGTTCTCAATCAAAGAGATGGCGCAGTCGGTCCGCCGCTATGGATAGGTAATAGCGCGCGGCCGGCGCCGTGTTAAAGGGAAGCGCCGAAAGAGCAGTTACGGGGAAGGGCAGATCCCGTGCAGGCTCTCCCAGCGCGCGGCGCGCCAGTAGAGCGCCAAGCGCTGTGCCTGCGGCAATGCCGCGACCGTTGTAACCGAGAGCCGCGACGATGCCGGGCTGAGGCTCGTGGAGGTGGGGCAGCAGGTCGGCGGTCATCGCCCCGCGACCGTACCAGTGATAATCGAACGGGATATTGGCGATTTGTGGAAACATGCGCCGCGTAGAGCGTTCAAGTATCTGAAAGCTCAAAGCACGGGCGTTACGCGGCGGCGTCAACCACCCCGGACCGCCGATGACCAAACGGTTGTCCGGCTCGACTCGGAAGTAGCGCACGCTCAGGATGTGATTGTCGGCGCATGACTGGCCCTGTGGCAGAATGGTCGCGCGCACCCTGTCAGGTAGCGGCGCAGTGGCGATTTGCACGCCATGAACGCGCAAAACGGATCGCCGCAGTCGGGAAACAAGGCCGTCCGTGAAGGCGTTGGTCGCGATCAAGACCACCGAGCCCATCAGGTGGCCGGCATTGGTCGTCACCCGCCATCGCCCACCTTCCCTTGTCAGCTTTTGAACGCGGACATTGCCATGAATCTTCGCGCCTGCCTCGATCGCGGCTTTGGCAAGTCCGCGCGTGTAGGCAAGGGGCTGAACCGTCCCATTTCGTCGATCCAGCCAGCCGCCGGCGTAGACCTGAGTTCCAACGAGCCGGGCTATTTGCGCGCGATCCAGCATCTCGACGGGAGCGCCGCGTTTGGCCCACATCAATGCGTCGCGTTGTAGGGCCCGAACGCCCCGAACTGACCGATTCGTCTGGATCCAGCCCTTCCGGACGGGATTACAGTCAATGCGATAGCGCTCGATCAGCTGGAACACGAGATCAGGCGCTTTTCCGACGAAGGACAGCATCCGCTCGCCCATCTCATCGCCAAAGGTCGCACTCAGGTCGTCAGGTGCGGCGTGGAGTCCTGCAATGACCTGTCCGCCTGCTTGACCGGAGGTGCCCCACCCTGGCGTTTCGGCCTCAAGGACCGATACGCTTTGACCGCCTTGCTCCGCAATGTGCAATGCCGCGGAAAGCCCCGTGATGCCGCCGCCGACGACGATCACGTCCGCAGATGATCCCGGCTCGAATGGGTGAAGCTCGGGACCAATCGGCGCTGTCTCTGACCAGAGCGAGCAGAGTGAGTTCATTGGTCTCACAGACCTGGATCGCGGAACATCAGCTTGCACAACCTTATCCTGAATTGAGGTGGGACGCCCACTCGTCGGTGCGATAAATGCCCGGCTGAACAACAAAAACGCTGTGCGGGATCGACGACCGCCATCCCAGTCTTGAACGCGGCATACTCGGCGTAGCGGTCGAAGGTCCGCGAGTTCTCTCCGTCGATTGGCCTCTTCGCCAGTGATGCCGCGATAGACTCTTAATCTTTCTGGTTCGGTTTCCCCGTCGGCCCAAGGATGCCCAATAATCACCGGCGTCACGGACGCCTTTATAGACGCGCGAAGCGTCGTGTAACAACCGCACTCCTAGGGGTCGAAATCTAACGCTTGGTCCCCCCGTGCCTTGGAGGCGTATGCGATCGCCGTTGGAACGCTATTTGTCCCTGCGCGGACGTTTGGAGATAGTGCCGAGCTTCGAGGAACTTTCTTTGTCTGAGGCGCGTTGCCTCATTGTCCTGTATAGGCAAGGAAATTGATCATGGAACAGGCTGTTTCGACCTCTGTCACCAGACGAAGCGTGGTCGCAGCGCTTGCGCTGGCCGCAGCCCCGGTCGCTGTATCTATGGGGGCGGATAACGCGTATGCGCAGGCCAAGCAATCCACGCCTGAGAAAAGTTTGTATGAGCGGCTGGGCGGCGTCTTCGCCATCGCGGCCGTGGTGGATCACTTCAGCGACGCCGTCGTGAAGAATCCCATCGTCGGCCAGAAGTCCAAGAATCCGCAGCTGCGGGAATGGCACACCAAGAACCTCGGACGGCTGCCCGGACTCAAGTTCATGCGGACGCTGTGGGTTTGCAACGTGTCGGGTGGGCCCTACCAGTTCACGGCCACCAAGCCCGGCACGACACCGCTCGGTCTTGAGGAGGCCCACCGGGACCTCCGAATCTCCCCAGCAGAATTTGATGAGGTCGCAGCGGAACTCGGACGGACCCTCGACTTCTTCAAGGTCCCGAAGAAGGAGAAGGGCGAAGTCCTGGCAGCCTTCGCCGCCCACAAAGACGAGGTCACCGCTGGCTACGGTAGTGGTCGCTAAGCGCACAGCGACAAATGTCACAAAGGCTGAGAGCTCACTTCCCTGATCCTTAAATAATTCCCCCACCGCAAGACGCGTGACCATAAACTGTCGCCCTTGTAGAGCTGCGACCTGACAAGCTCGATCCGGATCCACGCAGCTTCGTAATGTCCGCATCTACCGCGATCTTAACCGGGATTCCTCAAATGGACGCCGAACCGTCATGAGCGGTAAGCATTTATTGACCGGGTTGGAAGTCGCAGCTTGTTGCGCGAATAAGGTTGAAGCAAAGAAGTCCTAGCGGGTATTCAGCGGATACTGGTTGAAGCAAATCAGAAGTCAGCGGGTATAAGGTCGTATGACCCTTTCTTACCGCGCCCGTAGCCTTTTATCGCGGCTGCGTGAATCAGGTCGCGGTTTAAATCGAAGGCTCTGAGAAACCCAGCCTGATCGATCCGACTATCCGGCTGCATTCTTATCAATGCGTCTTCGCCCACAAAAAACGAAGCTTCCATTGCGCTGTCATAGCCCCAAAATCGAATGGCACGCCGTGTCGTATCATAGAAACGGCTTTGATTTGGAAATGTAAGCGCCATGGCTAGGTCCTCCGCTGCGGCAATACGTCCATGCCTATTGCGAATGGGCGTTGCCTCGCATTTGAAATGGCCGAGGTCGCCATCCAAAAAAATCCGCTTTCCGACCTCCCGCGGTTGAGCGCGGAACTGCGTCCGTCACCGACCGGCGACGAACCGAGGACCGAAATACTTCTTCGGACCTCGGCGGACGAAGTTTTACGCGTTGACGTAGGCGGTGATCGCCAGTGTGATAGCGGCGGCGGTGGCGAAGATCGAGAGAATAGCGGTGAGCGCGTTCATGTACATTTTCCTTCATATGAGCGGACGAACTTTCCACGTTCTGTCTCGCACGCTGATTAACCGATGATCATGCAGACTCGCGTGAGAACGGTGGCCCTTCAACAGGCCATCGACATCGCGTTAAGCTTGCCCGCTTCGGTTCCGTATTTGGCCACGATGTGGATTACGAAGTCGTCTCTGCATTAAAGCGCCGACAGGCCGGAATGGGAGAGCCGCGAAAGCCACGTCCATCCGCGTTATTTTGCCAGAGTGCTGATCAAATCGACGCTGATCAAATCGACTTCCCGACAAGCGCTCTCGCGCGAAGACAGAAACTGTCTCCTCCTCCCGCCGCTGGTACATCCCCGGTCGCGATCAGCGTCACTACTTCAAGCTGGCACAGCACAATTGCAAATTGGTTCGGCCGAAACTCGATATATTATACTTAGGCAGTCATCGATAGAATACAAGGATCATACGCGAAAATGTATCCCTCCGGCGTGGGCCGCCTATTAAATTCTGAGTAGGAACGTAATGCTGCGCAGCTAAGTCCGACCCGACATAAATTTTTCGAACGACGCTCGCGCTTTTTCATTGCGCTCGCAAAAGAGGCATCGTCGAGCTTCCGCCACAAGGCGATCCATGAGGAATTGCGCTTGGAGACGAAAGTGGGAGTGGGGCTAGCCCTGAGTCCATCAATGCACTAACAGGCCGAAGGGGAGGGTTAGCCTCAAGAGGGCATTGTCATGTTTGGATCGCGCCCGCTAATTAAGGGTTATTTTGCTGTGGCGCGATGATCGCGGGTGCGCTGACGGAAACGCAGAGCTACGTCCCGCCCTTCGGCAATCCCGACGCACCCGCCGGCAGATCGGCTTATAACTTCAGGGGTGGGGACAGGGCGCGTGAACGAGCCTCCAAAGGGTGCCTGCAATGCCTGATGCTTTATCGCCTGATCTGTTGAAAAAAATGGACGCATATTGGCGTGCCGCAAATTACCTCACGGTGGGGCAGATTTATCTGCAGGACAATCCACTGCTCGAAACCCCTCTCAAGCTCGAACACATCAAACCTCGTCTACTTGGGCACTGGGGCACCACCCCCGGGCTCAATTTCATTTATGTACACCTGAACCGGCTGATCAAAAAACATGATCTGAACATGATTTATGTCATCGGCCCCGGCCATGGTGGTCCGGGTCTGGTAGCGCATAGCTATCTCGAAGGGTCCTACACAGAGCGCTTTCCGAATATTGAGCGTAGCCGAAACGGCTTGCAACGGCTGTTTCGGCAGTTCTCCTGGCCTTATGGCATCCCGAGCCATGTCGCCCCGGAAATACCCGGATCGATCCATGAAGGGGGCGAGCTGGGTTATTGCCTGGTCCATGCATATGGCGCGGCATTCGACAATCCCGATCTGGTCGTGGCCTGCATCATCGGAGACGGTGAGGCGGAGACCGGCGCGCTTGCCGCGAGTTGGCACTCCAACAAGTTTTTGAATCCTGCGCGTGACGGTGCGGTTCTTCCTATCCTTCATCTCAATGGGTTCAAGATCGCCAATCCTACTGTGCTCGCTCGTATCAGCCACCAGGAATTGACCGACCTGATCCGCGGATACGGCTATGAACCATATTTCGTGGAAGGCGATGTCCCGGACGTGGTGCATCAATGTCTGGCCGGCACGCTTGATAAGGTCCTTGTGGAGATTCACAAGATTCAGAGTGTGGCGCGTTCCTCTCCGAACGCTGTGGAGCGGCCGTGTTGGCCCATGGTCGTGTTCCGCACGCCAAAAGGTTGGACCGGCCCAAAGCTCGTGGACGGCAAGCCGGTGGAGGGAACGTGGCGCGCCCATCAATTGCCGCTCGCGGACTTCAATAATCTCGAGCATATCAGGCAGCTCGAAGATTGGATGAACAGCTACAGACCGCACGAATTGTTCGACGAGAACGGCAGATTCCGCGACGAATTTGCCGCGCTTGCGCCGACGGGCCACCATCGTATGGGGATGAATCCACACGCCAATGGCGGGGAGCTTCTGACGCCCCTGGCGATACCCAATTTCCACGATTACGCTCTGCGCGTTTCGGCGCCGGGTAGCATCGAAGCTGAGTCCACCCGCGTGCTCGGAATGTTTTTGCGGGACGTGATGAAGCTGAACCTCGCCAACCAGAATTTCCGTCTATTCGGTCCTGATGAAACCGCCTCGAATGGTCTCGATGCGGTCTATGAGGCCAGCGGAAAGGCGTGGATGGCCCGCCTTGAAGATGTTGACGTCGACCTCAGCATCAATGGCCGCGTCATGGAAGTCCTGAGTGAGCACCTCTGCCAGGGCTGGCTCGAAGGCTACTTGCTCACCGGCCGCCACGGGCTTTTTTCGTGCTACGAGGCATTCATCCATGTCATCGACTCAATGTTCAACCAGCATGCGAAATGGCTGAAGACGACCAATGCAATCCCGTGGCGGAAGCCAATCGCATCCCTGAATTATTTGCTCACGTCGCATGTCTGGCGGCAGGATCACAACGGCTTCTCCCACCAAGATCCGGGTTTCATCGATCACGTCGCGAGCAAAAAGTCCGACGTCGTGCGCATCTATCTACCGCCCGACGCGAACTGCCTGCTCTCGGTTGTCGATCACTGTCTTCGCAGCCGGAACTACGTCAACTTGATCATTGCCGGTAAACAGCCCGAGTGGCAGTGGCTCGACAGTGAATCCGCCGTTCGCCATTGCACGGCGGGGGCCGGCATTTGGCGCTGGGCGAGTAACGATGCGGATGACCCCGACGTGGTCATGGCCTGCGCGGGTGATGTTCCCACGCTCGAAACTCTCGCAGCCGTAACCCTCTTGCGGAACTACGTTCCAGACATTCGAATCCGCGTCGTGAACGTGGTCGACCTCATGACTTTGGAGTCACAGACGGAACACCCGCATGGGTTGGTGGATGAGGATTTCGACGCGCTGTTCACGCGCGACAAGCCGGTGATCTTTGCCTTTCATGGCTATCCGCCCATAATTCACTCGCTAACATATCGCCGGCACAACCATGACAATTTTCATGTGCGTGGGTATAAGGAGGAAGGCGCCACGACAACTCCCTTCGACATGGTCGTATTGAATAACCTCGACCGTTACCAGCTTGCGCTCGACGCCATCAGCCGGATCCCAAGGCTCCGCCGCGAAAGGCAGACAGCGACAGACCGTTACTGGAGCACGATGGAGCGTCACAAGCTTTACGTCGCCGAACATGGCGAGGATATGCCCGAGGTGAAAAACTGGCGATGGACCTCATAAGCCGCATTTCTGGACGGCCTTGATAAGGGTCCTATGCCAACGTCGAGTGTCTCAATATGTGGGAGTGCCCAACGGTGAAAGCAAAGCAGCTAGACCCTAACAAGCTGCGGATCCCAAAGCCTGCGCACCCCGTGAATCGACGTGAGCCGCTTCCCGGGGAGTGCCCGAAGCCCTCGGAAGAAGATCCGCACGCTCCCGCGCGCGTCCAAGCAATTTTCGAAAGCCCCAGTTATCGCCGGGCCGACGCCGACCTCGATTTCTTGGCGCGGGACAGTATGCGGGGCGTCCGGCTACAGATCGACTATTTCAAGCCCGAGCTGCTGTTTGAAGAGCACCACATTCACCACACGATCGTGGTTTTCGGAAGTACGCGGATATGCGAACCCGCTGCCGCGCAATGTAAAGTGGATGCGTTAAAGGCAGCCTTGGCGGCGGATATCGGCAACGAGGACTTGGCGCGACGCCTGTCGATTGCCGAGCGAATCCTCGCCAAGAGCCAATATTACGAAGTTGCCCGCGAACTCGGCCGTCGCGTGAGCGCGACTCACCAAGCTCCCAATCGGCAGCTGAGAGTTGTCGTGACCGGCGGCGGACCCGGAATCATGGAGGCCGCCAATCGTGGCGCCTTCGACGTCGGAGCCAAATCAGTCGGCCTCAACATCAGCCTCCCACATGAGCAATATCCAAACCCCTACATCACGCCCGATCTTTGCTTCAACTTTCATTATTTCGCTATGCGCAAGCTTCATTTCCTCTTGCGTGCAAAGGCGCTGGTCGCCTTTCCCGGGGGGTATGGCACCCTCGACGAACTGTTCGAGGTGCTGACGCTCGTACAAACACGCAAGATCAAGCCTATTCCGGTCGTCTTGGTGGGCGAAAGCTACTGGCGCCAAGCTGTGAATCTGGATTTCCTGGTCGACGAAGGCGTCATAGATCAGGAAGATCGCGAATTATTCTGGTTTGCTGAAGCAGCCGACGAGATCTGGAATGGCATATTGCATTGGCACGATGTCAGCGGTGAGCCGTTGCACGTGCGTGAAAGAAACGGCTCATCACAGAGCTAAGGAGCCTCCCATGAGATTATCATTCCATGGCGCCGACCGCGGCGTCACCGGCTCGTGTCACATGGTCGAGTGTGCCGGCAAGCGTATCCTGATCGACTGCGGACTTTACCAAGGCGGCCGTGAACTGGACGAGGAGAATTCGCAACCGTTCGGTTTCGATCCTACCAGCATCGACTATGTCTTGCTGACCCATGCCCATCTTGATCATTGCGGCCGGCTGCCGCTGCTGCACAAAAAAGGATTTCACGGTGAGATCATCACGACGGCGCCGTCGCGGGAGTTGGCACGCTTGGTGCTGCTCGATGCAGCTCATCTGCAGGAAGAAGATGCGCGTTACCGAGCACGTATTGCCGCGCGACGCGGTTCAACGGATCAGCGCATAGCGCCGCTCTATTCGGTCCTCGATGCTTTGAACTCTTTCGAGCATTTCGGACGGACAGCGGTTTACGATGAGCAGATCGAAGTCGCTGCTGACGTGCGCGCCACGTTCATCAACGCTGGCCACATCCTTGGTTCGGCCAGCATTTATCTGCAGCTGACAGAAGGTTCGCAGCAATCCACCGTGCTATTCTCCGGGGACCTTGGCAATTATGGAGGCCCTTTGCTGTGCGATCCTACGAAGCCACCAACCGTAGCCAACGTGGTGATGGAAACCACATATGGCGACCGGTTGCACAAGCCCTTGGGACCGTCCGTCGAGGAATTTTATGACGCCGTGACGGATACCTTCAGGCGCGGTGGAAATGTCGTCGTCCCTACCTTCGCATTGGAACGAGCGCAGGAACTGCTTTATTTCATTAGCCAGGGCATCAGCCGTGGTCGACTGATGAAATCGACGCAGGTTTTTGTCGACTCTCCCATGGCGATCTCCGCTACAGAAATCATGCAGCGTCATTTGGAGGGTTTGCAGCCGGAAATCGCGACGCTCATTCGAGAGGGACATGATCCGTTTCATTTTCCCGGATTGCATTTCACACGCGAAAGCGCCGAGTCCGTCGCGCTGAACAAGATCCAAACTGGCGCCATAATCATGGCCGGTTCGGGCATGTGTACCGGTGGCCGCGTGCGGCAGCATCTCAAGCACAACCTGTGGCGTCCGGAATCGAGCATTATTTTTGTAGGATATGCCGCGAACGGCACTCTGGCGCGCCGCATCATCGATGGCGCGAAGGAGATCAACCTTTTTGGCGAGAAAATCGCTGTGCGAGCTCGCATCTACACGATCAACGGTTTCTCGGCCCATGCGGATCAGGCTGAGTTGTTGGCTTGGCAAAAGCAAACGGGTGCGAAGCGGACGTTCCTCGTTCACGGCGAAGAAGAATCGATGCGAAGCTTCGCAACACATCTCGGCAACACCCAAATTGATCTGCCGGAACCAAATCAAGTGTTCGAGCCATTGGAGTAGAGGGCGCGACCCTGTCGCCGGGTCGCGGGAGGGCGGCCTCGGCCTTACGGTTCTTGTTCTGTTGATTTTGCTTTTGTTCGCAAGATTTGACCCATCAAAGATCACTAGCAAGCCTCGCTTCGGCGGGGGCTTTTTTTACTGGCTAGGGACGATCCTCGATTCCGGGCGTTGATATCTGCGGCTCGCTGTCGGCTTGATCTGCCCTTGAAAAGTTCTATTGCGCTGGGCGAAAGCATTGATTCCTCGCTGGCGCGCTCTAGCTTCTCAGCACACTCCCTGAGGTCGTGCTCAAGAGGCGTATCTCCCTTGCCGTGTCTGGCGGTTTGCCTAAGAAATTAAGGAATCGACCAAATGGAAAACAATCTCATCACAGCCATCGCTCTTTGTCTGCTCATCACGGCGAGTGTGGCGGAGGCGCAGCAGGCCCCCACTTCTCAGCCACGTGCGACGACGACCCTCGCGCCACCGACTGAATTCCTGGCGAACGTACCGGCTGACAGCCTACCCGTCACCGCCTGGTATAAGCAAAGCGTTTATGACACGACGAACACCAAGATCGGCGATGTAGCCGATGTGCTGGTGTCGCCAACCGACGGAAAAATCACAGCCGTGATCATCGGAGTCGGCGGCTTCCTTGGCATGGGCGAAAAGAATGTCGCGGTCGCGTTTAATGAGATCAAGTGGACCATGAGGGACAATAAGAGCTATCCGACTATTAAAGCGACGAAGGAGACGCTGCGCGTCGCGCGAGGCTTCAAATACGATTCCAAGACTTCGACTTGGATTCCGCTCGACGCGTCGATCAAGTGAACCCCGAGATGACGGACCTGTGGCTCCCTCCAACGAGAAGAGTCCGATGAACTGAGGTCAGATCAAAGGAAGTTGGAAGCAGCTCAAGGGCAAAGCGAGGGCAACATCGAAGCGCGCTACGGTTATGCAAGGACCAGTTGAAGAAGAATGTCGACGATTGGCGCCGCAGCCTCAAATGAACGCGGCCGATGTGCGTTGAACCATTCGCGTACAGGGCGCGCCCCGGTGGCGGGTCGCGCATCGCAGGAGTAGCGGTCGAAAAAACTCGAACTGGAGAACGCAGCGATGAAACTCACAACACCAATTATCGTGGCGCTTGTCATCGGGGTGGCTGTGCTCGGATATCTTTATTATCAAAGGACGAGCGGCGACATCACAATCCAAATGCCCAAAGTCGAGATGAAGCGCTAGCGGCTTAGGGTCCAGGCCCATACATCGCTTGGCATGATGGGAGCGTTCACGGCTTCCGAAAGGAAGCGCCGATGATTCGCGATCGATTCTGGCTGACGGATGCGCACCTGTTCGCGCCGCGTCTCGCCTTTGCCGATGATCACTTGGCCGAGGCCATCAGCCATACCAAACAAGCCATCGCCAGCGGGCAGCAAGGACGTTTTGACGTGCTTATCACTAGCGCCGAAGCCGCGCTCAAACATGCCAAGGCGGCCGAGAAGGCGAAATCCAATACGCACGCGGAGGAGGGCATTACGCATCTGGAGGCGGCGATCGCCGAGGGCAACAAGAAAAATTCCACCACTGCTACACAACACTCCGAAGAGGCTTTGAAGTCTCTGGAAGCCGCCATAAAATATGGGCGGATAAACGCGAGCGGCCCGGCGTTACATCCACGCTCGGCCCATTACAGGGAAGACGAACTCTCATCGGGAACGCCCTCTGTAGCGCGTTCTTCAGACGCCGCCAAACCCGCACTTTCGGGTATTGATCAGTAATCGATGGCCGAGGAATACCTGGAGAGACAAGACGAGAAAGCTCCGGCGATGGCCCACAAGGCCGGCTGACATTGGCCTTGATGGCTACGGTTCCCGGGGCGGTGACGATGATTCAGGATAAGGAGATGCTAACATGTCAATTGGAACCATCATTCTCATCATCTTGGTAATCGCATTATTGGGCGGCTTTAGTGGAATCGGCGGCGGCCCTTTTTACGGGACTGGTTACTATGGGGGCGGCGGTCTCGGCCTTGTGGTTCTTGTTCTGTTGATTTTGCTTGTGCTCGGCAAGATTTGACCCAGCGAAGATCATCAGAAAGCCTCGCTTCGGCGGGGCTTTTTTCACAGGCTAGGTACGATCTTCGATCCCTGGCGTTGATACCTACGGCTCGATGTTGGCTTGCGGAAGTTAAATTCAGCGCCTGTATCGGCGCGCAACAGGTTCGTCGGCGGGAGCGCTGGCCTAGAGGCCGTCACCGCACTAACGTTGAAAAAGGGCCCGTCACTGGGGGCCAATCACTTGATCCGTCGTGGGCCCGCCGAATTCCTGGCGCTACCGGCAGTAAGTCCCGTCGGTCACACCGATCGCAGGAACGGCGTCCGCGACTTGCCCTTGTGACGTCGACACATCCGCCTGTCGCGACTTGGCAACGATCCTCAGGCTTGTGATGCTTTCGCGGCATTGCGATCCTCGTCCTGTCTACACGTCGGTTAACACGCGCCGAGTTTGAAAGATGCCGTCTAGCGAACTCTCAGGAGGGTTTTGGTGCCAGATGCTTCCTCAGACCTCCACTCGACTCCCGGCCTCAGTGAAGCAGATGCGCAAGCCAGGCTGAAGACCGAGGGTTACAACGAACTACCGCGGCCGGAACGGCGCACGCCGCTACGAATCGTTCTCGAGGTCCTGCGCGAGCCGATGCTCGCGCTGCTCATCGGCGGCGGCGTGATCTACTTGTTGCTAGGGGATTTGAAGGAAGCAGTAATTCTCCTCGTCTTCGCAACAATGTCGGTCGTAATCACGGCGGTGCAAGAGACCCGCACCGAGCGGGGGTCATCGCAGAATCTTCCCAAAATCCTACGCTAAGGCACTGATGGAGGTTCGCTGGTATCTTGGCGATGGCGTTGCGCAGATACCAAGGCATTGAAAAATAGTGAAAAGCCGGACTGCTGCGCGAACGACGGATTGCGCACCAGGAGAGCCGGCGATGAAGAAGCATGAAATCCTCTCGCCGCAGGCCCGTGCGGCGTTGTTCAATCCGCCCAACGATCCGGCGGCAATCATCCGGCACTACACGCTTTCGCCCGACGATCTGGCGCTGATCCGTCGACGGCGGCGCGACGCCAATCGGCTCGGTTTTGCGGTGCATCTCGCCTACCAGCGCTTTCCGGGTCGAGTGCTCGGCATTGACGAGGTTCCACCCGACGACGTTCTATCATTCATTGCCGGTCAACTCGGCATCGAGCCCGGGATTTTTCACGAGTATGCCCGTCGAGAGGAAACGCGCTGGGAGCATCTGGGCGACATACAGTCGTATCTGCGCGTTCGTCCTTTCAGTCGCGCCGATTATCGGTCTGTGGCAAAAATTGCGACGACCGAAGCGATTGGCACGGATCGTGGTGACGTCATCGTTGCGGCCATGATCGAAGCGCTCCGAACTCGCGGCATCTTGTTGCCTGCGCCGACAATTTTGGAGCGCATCGGTCTGGCGGCGCGTGCTCGCGCTCGAAAGCAGGCGCATAAGAAGCTTGTCCGGCGTCAGGGCCTTTGAGACAAACTGGGCGGATTGCTGAAAGGAGGATTTCTGGCTCATCGTAACCGTCGGGGAGTGAAGATGAGCCAGAAATCCGATAGCCCGAAACCGTCGTCTGAACGGCTTGTGAGAGATGTTCGCCGCGCGACGCGTCGGCATTATTCGGCCGAGGAGAAAATCCGCATCGTGCTTGACGGCTTGCGCGGCGAGCACAGCATCGCCGAGCTGTGCCGGCGCGAAGGCATCGCCGAGAGCCTGTATTACTCCTGGTCGAAAGGTAAGCGTGATTGGACGACCGCGGATCAGTTGAGGGCGCAACATTTTTTGTATTTTTTGCCTGATCCGCATGGACACGGATCGTTGCGGCCGGCTTTTCCGAAGGAGTTGGATTGGGTCTGCGGCGTGACGCTTATTCCTTTGCCTGGATCGTGATTTTCTACGCGCCATTCGTTGAGCGTCAGGACGAATGGGCCGATAAGTTCATGCGCGGAGGACTCGAGCGCGTCATATTCGAGTTTGGAGAAGCGCGCATCGCGTCGTGCGACATCGGCGAGGGTAAGCAGGCCCGACATGGCTTTGGCGGTTTCGACATTGGCGTCGAGCAGCGGTCGATATGCGGCTGGGCGGGAGCTTCACGGCCTTTTCGAACCCCTCGATCCACAGCTCCCACAGAACGTCGCCGTTGCGATCGTCGATGGCGAAGTATGGCGCATAACTCTCCGGCTTCTCGAAAAGCTTTTTTGCGACATCATTGTAGTGCGCCATCACGAGCGTGAGCACTTTGTTCAGGTGGTCAGCCGTATCGAAGACGGGCGCCGCCTCGTCAGCAGTCTGGCCCCAGACGACGGAAAGCCATTCGCTTGGCGGGATCATCTCCGGACAAACAAGCACGCCGGCGACAAGACCATCGAGTTCTTCGAGCAGCATAGCCTCCTCGCCAAGGGCAAGGAGTTCATTCTCAAGCTGCCTGAGATGGCGCAGCTCTTTCCGCATGAGGCTTCCAATTCCAGGGAAGGAGATCGTCGATTCTATTGATCGGGTGATCGGCGATGGGGGCGATGATGTCCGCAAGCCAGGCTTCCGGATCGATGTCGTTGAAGCGTGCCGTTTCGATCAGCGTATACATGATCGCCGCGCGACGTCCGCCGTCGTCGGAGCCGGCAAATAGGTAATTCTTTCTGCCCAAAGTAAGGGGTCTGATTGCGCGTTCGGCGGCGTTGTTCGACATTTCGAGACGTCCGTTATGGACGTAGCGGGTCAAGGCCGTCCAACGGGAGGTCGCGTAGCGGATGGCCTTGGCGAAGTCGCTCTTGCCGCTGATCTTCGCCGGCGTCGCGTCCAGGAACGCGCGCAGTTCATCGAGAATGGGATTTGCGCGCTCTCGGCGCGCGTCGATGCGCTCGGATGGCGATCTACCCTTGATGTCGGCCTCGATGGCGAAGAGCCTCGCGATCATGTCGAGCGCCTGTGCTGCCGCCGGTGATTTTGTCTCGACATGCACGTCGTAGATTTTGCGCCTGGCATGCGCCCAGCACGCGACCTCTTTGAACGGCGCCGGCGCCCCCGTTTTTGGATCGGCCTCGTAGAGGTCGCCAAAGCCGGGATACCCGTCCGCGTGCAGATGCCCGCGGCAATCCTTCAGCAAGGCGCGGGCATGCTCCGCCTTGCGGTCCGCCGAATAGAGATAGAAGGCCGCCGGCGGCGCCGTCGACCCATAGGGCCTCTCATCGCGCACCGCCGTCCATAATCGGCCGGTCTTGGTCCTGCCGCGCCCCGGATCGAGCACGGGAACCGTCGTATCGTCCGCGTGAATGGCGGAGCCGGCGCGCACATGGCGCGCGATGCGCTCGGCGAGCGGCGCCAGTAGCGCCGCCATATGGCCGACCCAGCCGGCCATGACCGAGCGGTCGATCGTTACGCCTTCGCGCGCGTAAATGTCGGACTGACGATGCAAGGGGAGATGATCGCAATATTTGGCGACCAGCACATGGGCGAGCAGCGCCGGCCCTCGCCGTCCTTTTTCGATCGGCAGCGTTGGCATTGGCGCCTGAACGATCGTCTCGCAGGCGCGGCAGCTCATCTTCTCCCGCACATGCCGCACGCGCTTGAAGTGCGAAGCGACATATTCCAGCACATCCCGCTCGTCGGCGCCGATCCGGCCGAACTTCGTTCCGCCGCAGGTCGGGCAGACACAGGGCGCGTCATGCGTGATCGTCTCAAGCGGAAGATGATCGGGCAAAGGCGCACGAACCGACGGCTTTTTCGGCATCGATGATGAGGCGCCGCTGTCGGGCGCTTCGCTTTGCGCCTGCCGCTCGGCGTCGCTTTCCTCGATATCGCCGATCAGCAGTTCGAGTTGTTCGATGTCGCGGTCGAGCTTTTCCGACGATCGCCCGAAGCGCGCGCGTCGCAAAATGGCGAGCTGCATCTTCAGCTTTTCGATCAGCAGCGTTTTGGCGTGAACTTCCGCGGCGAGCGACGCCGCAAAGCGCCGTAGTTCGGCGGGATCTTCCGGCAAATCAGCAGTGGCGCACGACATGATTTTGTCTACCACAAAACACGCGTCGGCGCAGCTCAAGAATGCCTGGAATCTATAGGAATGCAGGGCGTTTCGGCGCGTCCGGCGCAAACGTCCGGCGCCAGTCGATTCCTTCGACCAAGAGCGCCAGTTGCGCCGCCGTCAGTTGCAGCGCGCCCTCGATAATCGGCGGCCACACGAACTTACCTTTCTCCAGACGCTTGGCGAACAGGCACAGGCCCGACCCGTCCCAGGTCAAAATCTTCACATAGTCGCCGCGCTTGCTCCTGAACACGAAGGCCGCGCCCGAATAAGGGTCAGCGCGTAGAACCTGCGCGACATCGGCGGCAAGTCCATCAAAGCCGCGGCGCATATCGACCGGCTTGCAGGCCAGATAGACCTTCACGCCCGGCGCGAACTGAAGCATCAAAGATCGCCCAGCGCGGACAGGACGCGACGCAGCGCTTCGGCGTCGACATCCGCGTCGAGCGACACGCGCGCGCCATTCGGCAGGCTGATCTCCATCGCCCCGCGTCGCGCGCTTCTTCGCGGCTCGCGAACCGGCTTCGTCGACGCCGCCAGCGGCGGCGCCAATGCTGGAGCCGTCACGGCGTTCAGTTCCACGAGCGTCACCGGGACAAACGCCGGCGCGTCGCTGTCTCCCACCACAGCAGAGGCGTCAGCCTTTTGCGCTGGCGCGCGCCGCCGATCAAGCCAACCCTCGCGGGCGCGGCGTATCCATTTGAAAACGAGATTGGCGTTCAGACCGTGACGACGCGCAACCGCCGCTACTGACGCCCCGGGCGCCAGCGCCTCACCGACAATGCGCTGACGTTCTTCCAGGCTCCACGATCGCCGTGCGCCGCCATCCTTCGCCGCCGCCATCTGGTGTCCACCTCCTTCCATGGTGGACACCTAATCAACTCCAATTGCACTGCGCTAGGCGGTCACCCGATCACGCTCTTATGTCCGCAGTCAACAAATTTGACGAGCAACTTCTCGCCACTGGAAGCAGCGTCAAAGGAAGGTTGTCGCGCAGGGGTGGGGACTGGATCTGAAAGACGTCGGTGATCAAGCTCTTATGCGCGGGTTGGTTACCGCATTCCCGAAAATGCGTCTGGGGCTGTCCCTATCTTACAACGGGCGTCGGCTGTCGCCGGCCACAAAGCGTGTGAGGGGTATTCCCCTTGCCGTGACCCAGTCCCCGCCCATGCGCGAGTGGAAAATCAATTGTCGCTTCTCAGGCGGTTTGCGTCTCCTTCGCGACGCACCACATGAAGCCAACAAGCTCCCGCGCGATCGCAGCGCAGATGACGGTCGTCTTTTTTCCACGTGCACCGAGTGCGCGGTATCGGGCTGTAAGGCGAGTCTGCGCTTTCCACGCGATCTCCCTTATGCGTGGTGGCGCGGCTTCCATTTTGTAGAGCTTCTCTTTGCCGACCCGTGGCGGATGGCGGTAGGTCCAGGCACTTTCGATCAGCAGATGCCGCACACGACCATTGCCTGCCTTGGTGATGCCGCCGCGCCGAACCGTGTCGCCCGTCGAGCGTTCACTTGGAGTGAGACCGAGATAGCCCATAAGCTGACGAGGATTGTCGAAGCGGCTTAGATCGCCGAGCTCCGTGGCACAGGTAACGGCCACGATTAGATCGATGCCGCGCAGCGTCTGGAGCGCCTGAACCACAGGCGCCAGCGACCATTCAGGTACGAACTCTTTGATCGCCGCTTCGAGCCGCTCCACGCGCTCTTTGGAGATTCTCACGGCTTCGACCATCTCCTGCAGCGCGATCTGATGGGCCGGATGATCGAATTTTTGTTCTTGCAGCCAGCGAAGATGACGAGCGCCCCAAGCGGTCTTGCGCGGAAAGATCCGACCGTGCCGGAGCATGAATGCGCTCACCTGTTGACGATGCACACACAGCGTTTCAACAGCGGCCGCTCTTGCGCGCACGAGATCGCGCATCGCTTCATGGCTTTCGTCCGGAACCCAAACGGCTGTCAGTTCGCCGGCCCGAAGCAGCTTAGCGAGCGCGACCGCGTCGCGACGGTTGGTCTTGACCCGATCGCCCGGCTTACGCGGAATGAGAGAGGGCGCCACTACGGAGCAAGGGAACCCCATTGAAACGATGAGTCGGTGCAGGCCATAGCCGGTCGGTTCTGCTTCATAACAAAAATGCGCCTGCGCGTGCTTGGCGGTAATGCGCTTGATCAAGCGTCGCATGCTGTCGACCGACGAATCCACCTCGCCGACATAACGCACTTCGCCATTGCGTCCCTCAGTGGCGACAGCAATCGCATTACGCGCCTTCGAAACGTCGATCCCAATGAAAATTTCTGTAGACTGCTCCATGGCCCGCCCTCCTGCGCTGAGGATCGGCTCGGACTACCGAGCAACCCTCGCTCGTACAGCGTAGGGCGAGCCACCTCAGTCGCAGTAGCGGACATACGGTCTTACGTCGAAAGAGTTCCTCGAAGCCGGCAAACGGCGCCTCGCCGGCGATACCGAGCGGGCGGCGACGACCGGCGAGGTGAAGGATCTGCGACGGCAGGCCAAGGAGCTGAAGGAAGTCGTCGCCGAGCAGGCGCTCGAACTGCGATTGCTTAAAAAAAGCATGATCGCGGATGGGGGAGACGAGGAATGAGATATCCTCCCTCCGAAAAGCTGGAGATCATCCGCCTTGTTGAGCAGTCGCATCTGCCGGCAAGGAAGACGCTGGAGTAGCTCGGCGTCTCACGCGCCAGCTTTTATCGCTGGTGTGATCTTTACCGATCCGGCGGATTGGAAGCTTTGGCCGACAAGCCGTCCCGACCGTCGCGCGTCTGGAACCGCATCCCCGATGAGAAGCGCGATGAGATCGTGCAGCTGGCGCTCGATGAGCCGGAACTGTCGCCGCGCGAACTTGCGGCGCGCTTCGTCGACACGAAAAACTATTTTGTGTCGGAAGCCTCGGTCTATCGTCTGCTCAAGGCGCATGATCTGATCACGAGCCCTGCCTTCATCGTCGTCAAGGCGGCGGACGAGTTCAAGGACAAGACCACGGCGCCAAACCAACTCTGGCAAACCGATTTCACCTATTTGAAAGTGATCGGCTGGGGCTGGTTCTATCTCAGCACGATCCTCGACGATTTCTCGCGCTATATCGTCGCCTGGAAGCTTTGCACGACGATGAAGGCTGATGATGTCACCGAGACGCTGAACCTGGCGCTGCAAGCCTCCGGTCTTGATCAGGTCCATGTCGTTCATCGGCCGCGTCTGCTCTCGGACAATGGCTCGTCCTATATCTCCGGCGATCTGGCGACATGGCTCAACGATCATAAAATCGAGCACATTCGCGGCGCGCCATTGCATCCCCAGACCCAAGACAAGATCGAGCGCTGGCATCAGACGCTCAAGAACCGCATCCTGCTCGAAAACTATTATCTACCCGGCGACCTGAAGGCGAAAATCGCCGCCTTCGTCGATCACTATAATCATCGCCGCTATCACGAGAGCCTGAACAATCTCGCGCCCGCCGACGTCTACTGCGGACGCGGCGCAAAAATCCTGCGTGAACGAGAAAGGATCAAACGTAGCACCATCCAAAATCGACGCTTGCAACATCAAATGACCGCCGCATAAACTCAATCGTCAGGTGAGCCGCATCCTCCGTTAAATCGCTGCCCCGCCTGTCTCAAATCATTCGACGAGGGACAATTACTGGTCGCGCTATGACAAAAGAGCAAAGCGCGCCGCTCGTGATTACGACCTGCCCGTCGACGAGGAGGAGGGCAGGGGAATCATCGAACTTCTCGCCAGTACGGATGGCTGGCGATATGGTCGCCGCCGCGCCCGAAAGGCATCGGTGAGTGGCCGTTGACACGACATACGAAAGAAGCTTCCATTCGTTGCGGACACGAATAGCTGTTTTCATTTTATCGTCGGCGTCGTCAAGACGTTTTCGCGCTCGGCACAATTCGAGCCCAGGGCTTCGCCCAACTTCATTGCAGGTTTTCTTCATGCCCGGTGTTGCTTGGCGATGCATTTTTAAGCTTCGTCTTTTTCCCGGGCTTTTTTGTGTGTCCTGCCGGTGCGACGAGCGCCTTCTCGGATCCGGCTGCGCTCAGCGGCGAAGACGTGATATTCGCCGCAGGCTCATCTGCCGCAGGCGCTTGTCGCTTGTCGCCACTCTCGGTCGGAGAGAGGCTCGGCGTGGCGCTATTGCGGTTTGGCGTTTCATTTGGAGGCGAAGCTACGGCCGCGGGCTCGCGGGTAGGCTCTAGCGGTCCGGTCGGTTGCGCCGAATCATGGTGTATAACCCCTGCATTGCTGTTGTCTGATCGAGAGCTCTCCGAGGTCGCACCGAGCCCGGCGTCAATCAGAGCACGGAATTGGATGGCTTCCTCTGGTGGTACCGCATAAACGGCAATTCCAAATCCGATTGCCCCAGCAATCATTGCGGTGATGATTATCAAAAGAAGCTCGCGTGGCATTTTATGTATCCTCGAAAATAAATCGTTCCGCAGGCGCACTTCTCATGCGTAGGCGCGTACACCCTCTTACATATTTCTTCCTAATAAAAAGACCTCTGCGAAACTCGCGAAGTCTATTTCAACTGGCGCTCGGGCGTCGTTCTCCTGCGACAAATGCCTCAAATGCGCATAGCGATCACTCGGCATACCTATACTCGACGCGGCCGATAACAGCCGTTCCGGAGGAACAAAGATGCTTGAAACGATCGCAATTATCCTCCTTGTCCTTTGGGTATCGGGCTTGGTTTCCTCTTACACATTGGGCGGGTTCATCCACATTCTCTTGGTGGTCGCGATCATCGTGATTGTTTTGCGTGTCACACAAGGTCGCAGCCCCCTTTAGGGGAAGACTTCGCAGCTTCCAAGAGGGTGTGGAGTGCCGCGTTTCGAAATATCCAGTTGTCTGCGCGGGTCAGTCGAAATAAGCGACCAAGTGGGCGAGGTTATTGCTTGACCGGATCTGCGCGTCGTGAACCGCCGGACCCTCCGAGCCAACGATAAAAGCCTTTCTTGGCAGTCTCGACGATCAGAAGATAGGCAATCACCATCGCCGCGAGTATGGCGTAAAATCGACCGGGTAACGACGCGAACCCGAAATATGGTCCCAAAGGGGTGAACGGTAGCACCGCTCCCATCGCCGCGATGGTGACGGATGTCGCGACCAGCACGGGATGTGCGCGGCTTCTGAAAGGATTGCCGCGCGTGCGGATGATAAAGATCACCAAAACCTGAGTGGACAGAGATTCAACAAACCAGCCCGTCTGAAACAGCGCTTCGTCCGCCTTTAACACGACCAGCATGACGTAAAATGTCAAAAAGTCGAATGCGGAACTGATCGGCCCGATGACAAGCATGAAATTGCGAATAAAGCTCATGTCCAAAACTTGCGGCCTGCGCACATCCTCAGGGTCTACTTCGTCGAGAGGGATAGGTACTTCGGAAATGTCGTAGAGAATGTTGTTGAGGAGGATCTGGGTCGGCAACATCGGCAGGAAGGGGAGAAACAACGCGGCTCCGGCCATGCTGAACATGTTACCGAAGTTCGAGCTGGTCCCCATCATGATATATTTCATGATATTCGCGAAGGTGCGGCGGCCTTCCAGCACACCGTCATACAGGACGTGTAGGTCCTGGTCTAGCAAGATCATGTCAGCCGCTTCCTTGGCGACGTCGACGGCAGAATCCACTGATAGGCCCACATCGGCGGAGTGCAACGATGGCGCGTCGTTTATGCCGTCGCCCAGATACCCAACGACATGACCGCGAGCTTTGAGTGCGAGAATCACCCGATCCTTCTGTGAGGGATTGACCCGACAAAATAGATTGGCCTGCTCTACCTTCACCCGCAAAGCAGAGTCATCCATCTCGGCGATTTCCTTCCCCGTCAGCACTCCCGTCACCGGTATGTTCAATGTGGCGCAAACATGCTGGGTGACCAATTCGCTATCGCCGGTGACGATCTTTACCGTCACGCCGCTTTGCGCGAGCGTCGCGAGCGCCTCGCCGGCGCTTGCCTTTGGCGGATCGAGAAACGCCGCAAAACCTGCGAACACCAATTCGGTCTCGTCGCCGACGACCGCGTGGGGGTGGTCGAGTGGAACGTCGCGCCAGGCAATTCCCAGGACGCGAAAGCCTTCCTTTTCGAGCGCGATGCGCTGAGCGTGTATCCGTGCGAGGGACGGGGCATCGAGAGTAGACTGTCGCGTGATCCCCTTTTCTTCATAGCGGTTGCATAGTGCGATGATTTCCTCAGACGCGCCCTTCACCACCAGCAATCGATCGCCGCTTTTCTCAACAAGAACAGACACACGGCGCCGTTCGAAGTCGAAAGGGACTTCGTCGATCTTTTTGCAAGCGCTCACGTCGATGTTTTCGTGGTCGAGGATCGCGTCATCGAGCGGGCTTTTCAGACCGGTCTCGAAAAAACTGTTGAGATAAGCGAGCTCCAACACGCGGTCGCTGGGCCGGCCTTCAGAGTCGACATGCTGCTCCAGCTTTATCTTCGCTTCCGTCAAGGTCCCGGTCTTGTCCGTGCACAGCACGTCCATCGACCCCAGATTCTGGATCGAGGCCAAACGTTTAACGATGACGCGTTTCTTCGCCATGTGCAGTGCCCCCCGTGACAGAGTGACCGAGACGACCATGGGTAGGAGTTCCGGGGTCAGGCCTACAGCAAGTGCGACGGCGAACAGAAAGGACTCGAGCCATGGCTTGTGGAGCAGCGCATTCACAAGCAGCACGAATAGCACCAGCAAGACGGTGAGGCGCATGATGAGCATGCCGAAGCGATGCGTGCCGATTTCGAAAGCGGTTGCCGGCGGTTGACGACTAATGCTGTCGGCAATGGCACCGATCGCCGTGCCGGCGCCCGTTTTTACCACACGCATTCTGGCGCTGCCGCTGATGACGCTTGTGCCCATGAACACGGCATTGGCGGCGTCCTGTAGTTCGGTCGCATTGGCCGATAGCGCGCCCGGGCGTTTTTCGACTGGATAGGGCTCACCGGTCAAGAGCGCCTGCTTGACGAACAAGTCGCGCGCTTCGAGGATTAAGCCGTCTGCCGGGATCATGTCTCCCGCTGAGAGCGCGACGAGATCGCCAGGAACAACGTCTGTGACTAGCGTCTGCAATGGCTTGCCGTCACGGATCACCGTGGCCCGCACCGACACCGATTGCCGCAAACTCTCCGCAGCTTTTCCCGCGTTGTACTCCTGAACGAAATCCAGCGTTACGCTAAACAGCACCAGTGCAAAGATGATCAGGAAATTGGTGACTTCGCCGGTGAGGGCGGAAATCGCGCTGGCCACGAGAAGCAGGACTACCAGAGGATTCTTGAACCGGGAGAGAAACTGCAGAATTAGCGACTGTTGTTGACGATCACGAAAAACGTTGGAACCAAATGCGGCGAGACGCCTATGCGCCTCGGCGCTTGTTAAGCCGGCTGAATCAGTTGGCGATTCCTCGTCGCGCGTTGCAAGGGGCTTCAGCCACCAAGCAGCCCTCTCAAGCGGCGCTTTGTGCTTCGCTTCAGACTTCTTCCACAGAAGGAAGCGATGCGTCATCCATAAGGCGACGAAAGCAACGAAATAGATGGCCGCGAAATAATACAAGAATCGGGGTGCGACCAATCCCGTTGGGATCGACGCGGCGGCGGCGCTGACGGTAGCCATTATCGGTCCCACCTTCGAAAAGCTCTAACCTCTATCTTAAGGCATGATCGCCAGTCGGCACATCGCGTGCGGCCCCCCGGGCGCCGACGATTCCAACTAATTGACCCGCCCGCAATTGCGCGTAACTTTCTTTTTCTGGCTCCAGCTCTGGGCGGGGAGTCAACTGCAAAAGATCATTGAAATCGCTCAGACGATTCTCGCAGACGCTAGCAAAAAATCTCAGTCTCGGGCCAGAACATCGGGAAGGGCGCCCGCTCGCGCGGCGCGCATGCGTCGCAATGGAAAAAACCTTATAGCATTTAAGAAAGAGGTGCGCGCGGAACGCAAGAATGGCGTGCCTGGCGCCGAAATCAGCAAACGATACAAGGTGAGCACCGCGTACATTTATCAGCTCTAGTTGCGTGTGCATCGTAGACGTCGCCGTGGCCTTCGACGCCGTGAATGTCACCGAGCGCAACAACAAGACCTGGTTGACAATGGATACAACGAAAGGCGCGCTGAAGAGTGCGGCAGGATTCAAATTCGACAAATCTCAGGATATGTGGACGCTCAGCCAGAAGTCAGTGTAGCGCCGTCCGCGACCTCGCCCTGTCACGCGGAGAGGCGGCGGACTATTAGCCGGCACTGGCAAGCTTATATTTGTTGCGCCTTCGAGAAGCCTCGTCAGCGGGGCTGTTTTCGAATGGTCAGATGCGCTTCTCCCATCGGAATGAACAATAACGACACCCTTAGCGAGTAAGTGGCTGTCCCGGGCTGCGTGAACAGGTAGGTCTCGTTGAAATTTAGTTCATGGGTTTTGCCATCCTTCGTCGAGACTCGGGCGCGGTAGGCGATCTCAATGTTGTTACCCTGAGCAACCACACTCGCCGGGCCCACGAGGTCGGCGCGTTGGCCGACATAACGCCCTTCGCCGATTTTCGTGAATCTCCAGACCTTGTATTGCTTCTCGCCGTCGGAATAGGTCGTGTCTTCAATCAGCTTGAATGAGTCTCCATCTGGCGCTCCGCGAATGTTGACCCGTACGCCACGCGTCGATCCGTCGTGGAAATTCTTGAATTCTCCCTTGGCGGTCAATCGCCCGCTGAAGAAGGTCGCCAAATCACGCGACTTCTCTTCTGCGAATGCCGGACATGAAATGATGGCGGCTAAGAGGGACGCACGGCTGAGGCGACGAACAAGACGAGTCCGCCACAGTTCGGGGTCGATCCCCACGTCGCTTGAATTGCCGATGAAGCTCATGAGCCAGCTAAACTCCCGCTGTCGACTCATTGCTCAGACAAACGTGGCAAAATTTTCCCGGTCCTGGTGGTTGGAGTCAAGCCCAAGGCGCAGGGGAGCATTGGAATGGGCGACGACAAATTGTTTTCGTCACTTCTTGGCGCTGACGAAGGAGTATTGCTTACATTGCCAGTCAAGAATCCGCCGACATATGGTTGTCACGGAATTCACCGACATCCTTTTCGTCCGTCGGGATGCGTAAACTCCTATCTAGGGCACGAGAAATCGGCGCTTGATACTTGGGCGCAAGATGGCAATTATGCACCTGACTTAGCATTACAGTTGCTTTTTGAGATGGGCTCGGCGCGCTTCGGCTTGATGTGCTCGTCGCCATAACGACCATGCGATGACAAACGCGGGACGAATTCGTTTTCGTGCGAGACGCGTTGCAATGCGTCGAATTTCCTGTATCGACCAACGGATCAGCTCGCCGTCGATGAAGGCCGCGCAGCTTTTGTCGTCATTACGCTCGGGATCTTTTTTGGGGACGGCGCAGCCGATGCATTGGCGTGAACACGTATCGTCGCCATCATGGCGAAAGCCAGCATGACGAGCGAGACATGACGTCGCCATCCATGCCAGGAGCGCGTCTCGTTGTGATCGAGGCCCAGCTCGGTCTTTGCGGTTTCAAAACTGTCCTCGATCGCCCACCGATGGCCTTCGATTTTCGCCAGCGCTTCGATCGTGGTTCCACTCGGCGCCCATGTCGTGAAGAAGGCGAGATCGCCGTCGACGATCTTGCGACGGATCAGCAGTTCGCGCGTCCAGACCTGGCTGTCGAGCGCCTCGTCGTATTCGACGCCCTCAAGATCGGCGAGCTCGAGATAGGCCCAATCATGCAGCCGCTCGCCTTTCGGGGTCATCGCAGAATCTTCCCAAAATCGTACGCTAAGGCGCTGATGATGGGGCTACAACCGCTGGGGTTGGTAGAAATGCCACAGGTTGATGCGGAGTAAAAAAACGCCCCGCCAGGTCATCCCTGGTCGGGGCGTTCTTGGCTACTTCTGCGCCGCTTCCAGATGCGTCAACGCCTCTTCGGCGTGTCCAGTCGCCGCGGCGGCGTCCTTTTTCTTGCCTTCCGCAATCGACGCCTTCAGATGCGTAATTCCTTCCTTGGTGTGCTCGTTCTTCTTGGCTTTTTCGGCCGCTTCAGCGTGTTTGAGCGCGGCTTCGGCATGCGTGACCAGCTTATCTGCCTTGCCTTGCTTGCCCTCGTCGATCGCTTGCTTGGTGTGGGTGATCGCTTCAGCCAAATGGTCCTCGGCGAGGGCGGCGCGCGGCGCTAACAGCGCGACGACCGCGAGGCCAAGGGAGAGCGCAAAAATTCTGCGGTTCATTGAAACATCCTCCTTAAACCCATTCCTCCCAGGAATGAGCGGGACGGATCATAATCCACGATTTGCTGGAGTCGACTGGGGCATTTGGCACGGCTGAGAACAGTGCGGCTACCAGCGGCAGGCGCACCAACGGCTGAAAGTCAGATCATCTTCACATTTGCCGGATCGTTGAAAAGTCGAAGTCCTCGTTCGGCGGATTTTCCCCGACTCGAATTGTCGTATCGCCCGTGAAGCGATATGGCGGAACCGGTAAATTATAGGGAGCGGGAACGTCACGAAATACGCGCCCCGCAAGATCGTATTTTGAGCCATGACATGCGCAAAAATATCCGCCCAACCAGTTTGTAGCCGGGTCTGAAGCGTTAGGAAGCGGATCAAATTGCGGGATGCAGCCTAAATGCGTGCATATCCCCACAAATACTCCGATTTCCGGCGTCAACGAGCGGTGCCAGTTTTTGGCGTAGGGAGGTTGCTGAAGATATTTCGAATCCGGATCAGCTAGCTCCATCAACAATTGGCGACTTCGAAGAACCTGCAGATTTTCCTGAGTTCGAAACACCACAAAGATCGGTTTTTTTCGCCATAGAATGACAACTTGTCCGCCCGGTTCCACTTGGCCGAGATCGATGTCTACCGGACCGCCGGCCGCGAGAGTTGAAGCATCGGGATTCATCTGGTCGATTAACGGCACTAAGGAGGCTGCCGCCCCCGCGACCCCTGTTACGGCCGTCGCGATATAAAGGAGATCGCGGCGCGTCGGCTTATCTACCGTGACGTTGGAAGGCGGTGGAGACGCATTGACCATGTCAAACCCCCTGGGCTTTGAGGCCTCGGCCACCCAATCCTTTGGACAATAGGGGTCAAAGCGACTTGTGGGGAGCTCCTCAGACGAATTCGCTCCCTGCCATGGCCGCCATTTCAATTCGGCGACGCGATGATGATGGCCGGGCGCTGCGAACTGATTTAACAGCCGCTCATGGGCTGGCGAGGGCAACACACCCGGACGAAGACGCTGAGCGCGAAAACCCTCTTCGCAGGCGCAAAGCTGCCGCGCTCCATATCCGCGAAAAGCGCATGCTTTCCCCCAACGAAGGTGCTGCTCAGCATTCGCAATTTTTTACTGGGTTCGCACGCGGGTGGGCGGGATGCTGCTGCTGACTGACGAGGCAACCCGCGTGTCGATGTCATCGGCGGGATCGTGCGTGTTTCCAAAAGAACGTGTTCGTAGTGGTGGAACGCCAACGGGTCTCGTCGCCAATGGCGACAACGATCAAGTTTGGAGAAGCCGTCCGTATAAGATCGAAAGCATGGCCGATGCTCCAGGACCAATCAGGAAGCGGCGCAAAAACCGCATTTAGCTCCCGCCGCTAATGGCGCAATAACGCCAGAAGAATGATGATCGGAATTGGAACGCCCAGCACCCAGAGCAGAATTGAACGTCCCTTGACTTACGCACCTCTTTGGAATGTGCTTCACCAGCGCGTCAGATGGCTGGCGTCGAACTGCTCGTCACGGTGACGGCCGCCGACGCCGGCTCCCCACCAAGCGGCCGCGGCGCCGAGAACCATCGAGGCGGCCGTCAAAAAGGCAAAAAGGATTCCGCCTTTGCTCGTGGTTTCGTTCGCGGCCCGCACGTTGTCGGCGGAAGTCTTCATCTGTTCGGAAAGCGCGTCGACACGTTTTTCGGCGTCAGCCTGCGTAAGATTCGCGCGCCCGGCAACGACGCGCACCAGATAGGCACGATCGTCGCTGCTTAGATTACCATTGGCTGCTCCTATCAATAAAATGCGCGAAATTTCTTGACGCGCTGTTTCTATTGATCCGCTATTGATCCCTGAGTCGTTTCCATCGCCCCACGCCGGGTTATCGACGCCAGAGTCAATCGGCTCGGCATTGGGCGCGACGCGCAAGGCAAGACTGATCGCGGCCTTGCGAGCGGTTTCACTCGCATCCCGCGCCTTGTCGGATGCAGTTTTCGCCTGCGCGAGAATCGAGTCGACTCGCCTTTCGGCGTCGGCCTGCGAAAGGTCGGTGCTTGCTCATCGGCCCTGCCGACCGTGATCGAGCGATTTCGCGCGCGTTACCTTGTGGGCGCCCGGTGTCGTCCAGATGGATATCGTTCCGGGAGGCGCCGTTATTGTCTTCGCTGAACGGTCCCGAGATAGCCGTGCTTTGCTCAAATCGAAGCGCGCCGGCTCGCCCACGTGTTCATGAGGGCCCACCCGCTCCAACGATCCGAATCGCTTTGCCTACTCCGTCTCTCCCCCTTGTGAACGCCCGCCTCCGGTTGCATGGCGTTTCGTCCTATGGCCGCAGTCGCCGCCCAAAACCCTGCGGCCGCGACGATTTTCCCCTTGGCGCTTAAGCGCCAATTCCTCGCGCACCAAAATCGCCGCGGCTGTCGATTTCGGTTTCAATGTGAGACTGCGAGCCATTCCGCATTTTTATTCGGTCTGAATCGAGACTCGAGTGTCAGATGAAACCGAATTGCTCGCGAGATCTCATTGACCGTCAGATGTGCTGCCGCGTTGAATTTGTTGATCATCAGTCACACACCTGCAGCGATGGAGCTTGGTCGATCGCCCATTCGAGGAATCTCAATTGAAACCGAAAATTTTGAACTCCGGTCTCAAATGAAGCCGAAACTGCAATGACACTGAGCGACGACAACTCCTTGGATAATCACAAGTGCCGGTCTCACATTGAAACCGAAATTAACAACTGCCAGGCACCGCACGACCATTCCCGACGTCCCGCTAGTCTGGCGCCGATAGCTCCAACTCGACGGCCGAAACGGATCCTGCGGCAAATCGCCAAGACGCCGCCTCCAGCTCCGTCTCCCGCGGGCGGAACACGTCTGGCTGGTCCTGATTGACACAGCTCCTAAGGTTCTCCGGCGTTATTCCGATAACGCGGCCGCCCTTCGTCCCTGGGAAGCTCGCCTGCACCGTCTGGTTGTAATGGATGTTAACGACGTGCAGGAACAGCTTGTTGCCGGTGCGGCTGGCCGCGATGTCGAGCCCAGCCGGCGCGGACTTCACCGCCACCCCATGCGTGCCACTGTGCTTCCGGAATAGCCGCGCGATCGACCCGGCCGGCATCATGTAGCTCCTTCCGCGCGGCGTCGGAACCATCACCGCCGTATTCGTCCACCGATTACCTTGTAAGTCGGCTGCGGTGGCGATGCGGACGCGCGCGCCGTGCCGCTGATAGATGTTTCATCGACCGGCCATGATACGCCGCCGAAAGCCACTCATTGAGGATCGGATTGGCGTTGTGGGGGCTCAGGCTGAGGTGCCCCTCCGTGATCGCGATCGGCTTTTTCGTCGCCTGCTCGATTTCCACCACGCGCCGCTCCACCGCATCCGACAGTTCAATCAGTTCCTCCCACGCCCGCGCAGGGTCCTGCTCATAGCGGAGGCCCTTGAGCACCGTGTCGTGCCTCTTGGGGTTTTGCCCCATCATGTGGATGGCGACGAAGTCGATGACTTCGCCCGCCTGCTTTTCCATCTCCGTTGCCCAGAGCTTCCCGTCGCGCCCACGGTCGCCCCACCCAATCAGCTTGATCGAAGAATCGACCTGCCGCATCGCCTTCGCAAACTCGATGGTATGTGCGATGGCTTCCTCCCTAGTGAAGCACGCCGCGCCATATGATGTCTCGTTACCTATCTGCCAGAGCTTCAGCTTCGAATACTGCACCCAGTCCGCCGCCTCTTTGGCGTCGCCGGCGCGCGAGGCAAAGCGCTTCTCGCCATCGCTGATGAAGTTCACGCAGAAGAAGGGCTCGGCGTTGACGCGGCGGCACAAATCGACGAATTCGTCCGTGCCTACGCGATTGGTCTCCCAGCCGCCCCAGACATAGTTGCGCATCGGCGGTCGCTTGACCGCCGGGCCGATCCCTTCACGCCACTTGTAGTAACGGCTGAAGAGACCGCCGAAGCGGATGGCTCCGGGCGCGAGGTCGCACACGGTGTCGACGAAGTCCTCACGCCAGTCGTCTGCGTCATAATCCCAACAGGCTTCGACTGAACTGTCAGTTGCGCCGAGCGGCTCCATGAATTGCATGTAGAGCCACGGGGAAATCTCAAAAAGCGGCTCCGGATCAACAACGATGGCATTGTCCTCAGTGGTGCGGGAGAACGTGGCCGTGGTGAACTCGCGACGCTGAAGCATCATTCATGATAACTCGATCAGAGACTTCGTCCACTCGCCGAAAGCGCCGCGTGTCGGGAGCCATCTTGGCTTGAGAATATCCGATTCCGAATCGAAAAAGCCATTAAACGGGGTCTGCCTCACTTTTCGTGCTGCGTGAGCGCCGATAGCGGGATCATACGCGCTCGCAGCAGCTCAGCGCTTGCGCGGCCATACATGGCCCGCTTGAGCGTTTTTAATCGATTGATCTGTCCCTCGGTTTGGCCATTGCTCCAAGGTTCCGCCACCGCATTGCGGACCGCTTGAATGTCGCTGCGTAACTTACAAGCGAAGCGTTGCATGGCGTAAATTCCTGATCGCTGAGCGTCGTCAAGCCATTTGTCGAGTCGCTTTACATCTTTGCTATGAAGAACGCCCCGAAATCGCATCGCGAGCGGGCGCATGGCAACAAAATCTGGTGAGGCGTTCTTCAGAGCTGCGACTTTGGCTGCTTGCCGCGCCGGCAGCATTCCGCACGGCTTTATGCAAAGCGCTGCGCCAACGATCGGCGAAATGGCCCAACCCGTCGCGGGATCGATCGCGCGAAGCGGAAGCGCCGTCGTAGTCACAGGTGAAACTGTCGGCGTGGGAGTGGTGATTGGCGCGAGCGCTGTACGCTCCGCGCTTCGCCACTTTCCTAAGAGGCGCTCCATATTGGAACGGCTGCCCCGATAGCCACGCTGCTGAATTTCCTCGAAGAGTTGTCTGCCACCCCCGCATCCTTTCGCCCAACGGTCCGCGAGATAATCCCGAAAATAGCGCGGCGATGTTGGCGTCGGCGCGCGCTCCTGGCGTTGAGGCATTTCGTTCGCGTGCGCCCACTTCCTGACGGTGCGCCAGTTAACGCCCATCTCCAGGGCGATGCCGCGAATGTTCCTTCCCTCAGCCTTCAAAATCTGGACCTTTTCAAACATCGCCTGTCGCGAACGTTGGTACGCAAGTCGCTTGAGATGGCGGTCCTCCGCGAACATTTGTCGCCCAGGTGTGCTGCAAGAAATCAAGCCAGAGTCTTCGCCTTCAGCTCTGGGCGAGGAGGGACGCGCCAGGCCTTTATCGGAACGACTCAGCTGGTGCTCGATCCGCTCGCGCAAATTCTGTAGTAGATGAAACCGATCGGCGACCTGGCGTGCTTGTGGCGCGCCGCGGCGTATTCCCTGCGCATAAAGTCCACAGCGGTCCCGGCTGACGACTTCTATATTTGGATGCTGGCGCAGCCAGTCCGCCGTTTCTTCTGCCGAGCGTCCGGGCAGGACGTCGACAACCTCACGTCATTCCAGATCCACCATCACAGTTCCGTAACTCTCTCCCTTGCGCCAGCTCCAATCGTCGATGCCCAACACACGAACGTCGTTGGTCCTGCGGGTCGCGCTTCGCTTCAACTGCCGCAAGAGGGTGTCGTCGCTCGCCGGCATGCCGAGGCGGTTTATCAGCCGCTCGCTTGGCTTACCGCCGGCGCCATGGGCAAATAACTGAAGAAGGCGGCCCACGCGTAACGTCCGGCGCGCATGTCGGGCGGCGACGCCGGGAAGTTGATCGGAAAATGTCTTTCGCGCGCACGACCTGTTCAGACAACGCCAACGCGTCATCAGAACCTTCAATGCGACGACCGTTCCTTGCGCCGCCAGGTCCTGTAAACAGCGCAAATATCGACTGTGCCGCCGTCGTGATCGCACTCCGCATCCGGGACAAGAGCCGATTTCCTGCGCGGCGGCCGAAATTACCCAACGATCGGCATCGCGCTCCACGGCCATAATTCTGACGCCTGGCCCAAGCGACCATGTTGATTTTGCTCGCATGCGGCTGAATACGGGCCACAAAGTCACCAACCGGTAAAAGCACGAAAAGTGAGGCAGACCCCGTTTAATGGCTTTCCCTCGCAACTTCAGCTTCGAGACGAGCTGTCTCACACAGGCGCTCGAATGCTCTTCGCCCTCGCAGGATCGTGTCATCCTGAACAGTGTTGAGGATTTCGGGATTAGCGATCACTCGCGAAACGCCCGCCAAAAGCGCCGGCCGGAAAGCGATCGGAAGAGCTGCGACAACCGCATGGTTGATCCTGCGCTTGATAGGCCGAGCAAGATTGTCAAACTCGGGAAAGATCGTTCCGAGCGCCCATCCGGCCGCGGGCTCACGGCCATTCGCGCCGCATGGCCGCCAAGTGTGCACGAGCAGCGCGCGCATGAGCGCGATCGGCGAATAGTCGAACGAGCCATCGCCGCGAAGAAAACGCTCGATGACCGCCTCGCCGGTTACAGCTTCCTTCCACACATGCGAGAATGGGCTGGTATCGCGCAATGTTTCGCCTGTATCGGGACGCTCGTTCGTATCCGACAATGGCGCGCCGCAAGCGGGGCAGGTGACGCGCCAGGCTTTTTGCCAATGCTTCGGGACCGCGCCGGATGCGCCCTCGCGCGCGTGCCGATCTGCGCAGGACCGGCAAATTTGCGGCGCTCTATCGCGGCAGATTAATTCAGCGGAACCGGCCGGCGTATCAATGAGCGTCATCGCGATGAGTGCGATCGGATCACACCGAAGTTTTTCAGATAGGCGTGCGACCTGCGCCAACCCCAGCCGATGGTCGAGAAGCGAGAGGTTACGCGTGCCGAGCATAAGCCATTTGGCGAAAAACGGCCCCGAGACCCCATAGTAGGCTGCATGCCTCGCCAACCACGACGAGAGCAACTCGTCGGCCACTGGTTTCAGCACCACTGGCAGCGGCCTATGAGCGTCATCGTCGTCGATCATTGGAAAGTCGCCTCGTCTTCACCCACAGGCTTGTAGCGCTCCAGCGCTTCGTCGGTGATCCGTTCGACCCCAGTTTCGATGGCTTCGATCGCCACGTCATTGAGCATGCGGAAAATCCGTGCGCTGACTCCACCGCTGACCAACAGAATGCGCCGCAAGCCTTTCACCGTCAGAACGCTCGGTTCCTTCAGTGGCAGGTTTCGCACGATGGCAAGAACGAGTTGCTCGAACTCTTTGTCCGCTATCCACCTGGTAAAGAGATGGAGTCGAAGCGCCGCGCCAATTGAACGTCGCCATTGATCGCCTGGCGCGCTTCCATGATCCCAAAACAAACCAGAGACAGTTTCAGTTCGTTGCTCAAATAGCGCAGCGTATTGAAAACGACGCGCTGGTCGCGCCAGGACGCCGCGAGAACATTATGGATCTCGTCAAAACCAACACCTGGACCCCGAGGTCATCCAGCAGGCGGACCGTGGTCCTTTCGAGTTCGACGATTGTAGCGCGTGGGTTCAGCGGCGCGCCCAGCACAGCAAGAATTTGCGCGAAGAGACGGCGCTCATTCGGCCGTCCCGCCAGTCGGTCCGGCTTCTCCTGCCCATCGGCGCTGCGCCATCGTGGTCGGATAGTTTCGCGCCCGTGACTTCGAGCCGGGCGGCGTCGTCCAGATGGATGTCGTTGCCAGATGCGCCGTTGTTGTCTCCGCCGAACGGTTCGGGCAGGAGCTGCAGTGAAATCGAAGCGCCAGCTCGCCGACGTTCGGAAGCTCGCTGTTTCGATGATACGTATTCGCGGCGTCTTTTGTCATCACTCTCTCTTGTGAACGCCCCGCGCCGGTTGCATGGCGTTTCGTCCTATGGCCGCAGTCGCCGCCCAAAACCCTGCGGCCGCGACAATTTTCCCCTTGGCGCTCAAGCGCCAATTCCTCGCGCATCAAAATTGCCGCAGCTTTCGGGTCCTCCGCTCTGCTCCGGCCTCGCGCCTTTCCGGCGCTTCTGTTATGGCGTCGACTTTTGCGGCCATCACCGACAGCCATCGCAACCGGGGCAAACGCCCCAACGATGGAGAGCATGATGAAGACCTTCGCGGAATTCCAGATCCTCGGCCGCATCGGCAAGGTTCGTGAAGTCGGGCAGACGACGCGCGTTTCGATCTGCGCCAACTACGCGTTCAAAGACCGCAACGGCGAGACGAAGGACCGGCCCCATTGGAACGAGATCACGATCTGGAGCGACAGCGCCCGCAAATACGTTCGCGACTGTGCGAAGCCCGGCGATCTCGTGGTGGCGCGCGGCACGATGAAGCAGGGCAGCTTCGAGAAGGACGGCGAAACGATCTACACCGTCGACCTCAACTGCGACGACTTCTCAATCCTTGCTTCTGCCAAGACTGACAAGTCCGATACGGACGAGGCTGACACGGCGCCCGAGACGCAAAAGAAAGGCGCCAAGCGCAAGTGACGCGAAGACCGGGGCGGCCGGCGCCGCCCCGACCGCTAACTTCAATCCAGCTCTGAAAACGGGCGAGCGGATAACTGGCCCGATTTTTCCGGCGAAGATCGTTTCCGAGGCGCGGGCTTAGGGCTTGGCATAACCGCGAGGACCCGCGCGTTCGTCCTTTTCCAGAGGCGGCTGCTCAGAAGTTTGTCAGGCAAACGTCCGGGGTCAGGGACTTTGGTCGCCGGGCGCGCGATAACTGCTCCTGCCGAGTTTCTCAGGCAAACCCGCTCGGATCGAAAGCCCTGGGCTCCCTTCTCGTTGCGGCGTTCGCAGGCAAATGTCGCAGACGCATTCGGCGACTCAGTGGGCGCGATAGGTCACCGCCTTGGCGCTCCGCGCGCCTCTGCTCCTCCTCTGAAGCATGTACGAAAGTTTGTCAGACAAACTTTCGAGCCAGGAGCTCCCTTGCTCTGCGGCTCAGCGATCTGTTCCGTGGAATGGACGATGGTCTTCCCGGAAGTTTGTCAGACAAACTTAGTCCCACCCCTGAGAAATTTCCCAGTCGCGCAATGGCCGTCAGATTTGTTTTCTCCGCTGCAACGATTCGCAACCGATTCGTCGAACCGGACGTGACCCAAGCCGAAGAGGGCTTCAGCTTCGTGAAAGTGCTCGTCGTGAACAACGAAAAGGGCGGCGTCGGAAAGAGCACGATCGCCGTTCACCTCGCCTGGTATTTTGCGGAGCATCGAAAGCGCGTCCTCTTTATCGATCTCGACCCGCAGAGCAACGGCACGACGACGCTCTCCGCTCAGATTCGCGAGCCCGAGGCCGCCGCGTTCTTCGCGCGGTCGGTCGCTGTTCCGCCGCTGTCGGCGCCCGGCATCCGCGTCGCGCCCGCCACTCCGGCCTTGCGCGGAATTCTCACGGTGGACGGAAAGCTCATTCAGCAGTTTCGTTCGAACATCGAGGACGCCTCACGCGCCTATGACGTCGCGGTGATCGACACGCCACCGACCTTCGGCGTGCGCAATCTCGCTGCGCTAGTAGCTGGCCATTTCGTGTTGGCGCCGATCGACCTCGACGATTACGCAATCGACGGGATCGAGACGCTTTTGAAGAATATTGTTGGCGTGAGGCAGAAGTACAATCCTAACCTCAATTTTCTCGGCTTGATCCCGAACCGCCTGCAGACGACATCCCCACGCCAGCGCGACAACCTGAAGAGCCTCATCCAAAAATTCGGAACGAAATATCTCTTCGACGGGGTGATCCCGCAGCGCTCGTCGATCGGCGAGGCTCTGGCGGAGAAGAAGCCGGTGTGGAGCCTGCCGAAAACAGCCGCACGCGAGGCCGGGCGAGAAATGCGGATGGTCTTCGACAAGCTCGCCGCCAAAATGGAGCTTGCATGAGCTACGCCAAAAAACTCGACGACGTTGCCTTGCTGCTCGACGAGCTCGAGGGCCTCGAACCGGCGGTCGGCTCTGGCGCGGCGCTCGAGATCGCTTTGAGCCAAATCGAGGAGGACCCAGGGCAGCCGCGTCGCAATTTCGACCAGGCCGCTCTCGAGGAGTTGGCCGCCTCGATCCGCGAACGCGGCCTTCTCCAACCGATCGGCGTCACCAAAAAGCAAGAAAGCGGCAAGCACCGCATCGTTTTTGGCGCGCGCCGATTCCGTGCGGCGAGTTTGGCCGGTCTGAGGACCATCAAAGCCATGATTCAGGCTGGGCAGGCGGATGATCCATATGACCAGATGGTCGAAAACATTCAGCGCGACGACCTTTCGGCCACGGAGATTGCCGCTTTCATCGAGGCGCGTCTTAGGGCGGGAGAAAAGCAAAAGGACATTGCGAGACGGCTCGCCAAGAGCAAGGGTTTCGTCGCCATGCACGCATCGATTGGCCAGATGCCGCAGGTGCTCCGAGATAAGCTTTCAGCGTCACCGCTTCGGGCGGTCTATGAACTCTATCAGCTGTGGAAGCGAGATGCGGCAAGAGTCGAGGAATTCTGCGCGCAGCATGAATCCTTTACGCGCCCGCAAGCCGAAGCGTTCATCGAAGCAGCGTCTGCGAAGCCGAACCAAAACGATGATGCAGAGCCGGCTACAGAACATATTTTCCGCGGAGAACCACCCCTACCTCAGCCGACGAAGGATGAGACGAAACACGGTGCAGCAGGGCTGCCTGAGGGTGAGTTCGTTCCGGCAGCGCAGCGAAAATCTGCATCGGAGGTCATCATGCGTGTGCGCCATGAGCAAAGAGGCGGTCGCTTAATCCTTGGGCGCGTTTCGAAAAGAGGCTCGCACTTCGGGATTGTCGTCTTCGATGACCACGGTGATGAAGCACAAGTGTTGCTCGCCGAACTCGCTCTCGTCGAGATTCGAATGCACGAGCCGCTCTGATGGCGGTCGATCAGATAGCGAACGGCAAAGCGGCTTTTCCATCCCGAAGGGACGAAACGAAGCGGAGCGCCCGGAGGCCGAACGCGCTCCTCAAATAGCGCCGTAGTGAGGCCGGAGGGTGTGGGAAAGGCGCGGGGCAAGAAGGGAAAAGGGCCCGGAGATCGCATCGATCTTCATGCCTGCTGCCGACGATCCGAACGAGCCGAAGAACTCGCCGCGACTCAAGGGTGACCCAATCGGAATCGAATGCTGAGACTCGAAAATGAAGCGCATCGTGTTTTTCGAAGGCGAGTGCAGGATAGGCTTGCCGCCAGCCGTTTTTAAACACTCGCCCTTTGAAGGGACAAAGCAAACGCATGGCGTTTCTGGGATTTCAGATCGACGATGCGCTCGCTGAAAAATTCGCAGCGATGGCGGCGACCGAAGGCGGCAAATCCGCCTTGATGCGGCGTCTCGTCGAGCGAGCAGTCGGCGACGGAAGAGCGCCAGCGCGTGCGATGATAGCGACAAGCGCGTCGCGCAAGGTGACGATCAGATTAAGCGAAAGCGAGCTGCATCTTCTGGCGACCATTTCCGCGCAGCGCGGGATGAACCGCACGCAATGGATCGCGTCTTTGGTGCGGGCGCGGCTCGGTTTTCCGGTGCAGCAGACGCATGACGAACGTCAGGCGCTACGAGCCGTGGCGCGGGAACTGAACCGCATAGGCGGCAACATCAACCAGATTGCCCACGCCGCCAATCTGAATCGGCTGATTGGGCAATCGGTGAGGATCGAGGCTGATGCGATCCGAGAAGCTTCGGCGCGGATCGAGGCCGCTCTCAACGAACTACGCGTTGCGCTCAGGCGAAACGCCGATTATTGGCAGGGTCGTTGATGAGCGGCGAGGGCGACGGCGACCTTGAACTTCCGCCGATCTCCTATGTCTGGCGAACGCCGGTTCGAAGACCGAAGCGTGCGAAATGGGAAACTCCTGATCCTATCGACTCCCGAAGGCTCACGCCCGCCATGCGGGCTAAGCTGCAGCGGATCGTCGCCAAAGCGCCTGAGGTGATGGTCAAGATCACCGGCAAGACCAAAACCGTCGCTCATCTGAAATCCCATCTCGAATATATCACCCGCAACGGCGAGCTGACGGCCGAAACGGAAACCGCCGCGGTGATGCATGGCAGGCAAGGTTTGCGCGACATCCAGGCGTGGTGGGCAGACGATGCGGAACTAGATGGCAGTCGGCGTCGGGATGGGCCGTTGTCTCATAACATCATTTTGTCGATGCCACCCGGAACCGACCCGATCGCCGTGAAAGACGCCGTCCGCGCCTTTGCGATCGAGACCTTCGGCGGTGAGCATGATTATGTCTTCGTGCAGCATCTCGATGATGAACATCCACACGTCCACCTTACTGTGCGCTCGCTCGGCTACGACGGGAGGCGGCTCAATCCTCGCAAGGCCGATCTCGCGACATGGCGCGAACAGTTTGCCGGCGAATTGCGATTGCGCGGCGTTGAGGCCGAAGCGACGCCGCGCCGCACGCGCGGCAAGGTCAGAAAAGCCGAGCGCGGCGTCGTCCACGCGATCAAACAGCGCGGAGAGTGGCCGCGCGTGGAGCGGCTCGCCCGCGAGGAGATCGTGAAAGAATCGCAGAGGGGAAAACGTTCGGCGCGCCCCTGGGAGGCAAAGACACGGGAAAGGCAAGCAGATGTCAGGGAGGCCTATCGCCGCCAGGCCGAGGACCTGCGGCGTTCTCAGAACGCCGCAGACTTCGAACTCGCAAAGCAAGTGGCGCAGTTCGTGGCGGACATGCCCGAGGTCGAAACGAAACGCGATTGGCTCTCGAATGAGCTCGCGAAGGCCATCGGCAAGACCCGGCCGCCGCGAGTTGGAAAAAACAAGGATAGGTGAGGGCCTCGGTCGGAAAGGCTATCGGTGCGCGCCGATCCCCTATGCAGTCGACGGTCACAGTCGTTCGTTGGATACAGCGAGGAAGTTGGTTAGGGGTCGGGCGAGGGAGTCTCGCCGATCAGTTGCGAGTCTTCCCTTATGGACGCGACCTTTGCTCGCTGGTTGCTCCTTCTTCGATTTCGGGGTCGCCGGACGCTTCGGGCCTCGCGCGTCCGCGTCATTCGGCCACCGCCTCTCCTGTGCGTCGCCAGGAAACTTCACGTTGTCGAACTTGGCCATCGCGTGGCGCTCCAAGACTTTCCCCCCGCGCCAGGTATGTAATGACGCGAGCCGGAATTTTCATTTGCCAGTCGTTCGGAAGATGCGCAGCGGCTCGCGCGTCCACTTAGCAGGCGCTCGCTTGAGATCCGCGGCGCGCTTTTCAGCGCGCCTTGGGCATGCGTGTGGGACTTTCACGGCGCTGATCGAACGACCGGCTCAATGGGGGTCAGGCCGCGTGATGAGTCGGCGCAATCGTCAGCTTGAGGCCAAGCGCCTTGATCACTTTCAGCACGGTCGCCAATTCTGGATTGCCCTCGGCGCTGAGCGCTTTGTAAAGGCTTTCCCGCGACAGACCGGCGTCTTGGGCGATCTGCGACATGCCCTTCGCGCGAGCAATTACGCCGAGCGCATGCGCGACGACCGCCGAATCATTGCTTTCCAATGCATCCTCCAGATAGGCCTCGATCGCTTCGGGGCTGTCGAGATATTCCGCGCTGTCGAACGCCGATGTTTTCGTGGCCATCGTCACTCATCCTCAATCTCTGCCGCCAGTGACTTCGCTTGCGCTATGTCTCTTTCTTGGCTGCCTTTGTCTCCGCCGCACAGCAAGACCAGGACCGTCTTTCCGCGTCGCACGAAGTAGACCCTGTAGCCTGGGCCGAAATGTATCCGCAGTTCGCTCACGCCCTCTCCAACGGGCGCGACGTCGCCAGGGTTGCCGAGCGCCAAGCGATCGATTCTCGCGATGATCTTCGCTTTGCCGCGCTGATCTCTCAGCCCTGTAAGCCAATTTTCAAATGCGTCCGTCTTCCGAACTTCGAGCACTTGGGCTGTATCCTATAGGATACTCGACAGGACGTCGAGAGCCAACTGAGGGGACGGTTTCATGGGTTTGCGGGAGCTGGCGCGCGAGATGGCGAATTCCGCGCGCTCGAACAAAGCCATGCGCCCGGCTGGTCGAGTTTTAGCGACGGGGCCGCCGACACGCCACGATAGGACACGCTGGGATCGAAGCGCGGCCCGAGTTACGTCGAGTCAGAGGCCGAGGAATGGAAACGCGGGCGTCAGCGCCGCGGCGAAGTCGCGCAGGTATTTCGTGACGTGCGCCCTTTCGGTGATCGTAAGCAAACCGGCCTTGTCGGCGCGCGTGAAGGGGATGTTCTCAGCGTCGAGTTTCGCGAACGTGCCGGCAGGCAGCGCGGGAAACTCGATTTCGACGCCGCCCATGGCGAGCAGTTTTTCGCGCGTCTTGCCGCCCTTCGCAACGCCCTTGGCGTCGGTGAAGCCGTACCAGAAGGGGAAGTCGTTTGGCGGTTTGCCGTGCTTGAGGTTGATCACTGCGACGTGATCGGCCCTGTCGCCGATCAAGCTCAACCAACGAGCGACGGATTGAGCGGCGCCGACGTCCGGCGAAATGACGTGAAGTAGCGTCAGCCTGTAGCCATGAGCTTCGAATGCGTCGAGAAGGCCGTCGAGTCCCTCGCCGCCGTCGACGATCCGCGTGAGATCGGCCAAGAGGCCGCCGGCGAGATCGTGAACGTAGAGCTTTTCACCAGACTCGATCGAGTCGAGCAGAATGTTGCGTTCAGCATCGGCCCGACCATTGTAATAGCCGACGCCTTCGACCGGATTCTGCACGCGTTCGACAGCGCCGGCGGCGTCGCGGCTGCCGAGAACGCGCGCCGTCGCGCCGACGCTTCCGTCGGCGTCATAGGCCGCGACCCGCTTGCCGTTGGTGCGGAGATGATCGACGAGCGTGCGCGTAAAAACGGATTTGCCCACGCCGCCTTTCTCATTGGCGACGAGGGCCACACGCTTGACGGCGGCGGGCAAGGCCGCCGCGCGAGGACGAGGTTTGACGGCGGCGGCAGTAGCAGTAGCCATGTCCGAATGTCCTTTACTGTCGGGGTTAATTATCGCGAGTTGGCGCGACGCTGAGTCTTGCTCGTTACACATCGTCATCGAAGCGATGCCCAAGAACGTCTTTCGCAGCTTTTCGAGCTTGCGCCGGAGGCTTCGTCGCCAATAGCGAAGGAGGCGTCGCCATCGTTCTCGCCGCATCGGCTGTCCTTGAGCCAGATTTAACTGTCGTCGTTTTTGATTTGGCGGCAACGAACGCGATTTTCTTTTTGCGTCGATTCGCGGGACGCGCGCGCGCCTCGTTGATGTATTTGTTCAATGTACGGGCGGCGATGACAAAGCCATTGCGGCGCATGATCTCAGCGAGTTCCGCGCTCGTATATCCTTTCGCGCGGAAAGCAAGCAGATCCGGCAGCAATTGCGCAACCGCGGCTTTGAGAGGGCTGCGAGAGCGTGCGTTTTTTTTCGGCGGCGCCGAGCGTAACGCCGATCGCAACGCTGAAACCTTATCGGAGGTCGCTAGCCTCGCTTCAACCGCATTGTCGTCCACAGCATCGCCTTCCTTCAACCTTTGCGCGATCGTCATGTTTCTTGCCCTATGCTCAGTTGAAGACGGCGGGAAATGCCAGCTCGGGGTGGCGCGACGATCACGAATCGAATCAAGATGACGTGCGACAAAAATATCGCGCCATTTGCGACGAGATCGCGGCGTGAATCATGAAATCTTCAAATATCGACGCCCTGCAGCGGCGTGCGTGGCGGGCGTTACCGATTCCTATAGGCACGCTCGGTGTGATCCGCGTCTCTGGTTCTTCCAGCGGACTTGCTTGGCGTCTCCCACGACTGCTTGGTTTTTCCCTCGACGATTTCCGCCCGATCGAAGCGGGCGCCACGACGTCGATGATGCGCCATGCGTTCGCGCGCCGCGTCGAGAATGCGCTTGCGCGCTTCGGCGTCTTTGGGGAAGGCCGCAAATGCGATGCGTTCGATTAGGGCGAGATGCGAGCGGGCGTTGCGGTCGTCAGCTCCGCCATCTGAATTCCGCTCAGGTACAGAGCGCCGAGCCGACGCTCCCGCGCTTCTCTGGTTGTGTTCGAAGGCATGCTGCTGGCGATGTTCAGATCGCCCTTGCATCTTCGTTAGCGCGGCGCGATCGAGTTCTGATGGCTCATAGCCTTTCGCCTCGATCCCGCGCGCGGAGGCGGCGAGCCAGGCCTCCCGCCGAAATTCTAACGAGCCCGACAGCTCGATCCTTTCCCAGCCGCGATGCGCGGCGATGGCGACGAGGTCACGGACGATTTCGACATTGGCGATGAGCGTCACCAGGCGGTCACGGCCGGCCTTCGCGATTAGATATTCGCCGTCGCGATCAGCGTAGATTCTCGCTTCCGTCGCGTCGATCCCCACGACGTAATATTTGCGGCGCAGATGCGCAGGTAGAAAATCGAATTCGGCTGCGCCGCCCGTCCCCGAAGCCGCGCGTCGATCAGTGGCGTCGCCCCGTTTGTCGTCGCTGTCTTGCGCAGCTCGCTTCAACTCGAACGCGCGGTCGCCATCTTTGTCGTTCTCAGCCACGGCTCATCTCCAGGCTTCGCTTGCGCCGCTGGCCGCGTCCTGCCGCGCCCTTGGCGCGCGCGTCTTCGCTCTCAAGGGGCTGCGAGGCGCTCGAATTCACGCTCGCCTCAGTGGCTTCCGAATTCGCGTTGTAGCGAGCGGCGCCGTCGATATAGCCCGCGACCCAGTCGTTCAGCGCCCCTTCCGAGACGTTCTCCAGATCGAGCGGCACGTCGCCGAGATTTGTGAGCGCGTCGGCGGGGATCGACGCGGGATCATCGATTTCCGCATCGGTCAACGGGCGGCGAATGACGATAGCGCGCAATTCGGCGACGTCCTGTTGCAATTGAAGCACCTGCGAGGCGAGCGCTTCATGGGTTGGCGCCGGCATCGGTTCGATGATCGGCGGCGGGAGGAGTCGGTCCGTAAAGCGGCGATCTTCGTAATAGACGAGCTTGTCGGCGAGGATCGGCGGAACGCCGGCCATCAACACGAAGGCCTTGGCTTTGGGCGTGAGTTTCAATTCCTGGGGCAAGAGGAGGGGACGCCGATGATCTGAGATCGTCTCGGAGCGGGAGCGATTGGAAAAGCCCCAAGGCCGCGATCGGCTCTTCGCTTCCACCGTCTGCGTTCCGAAACGCTCCGAAAGCTCGACGGCGACGTCGTGCTCCTTTGGGGTAAACACGATTTCGATGGCATGGTTGGTCAGAAAATTCTTGGCTTCGTCCGCGCCGTAGATCGCGCGCAATTGCGAGGGGCTCTGCAAGACGGTCAGCAGCCTAACGCCATAGCCGGCGATGAAGGCGACGCTCTTCGCCAGCACCCCGACATGGCCGAGAGAGGGAAATTCATCGAGAAGCAGCAGAAGCTGGCGCGAATGCGCCGGATTGTGTTGGGGTAGTTCGCGGGCGTTAAGATCGACCACCTGCTGGAAGAAGAGATTGAGGAGCGGCGCCAGCCGGTCGAGATTGTCGGGTGTCACCGCGAGATAGATCGAGATCGCCTCGGAGCGCAATTTGCTCAAATTGAAATCGCTCGCCGAGGTCGCGGCGTCGATGCGCGGATTGAGCCACAGCCCGAGGCGCGCGGTGACGGTCTTGCGCACCGATTGCAGCGTGTTTTCTGAAGCCGCGAGAAAATCATTGAGCGCCGCGACGCAAGAGGCCGAGAGCTGGTCTGGGCCGTCCTTCCGCCCGCTTAAAACGCGCTCGAAATGTGCCTTGACATCGGCAGCCGCTGTGAGCTGACGCAGAATTTCGCCGATGGTGAAAGGCAGTTGCGGCGTTTCGGCGATATAGCCACCAATGGCGATGAAGGCCGAACGCGCCGCTTCCGTCCAGAAGGGATCGCCGCGCGGTTCGGGGGGAAACAGCATGCCGGCGATCCGCTGCAGATCGTCATAGAGATCAGCCGGATCTCGGCGCACGCAAGAGAGCGGGTTATAGCGCGCCGTGCGGCCCTCGGGATCTACGGGATCGAAGAGATAGACCTTCTGGCCATGTGCGCCGCGAAAGCCCGCCGTCTTAATGAAATTCTCCTTCTTGACGTCGAGCACGACGACGCTGTCGCTCCAGGAGAGGAGATTGGGAATGACGACCCCGACGCCTTTGCCGGATCTCGTCGGGGCATAGACGATGACGTGCTCCGTTCCGCCGAAGGTCAGAAGCTTGCCATTCACCTGGGCGAGCAAGAGGCCGTTTTTTGCGCGTAGGCCCGCCGCTTTGATATCGTGCGGCGTGGCGAAGCGCGCGGCGCCATGGAGCGGCCTCGGCCTGGCGCGCAAGATCATGCCGAGCAGGGCGAATGTCGTGACAGCGCCAGCGATGAAGCCGATAGTCAGCCAGCGGTCGAGGCGTTTGTCGACTCCGAACTGCGGCGCCAGGGTCAAAATATCAAAGAGATGCAGGCCGCCGTCATGGGCGCGCAGGCCGATCAACAGCACGTTTGACGCGACAAGGAGAAAGATCGCCGCCGCCAAGAGCGAAAGACCTATCGCGAGCGCCAGCCGCGGCCAGGATCGCTCCCCTTCCGGGCGCGCGATCTTGCAGAAAGCGGAGAAACTTCTAAGCGATCTCGATTCAGAACGCATTTCGGCGCTTGGCCTCGGGATCATAGTGGATTTCCGTGATGCGGTAGCGACCATTGTTGCGACTCATCTGAACGACGATGTCGACCGTGAGATGCAAGAGTCGCCTGATGTCCTCGCGCGCGAGTTCGCGCCCCTCGGCGCTCTCCTTGACGAGCAGGGTGAGCTGCTCGAAGGCGAGCCGCGCGCTATCGGCATGGACCGTGGTGATTGAACCCGGATGACCCGAGTTGACGTTGCGCAGATAGTAGAAGGCCGTGCCGTCGCGCAGCTCCTGCAGCAGGATGCGGTCGGGGCGCATGCGCAAAGCCGATTCCAGCAATTCGCGCGGGCCGATCTTTGCGACGCCGGAGCCGTCCTTGGCGTAGAGCAGACGGACGTGGTTGGGCTGCGGAACGGAAAGCTCCGCCGTGTCCTCAATGGTGAGGATGCGCTCATTATCAGGGATCAAGGCCACGAGGCCTTTGGCGAGCGTCGTCTTGCCCGAGCCTGTCGCTCCCGAAATGACGATGTTGCGCCTGCTGGCGACGGCGCGTTCGAGGAATTCGCGCCAGCAGCCTTCGTCTCTGAGACGGACGAGCTTTTCTTCCTCGACGGATAGCCCGTCGCTCGCTTGGCGAACATCGGCAAAAAGCGAACGGCGTTCGAATTCTTCGAGGGTCATCGTTGCCGCGGCTGCTTTGCGGATCGTGAGGCTCGCCGTGCCCAAAGGCACGGCGGGCGGAATGACGATCTGGCAGCGCTCGCCCATCGGCAGAACGGTTGAGACAATTGGATGGTCGGCCGCGATATCCTGGCGCGTGAAGGCCGCCGCGGCGGTCGCGAGATTCATCAGATGAGAAAAGCTAAGACTTTTTCGCTCATGGCGCGTCCAAGCCTGCGGGCCTTCGGTGAAGACTTCGCCCGGTCTGTTGACAACGATTTCGGTCAATTCGGGATCGGCGAGGAGGTCGGCGATCGGCTCGAGCAATCGCAGCAGCACGCGGCGCTCTGCCGACGGCGCGGCGTCATCCAGCCTATCTGCAGGCAGGAAATCGACCAGAACGGCCGCTCCCTCGCCGCTCATGGTTTCGTGATCCGTTGCGGTCCGAGTACTCCGCCCGCAATTGTCCGGTCGAGAATTTGCGTACGACCTTCGATGATCCGCAGCCGATAAACGGAAGAGAAGTCGAGATCGCGGGCGACGAAGACTGAGACGAGTTCGCCTTGGTTCTTATAGAGCGTCGGCGGAATGTTGATCGATTGTTCGGTAGCGATCGACGCAGCGCCTTGTCCTGAGTTTTGGAGCGAATTGACTTGAACATTGGCCTGTGACAGCCGGGCGCCGGCGATTTGTCCGGCGTCGTTGACGATCGAGAGCAACAGAGCGCCACTGAACCGCTCGAAGAAATGATTGTCGATCTCGCCGTCGAATCCGGAGCGCCCGAGCGCATCGGTCGCCGGACTCGAGAGCGCAACGATCACGCCGGTCGGCGTCTTTGCCCGGGTCCACAACACGAACATGCGCCTTGAGCCGCGTCGCAGAGTGCTTCGGTATTCGCCGACGATTTGCGTCCCTTTCTCCATCAGCACGACTTGGCCGGAGTCGGACATGACGTCACGTTCAATAACGCACGAAACAAAACCGGCCACGTCCGACGACATGGCGGTCTCCAAGACGCAGGGGATGGCGGTTCCTTGCGTCACCACGAGATGACGATTGGGGAGACGCGCCGCCCGCACGCCTTCGATCGCGGTTGGCTTAAGGTTGCTCGCGAGTTCGTTGCGAGCTTCCGTAACGCCATAGCCGTTCGCGTAAATGGAGCCCGTCGGCTCAGTATCTATGCCGGGAAACGGGATCGTCGGCGCGCCGGATTTGGTTTGCTGTGGCCGATTGAAGACGAGCACAGGCGCGCGTCGCGCGCTGTCCATGAGCTCATCGGCTTTGGATCTCTCGACAACAGCCGGCGCCGCGACCGGAAGCGCTACCGGCTCCAGCCGAGCGACCGGCGGGTCGCGCGGACGTTCGAACGCATTCGCCACAGAAATCGTCGGCTTCTGTCGCGCCTCGGACTCGGTTGGCGCGCGCTTCCAGCTCGCCCACAGCACAAGGCCGCAGAGCGTGACGAGACCGACGACGCCCAATCCTTTGCGCCACGGCAGCGGCGCTTCTCCAACGGAAGAGACCGGCGTGATGCGACGCTCCTGATCGAGGGGGCCAGTTGGCGGATCTTCATTCATTGTTTTCGCCCTTGAACATGATTGTGATCGTCATCGCGTCCGCGCCGCGCGTCGTGGCAGCCGGGCGACGCTCGGGCTCGTCGTTCGCGTGATGTGGTTGACGCCCACTGGATCGAAGGCTTCATTGAAGATGCAGAGCACTTCCGCGCCTTGGCGCAGGCGCAATTCGTGCCCGACCGCATGGACCACGACGAGTTCGCCGCGCACATCTTTTGGCACGAGACTTTCGGTCCCATCAGCGGCGACGATGAAAATCGCCGGCACCTCTCGATTGCCCTCAAAGCGCAGCGTCGTCTCCTTGCCGTCGTCATAAACGGCGTCGGGCTCGAGATTCGGCGTCCCTTGCGCCGAATAGCTCCAATTGCGCGGCGCTGTGGCGTTGTGGAGCGCGAAGACTTCATCGACTGCGCGCGCCTCCATCTCGCTGTTCCTCGATGCGGCGGCGTAGCGGCGCGCTTCCGCCTCGTCTCCCGGATAGGCGAAGCGGACCATGAAGTAGCTTTCACCAAGCGAGCTTTCGGCGATTGACAGCTCGAATTGATAGGAGCGCTTGCGGCCGTCCCGGCGCGTCGTGACCACCTGCAGATTGGTCGGAGGGTGCCTTTCGCGCGGCTTTAGAAAGAGGATGTTGCCGGCCGGCGCGACTTCCCAGGAGACGGAATCGCCGATCGCGACATGAGCGATCTCTTCGTCCTCGGAAAAGACAACCTGGGTCGAGGCGCGGATGACGCCGTTGATTTTGACCACGTTGAAGGGGTCATAGGCGACCATTCGCATGCGCGCGTCGCGCGATCCAGCCATCGGTTGCTGCAGGGCGAGGCCCGGCAAAGGCGCGAGCAAAATCCCGCAAGCGATCATCGCCATGGCGCCAGCGAAGGAGAAGCGGTTCGTCATGGCGCGGTCTCTGGGTCGGAACGGTATTCGGAGACGAGAAAGCCGAGAGGGTTGATCAGGCGATCGGAGGAGGAGATCGTCGCCTTCTTCTCGAACGAGAAGGCGACCGTTGCGATCCAATGCGAAAGCTTGATCTCGTCGCCATGACGGACTTCGCGCAAATAGCGCACCGAGGCGAGGTTGGGACCCAGCAGCGAAATCGCCTTGATGCGGATTTCGGCGACGCCGCTCTTGCCATAGGCGACCTGCGGGCTGTCGGGATTTGAGCCCCGATAGAGGGTCGAAAAGCGTGTCTGCTCGCCTTGGGTCGAGAGCAGCGAAATGGTGCGGAAATTGGCGGGCGCCTCGACAAAACTGTAGCCTTCCCGCGCTCTCACATATTGCGCAAGAAAATATTTTGCGATCGCCTCGTCGTAGGCCTGCGGCTGGTCCTTCAGGGCGGAAACCACATCGACAATGCCGGTCGCGTTGTCGACGCGAATAACGAAGGGCTCGACGGTCTTGAGCGGAGTGAGCGCCGCGACCGCGCCGATCGAGACGAAAGCGAGAGCCGAGGCCGCCGCCGCGACGCCCCAGGCGATGCGCTTCGAGCGTTGCGCCGAGAGAAGGAGATCCTGCTCCCAGAGGCGAGCGCGTTCGAAATAGGCCTTCAAATCGCCGCGCTCAACCATGGTCTGCTTCCCCGCAACGCCGCGTCGAAGCGGCGATATCGAATATGGGGAGAGTGACGGTTCGCTCGCTCGCACGCGCCCTGTCGATTTCGCCCTTGCGGATGAGTGGTTCGCCAACAGCGGGTGGCGGAGCCGGCGGTTCAACCGGCGCAGCGTTCTCCCAATCCCAAAGCGACCGATTGAGCGGCCGCCGCGTCGAGCCGTCGCAGGACGGCGCGCTTACGCCTGTGAGACTTGCGCAACCGGTTAGAGGCGTGGCGAGCGCCAGCGCCAAGAATGCCATTCGTGCCGACATTGCGTCTCCGAAAACCGTGATCTTCAAGATGGCGAGTGTTCGTTATTCCGCGGGAACGTGACGGATGCTGCCGCCTCTCCGACGTCGCTGCAGCCCCTGGATCGTCCGTGTCGCGGCGACATGGGCGCCGGCATAAGCGCCGATCGTCGCCCCCAGGGTGGCGGTGGTTGCAGTGGCCGCCATCCAGCGGTTGAGCATGTGGGCGGCGAGCGATGCGCCCCCGCCGGCGAGCGCTCCGGCGATCTCCGGCAATTGCAGAGCGATATAGGCGGCAAGGCCGAGCACTGCGCTGATCGCCACGGCGCCGACGATCAACTGGCCGCCGGTCGTGGCGTTGGCGCCATATTTGTCGACGAAATGTCCGACGGTCGTCAGCATCAGCCCGATCAGCGCGACGACGAGGACGTGCAGGATCACGAAATTGGCGAGCTGGCGCGTCCAGGCTTCGCCAAATGTGCGCGTCGCTTCAAAAAGCATGAGCGCGATAAAGATCGGTCCGAGCGCCAACACCAGCGCGAGGCCGACCTTCGCATAGAGCATGATTGCGAACTGCAGGAAGCCGCTGACGGCGGTGAAGACCAATAGGATGGCGGCGATCAGAGCGGGCGCGATGTTGGTGATCCCAGCCTGCTCGTAAATCTGTGTCGCGACCTCAACGCCCTTGTTGAGCAATTGATCGAATGGCTGACCAGATTTCATATCGAGGCCGCCGCCGGCGATGGCGTTGCTAATTTCTTTGGGCAACGACTCGAAGAAGAGCCCAGTGACATATTGCTGGTAGGAGGCGGCGTTCGTCGCGAGCAGGATGACACCGACGATACGGATCGAACGCCAGGCGAAATCGAGGATCGGCTCCTGGATCGCGCCGCGCATGACCGCGACGCCGTAAACCACGATATACAGCATCACCGCGACTTGCAGCGGTCCGTCGACATAGGACGAGACGTTCTGAACGGCGTTCGAGACGAACTGCGTGATTGGTTGCTCGAACTCTTTCAAGAACTCGTCGAAGACCTGAATCGCCATCTGCTTTTCCCTTAGCGCTTCAGGCTTTGAATGGCCCGTTCTCTACCGAGCATCATCAGCCGCTCCTTGGCGTAGCCGGCGTTGACGCATTCGCCTGTGGCGCCGAGCCCGCCCGGATCATTGCGGCACCTGGCCCAGGCCTCGTCGAGCGCCTCTGGATTTTCGAGGAACTCGAGCACGGTGCGCGCTTTCGGCGGTTGGGGCGACGTAGATCGAGATGGCGACTTGTCATTGGCCTTGTCGCCGCAAGCCGCGAGAATGACGAGCGAGCCAAATACAAGGAGAGATCGCTTCACCTCAGGGCTCCTTTCATTTCTTGGACGAGCTGGCGACCGTGTTCGCGCTCGCGCTCGAAATCCATGTCCGCTTGCGCGCGCTGAATCATCGCGAGGCCTTGCAGGCGCAGCACGTCGTTTTGTAGCAACGCCTGTTCGGCCTGGAGGCGCGCCGAGAGATCGAGTACTTCCTTGGCGTCCTTGGAGCCGCTGATCTGGCGGCGGAGTTCCTCAAGCTGATCGATGCGCCGAGAGGCCGTGTCATAGACGGCTTGACCGAGCGAGTGTTTCGCGCCCGTTTGGCGAGCAATACGATCGAGCTCTGAGGCGTAGAAGGAGTTTCCCGGATTTTCTGTATAGAGGCGGTTTTGCGAAAGATAGCTGTCGATGGAAGAGGCGAAGCCGCCCGAGCCGGATCCTTTGATCAGTCCCTCGATCTGCGAGAATTCCCCCGGCAGATATTTCCGAAACTCCGATGAGTTCAGGAGGCTCGCGACGTCATTGGCGTTCGTCAGCCTATTGAAGGAGTCATAGAGCTGCTTCGCCTGCGCGAGCTGATCCTGCGCGACTTTCAGTTGCGAAGAGAGAGTCTCGACCTCTTTCTTCATCTCGATCAATTGATCGAACTGGCGGGCGAACACGCTCGGATCGAAAACGACCTGACTTGAGGCCGGAAAGGGCAGGGAGGCTATGATCACGAGAGGAATGAATCGAGCAGGCGGCTTCATGCGAGCCCCTTTCGTCGCTGATGAAAGAGTGGGAGCCATTTGGTCGGATCGTCGCCAACTTCGACGCGCAGGCGATCGACGAGCTCGACGGTCGCCGTGCGGCCGGAGAGGACGGCGAGCAAGTCATCCATGCCCTTGAGATCGAGCTCGGCGACCACCGCATCGTGGCCTTGCTTCAAGAGGAAGCGACGGCTCTCGGTCGAAAGCTCTTCGCGGATCAGCCGAAATTCCGTTTTGGTTAGATGAAAGCCGTCGACATAGTCGCGCGCCTGGCCACGGGCGTTCGGAAAGAAGATCTGGGTTGGGCATTGCTCGACGATTGTATGGGCGATCGGGGAGGCGAGCGCGTCGCGCGGCGACTGGGTGCCGAACACCATGACGCCGTTCTTCTTGCGGATGGTCTTGAGCCCGTCATTGGCGAGATCACGAAAGGCTTCGTCGCCGAGCGCCTTCCAAAATTCGTCGATCGCGATGACGATGCGGCGCCCGTCGATCAGCTCCTCTACTCGCCGAAACAAGACCATCATCAACGGCGTGCGGATGACAGGGTCGTCGAGGACTTCGGTCATGTCGAAGCCAAAGGCGTGAGAATCGATGCTGATTACGTCTTCGTCAGCGTCGAGAGCCCAGCCCAGCGCGCCGCCTTTACACCAACGCTCCAACCGGGTGCCGATCCCTTCCGTGTCGCGCTGGCCGAGAAAGACGCGCAGCGCCGAGAAGGATCGTTCATGGCGCGGCATGTCGCGCAGCGCCAAGAGGCCATTGTCGATCCTCTGCTCGTCACCGACCGACAGCGGCCTTCCCTCGACGCTGACGAGTTTGCCCACCAACGCACCGAGGAAGGCGAGGTTCGACGGCGTCAGATCGAAGCTCTTCAAGGGCGCGCAGCCCGTGGGCCTGCCGCTCTTCAGGGCGAGGTAAGAGCCGCCGATCGCCCGGATGAAGAGCTCGGCGCCACGATCCTTGTCGAAGAGGACGAGCTGGCAATCGAGCTTCTCCGCCTGCGCCAGAGCGAAAGTCAGGAACGCGGTCTTGCCCGACCCCGAGGGGCCGCAGATGAAGGTGTTGCCCAAATCTCCGACATGAAACGAGAAATGAAACGGCGACCCCGAGGCAATTTTCAGCGCTGCGACGGCCGGCCCCCAATGATTGCCCTCGGCCTTGCCTGAAGGATAGGCGTGGAAGGGTGAGAGTCCCGCGAAATTGCGCGAAGTGATCGCGCCGGCCCGCGCCCGGTATTTGAACAGGCCCGGCAATTGCGCCCAGAAGGCCGCCTCTAACCCGAGGTCTTCGCGCGCCACAACCGCGCCGACGTCGGCGAGAATGCGCCGCGCCTGGCTCATCTTGTCGAGGAGAGCCCTTGGTTCCTCGGCAAGGACCAGAAGCGACAGATGGTGCTCGCCCATCACGAATCGGTTCGACTCCAGATCATCGAGCGCCGCGTCGAGATCGCCAATCTGCGAGGCGGCGGGATCGTTGGTGGAGAGAAGCTGGTTCTGTTTGCGTGTCATCACCGTCTTCGCTTCCGCCTTGCCAAGAAAGGCGAAGCTCTGCGCGAGCACAAGTTCGAACGGCGCGGAGAGAAGGCCGTCGAGCAGGCCGGACCTGGTCGTCGCCGGATAATCCTTAAACGCAAGCATGCCTGCGAAACGTGAACCGCCGGGGGCGCGGATTTCGATCGTCTCGCCCCCGAAGATCAGGCGGTTGACATAGAGCGCCGGCCCGATCGGGCCTTGGACGAGCGGGAAGGGGAGCTGATCGCACGCGACGAGCTCCTGGAGGAAGGCGCCGGTTTCGGAAAAGATGATGCCGCGCCGTTCGATGAAGCCGAGGCGACGCGGGCCATAACGATCAAACGCCGCCATCAGATCGCGCGAGACGTCATCGAGCTTCTTAAGCCCAAATGTGTCAACCTCGATGCCGGCGTGCTGCGCGCGAGCAAGGCGGGAAAAGAACAGCGACGCGCGCTCGGTCGCGTCGCGTCCCGGATGCCAGACGAGCGTCAGGTAGAGCTCGTTTCCATAGAGCGTCTCGGAGATGAGCCGCGCCCGATAAGTCTCGTTGAGCTCGCGCGCGAACGTCGATCGAAAGGCGCCCTCAGGATACTCCGTGGCCCTCCGACGGATGACATGCGTCCAAAGCGCCAGCCGCTCGTCAGCGATATTGCGCAGCGTCAGATTGAGCTTGGCGTGGAGGTCGTTGAGATCGGCTGCGTCGGATGTCTCGAAGGAGACGCCAGAAAGTCGAATCGTGGTGATCAGCGCCCGCGTCGAGAGCGAGACCACGTGCTCGGTGGCATGGCGCAGATAGGGCAGGTGGGCGCCAGACTCCACCTCTCGCGCTTTGATACGCGCAGCGACGCTAGCCATGGATGAGCTCCTCGGTGCGGAAGCGGCGTACGAGCCGCAATGGCGTGCAGGAGGAGCCGCCCCAAAGATTCGCATTGCGATAACGGCCACGTGTCTCGAACCAGGCGAAAAGAATCCGGAATTGATTGGCGTCACGCCGGCAGACGAGCCGGCAGGCGAAGTGGATCGGCAAGGCGACGAGGCCATAAAGCAGGCTGCCAGCCAAGACGAATAAGATCGACGAGAAGATGATGTTGAGGCCCATGGCCTCCATCGTCACGCCGAGGATCATCGCTGGGCGCGTACAGGCGAGGAAAAGCGTGTCCTCGACGAGGCGTTCGTCGCTCATGAAGCGTTCCGATCGAAGAGATGGAAGTAAATAGGCGCAGCTCTGCGCCTATCGGCCAGTCAGCGTCGAGACGATCTCAGCGGCGCCGAACAGGATGGCGACGCCGAGAATGACGTAGCCGGCGCGCCTCAAATCGAGATAGCCGAACATCCAGGACATGCCGGTAATGATAATGGCGAGCGTAGCGAGCAGCTTGGCCACATTGCCGGTAAGCGCATCGACGATGTTCTGGAGAACGCGTTCGACATTGGCGCTTTGCGCCAATGCGGGTTCATTGAGAATGAGCGTGGCGGCAGTGCTTGAGAGCAAATTGAACGAGAGACGACGAGCGAAGGAGGGCGTCATAAATTTCGAACTCCATTTGAGATGGCCAGATAGGTTTGCGGGCGGCCCTTACCGTGGGGAGGGAGACGACTCATAGACGAGGAGCGATTTTCCGGAGTCGCCACCAAACACGTCCCATTTCTTTTTGGGCGTCTCGTGCGACTCCGTGGGAGCGGCGAACTCTTCTCGAGGAATTGGCAACTCTTCCCGATGACCAGATTCGCCATCAGCCGATAGCGACACGCCGGCATTCAAATCGATCGCTGCTTTCGACCTTGCAAAATGCTTCGGATCTTCGTGGAGAATCTGCGCGGCGCCGCGCAGCGACGGGCAGCTCTCGAAGGCGTCCGCGACGCCGATTCCCGCCTTATTGAGATCGCCAAATGTCAGACCAGCGAGACCCAGACGCACGTCTTGATTGCCGACCTTCGCCTGCATCGCGAGAGCAATCGCCTCGTCCTTCGAGGTCGCTAGTATTTTGATTGGCCTGCGGCCATCGATTGTGAGCGAAAGAGGCTCGAAGCCGCTCGCAGCGCGCACAATCCCGATCAGCGGCCTTATATCGACGCCCGGCGCGCAACCCTCGGCGAGCGCCATGAACGCTGAGAAGTCCATTTCGTTGCCTCCGCGACGTCAGGCGGCGTCGCGCTGCGCTTTTCGTCCGCGCAGTCGTGGACGGATGTTGGCGTCGGCGCTGAAACGGCGGCGGCTTTGTGAGGCGAAGCGCATGGTTCAAATCTTCCGAATCGCGGATGAATTCGGGCGCAGGGAACCAGAAGCGCGGTGGCGATAAACCTGCGAAATTTCACAGGAGTTTTATAAGCGTGTTCACAAAATCGCCGCATCGTGGTCACAGACACCAGTCCGAAATTGGCGGCGGTCTTCAAAAGCATTGTGGAGGCCGTTGCTCGAACAGGGGGCGGGGGGCGCGTCGAATCAACGGCGAAAGGCCCAAAAAATGCGGCGAGTTGAAAATGCATTTCAGGAATTCATCGACGGCGTCAGCACAGCGTCAGACAAGGCGGCGTTTCGCGCGGTTGCCGAGCGGGCGACCCAGAAATTGGGCTTTCGCAGTTTTGCTTACCTCGGACTCGCCGAGCATGGTCACACATTGATTTCGACATATCCGAAGCAATGGACCACGCGCTATTGGAGCCAACGCTACGATCTGATTGATCCGGTTCTCATCCGAGCGCGTCGCGACCGTGATCCTTTCCACTGGAGCGGCCCGCAGATGGCGAGGGGTCGAGGAGACCAAGTTAAGCGCTTTATATGCGAGGCGGCGGAGTTCGGAATCGAACGTGGCGTCACTATCCCGATTCCGGCTGGGTTCGATCGGTTCGCGCTTTTCACTTTCGCAGCCGATAAGCAAGGTTCAGATCTCCACGAAAAGATTTCGAAGGCAAGGGACATTTTGCAACTCATGGGCATGTATTTTCACGCCCATGTCGAAGCCACGTTGAAAACTCCTGTCGGCCTTGATCCGTCGTCGCCTTTGAGCCAACGCGAGGCGGAATGTCTCGCTTGGACGTCACGCGGCCGCACCATGGATCAGATCGGTCAGATCCTCGGCGTTAAGACGCGCACCATCGCCTTTCATCTCGACAGTGCGCGCGCCAAACTCGACGCTGAAAACGTCGCGCATGTCGTGGCGCTGGCGTTGAGGCGCGGGCTGATTCCCTAACCGGAAGCAGGGCGAAGGCGAACTCGCGCCGACAAGCGAGGCTGGGTAGCTTTGCGTTGATACAAAATCGGGTGATGCAAGAGACAGGACGCCCTCCCTGTCTCTCCCTGCAGATCACTCTTCCGGACTGCCGCCCGCATTCTTCACGTTCGAATCGGTCGCCTTCGGAATTGGGAGGTAGCCCAATGCGTCGTCGAAGGCGACAAGAGTGGTGAAAGCTGATTTCAACTCCGCCGTCGCCTCACTCATTGCGAAGCGGATGTTGTGCAGCCGGGAAATGGCGTCCTGCCCAGCTTCGATGAGATTCGATCTCGCGATCGGAGTGGCGGGGTTGGAAGTCGACTTTTCGAGGCGGCCGTGCCATTCGACAAGCGCTTGGTGCGCCGTCGCCTCTTCCTTTTCCAACGCTTCGACCCTGGCGAGCGCTTCGCGATAACGGAGCAAGGCTTCGAGAGCTCTCTTTTCGAAATCGGCATTCTCGCTCATGCGCTCGCTTCTCTGACCGGGCCGAAGAGGCTGCCATTTACATCCTGAACCCGTAAAAGGATTTTTAACGCTGTGCCGCGGGCTCGAGGTTCACAAATCCCGTCGGCGCGAGAGCGGCGCGATCGAAACTCATGGGTTGGAACGACCATCAGTCATTCGCGCCATCCTGGAGATGGGTAGACTGTCACTTTTGTCATCAAGCAAGCGAACACCATTGCGGCCTGCTCGCTCAGGGTGCGCCTAACGCGCATCCGCTACCAGTCGGTTCCCGGTCCGAACGGCTCTGGGTAGGCTCGGGCACTCCTGCGCCCGTTCCTGTCCTATCAGCCTGACCACCCAGTCCAGGTGATGTGGCAGCACTCTCATGCGCGCTTGCTGAAGAGCGGCAAACACTGCTTCGGCGAGACCAGAATCTCCAAGTGACGTTCTGACATTCGCGTGAACGAACAGATCAACGGTGCATCCGATGCGGATCAGCGGATATCGTTCGCCGCAGATGCGATTGGCTTTTCGTTCATCGATTAACGCCGTTGCGCCGGTTTCTGCGGCGTACGAGATGGTCGCAGCTTCGCCGTCGTCGAGCGTGTCAACGCCGCATCCGATCACCAGCGATTCAAAGTGACGTTCCTGTGATTCCGAGAGCGGAACGACAGCGATCAGCCCGGCTTTTTGGAGCTCGACAATCAGTTCAGAATCCCGGCGTCCGGAACGCCGGTCGTCAGCCAGTTCAGCCATCACGACCTCGGTGATGGCAATCCGGTTTGGCAGCGCACGCAGAATCCGCGCAGCGCATCCTGTCGCATTCATGTTGATTGCGGTGCTGGCATCCATAACGATTACGGCGGTTGAATCAGTCAGGCAGGAGAGCCCCATCGGCCTCGCTCCCTTCGATTTCCAGGCCGTCAAACATCCGGCGCAGTTCAATCCGGTCGATATGCAGCATACGCGAGAGCTGGCCTTCGGTCAGAAGTCCACGCCTCCAGGCTTCTCCGGCAAGCAACCCGAGCCGCAGCGTCGTGGGCCGGTCAGCATCTGCCTTGTGGGCATCCGAGCTGGAAAGGTCGCCAAGAACCTGATGCGCCTGCTCATCGGAAATGCCGCCATACAGCTCAAACCACTCCCAGGTCCCGTCCTTGGTCAGCCCAAGCTCTTCGAGCCGGCGCACCATTGCTTCGCGCGATACGCCGAAAATATGCGCCAGGATGATTATGTGACGGCGCGTGAGCTTGGATGATCCCACCGTCACTTCGCGGAACTTCTGCATGACCGTTCGCGCCGGCGTCAAAAACGCACGAGCAAACGCAATCGCGTAACGTTCCTCGCGGGAATTCGTCGAACCGCCGTCCAGAATTTCCGCACGCCGCCGCGTGGAAACAAGGTGCGCCAATTCGTGAGCAGCAGTTTGCGCGCGGCGCTCGCGCGGGTGGTTTGCATTAAGAAGAATGCAGGCGCCGAGGGAATCGTCGTAAGCAAAAAGACCGGAAATGCGCCCGTCGATACGACGAACATAGACTCGAACCCCAAGCTCCATTTCAAGAAGCGTCACAATGTCCAGGATGGGACTTAGCCCGAGCCCGAGCCATTGCCGCAGTTCGAGCGCATCTTGTTCGGCCTGCGTCCGCACATCGCCGTGCAGGATCGTCCGCTCCGGCGGGTAGTTCCTTGCGCGCTTTACCCCGAGCAGATTTTCAAGCTCGACTTCCGCTTTTGCGAGATCGCAAAGAAGCTGCGCCGCATTCGCAACCGCATCGTCAAGCTGAATGCCGAGTTTGCGAAATTGCGGCGCCAGATCGACCTGGATCGCTTCCGTCCGTAGCAAGGCATTGACGGACGTGCGGTATAATTTTGCAAGCTGTTGCAGCTCGCCAAGCCGAACGCGCCTTTGCCCTTTCTCGATGGCGATAAGGGTCGTCCGGGCGATATTGAGGGCGGTTGCGGCATCAGCCTGCTTGAGCCGCGCCGACTCGCGCGCAAGGCGTAAACGCTCCCCCACTTCAACAGAAGGCATATCTTCAAGCAGCGTGGTCATACGCGCGCTCAGTCCATCTGGACACAAATGAATCAAGTCCCAGGAATTCCATGAAGTCTTTCCACTCCTTTTCGTGTTGGATCAGCATGCGTTCAATTCCCGCACGCGCTTCGTGCTGCGGCAGTTCAAGAGATCGCGCGAGCTGACGGGCGGTTGATTCAAGTGCGGGCGCGTGAATCCGCGACTGCCGCAGGCCGGCCAGATGATCGAGGTGCAACGCGCCTGCAATGGCATAGTTGCGCTGGGCGGCGATCTTCTTGAATCCAGCCGCCGCCCCGTCCTCAAATGATCCGGCACGCAAGTCTTCCCAAATGTAAGTCTCGGGCGCTTCGGATAATCCCGCGGCGTGCACGCTCAGGCGACGTAACATACAGGCCGCGCAAATGCCGCACTGACGCCTATGCCCGTTGACGGAAACATAGCGGTTGTCCTGCCAGCAGGACCGCGTCTCCTTCCAGTCCGCCGCCTGCGCGCTTCCCGAAACATATTTCAGCAGCGTTTCGCCCTTGGTGAACCAAAGGCGCGGAAATTCGAATCGAACGTCGTGGCCGAGAAGCGACTTCAGGAAGACGCTCATTTTCGCGGTAAAGGCCGGATGGTTGCGATAATCCTCATAAGCCTGACCGACGGGCGCCAGTGAGGGGCCGAGGGCACCCTGGCCGCTTTCGGGCACGAAGACGCGGTCAGCTTTCGCCATATAAGCGGCGAGCCCGCTGAGGAGCGCGAATTTGAAACCGCGCGAACGCGCGCTCGATTCAACAAAGCGATGTTCGCCGCGCCGCACGTAGTAAGGCACGCCCGCGAACGGACTCCTACGGCCCGATGAATCGCTGGGCCGATCGTCCGACTTCGTGCCAAGCCGCACGCGGATGAGGCGGTCACTAAATTCCCGCGACATAAGGCCGGCAACCGCCCGCGAATCCAATCCTTCGCTGAAGGGGATAATGGCTAATGATTCCGCCGGTGGAAGATTGAAAAGCCCCTGGCGCGGCGGGTTAATTGCGTTCTTGCGTTCCGCGAATTCGACGCGCCAGCGATCTCCGGTCAGAAATTCAAGTGCGTCATGAAGACTCTCCGTCACATCCCTCTGCTTCCACACTGCAGGAGAGTGGACAGGGATTCGCAGTTCGATATCGCGCGACCACTGAAACGACGGACGCCGCTTGATCCTGTCGCAGAACTCGACAGCCGCGGCCAGAAGCAGCGCATCGAATACAAGCGGGTCCCACTTCGCAAAGAAATACGACGCGAGCGGCTCCGCCGAGAACCGCAGATTTTCCTCGATGCGGCATTTGATCCAGCCCGGGCGCGAACGCGCATCGCTGTCGACAACGGCGACACGGATCGCGGATTCATCGTCCTCACATCTTTTCGGCATCAGAACCTCACCCCGTCATCAAGTCCTTGCAGCTTCGGCGTCGGGGACGCCGCCGCGTCGCGATCAATCCCGAGCAGTCGGCGAGCCGTTTGTGCAATCGGCGCACTGGATATGCCGTCTTCCATTCTTTTCCCCACCTTTAACGCGCGGGCCTCTTTGGTCCTCCGCAAGTAGTGTTCTTCAACCTGGCGTACGCCTCTGGCGCCACGATCGAGCAGGGCCTTGGTGGCGCCGTCCAGCAACGCGTCCTCACCGCTCCGGCCGCCCGCGACGGCCTGCGCGACGGCGTCCACGACGGCATGCCAAAGGGAATTGCCGGGGCTGAGCCGCTTCAGCGATTCCAGTTCGGCACTGTTCGCACCGGCAAACAGTGAGGGCTGATTGCTATCGCCGAGGAGTTTGCCGAGCACGCCAAGATGGGGGGCAACATCTTCCCGCCAGTCGCCTTCCAGGGCGGGAATCGCGAGGTCCGCAAGTTGTTCGGGCTCGAAAGCCGCCTTGTCCGCGCACTTCGCGAACTTCTTCCAACCGACCCGCATTGGCAGGCTTTTATGAGGACCGTCGCTCATTCCGATTCTCCATGTCATAATTATCTTATAAAATATCTGACAATGTCAAATTTGGACTTCTGGTTTGAAAGTCATCCGTTGTGACTAAGGATATTTGACAGAACACTAGATTTTCAAACTAGCAAAGAGTTTAAGATTCTTATATATCGTCAAATATGGTTGGACAAAAATCGAAACGCTCAAACCTAGAGCAGGAGCTTCCGGAAGGCCTTCTCATCGATGCCGGCTGGCTTAAGCGGCAAGGCTATTCGCGCCAGCTTTGGAACCATTACGTCGCGACAGGATGGCTGGAGCAGCCGGCCGCACGCGTTTTTCGTCGCCCGCGTGGCGCTCTGAGCTGGCAACAGGTTGTCATTTCACTTCAAACCTTGCTCGCACATCCGCTTGTGGTCGGCGGCCGTACGGCGCTCGAATTGGAGGGCTACGCCCATTACCTGTCACAAACCACCAAGGAAGTGCACCTCTACGGTCTCAAGGCTCCGCCGGCATGGCTTCACAAGCTACCGCTCGCGGTCCGGTTCATCTGGCATAACGACCGCAGGCTTTTTTCTGGCGAAGCCGCCCTTCGCACGTTGCCCGGCCTGACCTGGAATACCGAACGTGAAAGCAGCACCGCCGCTCCCGTCGATATGAGCCTCACTGTCCAGCCTTGGGGCCAGTGGGACTGGCCGCTGACCATATCGGCGCCCGAACGCGCCATCCTCGAATTGCTTGATGAACTCCCTGCACATGAGAGTTTCCATCAGGTGGATAAGCTGATGGAAGGCCTTACAAATCTGAGCCCGCGCCGGCTCCAAAAACTTCTTCCCGATTGCCGCAGCATAAAGGTTAAGCGCCTTTTTTTCTTCTTTGCCGACCGCCACCATCACGCATGGCTGAAATATCTGGACAAAAACAAAATCGATCTCGGGAAAGGAAAGCGCATGCTGGTGAAGGGCGGCAAGCTCGATCACGCCTATCAGATCACCGTGCCGGAGGACCTGGATGGCGTTCTCTGAAGAATATCGAAGGCAGGTTGCGCTTCTGATACGCACGCTTCCGCAAGTCGCGCAGGAAGAATGTTTTGCATTGAAGGGCGGAACCGCCATCAATCTCTTCGTACGCGACATGCCGCGGCTGTCGGTCGACATAGACCTCACTTATCTTCCGGTTGCCGGACGCGAAGAGTCGCTTGCAGCTATCGACGCCGCCATGAAGCGCATTGCCGCCCGCATAAAACAAAATATTCCCGGCAGTCAGGTCGCTGAGTCTCAAATCGAAGGGACAGCGACGAAGTTGAATGTCCGGTCCGAGGGCGTGCAGACAAAGATCGAAGTCACTCCCGTCATGCGCGGCTGCGCTTATGAGGCGCAAACCCAAGGCGTATCTCAGGCTGTCGAACAGCAATTCGGGTTCGCCGAAATTCAGCTGCTTTCATTTGAAGATTTGTACGGCGGCAAGATTGTCGCCGCGTTCGACCGTCAGCACCCCCGCGATCTCTTCGATGTGCGCGATCTGCTTGCCGGCGAGGGCATCAGTGACGCCCTGCGCCGCGCCTTTATCGTCTATCTGCTAAGTCACGACCGGCCCATGGGAGAGGTGCTCGCATCCCGACAGAAAGACATATCTCAGGAATATGAACGCGGGTTTCAAGGCATGACGGCGCAGCCGGTCCCCCTTGCCGAGCTGCTCGCGGCCCGCAAGGAGTTGGTCGCCCGCATCGTCGGCGACATGCGGGACCCCCACCGTCGATTCCTTTTGTCATTCGAGCGCGGCGAACCCGATTGGTCGTTGCTGGATGTGGCTGGCGCGAAGGATTTGCCCGCGATCAAATGGCGCCAGATAAACCTGGATAAGATTTCAAAAGAGAAGCGGCAACAGCTCGTCGCGGAGCTTGAAACTGCCCTGCTTCGCGCAGGCGGCGGATAAGACCTTCAGCTAGCTGATTCTCCAACGACCATCCGGCACGTCATAGAAACTCGGCGACAGATCGCCGCCGCGGACGGGAGCTGGCCGCACCAGCGCTCAGCGCATGATCTGCGCGTTGTAGTGCTCGTTGCGAAGCTCGATGAGCCTTCGGGGAATTGGGCAGCTTGGTTACCACTGAAGCCCCGGTGCGGCCAACACCAGATGAACCACAACACAAATCTCCAACTATCACCGAAGGTCAGTCCTCAAGGAGTCGAGTCCCGTCAATCCGTATGACTCCGGCGGGAGCGAGCAAGTCTTCAATCCAAGACACAGGCTGTCCGCGTTCGGTGCAAAGCATAAAGAACGCTCGCTGCTTCGCTCGCGTGAATGCAACGAAAAAAGAATTCAATTCCTCTTGCCGGTCCGGCGTAAGACTCCACCAAGTTCTATTGTCCAATCCATAAAATAACATAGTGTGAAATTCGAGCCCCTTGCTCTTGTGAATGGTCATTAGGGCGACCTGGCCCAAGCCCTCGAACTCGTCTAACGCCTCTTGCCAGGTGGCCACCCTCTCAGCGCATTCGGATAATAGTATTGTAAATCCCTCCCAAATCCGGTCGAAGTCCCGTTGCCGTTGATAATCCGGAAAAGACTGGCGTACTAGCCTTGCATCCACGAATTCGAGGACTGAGCGCGATACTTCGATCGCTGATGCCGCAGCCGGTTCAAGGCGCAGCATGGTCCGCCGGAGCTCTCGAACGAAATCCGAAAGCCGATGCTGCAACTGCGGTTGCCGCAGTTCGTCCTGCGGGTCAGACGCTTCAAGAAACTGCATGTTTGCCAAAGCGGCGTTCCAGTGCTCGGGGCTTCTGTTCATAGCGCCTAGCCGCAACAAGGGTAGACAGATGGCCGTTAGCTCTTCGCCTAACAAGTCCTGGATCGATACGTCGCCGACATTCCTAGCTTCATTGCGCAATCTGATCCCATATTTTGAAAAAGCAGATTCGAGCTGGTGTTCGACCTGATCGGCGCGCATGCGCACCAGAATAGCGATCTCGTGCGGCTCGACATTACCGGATTGAATTTCGTTATCAGTCCACTCCGCCAGATACGCTGCTTCCTGCTCGGCATCTTCAAATTCCCAGATTGCAGCTATGTCGCCGTCAACTTCACGGTTAGCCCGTGCTTCAGGAGGTTCGGCATTCGGATCAATTCGGCTGGCGATAACATGCTGAATGCGAACTAGGTCCTCATGCGACCGCCAGTTTGACAAGAGATTTATTCGTCTCGCTCCAAAGTCACGCTCAAACTGATCGAATGCATCGGGCATAGCTCCGGCCCAAACCATGATTCGCTGTTTGTCGTCCCCGACCGCGGTGAATACGGCGGCGCTTCCATCGAACGCCGTGTGCAGCAACTCAAACTGAGCAAAGGTCGTGTCTTGAAACTCATCAAGGAACACGGCCGGATATGTGAGGTGCAGCGCACGCCGAATTTGGGTGTTTTCCCGCAGGAGGAGATCGACCAGCCGACTAATCATGGCAAAGGATAATTGGACATCGTCAGCGTCCGCACAGTGCGTGCGCCAGTACTGGGCCACAGCTCGACTTCGAATATTACCGTCTGATTCATCGATAGGCAGCGGCGTCCTCGCGACGGCTCTCTCTAACTGATCGGGACCGAGAGCGTGGAAGCGGTGCCGTTCCAAGAAATCGCTGAAATCCTGCCGTCGCGGAAAAATGATTCGGTAGCCCGCGGGAGGCGCGAGAGGGGCAGGAATTGCAGCTCGGAATCGGTCCAGAAGGCTCTTGGCAAAACCGTCAAAAGTAAAGGAGTTAAATCTTCTAGCCTGCTCAGGCGGACATCGCTTCTGCACGCGTGTAGTCAGATTTCTTGCAGCGTCGCGCTTGAAGCTGATAGCAAGTATCCGTTTCGGACCGGGGCAGAGTCCAGTCTGCAAGAGATATGTTGCTTTCTGAGCAAGAAACTCCGTCTTGCCCGCGCCGGCGCCGGCAGTAACGAGGACGCTGCGGTTCACTTCCCACAACGCCTCCCACGCGCGCGGTTCAAGATCGGGGACGGCCTGCGGTCGCCAGTCTTCGGGACGAACGAGGGTCATTCATCGTCATCCTCAAGACCCAGTGATTCCTTTACATGCGAGATCAATGCCCTCAATTCAGCTGGCGCCCCGTTAGCAAGGTCCTCATTTTTGATCTCGCTCAATGCGCTTAAATGCGTTTCGGGCTTGCTGCGACTCAAGAACAAGTATGGGTACCAAGTGAATTCTGAATCGTAATCGTCGTCATACAGATCCGGGTCTCCTCCCGTCTTGAGAGCCACGGCCTTCTTTTCTCGGATAGCTGCTTCGCTAGCACGCGGCCCTCTGCCGCCAGGATTTGGCCTTTTGTATTCATCCGGGAACGCGCGCAGCATCGAAAAATCGAGGTCGAGCGGATATGAAAAGAAGACGGCTTCGTCCTTCAGCGCTTGAAGCCAATCGTTGTCTTCATAGCCGTTAAGCAATTCGTTATCCGCGAGTTCGTCGACGGCATCCGGATCGACGGAGCCCACGGTCACGGCAAAATTGCTGCTCAGATCGTTTCCATTATCCCGCAGCGCTGTCACGACCTTCTGAACTATTTTTGCGCCGCCGTGAGCACGGCCAAGATCAAGATCAAGCAATGTGGCGTGTGGTATTCTAAGGTCATTCAGGAGCGCCCAAAAGTGATCAATGTATCGCCCCGCTAACGGAACAATCGGAACGAATGAGGGATCGAGGGGAATACCCATAGCCTCCGAGATGCGCGGAATCACAACCCGCTCTGACTCGCCTTCTCCCAAAATCACGAAGCGCGCGAAATAGAGCTCGGGGTAGGCTCTCACAGCCAGGCGAACGTACCGGCGTGCTTCATCATTATCTTTTGGAAGCGTAAGTCGGCGCACCGAAGAATGGCGTGTCGTGCGGTTAAGCCGGAAGTAACGCACCTCTTCCGGCTCCACGCGGCTAAGGATCGCGGGGGAATGGCTTGATAGCAAGACTTGCGCTGTCTCAAGGGCTCCAATTTCCCGAGCCTGTTTAACAATGCGAGACAGGAAGAACGGCGAAAGACTATTCTCGGGTTCCTCAATCGCAAGAATTGTGAGATGTGCCCTTCGCAGCTTGTCATGATCGAAACAACAGTCGGCTTGTGGCTCCGCAAACGCGTCTCGCTCAACTTCCAGCGTCGCGGCAGTTAGGGCAATGTGAAACAACGAACGCTGTCCATCGCTCAGGTCAGCGAGTGAGCGCTCTCGTCCAGCTTCATCAGGCGAGAAGGCGAATTCGGCCCGACGCACCAACTCTTCGAAGCGGGTTTCAACAAGCCGCAGGAGGGGAGTAGTGTCGGTGTCGGCTTCATGAACCTGCTTCCAGCGTTCTTCAAGACGCTCGATCACGAATCGCGCGGGATCTTCACGCTCAAACCGTCTCTGGATGTTTGCCGCGCTGCGCGCGCTTCGGTCCTTGAATCCCTCCGACCATCGAGCGGCCTGCCAAAGTCGGCCTTTCAGGAGAGCGGTTACTTGTGTAGCCGCATCGCGGGCCGCGGGCACATAAATCAACTGAATCGCACCGCGCTCAACGGCCTGGACTCTCTTACAGTCGTCCCAGTCAAACTCGTCATCAAGGGTCGTGACCCATCGAATATCTTCATCGATGCTTCCGTCTGGGGTACCATCGTCAGTCCACGCCGCCCGCAACACCATCCTTACCTTAAGCGGACCGTCAGGAGCCGAGGCAGCCATTTGGTGGAAGAGCTCGGGCACCGCATCGGCAACAGCGTCCTCGTCCAGCCCCTCTAGTTCGGGGAACGCGAAAATTGCCTCGATTGAAAGAGTGGTGCCGGATTCGAGCTCTTGCCTGCCGGCAGGCACATGAAAATCTTGTCGGCGAACAGCGCGCTGGCCGGGCGTCACACCAAACAGGCGCGACAACGCCTGAAATGCAGCGGTCTTTCCGGATCCGTTCCCTCCCACGAAGGTAGTTATCCCAGGCCGGAATCTGATTGCTGTTCGTCCTGGCCCGAAGCATCGAAAATTTTTAAATGAAATGCGCTCAATTTTCATGAGTTTGTCTTCGGTATTCTTGGCTACCGCTCGCCGCGGCGGCTGCACCAGACGAAGCATCGCTTCCCCCTGGCGATCGTTCAATAACATGGAACGCTGAAAATATATGCTGTAAGTGCAGTATTTTATACAGGATAATCCGGCATTATACCTGCGCTCGCTGATTTCAGCCGAATGTTAATGTCTGACAAGATCATCAGAAATCATCTTTCTATGCCCAGTTCCCCAGCAGTGAACGCGTTCGCGGCCACCGACTGGTAAAGCGCGTCGAGTTCGGCACCAACCGCAAGAAGCGCGGCAATGCGTTGGATAATTTGGCGGAACCATTTGCGCTCGTCGTCGGTGAGTGGATTGTCGTTGCGCCGGTCTGCTTGTCGATAGCCGAGCCATTTCTTGAGCACAGGATAGCCGCCAAGTTGATAGGTCCAGACGGCTTCAGGCACGTTGGCGAAATAGGCGTCGTCATTAATATAGAGATCACCAGTGTGTTCTCCCCATGCGTCGAGCGGCGCTTCGTCCATGGCGAAATCGCGAGGCTTCCATCGACCCTTGCCACCACCCCAATAGGTGACGGTGATTCTCAGATCAGTCTGCCGAAGCTTGCCGCCCCCGTTGCGCTTCAGCGGGCCAAGTGGGGCCGCGCGCTCGCGGCCAAGGATTCCTTCGATTACATTGCGGGCGTCGCGGTTGGCGTCAAGAAGGCGCGTCACCTGTTCGCCCTTATCGACCAGTCGCGCGAACAATTCGGGGTCTTTGGGAATCGGCAAATGCGCCCAGTCGGCGGAGAGCGCGCTCTTATGTTCAGCCTGATAGGCGGGCGCGTGAAGAATGGCGAAGGCGACGCGGAAGAGCTTGCCGACGAACGCGTGGGCGTCGGCGTCTCGGCGTTCGCCCTTCAAGCCAAAATGCGCGCGGAGAACGCGCCATGTTTTCTCGCCGATGTTGGCGTCTCGATCCGACAAAAGATCGTCGCCGCGTGTTTCGCGCGGGAACACCACACAGCCGCGTTCGTGGACGTGGAGATTGGGCAAAGTCGTCGCGAAGACGGGGCGTGTTTCCGATTCCTTGCGCGGCTCAGGGACCGTAATGAACAGTTCGTTGGAACTCATGTTCGCCGCCAAATCAGGGCGGGCTTCGTTCAGCCACTTGTATCGATCGACGTAATAGATGCTCCTTTGGTCCAAGGGGAATGCGAGAAACTCAACAACGGCGTCAGCGCGAAAGTGGCCCTCAGATTTCAGTTTTTCCCATACTTTCTTAGGGTCATATCGAGCGCGTTCCGCCGCAAGCTCGGGACATCTTGAAGCCGCGGCGTCGAATGAAGTTGACTCGAAATATCCCTTCAATCGTTCTTCGATTTCACGGCGCGTGTATCCGATAATTCCGCCATCAATGCCGCGATTGTGGTTCACTCCCTGATAGGACGTGGGAAACAGTTCATCCAAGGCGGGCCACGCCTCATATCCGCCTTCGACCATCGTCGGCGACAGACGCCAGCGGTTTTCGAGCGTCGGCTTGATCGTCTCGTAGGGCGTCGACGCCTTTCCGACGCCGGTGGGCAAGGCGGCGATCAACTCGGCGCGCTTATCTTTCGCCAATCCCCAAAAGTCGCGATAGGACACCTCGGTCTTCGTCGGCGCGGTCTTGACCTCGGCGCGCTTGACGAGCGTGACTATGGCGGTTCCCGGCTGGATGCCGCGCGGGTCCATCTCGGTCGTGAATGCGCTCTGATCCGCCGTCCCCGCGCCGGGCAGTCCGGCGGGAATGAGCTTGCCCGTGCGGTATTTGTCGCCGTTGAGATTGTCGATCCAAATCCGGTGGAAGTTCGACAACAACGACTTGCGCATGATCGGATGCGAACGCCCGGTCAGATAAGAAGAATTGGAGATGTAGGAGACGATGCCGAACTCCGCCGCTTCGCCGATGCGTTCCTCAGCCAGCCGAAAGAAGCGGATGTAAAGGTCGTCGAGAAGCTGCTTGCGGACGCCATATTCGACAAAGAGCGCGCTCCTGCCGCGCTGTTTCTTCTTCGGCCGGCCAAATTCGTTGCGCTTCACCTGTTTCGTCTTGGCGTCCACCTCATCGACAAGCTCGATGCCCTTGTAATGGGCGACGAGTTCCGCTTCGTCATCCTGTGTTGCACCGGCGAAGCGGTCGTAAGGCGGATTGCCGATGACGACGATGATTTTGGCTTTGTGTTTCACTTCTTGCGATGCGTCGAACTCGTCGCGCATTTCGGGAAAGCTGAGCTTGATGTCGCCGCTGTCGCGCCAACCTGCCAAAGAGTTGGTGAGAAAAATCATCAGGCGCTTGTCGTCCTCCGGCTTCGCGCCAAGACTGTCGAGCAGGAGATAGAGTTGCAATTGCGCGATCGCAAAGGGCGCGGTCAGGATTTCGAAGCCGATCACCCGTTCGTGGAAGGCGCGGGACAACTCTAGGCCGATGGCGGCCTCGTCGCCATCTGCCTTGGCCTCTTCGGCAATACAACGCGCGACTTCGAGGAGATAGGCGCCGGTGCCGCAACAGGGGTCGAGAACGACGACTTCCGGGTCGGCGAGGCCGCGCGGACGCTTGAGGTCCTTTTTCAGGATGTGGTGAACCCGGCACACCTGGTAGTGCACGATGTCGGGCGGTGTATACCAGACGCCGAGGTCCTCGCGGAGTTTGGGGTCGAAGGCTTCAAGAAAGGGCTCGTAGAAATAGGTGATCGCCGCCGCCGAGGTCTGTTCGTCGATCGTCGGGAAGGTCATGCGCGTTCGAAACAGCGGGCGGTCTACTCGGTTCAACGTGGCGATGGCGCGGGCGATATGATCTTCGAGGCCGAGCGCCTTCAGCCGCTTGGGATGGCGGATGTCGTGGAGCAGCGCGTCGAGAAACGGAATCGGAAGATAGGCGTGGGCGTCGTCGATTTCGAAGCGCGCGTCGGCTGCGGCGGCCTTGTCCCACAGCACCCAGGCGGCGAATAGCGAATAGAATGCCGTCTGCACCAGGGAAGATCGGAAGAACCGATCGCCCTTCTCGTCGTCGATGTTGAACGAGAGGCCCAGCGCCTGACGGTAGTCGTCAAGCAACGGCTTCACCGCTTTGAGGTCTTCGGGAAGCTGGTCTTTCGCGTCTCGCGCTTGTCGCGCCAGCACTTTCGCGAGATCGGCCGGGTTGGCGAGCGGCGCGTAGTCGGTGACGGAGCGCTCGACGATTTCCAGCAAGTCGGCGAGGGCTGCGCCATCGACCTTGGCGCGCGGCGCCGCGCCGGCAACGGCGCCCCAAAGGTCGACGGTTTTGATGAGCGCGCGCTTATCGGGCGGCACGGCGCCGGTTTTGGGTCGATCGTAGCCCGGAACGCAGGCGAGCAGGCCGAAGCTTCGGACATTCGAGAGCAGGACAACGCCAGTCTGCACAAGATAGCGGCCAATCTGATCGTTCTGTTCCGTTGACACCGCGAGGTCTTCAAGCGTGACGTCTGCACGTTTCACTTCGCCATAAACTCCGACGAATATTTTGTCGTCGCCCAGAACGAAGTCTGGCATGTCGCGCGCCTTGCCCTTGGCCTCGGACGTGTTCACTCGAACCTCGAAGGGAAGGAGCCGTTCCTTTAAAACCGCCGCGAGGAGGTTCCTGATGGCGGGATAGAAGGTATTCTCGGTAGAGGACGGCTGAGAATCGAGACGGCGCGTCTCCGACACATAGTCGATCAACGCTGGAAGAATCGTTTGCATAAACTTGCGCTCGAATCAGAATGGCGGCGCTTTCGGAAGCCGACAAAACAAGAGCACACGAATGCCGTAATGAGAAGGCGCCGAGCGGTGAACTATGCCGGCGAAACCCAAGGCGGCAACGCTTTAACCCATTGAGATTATTTCATATCTTAAGTCGCTGCGTACCCGACCTGGATTGATCACAACGTAAGGATTTCGTGGCGAATTTGCCGGACCGCGTAAAAGCACAGAGACCGCTGCCCTGTTGCTCAAGAGGGAAAGGGCCCTTCGGGCTTCGTGACGAGGAATCGGGCGAGAGAGAGGCTTTCGCCAGCCCGTCGCGGAGATGGAAACATGTCGAAGATTACGCTGGTGGGAGCGAGGGATATCGCGCTTGATCGGCTTCTGGCGTCGGACGCCAATGTGCGCCGGATCAAAGCGGGGATAAGCGTTGAAGAACTGGCGGAGGACATTGCCCGCCGCGGATTGCTGCAGTCGCTGAGCGTGCGGCCTGTGCTCGATGGCGCTGGCGCTGAGACAGGAAAATTCGCCGTAAGCGCCGGCGGGCGGCGTCTCGCGGCACTCAAATTCCTCGTCAAGCAGAAGCGCCTCGCCAAGAATGCGCCCGTCCCCTGCATCGTGAAGACGGAGGGGATCGAGGAGGAAGATTCCCTCGCCGAAAATACAATGCGCGAAGCCCTGCATCCGCTCGACCAATTCCGGGCGTTCAAGAATTTGCAGGACGCAGGTTTGAGCATCGACGAGATCGCCGCGCGGTTTTTCGTTGGAGCGCAGGTCGTGCGCCAGCGCCTCAAACTGGCCGCAGCGAGCCCGAAGATCCTCGATCTCTATGTCGCGGAAGAATTGACGCTGGAACAACTCATGGCCTTCTGCGTCACCGACGATCATGCGCGACAGGAAGAGGTGTGGGAGTCGCTATCGCGTTCTTACAACAAAGAGCCTTATACAGTCCGCCGTATGCTCACCGAAGGCGCGGTCAAGGCCGGCGACAAGCGCGCGGTATTTGTCGGCGTCGAGGCCTATGAGGCGGCGTGCGGCGTGATTTTGCGCGATCTCTTCCAGCACGATCATGGCGGCTGGTTGCAGGATGTCGCGTTGCTCGACCGGCTCGCGCGGGAAAAGCTCTCGAAGGCGGCCGAGAACCTTCGCGCTGAGGGCTGGAAATGGGCGGAATTCGCGTGCGAATTCCCCTATGGCCATACGAATGGCCTGCGTCGCTTGCCGTCGACGGCGCCGCAAATTTCGGACGAAGAGAAGGAACGCTACGACGCGGCGCTCGAAGAATATGACACGCTCTCTGACGAGCACGCTGGTTCCGACGAACTCCCGGAAGATATCGATCGGAGAATGGGCGAACTCGAAGAGATTATCGACGCCATCGAGCGGCGTCCAGCGATCTTCGATCCGGCCGATATGGCGAGCGGCGGAGTTTTCGTCAGTATCGATCATAATGGCGTGCTGAAAATCGAGCGAGGCTACATCCGTCCCGAAGACGAGGCGCAGGTCGAACAGCGAAACGAAGCGAATTCTCAACAGTCCGGATCTGGCGAGATTCATCCGGATTCGACGCAGGAGTCGACAGAGGGCGTTTCGCCCGGCGACGGGGACATTGAGGGAGAAGCCTCTCCCAAACTGTCCGATCGTCTGCGTACGGAACTCTCCGCGTATCGGACGATGGCGCTACGATTGAGGCTGTC
>NZ_VBTZ01000001.1:897500-1004022 GCF_005771425.1 Methylocystis sp. B8 | reverse complement strand
CGTGACGAACCAGGAGTTCGAGGACGCGCGCGACAAGATCATGATGGGCGCCGAGCGTCGCACGCTGGTGATGACGGACGAGGAGAAGAAGCTCACCGCCTATCACGAAGGCGGCCACGCGCTCGTCTCTTTGAACATGCCGGGATCGATTCCGATCCATAAGGCGACGATCATTCCGCGCGGCAGAGCGCTCGGCATGGTGCAGGGCCTTCCCGAGCGCGATCAGATCTCGCAAAGCTACGAGCAGCTCATCGCGATGTTGGCGATGGCGATGGGCGGGCGCGTTGCTGAGGAGTTGATCTTCGGCTCAGCGAAGACGACCTCCGGCGCGGCGTCGGACATTCAGCAGGCGACGCGCATCGCTCGCGCGATGGTCACTCAGCTTGGCTTCTCGGATAAGCTCGGCACGGTCGCCTATGCTGATCCGCAGCAGGAGCAGTTCCTCGGCTACTCGCTCGGACGCACGCAGACCTTCTCTGAACAGACCCAGGAGACGATCGACGCTGAGGTGCGCCGGCTGGTGCAGGAGGCCTATGACAAGGCCAGGCAAATCCTCATCGACAAGCGGGTCGATCTCGATACGCTCGCCAATGCGCTTCTCGAATTCGAGACGCTGACAGGCGACGAAATCAAGGGTCTGCTCGCCGGCAAACGGCCCGTGCGTGAAGAGTCGACGCCGACTCCTCCGCCGCGCGGCTCGGCGGTGCCCTCGACTGGACAGAAGCCAGAGCCCGACGTCGGCGGGCTGGAGCCGCATCCGATCTGAGAAGTAGAAAAACCCAGCTGTCTCCGCTGGGTTTTTTGCTTGTGGGGCGATCTATTTTTTTTTCTGCGCGATCAATTCATTGACCGTATCGGCTGGGCGACAGAGCGCCGCCTTCTCGCCCATCGAGACGATCGGCCGCTCGATCAAAATCGGATGCTTCTCGATAGCGGCAAAGATCTCGTCGTCGGACAAGGCCGGGTTATCAAGGCCCAGTTCATCATAGGGCGTGCCGCGTTTGCGCAGGATATCGCGCACGCTCTTTCCCATGCGCCGCAGAAGATCCTTCAAGGTCGCCCGGTTAGGCGGATTCTTAAGGTATTCGATCACCTGCGGCTCATATCCGGCATCCCGCAAAGCAGCGAGAACGTTGCGCGAGGTGCCGCAGGCCGGGTTGTGGTAGATTTTGACTTCCATGTGGACATCCGTTCGGGCGATATGCCAGTGTTTATTAACCTTTCGTTAGGTTGGCGAGAATACGGCCCCTCACAATATGACATTATGTTCATAAATGCGCCGACATGGCGTGAGAGGATGCGAACTGGCCAAGACGCCGCTCGCTGAGGACGTTCGATGACCCGCACTTATTTCGGCACCGATGGGATTCGTGGCCTCGCCAATGAGAAGATCACGCCGGAGCTCGCGCTCAAGGTTGGTCAGGCGGCGGGGCTGATCTTTCATCGCGGCGAGGGGCGCCATCGCGTCGTCATCGGCAAGGACACGCGGCTCTCAGGTTATATGATCGAATATGCGCTTGTCGCCGGCTTCACGTCGGTTGGCATGGATCCGCTGCTTCTGGGACCGATGCCGACGCCCGCCGTCGCGATGCTCACGCGGTCCATGCGCGCCGACGTCGGCGTTATGATTTCCGCCTCTCACAATTCTTTCGAAGACAACGGCATCAAGCTGTTCGGACCGGACGGCTATAAGCTTTCGGACGAGATCGAACACGAGATCGAGCGCCTGATCGACGGCGACATCACGCGCAAGCTCGCGGGCCCCAGGGATCTCGGCCGCGCGCGGCGCATCGACGATGTGCGCGCGCGCTATATCGAATTCGCCAAACGCACGCTGCCACGCAATATGAGCTTCGACGGTTTGCGCGTCGTCGTCGATTGCGCGAACGGCGCCGCCTACAAGGTTGCGCCAGAAGCGCTGTGGGAGCTTGGCGCCGAGGTCATCGCCATCGGCGTCGACCCTGACGGCTTCAACATCAACCACCGCGTCGGATCCACATCGCCGCAGGCGTTGCGCGACAAGGTGCGCGAATTGCGCGCCGATGTCGGCATCGCGCTCGACGGCGACGCCGATCGCGTCATCATGGTCGACGAACTTGGACATCTCATCGACGGTGATCAGCTGATGGCGGTCGTCGCCGAAAGCTGGCGCGATCAGGGACTGCTATCGAAGCCGGGTCTTGTGGCGACGATCATGTCGAATCTCGGGTTAGAACGTCATCTCGGTTCGCTCGGACTCACTCTCGAGCGAACGGCGGTCGGCGATCGCTATGTGATCGAGCGCATGCGCGAAGCCGGCTACAATATCGGCGGCGAACAGTCGGGCCATGTCATTCTGTCCGACTACTGCACGACCGGCGATGGGCTGGTGACGGCGATGCAGGCGCTCGCGGTGGTGAAGCGCCAGAACCGTCCGGTGAGCGAAGTCTGCCACCGATTCGAGCCGCTGCCGCAGGTCCTGCAAAATGTCCGCGCGCAGCGTCGCGAATTAGACCGCGCCGCGGTCGCTTCTGCGATCGCCAATGCTCAGGAGCGACTCGGCGGCTCCGGGAGACTTATCGTTCGACCTTCCGGCACCGAACCCGTCATACGCGTCATGGGTGAAGGCGACGACCGCGAACTCGTCGAATCGCTCGTCGCTCAGATTTGCAGTGTGCTGAAGGAATCGGCCGAGGCGGCCTGACGCAAAGCCGTTTATCTTTTCGATGACGTATGCGTGCGCGCCATTGAGGTTGCAGGCATTTGGTTAAGATGTATGGTTAAAAGATAAGGTTAACCTTCCCTTAATCGTTGCCGCACATCTTCCTCGTCATCGCCGCGTCATGAACGCGATCGCGCGTTCAAGCAGGGGACCAATCATGGGCCGTTTCATCGCGCTCTTACTGTCGGCGGCGGTCGTCGCTGGGGCTTTAAATGCGCGCGCCGAAAACCTGCCGACTCCGCCGCCCCTCGATGTCAGCGGTTGGTATCTCCGAGGCAATATCGACGTCGCCCAGCAGGTAACCGAAGGGCGGACGTATCTCCAGCCGGACATTCTCGCCGATCTGCCGAATGGCGCCGCCCGACCTGCGGATTATTCGATGAGCGACGAACGCTAGAGTTTAAAAATCCGGAACGCGAATAAGATTGATTAGGCCGCGGGTCCCAGCTATGCGCGGGATTGATAATGAGCTGCGAGGATTAACCCGACGAAAGACTGATGCGCCGCGTCATTTCACGGAGATGCTATGAAACCGATTTTGATTATCATCTCTTTGCTCGCGTTCATTCACGACGCGTCGGCGCATCATCTCGATAACTATGACGCACGCATAAGGGTAGAGGCCAATCTTTTTGCAGAATGGTTCAGTTGCAAGTCTAAGAAAGATTGCGCGCTTGTTTCGGTTCCCTGTCGATCTGGTCTGGCCGTGAACTCAACTCACGTCGATGACGCGAAGGAAGCGCTCATCAGAGCGTTCCCCTTCTGCCTTGGGACGTCTCTGGACGACACTGAAGCTGCTTGCGAACGCCGCCAATGCGTAACCAAGCCAAAGAAGGACAAATAAGTCTGCGAGTCTCGGCGGCATTGACTTCCGGTCCCGGCGGCGGGCAGCCGGGAGCGTCAGGACGACGGCGGCTCGATTTGTGTTGTCGTTCTCGATCAGCGGGACTTCGAGAAATGTGGCGCCATTCGGCTCAGGGTGCGATCGCGAAAAAGAAAATGATGGACCAATGCCGAGCTGGCATGGATCGTGGCGAGGATGATAAGTCCATTCGCTAGAGCCTCATGAATTTCCTTCATGTCGTGCGCAAAGCTTTTGTCCTTGGCCCATGGCGATGCGATATCGACTATCCCGAGCAAGGAAAGCGCGTCTCCATCCGCGAATTGCGTCGCGACGCCGAAAGCGACGACAGCCGCCAGCAGCGCGTATAGCGCAAGATGGACGATTTTTGCGGCCAAATCGCCCAAGCTTCCCAACGGCGTCGGCTCCGGAGGCGGCGGCGGATCGAAAAGACGCCAGCCGACACGAACGATCAATAGGATCGCGATCAACTCGCCCGCTGAAACATGGATTTGTTCCCCGAAATCACGGGCGCTCCCACGAGGCAAGTCTTCGCCGACAGTCCCGAGGACCCAAGCGATGGCCACAAGAAGCACGGAAAACCAATGAACAATTTGCGCGGCTGCGCCGTAGCCTCCCTGAGAATTACGCCATTGCATTGACGGCCTCCCTGTATGTTTCCGCGAACCTTTATCGAAACAACATAGCTCTACACCTCGGCGAATTTCAGTCGAACGCCGAGAATAGATGCGGCAAATTGTCGGCGGAATACGCTCGTTAGGTATGCCCAAGGACCCGACTGTATCCCACACCCCCAAAAAATGAATCTCCATCTTATTCTGTGGCGACTCGCCTGCGGGCGTATGAAAGAAGGTTAGGTCCGCGAGGCTTAGCGGCTTGGCCTGTTTCGGCAAGCCTCGAAGACTCGGTCGACCTGCTGCCACATGACTTCATCGGATGGCGTTTTTGTTGAGAAGTCCGTTAGACCGTAGGAGCAGATGATTCCAGCGACGTAGCGAGCCGTGTATGCCCCACGGCTAAAGCCGAAAAATATATATGGTCGCCCGCGAGGTAATTCTGAGCAAGCTATTTATACGCGCTCTTGTTATTCTTCTCCAACCCGTCGCCGACCGCGCCGCCCACTCGCAAAGCAGATTATCGAGACATCGAATAACAAGAAGCCCGCATCTATCAATGCGGGCTCGCTCACGGCTTCACAAACTGCGGCACTGAACGACGATATCTTTACTTCATCGCCGCTGCTTTCAATCTGGCGAGCGGACGGATTTTGACGCGCACGCTTGCCGGCTTGGCGGCCGCAGGCACCATTTCGCCGGTAGACGGATTGCGAACCAATGTACCCGCCTTTCGCGCCGGCACTTTGCGAAGCGTGACTTTGAGGAGGCCCGGCAGGGTGCATTCGCCTACGCCTCGCGGATGGACGGACCCAAGAAGAACCCTCTCCAGCGTGGAGTATACCCCCACAGCGGTTTTGCGAGGAATATCGTTTTCTTCGGCGATCAGATTTATAAGCGCTGATTTCGAATACGTTTCCTTAAGCGGCCGAATCGTCGCCGGCTCTGCTTTCGTGGTCTTCTTCAGCGGCGCCTTCCGAACTGTTGCCTTGGCCATAGTTTGTCCTTCGGTAGATAATGGAGTGATCATAACCGACCGTACATAGGCGATTGGTAGCGATTTCATTACCGATTCGCAAACCTGCGCACTCATTGCGTCGCACCCCGCGGCATAGTGCTGCTTCTAACCCTCTATTTTAACCGTCTCGCTCGTTTCTCGGCGCCTTTTATCTCGCCGGGTCCCCTGGAAGATCGGGATCACACTTTCAGGCATTTCCCTTCACACAAGCTAGACAAGGTTCCTTAGTCGCCGGAACCGCGCAGCTTCTTTCGGATCTTCTACGCCCACCTAACGCTTGGTGTCCTGCTTTACTCCTTAAGCGGGCCGATGTTTGCGTCCCGGCGATGCGCCAGAAGCGGACCCCACGGCACGGTGTACAAGGTCCATTCGCGTTGTTTTTTTGCCTCTAGCCGCACCGACCTTCTAGGCGTCGGCGCGGCGCAGAAATTCCGACGTTCTTGCCAGACCCGCCACGATCACGTCACGATTATTGCCGTAGCCGATCCGAATATAGCCTTCGCCATCCAGGGCGCTGCCCGGCGTGAACATCACGCCCGTCTTTTCGAGTAAGGCGACGCAAAAATCACGAGACGTCATGCTGGCGTCGACCCGCACCCATGCCGTCGTGCCCGACTTCGGCTTCACATAGGACAAGCGTGGCTCTTTGGCGATCCAGGCGTCGAGCAGGGAGAGGTTTGTTCGCAAAATGCCGTGGTTGCGTTCCAGAATTGCTCCCCGGTTTTCAAGCGCAATAGACGCGAGCAGATCATTCAGCATGCCGACGCTGATCGTGTTGTAGTCACGATGGATCTGCACGCGATGAATCGCCTCGACAGGCGCAACGATCCAACCTACTCGCAAGCCCGCGAGCGACCAGGTCTTCGACATGCTGCCCGTGCTGATGCCTTTCTCGTAAAGGTCCGCGACCGACGTGGTGAAGCCGGCTCCTTGCTGATCGGCGCCACGATATACTTCGTCGCTCAACACATAGGCTCCACATGAACGCGCAATCCGGACGACCTGCTCGAGAAAGGCAGGTTCCATTAGTGACCCGGTTGGGTTGTTCGGATTGCTGAAGGCGATCACGCGCGTCGACGGCGTGACCATTCGTTTTAGTTCGTCGAGGTCCGGCAGGAATGCGTTTTCCTCACGTAAGCGCAAAATGTCGACTCTTGCGCCGTAGCTCTCGGGAATAGAGTAGTGCTGCTGATACGTCGGCAGCACAGATATCATGTGATCGCCTGGCTCGATTAGCGCCTCATAGACGAGGGCATTCGCGCTGATCGCGCCATGTGTAATCAGCACATTTGGCACGCGTTGGTTCTCGTATAATGACGCGACATTGCCGCGCAGGCGGTCCGTGCCGTCGATCTCGCCGTACGTCAGCTTCATCGGCAGAATCTCGCCGAGCAACGCATCTTCCTTGCCGGCGATCTTCAATAACTCGGCGACTGACAGCGATTCTACGCAGGTTTCGGCAAGGTTCAGCTCGCAAACATTCTCATAGAGATACATCCAGCGTTCGACTCCAAACTCCCTGATTTGCATAAGTTCCGTCCCTATGTCGAAGCTGTGGATTTGAGCGCCCGCCGCTTCTAAGGCGCAGCAATCCACATAGAACTAAATCGCAGCGATCCCGGTCTTTTTTCATTTCCCTCGCCTAGGGAGCCGGATTGGACCATATCTCTCGGTCATGTCCGACCTGACCGAGATCGGAGGAGAGACTCCTCAAAGCAATACGCCGGAGATTACCGTCTCCGAACTCGCCAATGCGCTGAAGCGGACGATTGAGGATCGCTTCGGGCGCGTGCGCGTGCGCGGCGAAATCTCCAACTATCGGGGCCCACACGCCTCCGGCCACGCCTATTTTTGTCTGAAGGATCAGAACGCGCGCCTCGACGCGGTGATCTGGCGATCGACGTTGCTGCGCCTGCGCACCCGGCCGCAGGAGGGGCTGGAGGTCGTCGCGACCGGCCGCGTCACGACGTTTCCCGGCAAGTCTTCCTATCAGATCGTCATCGAGTCGCTGGAGCCGGCCGGCCTCGGCGCGCTGATGGCGCTGCTCGACGCCCGCCGCAAGGCGCTTGCGGCCGAGGGATTGTTCGATGAGGCGCGCAAACGCCCCCTGCCCTTCCTGCCGCGCGTCATCGGCGTCGTGACTTCGCCGACCGGCGCCGTCATCCGCGACATTCTGCACCGACTGAACGACCGCTTCCCGCGACGCGTGCTGCTCTGGCCCGTGCGGGTGCAGGGCGAGAGCTGCGCGGAGGAAGTCGCCGCTGGCATTCGCGGCTTCAACGCCCTTACCGTGGGCGATGCCATTCCGCGCCCGGATGTACTGATCGTCGCGCGCGGCGGCGGCTCGCTCGAGGACCTTTGGGGCTTCAACGAGGAGCTAGTCGTTCGCGCGGCGGCGGAGAGCGCCATTCCGCTCATTTCAGCGATTGGCCATGAGACCGACACGACGCTCATCGACTTCGTCGCCGACCTGCGCGCGCCGACCCCGACTGGCGCCGCGGAGAAGGCCGTTCCCGTTCGCATCGAGCTTTTTGAGCATCTCGCGATACGCGCAAGCCGGCTCGAAGGCGCGCGCCGACGCGCGATGGATCTTCGCCGCACGCAGCTTGCAACCTTCGCGCGCCTGCTGCCCGCCGGCGACGCGCTGCTCGCCAATCCTCGCCAGCGCCTCGACCGGTCGGCTGAGCGGCTGCGCGCCGGCGTGCGCGCCGCCAGAGATGGACGGCGGCTGCGACTGTCGCGCGCGGCAACGCTGCTCGCCCGTCACTCTCCACAAGCGGAACTGGCGCGCGTGCGCGAGAGACTGCGCGGCCTAGCCGCCCGGTTGCAGCAAGGCCATCGCGCACAGCAGGTTCTGGCGCGTCAGCAGAACGCCTCGGCCAAGCAACGCCTCGCCGTCGCCGCGCAGAGACTCGATCGCGCAATTTCCGGTCTGATCGGCCGCAGCCAGGATAGGCTCGACAGGCTCGCCCGACTGCAGGAATCCCTCAGCCATCGTTCAGTGCTTGCGCGCGGCTTTGCGCTCGTGCGCGACGAGAACGGCGCGCTGGTGCGCAGCGTGGCGCAGGCTTCGCCAGGAACAGGTCTCGACATCGAGATCGCCGACGGCAGAATCGCGGCCCGCGCCGGAATCGCCATCCCCGAGCCGCCTGCGCCGCCGCGCCCCCGCCGGCGCATCAGAAGGATCGATAGCGACGATCAGGGATCGCTGTTCTGACCTACTCGAATCTCATTTGCCAAGCGACGATGCTGCGCTGCATGGGCGCGCGCGGCAGATAGCAGAAGACATTCGTGGAGATGGGCGCTTCGGCGCAGTGATAGTGCTCGTCGCTCCAATCGTAGCCAAGCGTGCCCATGCAGGCGACGATCTTGTCGTGGATGATCTTCGGGTTGGAGCGGCGCTCCGACGGGAAATCTCGTTCCGCCTGAAATTCGCAGTCGGTGACGTCGAGTTTCTGGCCTTCAAAATAGCGGCCGCTGGCGCCACTGGTCACGAACATCGCCTCGGTCGCGAGGATAAAAAGCAAGCCCAACGCCAGGGCCACCTTGCCCTGCCACTTGGTCTTAAAGAAGTGCAGATCGAGTAGCGATAGAAATCCGATCGCCAAAAGCCCGCCGCCAAGCAGCAGCGTCAACGGCGACAGGAAGGGCGCGATACCTTCGTTCATCCCACGCTCCCAATCGCGCCCGCCGCCGCTACGCGCGATTCTTGATTAATATTAAGAGCGAGGCTCTCACCAAAGCAACCAGGCCTCGCCGCGGCGTCGGGGATGTTCTCTTTCCACGGGCTTGGCCGAAATCCTCTCCTGGCCGCGCCATTCCAGAAATTGGGAGGATGCTTCCCACATCAGACCCGGCGGCTTAGCCGAGGTCGTCAAATTCCTGCCGAAACAGAGCGTTAAGCTTCCGTTAACCAATTAACTGTTTATTAACGAAGGCGCAACTTTGCTCAAATGCTACAGGTCCGAGATACCTGCGATCAAGGTTGACGGAACCTTCGCTTAACCGTGAAAGACTAGGACTACCGCCATTCGGTGGTCGTAACAGGAGTTCCTCATGCTGCTTTCGCAACGCGCCTCGAGCGTCAAATTCGTCGTCGCGCTGACGGCGGTCCTGGCGCTTTCGGCTTGCGCCAAGAACACGGCGGATGAGGCCGCAGGCGATCTCGCAGGCGGCGGCTACGCGGGCGGTCGCGGCGGCGTCGCAAGTCCGGGCAGCCAACAGGACTTCGTGGTCAATGTCGGCGACCGCATCTTCTTCGAAACCGATTCGACCGAGCTGACCCCGACGGCGCAAGCGACGCTCGACAAGCAGGCCGAGTGGCTCAATCGCTATTCGCGCTACAGCTTCACCATGGAAGGCCACGCCGACGAGCGCGGCACGCGCGAATATAATTTCGCGCTCGGGGCGCGGCGCGCCGAAGTGGCGAAGAATTATCTCATCTCGCGCGGGGTCTCGGGGGCGCGCATCCGCACGGTAAGCTACGGCAAGGAGCGCCCGGTCGCCGTCTGCGACGACATCTCCTGCTGGTCGCAGAACCGTCGCGTGGTCACGGTGCTTTCCGGCGGCAATTCTTGACCGGACGCGCCGCGCCCCTTGCGTCATGGGCGCCGTTGCGGCATTGAAGGCGCGCGCTTTACCGCGCCTGCAGGAGTGTAGCTCAACTGGTAGAGCACCGGTCTCCAAAACCGGGGGTTGGGGGTTCGAGCCCCTCCACTCCTGCCATTAAAATCAATTGCTTATGATCAAAAAAGTCTGGCAAGCTTATAGGCTATAAATTCCGGTAAGCGCTCGGTAAGCAGAATTGGCAATTTGCCTCGCTGGGCGGACAGCACATCGATTGAAGCGAGCGCGCCATTAGTCTCGCCGCCCTCCCGCACGAAAAAGCCCGGCGCGCCGCCATGAGTTGTGCGTCACGGCACATCCGATCCTGAGGCTCTTTCCTATGGTGGAAACACAACGAGAGGGCAGACCTATGATCAAGATCGACGCAACTTCCATTTTCTCAATGTTGTTTTGGGTTGCTTTCGTGGCGCTTGGCGCTGTTACGCACTTGACTGCATAGGCGCTGTCGACGCCGGCGAGTTCTCCTACGCGACACTGCTTCGCCGCCACGTCGTCTCGCCACGGGTCAACAGGTCTGACGTCGGCGATGACGATCCAACCCTGATCGAGCGGGCGATTGTCGCCGGGTGACAGGCTGCGCCGCGGCGCGAGATTCGCTCTTGGCCATTCTAACACTATATTTTTTTAGCATTTTCGCGGAACAATCCGACTGCGAGGCGGGTTCCCCTCCCTTCAAGGGAGTATGCGTGATGCCGGGCAAAGCACCGGACGGCTGGCAGAACTTCACTGCCAGAGAACTTGATGAGCAATTCGCCATGGTGCTTCACAGGATCGGCGAGCGCCTAGCCAAAAATGCCACTACCCCCGAAGCGCCGTTGCCAGAGCGGATGACGGCTCTGTTGGATGAACTGCGACGGCACCGCGCTCGCAACCGCAGTGGGCGCTAAGCGGCGTCGAGCGCAGAGAGGATGACCGAATTGATACCGAGATGAAACGAAGGCGCGGCGACTCCAATGCTGTTGGCGGCACGACTGATGCGTCCGGTGAGCGCAGCGGCCACGCTCACAAACATGACGACTCTTGAACGCGCGTTCATTCTGGCGCGCTCCGGAGAGTGCAGTTGCGTCGCCGCTCTGGTGAAACGCCTTGATCGCGAAGGCTATGACGGACGTCAGATTTACGGATCGCTTCTCAGGAAGCAGCTTCGAGATTTGATCAAAGAAGCCAGTAAGCGTTATTTAGGATAGTGGGAGTGGCTTCAGAGCCGTTGTGCGCTCGCTCAGTTTTAGATTCGCGTCTTCGGCTCCCAAAGCCGACGCGTCAATGGTCGCGACGGATGTAGCCGACATAAAAGCAACTCGTCATGATGGAGTAAATCGTTTCGTCGGGCTCTGGCGTTTCAGAGGCAATCGGTGGAGCCGGAGCGTCTTTGCAGCCGCTGCAATCAAAAATCAAATAGCCGTCTGAATCTTGGTCCGAGGCGAATGGCGTGAAGATGTAGTCTCGGACTGTCCTGCCCAGGCTCTCGTCTAGAAGCCGGACGGCTGAAGCGGCCAATCCTGCGATATTCTCGTCACGATCGGCGATCGTCGTCCAAATTGGCGCAAAGAGGCCTGAAGCCGCAGTATCGCCGCAGACTCGATTGCTTCTCCTGTCGACGAGAACAAGGCGCTTCATAGCGTGCGCAGTTTTTGCCGTTCCACCCCGGCTGGAGATTAGCATTTGGGATAGCAACCGCCATACGTAAAGATACCAGCCACGACGGGTATGCTTTTTGGTGCGGCGCGCCGGTTCGTTCTTCGAGAGCGGCAGGGTGTTATGTCGCCCTCGCCTGCGTCGCGGAGATCGCGCCATTCAGAGATGCGTTGCAATGAAATGCCAATCTCTGAAAGGGAGATGCCCGGAGCGCGGGGACTTCCTTGTGCCGCCTTTTTGCATGTTCACGGCGCTGCCGCGTCAATTGCGGCAATCGACTCCTACAAATCGTGGATTATGATCCCACACGCATTCCCTTCAGAGGAATGGTATTGGGGAGGGTTTTGGAATGAACCGCAGAATTTTTGCACTCGCGTTTGGTATTGGCGTCGCAGCGCTGTTCGCGCCTCGCATCGCTTTGGCCGAAGATCATTTGGCTGAGGCGATCAGCCACACCAAGGAAGCGATCGATGAGGGCAAGGAAGGTCATGCAGACAAGCTGGTGACGCACGCCAAAGCCGCGCTCAAACATGCTGAGGCGGCGGAAAAGGCGAAGAAGAATGAGCACACCAAGGAAGGTATTACGCATCTGAAGGCGTCAATTGTGGAAGGCAAGAAAAAGGACGCCTCCGCGGCGACTGGCCACGCCGAAGAGGCGTTGACGCATCTAGAAGCGGCGCAGAAGTAGCCGAGAACGCAAAGACGCCCCGCGCTTACATCCGGCGTCGGGGCGTCATGTTGCGACAATGCGGGGAGGAGTTGTCATTCATTGGCTCTCCGATGCGCTTACACCCCCACCCTTACAAGGGATCGATGCGTGCAATCGTGCTGATGAATAAAGTGGGTCGGTAGGCCTATGGGCCAACAGCCCTCCAGCTGACGAAATGCGAATAACAAACGCTCTCGTCCCGTAACGCAAAAAAAGCCCAGCCACGAGGGCTGGGCTTTCCAGGATCGACCTGCTGCGAACGAGTCGATCAATATTTCGCCAGCACCGGCGCCGGAGAGCCGAAGCTGAAGTGATAGTTCACGCCCGCGCGGATCGTGTGGAAACGCGTGCGGTTGTTCGGGCTGTTGAGGCCCCAGCCCGGGTTGAACACCCAGAACCAGTTGTTGTTGTTCCCCGTGCCGCTGATCTGCGTATACAGATACTCGAGCTTGAGGGACCAGTTCGTAATGACCATCCACTCGGCGCCGCCGCCGGCGGTCCAGCCCGTCTGCACGGCGCTGTTCTGGTTCCACCAGCCGTTGCGCTGCACCTCGCCATAGGCGAAGCCGCCCGTGCCGTAAATCAGCACCTTCGAGTTGAGCACCGTGATGCCGGCGCGGCCGCGAACGGTGCCGAACCAGTTCAGCGTCGCCGTCGTCACCGGAGGCAGACCGAAAAACCAGCCCCAGCTGTTGCCGCCGGCGCCAGAGCCGATGCTCGTGCCCTGGAAGTCAGTCTCGAGGCCGACGACGAACATCGGCGTGATCTGGTAGTTGTAACCAATCTGACCGCCGCCGACGACGCCAGCCCGGCTGCCGCCGTGATTGCCCCAGCCCACGCCCCACGCGTTGGACGAGTTTCTGTCGTAGAAGCCAACGCCGAAGTTGAGACCGGCATAGAGACCTGTCCAGGTCATGATCGGCGGCGGAGGCGGCGGCGGCGCCTTATACGACGGAAGGTCGGCGGCCATGGCCGATCCGGCTATCAGCACTAAGGCCGTGGCGGCAAAACTTGCCTTCTTCATGCGCCTTCTCCTAAAGGGTTAGCATTTGAATGCTTGGTGGGCTGACTTCCCTGGACTCAAGTCGATAGAGAAAAACCTGCTGCTCAGTCAAAGGATAATGACGGCTATTCGGGCATTGCCGCATGCTTTCTGGGCAACTGTGGCAGTTGCGCAACATTTCGGGCGCGCGATAAAGCCCCGGCGACAAAGCCCGCAAGAGCCATGCTCCCGCAATTTGTAAGGCGCTTCACGCAACGCCTCTTATTGGGCGAAATCCACAGGTTCACTGTTCTGCTGAGCCGGCCGCGTAACCTTCAGCCGCGTTGCTGCATCGCATTGACGACGCCGATGAGGTCCTTCTCTCTCCCGCAAGGCGCGTGATTCTTCTGGGACCACCCCCTTTGAGCAACCGCAGAAAGGCGTCGTTCGATGCTCACCTCCATCGCCAATCGATCGGTCATCGTGACTGGAGGCAGCCGCGGCATTGGCCGCGGCATGGCGCGCGTCTTTGCGTCCAGGGGCGCGCAGGTGCTGGTGGTTGGCCGGGATCTCGCGCAGGCCGAGGCGACGGCGGCCGCGATTCGGGCGGAGGGCGGACGCGCGAGCAGTTTCGCCGCCGATGTCGGCAACCCGGACGATGTTGAGAGGATGGCCGCCACGGCGCTCGAGCGGCATGGCGGCATCGACATTCTCTGCGCCAACGCCGGCGTCTTTCCAGCCGCCCGCATGATGGAAATGACCCTGGAGCAATGGAACGAGGTGCTGTCCACCAATCTTGCTGGCGCTTTCCTTTGCGTGCGGGCCTGCACGCCAGCGCTGGCGGCGGGCGGCCGCGGGCGCATCGTGCTCACCTCCTCCATAACTGGCCCGATTACAGGCTATCCGGGCTGGACGCACTACGCGGCGAGTAAGGCGGGACAGCTCGGATTCATGCGCACGGCGGCGTTGGAACTGACGCCGTTCGGGATCACCATCAATGCCGTTTTGCCTGGCAACATTCACACCGAAGGACTCGACGAACTCGGCGAGGAATATCTGACCAAGATGACGGCCTCCATCCCGCAACGCCGCCTCGGGAGCGTCGAGGACATCGCTTACGCCGCGCTGTTTTTCGCCAGCGACGAAGCCGGCTACGTCACCGGCCAAACGCTGGTGATCGACGGCGGGCAGGTGCTGCCTGAGTCGCTAACGGCGCTGCAGGATATGGGTTGAGAGACGTCGGTGAGACGGAGCTTCGGTCCGCCCGCGATTGCGACGACGACAGTTTCGATGACCTAGCTGGATGGGCTATAAGGAGTGGCTGGATTCTAGGATGGCTGCGTCACCGACTGATGCTTTCGAGAGAGGAATATCGTGAGATCTTCACAGGAAGGCGCTTGTCTCATGTTTTCAGCGGGGCGTCCGCGACGAGATCCCCACCGAAGCGGTGGGTTCATGAGAAACGCCTTGGCCATTGCGATTTTGTCCGCTGCGCTCTCCAGCGCTCAAGCCGAAGAGGGACCGCCGCCTGTCGACAAATGCGGTCACCCGATCGTCACAGACAGCATCGGAGCTCCGTACACAGACCCGGTTTGCACGGCGCTTTCTGATACGCTCCAACCGCCTCTCTATATTCCCGACCCCGACTGCAACATGGGGGTGACGCCATATGATTCGAGGTGCTTCCTCCAGAGACTCTTTACGGCGATGACCGCCTCCCCAGGCCCGGCGCCGCGCCCTCCTCCACCTCGCCCGCCCTATCCCACTAAATAGCCCGCGCGAACCATCCGTTCGCCGCAAGCTCGCGGCGGAAATCAGGCGTGCAACTTTAGCGACTAATTGATTTTTCAGTTGAAGGGCAGTCGGCGCGCGCTTCGGGTCCGATCAAACTTGCGCTGGTTTCGTCTTACGCGAAAACTTCATTGAGTTTCGATTCTGGCTGAGGCGTCACGTCGCCCTAGTTGTATTGCAGAGCTAATTAAAGGAGCCGGCGATGACAAAGGCGCCGTTCACATTTTCATCTAAAGTCGCGGCATTCGCGCTTTTACTGTCCTTTCTGGCTCCGCCGGCCCTGGCGCAGCCTATAAACCTGCTTATTTTCGGCGACAGCCTCACTAATGGCTTCGATCTGCCCGAAGAGCAGGGCTTTCCACAGCAACTCAGCCGCAGGCTCCACGCCGACGGCTATGACGTTCTCGTGTGGAACGGATCGGAGCCTGGCGACACTAGCGGCAACGGCTACACGCGCATCAATCAGGCGCTGCAAACCAATCCCGATCTTGTGCTGGTCGAGTTTGGCGCCAACGACATGCTGGATCATACCGATCCGCGCGTCACATACCGCTATCTCGACGCCATCATTCGGATCTTCAAGGCGCGCGGCGCCCGAGTTATCCTTGCCGGCATGCTTTCGCTGCCGAAAAACGGTCCGAACTACATCGTCGGCTTCAACAATATCTACCCGACCCTCGCGCAGAGGCAGCGCGTGCCGCTGTATCCGTTCATGCTTGCCGGCGTATACGGTCATCCGTGGCTCATGCAGAGCGACAACGAGCATCCTAACGCCTTGGGGACAGCGAGAATGGTCGCCGGAATCGCGCCGATGATCGAGGCCAGTCTACAGCAGATCCGCGTGGCCCACGGCGGGTCACGCCACGGGCAGGAGGCGTTAGCGCGCCAATGACGCCTGCACAGACGCAAATTGCGCTCGCCGAGTAGCAATTCGAATACACCCCGCGCTGCGCCCAGAGCAATTATAGAAACATTTGGGACACAACGCAGCAAAGACGCGCCGGCGCGGTTCTGCTAGACAACTCCCGCACTCAGATCGTGCGTCAAGCAGCAGGCGCTGTTTCCAAGCGGCGGCGCCTGCCGCCAACTCCTGGCGGGCTCTTCGCAGCCCGCCTCCTCTTCCCTTACAAAAGACCTCTGCATCGTGCCACCAGCGCCGCGCGCCTTACGCGGCGCTTTCGTCAGCTGGCTGTGACGACCATAGCGCGCTCTTATGGGTTGGAAAGGACAGGCGACCGTGGAGGATGAGCAGAACGTCACGCATAAAGGTTACTTTGCCGCCGGCCTGGACTCCGATCCAGAACTCGCCTCGGCGATCTCCGGCGAGTTGCGGCGACAGCAAGACTGCATCGAGCTCATCGCCTCGGAAAACATTGTCTCGCGACTCGTGCTCGAAGCGCAGGGGTCGATCCTCGCCAACAAGACCGTGGAGGGATTGCCCTATGCGCGCTATTACGGCGGCGCGGAATTTGCCGACGCGGTCGAGGGGCTCGCTATCGCGCGGGCGAGGAAACTCTTCAAATGCCGCTTCGTTAATGTGCAGCCGCATTCCGGCTCCAACGCCAACGCCGGCGTCTTTCTCGGACTCTTGAAACTCGGCGATGCGATCCTTTCGATGAATGTCGCCGCAGGCGGTCATATCAGCCACGGCCATCCCGCGACGCTGACCGGGCGTGATTACAGAATCGTCTCCTATGGCGTCAGCCGCGAAAGCGAGCGCATCGATCTCGACGAGGTGCGCGATCTCGCGCGGCGCGAGCGCCCGCGCATGGTCATCGCCGGCGGGTCGGCCTATTCGCGCGCGATCGATTTCGCCGGCCTGCGCGCGATCGCCGACGAGGTCGGCGCTTATCTCCTCGTCGACATGGCGCATTTCGCCGGCCTTGTCGCAACAGGCTTCTATCCCGATCCCTTGCCCCACGCCCATGTCGTGACAACGACGACGTACAAGTCGCTGCGCGGCGCGCGCGGCGGCATGGTCCTGTGGAACGACGAAGCCTTCAGCGGCAGGATCAACGCCGGAATATTTCCTGGCGTGCAAGGCTCGGTGCTGTTGCATGGGGTCGCCGGCAAGGCGGCCTGCCTTGGCGAAGCCATGCGACCCGAGTTTGCGGCATATAATCGCGCGGTGATCGACAATGCGCAGACGCTGGCGCGCGCTCTTGCAGATACCGGCCTGCGTATCGTCACAGGCGGCACGGACACCGGCCTAATGCTCGTCGAGCTTGCAGCGCGCGGCTTGACGGGCGATGTCGCCGCAAAAGCGCTGGAGCTGGCCGGACTCGCTGTGAACAAGAACGTGATACCGTTCGACGCGCGTCCGCCTGAGGCGCCATCCGGTCTGCGCCTTTCGAGCAACGCCGGAACGACGCGCGGCTTCGGCGTCAGCGCGTTCGAAATGATTGCGCAATGGATCGATCGCGTGCTGAAAAATCCTGACAATGACTCGTTGATTGGCGCCACACGCAAAGACGTCGCCGCGCTCTGCGCAAAACACCCAATCTATCAATCACGCCCGTGAACGCTCTCCCCGTGCGTCTTCTCGTCTGCGTCGGCCCATGCTGCGACGCCGAGGGGAAAGGCCGCGCGCTGCTGGCGTCAGCCGAGATGGTTTTTACCCAAACATTCCCGCAGGAACTGTCATCCGGCCAGCTCGTCATCGCGACGCGCGACTGTCTGCGACTCTGCACGCGCGATCCCGTCGTGCGCTTCGAGCCCTCAGGCGACGCCCTATCGAATCCATCTCTCGATGACATTCTTAAGTTGGCGCGCGCCGCACTTGCCGAACAAGCCTGCCCAACAAGATTCGGCTCAGCGAAGTCGTGATTAACAAAGGGATCTTCGCTTTTGAGGTTCAGCGCCTTTTCTGAGCGACGGTTCTACGGTAGCTTTGCGCATTATCAGAACTCATCGGTCTGAAAGGAACGACATGCGCAAGCTCATTCCGTTTTCGCTTCTCCTGGCGTTCGCCGTCTCTCCCGCCGCGGCTCAGGGCACGGCTCAGGAACGCTCCGATTGCATGGGCGACGCCTTCAGATTCTGCAGCTCCGATATTCCTTTCGTCGAAGAGATCGAATCTTGCCTGCAAGAGAATATGGCGCGGTTGAGCCCCGCCTGCCGCCGCGAGTTCGCCGCCACAAACAGCACCAAGCTGCGCCCAGAACATTTCCAATAAGCCTGTCAGGCGCGGCTCGCCGCGCCTGAATCATTGAAGCCTGCGCCGAAATTGGTCCAGCCACGTCTTCACTTGGCTAAAGTCGATCTTTTTGGCTTCGTGAAATCCGATCTCATGCGCGAAACCGTCGCCTGATCTTGCGGTTGCAGGAGCGACGCGTCTCCTAAGGCTCTCAGGGAGATGCCGCGCGAGAATGCGCACGATGACGTAGAAGGTCGGCGTGAAGATCAGTCCGAACAGAGTGACGCCCAACATGCCAAAGAACACGGCGGTGCCGATCGACTGACGCATCTCAGCGCCCGCGCCTTGAGCGACGGCGAGCGGCAGCACCCCGAGAATGAAGGCGAGCGACGTCATCAGAATAGGGCGAAGACGCGTCCGGGCGGCGGTAACCGCCGCTTCAAACTTGGATTGGCCGGCGTCCTCCGCCTGCTTGGCGAATTCGACGATGAGAATCGCGTTCTTCGCAGCCAATCCGATCAGCACGACGAGACCGATCTCGACCAAAATGTTGCGATCAATGCCGCGCGACACGACGCCGAGCATCGCCGCGAGAATGCACATCGGCACGATGAGGATTACTGAGACCGGCAGCAGCAGGCTCTCGTAAAGCGCGGCGAGGAGCAGAAACACAAACACCACCGCGAGGCCGAAGGCGACCGCCGCGGTGTGGCCGGCAAGCTTTTCCTGCAGGGCGATTTCGGTCCACTCGAAGCCGAAACCCTGCGGCAGTTTTTCAGATGCGAGCTTTTCGACCGACGCAATGCCCTGGCCGGAAGAAACGCCGCGGGCAAGATTGAGTTGAACCTCTGCGGCCGGATACAGATTGTAGCGCGGCACACGGAACGCGCCCGTGGTGTCGCGGAATGTGGCGACGGCGCCGATCGGCGCCATTGCGCCCGAGGCGCTGCGCGTCTTGAGATTGGCGATGTCGCGCAAGGTAAGGCGATATGGATTGTCCGCCTGCGCCATGACGCGGTAGGTGCGTCCAAGCACGTTGAAGTCATTGACGAAGGTCGAGCCAAGATAGATCGACAGCGTCTCGAACACCCGCCAGATCGGCACGCCGATGAGCTCGGCCTTCGTGCGATCGACGTCGGCAAAAATTTGCGGCGTGCGCGTGTTGAACAACGTGAACGCCTGGGTGAATTCGCCCGATTGCCCGGCAGCGCCTGCAAGCGTCCACGTCGCGGCTTCAAGCGTTGGAAGTCCCCGACCAGCGCGGTCCTGCACATAGCCCTTGAGACCGCCGCCAGTGCCGATGCCGGGAACCGACGCCGGCGCCAGCACAAAGGAGAAGGCATCGGTCAGTTTCGACAATTGTCCATAAAGATCGGCTTGGATCTCGTCCGACGTCAGCCCCTTTTTCGCGCGTTGTTCGAAGTCCTCCAGCGTGACAAAGATCACGCCTGTGTTAGGCGCATTGGTGAATGTCGCGCCGTCGAAGCCGGTGAAAACGACAGCGTCCTTTACGCCGTCCCGTTTCAGGATGATGTCGGTCGCCTCGCGCATCACCTTGTCGGTCCGGTCGAGCGTCGCGCCCGGCGGCAATTGAAAGGCGGCGATGACATAGCCGCGATCGAGCTGCGGGATGAGGCTCGTCGGCGTCCGGCGTAACAGATCCAAGGCAAAAAAGATGAGAATTGCATAGACGGCGAGCATGACGACGCCCAGGCGGACAAGACGCGCCGTCGCCGCGCCGTACGATGTCGAGAGCCGGTCAAAGCCGGCGTTGAAGCCGTCGAAGAAGCGACGCAGAAGCGCATGCGCCCAGCCCAGCCGATGGTTCGCGTTCTCTTCCGCGTCATGCGGCTTCAACAAGATCGACGCCAACGCCGGCGACAACGTCAGCGAAACGAAGGCCGAGATGATCGTGGCGCTCGCAATGGTGATCGCGAACTGCTTGTAAAAGGCGCCCTGCAAGCCGCTGATAAAGGCTACCGGAATGAAGACGCCGCAAAGCACCAGCGCGATCGCGATCAGCGCGCCGCCGACTTCATCCATAGTCTTGTGCGCGGCCTCTTTCGGCGAAAGCCCCTGCGCGAGATAGCGCTCGACGTTCTCAACGACGACGATCGCGTCGTCGACGACGATGCCGATCGCGAGCACAAGACCAAAGAGCGACAACGTGTTGAAGCTCAGCCCTGCGACCTTCATCACGGCGAAACTGCCTATGAGCGAAACCGGGATCGCCGCCACAGGAATGATAGCCGCGCGCCATGTCTGCAAAAACAGAATGACGACGAGAACGACGAGGACGATCGCTTCGAGCAGCGTGTGGACGACCTCGTCCACCGACTGCTGGATGAACTCCGTTGGATTATAGACGACCGTGTAATCGACCCCGGCGGGAAAATTCTTCTTGAGCCGCTCCATCTCCTGCTTGACGGCTTCAGCGGTCTGCAAGGCGTTTGAGCCGGGACGCTGGAAAATGCCGAGCGCCGTGGCGACGTCGTGGTTGAGATAGGCGTTGAGCGTGTAGTCCTGCGCGCCGAATTCTATCCGCGCGAGGTCGCGCAGATGAATCTCGCCGTCGGCGTCGGCGCGGATAACGATATCGCCAAATTGCTCCGGCGTGCTGAGCCGTCCGAGCGTCTGCACCGAAAGCTGAAAGGCGCCCGCCGAGGCCGCGGGCGGCTGATTGACCGCGCCGGCGGCGACTTGCAGATTGGCGGCGCGCAGGGCGGCGACGACGTCGCCCGGCGTCAGATCGCGCGCCTCGACTTTCGCCGGATCAAGCCAGACGCGCATCGAATAGTCTCTCGCGCCAAAGAGGCGCGCGTCGCCGACGCCATCTATTCGAGCGATCGCGTCCTTCACGTAAAGCGTCGCGTAGTTTGAAATATATTGCTGGTCGCGCGAGCCATCCGGCGACAGCAGGTGAACCACCATCATCAGGTCCGGCGAGGCTTTTTTCACGACGACGCCGAAGCGCGTCACCTCTTCCGGCAAGCGCGGATTGGCGATGGCGACGCGGTTCTGGACGAGCACCTGGGCGAGATCGATATTGACGCCCGGCTTGAACACGACGTCGATTGACACATGTCCGTCGCCTGTCGATTGCGACGTGATGTAGAGCATGTTGTCGACGCCATTGACCTCCTGCTCGATCGGCGAGGCTACAGTCTCGGCGATGACGTCCGCCGAGGCGCCTGGATAGGTCGCGCTGATATTGACCGTCGGCGGCGCAATTTCCGGATATTCCGAAACTGGGAGGGCGCCCTGCGCGATCGCCCCCGCAAGCATCAGAAGAACGGAAAGCACTGTCGCGAAGATCGGCCGCTCGATGAAGAAATGCGAAATGCGCATGGCGTCCCTGGATCTGGAGTCTATCTGCCGCCAAGCGCGACGGGCGCTTCTTTGATCTCGCCTTCTTTCGGCCGCACGGACGCGCCGGGCCGAACCATCGGGTTCGCGAGTCCGCCGATCACGATGCGATCCTTGGCGTCAAGGCCGGATTGGATCACGCGCAAGCCCCTATGGATGGGACCGAGAGCCACCGATTTGGCGATGACTTTATTGTCGTCCGTTACGACGAGCACGGTCTTGCTCGTCTGATCGGAGACGATCGCGGCGTCGGGAATGAGCAACGCGGCGACGTCGCCGCTGAACAGGCGCAGACGACCAAAGGCGCCGGGCGTGAGGAAGTAATCCTTATTGTCGAAGACGGCTCGGCCGCGGATTGTGCCAGAGCGCCGATTGATCTGATTGTCGAGGAAGTCCATGACGCCGCTGCGCGTCCATTCCGTCTCGTCGGCGAGCCGCACGGAAACGCGATTGTTGAATTCGCGCTCCGGTTTCTTTTGATTTTCCGACCCGCGGGCATAGCGGATGTAATCCGCTTCCGAGGCGTCGAAGACAAAGTGGATGGGATCGAGCGTCACGATCGTCGTCAATAAGGTCGCGCCGGCCTGTCCGCCTTGGACGAGATTGCCCGGATCGACGCGGCGGTCGGACACCCGCCCGGAGATGGGCGCGCGAACCTGCGTCCATTCGAGATTGAGCTCGGCGTTTCGAAGCGCCGCTTCTGCGCTCGCAACCTGCGCCTTGGCGATCTCGCTGCTCGCTTTGCGCTGATCGACGTCGCGTGCGGTGATGGTCCGCCCCTGAGTCATCTCCTGCGCGCGCGCGTAGTCGCGGGTCGACATCGCGGCCTGCGCTTGCGTCCTGGCGAGTTCCGCGCGCGCGCTGTCGACAGCGATCTGATATGGGCGCTGATCGATGACGAAAAGAACGTCGTCGGCTTTGACGAACTGCCCGTCCGTAAAATTGATCTTCTCTAGAGTGCCTGAGACCCGGGCGCGCACCTCGACCTGCTTTAAGGCCTCGAAACGGCCCGTATATTCTTCCCAATGCGGAATCGTCTTGGCGAGAGGGCGGGAGACCACCACTTCCGGAGTCGGACCTTCGGCGCGCGCCCCGGACGGCTGCGCGAAAATCAGCAACGCCACGAATGTTTTGTGCAGTATGCGGACGACTCTCCCGTGACCGTCGCCGCCGCGCGCAGCCACAAAAGCCAATAACGTCATCTCACCTCCGGTTTCGACATTCGCATTGAACCTGTCATTTTTGACCGGCGCAACACGCAGACACGAAGTAAGATCAGCGCCGTCAGAAGGCAAATCGCGCGCGGAGCTTTTTTGTCAGCCCGACCAAGCCTTGTCGAAATACGCAGACTGACGCCTGGGATGGGAAGCAGTAAGCTCTTTACGCAGCTTATTTATTCTTCGCAGCTCAGGAAGAGCGGAATTCGCCGCTAAAAATATGCGTTCGTATTTCGCCTGGCGCGGAATGCGACGGCGCTGTGCGGTCGAACTGCAAGTCGCCGCAGCGGCGGATTTAAACTGCAGGCCGATTATGCCCGTTCCTGAAGCGGTTCGCAGTGTAACCTTATTTATAATGGCGACGAATAGCGTGAGCGGGTTCCCAAGAGGCCCCAACCCGCTCGCCCGGCGAGCTGATTTGTAAGGAGACTAAAAATGAACGCCAAAATCATTTCAGGCGCCTCGGTGGCCGCCGCGGCGATCGCTCTGGTTATCAGCGGCGCGGCGACAGCGCCGGCGCTTGCCAAAAAAATGAGCAAAACTGTCCATTGCAGCGGAATCAATTCATGCAAGGGGACGAGCGCCTGCAAAACGGCGAACAACTCCTGCAAAGGCATGAACTCCTGCAAGGGTCAGGGGTGGCTGCCCGAAAAATCCGCAAAAGCTTGCGAGGAGAAGGGCGGCAAGGTCGTCGAGATGTGATCAAAGCGGCGCGGACGGATCATTCTCTTGGTCTGATCCGCGCCGCTCCTTGCGAATTTCCTGAGCCGCAGAAGGGCCGCGCAGGCGTGATCAACGCCGATGCGCTTGAAAAGAGGCGATCAACTCTTCGCGCATCGTCCAGTGCAGCAGCACTCGGCCGAAAAGCGATGCGATTCCCGTCAGCAGGACGACGGAGCCGAATTGCCAGATACAGACTGACGCCGCCGCATCTTCTCTGAAGGACAGACGCAGCGCCGCCGCCGCCAAGGCGGTGGATGCGAGCGCCGCAAGTCCGATCGTCACGAATGGCGCGATAGGCGCGCCGCGTTTGACCATCGAAAGGATTAAAAGCGCCGTCGGTATGCTGATGGCGAGGATCGTCGGCAAACAATAAATGTCCGAATGAGACAAGAGGCCAGTCAGTCCGAAGGCTTCGACGTCCCTCCAGCATCCGACGGCGAGAGCGCCGGCCCAGATCAGAAAGAAAAATACGAAGACGAATCGTTCCCAGACCGGGCGCGCAGGACAGCCGGCGCTGAAAGCGCCAGCCGCCGCCACGACGCTCGTCAGGAACGCCGCAGCCAGTTCCGTCGCAAACCGCGGGTCGGCGATCTTGGCGAGCAAATCTGGCCTGATCCCCATGACCGCCGCCACGACCGCGACATAGCAAAGAGAAACCGCGAACCAAACGAGCGCGCGCCATGCGGGATGCGCAAGAGGGCGTACGGGCGCGCAATTCTCGGTCAAGGTCCGGATCAGGTCTTCCTTCAACATTCGCCTAGCAATTCCGCTCCAACGCCTGCCGCATCGCTTTGATTGCTCGATGGACTCCGACTTTCAGAGAACCGACGCTCTTCCCCGTGACCTGAGACGCCTCCTCCAGCGAGAGACCTTGGATCTTGACCAGTTCAATCGCCTGGCGCTGGCCCGCCGGCAGAAGCGCCATGGCTCGACGAATAGCCTCCTGATCGTCGCTCGTCTCCTGTTCGGATTTCGCGCCGTCGCCGTAAAAGGTTTCAGGCAAAACATCGACTGTCGTTTCATTGGCGCCTCGCGCATAACGCCTTCGCGCGGCGTCGGCGGCGCGCCGCGCGGCGATGGTCATAAGCCAGGGCGTGAAGGCCCGCCGACGATCGTATGTCTGGCGCACGGTATGAATAGACACCAGGATTTCCTGCACCACATCTTCCGTATCATGCGCATTCGGCCATCTTCGCAAGACGAAGCGCCGCAAGACGGGAAAGAGATCGGACAAAAGCTCGCCGTAGGCCGCGTGATCGCCGTCCTGCGCTGACGCCATCAGCGCGCGCCAGCGACTTTCCCGATCGTTCGACGTATCGCCCAATTCGCCCATGTCCGCTTGCGAATCTGCTTGGCTTGGCTCTGACGCTCCGCAGCCCGATTTCGGACTAGGCCGGAGCGCATAGTTGACGACGCCAGTTCTAGTCACTTAGGCGTCGACGCGCCATCTTTCCTATTCGGGCTTTGGGCTGTCCAGTCTGCGGCCTTTGGTTGTAACCTTTGCCGCCGTCATGACGAATTGACCCTTAAAGCTGCGGGGGTCAACTCGATCAACGCTCCGAAAACGTCAGATTTTCAACCGACTGCCTGTTCTTGTGAATAACCTGATGGAAAGCAGAGGGAGATCAGAATGTCAGATAAGAAGCTTCGCGCCGCCATCGCTATCGCGGGCGCCTTCGCGACGGCCGTTACCCTGGCCGAAACCGCGAAAGCCGCAAAGGCCGAGCAGGAGAAGTGCTTTGGCGTGTCCTTGAAGGGCAAGAATGATTGCGCGGCGGGGCCGGGAACCAGTTGCGCCGGAACGTCGAAGACGGATTATCAGGGCGGCGCATGGAAATATGTCCCAAAGGGCACTTGCTCGGCGATCGTGACGCCCAAAGGCAAGGGCAGCCTCGAGCCGCTCCCGAACTAGAGCCATATGGGAGCGCCTTCCCTTCCCGCTCATAGCTGCGCGCATGCGGCGTCCTCGCTGCCTGCTCGCGCGGGGGTTGGATTTAAGAGCGTGCATTTCGCCGACATCGAGGCCTCGGCGCCCGATGTCGGCTTCTTCGAAATCCACGCCGAGAATTACATGGGCGCGGGAGGCGCTCCACACGCACAGCTCACGCGGCTGCGCCGCGACTTTCCGCTGTCAATTCATGGCGTCGGACTCTCGATCGGCGGCGCCGAGCCACTCGATCGCGAGCATCTTGCCCGCGTGAAAACTCTTGTCGACCGCTACAAGCCCGCCGCGTTCTCCGAACATCTCGCCTGGTCGACGCAGGGCGGCCGCTTTCTCAATGACTTGCTCGCCCTGCCCTACAACGCGTCGACTCTGACGCATGTCGTCGCTCATGTGAATGAAATTCAAGAGGCGCTTGCCAGACCCATCCTCATCGAAAATCCGGCAGCCTATCTCCGCTTCCAATCCTCGGATTATTCCGAGATCGAATTCTTGCGAGAGGTCGTCCGCCGCACGGACTGCCGGCTGCTGCTCGACGTTACCAACGCCTATATCAGCGCGACGAATCTCGGCTTCTCGGCGGAGGATTATATCGACGCCTTTCCGATGTCCTTTGTCGAAGAGATCCATCTCGCCGGATATGCCGAGGATGCCGACGAGGTCGGCGATCCTCTCCTGATCGACGCCCATTGCGCGCCAGTCCAAGAAGGGGTTTGGCGGCTCTATGTTCATGCCCTCTCGCGATGCCGCCCAGTCGCGACTCTGATCGAATGGGACAATGACGTTCCGCCGTGGAAGGTTCTCTTTGCGCAAGCCATGCGCGCGGAATCATTCCTTGCGAGGCGGCGATCCGCCGTCGAGGACAACTCGATATCGGCGGCGATCCAATGACGGCGCCGGCCGACTTCGATCAAGGCGCATTTGTCCGCGCGTTGCTTGATCCCGAGCTGCCGCCGCCGAACGGGCTCGAAACGCCCCGCGGCTTTTCGCCGGAGAAACGCTTCGCGGTCTATCGCAACAATGTATGCGTCGGACTCGTCGACGCGCTATCCGAACGATTTCCGGTTTGCTGGCAATTGGTTGGAGAAGAGTTTTTCCGAGCCATGGCGCATTGCTATATGCGCGAATTCCTTCCCTGCGCGCCGATGCTATTTGAGTATGGAGGGGGCTTCGCGACATTTGTCTCGCAGTTCGAGCCAGCGCGCGAGCTTTCCTATCTGTCGGATGTCGCGCGGCTGGAATATGCCGTCGGCCAAGCCTATCACGCCGAGGACGCCGCGCCGCTGACAATAGGATCCGTACGCGCCCTTCCTCCTGATCGGCTGGAGAACGCAACGGCGACCCTGCATCCCTCGACCCAAGTCATCGCGTCGACATATCCGATTGTTTCAATCTGGCGACAACACATGTCGGGTGAAGAGATGACGCCCCTTGATTTGAATCGCGGCGAAGAGGCGCTTGTCGTTCGGCCTGAGCTGGAGATCAGAGTGTCAACGCTCCCCGCGGGCGGCGCAGTCTTCGTGGACGCGCTTCAGGACAGACAAACGTTCGGCGAGGCTGTGAATGCGGCAACCGCCGTAGCGACGGATTTTGATCTGACAGCCTGCCTGCGCGAGTTGATCTTGGCCGAGGCTTTCGTCGCCATTAGGGTCGCGCATTGATGGAAGAGGAACAATTATAGCCGCGGCCTACCCGATCCTGATGGAGCTTGAGGCCTCATGAACATCATAAGAAGAACTGCAGGGTGGTTGGATGCGATCCCCTACTCTCTGATCGCGCTTTTTCTACGGATTGTCGCCGCGCATCCTTTCTTCGTCTCCGGCCAGACCAAGATTGAAGGACCGACGATCGGCGGCGAGATTTTAGGCGTCGATATGTCGTTCCAGATCCCGACAGCGATCCGCGACGCGACATTCGCCTTGTTCGCCGATGAATATAAGGTGCCGCTCATTTCGCCGACGGTCTCCGCCTATATGGCGAGCGCCATGGAATTCATTCTGCCGCTGCTGCTCTTCATCGGTCTTTTGACGCGCCTGTCGGCGCTCGGACTTCTGATGATGACGCTGGTCATTCAGATCTTCGTCTTCCCTGACGCATGGTGGACCGTCCACGCCTATTGGGCGGCGATTCTCATCGTTTTGATCGCTCGCGGACCCGGCGCACTATCATTGGACCATCTGCTGTTTCGGCGTCGGTCGCCTTAGCTGCCGCTCGCCTTTGCCTGGGAATCTCAGGGTTCGTCAACGTAGACGACGACGCCCGTCTGCTGAGGCGCAGTATGCGCATGAGCCAGGCCAATGCCGACTCCAAGGAAAATGGCCGACCCGATGATGGCTCCAATGATCGTGCTGGTGAACTTCGACATAACGTCCTCCTGTTTGATGGAGAGAACGCTACCGGTTCCGTAGCCGAGCGAATGTGCGAATCCGCACGCGACGCGATTTGCTCGGCATGAGCAAGAGTCGTCTCAGCGGCGGTCTAACCACATGCCGAGGATGGTTCCGCCTATCGCGCCGGCGAGGGCGCCTGCGAATGCGACGGATATCCCTGCAGCCGCGACGCCCAAACCTGCGGCGAGCGCGGCGCCAATTCCGGCGAATGCGAGTGGAGTCGTCCCGTGGACGACATTCCTGGCATATGTCCTGGCCACTTTCCTTGTCTCGGCCATTTTCTGATCCTCGCTTGCGCTCAGGCTTTTCGCCTGACTGCGCCTGCAAGATCAAATATTGCGCGGCTCGCCAAAAAGGGAAGCGAGCGGACCTGGCGCCTCCCAGCAGCGTTTGCCAAGGGCCGCCCCGAGCTTAGCTGATCTAGATTTTTCGCGCCGTCACGCGCTATGGGCGCGCCTTCATTGACCGGCGGCGCAATGGGTAGTCGGAGCTATCGTAAAGAGGTCGAATTTCGCTGCCGAAAAAGTGCTGCTCAGCCACTTCCAAGGAACAACTTGCGAGCGCTTTCGGTGTAAGTTCCTCTACCGCGTAGCGAATGGCGTCCGAGGCGTGGGGGAAGCGCCTGAAAATAAGCGACTTGGATTTTGAATTTGTCGCCTTGCAAAAAAAGAGGACAGCTTCGTTTCTATAATCTTTCGCGTCCATCTTCCGCCTCCAGGAGCTATTGGATCAAATCGTCCCCCGCGACGCGTTCGAGAGCGGACTCTACGGCGACCCTTTCCTGACCGTCGCGATCCCTCTTCATCCGATACTGCAGTCCGGCGCCGGCGTCGGGGAGATGACGAGTGACGTGGAACGAATCCGTGCCGGTGGCCGCTCCGAACTTTTGGATCACGCGGACGCCGATGGGAAATTTATGTGAAGGGACGGCAGCAAGCCGTGGCGCCGGACGCCGAAAGCGCCGGCTTGTTTCGTTGTCATTCGTCATTGGACGCGCTCCTTGAGCTGCTGTGAACGCGTCGTCGCCCCAAAGCGCGCCGCGCTCTAATCACCTCCGTCGCTTCGCTCCGGCTTCGCGGGCCTGGAGCTTTTCGACGGTCAGCCAAGACGAGCCCTTGACGGCTGCGGAACCCGCGTCAGGAGCTTTGTCTTTCTTCGGTTTCTTTGCTTCGCGATTGCTGCGCCGTTGGCCTTTAGCCATACCTCGCCCCTCATATGTTGGGCTTCGCGCCACCGCCCGGCTGTAATTCCTTGCACCGATGCTCGAAGCGCTTCTGCAAGGCAAAAAAGTTGAACCCCTGACGGATGGACCGTCAGGGGTTCACAATGGCTAGGCGGCGATCTGCAACTGGTCCGCCGAGGACTTTCCGCTGCGCCTATCGATGGCGATTTCGTAGTTGAGCTTTTGGCCTTCCGCGAGGCCCATCAGGCCGGCGCGCTCAACCGCGCTGATGTGGACGAATACGTCCGGTCCGCCGGACTCCGGCTGGATGAAGCCAAAGCCTTTTTGGGCGTTGAACCATTTTACTGTACCGGTCTGCATGACATGTCCTTTCAAGAACAAGCCGTCTACGCCACACGACTTGCGTAGCGCTTCAGGATCGAAGTTCTGGAGAGGAAGTCAGGAGCCGGCGCGCCAAGGGAGCGAAAGCAAGATCGTTCGGCCGAAAACTCGATACGTTACACTTAATGCAGACGGGCAAAATTACAAGCTGTGACGCTGCAAAGCCGCATGGCGCGCCCGAGAGGATTCGAACCTCTGACCTCTGCCTTCGGAGGGCAACGCTCTATCCAGCTGAGCTACGGGCGCAGGCGCGCAGCTTTTCTACAGGAACGGCCGCTGCGCCGCAACGCCGCTCGAGCCCTAAGACGAAACCCTCGCCCTGAGACGAGCCCTCGGCGCCGTGCTAAGGCGAAGACCGTCACCTTTGGGGGAGCGCTTTGAACTTTCTCGACCAATGGCTCGAACAATTGCGCAGCGCGCGCGACAGGATTGTGGCCAATCCGCAATTTCAACGCTGGGCGCTGAAGAATCCAGTCACGCGCCCGCTGGCGCGGCGCGGCGCGCGCGCCGGGCTCGATCTCGCGGCCGGCTTCGTCTATTCGCAGGTTCTCGTCGCCTGCGCGCAACTCAAGCTCTTCGACGTGTTGCGCGACGGCCCCTTAAGCGTCGACGCGCTCGCGACGAAACTTGCGCTTTCCGAACCCGCGACGCGCCGCCTTCTCGACGCCGCCGCTTCGCTCGGTCTCGCCGAACGACGCAAAGGCGATACATACGGGCTTGGTCTGCTCGGCGCGGCCTTCGCCGGCAATCCGCAGGCGCTCACCGTCATCGAACACCAGCCGCTGCTTTACGCCGATCTTATTGATCCCGTCGCGCTGCTACGCCAAGAAAAGCGCGGACGGCTCGCCGACTATTGGCCCTATTCCGATGGCGACGCGCCCCAAACGCTATCGGCGCAGCAAGTCGCGCCCTACAGCGCGTTCATGGCGGCGACGCAGCCGATGGTCGCGCAGGAAGCGCTCGACGCCTACGATATTTCGCGTCATCGGCGCCTCTTGGACATCGGCGGCGGCGAAGGCGTGTTTCTCGCGGCCGCAGCCGCGCGCGCGCCGCATTTGCAGCTCACTTTGTTCGATCTTCCCGCCGTCGCGGCGCGCGCAAAAGAGCGACTCGAAGAGGTCGGCCTGCTCGATCGCGCAGACATTCATGGCGGCGACTTTCTCAACGATCCTCTGCCGGAAGGCGCCGACGTCGCGACGCTCATCCGCATCGTGCACGACCACGACGACGCTTCCGCGCTCAAGCTCCTGCGCAATATGCGGAAGGCGCTCGCGCCCGGCGCGACGCTGCTCATCATCGAAGGCATGTCAGGCGTCAAAGGCGCCGAGCCGCTCGACGCCTATTACGGTTTCTACACGCTCGCGATGGGCCGCGGCGAGCCGCGCCGTGTCGAAGAGATCGAGGCGCTGCTGCGCGAAGCAGGCTTTGGCCAGTTTCGACTCTTGCGCAGCGCGCTGCCTGCCCTTGCAAGCATCCTCGTCGCTAAGGCGGTGTGAGGCTCTTGAGTTGGATTCCCGATCGCGCGCTTTGCGTGCGTCGGAAATGACAACTACTGGAATGTCATTCCCGGCAGGCCAAAGGCCCGATCGGGAATCCAGTTCAAGGCGAAGGCGCAATGATGGTTGGCTTAGTGCGAACGCCGCCACTCGATTAGCCCGGCCGTCGATCCGTCCAGCCCTTGCGTGGATTCGTCCTTGTTCTCGATGATCGGCGCCAGACGGTTGGCGAGTTCCTTGCCAAGTTCAACGCCCCACTGGTCGAAAGGGTTAATGTCCCAGATCACCGACTGAACGAAGACCTTGTGCTCGTAAAGCGCGATGAGGCGACCAAGCGTGCGCGGATCGAGCCGGCGATAGAGCAGCACGCTCGATGGACGATCGCCCGGAAAAACCTTGTGCGGCGCAAGCCGATCGACTTCTTCTTCGCTCAGCCCCTGCCCGCGCAATTGCGCCTTTGCTTCTTTGAGAGTTCTCCCGCGCATAAAGGCTTCGGCCTGCGCCAGACAATTGGCGAAAAGCAGTTCATGATGATGTTCATCGGCAGCGGTCGGTTCTGCGGCGACAAGGAAATCGATCGGAATAATATCGGTTCCTTGATGCAGAAGCTGAAAGAACGCGTGCTGCCCATTTGTGCCCGGTTCGCCGAAAATCACGGGGCCGGTTTTATAGCGGACGGGCGCGCCTTCGCGCGTCACCGACTTGCCGTTCGATTCCATGTCGAGCTGTTGCAGATAGGCAGGAAAGCGCGCGAGACGTTGATCATAGGGGATGACCGCATGCGCGCCGCGCCCCTTAACGTTCCTGTGCCAAACGCCGAGCAGCGCCATCAGCGCGGGGATATTTTGTTCCAGCGGCGCTTCTACGAAATGCCTATCGATATCGTTGCCACCTTGCAGAAACCCCAGGAAGTGTTCGGGCCCTACGGCGATAGCGAGCGCAAGGCCGATCGAAGACCAAAGCGAATAGCGCCCGCCAACCCAATCCCAGAACCCGAAAACGCGCGCAGGATCGATTCCGAATTCGGCGACCTTGTCGAGCCGCGTCGAGACGGCCGCGAAATGCGCTTTCACCGCCGTTTCGCCAAGCGCCGCGACCACGCGGGCGCGCGCGCTTCTTGCATTCGCCATCGTCTCCTGCGTCGTAAAAGTTTTCGACGAGATGACGAACAGCGTGCGCGCAAGGTCGAGATCTTGCAGCGTGTCGGCGAGATCGGCGCCGTCGACATTGGCGACGAAATGCATATGCGGTCCCTCGCCCGAAAAGGGCGGGAGCGCGCGCGAGGCCATCGCAGGGCCGAGATCAGAACCGCCGATCCCGATATTGACGACGTCGCTGAATGCCTCGCCCGTCGCGCCGCGCGCCTCGCCAGCGCGAACCGCGCGCGCGAAGGCGAAAACTTTTTCGCGCTCAGCTTCGATCAGCGGGCGCATATTTTCGCCGCCAACAAGAAGCGGGCGAGGCGAGAGATCGCGCAGCGCCATATGCATGGCGGCGCGCTTCTCGGTATTGTTGATGGGTTCGCCAGAGAATAGCGCTTCGCGCCTTGCGTCGAGGTTGCGTGACTTGGCCAATGAAATCAGCAGCGCGATCGTCTCGCGAGTCACTCGGTGTTTCGAGAAATCGAAGAGAAGATCATCGAGCTTGACGCTGAAATTTTTGAAGCGTGTCGGGTCTTCAGCAAAGAGATCGAGCGTCCGCGTCCGCTCCAAAGCGGAGGCGTGAAATTTCAATGCGTCAAAAGCGACGGCAACGGCGTCCGACATTCGTTTCTCGATAAGCAAGCAGCATCCTCGGCAAGTTTTGTAACAGATTCGACAGCAAAGACCGCCTCTTTACAGCGCGGCGACGGCCCCTAAATTTTTACTGTATTGTGACAGCGGGATGTGAAATCCATATCCGTTGCATGACGCTTTTCTGACAGCAGGACGACCATGGACGCGATTCCCTTCCTCGACGTGCGTGACGGCGGACCGGTCGCCCATGCGCAGGCGCGGATTGATGCGGCGGCGGCGCTTCGCAAGGCCTGTCTTGGCATGGTCGCGCCGGTTAGCCGAGTTTGCCTTTCGCCGATCGACCGTATTGCGGCGAACTGGCTGAAGCGCTCCGCCTCCGCTTATCGCGCCGAACTCGAACGCATCGCCGCCATTCTCGGCTTTCCCGGCGCGATGACGCTGAACATGTCCTATCTCTTCGCCTGCACCACGCAAGCCTATGAGGATGAACGCGGTCTGCCGCGCCTGCGCCGGACGCTCGACTGGCCATTCCACGGTCTCGGCAAGGCTGTCGAAATCGCTTGGCAATCTGGCGCAGCCGGCGAATTTTATAACGCCACCTGGCCTGGCGCCGTCGGCGTGCTCAGCGCCATGGCGCCTGGCCGCTTTTGCGCCTCGATCAATCAGGCGCCGATGAAGCGGCGCACTCAAGGCGCGCTCGGCTTCGCTTATGACGCCGCGCTTAATCTCCACGACGCCTTTGCAAGCGAAGGCTGGCCGTCGGACCATCTGCTGCGCTACGCGTTTGAAAATTGCGCGAATTTCGACGAGGCCGTCGATTGCATCGCCAGCGCGCCTCTCGCGCGTCCGACGCTCTTCACCCTCGCGGGCGTCAGACGCGGAGAGATGGCGCTGATCGAGCGCACGGAACGCGATGCGCGCGTTCTGCGCGGACCCGTCATCGTCGTCAACGATTGGCAGGAGCCGCAGGCTGGCTGGCAGGCGCGCATGAGCTATGAGAATAACGTGAGCCGCAAGGCGGCGATGCACGCGGTTTCGCACGATGCGCCGCGGTTTTCATGGGTGCGCGAGCCCGTGCTTAATCGCCTGACGCGGCTAGCAGTGGAAATGTGCGCCGTTGGCGCGGGCGACTTCGCGGCGCGCGGCTACGAGTGCCCCTATGTCAAGGGTCAGCCGACGCCAGCGACGCAGGACTTCTGCCTGCGCGCGGCGACGCCGACGGCGCTCGCGGCCTAGAGCGCGCTCTAAGCTTTTGAAATCGATCACGCTGCGTTTAGGCGATTCCGCCTCAACGCAGCTGATCTAATCGAGCCTCGGCGCGCTGGCGCGCCGCAGCCGATCATTGATCGCCTCGCCCAGTCCTCGCTCAGGCACATGCGCGACGGCGACATTGGCGATGCGGCGCGCGTCGAATTCCCGCAAATATGCGAAGAGATTGGCCGCCGCCTCGACGAGGTCGCCCGATGGCGAGAGGTCGAGAACGAAAACGCCGGCCTGGGCGCGCGCTGCAAGTCTGCCGCCGAAATCGAGCGCCGCCTCGCCTTCTTCGAGTTCGTGAGCCTCAAGCCGCAGGCGCGCAGCCGGCGCGTAATGGGAGGGCGTCATGCCTGGCCCCAGGATTTCAGCGCGCTCCGGCGCCGCGAGCTTCTCGCCGAGGATTTTCTCGATCGCCTCCCGCGCGACCGCGCCGGGGCGCAACAGAGCGGGAGAATCTTCGCAGAACGAAACGATCGTCGACTCCAATCCCGCCGGGGTACGGCCGCCGTCCAGGATCATGTCGACCCTGCCCGAAAGGTCTTCGGCGACATGCGCGGCCGTCACCGGACTGACATGGCCGGAGCGGTTGGCTGACGGCGCGGCGATCGGCCGGCCCACCGCGGCCAACAGCGCTTGCGCGACAGGATGTGCGGGAATACGAACCGCGACGCTCGGCAGGCCGGCGCGGGCGAGATCGCAGACCGACCCGCTCGGCGCGGCAGGCGCGACGATCGTCAGCGCCCCCGGCCAGAACGCCTCGACGAGACGCAATGCGGGCTCAGGCAGCGCCGCCTCCCGGCGCGCGGCGTCGAGATCGGCGACATGAGCGATCAGCGGATTGAACGAAGGCCGGTCCTTGGCGTCATAGATCCTTGCGACCGCCCATGCCTCCGTGGCGTCTGCGCCCAGGCCATAGACGGTCTCGGTCGGAAAGGCGACCAGCCCGCCCTCACGCAGGATCGCCGCGGCGCGGGCGATCGCTGCGGCGTCGGCCGGCAAAACGACTGTCACGCGTTGTGGCCGCGATAAGGCGGCTTCGGGATCGCCATATGCGCCTCGCGCAGCGCCTTCGACCAGCTGTTCCGCAAGTCACGAAAATAGAGGTCGTCCGAACTGATCCTCGTCGAGACTTCGATCTGCAGCGCGTCGCGACGCAGCAGCGCGATATCGATCGGCATGCCGACCGAAAGATTCGAGCGCATGGTCGAATCCATGGAAATGAGCCCAATCTTCAGCGCGTCATAAATGTCGGTGTCATAGGTGACCGCACGGTCGAGAATGGGCTTTCCATATTTGTGCTCGCCGATCTGCAGATAGTTGGTGTCGGGAGTACATTCGATGCTGTTGCCGGCAGTGTAGATCATGAAGAGACGGAGCGGACCGCTGGCAATCTGACCGCCGAGCAGCAGCGACACGTCGAAATTGACGCCTTGCGCCGCTGGCTCCCCCTCTGCGCTGCCCGTCTGGGCGCGCGACAGGCGCACGGCGCGCCCCACGAGCTGCGCGGCATGCAGCATGTTGGGAGAGTTCATGACGTTTTCGACGACGCCGCTCTCGGAATCCTCGATTCCGTCGCTGATCAGATTGACGACGCCCTGAGTCACCGAGAGATTGCCCGAGGCGGCAAGCATCAGCACGCGCTCGCCCGGCCGCTCGAAGAGATACAGCTTGCGGAAGGTCGAGATGTTGTCGAGCCCGGCGTTGGTGCGCGTATCGGCGATCATCACCAGTCCATCGCGCACGAGAATGCCGCAACAATAGGTCATATGATTCCGCAGCCGTTCGCGCCAAACGGTCCAGGACTTACAAGTTTCAGGCCAGGGCACAAGTGCGGCGGAGCCACAGGGCGACAAAATCAGCCGCCATTCTCGACTTTATAAGGAAGCTCGGCCGTGTGCTCGGCGGCCCAGTCCGTCACCGCCTCGCGCTCTCGCGCTAAATAGTCCGAAACCGCCTCGGCGAAGCGAGAGTCGGCGAAGTGGTGGGCCGAATGGGTGATCACCGGCCGATAGCCGCGCGCGATTTTATGCTCGCCCTGGGCGCCGGCCTCGACGCGCTTGTAGCCGTGTCGGATCGCAAATTCGATCGCCTGATAGTAGCAGACCTCAAAGTGCAGAAATGGGACCTCCTCTACAGCGCCCCAATTCCGCCCATAGATCGCGTCGTCTCCAAGGAAATTGATCGCGCCGGCGATGTGCCGGGAGCCGCGTCGCGCCATCACCAGCAAGATGCGGTCCGGCATACGCGCGCCGATCTCGTCGAAGAAGGCGCGGGTCAGATAGGGGCTGCCCCATTTGCGCGCGCCAGTGTCCATGTAGAACTCGAAAAACGAGTCCCAATGCTCTGAACGAATGTCAGCGCCGGTAAGAAGATCGATCGCGATATCATCGCCAAGCGCTTCACGCCGCTCGCGCTTGATAACCTTGCGCTTGCGCGCAGTGAGACGAGACAGGAAATCCTCGAAGTCGCCGTAACCTTCGTTGACGAAGTGGAATTGTTCTCCGGCGCGGTAGACGAACGCGGCGCCGCTCAAGGCGACGCGCTCATCTTCGGTGCAGAATGTGACATGGATGGAGGATGCGCCGCTCGCTTTCCGCAATCCCTGCAAGGCGACGATCAGCGCCTCGCGCGCGCCGTCGGGCGCATCCTTCGCAATCAGCAGGCGACGCCCCGCCACCGGCGTGAAGGGAACCGCGACCTGAATTTTCGGATAGTAGCTCCCGCCGGCGAGCTCATAGGCTCGCGCCCAATTGTGGTCGAAGACATATTCGCCGAGGCTATGCGTCTTGATATAGGCCGGCGCGCAGGCGACAAGACGCCCTAGCGAATCCTCGACGAGCGCGTGCGCCGGCGTCCAGCCAGTGCGGCCGCCGACCGATTTTGACGTTTCAAGCGCGCGCAGGAACGCATGCGAGACGAAAGGATTGTATCGCTCGCCGACCGAATCCGGCGGGCCTCGCGGATTCGCGCAGGCGTCCCAGTCTTTTGCCGTAATCGATCCGAGCGATTCGGCGTATCGAACCGAAAATCTTTGCGCCAAAAATTTATGCGTCATGTGTCCAGTGAAGCAGCCGCGGTTTAAAGCCTTCTAGCATGGCGTCGCGGCGCCCTCTAACATGGCGCGGCTGGCGAAATCCGCCAAGCGCGACTTTTGAGCAGACAAAAAGCGAGAAGCATGAAAATCAACGGCCGCGACTACAGAACAATTTGGCCCGTCTCGGACGGGCGGCGGGTTCATGTCATCGATCAGACCGGCCTGCCGCATCGTTTTGAGACCAGAACGCTCGCGAGTTGCGAAGACGCCGCCGCCGCGATCAGCGACATGACAGTGCGCGGCGCGCCGCTGATCGGCGTCACCGGCGCCTATGGCATGGCGCTCGCCGCATGGCGCGATCCGAGCGACGCGGCCATCAAGAGCGCCCATGCCACGCTGCTCGCCACGCGGCCGACAGCCGTCAATCTGCGCTGGGCGCTGGACCGGCTGCGTGCGCTTCTGCTCGCGGCTCCGGTCTCCGACCGCGCCGATCTCGCCTATGCCGAAGCCGCTAAGATCGCGGAAGAAGACATCGCCGCCTGCCAGGCCATCGGCCGCGCGGGGGCCGAGCTCATCCACAAAGCGCGGCGCAGCGACGGCCCCGTCAACATTCTCACTCATTGCAACGCCGGCTGGCTGTGCGCGGTTGATTGGGGCACGGCGCTCGCGCCGATCTACACCGCCGCGCGGCAGGGCGCGCCGATTCATGTGTGGGTCGACGAGACGCGCCCGCGCAATCAAGGCGCGAGCCTCACGGCCTTCGAACTCTTAGGCGAAGAGGTCCCGCACACTGTCGTCGCCGATAACGCCGGCGGCCATTTGATGCAGCATGGCCTCGTCGATCTCATCATCGTTGGCAGCGACCGCACGACGCGCGCCGGCGACGTATGCAACAAGATCGGCACTTACCTCAAGGCGCTCGCGGCGCACGACAATGACGTGCCGTTTTATGTCGCGCTGCCGTCTTCGACCGTCGACTGGCGTATCGCCGACGGAATACGCGATATTCCCATCGAAGAGCGCAGCGCGCGAGAAGTCACCCATATCAGCGGCCGCGGCGCCGACGGCGCGCCGATCGAAATTCAGCTCACGCCAGACGGTTCGCCAGCGCGCAATTTCGGTTTCGACGTGACGCCGTCCCGTTTCGTTACGGGATTGATCACCGAGCGCGGCGTTTGCGCCGCCACCGAGGAAGGTCTCAAGGGGTTGTTTCCCGATCTTGCCGGTTAGCTGTCATCGACGCTCGAATTTGTCATTCCCAACGCGCGTAACGCGCTCGGAATCCAGAACAAAGCGCCGCCCGATTTCCGATCGAACCTCCGGTTCGCCGGGAATGACATGCGGCCACTATTTCAATGTCTCGCGCGTTCCATAATTCTTGAAGCGCTCCACCGTGCGCATGATTTCATCATCGGAAAGCACGACAGGCTCGCCAGCAAGCGCTCCAAGGTAGAAGACTTGCGCAAGCGCTTCGAGCTCAACGGCGCGCCACAGGGTTCTACGCATATTCGCGCCGGTGACGATGGCGCCGTGATTGGCGAGGAGCACGCCGTCGCGATCTTTAAGCCCGGCGACAACGAGCCGCGACAGCTCCGCCGTGCCATAGGGCGCATAATCGACGCAGCGCACCGTCGGACCGCCGAAAGCCGCGATCATGTAATGCACGGCGGGAATCTCGCGCCGCAAGGTTGCGATCGTCGTCGCATAGGGCGAATGCATATGCGCGATGGCGTTCACGTCCGGCCGGGCGCGATAGATGTCGAGATGAAAGCGCCACTCGCTCGACGGCGGCAGCGGCCCGTCGAAGTCTCCCTCGCCCGCAAGCGGCATGCGCGCGATCAATTCTGGCGAGAGTTCGCGGCTTGGAACGCCGCTCGGCGTGACGAGCGCCGCGTCGCCAACGCGCACCGACAGATTGCCTGCCGAGCCGTGATTTAGCCCCAGCCGCTCCATCTCCTGCGCGGCGTCGACGATCGCCGCGCGTTCGTCGCGCTCGTTCATGCGAGAAGCCTTACAGGCGCGACGCGGCGAATGACAAGCGGCCGGCCAAGCAAGCGATATTGCACGCGCTCTTGTTGCGGTATAGGAGGGGCGTCCCCGTCTCGGGGCCGGTAGCTCAATGGTTAGAGCCGGCCGCTCATAACGGTCTGGTTGCAGGTTCGAGTCCTGCCCGGCCCACCAAGAAATCAGCCATTTAAGCGCGGCGAAGCCGGCGAAGTCGCCATCGTCCCCAGATTTGCCCCCGGAGACGCGTTACGCACGCCTAGCGAAGTCGCCAATAAGTTGGCGGCCGCTCGCGCATAGGCTTCGTGCGCCTCTTGGAGCCATCGCGCGAACGCCTGAAGGCGCGCGTTTGTCCCGCGCCACAACCTTTGATCGCTCGTTTATGGCTAATCAGGCTAGGCGGCGTCGCTCGCGATTGAGCGCACGCAGTCATCGCCAACCGCCTCGTCGGTCTGCTTCAGTCCGATCCACCGATCGACAGCCTTTTGATCGAAACCCGCCTCACAATGGTCGCCGATGCGCATGAGCGGCCGACGGATGAGCAGCGGGTCGAGGATCATCATCACCAGCGCTTCTTGCGGGGTGACTTTGTCGGGATCGATTTCGCCGGATTTGATGCGCGGCGATGAGACGTTGAACCACTCCGGCACTGGCTTGGCCCCGAAATAAGGGCGCAGGCTAGACGGACTCCAGGGCTCGGTCAGGAGGTTTCGCGCCTCGACCTCATGTCCTGAGGCGCGTAACAGCGCCTTCTGCCGCGCGTTTCCAGCGCAGCCCGGCTTTTCATAGAAAATGACGTGAGCCATCCGCGACCCCTCACAGCGCCCACCAGTCGCTGACGAGAGCCTAGCGCAAAATTGTGCAGCGCGAAATGGCCTCAATCGAGCAAATTGCGGGCGCTTCGCCGCTTGAGGAGGCAAACGCAATCTAACGCGAGAGTCCCCAGACGATGTTTACGCGCGCCGAGAGGCGCTGGAGGCCTGGGCGCAGAGGGATTTCCATGGTTCCGGACGGCGCGGCGGCCTTCGCGGCGAAGGCGCGCGGGCGCACCTCGCTCTCCTCAATCGGACGAATTTCCAGCACGCGGGAGAGCCGCAGCCCAGCCGCCTCCGCATAGATCTTCGCCTGGCGTTCCGCATCTTTGACCGCTTCGCGCCGCAATGCGTCGAGCCTCTCCCTGGGATGAGCGATTTCAAAATCGATTCCTTCGAAGCTGTTGACGCCCTTCTCGATTAAACTGCCGGCGATTTCGCCAGCCTTCTCAACTGGCGTCACCCTCACGCGCAAATCGTTTCGAGCGCGGAAAAATTTTTGGGAGGCCTTGAGTTTGCCGGTTTTGGGATCCCGCTCTTCCGTTGTTACCGGCGCGAGCGTCACGCCCTGCGTCGCTATTTCGGCGTTCGGGACGCCCATTTTCTTCAGATCCCCAAGAACAGCGTCGACCGCGCGCGCATTTTCCGCCGTCGCGTCCGCGGCGGAAGGCCTTTCAGTGACGACGCCAAAACGCAGAACCGCCACGTCGGGCGCAACGTCTTCGTAAGCCTCGCCGACTACAGAGAGATTTGGGACGCCGTCCTTTAGCGTGTCGGCGACGGCCGCCGCCGTGAACAGCATCAGGCCGAGCGAAAGTGCGAAGAGTGAACGAATCATGGCATATCCAAGAAAAAGCTGAGCGGCAAAGAGCTTATCAAAGCCGCAAAACCGCCGGCTAGCGGCGCTAATCCAAACATCATACAGAAGTGCGGCACGATCGTCGCTACGCGCCCTCTCGAATAAAGTCTCATGCCTACGCTTTATCATCACCCGCTCTGCCCTCATTCGCGCTTTATCCGGCTCATTCTTTCCGAATATGGAATAGACGCCACGCTCATCGAAGAGCGCGCGAGCGACCGCCGACCTGAATTTCTCGCGCTCGACCCAGCTGGCCGCACGCCGGTCTTTGTCGACGATGACGGCGCCGTCGCGCCAGGCGCCAATCTCATCGCCGAATATATAGACGAGACCTATGGCGCCGAACGCGGCTCGCAAAGGCTCCTACCGCAGGAAATGGCTGCGCGCATCGAGACGCGTCGCCTCGTCGACTGGTTCAACGTCAAGTTTTTCGACGAGGTCACCAACTGGCTGATGACTGAAAAAGTTTACAAACGATACGCTCCTTCCGGCGGAGCGCCAGACATGGACGTGGTGCGGGTAGCGCGCGCCAATATTCGTCACCATATGCGCTACATCGGCTATCTGACTAATACGCGCAATTGGCTCGCGGGAGATCGTTTGACCTACGCCGATTTCGCTGCGGCTGCACATATTTCGTGCGCCGACTATCTTGGCGACGCGCCGTGGGAGGAAGATGAAGCAGCGAAACACTGGTATCAGCGCATCAAGTCGCGTCCCGCTTTTCGCCCGCTTTTGGCCTACCGAGCGCCGGGCCTCACGCCTGGCCGCTTTTACGCGGAATTGGATTTTTGATTGCCCGCAGTCGATCAAACGGCTCAGTCGCCGCTGTTGCAATGGGCCATGTGTGGCCGCGCTTGACAAGCATTTCGTGGAATGAGGCAAGTAAACGTCCAACTGGGACCATCGTATGAGCGCACCCAGCCAGCGCAGGAGTGAAAAGGTTCAGTCGAAGGCGGCTGAAGGGTGCGATCCAGCGCGCGGACTACAGCAGTGCATTCGGCAGCAGGAGATACTAGCGGAGCTTGGCGTCACCGCCCTTCAAAGGGCTTCGCTCGATCAGCTGCTTGACGACACGGTGCGGCTGACGGCGCAAGGACTTGAGACGGAATTCTGCAAAGTGCTGGAGCTGCTTCCCTCCGAGAACACGTTTCGCGTGCGCGCCGGCGTGGGCTGGAGTCCCGGCGTCGTCGGCGTCGCCAAAATTAGCGCAAATCTTGATTCGCCCGCCGGATACGCGTTGCGCTGCGGCAAACCGGTCATCTCCAATCATCTCGAGAGCGAGACGCGGTTCAAGACCCCTGAAATACTGCATCGGCACGGCGTACGCCGCGCCATGAATGTGATCTTGCAGGGAGATGGGAAACCTTTCGGCGTGCTGGAGGTCGCTAGCCGCTCACAGACAGAGTTCGTGGAGCAGGACATCGCCTTTCTGCAGGGCGCCGCGAATATTCTAGGCATGGCGATCGAACGCGAGCGCGAAGAGCGCAAGCTCAGAGCGGCGCTCGCGCGCAACGAAGCGCTGCTCAAGGAAATGAATCATCGTGTGAAGAACAGCCTTTCCATCGTCGGCGGCATGCTTCGCCTGCAAGCGAATGACGCCGACGACGGGCAGGTCGCCGAACTTCTCAATAAGGCGTCACACCGCGTCGACGCCATCGCAAAGGCGCATGATCAGCTATCTCAGGGCTCCGACGTCGAGCGCATGGATATCGGTAAATACATCGAAGCGCTCTGTCATGACTTAGATGAAAGCGTCGCGCAATGCGACGTGCGCACTGAAATCGACGAAGGCATTGTCATTCCGACAGACCGTGCTGTTTCCACCGCGCTCATCGTCAACGAACTTATCGCCAATGCGGCGAAATACGCTTATGAAAACCATTCAGGCGTTATCGCGGTGAAGGTCGCACGGGCCGACGAGAATAATTTCATCGTGTCAGTGCGCGACGAGGGCGCCGGAATGCCTGACGATATTGATCCCCGCGACCGTAAAGGGCTCGGCATGCGGATCATCTCGTCATTTACGCGCCAGCTCAACGCAACGATCGAAATAAAAAGGCGCAATCCTGGCGCGGAGTTCATCGTCTCGATTCCTCTGCAAGGGTCCTCCTGACATGCACGCGCCTGTCTCGAACGCCTCATCGCCGGCAGGTCATGGTTGTCGACGACCTTCGACGGAAACGCTTGAGCAGGCGGTCCGCGCTCAGGCATTCGATCTCGGCTTTGACATCTGCCGCTTCACGGGCGCGGACATGGCGACCGAGCACGGCGATCGGCTGCGCACATGGCTGCAGGACGGCGCGCACGGCGACATGCACTGGATGCGCGAGACGGCTGAGCGGCGCACAGCGCCACGCGCGCTCTGGCCCGAAGCGACAAGCGTTGTGATGGTCGGCTTAAACTATGGGCCCGAATTAGATCCGCTCGCGTCTCTCATGAAGCCGGATTGCGCGACCATTTCCGTCTATGCGCGTAACCGCGATTATCACGACCTCATCAAGGGTCGGCTGAAACAGCTCGCTGGATTCATGCTCAGGCGCGCTGGCGCGGGCGACGCAAAGGTTTTCGTCGACACGGCGCCCGTGATGGAAAAGCCGCTCGCCCAGACCGCCGGAATCGGCTGGCAAGGCAAACACACCAATCTCGTCTCGCGCGATTTCGGCTCCTGGCTCTTTCTTGGCGCAATCTTCACGAGTCTTCAGTTTGCGCCCGACCCGCCGGAACGCGACCATTGCGGCTCCTGCCACAAATGTCTCGATGTCTGTCCGACCGCCGCCTTCCCAGCGCCCTATCAGCTTGATGCGCGGCGCTGCATTTCCTACCTCACCATCGAGCACAAGGGCTCTATTCCGCTCGAATTTCGCGCCAAGATTGGCAATCGCATCTACGGCTGCGACGATTGTCTCGCGGTCTGCCCCTGGAACAAATATGCAAGCGCGGGACGCGAAGCGAAGCTCGCCGCGCGATCGGAATTCGAATCTCCGCCGCTTGCCCAATTGGCGCGGCTCGACGACGCAGCGTTCCGAGCGCTCTTCGCCGGCTCGCCGATCAAACGCGTCGGGCGTGACCGCTTCTTGCGCAATGTTCTGATCGCGATCGGCAATTCAGACCGGCCGCAGCTTGCCGCCGAGGCCGAGCGGCTGGTCGAAGAACCCGCCGCTATCGTCCGGGGAGCCGCCATCTGGGCGCTCGGCAGGCTGGCGCCAGCGCGTTTGGCGGAACTCCGTCTCCAGAGACTGGCGAGCGAAGCCGACGAGATCGTTCGTCAGGAGTGGCGCCAAGCGGCCTAGACAATAGCAAAAGCGCCACAGTCGCCGAAAAATTGCGCCGTTTCCCGGATTTACTGCAGTGCGGCGGGCTACTCCGCGACGATTTCGTTCTAATCTCTAAATAAGATCTCGACCCATCCTACCCATGTCTGTCCTCTCGCGCCGCAACAATGACGAACCCGCAGAGGAGGCCTCGCGCCTCCTGCTGCGGATCGGCGTGTTTTTATTGTTCGTGATCTCGCTGACCTTGCCCATTTTGGCGCGTCAGACGGTTTATGTGCTGCTGCCGGTCGGGGCGGCGCTGCTGCTCGTCGCGGCGACGATCACGCCAGAGGAAGGCCCTGCGCGTTCGATGCGCTCCATCCTACTGTCTCCGCCCTTCCTGGCGGCTCTACTGCTTGCCGCCTGGACGGCGCTATCGCTGCTTTGGACTCCGTTTGAGGGCCCCACCGAACGTTTCGCAAAAATCGCCGCAACGCTCGCTTTGGTCGCGCTCGCCACCGGATTTCTCCCACTGCGCACCAAGACGTCGAACCTAAATCTGCTGCCCATCGGAGTCGCCGCGGCGACGATCGCGCTCGCCGCGGTCACTTTGCTGCTGAAGCCCCGGTATACGCTCGATGATATTCTCGATGTGGGCCCATTGGGGCGCGCCGGCCTCGGGCTAGCCCTGCTCGTATGGCCGGCGATGGGGGCGCTTGCCGTCCGCGGCCGGTGGTATTCAGCTGCGGCGCTGGCCGTCGCTACGGCGCTTGCCTGCTATCTCTCGCGCGCCCCCAATGCGATGCCGGCGCTCGCCACGGGAGCGGCGGTCTTCGCGGCTGCATTTGGCCGCGCGCGGCCGATGTCCATTATTCTTGCCGTGCTAATGGCGGCGATCGTGCTGCTCGCGCCGCTCGCCGCGTATGGGGCATATCTCGCTTGGCCCGAGAGTCCCCCCGGCTTTTTCAGGCATCTCGCGCTGTGGGGTCAGATGATTGAGGCCGACGGCTGGCGCACGCTGATCGGGCATGGCTTCGGTTCGGCGACCTGGGGCGTGCTCGGGGGCTATCTCACGCCAGCGACTCCACGCAGCCTCATCTTCAAAATCTGGTTTGATCTCGGCGTGCTCGGCGCGGCCGCCGCGGCCCTCGTCGCTGCCCGCATCAGTCTTTTCGTTGGCGAGTCGCGTCCGGCGCTCGCGCCCTTCCTTCTCGGAGGGCTCGGCGCGGGCTTCGCGATCTGTCTCTTCGGCCCGGCGGCCGAGCAGCTCTGGTGGCTGACGCTCGCCGGTCTCGACGCCATAGCCTTTGCGCTGGTCATGCGCGGCCAGTTCCGCAAACGTCGCCCGCGTCTGCCCATCGGCTGGGGCGCGCCTGCCGAGGACAGCCCATAGCCGTGGCGCTGTCATCGACGCTCACCGACAACGTCGAAACGATCGGGCTTGGCGAGCCCGTCGCAGCCGCGGCTTTCCTCGGCGGCGAGCCTGTCTTTGCGCTCGCCGACGGGACGCTCCAATTCGGCGAAGGCGTCGAGGGACGTCGCATTCCGGCGCATGAGGACGCCGCCATACTCGTCGCGGCGCAGGACGGCGACCGGCTCATCACCGGCGGCGATGACGGACGCGTCGTCGCGACCAACGCCAATGGCGTCATGGAGATCGTCGGCGACGAAAAAGGCAAATGGATCGACGCCCTCGCCGCGCATGGCGGCGCGGTCGCCTGGACGGCTGGGAAGACGGCGCGGGCGCGCTCAGCCAAGGGCGAGGAGAAATCGCTCGATCTGCCTTCGACCTCGCGCGGCCTCGCCTTCTTTCCCAAGGGCTATCGGCTCGCCATCGCCCATTATGGCGGCGCGACGTTGTGGTTTCCAAACGCTGGCAAGCCGGAAGCGCTCGCCTGGGCAGGCTCGCACCTCGACGCCACCATCTCTCCCGATGGGCGCTTTCTTGTGACCTCCATGCAGGAGAATGCGCTCCATGGCTGGCGCCTCGCCGATGGCAAAAATATGCGCATGGCCGGATATCCGGGGAAGACTCGCAGCTTTTCCTGGTCGCATGACGGGAAATGGCTGGCGACGTCAGGCGCCGACGCCTGCATCGTCTGGCCATTCTCGGGCAAGGAGGGGCCGATGGGCCAGGCGCCGCGCGAATGCGGCGTCCACTCGGCGACCGTGACGCGCGTCGCGTTTCATCCCGCGGCTCTGGTCGTCGCGATCGGCTATGACGACGGTCTCGTCATGCTCGCGCGCCTTTCCGACGGGTCCGAAATTTTGGTTCGCCGCCCCGCGCAGGACCATGACCAGGCGCGGATCGGCGCGCTCGCCTGGGACGAGAAGGGCGCGCGGCTCGCCTTCGGCGCGGAAAACGGCGACGCCGGCGTGCTGACGCTGCCGAAGGGGTGACTGCCCGCCCTAGGGAAGCGTCATGCCCGCGCTTGTCGCGGGCATCCACGCCAAAACGTTGCACATGAGAAAAAGAACGAACGCTGCATATAGGTGCAGTAGTTGCCGCCACGATGGGCGTGGATGGCCGGGCCAAGCCCGGCCATGACGGCGGATAGGTGACGAATATGCCCAAAATCCCTCGTCTTCTCTCTATCGCCGGCTCGGATCCCTCGGGCGGCGCCGGCGTTCAGGCGGATCTGAAGACGTTTTCCGCCTTCGGTTGTTACGGCATGGCGGCGATCACCGCGCTAACCGCGCAGAACACGCGCGGCGTGACAGCCGCCTACCCTGTCGCGCCTGACATTGTCGCCGCGCAGATGGACGCGGTGCTGTCGGACATTCCGCCCGACGCCATCAAGATCGGCATGGTCGCGACGCCCGATATCGCGCATGCGGTTGCTGAGGCCTTCTCACGTTACGAGGCCCGCAACATTGTGCTCGATCCGGTGCTTGTCCCGACTGAAGGCGTCACCCTCGCCTCGGCCGGGCTGGAGCGCGCGCTGGTCGATACCCTCCTGCCCCTTGCGCGACTCGTGACGCCCAACCTCCATGAGGCGAGCGCGCTCACGCAAACGCCGCTCGCAAAAACCCCGGATGAGATGGCGGCGCAGGCGGGTCTCCTTTGCGAGGCCGGGGCGCGCGCCGTGCTGGTCAAGGGCGGCGATCTCGAGGGCGAGCCGATCGACGTTCTCTTCGAGACTGGCGAAAAGCGCATTTTTCGCGGGAGGCGCATTCCGACGCGCAACACCCATGGGACGGGCTGCGCCCTGTCCTCCGCCATCGCCTGCGAACTCGCCAAGGGCGCGCCGCTCATCGACGCCATCGCTGCAGCGAAAGTCTGGCTCGAAGGCGCACTTGAAGCTGCGGATAGCCTTCGCCTCGGCGACGGCCGCGGCCCGCCGCATCATTTTTATGCTCTGTGGCGCTAGCAATTACCCCGACAGCGCCGCCTTCACCGCCGCGCTGGCTTTGCCGAAATCCATCCGGCCTGTGTATCTCGACTTGAGCGCGGCGACGACCTTGCCCATGTCCTTGATCGACGTCGCGCCGACCTCGGCGATCGCCGCCTTCACCGCCTCGGCGACTTCATCTTCCGAAAGCTGCTGCGGCAGATAGGCGGAAATAACGGCGATCTCGCCCTTCTCCTTGTCCGCGAGATCGGTGCGGCCGGCCTTTTCATAGATTTCCACCGACTCCTGCCGGCTTTTGATCATTTTCTGCAGGAGCGCGAGCACGTCGTCGTCGCCGAGCGTCTTGCCGGAGCCGCGCGCCTCGATGTCCTTGTCCTTTAAGGCGGCGTTGATGAGCCGCAGCGCGTCGACCTTGGCGCGCTCGCCCGCCTTCATCGCCGTCTTGAGGTCCGCCGCAATCTTCTCGCGCATGTTGTATCCTTGGGGGTTTCCATTTTTGGGGCCAATGCGTTACATCCGCAGCCAACGCATTCTGCCCGCGCTTGTCGCGGGCATCCACGTAAGGCCGCAGGCATGGATGGCCGGATCAAGTCCGGCCATGACGCGCGGCGAGAGCGCTGTCAAGCGAGCGGCGCGCCGGAGCGCTGAGACCTTTTATGACCCTCGATCAAGATAATGGCTGGAAGAAACCTATACACACCGGCGTGCTGGTTCTCGCCAGCGGCGAGGTGATCGAAGGCTATGGCCTGGGCGCCGTCGGCCAAGCGGTCGGCGAAGTCTGCTTCAACACCGCCATGACCGGTTATCAGGAAATCCTCACGGACCCGTCCTACGCCGCGCAGATCGTCACCTTCACCTTTCCGCACATCGGCAATGTCGGGACCAATGAAGAGGATATCGAGACCGTCGATCTCGACAGAAGCGCCGGCGCGGTCGGGGCCATATTCGGCGCGCCGGCGACCGATCCTTCGAATTTCCGCGCCGAGACGCCCCTCGCCGATTGGCTCGCGTCGCGCGGCATTGTCGGCCTTTGCGGAATCGACACGCGCGCGTTGACGACGCTTATTCGCGAGCGCGGCATGCAGAACGCCGTCATCGCCTATGCGCCGGATGGCCGCTTCGACATTGCGGCGCTCAAAGCCAAGGCCGCCGCCTGGCCGGGAATCGACGGCATGGACCTCGTGCCGAGCGTCGGCTCACAGGAGCGCTATGATTGGCGCGAGACGACATGGCGTCTTGGCGGCGGCTATGGCGCGCGCAATGGCGCGCCCAAATATCGCGTCGTGGCGATCGACTATGGCGTGAAGCGCAACATCCTGCGCCTTCTTGCCGAACAGGATTGCGAAGTCATGGTCGCGCCCGCGACGGCGACGAGTCAGGAAATCTTGGCCTTAAAGCCCGACGGCGTCTTTCTCTCGAACGGCCCCGGCGATCCGGCCGAGACCGGAAAATATGCCGCGCCGGTGATCCGCGATTTGCTCGAAGCGAAAATTCCGACCTTCGGCATTTGCCTCGGCCATCAGATGATGGCGCTCGCGGTCGGCGCGAAGACCAAGAAAATGCCGCAGGGCCATCATGGCGCCAATCATCCGGTGAAGGATTTCACCACCGGCAAGGTCGAGATCGTTTCAATGAATCACGGCTTCGCGGTCGATCGCGACAGCCTGCCACAAAACGCCGTCGAGACGCATCGTTCGCTCTTCGATGGCTCAAACTGCGGCATTGCGCTCACCGACCGGCCGGCCTTTTCGGTGCAGCATCATCCCGAAGCCTCGCCCGGCCCGCAGGACAGCCACTATCTTTTTAAGCGCTTCGTCGAGATGATGGAGAAGGCGCGGGCGGCGTGACCGCAGCGGGCGTCTTCGCCTTTTTGGTAGCTGCAACGCTAGCCTATATTACGTGGCAGGACTTGCGTTGGGTTGGCCGTGCTACTCGAACCGTATTTGGCGAGGTGCGCGGTCATCGTGTTCAAGGCAACGAAAGCGGCGACACATACAGCATGATCGTGCAATTTGCTGACGACGCCGGAAATGAGCACATCTTCGTCGACGGTGTGTATAAAAGCTTGCCATGGCTGCCGCGCGACGCCGTTGTCGAGGTAATTTATCCTGAGGGAAGTCCGGAACTCGCTCGGGTATTCCGGCCGCGCGTGCGTCAAAGCATCTACTTTGCGCTGATTGCCACTCTTATCGCGCTGCTTGCTGTCGAGTTCGACCTACTGCCGCAGCCGCTTGCATCGATGTTCTGAGAATGGTCAGTTTGTCGTGGTGACAGCGCTCGGCGCTCTGTTTACGAATTACACGCAGAGCGGCACGAGTTCATCGAGCGGCTTTTCCTTGGTCGCCGCCTCGCGCATGTCGGCATTCCTGAGCACGGTGAGATAATCGCCGGCGGGCTGCGTGCGCAGAAAAGTTGTCGTCAGCAGCGGACCTTCGGGGAATGCGCCGCGTCGGCAGGCCTCGGCGCCGACTCCGAAGGAACCATGCGTCTTGCCGGGATTGCGCGCCTTCTCTTCGAGAAATTCTCTCTGCCGGGCGCGGATCGCCGCATAATCAGTCGGGTCGACGCGATAGGCGTAAATGCGCGTTCCGGCCTTCGTCTCGCCAGCGAGCGGCGCGACGTCTTCGGGCGCCGTAGTTTCCTTAAGCGCGAAACTCATCTCATGCTTCGCCTTCTCCTCGCCGTCGCGCCACCAGCCGATTTTCAAAGTCACGCCGCCCTTTTGCGGCTCGAAAGTTTCGGGCAGGCGCACCGCCGCCCGCAGCACAGTCGGGTCAACCGAGGCGGCGTCGAAATTGCGCAGCGCCCACATCGTCGAGACCGGCACATGGCTGCAAGCGGCAAGGGATACGGCGAATGCAATGGCGGAGAAGCGACAGACGATGCGCGACATGGAGTGACTCATGTTTATCGATTATTTTTTAATGTTTGACATTAAATTTTTCGTGTGTCAACGTCAGGGCTTCAAGGAGAAACCAACATGACCGACTGCCATCATTCAGTCCTTTCACTCGACGACCGCCGTCTCGACTCGCTGCGCGGCCGCATCGGCTGGCTTTGCCAGGCGCTGCGCTTCGCGCTCGTCGTCTATTGCCTCTGGATACTCTTTACGATCGTGAGATTCTGGAACGACGAGGCGCAGATCATCTCGCGATTTGCGTCGCTCAAGGTCGATGTCGAAGGCATGTCGGTCTATCAGCGCCTCGCGGCCTTCGGCCTCAGCTTCGCAATCTGGGCGTTGCTCGTCGTCGCCTGCTACGCCGGCTGGAGATTATTCTCAGGCTATCTTGAGGGGCGCATCTTCACGCCTGATGCTTCGGGATGGCTGCGCTCTCTTGCGCTGATGGGCCTCAGCGCAGCGCTCGTCGATATCGCCGCTCGACCGGTGATGTCGCTGATCCTCACGGCGCATAAGGCGGCGGGCGCACATATGGTGTCCGTCTATTTGCGACCTGAGGATCTTTCGACGCTCATGCTGCTCGCGACGCTTCTCGCGCTCGCGCATGTCCAGAAAACCGCGGCGGACATCGCCGACGAACATTCGCAGATCGTCTGATGCCGATCATCGTCAACCTCGACGTGATGCTGGCGAAGCGCAAAATGCGCTCGCGCGATCTCGCCCAGCAGATCGGCATCGCCGAGCAGAATGTGAGCCTCCTGAAATCCGGCAAGGTGAAGGGCGTCCGCTTCGACACGCTCGAAAAAATCTGCGAAATTCTGCAATGTCAGCCGGGCGACATTCTTGAATATCGGCCAGACGATAAATTTGCGTAAGAAGGCGCAAGACAGGCATGCCGCGTATCATGGCTAGGGCTTGGGGTTTCGGGCTTGCGTTCATCGCAGCGGCCGTGCTGGCGCTGGCTTTGCGACCTGAGCTTCGCCTCGCCGCGCGCGCCGCCTGGAACGATCCGCGCCTGTTTCCCGCTTTCAATGACGATGCGCGCATACGTTACGAGCCTGAAGCGAGAGCCTGCGCCGAAGCCGTTGCGCGCTTAGCGCCACGCGCCATTGCGCAAATCGAGTCCGCGCACGGAAGGCCTTTCGCACGCCCGCCTGTGGTGGGCGTCTACGCGTCCTTCGAGAATTACGCGAACGCCAACGGCATGGACGATCCCGGCATCGCCGCCGTGACGCGCGCTGGCGCCGCGCTTTTGTCGCCGACGCTTTGCAGTAAGGAGCGCGATCGTCTTCAAGGCGTCCTCACGCATGAATTGTCGCATGTGCATTTCTCGAGCTGGCGGCCGCTGGCCGCGCCGCGTCCGCCGCAATGGTTCACTGAGGGGCTTGCGGTGATGGCGTCGAACGGCGGCGGCGCCGAGGGCGTCAGCGACGACAAAGCTGCGCAGGCGATCCGCGACGGCTATCGCGTCGTGCTCGACGGTCGGCGTTGGATCGATTTCGCGAGGCTGGGCTTCGAGCGCGAATTGCCGCGCGATCCAGCGCTCGACGCGCTCACTCAGCGCCAGCGGCTCGCCTATCGGCAGGCTGGCATGTTTGTCGGCTGGCTGCGCAGGCGCGACGAGACGGCGTTTCTGCGCCTGCTCCGGGCGCTCGAAGCTGGCGAAGCATTCGAGCCGTCATTCGAGTCGGCCTTTGGCGAAAGCGCGCCGTCGCTTTGGCGCTGTTTCGTCGCCGAACTTTCGCAGCAATCGCGGCGCGACGCCGCCAACTGACGGCGCTAAGTCACTTCAAAAACACATAAATGTCCACGTCGACGGTCGCGTCGTCGCCCTTAAAATCGGTGAGATATTCCTCGACGATGAGGTCCTTTGTGTCGAGGCCCTTCTCGTCGAGATAGGCGGCGATCGCCTCATAGGTCGCCTCGATCTCGTCATAGGCGCCGCGATGCTGGAATTTGAGCGCCTTGCCGGCGGGCGAAGCGCCGATGCTGACGCCCTCAGGCAGTTTGGGCGCGCCTTCGGGCGCCGCAGAGAGCGGCGACATCGCCTCGAAGGAAAAACCGGCGTCGTCAGTCTTGGTGAAGACGGCGATGGGGCGGCCATTGGCTGCGAGTCCCGCCTTGACGACGGCGTCGTTGAGTTTGGCGATCGCGTCGGAGAGCGTCTTGGCCGCGTCCTCCCACTTGCCCTGCCCTTTGGTCACGGCGGCGGGCCGCGCGTCGACGGTCACGGTCTGGCTCATCACCGCCTGCGCCGCTTCGTCCGTGGCGCTCCCTGGCGGGCTCGCATCGTCCGGCTTCGCCTCGGGCTGCGCCTCTCCAGGCTTGGCGTCGCTCGTCTCGCTAGATTTCTTGTCGGGCGCAGCGCTCGGCGGCGCCACAGGCGTTTGCGGCGCGACGGACTTCTCCGCCTCCTCAACGCCGCCGCTTTGAAACAGCGCGCGTTCGGAATAGATCGCGGCGCCCGCGACGAGAATCGTGAAAATCGCCAGCGCCCGCCAATGACGTCGCAGGCTGTCCAGCAAGCCCGTTTCTTCTTCCATCGTCAGCGCCCTAACCGGCCATCGTGGCATTTTCACGCGCACATGCGACGCGCATCCGGTCGGACGCAGTGGCGCTTCGGCGCGGCTTTCTCTATATACGAGCGCGTCCCCGAGAACAGGCGAAAACTGCCTCATGGCGCATCCGCTCGACCATCTTCCGATTCTGCGCATGAATGGCGCGGGAAACGAGATTCTCGTTCTCGATTTGCGCGCGAGCGACCACGAGCTTGCGCCGCAGGAGGCCCGCGCCATCGCCAATGCGCCGGGCCTGCGTTTCGACCAGCTGATGGCGCTCCATAGGCCGCGCCAGTCCGGCGACGACGCATTCATGCGCATCTACAATGTCGACGGTTCGCTTTCCGCCTCCTGCGGGAATGGAACGCGCTGTGTGGCCTATGCGCTGGCGCGCAATGGCAAGAACGCGCTGCGTCTCGAAACCGACGCAGGCGTCATCGAGACGCAGCGCCAAGCTGATACGGTTTTCACGGTCGATATGGGCCGTCCGCGATTTGACTGGCGCGAGATACCGCTCGCCCATGCCGTCGAGGACACGCGCAAAGTAACGCTAGATCCGCCCGTCGACGGCGCTCCGGCGCAATTCTCCGCGGTAAGCATGGGCAATCCCCATGCTGTGTTCTTTATTGAGGACGCAGCAAAGGTTGATCTCGAGACGCTTGGCCCTCGCATTGAACGTCATCCGCTCTTTCCTGAGCGCGTCAATGTCTCTTTCGCCCAGATGCTTTCGCGCAACGACATCTTGCTTCGCGTCTGGGAGCGCGGAACCGGCGCCACCAAGGCCTGCGGCTCTGCCGCCTGCGCGACGCTCGTCGTCGCTGTTCGCTCTGGCATTGGCGATCGCGCGGCGCGTCTGCGTCTGCCCGGCGGCGATCTCAACATCGAATGGCGTGAAGACGATCACGTGCTGATGACGGGGCCGGTCGAATTCGAATTCGAAACGACGCTCGATCCTCAAATCTTTCAGGATATCGCAGCGTGAACGCGCCATTGCGCAGCGCCGAGGTCGTGACCTTCGGGTGCCGGCTCAACGCGGTTGAATCGCAGGAACTCGGCAGAGCGCATGCGAGCGCACGCGAAACTGTCGTTGTCAACACCTGCGCCGTCACAGGCGAAGCGACGCGGCAAGCGCGTCAGGCGATCCGCCGCCTGCATCGCGAGCGGCCCGGAGCCGAGATTATCGTCGCAGGCTGCGCGGCGCGGCTCGATCCGCAAGGCTTCGCCAATATTGACGGCGTCACGCGCGTTGTCGCCGAACATGCGCCGAACCGCGCGCTTGCCAGCGTTGAAGGCACGCGCGGGCTTCTCGCCATTCAGAACGGCTGCGATCACCGCTGCACTTTCTGCATCATTCCTTTTGCGCGCGGCGCAGCGCGATCGGCGGCGCCGAGCGAAGTTGTCGCGCAAGCGCGCGCGCTGATTGCAAGCGGCAAGAAGGAGATCGTTCTTACCGGCGTCGATCTCACAAGCTACGGCGTCGATATTGGCGAAGGCTGGACTCTTGGACGACTGGTGCGTCTGCTGCTGCGCGAACTTCCAGCGCTTGAACGCCTGCGCCTTTCTTCCGTCGATTGCATCGAAGTCGATGACGATCTTATCGCAGCTTTCGCGGATGACTCTCGGCTTTGCCCGCATCTCCATCTGTCGCTGCAATCGGGCGACGATCTAGTCCTAAAGCGCATGAAACGTCGGCATTCGCGCCAGGACGCCATCGATCTCTGCCACGCGCTGCGCAAAGAACGGCCTGATATCGTCCTTGGCGCCGACTTCATCGTCGGCTTTCCGACCGAGACTGAAGAGATGTTCGCCGCGACGCTCGATATCGTCGACGCATGCGGCCTCACCCATCTTCATGTCTTTCCTTTTTCCGCGCGGCCAGAGACGCCTGCGGCGCGCATGCCGCAAGTCGCGCCACACATCACGAAGGAGCGCGCGGCGCGATTGCGGGAAAAGGGCGACGCCGCGCTGCGACGCCATCTCGACGCGCAGCGAGGCCGAACATTGCGGCTTTTGACAGAGCGCGGCGGAACGGCGCGCGCCGCCGATTTCACGCTGGCGCGCACCCCGGGCGTCGATGCCGGCCTGATGATCGAGGCGTTGTGCAAGGGCCACGACGGCCGCGCGCTTGTAACGAGCGTCACGGCTTCTGGTAGGTGATCCGGTAGATCGCGCCACTCTGATCGTCGGTGACGAGGAGCGAGCCATCCGCAAGCTCCGCGACGTCGACCGGCCGTCCGAGGTAGGATCCTGAGCCGGTGTTCCAGCCTTCGGCGAAAGGCGCGCTCGCGGTCGTTCCCGCGGCCGTGAACATCACGCGCGCGCCGATCGGCGTGCTGCGGTCCCACGAACCGTGCTGCGCATAAAACAAGGCGCCCTTATATTCCTTGGGAAACATGTCGCCACGATAAAAAGTGACGCCAAGACCGGCGGCATGCGGGGCAGTTTCCACGACAGGAAAGACGACGTCCTTCGGCGGCTCGACGCCGGCGTATTCATAGGTGCGCACATGTCCGCCGCCATACCAAGGGAAACCAAAATTCAAACCCGCCCTGTCCGCGCGATTAAGTTCTTCCGGCGGCTGATTATCGCCCATCGAATCAACCTGATTATCGGTGAACCAGAGGGCCCCGTCCGTGTCGAAGACCATGCCGACGGAATTGCGAATGCCGGTTGCGAAAACTTCACGCCCTGCTCCGTCGAGATTCATCCGAATGATTCCGCCGATTCCCGTCCTCTCATAAAACGCGAGCTTGTCGGGCGGCGCGACATTGTACGGCTGGCCAAGCGAAATATAGAGCTTGTCGTCGGGACCTATTCTACACACGCGAGAAGCATGGCCGCGGCTCTCTTCATTCCTTGGAATGAGATCGCCCGACTTGACGACGATCTTGGCGTTCGTGGCAGCATCCCGCCACGTGTTTTCGGCGTCATCGAACCGCGTCACGCGGTTGCGCTCGACAAGAAAAAGCGCGCCATCCTTTGAGAAGCACACGCCATGCGGCATGATGAATGGCAGTGACGGCGCGAAACGCTCGACGGCCACGGCCTTGTTTTCGCCGGGCGTAATCACATAGGCGTTTTTCTCCTCCGTTCCGACGAAGATCGCTTTACCATCTCGACCGACCGCGAGGGTGCGGGCGCCGGGCGCGATCGCATAGAGCGAAATCGAGAAACCTGGGGGAAGTTTGATGCGTTTGAGCGTGGATTCGATCTCGGCCCGGCCACGTTCCTGAGCAATCTGCTGGGCGGCGGCGCCGCCGCTGAGCGCGCAGCATGCAAGGAATGCGGCTACAACCATGCGCATGAATTCAGCCCTCATGATCTTTCTAAATTAAGGCTTCAACTAGATATAAGCTGCAAAAAAGGCGAAGCTAGATTGGCTTCGCCTTTTTAACCGCCTATGTCAGTGGACTTCACCAGCCGCCGCGCGTCGGCTCGTCACGCATTGACGTCGATATGGTCGTATCCTCCCAATAGGGAGCCGCGCCGTAGTTTTTGTTCAGCCTGGTTTCCCAGTCGCGATCCGACCAGCTTTCTTCGCCGGCGTATTCAGGGGCGTTCTGCAACTGCTCTTCCGTCACATTGGCGACATAACCGCCAAGATTCGTGTCGTAGCGGAACGACTTCCATGGAAGAGGGTGTTCGCCTTCGCCTATGCCCAGAAACCCGCCGAACGTCATGACGCCGTAACGAACGACCCCCGACACGCGATCGATCATCAGATGGTCGATCGCGCCGATCTTATTGCCGGCGGCGTCATAGACGTCAGTGCCTTCGACCTTATCGCTGGATATCAGGTTGGCGTTTGGCTGTGCCATACCCATTGTATGCCTCCTGCAGCGCGCTGAAGCGACGCCATTGTCGAATTTGCCGCGCCCAGCCGCCAAAACACGCGGTAAGGCCCGTTGTTCCTCTTAGCGAAGAAAAATCGACGCCGCATAAGCTGAGCGGCGGGTTCCTTCTTCTTTGGAAACGCGATAATGCAACGCAAAAGCGTGACGAGCGTCAGCGGCAAGTTTCCGTCTTCGTCAAAACATGATCACGCTGCTTTAGAGGCGGAGCGGTTCCACGGATTTCTTCTCGTCCGCTTCGCACGAATGGGCTTCGCCCGATAGGAAGGCGCGCATGTCTCTAGATTTCGCCATAAGCTGGGAAGTCTTCGAGATCATCTGGATCAATCTTCTCCTATCGGGAGACAACGCCATTTTGATCGCGCTTGCGTGCCGGCAGCTTCCGGTCCGTCAGCGGCGCTGGGGCGTATTTCTCGGCGCGCTCGGGGGAATCGTTCTGCGCATCGCGTTCACGCTGGTCATCGTTCAACTTATGACGATCCCCTATTTGAAGATCGTCGGCGCCGCGCTGCTGCTCATCGTCGCCGTGAAATTGCTCATCGACGAGACTGAGCACTCCGACGTCAAAGCCAAACCCAACCTCTGGAGCGCGGTCGGCGCAATCATCATGGCCGACGCAGTGATGTCGCTCGACAATGTGATCGCCATCGCCGCGGCGGCGCGCGGCTCGACCACTCTCATCGTGTTCGGCTTGTTATTGTCAGTGCCGATCGTGATGTTCGGGGCCGGCGCGCTTCTTAAAGTGCTGGAGAGGTTTCCCTTGCTCGTCTGGGCCGGCGCAGGTCTTTTGGGCTGGGTCGCGGGCGACATGGCGGCTGCGGATCCGGCGCTGCCGACCTATGTGCATGTCACTGACCACGGAACTCTTGAGCTCGGCCTGTCAATCGCTGGGTGCGCGTTGGTGCTCGTGATCGCCTTTGTGGTCGCGATCTACCGGCAATGGAGGGAAGACCAACGCGCATAGAATGCGCTAGCCCCGCGCGCCCTGTTTGGCGATCGGCTGCTGCGGGTCGAGCTGTAACGCGCGCTGATACGACTCTTGCGCCTTAGGCTTGTTCCCGCTTTTATCATAGGCGAGTCCGAGCCATGCCCAGGCGAGCGCGCTCTTATTATCGACATTGAGCGCAGCGTTGAAGTCCTCGACCGCCTTGTCAAATTTGCCGAGCGTAACCAGGCTTTCGCCGCGCGCTTGATAAGGCGCTGCGGCGAAGGGATCGCGGTCGATCGCGTTGTCAAAATCCGTTACGGCGCGCGCGTTGTCGCCGCGCTTTTGATGGATCAGTCCCCTCGCGTGAAAGGCCTGCGCGCTTTCCGGATTGAGGCGGATCGCTTGATCGAGATCTGAGAGCGCTTGATCGAGATTACCCTGGGCTCGGAGCAAATTGGCCCGGCCGACATAGGCCGGCGCATGTTTGGGATTTACCTCGATGGCCCGATCGAAGTCGGCGCGCGCGGCGTCGTTCTGGCCCATCTGGCGAAGCGCGAGCGCGCGATTCGTGTAAGCCGGCGCATTATTGGGCTCGAGCTTGACGGCCTGCGTGAAGTCGCCGACCGCCTCCTGGAAGCGGCCCACGCGGGCATAAGCGACGCCGCGCGTATTGTAGGCTTCGGCGCTTGACGGATTGCGTCGAATCACCTCGGTGAGCGAATCAATGTTGGCTGAGGCGGACTTTGGGTCGGTGTCGGCGATCTCGGCGATGCCGCGCCCGGCCGGCCGAATGCCGCTCGCGGTTTCACAGCCAGCGAGGGCGAATATGGCGAGCGCCGCAATACTGCGCGATAGGGGCTGACGACTGGGCGAAGCTTGGCGACGCGCCGTCGCCGCACGGCAAAAGACCATGCCTTCAGATCCTCCCAAGCCGCAAATTCGTCTCGCTATCTTTTCGACGGGCAATTCTTAAAAAAGCGCCCGCAATTCGGCGAGAATTCGACGAGGCGGCTGGTTCAGCGCCCGACCGCCTTGGCCTTTACCGGGAGCAGGCCTTCACGCTGGAGCTTTTTGCGCGCCAGCTTGCGAGCGCGGCGGACCGCCTCGGCCTTCTCACGCGCGCGCTTCTCGGATGGCTTTTCATAATGACCGCGCAGCTTCATTTCGCGAAAGATGCCCTCACGTTGCATCTTCTTTTTCAGAGCCTTGAGAGCCTGATCGACATTGTTGTCGCGAACGAGAACTTGCACGTATCCATCCTGTGTTTGCCGCGCCGCGACGGAACCGTCGGCAAGCGGTCGAATAGGGAATAGGCTGCCGGGCGCTAGCGGAGCGCCTGACCCGTGCGGCAGGAGATAACAGAGTCGCCCTTCCCTGTCCACGGCCAATTGGCGCAAACGCGCCTCCGCCTATACTTACGCCCCAGCGGCCAGGCGCCAATGGACGTCCAAAAGCGCGTCGGCCGTCTTGTTCATTGTCGGCGTTACAATATAACATTTGGCCATGTTCAATATGACGACGCATGAACGCGCCCTGCCCCAGCATGCGCACGCCGAAGCTCCCGTCGCAGGCGCTGGCGGTGAAAAGGCGCGGCTCTCAGCTCTCGGAACGTCGGCCGGCTCCCGTTTAACCGTCGTGGCGCTGCTTCTTGCGGCGCTGTGGGCAGGCGCCTATTGGGCGCTGCATTGAACGCGGTCGCTCACGCGCCGGCGATCCGGCTCGTCAATCTCACGCTGGGCTACGATCGTCGACCCGCGGTTCATCACCTCGACGGCGAAATCGCGCCCGGAGAGGGCCTCGCCGTCTGCGGCCCAAATGGCGCCGGCAAATCGACTCTGCTTAAGGCGCTCGCCGGGCTGCTCACGCCGCTTGGCGGCGCCATCTATTTCGGAGGCTCGCCCTTCCGCGCGACCGCCTATCTGCCGCAGGTCGTGGACGTCGACCGCACCTTCCCAATCAATGTGCGGGATTTCGTGGCGATGGGCGCTCTTGCGCGGATCGGCCTTTTGGCTGCGTTGAACGCAGCCGAGCGCGCGCGGGTCGCCGCCGCGATCGAAACGGTCGGACTTGTCGGTTTCGAATCGCGAACGCTCGAAACGCTCTCCGGCGGTCAAATGCAGCGAGCATTATTCGCGCGGCTTATCGTCCAGGATCAGCCGATCATTCTTCTCGACGAGCCTTTTGGCGCGATCGATGAAGCCACGATAGACGATCTGCTGGCGCTGATCGCCAAATGGCGCGCCGAGGGGCGCACCATCGTCGCTGTTCTGCATGAATTGGACATCGTGCGCCGCGCCTTTCCGCGGACGCTACTGCTCGCCCGCGAGTGCATCTTTTGGGGCGACACGCGCGACGCCCTTTGCGAGAAGAATCTCATTCGCGCCCGCGCCATGTCGGAAGCCTTCGACGCGCGCGCCCGCGAATGTGTGCGCGACGACGAGCTAGGCGCCGAAGATAAATTCCATGTTCACTGACGTCTTCGTCACGCCATTCGCCGATTATGAATTCATGCGACGCGCGCTCGTCGGCTCGCTGGCGCTCGCTCTGTCGGGCGCGCCGCTCGGCGTATTCCTTATTCTTCGACGCATGTCGCTTGCGGGCGACGCGCTGTCTCATGCCATTCTGCCTGGCGCCGCCGTTGGTTATCTCGTCGCCGGCCTTTCCTTGCCGGCGATGACCTTTGGCGGTCTCGTCGCCGGCCTCGTCGTGGCGCTCGCCGCTGGCGCAGCCTCAAGGTTTACGACGCTGCGCGAGGACGCGTCGCTCGCGGCATTCTATCTCGTCTCGCTGGCGTTGGGCGTGACGCTCGTGTCGCTTCGCGGCTCGAACGTCGACTTACTTCACGTGCTCTTTGGCTCGGTCGTCGGTCTCGACGACGCTGCGCTTCTGATGGTCGTCGGCGTCTCGACCGTGACGCTCGTCCTGATGGCGCTCTTCTATCGGGCGTTGGTGATGGACACGCTCGACCCGCTATTTTTGCGCCAGACGAGCGCTTTCGGCGAATTCACGCCTTTCCTCTTCCTCGCGCTGGTGGTGCTCAATCTCGTCGCAGGTTTTCACGCGCTTGGCACGCTGATGGCCGTGGGCGTCATGATGCTTCCCGCGGCGGCGGCGCGATTGTGGACACGCGATCTCGCCGTCGCTTTGCCGCTCGCGGCAGGCATCGGCGCGCTCTGCTGTTACGGCGGTCTCGTCTTCTCCAATGAGACCAGCGCGCCGACTGGACCCGCCATAATTCTCGCCGCGGGCGTAATCTATTTTCTCTCGATGATTTTCGGCCGCGCCGGCGGCGTATTGCGCCTAAGACGGCCGCGCCGGCATCTTGAAGGATAAGCGATGTTCACACGACGCGACGCGCTGGCGCTTTCCCTCGCAGCGCTTGTTACGCCGGCGAAGGCGGAGGCGCAGAAAATTCCAGTTGTCGCCAGTTTTTCGATCATCGGCGATTTTGTGCGTCAGGTTGGCGGCGACCGCGTGTCAGTGACCACGATCGTCGGCCCCGACGGCGACGCCCACGTCTATCAGCCCAGCGCCGCCGACGGCCGTCGCATCGCGCAGGCGCGGCTTATTTTCGTCAATGGGCTTGGCTTCGAGGGCTGGCTCGATCGTTTGACGAGGGCTGCGAAAAGCAAGGGCGAAGTCGTCACTCTTGGCAATGGCGTCGCCGCTCGGAAGGACGAGGAAGGGCAAGATCCGCACGCCTGGCAGGACGTTGCGAATGCGAAGGTCTATGTCGAAGCGATCCGGGAAGCGCTGACGGCCGCTGACCCTGAAGGCGCGCAGACCTATAAGGCGAACGCCGACGCCTATCTCGCCAAACTTGACGCGCTTGACGCGGAAATCCAGCAGGCGATCGCCGCCGTTCCGAAGGAGCGTCGCCGCGTGGTTTCGACGCATGACGCTTTCGGCTATTTTGCCGCGCGTTATGGCGTCGAATTCATCGCGCCGCAGGGCGTTTCAACGGAGGCCGAGGTCAGCGCCCGCGATGTCGCAAGGATTATCGACGCTGTTAGGGCGCACAAAGTGGGCGCAGTTTTTATAGAGAATGTCGCCGATCCTCGCCTTGCCAAGCGCATCGCGAGCGAGACTGGCGCCCGAATGGGCGGCACGCTCTATTCCGATGCGCTGTCTGATGCGAAAGGCGATGGCACAACCTATATCGACATGATGCGCCATAATGTGAAAGAACTGGCCAAAGCCTTAGCGCCGTGAGAGCGGCAGTCGGTTTTCGGCAGATCAGTATTCGGATGACTGCCGATTGCCCACTGCTGACTGCCCTTCTCCGCAGGAGAAAGAATGACAGACAAAATCCCCGTCACCGTCATCACCGGCTATCTCGGCGCCGGCAAGACGACGCTTCTCAACCGCATCCTCACCGAGCAGCATGGCCGGCGCTATGCCGTCATCGTCAATGAGTTTGGCGAGATCGGCATCGACAACGATCTTGTCGTCGGCGCCGACGAAGAAGTCTTCGAGATGAATAACGGTTGCATCTGCTGCACCGTGCGCGGCGATCTCATTCGCATTATCGAAGGGCTGATGCGCCGGCGCGGCAAGTTCGACGCGATTGTCGTCGAAACGACGGGCCTCGCCAATCCTGCGCCCGTGGCGCAGACCTTCTTCATGGACGCTGACGTCAAGGAGGCGGCGCGGCTCGACGCGGTGGTGACGGTCGCCGACGCCAAATGGCTCGGCGAGCGGCTGAAAGACGCGCCGGAGGCAAAAAGTCAGATCGCCTTCGCCGACGTAATCGTCCTCAACAAAACCGATCTCGTTTCAGACGAAGAGCTCGAAGAAGTCGAAGGCCGCATCCGCGCGATCAATCCTTACGCCGCTTTGCATCGCACAGTGAGGTCGGACGTTCCCCTGCAGGCGGTCTTGGAGCGCAACGCCTTCGATCTCGACCGGATTCTCGAGATCGAGCCGGCCTTCCTCAAAGCGGAAGAGTCGGGCCATGATCACGACCATGCGCATCACGACCATGATCATGAGTGTGGACCAAATTGCGGCCATGACCATCACGGTCACGACCATCATGAACATCATTACGAACATGAGGAACATCACGCCAATCACGGCCGTATGAAGCATCTTCACGACGACGAGATGCATTCCATCTCGATCCGCCACGAAGGCGCGGTCGACCCTGAACGCTTCGTCCCCTGGCTCAATGACCTTATTCAACGTGAAGGCCCGGACATTCTGCGCAGCAAGGGAATCATCGCCTTCAAGAACGAACCTCGGCGCTTCGTTTTTCAGGGCGTCCATCAGATCCTCGACGGCGACTTGCAGCGAGAATGGAAGGAAGGCGAGAAGCGCGACTCACGCCTCGTCTTCATCGGCAGAAAGCTGAAGGAACAGGAGATCCGCGAGGGCTTCGAGAAGATCGTCCTCGGGGCGGCTCACTCATAGGAAATGATCTCGCGCTCTTTTGCATGGACAACCTTCATGCGGCGCGAGTCCCCCGCCTTGCGGCGAATGAGAAATCGCGGACGGCGCTTACGCACAATGCTCGCGCAGCGGCGTCGCACGGAAGCGGCGACTACCTCTTCGGCCGCGCCGTCGAGCGTCTGCAACTCGCCTTCCTCTTCGGTGACGCGGGGCAGTCCAAGCCAAGCCGACCAATGACGCCAGTCAGCGGCGACGGCGCCGCAGTCTTGAGTTTCGCCGAGAAGAATATCGAGGTCCGGGTCACTGTGCGCGAGCGACAGGACGTAGCGTGGCGATCCATCTTCTCCGGGCTGCACGTCGAGGGCGACGCCGCAGTAGGCGCTGACAGGCACCGAGATGACCATGGCGACGCCACTCAAACGACGCGCGATTAACACGTCGTTTCGGGTCATTCGGACGCGGCGGGCGCCGCCGTCGGCGCGCCGATCGCGCTGAACGTAAACCTTTTCCTCGATCTTGCGCGTGGCGTCGGCTTCAACCATCGATGGCTCCTTGCGGTTTGAATTCTTTTTCGGCGCCCAACTTGCCGCAGCCTTCTCGCGAAGGCGCTAAAAAGCCTGGTGAACGCCGCGTAAATCATTGCTTTCTTGCATGATTTAGGCGATGAGGGTGAAGTCCATGGAAATGAATTCGTTCAAATTGCTCCTATTCTCCGCAACGCGCCTGCTTGCGGGCCGCCAACGCCTCGCCTACTCCTCGCAATGATGGCCAAACAGGCAGAACTCGCCGCTTTTCTTCCTGAACTCGAGAGCGTCACGCGCAAGGCCGGCGACATCGCCATGGCCTATTTCCGCATGGGCCAGCGGACGACTGCTGCGGTGTCCTACAAGGGCGGCGGTTCGCCGGTCACCGAGGCGGATTTCGCTGTTGATCGTTTCCTGTTCCAGGAGATGGCGCGGATCGCGCCAGAAGCCGCGTGGCTCTCCGAAGAGAGCGTCGACACCCACGATCGACTTGAGAGCGACGCCTTGATCGTCGTCGATCCAATCGATGGAACTGTGGCGTTCTCGCGTGGCGACGCGCGCTGGTCGGTGTCCATCGCTCTGGTTGTTGGCGGCCGGCCCGTGGCCGGGGTCATCCACGCGCCGGCGCTTGGGGAGACCTATGTCAGCGGCCGTGGGCTGGGGGCCTTTCTCAATGGATCTCCTCTCATTGCGCCTCAGCGCGCGGAAATCGCCGGCGCGGCGCTCGTCGCGCCTCGCGCGATGCAGGACCGGCTGGCCCGGTCGCCGCAAGGATTTGTGATGGCGCCGCGTACGCCTTCGCTCGCGCTGCGACTTGCCGACATCGCCTCCGGCCGGCATGATATTGTCGTCGCGGGGCCCAATGCGCGCGACTGGGACATTGCCGCCGCGGACGTTCTCCTCGAAGAAGCGGGGGCCATGTTGAGCGAGCCGGAAGGCGTTGCGCTCACCTATAATCGCGCGTCGCTCGCCCGCGACATGCTCATTGCGGCTCCAAATTCGCTCTTCGATGAAAGCCTCGCGCTGGCGCGAGAGGTCCTGGAAGGAAAATTATGAACAAGACGACGCAGGCGCCCTCGGTAAAGCAAGAGAAGCAGCTGCTGCATCTCGTGTTTGGAGGAGAACTCGAGACGCTCGACGGCGTCACGTTTCGCGACCCGAGCAAGCTCGACATCGTCGGCATCTATCCAGATAACGACAGTGCGCTCGCCGCCTGGAAAGCGAAGGCGCAGTCCACGGTGGATAATGCGCATATGCGCTACTTCGTCGTGCATCTCTACCGGCTGCTCGATCCGGACGTGGAGGAGCTATAATCCGTGTTCCAAAATTTGCCGGTTTTACCAACGATATAATGTTCATTCCGGTTGGCCCGATGCGCGGAGAGGACGCATTCAGATGGCTCGTGAGGACCGGAGCACAGATAGCAGGAAACATGTCGCTTCTGAAATTGTATCGGCTGGCGACGATCGCGGCGACGCCCTTCGCCAGCACGCTGCTCAATTGGCGTGCGAAGCTTGGCAAGGAAGATCCTGAGCGGCTTGCCGAACGCATGGGCGAGTCAAATCGCTCGCGCCCGCACGGACGACTCGTCTGGCTGCATGGCGCGAGTCTCGGCGAAAGCCTCTCGCTGCTGCCGCTCATCGACCGTTTCATTCAGCGCGGACTCGAAGTGCTCGTCACAAGCGGCACCGTCTCTTCCGCGCGCGTCCTTAGCGCGCGTTTGCCGGCCGGCGCCTTTCATCAATATGCGCCGCTTGACGCGCCGAAATTCATCGATCGATTCCTGGATCATTGGCGTCCCGACATCGCGGTCTTCGCTGAGTCGGAGCTTTGGCCCAATATCGTGACTGCGGTGCGTGCGCGCGGCGCGCCGCTCGTTCTCGCCAACGCCCGCATTTCGCGCAAATCGGCGGAACGCTGGCGCGCCATTCCGGGCGCGGCAAAATCCATCTTTGGCGCTGTCGATCTTTGTCTTGCCCAGGACTCTGACAATGCGGCTCGCTTTTTGGCGCTCGGCGCGCGTTGCGTGCGCATCGCCGGCAATCTGAAATTCGACGTGCCCCCGCCGCCCGCCGATTCCGCAAAACTTGCGGAGTTTAACGGCGCCATCGGCGCGCGCCCGGCTTGGGCGGCGGTCTCTACGCATCCCGGCGAAGAGGACATTGTGCTCGACGCTCATGTCGAGATGGCCGCGCAAACGCCGACGTTGCTGACGATCATCGCGCCGCGTCACCGGGAGCGCGGCGTGGAGATTGTCGAAGCCGCGCGCGCTCGCGGACTGAGCGCGGCGTTGCGTTCGCAAGAGAGCGAGCCGCGCCGCGACGTCAGCGTGTATGTTGTCGATAGCGTCGGCGAACTCGGTCTCATTTTCCGAAGCGTCGGAGTTGTCCTGATGGGCAAGTCGCTGCTTCCCGGCGGCGGACAAAATCCGATCGAGCCGGCGAAGCTCGGCTGCGCGATTCTTCATGGTCCCAATGTCGAAAACTTCACTGAAGTTTATGGAGAGCTTGCAAATGCAAAAGCTGCTGCACGCGTGACAGACGCGGCTTCGCTGGCGCGGGCGGCGCATTATCTGCTCGCGGAACCGGCGCGCATGCGCAAGATGGGACGCGCGGCAGCGGAAACGGTCGAGAAACTCGGCGGCGCTTCGCGCGGCATCATGACCGCCGTCGAGCCCTACCTCGCGCAAATGGCGGTCGCGCAGCAATGAGCGTCGCGCGCCCTCTTGCTCGTTGAAATGCGCGCGCCCGCGTTCTGGCGCGATGACGGCGCGATAGCGCGACTCCTGTCGCCGCTCGGCGCCGTTTATGGAGCTCTCGCGGGCAAGCGACTCATACGCGAGGCGCCACGCGCCAATTTGCCGACGGTCATGGTCGGCGGACTGACGGCCGGCGGAGACGGCAAGACGCCTCTCGCCATCGTCCTCGCGGAGTGTCTCCAAGCGGTAGGCGAGCGGCCAGCGCTGCTTACGCGCGGCTATCGTCGGAAGCGTGGAGGATCGTCCCCTCTCGCCGTTGATCTCGATCGTCACAACGCAGACGACGTTGGCGACGAAGCGCTAGTTCTTGCGCGCGTAGCGCCAACGATCGTCGGCGCCGACCGCATTGCCAGCGCAGGCCTGGCGCAACGTCTGGGGGCGACCGTACTCATTCTCGACGATGGTTTTCATAGCCATCGCATCGCGCCCGACCTAACGATCATTGCCGTCGATTCAAATTATGGCGCCGGCAACGGTCGCTGCATGCCCGCAGGACCATTGCGCGCGCCGCTCGATGCACAGCTTGCGGCGGCGGATCTCCTGGTCCTCGTCGGCGACGGCGCGCGCGGTCGAGACGTCGCCGCACGCGCGAAGAAACCAATTGTCGCCGCGAAGCTGACGCCCGATGCGCGCGCCGCCGAGGCGATGAAAGGGGCGCGCGTCGTCGCCTTCGCCGGCATCGCGCGGCCCGAGAAATTTTTCAATCTGCTGGTGGAATGCGGCGCCGACGTCACGGCGAGGGTCTCATTCGGCGATCACCACCGATTTGCGCCAAGCGATTATGAGACGCTGTCGAGGTTGCGACACGAGCATAACGCTCGGCTCGTCACGACTGAAAAAGATGCGGCGCGAATGGGCGATCAGATTGCGACGCTCGGCGTCGACACCTTGCCTATCGCCCTCGTTTTCGACGACGCCGCCGTTCTGGATAAGGCGCTTTGTAAGTTGCTTGAAGCCGACGACGAAGCGCGCCAAACTAGCGCTTAGTCGGGCTTCTTCACGCCAAGCCGCATCAGCTTGGCGTGCGGCCCGCTATAAGGTTCCTGCAGATCGACGTTCCAGTAGCGCAAATCTTCGAGCGGAATTGGCTCGCCGGTCACGGCGCATCTCACATAGGCGCCCGGTTTGCGCACGCGATATTCGCCATCGAGATATTCGACGACGGCCTCGTCTGCAGGTTGAGGCTGACGTTCATAGCGGTTCATGCGCGTTCTCGAGCCGTAGCGCCGGGGAAATGGACGCCCTACTAGGCGCCTGAGCGTCGTCACGAGCGACCTCATCGGCAGACTCGAACGCTCCCTTTCGGCGAGTTTCAATCCCCAAAACCATATCATCCGCAAATGCGCAAAGAAAAGCCCGCCAGGCTTGGGCGCGGCAGGCCTCGTCTCGGTCGCCGGGTTTACCAGTAGACCTTGGCGCGAACCTCAAACAGATTGGGATGCGCGCCGGTATAGTTGGCGCCGAGCAAAATGGGGAATTGACCGCCGTTATAGAGGTTCAACGGCGCGACGATATTCATCACGCGCGTCCAATTCGCCTGAAACGCGAAGCCCACGTCCGGATACCAGTTTACGCCGATCGTAAGATCCTGCTGACGACCGCCGCTAATCCCGGCGTTGGCGATATATGTTCGCGCGAACGGGTTCGGCGTGACCAGGGTCGTCAAAGCGAGCAGGTTATAAAGAGTGTTCCCATTGTAGGGCCCGTTGTTGAGGTCCACGGAGCTGAACCGGGCAGCCAAACCCCAGGCGCCATATCCGCCAGCGCTGAGCGGATTTTTGATCTTGAGCTGACCGAAGGTCGCGCCGTTCTTATCGTGGATGTCATAGGACTGGGCGCGTTCCTCGCCCGTAATCCAATAGGTGCCCTGGACGTAGTAACCGTCAAAATATGCCGAACGTCCGCCGGGATTGAACGGAACTTGAGAGCCGTTAACCGGGATAATGCCAGTTGCCGCAGCGGCTGATGTCAAATAGGTCGCGCGGTTGATCGCATTTTGGTCGCGATTATAAAGAGCGCCGAAATATTCGGCCTGAATGTTGAATGGTCCATGCGACGCCACGAGCTCCACGCCAAAGGCTTCCACGCTCTTAGTGCATTTTCCCGAGAAGGCGGAGCTGTTGAAGATGTTTTGCGGGATTGGGCCAACGATCGCGCCGCAGGAAAGGTCCGGCGTGCCGATGAGCCCCTGGCCGAGGATATTGGCTTCGGATCTGACGCGATTGCCCAGCGCAAGAACGCGATCGTCATTCGCCGCCGTGGAGTCGTTTGGCTGGTGATAGCGGCCAGAAGCGCCCACGTGGATGAGATCATGCTCATTGTGGATCGGCGCATAGGTCAAGCGGCCTGTCAGGTCGAAATACTGCCCGCCCCCGGTGGCTTGGAACCAAGTGGTGTTGGACGGGAAAGGACCGCCGCCGCCCACATTGGGGATATAAAGACGCGGAATTCCCCAGGTGGCCGGGTAACCGCGAGCTGGATTCTGGCTCGCGTCGCCGAAGCTGGTGCTGAAAATGCCGCCTTTGAACGACCAATCGTCGCCGTAAGCGCCGGCTGCGAGGCCAATATGGCGATCAGGCTGGAAGGTGTCGACGGCAAGCGAGCGTTCGATGAAGTCGCGATATTTTGAGGAATTGATCGCTTCGAGGCTGAAGGGCTCGAACATGCTGCCGACCATGATGTAGGCCGGATCCTTGGCGAAGGGCAGGGCGAACAGCGGACTTTGAATGCCGAAATAGGCGTCGCGAATTCCGCTCAGCGCCTGATTGTTGCCGGTCACCTGCCCGGTTCCTGCAAAATCATATTGCAGCTTGTAAAAGTAGATGCTCGCAGCCCTGCCCTCGACCTCCAAGCGCAGCTGCCGGCCGCCGACCTGGTTGTCGAAGCCATTGAGCGGCAGAGCAATGCCGCCGCCATCGATCAAGATTCGGCCGCCGATTTTGAAGCTGTACGCCTTGTCTTCCGTCTCGACAAAGAGGCCATTCTTAAAGCTGACAAACACCGGCGGCCGAGGAGCCGGTCCGGGAGGCTCCTTGACGACCGCAGCATTGGCGATGTTCGTGGCGCTTTTCGCCTGCGCTTTCGCCTGGCGCGCCTCCTGACGAAGCTTAGCCACCTCCGCCTCTAGCGGACGAAGTTTGGCGATCTGCGCTTCCAGCAAGCGCAGCCGCTCCTCAATGGCGGCGCTATCGGCTGCTCGCGCGCTGCTCATGGAAAGCAACACCCCGAGCGTCGTCAGGGCGAGGGCTTGCATCGCCCGCCGAATTGCCAAGTCCAGCCTCGCGCTTACGTTTGCGTTCGGCAGACAAGGTGCGACTAAAACCTTAACAGATAATAACCCTTAATAAATGCCTTAGCGGAGGGTCGAGCGCGCGCTGTTGGCGAAGCTTGCCGTCACGGGCCGATCTCTTTGAAAGCGCGAAAAAGCCCGCCGGGCCAAGGGCTCGGCGGGCCGGCTTGGGGATGGTTTTCTACCAGTAAACTTGAGCGCGGACTTCGAACAGGTCCGGATGCGCGCTGCTTTGATACCTGCCTTGGAGAGCAACCAAGCCTGGGGGAATAACACCGGCGAATACCGACGACGTCGCGAAGGCCGCCGCGGAGGTTGCGCCCAGCGGCGCGGACCAATGCAGCACATGCGTCCAGTTCGCTTGGAAGTGGAAGCCGTTATCCGGATACCAGTTCAGGCCCAGCGTCGTATTCTCCTGCCGACCGCCGGCGATGCCCGCCTGATTGGCGACGAGCGCGGAGTTCAGCGTGTTCGGCGCGAGGATCGTCGTAAAGCCCAGCATGTTGAAGAGGCCGGAACCTGACCAGCGGCCGCTGTTGAGATTGATCGAGCTGTACCGGGCGGCAAGGCTCACGGCGCCGTAGCCGCCCTTGCTGAGAGGATTGAGAATTTTGACCTGCTCAAAGGAAGCGCCGTTCTTGTCCTTAACGCTATACGCTTCGGCGCGCTCCTCGCCGGTGATATACCACTGGCCATAAGCATAGAAGCCGTTGAAGAACGCCGAAGAGCCGCCCGGCGCAAAGTTGCCGAGGAGCGCCGACTGCAGCAGCTTGTTCGAGCTACGATTGACCTGCATGCCGATATATTCAGCCTGCATCGACAGCGGACCCCAGGCGCCGGCCAGTTCGAAGCCATACTGGAATTCGCTGTTCACGCATTTGCCCGACAGGCCGGTCGTGGTTCCGATAATGCCATTGCCCGGAAGGCCGGCCACCGGGAACGTTACTGTGCTGCAAGAAAGGTCCGGCGTGCCGAGCGTTTGCATGCCGAGGACGTTCGCTTCAGAACGCAGGCGGTTGCCGACGCGCAGCATACGATCGTCGCTGATGCCGGTGGCGTCGTTTGGCTGGTGATAACGGCCGGCGACGCCCAGATGGACCAGTTCATGCTCGGTCTTGAGCGGCGCGTAGGTCAAACGGCCGGTCAGATCGAAATATTGGCCGCCGCCGCGCGGAACCGGCGCCCAGAAGGTCGCCGGAGCGCTGATCAAAGTGGGGTTGTTGATATTGTCCTCGAAGCTCGTCGAGAATACGCCAAATTTGGCCGTCCAGTCTTCGCCACGCGTCGCGACGGTTGCGCCGACATGACGGAATGGCGCAAAACCCTCAACCGACAGCGGACGTTCGATAAAGTCGGTGAATTTCGACGAGTTGAGCGCCTCCAGGCTGAACGGCTCATAGATTGAGCCGACCTGGACCCAGACGGGACCTTTGGTATAAGGAGTTTCGGTGCCGGGAACTTGCAGCCCGAGATAGGCGTCGCGGATGCCGCCCAGCGCGTTGCCGGAACCGGTCGAACCGGCGAAGTCATACTGCAGCTTATAGAACCAGATCTTCGCGGCGACGCCTTCGACCTCGAGACGGACGCGACGGAAACTGGTGAAGCCCTTGTATCCGAAGTTGTTCGGAACGCCGATCGGATAGCTGATGCCGCCGCCATCGACCTGGATGCGGCCGCCGATTTTGAAGCTATAGGCCTTATCCGCGGTTTCCACGAACAAGCCGTTCCTGAAGCTCACGAAGACAGGCGGCGGAGGCGGCGGGCCCGGCGGGCCTTTCACGGTCGCCGCGGTTGCGGCGTTGGCGATGTTGGTCGCGTGCTTGACCTCCGCCTTCTGCTTGGCGACCTGCGCCTCAAGCGCCTGCAGGCGCTCTTTGAGCGCGCGGATTTCGGACGCAGTGTCAGCCGCGGCCGGAGCGGCCGAAGCCGTCGTAAATAAGCCGAACGCCGCGATGGCGAGCGCGCGTTGTCCAACTCCAAGCTTCATAGGTTTAGTCCCCCGGTTAAATCTCGGGGCGCAGTGAAGCCGACGCTGAATGACAGAGCCGTGACAATTAGGGGTTGCAGCTCAGTGTGACATCACAAGAGGCTAAGCCTGTGGCGCCATCGCCACAGTTCAAACGGCCTTCGAAATTGTTTTTCCGACGTTTCCGGCCGCCGTCGCCTGCGCCTTAAGCCTATAAAGTTACTGACTAGTTCGCCGCCAGCGACCCGGCGCCCTCACTCACAAGCCCGCCGCGCGCAGCCGAACCACGCTGATTCCCCCACCGCGTCGCTCAACGCAGATCTTGGTCGCGATGCGCTGTTGCAGCGAATCGACATGGCTGATCACGCCCACGCGCCTCCCCTGCCCCTGGAGAGTCTCCAAAGCGTCTATGGCGACGTCCAGCGTCGCAGAGTCCAGCGCGCCGAAACCTTCGTCGATGAACAGGGTGTCGACGAAGGAATTGCGCCCTTCGAGCCCGGCGAGCGCCAGAGCGAGGGCGAGCGACGCCAGGAAGCGCTCTCCGCCCGAAAGCGAGCGGGTCGAACGGCGCTCGTCTCCCAGATCGCGATCGACGATTTGCAGGCCGAGCGCGCCGGCGTCGCCCGATCGCTCCAGGGCGTAGCGCGGCGCTAGCAACGCCAGACGCAAGTTCGCGAGCGCGACCAGATGCTCCAGCGTCGCCGCCTGGGCGAAACGGCGGAATTTGTCGCCGCTCGCCGAACCGATCGCTTCATTGATCTCGCTCCACAGTCTGCCGTTGGCGCGGGCGTCATTGAGCTCCGCCGCAAGGGCCGCCGCGCGTCCCCGCGCTTCGCCGTCTTTCGCGCGCCGCTCGCGAAGCGCTCCGAGCCGCGCCGACAATTCATCGAGGCGAATTGCGATGTCCTTTTCCTGCGCAGCAAGTTCTTCGCGCGACGTCTGGGCAGGCGCGATGGCGCGCGCGTCGTCAAGGTCCGCCTGCCGCGCCGAGACGGCGGCTTCAGCCGCGGCGCATTCGGCCTCTGCGGCTTGAACCGCCCGACGCATTTCCGCCTGCTCTTCGCGCGACATCACAAGGAGAGGCGTTGCGGTCGCCTCATTGAATCCCGCGGCTCCGAGCGTCGCTAGATAGGCCGCGCCCGCTTGCTCTGCGTGAATCGTCGCGACCTGTTCCGCGCTTGCATGAGCGGTGAGATGCGCATCGCATGTGGCCCGCGCCTGGTGAGCTTCAGCGAGGCGTTCGCGCGCGGCATCGCGCGTCTCAATCGCCGCCTTGTAACGACTCTCCATGCGCGCACGATGCACGGCCGTCGCTTCTCCTTCGAGAAGCCGCATGCGCTCGTCGCGCGCCGCAGCGAGATTCTTTGCGCGCGCCTGATGCTCGGATTTTGCTTCAGCCTCGCGGGCCGAGGCGCCATCCGCTTCTGCGGCAAGGCGCTCAGCCTTCAGGCCGATCTCGGCAAGCGTCGCTGAAAGTTCATCCGATCGGACTTGCGCCTCACGATAGCGGGCACCCGCAGCTTCGAGCAGCCGGCGCACGGACGTCGCGTCGTGGTCGAGATCCGCAGCCGAGACGTCGCAAAGCTGCAGATAAGGCGCAAGCGACCGATCAAGCGACTCGAGACGCTCGAGGAGTCCCGCGCCTTCGGCTTGCGACCTTACGCGCGCTTCGCGCAAAGCTTCCAGCGATTTTGCGAGTCCCGCACGCTCGATTTGGCGCGCGTCGAGCGCCAGACGAATCGCGTCGCGCTCTCCGCGCAGCCGATCCCGCTCTTCACGCAGCCGACGCGTAGCGAGGAGCTTTTGATTACTGGCTTCGCGCATGCTCGCGACTGCTCCCGCCAGTTCTGCGAGCCGCGAAGAAGCAGATGCGACTGAAGTCGGCGGCGCATTTTCACGCGCCAAATCGCGTGCGCAGTCAGCGCGCAGCAATGACGCATATTCCGTCTCGGCGCGCGCGCGGGCGACTTGCGCTTCCGCCGCCCGGCGTGACGCGTCTCGGTGAAGCGCTTGCGCTTCCGCCGCGCGCGCGCTCAAGGCGACGATCTGTTCGTCAATTCTGCGAAGCGTTTGCCGCGACTCGTCTCGCCGCGCGCGCAAGGCGTCGATCAATTCGCTCGCCGCGTAATGCGTTTTGGCGAAGGGGTGTTCACGCCCTCCGCAAACAGGACATGGCACATCATCGCTGAGCGCCGCGCGCAATCGTAAGGCGTGTGGATCCGCCGCCGCGTCCGCCAGTTCACCGAGACGCTCGGCGTCGACGCTTTGCTCCGCATGTTGCGAACGCTTTGCGCGAAGCTCTTCCAGGCTTTGTGAAAGCGCAGCTTCGTCTTGCGCGCAGCGCGCAATGTCCTGATGCGCCGACGCCGCTGCGGCCTCAGCATCGTCATGGGCGCGCGCATATCTGCGCAAGCCTTCTATGAGCTCGGCCGTCCGCGTGAGGCCATCGGCGCGGGCGAACGCCGCCGGTTCATCGAGCGCGACGAGCGCGCGATCACGCTCTTCGATCTGCGCCGTCAGCTTTTCATTAGCCGCTCGATCCTGCGCATCTCGCGAACCAAAATCCGCAAGAGTCGCTTCGCTCCGTTTGTGGTCGGCGATGGCCGATGCAAATGCGCGGTCAGACGCGCGCTTCGCCTGCGAAAGTTCGGCGCGCTTCGTCAGCCATTCCTCGATTTCTGGCCAGCGTTCACTTAGCGGCCGCGCCGGAGCGAGGCGCTCAAGGTCAGCGACCGCCGCCTCTTTCTCGCGCTGGATGCCGGCGAGTCGTTCAATCCTTTCGGCGCGTTCGGCGCGTTTCGTGTCCGCACCGCGGGCGGCATCCTCCGCGACGCTCCGCGCCCTTAATTCCTCCTGCGCCAAATTGGCGAGGCGCGCGTCGAGCGCCGCCGCCTCGGTCCAGATCGGCGCGAAACGCGCGATCTCCGTTTCCGCTACGGCGCACGCCTCTGCCGCTGACCGCGCCCGCGCTTCTTCAACGATGAATTCTTCTTGCGCCGCGTCAGCCTTCGTTCGGGCCTCAATGGCTACGCGCGTCGCATGTTCTTTGGCTTCCTCGGCGCGGCGCATTTCGTCGCGCGGCGCGCGCAGCGGTTCGACGCATGCAAGCGCCGCAAGCGTCTCACGCCACGGCGCCACAGCCTCGAGCCCGCGTAAGGCTACTTCCCGCCCCGACATCGCCTGCGTAAGCTTTACTTGCGCCTGCGCCAGCGCATCGAGTTTTCCGAGCGTCTCAACTGTTTCAGCGCGCTTCACAGCGACCTTCGCGCGTTCCGCTTCGATCGCGAGAAGCTCGGCCTCAATCGAGCTGCGCTCCTCTTCCGACATCACGCCAACCTCGGCGAGGCGGCGTTCGACAAGCGTCGCCGCCTGCTCCGCTTCGCGCCAGCGCTCGTAAGCTCGCCTCGAAAGCGCGCCATAGATTTCGGCGCCCGTGATCTTTTCTAAAAGTTCGGCGCGCTCCTTCGCGTCGGCGCGCAGAAAGGCGTCGAATTCGCCCTGCGCCAAAAGCGCGGTGCGGCGAAACTGGTCGAAGGTGAGATCGGTCAGTTCGACGACGCGGGCGTTGACGGGCTCTATGCCGCTCTCAATCGCCGCGATGATCTCGCCTGTCTCGTCGATGCGCCATAGCGAACGCCCACGCTTTTGCAGCGCGCCCGCCGCTTTGCCGCGCGCGCGTTGAAGATCGCAGCGCGCCCGATAACGCAGCCCATCCTTGCCGATGAAATCCACCTCGGCGAAGCCGCGCCCGGCGCCGCGGCGAAGTATCGCGCGCGGGTCGCCTGGGCCCAGCGTCTCTCCGGAAGGATCAGGCGCCCCTTCGCTTGCGCCGGCTACGACGACGCGCGGGAATTTGTCGTAGAGCGCGAGACAGATCGCATCGAGAATGGTTGACTTGCCAGCGCCGGTTTCCCCGGTGATGGCGAAGAGGCCCGCCGAGCGCAGCGGCTCGCTATCGAAGTCGAGCGCGAAGCCTTCCGCGAGACTGGCGAGGTTGGCGCCTCTGATCGCCAGGATGCGCAATGTCACGCCTCCTGTAGAAGACGCTCAAAACAGTTGAAATGATCGTCCGTCGGGGCCACGCCATGGGCCTGCTCGTAGGCGTCTCGAAACAAATCGCTGGGCTTGCGTTCCGCAAGTCGCAGCGAAGCTGGCGCCGTAAGCTGCGCTTGTGGGCGCTCGACGCTGGTCGAAACAACGCGCAACGGAAATTTTTCGCAAATGGCGTCGAGCTCGGCTTTCAACCCAACGGCCGGCCCATCGACCTTGATCGCGAGATGCGCGAAGGGCCATGCCTCGATCGGCGCCGATGCGTTCAGGGCAAGCGCTTCAAGCGCTGACTCAAGTTCAGCAATGGACAAGGCGCCGCGCGACGGTACGCGCAAATGAGGGACGACACGATTGAAGGCGGCATGTTCGATCGCGATAACGCCGGCGTCATCGATCTCCACGATGCTGACGCCATGCGCGTAATCGATTTCGGTCTTCGACATTGGAATGAGCGAGCCGGAATAGCGGATTGTTTCGCGACCGACCCACTGAGAGCGATGCAGATGGCCAAGCGCGACGTAAGCGACATCGGGCGGAAAGATGTCTGAAGGAACGGCATGTTCGCCGCCGATGAGGATCCGTCGTTCGGAGCCTTCCGATTCGAGCGCGCCCAAAACGTGAAGATGGCCGGTGACGACGAGCGGCGCCGTTCCGATCTCCCGCCGCGCGCTTTCGACCGCTTCACGATAGGTCTCGCGGACGGCGCCGACAGCGCTTTCGCCCGTGATAGGCAAATCCGCCGCGCGCGGATAGGGCAAGGCGAGCAGATGCGCGCCGATGCGGCCGCTCGCATCGCGGATCGGCGAAAGATGCGCACGCGCGTCGAAGGCGCCATCGCGTCGCGCGAAGGCGCCGATCGACATGACATCCGCCATCTCGAACAATGCGCGCGGCGCTTCGAGCCGCGCCGCCGGATCATGGTTGCCAGCAACGAGCGCGATGCGCGCATGCGGACAGGCGGCGCGCAAGTCGCGCAACGTATCGTAGAGCAGCCGCTGCGCATCTGCCGACGGATTGAGGCTGTCGAAAACGTCGCCCGCCACGACCACAGCGTCGACCGCTCGCTCTCTCGCGATGGCGACGAGTTGCGCCAGCGCGGCGCAGTGCTCCGCTTCACGCGACCAACCCTGCAGAGTCGCGCCCAGATGCCAGTCAGCGGTGTGAAGCAGGCGAATCACTCCGTAAGTAGGCAACAGGCGGACAGACCCGGCAAGGCGCGGCGCCACACTAGGCGCGGCGTCCGGATCAATTAATTCGGCGGAAGCAAGCGCATTGGTCGTGGCAGGCAACAGATGATCTTCAATTGATACGCTAGCCACAGTAGTCGAGCTTGGCGCACAGCAAAGCTTATATGCTTGAAATTACATTCGGATTGAAGGCATTATTTGCAAAACAACGATTTCTTTGTGATTTTCCCTCTCGGAGCTCAAGGGTTTACGTCGCCGCCCGCGGATGGCAGGGGCCTTCACAACACTGTCGTCCTGCCTGTAAAATATGCGGCATCGCAAAGGGCTGGACCTTGGCGCGGTCCGCGAGGCCCCTTCTCAATCGGAGAGGCTGCCAGGGTGACCGTTCACTTTCGTCAACAAACTGTTTCGCCACAGGCCTGTCCAGCACTTGTGCTCAACGCCGACTATCGGCCGCTGAGCTATTATCCGCTTTCTCTCTGGGGGTGGCAGGACGCGATCAAGGCAGTGTTTCTTGATCGCGTGAACATCGTTTCGGAATACGACAAGACCGTCAAAAGCCCTAGCTTCGAAATGCGATTGCCGTCCGTCGTGTCGCTCAAGGAATATGTGCGGCCGACGCGTCAGCCGGCGTTCACGCGATTCAATGTATTTCTGCGCGACCGGTTCACCTGCCAATATTGCGGCGAACATGAGGAACTGACGTTCGACCACGTCATTCCGCGATCGAAAGGAGGCGCGACGACGTGGGAAAACGTCGTCGCGGCGTGTTCGCCCTGCAATTTGCGCAAGGGGGACCGCCTTCCGAAGGAGGCGCACATGTCGCCGGCGCAGGCGCCTTATCAACCTTCCATCGCTGATCTTCATCGCAACGGCCGGCTCTTTCCTCCAAATTATCTGCACGAAAGCTGGATGGACTATCTCTACTGGGATTCGGTGCTCGAACCTTAAAATCGCGGCGTTCCCTTCAAGGTGGCTTTCGTGATTCGCCGCATCGTTGTCATGGTTTTCGGCTTCCTTATCGCGGTCGGCGTCGGCGCCATCTTTCTTTTCATTTCCGCGCTTTTCGACCCTGCAACGCGGGAAGCGGGCTTCTCGGCCGCGATGGGCGGCCTATTCGCCTTCCTCGAACAGGATGTGCCCGAGGCCGGATTGAACGATCCTTTCTCGACATTCGGCTTCATCGTTTGGGCGATCATTATCGCCACTTGTGCGGCGCCCCTCGCCGTCGCCGCCTTGATTGGAGCGATTGCCGGCGCACGCTCGCTTATCTGGTATTCCGGTGTGAGCGCGACGCTTGCAGGCGCATCGCCATGGATCGCTCGCGCCGCAATGGGTCTCGATCGCGCTCGCGAAGCGAGCCCGCTCGAATTGCGGATCGCGCTATTGTTCTTTCTCACCGGCGCAGTGGCCGGAGCGATCTACTGGCGCATTGCGGCGCGCGCTTAGTAGATGGCGCGTTCGGAACGCACAATTCGCCGAAGCTAAGCCCACGGGCGTCGAAAGCATCGACGATGTGGCAATGTTGCGATTGTTCGTCCCAGCACGCGAGCGCCATTTCGAGCGGGTCGCATGAATGCGACGTTCCTCACGCCAATGCTTGGCGCCCCAAAATCCCCTGATTTTCTTGGACTCTGAAGGGAGCCAGGATTGACGCCCAAAGCCGGAAATGCTCATAACCTGACATGGCAGACTACCATTCTCTGATCGCCAGGGCGGTCGCCGCTCTGCCGCAGTCGACGCCTGACACGCGCCAGACGGTTTATGAACGCGCCCGCAAAGCGCTGTTCAATCAATTGCGCGGCATCCAGCCGCCGGTCGCAGAAGCCGATATCGCCGCAGAAGGTCGCGCTCTGGAAGAAGCAATCAAGCGAGTCGAGACCGAGCACGCTGCAAAGGACGCGCATGCGCCGCGACCGCAAACCACAACGCAACGCGCCCAACAGCTCGCGAGAACCGCCAAACCCGCCGCGCGCGCCACAATCGAAGACGAAGACGAATCTTGGCGAAAGACGCCGTCTTCCCACGCCGCAGGCGAAGAAGAGGCCTTGCCCCGCGAACCGCAAAGGCCTCCGGCGCCGTTGCCGCCCGCGCCGAAACCGCAGCGCTCGAAGCGCCTCATGTTTTCGATCGCCGGCGTCGTCGTCGCGCTTGTCGCAGTCGTGGGAACGCTTGCCTGGCAACTGCGTGAACGGCCGGAAGATTTGGAGAAGCTGAAACCGGAGCAGTCGAGCGCCAGCGGACCTGAAGCCGGGAAAATCGACGATCGCGTGGGCGCCGGAGGGGAAACGGTCAAAACGCCGCCCCCGCGCGCTCCGGCCGTGCCTGTGGCGCAAAAGGCGGAAATGTGGGTCGGCTCACTCACTGAACCCACAAAAGTCGACAGGATCTACAACGGTTCCGCCGTCTGGCGGCTTGAGAACGTCGGCGGACCTGGCGAACCCGTGGGATCGGCAATCCGCGGCGACATCGATATCCCCGACGCGAAACTGAAGATGACGCTGCTGTTTCGCAAGAACACCGACGCGACGCTTTCCGCCTCGCATACCATCAACGTGTCGTTCAAGGTTGCGCCCGGCAGTCCAATCGGCGGCGTTAAAGCGATCGGTCCCATTCAAATGCGCCGCTCCGATGCGCAGTCGGGGGAAAAGGTCGCCGGGATTCCCGTGCCAATCACCGAGAACAATTTTCTCATCGGTCTGATGCGCGGCGACCGCGAGTCGCGCAATCTTCTCTTGTTGCGGTCGCTGATGGCTATTGATCTGCCGATGCAGCTCGCCGATGGGCGCGCAGCGACGATCAATATGGAAAAAGGCCCGTCCGGCGAACGCGTTTTCGCCGACGCTATCGACGCGTGGGGGAAGTAAATCCTAAAGCCCGCTTTAGGTTTGTGGCGACGAATTCATCACATGACCAGCGTCAGTTTCTTCGCCGCCCGAGTCACGCCCGTATAAAGCCATCGCGCCCGATGCTCGCGGAAAGCGAAGGATTCGTCGAAAAGCGTCACGTCGTCCCATTGCGAGCCCTGGGCTTTGTGCACGGTGAGCGCATAGCCAAAATCGAACTCATCTGAGTCCTTGCGCAACGCATACGGCACGTCGCTTTCGGCGCCGAATAATTGCGGAATGACCGCGACGCGCTGAAACTTTACGCCTTCGCCTTCTTCCGGCGTCACGAGCATTCTGACCTTGCCGCGGCGCAGTGCGCCGGCGCTCTTCACCGTAAACAACGCGCCGTTTAAAAGCCCCTTCTTGCGATTGTTGCGCAAGCAGACGAGCTTCTCGCCAGACTGCGGCAAGTCGCTGGTAAAGCCGCGCAGCTCACGCAGGCGCGCGTTATAGGCGCGCCTGGTCTTATTCAATCCGACCAGCACCTGGTCTGCGCCGGTGACGAGCGCGGGATCGAGCGAGTCGCGGCGGACGACTCGCGTCTCTCCAAAGACGCCCTGCTCAACGCCCACGCCTGTGCGGATCGCCATTGAAAGGCGAATAATTGGATTGTCCGCCGCCTGACGATGCACTTCTCTCAGCATCACGTCAGGCTCGGCTTCGGTGAAGAAGCCCCCGCCTTTGACTGGCGGCAATTGCGCCGGATCGCCGAGCACGAGAACTTTTCTGCCGAAGGAGAGAAGATCGCGGCCGAGCTCTTCGTCGACCATCGAACATTCGTCGATGACGATGAGCTTCGCATGCGCCGCGTCGCTGTCGTCGTTGAGAACGAAGGAAGGCTCTTCGGTCTCCGTATCGGTCGCGCGATAGATGAGACTGTGTATCGTGCGCGCGTCCTTGCATCCCTTGGAGCGCATGACCAGCGCCGCCTTGCCGGTGAAGGCCGCAAAGGCGACGTCGCCGTCAACTTGTTCAGCGAGATGGCGCGCAAGCGTCGATTTGCCGGTTCCAGCGAAGCCGAAAAGGCGAAACACCTGGGGCGCGCCGGGCGTTTGGAGCCAGCGCGCGACGGCGATCAGCGCTTGATCCTGTTCGGGCGTCCAGAGAGGCATGGGCTGCGGAGTCGAATCGAGACGTCACGATGGCGGAGGCGCCGCCAACGAACAAGCGCCAATATTTACGTTAGGCGCTGAAGCCCGCGATCAACAGCGCGCCGCCAAGCGCAAAGGACACGAGCGCGAAAACTGGATAGCGCTTCTCGTAGCCCATCTTAGAGAAGATATCACGCACGGTCTGTGGCGGCAAAAATAGCGTCAACACGCCGCTAATCAGCGTGAGCCAGCCGACAAGCGAAACGAGCGCCGCGGCGGCATCGCTCCAAATGTCATGTCCGATCACGATAGCAAGTCCAATCGCAAGCCGTATCATACCGATAAAAGCGATGGCGACCGGCTCGCGCGAGATGCTCTCGATCATCTGCAGCGCCACGTCCCTGCGGACCAGCATCCAGGCGGACATGATCAGAGCGTAAGCGCCGATCAGCTTTGCAAGAAAAAGAGTTAGCGGCGTCATCAACGCCTCCTTGCGGAACGGCTTTATACCGCCGAGGAATGGCGGGCTGGCGAAGTCTGCAAGTAAGCGTCAAAAGCGGCGGCGACAAGCCGAACGAAAGGCTTTCCGCGTTCGGTGACGTGTACCTGCCGTCCTTCCATGTTGACGACGCGGTCGTTCCACAGCGCGTCGAGCGACGACTGGGCCGCGTCAAAAAAATCTTCCGCATAGCCGTGGCGCACAGCTAGGGCGCCATAGTCGACCTCGAAATCGCACATCAGCCGTTCGATAAGATCGGCGCGGGCGATATCTTCGCGCGAGCATTCGACGCCGCGCGTCGTGGCGAAACGTCCTGATTCTATCGCACGCCGCCAGCCCGCGAGATCGGTCGCGTTGCCGACGTATCCTTGCGGAAGACGCCCGATCGACGAGACGCCAAACGGCAACAGCGCATCGGCCGCGTCGATCGTGTATCCTTGAAAATTTCGGCGCATGCGCTTTTCGCGCGCGGCGATCGCCAGCGGATCGTCCGGGCGCGCGAAATGATCGAGCCCGATCGCCTCGAAACCTGCGTCTTCGAGCGTATCGCGCACGGCGGCCGCCTGCGCTAGCCGCTCGCCGGCGCCGGGCAGCGCGGCCGCGTCAATCAGCTTCTGGTGCGATTTGAACCAGGGCACATGCGCATAGCCAAAGACTGCGAGCCTCTGCGGGTCGAGCGACGCGGCAAGCGAGGCGGTGCGCGCTGCGTCTTCGACGCTCTGCTTCGGCAGTCCGTACATCAGATCGAAATTGATCGCCGTGATCCCGGCGCCGCGCAGCAATGTCACGGCGCGCGCCACCGTCTCATAGGGCTGTATACGGCCTGACGCCTCCTGCACATGCGCGTTGAGGTCCTGCACGCCAAGCGAGGCGCGGTTGACTCCGACGGCGGCAAGCGCCTCGACGAGGTCGGCGTTCAGAATGCGCGGATCGAGTTCGATCGCGTGCTCCGTCTCGTCGGAAAGTTCGAAATGGTCACGCAGAACTGAAACGATCGCCGTGAAACGTAAAGGCCCAAGAATGCCAGGCGTGCCGCCGCCCCAATGGATGCTCGTGATGTGCCGTGCGCGCGTCGCATCGGCCATTAGAACGATTTCGCGCTTGAGCGTCTGCGCGTACGACTCAAGCGGCGCGTCCTGGCGCACGGCCTTGGTGTGACAACCGCAGTAAGCGCAGATCGCCGTGCAGAACGGCACGTGGAAGTAGAGGGAGAGCGACGCATGCGGGTCGAGACTCATGAGCCACATCCGCGTCTCGCCATCGCCAATTGACTTGGAAAAATGCGGCGCGGTGGGGTAGCTCGTGTAGCGCGGCGCGGATCGTTCAGCCAAAGCCAGCGACGCTGGGTCCATTCTTTTGACTCCCTCGCCGCCTCGCGGCGTGGCTCAAATTGATAGCGCGACGCCGCTTGCCGCGCAAAAGCGACACCTGCCGCACTTTGACGCGGGCCTCTCGCGAAATCGGCTTGGCCGGTGGCCGCGAAAAAGGCAAACTGCGCCCGATTTCACAACGAGTGGGGAGTAATGGCGCAAATGGCGATGTTTTTCTGGCGACGGCCGCACTTGCTGGGGTTCTGCCTTATCGCCGCTGCGAGCGTCTCCGCGCCGCTCGCGCTTGCCGCCGGGGCGACGGATGCCGGCGGCCGCTATTCAATTCTCCGCGAAGGAGACAAGGACACGGGCTGCATGCTGACGCTCGACTCGCGCGTGCGCGGCCGCGCCGGATTGAAAGCGCAACTCGCTCCGGCCTGCCGCGACAATGGCGTCGTCATTTTTGATCCGATCGGCTGGGGACTCGATCGGGGACGTCTCGTGCTCACCGCCCGCAAGGGGCACAAGGCGCACTTCGACAAGGACGCCTCCGGCGTCTGGCGACGCGACGCCAAGGAAGGAAAGGCGCTCGGTCTCAAGCCGCTATAACGAGAAAAAAGCCTCCCGGATTGCTCCGGGAGGCTCTACGCCCGTCGCCGTGCGAGAGGGGCGGGGTGCCGGCGACGGATAGCGTGACGCGATCGTCGACTAATTGCAGACTCGTACCCGGCGATAGTCGACGACCTCGCCCCGCTGACCAGGAATAGGCTCCCGTAGGAAACGGCACTCGCCGTATCCATAATAAGCGTCGGAGTGATCGGGCCAGGAACCGACGTTAGGCGCAAACCATGCCTCCGTGCCATCGTCGAAAGGGTCATAGCCGTGACCAAAGCTTTCGCTTCGACAGGGAGCGCAGCTGCGACGCCCCTCGTCTTCCCACGCCGCGGCCGTAAGGGCCGTGAGCGCCAGAATGAAAGCGAGGGCGAAAGGCTGTCGCGACATGTCTAGCTCCGATCCCCGGAAACGCCGGTCGTCTCCCTGCGCTTAACCCGCATAACATGGCGCAAGCCGTCTGAACTGGACATGGCCGCGGCATTCATCCGTCAGTCAGCTTTGCGGCAACGGCACGGCAATTGATTTTACCTGTTTACATTCTGGCGGCGCCGCCCGAACGCGTATCATATTCGTCCAAATCAATCATTTTCTTACCTGGGACGTCCCAAAAAGGGACACCTCACGAATATTTCTTTAACCTGCCCGGCGGACCAATTTCCCGAAAAAACAGTGTGCAACCTGCCTTCAGCTGAGGAGCGGCCAGATGGCCGGCGTTAGCACGCAATCTGCAGAATAACGTGATATTGCGCTAGTTTGCGTCAAATTGGAACGCGCGGATGTCGTCGAAGCTTATGCGCATTGCGCTTTCGGCCACGCTGGGCGCTCCGGAGCAAGCAGGCTCCGACGCAAGTTCGCGCAATCCCTTCGCCGGCAAGCGGTAAGTCAAGGCTCCGCTTCGGCCAAAAACTGGGGATTAGAGCGCTAATGTCGATCGCCAACCCAAAAGAAATGATGAAGCCCTTCGTCGCATGCGCCAATGGCGAGGACGTCGAACATGAAGCGTCGTCGCAAGAAGGCGGTTCGCGCGGGACTCTCACGCGCGAGGACATTGCGCTGGCCATCCATCGCAGGATCGAAGGCATGTCCCGCAGGGAAGCCAAGCGCCTGACCGACCTTGTGCTCGAGGAGATGGCGGCGACGCTCGCGTCCGGCGAGTCGCTCAAGCTGCACGACTTCGGGTCTTTCCTGGTGCGAACGAAACGCGAGCGCGCCGGTCGCAATCCACGCACTGGCGAGCCTGTGCCGATCGAAGCGCGCCGCGTCATCACCTTCAAGGCGTCGCCGAATATGAAAGCCGCCATCAACGGCAAGCTTCCGCTGACCAAGGTCAAGAAGCGCGCCCGCGGCCGCCTTGCGCGTCAACATGCAGGCGCCGACCTCGTAAGAGCGTCGGCCCCGTGAATTCACGGTAGTCCGCTCTCCTCCCTGTGAGCGGACCTGGGGCCCGATCGTTCGCCGTACGCCCCGGCGGACAATCGGGCCCTCTATTTTTAGGGCAGGGCGGCGCGATTGAGCTTGCCGTTGGCGTTGCGCGGAAGCGCGTCGAGAAACACGACCGCTCGCGGACATTTGTAGGCCGCAAGATGCGTGCGGCAGTATTCGAGGACTGACGCTTCGTCGTGCTTCGCGCCGTCGCGTGTCACGACATAGGCCTTGATAATCGTAGCGGTTGCGTCGCGGCCCGGCCGCTCCGCCGCCGCAGCCTCGACAACGCCGCTAATCTCAAGCAACCGCTTCTCGACTTCGGCGGGCGAGACCCGATAGCCTCCAGCGTTCATGACTTCGTCGGCCCGGCCGTGGCGCCACATGTAGCCGTCAGCGTCAAACTCGACGAGATCGCCGGAGACGAACCACTCGCCACGAAATGACTCGCGTTCCTCCTCCGGACGATTCCAGTAGCCGAGCATCATTCCAGGGTCGTCACGACGCACGGCGAGCAAGCCTGTTTCGCCCGGCCCAAGGGGGATTTCGCCGCCCTCCTGCGGCAGGTTCGCGACCACCCTGCCCGGCTGCGGCTTGCCGGGCGAATCCGGACGCACCGGCGTTGTCGGTCCGCTGGAGACGAAAGTCGAAATTTCGCTCATGCCAAACGCTTCGAAAATGTCCTTGCCCGTACGCGCGCGCCAATCCGCGAGCAGGCTCGAGGGCAGCGCTGCGCCGGCGGAGAGCGCGTGACGCAGACTCGAAAGATTCGCGCTCTCCGGCGCGCCATATTTGAGAATCTGCCGAAAGACGCCGGGCACGGCCGCGAAGATCGTCGCGCGATAGGTTTCGATCAGACGCGGCCACGCTGCAGGGTCAGGATGGCCATTGTAGAGGACCGCGCTTGCTCCTGCCGACAGCGGATCGACGACGCCGACGCCAAGCGTGTAGGTCCAATTGATTGCGCCGGCATGCAGCATCACGTCGCCAGGACCAAGGCCCGTCCAATGTTCCCGCATCGGCCTGCGGCCCCAGGCGGCGCGATGAGCATGCAACACGCCTTTGGGCCTACTCGTCGTGCCGGAGGTGTAAACGAGATAGGCGGGATCTTCGGCGGCCGTGTCGACGTAGTCGGGCATAGGCGCGCTTTCGGCGAGCCGCGCCAGATCGGCGCCGCGCAGAACATAGAAGTCGCCGCTATGCGGCTCGCTTTCGAAGGATGCGCCGAGCGCCAGCACTGAGGCGCCGCAATCGCGCGCCATGAACTCGGCCTCCTCGAAGGTCAGCTGAGAGGATGCGAGGAGCGCCACATAGCCGGCAGCGATCGACGCGAAATAGGCGAGCGCCGCATTGGCCTCATTGCCCATACGGATCATCACGCGGGCACCCTGCGGCAGGCCGAGGTCGCGCAGGCCCGCCGCCAGGCGTCGGACTTTCAGATCGAGCTCGCCATGACTCCAGCGCTGGGCGCCGGCGTCGCCGACAATGGTTAGCGCCGTTGCGTCGGGCCGTAGCCGCGCATTTTCGGCGAGGCAATAGCGGGCGAGATTAAAGCGCGGCGGAACGGGTTCGAGCATGGCGGAAGCATTCGAAGACACGCCATCTTCTTGCATTTGACGCCATACCGGGGCAAGTCCGACACGCGGCGCGGCGTATGTCCGCTATGGTTCACGAGGATTAAGGAGAGCGCGCTGATGTGGTCGCGCCAAGGTCTATCGAGCCATCGATCGCGCCAGTCTCCGCGCGTGCGCTATCGTCACTGGATCTTCAAGCTTCCCATCGCGCGAAATTACCGGGGGATGGTCGTGGGACGAACGATCCTCTTTAAGGGCGACGAGTCGGAAGTTTCACAGACGCTCTTTCAGCATGAGCTCATTCATCAGGAGCAGATCGATCGACACGGCATCGCGCGCTTCTATTTCATCTATCTTCGCGACTATCTGGCGAACCTATGGCGTTTGCGCAATCACGACGCCGCCTATCGAAATATCCCGTTTGAAAAGGAAGCTTTCGAACGCCAAAGCGAAACGGGCGAAGACGACGATCGACGGACATGATCCGAGCGTTGTTGAGCCAAAGACGCGCTATCTAAGAAACAAGCGTTTCGCGGGAGGATCAATTGCAGACTCGAAGCGTTCATCGACGAATACCGGCTGACCTTTCCGATCGGCGTCAATCGGGCGGAAGGCGTGGTCCGGCCTGTTCGCCCTGGCAAAACTTGGCCTTTTGGTTTTGCTTCGCGTCGTCATAGCGGCTCTTCATTGTGTCATTCGCGCCATAGTCAAGCGTAGAAAGACTCAAACAAAAGATCTTTTGCGCCTCTTTTCTCAACAGGTTCAATATAATTGAAAAGATTTCCAATGTGTTGTTCAAGCTGTTGACGAAGGTTTTTCAAGGCAATACTCAATCGAAAATTTGGTCGGACTCTGGCGGCGACCGGCTCACTTTCTTGCCCTGAGGCCTCTCGTAACCAAGTCGATCTCACACATGAAGAATTGGGAACGCGTCCGAGCCAGCATTTTCGTGATCGCTTTTCTCTCCGCCGATCCTTCAGCGTATGCACAGCAGGCGCTCCCAAGGATCGATGTCGGCGGAAGGAAAAAGACCGTCGCACATTCCTCGACGCCGCGCGCGACGCACGCGGTCAATGCCGCTCCGGCGCCGGCCGTCCCCTCACTCGAACCTACGCCCTTTGTGCCTCAAGGTCAGACTCTGGGGGGCGGGCCCAGTGGCGTTGTGGGGTATGTGGCTCATGGCACTTCAACGGCGACGAAGACGAACACGCCGATCCTTGATATCCCGCAATCCATTACGATCCTCACCAAGCAGCAGCTAGAGGATCGAGGCTCCTTCAGCATTCAGCAGGCGCTCACTTACGTGCCGGGCGTGACAGTCACCGGAGGCGAAGGCAACAAGGACGCGATCACCATCCGTGGCCAGAACACTTCGGCCGACTTTTTCAGGGACGGCGTGCGCGATGACGCGGAATACTACCGCGATCTGTACAACATCAAGGCGGTCGAGGTACTCAAAGGACCAAGCGCCCTGATCTTCGGCCGCGGCGGCGGCGGCGGCATCGTCAACCGCGTGACCAAGAAGGCTGATGGCGAGACGATCCGCGACATCCAGACGAGCTTCGGCAGTTTCGGCCGCAAACGCGTAACCATTGATTTCGGCCAGGCGGTTTCCGATACGCTCGCGGTGCGTCTGAACGCGCTCTATGAAAACTCATACGGCTTCCGCAATTTCTTTCAGCTGGAACGCTATGGCGTAAATCCGACAATCACCTGGAAGCCACAACAGAATACTTTCATTACGTTTAGCTACGAGCATTTCCACGACTTGCGCACCAATGACCGCGGCGTTCCTTCGGTCGGCCTCGGCTCGTATCTGGATGGGTTCCCAATTGGCCTCGCCAGTTCTTATCCAGGATATCCAGCCTTCACTCCAAACTACACGTTCTTCGGAGACGCCAATCCAGAGGCGAAGAAGAACAACTATTCGAAGGCGGACGTTAATTGGGTCGACCTTTACTTCGAGCACAAGACCGATTTTGGACTCGAAATCCGCAACCACACGGTCTACGCCAATTATCAAAAGCGTTACGCGAACACCTTCCCCGGCGAGAATGTCCTTCTCTTCGAAGGTCCGCCCGGCGGCCAGATGGAGATAGAGGGTTATCTCCACAACACGCCGCGTCGGAATCTCTTCAACCAGACGGATCTCATCTACCGCTGGCAGATGACTCCCGAGATTCAGCACACATTCCTAGTTGGCGCGGAAGTCGGAAATCAGAAGTCTGCGAGCGAGCGCAATCTCTCCTGCTTTGGCACGCCGGATAATAATTTCGCTATCACCTGCGATGGCAGCGCCGTCGCCGTTGATGCGCCCTTCCTGGCGCCGACAATTTACTATCCGATGATCTATGGCGACGGGCGCGAGCGCCGTTACACAAATCTCATGCTGGCGTCGGGCTATGTTCAGGACCAGATCGCGATCACCAAACACATCGATGTAATCGCCGGCGTTCGTTTTGATCGTTTTGACTTGAACTTCCGCGGCGCTGATTTTCCGCTGCCCCCCGGCGCGGACCCCGCCGGCCAGGCCGCAGAACAGGCGGAGGGCGAAATCGTTGATACGATCAATCAGACCATTCGAAATGTAACAAACAAATTGTCGCCGCGGCTCGGTCTTGTCGTCAAACCGAACGAAGACTTATCGTTCTACGGCGCTTATTCGCGCTCATTCCTGCCTGCCTCCAGCGACCAATTCGTCGTGCTGACGCCCTCGCTCGCGGCGCTGGCGCCCCAGGGCTTCCAGAATTTCGAAGTCGGCATGAAATATCAGATCACGCCGCTGCTTCTGCTCACCGCGGCGCTCTATCAGCTCAACCGGACAAATCAGCCGGTTACGGTCAACGCTTTCAACGCCGTCGCCGCGAATACCAGGACAAGGGGTGGAGAAATTGGGCTCGTAGGCTTTGTCACCGATCAGTGGCAGGTTTCCCTGGGCTATGGTCATCAGTCCGGTCGCGTGTTGAGCGCGAACGCCTTTCCCGATCCCGCCGACCCTTTCCTGATCTTTCCGGGAAAAGTGACGCCCAACGTCCCGCGCGACACATTTTCATTCTGGAACAAATACGACGTGTCGCCGTTCTTTGGCGACCGACCGGGCGTTCTTGGACTAGGCGCGGGCGTGATCTACAACGCAAAATTCTACCCTGCAATTGACAATGCGGTCGTGGTGCCGGGCTATGCTCGGATGGATGCGGCGGCCTTTTGGAAAATCACCGACGCAATCTCTGCGCAGCTCAACGTGGAGAACCTTCTCGGCGCGCGCTATTTTGCGGCCGCCAACAACAACAATAACATCATGCCAGGAGCGCCTCGTTCCGCCTTTGTGACCCTGAACGCAAAGTTTTGATCCAGGGGATTACGGGCGCGCCGTGACTCGCTGTCGCGAGAAGACGGGCCGATTTCTGTCACCATGCCACGCTATGAAATGCGTAAAACCGCCAACGGCGATACTCATCGCCTGCGACGGCCAGATTCGTCATCATGGCTTCGGACAAGAGGATGACATGGCGCTCGGCGCCATCATCGGAACGCTGCTCGCGGAACCCACGCCCGCTTGAATCCTATCCGGCGCGCCGTTCAATCTCTTCCATATCGGCGTCGGTCAATCCGAAATGATGGCCGATCTCATGCACAAGCACATGGGTGACGATTACTTCGAGCGTGTCCTCGCTATCAGCCCAATAGTCGAGTATCGGCCGCCGATAGAGCCAGATCATGTTGGGCTGCTCGCCCGTCTCCGAGAGATGAGCGCCAAGCGTCAAGCCGCGCCCGCGAAAGAGACCCAATAGATCGAACTCGCTTTCGCATTGCATGTCGTCGAGCGTTTCCTCGTCGGGAAAATCCTCGACGCGAATGACGAGTCCTTCACAGAGCCGCGTAAAGCGGTTCGGCAAAGCCGCATAGGCCGCATCAGCGAGCGCTTCGAAATCCTCGAGCGTCGGCGGTTTCAGCCGGCTCCATTGCTGTTCCGTCATAGTCAGCTCGTCGCGACGCGCGAAACCGCGCGACTGCCCAGGAACAATCGGCGGACTGCAATGTTCAGGCAAGGGTATTGTTGGAGGAGACCTCTCATGAACAAACTATTGATCGCGGCGCTTGCGCTTGGCGCAGCTGGCTTCGTGAACTCCGCAATTTCGGCGCCCGCCATCGCACGACTCACGCCTGGCGATGAAGCCCTCACGCAGAAGGCGGACGATCGCGACCGGGACTTGAAAGACGATCAAAACGACCATCCCGGCTATTGGGGCAGAAATCCCTCATGGCGCGACACACGTCCCTGGAGCGACGACGAGTGGCGCCGCGGCCGTGATTGGGATGACAACCGCCCCGGCATGGACGATCACGACTAGGCCGGCGTAGGCGTTCGTGTTAGCGGACCCTATTCTTTCAGCGCCAGTTCCGCACGTCGACAAAACGCCCGGCGATCGCGGCAGCCGCCGCCATCGCGGGCGAAACGAGGTGCGTCCTGCCTTTAAAACCCTGACGACCCTCGAAGTTACGATTGGAGGTCGAGGCGCATCGCTCGCCGGGCGCCAGTCTATCCGGATTCATCGCCAGGCACATTGAGCAGCCGGGCTCACGCCATTCAAAGCCGGCAGCGGCGAAGATTTTGTCGAGGCCTTCCGCTTCCGCCTGCGCCTTCACGAGACCAGAGCCAGGCACCACCATCGCGTTGACGCGATCGGCGACTTTCTTGCCCTCCACCATCTTCGCCGCGGCGCGCAGGTCTTCGATCCGGCCATTGGTGCAGGAGCCGATGAACACGCGATCGATCTCGATGTCGCTCATACGCTCGCCGCCCTTTAGCCCCATGTATTCGAGCGCGCGTTCGATCGCCGCCCGTTTTTGCGGCGTCTTTGCGCTTTCGGGCGTCGGCACGAAACCGTCAATCGTCGCGACGTCTTCAGGCGAAGTGCCCCAGGTCACGATTGGCGGCAGCTTGCTGGCGTCGAGCCTGACGATCTTGTCGAAATGCGCGCCCTCGTCGGAATAGAGCGTCTCCCAATATTTGCGCGCCATATCGAAGGCTTCGCCCTTCGGACCCTTCGGGCGATCCATAAGATAGGCGAAAGTTTTCTCGTCCGGCGCGACGAGGCCGGCGCGCGCGCCGCCTTCGATCGACATGTTGCACACGGTCATGCGGCCTTCCATGGAAAGGTCGCGGATCGCCTCGCCCGCATATTCGATCACATGTCCCGTGCCGCCGGCAGTGCCGATCTCGCCGATGATCGCGAGGATGATGTCTTTCGCGGTGGCGCCGTCGGCGAGCTTGCCATCGACCTGCACCAGCATATTGGCGGCTTTCTTCTGGATCAGCGTTTGGGTCGCCAGCACATGCTCGACTTCCGAGGTGCCGATGCCATGCGCGAGCGCGCCAAAGGCGCCATGGGTCGATGTGTGGCTGTCGCCGCAGACGATCGTCATGCCGGGCAGAGTGAAGCCCTGCTCAGGGCCGACGATATGCACGACGCCCTGGCGCCGGTCGTGCTCGTCGTAATATTCGACACGGAACTCGCTTGCATTGATCGCGAGCTGTTCCACCTGCGCCTTGCTCTCGGGGTCTTCGATCGGCAGCGAGCGGTCGGTCGTCGGCACATTATGGTCGACGACGGCGAGAGTCCGTTCCGGCGCGCGCACCGACCGGCCCGCCATGCGCAAGCCTTCGAACGCCTGCGGACTCGTCACCTCATGCACGAGGTGGCGATCGATGTAGAGCAGGCATGCGCCATCGTCCTGGCGGTCGACCACATGGTCGTCCCAGATCTTGTCGTAAAGCGTGCGGGGCGCGGCGTTGGATGCCATATTTGTCCGTTTTCCTCTCGCGGGAAGACCCTTGAATTGAGGGTCTTCTACCCGTAACGCAAGCTCCATGGAAGAGAGTTGGCGACGCCGTCCGCATCCGAGGCCCTGGTGAGCCTGCCCTCTCCAGAGCTTCCTGCGCAGCTTGCGGCGGCGATCGAGACGAGGCTCGAAGGCCGCTCTCAAAGCGCGCTGCGCGAAAGAGCGAATGAGCTGTCGCAGCGCTACCGGTCGCGCAAGCCTACAATCGAGACAATCCGCGACGAGACCGACGCGCTGGCCTATGCGGCGACGCGCATGCCGGCGACCTACGCAGCCACCGTGACTGCGCTTGGACGTCTCGAGGAGGAAAGTCCCGATTTTGCGCCCAAGCGGATGCTCGACGTCGGCTGCGGACTTGGCGCGGGCGCTTGCGCCGCTTCGACCGTGTGGCCGGGCATCGCCGAGATCACGCTCCTAGATCACAGCGCGCTGTTCTTGCGCCTCGCGCCCGAACTGATGAAGGACAGCGGCGTTCCCGCGCCGATCAAGGCGATCGAATGCGACTTCGCCGAGCCGCGCGCGCTCGCGGAATTCCCGTTCGACCTTGTCGTCATCGGCTACGCGCTGACCGAGGTCGCCGAATCCGGCCTCCCTTCCGTCATCGATCGGCTTTGGGCGCAAACCAGCGGCGCGCTCGTCATTATCGAGCCGGGAACGCCACGCGACCATGCCAGGCTCATGGTCGTCCGAGACCAATTAATCGCGCTTGGCGCAAACATTCTCGCGCCCTGCCCCCATCAGGCGCCCTGCCCTCTGCCGGCGAACGACTGGTGCCATTTCTCGGTCCGGCTGCCCCGGCGGCGCGCGCATAGGCTGGTCAAGGACGTCGCCGCGCCCTTCGAGGACGAGAAGTTCGCCTATCTCGCCGTCGGACGGTTCGCCGCGCGCCCGCCGTCGGCGCGCATTATCGCCCCGCCGCGCGCCAACAAGGCGGGAATTTCGCTCAAGCTGTGCGCCGGTATAGCATTCCGCGAGACATTCATTCCCAAGCGTGACAAGGCGCGCTACGAGAAGATTCGGAGAAAGGACTGGGGCGATCCGCTGCGCGCCCCGGCGGAGGAAATTTGATGAAACAGCCACGTCCGAGGGTCGCGCCTTATCTGACCGTCAGCCCCGCCGCCGCAGCGATCGCCTTTTACACCGGCGCCTTCGACGCCAAGCAGCGCGCCCTCATGCCCTCCGTCGACGGGTTGCGCATCGCCCATTGCGAACTGCTGATCAATGGCGGGTCGGTGATGCTCGCCGACGTCTTTCCGGAATTCGGTCAGACCCGCGTGCCGATGCCCGGCGAACACGCGACCGTTTCGGTCAGTCTGGAATACGATAAGTCGCAGGAAGTCGACGACATCTGCGCCCGCGCCAGCAAACTCGGCGGCAAGATCGAAACGGCGCCGACGAATTCCTTTTGGGGAACGCGCTACGCATCCTTACGCGACCCCTTCGGCCACCGCTGGATACTCAACGCCCCACTGGAGAGCTAAAACAAAGCCGCCCGGAACCTTGCGGCTGCGGGCGGCTGTTCATCCGGCCTCTAGCGTTATTCGCCCGAGGCCTTCGCCTTCGTCTCGACGCGCTCGGCGATGCGCGCGGATTTGCCGCGGCGGTCGCGCAGATAATAGAGCTTGGCGCGCCGCACCTTGCCGCGGCGCACGAGCTTAACGGAATCGATCAGCGGCCCATGGATCGGGAACACGCGTTCGACGCCTTCGCCGTAGGAAATCTTGCGGACGGTGAAGCTCTCATTGAGCCCCGAACCCTGGCGGGAAATGACAACGCCCTCATAGGCCTGGACGCGGGTGCGTTCGCCTTCCTTCACCTTGACGTTGACGACGACCGTATCCCCGGGGCGAAACTCCGGGATTTTTTTGCCCTCGATGAGCTTGGCGGCGTGCTCCGCCTCGAGCTGCTCGATAATGTTCATAACGTAAACTCCTGCCGTTTCGTCTTAGCTACAAGGCCGACGAGCGTTTCGGGACGCTGTTCTAGTTGAGGCCCGGTCCATAGCGGAAAGGCGACCGCTTGTCGAGCCGCCCGGCTGGGACAAGCGTCTGGCCTGGGCAAGCTCGGAAAAATACCCGGGCGCGCCAAAAGACTTTCTTATTCGCGGTGTTATATAGTCGCCACTTGAGGGGCGGCGTGGGGGCGCCGGCGTTTCAAGTCATGGAGGAACGCGAAATGACCCAGCAGGAAGAGCTGCGTAGCGAAAGCGTGAAACCAAACGGCGCAGCGGCGGAAGTTGCTGTGGAAGGCCAGCGGCGCCTGGAAGATTTCACCGAGGCGCGCGACAAGATCTTTGACTGTCTGCAGGACGCCAACCGCTGCTGGATGGCGCGCATGCAGCAGGAGGCAAGCATGACGGCGGAACTTGCCTCTAAGCTGACGTCATCGCGCTCCCTCTCCGAGACCGCCACGGTTCTGCAGGACTGGACAAGCAAACACATCGAAATGACCACTGAGGACACGCGCCGTCTGTTCTCCGACGCGCAGCAGATGTTCGATGCTGGCGCGCGCTTCTGGACAATCTCGGCGCAACCTCCGAGCCCGGAAGCCGCCGGACGGTTCATGTCCTAATGGCCGCGACGCGGAAGCCCTCGCGGCTTCCGCTCATTTCATGCCCTCGTCGTCACGATCGAGCGTGAAGCCGACTTTCAGCACCACCTGATAATCGGCGACGACGCCCTTATTGATGTTGCCGCGTATCTGCGCGACTTCAAACCATCGCAAGTGCCGCAAAGTTTCGCCGGCGCGCTTGAGCGCCGCCGCTACGGCGTCCTCGACGCTATCCGGCGATGTTCCGACAAGTTCAACAACCTTATAGACATGGCTTTCCATATGAAGCTCCTTCGATTCAAACTTTTAATGCGTGGCCTGCAATAGGTAGGCCATTCCTGGCGACAGCGTAGCGTCAGCTCAATTTGTCGCCGAAAAGAAATTCCATCGCGCGATCGAGCCTGATGTGCGGCAATGGCAGGGGCCTGCGGTCGGCGCCGAGCGAGGCGACCGGCGGCCGGAATTTCAAAAAGCGGAACTCAGCCTCTTCCTCGGAAACGGCGAGCGCCTCGCCACGGAAAACGTCGCGCGGATCCGCCGGGAGTTCGCCCGGGAAAATGGCGCCTTCCGCCACGCCGTCGAAGATCTCATGGCCAATGTGTTCGCCCGCGACTGGCGTGCCGACGATGGCGGAGAGCTGTTCGCCTTCGTGACGCACCATCGCTTCTCGCGTCGCGCGCACGGCGGCGAGCGCGATCACATCGATTGAGGCGCCCACTCCCTCCGCGCGCTCAATCGCTCGGGCCGTCAAATGGCGCAGGATCGCTTCGAGCCGATCATGGCTCGTGTGATGCAAATGGTCGGCCTTTGTGGCTGCGAAAAGGATGCGGTCGATCTTCGGGCGAAAGATCGTCGAAAACAGACTGGCGCGGCCGGTGCGAAAAGCTGTCAGCACGCCGGTCAACGCCGTTTCGAGATCGCGCACCGCCTCCGGGCCGGAATTGAGCGCCGCAAGCATATCGACGAGCACGATCTGCCGATCGAGCCGAGCGAAATGATCCCGAAAGAAGGGGCGCACCACCTCCGACTTATAGGCTTCATATCGACGCTCCATTTCGCGGCCAAGGCTACGATAAGGAAGGTCCTCGCCATCGGAGACGGGAAGCGGCGCGAAGGTCAAGGCCGGCGATCCCTCAAGATCGCCAGGCATCAGAAAGCGCCCGGGCGGCAGGCTTGAGAGCGCGAAACGTTCAGAGCGCGCGAGGCGCAGATATTCGGTGAAGGCATGCGCAAGTTTCTGCGCGGTTTCTTCGTCGTAACGCGCTTTGACGTCCGCCTGCGCCGTCACGCCCCGCCATTCGCTTGCAATCATCGCGCGCGCCGCGACTCCTGCCGCCTCAAGCGTCTCGCGCGACCAATCAGCGTAGGATTTGCCGAGGAGCTGCAGGTCGAGCAGCCATTCGCCGGGATAGTCGACGATGTCGATGTCGAGTCGCGTTGGCCCCTGACCGAAGCCTCTGCGCAGCGACCATGATTTCGAGCGATATTCGAGCGTCACCCGCAATTCAGAAATGCGGCGCGTCGATTGCGGCCAATGCCGGTCTGGCCCGGTGAGCGCTGCGAGATGATCTTCGTAAGCGAAGCGCGGCACGCTGTAGTCTGGCTGCGGATCGAGATGCGCCGAAGCGATGCGCCCTTCGGCGAACGCGCGAAACACCGGAAGCTGAGTCTTGCTCCCGGCGCGCGCCGACAGCGCCCGCGTTAGATGATGCACAAGCGCGGTGATGAAGACCGTCTTGCCGGAACGCGACAGGCCGGTGACGCCAAGGCGCAAGCGGCCACCCGCGAGAAAATCGGCGACGCTCTCGGCGGCGATGCGCGTTTCGAACAAAAGGTCGGATAGTTGCGACAAGGGCGCTCCCGTCAGTCATCCGCCAACAGTCGGACGACGCCACATCTAATCCAAAGGCGAGGACATTGAACAGAGCGTGCATCCAAGCAGCTCTCGGGCGGGTTATGCTCGAGTATCTTGCAAAGGGGAGCGGCCATGTCCGCGCATGTTTTCAAATTTGATGAAGGCTGGGATATTCCGGACGCCGCCATTGACGAGGTCTATGACGTGCTGGCGCGCGGCGAACTCCTGCCGCAGTGGTGGAAGGGCGTCTATCTCGAAGCAGAGCGGCTGACGCCTGGCGAAACGCCTCAAATCGGCGGAAAGCTGCGCGCCAAGGTGCGCGGTTTTCTGCCTTTCACCCTCAATTTCGTCGTTGAGGCGGTGGAACTGGAGAGGCCGCGCCAGGTGGCGGTCCGCACTTACGGCGATCTCGATGGCGCCTGGCGCGCGACGCTGACGCAACGCGGCGACGACGTGCATGTCGCTCTCCTATTCGAGGTCAGAATCGACCGTCCCGGAATGCGTTTTCTTGCGCCCCTCCTGCGACCGCTTTTCGCCCTCAATCACTATTGGACGACCCCGCGCGGCGAGAGGGGGCTCAGAGAATATCTCGAAGCATGCCGTAGCGATCGCGATCACCGTTTCGACATCGGCACGTAATCGCGCTGCTTCTCGCCCGTATAGAGCTGGCGGGGACGGCCGATGCGCGAGCCCTGGTCTTCGATCATTTCCTTCCACTGCGCGATCCAGCCGACTGTGCGCGCGACCGCGAACAACACAGTGAACATCGCCGTCGGGAAGTTCATCGCCTTGAGCGTGATGCCAGAATAGAAGTCGATGTTGGGATAAAGCTTCTTCTCGATGAAATAGTCGTCGGAGAGCGCGATGCGCTCCAATTCCAGCGCGACGTCGAGCAGATCGTCCTTAACGCCGAGTTCATTCAAGACTTCGCGCGTCGTGCGCTGCATGATCTTCGCGCGCGGATCGTAGTTTTTATAGACGCGATGGCCGAAGCCCATCAGGCGGAACGGATCGTTTTTGTCCTTTGCGCGCGCGATGAACTGCGGAATGCGGTCCGTCGTGCCGATTTCGGCGAGCATCTTTAGAACCGCTTCATTGGCGCCGCCATGCGCCGGCCCCCAGAGCGAGGCGATGCCCGCTGCAATGCAGGCGAAGGGGTTGGCGCCTGACGAGCCCGACAGTCGAACCGTCGAGGTCGACGCATTCTGCTCGTGGTCGGCGTGCAGGATGAAGATGCGGTCGAGTGCGCGCGACAGCACAGGATTGACCTTATACTCCTCGCAAGGGACGGCGAAGCACATGCGCAGAAAGTTCGACGTATAGTCGAGATCGTTCTTCGGATAAACGAACGGCTGGCCGATCGAATATTTGTAAGCCATCGCCGCGAGCGTCGGAATCTTCGCGATCATGCGCGTCGACGCCACCATGCGCTGCGTCGGATCGGCGATGTTCGTCGAGTCGTGATAGAAGGCCGAAAGCGCGCCGACCGAGGCGACCATGATTGCCATCGGATGCGCGTCGCGGCGGAAACCCTGAAAGAAGCGCGCCATCTGCTCATGCACCATGGTGTGGCGCGTGATGCGATAATCGAAATTCGCTTTCTCGGCGGCCGACGGCAATTCGCCGTAAAGCAGCAGGTAACAGGTCTCCAGAAAGTCGCCGTGTTCAGCGAGCTGTTCGATCGGATAGCCGCGATAGAGCAGAATCCCCGCTTCGCCGTCGATGAAGGTGATCTTCGATTCGCAAGACGCAGTCGACGTGAAGCCGGGATCGAAAGTGAACATTCCGGTTTCGGCGTAAAGATTGCGGATGTCCGCAACGGACGGCCCCAGCGTTCCATCCATTACCGGCAAGTCGACCGATGTGTCGCCGATCGTGAAGATACCGTTCTTCTCCGGCATGCCCGCTCCCCTCTCAAGCGCCCCCGCGCCCGCGACGAGCCGGTTCGCGGCGCGACGGCGCGAACGCTAGGCATGAATTGCGTCGCCTTCGCGATATCGTCGCTTCCTTCGCACGCCGATACGCATCCGGATCATTTGTGCGGCGCAAAAAGCTATAGCAACCGCTAGGGCTGTCAAGCCACGCCACAGGTTTCAAGCGCCTGCCGGGCGCCATTCGGTTCCTCTGTGACGCAGAAATCGCCGCGGCGCCGGAAATTCGTCAGCGATTTTTGTGCAGCAGCGGGACGAGTCACCCGGCGACAGCCTGATCGGAAATGCGGGCGAGACTTTCGTCGCGCCCCAATATTTCCAAGACGTCGAAAATGCCCGGCGACGTCGCGCGCCCGGTTACCGCGGCGCGCAAGGGCTGCGCAAGGTCGCCGAGTTTAACGCCAAGCGCCGTCGCGAGATCGCGCACGACGGCTTCGGTGGCTGCGGCCGTCCAGTTTGGCAGGGCTGCAAGCTTCTCGACGAGAGTCGCAAGCCGCGCGCGCGCCTCCGTCGAAAGCAGTTGCGCCGCCTTTGCGTCGAGCGACAGAGGACGATGCGCGAGGAGAAAGCCCGCGCCGTCGAGAAGTTCGTTCAGCGTCTTCGCGCGCGCTTTTAGCCCCGGCAAGGCCGCGCGCAGCTGCGCGCGCTTTTTGTCGTCGAGCCCATGTGCAATCGCCTCGCCGCCTTCGAGATAGGGAAGCGTCGCGATGAACAAGCCGAACAGTTCGTCATCATCGCTGTCGCGCAAATAATGACCATTCATATTTTCGAGCTTGGCGAAATCGAAGCGCGCGGGCGAGCGATGAACCTGCGCGAGATCGAAAGATTCGATCATCTCCTGCGTCGTGAAAAACTCCTTGTCGCCATGCGACCATCCCAGTCGCACGAGATAGTTGCGCAGCGCCGCCGGCAGATAGCCCATCGCGCGATAGGCGTCGACGCCGAGAGCGCCATGACGCTTCGAAAGCTTCGCGCCGTCCTGCCCATGGATCAGCGGAATGTGAGCGAAGGCCGGAAGCGTCCAGCCCATCGCTTCGTAGATATGCGTCTGTCGCGCCGCATTGGTCAGATGGTCGTCGCCGCGAATGATTTGCGTGACGCCCATGTCGTGATCGTCGACGACGACGGCGAGCATATAGGTCGGCGCGCCATCCGAGCGCAGCAGAATGAAGTCGTCGAGGTCCTTGTTCTGAAAGACGACGCGCCCCTGCACCGCGTCGTCGACGATCGTCTCGCCCTCCCGCGGCGCTTTGATGCGCACGACATAGGGCGCGCCGGCGGGCGCCTCCGACAGATCCCGGTCTCGCCAGCGGCCGTCGTAGCGCCAGGGACGCTTTTCCGCCTTGGCCTTCTCGCGCATCTCCTCGAGCTCCTGCGCCGTGGCGTAGCAGCGATAGGCCCTCCCAAGCGCCAATAGCTCTTCAGCAATCTCGGCATGACGCGAAGCGCGGGTCGACTGGTAGACGACCTCTCCATCCCAATCGAGGCCAAGCCATTTGAGTCCGTCGATGATGGCGTCGATCGCTTCTTTCGTGGAGCGCTCGCGGTCAGTGTCCTCAATGCGCAACATCATCCGGCCGCCGTGCTTCCTGGCGTGGAGCCAGTTGAAAAGCGCCGTGCGCGCGCCGCCGATATGGAGAAAGCCCGTCGGCGACGGAGCGAAGCGGGTTATGACCTGTGACATGAGCGGCGGAGATTCCTCGATTGGGTTGGCCCGTCTAACACGGGAAATGCGAAGCGGACATAGACAGCCAGGCCGATCGCTTAACCAAAGCGTGAACATATCTCTTGCAGAACGCAGTAAGAACGTATATCGTTCTGTTCATGATTTGTTTAGGTTATCGAGCCAAAAGCTGCGGCTCAGCGAAAACCAAAGATTGGGCCTAGCGAGGCGGTGCGGCGATGCTGACCAAAAAACAAAACGATCTATTGCGCTTCATCCATGAACGTTTGAAGGAGTCGGGCGTCCCGCCGTCCTTCGACGAGATGAAGGACGCGCTCGACCTGCGTTCGAAGTCGGGCATTCACCGGCTCATTCTCGCGCTCGAGGAGCGCGGCTTCATCCGCCGCCTGCCCAATCGCGCCCGCGCGCTTGAGGTTCTGCGTCTGCCTGAATCGGCGACGCCAAGGGCCGGCGGCGCACGCAACGGCAAGTTCTCTCCATCCGTCATCGAGGGGAATCTCGGCCGCGTGCGTCCGCTGAATGAGCGCTTCGACGACGAGAGCGATCAGCAGGTCGCCATTCCGGTGATGGGACGCATCGCCGCCGGCACGCCGATCTCCGCCATCCAGAACCGCAGCCACACCATCAATCTGCCGCCCGACCTTTTGATGAGCGGCGAGCACTTCGCGCTCGAAGTGCGCGGCGATTCGATGATCGAGGCCGGAATACTCGACGGCGACACGGTCGTCATCCGCAAGCAGGATAACGCCGACACCGGCGACATTGTCGTGGCGCTGATCGACGATGAGGAGGCGACGCTGAAACGTCTGCGCAAGCGCGGCGCCTCGATCGCGTTAGAGGCCGCGAATCCGGCTTATGAAACGCGAATCTTCGGCCCCGATCGCGTGCGCATTCAGGGCAAGCTCGTCAGCCTGCTGCGGAAATATTAGATTTCGCGCCAACGCCGTCATTGCGAGCGAAGCGAAGCAATTCAGAGCATGGGCGCGCCCTGGATTGCTTCGTCGGCTTCGCCTCCTCGCAATGACGGATTAAGTCGCCGTCTCTACTCGAGCGGCTCCATCGCGCGCGCGTCTTCCTCATTGCGCTCTTTATCGCTCAGCGGCACAAACGCCGGTTTGCGGCGCTCGCGCGGCGCCGGAGACCAGGGCCGATCCTCGTCGATGGCGCGCGCAGCGGTCCATTCGACGCCATCGCCTTTGAATCGTAACGCTACCGCGCCTGTCTCAGTGAGCTTCCGCCGATCGATCACGATCGGCGCTGCGCAGCCTGCTGGCGCATAAAGCGGCGTGACGACGATTGCGGCGCGCGCGCGATCTTCAAGGAAAGCGCCCCGCTCAGCAATGAGCGCGATAAAGCGGCCGTCGATCGCCTTCGCCACGCAGCCGCTATCATCACAAGCAACGCCGCTCTTAGCGTCAGAAGAGAGACGCGCGTCGCCGTCCGCGCGCAGCCATTGTTCGGCGGCGAAAGCGCCCGGCCTCTGCCCCATGACGGCGAGCTGCCCGGACGACAGACGCACGGCCGCCGAATCCCCTGTCGCCGGCACGGCAAGATCGAAGGGCGCGCCGCCCGTCGCGCCCATCAATCCAATGAAAGCGAGAGGGATAGCGAGCGCACGCCACGCCCATGTCCGCCACAGCACGAGCGACAACACAGCGAGCGTAAGAAAAATAATCGCCCAGGGCGCGAAGGCTTTCACGGACAGGCTCGCGCCCGGCGCGCTGGCGATGAGCCCCGCGAGATAGGTCACGAGATCGATGCCCATCTTGAGATAGCGCCAAATGAATCCGTCGAGACCCAAGGGATAGAGCGCCGCGCCGACGAGCGCGCAGGGAACCGCGAAGAATTCGATGATGGCGAGCGTCAGCGGATTGCCGATCAGCACATAGGGGCTCAGCTCGTGAAAGTCATTCGCCATGAATGATGCGGTCGCGGAGGTCGCGCAGAGCGTTGCGAAGATCGCCGCGCCCGGCCCGTGCATCAAGCGCTCGACGACGCTTTCGCGAAGCGCGCCCCACCGTCCTTGCGGCGCGCGATCGTCGACGCGCCGCTTCGAAAGATATTCGCCGCGCCACTCATAGACCGCGATCAAAGCCGCGACCGCGGCGAAAGAGAGCTGAAAGCTTGCGCCAAGCAACGCCTCCGGCTCGAAGGCGATGATGACGAGCGCGGCAAGAGCGAGATTGCGCATCGACAGCGACGGCCGATCGAAGAGAACGGCGGCAAGCATAATCAGAGTCATCACGAGCGCGCGCTCAGTGCCGACGCGCGAGCCCGTGCCGACGTCGTAAGGAATGGCGCCGACGATGGCGAGCGCCGCCGCCCATTTCTTGATCGGATAGTTGAGCGCGAGAGTCTGCGACATCGCTAGCAGACGGCGAAAGCCGACGAAAAAGATGCCAGCGACGAGCGTCATCTGAACGCCGGAAATTGTGATGATGTGAAATATGCCGGCGCGGCGAATGAGATTCTTGGCGTCTTCCGACAAGAGGTCGCGCTTGCCGGTCACCATCGCCGCTGCGATCGCGCCGGCGTCGCCTTCGACGATTCGATAGACCCGCATCGCCAGCGCATTGCGCATGCGATCGACGCGCGCGAAAAAGCGCAGCGACAATGGCGCGGGTTCGGGCGGCGGCATCGTCTCTACTCGCCCAAGGGCGTTTCCGACGCCGCCGATGCGCGCAAAAAAAGCGTCGCGAGCGAAGTCATAGCCGCCCGGAAGCGCCGCCCGCGCCGGCGGCATCAACCGCGCCTTGAAGGCGATGAAGTCGCCAGCGGAGAAATTCGGGTCGCCGCGCGTCGTCAGCCGCACGCGCACGGGAACGACGTCGTCCGGGAAGCCCTCGGCGCTCGCGACGCGCAGAATAAACCGCGCGCCGGCGCGGCGCAGATCGACCTCCTCGACGAATCCCGTCAACTCTCCGATCCCGATCCGCGGCACGATCGGCCCGGCGACGCGCGCCGTTCGCAACGCGCCTGAAGTAAAACCCCCGGCGATGAAAGCGAGCGTCAGAAAAAGCGCGTGAGCGCGCGCATGATTGCGCGTGAACGCGGCGAGAAACGCAAATGCGGCGAGCGCGCCTAGACAAAGCGCAACCGAGGGTTCGCGCTCGGCCGAAAAATAGAGAACCACACCGCCGCCCGCGGCGACGACCAGCCAGAGAAACGGACGCCGCAGCGCACGCTCTTGCACAAGCGACGCGTGGAAAGCTGCGGCCAAACCTCGAAGGCGCAGCGAAAAGAGCCGCGACGCGAGCTCGCGGCCGCCTTCCTCCGTCTCAGCCGTACGCGAAATGTCGTTCAAGAAATGCCCGGCCCCGCTCAAAAGCGGGAAAGAGCTTAGCGCTGACCACGGCCCCTGTCTTGCGCCGCCTTGCATCCCTGGACCGCCTCTCGCCATTCGACGGTTGCCTGCGGCGCGGCAAGAAACTACGGAAGAGGATCATATGTTGATCGCCGCAACCGGTTTGGCGTCCATGAAGAGCGATCCATCGTCAGGCCTGTCCTTACTTCGCGGACTTACGCGAAAATGCCCGAACTGCGGCGTCGGCAAGCTGTTCGCGAGCTATCTCAAGCCGCGCGATTCTTGCGAGCATTGCCAGGAAAGCTTTATGGGCCTCGACGCGGACGATGGCCCCGCCTGGCTGACGGTCGGCGCCGTGACGCTTACCGTCGTGTCGCTCCTCTTCATTTTGGAGACCAGCGGACGTTTCTCCTACGCTGTCGAAATGGCGATCGTTCTGCCGATAACCATCGCGCTCGCCCTGCTGTTGCTCCCGCTCACGAAGGGTTTCTTCATCGCGGCGCTATGGCTGCTGTCGAGGAAGCCGAGTTCATGAGCGCTCAAAGGCGCTGAAAAATCGGGACGATCCACTCTGCATTGTCGCTGCGTCGTTCCAGTGTTATGTAAATTTTGCAAAAAATGATCAAATTATCTTTTTAGGAAAGGAAGTTATCATGCGCGCATGGGCGCAATCGCACAAAGGCAACACCTCTCTTTCCCTAAAACGACGAAACGCCGCACACGGTATTGGCATCCTTTTGGGTGTAGGCGCTTTCGTGGCTCTGGTGGGCGCCGCACATGCCGCGGAGGGGGATAAGCTTGGCGGTAATTTGACCATTTGCAAGGGCGCTTACGCGCTCTGCGCCGCAGCTACCTGCTCTCCGACGGGCAATCAGATCAGCGTCAGGACGTCGAATGGTTGGGCGTCCTTCCCAGAAGTGAATTGCACCTGTCCGATCCTCAACGGCGACGCCATCGCCGATGTTAATGCTGGAAATATGCAAGGTTCCTGTTCGCCTCCGGACTCGCAAAAAATCTGGTCGCTTTATTCTCCTCAGTTAGAAATACCGCAGGAAGCAAATAACTGGACGCGATCGGGCCGCGAGGCTTTAGCGCCTCCGCAATGGTGTTCGGCAAAACTCAATGCCGGCGAGACCATCTCGAACTGCTTCAGCTTTCTATGTGACATTGCGGGCTCCGCCCCGAACGGTGTGCCGCTCGCTACGTGCCATTGTCCTATGGGTGAATCTTTTGGAGGGACAAAAGTTCCAGCCGCGACTGCTTTCATCACGCAAGCAGGCCAATTGAACAATCAAATTTGTAAGCAGCATCCGGTGACTTGGTACAATCCCGTTACGGCCAAGGATTCTATTGAAACAACGTCAAAATGAAATTGGAGAAGCTGACATCGGCGCTATGCCGCGTGATGGCGATTCATCCGAAAGCTGGCTCCTCATAGTCGAAGCTCCAACTCGAAAAGAGGATTTGGAAACGAAGCGCCCCGCCGAAGCGGGGCGCGACGCTGCTAACTTTTCGGCCGACCAGGGAAACAAAAAAGCGCTGGGCGTTTTTGCCTAGCACTTTGATTTTATTTGATAGAGTTGGTTGCGGGGGCCAGATTTGAACTGACGACCTTCAGGTTATGAGCCTGACGAGCTACCGGGCTGCTCCACCCCGCGCCAAGACAACACGCGCTAAAATAACACGCGCCAAGACAAAACGCGCCGACACAGCGCCACAAGACAAAAAAGCAGCACGGCGAATGCAGCGCTGCTTTTAAAACTATCGTTGAAGAGGATCCGATGCGCTTCGCAGGCCTGGCGACGACCTACTCTCCCAGGTCTTGAGACATAGTACCATTGGCGCAGAAGCGTTTGACGGCCGAGTTCGGGATGGGATCGGGTCTGATCGCTCCGCCGAAGGCCACCAGGCCGGCGAAACACATCATCGAAGCAAAGGGTCTTTCATTCGCGCCACACGAGTATGGGCGTCGATAAATGAGAGCGATCAAGCCAATCGAGCTATTAGTACCGGTAAGCTCCATGCGTTGCCGCACTTCCACACCCGGCCTATCAACGTGGTCGTCTTCCACGGCTCTCAAGGGAGAACTCGTTTTGAGGTGGGTTTCCCGCTTAGATGCATTCAGCGGTTATCCCGTCCATACATAGCTACCCTGCACTGCGGCTGGCGCCACAACAGGTCCACCAGAGGTATGTTCATCCCGGTCCTCTCGTACTAGGGACAAATCCTCTCAATTCTCCTACACCCACGGCAGATAGGGACCGAACTGTCTCACGACGTTCTGAACCCAGCTCACGTACCACTTTAATCGGCGAACAGCCGAACCCTTGGGACCTTCTCCAGCCCCAGGATGTGATGAGCCGACATCGAGGTGCCAAACAACCCCGTCGATATGGACTCTTGGGGGTTATCAGCCTGTTATCCCCGGCGTACCTTTTATCCGTTGAGCGATGGCCCTTCCACGAGGGACCACCGGATCACTATGACCGACTTTCGTCTCTGCTCGACTTGTCTGTCTCGCAGTCAGGCAGGCTTATGCCATTGCACTCGACGAGCGATTTCCGACCGCTCTGAGCCCACCATCGCGCGCCTCCGTTACTCTTTGGGAGGCGACCGCCCCAGTCAAACTGCCTACCATGCACTGTCCCGGCTCCGGATGACGGAGCGCGGTTAGACATCCATGACGATAAGGGTGGTATTTCAAGGGTGGCTCCACGCGAGCTGGCGCCCGCGCTTCAAAGCCTACCACCTATCCTACACATGCCGACACGAATGCCAGTGCAAAGTTACAGTAAAGGTGCACGGGGTCTTTCCGTCTGACCGCAGGAACCCCGCATCTTCACGGGGAATTCAATTTCACTGAGCTGACGTTGGAGACAGCGGGGAAGTCATTACGCCATTCGTGCAGGTCGGAACTTACCCGACAAGGAATTTCGCTACCTTAGGACCGTTATATTTACGGCCGCCGTTTACCGGGGCTTCAATTCAGAGCTTGCACTCCTCCTCTTAACCTTCCGGCACCGGGCAGGCGTCAGACCCTATACGTCATCTTGCGATTTCGCAGAGCCCTGTGTTTTTGTTAAACAGTTGCCACCCCCTGGTCTGTGCCCCTCCGATCCGGTTGCCCGAACCGAAGGCCTCCTTATCCCGAAGTTACGGAGGTAAATTGCCGAGTTCCTTCAACGTCATTCTCTCAAGCGCCTTGGTATACTCTACCTGTCCACCTGTGTCGGTTTCGGGTACGGTCTAATGCAGGGGCTATTTCCTGGCGCCGCTAGGCTGCCCGAGAAATCCAGTAATCCCGAACAGCTTCCGCAACGCGTCACCACCTGCTGGCCCACGAATATTAACGTGGTTCCCATCGACTACGCCTTTCGGCCTCGCCTTAGGGGCCGGCTAACCCTGCGAAGATTAACTTTACGCAGGAACCCTTGGACTTTCGGCGACACTGTCTTTCACAGTGTTTCTCGTTA
>NZ_VBTZ01000001.1:0-892500 GCF_005771425.1 Methylocystis sp. B8 | reverse complement strand
GGTGGCGGAAAACGTCACCGTGGCGCCGCGCGACACGCCGCAACCGACTCAGATGGAAGAGAAGCTTGTCGTCGTAAAACGCGGCCAGACGCTCGCCGACGTTTTGGATAGCGGCGGCGCGCCCAAAGACCGCGCCGCCGCGGTGGCCGCCGCCTTCAAGAACAAGCGCGGCGAACCCGTGCGCGAAGGCCAGCGCGTCAAGCTGCTCTTTGCAGACTTCGATGGCTCCGGCAAAAATATGCAACTCGCCCGCGTGTCGGTCTACAACGACGAAACTATCGAATCGATCGTTGCGGCGACAGACAAGGGCACGTTCGTGCAGACGCCGACCGGGCCGACGTCTTTCGCCAAAGATGCCGGGTCAAAGTCGCAAAATGAGATCGACGAGGACGAAGGCGCGATGCGCCTTTACGATTCCCTCTATGAAACCGCTCTCAAGCAGCAGATTCCGAAGCCGATCATCAATGAGATCGTGCGAGTCTTCGCAAACGACGTCGATCTTCAGCGCGCGGTCGCTGGCGGCGATGCGCTCGACGTCTTCTACGACGAAGCGGAGGAAGGCTCGACCGCCGGCAGAGACGCGCTGCTCTATGCATCGCTAACGACTCGCAACGAGACATATCGCTACTATCGCTTCTATACCCCGGACGACGGCCTACTCGACTATTACGACGATAACGGCCGTTCGAGCCGCAAATTCCTCGTGCGCAAGCCAATCGCTCTCGGCGAGACGCGATCAGGCTTTGGCATGCGCCGTCATCCGATCCTCGGCTACTACAAGATGCACACGGGCGTCGACTGGGCGGCGCCGATCGGCACGCCGATTCTTGCGGCCGGCAACGGGACGGTGATCAAGGCGCAATGGGATTCAGGCTATGGGCGGCGCGTGGAGATCCAGCACGCCAATGGCTACATCACGACCTATAACCACATGTCAGGCTTTGCGCGCAGCGTGAAGGAAGGGATGCGCGTCAAACAGGGCCAGGTCATTGGCTTCCTGGGATCTACCGGCTTATCGACCGGACCGCATCTCCACTACGAGGTCATGGTCAACGGCCATTTCGTCGATCCGATGCGCGTGAAGCTCGCGCGAACGCGTGAGATCGAGGGCCGGCTTCTCGCCGAATTCAAGAAAGAGCGCGATCGCATCGATGGTCTTATGGCCAGAGCGCCCAATAACGACGCCAAGGTCGCGACGCGCCAGTCGAAATAATGTTTTGCGACTACCGGCGCGCATGCGACGCGCCGCGATCTCTTCAAGCGGCGTCACGCCATTCGTAGGCCGGAGCAAACTGGGCCGCGCGCACGCCGCGGACGATGTTCTCCATCGTCGCCATCGTCTCACGGGTGAGCGAGTCGCGGGCGAATTCGACCCGAAATTCACGCTCGATCGCGAGCAGCAAACGGATCGCGGTGTAGGGCGTCATTCCCAGCTCATAGAGATTGGCGCGCGGGGTCAGATTTGACGCCGGAACGCTGATCTGGACTTCCTGATCAATCAGTCTCTGGATGATCTCAAACATTTTGGTCTCCCCTGGCGCATCAGAATTCGATGATCCAAAGCTATGGGAAGCCGGAGAGAATGTTCGTGCGGCGACGCACATGGGGACGCCGTCAGGTTCTATAGTCCTATCCGCCGGCGCACGTCTGCCGGCGTCCAGCCACGCGTCCGCAAGGCGCGCAGCGCGGTCGACGCCACGCTCTTCGCAAGCTTCTCGCCCTTCTCGTCCATAATGAGATCATGGTGCAGATAGTTCGGCGCCGACAGGCCGAGCAGATGTTGCAGCAGGCGATGCAAGCTTGTCGCCTCAAACAAATCCTTGCCGCGCACGACGTCCGTCACGCCCTGCAGCGCATCGTCGACGACGACGGCGATGTGGTAGCTCGCCGGCGTGTCCTTGCGCGCGAGAACCACGTCGCCCCATTGCGCGGGATCGGCGGCGATCGCCGTCCCCTCCCCGTCATTGCGAGCGCAGCGAAGCAATCCAGAGCTATGAGTCCTCGCCTGGATTGCTTCGTCGACTACGCCTCCTCGCAATGACGGCGAAACGTCGCCGAATTCCCGCCACGTCAGCCCCCGCCCCGCGAGAGTCGACGCCAGACGCATGTCGAGCCGCAACGCGACGCCGCCCTTTGCGAGGACCTCGCGCGCCGGACGACGGGGCTTCGTGCGGCATGTCCCGGGGTAGAGCGGCGATCCGTCCGGATCGCGCGGCCAGTGCGCCTGTGCCGCCGTCGCACGCGCGATGTCGGAGCGCTTGCAGTCGCAAGCGTAAATGAGGCCCATCTCGTCAAGACGCTCGAGCGCGCGCGCGTAGGCGCCGAAATGCTCGCACTGTCGGCGGACCGGGCGCTCCCAGTCGAGTCCAAGCCAGGCGAGATCCTCATAGATCGCAGCCTCAAACTCGGGTCGCGCGCGGCCCCTATCGATATCCTCGATGCGCAACAGAAAGCGCCCGCCGCAGTCACGCGCGAGATCGAAATTCAAAAGCGCCGAGTAGGCATGGCCAAGATGCAGGTAGCCGTTCGGCGATGGCGCAAAACGGAAAACGCGTTGTTTTTTGGATGTCATCAACTTCGCTTAGCAGGGCCAGCTCTCCGGCCGGCGGATCAGCCGGGACGCATTCGGCGCAAGTGGACGAATGCCGACGCTTGCTCCAAAGTAGCCAATTAGCCCTTTAAGCTGTTGGACTTACACATGCCAGATTTCGAATCGATCGTCGACGACATCTACGAAGCCGCCGCCGAGCCCGATTGCTGGCCACGGATCATGCATGACATCGCCAAGGTTGTGGAAGCCGCCGGCGGCGCGCTCATCGCCCGTCGCGCTGACGCTTGGCTCGGCTGGCGCTGTTCAAGCGCTCTGGAAAAAGGCGCGGACGCGTTCTTCAGCAGCGGCGGTCTTGAGCGAAGCCAGGTTCTGAGCCGGCTCCTCGCATTCAATCGCGCCGGTTTCGTCACCGATCAGGAAGGCTTTCAGGAAGGCTTTACCGAAGAGGAATATGCCGAGGAGCCGGTCATAAAGGAGTGGTGCGCGCCCAACGGCATTCATCATTGCACCGCGACCGCCGTGCCGATTCCCAATGGCGATCTCGTCGTGTTTCAGATCAAGCGGCGAAAGGGAGAGCCGCCGTTCGGGCCCGCCGAACTCGCGCGCCTCGACGCGCTGCGGCCGCATCTCGCGCGCGCCGGTCTGCTCGCCGCGCGTTGGCGACTTGAGCGACTGCGATCGGCCACTGAAGCGCTCGCAACGCTCGGCGTCCCGGCGGCGATACTGGATGTCGAAGGCCGCGTGCTCGCCGCCAATGGGTTGATCGAGGAACTCGCCTCTCATCATGTCTGGATGCCGCGCGACCGCATTGCGCTCATCGAGCCCGCGGCGGACAAACTGCTGCGACGCGCTATTGCCGATCTCGGCGATCCTGCGGCGGCGTCGGTACGCTCCTTTCCTTCAAAAGGCGCCGGCGATCGTCCGGTGGTGATGCATCTGATCCCCGTCACCGGCAATGCGCGCGATCTTTTCGGCGGCGGCCTCGGCGTGCTTGCTGTGACACCCCTTTCGCGGCCATCCGCGCTGGACGCCGCATTGGTGCAAAGCCTCTTCGATTTGACGCCGACCGAAGCGCGCGTCGCGGGAAGTCTCGCCGAGGGACTGACGCTCGATCAGATCGCAGAGCGTCACAAGGTGAAGTTGAGCACCGTCCGCAGCCAGGTGAAGTCGGTCTTCGCGAAAACAGGCTCGAACAGGCAATCCCAGATTGTCGCGCTTCTCGCAGCGACGCAGAATTTTACGCTGCAGCTGGTTGAAGAGGCTCCAGTGTGACGGAGCGATCAAGCGCCGTGAGAAGGACCGGCCTTCAGCGCCGCGACTCGGCGATCGCGAGAGCCGCGGCGAATGCTTCCTCGATATCGAGGTCGGTTGTGTCGAGCGTCACGGCGTCAGGGGCCGCCTTCAACGGCGCTGCGCTGCGCGCGCTATCGCGTTCGTCGCGCTTCCTGACGTCTTCGAGAATGGCGGCGTAGTCGGCCTCTTCGCCAGCGCGCGCAAGCTCCAGAGCGCGGCGCGTCGCGCGAGTCTCCGGCGCGGCGGTGACGAAAATCTTCACCTTCGCATCGGGACAGATGACCGTGCCGATGTCGCGCCCGTCGAGGACGGCGCCCTCAGGCCGCGCCGCGAAAACCCGCTGCATGTCGATGAGCGCTTCTCGCACTGCCGGCATGGCGGCGACGACGGAGGCCGCCTCGCCCATGTCGCGCGCGCGCAGCCGCGTCTCGTCGAAATCAGTGAGCGACAGGCTGCGCGCAGCAGCGACCGCCGCCTCGATATCGTCGAGGCGCAGGCCTTCGTCGAGCAGCGCGCAGGCCGTGGCGCGATAAAGCAATCCGGTGTCAAGATGCGGCAGGCCGTAATGCGCCGCGAGCCGCCGCGCCAGCGTGCCCTTCCCCGACGCCGCGGGGCCGTCGATCGCGATGACGAAGCTCACGAGAATCGCGCTCCGAGCCGCTCCATCAGCGCGCGAAACGCTGGAAAGCTCGTCGCGATCATCGTCTCATCGTCGACCGTGACCTGCTTCTCCGCGGCGAGCCCCATGACGAGAAAGCTCATGGCGATGCGATGATCGAGATGCGTCTCGACCATGCCGCCGCCGGCGACCCTTCTGCCGCGCACGATGAGATCGTCGCCGATGATCTCGCAATCGACGCCATTGGCTTTAAGCCCGGCGGCGACCGCCTCAAGGCGATCCGATTCCTTCACCCGCAATTCGGAAAGCCCGCGCATCCGCGTCTCGCCCTTGGCGAAGGAAGCCGCGACCGCGAGGATCGGATATTCATCGATCATCGAAGGCGCGCGCGCCGCCGGCACATCGACGCCGGTGAGATGCGAGTAGCGCGCGCGAATGTCGGCGACCTCTTCGCCGCCCTCCTCGCGCCTGTTCTCCAAAATGATATCCGCGCCCATCTCCTGCAGCGTCGTTAAGAGCCCGCTGCGCAGCGGATTGGTCATGACGCGTTCGATCACAATATCGGAGCCCTCGACGATCAGCGCGGCGACAAGCGGAAATGCGGCCGATGAAGGATCGGCGGGAACCCGTACCTCGCGCGCTAAAAGTTCCGGGCGCCCTTCAAGCGCGATCTTGCGGCCGTGCGCGCCGTAAGGCTCGCTCATGACCTTCGCGCCGAAATGCGCGAGCATTTTTTCGGTGTGATCGCGCGAGGCCTCGGCCTCGATCACGGTCGTTTGGCCGGGCGAATTCAGCCCGCAGAGCAGCACCGCGGATTTGATCTGCGCTGAGGCGACGGGCGTCTTATATTCGATCGGCAGAGGCTCGCTCGCTCCTTGCAGCACAAGCGGCAGACGGCCGCCCTCTGCCTGCTCCAGAACCTGCGCGCCCTGCAGCGCAAGGGGATCAAGGATGCGTTTCATCGGCCGTTTGCGTAACGACGCGTCGCCGTCGAAACGCGCGACGATCGGATGGCCGGCGACGACGCCCATCATCAGGCGCGAGCCGGTGCCGGCGTTGCCGAAATCGAGCGTCTCGGTGGGCTGCAGCAGCGAACCGAGCCCCGCGCCCCAGACGCTCCAGCTTCCATCGGCGTGGCGCACGATCTTCGCGCCGAGCTGGCGGCAGGCCTGCGCGGTGCGCAGCACGTCTTCCCCCTCGAGCAGTCCTTCGATCTTCGTCTCGCCGATCGCGAGCAGGCCGAAGATCAGCGCGCGATGCGAGACGGATTTATCGCCCGGCGGACGCACGCGGCCTTTAAGCGACCCGGACTTATGGGCGCTGAGGGCAGCGGCGGGAGCGTGAGCATGGGCGGCTTGCGGCATAGTCGCTTTCGATCGGACGCGATTCAGTCGCTATCCGCTTCGCACTTTTGGAGGGGATGCTCAACAGCGGCGGCCGGCGCTCAGGGCGGTGTTTCTCGCGCCTTGCTGGGGAAGTTGGAGCGGGCGATGGGAATCGAACCCACGACATTCAGCTTGGGAAGCTGACGTTCTACCCCTGAACTACGCCCGCGCCCTCCTTGTGTAACGCGGCGGGCGGTGAGTTTCAACGGAACAGCGATCCGGTCCAGCCTGGTGTCGCCCGTTTTCCTCACCTCATGCTGAGGAGGCTCCCCAGGAGCCGTCTCGAAGCACGAGGGTGAGGAAAACTTGCGCGGAAAAAGACTTCCTCGTCCTTCGAGACGCGCCTTCGATCTCGGGCCTGCCCGAGATCGACATTACATCCGCAAGTCGGGTAAACCCGCGACTTGCGGGCGCTCCTCAGGATGAGGAAGCCTTTCCGCAACCCCCCTCACTCCCAAAATCTTACGAGATTGAACGGCTCCATGAGGTCCGGGCCTTTGACCGATGGATCAAATTCGATCGGTCCGCCGAAAGTCAGACGCCACGCCGGCGGCTCGATCGGATGCGCATGGACATCCATCCTCCCGACGGCGCAATTAGCGTTCGTCGCCGGCGCGGCGATGACGCCGTTGCAGGCCCGGTAGAGCAAATCCGTTCCGATCAGAGAGCCATAGCCATAGGCGATCAACTGCGAACGGGAGTTCAGCATGTTGAAGACGTCGAGCTGGAACTTCCAACCCTCTTTCCAGCGATAGCCTATGCGCGCATTCACCGTGCCGATCGCAGGGCTTTTGAAAAAGCCGTCCTCGGTCAAAGCGCGCGGGCCGATGTAGCGATATTTGAGCGCGCCAAACCAGCCTGTCGGCTCGCCCAATTCCAGAACCGCCGTCGCGATGATCGGCGCGGCGTTGATCAGGAAGTTCCCTGGCTTGTTGCCAAGGAACGTGCCCCAAGGCAGCGCGTCAGGCTGAAGCAGCTGAAGGTAGAGGTCCGCCTGATCCCTATCGAAGCCAAGGAACCGCGCATCGGTCATGGTCAGGTCGCCTTCGAATCCCAACCACGAGACCGGCCGATAATGATTGGTGAATTCAACTCCGATGCGGCGGCTCGGCGGGCCAAACACCGTATTGCCTTCGTCGCCGGCAAAAACATTTTCCGACTGGAGCTTGATCCAGAAGAGCGTCAACGCTGATTCCAGGCCGTCGATCGCTCTGGTCTTCATGCCGACTTCGGCGCCGGTTGATGGCGAAAGCAGCGGCCGACGTTGCGCGAACACATAGCCGAGATCGTCCGACGCTTCGGTCGTTGAGAAGGTCTGCGTCGTGCCGCGCGCGTCAGTCGAGTGGAATCCGCGCCCGAAGTTGAGATAGAAATCGGTTCTGTCGTCGAATGGATTGATGATCACCGACGCCTTGGGGCTAAGCAGTTGTCCCGTGCTCGCTCCGTTGTTGAACGGGGCGGTCCATAGATGGACCGGTTGAGCCGGATTGTCGCCGACGAAACCGACAATGGGCGAAGCCCAATAATTCTGAAGTCCGCCAACGCTTGCCCAATAATAGTCCCAACGCGCGCCGACGACGGTCGTCAGCCAGGGAGCCCATTTCGTCTTGACGTCGCTGAATAGGCCAAGGCTCGCTTCGCCCACATGATCGTTGCGTATCGCATCGTAGGGCCTGCGCACGTAAGTGTCCTGCAACCCAACGCGAATGTCGTCGTAACGCGTCTGATAACCGAAGCGCAATTCAAACGGCGTTTCCGCCATGTTGAACCGGATGCCGTGAACGCCGTTCGAACCGATCATCGTTCGACGATCGAACTGGCGAAACTGGTCGCCAAGCTCGGGATGATTCAGAAAATAGGTAAAGTCGTTGAACAAATCCAAGGTCGAATGGACGGCGTAGCCTTCGATGCGAGAATAGTTCGTTTCGCTGAGCTGAGCCCAGTGACCGGAGATACTGAATCGCGTCGTGTCGCCGCCGTCGGTCGGGTTCATCGTCCCCCAGCGTGACATCAATCCCTGCTCGACGGCGCGCAACGGAATCTGGTCCGTCGAATTCCAGCGGTTGGCGTACGCCATGCCGGTGATGCCAACGCCGTCATGCTCCGTGCCGCGAATCCAGCGCATCACTGCGTTGATCTTGCGCACTCTGTTCGGCACAAGCCACGGCCCGTCATAAACGGACGCTTCCGCGGCGCCGAGAATGTCGCCGTCCATGAACGCCCATGACTTCATGCCGAACTGGCGCGCGAATCCAAATTCGCCGGCGCTGGTCGTGAACACGCCCGTGGGCACGCGGTTCAGATACTGCATGCGGATGGTGCCGGCGTTCGAGAAGTCGCCATCCTCGACGTTGTACGGACCCTTTCGCGCATCCACCGACGCGAGCAATTCCGGCATGACGAAATTGGCGTCCGCATACCCCTGGCCGTGGCCATGGGTGCGCATATTGAGCGGCATGCCGTCGAGATAAAGCGCGAGATCAGTGCCGTGATCGAGATCGAAGCCGCGCAGATAATATTGGTTGGCTTTGCCCTCGCCGCTGTGCTGCGTCACCGCGAGACCGGGCACGACTTCGAGCGCTTCGCCGGGACGATAGAAGGGAATCGCGTTGACTTGTCCGCCGGTGAAAAACCTCTCGCTCGACGACGTCATTTCCTTTGGGCCGGCGGGATAGTCGATTTTCGGCCCGAGCGCGGTATCGTTTTCGGACGACTGTCCAGAGGGCCCCGGCGCGACTTCGACAAGCGTGGTTGGCCGCGCAGGGCCTTGCGGATGCGCCGCCTGCCTATGCGTCGTTCGCCTCGCCGCGTGTCCGCCAACATTGATTGTCGGCAATGCCGTCTGAGCGGCGGCCTCGCCCAGACAAAGAATCGTCAGACCGGCCGCGAGCGCGAAAAGGGAGACGGCGGTCGGATAACGACTGTCCATGGAGGAGGCGGCTCGTGTATGATAATCAGATCAAGACAGCTTATTCTCAGCGGTCGGCCGCCAAAGTTGAAGAGTGTTTTTAAAGGCGATTCGCGATTGCAAGTAATCTGTTGCAAACGAGCCACACCCACGTTCGACGCTATCTCACATTGGGATTGCTCACCTCGCCCCTCTGCTTCTCGATTTCCTTCAGCTTTTCTCTAATCGGCCCATAGGGACCGTATTTATGCTGCGCTTCGGAGAAGCCGTCGGCATAGGGGCCGTAAGGCGCGTCGATCGGCTTTTGCAGGAGGTCGGGAAAATCCCTTTCGAGCCCAGCGCGATGCGGCCTCGGCCTCGAGATCATCAGCGCCGCGACGTCCCAGGCCTCTTCAGGCGAGAGCCGCGGATGCAGATAGTCGACGCCGTCCGGCATGTTGGAATGGACGAAATTCGCCGCAGTGATGAGCCGCGCCATGCCGGCGCCGTCGTTGAAACTGTCCGAGCCCCAGAGCGGCGGAAAGGCGTAGCCGGCGCCAAGTCCCGGCAGGCTGTTCTGCACGCCGGCGCCATCGACATTATGGCAGCCGATGCAACGCGCCTGATAGACGTCGCGCCCCCTCGCGGGGTCGGCGGCGCGGTCGAGCTCCGGCATGGTTCCTGCGCCAAGCCCCGAGAGCTTCTCGCCCTTGCGCACGCCGGTCGACAGAAACTGAATATAAGCGACGATCGCGCGCATCTGTGGCGAAGAGACCGGCAGCGGACGTCCGTTCATGCTGCGCGTCATGCATGAATTGATGCGGTCTTGAAGGTTGATCTTTGCGCCGGCGCGCGCGCTATAGGCGGGGAAATCCTCCGCGAGGCCAAAGAGCGGCAGGCCGAATTTCTTTACGCCGGCGTCGAGATGGCAATTGCCGCAAGCGAGATTGTCGCCCGCAAAGCGCTGCGCGCGGTCCGGCATGTCGGGACCGATATGCGAATAGGTCGCGGTGATAAGATCGCGCCCATGGCGGATGAGCTCGCTATGCGCATCGTAAGGCAACGCGTCGACTTGCGGCGCCGACCAGAACTTCGCGCTCGGCGCGCCGAGTTCTTCTGCGGCGACAGATGCCGAGAATAAGAGCGCGAATAGCGCGCCGCCAAGAAGCGCGTTGCGCATCAGATCACTCCGTCAGGAAATGTTTTGAGAGCTTGAGCCCCTGCCCCTGATAATTCGACACGCCGCTTTGGCCGTAAAGCGCCTCGGGAGTTTCGGCCATGCGCTCATAGACAAGGCGACCGATGAACTGGCCGTCTTCCAAAATGAATGGCACTTCACGCGAGCGCACTTCGAGAACGGCGCGGGCGCCCGGTCGCCCGTCGGCGCCAGCCCCGAAGCCCGGATCGAAGAAGCCGGCGTAATGCACGCGAAACTCGCCAATCGCGGCGTCCATCGGCGCCATTTCGGCGGCGAAGTCGGGCGGAATCGCAAGGCGTTCACGCGAGGCGAGAATGTAGAAATCGCCCGGATCGAGGATCAGCCTGCCGTCTCTGGACGGCAAGCGGTCCCAATAATCGTCGATGCGATAGGCGCCGATCCGATCGACATCGATCACATCGGTATGCTTCTGCGCGCGATAGCCGATGATGCCGCCGAAGGCTCCAGCGTCGAGCGCAACGCGCAGCACGACGCCGTCCCGCAAATTGAGCGGGCCGTCGACGAGCGGCGATTTGCGATGCAGTTCGGCGAGGTCTGCGTCGCCGAGCGCTCCGCCCGCCGATCTACCGGGCAGGTGCGCGCGAAACCGCAGCTGGTTCAATCGCGTGCCCAGGCGCGCGCGCACTGAAAAGCTGCGCGGCGACACTTCGGCATAGAGCGGCCCGCGATATCCAGCGGCGACCTCATCGAAGCGGTCGCCGCGATCCGTAATCAGCCGGGTGAAAATATCGAGACGACCCGTCGAGCTTTTCGGATTGGCGGCGCCGACGACAGACTCATCGAGCGCTAAACTTTCCAGGAGCGGCACGACGTAGAAGCAACCACGCTCCAGAACGGCCCCGTCGCCTTCAAGCGACATCTCGTCATATTTGAGCGCGGAAAGAAGCTCGTCGACGCTACGGCGCTTGCCCGGCAGAAAACTCGCCCGCACGCGATAGGCCTTGGGGCCGAGCCGCAGATCAAGACTGGCCGGCTGAATCTGCCCATGCGCAAGGGGCGCCGCGAGGCGGATTTGGCCAGCGTCGGCGATCGCCTGAATCTGCCGGCTGGAAAGCACGCCGCCCATTCGCATCTCGTCCCGTTTCCCTTTGTTGAAGCGGATAAGCGCCAAATCGCGCCGCCTTTCAAGCCAGGGCTGTTGACAGCTCAGGCCGCTCTGGCCTCTATAGGCGCACGTGGTTATTTGAGCCGGCCGGCTTGCCGCCACGAAAAACAACGCGCTAAAAGGCCGGGTCTCCCGAAGGAAACCCTGCTTTTTGCGCAGCGGCGCCGTTTGGCGCTCATCAAGAATTGGCGCGAGTCGCGCCGAGGGAGAACAAATGTCCGCCGACGCACCGCCGCGCAGGCCGCTCAAACCAGCCACGCAACTCGTGCATGGCGGGACGCAGCGCTCTTCCTTCGGAGAATTATCGGAGGCGCTCTATCTCACGCAGAGCTTTGCCTATCCGACGATGGAGGCGGCCGAGGCGCGCTTCAAAGGCGACGATCCAGGCTTCATCTATTCGCGCTTCTCGAACCCGACTGTGGCGATGTTCGAGCAGCGCATGATCCTTCTCGAGGCCGCCGAGGCGGCCCGCGCCACCGCAAGCGGGATGGCCGCGGTGACGGCGAGCATGCTCGCACAGTTGAAAGCCGGCGATCATGTCGTTTCGGCGCGGGCGCTTTTCGGCTCTTGCCTCTATGTCGTCGAGGATTTGCTGCCGCGACTGGGAATCGCGTCGACTCTCGTCGACGGCGCCGATATCGAGCAATGGAAAGCGGCCGTTCGTCCTGAAACGAAACTCTTCTTCCTCGAAAGCCCGACCAATCCGGGCCTCGAGGTCTATGACCTCAAGGCGATCGCCGACATTGCGCACGAGGCCGGCGCAAAGCTCGTCGTCGATAATGTCTTCGCGACGCCGTTGTTGCAGAAGCCCTTCGACTTCGGCGCCGACGTCGTCGTCTATTCGGCGACCAAGCACATCGACGGCCAGGGCCGATGTCTCGGCGGCGTCATCCTTGCGTCACAGGCGCTGATTGAAGAGAGCGTTCATAATTTTCTGCGCCAGACCGGCCCGGCGATGTCGCCGTTCAACGCCTGGGTGATGCTAAAAGGACTGGAGACCTTGCCGCTGCGCGTCGCGCAGCAGACTGCGAGCGCAGCCAAGATCGCGGACTTCCTTGCTGAAGAGAAGGCCGTCTGTCGCGTGCTCTATCCTTTCCGCGCGGATCACCCACAGGTCGATCTAGCGCGTCGTCAAATGTCTGGCGGCGGGACGCTGGTGAGTTTCGACATGGCGGGCGGTAAGGCGGCCGCCTTCCGCCTCGCCAATGCGCTTGAAGTGATCAAAATTTCAAACAATCTCGGCGACGCGAAGAGCCTCATCACCCATCCGGCGACGACGACCCATCAGCGGCTGACGCCGGAAGCGCGCGCCTCGCTCGGCATTGGCGAAGGGCTGCTGCGGCTCTCGGTTGGCCTCGAGGACGCCGACGATCTCATCGACGATCTCGCGCGCGGGCTTTGGGCCGCCGCGCGCGCTTAGTCCTATCGCGCGCTCTCCCGCCTCTCGGCGCGAGCCAAAACTTTCGCCTCCTGCATCGCGCATTCGGCGACGAAATAGGATGCGGCGAGTATGGCGCAAAGCGTCTCCAGCACGACGCCCGTGATCAGTTCGCTCATCGGCAGGCCCTTTCAAAAGCATTCGCTACGGAATGCGGGAAAACCAAAGCGGCGGCCCGCGGCGGCGGCGTGAGAAGAGAATCGACGCCGACGCAGGCCGTTTACGACACAGCGTCAGACCGCCGGCGGCGCGCGCGGACGGTTGGCTGGGTCGGGCCGGGGCGTCGGCGCGACGCGGTCCGCCACCGTCCATGCGAGCGTAAGGCTCTGGACGGGCGTCGCGCCAATCGGGCCGGGCCGCGCCGCAAGGGGCGCAAGACCGCTGCAAAACGCCTGGCAGAGGATACAGGCGGAGCGATCGTCTTTGGGGCCCAGCCGCCCGGGAAACGCGTCAGGTTGGGAGGTCCCCGACGCGAAACAGATAAAGAGTTGAGCGATGAGACGGCCGCCGACGCCAGCTTCGGCCACGCCGCGCGCAAGCGGCGCGACGGCCCAGAGCGACGCCGCTGCAAAGAGCAGCGTCGCGCCAAGTCGCGCACGCACGCGACGCAGCATAGCCATTCTGGACGCCAAAGCAGACATCGGTTCAGGTCGCGTCGGTCAAAGGCCGCGAGAAGCGGGCGCGGCGTTCGAGGTCGATCAAGCGAATGACGCGCTGGTCGTTCTCGCGCCACAGCGCCGTTCCCGGCACGATCGCGACGAGCGCCGCCATGCCGGGCGCGTGACTAGGCTGCGCGTCTTCGCGCTTCATCAGAGATTCGAGCGTTGCGCCGGCGACGACGCTTTCTCGCCCGCTCGGCTTACGTTTGCGAAACATGGGCTCACTCCCGGTCCGCCGCTTTGCGCGGCGTTGTCCTTTTGCTGCGCTAGACGCTATGCGCCGCCCGGACTCCGGGCGAGACGCGCAAAACGACGCGACAGCGTGGCGAAGGATCAGGAGTTGGCTGGAGGCGCGCGCGCCTGTCTGGAAAAATCCTGCGGGTGGGTCGGCAGGGCGCGGTCCGCCACCGTCCAATTAAGCGCAGTCCATTGGACGGGCGCCTTGCCAAAATGAATGGTTCGCGCTGCGAGAGGAGCGACGCCATCGCAATAAGACTGACAGAAAAGGCAGGCGTCCCGATGGCTCTTTAAATGAGCTGGGTCCTGCGATTGGTTGCTTGAGGCAATGTCAGTGAAGCAAAATTCATTGACGACGTCGCCGGCGCCCATCCGCGACGCGACATTCGCCGCCGCAGGCGCGAAGGCCTGAACGGTCAGCGCGAGCGCGAACAGCAGAACTGTCAACCAGTTGCGACGCATAAAGTCTTTCAGCCTTTGATCAGGCGCGCATGCGGATTTCACATGTGTGCGCTGATGTAAGCAAAAAGCGAAGGCCGCGACAAGTTAATCTTGTCGCAGCCGCCTTGCAGCGGCAAAGCGTCTCACCCGGATGACGGCACGCTGGACGCCAAAGGCGAATCGTCACGAAGGCTTATCTGTACGTCGACGTGGAGCCTCCCCGATCGATCGTTATGCCTGCGCCATCCGGGCCGCCGATGTCATAATTGAGCGCGATGAAGAAGGTGCGCTGCGGATAGGGGTTCGGATTCACATAGGCTTTCCAGCGGCCGATGTTGTTGACGCCGACGGACAGCCACCAATTCGGCTCAAGCCGGTATCTCGCTTTCATATCGAAAACCAGGATTTCACTGTCCACATTGCCGTAGTTGTTGTGGTTGAAGTCCGTGTTCGCGAAGGTGACGAACGCCGGAGACGAATAGCGCGCGCCCAAGGCGAAGGACATATCGGGATTTGGGCTGTAGCTGGCGACGCCGCGAAAGCGATATTTGGGAACGCGCGGGAACTGATTTCCGGCAAAGAGAATGCTGTCGAGATTGCGGCTCGAAAGATTAGTCTGGATTTTTGCGTCGGTGAGCGTGAAGCCCCCTTCGAAATCCAGTCCCGGAATGAAAATGTCCTTCATGTGCGCCGCCGTCTCAATGCCGCGAAACCGCACCTTGTCCAGATTGGCGTTCTGCGAGACCTGTATGCCGAAGGCGGAGAGCGCCGTCTGGCTGGCGATGGCGTTCCACCGGTCGTCGAGAAAGAAGCTGATGCGCGGGTTGAAGAGACCGATTGCGCCGCCGAAGGCGTCGACCTTCCGATATTCTGTGGTCACATCGTAGCAGGTGCAGATTTCAGGCTGCAGATTCGGGTTATTGATGACCAACGAACTTGGGCTCGAGAGAGATTGGAACAGTTCGTTGACGGTCGGAAAGCGATAGGCGCGCGCGATCGACCCGCGCACGGAAAGCTCCGGCGTGAAATAGTGTTCCAGCGCCGCCTTCGGCGAGAAGGCGCCCTTATCGGAATTCTGGAAGTAGGTAATGTTCGCGGCCGCCAGCGGAATGCCGACGAAGGCCCGGCCAACGGGGTTCGACACACTGCCGAAGCCGCCAGTGGCGTTCATGCCGCCAAAGGCGCGCCACCACTCGCCGCGTGCGCCGGCGGTGAATTTCCAGTCCGGGAGCGGCCTCCAGACTTCCTGAACGTAGACGCCTTTCGTTTCGGTCTTGCCGAAGTTAAGCGCCTGAATTCCCATGTAATAGTTATTGGGATAGGAAACCGTGCTGGTCTGCTTCGTGGCCAGCGAATAAAGGTCGCCGTGCGCGCCGAACGACACTTCATGCTTGCCGAGCAAATCTTGAGGCAGGCGCCAGATGAATCGCGCGTCGCCGGTGCGCCAAAAGGTTCCGCCATTATTGGTGTTCAACCCGCGTGGATCGATATTATAGGCGGTTCCCGCCGCGTTGACACGCGGACCATAGGATTGCGCATTGTTTGTGAAATCACGAAGGAAGTTGAACGAGGTCGCCGAAAAATCAAAATCGAAGACGCCGCCCGTATCCCGTCTCAGCTCCAGCGCCTGCATCAGGTGATTGGCAGCGCCGTGGCCAGGATTGACGCCGCCTGGCGTAACGGAGAACGGGCCGAGCTGCACGCGTCCGGTCTGCGTGTTGTAGATCGGCATCCCGTTCCTGTCGCGAATATAGCTTTCGACGCTCGTCGTATCATTCAGCGTCCAGAAGCCGACCTGATATTTGGCGCGCACAAGCGGCGCGATGTCATAAGAGACTTTTACTTTTGCCAGATCAGTTTGCAGGTAATCGGCCCCGGCGGAATTGGTGATGATCCGTGAGCGTCCCTGCTGGTCGAAGTCTTGGTACCCTCCGAAAAAAGCCGAACCCGTGCCAGGCGTCAGGAAATTTCCCGGGAATGTTTGCGCCTGACCCTGATTGTCGAGGTGCTCATAGCCAACCCAGTAGCGGAAATCGTTGATCCGATCGCCGATCAGCACATTGGCCACGCCGCCGAGATTGAGTTCCTTTGTGCCGTAAAGACTATACGGCTGCACCGCCGCGGTGCCCATGGCGTGAACCTCGAACTCGTCCGGCATGCGCGTCGTCATGGTCAACACGCCGCCGATCGAATTACCGGGGTAGAGCGCCGAAAACGGCCCATACATGACATCGATGCGCGAAATTTCGGCGGGCGAAACCATGCCCCAGCGCGGCGCGAAGTTGAAGCTGTTGCCGAGCAGATTCGAGAGCAGCACGTTGTCGGCATAGACAAGCACCAACGCGCTCTGAATCGTGCCGGTCGTGCGCGTCGAAACGATTGCGTTGCGATCGCCGATGAAGCGCTCGCGGATGAGAATCGACGGCATGTATCTGAACGCGTCTTCCGAGGTCATAATATTCGTCGTTTTTTGAATCTCTTTGCGCGTCCTGCTCTCGACCACCGCCGGAATATTCGCCGGCAACGTGCGGCTGAACGGCGCGGGCTTTGGCTCCGAATAACGATCCGTCCCGGGCTCGGATGGTCCGGGCTCCGCGGTAGTGACGCGTCCCGGTCCGCCGGCGCTTTGGCCCGCAGGGCCTCTATGCACTGGACCGCGCGCCCCGCCGACGTTGATAGTGGGCAGCGCCTGCTGCGCATCCGCGGCTGAGGCGACGAACAGGCTGAGCGTGGCGAAAGATGCTCCTGTGAGGAGGCGAGAACGACGAGTCATGACGATATTCCTCGGCGCCGACGAGATCGACGCATACGGGAAGCGAGCTGCGGCGTTGGATGCAACGAGCGCGCGAACTAAGGTTTTTCGGAAGCTGTTATGCGCAGCCGATGAGGTCCAGACCGATGCGCTTATTCGCGCTCGTGTCGGCCAGACTTAGGCGCGTGAAAGGGGCGGCGCCCGAGCGCAGTGCGCCCGCGCCGGTCGCTCGGAGAGCGGCCGCATGGGGCGTAGGCGCGCGTCGACCAGCGCATATTCGCCGATCGCGACGAGATAATGAGAGTTTAACGAAATCCAGGCCGGCGGCGGCTCGCCGCATAAGAGACAGAATTGGCAGTTGTGCCTGTGGCCCAGCCTGTCGTTGGACGCGGGCTGTTCCCCAGCGCGCCAGTAGTGACACGGGGCTGAAAGCGTCTCGGTCGCGGACGATGAAGTTGCGTGCGCCAGCCCAACTCCGCCGGCGACGGTCTGGACGACCATCGCCAGGGCAAGCAGTAGCGCTCGAAACGTCGTGAGCCGCATTTTGATCCCAGTCAAAGCTGAAATCCACTATTTACAGTAAATTGCGACGTGAATAGATCTCGCCTGCCGTTGAGGGCCAAAAAGCGATCGGTGTGTCTCTTCGGTAACAGTCGGGGGCCTCGGGGTAACTTCTCCGCCGCTCAGGCGCCTAATCAAAAACGTTTCCCTTTGTTGGCGCCCGCACTAATCTTGCGCCCATGTACATCGCCATCACTAAAGACATACAGGTAACGGCGCTTCCCGACTTTCTGCCGGATCGCTCAGACCCCGACCAGGATCGCTACTTCTGGTCCTATACGATCGAGATCGCCAATCTTGGGCGCATTCGCGTGCAGCTTTTGTCGCGTCACTGGATCATTATCGACGCCAACGGACGTCGCGAGGAGGTCCGCGGTCCTGGCGTCGTCGGCGAGCAGCCGGTGCTGGAGCCCGGCGAGACGTTTCGTTACGCATCGGGATGTCCGCTCAGCACGCCTTCGGGCATGATGCAGGGCAGCTACCGCGTCGTCACCGACTCCGGTGAAACCTTCGACGTGGAAGTGCCTGCGTTCTCGCTCGACAGCCCCTTGTCGCGTCCGACGTTGAATTAGGCGGGCAAATGGATCGCCTTGAAAATGCGATCGAGCTGCTTTCCCGATTGGTCGCTTTCGACACGGTAAGCTCCAAGTCGAATCTGCCGCTGATCGGCTTCGTCGAATCCTATTTGCGCGAGCAGGACGTGCGCTTCCAACGCGTCCCGAACGCGGCCGGCGACAAGGCCGCCCTTTTCATCACGATCGGGCCCGACTCCGACGGCGGCGTCCTGCTCTCCGGCCATACCGACGTCGTGCCGGTCGAAGGGCAAGAATGGAGCGCCGATCCGTTCACATTGCGACGTGACGACAAGCGGCTATACGGCCGCGGCGCCGTGGACATGAAGGGCTTCGACGCCGCATGTCTGGCGATGATTCCGGAGTTCAAAGCGGCGCGGCTGTCCCGACCGATCCACATTCTGCTGAGTTATGACGAGGAGACCACTTGTCTTGGTCCGCTCGATGTCATCGCGAAGTTCGGCGCCGACCTGCCGCGTCCGTCAGCCGTCGTCGTCGGCGAGCCGACGTCTATGGAAATCGCCGATGCGCATAAGAGCGTGACCACTTATCTGACGCGCGTGCGGGGCTTCGAAATTCATTCGGCCAATTTGCATCGCGGCGTCAGCGCGGTGCATGTCGCCTGCAAGCTCGTCTGTGAACTCGACCGCATCGGCGAAGAGCTGCGCGCGAAGGGCGATCCGAGCGGCCGTTTCGAGCCGCCCTTCTCTTCTATTCACGTCGGCGTCATTCGAGGGGGAACGGCGCGCAATATCGTCGCCAAAGACTGCGAGTTCCTTTGGGAGGTTCGCGGATTGCCCGGTGCGCCGCCGAACTTTGTCCGCGATCGGCTGGAGGCGTATTGCGATGAGTTGAGACGGTCGATTTTTGCCGGCTTCCCCGAAGCAGGCATCGAGACCACGACGGAGAATCAGGTGCCGGGACTTGCGCCAGAGCCCGGCTCCGACGCTGAGACGCTGGCGCTGCGGCTCGCAAAGCGCAACGCCACGATCGCGGTGCCCTATGCGACGGAAGCAGGCCAGTTCCAGCGCGCAGGAATGGCCGCCGTCGTCTGCGGTCCTGGCCGGATCGACCAGGCGCATCAGCCGGACGAATATATCGACATCTCCGAACTGGCCGCCTGTTTGGAGTTTCTGCGCGGCCTTGCACGCGAACTTCAATCCTGAAGCCCCGGCGGGTCGCGCAATCCAGTAGCTTACGGTCGAGTCTCTCTAGCGCGCAGAGTGCCGGAGACGTTGCTTTTCTGACGACGCACAGGACGGGCGTGCGACGCAGATTGCTTTCGTGAAGTGAGCGGCTATAGTCCGCCCGCCTTCCGGCGCTTTTGACAAGAAAATCGGCGCCGGGCTCGAGCCCTTAAGAGATTTCGCAATGAAGCTAATCCCGGACGCTTTGGCGCAAGACCAGACGCCGTCACCGCCCGCCGCCCAAGCGCCTGCGACCCCGCCGGCCGAGCCCAGCGCCCCCGCCGCGCCGCCCGCTCCAACGCCGCCGCTCCCGCCGAGCGCTACCCAAACGGGACAGCTGGCGGACTCCAAGCCCGAAGCGCAGCCTCCGACCATGCCGGAGATGCTCGGGCAGCTCATTCCCATCTTCGTGGTGATGGGCATCGTGTATATTCTGGTCATCCGCCCGCGCTCCCGCCGCGAGAAAGAGGCGCTTGCGCAGCTTCGCAACGTCCGTCGCGGCGACACGCTCGTCACCACCAGCGGCTTGGTCGGCAAGGTGACGAAATCGATCGACGACGCTGAAGTCGAGGTCGAGATCGCGCCCAATGTGCGGGTGAGAATGCTGCGCAGCGCCATCGCCGAAGTGCGCGCTAAGGGCGAACCGGCGAGGGAGGAGCCGCCGCCGGCCAAGACTGGCGGCGCAAGGAGCGGCGCAAAATCGGCGAAGTCCGGCGAGACCAAGCCGAGCGGCGCAAAATCCAGCGACGCTAAGTCGGGCAACGCCAAGCCCGGCGATGGCACGGCGGGCGAAGCCGAATCCGGCTCCCAGAGCTAACGCCGCCCTTACGATCACCTAGCCGATAGCAGGACGATGCTGCGATTTTCGACCTGGAAACTCTTTGCCATTGTGGCGATGACCCTCGCCGCGGTGCTTATCGTCGCGCCCAGCATGTTGTCGGCGTCTCATTATGAAGAGCTGAAATCGCGCCTGCCTTCCTGGCTCGTTCCGCCGACTATCGTGCTCGGCCTCGACCTGCAGGGCGGCTCGCATGTGATGCTCGAAGTCGACCAGGCTGATCTGATCAGCACGCAGGTGAAGAACTTGCGCGACGACGTGCGCCGCATCCTGCGCGAGGAGAAGGTCGCCATCACCGGCGGCATCGGCGCGACGGCCCGCGGCGTGCAAGTGCGCGTCGCAGATCCGGAGGACCGCGAGAAGGTGCTTCCGAAGCTACGGCAGCTGCGTAACGGCTTCAGCAACGCTCTTCTGGGCGGTCCTTCGCCGCTCGACGTCGAGGCCTCGCCGGACGGCCTTATCCGCGTGACCGTCACCGACGCCGGCCTCACGGACAAATCGCGCAAGGCCGTTGAGCAGTCGATCGAAGTCATTCGCCGACGCGTCGATGCGCTTGGCACGCGCGAGCCGAGCATCCAGCGTCAGGGCGACGACCGCGTGCTGGTGCAGGTGCCGGGTCTTCAGGACCCGGAAACCCTGAAAGAAATTCTGGGGAAGACGGCCAAACTCGAATTCCGCCTCGTCGCCGAACCCGGCCAGAATCCGTCCGAAACCGAGGAACTCGATCAGGTCGATCAGGAAGGCAAGATCGCCGTCGAAAAGACGGTGATGGTCAAGGGCGAAGATCTCACCGACGCGCAGCCCGGCTTCGACCAGCAAAGAAGCGGCGAGCCTGTCGTCAATTTCCGCTTCAACATTCGCGGCGCACAGGCCTTCGGCGAAGTCACCTCGAAGAACGTCGGGCGTCTCTTCGCGATCGTCCTCGACAACAAGGTTATTTCCGCGCCGCGCATCCTGACCCCGATCACTGGCGGTTCAGGACAAATTTCCGGGCGTTTCACGGTCGAACAGGCAAACAACCTCGCGATCCTGCTGCGCGCCGGCGCCCTGCCCGCAAAGCTCAACATCGTCGAGGAGCGCACCGTCGGCCCCGGCCTCGGCCAGGATTCGATCGACGCGGGCAAGCGCGCCGCCTATGTCGGCGCGGGCCTCGTCGTCATTTACATGCTCATCACCTACGGCGTCTTCGGCGTCTTCGCCAATCTCGCGCTCTTCGTGCACATCGCTTTCATTTTCGCCGGCCTCGTGCTGCTCGGTTCGACCCTGACGCTGCCGGGCATCGCCGGCATCGTGCTGACGATCGGCATGGCGGTCGATTCGAACGTGCTGATTTACGAACGGATACGCGAGGAAAATCACGCGGGACGCTCGATCCTCGCGTCGCTCGACGCCGGCTTCACGCGCGCCTTCGCGACGATCGTCGACTCGAACGTCACCATGTTCGTCGCCGCGGCCATCCTCTATTTTCTTGGCACGGGACCAGTGCGCGGCTTCGCCGTGTCGCTTGCGCTCGGCATTCTGACGACCATCGTCACCGCGGTGACCATGACGCGCATCATGATCGCCGTCTGGTATCATTACGCGCGGCCGACCAAGCTGCCGATCTGAAGGGGCGACATTTATGAAACTTCTGCGCCTCGCCCCGGAGAACACCAAATTCCCGTTCATGCGGTTCCGCCGCGTGAGCTATCCGTTCTCGGCCCTGATGTCGCTGATCGCCGTCGCCCTCTTCGTCTTTAGGGGCATGAATTTCGGCATCGACTTCGCCGGCGGCACGGTGATCGAGCTGCGCGCCAAATCCGGGGCCGCGGAAGTCGGCACGCTCCGCACCATCGGCGAAGGGCTGCATCTCGGCGACATCGAAGTGCAAGCCTTCGGCAATCCGGCCGACGCGACCCTTCGCTTCGGCCTGCAGCCCGGCGGCGACGTCGCGCAACAGGCGGCGGTTGAGCGCGTGCGCGGCGCCGTGGACGCCTATTACGATCTGCGTCGCGTCGAAGTCGTCGGCCCGCGCGTCTCGAATGAATTAGTGCAATCCGGCACGCTTGGCGTCGTGCTCTCCATCATCGCGGTGCTGACCTATCTTTGGTTCCGCTTCGAATGGCAGTTCGCGATCGGCGCGGTGATCGCGACGATGCATGATCTGCTGCTCACGGTGGGCTTCTTCTCGATCACGCAGCTTGAGTTCAACACCACGTCGATCGCGGCGATTTTGACCATCGTCGGCTACTCGCTAAACGAGACCGTGGTGGTGCTCGACCGTATCCGCGAGAACATGCGCAAATACAAGAAAATGGCGACGGCGCAGATGGTCGACATGTCGATCAACGCCGTCCTGCCGCGCACGATCATGACGGCGACGACCGTGATGCTCGCGCTCTTTGCGCTGGTCGCCTTCGGCGGCCAGGTGATCCGCTCGTTCTCGGTCGCGATGATCTGGGGCATTTTCGTCGCGACCTATTCGTCGATTTTCATCTGCTCGCCGATGCTGATCTATCTCGGCCTGCGCAACGAAGACGCTGACAAGGCGGCGCAGAAGCACGAGACCGAGCACAAGGCGGAGACGGCCGTTTCCGCGCGTGACGAGGCCGCCGCCGCGCCGGCGAATCCTCCCACTGCCGCAGAAAAGACGCCCGCGCCCTCTCGGAAGGCGACCACCAAACGGGCCACTAAGACGAGGCCGGCTTGACCGCTCGCGACGGCGGCTATGTGCCCGGCCGTCACAAGATCGACGACTACGGCGGCGGCGGCTTTCGCTTCGCCGATATGTCCCACAAAGGCTCTATTCTCGCCCTGCCCTCCGGCGTGCGCGCCGTGCCTCTAAGCAACGCCGCGGAGATCGACGAAGCGATGATCGATCGCGCGCTATCTGAAAGCGGCGGTCTCGACGTGTTCGTCGTCGGAACCGGACAGGACCTGCTGCCGCTTGCAAGCGTCTTGCGCGCCAAGCTGCGCGCATCGGGCGTCGGCTGCGAAACCATGGCGACGGGCGCCGCTGTGCGCACGTACAATATGCTCGTCGACGAGGATCGCCGAGTCGGCGCTCTACTGATCGCGGTGTGACATGCCTGCCGCCTCGCAGGAGCATTATGCGCAGTGCGAGGAGCTTCTGCGGTCGCGCGATCGCGACCTCTGGCTCGCCTGTCTCTTCGCGCCGCAAGAGGCGCGCAGACACATCCACGCGCTCTATGCCTTCGCCCAGGAGGCCGCCGATGTCGGCGGCAAGGTCACGCAACCGCTGCTAGGCGAGATGCGGCTGCAGTGGTGGATTGACGCGCTGCAGGGCGACGCCGCGCAAGGCGAAGGCGCGCGCGCCAATCCCGTAGCCGATGCGCTTATCGACACGATTGAGCGTTTCGCCCTGCCCCGCGACGAATTCATCGCGCTGGCGGAGGCGCACATCTTCGATCTCTACGATGATGCGATGCCGACTTGGGCCGCGCTCGAAGATTATTGCCGCGCCACGACATCGGCCCCGATGCGCTGGGCGGCCCGTATTCTCGGCGCCGATCTTCAAGCGTCATCCACGCGGGCGTTCGATGAGGGGGGCGTCGCGCTTGGCTTGACGCGAACATTGTGCGCCTTCGCCGAGCGCCCCAACCAAGAGAAATTTCTGCCCGACGAAGCGTTCGCGCAAGACGGCGACCCCAAGGCTCGCCGGGAAGAGCTCCGCCTCGCTCTGAGGGAGACGGGGGCGCTGGCGCAGTCTCACTATGACGAGGCGCGACGTCTGGCGGAGAGTCTCGGCCCCGCCCGCGCCGCGCTGCTCCCTGCCGCGACCATTCCGCTTCATCTGGAGCGGCTCGCGCGAAACGATTACGATCCCTATCGCCCGGCCGGCGAACTCTCGCCGCTGCGTCGACAGTGGCGCATTTGGCGCGCGTCGCGCGGCGTCGGATTGTGATACGCGCCGGAAGCGGCGCCCTATGGACTGACTGAGATGACAACGCTCGAATATGAATACGACGCCCGGCGTTTGCGCATGGAGACGCTGCTCATGCTGCGCTGGGTGGCGATCGCCGGCCAGGCCGCCGCATGTCTCGGCGTTTATTTCATTCTTGGATTCGATTTTCCCGTCGGCCTCTGCTTCGTCTTCATCACCGCGTCGGCGACGCTCAATATCGGGATGCGCTTTGGCACGCCGCGCAGTTTCCGCCTCGGCGACGTCGAAGCCGCCGTGCTGCTCGGCTACGACATCATCCAGCTCGGCTTTCTGCTCTATCTCACCGGCGGACTGACCAACAGTTTCGCGATGCTGTTCCTGACGCCGGTGATCATCTCTTCGGTATCGCTGCCGAGCAATCTGACGCTGCTGCTCGGCATCGTCATGATTGCGGTCGCGACGGTGCTTGCGGTCGAATATTACCCTCTGCCCTGGCATCCCGACGAAAAGCTCACATTCCCGCTCCTCTACCGCGCCGGCATCTGGGCGGCGCTCGCGCTCAGCGCGGCGTTCATCGGCATTTACGCCGCGCGCGTGTCGGACGAAGCGCGGCTCTTGGCCGACGCGCTCGCCGCAACGGAACTGGTGCTCGAGCGCGAGCAGCACCTGTCGCAACTCGACGGCCTCGCCGCGGCGGCCGCGCATGAACTTGGCACTCCGCTCGCGACCATCACGCTCATCATCAGAGAGCTGCTGAAGTCCGCGCCGGAAAATGCGCCGGCGCTGCGCGACGATCTTAAGCTCCTGGCGCAAGAGACGGCGCGCTGCCGCGAGATATTGGGCAAGCTCGCCTCGCTCGGCGCGACGGATCAAAGCAGCGTCATGAACCTGCTGTCGATTGACACGCTGATCCAGGAAGTAGTCGAACCCCAACGCGAAATCGGGGTCGAAGTCGAGATCTCGAAAAGCGGTCCTCCAGACGGACCGGTGCTGACGCGCAATCCGGCCATTCTTTACGGCCTTGGCAATCTCGTTGAAAACGCCATGGACTTCGCCGCTTCGCGCGTAAAAATCGACGCCTGGTGGAGTCCAAGCTATGTGACGATAGCGATCCAGGACGATGGACCGGGCTTCCCTCCCGACATTCTCGATCGTCTGGGCGATCCTTATTTGAGGGGCCGGCCGACGGAACGGCGCACCAAGAATGATGCAGAATCGGGGCTTGGACTTGGTCTTTTCATCGCCAAGACGCTTCTGGAGCGATCGGGCGCCATCGTTGAAATAGGCAATGTTTCGCCGCCGCGAACCGGCGCCATCGTCAAAATCACCTGGCCGCGCGCAGCGCTCGAACCCGCGGCCGCCAAGCCAAGGATCCCACAGCAGGACAAATAGATCGACGCAAGGCGGCCGATAAGCTAGATTTGACAAAAATCACGGGTGGAAACACGCGATGTCGGCCGAAGAATTGAAGTCGGATCGAGAAGACGTCTCGGAGCCTGAGCAAATTGCATCCTTGCCGCAGGATCGCTCGTTGATGATCCTGGACGACGACAAGCCGTTTCTTGGAAGGCTGACTCGCGCCATGGAGGCGCGAGGCTTCGTCGTGACGCCGTGCGAAACGGTCGCCGAGGGTCTGGCGGCGCTCGAGTCGCACCCGCCGGCCTTCGCCATCATCGACATGCGGCTCAACGACGGCAATGGCCTCGACGTCATCTCCAAGCTGAAGGCGTCGCGCCCCGATGCGCGCGGAATCATCCTTACCGGCTACGGCAACATCGCCACTGCGGTGACCGCGGTTAAGCTCGGCGCCTTCGACTATTTAGCGAAGCCCGCCGACGCCGACGAAATCTATCACGCGTTGATGGCGACTCAGCTCGACAAACCGGACGCGCAAGAGAATCCAATGTCGGCCGACCGGGTGCGCTGGGAGCATATCCAACGGGTCTTCGAATCCTGCGACCGCAATGTTTCGGAGACGGCGCGGCGGCTCAACATGCATCGCCGTACGCTGCAACGCATTCTCGCCAAGCGCGCGCCCCGCTGACGCCGGCTTCAATTCGCCAGTTCGTCGCCGAAGGCCAGCATGCAGTAACGGTCCGCGGCCATCGCCGCAAAGCGTAACAGCATCGAACGTCGCCGAGCTGGGGCGAGCGGAAACGCTGGAGCTTCCCGCATAAGCAGGGCGCCATGCGCATCGGCGACGATCAGGCCCGCGTCTTCGGGAAAGATCGCCGGATCGAGCGACGAGGGAATCGCGAAATAGAACCGATCGCAAAAGCCGCGATACTGCGGCCATTTAAGATCGGCGCGATAATCGGCGTCACTCGACTTGACCTCGACGATACGCAAGATGCCGTCGGGCGCGAGTCCGATGAGATCAGCGCGCCGCCCGTTCGGCAAAGGCGCCTCGCAAACGACGGAGAAGCCGCAGGCCCGCAAATAGCGCCGGGCCCCGCGCGCCACGCGTCTCGTGGCGTCGACGCGCCCCTGGAGCGCCGCCGCGCCTTCTGTGTGAAAAACGGTCATATTTATGTCCTGCGCGGTTTCATCAGCTCAGCTTGGCGCGTCGCCAAAGCGCGCGCAACCATGATAGATTCGCCCGACTGGTCCGCCACATGGATTGTCGTATGAAACGGTTTCTCCTCGCCTGCTTCCTCGCGCTTGTCGCCGCAGCGACGCCTGTTCTGGGCGCCGAGCGCGTCGTCAATATTTTCAACTGGAGCGATTACATCGATCCAAGCGTGCTCGAAGACTTTACCCGAGAGACGGGGATCAAAGTCATTTACGACACCTATGACTCGAACGAAATGCTCGAAGCGCGGCTTCTCGCCGGCGACACGGGTTACGACGTCGTCGTGCCTTCGGCAACGTTCCTGCAGCGCGAAATTGCGGCGGGCGTGCTGCAGCCGATCGACAGAAGCAAGCTCGTCAACGCCCGCAACATATGGCCCGAGATCGACAGCAGACTTGCGCGTTTCGATCCGGGGAACCGTTACGCTATCAACTACATGTGGTACACGACCGGCGTCGCCTATGATGTCGCCAAAATCCAGGAACGGCTTGGCAAGCCGATAACGAGCTGGGAGCAAGTCCTTCGGCCGGAATCCTTAAAGAAGCTCGCCGACTGCGGCGTCTACATGCTCGATAGTCCCGAGGACATGTTGGCGATTGCGCTCAAATACCTGAAGCTCGATCCGAATTCTAAAAATCCCCAGGACCTCAAGCGCGCCGCCGACCTCCTGGGAAGCCTTCGCCGCTATGTGAAGAAGTTTCATTCCTCCGAATATATCAATGCGCTGGCGAACGGTGACATCTGCTTGGCCATTGGCTGGTCAGGCGACAGTCTGCAAGCGCGCAACCGCGCCCGCGAGGCCGGAACCGACGCCGATCTTGCCTATGTGATACCGAACGAAGGTTCGCTTCTCTCGCTCGACAATCTCGCGATTCCGCAGGACGCGCGGCACCTCAATGAAGCCTATCTCTTCATCGATTATCTGCTTCGTCCGGACGTCGCCGCGCGCAATTCGATCGCCACCAATTTCGCCAACGGCGTCGCGCCGTCGCGGCCGCTGATCGACAAGGCCGTGGCGAACGATCCGTCGGTATATCCGAGCGATCTGACGATGCGGCGCCTGTTCACTGTTGTCGCACCCGATCAGGCGACTCAGAAACTTATCACCCGAATGTGGACGATGGTGAAAACCGGACGATAAGACGGGGGCGCGCCTCCAGAGCCGGCGCGCGCTTCAAATTCTACTGCTCGTTCAATATCCGCTTCAGCAACTCGATGACTTCTGCGAGCCCCTTGTCCTTGGCGGCGAGTTCTTCGATCTTGCGCACCGCGTGCAGCACCGTGGTGTGATCGCGCCCGCCGAAGCGGCGGCCGATCTCAGGCAGCGAGCGCAGCGTCAGCACTTTCGAGAGATACATCGCGATTTGTCTCGGGCGCACCACATTAGCGGTGCGCCGGGACGATAAAATGTCGGCGCGCGAGATATTGTAGTGGCTCGCGACGAGCTTTTGGATGTCGTCGATTTTGACGCGCTTTGGGTCCTGCGTGCGAACGAGGTCGCGGATAGCGGTCTCTGCGGTCTCGACAGTCAGCGGCGCCCCGGTCAGAGTGGCGTGCGCAAGAAGCCGGTTGATCGCGCCCTCAAGATCGCGACCGTTCGTGACAATGGTGCGCGCGACATAGGAAATGACCTCCGGCGGCACGTGGAAATCGGAGTGCGACTCCTTTGCCGACGAAATTCGCGCGGAGAGGATCTTTACGCGCAAGGCCTCATCGAGAGGCCCGATGTCCACACAGAGCCCGCCCTTGAATCGCGACAATACGCGTTCGTCGAGCGTATCGAGCTCCGATGGCGGCCGATCGGCGGCGACGACCACCTGACGGCCGGCGTCGATCAGCGCATTGAGCGTGTGACAGAATTCCTGCTGGATCGATTTGCCTTGCAAGAACTGAACGTCGTCGATGATCAGCATGTCGATGCCGCGCAATTTTTCCTTGAAGGCCAACGACGTCTGAGCGGTAAGCGAAGAGACGAAGCCGCTCATGAACCGCTCGGCTGTCAGATAGATCGCGTTGCGGCGATTGTCGTTCGACGCATGCGCCAGCGCCTGCAGGAGGTGTGTTTTCCCGAGGCCGACCGCCGCGTGGGCATAAAGCGGGTTGAACATCGGAAGGTCGCCGGGGCGCGACTCGGCGACACGGCAGGCGGCGGCGTAGGCGAGCTGGTTCGACGGGCCGACAAGGAAGGTCGAGAAAGATAAGCGGCGATCGAGCGGCGAGCCAACGAATGCATCGGCGTCGTGACGCGAAGCAATCGGGCGAACGGCGCGCCTCCTGTTCGTTTCGCTAGCCGCCTCAAAGGCAGGCGCCAGCGATGCGACAGCGCGCTCGGCATTATGCTGTCCGTTGGACTCGCATGGCTCCGCGCCGTCCTCGCGCGCGCGGGGCTTGCGGACGGGCGAGCGCACGTCGATAACGACGCGCTCCACTTTGGAGAATTCGCCCGCCACGCGCGCCTTGATGCGCGGCGCATAATGCGACTGCACCCAGCTCTTCAGGAATTTGGTGGGCACCGTCAGATGTACGGCCCCGCCATCGATACGCTCGAGCTCCAATCTCGTGAACCAGGAATTGTAAACGGCGTCGCCGAGATCAGTCCTCAGTCTGTGACGAACTCGATCCCATTTCGAACGATCCTCTGGAGAAACGCCATCGCTTGCCAATTGCTCTCTATGATCAGACATATCAGACCTTTTTTCCGAAACGCGCGCCAAGAAGCGAACCCCTCGGCGAGGAACGCCGCAGGCGCTGATCGAAAGGAACCTAACTGAATCGAGTAATCGCCGCGGCGGACGGCGCTAGATGAGAAGTCGTGAAGGCGGCCCAATCGCGAGCCGCGCACAACTACTGACGTTGGCCTGCCGCGTTAAACAGACTCTGCCATGCGCAGCGAACGATCGCGGAATAAAACGATCGCTGATGCTGCGCACTCCCTGGACTGTCCCGGCCAACCGCCCTTTCGCCATGACAAAATCTCCCTCGTCCGGGATCGACAAAATCCCGGAATTAAACGCGCGTCGCAATTAACGAACTCTACGCTACGCCCTTGCGAACTGATCACTGAGTTTTCAAATCGAACGGCTGGAAAGCGGCAATGCGTCTCGCCCTCGGCTCATCCGCGCCGGAGAACGCTGGTCGTTCCCCTTGCTGTTGCGCGCTTTGTGAAAACCGACGCCGACCGCCTTTCGTTCGACCATTCAAGGCTACACGCGAGCGCCATCACACGCAACGACGCTTGTGATTAAATCTGTCACATTAATTTGGATTTTGTAGCATGGCGCCACAAAGCTTTTGTCATGCTTCGCTATAAGCTGATGATTCATGGCCCTTAAAAATCCACTGGCCAAATGTGCATTCCGGCTGCGCGATAAGCAGCCGCCCGCGTTCATAGCAGGTCAAAAAAACTGTCAAGAGCCCCTCTTTTTCCCTTTCGTGACAGCTTAATTGCAAGGGATTGAATCGGGAGAATTTTGAATGTTCACGTATTATCACTACAAAAAATTTTTTTTATCGTGTCATCAGCCCGTCATGCGACGATTTGGCCGCTACGTTAGGCGCAAAAAAAAGCCCGGCTCTGCCGGGCTTGGAGATTGTTGCGTCGCCGAGGCGGCGAAGCGTCTTTACGCCTGCGCGGCCAGCGCTTTCACCCGCGCCGTCAATCGCGAAACCTTCCGCGAGGCCGTGTTCTTATGAATGACGCCCGTCTGCGCGGCGCGCATCACAATCGGAACGGCGTTTTGCAGCGCGTCGGCCGCCACCGCCGCATCTCCCGAGGCGATCGCCTCTTCGACCTTGCGCACGAAAGTGCGCATGCGGCTGCGACGCGCCCGATTGATCGAGGTGCGGCGCGCGATCTTGCGAACGGCTTTCTTGGCCGAACTCGTATTGGCCATGCTTTGCGTGTCCTTGAAAAAGACGGCGATTCCGCCGCCCAAAAACCAAAGGGCCGCGAAATCGCGGCCAAGTGGCGGGTTTATAAGCGCGGCGCGGGCCCCGCGTCAATGGCCGCCTAGCGATTGGCGAAGGCCGGCTTCCGCTTCTCGACGAAGGCGCTCATGCCTTCTTTTTGGTCATCCGTGGCGAAAAGCGAATAGAAGAGCCCCCGCTCGTGCCGAATTCCTTCGGCGAGCGTCGCCTCGAAAGCGCGGTTGACCGCCTCCTTGGCCATGAGAACCGCGGGAAGCGACAGGGACGCGATGGTCGCGGCGGTCTTGATCGCCTCGGCGAGCAGATCCGCGGCCGGGACGATCCGCGCGACCAGGCCGGCCCGCTCCGCCTCCTCCGCTCCCATCATCCGGCCGGTAAGAATGAGGTCCATCGCCTTCGCCTTGCCGACGGCGCGAGTTAAGCGCTGCGTGCCGCCAGCGCCTGGTATAACGCCAAGCTTGATTTCCGGCTGTCCAAAGACCGCCGTGTCCGCTGCGAGAATGAAGTCGCACATCATCGCGATTTCGCAGCCGCCTCCCAGCGCGAACCCGGCGACGGCGGCGATGATCGGCTTGCGCGCGCGCGCCACGACGTCCCACCGGCCGATGAAATCGTCGAGAAAGGCGTCGATGAATTTCTTGTCGCGCATTTCCTTGATGTCGGCGCCTGCGGCAAAGGCCTTCTCGGACCCCGTCAGGACCATGCAGCCAACGCCATCATTGGACTCAAACGCCGAAAGCGCGTCGTCGAGCTCGGCGATCAGTCGGGCGTTCAGCGCATTGAGCGCTTCTGGCCGGTTGAGCCGGATCAGTCCAACTCGACCCTGCGTCTCGACTTGAATGGTTTCATAGGACATACGCGCCTCCTTCCGGCGGCTTCGCCGGCTTGCGCGCTTCATATCTCAAAATCGCCGCTCGCGTCCGGCCTTTCTCCAAAACCATGCGCGACCGCGCGGGCGTGCAGATTGTCGAGCGTCACATCGTCGAGCCGCCGTAACGCGCTCTCCTCAGCATCGGCGATGACCGGCTCGAGCACCGCCGAGAGCAGCGGCGGCGCGACGTCTGGCGCCTCCTCCTCCGCGCGCAATGCGACGCGAACGATTTCGCCGACCGACAAACGGCGCCTCTCGCGCGCCAGCGCATAGCCGCCCGCAGGCCCTCTGACGCTTTTAAGAATCCCGGCCCGCACCAGAGCCTGCAAAATCGTCTCCAATCGTCGCGGCGGGAGATCATGACGCGCGGCGAGCTGCTTTGACGACACCGGCCGACCACGCGCATGAAGCGCGACGTCGAGCGTCGCCATGAGCGCGAAGCGGGCGGCGCGCGGCAGAAGCTTCATGGCGCGCCTTCTCCGCCCAGTCCCGTCGACCCGAAGCCGCCGGCGCCGCGCGACGTTGCGTCAAGATCGTCGACCTCAACAAGCGTCACATGCGTGACCGGCGCAATAACGAGCTGCGCGATGCGCATGCCGCGCACAATCTCAAAGGGTTGCGCCCCGAGATTGATCAGAAGCGTTTTGATCTCGCCGCGATAGTCGCTGTCGATGGTGCCTGGGGCGTTGAGAATGGTGACGCCGCGCTCGACGGCCAAGCCCGAGCGCGGGCGAACCTGCCCCTCATAGCCTCGCGGCAACGCAATCGAGAGTCCCGTAGGAACGAGATCGCGCGCGCCGGGCTCCAGCACCAGCTTTTGACCCGGCGCGAGCGCGGCATAGAGATCGATGCCCGCCGCTCCCTCGCTGGCGTAAGCCGGCGACGGCAGATTCTCGGCGTTCGGCAGTCGGCGGATCGCGACTTTCATGGCGTCGCCCCGGCGCGGATCATCTGCGCGAGGCGCGCCACAAGCCGTTCTGCGAGATCCTCCTTGCGAAGCCGCGGCCAATCCTCGACGCCAGAGCGCGTAACGAGATGGGCTTCGTTGGTCGCGCCGCCGAAAACGTCCGTTCCCTCGCTGACGTCATTGGCGACGATGAGATCGCATCCCTTTCGCGCGAGCTTCTCTTGCGCATGGCGGATAAGGTCGCTGGTTTCGGCTGCAAAGCCGACGACGAGGCGCGGACGCCGCAGTCCCTGTGAGACGGTCGCGAGAATGTCGGGATTTTCAACGAGTGACAGAGAAGGAGCGCCGCACTCGCCCTTCTTGATCTTGTCGCGCGCCGGCTCGATACGCCAGTCGGCGACGGCCGCCGCGGCGATGAATATATCCGCAGGAAGCGTAGCCTCCACGGCGGTGAGCATGTCTCGCGCACTCTTTATATGTATAACCTCGCAACCGGGCGGATCGGACAGCGCGACGGGCCCTGAAACCAGCGTCACACGCGCGCCGGCGCGCGCCGCCGCCACCGCGATGGCGTGGCCTTGCCGACCTGACGATCGGTTGGCGATATAGCGCACCGGATCGATCGGCTCATGAGTGGGACCGGACGTCACGACGACATGCAGGCCTTCAAGCGCGCCGCCGCGCGCCAAAAGTCCTTCGGGCGCCGGCAATCGAGTATCCTGCTTCAGCGCAGTCTCGATCGCTTCGACAATCTCGAGAGGCTCGCTCATGCGCCCGGGCCCATATTCGCCGCAAGCCATGTCGCCGACATTCGGTCCGACAAACCAGGCGCCGTCGCCATGGAGGGTCGAGACATTGCGCTGCGTCGCAGGATGAAGCCACATGCGCACATTCATCGCCGGCGCATAAAGAACGCGCTTGTCGGTCGCAAGCAGCAAGGTGGTCGCGAGATCGTCGCATAGACCTCGCGCCGCACGCGCCATTATATGCGCCGTCGCCGGCGCAACGACGATAAGGTCCGCGTCGCGCGAGAGCTGGATATGCCCCACCTCCTGCTCGTCGATCGCGGAGAAGAGATCGTCATAGACTTTCTCATTGGCGACGCTGACGAAGGCGAGCGGAGTCACGAACTCCTTGGCCGCTGCGGTCATGACGACGCGCACCCGCGCGCCTCGTTCGCGCAGACGCCGAACGAGATCGAGCGACTTGTATGCGGCGATCCCCCCGCCGACAATCAGCAAGACGCGCTTAGCCGCAAGGCTTTGCGCATGACCCACGCCCGCCACTGAAAAACTCCGATCGCCGCAGCCGGAGAATACAGATTTTACCGGCAAGGCCAAACGGCTTCGCTCGTCCAAAAAACGAGAATTTTGTCGCGTGGGAGGCGCTTTGCGCCGCTGTGACGACTTGCCGGCATGCGGCGCGTCGTCGCGCAGGCCCGCAGTCCGCCTAGGCGGCGCACTCCTTCGATTAGACCTTTCGCGGCGCAATGGTAGTGTGCGCCGGGTCGCCCGGCGCCCAGCCTATGTCATACGGAAAGAAATGATGCGCGCAGCGCCGCTTAGCCTTTGCCCGCGTGTTCTTGCGCTCGCTCTCGTCTTGATCGCCTTCGCAACCGAATGCGCAGCCCGGCCCTTATCTTCGGCTCAGCCCGTTATCGTCAGCCCCGACGCCACGACATCCGCCCCGGCGGAAAGACTCGCCATTCGTGGACGCACGCTCATTCCGCTGCATTCGACGCTCATTGGGCAAGGCGGCGTGACGCGGCTGAACTTCTCCGGCGCGCTCTCTATTCATAACGCCTCGGCTACGAACATTCTGGCGATCGACAAGATCGAATATCGCAGCGGCTCGGGGCAATTGATTGAAAGCTACTTGAACGAGCCGCTTTATCTGAAGCCCTATGCCTCTCTGCAGGTGATCATTGCCCAAGATGACGTTCGCGGCGGAACGGGCGCGAGTTTCACAGTCGATTGGTCGAACGTTGAAGGTTCGGACGAACCTTTGATCGAAGCCGTCATGACGTCCTACACCGGGCCTCACAGCTACGCCATCCTCTCGCCGGGCCGCCGCGTTTCCAGGCCACAATGATCGTCAGCGCGCGTGCGCCGCATCGCTTCGGCGGGACAGTGTCGTGATGACGGTCGCGATCAAGAACGCGCCGCGCGTGCGCCGTCTGACGCTCAGTGATTTCCGATCTTATGCGGCGCTCGATTGCCGGTTCGAGTCGCCGATGATTGCGCTTTTTGGCGAGAATGGAGCCGGCAAAACCAATTTGCTCGAAGCCCTGTCGTTGTTCTCGCCCGGCCGCGGCCTACGTCGCGCGGAGCTTGCCGAATGCGCAAGACGCGGCGGTTCCGGCGGTTTCGCCGGCTCGATCGAAGTCGAGATCGACGGCGCGACGACGCAGCTCGGGCACGGGCTGACAGCGTCGGGCGAGCGACTTTTCCGTATCGATCGCGAGCCTGCGACGTCAGCGCGCGCCTTTGCCGATTACGTACGCGTGCTCTGGCTCACCCCAGCGATGGATGGGCTGTTTTCGGGGCCAGCGGGCGAGCGCCGACGCTTTTTGGACCGGCTGGCGCTCGGCGTCGACGCCGAGCACGGCGCGCGGGCCAATAGGCTGGAGCGTGCGCTGCGCAATCGAAACCGGCTTCTCGAAGAAGGCGTTTCGGACCGGCGCTGGCTCGACGCCGCAGAACAAGAAATCGCTGCGCTTGGCGTTGCGGTAGCCGCCGCCAGACGCGAGACCGTCTCGCGGCTTGCTACGCTGATCGCCGCTGGCCGCAACGACGCTTCGTCGTTTCCCTGGGCGGACGTGACGATCGAAGGCGAGCTGGAGCAGCGTCTCGGGCTTGAGCCTGCGCTCGTCGTCGAAGAATGGTATCGCGGCGAACTCGCGGCGTTGCGCCGCCGCGACGCCGCCGCCGGACGCACCTTAATCGGTCCGCAGGCGAGCGACCTGGCTGTGCGGCATGGCCCCAAGAATGAAGCGGCGCGCGCCTGTTCGACCGGCGAGCAGAAAGCGCTGCTGATGGGGCTCACGCTGGCGCACGCCAAGCTGGTCGATGCGATGACTGGCCAGGCGCCGATCCTCCTGCTCGATGAGGTCGCGGCGCATTTCGATGTGAAGCGCCGCGAGGCGCTCTACGACGAACTGCAGGCGCTTGGCGGACAGGTCTGGATGACCGGCGCCGACCCCGCGCTGTTTGAGCCCTTGTGGGGTCGCGCCGAACTTCTGCTCGTGACTCCCGGACGAATAACCTCAGCGTAGAAACCGCTCGGACCTTGATGATGGCGTCGCGCGGTGGCGCCGAGGTTGCAACGGCTGCGCAACCCTCCAGAGGCATCAATGAAATTCTACATGACGCCGGGCTCCTGTTCGACCGGCATTCACATCCTTCTCGAAGAGATCGGCCTTGTTTTCGAAGCCTATGTGCTCAATCTGCCGCGCGGCGACCATTTGAAGCCGGAATATCTGGCGATCAATCCCCACGGCACGATCCCGACGCTCGTGCGCGACGATGGTACGGCGCTGACAGATTTCGTCAGCATTGCGACGTGGCTGGCGCAGACCTACCCGCGGCGGAAGCTTCTGCCCTCCGAGCCCACACGGGCGCAAGAAGCGTTCGCGATGCTCGTTTTCTGTACCGGCCACATCCACGGCGACGGTTTTCGCCGCGTCTTCACGCCAGAGCGCTATGGCGACGAGCGGGAGCAAATCATCGCCGAAGGGCGCGCCATCGCCGAAGCGGCCTTTCAAACAGTGAACGCCGAACTCGCCGGCCGCGACTATGTGGCGGGCGACTTCTCCATCGCCGACGCGGCCCTGTTCTATGTCGAATTCTGGGCCGACAAGACGGGCATGACGCTGCCGCCGAACTGCGCTGCGCACTACCAGCGCATGAAGTCGCGCGCCGCGGTCCGCCAAGTGCTCGCCGAGGAAGGATACCACTGACGCGCGAATCGTCGAATTGGACCTATCCGATTGATTCGAAAGGGTAGAAAAAGGCGCATGGCGCCGCCTTTTTTCGTGCATCGAGCCGCCGTTCGCAGTATATTGTTCTAGCTACGAATCATGCGATTTTTCGCCCCCTCGAAACCACGGAAATTATGAGCAACGACGACGCCGAAATCCCGGCCGGCGATCCCAACGCCTATGGCGCCGACTCCATTCGTGTGCTGCGCGGCCTCGACGCCGTGCGCAAGCGCCCCGGCATGTATATCGGCGACACCGACGACGGCACCGGCCTCCATCACATGGTCTATGAGGTCGTTGACAACGCCATCGACGAGGCGCTTGCCGGCCATGCGACCGATGTCGCCGTGACGCTCAACGCCGACGGCTCCTGCACGGTGACGGACAACGGCCGCGGCGTTCCGACCGGCATCCACAAGGAGGAAGGCGTCTCGGCCGCCGAGGTCATCATGACCCAGCTCCACGCCGGCGGTAAGTTCGACCAGAATTCCTATAAGGTCTCCGGCGGCCTGCACGGCGTCGGCGTCTCGGTCGTCAACGCGCTCTCCGTCTGGCTGAAGCTGCGCATCTGGCAGGATGGGCGCGAGCATTTCATGGAGTTCTCCAACGGCGACGCGGTCGCGCCACTCGCCGTCGTCGGCGACGCGCCGGTCGAGAACGGCAAGGCCAAGCGCGGCACCGAAGTGACCTTCCTGCCCTCGCCCGTGACCTTCACGATGACCGAGTTCGATTATGCGACGATCGAGCATCGTCTGCGCGAACTCGCCTTCCTCAATTCCGGCGTGCGCATCGTTCTTACTGACGCGCGCCATGCCGAGGTTAAACGCGAAGAGCTTTTTTACGAAGGCGGACTCGAAGCTTTCGTGCGCTGGCTCGACCGCGCCAAGACGCCGCTCGTCTCCGCGCCGATCCTCATCGACGGCCAGCGCGACCATATCAGCGTCGAAGTCGCGCTATGGTGGAACGACAGCTATCACGAGAATGTGCTGGCCTTCACCAACAACATTCCGCAACGCGACGGCGGTACGCATCTCGCGGGTTTCCGCGGCGCGCTGACGCGCCAGATCACCGGCTATGCCGAATCCTCAGGCCTCGCCAAGCGCGAGAAGGTCGATCTCACCGGCGACGACTGCCGCGAGGGCTTAACCTGCGTCCTGTCGGTGAAAGTGCCGGACCCGAAATTCTCCTCGCAGACGAAGGACAAGCTCGTCTCTTCGGAAGTGCGGCCGGCGGTCGAGAACGTCGTCAATGAAATGCTCGGCCAATGGCTGGAGGAACATCCCGCCGAAGCCAAGAACGTCGTCTCCAAGGTCGTCGAAGCGGCGGCGGCGCGCGAGGCGGCGCGCAAGGCGCGCGAATTGACGCGCCGCAAGGGCGCGCTCGACGTCGCCAATCTTCCAGGCAAGCTCGCCGACTGTCAGGAGCGCGATCCGGCAAAGTCCGAACTCTTCATCGTCGAGGGCGACTCGGCCGGCGGCACGGCGAAACAGGGTCGCAATCGCGAATTCCAGGCGGTGCTGCCGCTGCGCGGCAAAATCCTCAATGTCGAGCGCGCGCGTTTCGACAAGATGCTGTCGTCGGAGCAGATCGGCACGCTGATCACCGCGCTTGGCACAGGCGTCGGCCGTGACGAATTCAACGCCGACAAGCTGCGCTATCACAAGATCATCATCATGACCGACGCCGACGTCGACGGCGCCCATATTCGCACGCTGATCTTGACCTTCTTCTACCGGCAGATGCCGGAGCTCATCGAACGCGGACATGTCTTCATCGCACAGGCGCCGCTCTACAAGGTGACGCGCGGCAAGTCGACGCAATATCTCAAAGACGAACGCGCGCTTGAGGATTACCTGATCGAAAGCCTGCTCGACGGCGCCGTGCTGCGCGCGGGTTCGGAAGATCGCGCCGGCGCCGATCTGCGCAAGGTTCTCGAAGACGCGCGCGGTTTCCGCAATGTGATGCTGAGCCTGCATTCGCGCTATGACCGCGCCGTCGTCGAACAGGCGGCGATGGCCGGCGATCTGACGCCGCAGACCGACGAAGCGACGGCGAAGCGCTTCGCCGACGAAGTCGCGCGCCGTCTCGACGCCATTTCAGAGGAGACCGAGCGCGGCTGGTCGGGCGAGGTTCGCGATGGCGGCCAAAGTCTCGAATATGTCTTCAAGCGAACGTTGCGCGGCGTGACGCACGCCGTGACGCTCGACGCTTCGCTTTTGAATTCGAGCGAGGCGCGCAAGCTCCATGAGCGCGCCGAAAGCCTGCGTGAAATTTTCGCCGGGCCGGCGACTCTGATCCGGCGGGGCGACGAGGCCTCGCTCTCAGGACCGCTCGCGCTTTACGACGCGATGAACGCCGTCGGCCGCAAGGGCCTGACGATCCAGCGCTACAAAGGGCTCGGCGAAATGAACGCCGAGCAGCTCTGGGAGACGACTCTCGATCGCGACGCGCGTTCGCTGTTGCAGGTGAAGGTGAAGGAAGCCGCCGAAGCCGATGATATTTTCGTCAAGCTGATGGGCGACGTCGTGGAGCCTCGGCGCGAATTCATTCAGGAGAATGCGCTGAGCGTCGCCAATTTGGATGTGTGAGCGGCGCCGGGCTCTCGTACTAAGGCCCTCATCCTGAGGAGCGCGCAAAGCGCGCGTCTCGAAGGACGAGGGCCCATCTCCACGAAGCGCCCTGTCAGCATCGCAGCCCTCGTGCTTCGAGACGGTGCCTTTCAGGCGCCTCCTCAGCATGAGGACTGCTTGTTGAAGCCCCCTGTCCTGCAGGAATTTCTCTGGCCTACAGGCGCTCTCATCGTCATACGAAAAAGAAAACTTGTCTTGTTCCCATGAGCTAAAGACATAAATCTGGAGATCGGTCTGACCCAAGCCCGTTATCCGGAGCAGCATGATGCCCAGCGAAGCGATGCGGCTGAAGGCCGGCGACGCGCTCATCGTCTTGGACGTGCAGCGCGATTTCTGCGCTGGCGGCGCGCTGGAAGTCGTCGACGCCGACAAGATTGTCCCTGTAGTGAACGGGCTGATCGAGGAGGCGGTCGTTGCCGGCGTTCCTGTGTTTGCCTCGCGCGACTGGCATCCCCCAGGCCATGCGAGCTTTCGAGAGTCTGGCGGACCATGGCCAGCGCACTGCGTTCAGGGCAGCGCGGGCGCTGAGTTCCATTCCGATCTGCGCCTGCCCGAGCGCGCGATCATCATCGCCAAAGGAGCAGCGCCAGAGCGCGACCAGCTTTCCGCATTCAACGCGACGGGACTGGCGGATCGTCTGCGCGATCTCAACGTGCGTCGTCTGCTGATCGTCGGATTGGCGCTCGACGTTTGCGTGCGCGACTCCGCGCTCGACGCCATTGCGGAAGGGTTTGAGACGCATGTGCGTCTGTCCGGCTCCCGCCCCATCACAGCGGAAGGCGGAAGAGACGCCGTCGAAAAGATGTGCAAGGCCGGCGTTATCATCGAAGAGCGCTGAAATCCAGAGGCCGATTGCAGCACAAGCCGGCGAAGATTTGCCCGGCCTCGACGCCATGGCTATGGTCCCGACCGGCGCGAGGGCAATCTCGGCCTAAGAAGGAGCATCCGTGTCCAGCAGCGCGCTCTTCGCGGATCTCTATGAATTCACGATGCTGCGCGCCTATTTCGAATTAGGCATGGACGCGCAGGCGACCTTCAGCCTCTTCGTGCGCAAGTTGCCGCCGCAACGCAATTTCCTGATCGCCGCCGGCTTGAACGATCTTCTCGACGAGATCGAGAATTTGCGTTTTGAGGCGCCGCAGATCGACTATCTCGCTTCGCTCGAATTTTCCTCAAAGCCTTTCCTCGATTGGCTCGCCAATTTTCGCTTCTCAGGTGACATTTATGCGATGCGCGAGGGTGCGCCGTTCTTTGAAAACGAACCGATCATGGAGGTGGTCGCGCCGATCGCCGAAGCGCAACTCATTGAAACGCTCGTTCTCAATCAGATTGGGCTGCAAACGATCCTCGCCTCCAAAGCGGCGCGCATTGTCGCTGCTGCGCGCGGCCGCAGCGTCGTCGATTTCGGCGCAAGACGGGCGCAAGGAATCGATGCGGCCAATAAAGGCGCGCGCGCGTTCTACATCGGCGGCGTTGAATCGACCTCTAATGTCGCCGCCGGACAGGCCTATGGACTGCCTGTCGCCGGAACGATGGCGCATAGTTTTGTCCAGGCCTGCGCGTCGGAGATGGAAGCATTTCGCTCCTTCAGCGATGTCTTTCCCGATACGACGCTGCTCGTCGACACTTACGATACGATCGAAGGCGTCAAGAAGGTCGTCGCGCTCGCGAGAGAGCGCGGCGCAAACTTCAAAATTCGCGCTGTGCGTCTCGACTCCGGCGATCTCGACGCGCTTTCGCGAGAGGCGCGCCGCATTCTTGATGACGCCGGCTTGAGCCACGTGCAGATCGTCGCAAGCGGCGGTCTCGATGAAACAAAGATCCACGAGCTGACGTCGCGCGCCGCGCCGATCGATATTTTCGGCGTCGGCACGGATATGGCGGTCTCGAGCGACGCCCCTGCCCTCGACATCGCCTATAAGCTCACCGAATACGCCGGCGAAGGACGGATGAAACTCTCGGCCGGCAAGCGATCGCTGCCGGGCCGCAAGCAGGTTTTCCGAGAGTTTCGAGACGGCGTCGCGGTCGGGGACGTCATCGCCCGGCATAGTGAAACACTAGCGGGCGTTCCCTTGCTGCAGCCCGTCATGCTTTCCGGTCGCCGCGTCGCGGCATCACCCGACCTTCAGAAAATTCGCGCTTACGCAAAAGAGCAGATCGCCGTGCTTCCGCCGAAATTGCTCTCACTCAGCTCACATCAGCGCTATGAAGTCGCGATCAGCGATGAACTCGCGAAATTTGAGCGAGAGACTCGCGCGCGGTTGATCGACTGACGGCGTCCGACGCGCGTTATTTCCCCGCGCCACGCACATAGACGCCGGAAAAGCTCACATTCATGCCGCCGCAGCCCAAATTGTCTTCGACGACGAGATAGCGGCCAAAAAGAGAAAGCCGCGCGGCGCAGCTGTCCTTCGCCGCTTCCGGGGTCGGCAGATCCGCCGATCGATCAGGATCATAGCCAATCGCAAGCGTATTTCCGCGCGGCTTGGCCTCGCCGTCGAGTTCTCCGAGATTCACAGCGCCGCGTTTGACCCGCTCGGGGTCTTCGGCGCCGTAGGTCGCGCTGCCGGAAACCTTCACGACATCGCCGCGCGATTTGAGAACGATCTTCGCCTCGGCGCGCCGCCACTCGCCCTCCCATTTCGCGCGCGCGACAGCTTCCGGCGCCACGGGCTGAATAGCCTCGCGCGGCAAAAGCCCGGTGGTTTCCGTCCCGCGCGCCGAGACATAGGTAGCGCAGACGAAAGGCGCATCGGACGCCTCAATCAGCGCCTCGTCGCCTGGCGTGAGGAAAGCTTTCAGCCTGCAGGCGGGCTCGCTCGAAGGACAGTTCAGCGCCTTTTTGCTCGGGCCGGAGACGAAGTTGACCTTCGGGGCCTTCGACTCGATACGCATAAGCGTAAGCTTCTTGCTTGAGTCGAAAGAACCACAGTCAGAAGCCGCATACGCGGGCGCTGAGAGCACAGCGGCGGCAAGCAGAGACGTACAAGCAAGAGCTCGGCGCAAACCCATCATCCGGCTCTATATAGACCGCGCGATGCGCGGCAAGTCGCTTTCGCGCGAAAGTTTAGCGCCGATCCTTTCTCTCGATAAATTCAGACGTGAACCGTTTGAGCGCGAGCTTTAGATCGTCGGCATAACCCGTCGCTCCGAGCGACTGAAACCTCTCGATATCGGCGAGCATCAGTTCCCTCACCGGCGCCGCCCCGCGATGCAGATTGACTAAATAGCCGGACAGGAGCCGGCCATGACGCGCCCCGGCCTCCGTCTTTCCTCCGCCCTTGGGCGAGCCGATTTTCATAGCATTTCCTAACATTAGCAGCTCCGACGGGCGCGACGCGGCCAAATCCGGCAAATCGACCTAAGCAAGAATTGCGCTCACCGAAGCTCGGCGAACGCCATCGTGTGGCCCAATCCGAAAAAGGCGTTGATCATCGCGGGAAGGTCTGTATCGCCCGGCGACATTCCGGTGGGTGCGCCAACGCACTTCGGCGCGCCGCAAAAGAGTCTCATGCCCCAGTCGGGATAGCTGCGCGTCAAGATGCGCTCATGGACCAGCTTTACCACGCCGGAATGGCGCGGATCCTTGCGGATCTGCAAATAAAGAGGCATCAGCGCCTGTTGCGGGCCTTCGAGAATTTGCAAAAAGTTGAGACCATTGTAATGGAGCGCCCCGCTGATTTGCAGCGGCCGATTTCGCTCTGCGGCCTTCTCGACAATCGCTTCGATCGCCGGGAAGGTCAGTTCAAGACTCGCGTTACTGAAATACACAACTCGATGCATCACGGCCTCCCAAACCCGCCGCTACGGGAGTTCCACAATTTCACTCGATGTTGGCCCCCTCAATCGCGACAGGCAAAAAAAACTGATATTACAAAAACGAAAATTATGCAATTCTTTCATATAGTTGACCTAACTCAAGGCGCAGCGCCGAGGCTGCGTTCTGTCACGTGTTCGTAGTAGAGCCAAGGCAATCTTCGCAGCATATTGCAGCCCTTTTCAGTCCCGAGGGAGGCGCTGGCGCAGCCGCGTCTCCCTCTATATTTTTAGTCACGGCAAGATACATATCCGGCAACTTCAGGGGGTTACGATGATCGCGACCGACGCCTCCCTCCTTTCGGTTTCAATGAAGAACTATCAGGATTACGCAGCGAGACTGTTGGATTTCGGGCTGATCAACATGCGGTCGGCGTTGCAATTCGCGCAAGATATTTGGACGGCGAGGTCGCCGAGCGATCTCGCGGAAGCCATGGTCGACTATGGCCGCCGGCAATTTGAGTGCTGGAGCGAAGAGCTGGAAGAGTTCTCGTCTGCCGCCGGCATAGAGGAGGATAAAGACGCCGAGGTCGCCGGACTCGGCGATTGATGCGCCTAGGCGCATCGCTAACGAGCGACGGCTCCAACACATCAATTTGCAGTTCCAGCGGCTGCGGGCTAACTCTCCCCGCCGCATGACCAAGCGCGCCCCTGACCTCGCCGCCTTCAAACGCATCGTCGTCAAGGTCGGCTCCTCGCTCATCGTCGACCCGAACAGGGCGTCGGCGAAGCGCGCCTGGCTGAAGCGCCTCGCCGACGACGTCGCCGATCTGCATCGTGCCGGCGCCGACGTGCTGGTTGTATCCTCCGGCGCCGTTGCGCTGGGGCGAAGCGTGCTGGGCTTTTCGCGCGGCGCGCTGAAACTCGAAGACAGTCAGGCGGCCGCCGCCGTCGGCCAGATTGCGCTCGCTAGGCTGTGGGCCGAAACGCTGCATGACCGCGGCCTCGTCGCCGGGCAAGTGCTCGTCACGCTCGGCGACACTGAGGAGCGCCGCCGCTACCTCTATGCGCGCGAATGTTTGACGCGGCTCTTGTCGCTGCGCGCCGTGCCGGTGATCAATGAAAACGACACGGTGGCGACGGCGGAAATCCGCTATGGCGACAATGACCGTCTCGCCGCGCGCGTCGCAACCATGGCGAGCGCCGATCTTTTGATCTTGCTGTCCGACGTCGACGGGCTCTACAGCGCCCCGCCCGATTCAAACCCCGACGCCAAACACATCGCCGTCGTGCCGCGCGTCACCGCCGAGATCGAAGCCATGGCCGGCGGCGCCGCCTCGCAATATTCGCGCGGCGGCATGCGCACCAAGATCGAGGCGGCGAAGATCGCCACCACCGGCGGCGCGCATTTGGTGATCGCCGACGGTCGCGAAGAGGCGCCGATCGCGCGTATTGCCGCGGGCGGGCGCTGCACTTGGTTTCTGACGCCGTCCAATCCGGTGACGGCGCGCAAGAAATGGATCGCCGGCTCGCTGGAGCCGAAGGGAGCCGTGCATATCGACGACGGCGCGGCGAAGGCGCTGCGCTCAGGAAGGAGCTTGCTGCCGGCGGGCGTGGCGCGGATCGAAGGCGGCTTCGCGCGCGGCGACTGCATCGTGATCCGCAACGCCAAGGGCGGCGAGATCGGCCGTGGGCTCGTGACCTATGACGCGTCGGACGCGGTGAAAATCATCGGCCGCTCGACGAAGGAAATAGAGTCGCTGCTCGGCTTCAAGGGCCCCGACGAAATCATCCACCGCGACGACATGGCGCTCAGCGGGGAGTGAGAAGGATATAGAGGCGTCCGCATAGCAGTCCTCGTCCTTCGAGACGCGTCCTTCGGCCGCCCCTCAGGATGAGGACTGCTTTTGGCTGCTGCAAAGAATGCAGTCGCGCGCAATCGCGCATCAATCCAAGGCCCCTCATCCTGAGGAGCCTGCGCAGCGGGCGTCTCGAAGGACGAGGGACCGCTTTCATTAGCGCCTACGAATCCCACAGCCGTCATGGCCGGGCAAAGCCGTCAAAGACGGCGTCGCTTCGCTCGCCTATGTCCCGGCCATCCGCGCCGAGACGATGCATAAATGCTTGCCAGATGCGCGCGACGGAGCCACGTGGATGCCCGCGACAAGCGCGGGCATGACGCCGAGAGAGGCGGCGTTGATCTGCGTGAAGGCCAGGCATGACGACTGAATGTATTTCAGAATTTCAAATACCGTGTTAAATTGACTCCATGCGGCTAACGACCTTCACCGACTTTGGCCTGCGCGCGCTCATCCTCCTCGCTGATCGTAACCCGGAAGTGATGAGCGCGGCGGCGATCGCCGATCATTTCGGCGTTTCCCGCCACCATATGGCGAAAGTGCTCCAGGAACTCGCCGCCGCCGGATATGTCGAGGGCATCCGCGGCGCGCAAGGCGGCGTTCGGCTGGCGCGCGATCCGCGCGACATCCGAATCGGCGAGGTCGTCCGCACGCTTGACGATCAGCCGCTGGTCGAATGTTTCAGCCCGCAAGGCAGCAACTGCGCGTTTTTGCCGCGCTGCCGACTGAAGGGCATGCTGGCGCGCGCCGAACAGGGATTTTTGCGCGAGCTCGATCGTTACACCCTGAATGATTGTCTCGAAAAAACTGCCGCCTTCCCGCTCGCCGATCTCTCCGCCTGAACAATCGCCGCGAAATGCCGCGCCTCACGGCTTGACTTCCATCCTTTTTAATAAACATTCTAAATACCGAATTAAGCCAGGAGGGAGCGACATGTTCTGTTATCAATGCGAGCAGACTTACCGGTCGGACGAGGGCGCGGGCTGCGCGGGCGCGAAAGGCATGTGCGGCAAGGACGCCGCGACCGCCGATCTGCAAGACACTCTGCTCTATGTCTGCGAAGGCGTCGGCCAATATCTCCATCGCGCGCGCCAATTGGGCGCGACGGACATCGAAGCCGACCGCTTCATCCTCTTCGCCTTCTTCACCACGCTCACTAATGTCAATTTCAACGCGGTGAAATTCGTCGAGCTCATCCAGCAGGCGTCGCAGATTCGCGATCGCGCCAAGGCGCTTTACGAAGACGCCGCGCGCGCCGCCGGCAAGACGCCCGAGTCTCTTTCTGGTCCCGCCGCGTTCACGCCCGCGAGCAACATGGCCGCACTTCTCGCTCAGGCGTCTGAGGCCGCCGTGCGCAAAGATGCGGCGATCCTCGGCGAGGATGTCGTCGGCCTGCGCTCGCTCATTCTTTACGGTCTCAAAGGCGTCTGCGCCTATGCGCATCACGCGCGCGTTCTCGGGCAAGAACGCGACGCGATCTATGAGACCGTCGAACATGCGCTCGACGTTCTGGCGCGCGAAGAGCGCGACGTCGCGACGCTGCTCGACGAGGCGATGTCGCTTGGCCGCGCCAATTTCCTCGCCATGGAGGCGCTCGACGCAGCGAATACCGGCGCCTTCGGCGCGCCGACGCCGACCAACGTGCGCATAACGCCGGTCAAGGGCAAGGCGATCCTCGTCTCCGGTCATGATCTGAAGGATCTGCACGCCATCCTCGAAGCGACGAAGGACAAAGGCATCAACGTCTATACGCATGGCGAAATGCTGCCGGCGCATTCCTATCCGAAGCTCAAAGCCTATCAGCATCTCGTCGGCAATTACGGCGGCGCCTGGCAGGATCAGCAGAAGGAATTCGCCGAATTCCCTGGCCCGATCGTCATGACCTCCAATTGCCTCATCGAGCCGCAGCCGCGCTATCGCGGTCGCATTTTCACCGCAGGGCCGGTCGGCTGGGCGAGCATTCGCCACATCGCCGATGAGAATTTCGCGGTTGTCGCGCAGGCGGCGCAGGCCCTGCCCGGCTTTACTGAAGACGCGCCGGACCAAACAATCACCATCGGCTTCGGGCGCGACACGGTGCTTGGCGTCGCCGACAAGGTGATCGACGCTGTGAAGAGCGGCGCCATCCGCCACTTCTTCCTCGTCGGCGGTTGCGATGGCGCGGCGCCTGGCCGCAACTATTACACCGACTTCGCCGACGAAGCGCCGAAGGATACGGTGATCCTCACGATCGGCTGCGGCAAATATCGCTTCAACAAGCAAGACTTCGGGACGATCGGCGGTCTGCCGCGTCTTCTCGATATGGGCCAGTGCAATGACGCCTATTCCGCGCTCGTCGTCGCGACGAAACTCGCGGAAGCTTTCGGCGTCGGCGTCAACGAACTGCCGCTGTCGCTCATCGTGTCCTGGTTCGAGCAGAAGGCTGCGGCCGTTCTTCTCACGCTGCTCGCGCTCGGCGTGCGCAATGTGCGCCTTGGCCCGACGCTGCCGGCATTTCTCACGCCTGCGCTCGTCGACGTGCTGGTGCAGAAATTCGGCGTTCAGCCTGTCGGCGACGCCAAGGCCGACATCGAAGCCTCGCTCGCCCGCGCGGCCTAACGCTCATCCAATGGACGCCCGGCCTCGGGCGTCCGCCTCTTTTCGGAATCCGCCATGTATAAGGTCAGCCTTCTCACGCGCGACGGCGCGACGATTGCCTTCGATGCTGAACCGTCCGACACGCTACTGGACGCCGCCGAACGCGCGAGCATTTATCTCCCTTCCTCCTGCCGGGAGGGCGGCTGCGGCGCGTGCCGCGTCTCTCGCGCAAGCGGAGAGGTCGAACTGATGTCCTACAGCAGCTCGGCGCTAAGCGAGGAAGAGCGCATGGCGGGCGACATATTGCTGTGCCGCGCGCAGCCGCGCAGCGATCTCGCATTGCGCGCGCCTTTCGACGAAGCGGCGGTCGGCTTCGCGCCCATTCCCGAACGGCGCGCGACGCTCGTCGCGCTTGAGCCGGCGGGCTCGGGCGCGATGCGCCTGCAGCTTCAATATGAAGATGATCCGACCTTCGGACGCGCGGCGCAATTCACCGCCGGACAATTCGTCGAAGTCACGCTTCCCGACGGCTCGGCCAAGCGCTCCTATTCGCTCGCGAATGCGCCGAATTGGGATGGAGCGCTTGAGCTTTTCATCCGCGTTCAGCCGAACGGCGCCTTTTCGAACTATCTCCGGGATCACGCCGCCATCGGCGATACGCTGCTTATTCGCGGTCCGCAGGGACAGTTCACCGCCGATGAGGCGAGCGCCGCGCCGCGCTGGTTTGTCGCCGGCGGCACCGGCCTTGCGCCGGCGCTTTCCATGCTGCGCCAAATGGCCGAATTCGCCGATCAGCGCCAGTGCCGATTGTTTTTCGGCGTCAATAAAGTCGACGAGCTTTTCGCGCTCGACGCCATCGGCGCGCTGAAAACGTCATTGCCGCAGCTCGTCGTGACGCTCTGCGTGTGGAAGCCGGAGAAGGAATGGCGCGAGTTCGTCGGTACGCCGGTCGAAGCGCTTGCAGAGGCATTGTCGACCGCGACCGAGCCGCCCGACATTTACGTCTGCGGCCCGCCCGCCCTCATCGCCGCGACCGAGGAGGCTGCGCGTTCCGGCGGCGTCCCGCATGATCGTATCTTCAGCGAGAAGTTTACGGCGGCATAAACGAGTCTCACGTCATGGCCGGGCAAAGCCGTCAAAGACGGCGTCGCTTCGCTCGCCTATGTCCCGGCCATCCACGCCGGCGTCCCGGACCGCCTTCATGCCCCGCGTCGAAAGGCGGTGGAAGATTTCAGCGCGCCCACCTTACCGCCAGATTTCGAAAGTTTAATCGGCCGCGCTTGCGCTTGGGGCTTGGCGGCGTTTTGCGGCGGGGCCATATCTTCCTGCGCCGCGCCCACGAGGGGGCGACAATGGAGAATCTCTATGTCACCGGAAGAGCGCCAACTTATCGCTGGTCTGTTCGAGCGCATCAAGAGCGCCGCGTCGACGCCGCGCGACCAGCAGGCGGAAGCTTTCATCAACGAACAGGTCAAAGCCCAGCCGGCCGCGCCTTATCTTTTGGCGCAGACCGTGATTGTGCAGGACCAGGCGCTGCAGGGCGCCAATGCGCGCATCGAAGAGCTTGAAGCCCGCGTGCAGGAGCTTGAGTCGAAACCCGCCGGCAGTTTCCTCGGCGGCCTGTTCGGCGGCGGCCGTCCGGCGCCGCAGCGCCCGCCCCAGCCGCAGGCCCGTCCTAATGGTCCTTGGGGCCCGCAGCCGGGCATGAATCCGGTGGCCGGCGGCTATGCGCCGCAGGGGTGGGGACAACAGCAGCCGCCTACATCTGATAGCGGCGGCTTCTTAAGGGGCGCGCTCGGCACAGCGGCGGGCGTCGCGGGCGGCGTGCTGCTCGCCGACGGCATCCGCAGCCTGTTCACGCATGGCGCGGGCTATGGCGGGATGGCGAATCTCGGCATCGGCTCGGGCTTCACGCCGACCGGCGGCGACACGGTCATCAACAACTACTACGGTGATCAGTCGGGCGCGACCGACGCCGGCTATGACGCTGGCTACGACGACCGCGCCGGCGCGCAGGACGCCGACTACGACTCCGGCTACGACGATGGCGGCGGCTTCGACAGCGGCGGCGACGGCGGCTTCGACGTCTAACGAGATTGGGCTCCCGGCTCGCAAGGGCCGGGAGTTTTCGCATCTGGCGCCGCGTGCGCCAGCGCACCGCGACCCCCTCGAGGGCGCTCTAGGGTCGATTATCCGCTCAAGGGAGCGGAACAGACCTAGCGCCAGAACAGTTCGACGGGAAGTCGCCATGAACAACACAATGAACGGCATCGCCAAATCCAGCTTCGCTTCACGACCGGCGCCCATCGCGTTGGCCATGAGGATCGCCTTTGCAATTCTCGTCGCTAACGTCGGCTTCACCGCCGCAAAGGCCCTCCTCATTAAGACGCCAGAAGGCCAGGCTGCTCGCGTCGTCGCCGACGCCTCGCCGGTCGCGCCCTTCATCCTTCCGATCGACTGGCAAGAGTCGACGAGCGTCGCGCAGTCAGATCCCGCGCAGAACTGTCACGGCGTCACCGTGGAGACTGACGAAGGCTATGGCGTGCGCGGACAGACCATCCGTTTCGTCTGCCGAAAGGCCCTGTAAGAGTCACAGGAGTTTCGAGTCATGTTTCGCGTATCGCTCCGCAGCCAGGTCGCCCCGCTCGCCGTTCTAGCCGTCCTGCTCGCTGGCCCGGGAATGGCGCAAATGTCGAGCCCCCAGAGCGATGCGCCCCCCGCCACGGACATCGAACGGAAAGCGCCGCCGGCGATGGAGCGCGAACCGTCCGACCAATCTCCAGCCGACGCGCAGCATGGAATTGATGAGCAACAGCGCAGCGAAGAGCAGCGGCAGATCGACGAGCGCCAGCGGGCCGAGGAACGCCGGCGAATTGATGAGCAGCAAGCGACCGACGCGCGCCAAGCTATCAACGACACGTTGCGCAATTGGGCGAATGAGGAAGCGCAGCCTGACCGCCGAGCCCGGCGATCGGAAATCGCTGCTTTTTACAAGAAGCACGACTATGCGCCGCTTTGGCGCGCGGCGAATGGTTTCTCCCCATCGGCGAAAAGCGCGGCACAAACCGTTCACGACGCCGCCCGCGACGGTTTGAACGTCAGGGCGCCCGCCGAAGCGTCTGATTGGAGCGCCGCAGCCGAACTCGCCCTATCCGAGGCCGTCGCCGACTATGCGGCGCAGGCAAGCGGCTCCAGGGTCGATCCCGCAGCGATCTCCTCCGAGATCGAGGAGCGCCCGAAAGTTGCAAAACCGGCCCAAGCGCTCGACGCTGTCGCGGGCGCTGGAGGTGAGGCCGGCGCGCGACTTGCCGCATTCAATCCGCCGCAGCCGGCCTATGCCGCCTTGCGCGAGACGCTCGCCGAACTGCGCGCGGCGCGCGTCCATCCAAAGCGCGAGGCGAGCGCGGCGCGCGCCTCGGACACGAGACCCATCACGAATTTTGCGTCGCTTTCCCAAGCCAAGGCGAAGCGCGTTGAGGCGGAGATCATCGCCAATATGGAGCGGTGGCGTTGGGAGCCGCGTGAAATGGGCGCGACGCGACTGGAAGTGAACATCCCACAATTTGAGATGACATTCACGCGCGACAATCAACTTGTGCAGCGCGCGCGCGTTATCGTCGGGAAGAAACAGACCCCGACGCCCGTTTTCTCGGACGTGATGCGTTACATCATCATCAATCCGACCTGGAACGTTCCCGAGTCGATCATCGAGAACGAGCTGGCGCCCAAGACAGGCGGCAAGCTCTCACGACTCCGGGCGCACGGATATAAGGTGACCTACAGCCATGGTCGTCCGATCGTTCAGCAGCCGCCCGGCGAGAAGAATGCGCTCGGTCGAGTGAAATTCGTGTTCCCCAACGATCTTCTGATCTACATGCACGACACGCCGCAAAAGAAACTCTTCGCTCGCGCCAAGCGGGCGTTCAGCCACGGCTGCGTGCGCGTTCAAGATCCGTTCAAGCTTGCGGAAGAAGTGCTCGGACGCCCGGATTACGACGAAAAGCGGCTGAAGGCCATGATCGGGGAAAAGGAGCGCCGCATCAATCTCGCCAAACCTATTCCGGTGCACGTCGAATATTTCACCGCTGTCGTCGACGCCGCTGGCGGACTAAGGCTCTACGACGATCTCTACGGCTATTCGGCGAAGGTGCGCGAAGCGCTCACTTTGTAGCTAGGCCGACGAGGCAAGCCGCGCGACTTCCCGGCGCAATTCCTCCTGGGCGCGCGCAAGGTTCTCATGTGCGCGGTTATTCCAAAGCTTTCTGGTCTCGTCGCGTCTGTAGAGCGCATCTCCGCGCGCGGCGAAAGTGTCGATCATCTGCAGTCGTCCGAGGCAAAAAAGCGGCTCCGGCACCCAGGCGTATTCGAAACGAAGCCGCTCAAGATTTTGCTCGAATGCGGGCCAAGGCGCGCCGAGCGAGGAGAGATCGAGATCAAGAAAAAGATCGAGATCGTTCGTAAAACCTGGATAGCGCTCGATCGTCGCGCGCGCATCGAGATGATCGGCTGTCGCCATGATCAAATCATGAATGGCCGCCGCATCCGTTTCGTTGAACTTGGCGTGACTCTCAAAGAGCGCTGCGCTGGCGCGGACGTTTTCAGCGTCGGGGCGAAGCAGACCTTCGCTGTCGCGGGTCACATAGACGACATCGTGCCAGAAGATTGCCGCGGCGATCAGGTCTGGCCGTACGGCGAGCGCCTTAAAGTAATCGAGCTTCGCCAGCAGATCGCCGATATGGCTCCAATCATGATATCCGCGCTGGGATTCGCGGTAGGCGGTATCGAGGACCGCAAAAGCGTCGGGGTCGTGACGAGATGCTATCAGGCCCCAATAAGTCTGTATCGGATTTGAGATCATGCGCGAGTAGCGATCCTGAGAGAAATCTATAAGGCGTGCGAATTGCGGCAGGACAACAGTCGCGCTCAGACGAAGACGTCACTTGCTCGAAAGATTCCATACCGAAGACCAGTTATCCTGCAAACCTTCCCGCGCCAGCGTCAGATATCGTTCCTCCAAAGCGACATAGAGCGCGGGCCACGGTTCGGGAACCGACCGGGCCAATGTCGAAGCGCGCTCGGCGGCGACCTCGAATTGGCCTGATTCATAGTCCTCGCGCATGAGGTCATGCGCCTTGCGCCATCGCACATACGAATCGGAACCCGCCGCACCGCCGTCGCCGGCCAACGCAAAAACTTGAGTCGCCTCGGTTTTGCCAAGAACGCGGACCCACCCAAGATCAATCCAGGCGAAATCGGGCACCGCGTCCCGCACGGCGCTGGACGCCACAATATCCGTCTGAAAGGCCTTGCTCGCCCCCTCCAGCCGCGACGCGAGGTTCACCGTGTCGCCGAGGATCGAATAGTCGAAGCGGCGGATCGATCCCATATTGCCGACGCTGCAAGGCCCGAGATGGAGTCCGAGGCCCATGGCCGCCGGCTGAGCCTCGCGGCCAGCCGCCGCCGCGGCCTCGGCGCGGCGCCTGTTGAGATCCATGAGCGCCGCGCGCATCATCAGGGCGGCCCGAACCGCCCTCCGCGGGTGGTCGTCGATGTCGAGCGGCGCGTTCCAGAAGGCGAGCACCGCGTCGCCCATATATTTGTCGACAGTGCCCTCCTGTTCGAGAATGGCGTCGGTCATCGGCGTCAGATAGTCGTTCATGAACTGCGTGAGTTCGCGCGCGCTCATGCCCTCCGAAATGCGGGAAAAATTGCGCAGGTCGGAAAAGAGCACCGTCAATTCGCGCGTCTCGCCGCCGAGCACCAGGCGCTCAGGATGTTCGGCGAGTCGATCGACGACGGCGGGCGCGACGAATTTGCCGAAGGCCTGCCGCACGTGGCGGCGCGCCGACGTTTCAGCGCGCCAGAGCGTCACGGCGCCGAAGAGATAGCCGCCGATGATGGCGAGGCTCGGATAGGCCGGATCAAGAAGAACCCCGCGACGATCGAACAGATAGAAAGCTCCAGCGAAGAGGCCAATGACGGCGAGCGGCGCGACGGCCGCCGAAGCAAGCGGCGGCGCAACATAGAGCAGGCCCATAATCAGTAGGAAGGCGAGCGCGGCGACGACGAATTCGAGTCCCGGCGCCCAGTCCGGTCGCGCAAGCAGCGCGCCCGAAGCGATCGACTCGACGATCTGCGCATGCACGTCGACGCCAGGGACGACCGGCTCCAGAGGCGTCGCGCGGACGTCGCCAAGTCCCGTCGCCAGCGCGCCGACGAAAATGATGCGTCCATCGATTTCGTCGCGTCCCACGCGACCCTCGAGCACATCCTTCGCGGAAATGTCTCGCGCCGCGGCGCTATGCGAATAGCGCGGGCGAACCTCTGCGCTGGGGCCGGTTTCAATTTCGAATGCGCCGACCTTTACGGCGTTCACGCCCGTTTGCTTGCCGAATGCCGTTTGGCCGCTGGCGTTCGAAGAGCGGATGACGATGGCCTGTTCGCCCTGCGCGATGCGTAAAGCCTCAAGCGCCAGCGATGGCACGAGAACGTCGCCGGCGCGCGTCACGAGCGGCACCCGGCGAACGACCTGATCGCGATCGGGCAGCCAATTCGTGGCCCCAAGCCCCTGCGCGGCGTCAACGAGGCGCCGCTCGGGGCCGACCGCGCCGGCGAAAGCGACAAGGAAGGGCGCCGGATCGTCGCCGGCAATTACTATTCCCGACTTCGCCGGCAGCGGCGCGACAACCGAGTCCGTCAGCGTCACGCCGAGCGTCGCCGGCGCCTGCGTCAACGCCTGAGCGAAAATCTGATCGCCGCTCGGCGTTTTGGCGACGAGCCTCGACACCTCGGCGCGGGCGCGCGCGTCGGGAATCACATCGACGAGCTGGGAGGCTCCGGCGCGATCGGCCTCCGCGAAAATGAAGTCGAAGGCGATGGAGGCCGCGCCCAACTCGCGCAGCCGGTCGACGAGTTCGGCCAGTCGCGCGCGCGGCCAAGGCCATTGCCCATAAGCTTTGAGGCTTTTCTCATCGACGCCGACGACGCGCGTCGGCGCCTCCGGATCATAGGCGCGCGGCGCGAGGCGCTGAAAGCTGTCGAAGACGAAGTTGCGCAGATCGTCGAGCGCTCGAGGCTGAACGAGGCCCCAGGGGAGAACGAGAGCCGCGGCGGCGAGAAGCGCGAGTAGATAGGCGCGACGCCGTTTCAACATCTGCACCTCAAATGGCGGTCACGCCGCCGCCCCCTTATACGGGTGAGGCTACGACGAGGCAGCACTAACTAGCCGGTCCTTCCAGCGCAACCATCAGAACCCCAACGCGGGCCGCGACTCGGCCGCTACAATCCAGGTCAATGGCCGTGGCAGTAGGGAGGATCCGGAGGAGGAGGCGTAGGATCGACGCTTTGCTGCTGAACCACCGGCGCCGGAGTTGTAGCGGGCTGATTTTGGACATTGGTTTGGCTCTGCACGATCGCGTTGCCGGCCCACATCGGGCCGAGAGCGTCGAGGCCCGGCGAACTCACGATATTCTGAGGAGGCGCTCCGCCGAGCATGAGATTCGCTTCTTCGCTCGTCGGCGTGTGCTTGGCGCCGCCATGCTGCTTTTTCCCGCTCTCCAGAGCCGCGATCATTTGAGCAATTGTTTCCGGTGGAACGAGGAAAGGCTCCGACACTTGTCCGTTGTTTGAAACAAACACGCCATACCCGGCCTGCGTGAGAGTCTGTCCCCCAACCTGGGTGACGCCATATTGATGCACGACGAGCGTGCCGGCTGAAGTAACTTGGACCATCGCGGTTCCGCCGCGCACGCCGATCGACGCCGTCGGCGTCCGAAGCCGCGCGCCGCCTTCGTGGCTGACGCCGCCGCCGACAAAGCGCATCACGCCTTTCGCGAGCGACACGCCCTGTTGCCCGCGACCACCGGAATAGACGAAATCATCGACAGTGACGGCGCTGTTGCGTCCAACGGTCATCGTTGACGTATCGTTGAAGACGATCTGCGCGCTGCCCTCCGGACTCGTCTCGATGCGTTCACGTTTCTGGACGCCAAGGCCGACGGAAAGCGAGCGCTTCGCCGCGCCTGGCGGGGTGCCATGCGCCGATTGATTGACCGCTCCGACGTTTCCGACCTTCTCGGCGAATGCCGGCGCTGCGATGAGCGTAAGAGCGATTGTTACGGCCGAGAGGAGCTTTCTCATCGATCGCCTCCGTCAGAACTTCGCCGTCGGCCCGAAGGAGACAGAAAAGTTCTCAGTTTTGAAGTTCGGCAGATTTGAGCCGTTGCGGGCATATTCGACATTGCCGGCGAAGCCGAAATTGGCGGTGATCGGCAAGTCGACCATCAGGCCGCCGATCCATGCGGCGTCGCGTCGCGCAATGAATGGATTGATCAAAGGATTGGCGGCGTCAAAGGCAAGATGCGTGAAGCGGCCGTAAGGCGCCACGGTCCATTTGCGCGGAATGATTTCGAACGGCGGATCAAGCTCGAACCGAATCATCGCTTGAACGTCCACCTGATTAGAGGACTGTTGAGCAAGGCCAGCCCAGGCGCGGGAATAGGCGACTCGACCCTCGAGTCGCAGCATTTCCGTCAGCCTGTATGTGCTGCCCACATAGCCGGTGACAACGTCGCCGGTCGCCAATGTCGAGATGGTTGACGACGGCAATGTGGGCAGAAAGCCAAAGCCGCTTGGCAGAGGGTTGACCCAGAGCGCGCGCCATTCGGCGCCGGGCTCGAGCCAAAAGTCCGGATTGACCTGCGCGCCAAAACTTACGCCGCCGCCGCCGGCGTTGATATAGTTGGTCGAACCGAGCATCGACGTCGCGCCCGTCAGATACGGCTTGATCGACAGACCCGGATGGAGATCGGGCGCAATGTGAATACGGGGTCCCACGGTGCCCGCGAACAGGACGACGCTATATTGCGGCAGACGAAACTGTTCGGTGGCGTAACCTGTCACCCGCGTTTCAAATTGGTCGCCTCGGGCGTTCTGAAAATCGAGATCGTGGGCGGCCTGCACCAACTGGAAGGCGTTGACGTCCCCCTGGCGCGAGGCGGTCGACGCGACGCCAACGCCGCCCGCTTGAAGCAGATTATTGGTCGGGAAGAAATTCGCGTTGGTTTGTGCACGCAGACCGGCGTGTATTCGCACGTAGAGCCTGCTGGCTTGAGTGCGTTTTTCGATGTCCGGCAATTGCGCTTCGATCTGAGCGGCCTGAACCGGATCGAGCCCCTCCTCGGCGAGCGCTTTGCGCAAGTGCTGGGCCGAGACCCCATAGGAGCCAAGCCGCGCATAGAGAAAACCGAGTTCCTTGCGGGCGCGAGCGAGGTTGGGATTGAACATTAGCAGACGCTCAAGCGCGCCTATTCCCGCCTCGTAGTCGCGCGCCTCCGTCGAAAGCAAAACGTAACGATACGTCGCCTGATAATCGGTCGGATTATTTTGAATATGGGCCGCGAGGCGCTCCCGCTCGGCGCGAGCGTCTTCCTGCGCCAAGGCCGGTTCCTGCGCCAAGGCCGGACCTAAAAGGGCGAAGGCGGCAAGCAGCGCCACCGCGAGGGCTGGCGCCGCTCTGCACGCGAACACGGATAGCAAGCTCCTTAAACGCATCAATGGCAGACTCCGAAGAATCGGAAATAACGGCGCGCCAGGGTCAGACCGTCAATTGAACGGTGACTCATGCGGAATGGGGTGGCAAGCGAGCGGCGAGCTAGCGCGCGGCTCAGGCCCGAGCCCGGCGCCGCGAATTCACTTGTTTCCACAAAGACTTGCCCCCATCCTGCGCTGCAATCCGACCTGAAGCTGCGGACAAAACACATTATCGGTGTTGCCGCGAAACCACAGGTCGAACGCGCTTAGCCGCGACGGCGTCCGCCGTCGAAGAGATAGACGACGTCGCCGCCTCCGACGGCTTTCATTTCAGTCGCCGATGACGGCGTCGCGCTTCTGCGGCGTCCCGCCGACAAGACACGACGGCGCGGACGCGAGGTGGCTCGCGTACCGTCACAAGACGCGTCGGACGAGAGCAGCCAGCGCAGCACGATCAGCAAGTCGGCGGCGCGACGCGGGGCGCCGATCTTGACCGCATTACGGATGTCGGCGACGAGTCGGCGGCGGGCCGCGTCAACCGATAGATTTCGCCGATAGCGAGCGAGCATCCGCTGGTGCTTATCGCTCGGGCTCACGCCCAAAACGATTTCATAACTGCGCAAACCAGCCATCTCGGCGCAACGCTCGATAGGCGTCAGTTCGGGAATCATTAACCTCTCCCAGTCGTTCCTGCCGGGGCTTTTCACCTTTCCGGCAACTGTAACGACGTTAGCGGGAGCTTCATCCTCCGTTTGTGCGAGAGCGCACACGCCTCATTCGGCTTCGTTAAGCGCGTCCTGGACCCTTTTCTCGAGGACTGAGGGGCGTATAAGTACAAGTCCGCCACGGATTTTTTCCGCCAAGCCCTCGTCGATCATCGCAGAGAGTTCGCGGCTGACCTGTTCGCGCCGACAGCCGATCCGGGCGGCGAGATCGTGCTGGAAGGGCGGGGGCGAAACGATCGACTGCTCCGGCGAACCTTTACGCGGCGCCGACATGCGCAATAATTCGGAATAAAGGCGATGCTTGAGGTCGAGCACCGAACGTTCGAAGAGGCGGGTATTCAGCTCCCGGACGCGCGACGTCAGCAAGCGTAACAGCCGCTCGCAGATTTCCGGCTCGCCGAACACGATTTCCTTGAAGACTGTTGGCGGCACCAGCAGGAGTTCCGCATTGGTGAGCGCGGTTACGTTTGCGGAGCGCTTGGCGCCGTCGATCGCCGCCATCTCGCCGAAGAATTTGCCCGGTCCGAAGTCGCCAAAGATCATTTCCTTGCCGGCTGCGGTTCGAATTAGAACTCGAACGTCGCCGCTGACGATGAAATAAACGTCCGTGGAGGGATCGTCGAAGTCGAGGACTAATTCATGTTCGGCGTATCGTTTGCGCGCGCATTGGCGCGCGAACTGCTCGCCGCGCGCGGGATCAAGGCCAGCAAAAAAAGGAATGCCGTCAAAAAGGGACACGTTTCACTCCCAAATTGGAAATAACGCGGATATTGCCGCTAAACGTCGGCCCCGTCGAGGCGCATTCTGCTGGCGGAGGCCGACTCTTCCAGCGATGATGAGCGATGCCAGCATTTCGCCTCGCGACGTTCAACCTCGAAAATCTTGATTGGTCGGCGACTAAGCCTAACGACTTCGCGCGCCGAGCCGATGCGCTGCGCCCGCTGCTCGAGGCGCTCGACGCCGATATTTTGTGCCTGCAGGAAATCCATGCGCAGAGGGTTCATAAGCACGACGCACGCCAGTATATCGCGCTCGATCAATTGCTCGCGACGACCGGCTATGCGCCATTTCATCGAGCAATGACGGTGAGGCCGGGCGGCGAGGCCCCGGCCGACGTGCATAACCTGGCGATCCTTTCGCGATGGCCAATGCGCGTGCGACGTCAGATCCATCATGACATTGTCGCGCCGTGGGCCTGGCCGCCGCCGCGCGATGCCGACGGCTCGCAGCCGGAACCCGTGGACATCGTCTGGGACAGGCCCCTGCTCTATGCGGCGATCGAGCTACCCCAGGGCGGCGTAATCCACATCGTCAACCTGCATCTGCGCGCGCCTCGGGCGTTCCCTGTGGCGACGGCGCGCGGCTGTGGCTCGAGCCGCGCGCAAATTGAGGGCCAGTTTGTGGCGGCCCTCAAGCGCGAGGGTCAGGCGCTGGAGGCTCGGCTGTTCGCCGAGACTCTGTTTGACGCGGAGCCGGAGGCGTTGATCGCGATCGCCGGCGACTTCAACGCCGACGAGCATGATGCGCCGACGAGACTCCTGCGCGGCGGTGGAGATGAAGGCGCGACGGGAGCGCGGGTTCTCATCCCCTTGGAAGAACGCGTCGAACCGGGGCGTCGCTTCACGGTCATTCACGCCGGCCGTCCCACGCTGATCGACCATCTTCTCGCTTCGCCAGCGCTTGCGGCGGCCTGGCGCAAAACGACGATCTTGAACGAAGGACTTCAAGACGAAGTCTATGCCGAGGAATTCGTCGAAGGGTCGCTTCACGCGCCGGTGGTTGCGCGGTTTGAACTTGTCAGAAGCTGACCCAAGCGCCTTCGATTACTGAGACGCAAACGCTCTCAATTCTTCGGCCAAGGCGCGCGTTTCGCTCCAATCCAGTCTGACGTCCGCGTGACATTCCAATGAGACGACAATGCCGCTCTGTTCGACGTTCGCCTCGAAATCATGGTCGCTGGCGATAGGGCTCATATAAATCTGCTGCTCACGACGATCGCCGTTTACGACGGAATTGAGGGCCCGCGACAGGATCACCGCCTCTTCTTTCGTGAAACGGCGCGGAGGTTGTCCTGGGAGGCCGAGCGTCGCCAATACGACAAACGTCCGATGGCCTGAGGCCACAAGCTCGAAGATTTGTGACATGCAGGCCCTCATTGGCGGTCAAACTGGCGAGCGATACGCCAGGGCGACGGGCGCGTTTCTTGAATACGACCTCTCAGACTTCCGCCTGCGCCGATGACGCGCATCAAATTTCATGCCTCGGAAGGGCGTCGTTTCGTGAACTCGGACTCTGTCGCACATCCGCCAGCCGCTCTACTGTGGGCGACGCGAGCGCGTTCCGCAATTCAGCCTTTACGTCATGAGACCGCGACCAAACAACGCTAATGCTCCTGCACGGGCGTTGCTCGTGCTAGAAAGAGAGCAACATGAACGACAAGCGCATCTTCGCGCCATCGACCGCTCGCAACCGCGAACCAATTCTCGGGGTGCTTCGCAACGTTCTGCCCGCGAAGGGCTTGACGCTCGAAATTGCAAGCGGCGCTGGCGAACATGTCACTTTTTTCGCGGCGAATTTCACCCAACTCACGTTCTGCCCGTCCGATCCGAGTCCCGAAGCGCGCGAAAGCATCTCGGCGTGGATCGCCGCGAGTGGAGTCGCCAATGCGCCTGCGCCGCTCGCGCTCGACGTCGAAGAGAGCCCTTGGCCCATCAGCGCCGCTGACGCCATCATCTGCATCAACATGACGCACATCTCGCCGTGGAGCGCCACGGAGGCCTTGTTTGCAGGCGCAGGCAGGACCTTGCCGGCGAGAGCGCCGCTCTATCTATACGGTCCATACAGGCGCGGCGGAGCGCATAGCGCGCCGAGCAACGCCGAGTTCGACGCGAGCCTTCGCGCTCGCAACGCCGCATGGGGAGTCCGAGATATTGAAGATGTCGCGGCCTGCGCACGCGAGAAAGGGTTTGGAGAGCCTCAAATCGTAGACATGCCCGCCAATAATCTCAGCGTCATCTTTCGGCGCACGTGACAAAACGCCTGTGCGCAACAGCTTTCAACACGAACGTCCTGTTCGCGAATGCGTCCGCGAGACTCTAAGATGACATGAGCGCAGCCATCCTGCTGGAACCCCAACTGGTCCCTTCGGGATTCACCTGTCAATGCAGCACTTGGGAGAAAGACCATGCAACGTCGCGAATTCATCGCCGTCGGAACCGCAGCCGCCGTCGCCTCCGCCAGCCAAGCGTTTGCTCAAGCCGGCCAAGCGGGCGGCGCAGCCAAAATGGAGGATATGCATCCGGCGCTTTACAAGGATCTGGAAAAGGCCGCGATCGAATGCGTGTCCACCGGCAATGACTGCATTCGCCACTGTTTAGGCATGTTCGCGATGAAAGACACGAGCATGACTGAATGTGCCGACGCTTCCTTCCAGCTTGTCGCGGCATGCAACGCGCTCGCATCGCTGGCGGCGGTCAATTCTTCGCATGTTGGCCCGCTCGCGAAGACAATCGCCCTGATTTGCGAGGACTGTAAGAAACAATGCGACAAGTTTCCCAAGATCGCCGAATGTACGGCCTGCGGCAAGGCGTGCCAGAAATGCGCCGAAGAGTGCCGTAAAGTTTAGCGACGTCAGCAAGCGAGGCCGCACCTCAAATGAAGACCAAGCGTCCTTGGATTTTGAGCGTCGCGGCCTGCGCCGCCCTTTCCGCTGGATTTGGCGGCGCCTCAGCGGGCGCGACGACCGACGATCCCTCGCGCTCGAGCATTGTCGTGGCCCAGGTTGAAAAAACGACGGGTCGCGGCGAGGGCGTCGTCCGGGCCATCGACGCCGACGAACGAAAGCTCATGATCACGCATGGGCCGGTCTCTGGACCCCTAGAAATGTCGCCGATGACGATGGCGTTTCGCGTCGCGCCGACCGTCGATCTCTCCACGCTGTCGAAGGGCAAGAAGATCAAATTCACGATCAGCCGCGACGCAAAGGGCCTGTATATCATCGAGGATGTTCAGCCGGAGAAACCGTAGCTCACCTTTATGTGAGCGTTATTCAGCGACGCCGTCCAAACCGATGCGGTGCATCAAATAGCAGAGGCAGTCCTGCTGAACCGCGCGGCGGTCGACCGTCAGCATCGCCGGGATCGCCGGACGTGCGAGTCTGATCTTGCCGCCGGCATAATCGAAGTAGTTGATCGGCTGCGTATCGAATCCGTCACCCGGCAGAACTTCGAGACGCGCCTCTTCGTCGCCCAACGCGCCGAAAGAGGCGCCTGCGTCCAATTCGCTGAAGTTGAGATGGTCGATGTCCGGACGGAAGATAAAATCGGCGGGCGTCCCATCAAAGGAGAAGCTTGCGCCCGCAGGCGCCTTAACGATCGCGCATGTGCGCAGCAATTCTACATCATGCGAGGCTGGCGCGTGGTCGGGAAGCTGCGTGATGGAGAAACAGGCTTCGAGCAATTCGATGACATGGGCAGCGCCCGCATCGAGTTCTGACTTGCCGCATTCAACGGTGATCGCCGGACAAAGCTCCGAGAAGGCCGCTGCGCAGGTGCCGCGCGGGCGCTGAAAAAGCACGATGAGGCGCGAGAACAGCTGCGCGAGCGCGACATATTTCGGCTCGAGCTTGCTGATGCAACTGTAGTGCGGATTGAAGCCGGTGTTATTGTGGATGTCGACGGCGGCGAAGGCGTCGCGTTTCTTCACGTAATCGTAAATCCAGCGCGCCATATGGGCGAGCGGATCGTCGGGAAAAGCCGTGCCGGTCCATACCCGATTGAAGTCGCGCTGGCCCGGCAGCGTGCGAACATTCTGCGCTGCGGCTTCGACATTGCCGATGAACAGAATGAGCGACCGATTAAGCCCGCGCGCGAGGCGCCGGCGCAAGACTTCCTGCACGGCGGCGAGACCACTCGTCTCATTCCCGTGCAGCAGTGTGGAAACGAATAGTGGTTTGGGATCGCGGCCCGGAAGGTCAAACAGGGTTGGACGGGGCAGGATGTCCTTCAGGCGATTGGCGGGGCAGTCGAGAAATCCGTCAGGCAGCCGGTCGAGCAAGGCGCAAGGCGCGTCAGTCACTGTTCTCCTCATGTTTCCCATTGATGGACAGGCGCGCCGCTCCGCTGGCGCTCGCAATAGGCCGCCATCAGGCCATAAAGGTCGCCGCCGCGCGCCTCAAGGGCTTTTCGCTGCCAAGCCGCCCCCGTCTGGCGTGTTTGCACCCGCGCCTCAACGATATCGAGGAAATCCGCCTCTGCGACGCCCAGGTCTCGAAGTCCTTTCCGAGCGTCGGGAATGAGACGCTCGAGCAGCAGACGATCCGCTGCAACTTCGCCCTCTCCCGGCCATTCGAGCTGCGCGTCGAGGCCAAAACGCGCCGCGGCATAGAAGTTGCGCTTGGCGTCGTTGAAGGAGAGGCCTCCCGCGCCGCTATCTCCGGCCATCGCGAGGGTGCGCGCGAGGCCGAGATAAAGCGCGGCGTTCGCCATCATGTCGATGAAGGTCGGCCCCGACGGCAGAATGCGATGCTCGATGCGCAAATGCGGGGCGCCACTCTCATCGAAGCCGATCAACGGGCGGTTCCAGCGCCAGATCACGCCGTTGTGCAGGCGCAGGTGCCGCATCGTCTCCGGCGGATCGTCATAGGCCATCGGGAGAAGCACGTCATAGTCGCGCAAATTCTCCTCAAAGATTTCGATAAGTGAGCGAGCCGCATAGCCGGAGCCCATGCAGACCCGTGCCGGCCCCGGCACTTTCACCGCCTGTTCGAAGAGCGGGATGCGCGTTTCCTCCCACAACGCCTTGCCGAATAAGAAGGGTGCGTTGCCGCAGGCTGCGAGGATCGGTCCCGAGGCCGCCACGGAGGCGTTGTAATAGAGATGCGCCAGATCGGCCGGCGCTTTGAGATGAATCTGAAACGACGTCGTCGCCGCTTCGAGCATCACGTCCTTATGTACTGAGACAAGGCGGTCGCGACCGGCGATATTGACGTGCAGCGGCTGACCGCCGCGCAGTCGCAGCACCTCCTGGTTCAGCGCATAATAGCGGTTGAGCGGCGACATATTGGCGAGAGTGAGATCCGAGTCGCGGATCGTGGGCAGCGTTCCGATCATCACCAGATTGGCGTCGAGCTGGTGGGCGACGTCGTTGCACATCGCCCAGAGGCTCGTCAGCGACTCATGCGCTTGCGTGAGCGCGTCGCCTTCAAGTCGGAAAGGCGCGCAATTCAACTCGAGGTTAAATCGTGACAACTCCGGCACGACGAGCGGGTGATTTAGAGTCTCAAGGACGTCTTGGTTGATCGAGGAGGGCGCGTAATTGTGATCGACGATCCAGGTCTCGACTTCGAAACCCACCATGTGGCCGTCGCGCGAAAATTTGTCCTGCTCATAGAGCGTCCGGGCAAGATCGGTCTCCTCTGCAAGGCGCCCGGCGAAGCGCGCCTTGTCGGCCGGGGTGAAGCCCGTTGTCTTGATCTCCTCGCCCAAGAATCCCCCTTTCGAGCGCAACGGCGGCAGCGACCAGGGGTCGCGAAGGGAGCCCTCTCGGGGCCGATCCGCCGCAGATCACTTTAATGTAGGCAGCCCTCGCCTTATCGATAGAGCCGAGAGCGCCGGCAGGACAAGCCGCAAGCGCTGCTGTAGATTTGGGCGACTTCGCCGGAGCCGACCTTGCCTGACATCGCTTACGTGAATGGAGCTTACATCCCGATCGCCGAAGCGCGCGTGTCGATTCTCGACCGCGGCTTCCTTTTCGCCGATGGGGTTTACGAGGTCGCCGCCGTCATCGACGGGAGGTTGATCGACAATGAAGCGCATCTTTCCCGACTTGCACGATCTCTGCGCGAACTGCGCATCGAGAATTCTCCTTCGATGACGCACATTGCGGAAGTCGAGGCTGAACTCGTTGCGAGAAACGGGTTGAGCGAAGGACTGGTCTATCTGCAAATCACCAGAGGCGCCGCCAGCGATCGCGACTTCGGCTTCCCCCAAGACACGGCGCCGACGCTCGTCGCTTTCACCCAAAGAAAGAACATCATCGCCTCTATCGCCGCTGACACTGGGGTCAACGTAATCACTGTTCCCGACTTGCGCTGGGCTCGGCGAGACATCAAAAGCGTCGCGCTTCTTGCCCAGGTGCTGGCGAAGCAGGCGGCGCTCGAGGCCGGTTGCCAGGAAGCGTGGATGGTCGATCGCGATAGCTTCGTGACCGAAGGTTCGTCTTCAACCGCCTTTATCCTCACCAAGACCGACGTGCTCGTGACCCGTGCGAACTCTGCCGAGATTCTCCCGGGCTGTACGCGCAAAGTCGTGCAAACGCTCGCGGCGCGCGAAGGTTTAATGGTTGAAGAGCGCAGCTTCTCGGTCGACGAGGCCTATGACGCGAAGGAAGCCTTTCTAACGAGCGCCTCCAATCTCATACTGCCAGTGATCTCGATCGACGGGCGCGCCATCGGGTCAGGCAAGCCGGGCGAGAAGAGTGGGCTGCTTCGAACGCTTTATATCGAATGGGCGACGAATGCGGCGCAGAGTAGCTAGCGTCGCACTTCCGCCTCCTCGAAATCGGAGCTGCGCTCCTCTTCGATCGCAAACGCGATCACCAGGCTGAACACCGCGGCGGCGAGACACCAGACGGAATACCAAGCCGGTCGATTGGCGGCGAGCGCCACAAAGAAGGTGGCCAAAACCGCTACGCCAAAAACATTGATCGCCCTCCGCTCGCTGAAGATCAGCGGCGTCACCGTGAGTACGAGATAGAGGAAATCCGCCAAGAGCGGCGGCCGCTCAAATAACGGATCATAGGCGAGGGAATGCCGATATACCGACAGGTCGATACCGTCGGCGCCGGCGAGTTTGGCGGTAAGATAAGCGGCTAGGACGAAGCCTACGCCGCCCATGGTCAGCCAAAGACTCTTTCGCTCCGAATTGGATTCCGCATAGGCTGCGGCGAAAGGCGTCAGCACGGGCCACATCGTAAAGGCGATCAGCGTATAGAGATAGCGAAACGGTTGGCCGGCGACGGGATCGTTCCGCGTAAGCCATACCGCAGCTTCGACGAACTGGTGCGCCGAGAACACCAGCGGAAACGCGGCGAATAGCAACATGCGCCGGTCATGACGTAGCGCTTTTGAAACCATGCCGTAGCCGGCCAATCCCAGGCCGAGCCCAGCGGTAACGCTTGCCTCGAGCGAATAGCACATAGCGTCTAAGGGCATGTGACGTGGATGCTTTGAACTATTTTAACGCGGATTGTGACAGCGTCGAGACCTGAGCAATGCGCGCCGTGGAGCGCCCGCCTTTTTTCCGCTTCGGAACATGTTCGCAGCAGACGCGTTCTAGGACGTGAGTTCGAAAGCGGAGGTCAAAATGGGCAACCTTCTGTATTGGGCCGTCGTGTTTCTGGTCGTCGCTCTCATCGCCGGTTTTCTGGGCTTTGGAGGCGTCGCGGGCGTGGCGGTAGACGGGGCGCGCATATTGTTCTGGCTCGCGCTGGTTCTGCTAGTGGTCTCGGTCGTTCTCGGCCTTGTCCGGCGCGCCTGACGTTCCCGTATGTCGCATAGGTTGATGAGCCGGGCGCTTTTTGGAGCGGCCGGCTTCCTTGTGCTTGTTCACGGAATATCGTCGAGCGAATTCATCCATACGTCAGCCACCGAGTCCGACGGCGCGCGCCAATCTCCTCGTGGTGAGAGCGATCCTCCCGAACTGACTTTTGGGCCGTTCGGCAGCGCCGACCGCTTGAACTGGCTTCCCTCGAAAAAGCGTTTCACGAAAACGCCGAGCCAATGTTTGATCGTTGAGAGCTCATAGGCGACCTTGTCTTTTTCGGCGATGCCTACTGGCCATGATCCGGCGGCCGCATGGCGCCACGCGCGCCAGGCAAGGAAGGCGATCTTCGCTGGCGTAAATCCGTATCGGGTCGCGTAATAGAGATTGAAATCCTGCAGAGCGTATGGTCCGACCGTCTCCTCCGTCCGCTGGCTCGTTTCGCCGGGCACGAGCTCAGGGGAGATTTCGGTCGCGAGAATGTCCTCGAGCACCGTCACCGTCTCCGGTCCAAACCGCGCATCGCGGGCGCACCAGCGGATGAGGTGCTGGATGAGCGTCTTGGGGACCGAGGCGTTGACGTTATAGTGCGACATCTGATCGCCGACGCCATAAGTGCACCAACCAAGCGCGAGCTCTGAGAGATCGCCCGTGCCGATAACCAGCGCCCCATAGCGATTGGCGAGACGAAACAGCAGCGACGTGCGCGCCCCCGCCTGCACATTCTCGTAAGTTGCGTCGTAAACCGCCTCGCCCCGCGCAGCCGGGTGATCGATGTCGATCAGCATCTGCTTGCACGCGGCAGTGAGATCGATCTCTTGCGCGGTCACGCCGAGAGCGCGCATCAACCGCCATGCGTTCGCCTTGGTGTGTTCGGTCGTGGCGAGAGCCGGCAGAGTGAAGCCAAGCACATTTTCGCGCGGAAGGCCGAGCGCATCCATCGCCGTCACAGCCACCAATAGCGCATGGGTTGAATCGAGTCCGCCAGAGACGCCGATCACCACCTTTTTTAGTTGCGTGGCGCGCAGTCGTTGTTCGAGACCATGCGACTGTATGTTGAAGGCTTCGAAGCAGAGCTCGGCGAGTCGCGTTTCGTCAGCCGGGACAAACGGAAAACGCGCCACCTCGCGCAGAAAACCAAGATCGCGGTCGCACGTCGCAGCGAGTTCGAAAGCGACGCGGCGATAGTCCGTTGCGCCCTGCTCCACATCGGCGCAGGCCCCGAATGTCCCCTGTCGCATCCGTTCGGCGAGAAGCCGGCCGATATCTACGTCGGCGAGCGTCAATTGCGGTTCATCGGAAAAGCGCGGCGCCTTGGCGAGAACATCGCCCTTCTCGCAGATCAACGCTTCTCCGTCCCAAGCGAGATCCGTCGTCGACTCGCCCTGCCCTGCGGCTGAATAGAGATAGGCCGAAAGGCAGCGCGCCGAATGCGCGGCGCAGAGCGTCTCGCGATAGTCCGATTTGCCGATGATGGCGTTAGACGCAGAGAGATTCAGCAGCACAGTCGCTCCCGCGAGCGCAGCGCGCGTCGAGGGCGGGATCGGAACCCATACGTCTTCACAAATCTCCATATGAATGACGAGGCCCCGGAAATCCGTCGCTTCGAGAAGTATATCGGAGCCGAAAGGCGCCTGTTGCCCAGCGACCTCGATGTCCTCGCCGGAGAGGAAAGCGCCAGACGCGAAGTGGCGGTGTTCGTAAAATTCGCGATAGTTCGGCAGATAGACCTTCGGCGTAACGGCCAGCACGCGGCCACGTAGGATCGCGATTGCGCAATTATAAAGACGGCCGCGATGACGCAGCGGCGCGCCGACGACGATCAGCGGATGAATGCCGTGAGAAGCCTCGACGAGTTCAATGAGCGCCGCCTCGACGGCATCGACCAGCGCCTCCTGGTGAAGGAGATCGTCGATCGCATATGAGGATATTCCCAACTCAGGAAACAGCACGAGCGAGGCGCCGTGCTTATCGGCGTCTCGGGCCGATTCGATCGTTCGCGCAACGTTGAAAGCCGGGTCGGCGACTCTTACGCGCGGCGTCGCGACAGCGACTCGGACAAAGCCATGCGTGTGCAAACAATAGAAAGGATGGGTCATGAAGTCCGCCCGAGCGGCCGAAAGTTGCGATTGGGGCGCTCGCCCGCCGCGATAATGCAAGAGCTTTGCTCACTTGGCGAGTTTTTCGTAAAGATCGCCGTAGCGCGAAAGGCCCGACCGATACGCGTCGATGACGCGCCGTCGCGGTTTTGACTTACTGCGTTCCTCGACATGCGCCCGCAAAGCGTCCTCAATAATGGCCTGAAGCTGGCGGCCTTCGGCCTTTGCAATCTTCCGAACCTCGGCAAGCAGGGTCTTTGTCGACCCGGGTCGTAAACTTTTCACGAACGTGGATCACGCGCCATTCCAATTCCTGAAAACATCATTCCCATTGGAACTTCCAAATAAGTTCGAAAAAGCAAAAGGGCGAGGTCTCCCCCGCCCTTTTAATTACGCCGTGCGACCTTCTCAGTGCGCGAGGATCGCCAGCAGCAGAAGCGCGACGATATTGGTGATCTTGATCGCCGGGTTCACTGCCGGACCGGCAGTGTCCTTGTAGGGGTCGCCGACTGTGTCGCCGGTCACCGCCGCCTTATGAGCGTCGGAGCCCTTCTCATGCTTCACGCCGTCCTTGTCGATGAAGCCGTCTTCGAAGGACTTCTTGGCGTTGTCCCAAGCGCCGCCGCCCGACGTCATCGAAATCGCGACAAAAAGCCCGTTGACGATGACGCCCAGCAGCAGCGCGCCGAGCGCCGCGAAGGCGTTGGCCTTGCCGCCCAGAATCCAGGCGATGATGAAGGCGACGATTGGCGCCAACACCGGCAGGAGCGACGGCACGATCATTTCCTTGATCGCCGCCTGCGTCAGCATGTCGACGGCGCGGCCGTAATCCGGCCGATCCGTGCCCGCCATGATGCCGGGCTTTTCCTTAAACTGACGGCGCACCTCGACGACCACTGAACCCGCCGCACGGCCCACCGCCGTCATCGCGATGCCGCCGAAAAGATACGGAATGAGCCCGCCAAAGATCAGGCCCGCCACGACATATGGATTCGAAAGATCGAAATCGACCTTGTCGATGCCCTTAAAAAAGGGCACGCCCGATTCGATGAAATGCTTCAGATCATTGGTGTAAGCGGCGAAGAGCACTAGCGCGCCGAGGCCCGCCGAGCCGATGGCGTAGCCCTTGGTCACGGCCTTCGTCGTGTTGCCCACGGCGTCGAGCGCGTCGGTCGATTGGCGCACTTCCTTAGGCAGGCCCGACATTTCGGCGATGCCGCCGGCGTTGTCAGTGACCGGACCGAAAGCGTCGAGAGCCACGATCATGCCGGCGAGGCCGAGCATCGTCGTCACTGCGATCGCGGTGCCATAGAGCCCGCCGAACTCGTAGGTGAGAATGATGCCGAGAACGATGACGAGCGCTGGCGCCGCGGTCGACTCGAGCGATACAGCGAGTCCCTGGATGACGTTGGTGCCATGGCCGGTCACCGACGCCTGAGCGATCGACACGACCGGACGTTTGCCCGTGCCGGTGTAATATTCGGTGATGTAGACGATGGCGCCGGTGACGATCAGGCCAAGAACGCCTGAGAGGAAAAGTCCGTAGCCGTGAATGGCCTCGCCATTGACCTTGCCGATCTCGCCCCAGCCGACAGTAAACGTCGTGGCGAGGAACAGGCCAGCGACGGACAGAACGCCGGCGGCGATCAGGCCCTTGTAAAGCGCGCCCATGATCGAATCGTCGATGTCGAGCTTCTTGAAATAGGGCGCTGCAAATTTGCCCCACTCGGTGTCGTCGTCGCCGAGCTTCACGAAATAGGTTCCCGCGATCGAGGTGAGGATCGAAAGGCCGCCAATCGCGAGCGGATAGATCATCGCCGCCGACAGCCCTTCCTGACCGGCGAAGAAGATCGAAGCGAGCACCATGGTCGCGACAACCGTCACCGCATAGGTCTCGAAGAGGTCCGCCGCCATGCCGGCGCAATCGCCGACATTGTCGCCGACGTTATCTGCGATCGTCGCCGGGTTGCGCGGATCATCCTCGGGAATGCCAGCCTCAACCTTGCCGACGAGATCGGCGCCGACGTCGGCGCCCTTGGTGAAGATGCCGCCGCCGAGACGGGCGAAAATCGAGATCAGCGATCCGCCAAAGCCGAGCGCGACGAGGGCGTCGACAACGGTGCGGTCCGAGGGCCCATAGCCGACGAACCAGGTGAGGATCGCGTAATAAACAGCGACGCCGAGCAGCGCGAGGCCAGCGACGAGAAGTCCCGTGACCGCGCCGGCCTTGAAGGCGATGTCGAGACCGCCCGCGAGCGACTTCGTCGCCGCCTGCGCCGTGCGTACATTGGCGCGCACGGAAACATTCATGCCGATATAGCCGGCGGCGCCCGACAGCACGGCGCCGAGCATGAAGCCGAAGGCCACCGCCCAACCGAGCAGAATGGCAAGGATGATGAAGATCACTCCGCCAACCATGGCGATGGTCTTATACTGGCGATTGAGGTAGGCCTGCGCCCCCTCGGCGACGGCGCCCGAAATTTCCTGCATCCGGGCCGACCCCGGATCAGCCGCAAGCAATTCCTGAGAGGTCTTTACGCCGTAGACGATGGACATCAGTCCGAAGACGATGGTTAGAAACAGAACCATTTTGGCTTCGCCTTTTCGTTCCTTGACCGCGGATGGTCGAATTGGTCGCGTCGCTGCGAGCGGATGTCGCGCAACGGAAAAAGGAGTAGCGGCCCCGCCGAGCGAATCGGGCGAGGACAGCGGCTTTCCGGCGGGCTTTCTGCCAGAAACGTAGCCGCGCGGCAATGCTGCGCAGGCGCCGTTCCGTTAGAAGTGCTGGAAGGACAATTTTTTGAAAACGACAGGCGTTTTCCGAGCGTCGAGGAAGACCGGGGGCGCGTTTCCCGCCACAATCTCGCCTATCCGACAGGCGGGCGCAGGAGGAGCCGCTTCGCGTCCGGCGATGAGAATTTCGTAGTCGTCACCGCCGGTTATCGCTGTTTCAAACAGCGAAGGATCGATCGCTATCGCCCCATGCGCCGCCGCCGAGAGCGGCACGGCGGCAAGTTCGACCTTTGCGCTCACGCCCGAGGCGCGGCAGAGCTTGGCGAGATCGCCGGCTAGACCATCGGAAATGTCCATGGCGGCGCTGGCGTTGGCCGAGAGCCACGCGGAGAGGTCGAGACGCGGCTGCGGCAGCAGATAGCGCCCGATCAGATAGTCGCGCGCGTCGCCGGAAAGACGCCCAGCAAGCGCCGGGTCGCGCCGCAACGCCAGGCCTAGCGCCGCGTCTCCGATTGGGCCTGAAACAAAGATTGCATCTCCGGCTTTCGCGCTGGTGCGCGGCACGAAGCGGGGCGCGCGCCCGAGCGCGGTAATCGAAATGGTCAACGGACCTGGAGTGGCGCCCGTGTCACCCCCGATGAGGGGCACGCGGTAAGCGCGCGCATCCTCGGCGAGCCCCGCAGCGAAAGCTTCGAGCCAGTCGTTGGTCCAGTCGGCTGGGAGCGCCAAGGCCAACAGAAAACCGATCGGTTCGGCGCCCTTAGCGGCAAGATCGGAGAGATTGACGCGCAGCGCCTTTTTGGCGATCAGCGCCGGCTCATCGTCTGCGAAAAAATGAACGCCCGCGACGACCATATCGGTCGTGACGACGAGCGGCGCGTGCTCGGGCGCGAGAAGAGCGGCGTCGTCCTTGAGACCGAGCGCGGCCGCCCCGGCAATCGGCGCGAAAACGCGGGCGATGATTTCATCTTCGCTATAGCGATGCGGCATGTGAAGCCTTTGACTTCCCCTCCCGAACTGAAGTCGGCTGTTGCCGACTTCAGCATTGTTTGCGCGAACCGGGAACACCCGGTTCGCGTCGGGAGAAGGAACGCCCGAAATTCTAACTCAGCTCCTCGGCGCGCTCCTCATGGGCGATCCTGTCGAGCACCGCATTCACCATCCCCGACTCGGTCGGTCCAAAAAAGGCGCCGGCGACGTCAACATATTCCTTGAGGGCGACGCGCGCCGGAACGTCCTTGCGCGAACGCAACTCATAGGCGCCGGCTCGCAAGGCGGCGCGCATGACGGCCTCCAGCCGCGACAGCGGCCAACCGCCGGAAAGCGCGCGGTCGATCTGCCGGTCGATGGCGACCTGATCCGTCAGCACGCCCTGCAGCACGTCGCGAAAGAAGGCGGCGTCCGCCGGCTTATATTGCGCGCCCTCGATCTCGCGTCCGATCCAGTGGGACTCGAACTCGGCGAAAATTTCATTGAGGCCCTTGCCGGCCACTTCCATCTGATAGAGCGCTTGCACAATCGCCAAACGCGCGGCCGAACGTTGATCGACGCTCATGCGACGCCTCGTTTGAGGCGCACGAGCGCCAGCGCCGCCCGCGCAGCATCGGCGCCCTTGTTTCCTTGTTTCGGATCGGCGCGCACAATCGCCTGAGCCTCGTTCTCCACAGTAAGCACGCCATTGCCGAGCGGCAGGCGGCGCGAAAGGGAAAGATCCGTCAGCGCGCGCGCGCTTTCATTGGCGACGAGTTCAAAATGATAGGTCTCGCCGCGGATAACGCAGCCGAGCGCAACGACGCCGTCGTAGGGGAGTCCGGCAGCCGCGGCGTCATCGAGCGCAATCGCTGCCGCGGTGGCGATCTCCAGCGCTCCCGGAACATTGATCACAGTCGGGTGAGCCTGCAGCCCGCGCAACGCGTCAAGCGCGCCCTCTCGCAGCATGGCGACGATCTCGCCGTTGAACTTCGTCGCGACGACGAGAATATGCGCGCCTGGCACAGGCGCGGCGTCATCGTCATCGGGTGCAAAACCTGCCATGGGAACTCCTTGCGCCGAGATCGATACACGCAATTTTGCGCGGCGACTACAACAGCGTCATGGCCGGGCTTGTCCCGGCCATCCATTGTCGAGAAGATTTTCGTGGATGCCCGCGCCAAGCGCGGGCATGACGGGGATTGTCCTGAACTATCGCGCTTCGCGCAGCCGCGCCGCATAGCGCGCCATCAGATCGATTTCGATGTTTATCGCATCCCCTGCCCTTCGGGCGCCGAGAGTCGTCACGGCCAGCGTATGCGGAATGAGCAGCACGGAAAAGCGATCGCCGTCGACGTCGTTTACGGTGAGCGAAACGCCGTCGAGCGCGACAGATCCCTTCTTGGCGATGAAGCGCGACAGCTCGCGCGGCGACTCCACCCAGAATTGCGACATGTCATCAAAGTCCTCGCGCGACAGAATGCGCGCGACGCCATCAACATGGCCGGTGACGATGTGGCCGCCGAGTTCATCGCCGATCTTCAGCGCGCGTTCAAGATTGACGCGCGTTCCGTGGGCCCAGGTTCCGACCGTCGTCACGGCAAGCGTCTCGGCGGCGGCGTCGACCTCGAAGATTGTTCGCGCATCTTCGCGGGCGACGGCGACGACCGTCAGGCATACGCCCGAGCAGGCGATCGAGGCGCCAAGAGCGATGCTATTGGAATCGTATGAACAGGCGATGCGCAGACGCCGCAGTTCGCCGCGCGGCTCCATCGAAACGACTTCGCCCACATCTGTGACGATGCCGGTGAACATTAATCCACCCGCGCGTATCGGTTCATTATGTCGGCGCCGAGCGTCCGTGTTTCGATAAGACGATAACGCGAGTCGTCCTCAAGAGCGGCGCGCGCCTTAGGCGTCAGCGCAGGGCGCCCTGCCCTTCCCAATGGCTTGACGCCAGTGTGCAGGATCACCTCATCCGCAAGATCGGCGGCCAGCAGACTTTCAGCGACGCGCGGACCGCCTTCGCTGAAGATGCGGGTAATGCCGCGATCCGCGAGAAGTCTGAGTGCGCTTGTGAGATCAAGCAGGCCTTCCCGGGTCCCTATGCAGACAACTTCGGCGCCGGTGGCGTTTTCGAAAGCTTTGACCGCTTGATTAGTGACATCCGCTCCAGCGATCACGAGCAGCGGCGTCTCGCGCGCCGTAGAAGCTAGACGCGAACGCGGCGACAGCGACAGCTTTTCGTCCAGCACGATGCGCAGCGGCTTGCAGCGCTGCATGCCGGGAAGACGAACGGTCATCAGCGGATCGTCTTCGCGCGCCGTGCCGCCGCCAACCATGATGGCGTCATGCAGCGAGCGCTGCACATGGGTGAAGGCGTCAGCGACAGGACCGGTGATGTGGAGACGCGGATCGTGCGCCGCGCCAGCGGCGTAGCCATCCGCCGTCTGCGCCAACTTAAGAGTAATCATCGGGCGGCGATGGGTGACCCGCAGAATATGCCCGAGATGATCGGCGCGCGCAGCCGCGGCTCCCAGACCGACAACGACGTCAATCCCTGCGTTACGCAATCTTGCATGGCCGTCGCCAGATACGCGTGGGTCAGGATCCTCCAGAGCGGTGACGACGCGCGCGACGCCGCCGGCGATGATGGAGTCGACGCAAGGCGGCGTCGCGCCGTGATGCGCGCAAGGCTCCAAGGTCACGTAAAGCGTTGCGCCGCGCGCCGCCTCGCCCGCCGCGGCCATAGCGATCGCTTCCGCGTGCGGGCGCCCCCCCGGCGCGGTCCAGCCGCGGGCAATGACGACTCCGTCGCGCACGAGCAGCGCGCCGACCGCCGGATTCGGCGCAGTGCGGCCCAGATTGCGCCGGCCGAGCGCAAGAGCCGCCGCCATAAAGGCGTCGTCGGTCGCCGTCTGCGGAAAGGATTTGTGGATCGTCATGCCTTCTCTGAATCGTCGGCGTCCGGCGCCAAAGCCACGCCGTCGCCGCCGCTCTCCAATTCATCGATCACTGCGGAAAAATCACTGACCTCGCGAAAATCACGATAGACCGAGGCGAAGCGCACAAAAGCGACGGCATCGAGCGAGCGCAGGCCTTCGATCACCAATTCGCCGATGCGCTGGCTTTCCACCTCGACTTCGCCGAGGCTTTCCAGTTGGCGAACGATTCCGGAAATCATCTGCTCGACGCGTTCCGGCTCGACCGGACGCTTGCGCAAGGCGATCTCGACCGAGCGCGTCAGCTTGTCGCGATCGAACGGCGCCCGGCGGCCGGACTTCTTCACGACGATGATTTCGCGCAGCTGCACGCGCTCAAATGTCGTGAAGCGGCCGCCGCAGGTCGGACAGACGCGGCGCCGCCGTATGCAGGATGAATCTTCCGCCGGACGAGAGTCCTTCACCTGCGTGTCGGCGGAACCGCAATAGGGACAGCGCATGTCGGGCGCCTTTTCCGCTCTCCTCGGAGAGACGGCCCCGCATCGCGGGGTGGGAATGTCCCTTCCCCGCAAGCTACGGGGAAGGGAAACCGATTACTGGTAGATCGGGAACTTCGCAGTGAGCGCGTGAACCTTTTCCTTCACCGCGGCTTCGGTCGCGGCGTTGCCTTCCTCGCCCTTCGAAGAAAGTCCGTCGAGCACTTCGACGATCATTTGCCCGACATCTTTGAACTCGCTCTCTCCGAAGCCGCGCGACGTCGCCGCGGGCGAGCCGAGACGAATGCCAGAGGTGACGAAAGGCTTTTCCGGATCGAAAGGAATGCCGTTCTTATTGCAGGTGATATGCGCCCGGCCGAGCGCAGCTTCGGCCGCTTTGCCGGTGATCTTCTTGGGACGCAGATCGACCAGCATCAGATGATTGTCGGTACCGCCCGAAACGATCGCGAGGCCGGCGTCGACGAGCGTCTGCGCCAGCGTCTGCGCATTGTCCTTGACCTGCTGCTGATAGGTCTTGAACTGCGGGGTCAGCGCCTCTCCGAAAGCCACGGCCTTGCCGGCGATGACGTGCATCAGCGGACCGCCCTGAAGGCCAGGGAACACAGCCGAGTTGATCTTCTTGGCGATGTCCTCGTCGTTCGTCAGCACCATGCCGCCGCGCGGGCCGCGCAGCGTCTTGTGCGTCGTGGTGGTGACCACATGCGCATGCGGAAACGGCGAGGGATGCAGACCCGCGGCGACGAGGCCGGCGAAATGCGCCATGTCGACCATGAAATAGGCGCCGACGCTGTCGGCGATCTGGCGGAAGCCTTCGAAGTCCCAGATGCGGGAATAGCCCGAGCCGCCGGCGATGATCATCTTCGGCTTATGCTCCTTGGCGAGCTCGGCGACCTGCTCCATGTCGATGCGCTGATCCTGCTTGCGCACCGTATAGCTCACCGGCTTGAACCAGCGGCCGGAGACATTGACCGGCGAGCCATGCGTCAGATGGCCGCCGGCGGCGAGGTCGAGGCCCATGAACACGTCGCCCGGCTGCATCAGCGCGAGGAAGACCGACTGATTGGCCTGCGAGCCGGAGTTCGGCTGCACATTAGCGAAGCCGCAGTCGAACAGCTTCTTGGCGCGGTCAATCGCAAGATTTTCGGCGATGTCGACGAACTGGCAGCCGCCGTAATAGCGCTTTCCGGGATAGCCTTCGGCGTATTTGTTGGTGAGAACCGAGCCCTGGGCCTCCAGCACCGCCTTTGAGACAATATTCTCCGACGCGATCAGTTCGATCTCGTGCCTCTGACGGCCGAGTTCGAGTTCGATCGCCTTAGCGATTTCCGGATCGGAAGCGCTGAGGGAGGCGGTGAAGAAACCGGGTTGGCTCATGGGAATTGGACCTCTATGCCTAACGGCGCTGAACGAAAGCAAAAACCGGCTCCCGGATTAATCGGCGAAGCCGGTCCTTAGGACGCGCATCGTGAGACGGGTCGCTTATCACGGCGAAGCGGCGACGGGAAGAGCGGCCGCGGTCGCGGCCCGAGGCGGCCTAAAGCGCCAAAATGACGCATGTTGCGCCCGCATCAATTGAGACGCCATAATTTCGCTTCAAACAGCCGTTTGAATTTCAATCAGTCGTTTTAAATGGAGGTTTGCCATGGGCGACCATTTGGAAGCGAAATTCGCCGCGGTTAGCGCTAGGTCACGCCGGCTTCTCGTCGACGCCGCGGTCTGCTTTGTCGCGACCTGGCTCGTCGCCTTCCTGCCTGCACAGTGGAAGAACGCAGACGTTCTGAACGAGATCGTTTTCACAACCGACCCTGTGAGCGGCAAGATCATCGACCGGATCGAGACGGCGGACACTGAACGCGCGTCGGCGGGGCGCAAAAGCGGTGCGCCGGCGCTCTTCGCGATCTATCCGCAGGAGCGGATCTCTGACTGGTCGAACGAATATGACCCGCCGAATGAGCCGGTCGCCGAGAAGACGGAGGCGAGCTTGATCAAGCCGACGAAGGTCGCCGCCTTGCGCAAGCCGTCTCCGGAAAAGAGAAACCCTGTCGGGTCGCCGCTGGCGCCCCCGACCAACAACGCCGAGCCGGTCGCCGCCCAGACAATGGGCGACAGCGCGGACCAGCCGGACCGGAGTTTGTTGGCCAAGCTCGACCCGACAGGGCTCTCCTCAAAGCTGGCGCCGCTCGGCCTAAAGGCGTGGAATGGCGCAACGTCGCTCACCGGCGCAGTGTCGAGCCTTGTCAACGCATACCGCTTCTGAGGACGCGAATTGAGCAATCTTGATCAGGTCCGCGTCGCTTCTCGCTCGACGGAAGTGACGCGGGCGGCTCTTATCAAAGCCGCGACCGCGGTTTTCGCGGAATATGGATATGATGGCGGCTCGGTCCGGCTGATCACTCAAAAGGCGATGGCCAACCAGGCCGCCGTCAACTACCACTTTGGCGGCAAGGACGGGCTCTATCGCGAAGTGCTGCTCGCCGCTACGCGGGCCTTCGAAGAGAATGCGTTCTTGGACGCAGAAGAACTTGACGCGCTGTCGCCGGAAGGCGCGCTTCGACGCTATCTGCATCAATTCCTTCTGCCGCTCGTCAAACGCGATCGCGTCTGCCGCTATCTGCGCATCTTCGCCTGGGAAAGCGTTAAGCCAAGCGAGACATTCAGCGCCTTCATCGCTCAGTCGCCGCCACGAATTTTCCGCCTGGCGGAACGCGTCGTGCGGCGTTTCCTGCCGCAGGAATCCTCGTCGGAGACCGTCACTTTCGCGATGCTGTGGCTTGCCCAACAGCCGATGTTTTTCGTGCGGGAAGCGGAACGGTTGGCGAAGCCGCCTTTCTCGCTCAAATTCGACGACGACGCCCTTGAGCGTCTCGTCGACACGCTCACGGGCTTAAGCCTTCGCGGACTTGCCGGGTTCTGACTGCAGAACATTGTCGCCCACGTGTGACGCGCCTTAGGAACGAACATGGGCTTTCTGCTGCACAGCAATTATCTTTCCGCAGTTCTGACCGAAGCCCAAAAGGCCCTGGATCTCACTGAAAATATTATCATCGTCGCCGTGACCGTGGCGCTCGTCGCGGCGTTTGTGGCGCTGATTAAAGGCGCTTGAAATCGCTAAGCCGCCCGCTTCTGATAATCCTTCACATCGGAAAATTTGATCGCCGGATTGCGCTCGGCGTCGTAGTTGAGCTGGAAAGCCGACGTGCTCATGAAAACCGGCGCGCCGTCGAGATCGTCGGCGATGCTGGAGCCGTTCGCATCGATGAAGCTCTTCAGCTTGGTCGACTCGTCGGACGCGATCCAGCGGCAAATGGCGAAGCGCGGCTGCTCGTAGCGCGTCTGCAATCCATATTCCGCTTCAAGACGCGTCGCGAGCACATCGAGTTGCAACGCGCCGACGACGCCGACGATCGGGCCCGAGCCGTCATGCGGCGTAAACACCTGCACGACGCCCTCTTCCGCAAGCTGCTGCAAGGCTTCGCGCAGCTTCTTCGCCTTCATCGCGTCGCCAATGAGAATTCGCCGCAGAATTTCAGGCGCGAAGCTCGGCACGCCGCGAAAGACGATTTCCTCGCCTTCGGTCAGCGTATCGCCGATGCGCAGCTGTCCGTGATTGGGCAAGCCGACGACGTCGCCGGCATAGGCTTCGTCGGCGATCGAGCGGTCGCGCGCAAAGAAGAATTGCGGCGCATTGATCGGGATGTTTTTGCCCGTGCGAATAAGCTTCGCCTTCATGCCGCGCGTGAGCCTGCCCGAGCAGACGCGCATGAAAGCGATGCGGTCGCGATGGTTCGGGTCCATATTCGCCTGGATCTTGAAGACGAAGCCCGTCATCTTCGGCTCCTTCGCCTCGACCAAACGCTTGTCGGCCTCCTGCGCGCGCGGGCTCGGCGCATATTCGGCCATCGCGTCGATCAGATCGCGAACGCCAAAGTTGCGCAAGGCGCTGCCAAAGAAGACCGGCGTCAGATGGCCCTCGCGAAAGGCTGAAAGATCGAAGGGCTTGTTGCCCTCTTCGGCGAGCATCGCCTCCTCGCGCCATTCGTCCGCGCCGCCCGGCAAAAGCGTATCGAACAAAGGATCGTCGAGCCCGCTCGTTTGCATGAGTTCAGCGTCCTCGTCGATCCGCCGCACGGTCTTCGTGGCGAACCGATAGGTGCCCGCGAAGCTTTTTCCTGAGCCGATGGGCCAAGTGATTGGCGTCGCGTCGAGCGCGAGAGTCTTTTCGATTTCGTCAAGGAGATCGAAAGGATCGCGCGCTTCGCGGTCGAGCTTGTTGATGAAAGTGACGATCGGAATGTCGCGCAGGCGGCAGACTTCGAAGAGCTTGCGCGTGCGCGCCTCGATGCCTTTCGCGGCGTCAATCACCATCACCGCCGCGTCGACGGCTGAGAGCGTGCGATAGGTGTCTTCCGAAAAATCCTCATGGCCCGGCGTATCCAAGAGATTGAAGACGCAGCCGCCATATTCAAAGGTCATCACCGAGGTGACGACGGAGATTCCGCGCTCACGCTCGATGCTCATCCAGTCGGAGCGGGTCTGCTGGGCGTTGCGCTTGGCCTTCACGGCGCCGGCGAGCTGGATCGCGCCGCCAAAGAGCAGCAGCTTCTCGGTGAGAGTCGTCTTGCCGGCGTCGGGATGCGAGATGATCGCGAAAGTGCGCCGCCGCGAGACGGGGTCGGTGGTGGGGGCGGTCAAGGGGTGCTCGGGTCAGGAAGAAATCCGCCGTCCGACTTACCGACAAGGGCCGCCGCCTGCAATCCCGCCCTTCTTACAAGAGCCGTCATGGCCGGGCTTGTCCCGACCATCCACGACGAACATTGCGTAGCTTGGCCGCGTGGATGCCCGCGACAAGCGCGGGCATGACAAATACCTTTATTGACCTCACGCAAAATCCCCCGCCAGCGCCGCCCGCGTCGCCTCCGACAACACGGCCATATGGCTGTAGTTCGGATGCGAAAGGCCGAGGATCACCCGCGCGTTCGGCTCCTTGAACGCGGCGATCTGCGCGTCGGTAAAGAGGAAGTGCACGAATTGCACGCTGCTCGCCTTGCCCTCGGCCGTGGTGCGGTCCTGGTCTTCTTCGGCCTTGCCCGAGACGCGCGCGCCGCCGACTTCGATGAAGGCCATTTCCTCGATGCCGCCGAGTTGCGCCAATACGCGCGCGCGGCGCAATGCGTCGTCGATCTCGATCATAAAGGTCGCGACGAGTTCGTTACCCTTAGGGATAAGCGGATTATAGGCGGCGAGCTCGTCGGCGAGCTGCGCCTCGCCGCCTCTCTCGATATGCAGCATCTCTTGCACCTGCAGCCACATCGTGTCGAAATTCTCGAAGTAAAAAGTAACGTAAGGTCCGACTTCGACCCGGCGATGCCGTTTGAGCGCCGTGATGCGCTTGCGATGCTCGCTGCGCGCTTTGGCGTATTCCGCCCAGGGCAGGATATCGGCGTGCGTGAGTTCGTGACGGCTCATCTTCTTGGTGCTCCATCAACCTAAGCCCTCATGCTGAGGAGGCTCCATAGGAGCCGTCTCGAAGCACGAGGGCGAGGCATCCTACGCAAATTTTTCCTCGTCCTTCGAGACGCGAGCTTCGCTCGCTCCTCAGGATGAGGAAAAACCTGACGTTTACGCGCCTGTGATTCCGTAAGCTCTGGCCATCAGCACGATCGGATGGCCGATGCGTTCTGGCTTTGGCGTTTCGCCGCCGAGCGTTTCGATCTCCTGTTCGACGTGCAGTCCGGCGAGCGGGCATTCCGAGACGATATGCCTCTTGCCGGCGCTCTGCATCTGCCGCGCGGCGGGCTTGCCCACCTTCATCGCCGTTTCGAAATTGCCCTTCTTGTAACCCCAGGCGCCGCCATGGCCCGAGCAGCGCTCGACCACCGAGACGTCAGCCTCCGGGATCAGCGCAAGAAGCTCGGCGCCCTTCTGGCCGATATTCTGAGCGCGCGAGTGACAGGACACATGGAAGGCGACGCCGCCGTCGAGACAAGACATGCCTTCCGCCAGCCCCTCTTTACGCGCGATGTCGACGACATATTCGGAGAGGTCAAATGTCGCTTCGGCCAAACGCTTGACGCTTTCGTCCTCCGGCAGAATGAGCGGCCATTCGAACTTTAACATCAGCGCGCAGGACGGAACGGGCGCGACGATGTCATAGCCTTCGTCGATGTAAGGCGCGAAGGCCGCCGCGACCTTACGCGCCGCCTCGGCCACCTCTTCAATCATGCCCTGTTCGAGCTTCGGCATCCCGCAGCACGCCGGATGCACGACTTTTGTTTCGACGCCGTTCTTTGCGAGCACGGCGAGCGCCGACATGCCAATCGACGTATCGTTATAGTCGCCATAGCAGGTGGCGTAGAGCACGGCCTTGCGGGCTTTCGCCGGCGCCGAATCGTCGCGCGCCGGCGGATTTGCGGCGGCCTGCGCTTCAAGCGTTTTGCTGGCGTATTTCGGCAATTCCGCGTTGCGATCTATGCCCGCGATTTTCTCTTCGAGGCCGCGCATTGTCTTGTTGTCGCGGCGCGTCGCCCAATTGGCGGCGCCTGAGATCAGCGTCGCCCATTTGCCGTTGCGGTCAGTGTCCGCTAGCGCGCGATCGGCGGCGGGCACGCCCTTCTTCTTCGCTTCGGCGGCGCGGTAGCGCAGAATCAGATGCGGAAAATCGATGTTGAATTCATGCGGCGGCACATAGGGGCACTTCGTCATGAAGCACATGTCGCAAAGCGTGCAGGCGTCTACGACTTTCTTGAAATCCGCGCTCGCGACCGTATCAAGCTCGCCGCTTTTCGACTCGTCGATCAGATCGAAGAGCCGCGGGAAGGAGTCGCACAGATTGAAACAGCGCCGGCAGGTGTGACAGATGTCGAAGACACGGCGCATTTCGGCGTCGAGCTTCGCCTCGTCATAAAAATCCGCGCTCTTCCAATCCAGCGGATGCCGGATCGGGGCCTCCAGACTGCCTTCTCTCATCTTTGTTGTTCCAAAACACAACGGTCGTCATGGCTGGGCAAAGCCGTCAAAGACGGCGTCGCTTCGCTCGCCTATGTCCCGGCCATCCACGCCGCGACGCCGCGGAGCGGTCGCCGCATTGCAGAGACGCCGCAGCAACCACGCCGCTGGCGCTCGACAAGTCGCTCAGCTTTCCGCGGTCCCATTGCGTGGATGGCCGGGACAAGCCCGGCCATGACGCGAAGGGAACTCCTTTTCGGGTAGTCGCTCTATCCCTACTTCAGCTCGTCGAGCGCGCGCTGGAACCGGCCAGCGTGCGAACGCTCGGCCTTGGCGAGCGTCTCGAACCAATCGGCGATCTCCTCGAAGCCTTCTTCGCGGGCCGAACGCGCCATGCCAGGATACATGTCCGTATATTCGTGGGTCTCGCCGGCGACGGCCGCCTTGAGATTGTCGGCGGTCTTGCCGATCGGCAGGCCGGTCGCGGGGTCGCCGACGGTTTCAAGAAACTCCAAATGACCATGGGCGTGACCCGTCTCGCCTTCGGCGGTGGAGCGGAACACGGCGGCGACGTCATTGTAGCCTTCGACGTCAGCCTTTTGAGCGAAATAGAGATAGCGGCGATTCGCTTGCGATTCGCCGGCGAAAGCGGCCTTCAAATTTTCTTCGGTCTTGCTGCCCTTGAGCATAGCCATTTCTTGCCTCCGATATTTCGAGTCGGCGGCCTTAGCCCCCGATACACGAATTAGAATAATTCAAAACTAGCTTCTGTCCAACCCCAAATCGGCCACGACGCCGCGCGAATTAGCCGCAGGCGCTGTAAGACTCACCGCCTGGAGCGAAGCTATTTGAAGGCCACCGCCATCGAATTCGGCCCGTTCAGCGGCTCGACGCGCGTGCTGGAAAAGCCGGCGTCTTTCATCCAGCCTTCACAGTCGGAGCCGGTGAAGTCGAAGCCGCCGTCGGTTTCGATCAGCATATTGAGACTCATGAGCAGACCGAAGGCGTTCTCCCGACGATCATTGTCGATCATGGCCTCGTAAACGATGAGCGCGCCGCCCTCTGAAAGCGCGTCATGGGCTTTCCTCAATAGCATGCGCTTCTGCCCAAGATCCCAGTCGTGAAGAATATGGCCCATGATGATGACGTCGGTCTTCGGCAGTTCATCCTTGAAAAAGTCGCCGGGATGGAAACGCACGCGGTCGGCGAGTTCGTTCGCGGCGACAAAGTCCTCGAATATCGGTCCAACTTGCGGCAGATCGAAACCTACGCCCGTAAGATGCGTATGCTCGCGCGCGATGGTGACCGGGACCATGCCCTGCGCGGCGCCGACATCGACAAATGTCTTGTAGTCCCGCCAGGGAAATTTATCGGCGATCGCTTGCGCCGCGCCAGCGCTGACGCCGCTCATCGCCGCCAGGAAGCCACGCAGACGTTTTGGATCAGCGTAAAGCGCCGCGAAGAGATCGCTCGCCTCCTGATTCTCGCTTTGGCGTCGGCCGGTTCTCAGCGCCTCCGTCAAATTTCCCCAGCTTGAATAGAGACGCGCATTGGCCATCTCAAACAGTCCGCCGACATAGCTTGGCCGAGTGCGCACCAGGAAAAATTCCGTCTCGGGCGAATTGGCGTAACGCCCATTGGCGTCGCGATCCAAGACTTTCATCGCCACCAGCGCATCGAAAAAGTCGCGCGCGGAGCGTTCGTGCAGGCCCAGTTTCGCCGTTAGCGTCGCAAGGTCGGCTGGACTGTCGGCGAGAGCGTCGAAAACGCCGAGCTCCACCGCCGAGAGCAGCGTCTTGGCGTTCCAGAAAGACATGCCGAGGGCGAGAAGTTTTTCAGGAGAAGGCTTTGCCGTCATAATGCTTTCCTTGAGCATGTGAGCCATCCAGCTCATGCGTCGAGGCCTTTAATCACATGGCGGACCGATACGATAGTTTCGCGACGCTTGCAGCGAATGAAATCGAAGGCGTCGATTATCGCATTCGTGTCGACGAACGCGCCTCGCCCTTCGCAGTCATAGCGCCGCATGGTGGGCTGATCGAGCGACAGGCTCGCGAGCGCCGGTTTTAAGGCGAAGTCGGTCGGTGAAGGCCATCGCCTCGCGGGACGCGATCCGGCCAATATTTGCAACAGATGCCGCTCAGGCGCCGGCGTTCAACTCGAACTGCCGATGACGCTCAGAGTCGCTCTCGTTAATGAAGCGGGTCGCCGCGCCGCCCTTGCGGCGTCGGTGCGTGACGCGCTTGAGCGCGGATAGTCGGCAACGCGGACTCAATCCTTGCGCGGTCACGCGTAAGGATTATCGCCGGCCTTTTTCGAGATCCTGATCGGCACGCCGGGAAGATCGAATGTCTTGCGCAGCCCGTTGATCAAGAAGCGCTCATAACTCGCCGGCAATTCGTCGAGCTGATTGCCGAAGAGCACAAAATGCGGTGGGCGCGACTTCGCCTGCGTGATGTAGCGGATCTTGATGCGCCGTCCTGAAACCGCTGGCGGCGGCGTTTCCTCGACTTGCGACAAAAGCCATCGATTGAGCCGCGCCGTTGCGATCCGCTTATTCCATGTCTCATGGACCGCAACGATCGCTTGCATGAGCTTGTCGAGCCCCTGCCCCGTCGCGCCGGAGACCGGAACAACCGGACAGCCGCGCAACTGGGGCAACAGGCGCTCGGCGTCTTCGCGTAACGTCGTGAGCACGGCGCCGCGGTCCTCGATCAGGTCCCATTTGCCGAGCGCGATGACGACGGCGCGCCCTTCGCGGGCCGCGAGGTCGGCGATCGAGAGATCCTGCTTCTCGAAGGGAATCGTCGAATCAATGAGCAGCACGACGACTTCCGAGAACCGCACGGCGCGCAGCGCGTCTGCGGCGGAAAGCTTTTCCAGCTTGTCGACAACGCGCGCACGCTTGCGCAGACCGGCGGTGTCGAAAAGCTTCATCTTCCGGTCGCGCCAAACGAAATCGACAGAAATCGAATCGCGCGTAATCCCCGCTTCGGGTCCAGTCAGCAGCCGCTCTTCGCCGAGTATGCGGTTGATCAGCGTCGATTTCCCGGCATTGGGCCGACCGACGACCGCGATCCGCAACGGCTTCGTCACATCGAGGTCGCTGCCATCCTCCTCATCGCTCCGCAGATTCTCTTCAATGAGACATTCTTCTTCCTCAGGCTCGGCGGTCTCTTCGGGCAGAGCCTCGCGCAGCGCGTCATAGAGTTCGCCCATGCCCTCGCCATGTTCAGCGGAAAGCGGCACGGGATCGCCGAGGCCGAGCGAAAAGGCGTCATAGGCGCCCGCTTCGCCCGCCTTTCCCTCAGCCTTGTTGGCGACGAGGATGACAGGCTTGCCGGCGCGTCGAACCAGATCAGCGAAATATTTGTCGTCAGGCGTGACGCCGGCGCGCGCGTCAATGAGGAAGAGAATGGCGTCGGCGGCGAGAATTGCGCTCTCGGTTTGAGCGCGCATTCGCCCTTCCAGCGTCGCGCTCGGGCCTTCCTCGAGTCCCGCCGTGTCGATGATAGTGAAGCGCAAATCGGCGAGCCTGGCGTCGCCCTCGCGACGGTCGCGGGTGACACCCGGACGATCGTCGACAAGCGCCAGCTTTTTACCTGTCAGGCGATTGAACAGCGTCGATTTGCCGACATTCGGACGGCCGATGATCGCGAGCGAAAAGGACATGACTCGTTTCTCGCCGCGCTTGCGCGCGACCACGCGCGTTACTTCGACGGCTTCACCTCGAAGGGCGCGTCGCTGGATGACGCTCCTTCCTCAGGCTCGATCACCGGCGTGACAGAGACATTGCCGCTCGTTGCGCCGCTTCCCGCAGGCGCCGCTGCGGCCGGTTTTGGTCCGCGCTTGGCGTGAAGCAGTCCGCGATAGGCGGCGGCGCGCTGACGCATGGACTGCGGGGCGTCGCGATCGCTGAGCAGAATGTTAAAGACTCGCTCGGCCTCGTCGAAATCGTCATTGGCGAGCGCGTCAAGGCCATTCCATTCCTGCGCCGAGAAGCGGAACGCATCGTTCGACGTCATCATCGGCCCGAGCGCGCGCTCCATTTTCTGTCGATCGCCGCTCTCGAGAATGATCAGGGCCGCGCGCAGCAGCGCCACTTCCTGATTGAGCTTGTCGACGTTCTTGTCCTCGGCGATCGCGTTCAGTTCCTCAAGCGCGCGCGCCTTGTCCTCGCGCAACTCCGCGGCGCGAATGCGGGCGAGCGTCTGGTAGCCCTTTGGAGCATCCTTGACGAGAGCGTCGAATACGGCTGCCGCCTCCTTTGTCTTGCCTTCATTGGCGAGCGCGACCGCCGCTTCGAACCTGGCGTTGGCGGCTTCCGCCACCTTCTGGCGGTTGGTCTGGTAATAACTCCATGCGCCGGTCGCGGCGACGACCAGAACGGCGAGGATCAGGATCGGCGTCTGATAGCGCCGCCAAAGCTCCGCTGCTTTGTCGCGCCGGACGTCTTCGTCGACCTCATGGAAAATATCGGACATCTGCTCCAGACCCTTGACTCCGCCCGGAAAAAGCCGAGCTGGCCGCAGCCGTTAGCACAGGCGGCGGCTAAATGCGAGCGAAGCCGGTCAATGCGCTTCCTTGGCCGCTGTCACCCGCCATACGACGCCGCCGACGTCATCGGCGACGAGCAGACCGCCGCGCTTGTCGATGATGACGCCGACGGGCCTCCCCTGCGCTTCACCACGTTCGTTCAGAAAGCCGGTCAGCACCTCTTTCGGCCCGCCGACGGGAACGCCGTTTTCAAACTTCACAAAGATCACGCGGTATCCGGCCTTCGGACTGCGGTTCCAAGAGCCATGCTGGCCAATGATCGCGCCGTTCTGAAAGGGACCGAGGTCGGCGTCGCCGACGAATGTAAATCCGAGGGAGCCCGTGTGAGAGCCGAGCGCATAATCCGGCCGGATCGCCTCTTTGACCAGTTCAGGATTCTGCGGCTGCACGCGCTCGTCCACATGCTGACCATAGTAGCTGTATGGCCAGCCATAAAACGCGCCCTCGCGCACCTTCGTCATGTAATCGGGCGGCAGACTGTCGCCGAGTTCGTCGCGTTCATTTACCGAGGCCCAGAGGTCTCCTGTCGCCGGATTCCAGTCCATCCCGACCGGATTGCGCAGACCAGAGGCGAACGCGCGCATGTCTCCTGTCACCGGATTGATTTCCAAGATGTCGGCGCGGTTATGCTCCTCGTCCATCCCATTCTCGGCGACATTGGAGTTGGACCCCACGCCCACGTAAAGGCGCGAGCCTACAGGGTCGGCGACGAGGCTCTTGGTCCAGTGCCAATTTCGTCCTGACGGCAGTTCAACGACCTTTTCCGGCGGCGCTTCGATGCGCGTGTCGCCTTCCTTATACGGAAAACGCATGAGCGAATCGGCGTTGGCGACGTAAAGTTGATTGCCAACGAGCGCCATGCCGAAGGGCGAATAGAGGTTTTCCAGAAAAGCTTCCTTCGTCTCGGCGACGCCGTCGCCGTCGGCGTCGCGCAGGATCGTGATGCGGTTTGCGCTGGGGTGATCGGCGCCGGCTTGGCGCATATAGAGGCCCATAAAGAAGCCGCGAACGCCGCCGCCGCCGCCTTCGTTTTCGGACTTGGGCGGCGCATCGGTTTCGGCGACAAGAATGTCGCCGTTCGGCAATTCATACAGCCAGCGCGGATGATCGAACCCCGTCGCAAAGGCTTCGACGCGTAAACCCTCCGCCGGCGTGGGCTTGCCAGCGCCCGACCAGCCCACCGCGCGCGCGATGTTGACGTAAGGAAAGGCGCCGGTCGGGTGCGGCTCGGGCAGCGTCGGATTAGGTCCATAGCCGGCGCTCTCTGGCAGTTCCGGGCCGCGATCGCAGGCGGCGAGCGCAATTGCGGCCAAAGCAAAAACGATTTTCCAGATAGTATTCGCCGCCATTGCGGGTCTCCCGAACGTCCCGGCGATCCTCTAACAATCGACAGCCGGCGACGAAGATAAATATGTTGGCGATGACGCCAAGATGGCGCGGTAGGGTCAGTTCTCAAGCCCTCGAGATATTAGGCTGGAAAGCATATGAGTGGAAAGACGGAACGCATCTATGTCGGGGTGGGCGGGTGGAATTACGCGCCCTGGCGCGACTCCTTTTATCCCGCCGGCCTGGCGCATAAGCGCGAACTCGAATATGCGAGCCGCAAGCTCACCTCGATCGAAATCAACGCAACCTATTACCGCACGCAAAGCGCGACGAGCTTCGCCAAATGGCGCGACGAAACGCCAGAGGATTTCATTTTCAGCGTTAAGGCGCCGCGCTTCGCGGTGATGCGCAAAACGCCGAAGGAGGCCGGCGAGTCGATCGAGCGCTTCTTCGCAAGCGGCGTGATGGAGCTTGGAGATAAACTCGGACCCATCTTGTGGCAATTTCTGCCCACGAAGAAATTCGACCCGGAATTTTTCGACGCTTTTGTCTCGCTGCTGCCGAAGAAGATCGGGAGCCATGCGCTAATGCACGCCATTGAAGTGCGACATGACAGCTTCAAGACGACTGAGTTCGTCGCGCTGGCGCGCCAACATGGCGTCGCCATCGTCATCGCGGCGGATTCGAAATATCCGCTCATCGCCGATCTGACGGCACCTTTCGTATATACGCGCATTATGGGAACGCGTTCCGACGCGCCGCTTGGCTATGATGGTAAAGCGCTCGACGACTGGGCGCAGCGTGCGCGACAATGGGCGAGCGGCGCAGCGCCGAGCGGGCTCGACTATGTTGCGGGAACACAACCGAAGGCGGCGACGCCCCGAGACGTCTTTGTCTATGTCATCAGCGGCGCGAAGGAGCGCAATCCGGCCGCCGCCGTGGCGCTGATCGAACGAATTTCGCCTTAGAGTTTGATGTCCGCCCATACAGCCGCGTGATCGGAGGCGGCGTCCTCCTTGCGGGCGACTTCCGGATAGGCCTCCCAGCGCTTGGCGCGCGCGCCAGGCCACATGCCCTTTCGAAACACCCCGCCGCCCGTGACCTTGTCGAACAGCGCCGGCGAAAGCAGGATGAAATCGATCTTATTATTAGCGGCGCAATTGCCGTAAGTGCCCGGGAAACCACCGTCCTCAAATTTCGGATGGAGGAAAATGTCCTTTAAATTCGTCCCTTCGATGAGAGGACGCAGGGATTCGCTGTCGGACGTGTCGTTGAAGTCGCCCATGACGGCGATGTTCTTGATCCCCATCGCGATGCGTTCGTCGTAGATCTCCGCCACCCGCTTCGCCTGAGCGTGACGCTTGGCGTTGGATGATTGCTGCGAACCGAAGCCCTTGCTCTTAAAGTGATTGAGCATCAGCAGAATGCGCGCGCCGGAAGGCGCCGTCACCTCGAACTCGGCGCAATCTCGCGAAAAGATCGGGTCTCGCTCGGTCAACATATCGTCGACGTGACTGCGTAGCACGCCGATCGGAAACTCTTGCCGCGTCAAGAGGCCAACATCGATGCCGCGCGCATCGTTTCCATCGATCACCATCGCGTGACGGAATATCTCACCTCCAGGAGCAGCGATAACGTTGGCGTTGAAATCTCGCAGGACCGGCCGGCTCTCGACTTCGATGACTCCGAGAACATCGGCCTCGATGTCTCTCATCACGCGCGCCGTATTTCTCATCGCCTGTTCATCTATCGGCTCGTCGCGCAATTCTAGTGAGCCAACCCAATCGGCGCGTCCCTCGGCGATAATCTCGACGCCGCCCGATTTGGGCCGCTTGACCAACCCGCCTCTGTTGCGCCGCAGGATGACGAAATCGCCGGTGTCTGATTTCTCTAAATCAAGCTCCATTATGAGCTTCGCCATGCGCTTTTTGTCTGCCGAGCTGTAAGAAGGCTGCGCCAGCAGCGCGTTCAGCTCCGCGAAACGTTCGAGAATCGGTTTGCCATCCGCAGCGTCCTTGAGATTCATTGCGCGTGCGCGATCGAAAAGATTCTCGACGTTGAAGGATGCCAGCCTCATGAAATTACCTCAAAGCAAAAAGTAAGAGAACCGCGAGAGGCTAAAGCTCCTCGCGCGACGTGACAAGGCGGTGACGGACGATGCGTTACGCGGCGGCTGAACTCGTCTTTTCGTCCGCGCCTGCAACCTGTGCTGACCGCGCTTCCTTAAGCGCAATCTTCGTCGCGAGGGCGGCGCCGAAAAGCCCCAGAGCGCCCAGCACTGCTGTCGCCTGAAATCCGGCGCAGAAAGCGTCGCGCGCCGCGGAGAGCGTCCTCTCCGCCTGTTCGGCGGACAGTAATTTGACCGCATCCGCGGCGCCGCCAAGCGTCGCTCCCGCGACCCGCGCGACATCCGGCGGAAGTCCCACGACGACCCCGGCCATTTTGGCTCGGTAGATTAACGTGACGAGACTGCCGAGCACGCCGATGCCGAGCGCGCCGCCGAGTTCATTCGCGGTCTCGGAGAGAGCGGAGGCCGCGCCGGCGCGCTCCGGCGGCGCCGACGTGACGATGATTTCCGTCGTCAGCGCGATCACCGGCGTGAAGCCGGCAAGAAGCAGCGAAGACAAGAGAACGCCGTAGAAACCGCTCGCCAGAGCGAGTCCGATAAATCCTGCTCCCGCAACGATGAGGCCGCCAGCGAGGAGACTGACGGGCTTGATCCTGCGCGCGAGCGCAGGCGTCGCGAAGGAGCCGACCGTAAAGATGACCGCCGACGGCGTCGACCACAGACCTGCGTCGAGCGGCGTCAATCCCGCGACCAGCTGATAATACTGTGCGAGCAGGATGAACGATCCGAACATGAAGAAGACGCCGAGTATGTTGATGCAAAGCGCCATGTTCAGCGAGCGCGAACGAAATAGCGCAAGATCGATCAGCGGGTCTTCCAGCCGCGCCTGCCGGCGCAGGAGCAGGGCCGCGAGTGCGACGCCCGCCGCCATAGGAACGACAGAGTCGGCGCCGAAACCCGACTCGGCGGCGCGCTTCAAGCCGTAGATGAAGGACAGCACCGCCGCGAGCGATAGAAGCGCGCTGGCGAGATCCAGCCGGCCCGCCTTCCGATCGCGATATTCCGGCAAAAGCGTCGGCCCGAGGATGAGCAGAAGGACCATCACCGGAACGCCAGCGATAAAGACCGAGGCCCAGCCGAAGGATTGGATAAGCGCGCCGCCGACGAGCGGACCTATAATAGCGCCCGCGGAAAAGGCCGAAATCCACATGCTGACCGCAAAGGTCCGCTCCTGCGGATTGCGGAACATGTTGGTGATCAGCGACAGCGTCGAAGGCGCCAGCGTCGCTCCTGCGACGCCGAGCGCGGCGCGCGCGAGAATGAGCGTCTGCGCCGATTTCGAAAAGGCCGCGACGATCGACATGACGCCGAAGGCGGCGGCGCCCAGCAGCAACACCTTGCGCCTGCCGATGCGATCGCCGAGGCCGCCCATGATCATCAGGAAGCCGGCAACCATGAAGCCGTAGATGTCGATGATCCACAGCAGTTGCGACGCGCTCGGCCGCAGCTCAGCCGTCAGCGACGGAATCGCGAGATTGAGAACCGTGAGGTCCATCGAATAGACCATGCAGGGCAAGGCGATGACGGCGAGCCCGATCCACTCCCGGCGCGTCGCCTTGAGCGAAGGATCGGATGCGTCGGGCGCAAAGCTGTGCAAAGGAAGTCGCTCCATCAGCCGTCTTGGGCGTGAGCGCGCAGGGTTTATCGGTTTTGGCGGGCGACTTCAAGAAACGCGGCCTCCGCCCCCGTATCACGTCGATGGCTGCCTCTCAAAAAAAAATCGCGCGAAGACATGATATAAGGGGCGCTCTTCGAGGAATTCATGAATCTGTCCGACACTTCCGCAGCGCCAGTTCTACCGCTTAAGCCCTCGCTCGCCGGCATGACCCGCGCGGAGATCGGCGACGCCTTGCGCGCGCTCGGCCTGCCCGAGCGCGAAATTCGCATGCGCGTCTCCCAGATCTGGCACTGGATCTATTTCCGCGGCGCGCGCGAGTTTGGCGAAATGCTGAATGTGTCAAAGGCGCTGCGGACGCAGCTCACTGAGGCTTTCGCGCTGCGCCTTCCGGAAATCGTCGAAGAGCAGATTTCGGCTGACGGCACGCGCAAATGGCTGCTGCGACTGCTGCCGGTCGACGCCTTCGACAAGGGCGCGGAGATCGAATGCGTCTATATCCCGGAAAGCGACCGCGGCACGCTGTGCGTCTCATCTCAGGTCGGATGCACTTTAAATTGCACCTTCTGCCATACGGGCACGCAGCCGCTCGTACGCAATCTGACGTGCGCCGAGATCGTCGGGCAATTGCTCGTGGCGAGGCAGCGGCTCGGCGATTTTCCCGATCGTGAGCGGCCGAGTGATGGTCTCGTGCCATCGGGCGAGGGCGTTCGCGCGATCTCGAACATCGTCTTCATGGGCATGGGCGAGCCGCTCTATAATCTGGATAATGTCGTGGCGGCGATCGAGATCATGGCGGACGGTGACGGGCTTGCGTTGTCGAAGCGCCGCATCACTGTCTCGACCTCCGGCGTCGTGCCGCAGATTGAACGCTTAGGCGCCGAATGCGGACCGGCGTTGGCGATTTCGCTGCACGCGGTGCGCGACGATCTGCGCAACGAGCTTGTGCCGCTCAACAAGAAATATCCAATCAAAGAGCTGCTGCAGGCCTGCCGCGACTATCCTGGCGCGTCGAACGCAAGGCGCATCACCTTCGAATATGTCATGCTGAAGGGCGTGAACGACTCGCCCGCCGAAGCCAAGGAGCTTGTGCGCCTTCTGAAAGGCTTGCCCGCAAAAATCAATCTGATCCCGTTCAATCCCTGGCCGGGCGCGCCTTACGAATGCTCCGACTGGGAGACGATCGAGCGCTTCTCCGACATCGTCTTTAATGCCGGCTACGCGAGCCCCGTTCGCACGCCGCGCGGGCGCGACATTCTCGCCGCCTGCGGGCAACTAAAGAGCGAGACGGAAAAGCTCAGGGCGAGCGCCAGAATGGCGACGAGGTAAGCTTCGTCATGTCATTGAGAAGGAAAGACGGCGCTGAACTTACGCCAATGACCCGAACAGGCGTAGGCCGCCAGCACCGCCAACGCCGCGGAAATCGCGACATTCCAATTGGCCAGCGTCAGTCCGAAAATCCATAAGTTCGGCTCATCGCAGCGCACGACTCGCGTGGTCTTGAGTTGCTTCATGAAATCTGAAACCGACGGCGCCGTTGTCAGCGGTCCCGAACAATCGGAAGGCCCAGCAAAAATCTTCCACTCGACGCCCGAATGATAGATCGAAAGCATGGCGTTGCCGGCGAAGAGCAACGCCATCAGCAGGAAGGCCGCGCGCGCCAGACGCTCCCTGCCCGTCTGCGCGGCGAACGCGGCGAGCGGCGCGAGCGCGAAAGCCGCGTAATAGGGAACGCGCTCCTTGTAGCAGAGCTCGCAGGGCAGATAGCCAAGCGACTCATAGGCCCAAGCGCCGCCGATCGCCGCGACGGCGGCGGCGAGGATAAGGAGCGCGACATGGCGTGGCGCGAGAAGTTCGCGCGATTCAAGAAGCGCCATTCGTGCTCCAACCATCATGACGTGACATAGAGCGCCTGCCCCTGCGCCAAATATTGGAAGAGATCGTACCACATCCAGATATAGCCGCCGCTGCCGTTCCAAGTGGCGCCCCAGTCCGGCCCGAAGCTGTTTTGTATCAGTATGGCGTTTTGCGAGTCGTCATAGCCGATGATCAGCATGCAATGGCCGACAAGCGAGCCGTCGGGATTCTTGATCTTGTCCATTGGTCCGGTCATCGGGCTCGGCGAGCCATCGTAGCTGATGAAAGCCGAATTCAGCGCCGTGCCGTAGCAGAGCGCGCCGCCATTGGCGATGACCGCCTTGACGGAGTCGAGATCTGAGGTCTCCACCATCGCCCAGCCGGGAATTTGGAAGTTCGCGTCGATCTCTGCATTCGGATCATAGCCCGACCAAAGCGTCGAGCAGTTTGGCGTATAAGGCGCCGTCGCCCAGTTGGGCGTTCCGCCCTGGGTCAGAATATCGAGATAGGAGCCGAGCCGCGAACCCTCGCATTGCGTGGCGCCATATTGTTTCATGACCTCGATGTAGATATGCGCCGGGCTCGCCTGCAATGACGAATCGCTCGGCGGCGTCTGCGAATTCAACGCGGCGGTAAAGGTCGCGAGTCCATAGGTCGACGCCCAGGCGGCGCAGCTGCCGGGACTGCCGATATGTTTCGACGTGCCTTGCGCCTGCGGCGGCGGCAGATATTGCGGATCGACGGTCGCCGAAGTCGGAAGCGTTCCAGAAAAAGCCGGCTTGATCGAGCGCCCGGTCTCAGTGATCGTTGGGTTATAGCCAAGGTTCAAAAATTCTTGTCGTGCAGACATTGAAACCTCCGAAGTGAAAAAATACAGCGGCTAACCACGCCGCGAGGGTCTCTTAATCTCGGATGGCGACAGCCGCATAGCGGCGGCGCTCAAAACATCTTCGCCGCCAGAGCGAAGCCGGCGACGACGATCACAGCCAGCGACGCCATGAACAGTCCGAAATGGCTTTCGAGCTTCGAGCGGATCGGATCGCCGAAGCGATTGATCGCCGCCGCCAGAACGAAGAATCGCGCGCCACGCGTCAGCATCGACAGCGCGATGAACAGCGGAAAATTATAGGCGAGAAGTCCAGAGACGATGGTCACGAGTTTGTAGGGAATCGGCGTGAAGCCCTTCACCACAATGAAGAGCGCGCCCCATTGCGCATAGAAGGCGCGCAGCGCCTCCATCTTCTCGCCATAGCCGTAGAGATTGATAAGCCACTGGCCGATCGTGTCATAGAAGAGCGCGCCGAAAGCGTAGCCGAGCGCCCCGCCCGCGACCGAAGCGATCGTGCAGATGCCCGCGAAATACCAAGCCTTCTTCGGCTCGGCGAGCGTCATGGGCACGAGGATCACGTCGGGCGGCACGGGGAAGAAGGAGCTCTCGGCAAAAGCGATCGCGCCGAGCGCCAAGGGCGCGTGCCGGCTTCCTGCGAGCGACATGGTCCAGTCGTAGAGCTTTTTCATTCATTTCCAAGGTTTGGGGACGCGCCCTCGCGCATAGCACGTATCCTATGCAGAAAGAAGTTTCGCGGGTTGACGGGCGCCCGGGCGCGGCTAATATCCGCGCCGCTTCGCCGGCTCCCCGCCGGCCAGGCCCCTGTGGCGGAATTGGTAGACGCGCTCGACTCAAAATCGAGTGCCGCAAGGCGTGCTGGTTCGACTCCGGCCAGGGGCACCATCAAACCAAATATCAGTCAGTTATAGGGAGATCGATAAGTCGGTCCCCGTCTAATCCACATGCTTTTCAGCCTTACGCGGAACGAACGCTGGCGACGCGCGTTATAGGGGCGATCGCTTCTACAAACGCGAACGTAAGCTTTCCGATCAGTCGAAGCGTCGATCTTCCCAAATTCAAATCTTCTAGAAATTGGCTGAAGGATGTCGCGCATGTACATGACGCCCATCGACTTTATCGACCTCGGGTTTCGCACCTTCATGCGCGGCCCATTTTCTAATCCCGAACGAATCTCCCTCCACCAAGGGGAAAGCGACTTCCGCTTATTGGACGCGAGAGAGGGACTCGTGGTGACGCTCGGCCCCGAAACGTCCTTTTTTGATCGGCCGAGCAGATCTGTTTCCCGATGGCCTGGAACATGGACAATTCCGCGCCAAAGTCCTCATCCTATGCCGAAGCGCTCCTGGATCGCGAATGAGTTCGCGACCTTCCTTTACGTGTTCTTTGGCGGCGGAGACGTGAAACTCAATCGCGTCGCCACTATGGAGAAACAAAGAGAGGTCTTGCTGACGGCCGGCGTCGGCAATGTTGTCGAGAAAATCGATCTGACGAAACTCGCAAGAGACAATTCGGCACCTCTCCTCTTTCTCCAGCCCGCCTATCTTTGCTCATCCGCCAATGTCGCGATTCAATCGGTTCCATGCGATGCGTCGACGATGAGTTGGGCGCGCGCGCCATACGTCTACGCAACGGGCCCTATCGGCGATTTGTCGACGCCCGCGATTTTATGTCTCGCCGGTAAAACGATGATCTGGTGCGAAAGGATCGAACCTGGCGAGAGCCGCGACTACGCGCTTGGAAACGTCATTGCGACGACCGCCAATATCGTCTCCAAGCTGCGGCCGACCAGCCAGGCGCATCCTGAGGATCGCGAGGTCGCGGCATTGCAACATGCTCAAGCGAGAGCGAACGGAATCGTTCTGGCGCCCACAAAAACGGGTCGCAACTCGATCCGCATGCGACTGCGTGAATGTGCCGCCGCGACGAAAATCCTTTTTGAGTCCATACGCGCTCGTGAAGGATTCCTTGTGTGCGAATTGACCAATGAATCGGACGCGCCAGCCCATGTTTTTGTGCAACTCAACAAAAGCGATTTTTACGGCGGCTCAGGACTCGTTGGTTTCGCGATAAAGCTTCTGTCCAGCATCTTCCGTGTGTCACACGTGTCGCTGGGGCATTAGTCGAGCAGCTCCGAGGCGGTCATTGCCCCGCGTCATGACGCACATGCCGATGCGGCGCGAGATCGGCGGGCGTCGCGCGGCGGCTTAAGCCGCCATCAGCGATCCATTCCTGCGTGGCGGCAGCGGCGCGAGAGATCAGCTCGCCTGAGCGCGAGAAATCGTAAGGCGAAATATCCAGCGGACAGAGCGCCGGCGCGAGATGCACGTCGATCTCTTGGGGCAATCGCTCCAGATCGCGGATCAATTGCCAGGCGATGAGCAAAGTGATCGCATGCAACCCGCGGCCGATTGCGCTCGCCGGCGGTCTTTCCAACGCGCAGGCGTAACCCGTCGGCAAGACGATGATCCTTCTCGCGCCCAACGTCATCGCGAGCCACAGCGGCGTGTTGGCGGCGACGGCGCCGTCCATCAATGGCGCGCCTTCCACTTCGACGGTCGGAAAAATTCCCGGCACTGCGGCGCTGGCCATAATGGCCTGCGCTGCGGACCCCTCTGAGAGAGTCACCGCAAACCCCTGCATGTCGGTCGCGATAATATGGACGGGGAGCTTCGCCTCTTGCAGCCCGACAAAGGGGAGATGCCGCTCGATCAAGGCGCGCAGCGACGAAGGATCGACAAGATAATTAGCGTGACGCAGCAGGCCGAAGGCCATCCCCAATGTGAACGGAAATATGTCCCTGCGTCGCAGCTCAAGCCAAATACGCGCCAGTCTTTCGACGCCATCGGCGTTTGGCTCGCCGGCGAAATAGCAGGCGTTCATCGCGCCGACCGAAGAGCCGACGATGAAATCCGGGCGAACGCCCGCCGCCAACAGGCTGCGAAGCATGCCGACCTGGATTGCGCCGAGGCTGCCGCCGCCGGCAAGAACGAAAGCGGTTTTAGCGTCGCTTCCGCCATTCATCGCGCGATCTCTCCGGTGCGAGCGCCAAGCCGGCCAAATTCTCGCTCGATATTTAGGAAGGGAATCGAGGGCGATCCACGTGTGCGCGAGCGGCTCTAACCAGACCGCGACGCGCCGTCGCCCTTGATTTCAGCGCCGGTCTGCTTAATTCGCCATTGCGGGCGCTTTCACGAGGACTTTGCAATGGCTGACGACGAAAACCCCACCGGCCAGAAAAAAATGGCTGACGAAAATCCGACCGTTCAGAAGAACAAATATCTTTTCGGAGGCGTCGGCGCCGTGCTCGGCGGCTTGACGGGCGTCGCGATCGGCGGTCCGCTCATTGCGATCGTCGGCGCAGGATTGGGCGGCCTCCTCGGCTACAATATGTTGAAGCGGCTGTGACGCATTAGTCGTCGCGCTGGCCTAAGAACAGCAAAACCAACGCCGCGCAGCCGATGAAGCGGAACGCGGCCTGCTCGAGGTCAGGCCCGATCCGCCACATCTGGAACCATTCGCCGCCGACCGCCATGAAGCCGAACAAATAAAGGCCGACGGCGAGCGCAAGCCCTACAATCGCAACATCTTTCGCGGCGTTGAAACGCGCCGCCTCGGCTTTGCGCGTCAGCAAGAGCCGCCATACGCCGATGAGAATGAGCAGACCGGCGGCGAACTCCACCGCAATAATGAAGGCATAAAGCGCCCGATGCAGCGTGGGATTGGCGACCGCGCGCCACTCGAGCGGACTGCCGGACGGCACCTGGTCCATCGACATGACATGGCTGACGATTTCGAAATTCGTGTTGTAGTCCGTCACATTATTGATCGCGACAAGCAGTATGAGCGCGCCAAGCGCGCCGCTGAGCAACATTTTCGAATATCTGATCAGCATATCGATTCACTCCTCTGCCCAGCCTAGCATGACCTGAACGATTGATCTTGCGGCGCGAGGGCTTACAACAAAGTTTGGTCTCCCTCCGGACATGCGTCCATGATCGATCTTCACTACTGGCCGACGCCCAACGGCCACAAAATCACGATTTTTCTTGAAGAATCGGGACTCGCCTATCGCATCAAGCCGGTCGACATCGCCAAAGGCGACCAGTTCAAACCAGAGTTTCTCGCGATCTCTCCCAACAACCGCATGCCGGCTATTGTCGACACCGCGCCGGCCGATGGCGGGGCGCCGGTCGCGCTGTTCGAATCGGGCGCGATACTTGTCTATCTCGCCGAGAAGACCGGACGGCTGCTTCCGACCGACCTGCATGGCCGCGCGCGCACGCTGCAATGGCTGTTCTGGCAAGTGGGCGGTCTTGGCCCTATGGCCGGCCAGAACCACCACTTCGCCAAATACGCGACGGCGAAAATCCCTTACGCGATCGAGCGCTACCGCAACGAAACCGGACGCCTCTATGGCGTGATGGACCGCCAGCTCGCCAAGACGCCCTATATCGCCGGCGAATATTCCATCGCCGACATTGCCTGCTATCCCTGGATCGTTCCGCATGAGGATCAGGGCCAGGATCTCCATGATTTCCCGCATCTCAAGCGCTGGTTCGAGACGATCCGTTCGCGCCCCGCGGTGATCCGCGCCTATGCGGCGGGGGCGCCCTATGAGCGGCGCCTCGATTTTACCGCGCTGGAGCGCGAAATACTTTTCGGCCAGACCGCCGAGCGCCGCGGCGCGAAATAGGCTATGGCTGCGCGGCGTTTATCAAGAGGGGCACGCCGCATCTATGTCGAATGACCGCCAAACCGCCGCGCGAGAGACCGCCAAGGCGCTGATCGAAGTGCAGGCGGTGCTCGTCAATGTCGAAAAGCCGTTCATCACGACCGCCGGCTGGGCGTCGCCGGTCTATATCGACATGCGCAAGATCATTGCCTTTCCGCGGCTGCGTCGCCGCCTCATCGATTTCGCCACGCGCATGATCGAGCGCGACATCGGCTATGAATCGCTCGACGTCGTCGCCGGCGGCGAGACGGCCGGCATTCCCTTCGCCGCCTGGATCGCCGACAGCCTCATGCTGCCGATGCAATATGTGCGCAAGAAGCCGAAGGGCTTCGGGCGCAACGCCCGCATCGAAGGCGATGTGATGGAAGGCGGCCGCGCCCTGCTCGTCGAGGATCTGGCGACCGACGGCGGCTCAAAGAAAGACTTTGTGCAAGCGCTGCGCGACTCAGGCCAGCGCTGCGACCATGTCTTCGTATTCTTCTTTTACGATATTTTCGCCGGCGCTCGCGAGGAGCTGGCGACGCTCGGCATTAACCTGCATGCGCTTGCGACTTGGCGCGACGTGCTCGCTGTGGCCCGCGAGCACAAATATTTTCCCGATGATGCGCTGAACGAAGTCGAAGCCTTCATCGCCGATCCTGTCGCCTGGTCGGCCGCGCATGGCGGCCTCGCCAAGGCGAAGGGATAAGTCGAAGGATCGGCAGTTCGCCTCCAGCGCATATGGAGCCGCCATGCGCAGATTGATGTTCCTGCTTGTCACGACGCTTTCCGCCTCCCATGCGCGGGCCGACGAACCGCCGCAGGGTTTCGCGCGGCTTGCAGACGTCGCGCCGGACATAATTCAGGATATGCGTTACGCCGGCGCCGATAATTTTACCGGCGCGCCCGTGCCGGGCTATGGCGCCCCGCAATGCTGGCTGCGCACTGAGGCCGCCAAAGCGCTTGCCGCCGCGCAGAAGGACGCGCGCGCTCAGGGCGTTTCACTCATCGTCTATGATTGCTATCGACCGCAGCGCGCCGTTTCAGCCTTCGTCGATTGGTCGCGCAACGCCGATCAGCGGACGAAGGCCGAACATTATCCGCGCATCAACAAGAGCGCGCTCTTCCCCGAGGGCTATATCGCCGAACATTCCACCCACTCGACGGGACTTGCCGTCGATATCGGCGTCAAAGGCTGGAATTTCGGCACGCCCTTCGACTTTTTCGATTCCCGCTCATGGACGAAGGCCAAAACCTCGAAGACGGCGCGAGCGCATCGCGACGCGCTCGTCGCGCTGATGCGCCGCCATGGCTTTGAGAATTTTCCGCGCGAATGGTGGCACTTCACATACAAGGGCGCGGACGGCGCGCCGAGCTATGATATCGAGATCAAGTGAGTCGCTCGCCGCGAGCTGAACTGAACCTTCATGCGTCCGTCACTGCTCGATCCCTTCTTCGGTCGCGTCGCGTCACTGCCCGGCGTCGGGCCGAAGACTGCAAAACTCTTCGACCGGCTTCTCGCCAGGCCGGGGGCGGAAGCGCGTATCGTCGATCTGCTTTTCCATCTTCCGTCCAACGTCATCGACCGGAGCGCGCGCCCGACGATCGCCGCCGCGCCTCTCGACACGATGGTCGTCTTAAAAGCGCGCGTCACCGAGCATCGCCGCCCTCAAGGCCGATATTCGAAATCACCCTATCGCGTGCTCGTCGAGGATGACACCGGCGACGTCGAACTCGTCTTCTTTCTTGCCAATCCGGACTGGATTGAGCGCAGCCTACCGCTCGGCGCGACACGCTGGATATCGGGACGCATCGAGCTCTATGACGGCCGCCGTCAAATCGTGCATCCTGACCGCGTTCTCGATGAAGCGGGGTTTGCGAAGCTTCCCGCATACGAAGCCGTTTATGGCCTCACCGAAGCCTTGCAGGCGCGCTATGTCTTACGCGCGACGGAAGAGGCGCTGGCGCGCCTGCCGAACCTTCCCGAATGGCAGGATGCGAGCGTTCTTGCAGCCAACAAGCTTCCCGCCTTCGCCGAGGCGCTTCGGGCGGCGCACCGGCCTGAGAGCGCCGATGCGCTCTCGCCGCAGCATTCGGCCCGCCAGCGTCTTGCGCTCGACGAATTGCTTGCAAGCCAGCTCGCGCTGCGGCTCATTCGCGCCAAGATGCGTCGCCCTCAGGGTCGCGCGCATCAGGGCGACGGGCGCTATGCGCGCGCTATTGAATCTGCGCTTCCCTTCCGGCTGACGCGCGCGCAGCAGCGAACGCTTGAAGAAATTCGCGCCGATCTTGCGTCGGACAAGCGCATGTTGCGGCTTGTGCAGGGCGACGTGGGATCAGGCAAAACCATCGTCGCGACGCTCGCCATGGCCAGCGTGGCCGAGACTGGCCGGCAATGCGCGCTAATGGCGCCGACCGAAATCCTTGCACGCCAGCACTATGACCGGCTCGCGCCATTGCTTGAGCCCGCAGGACTGCGCGTCGCGCTGCTGACTGGGCGCGCCAAACCGTGCGAGCGCGCCGCGCTCCACGCCGCCATAAGAGCGGGCGAGGTTGACGTGGTCATAGGAACCCATGCGTTGGTCCAAAGCGATCTCGTCTTTCGCGACCTCGGCCTCGCCGTCGTCGACGAGCAGCATCGCTTCGGCGTCGAGCAGCGACTGGCGCTCGGCGCGAAGGGCGACGGCGTCGACGTGCTGGTGATGACCGCGACGCCAATCCCGCGCACGCTGGCGCTGACCGCCTTCGGCGATATGGACTGCTCGGCGCTCGATGAAAAACCGCCCGGTCGCACCCCAGTCTCGACGCGTGCGCTACCGGCTGAGCGGATCGGCGAAGTCACTGCGGGGCTGGGGCGCGCCCTGGCGGAAGGCGCGCGCGCCTACTGGGTCTGTCCGCTGGTCGAGGAGAATGAAGAACTCGATCTCGCCGCGGCGCAAGAACGCTACGCCGATCTCTCGAAGCTGTTTGGAGCCGCCGTCGGCCTCGTTCACGGCCGCATGAAGGGCGCCGAAAAGGACGCCGTGATGGAATCCTTCCAGTGTGGCGACATCAAAATTCTCGTCGCGACGACGGTCATCGAAGTCGGCGTCGACGTTCCGGAAGCGACCATCATCGTGATCGAACACGCGGAGCGCTTCGGCCTCGCGCAGCTTCACCAACTGCGCGGACGTGTCGGGCGCGGCCGCGCAAAATCTTCCTGCCTGCTTCTCTATAAGGGTCCGTTGAGCGAAGCCGCGAAGGCCCGGCTGATGATTATACGACAAACGGAAGATGGGTTTCGCATTGCCGAGGAAGACCTGCGGCTTCGCGGCGAAGGCGAAATTCTTGGCGTGCGGCAGGCGGGTCTGCCAAGCTTTCGTCTCGCTGACCTTTCCACCCACGCGCGACTCCTCGCCATTGCGCGTGACGATGCGGAGTTAATCCTGCGCCGCGACCCTGAGCTTGCGAGCGAAAGAGGACAAGCCCTTCGCGCCCTGCTCTATCTATTCGAGCGCGACGAGGCGGTGCGCCTACTGCGCGCCGGCTGACGATACTCGTCAAACACGGCGCGCGATGACGACTCGATTGCTGTTGACGCCCTTAACATTATTGGCGACGCCCCAGCAGTTGCTCGTTTTCGTGAAGCTTTGCGCGTTGACGAGCACGCCGAGCCGCTCGAAGGGAAGATTGTCGAGCGCCCGCCAGACCAGCTGTTCCAAAGGAAGCGCGCCGCTTCGAACTTCCCCGACTTCGTAAGCCACGTGACCGCCGGGCTTTACGACTCGCGCCAGCTCCTCGAACACAGCGCGAGTCATCGCGCGCCAGTCCTGCGGCGAACGAAGCTGCGAGAGACTGATGCTCTCGGCGTCGATTCCCGCGAACCAGTTTCGTAGCCAATTGTCGCCGCGATAGTCGACGACGTCGAGGAAGGGCGGCGATGTAACGACAAGATCGACCCCCGCGTCGGCGATGTGACCCAAGCGGGCCGCATCCGCGACGGCGAGTTGCGCCTCGCGAGCGACGGGCGCCCCTTCTGCAAGCAGCCCACGGGATTTCTTGAGTATGAGCTCGGCAATGTCGCGTCGGGGCGGCGTCTGCGCGCGACGCGCATTGATCCTCAGTTGCGCCTTAATAGACACCGCCTGATTGGGCAGCATCGTATAGACAGAGAAGAATCCTGGCGAGTGGCCCGTCAGTCGATTGAGCGCGACCATGCGAATCCAATCGTCGACGGCGTCGACGCCGCCGCCTTTCTCGCGCGCGAGCAGATAGGATCGCAGCGCGCAAATCTGGCTCAGAGTCTCTGAATGATAGAAGGCGAGAAGATCGTCGCGCTCAATATCGCCGCCTCCCCAGGGCGCGGCCGCAAGCCGCGCTTCGATTTCACTGAGCGCAGGAGGGCAAAGCCGCGGTCGAGTCAGCAGCAGCGACAGCGGATTGGCGTCGGAGCCGATCGGCTGTCGTCCCATCAGCGCCGATTGCAGAATGCTCGTGCCACGGCCCATGAATGGATCGCAGACGGTTTCTCCCCGTCGCGTCAATCGATCGATAAAGAAGGCCGGAAGCTGCGGTTTGAAACAGGCGCGATAGCTGATTTCATGCAGCGGATGCGCACGCCGTTGCGCAGACGTCCAGAAGCCGTTGACGTAATAGGGAACGCCATCAATGCTGACGACGCGGGTCGGCGCGCCAAAATTTGACCGCAGCAACTCCTGGAAAAATCCGTTTTCTTTGAGCTTTCGAGCTACGCTCATGACTCAGTCGCGTCGTCGAGCCGCGAGGCTCGGCAACGACTTGATTCTGGCGCCGGCCGCGCGGCGCGCGAGAGTAAGCTCATATTGAGTTTGCAACTCAAGCCAATCTTCCGGCTCGACGCCGAACCAGTGCCCGAGTCGCAGCGCGGTATCGGCAGTCACGCCGCGCTGACCGTTGATGATGGCGGTCACCCGGTTGACCGGCACGTCAATATCGCGCGCCAGATCCGACGCCGTCAGACCGAGCTCCTGCAAATGGCGGGCAAGAATTTCGCCAGGATGCGACATTCGATTCTCCACCGACGCCAGTTTGGGTTTTGATGGACGCGCGCGAACGCCTTGGCGTCTTAGCCGCGTCAGACGGCGCGCGTTCGCAGGCGCTTCCCCCCGAACGCCGCTCAAAAACCTTCTGGTGAGCTCCTCATGGTAGCGGCCCATGCCCTGCCCCCGCCGGATATAGTTTTCGTAAACCATATTACGTGGTCCGTAAACTAAGGCTCTACCGTTATGCGCTCTCGCCTTCGATCCATCTCGCGCGCGTCTCAGCGATGAAGTCGGTAAGACAACCAGCAGCGATCGCCGCGCGCAGGCCCGCCATCAATTCCTGATAGTAGGCGACATTGGCCTGCGTGAGCAGCATCATCCCAAAGATTTCCCCGGCTTTAACGAGATGATGCAGATAGGCGCGCGAATAAATTCGCGCGGCGGTGCATGACGAGGCCTCATCGAGCGGCCTCGGATCGTCTGCATGGCACGCATTGCGCAATGTGACTCGTCCATGGCGCGTATAGGCAAGGCCATGTCTGCCGGCGCGTGTCGGCATTACACAATCAAACATGTCGATTCCTCGCGCGACAGCCTCGACGAGGTCGTCGGGAGATCCCACGCCCATAAGATAACGAGGTTTTGATTCGGGCAAATGCGGGGCGGTCGTTTCCAGCATGTCGAGCATGACGTGCTGAGGTTCGCCGACGGCCAGACCGCCGACGGCGATCCCGTGGAAATCCATGCCGGCAAGCGCTTTGGCGCTTTCGACACGAAGCGGCTTCGACTCGCCGCCTTGAACGATGCCGAATACCGCCCGGCCCGGTTGCTCGCGAAAAGCCTTGCGTGAACGCTCCGCCCAACGCAGCGAAAGACGCATGGCGCGTTCCGCCTCGCTTTCGGAACATGGCAGACGCACGCATTCATCGAGCTGCATCTGTATATCCGAGCCCAGGAGATCCTGAATCTCCATCGAGCGCTCGGGCGAAAGATGATGCCGAGAGCCGTCGATGTGCGACTGAAAGGTGACGCCGGTCTCGTCGAGCTTGCGCAGCTTTGCAAGCGACATCACTTGGAAGCCGCCGGAGTCGGTCAAGATCGGATAGGGCCAGCGCATGAATTGATGTAGGCCGCCGAGCCGACCGATCCGCTCCGCGCCCGGCCGCAGCATCAGGTGATAGACATTCCCGAGCAGAATATCGGCGCCTGCCGCGTGCACGTCCTCGGGAAACATCGCCTTCACCGTCGCCGCCGTGCCAACAGGCATGAAAGCCGGCGTGCGGATGGTTCCGCGGGGCGTGAAAATTTCGCCCTGGCGCGCTGAGCCGTCGGTTGCGAGAACGGAGAAAGAAAAGCCCTGCGTCACTTATTGTCCTTCGCGCCGAGCGTGGCAATTTTCACAATTCGATACTTGCCGCTGTCGCTCTCGTTGAACCAAACGGCGAAATCTGACCCGACTTTTATCGTGACTTCGCGCAGATTCGTTCGCCAGCTTTCGCCAGGACCAAAATCGATCTCCCCGTCTCGCCGAAGGATGAAGGGGCGTACGCCATCGCTGTCGAGCGCGAACGCGCCGAAAAGATCCCAGGTCGAAACGATGCGCTCCTTATCGATTTTCGCATCAATCGTCATTGGCGCTTCTCTTGGATCGTCGCGCCAGAGCGCCAGGATACGCATGTCGCGAGGCCCGCTCATGTTTCGCGGCGCTGCAATAGACAAGCGTCGCCATAAGAATAAAAACGATAGCCGCTTTCGATCGCATGCGCATAGGCGGCTTTCATGCGTTCGAGCCCGACGAATGCGGCGACGAGCATGAATAGAGTTGAGCGCGGGAGGTGGAAATTGGTGAGCAGCATGTCGACAACGCGAAAACGATAGCCAGGCGTTATAAAAATTCCCGTGCGCGCCGCATAGGGCGCTACCTTTCCGCCTTCATCCGCTGCGCTTTCGAGCACACGCAGCGCCGTGGTTCCGACGGCCACGATCCGTCCGCCCTTCGCCCGCACGTCGTTGAGCGCCTGAGCCGTTTGCGCGTCGACCCGCGCGAACTCCTCATGCATCTTGTGCTGGTCAGTATCTTCCGCCTTCACCGGAAGAAAGGTGCCGGCGCCGACATGCAGCGTCACGCGATGAAGGGCGACGCCACGCGCTTCGACATCGGCCAACAATTGCGGCGTGAAATGCAGTCCGGCCGTGGGGGCGGCCACCGCGCCCGCTTCGCGCGCAAAGATCGTTTGATAGTCCGTCTCGTCCTGCGCATCGGCCGATCGCTTGCCGGCGATATACGGCGGCAAAGGCATGACGCCCGCCTGCTCTATCGCGGTGTCCAGCGCGGGTCCGTGAATTTCGAAAGCAAGCATAATCTCGCCTTCGTCGCCTTTCGCTTCGACATAGGCCTCGAGTTCTCCTGCGTGGCCGGCAAAGCAAATGCGATCTCCAACCGCGAGCTTCTTTGCCGGGCGCATCAAGGCGCGCCAGCGGGAAGCGTCCAGCCGTTCAATCAGCGTCGCCTCGACATTGGCGCTCAACTCGCCGCGCGAGCGCCGGCCCGAAAGCCGCGCGTGAATGACGCGAGAATCATTGACGACGAGCGCGTCGCCTTCGCGCAGATATTCGGACAACTCCCACACGCGCCGGTCTTCAAAGCTCCCCCTCGCCGGCACGACCAGCATGCGCGCGCTGTCGCGCGGGCTCGCGGGCCGCAATGCGATGCGGTCAACTGGGAGTTCAAAATCGAAGAGATCGACGCGCATGGAAGCTCATATAAAGATGGCCGGGACAAGCCCGGCCATGTCACGCGTCCGCAAAAAGCAAGGACGCTAGCCCAGCGTCGCCTTGACGATCTTGTCAGGATCGCGAACGGGTTCGCCGCGCTTGATCTTGTCGACATTCTCCATGCCAGAGATCACTTCGCCCCACACCGTATATTTGTTGTCGAGGAAGCGTGCGTCGTCGAAGCAGATAAAGAACTGTGAATTGGCGCTGTCGGGGCTTTGCGCGCGCGCCATCGAACAGGTTCCGCGCACATGCGGCGCGCTGTTGAACTCGGCCTTCAGGTCCGGATATTTGGAGCCGCCCGTGCCCGTGCCATGCGGGCATCCGGTCTGCGCCATGAAGCCGTCGATCACGCGGTGAAAGACGATGCCGTCGTAAAATCCTTCTGAGACGAGCTTCTTTATGTGCGCGACATGATTGGGCGCGAGGTCTGGACGAAATTTGATGACGACCGGCCCTTTCGTCGTCTCAAGCGTCATGGTGTCGGCGGCTTCGGTCATTAGCGCTTCCTTTGATTTCGGGTGCTACGGCTCTTGAACTCAGCTTTCGTCGCCGGCGACGCGCATCTTGATGATCTTGTCCGGGCTGTCGACCATACCGTTATTCGACTGCGAACCCTTTTTGATCTTGTCGACGACATCCATGCCGGACACCACTTCGCCAAACACGGTATATTTGCCATTGAGCTGCGGCGCATCCGCATAGCAGATGAAAAACTGCGAATTGCCCGAATTGACGTCGCCGCCTTCGCGCGCCATTCCCACTGTGCCGCGCTTGAACGGCGTATCCGTAAACTCCGCCTTCAAATCCGTGTAGCGCGAACCCTGCATCCCGGTGCCGGTCGGATCGCCGGCTTGCGCCATGAAACCGTCGATGACGCGATGGAACACAATGCCGTCGTAGAAATGCTCTTTGGCGAGCTTCTCGATGCGCTCGACGTGCTTGGGCGCGAGATCGGGCCGCAGCTTGATGGTGACGCGGCCATCCTTGGTGTCGAGATAAAGGATATGATCCTCGGCGGCCTTGGCGGGCGCTGCGCTGAATGCGGCGACGGCCGCGGCGGCAAGAATGTGACGGCGCGTGAAATTCATATAGCCTCCCTATGTTTTGGCGCGTCTTCTGACGGCGCGTTCAAGCGCCGCGACAGAGGCGGCCGGCACAAAGGCCGACACGTCGCCGCCGAGCGCCGCGATCTGACGCACGAGCGTTCCGCTGACATGGCGTAGCCCTGGCGAAGCGGGCAGGAAAATCGTGCGAATGTCGGGCGCAAGCGTCCCGTTCATCCCCGCCATCTGCATCTCATAGTCGAAATCGGCGCTATCGCGCAAACCGCGCAAAATTGCGCAAGCGCTGTGCTGGCGCGCCGCCTCCACGACGAGGCCATCAAAGCCCGCCACCTCAAAGGCGCAAGACGAGCCAAGCGATGCGCAGGCGGCGCGAATGACGGCGGCGCGCTCCTCGAACGAAAGCCAAGGCTCCTTGCCGTGGTGCACGCCGATCGCGACGACAATCTTATCGAATAGCGCGCCGCCCTGAGCCATCACGTCAAGATGACCAAAGGTCAGCGGGTCGAAAGAGCCGGCGTAAAGCGCGGTTCGTGCGGTCGTGGCGGAGGCGGCGGCCATGGCAGGGGTATAGGTGATTTTGCGCGATTTCGCGAGGAGCGACACGCGGTCCGTGTAATCAAACCCCTCGGCCGAGGCCGCGTTCCACAGGCGCTTTCTTGACCTTTAATAGACCTTCGGCGGGTGCGCGCCCTCCCGCGCTGCGAGACGAGCCCTACAATAGGTTGTGGCGCATCCGGCGCGGATGTCGGACGCCCTATGAAGGAGGCTCCAGATGGGACTCTTGGATTTTCTGACCGGAAAAGGCAAACCTGGGCCTGCCCCAGACGCGCTCAAGAAGACTGCCGAGGCCACCCCCAAAGCTGAAGAAAAGTCCGCAGCCGGCGCTTCGGCCGAAACCTTTTACGTTGTAAAGCCGGGCGATACGCTTTGGAAAATCGCCGAAGCGCATTACGGGGCCGGCAAGGGCGCCAAATATATGGAGATCTTCGAAGCCAATCGGCCATTGCTGACCGATCCTGACAAGATCCAACCCGGCCAACGTCTGCGCATTCCCCGAGCTTCGAGCGGAACTTCGGCCGGCGGCGGCGACATCGCTGGAAGGCACTAGCCGACAGCTTCGGCTCTCGACTGGACTAGGTTTGGCGTTTAAGCCTTCGTGGCGTCGAAGGCGGGGACGGCGCGCGCAAATTTTTCGAGCCAAGCCATGAGGCGCGGATGTTTCTCCCGCCATGCGCCCGCAAAACGCAAATCCAAATAGCCAAGCGCGCAGGCGACGGCGATGTGGCCGATATCAATCGAGCCTGCTGGCGGACCCGCCTCGAGCGCGTCGAGCGCACGATCGATCTTGCCTTGCTGAAGCGCGATCGCCTCGTCGTAGCGTAAGGCTTCGGGGCGATTGAACGTTTCGTAGCGGATCAAAAGCGCGGCGTCGTTGATCCCATCGCCGAGCGCCTGCAGCCGCAACGCCGTGAAACGCGCCGCCGGCTCAGCCGGGATGATCCGCCCCCCGCCAGCGAGATGATCCAGATATTCGGCGATGACGCGGCTGTCATAGAGCGACGAGCCGTCCTCCAAAATCAGAGTCGGGATTTTGCCAAGAGGATTCTGACGACGCAGGCTATCGGCCGGATCCGACGCATCCGCTGCGACGACCTCGATCCTTTCCGACAATCCGAGCATGTGGGCCGCTATTCGGATTTTTCTGGCGTAGGGCGAGGCGGGAGAATGGCGCAGAACGAGCATTGCTCGTTCCTATCATCCGTCCAATGAACCAACAACGCCGTGGTCCGTTAATCTTCGACGTCTGCTGTAGCTTGATAAGCGCGCACAATGAGCCAGATGTCGAATGGCCGCACGGAGCTCGCCGCCGGACGGCGATTCACGTCCTCCAGCGAGGAGAACTAAAAAATGCAACGCCGCACTTTCATTACGGCGCTACTGGCCGGCTTTGGCGCGACTGTCGTCGTCTCGCAATCGCAGGCGCTTCCTGGGCTAATTCCCCCTGCCCAAGATGGATTGACTCCCGCCCGTCCCCAGTCCGGCGTCGCGACGCCTGAAGACATGGAGAAGGCAAAGATCGAAAAAAGCTGGTGGCGTCGTCGCTGGTATTGGCGTCGTCGTTGGTATTGGCGTCGTCGTTGGTGGTGGCGCCGCCGCTATTGGTGAGATAACGCCACAGAACGCGCACTCGAGCATCCTTCCGAGACCGACACAGTCGGACTCGGAAGCTTTGTCGCGTCACTCGCCAGCGAGCCACGCCGCCTGATAGCCGGCGCCCTCGCCCTGCGCCAGCCGCTCGGCGAGAAACCCAAGAAGCGTCTTAGCCTCCTGCTCGAAGACAAATGGCGGGTTGACGACAACCATTCCGGAACTTCGCAAGCCTTCTTCTTTTCCGCCAATGCTCAAGGAAAGCCGCAAGATGCGCCGTATGCCGCTTTCCTGCAGGCGATTGTAAAATCTGCGAACGTCGCTATCGCTCTTTGAAGGATGCCATAGCGCATAAATGCCGGAACTCCATTTCGCATAGGCTTTCGTGAAGGCTTCGAACGCGGCTTCAAACTCATCTTCGCGCTCGAAAGGCGGATCGATCAGAACGAGCCCGCGCCTTTCCTTGGGCGGCACATATGCGCCAACGCCTATATAGCCGTCGATATGAATCGTCTTGATGCGTTCGTCACGCGCAAAACGGCGACGCAGCGCCGCGAAAGCGTCAGGCCTCAATTCGCAATAAATTGCGCGGTCCTGTGGACGCATCAATTTTTGCGCGATCGTCGGCGAGCCCGGGTAAAGCGAGGGCCTTCCCTCTTGATCGAACGGGCTCAGACAATCCAGGTAAGCATTAAGAAGCGAACGAACTTCGGCGCTCGCTTCGGATAGGTCCGCAAGACGGCCCACGCCGCCGCGCCATTCGCCTGTGCGCTCCGCCTCTTCTGCGGAAAGGTCATAAGCGCCTTCTCCCGCATGCGTGTCGATGACGCGAAATGGCGTTTCTTTGCGCGTCAAGTAGATCAGAAGGCGCACGAGCAGAGCGTGTTTGAAGACGTCGGCGAAATTGCCGGCGTGAAACCCGTGGCGATAGTTCATAAGCGCTAGAGCGGCGCGGGCGCGCTGATTTCACGCACGTGGCAGCCGCGCCGCACAACTTCTGGACAGGCGCGAAACTCACGCAGGTCCTTGGACAGGCAGATGCGCACGCCATCCATCACGCGCCGCCGGCACGACACCGCCATCATGCCCGGACGTAGCCTCGGGTTGGATTGATAAAACGCGCGCTCGACGTCGATTGGCGTAAACGTCTGGTCGCGCGCGGGTTTGACAAAGAGCGGCGGGATCGTCACCGCGGCATGCGCATGCGCCACATCGGCGAAATAGTCGCTCGGGCTTTTGCCGCTGCAAACTCCGTGTTTGCGCCACTCGTAGCGCGCGAGCCGCTCGTCAGGGAATAACCCCGCCGCCTTTTCAAGCGCGACGCGCGACGGAGCGCCCGCGCCCGCGCATTCGCCGGGGGCGCCGCTTTCATATTGCGGCCACAGCCCGTGAACGACGAAACCGAGCCCTTTTCCAGGTTCGCACTGATCCCGTGCGCCATCGACGCTCTGGCAGAAGCCGGGCGACCAGCTGAGCGCCAGCACGTAAAAGTCGAAGTCGCGCGCTGCGCCGGCGCTCGTATTTAGAGCCGGTTGACTGCTGCAATCATCCGCCGCGCAGTCGCCCTCCTTGGCGGCGCTGGAAAATCCCGGCGCGAAGACCGCGCAGATCAGAACGGCCCACGCCGCGCAACGAACGAAAACTCTTCTCATATCAAACAACTCTTCATATCAAACGACTCTCAAACAGGGATACGTCAGGGACCCGCGGCTCGACAATTGGGGCTGAAGGCGTAATTGCGGTCCAGCCCGACGACGCACCACGTTACGCCCGGCCCCGCGCCGATAAAGCCCAAGTCTTCGCCGATATTATAAACGACCTCGCGTTTCACGCCGTCGTTGAACAGCGCCACCGCGCGACAATAGCGGCGAGGAATGTAACTCAAGCCGTTATTACGGACTCCGAATTCGCCAATCTGTTCGAAATCGACGATGGCGAGCGGCGAGTTCCAGTACCAGGACTCTCGCGCTTCGAATCCCTTGGAGATTTCGTAGAGAATCGTCGGATCGATGCAATAGCGCGCGAATCCGGAGTATGGCAGGATTCGAAATTCCGCAGGCGGATTTTGCTCCCGCGCTGGCTGGCCGAGGGCTGTGGCCGCGCCCAGCCCGAAAAAAGCGGCCCCCGCTGCGCGCGCCAAAAATCTGCTCGTTTGCCGCATTTTGGCTTCTCCTTGGCCCCGCCCAGTCGCCGGCGATTGACGCCAGAATCGCGCGAGGCGTCAAGGCCGCAAACGCCACATTAGCCAAGACGAGCGGCAAGGATGCCAATGGCCCCGCGCCGCGCTATAATGGCTCCCATGTCTATGAGCGTACAGAGGCTGCGCCCGCTTGTGGCGCTTTTTGTCGGCGTGGCCGCGATGAGCGCCACTCCGGATCCGTCCTTCGCACAGGACCCATTCGTTGAATTCTTCGGCGGCTTGTTCGAAGGCCGACCACATCATGGGCCCTGGGGGCCTCGCGAGCCGCGGGTGCGACGTATTATGCCGCATCGAGAGAATCGCGGGCCGACTTATTGGCACGCCGACAATCCGCGCGCCGGCAAACAATCGGAAAGCGCTACCGACCACAACGCCCCGGTTACCCAGCCAACCTTCTTCGTTGCAACGGTCGGCGACACGCTGGGCCTGCTTCTCGCAAACGGCCTGAAAGACGGATTTTCGGACCGGCCTGATGTGTCCATCATCCGGAAGGGCAAGGAAAGCAGCGGACTTGTCCGTGACGACTTCTACGACTGGCCGAAAGCGGCGAAAGAGATCGCCGACGACGCGCAGAAGATCAATGTCGCCGTCGTGATGCTCGGCAGCAACGACCGCCAGGCGATTCAGCTGGGCGGCGAATCATATGAACCGCTGTCGCCGCGCTGGCGGGAATTATACGCGGCGCGGGTCGACGCGGTGATCGCGGCGTTCAAGGAAAAAAATATTCCTGTCATCTGGGTCGGCCTGCCGGTCATGAAGAATGAACGCCTGTCCGCGGACATGGCGCAACTCAACGAAATATACAAAGCGCGCTCGGCCCACGCCGGCGTGCCTTACGTAGATCTGTGGGACGCGCTGACCGACGAACACGGGCAGTACAGCGCGTTTGGGCCGGACATCAACGGCCAGATCGTCAAGCTACGCTCGGCCGACGGCGTACATTTCACCGAGGCCGGCGCGCGCAGCGTGGCGCATTTCGTCGAAAGCGAGATCAAGAAATACTACGACGCCTATCGTGAGCAGGCCCCGGTCGCCGACACTCCGGCGGCGCCGCAGCCCGAGACGGCGAAGGGCGCGACCGCGCCTCAGCAACCCGTGGCGACGGCGCCGGAAAACGGCCAGCCGATCATATTCCGCTCGCCGGTGGGCGGCCCTTCGGCGGCGCCAACCCTGCCCGAACGGCCCGCGGTAGGATCGACGCAGCAGTTGACCGGCGGAGGAGCGGCGACGGAGCTCGCGAAGCGCGCTCCCGCGAGCAAAGCGCCAGACTCCGCCACGCCGGCGCAAGCGCTCGCGCGCCATGTTTTTATCGAGGGCGGCGACCAGAGTCCGCGGGAGAACCGCGCCGACGACTATAGCTGGCGGCCGTCAGCGAATCCGACTCCTCAGCCGCGCTGACGATTTGTGCGTTCCCGCACGGAACGCTTTTCGGTGGTTTTGCATTCTCTCCATCGAGAGAGAAATTGTGGAGCCGCCGCTATGTCCTGCCAAGAGTTCAGTGCCCGCCGCTTTCTGAGAGTCGCCGGCTGCGCCGCTTTCGCGGGGCTTTTATCGACCGCAGCGCATGCTCAGGAACGCTCGTTCCTGGCGCTGTTCGATCCGTGGGCCGGCGCGCGGGAGATGACGGCGACCTACTATGACGCTCGCGACCAGCAGGCCTATTGGGGAACTCCGGATCAGCAAGCCGACGGCGGCGGGCAGCAGGCCTATTACGGGACGCAGGATCAGCAGGCCGATTACGGCTCGCAGGATCCGCAAGGCTACTACGGCTCCCAAGACCCGCAGGCCTATTATAACGGCGGGCAGGAAGACGCCCGGCTCGCTCGCGAATATCCGACCTCGACGCGCGAGATCGTGGACGACCCGACCAAAGAACGGCCCGGCACCATCACGGTCGACACCAAGAACCGCTATCTCTATCTGTCGATGCCGAACGGGCAGGCCGTACGCTATGGCGTCGGCGTCGGCCGACAGGGCTTCACCTGGAAAGGCCGGACCCATATCGGCCGCAAGGAAAGCTGGCCGGGTTGGACGCCTCCGGCGGCGATGTTGAAGCGCCGGCCCGATCTGCCCCGCCATATGGTGGGCGGCGAGGAGAATCCGCTCGGCGCGCGCGCCATGTATCTTTACTCGGGCGACCGCGACACGATGTTCCGCATCCATGGCTCGAACGAGCCTTGGACGATTGGCCAGGCAGTTTCCTCGGGCTGCATCCGAATGCTGAACAACGACGTGACCGATCTGTTCAGCCGCGTGAAGGTGGGAACCACGGTCGTCGTGCTGTAGGCGAGCTACGAGTGAAAAAAGGCCCCGATTTTCGGGGCCTTTTTTATGCGCGCTATTCAAGCGAGCAATTGAACACCAAATTGGTGAGCGCCGAAAAGGTCACTTGAATGAAGACCCAAACCCCGATCAGCGTCCAGGCGAGCTTGTATTTTTCGCGGCCATAAAGGAACGCGCCGATAAGCGGCAGAATGAGAAAGAAGAACTGCCAGGGCGTGCTGACGAAGGTGTCGCAATACCACAAGTTTAGCTGTTCACTGACCATTTACTTTCACCTTGGCAGATTTGTTTCGCCCATCAGGAATTCATCGACTGAATGCGCGCATTGGCGTCCTTCGCGAATGGCCCAAACGACGAGCGATTGTCCGCGCCGCATGTCTCCGCAGGCGAAGATCTTCTCGCGAGTCGATTGATACAAGCGCGTATCCGCCGCGACATTGCCGCGCGAATCGAGATCGACCCCAAGCGCTTCGAGCAGGCCTTCGCGCACCGGCGAAACAAACCCCATGGCGAGAAGCACGAGATCGGCCCTGAGCTTGAATTCGCTTCCCGGCTCCTCTTGCATTTTGCCGTCGACGCGCACACAGCGCAGCGCCTTCACCACGCCGTCCTTGCCCTCAAATTCGCGCGTCAGCACCGAGAATTCGCGCGAGGAACCTTCGTCGTGAGAGGAGGAGGTGCGCAGCTTCAGCGGCCAGTCCGGCCAAGTCAGCAGCTTGTGCTCCTTCTCGGGCGGACGCGGCATGATTTCGAGCTGCGTCACCGAAAGAGCACCCTGGCGCACCGAAGTGCCGATGCAGTCCGAACCGGTGTCGCCGCCGCCGATGACGATGACATGTTTGCCAGTGGCGAGGATCGGTTCGTTCGTCGAGAGCGGCTCACCCGACACCCGACGGTTCTGCTGGGGCAGAAAGTCCATGGCGTAGTGAACGCCACGCAATTCGCGTCCCGGGATCGGCAGATCGCGAGGCTGCTCCGCGCCGCCGGCGAGGATCACGGCATCATGGCCTGACACGAGATCGGCGCCGGAAAGATCGACGCCGACATGGACGCCGCAGTGAAACACGGCCCCTTCCGCCTCCATCTGCTGAATGCGGCGGTCGATGAGGCGCTTTTCCATCTTGAAATCGGGAATGCCGTAGCGCAGCAAGCCGCCTGGCTTCGCGTGTTTTTCGTAGACATGCACGTCGTGGCCGGCGCGCGCGAGCTGCTGCGCCGCGGCAAGCCCCGCCGGCCCGGAGCCGACTACGGCGATTTTCTTGCCCGTCTTGCGCTTTGGCGGCTCGGGAATGACCCAGCCTTGCTCGAACCCTCGATCGATGATCGCGCATTCGATTGTCTTGATGGTGACCGGCTGATCCTGAAGATTCAGCGTGCAGGACGCTTCGCAAGGCGCTGGGCAAACGCGGCCGGTGAACTCGGGGAAATTATTCGTTGAATGGAGGTTGACGAGCGCCCGCCGCCATTCGCCGTGGTAGACGAGGTCGTTCCAGTCGGGAATCTGATTATTGACCGGGCAGCCGTTGTGGCAGAAGGGAATGCCGCAATCCATGCAGCGCGACGCCTGGCTGCGCGTGGTCTCGTCCGACAACGGAATGACGAATTCGCGATAGTGGCGAATGCGGTCGGCCGCGGGCTTATATTTGCGGTCATGCCGGTCGATTTCGAGAAAACCGGTCACCTTACCCATCTTATCGCGCACCTTTCGCGCCGCGACATCGCGGCGGCAACTGCATTTCTCATCGCGCGCCGGCCTCATGCCGAAAACGAATTCGCCTTCTGGCCAAAGCGCCCTGAGCTGCCGCGATCTTGGATGTTTTCTAAACGCTTTCGGGGCGTCGGCGTCAAGCCGCGAAGCTTCGGCGGCGATCGGACGAGCGCTGGGTCACGCGCCTGCGGCGGGCGCCATGGGCTGAGACGGATTCTCGCCGACGAGCGTGCGCAGCAGCTTCACCTGCCGCTCGGCCTTCGCCGCGTAGAGCGCCGCATCGGCCACAGAGAGAAGCCCCTCGGCGTCCTCGACCTCCTCCGGCGCGAGAGCGACGCCGACGCTAACGCCGATCGTCGCGCAAATGCCACCGCCGAGATCGTAAGGCGCCGATATGGAATTTGTTAGACGATTGCCGAGTTCCGTCGCCTGCTCGCCGGTCAGTCCCTTCGCGAGCACCACGAATTCATCGCCGCCGATCCGCGCCGCGACGTCAGTCGCGCGTAGAGAGCGGCGTAGACGCTCTGCGACCATCTTGAGCAGCCTGTCTCCAGCGACGTGTCCGTGCGTGTCGTTGATGGCCTTGAAGTTGTCGAGATCAAGAAAGAGCACGGCAAGTTCTTTGGCGGCCTGCTGCTCGGCCTTCAGCCCCGCGTCGACCGCTTCCGCCAGTCCCAGACGATTTGCGAGTCCGGTGAGCGTATCATGCCTTGCGCGATGCTCATTCTCCCGCTCGCTCTGCATCGTAGAGAGCAACATCTTATTGAGCGTGAAGGTTGCGGAGCTCATGGCCGCAAGGAAAAGCGGCACTTGCAGTAAAACGACGTAGAGCAAAGGCTTGCCCGCGATCACAACCGCGGGCACGAAGGGACCGACGCTGATCAGCATCATCGCCGTCGCGAGCCGGGGAGCGTTGAAAGCGCGAAAGCAGACGCCGCCAACCATTCCCATCGCCGTCGAACAGGCAAGCGTTGCAACGACCCAGTCGCCGCTTATCAGGCTGATAAAGCCGCCATAGCCGATGCTGGCGCTCCAGATCAGGCTGAGCAAAACATAGAGGTCGGTCGGCGTTGTGCGACGCTGAGAGGCGGCGTGGCGCGCCTTGAACAGCACGCTCAACCGAGCGGCGCAGACGGCAATTTCGATAATAAGCCAGGCGACGAACGGTGGCGTCGGGTGGCGAATGGCGATGGCTGCCGTCACAAGAATTGTGCTAACGACGCCGCCGGCGAATATGGGCAGCGTGCCAAACAGGCCGCCGATGAGCGCGACCCGAATATCATGGGGCGCGTTCGCGCCGGGATAGGCGAGCCAGCGCATCGCTGGCCAGTTCGGCAAGCTGTAAACTCGAGAGCCGTCTCGCATCTGGTTTTCTGCCGCCGTTAAGGAAAACCGCCGCGTTTAAGCCAAGTTAGCCTAATCCCCCTCTTAACAATCCTTTTGGATTAAGGCAAAGGGGCGCTTGCGGCGCCGCCTTCGCCAAGCTCACTCACCCGCGGCCTTCAGTTGCTCAGGCTGCTTCCTGCGCGCGTTAAGCTCATTGAGCGCACGCCGATACTCGACCGGCATCACCTTACGAAACTTGCCCATGTAGTTTGGCCAGTCCTCCAGGATTTCGCGCGCCCGCGTCGAACCGGTGTAACGTAGGTGATTTGCGATTAGCTGGCGTAAACGCTCGGCGTCAAACCGCGTCATGTCGCTCATCACGTCGACACGCCCATGGCCTTCGAGGTCCCCCGACTGGTGATAAGTCTCGGTCATAACGGCCTCCTCGGCGCGCACCGGCTCGAGATCGACCATCGCGAGATTGCAGCGCGTGGAGAAGGCGTCATCCTCGTCCAAGACATAGGCGATGCCGCCCGACATGCCGGCAGCGAAGTTGCGGCCGGTCTGACCTAGCACCACCACGACGCCGCCCGTCATATATTCGCAGCCGTGATCGCCGACGCCTTCGACAACGGCGATTGCTCCTGAGTTGCGCACGGCGAAACGTTCGCCGGCGAACCCTCGAAAATAGCACTCGCCGGCAATCGCGCCGTAAAGCACCGTATTGCCGACAATGATCGAGTTCGTCGGATCGATCTGCTTGGCGTTCCGCGAGGGATAGACGATGAGCTTTCCGCCCGAGAGGCCCTTGCCGACATAGTCGTTGGCTTCGCCTTCGAGGCGCAGCGTCACGCCGCGCGCGAGAAAGGCGCCAAAGCTCTGGCCCGCGGTGCCGGTCGCGCGAATGTCGATCGTATCCTCCGGCAATCCCGCATGGCCATAGATGCGAGCGACTTCGCCGGAAAGCATCGCGCCGGTGGCGCGATCGACGTTACGGATCAGCGTTTCAATTGAAACTTTCGCGCCGCGGTCGAGCGCGACGCGCGCTTCGGCGACGAGCTTGTTGTCGAGGACCTTATCCAGTCCGTGATCCTGCGCCGCGCTGTGCCGGATAGCGACGCCCTCTCCTTGCGGCTTGAAGAACAGCTTGGAGAAGTCGAGACCACGCGCCTTCCAATGCGCAATCGCCTTCTCCTTGTCGAGCATCTGCATCTGCCCGATCATCTCGTCGAAGCTGCGATAGCCCATTGAAGCCATGAGTTCGCGCGCTTCTTCCGCGACGAAGAAGAAATAGTTGATCACATGTTCCGGCAAGCCGACGAAACGCTTGCGCAGAACAGGATCCTGAGTCGCCACGCCAACGGGACAAGTGTTGAGGTGACACTTGCGCATCATGATGCAACCCGCTGCAATGAGCGGCGCCGTCGCGAAGCCGAATTCATCCGCGCCGAGCAGTGCCCCGATCACGACGTCGCGCCCCGTGCGCAAGCCGCCATCGACCTGCACGGCGATGCGCGAACGCAGATTGTTCAACACCAGCGTCTGATGCGTTTCGGCGAGACCGATCTCCCAGGGCGAACCGGCATGCTTGATTGAGGTGAGCGGCGATGCGCCAGTGCCGCCCTCGAAACCGGAGATCGTCACGTGATCGGCGCGCCCCTTGGAGACGCCCGCGGCGACAGTGCCGACGCCGACTTCCGAGACGAGCTTCACCGACACGGCGGCGCGCGGATTGGCGTTCTTGAGATCAAAGATCAGCTGCGCCAAATCCTCGATCGAATAGATGTCATGGTGCGGCGGCGGCGAGATCAGGCCGACGCCTGGAGTCGAGTGGCGCACCTTGGCGATGACCGCGTCGACCTTGTCGCCTGGCAGTTGCCCGCCTTCGCCCGGCTTCGCGCCCTGCGCCATCTTGATCTGCATCATATCGGCGTTGACGAGATATTCCGTCGTGACGCCGAAGCGCCCTGACGCCACCTGCTTGATGGCGCTGCGCATTGAATCGCCATTTGGCAACGGCTTGAAGCGGTCAGGCTCTTCGCCGCCTTCGCCTGTATTCGATCTGCCGCCGATGCGATTCATGGCAATGGCGAGCGTCGTATGCGCCTCGCGCGAGATCGAGCCAAACGACATCGCGCCGGTTGAGAAGCGTTTGACGATCTCGCTTGCGGGCTCGACCTCATCGAGCGGGACCGGCTTACGGCCGTCTTCATCTGCGCCCTTGATGCGGAAAAGGCCGCGCAGATTGAGAAGCTTCTCGTCCTGCTCGTTCAGGAGCTTGGCGAAGGCGCGATATTTATCCTGTGCGTTTCCGCGCACGGCGTGCTGCAAGAGCGACACGGTCTGCGGCGTCCAGCTATGCGCCTCGCCTCTGATACGGAACGCATAATCGCCGCCGACGTCAAGCGCCTCCTTGTAGACCGGCGCGTCGCTGAAGGCGAGACGATGGCGACGCACGGTCTCGCGCGCGATCTCTTCAAGCCCGACGCCTTCGATGCGCGTCGTTGTGCCGGTGAAGAATTCATCGACGAAGCTTTGCGCGAGCCCGACGGCGTCAAAGATCTGCGCGCCGCAATAGGACTGATAGGTGGAGATGCCCATCTTGGACATCACCTTCAACAGCCCCTTGTCGATCGCCTTGATGTAGCGCTTGACGGCCGTCGGTCCGTCGACGTCGGAAGGAAACTCCGCCGCAGAAGCGATGAGCGTTTCAAAGGCGAGATAAGGATTGATTGCTTCTGCGCCGTAGCCCGCAAGGCAGCAGAAGTGATGCACCTCGCGCGCCTCGCCCGTCTCGACGACGAGGCCGACTGACGTGCGCAAACCTCTGCGGATCAAATGATGATGCACGGCGGCTGTCGCGAGCAGCGCGGGAATCGGAATGCGGTCTGGCCCGACCATACGATCCGAGAGGATGATGATGTTATAGCGGCCGCTGACCGCTTCTTCGGCGCGTTCGCACAGCCGCTTGATCGCCGCGCGCATGCCCTCGGCGCCCTTTGCGGCGTCATAGGTGACGTCGATCGTCTTGGTGTCGAAACTGTCCTCGATGGTGCCGATCCAGCGGATCTTTTCGAGGTCTTCGCTCGTCAAGATCGGCTGGCGCACTTCGAGGCGCTTCTTGTTCGCCGAGCCTTCGTGGTCGAGGATGTTGGGCCGCGGACCGATGAAGGACACGAGGCTCATGACCAGTTCTTCGCGGATCGGATCGATCGGCGGATTGGTCACCTGCGCGAAGTTCTGCTTGAAATAGGTGTAGAGCAGCTTCTCCTTGTCGGAGAGCGGAGACACGGGCGTGTCGGTGCCCATCGAGCCGACCGCCTCCTGGCCAGTGACGGCCATTGGGAAAAGCAGCAGGTCGAGGTCTTCCTGCGTGTAGCCGAAGGCTTGCTGACGATCGAGCATCGACACGTCCCAACGCGCAGGACGCGTGTCGACAGGCTTCAAATCTTCAAGCTGGATTTGCGTGCGCGCCAGCCACTCCTTGTAAGGGTGAGAGTTCGACAGCTCCTTCTTGATCTCGTCGTCGGAGATGATGCGTCCCTGCTCCAGATCGACAAGCAGCATCTTGCCGGGCTGGAGACGCCACTTCGTAACGATCTTCTCTTCGGGGATCGGCAACACGCCCATTTCTGACGCCATGACGACGAGACCATCGTCGGTGACGAGATAGCGCGCAGGCCGAAGCCCATTGCGATCGAGCGTCGCGCCGATCTGGAGGCCGTCGGTGAAGGCCATAGCGGCGGGACCGTCCCACGGCTCCATGAGCGCCGCATGATGCTCGTAGAAAGCCTTGCGATCGGCGTCCATCAATGGATTGCCGGCCCAAGCTTCCGGAATGAGCATCATCACCGCATGGGCAAGCGAATAGCCGCCGCGCACGAGGAATTCGAGCGCATTGTCGAAACAGGCAGTGTCGGACTGGCCTTCATAGGAAATCGGCCACAGCTTGGTGATCTCCTCGCCAAACAGCGGCGATGACACCGACGCCTGGCGCGCCGCCATCCAGTTCAAATTGCCGCGCAACGTATTGATTTCGCCGTTATGCGCGACGAAGCGATAAGGATGCGCAAGCCGCCACGACGGGAATGTGTTCGTCGCAAAGCGCTGATGCACGAGCGCCAGCGCTGAGATGAAACGCTCGTCCTTGAGATCGAGAAAATATTCGCCGAGCTGCGAGACGAGCACCATCCCCTTATAGACAATGGTGCGCGAAGAGACGGAGACGGCGTAAAATTCGCGTCCGCCATTGCCGAGTTTGTAAATCTCGTTCGACGCCGCCTTGCGCGCGAGATAGATGCGCCGCTCGAAAATGTCTGCGTCGGCGACGTCCGTTCCTTTACCGATAAAGATCTGCGCGTGGTGTGGCTCGACGGCTTTCACAGCCTCGCCGAGATCGCTTGAATCGACGGGAAGATCGCGCCAGCCGAGGACGACGAGCCCTTCTTCTTCGACCGATTTTTCGATGATGCCGCGCGCGCGCACACGCGTTTCGGGATCACGCGGCAGGAAAAACTGGCCGATGGCGTAGTCGCCGGCGGCCGGAAGTTCGATGCCGAGCTTCGCGCATTCGGCCTTGAAAAACTCATGCGGAATTTGAACGAGAATGCCGCAGCCGTCGCCGAGCTTGGGATCGGCGCCAACGGCGCCGCGATGATCGAGATTGAGCAGGATGCGCAATCCCATTTCGACGATCGCATGCGACTTCTCATTACGCATATTGGCGACGAAGCCGACGCCGCAGGAGTCATGCTCCTTGGCGGGATCATAAAGCCCTTGCGCCGGCGGAAGAGCAGGATCGCGGCCGAGCGGCTGCGCTCCGGCTTCAGCGAAATGCTCGGCGGCTTTCGTCATCTCGGCGTCTCCTCGACAGGATCGCGCGCCTCTTCACGCGCTCCTGCATGTTCATCGAACCATAAAATTGTCATCGGCGTGACCGAAATCGTCACGGCGCCGATCGTCGTCTTTCGCCGTAAACGCAGGTTCCGCAAATGGCGGTTGCGAATCCCTCGCGTCCTCGACCTACGATCGAACGCAAGGCAAGGGACGCGCCGCCTTGCGAGCCTCTCATTCCCGTTGGTTGCGGCGCCCTACCGGACGCAGTCCCACTTAAATGAAACAGAGGCTTCCAAAAGCGAGCGCCGCATTAAGGTCAGCATAGCTGACATATCTGCGGGAGAATTCTAGTGCCAGATTTACGCTGAAGTGACAAGAACCGCTTGAGCTTTGGGCGCCTCGGCAGTCCTACGGCCGCCGCAATGTTGTCAGAGCTTCCCGCGTGGCCGAGAGGGCTTGGACAAGGAAATAATTGATGCGGTCATTCGATTGGAAAGCGGGTCTGCCGTTGGCCTTGGCTCTGGCCATGAGCGCCGCGGCTCCAGAGCGCGCCTCAGCCCAATTTTTCTTCCGGCCCTTCGCTTATAGTTACAGCTACCGGACTCCCGACGAGGGACCGCCGGCCTTCGCCTCCCGTCCCGCCATCGCTTCCATCCTTGGTCGGGCGGGCTTTCGACTGGTCGGTCCGCTCGGCCATCGGGCCGACCAGATCGTCGCGACCGGCGTCAATCGCCGCGATGGCGAAATGCGCTTCATCGTCGATCCCTATGAGGGCCGCATCCTGCGGGCGGTTAGGCTGGGACCGCCAATGTACGATCGCGGCCCGCGCGACGGCGGCGACTACGGCCCGGCGGGCGGCGATCCTTACGGTCCGCCCGGCGGCGGCCCCTACGCGCAGCCTCCTGCTGTTGGAGGGGCCGGTCCCATGAATCCCGGACCGGCCGGGCGCGGTTTTGACAATGAAAGCTCCCTTAAGCCCGATCGCAGTCAAGGAGCGGCGCCGGGCGGCGCGGGGCTCGACAATGCGCCTAATCGTCAGATCCAGCAGCGCACACGAGCGGCTCAGAAAGCCGCTGCGTCTTCTAACGCTTCGCAGGCGGTCGCGCCTCCCGCGCAGGCCGCCGCGGCGCCAGCGCATGCCGCTTCGACGTCCGTTAGCCGCGCAGCCGGGGGCTCGTCACGAAGGGCAATCGTGCCGCCGCCTGGCTCGACCGGCGCGACGACGGCGGCTCCCGCCGCTTCCGCGTCGCCGCCAGCGCCCACGCCGTCTGGTTCGGCGGCGACAAAAACGCCCGACGACGCCGTTGCGAAGCCCGACGGCGGCTAACAACAAGAGAGGCGCCCAAACGGGCGCCTCTCTTGTTCCAGTTCAGACTTTTCGCCGTTACGCGGCCTTCGACTCGACGATCGTCGCCGACGGCGCGCTGACGCCGATGTCGATGCGGCGGGCCTTCTGCGCCTCCGGGATCTCGCGCACGAGGTCGACGTGCAGCAAGCCATTGACGAGGCTCGCGCCAGTTACGACGACATGGTCGGCAAGCTGGAAGCGACGCTCAAAGGCCCGCGCGGCAATGCCCTGATGCAGGACTTCGCGGCCTTCTGCGGGCTGCGCCGACTCTTTCGAGCCCTTGATAGACAGCGTGTTTTCTTTAGTCTCGACGGACAATTCGTCGCGCGAGAAGCCCGCAACCGCAAGCGTCACGCGATAGGCGTTTTCGCCGGTGCGCTCGATGTTATAAGGCGGGTAGCTTTGGGAAGTCTCGAAACCGCCGCCCTGATCAAGCAGATTGAACAGACGGTCGAACCCGACGGTCTGACGGTACAGCGGAGAGAGATCGAACTGACGCATAACATATCCTCCATGTGAGCGACATGCGGCGCGCTTGCGTGACTGCGCCGCGCCTCTTCGCGCGTCCGTTACGGCCCGCGCTGGCAACGATCTAAGAACCGCTCAAGCGTCGTTCAAGAGGCCGCCGACGCGCCGCGGCGGAAAGTCTCGGGGGGCGGCGAAAGGCGCTCAAGCGTTCGGAACGGCGACTCGAGGGCAAGCACGAGCTTGACCAGATCCGCTTGTCGCGTCGCGCCGGTTTTTTGAAAAATGCTTTTCAGATAGCCCTTGACCGTTCCCTCGCTCAGGCCAAGCGCCCGAGCAGTAGCCGGAACCCCGCCGACTTCGGCGATGGCGAGCAGCACCGAACTCTCGCGCGCTGTGAGGCCGAAGAGGCCTGCGGCGGCCTCTCCGCCCTCGCCTGCACTGAGCGCCAGCCGACGCAAGAACAGCGCCGACAGCCCGTTCGACAGCGGGAGCACATGCATCACGCAGCAGCGTGACTCTCCGCGTTTGATCATGATCGCAAAGGCTTCCGCATCGGCGTCGCCGGCACGAGCGAGCGCGCGCTCCAAAGCCTCCTTCGCGCGAGCGTCGCGAAGGGTCAGCGTTTCGCCGCAGATCGCGAGCGCGTCGCCCTCGCCGAGAAGGTCGTCGGCGCTGCGATTCCTTTGCACGATGCGCAATCTGCTGTCGACGACGAGGACGGGCGACGCCAGATCGTCGAACAATTCGACAAGCGCGGATGTGTCGGAAGCCGGCGCGTCCCGCGCGATCACGCTGGCGAGTTGCGGCAAAAGCGCGTCTAGACGCGCCTTCGCTTCGGCATTCGCAAGGCCTGCGCGCTCGTCGCGAAAGGCGACGAATATGCAAACGCCTGTCTCGGAACGATGAATGACGCCGCCGATCACATCGGCAAGTCCGAAGGGCGCCATCCAGCGTTGATAAGCGCCGCTTTGATGAAGCTCGTCACGCGAGACGAAGTCTTCCGAGGAGAACGCCCGACCGACGCCAATGTCCTCCAGAACGCGCACCTTGACCGGATCGAGTTTGCGATGGTTGCGAAAATATTCGACGATCCATGCTTTCTCGGCGTGGGTCGAATGCTTGAGCTCCAAGAGCGCCGAAACACGGTCTTCAAAAAGCAGCGCCGCAAAGCGCGCATCCAAGGCATGCGCCATTTCATCGAGCGCGTGAGGCCAGTTTTGAGAGTCGGCGCCCGCAGCTCGAATGGCCGTGACGAGGCGCGCATTTCCATCGTTCGTAGTCGTCATGTGTTCACCCGGTGCGACCTCCCGCCACACCTTCGCAAAGCCGGTCTTTGCGATGGCGCTTGCCGCGCGGCGAAACGTCGAACTGCCCTGGAGCCCCAGAAGAATCTGAAAAAATTCGAAGGCGCCAATTCATCGCACCTTAGCCTCTGTGTTGCGCAACTGCAACAAGGACAAGAATTTACGCGATAGCTTCCTGTCTCCCTCCCGATCGGGGGGAAAGGGTCAAAAGCGTAAGAGGTTAAGTTACGCCAAAGATTATCTATGGTGGGATATCAACTTTGGCGGCAATAAAGACAGCACGCAAAGACGCAAGGAAGAATCGGCTTCGCGCCTTTTTTGCCGTGACGGTCTTCGTCCTGTCGGCCTTGATTCAGGCTTATGTCGCGCCGCATGCAGCTTTAGCGGCGACGCAGGAGCTCTGTGTAGCAAGCCACTCGCTCTCAGACGAAACGGCTCCGAGCCGCGCGTCGGCGCTCGGATGGCACTCCCATTGCGGGGCCTGCCAGATTGCGACCCCGCCGCTCATTTCCGAAAAACCGCCGCTTTCCCGCGTCCAATCATCGCCGATTGCGCTCGTTTATATCGACGCGTGGGTTTTCGAACCTCGCGAACGGCGCCGTCCCGGCGAAATGCGCTCGCGCGCGCCTCCAATGCTCTCCTGACGAAACAAGAACCCGCACTGTTTCAACCCGCGCCTGCGGGTCAGGAGATCTACTTCTATGCCCCCTATCACACCATTGCGCGGCGCGAGCGCCTGCGCGCTGATTCTCGCGTCCCTCGCAACCGCGAATGCGCAAGTCTCTCTTCCCCAAATCGTCGTCGGCGCGCAGCGCGCCGCGCCAGCGACCGCGCCTTTGGAACAGGCGGGCGACGCCGCCGTGGTTCCGCAACAGGAGATCGTCGAGCAGAAACCGGACGTGTCTGATACGGCGAAGCTTCTCGAACGCCAGCCCGGCGTCAGCGTTCAGACCGGCGGCGGCGTTTCGGGTCTTCCCGCGATCCGCGGCCTCGCCGACGATCGCCTGAAAATTGTGGTTGGCGGCGTTCAAACGACGGCCACTTGCGCCAATCACATGAATTCGCCCTTGAGCTACACCGACCCCAACACGATCGGACGGGTTGAGGTCGTCACCGCTGTTTCGCCGGTGAGCAAAGGCGGCGATTCGATCGGCGGATCGATCCTGGTCACCCCGATATCGCCGGTGTTTGCAAGCCCACTTCCCCCGGCTATCGTTCCGGCCGGCGCGCCGGTTTCGCCTATCGTCGCGGCGAGCCCCTACGGTCCCGTTCCCTACCTGCCTCTCCCAGTTCCTGGGACGCTGCGCTTTGGCCCCAACGGCGAGGTGCTGGCGACAGGATCGGTTTCAGCGTTTTTCCGCGGCAACAACAACGGCGTCAGCGTTTCCGCGAACGTCAACATGGCCAATGACCATTGGAGTCTTCTCTACAACGGCTCGTGGCAGCGGGCGACCGACTATCACGCCGGCGGCAATGGCGACAAAGTTCTCTCCACGAGCTTCATCTCCGAGAACCACGCCGCCACGCTCGGCTACCAGAACGAGGGACACCTCTTCACGTTCCGCGGCGCCTATCAAAACATCCCCTATCAGGGCTTTCCGAACCAGCGGATGGATATGATTCGGAATCGCTCCTATACGCTGGATGCGAACTACAAAGGCGCCTATTCCTGGGGCATAGTCGAGGCGCGCGCCTATTGGCATCAGGTCTTCCATAAAATGGGATTCCTGGAAGACCGCTTCTATTTAAACCACCCCATGATCGCGCTTGGGCGTGATTTCGGCTACTCGGTCAAGACCGAAATTCCTTATAGTGAGCAGGATCTCTTCCGCATCGGCAATGAGTTCCACGGCTTTCGGCTGCAGGACTACTGGCCATCCGATCTCACCGGCTTCCCTCCTGTAACCGCAATGACGCGGCCATTCGCTCAGATCAACATCAACGGCGGCCAGCGCAATCGCGTGGGAACCTATGCGGAGTGGGAGCGTCGCTGGACTCCGCAATGGTCGAGCCTCATTGGCGTGCGCAATGACGTTGTTTGGATAGATACCGGTCCCGGCCGCAGCTACACGCCTTTCGCATTCGCCAATCCAAACGTCGTCGCGGTCAATCTGTTCAACGCACAAAACCGCGCCCGGACCGATGTCAACTTCGACATGACGGCTCTGGCGCGTTACGAACCTGACCCCGGCAACCTTTACGAATTCGGCTACTCACGAAAGACGCGCTCGCCCAACCTCTATGAGCGCTACACTTGGCCGGTGTTCAGTCCCTTTACAGCGATGTTCAACTGGTTCGGCGACGGCAACGGCTATACCGGCAACCTCAATCTGAAACCGGAAGTCGCCCACAATGTCGCGCTCACCGCCGCCTGGCGCGACATGTCGGGCGCCAATAATTGGGAGGCGCGAATTTCGCCCTTCTATACCTATGTCGAGAATTTCATCGACGGGGCCAGAACCGGCGGGACCTTCAATTCATTCCCCGTGGCGAACGCCTATATTTTCCAGATCCTGCAGTTCCGCAATTTCAAGGCGGAGCTCTACGGAGTTGACGGCACGGGCAGAGTGAAGCTGCATGAGTCGCCGGAATACGGGAGGCTCCAGGCGGTCGGCGTCGTCAGTTTTGTCTATGGACGCAATCTCGACATCGGCAATCCACAGTTCTGTCTGCCCGGCAACGGCTTCTGTTCCGTCGCGTCCTTCTTAATCAAGAAGGGCGACGGCCTATGGAACCTGATGCCGGCCAATGCGCGCATTGCGCTCGAGCATCAGATCGGCGGATTGAGCATGGCCGCCGAAACGCAGCTTGTCGCGCCAAAGGACCACGTCTCGGCGAACAAGGGCGAGTTCACGACGCCCGCTTACGCGCTGCTCAATCTGCGCGCGGCCTATGAGTGGAGCAACATGAGAATCGACCTCGGCGTCGACAACCTCACGAACGCGCTCTACTCTCTACCGCTTGGCGGATTCGACCTGTCGAACTATTCGTACAACGCTGTCCTTTTCGGGCGCAATGCGGGACTTGCGAGCGTTCGCCAGGTGCCCGGCATGGGCCGCAACTTTTACGCCGGCCTGACCGTGAAGTTCTAACCAGTACGCGACATCCTGAAGAGAGGCGGCGTTGGGCCGCCTCCCTTCTCTCATGCTGTCTTTCCCCCACGCTTGATGCAACGAGTTTGCGTTATCACGGGCTCTCCGTTCGCAGCGGCAGCGTTGGCGCGTCCCGAGATCATCGGCGCGCACGCGCGCTCGGCGTTCCAGCATCAGCGACTTTCGCGGGACGCTTACAACTCTGATACTAGGAACGCATGAATCCCCGCATTCGGCTCGTCGCCGGCGTCTCGCTCATCATCTTCGGCTTCGCCCTGCTTGGCTGGGCGATTTACGCCGGGCTCAATCCAACCGTTCCGTTTGAAACGCGGCTCGCGCCGATCTCGACGGAAGCTGCGAAGGATGTCGAGGCTTTCGGGCTTGGCGCCGACCAACTTCAGAAGATCGAAGTGTCTGCAAAGGACGAGCGTCGTCCTCTTGCGACCGGCGTCGTCGCGCGCGACGACTCGGGCCGATTGACGCCGCTCGTCTGGCGCAATCAGGTCACGGAGCCGATCCTCTTCTCTGATGCTTCCGCAGAAGATGCGACGAAGGTGCTCGGGGCGATCCGCGAACATACGCCGCAAGACGCGGTCGTTCTCGCCTGGTGGGACTTGTCGCGGGCGATCCGGCTCGTTGCGCGCCGCGCTGCGCCGATCGACGACGCGCAGGCGCGCGGACTTCTGCTGCCCGCCACATGGTCGGCTGCGGCGGGGTCCGAACGCGCGCGCTGGGGCGCTGGCGTCCCTGCTTCGTTTACGGAAGTCTTCACGCGCTTCATGGACGCGCTGGTCGACCCGGACGAAACGCGCGCGGTTGAATCTTTAAAGAAGCTCGCCGATAACAAGCCCGGCTATCTCGCGGTGCGCATCTCCGACGTCTGGAAACTCGCCGCTGCGCAGCCTCAAAAGCTCTTCATCGCCTATAAGGATTTCCCCTCCTCCGGCGTTTCGCACGGCCTGATCAAATCCGCGCAACAATGGCTGCGCGACGAGAAGATCGAGGGCGGCTTCGCCGTGGAGCCGATGGGCGGCGCGACTCGCCTGCATTATTTCCAGCGCAAGAGCGATGGCGACAGGCTGATCGCGCGGCTGCTGCCCTTCTCCACCTCCCTGCCCTCGCCGCCGACGCGGCTTTCGCTCGTCTATCAGCACAAGGGCTGGTGGATTTATCGGCTCAATGATTGAACAAGTTTGTAAAACCGCGTTGGCCGGGCACCGCGCCACTCACGCGATAGTATGCACATTCACTGCGTCGAAGCGAGCTTCGCGCCGCGAGCCTTTCAGCCCGCGCTTCCACGGAAGTGAACCCAGAAGTTTTGAACGACATTTCAGCAGAACCTTATTATTTGCAGACCCACTTCGCGTGAATTAAGCTCGTAGTCCTCGGTGGTCTGCCCAAAGCGTTGAATTCTCACTGCCATCCGGAGAAAAGCCGGAGGCACTCCATTGCGCTTAGCTGCGGAGTGTTTGATGACAAGGAAAAAATTGTACCCAGAGCAATACGAGCAAACAGATAAGCCCAAGAGAGGACTAATTTGGTGGCTTTTTTCGCGCCCGGCGCAGGAATAATGTGGTGGGAGTATATGTTCCCCCAGTCATGGGCAAGTTTACGCTAGCGGAAGGCGCTATGGGAATCGTTTCATTCAGTTCCTCTATACGATGGCTTGCTATTTTGTCGTTATATTCGTTGCTATCTCTTACTTCGGCATTCCTCATTCAACTAAACCCCACACTGAAAACACTACAACAAAGAACCAGCCTTATGCAGCTAAACCACTTGATGATGGATTTGCTGGAGGCGACGATAAAAATCGTCAGAATGATATTGGGGGCAATTCAAGCTTGCGCCCTCCGAACAAAGTCGACCCGGAAACTATAGATTTTTTCGATCCGGTCACCGGAGAAGCTAAGATTTGGTATTGGCGGGACTCTGACGGCCAATATGAGTTTTTCGACAATCCAGGGTTCCACCCAAAGGCGGGTGACGAGCTCAAACGCGTTGATGCTTCCGTGATTAGACTTTGGCGTCTTAAGAAGGCGGAAACGGACGCCCGTGAAATTCAGGATCACCCGCGGCAAGAAGATGAAGCCAACGCTCAAGGCGAGCAACAGAAGGTTCAGAACCAGAAAGAAGCGTCCGCACAGCGCACCCAACGGGAAGCGCAAGCAGGAGCAATGTGCGATCAACTCGCCGCGAATCCGACAGACACCCGCAAATCGAGCGAAGCCATCGGCGTCCGGTACGAAGAGCTAAAGGGTCACGCTCGCGAAGCGCTCGAGGTCTGCGGCGTTGCGGTTGAAGCGTACCCCAACGAATTGCGATACCGATATCAATATGCGCGCGCGCTCGAGGTCAATGCGCCCGATAAAGCGATTCCAATCTACCGCCAACTAATACGAGAACGTTATGCCGCTGCCTACGACAATCTCGCCAATATTCTTTTACGTAGGAGAGATATGCGCTCGGCAATTGCTGTGCTGAAAGGGGGTGTAGAGGCTGAAGATCCAGACTCGATGGTCACGCTCGCGGAGCTTATCGAGCGAGGATACTTGCCGGTGAGAAATCCTGAAGGAGCCAAGTACGCTTTGCTTGGTCGCGCGGCTCGCCTAGGTCACGCTGGAGCGCAGCTTGCCATCGAGCAGTTGAAATCAGAACGGCAGAACATACAGCAGCGGGCGTTTCAGCAGCAGCAAGAGCAACAGATGATGCTCGACGTTTTCGGTACGATTCTACGGAGCATCCCACGGTAGAATATCCAATTATCCGGTGGAAACCGCTAATCCAGCCGAATCTCGCCGAGGCGGGCCACCTTCCTTTAACCCTTACGGCTTGTTAACCGGCCCTCACTATGGTTTGTTGTGCGGCGCACCGCAGCCCAACAAATGGCGAAATTGTGGGCGATAGACCGGGCGTCGCAGCCAAAGCCGCCGCAGAGCGCCTGCCGACTCAAGGACAAATCATGAATCCAGCCGAGATCGCCGCGAGTCCGCTCGCCGCTCCCGCCGCCGACATCACGATCTGGACCATGTTCTGGGGCGCGCATATCGTCGTCAAAGCCGTCATGCTCGGATTGCTCGCCGCATCGGTCTGGTGCTGGGCGATCATCATCGACAAGACGCTGCTCTTTGCGCGCATGCGCCGCGCCATGGACCGTTTCGAGGAAAATTTCTGGTCGGGCAATTCGCTCGAGGAGCTTTACGGCAAGCTTTCTGAGCGGCCACAGACCGGCACGGCGACGCTCTTCGTGGCGGCCATGCGAGAATGGAAGCGTTCCTTCCAGTCGGGGGCCAGCGCCTCTTTCATGGGCCTGCAGGCGCGCATCGAGAAAGTGCTCGACGTCTCGATCGCCCGCGAAGTGGAGAAGCTTGAATCCAATCTGCTCGTGCTCGCGACGGTAGCGTCGGCCGGTCCGTTCGTCGGCCTGTTCGGCACGGTTTGGGGCATTATGACCTCGTTCCGCTCGATCGCGGCCTCGAAGAACACTTCGCTCGCCGTGGTCGCGCCCGGCATCGCCGAAGCGCTGCTCGCCACCGGGATCGGTCTCTTCGCCGCCATTCCCGCGCTCATCGCCTACAACAAGATGCAGGGCGACGTCGCCAGGGCGCAGGCGCGGATGGAAAGCTTCGCCGACGAGTTCTCAGCGATCCTGTCGCGTCAGATCGACCAGCACGCGGCTTCCTCGAACCGCGACCGCGCGGCGTAAGGAGCGGGCATGGGCGCTTCCCTCTCGGCCCCAGGACGCAAAGGCGGCAGGCGACGGCGCGGCGTGCCGCGCTACGGCGCCATGGCCGAAATCAATATGACGCCATTCATCGACGTCATGTTGGTGCTGCTCATCATCTTCATGGTGGCGGCGCCGCTGCTCGCCACCGGCGTCGCCGTCGATCTGCCGCAAACAAAAGCCGGCGCGCTCAATATCGACCAGAAGCCGGTGTCGATCGCCATCGACGAGAAGGGACAGGTGTTCCTGATGGATCAGCCGGTCGAGACGACGCAGTTGCTCGACAGGCTGAAGGAAGCGGCCAAGCAGGGATTCGACGAACGCATCTATGTCCGGGGCTCCAAGGCGGTGAATTACGGCCGCGTCGCCGAGGTGATGTCGCTTGTCACCACCGCCGGCTATAAGAAAGTCGCTCTGGTGACGGAGCAGGAGAAAAAGTGAGCTGAGCGGAAATGAAAATTTCACGCTCCGAGCCTGGCTTTCCACTCTCCTCGGCAATCCATGCCGGATTGCTCCTGGCCGCGCTCGTCTTCTTTTCCGACGCCAAGAAATTCGACGATGCGGTCGAGATGTTTCCCGTTGAGGTCGTCAGCGATAGCGACCTGACGCAAATCATGAAGGGCGAGAAGACCGCCCGCGAGATCAAGCCGACGCCGCGCGTCGACAAGGTCGCTCCCGAAACAGAGACGAAGCCCGAGCCTCCGCTCGCGGAAGCGAAGAAGGATATCGCCACGCCGCCCCCAAGCGCGCGTCCGCTGCCGGAGCCGAGCGCTGATGAGGCGGCGCCTGCCCCGGCAAAGCGCGCCGATGCTCTCCCGCCAAAGCCGGAGCCGCCGCCGAAGTCCGAAGAAAAACCGGAGCCGAAACCGGCTGCAAAGCCAAAAGCTGCGGCGCCGGAACCGGAGAAAAAAGAGCCAGAGCCGGACGAAGCTGAGGTCATAAAGCCCAAGCCGCCCAGCCGCCCCAAGCCCGACACTACGGCAAAGGAAGCCGCGACCCAGGAAAAACCCAAGGAGCGGCTGAAGATCGACGAGGTGGCGAAGCTCCTCGAAAGCAAGAAGCAACAAGAAAAACCCGAGCGCGAAAAATCGATCGGCGAACTGGCCGAAAAGGCGGTTAAGGAGTCAAAGCCGAAGTCGGGCGACGAGAGCGCGCCGAAAACGAAATTCGACGCTGCAAGCATCGAGAAATTGTTGAGCCGCGAAACGCCGCAGCGCAGGGCCGCGACCGGCGTAGCCCCGCAAACCGCGGCGCTTGGCGCGCCGACCGGAACGGCGGCCAAAATGTCGGCTTCGATGGAGGCGCGCATCGCCGCCTACATCCACGATCACTATTATCCGTGCTGGGCGTCGGGCCTGTCACTCGGCGCGCAGACCTATACGCCGATCGTCGAGTTCCATCTTTCGCGCGAAGGCGAACTCGAAGGCCGTCCGAAACTGCTGAACGCCTCGGCGAGCGCGACCGAGCACGCTCGCGGCGAACAGGCGGTGCAGGCGGTGCGCCGTTGCAGCCCGATGCGCATTCCGCCCGAGTTCATGCCCTACTACGAAGAGGCGCTGCACGAAGTCACGATCCGCTTCCAGGATGCGAATTAGTGAGACGCCTGATCTGCTCCTCATCGCTTGAGAGACCCCTCGCATGACTGCTCAATTCACCCGCCGCGCAGCCGCCGGCCTTATCGCTAGCGCAGCTTTCGCTCCGCTCTTTCCGGCGTCATCGGCGCGCGCCGGACGCATCATCGATCTCAAGGGCGGCGGCTTTCAGCCGATCAATATCGCCGTCGCGCCCTTTGTCGGCGATGACGCCGCGCGCACCGTGACATCGGTCACGCTCAATAATTTCAAGCGCTCGGTGTTCCTCAATCCGATCGAGCCAGGGGCACTGCCGGCGAACGCCGCGCCGCCGGACGCCGCCCCCTACCTCGCCGCCTTCAAGGCGGTGAACGCGCAGTTTGTCCTGACGGGCCGTTCGCAACGCGCTGGCGACGGACGGCTGAAAACTGAGTTCCGACTTTTCGACGTGACGACGGGCGAGCAGGTCGCCGGTCAACAATATGTAACCGACGCCGCCAATATGCGGCGCGTCGCGCATCTCCTCTCAGACGCCGTGTTCACCCGCATCACCGGCGAAAAGGGATTTTTCGACACGCGCGTCGTCTTCGTCGATGAAACGGGCTCCAAGGACCACCGACGCAAGCGCCTCGCCATGATGGATCAGGACGGCGCCAATGTGCGCTATCTGACGCGCGGCGACGAGCTCGTCGTCACGCCGCGATTCTCGCCGAACTCGCTCGACGTCACCTACATGTCCTTCGGCGCCGACGGCGATCCCAAAGTGCTGTTGATGAATATTGAAAACAGCCAGCGCGAAGTCGTCGGCAATTTCCCGGGCATGACCTTCTCGCCGCGATTCTCGCCCGACGGACAGAAGATCATCATGTCGCTGTCGCAGGGCTCCACGACCAATCTTTACACAATGGATCTGCGCTCGCGAGCGACGACGCGTCTGACCGACACCGGCGCCATCGACACCGCGCCCTCTTACGCTCCCGACGGCTCGCGCATCGTCTTTGAGAGCGATCGCGGCGGCTCGCAGCAGATTTACGTGATGGGCGCGCATGGCGGCGAGGCGAAGCGCATCTCCTTCGGCGGCGGACGCTATTCGACGCCGGTCTGGTCGCCCAAAGGCGACTATATCGCCTTCACCAAGCAGAACGCCGGCAATTTCGCCATCGGCGTGATGAAGACCGACGGCTCGGGCGAACGCATTCTCACCGAAGGCTTCCACAATGAAGGCCCGACCTGGGCGCCGAACGGTCTCTTCCTGATGTTCTTTCGCGACTCTAGCGGCGGCGGCGGACCTAGAATCTACATGGTCGACGTTTTCGGACGCTCGGAGACTCAAGTGCCGACGCCGAGCTTCGCAAGCGATCCCGCTTGGGGCCCTCTGCAGGATTGAGGCTCGGCGCTTTTTTTGACTAGACTGCTGGGCGAATCTCTTCGACGCCATGCGCGCCAGCCATCAGTATGACCAAACCCGTTCGCATAGACGAAAGCTGGCGCAAACATCTCGCGCGCGAATTCGAACAGCCCTATTTCGGCGAGCTGCGGGAATTTGTCCGCGGCGAATATGCGGCCCGTCGAATCTATCCGCCGGCGTCGCAGATTTTTCGCGCTTTCGATGAATGTCCGTTCGACGGCGTGAAAGTCGTCATCCTCGGACAAGACCCCTATCACGGCGCCGGACAGGCCTGCGGTCTTTGCTTCGCCGTCGGCGCCAGCACGCCGCCGCCGCCCTCGCTACAAAACATCTTCAAGGAAATTGAAGCCGATCTCGGACATCCTATCTCGCGCGATCCCGATCTTTCGCGCTGGGCGCGACAGGGCGTGCTGCTTCTCAACGCCACGCTGACCGTACGCGAGAACGCCGCCGGCTCGCATCAGAACAAGGGCTGGGAGCAATTCACCGACGCCGCCATTCACGCGTTGTCGCGCGAACGCGAATGCGTCGTCTTCATGCTGTGGGGCTCTTACGCCCGGCGCAAGGGCGCAGGAATCGATCGGCGCAGACATCTCGTGCTCGAATGCGCGCATCCATCGCCGCTTTCGGCCCACAACGGCTTTTTCGGCTGCAAGCATTTCTCCAAGGCGAACAACTATCTCGCCGCCCACGGCCAAACGCCGATCGAGTGGTGAGGCGTAATGTCATTCCCGACGCTTCGCGGTAGCGAAGCGATCGGGAATCCAGAAAAATGTCGGTATTCTTGCATCTGCTCTGGATTCCCGGTCAGGCCTTCGGCCTGCCGAGAATGACATGCCGCCAAGCGAACGAATCAGCCGCCATTCGCTTTCGCCGCCGCTTCGTGAATTTTGAGCAGCTCTTCATCGGTCTGGGCGACGCGCGCGAAGCAAGGCCGTGTTGTGATGCGCTCGACATAGGCTGAGATTTGCTCGGTTTCCGGCACGAGTCCGAAACCGACCGTCCAACGCAGCGCCGTTCCCCATAGAATATCGGCGGCGGTGAAGCGCTCGCCGAAGAGATAAGGGCCTTTCGCCAATTGCGCGTTGATCAACGCCATGACTCCGTCGAAATCGCCATAGGGACTTCTGCTTGCAGGCGCCGGCTCGCGGTTCATAGATCGATCCGTGACTGCAGGCTCGAACGCCGACCCGTAGAACACGAGCCAGCGCAGATAAGGTCCGCGCAGGGAATCGCCGATGGCCGGCGCGAGGCCTTTCTGCGGAAAGGCGTCGGCAAGATAGATGAAAATCGCGCCGAGCTCAGTGACCAGCGCGCCGTTATGCACGATCGCCGGCACTTTGCCGAGCGGATTGACTGTGAGATATTCCGGCTGGCGTTGTTCGCCGAGCTGGAAATTCAATACGCGCAGCTCGTAGGGAACGTCGAGTTCCTCGAGCAGAGTCAGCACGGCCGAGGCTCTCGTGCGCGGCGCGTGATAAAAGATCAAGCTATTGTCGTTCATTGGCTCCCTGTTCGGTCGACGCCCCGTTTGTTCTCACAGCCCAAGCTTTGCCGGACGTTGGCCGGACAATCCGGCCAGCGCAAGCAGGCGATCCGCCGGACCCTCGGGAGGATCAAGGTTCTACACACCTCTTTTGATACGTGGGGTCGTCTTCTACGACACTTTCCATCGCCGACGGCGGCGAATAAATCTAGGTGAATGACCGACAAGCCCGCTAATCCGCGCGATCTTCCGCCCGAGGAAGACGGGGCCTTCGACGAGGCCGAGAACTCCCCGGAGTCCGAGGCCGAGCCGTGCGAGGAGGCGGCCGAGGCGCCCCAGACTCCCGAGAGCGTCAAGCGCGGCGTCGACGTCATCAAGAAGCATTGGCGTCACGCGCCGAATGGTCCCGGCGTCTATCGCATGATCGCCGAAAACGGCGAGGTGCTTTACGTCGGCAAAGCGAGAAACGTTCGCAAGCGCGTCGCGAGTTACACCCGCCTCGCAGGTCACGTGAACCGCATCGCGCGGATGATCTCAGCGACAGCCTCAATGGTCTTCATTTCGGTTGAGACCGAAACCGACGCGCTATTGTTGGAAGCGAATCTCATCAAGCAGTTGAAGCCGCGCTTCAACGTGCTGATGCGCGACGACAAATCCTTTCCTTACATTCTGATCGCAAGGGATCATGAAGCGCCGCAGATTTTGAAGCACCGGGGCGCGCGCGGGCGCAAGGGCGATTATTTCGGGCCCTTCGCGAGCGTCTGGGCGGTCAATCGCGCGTTGAACGCGCTGGAGCGCGCCTTTCTCCTGCGGTCTTGCTCGCAAAGCTTTTTCGACAATCGCACGCGTCCTTGCCTGCTCTACCAGATCAAGCGCTGCTCTGGCCCCTGCACCGGCGAAATCTCGATGGAGGATTATGCCGAGCTCGTGCGCGAGGCCCGGGATTTTCTCTCCGGCAAAAGCCGCGCCGTGCGCGAGCAGTTGGCGCGCGAAATGACGGAGGCCTCCGAGCGACTGGAGTTCGAGCGGGCGGCTCGGTTGCGCGATCGAATCTCGGCGCTCTCCGCTGTTCAGGGCGCGCAAGGGATCAATCCGCGCAGCGTCGAGGAAGCCGACGTCTTCGCCATCGCAAAGGAAGCCGGACGATTCTGCATTGAGGCGTTCTTCTTTCGCGCCTATCAGAACTGGGGCAATCGTTCCTACTTCCCGCGCGCCGATGCCACGTTGTCGGAGTCAGAAGTCCTCGACGCCTTTCTCGCGCAGTTTTATCAGGAGCATCCTTCGGCGCGCTGCGTCTTTCTCTCGCATCCAATTGAAGACAGCGCGCTGCTTGAAGAGGCGCTCACCGCCCGACTCGGCCTCCGCGTCGAAGTGCTCGCGCCGCAACGGGGAGAGAAACGCGAGCTCGTGGATCATGCGCTTCACAATGCGCGGCAAGCGCTCGGCCGCAAGCTCGCGGAGGATGCAAGCCAGCAGCGTCTGCTCGCAGCGCTCGGTCAGGCCTTCAGTTTAGCCTCAGCGCCGCGGCGCATCGAAGTTTACGACAATTCCCATATCGGCGGCGCGCAGGCGATCGGCGCGATGATCGTCGCCGGCCCCGCAGGGTTTATGAAGGCCCACTACCGTACCTTCAACATCAGGAGTGCCGATATCACGCCGGGCGACGACTTCGGCATGATGCGCGAAGTGCTGACCCGCAGGTTCGCGCGGCTCGCCAAGGAGGGCGAGAGGGATCAAGAGTGCGACGCCTTTCCGTCACGGCCCGACCTCATCCTGATCGACGGCGGACGCGGCCAATTCGATGTGGCGCGGGAGGTGTTACGCAGCCTTGAAGTCGAAGGCGTCGTCGTCGCTTCGATCGCCAAGGGCGCGGATCGCAACGCCGGTCGCGAGACATTCTTCATCGAAGGGCGAGAGCCGTTTCGCCTGCCGCCCCATGATCCGGCGCTCTATTTCGTCCAGCGGCTGCGCGACGAGGCGCATCGCTTCGCGATCGGGACGCATCGCGCGCGGCGCAAGAAAGAATTCACCAAGAATCCGCTCGATGAGATCGCCGGCGTCGGTCCGGCCCGCAAGCGCGCGCTGCTTCTAGCGTTCGGCTCGGCGAAGGCGGTATCGAAAGCCGCGCTGTCTGACCTCGAGAAAGTGCCCGGCGTCAACAAGGCGACGGCGCGCCTCGTCTATGACCATTTCCAGCGCGAGTGACGCGCTTAAATCTCGACCTGGCCGCCGAGTTCAACGACGCGTCCCGGCGGAATCTGAAAGAACTCCGTCGCTGGAAGCGCATTACGGTGCAGGAACTGGTATATTTGCAATTTGAACTTTCGCCATTTCGACAATCCAGTCGGGACGATCGTTAGTCGACCGACGAAGAAGGATGTCTCCATCATATTGAAATGGAATGGGACTGAAAGCGATTCAAGAAGCAGCGCGCGAGGGACGTCTGGCTGCTCCATAAAGCCGTAGCGAACATTGATCGCATAGAAGTCGGCTTCAAGCGGCGTTGTCTCAACGCGTTGCGAAGGATCGACGCGCGGGACTTGCTCGGTCTCCACGTGCAAGAGCACGACGCGTTCATGCAGGACCTTATTGTGCTTGAGATTATGCAACAGCGGCACTGGAACGACGTCGATGCGGCTAGACATATAGACCGCGGCGCCCTTGACGCGTGACTTACCACGAAACTGCGCAATAAAACTCGATAGCGGGAGAGTGTCGCGCTCCAGAGCGGCGCGCATGTCGGCATAGCCTTCCGCCCAGCAACTCATCAGAAAATACAACAGGGCGGCGGTGACGAGCGGAATCCAGCCGCCCTCAAAGAATTTCACCATGTTGGCGGCGACGAAGGAGCCGTCGACAAAAATGAAAACGCCGGCCAACGCCAAGCTGACGACCATGCTCCAGCGCCAGACTTCTCGCATGGCGATGAACATCAGAATGCTCGTCAGCAACATCGTCAAAGAGACGGCGATCCCGAACGCTGCGGCAAGATGTTCTGACGAGCGGAAGGAAACGGTGAGGATCAAAGTGAGCGCCATCAACGCCCAATTGACGAAGCCGACGTAGATTTGACCGTAGCTCTCCTCGGAGGTCTGCACGATATGGATGCGCGGCAGCAATCCTAGTTGGATCGCCTGGCGCGTCATCGAGAAGGCGCCGGTTATGATTGACTGGCTGGCGATCACGGTCGCGATTGTCGCAAGACCCACAAGCGGCAGTTGCAACGCCGGAGGACAAAGATCGAAGAATGGGTTGGCGGACGCCGAGGGCGGACTTTCGACAAGAAGCGCGGTCTGACCCGCGTAATTAAGCAGCAGCGCCGGCAGGACGAGGCCATACCAAGCAAGCCGGACTGGGCCGCGACCGAAATGACCCATGTCCGCGTATAGGGCCTCGGCGCCTGTGGCGCAGAGGAACACGGCGCCAAGCAGCAGAAATCCAGCCAACCCATGCGTAGCGAGATAGCCCATGCCAACGGCAGGATTGAGCCCCCAAAGCACGTCTGGATATCTAGCGACGCCGACGAGGCCCAAAGCGCCAACGACCAGAAACCACAACGTCATGACGGGGCCGAAAAACTTTGAGATGCGCGCCGTGCCTTGCGACTGAAAGCTGAAGAGACAGATGAGAACCACGGCGGAGATTGGCGCGACGTAAGGTGTGATCGCAGGCGCCGGCGTCTTCAATCCTTCGATCGCGCTTAGGACAGAGATCGCTGGCGTGATGGCGCCGTCGCCAAAGAGCAGCGCGGCGCCGAGCATTCCGATGGCGATAACGAAAGGACGGCGTCCGTGTTTGACGCCAAGCAGCGATATCAGCGCGAGAATGCCTCCTTCGCCCTCGTTGTCGGCGCGCATAATGACGGCGACATATTTGATCGACGTGATGATGATGAGCGTCCAGACGATCAGCGAGAACATGCCGAGCGCCTCTTCCGGCGTCATGGCGCCGCCGGACCATTCGACCGCGGTCTTAATCGTATAAAGCGGGCTTGTGCCGATATCGCCGTAGACGATGCCCAAGGCGCCGAGCGCCAGCGCGCCAAGACGCGCCCTTTGGCTTTCCGCGGCCGCCTTATCAAGCATCACGCCCCCCAATCCATACGAGGTCGATCGACCCAATGCGCGGCCTCCAGCACTTAGCAAAGGCGCATATTTTCAATGGCCGGTAAAAATCTTGCCTATGCGAAGCTTAAATCGCGCATAGTCGCCCGTAGCGGCCTTTTCTCGAATCCTTTATGACGTGCATCGCAAATACGGCGAATAGCGGCAAACCTACTGGCCGCCGCAGGAGACGTCGCCCTCCTGACATGTCAGCTGATGCTGCAGCCTTTTCGTCTGCTGCACTGTCAAATCCGTTAGACACTGCCAAAGCATCATACCGTGAATGCTGCCGCCGGTCGTTCCCATTGTTTCAAATTCGCATTGCGCATCCCGATATTTGATCCAGGACTTTTGCGCCTCGCGCAATTTCGGCCCGCCGGCCGCGCTTACCTTGCCGAGCAGCTTTGCGTAAACGGCGTTGAGTTCGGCGTCGGCATGCTTGAAATTTTCGCCCGCGCACAAATTCATTGCCGTCTGCGTATTGAGACCGCTGCAATCTTTCGCGACCGCTAAGCCCAACCAATGCGCCGCAGCGACAATGGTCACGCCTATCGCGACCGGCGCTCGTAAAAGGAAGGTGTTCATTGGCGGATTCTTTCCCTTGCCCATCGCTATTGAGAGCGCGCACTCTATCCTGGTTGCCATGCCAAAGTTTCTGCGAATCCTTTATCAGGCCTACGCCAAGTTCAACCAAGACGATGGTTGGGCGATCGCCAGCTATATTGCGCTGTCGATCCTCACCTCATTGTTTCCCTTCCTTATTTTCCTGACGGCGCTTGCTGGCTTTTTCGGCTTGCAGGAGGAAGCGGACGCGGCGACGAAGCTTCTCTTCGAGACATGGCCGGCCAGCGTCGCGGCGCCGATTTCAAGAGAAATCCACAATGTGCTGACGCAGCCGCGCGGCGGCCTCCTGACCCTCGGCGCCGTGTTCGCAATTTATTTTTCCGCAACTGGCGTTGAAGCGCTGCGCGTCGCCCTGAACAGAGCCTATGATTCGTCCGAGAAGCGATCTTGGTGGCTGCTTCGTCTTGAGTCGATCTTATATGTTTTTCTTGGCGCGGCTTCGCTTCTCGCCATCGCCATTCTTCTTGTGCTTGCGCCCTTGGCGCGAGCGATTGCTCAGCGTTACGTTCCTTTGATCGTCGAGGAATTGCAGCCACTCTATGGGCCGGTGCGCTACGGCGTCACCACAGCTATTCTCGCCATCGCGCTTTTTGCAGCCCACAGGTATCTTCCAGCGACGCGGCGTGACGCCGCCTTCATCGCGCCTGGCTTGGCGCTGACGCTGCTCGCCTCGCTCGCCTTCGGCGCCGGCTTCGGTAATTATCTCGCGCGATTCGCCGCCAGCTATATTTCGACTTATGCGGGCCTCGCCTCCATCATGATCGCCATCGTCTTTTTGCAGCTCTCGGCCGCAATTTTCATTTACGGCGCCGAGCTCAATCAGACTATCGCGACGGACGGCAAGAACGTGGAAAACCAGGGTTAAGCGCGCCTTAACCGAGGTTTTTTACGCTGCGCCATCCGCGCGCCGTCGGCGGCGTCGCGACCAAGCGGGGCTTCTCCTCCTATGCGTAGCCATGCAACGGGCCATTTCACCGAGCAGCTTCGCGAATTCACGGCGCGCCGGCTCGCCGAGCTGCTGGGCGTCTTTTTGGTCGTGACCGCCGCGGCGCTGACATTGTCGCTCGTCAGCTGGTCGGCCCGCGATCCCTCGCTCAACCACGCGACCTCCGGCCATGTCCGCAATCTGCTCGGCGGACCAGGCGCGATCGTTTCCGATCTGCTGATGCAGCTTGTCGGCTTCGGCGCCATCGCCGCCATCGTGCCGATCGCCATGCAGGGATTGCGCCTCATGAAACGCCGACGCGTGGGCCGCGCAACCCTGCGTTTTGGTCTTTGGATCCTGGGCGTTTTGGCGACTTCCGCGACCGCGTCTCTTCTGCCCGCCACCGATCGCTGGCCGCTTCCCTCGGGTCTCGGCGGGGTTGTCGGCGACGCGATCCTCGTCGTCCCCCGTACGATCTTTGCCGGCTCGGGCGTCATGATAGCGGTCTTTGGCGTCGGGGCGGCTTTCGTCGCGATTCTCGCCGTGACCGGCGCCGCGGGGCTTGGCTTTGAGTCCGAAGCCGACATGCGCCTCCGGTCCTCCGAAGACGACGCCGGCAGACGTCCGATAGCGGACGATGAGGACGACGCCGGCGGCGAGCCAGGCGTCGCGCTGATTTCACTCGGCGCGCTCATTCATTTCGGACTTGCGTTCAAAGCCTGGGCGAAGCGGGCCGCAGGAAAGCTCAGACGCCCTACGCGAACGGCGGACCGGCCGCCGCCGCCGAGCTACCCGCGCGTCGAGCCGACCTTCGAGGAACTGGATCTTTATCCGGCATATGCGCCGCCGCGGGCGCGCAATCTCGATGAGCCTTTTGACTCAGCTGTCGCTCCGCCAGCGCCCCGCCGAACGCGGGCGCCGGCCCGCGCGCCGCAGCCCAGTTTCAATACGCGCTATGAGGCGCCGTCTCTTTCCCTGCTCGCCGAGCCGAAGAAGCAAGCGGGCGGCGTGAAGCTCTCGCAGGAGGCCCTCGAGCAGAACGCGCGTCTGCTCGAAGGCGTGCTTGAGGATTTCTCCGTCAAGGGCGACATCATCAACGTTCGCCCCGGCCCCGTCGTGACGCTCTATGAGCTTGAGCCGGCGCCCGGCATTAAGAGTTCGCGCGTCATCGGCCTTGCCGACGACATCGCCCGCTCGATGTCGGCGGTCTCCGCGCGCGTCGCCGTCGTGCCGGGCCGCAACGCCATCGGCATCGAACTGCCGAACCAGCGCCGCGAGATGGTCTATCTGCGCGAACTCATCGCCTGCGAGGATTTCGCCCGCTCCAATCACAAGCTCGCGATCGCGCTCGGCAAGACCATCGGCGGCGAGCCGGTGATCGTCGATCTCGCACGCATGCCGCATCTCTTAGTCGCCGGCACCACCGGCTCCGGCAAATCGGTCGCGATCAACACCATGATCCTGTCGCTGCTCTATCGCCTAAAACCCGAAGAGTGCCGGCTGATCATGGTCGATCCGAAAATGCTGGAGCTCTCCGTCTACGACAATATTCCGCATCTCCTCACCCCCGTCGTCACCGACCCCAAGAAAGCGGTGGTGGCGCTCAAATGGGCGGTGCGCGAGATGGAGGACCGCTACAAGAAAATGTCGAAGCTCGGCGTGCGCAATATCGACGGCTACAACGCCCGCGTCGCCGAGGCGCAAAAGAAAGGCGAGATGATCACCCGCACCGTGCAGACAGGCTTCGACCGCGAAACCGGCGAAGCGGTTTTCGAACATGAAGAGATGTCGCTCTCGACGCTGCCTTACATCGTCGTCATCGTCGACGAGATGGCCGATCTCATGCTCGTCGCTGGCAAGGACATCGAGGGCGCGATCCAGCGCCTCGCGCAGATGGCGCGCGCCGCTGGCATCCATCTCATCATGGCGACGCAGCGTCCCTCGGTCGATGTCATCACCGGCACGATCAAGGCGAATTTCCCCACCCGCATCTCCTTCCAGGTGACGTCGAAAATCGACAGCCGCACGATCCTCGGCGAACAGGGCGCCGAGCAGCTGCTCGGCCAGGGCGACATGCTCTACATGGCGGGCGGCGGCCGCATTTCGCGCGTGCATGGGCCTTTTGTGTCAGATCGCGAAGTCGAGGACATCGTCGCCCATGTGAAAACGCAGGGCGCGCCGCAATATCTTGACGCCATCACCTCAGAGGACGATGTCGGCGAGGATGGCGAAGCGCCCCTGCCCGGCTCGATGGACGCGGAGGAAGGCGGCGACCTCTACGACCGCGCCGTCAATATCGTGCTGCGCGACAAAAAGTGCTCGACGAGCTACATCCAACGGCGACTGTCGGTTGGCTACAACAAGGCCGCCTCCCTCGTCGAGCGCATGGAGCAGGAAGGCGTCGTCTCCGCGCCTAACCATGCCGGCAAGCGCGAAATTCTGGTTGGCGGCGGCGTTGATCGCGGCGCCTATGACATTGAGGCGGCGGAGTAAGCTTCGCCCCCATTTCCGCCAACTTATGCTAGGAAGACGGCGACAAGCTTCCCAAGAATCGGAACTCGCCGTGAAATACGCCTCCGTCGCCGCACTGATCGCCGCGCTTTCATTCTCCTTCCCGGTTTCCGCTGCAAAACTCGACCGCAACGCGCGACCGGCGCAGGGAGTCGCTCCCGCGCAGGCCGCTGAAAACGCGCCAGCCGAGGCGAAGCCTGTCGTCGCCAAGCCGGTGGATGCAAAGCCAGCCGAGGTCAAGGCTGGCGAAGGGCAGACGACCCAGGCTCAGCCTGTCGAGACCAAGCCCGGCGAAGGGGGAAAGAAGGGCGCAAAACCAGCGGCGCAGGCGCCCGCGCCGGCTACAGCCCCTACCGCCGCTGTGAATATCTTGCCTCCGGCCGCGTCAACGCCGGAGCAGCCGTTGACCCGCGCAGAGGCGATCAAGCGGGCGAACGCCTTTTTCAACGCTTCGCCGGTGATGACGGCCGATTTCGTTCAGATCGGCGGTGACGGGAAGCGTTCGGAAGGCCGACTACACGTTCAGCGCGCCGGCCGCGTTCGCTTCGAATACGCTGAACCCGCCACGATGGAGGTCGTCGCCGACGGCGCGCAGGTCGCCGTGCGCGACCGCAAGCTTAACACCCAGGACCTCTATTTCATCACGCAGACGCCGCTCAAATTCCTGATGAAAGACAAGATCGACCTGGAGAAGGACGTCACCGTCGAGGATGTGAAGGTTGAGGACTCCGGCGTCACCATCTTTATCGAGGACAAGGCGACCTTCGGCGGCACGTCACACGTGCGCCTCATCTTCGACCCCAAGACCTTCAAGTTGAAGCAGTGGCAGGTGAAGGACCCGCAGGGGTACGAAACGCTGATCTCTGTCTTCAACATCGATCAGGCGAAGATTCCAGACGCGGCGCTGTTCAAGATCACGAAATAGCAGGCGCGAGATCGAAACATCTAGAGGCGGACACAGGATGTTTCTGCCTACCGCAGTAGCGCAGCTCTATGCCGCCTTCTTCTTTGGAACGAGCAACTTGCGGTTCAGCAGCGTCTCCGCGATTTGAATGGCGTTGAGCGCCGCGCCCTTGCGCAGATTGTCGGAAACGCACCACAATACGAGACCGTTGTCGACGGTGGGGTCTTCGCGGATACGCGACACATAGGTTGCGTCTTCTCCCGCCGCCTCATGCGGCGTGATGTAGCCGCCGGCTTCGCGCTTGTCGATCACAAGCAGGCCAGGCGCCGCGCGCAGGATGTCGCGCGCCTCGTCGGCCGAAATCGGCTTTTCGAATTCGATATTCACCGCTTCCGAATGGCCGATAAAGACAGGCACGCGCACGCAGGTCGCGACGAGCTTGATCTTGGGATCCAAGATCTTCTTCGTCTCCGCGACCATCTTCCACTCTTCCTTGGTGAAGCCGTCCTCCATGAAGACGTCGATCTGCGGAATGAGGTTGAAGGCGATGCGCTTTGGGAATTTTTTCGCTTCGACAGGATTGGAGACGAAAACCGAGCGCGTCTGCGCGAAGAGTTCGTCCATGCCTTCCTTGCCGGCGCCTGAGACCGATTGATAGGTCGAAACGACGACGCGCTTGATCGTCGCCGCGTCATGGAGAGGCTTCAGCGCGACGACCAACTGCGCGGTCGAGCAGTTCGGATTGGCGATGATGTTCTTCTTGGTGAATCCCGCTGCGGCGCCGGCGTTCACCTCCGGCACCACCAGCGGCACGTCAGGGTCCATGCGCCAGGCAGACGAATTGTCGATGACGACGCAACCCTGCGCGCCGATCTTGGGCGCCCATTCCTTCGAGACAGAACCGCCGGCAGACATCAGACAAATATCGACGTCGGAGAAATCGTATGAGTCGAGCGCTTTGCACTTCAGCGTCCTGTCGCCGAAGGAGACCTCCGTCCCGACTGAGCGCGACGACGCGAGCGCGACGACTTCCGACACGGGGAAACGGCGCTCGGCGAGAATATCCAGCATCTCGCGGCCCACGTTGCCCGTAGCGCCGACGACCGCGACCTTATACGCCATGATCAAACTCCAGCCGGTCGACCCGGCGTCTGTGACTTAGAAAGGAAGGCCGACGGACATGTTCCCGGAAGGCGACACGCCGATGGGCATGGCGCCGCTTGGCGAACTGGGCGTTTCTTCTTCCTTCTTTTTTCCAGGCGGCGCCTTGCCGGGCGACCAGCCTTCGAGCTCGCCAAACTGACGATCGCCGCTGCCCTGCTTTTGTTGGCCAGCGCCTTGAGATTGCTGCGCCTTGGCCTTCTTAGGCTTCGGCTGCGCCGAGACGGATCCGGAAGCGTCGAGCGCTCCGGGATCGACCTGGAGCTGCTGCGCCGAAGCGGCCTGCAGGCCCGCAGCGATCAGGAAAGCGGCAAGAACAAAAAGACGGGCGCTGGTCCGCATGGCGCAGATCTCCGAAAGGGTTTGAATGCGTCCTAAACCGGCGGCGCGGCGGGATCAAGGCGCTCGCCTGGACGGCCCAGTTTGTCGAAGGTCTGGTCGCCGCTACCTAACCTCCGCTGGATGTTGTCGATGGAGGATCGAGATGAGCGACACAGGCATTCTCACCGTCCTGACGCTTGCAACCTCGGTCGCGATCATCGCGCTGATCCTTCTGGAATTGCGCAGCGCGCTCCTTATGCCCCCGTGGACGGCGCGCGACCGCGATAGAGTCGTAAACGCCTTTTCGATTGTGCTCATCGGCTGGTTCCTGGCCGCGGCCGTCTCGGCCTGGCTTGGCGCTTACCGCGCCGCTCCAGGAGAAATGCCCACGATCCAATACGCGCTTTTCACCCCGATCATCATCGGCGCATGGCTGATCTGGCGCTCTCCGACAATCGGAATGATCATCGACGCGATCCCGCAGCAATGGCTGGTGGGCGTCCAAATATTTCGCATTCTCGGCGGGATATTCTTGGTCCTTTACGCAATGGGAAAGATGCCCGGCGTGTTCGCGTGGCCAGCGGGAACCGGCGACCTGCTCGTGGGCGTCCTCGCTGCGGTGATTGCGGTCGCTTACGCACGCGGACTGCGCGTGAATTCAAATCTGGTCATGTTGTGGAATATTCTCGGCCTCGCGGACCTCATCATCGCCGTTGCAACGGGATTCGCCAGTTCGCCATCAGCAATTCAGGCGACGGCGTTCGATCGGCCGAACGAGCTGATCACAATGTTCCCGCTCGCGCTGGTTCCCGCTTTCCTCGTTCCGCTATGGATATTGCTGCATATCGCGTCGCTGACGAAATTGCGCCGGGGCGCGGCAATCGACAAGAAGCCGCCTCACGGCGTCGCGATGTCGCACATGTGACGCGGCGGCCTACGCCTTGTCCTGGGCGATCGCCATGTTTTTTAATTCGGCGATCGCCTTCGCGGGAGACAAGCTCTTGGGGCAGACCTGGGTGCAATTCATGATCGTGTGACAGCGGTAAAGGCGGAAGATGTCGTCGACGTAGGAGACGCGGTCTTTCGTCGCTTCGTCGCGCGAATCCTGCACCCAACGGAACGCCTGCAGCAGCGCCGCCGGACCAAGGAAACGGTCGGCGTTCCACCAATAGCTCGGACAGGCCGTCGAACAACATGCGCACAGGATGCACTCATAAAGCCCGTCGAGCTTCGCTCGCTGCGCCGGCGATTGCAGCCGCTCCTTCTCCGGGTCGCGTCCAGCCCTCAGCCAGGGCTCAATCGCCGCATGCTGCTCGTAAAAGATCGTCAGATCGGGCACGAGGTCCTTGATCACCGCCATATGCGGCAGCGGATAGATTTTTATCGCGCCGTCGATCTCATCCATGCTCTTGGTGCAGGCGAGCGTGTTCAGCCCGTCGATGTTCATCGAGCATGAGCCGCAGATGCCCTCGCGGCAGGAGCGGCGAAAGGCGAGCGTCGGATCGATCTTGTTCTTGATCCAGATCAGCGCGTCGAGGACCATCGGTCCACAGTCGTCGACGTCGATGAAATAGGTGTCGATGCGGGGATTGGCGCCGTCGTCGGGACTCCACCGATAGATGCGCAGCTCGCGCAGCCGCTCAGCGCCTTCGGGCCTCGGCCACATCTTGCCTTCGCCGACAACGGAGTTCTTGGGTAACGCGAATTCGACCATGTCAATACACCCGCGCCTTCGGCTCGATGTAAGCGACTTCGTTCGTCATCGTGTAGCTGTGCACTGGGCGATAATCGAGGAAGGTCGTCTTCTTGTCGCGATCGATGGTCGCGAGCGTATGCTTCATCCAGTTCTTGTCGTCGCGCTTGGGGAAATCCTCGCGCGCATGGGCGCCGCGCGACTCGGTGCGATTGGCGGCGCTCTCCATCGTCGTGACCGCCTGCACGATGAGATTCTCATATTCCAGCGTCTCGATCAGATCGGAGTTCCAGATCAGCGAGCGATCGGTGATCCTCACGTCTGCGCTGTCGCGCCAGACCGCGTTGATCATTTCGACGCCTTCGGCGAGGACCTCGCCGGTGCGGTAGACGGCGCAATGCGACTGCATCGTCCGCTGCATCCTGTCGCGCAGCGTCGCAGTGGAAACCGAGCCATTGGCGTTGCGGAAGAAATCGAGCCGCGACAGCGCCAGATCGGCCGAGTCCGCCGGCAGTTCCGGCTGCGTGTCGTTTGGCTTTATGAGTTCAGCGGCGCGCAGTCCCGCGGCGCGGCCGAAGACGACGAGATCGATGAGCGAGTTGGAGCCGAGGCGATTGGCGCCATGCACGGAGACGCAGGCCGCTTCGCCGAGCGCCATCAGACCCGGCACCACCTCGTCAGGATTTCCGTCGCGCTTATGCAACGCCTCGCCGTGATAATTCGTCGGTATGCCGCCCATGTTGTAATGCGCGGTCGGTATGATCGGGATCGGCTGGCGCGTGACGTCGACGCCGGCGAAAATCATCGAGCTTTCGGAGATGCCCGGCAGGCGCTCATGCAGGATCGCCGGGTCGAGATGCTCCAGATGCAGATAAGCGTGGTCCTTAAGCTTGCCAACGCCCCTGCCCTCGCGCACCTCCATCGTGATCGCGCGCGAGACCATGTCGCGTGGCGCGAGATCTTTCACTGAGGGCGCGTAGCGCTCCATGAAGCGCTCGCCTTCGCTGTTCGTCAGATAGCCGCCCTCGCCGCGCGCGCCTTCGGTGATAAGGCAGCCCGCGCCATAGATTCCTGTCGGATGGAACTGCACGAACTCCATGTCCTGCAGCGGCAGTCCGGCGCGCAGCACCATGGCGTTGCCGTCGCCGGTGCAGGTGTGCGCCGAGGTCGCCGAGAGATAGATGCGGCCATAGCCGCCGGTCGCGAGCACGGTGAGCGCGGCGCGGAAACGATGAATCGTTCCGTCATCGATCTTTAGGCACACGACTCCGCGGCAGGCGCCGTGCTGATCCATGATGAGATCGATCGCGAAAAATTCGACGAAGAATTTCGTGTTGAGCTTCAGCGCCTGCCCATACATCGTATGGAGCATCGCATGGCCGGTGCGATCGGCGGCCGCGCATGTGCGCTGCGCCGGGGGACCGTTGCCGTAATCCGTCGTCATGCCGCCGAATGGACGCTGATAGATCGTTCCTTCCGTCGTGCGCGAGAAGGGAACGCCCCAATGCTCCAACTCATAGACGGCAGGCGGCGCGTTGCGGCACATATATTCGATCGCGTCCTGGTCGCCGAGCCAGTCGGATCCCTTGACGGTGTCGTACATGTGCCATTTCCAATTGTCCGGCCCCATGTTGCCGAGCGCGGCGGCGATGCCGCCTTGCGCCGCCACGGTGTGCGAACGCGTTGGAAAGACCTTGGTGACGCAGGCGACGTTCAGTCCCGCCTCGGCGCAACCGACGACGGCGCGAAGCCCCGAACCGCCGGCGCCGACGACGACGACATCAAAGGTATGATCGATGATCGGATAAGCCCGGCCGCCAACCGACACATTTGATGCAGGACCCTTTGCAACCATCACTGAGCTTTCTTGAATTTTGTTTGCGCAGCGCGCAGCGCCGATGCGGCGTTACAAGAGGAGATCATTGAGATCGAACAAACGCTGTCACGCTCACTGTTCTTGACTGCCGGTCGCATGGCCTATTTCGGCGCGGCGAGGAGAAGGATTGCGACGACCCAGAGCGCCGCGATCGCGCGCGACGCCCATAGATTGGCGACAAGCGCCTGCGCCTTCAAAGCGTCGTCGTGCACATAGTCTTCGATGATGTCGTCCATGCCCCGGCGGGCGTGGACCATGCCAATGACGCCAAAAACCAGAAGCACGATCGCGGGAATTGGTCTGGCGATTTCGGCGCGCACGCCGTCGAGCGTTTTCCCCGCTAGACCGAGAATCCACCAGGCGCTCAGCGCGCCGAGCGGGACCAGAGCATAAGAGGTGAGCCGCATGAAATGCGCGTGCGGCGAACCGCTGTGGTCGGAGACATAGGCCTCGCCGGGCTCGGTTCGACCGCTCTTGAACTTTGTCGTAACCGTCATGAGTTCGCTCCGCCTAGCTCGCCAGCGTTTTGAAGATCAAGACGAGCACCGTCAGCAGGATTCCGCCGACGAGAGTCCCTTGCGCCAGCAGTTCGCGCCCTCGGGGGTCCATGTAGAGGCCGCGGTCCCAAAGCGCGTGACGCACGCCGCCGAGCAGATGATGGAAGATCGCCCAGACGATCAACAGTATGATGAGATTGCCGATGAAGCCCGACGCGATCCAGGAAACGGCGGAGAATGCGCCACCGCCGATCGCCGCGCCGAGCAGAAAGAGCGTCAGAAACGCCATGCCGACGTAAAGCCCCGCGCCGGTGATGCGATGCGCGATCGACATCATCATCGTCAGGATGGGCTTGAAGATCGTCAGATGCGGCGACAGCGGCCGCCGGGCGGCGAGCCTGTCAATGTCGGCGTCGGCCATATGGAACCCTCTCGCGCGGCCGATCTGCTTCTCGGAACGCTTCCAAGCAGATAATTCAATTGTTGCAGCGCCGCAACCGCGAGGCGCTCACGCCTGAGAGCGCGCAAACTCAAAAGCCCCGGGGCCGGGGCTTTTTGCCGCGCTCGTCTCGACGACGCTCAGTAGGCCGCCATTGGCGGGCCAGGAGGCGCAAGGAGCCAGTTGAAGCGATAGTTGACGCCCGCGCGCACAGCATTGAGATGCGCGCGCTGCTGCGAGTCGCTCACGATGAAAGGACCGGCATAGAGCGGACCGTAATTGGCGCCGAGGTTGGTGTAGAGATATTCGACCTTGGCCGACCAGTTCGGCAAAAAGGCGTATTCGAGCCCGCCGCCAGCCGTCCAACCGGTGGCCGTCCGCGTTTGAGCGCCAAACCAATTGTTGATGCGCAGGTCGCCGTAGGCAAAGCCGCCCGTGCCGTAGACAAGCAGCTGCGTGTTCAGCAGCGACACGCCCGCCCGTCCGCGCACTGTGCCGAACCAGTCGACGCTGCGCCCCCAACCGCCGCCGCCGACGCTCGATCCCTGGAGATCGGCTTCGAGCCCGGCGACGAAGAGCGGCGTGAATTGATAATTGTAACCGATCTGGGCGCCGCCGATGACGCCGGCTGTATTCGACGCTCCTCCTGTAAACAGCCAATTCCCGCGATCTCGATCCAGCCAGCCGCCGCCGAGATTGAGACCGGCATAGAACCCGGTCCAGGTGAACATTGGCGGCGGCGGAATATAGGCCGGCGGCGCCTCCATGCGCGAAGGCAGGTCGGCGGCCGACGCGGACAAAACCGGCAGCAGAGCCGCGACGGCGAAGCCAAAAGCTCGTGTTTTCATCGGAACCTCGATGCTGCGTTTTTTTAAACGCCAGCGCCCCCGCCGGTTCTCAAATCAATGGCCAACCACGGCGCAATTGCGGAAGTTTTTGGTTCCTTTTCAGTGACTAAGAAAGATGCTTAGCGATCAGTTAATCGCCTGAAATCCGCGCCAGCCGCCTGCCGCTCGCCCAGAGCGCGACGAGCGCCAGCGAGGCGCAGAGAGCGCCCGCCCAAAAGGCGACAGCAGGCCCGAAAGCGTCCCAGAGCGCTCCGGCGCCGGCGCTTGCGACCAGCAGCGCGACGCCGCTCGTCAGGTTGAAAACCCCGAAGGCCGAAGCGCGCAGCGCCGCCGGCGCGACGTCAGCGACGAGCGCGGCGAGAAGCCCCTGGGTGAGGCCCATGTGCAGGCCCCAGAGCGCCACGCCCAGCCACACGAGCGGCATATGCTCGGCGACGGCGAGCGCGGCGTCCGCTGCAATCAGCGCGACAAGACCGGCCATCAGCGGCGTCTTACGATCGCCGCGATCGGAGAAGGCGCCGACGGGATAAGAGGCGCCGGCGTAGACAACATTCATCGCGACGAGAACCAGCGGCGCGATCGCCTCCGGCAGTCCGACGGCGCGCGCCTTCAAAATCAGGAAAGCCTCGGAAAATCGCGCGAGACTGAAGATGACGCCGATTGCGACAACGATCCAGAAGGGTCCGCCGAGCCGGCGGATTTCATCGCTATGCAGTGGAAAACGCGCCGGACGCGGCGGGCGAGAAGATTGCGGCTCGCGCACGCCAAGCGCCAGAACCGCGACAGCAAGCGCCGCCGGGATTGTCGCGATCCAGAACACTAGTGGAATGCTGTTGGCGGAGAGCCACATCACGGCCACCGCGACAGCCGGTCCCAGAAAGGCGCCGACCGTATCGAGCGACTGGCGGAGCCCGAAGGCCGCGCCGCGAACTGAAGCTGGCGCGATATCGGCGACGAGAGCGTCGCGCGGCGCGCCGCGTATGCCCTTGCCGACGCGATCGATGAAGCGCGCGGCCATAATCCAGGCGACATTCGGCGCGAGCGGAAACATCGGCTTCGTGAGCGCGGCGAGCCCATAGCCGATGATCGCGAGCTGCTTGCGCTGCCCAAACCAGTCCGAAAGCGCGCCTGAAAAGATCTTGACGATCGAGGCTGTCGCCTCGGCGACGCCCTCAATCACGCCGACTTCCGCCATCGAGGCGCCCATCGCGCCGACGAGATAGATCGGCAGCAGCGCATGGATCATCTCGGAAGAGAAATCCATGAGCAGCGAGACGATCCCGAGCGCCCAGACGCCGGAAGGTATGGCGCGCAGGCGGAAAAAGCTGCTGGCGTCGCTCATAAACTTAGAAGGCTCGCACGCTAACCCTCTCCCATTGGGAGAGGGTCGGTCCAAAGGACCGGGGTGAGGGTTATGGCCTCATAATGACGGCCAGAAGAGATTCCTCATCGCAATACGCAAACTCTAGCGAAGCGGAAACCCCTCGCCCGGCTGCTCCGCAGCCACCCTCTCCCGATGGGAGAGAGTAGCATGCATGACGGGGAACCCTATGCCTTCAGCGCCTGCGCCAGCCGCGCGATCCCATTCTCGATCTCTTTTTCGGTGAGCGCGACGAAGCCCAACATTAGCAGCCGGTCGCCGCCGTCATAGTCGTCGAAGCGCAGCGCCGAGCCCGTCGCCAGCGAACACACGCCGACGCCAGCCGCGAGCCCCCGCTTCTCCACTTCGGCCGCGTCCGGAAAACCATCCGGCAGCTTCCAGACGAGATGCATGCCGGCCTGATCGCCATATATCTCACACGCGCCGAAGTGATTCTTGAGCGCGCCAAGCAACGCGTCGCGCCGATCGCGATAGAGTTGGCGGATGCGGCGCAAATGGCGTCCGAATTCGCCGCTCGACATGAAATCCGCCATGGCCGCCTGTTCGAGCCAGCTTTGGCCATTGTTCATCAGCATTTTCATTCGGCGTCCCGCTTCGGCAAGACGGCGCGGCAGCACGACGTAACCCAGACGCAGCCCCGGCCCCATGCATTTCGAGAAGGTGCCGAGATAGATGACGCGCTCGTTGCGATCGAGCCCCTTCAACGCGGTGAGCGGCGAGCCGATGAAGCGGAAGTCGCTGTCATAGTCGTCTTCCATGATGTAGGCGTCATATTGCGTCGCCCAGGCGAGAAGCTCGAGCCGCCGCTGCAGGCTCATCGTCACCCCGACCGGATATTGATGCGACGGCGTGACATAGGCGACGGCGCCCTTCGTTTTTGGAAGCTGCGAGACGTCGAGCCCGTCCTGGTCGACAGACACGGGATGAAGCGTCGCGCCAAGGCTTTCGAGCACGAAAGCCGCGCCCTGATAACAGGGCGACTCGACGACAGCGGTCGAGCCCGGCGTGACGAGCAAGCGCCCGACGAGATTGAAGCCGTCCTGGCAGCCGCCAACGATGACGATCTGATCCGGATCTGCGACGACGCCGCGCGCCGGCGCGAGATGTTTGGCGATCGCGCGCCGTAGCTCCAATAGTCCGGCCGGGTCATTGTAGCTCGTAAGATTAGAGCCGACCGCTTTCAGGCGATTCTTGATGTGGTGCGACCAGGCCTTCAGCGGAAAGGACCTCGCATCCGGTCTTCCGACCCAAAAATCGGCAGCGAGACGCCGGCGCTCTGGATCAGCGAGGCGATGGGTACGCAGCGCGCCGCAGGGCGGAAGAACTTCCTCCGCGGCCCCCTCTTCTTGCGCGGGCGGCGCGCGATGATTGGCGGAGAGAAACGCCGTGTCCGGCAAATCGGGCGAGACGAAAGTGCCGACGTACGGTTTGGTGCGGATGTAGCCCTCGGCGATCAGCCGCTCGTAAGCCAGAACGGCCGTGTTGCGCGATACGCCGAGTTGGCTGCTCAGCTCGCGCGTGGTCGGCATTGGGTCGTCGCCCTTGAGCTGACCGTTGAGGATCATCGAGCGGATCTGGTCAAAGATCTGGTTCTGCAGAGTGTTCTTCTCTGAATCCGCCAGAATGATCGACAATTGCACATGCCCGCTCTTAACGATGGGCGCCGGGCGATCCGTAGTGGTGAAAGTCATCGCTGCACTCCCCCCTGGGCGAAGGCTAATGCGCTTTTCTCACAGACGCATAGGTCCACAGGGAATGTAAGCGCTGGCGCCACCTTTGGCTGCCCTTAGCCTGATGGGCCCAGCCAGAGAAATGCTCTGGCGCCATCAGGTTCCTCGCTCCTGGCGCTTTTACTTGGACGCCCATTGGGGAAAGCTGCGACCGTCCCTTTTAGAGACGCCAAAAGAAAATCGGGGAGACCAAAATGCCGTTTTCGAACTCGCGCCTCGTGCCGCTGGCGTTTTGGGTCGGCTTCCTAGCTCTGGGTCTCGCCACAAACATCAACCACGACCAGAAGCCGCTCGGTTTCGCGCGCGACAAGCAGGCAATGAACGTCGCCAGCGCCGCCGGCAAGCGGCTTCCCTTGCTGCTGATCCGCGATTTCAATCAGCCGGTCATCGGCGACTGAACGCTCGCCTTCCATGCTCCTCAGGCGCCGCCGCAAGCGGCTTTTTTTTGCGTTTAATTCCTCACGCTTTGCGCCTGGGCACGAGGCGGTTCAGCACTGTGATCGACAGGAAGCCGCCGATCCAGGCGCCAACCGCCGCGAAGGCCACATAGGCCCAATTCGACGTGTAGCTGATGACGGCGAACGCCGAGAGCAGATACCAGACGCTGCTCCAACTTGCAGCGGCGATGCGCCTGCGCTCCGACACAGCGGCGTTGAAGAACACATAGACCGCGTCGGTGATGGCGGTCGAGGCGGCGACGCCGACTGCGATCAACGGGTCAATGGCAGGCAGGTCCATGGTCTTCTCCGCTTTCGCTCAGTTTGGGCGCGAAGGCAGCTATGGACGGGAAGACAGTTGGAGACAATCGAGATTGGCGAGGCGAGCCGCCAATCTCTCGTTACGATTGCGGGTGCGCTTACCAGCGGCGTCGCCAGCCGCTCCACTGGCCGCCGCGGCGGCATCCGCCCCAGGGTCCCCGATGGCCGTAAGGACCGCAGCCGCCATAGACGAGATGCACAGAACTCTGGGAGTTGTCCGGGGCTTGAACCGGCATGGCGTCCGCTTCGGGGATGAAAGCCAACGCAAGACTCGCGCTGAGCGCAGCGACGCTCAGCAGTTTTTTGTATGTCATAAGGACAGTCCTTCGCGCTTGTTGCCGGCCGGTCAAGTGACCTCGGCGCATAACGCTATCGCCAATCGAAGCGAAGAACTAGAAACTGCAAAGATTGCGGTTAAGGCGCCACGGTTGGCGACAAATGTATCAGGACTCTGCCTCCGCCTCGCCCTCCTCGAAAGTAAACCCTAGCGACTCAGCCAAAGCCAGGCGCAGCAGCAAAATGGCCATTTGCTCGGGCAGCGGCTCACGGGTGACAGCCTCGAAAGAGAGTCGCAGCGCTATGCCCACGTCTCGCTGGATCACCAAGGAGGGCCGATCGTCGTCAGTTCGATTTGTCGGGAGCATGACGACCTCCTGACATCTAAACGAACTGACGCGTACGTAGTTCCCACAATGTTTTGAATTTAAGTTCATAATGTTTTGAATTTAAAGGTGAAGTCTCAGTCCGCGACGGCTCAGTCTTCGGATCGAATTGAGGGAATGGAAACCCGCCGTAGGGTCCTGACCGGGGCCGGACCTGTTCAGGTGACGTCTCTGCTTTGTGGCTGAAAGCAAAACGGCCCGTGTGGGGCCGACTGAATGGTGGGCGCGACAGGGATTGAACCTGTGACCCCTACGATGTCAACGTAGTGCTCTCCCGCTGAGCTACGCGCCCCTAAGCCACATGTAAGCGCCATGGGCCGGAGCGCCCGTCTATACTGGCGTACGTGGCGGCGCGCAAGCGCGCGCCCTCCCTGCGACGCTGTGGATCGCCTTCCAGCGCAAGCTATGGAAAAAATTGACGTTCGGTAAAGACCGAGCCTCCCTATACGCAAAAGATTTGTGACGTTGCGCGATTTCAAGTCTTGCGGCGAGCCTGCTTTGTGGCAGACTTATTACCCTTCCGCTCGTCCAGCGGAGAGAAGTTAAGGAGGTTTCGCATGTCCTTGCAGGGCCACATCGTCGAACTCCAACGCCGTCACGAGGCGCTAAAGAAGGAGATCGAGGAGGAACAGCTGCACCCCCACGCGGACGAATTGAAAATAGCGGAACTCAAGCGCAAGAAATTGCAAATCAAGGATGAGCTCGCCAAACTGTCGTGTAGCGAAACGCGCCACTAGCGTTTTCAGCTCGCTCCCTTGCTGCTTAATCGCCATGGGCGGAGAGAGATCTCCGCCTTATTTTTTGAAGCATTCGCGCCGCGGCGCGCGATTTGCGAGACCTCGTCCTTATGCCGGTCACCGAGCTTTACCGCGCCGAGACGTTGCACGAGGGTCTGGGCGAACCTTTCTTCGATCTTGTCGAACCCGCGACCTTCCCTAAACATCGGCTACGCTATCGCAATCAGCGCTGGGCCGCGCGGGTCGGGCTCGACGGACTCAGCGACGCGGAATGGATCGAGCATTTCGGGCGTTTTTCGCCGCTGCCGGGCGGGCTCGCGCATCCCTTAGCGCTGCGCTATCACGGGCACCAATTTCGCGTTTACAACGCCGATCTCGGCGACGGCCGCGGCTTCCTCTTTGCGCAATTGCGCGACGCGCAGGACGGACGCCTGCTCGATCTCGGCACCAAGGGCAGCGGCCAGACACCATGGTCGCGGCGTGGCGACGGACGACTGACGCTCAAGGGCGGCGTTCGCGAAATTCTCGCGACCGAAATGCTGGAGGCGCTTGGCGTCGACACCTCCAAGACCTTCAGCCTGATTGAAACTGGCGAGGCGCTCATGCGCGGCGATGAACCGTCGCCCACGCGCTCCAGCGTGCTGGTGCGCCTGTCGCATTCGCATATTCGCATCGGCACGTTTCAACGCCTCGCGTTCCACGATGACTCCGCAGCGATCGACACGCTCCTCGATCACGTCTGCCGCTATTATTTTCCAGCCATCGCCGATCTGCCGGCGTCCGATAGAGCCCTCGCCTTTCTCGAAGAGGTCGTGGCGCGGGTAGCTAAGCTCGGCGCGGGTTACATGGCGTCAGGCTTCGTTCACGGCGTGTTGAATTCCGACAATATCAACATCACGGGCGAGAGCTTCGACTACGGACCTTGGCGCTTCGCGCCAGTCTATGATCCAACCTTCACCGCCGCCTATTTCGACGAAATCGGGCTTTACTCATTTGGCCGACAGCCCGGCGCGCTCGGCTGGAATCTTTCCCGCTTAGCGGAATGCCTGATCCACCTCACCGGACCAAAGCTTGCCGAGAAGGTTCTCGCGACGTTTCCCGGCCGCATCCAGCAGGAATTTCGAGTGGCGCTGCTCAATCGTCTCGGCCTCGCCTCGGCCGGCGAAGAAGCTGACGCCGCGCTTGCGAAAGCTTTCGTTGACTTTCTCACAACGACGAAGGCCCCTTTCGAACAGGCCTTCTTCGACTGGCGCGGCGGATTGGCGTCCACTGAGCGCGCGAAAGGCAGCCCGTCGGCTGCCCATTACGAAGCTGAAGCGTTCGCGCCGGTTCGCGCCGCCTTGGCTCAACATCGGCCAGCCCCCAATGGGCGACTGGATCACCCCTATTTCCAGCACGAGACGCCCTGCACCATGTTAATCGACGAAGTCGAGGCGCTTTGGACGCCCATCGCCGAAAACGACGACTGGGCGCCGCTTTACGCCAAGATCGCGGCCATCGACGAGATGCGGAGCGCCTATAAATCATGAGGGAGCAATTCGCTTGAACTGCCCTTGGCCGCCGCGCGATAATTGCGCACCGGATAAATCGATTCCCGAGCGTCTAACGACGTTCGAGGGCGGCTGTCGATGAACGAAAATCAGAACGAGATCGACAAGGACGCCATCCGCGCTGAGGTTGAACGGCTGCGGCTGGAGCATCACGATCTGGAGACCGCGATAGGCGCGCTGCTGGCCGTTGGCGCGGCGGATCGGCTTCAGATTCAGCGGTTGAAGAAACGCAAGCTGCTGCTGCGCGACCGCATCGCCTATCTCGAAGACCAGCTCACGCCTGACATTATCGCTTAGACGCGGCGCTGTTACGATGACTTTGGCAGGAAGCCGAGCGCGCGCAACAGCAGCGGCATAGTGAGGCCCTGAACCACGATCGAAAACGCCACCACCGCGAAAGTGATGGCGACGATCTCGTTTCGCTGCGGCAGATCGTCTGGAAGCGACAGCGCGAGAGCGAGCGCCAGCGCGCCACGTAAGCCGCCCCACCACAGCACATGCTGCTCGCGCAACGAAATCTTCCAACGCGACGCGAGAAAGAGCGAGCTCAGCGGATAAACGGTGATGGCGCGCGCGCAGAGAACTGTGGCGATCGCTACGCCCAGGGGCTTCGCCCCCACGACGCCAAAAGGAATCATAGCCAGGTCCGCGCCAATCAATAGAAAAATCACGGAATTGGCGAGAAACGCCGCGAACTCCCAAAAGGACAGAACGAATTCGCGCCCCTTGAGACTGATGAAGCCGCCTCGCTCGCTCAGAAGGCCGAGATTTCCCATGAGAAGGCCAGCCGTCACCGTCGCCAGCACGCCGGAGACATGAAAATATTCGGCGATGAGGAAGGAGCCGAACGCAGCGATCGTCGTCAGCGCCGCTTCGATTAAATGTTCGGAAGTGCGCAGCGATGCAAGGATCGCGACGCCGCCGGACAGCGCCCCGACGATGACGCCGCCCAATACGACTTTCGCGAGAGTCATCGCGGTCGCCGCGGCGGTCTGATCCGCGCCGCCGCTTTGCGCGAACGTCAGCGCCATGACGAAAAGCACCGCCGCCGCGCCATCGTTGAGCAAGCTTTCGCTTTCAACGAGAAGCCGCATGCGGCCCTTGACTTTATTATCCTTGAACATGGCGATGATCGCCACCGGGTCGGTCGCCGCTATCAAAGCGCCGAAGACGAGCGCCGAAAATAAGGGCCAGCCCAGCAGCATGGTCATCGAACTCGCGACGACAACCGCGGAAACAAGCGTTCCAACGCCTGCGAGCGCGAGCAACGGCAGCGAATCTCGGATCAACTCGCGCCAGGAGAGAGTCAGCGCCGCCTCAAAAAGGAGCGGCGGCAAAATCAAGTCGAAAATCAGTTCGTGCGTCAGGTGTGGCGCGCCTACGCCCGATAGCGCGACCACCGCCCCCACGATGACAAGCCCGACCGTATAAGGCAGTCTGATCTGACGCGCGGCGATCGCAACCATCATCGCCACGGCCAGCACGATGACCGCTTGCCTCAGGCTTTCGTCCATGATGCGTCCGCCGATAAGAGAATCACGCGCTGTTCCTTAGCCCCGCGCCGCCGGCTCGCGAAGCGAAATCCGCCCACCACCCACGCCGATCGGGCGCTTGCCTATCGGGGAGCCATCGTCTATGCCGCATGGCTTCCCTTTGTAGAGGAAGCAAGAGTGGGCAAGTCCAGACCGCCCGTCGCCGTTATCATGGGGTCGCAATCCGACTGGGCGACGATGCGCCACGCCGTCGAAACTCTCGCGGCGCTCGATATCGGCTGTGACGCGCGCATCATCTCGGCTCATCGCACGCCCGAGCGCTTGTTCGCCTTCGCCAGGGCGGCCGAATCGGAAGGCTTCGAGGTTATCATCGCCGGAGCCGGCGGCGCCGCGCATCTGCCTGGCATGACCGCCTCGATGACGCCGCTGCCGGTTCTCGGCGTTCCGATCGAATCGGAAGCGTTAAAGGGCATGGATTCGCTCCTCTCCATCGTGCAGATGCCGGGCGGCGTGCCGGTGGGAACGCTCGCCATCGGCAAGGCGGGCGCAATCAACGCCGCTCTGCTCGCCGCCGCAATTCTCGCCCGCGCCGACAAGGCGCTCGCCACGCGCCTCGCCGAATATCGCGCTCATCAGACGGAGAGCGTGGCGGAAACGCCGCGCAAAGGCGCATGAGGCTCGCGCCCGGCGCGACGATCGGTATCCTCGGCGGCGGTCAGCTCGCGCGCATGCTCGCGATGGCCGGCGGGCGGCTCGGGCTGAAGGCGCATGTCTTCTCCCCCGTCGCCGACGACCCGGCGTTCGATGTCTGCGCGACGCGAACGCAAGCCGAATTTAACGACGAAGCGGCTCTCGCCGCTTTCGCCGAATCCGTCGACGTCGTCACCTATGAATTCGAGAACGTGCCCGCCCGCACGGCGCAAGTGCTCGAAGCGCATCGGCCCGTGCGACCCAATCCGAAGGCGTTGGCGCTCACTCAGGACAGGCTCGTCGAAAAAGAATTTGTGCAGAGCCTGCGCATTGCGACGGCCGAATTCGTCGCGGTCGACAATGCGGACGCCCTGCCCCGCGCGGTGGCGCAGCTCGGCCACAATTCGATCTTGAAGACGCGACGTCTCGGCTACGACGGGAAGGGCCAGACCCAATTGCGCGACGGCGGCGATCTTGCGGTCGCTTTCCGCACGCTCGGCGGCGCGCCATGCATTCTGGAAAGCGTCGTGCCCTTTACGAAAGAAGTATCTGTCGTGGCGGCGCGCGGATTGAACGGCGAATATCGCGCCTATGACGTGTGCGAAAACCTCCATGAGCACCACATTTTGGCGCAGACTCTGGCGCCAGCGGAGATCGCCAAAGACACGGCGACAAAGGCGATCGACATCGCACGACGCATCGCGGAGGCCGCCGATTACGTCGGCGTCATCGCAGTCGAAATGTTCGTCGTTGTCGATGGCGAGCGCGAAGCGCTGGTCGTTAATGAAATTGCGCCGCGCGTGCACAATTCGGGACATTGGACGCTCGACGGCGCGCTGACCTCGCAGTTCGAGCAGCATATGCGCGCGGTCGCCGGCTGGCCGCTCGGCTCAACGCGCCGCCATGGGCGCCGCGTCGAAATGCGCAATCTGATCGGCGACGACGTCAACGCCTGGCCGGAACTGCTGCGTGAAGACGGCGCCTGTCTGCACCTCTATGGCAAGAAGGAAACGCGCGCGGGCCGCAAGATGGGCCATGTGACGCGCGTCTTCGACGACTAAACGAGCCAGTCGCTGACGCGACTATGCGAACTCCATAATAACCGCGTCAACAGCGAGGCTGTCGCCAGGCTTGGCCAGGATTTTCTTGACGGTCACGTCTCGCTCGGCGCGCAGCACGTTCTCCATCTTCATGGCTTCGACCATGCACAATGCTTCGCCGGCTTTGACCTCCTGACCTTCCGCCACGTCGACGGTCTTCACGAGGCCAGGCATCGGACACAGAAGGTGCTTGGAGGCGCCGGCGTCCTTCTTCTTCGGCATGAAAGCGACGAGTTCGGCTTCACGCTGAGTATAGACGCGCGCCGTGACGTCGACGCCTTGATGCGACAGTGCGTAGCCATTGAGGATCGATCGCGCCTGCACGTAGACCGTGCGGCCGTCAACCTCGCCCTCGAGCACGAGTTCGCCCGGGCGCCATTGAGTTGAGACGCGATGAGCGCGCTGATCGCCCTCGGCAAAACGCACGATCAGCGCTTCGCCTTGCGCCTCGACGCAGACGTCGAATCTCTGGTCGCCCAGCATGCACACGCGTTCGCGCTCGAATTCAACCGGACGGCCGCCGCGCAACTGACCGGAAATCTTGCGTTTGCGCTCATTGCCAATGTGGTCCATCAGAGTCGCAATCGCGGCGAGCGTATGCGCCAGATCTCCCTGAGGCTCCTGCGGAGAAAATCCTTCCGGATATTCTTCGCTGATGAAGCCCGTCGAAAGATTGCCCGAGCGCCAACGCGGACTCTGCATCAGCGATGACAGGAACGGAATATTGTGACGAATTCCGTCGATCACGAAGCGATCGAGCGCGTCGGCCTGCGCGACGATCGCCCGAAGACGGTCTGGCGCATGCGTCACGAGCTTGGCGATCATCGGATCGTAGTGGATCGAGATTTCGCGGCCCTCGGTGACGCCCGTGTCGTTGCGCACCGTAACACCGCCTTCGCGCTTTTCTTCCGGCGGCTGATATTTGACCAGCCGTCCGATGGAGGGGAGAAAGTTGCGGGTCGGATCCTCGGCATAGATGCGGCTCTCGACCGCCCAGCCGTTGATCTTGACGTTTTCCTGCTTGAGTTGCAGCGGCTCGCCCGCCGCGACGCGGATCATCTGCTCGACGAGATCGATGCCGGTGATGAGCTCCGTCACCGGATGCTCGACCTGCAAGCGCGTGTTCATCTCAAGGAAGTAAAAGCTCTTGTCCTGACCCGCGACAAACTCGACCGTGCCGGCCGAATCGTAGTTCACGGCCTTGGCGAGCGCGACGGCCTGAGCGCCCATCTCACGACGGGTCTTTTCGTCGAGCAGCGGCGACGGCGCTTCTTCGATGACCTTCTGGTTGCGACGCTGAATGGAGCATTCACGCTCGTTCAAATGGATCACATTGCCGTGCTTGTCGCCAAGCACCTGAATTTCAATGTGGCGTGGATTGACGATGAACTTCTCGACGAAGACGCGATCGTCGCCGAAGGAAGACGCCGCCTCCGAACGCGCGCGCGTAAAACCTTCAATCACTTCTGCGTCGGAAAAGGCGATGCGCATGCCCTTGCCGCCGCCGCCAGCCGACGCCTTCAGCATCACCGGATAGCCGATATCCCGCGCGATTCTCACCGCCTCTTCGGCGTTCTCGATGACGCCGAGATAGCCAGGAACGACACTGACGTTGGCGGCGGACGCGAATTTCTTTGATTCGATCTTGTCGCCCATCGCCTCGATCGCCCGCGGATTGGGTCCGATGAAGACGATATTCGCTTCGGCGAGCGCATTGGCGAAAGCGGCGCGCTCGGAGAGAAAGCCATAGCCCGGATGCACCGCTTCGGCGCCGGTTTCCTTACAAGCGGCGACGATCTTGTCGATCAGGAGATAGGATTGGGCGGCCGGCGGAGGGCCAAGATGGATCGCTTCATCGGCCATTTCGACATGCAGCGCGTCGGCGTCAGCGTCGGAATAGACGGCGACGGTCGAAAGTCCCATGCGCTTCGCCGTCTTGATGATGCGACAAGCGATTTCGCCACGATTGGCGATCAGAATTTTACGAAACATTCCCGCCCTGCTGCCCCAATTTTTCAAGCATATTGGCGGGGGCGCTCAGAAAACGCCGTCGGCGCCCCCGCGACTGCCTTTAGCGCTTTGCGTCGCTCTCTTCGTCAGGCCGCCTCTCCTGAACGGAATCGACAATTCCGAATGTCCGCGCTTCCTCCGCCGACATGAAATGATCGCGGTCGAGCGTGCGCTCGATCGTTTCATAATCCTTGCCCGTATGACGAACATAGATGTCATTGAGCCGCTTCTTAACTTTCAGAATGTCTTCGGCATGGCGCTGGATGTCCGACGCCTGGCCTTGGAAGCCGCCGGACGGCTGATGCAACATGACGCGCGCGTTGGGGAGCGCGTAACGCAGACCGTCAGCGCCGGCGGCAAGCAGAAGCGAACCCATCGACGCCGCCTGCCCGACGCACAGCGTCGATACTTTCGGCTTGATGAACTGCATCGTGTCGTAGATGGCGAGGCCGGAGGTCACTACGCCCCCCGGCGAATTGATGTAGAGCGAGATTTCCTTCTTGGGGTTCTCGGACTCCAGGAACAAGAGCTGCGCGATGATGACCGACGCCATATGATCTTCGATCGGCCCGGTGACGAAGATGATGCGCTCGCGCAGCAGTCGGGAATAGATGTCGAAGCCGCGCTCTCCGCGCGAGGTGTTCTCGATGACCTGCGGGATAAGATATTGGTTGTAGTTTTCGATTGGATCGCGCATCGCGTATCGCCTCTGTGGGCCGGCGGAGGCCGATGCCAGCGCCGGAATTCTTGGACCCGTCATATATCCGCGCCCGCGCCGGACGAAAAGATTACATTGCGGTCATCGCCCCGCGGTTGACGTACCGTGCGCAGGAAGCCCGCCACGCCAATTAAGCGCCGCCGCCTGCGAGGAGCGACAGTCGAATGGCCGGCTATTCCTCGTCTTCCTTGAACAGCTCTTCGCGGGAGACGGTCTTGTCGGCGATTTTGATCAGCTTGGCGAGGTGGTCGACGACGCGCTCCTCGTAAATCGGGGCGCGGAGCTGGGCGAGCGCCTGCTCATTGTTGCGGTAATAGTCCCAGACGGCCTTTTCCTGGCCCGGGAACATGCGCGCCCGCTCGACCAAGGCGTCCGTCAGATCCTTCTCCTCCACCTTCACGCCGGCGCTTTTTCCGATCTCCGCGAGAACCAGCCCCAGGCGCACGCGTCGCTCGGCGATCTTACGGAACTCGGCCTTCGTCTCTTCCTCGGTCTTGCCTTCTTCGGCGATGGATTGGCCGGCCCGTTTGCTTTCCTGCTCGTGCTGGCCCCAGATATTGGCGAATTCCTGTTCTACAAGGCTTTCCGGCAGCTCGAACGAATAGCGGCTGTCGAGCGCATCTAGCAGCGCGCGCTTCAACTTTTCGCGCGAAGCCTTGTGGAAATCAGCCTCCAAGTTGCCGCGGACAGCGGTCTTCATCGCCTCAAGCGACTCGAAGCCGTATTTCTTGGCGAGGTCCTCGTCGAGGCCCAGCGTCTTGGGCGCCGAGACGGACTTCACGGTCACGTCGAACTCGGCCTCCTTCCCCGCGAGCTGCTTGGCCGCGTAGTCATCAGGGAAACGGACCTTGACGACGCGCTGCTCGCCAGCGGCGGCGCCCTCGAGCTGCTCCTCGAAGCCAGGAATGAAAGTTCCCGACCCCAGCACCAGATCGACGTCCCCGCCCGTGCCGCCTTCAAATGGCTCGCCGTCGAGCTTGCCCGTAAAATCAATGGTCAGCTTGTCGCCCTTCTCCGCCTTGGCGCCTTCGGCCTTGGCTTCGAATTCCTGGGCGCGCTCCGCAAGAGAGTTAAGCGCCTTTTCGATGTCGCCGTCCGCCACTTCAGCGACGGGTCGCTCGAGCGAAATGTCGTCGAAAGAACCAATGTCGAACTTGGGCAGCGTTTCGAAAGTGACGACATAGGAGAAATCCCCCTCGGCCGAGAGCGCGCGCTCGACTTCCTCTTGCCCTCCAGGGAAATCGATCTTCGGCTCGAAGGCGATGCGCAGCTCATTCTCCTCGACGATCTTGCGGTTGGCGTCGTTGACCGCCTCCTGCAATACGTCGCTCATGATGCTCTTTCCGTAGAGCTTCTTGAGGTGACCGATCGGCGCTTTTCCGGGCCGGAAGCCCTTGATCTGGCTTTTCGCTTGAAGCTCTGTGAGCTGTGCGGCGAGCTTGGCGGCGAGTTCGCCGGCCGGCAGCACCACCTTGTATTCCTGCTTCAAACCCTGCGAGGAGGTTTGCGTAACTTCCATTTCTATAGCCTTCTTAATGACTGCGACGCCGCCGGCGAGCGACGACGGTTATTCGACTGCCGCGGTCGTACGACTCTGGTGCGGGCGGAGGGAGTCGAACCCCCACGACTTTCGTCACCGGAACCTAAATCCGGCGCGTCTACCAGTTCCGCCACGCCCGCGATCGGCGGAAGGGCCGCCTTAATCCCTGCCCGGCAAACCGGAATCGCTTGAGACGAAATCGAACGAACGGCTTCCTCTCAAACGATCCTGTCCCCGAAAGGACGCGCCGTAGCTCGCCAAAGCGATCCAGAAGCGCGAACTCGATTCACCGGGCGCCGCTCTATAGCATGGACGCGGCGTGACGCCAGTCCGCCGCGATTACTGGGGCGCGACCCGGTGGTCCGCCCCGTCGAGGCCGCGGATCAGGGTGATGAGTTTTTCGTGTCCTTGCGGGTCGCGCCACTTCGCGTTGCAGAGCGTCGGACCGCAGACGACTTCCGGAAACTTGTATAGGGCCTTGCCCCCCGCGGTTTTTAATCCGTAGCCGACGTTCGGCTTCCAGCCGCCCGCCATCAGCGATTGGCGATAATCGGAATAGCCTTGCGAAGCCTGACCCCAAGCATTGAGCGGCAGAACGCAGCCTGCGGCGAAGAAACCGAAAAGGGCGGCGGCCAGTTTGATGCGTGGCGCTGTCATGTCTCGACTCTCCTTATGTTTTTGGCGGTTCTAGCGCTCTCTTAGCCGCCCGTGAAGAGTTGAGCGCCGGTCGTTGCCCTAGCGGCTGCTCTGGGCCATAGCTAGGCGCGATGTCAGAGCCTTTCTCTCGCCGCGCCGTGCTTTCCGGCGTCGCCGTCAGCCTGACGGCGCTGCCTGCGCTTGGACAGGTTCCTTCCGCCGGCTTGCGCATAATCGAAGCGCGGCCGGGAAAGGCGCGGCTGTCCGGCGCCCCTGAGACGAGCATTCTCGGTTTCGAAGGGGTCACGCCCGGACCTGTTCTGCGCTACAAACAGGGCGACGAACTCGCCGTGCGCTTCCTGAACAAGCTCGACCGGCCAGCGACCATTCACTGGCATGGGCTGCGCGGCGACAATGCGATGGAGGGCGTCGCGCCGCTGACGCAGGCGCCGATCGCGCCTGGGGCCTCCTTTGATTATCGCCGCAAGCTCGCTGATCCCGGCCTTTTTTGTTATAGGCCAAGTGTCTACGGCTTGACGCCGGAGCTTATGGGGCGCGGCCTTAAAGGCCTGCTTGTCGTGGACGAGCAAAACCCGCTGCCAACCGACGCCGACCTGCTTCTCGCGCTCGACGATTGGCGGCTCGACGACAATGGTCTGATCGTTAGCGGGTTCGACGATCCGGCGGCTGCACGAGGCATTGGCCGGCTAGGCCCGCTGCTTTGCGTCAACGGCAAAGCTGCGCCCGCCACGCAGAGCCTCGCCCCTGGCGCCAGGGTGCGGTTGCGCCTCGCGAACCTGAGCAATGCGCGCATCATGGTCCTGTCCGTTGTGGGCGCGCAGCCTTTCGTCATCGCCATCGACAGCCAACCGTGCGAGGCCTTTGAGCCAATCAAACGCAGCGTCCCGGTCGCGCCAGGCGCGCGCTTCGAACTGATGTTCGACATGCCGGAGACTGAGGGCGCAAAGGCCAATCTGACCCTGCGGGGTCCGAATGGCGAAGATCGCGACCTTTTGATCGTTGAGGCTAAAGGCCCGAAAGCTTCGAGACGTCCGCCTATAGCGTCGCTCCCCGAAAATCCTGCTCTTCCGCCAGAGATCAGGCTTGGCGACGCCAAAAAGGTCGATCTGGCGATCGAGCCGCGCAAAAGCGGCGCCGGGCCGGCCTGGATGATCAATGGCGGCCCGACGAAAGCCTACGAGGGCCCGCCGCTCTTCAAAGTCACGGCTGGAACCCCGGTGACGCTGGGCTTCATCAACAAGTCGGACGTCGCGCTGGCGATGCATGTTCACGGTCAATGCATGCGGCTGCTGCATGACCTTGACGATGGTTGGGAGCCCTATTGGCGCAACGGCGTGATCATTCCGCCTGGGAAAACCAAACACGCCGCTTTCGTCGCGGCGTCGCCTGGCAAATGGGCGATCCATGATGATATTCTGGAACACGAAGCCGGCGGCTTGGCGACCTGGTTCGAAGTCGCATAGCGAAAGCTGAATAGACCGCGAATAACTTCTTGCGGCCGGACGCAGTTCTTGCGATTGCCTGGCACGTTGCCTTAATCAAAGGCGAAAATAGCCCGCATAACGTTGCGCCGATCCTATATAGAGGGACGTCAATAACATTTAGCCTTCATCTGAGCTTGCCTTTACAGCGGCCCTCTAGCTGAAATCTCCCTGTAAAATAGAAATTGGGGTCGAAGACAATGTCGGCGTTGAAGACTTTGCCTCCCAAGGACCCTGGGGAGTTTCCGAATTGGCAGTTCGGAACGCTGGACATCGAATATCAAGCGGAAACTCAATCGATCTGGATGAATTACAGAACTGATGCGCCGCAGTGTTACACACTTTTGATGTTACTAGAGTTACTCCAGTTTCGCGACTCTCTACGTGACTTTTATCATGCCAAGATGAACGCAATCTGGCCGTGCCGCTACCTTGTAATGGCATCGAAGAAAGCAGATGTATTCTCGCTCGGGGGAGATCTAGAAAGCTTCTCTACTGCTATTCGTAACAATGATTTAGCTAAACTTCGTATTTACGCTCACGCTTGCGTCGATCTTGTATATAGCTATTCGCGAAGTCTCGATCTGCCGATAGTTACCCTGGCTGCGGTGCATGGGCAGTGCCTGGGCGGCGCGATGGAAGCCGCAATGGCGTTCGACTTCATCATCGCCGAAGAAAATGCGATGTTTGGCCTACCCGAAGTGATGTTTAACACTTTTCCTGGCATGGGTGCTGTAACGATGCTGTCGCGCAAGGTTGGACCTGCCCTCGCTCAGCGGATCATCCTGGAAGGACGTTCTTATTCGGGACGGCAGATGTATGACCTCGAAATAGTCGACGCGCTGGCGGCGCCGGGCGACATCCGCTCAGCCGCGCGCTCTTGGATGGCTGCAAACGGCGAAACCAGCTGGCGACGACGGCGCGTGATCGCTGAAGCGCGTCGGCGCGCGCACCCCATCACCTACGATGAATTAATTCGTATTACGGATTTATGGGCAGAAACCTCCTGCCGTATAGGTCCCAATGATCTGCGACACATGGAGCGGCTGATCCGGGCGCAGCGTCGTCTTTCACATATGCGCTCTCCTGACGCCCCATCAGACTGCTCCAATTAAGGATCAGGTCCGATGTGCGCCGATCATACCGCCGCTCAAAGTTGCTCCGACGCAGAAATCTATGCGGACCTTGTCGAAACGCTTTTTGACACCTCCGAAACGCTCATTATGGGCATCCTTGCCGGCTTGCTGGCTCCCATGGTGGCTTGGCTCTCCACGGGAGAGTCAGTCTATTTGGTATTAGTGTTGTGTATGTCTTTGATCGGAGCCTATCGCTTACGCCTCCTCTTCATGCACAACCGCACGCCCGTTAGCCTTCGGCGCCATCAGGCTCGCGAGTGGGAGCGTCACTACGCATTTGGCGCAATCTCATTCATGGCGCTGCTCGGCCTTTCTGCCGCTATTCTATTTCACCAACACCACAATCAAATGATTGCGTATTACGGCGTAATAATAATGACTGGCGTTACTGGCGTTCTCGCGAGTCGCAATGCGGCGCGGCCCAACATCGTTTTCTGGCAAGTTCTTGGAACCACCATGCCGCTGGCCATCACCGTGTTATGGAGTTTTTCCACTTGGTACTGGGGTCTCTCGGCATTTTTGGTGCTGGGTTCCCTCGCGGTGATTAAGACAACGAAATTTCTGCACGGCCATCTGGAATCGGCGCTGCGCAACGGTTTGGACGCCTCACGCCAGCGACAGAAATTCAGTCTGGCTCTGAACTCCATGACGCACGGCCTGTGCATGGGCGACGCCGACCTGTCCGTCACAGTCGTAAATCGGCGCCTGATCGATTTCTTCGGCATTGTGGCGGCGACGACGCCGATCAGTCTCGAAGCGCTTGCGCATGCAATCGGCCGGAGCGCCGATCTGTCGTCGCAGGAAAGCGAAATCTTTATTGAGCAGTGGAAGCGACGCGTCGCAATGCCGCATGCGAATGTCTTCACGCATAAGCTCGGCGAGCGCTTCTTCGAATTCCATTGCGAGCGAGCCGAAGCGGGATCCTTCATCACCGTGATCGAGGACGTGACGATTCAAAAGCGCGCGCTTCGCGAGATTGAGCGCATGGCGCATTTCGACGACCTGACGAATTTGCCAAATCGCTATCAGTTCCAGGAAACGCTTGAAGAAGAGATGCTTCAACTCAAGCAAAGCGGATTTCACGCCGTGCTGCTGAACATCGACCTCGATCGATTCAAAGAGGTCAATGACACGCTGGGTCACTCCATCGGAGACCAGCTGCTGTCGGTCGTCGGCGCGCGTCTCGCCGCCTGCGTGCCACATCCGCATGTTGTGGCAAGGCTCGGCGGCGACGAGTTCTGCGTGCTGCTGCGCGCCGGCAACAAACTTCCTGACGTCGATGCGCTGGCCGCGACCATACTAGCCGAGATGCATCGCACCTATATCGTCGAAAACCATGTCATTAACATCGGCGCAAGCATCGGCATAGCGGCGGCGCCCAAGGATTCAGAGACCTCTGGTGGCCTGCTCAAATGCAGCGATCTCGCGCTTTACCGCTCAAAAGCCGGGGGGCGCGGCAAGGCGATCTGGTATTCCCAGGAGATGCAGGACGCGCTGACCAGAAAGCGCGAGATCGACACTGAACTGCGTCACGCCTTTCTCGCGAATGAACTCGTCGTCTACTATCAGCCGGTCGTCGATTCCCGAACGGCGACCATCGTTTCCCTGGAGGCGCTGTTACGATGGCGCCATCCGATCCGAGGCATGATTTCGCCGAGCGAATTCATTCCGGTGGCTGAAGAGACCGGCATGATTATCGAAATCGGCGCCTGGGTGCTTCGGCAGGCATGCAAGGACGCCAAATCCTGGCCTTCAAACGTCCGCGTTGCAGTTAATATCGCGCCAAGACAATTTCAGCAGAAGGAACTTGCTGAACTGGTCGCAGAGACGCTCCGCGATTCAGGATTGGAGCCCGATCGGTTGGAGCTCGAAATCACCGAAACGACGCTCATGGAATCCGACGACGTCGAAGGCAAACTTCGCGAGATCGAGGCGCTCGGCGTTCGTCTCTCACTCGATGATTTTGGAACCGGCTATAGCAGCCTCGGCTATCTCAATCGTTTCCCAGTCAAGAAGGTCAAGATTGATCGCTCCTTCGCGCGACAGGCGATTGAGTCGCCGAAAACGCAAGCGATCGTGTCGGCGATTTCCGCGCTCGCGCAAGATCTCTCTATCGATCTCGTCGCCGAAGGCGTAGAGACCGATGCTCAACTCGCCTTCATGGCGAGCAAAAATATTTTCCTCATTCAGGGCTATCTCTACACGCGACCGCGGCCAATCGAGGAGCTTAAACCGCTCCTCGCTTATTGGCGCGATGCGCCGCGCCTCGTCAGCGCGGCGTGAGGCATGCAGAGCTCAGTTGCGCTCGAGCGCCGCTAGGCTCCGTCTATCAACCAAAGGTTGCACCATACGCTGCGCGCGGAAAATCGCGTGCGATGCATTATAGCGCCGGCCGAATTGCGCCAAGTAATTTTCAATTGCGGCGACTCCCGGCTGCGGCTCGACGACGTCTCGGACGATCAGTAGATCATGCGCCTCTTCCGCGGTGAGCGTCGTATTGCTCTCCATGAGACGCTCGGCCTTGACGAACCCCAATGTCCGACCGACTGCGGCGTAAAGGCCCAGGAGGTCTGACGGATCTCCCGAGAACGAGAAATGCGCCGTCTTTTCCGCCACGAGCGCCGAGCAATGCATGGCGAAATCGAAGTCGGAGCCGCTCATCAGGCCGCGGGCCCAAGCCAGCGTGATGACCGGCGTGTCGACGATCAGCTCAGAATTCAGGGCGGCGACCTCTCCGAAGCCGTCCGCCGGCTTTGGCGCCTCGCGCGTCCCATGCGCGAAATCGTAGACGAGGTACCGAAGCTCCTTTAGTTCGCTTCGCTCGATTGACGACAAGATATCAGTAATCGTCTTGGTGGTTGGCGCGTCAAAACCTGGTCGAGTCTTGCGCAATACTAGAGCCTTGTGATCCTTCAACCATACGGTCGAGAGCCCGTCGCCGGCCCCAGAAAGTTCAGCTTGGTCGCGAAGATAAGGGAAGTTCAACATGTCCGTCCCGCCATTTGTTTGTGGAGGTGGGACAAAGTTAAATGAAATTTTAAGACCGCCAACCCGGTAGCTAACGATTGCTTAATCGTCGCGCCGCGATTTTTTATAAGGCAATGATAATTAGTTCATTTCAGCACTTTCAACCCGAGCGAAAAAATTTGTCGTCACGCGACAAGAGCATTCATCGTCTGGCGACGGGATTGTACAATTGCCGGGCCTTGCTACTTTTTCTAGAGCGTGTGGCCGATGGTCGCGGGACAAGGGCCGCGGTCCTGATTTATATTAACTCAAGCTCTGCTGGAAGCCCAGAGCCGGTCGTCGAAGCTCGCTTTCGCATTGAGAGTATGCGAGACATAGCTGCGTCGGAACCGGACCCGAACGCCCACAAGATCGCTTAGTCAGAGCGGCTGGTCCAAAAGGGAGAGAACCAGATGATCATTCGATTTTTGGCCGCAGTGCTGGTGGCGGCGGCCGGCTGGGTCACGCAAGCGCACGCCCATGGCGACGTCGGCGTCAATCAGGGCCAGTGCTTGATGAAAATCGGCCCGGACACGATGACGTTCACCGGTTATCAGCCCCAAAAGTCGCGCGAGCAGTTTTGCGACGATATTCCCGACGCCGGCCCCACCATCATCACGCTCGACGCGCAACAGGACGAGTTGCGCGACATGAACCTCGAGATGCGCGTTATCCGCGACATTGGTCAGAAGGACGATAACGAGAATGTCGAGGCCAATACTGAGTATTACTCGCCACCCAAGAAGTATAAAACCGGCACGCTTACTTTCGAGCACGTCTTTCCGCAGGAAGGCAAGTTCATTGGCCTCGTTAAGGCGAAGAGCGATGACGGCACGAAGGAATATATTGCGCGCTTCCCCTTTTCGGTTGGTCTGACACAGTCCAGGGAAATAACGATCGCGGTGTTCTTCGCGGCTCTGGCGGCCGTCGGCTTCGGCCTCTGGTACAAGAAGCAGTTCATGGACAAGAAGCCGAAGGCTTAAGCTCACTTCAGCTCAAAGGCTCAATTCGACCGTCGCGTAGGGTTACGCGGCGGTCCATCTGTTTCGCGAGCTCAAGATTATGAGTCGCGATGAGCGCAGCGAGTCCGGTGCTGCGCGCAAGCGCCAACAAAGTTCCGAAAACATGCTCCGCCGTGCGCGGATCGAGATTGCCGGTCGGCTCATCGGCGAGCAGCAGATGCGGCGCGTTGGCGACCGCGCGCGCGATCGCCACGCGCTGCTGTTCGCCGCCGGAAAGCTCTGAAGGTCGGTGCGACGCGCGCGGCCCGAGCCGCAAGTAATCCAGCAGTTGCTGCGCCCTTAAGCGCGCTTCGTTCCTGTTGAGGCCATTGATCATTTGCGGCAGCGCCACATTCTCGAGCGCCGAGAACTCTGGCAGCAGATGATGGAACTGGTAGATAAAGCCGATGGTCGCGCGCCGCAGCCGCGTCCGCTCAGCGTCCGACATGCGCGACGTCGGCGCATTCTTGATCAGCACTTCGCCGCCGTCCTGACGCTCCAACAGCCCGGCGATATGAAGCAGCGTCGACTTTCCGGCGCCCGACGGCGCGATCAGCGCAACCGTCTCGCCGGGGTAGATCGACAAATTGACCTCGAGGAGGATGTCGAGCCGCGCCTCACCCTCGCGATAGTGGCGTGCAATGTTTCGCAGTTCGAGAACGGCCGCATTCATCGCGATTACTCGTGCCGCAGCGCTTCGATCGGATCGAGCGAAGCGGCTTTCCAAGCTGGATAGATCGAGGCGAGAATGGCGAGCGCCAGAGTCATCGCCACGATCGCCGTCACCTCACGCGGGTCGACGATCGCGGGAAGCCGCGAGAGAAAGTAGAACTCAGCAGGAAAGAGATTCGCGTCGAAGAGCTTGTTGACCCAAACACGAATGGCGTCGAGATTTTTTGCCAGCGCCAAACCAAGCGCAAATCCGGCCAGCGTGCCGACAACGCCAATCGAGGCGCCGATGATCAGGAAGACGCGAAGCACTGCGCCTCGCGTCGCGCCCATGGTGCGCAATATGGCGATGTCCTGAGTTTTATCCTTCACGAGCATCGTCAGGCCGGAGATGATGTTGAAGGCCGCAACCACGACGATCAGCGCCAAAATGATGAAGAGGATGTTTTTCTCGACCTGCAGCGTGTCGAAAAAAGTCTTGTTACGCTGGCGCCAGTCGGTGACGATGAGCGGCCGCTCAATCGCCTTTTCGACGTTGATGCGGAAATCATCCATCTTTTCGGGGTCTGAGACAAAAGCTTCGACGACGGTCGCTTCATTGTCCTTATTGAAAAAGAGCTGCGCCTCGGAGAGCGGCATATAGACGAAGACATTATCGAACTCGGACATGCCGATCGAGAAGATGGCGACGACCTTGTAGGCCTTGATCCGCGGCGCGACGCCGAACGGCGTCTGCACGCCCTTGGCGACAAGCAGACTAACCGGGTCGCCGACGCCGACGCCCAGCGTTTCGGCCAGACGCTGGCCGATGGCGACGCCGCCCGCCTTGTCGAATCCCGCAAGCGCGCCGCTTTTGACGTTGTTCGCCACGCCGGGCAGCCGCGTCAGGTCTTTCTCGCGCACGCCGCGCACAAGCACGCCCGATTGGCCGAACTGAGTCGATATGCCGGCCGCGCCTTCGACCATGGGAATTGCGAGCCGAACGCCCGGCAGCTTCGCGGTCTTTGCGGACACCTGATCCCAATCGGTGAAAGGAGTTTCCACCGCTTGAAGAAAGGCGTGGCCATTGACGCCGATGATCTTGTCCATCAGCTCGCGATGAAATCCGTTCATCACCGAGGTGACGACGATGAGAGTCGCGACGCCGAGCATGATGCCGAGAAAAGAAAAGCCGGCGATGACCGACACGAAGCCGTCAGCGCGACGGGCGCGCAAGTAACGTAGCGCCACCGTCCGCTCGAAAGCGGAAAAAGCGCCGGCGCTCCTCGCCGGCCGCGCCGCATCGGTCATGCCTGCTCCGGTCTTATGGCTGCAACAATGCGGGTGACAGCGTCCTGCGGCGCAAGCAGTTCGCGCTCTCCGGTGCGGCGCTGCTTCACCTCCACCCTCCCCTCGGCGAGGCCTTTTGGTCCGACTAGAACCTGCCAGGGCAGGCCGATGAGATCGAGCGTCGCGAATTTCGCGCCCGGGCGTTCGTCGCGGTCGTCATGCAGAACGTCCAGTCCCGCGTTCTCGAGCTGCTCGACGAGCTCGGCGCAGACCTTGCCGGTCGCCTGATCGCCGACTTTCAGATCGGCGACGCCGACATGGAAGGGCGCGACCGACTCGGGCCAGATGACGCCGTCATCGTCGTGGCTCGCCTCGATGATGGCGGCGGCGAGGCGCGACGGCCCAATGCCATAGGAGCCCATTTGCACGACGACCTCCTTGCCGTCCGGACCGTTGACCACGGCCTTCATTGGCTCGGAATATTTGGTCCCGAAGTAGAAAATATGGCCGACTTCGATGCCGCGAGCCGCGAGCCGCGCTTCCTCGGGGACGGCGGCGAAAGCAGCCGCGTCATGCATCTCGCTCGTCGCCGCGTAACGGCTGGTCCATTTGTCCACGACCGCCTGCAGCCCCGCCGCATCGTCGAAATCGGTGGACGCTGGCGGCGGCGCGAAAGAGAGGAAATCTTTGTGGCAGAAAACCTCGCTCTCGCCTGTTGAAGCGAGAATGATGAACTCATGGCTGTTGCCGCCGATCGGACCGGATTCCGCCTCCATCGGAATGGCGGTCAGGCCCATGCGCGCGAAGGTGCGCAGATAGGCGACGAACATCTTGTTATAGGAGTGGCGGCCGGCTTCCGGCGTGAGATCGAAGGAATAGGCGTCCTTCATCAAGAACTCGCGTGAGCGCATGACGCCGAAACGCGGCCGCACCTCATCCCTGAACTTCCATTGGATATGAAAGAGATTGAGCGGCAGATCCTTGTATGAGCGCACATAGGCCCGGAAGATCTCGGTGATCATCTCCTCATTGGTGGGGCCGTAGAGCATCTCCCGCTCATGGCGGTCGGCGATGCGCAGCATTTCCTTGCCATAGGCGTCATAGCGGCCCGACTCGCGCCACAGATCGGCGGGCTGGATGGTCGGCATCAGACATTCGATGGCGCCGGCGCGGGTCTGCTCCTCGCGGATGATCGCGTTGATCTTGTTCAGCACGCGCAGCCCGAGCGGGAGCCAGGCGTAAATGCCAGCCGTCTCCTGTCGGATCATGCCCGCCCGCAGCATCAGCCGATGCGAGACGATCTCCGCCTCTTTCGGCGTCTCGCGAATAATGGGCAGGAAATAGCGGGAAAGTCGCATGTCGGGTCCAGTTGGCGAATCGGAGAACGGCGAGCATAGCCCGTCCGCCGCGAGAAAACGGCGCGGGCGGCGCTGTTGAACCCCGGCGCGGCCGAAAACGCAAGCCAAAGGCGCCTTTCCTTTTCGGCGGACCGCGCCCATTTCGGGAGATGAACTCTTGAGGAGGCCGGCAATGGGTCAGGCTGCAGCCAGACATCCCTGGGGGAGCGTCCGCGACAACCCCGAACTCAATCGCTTCGAACTCGACGTCGATGGCGATACGGCGGTCGCCTATTACCGCATCGACAACGGCGTGATGGTCTTCACCTCGACTCAGACGCCGCCAAGACTGCGCGGCCAGGGCGTCGCGTCGGAGCTCATTCGCAACGCCCTCGAGTTCGCGCGCGCCCGCGGACTAAAGGTCCAGGCCGACTGCTCCTTCGTCGCGGACTATGTGCAAAAACATCCGGAGTTCCAGGACTTGGTCCCGTAAGCCCATCTTACGAAACCGGTCGGGCCGAGCGGAGGACGATAGCGAGCGTTTACAAACGATCCGAGAAAGCTTCGCGAAGCGCCTTTTCGACTGTAACCGCGCTGAATGGCTTCGAAAGCTTCGGGGTCAGCGCAAAACGTTCGGGCAGCATCTTGACATCGTAGCCGGTCGCAAAAATCACCGCAACGTCCGCCGCCAATAGACCGTCGGCCAAAAAGTACGTATTCGCGCCGTCCAGATTCACATCCAAAATTGCGCCGTCAAGCTTATTGGATTCAGCAAGAGCCACGCCTTCGTCGAGTCGTCCCGCCGGACCGATCACGGCGCCGCCCAGCTCCTCAACCATCATGCTGAGATCGAGCGCCATAACGAAGTTATCCTCCACGATTAAGATGCGAAGACCTTTTAGGAGCTCATCCATCATGCTTCACCGTGTTTGCGGGCGGCAAAGGAAATTCAAGTCGATAATCGGCGCCGTCTGGGGCAAAGGTAAGCCGCGCGCTCCCGCCAAGCATGTAAGCCAAGCTTCTCTCGATGACCTCAGCGCCAAACCCTCGGACAGGGGCAACGTCATCGACCTTTACGCCATGTTCTCGCCAACCAAACTTCAAATGCTGGCCCACTGTCGTTCGATCTAGGCGCCAACTGATGTCAATCCGTCCCTTTACGGCTTTGAGAGCGCCGTATTTGGCCGCATTTGTCGTCAATTCGTGAACCGTCATCCCCATGGCCTGTGCGTCACGGGGCGAAAGAGCGACCGCCGGCCCGTCAACCGCACAATTTAATCCCAGTTCCGCGCCGCCAGCCTCCAGCTCACTGACCACAATCTCCCGAAGCTGAACGGCTCCGGACGGCGCAGTCAGCAACAGGTCTTGCGTCCTTGCGAGCGCATCCAGTCGCCCGTCAAATGCTTCCATGAACTCATCTAAGCTACGGTGGCGCTTTCGCGTCTGCCTCGCCATAGAACGCACTTTACCGAGTATGTTTTTGACACGATGCTGCAGTTCGCCCATCAAGGCTTTCTGGCGCACCTCATTGTGGCGCTCCTCGGTAACATCGCGAATGGCGAGAAGAATGAGATTTAAATGATCCAGTCGGCGAGCGTTAAGCAGCATCGTTCGGCGACCGATTATTTCGAAGTCATGTTCGATTTCGTAGTCGTCGAAACTGTTCTGCTCTGGCAGAATTCGCTCCAATAGGGTGCGCAATTTAGCAATGTTCCATTGGCCGTTACCGAGCTCCCAGACAAAAACGCCTTCGGTTTCTTTCTTAGAAACGACGAAATGATCGTAAAAACTCTGGTTGGCATAGTGGACACGCAAATCCCAACCCAAGACCAATATGCTCTCTCGAATACTGTCGATGAGTTTCTCGGCGAAATCCCGTTCGCCTTCCACTTCGAAGCGTAGACGCTCTCTCTCTGTGATGTCGTTAATGGTAAGGAGGATGGCGTCCTCCTCGCCCTCGCGGCGCATCCGATTGGCGTTGAGTAGCATGACTCGCTCGCCGATGGATTGAAATTCATGCTCCACGCGGAACTCGGTGACCTTCGAATCCTTCTTCAAAACCTCGCCAAGCAGGCGTCGCAACGAAGCGATATTCCACTGGCCATCGCCGAGTGAAAGGATCATATGATCAAGAGTTTCGGCAGGCTCTACCTTGAAATGGCGATAGAAGGCGGGATTGGCCGCCACGACTCGCAGCCCCCCATCCAGGACCAAAAGCGGTTCAACGATGGTTTCGACAATCGCAGACGTCAGCGAATGTTCGCTCAACACATCTGTCGCTGCGGGCGAGACAGCCGCTGGTCGATGGGCATGTCCCGGCTTAGCCATGAGACGCCGCCGAGTTGGCTGGCTGTTTTGTTCCGCAACCCTCAAGCATAGCTGTTCCAGCTGAAGGCGAACAACCTTATCTGGATAGGGCAGAGTTCGCCAAAATCAATTCTGATTTTATTGCGATATGCGGCATTATCGTCGTGGCGCTGCAGCAAGGCAGATGCATTTGCGCCGCGTGGATGCCCGGCTCAAGGCCGGGCATGACGCGACGGAAACGCTGCGCATTGGTTAGTTCCATGAGCGTCTGTCCTCGTTGTGACGGCCGATTAGCCGTCATGGCCCGGCTTGTCCAGGCCATCCACGCCTGGACAATGCCGCCCTAGGCTTCAACCTCGGCTGCGAGCTCCAGCCACTGTTCTTCAGCGGCCGCGAGCGCCTGCGCCAATTCCTCGCGCTGCGACGCAAGCCGCACCGCCTCCTGCGGATTACGCGCAAAGGCGTCCGGCTCGGCGAGCGCCTCGTCGACGCGGGCGAGAAGCTGCGTGAATTTCTCGACGCGCTCCTCGGCGGCGGCAAGCTTACGCCGTGTCTGCGCAGCGTCGCGGCGCTTTGGCGCCTCTTGCTTTGGTCTCTCCTGCGCCACTGCGGGCGCGCCTTTCGGTTCTTCGTCGCGCGACTTTGAGAGCACCAGCCGCGCATAATCGTCCATATCGCCGTCGAACGCGCGCACCGTTCCGTCGTCCACGAGCCACAGCCGATCGGCGCAGGCTTCGAGCAGATAGCGGTCATGCGAGACCAGAATGACGGCGCCTTCGTAATCGTTGATCGCCTCGATCAGCGCGGCGCGGCTGTCGATGTCGAGATGGTTCGTCGGTTCGTCGAGAATCAAAAGATGCGGCGCGTTGAAGGCGGCGACGCCGAGCAGCAGGCGCGCCTTCTCGCCTCCCGAAAGATTGGCGATCGGCGTATCGGCGCGCGCGCCGGAAAATCCCGTCTGCGCCGCGCGCGCGCGAATGCGCGCTTCGACTGCGCCCGGCATCAGCCGCGCAAAGACGGCGTATGGCGTCTCGCTCTCGTTCAGCTCGTCGATCTGATGCTGCGCGAAAAATCCCGCCTCCAACTTCGGCGCGCGGACCATCTCGCCCGCGCAAGGCGCAAGACGTCCCGCAAGCAATTTGGCGAAAGTCGATTTGCCATTGCCATTGGCGCCGAGCAGGCCGATGCGATCGTCGTTCGAGATCGACAAAGAGAGCCGCGACAGCACCACGTGATCGCCATAGCCGACCGCCACTCTCTCCAGCGCGATGATCGGCGGCGACAGCGGCTTGTCGGGCGATGGAAGATGAATCGGCAGGATCGAATCGTCGACGATCGCCGCGACGGGCTCCATTTTGGCGAGAAGCTTTAGGCGCGACTGCGCCTGACGCGCCTTCGTCGCCTTGGCGCGGAAGCGATCGACAAAAGCCAGCAAATGCTTGCGCTGCTCTTCCTGCTTCTTGGCGCCTTTGGCGGCGAGAAGCTGCGCCTCACGCCGCTGTTTCTCGAAAGAAGAGTAATCGCCCTTATAGAGCGTCAGCCTGCCGCGCTCGAGATGCAGAATGTGAGTCGCGACGTCGTCGAGCAGATCGCGGTCATGGCTGATGACGATCACGCTCGCCGGATAGCGCGACAAATAATCGACGAGCCACAGCGTCCCTTCGAGATCGAGATAGTTGGTCGGCTCGTCGAGAAGCAGCAGGTCGGGCTGGGAGAACAGCACCGCCGCGAGCGCGACGCGCATGCGCCAGCCGCCGGAAAATTCCGACAATGGGCGTCGCTGCGCCGCCGCGTCGAAGCCGAGCCCATGCAGAATGGCGGCGGCGCGGGCGGGCGCCGAATGCGCGTCGATGTCAGCGAGACGCGTCTGGATTTCGGCGATGTCATGGGGATCATGCGCGGCCTCGGCGCGCGCCAGCAATTCGGCGCGCTCGGCGTCAGCCGCCAGCACGAATTCGATGAGCGCCGTCGGACCGCCCGGCGCCTCCTGCTCGACGCGTCCGAGCCTTGTGCGCGCTGGCAGCGAAATGGCCCCGCTTTCGGGAGCGATTTCTCGGCTGATCAACCGAAACAGCGTCGTTTTACCCGCGCCGTTGCGGCCGACGAAGCCCGCGCGCGATCGTCCGGGGAGAAAAACCCCGGCATGGTCGAAGAGCAGCCGGTCGCCGAGCCGGTAGACAAGATCGTTGATCGTGAGCATCGCCGCGATGCTTTAGGGCCTCGCCGGAGGGCGCGCAAACTGAGGGCGCAAACGAGACGTCGCGCGGCGATGTGGCGCCACCGCCGGCCTTGTCTTGCGCGGTCCGCGCCTCTATACACGCCCTCGCGCCGCCGCGAGCCGGCCGCGCGACCCGCGCCCATCGTCTAGAGGCCTAGGACGTCGCCCTTTCACGGCGAAAACAGGGGTTCGAATCCCCTTGGGCGCGCCATTTGCGTATAAAACTGCGAACACCCTTGCCGATTTGTTCTCCGGCGATGACGGCCTGTTCGAGGCTGGCTTTGGAGCCGTGGATGCGGATGACTTTGTCGTCGACCTCGATGACGCCAACGATCGAACGTAGATAGGCCTTCCGGAATGTGGTCTCGCCGGTCGTTATCCGCTCCCGCATGAAAGCGCCAAAGCGCTCGACTTGATCCGGCTCCAACGTGATCTCCGGCGCAAGCTGAACCTTGATGCGTTCGAGAGCCGCTCTGGCGCGGTCGCGGTCAGACTTGAGTGCTGCGAGCCGCTCAGCCAGCGTCGCGTCGATATTCGTGACGCCATCCTCGACCAATTTGTAGAGCCGGCGTAGCTTTTCGTCGGCCTGTGCGATCTCCTGGTGCAGGATGCGCGCCCGCTTCTGGACTTCAGCGTCGCTCGATGCCCGCTTTTGGGCCAGCGACGTCAGAAGGCCCGCCAAACGATTTGGGCCAAGCAGCCTATCGGCAAGATGGGTTGTGACCAGCCCGTCGAGTCGGTCCATGGCGATGGATCGGCCTTTACAGCCCGTCTTGCCAACCCGGACGGCCGTCGAGCACGAATAGTAGCGATGCACTTTGCCGGATTTCGAGGTGCCGGTGCGTAGCGTCATCGCCCCGCCGCATGTCGCGCAACGCGCCAGGCCCGTGAGAAGGATCGGCCCCGTGACAACGCGCGGCGGCAGGATGCGGGGATCGCGCGCTTTCAGGCTCGTCTGAGCCCTGTCGAAAACTTCCTGTTCGATGATTGCGGGAGCCGCAACTTCGATGATCTCGCCAGCAGGCTTGGTCCTCCCGGTCTTGGCTTCGCGCTGATTGAAGCGCCAGCGCCCTGCGTAGACAGGGTTCGTCAAAATCTTGTGGACCGAAGCGACGCCGAAACGGGCGCCAAGCCGTGTCCGTAGCCCTCGCGCATTCAGCGCCTTGGTCACCTCCTTGACGCCCATCGGCCCTTTCCCGGCCTCGCCTTCGAGATACAGACGGTAGATCAGCCGCACCGTCTCGGCTTCGACAGGATCGATGACGAGCTTTTTCTTGGTGCGGTGGCCCCGCTTATCGACCTCGCTCAGACTATAGCCGAGCGGCAGGCGCGAGCCATTGTAGAAGCCTTGGCGGGCGTTCTCCTTCATGGCCCGCAACACATGCTTGCCGTTCTCGCGGCTCTGATATTCATCGAACAGCGCGATGACCTGCCGCATCATCACCTGCGCCGGATCGTCGCCAAGCTCCTGCGTGATGGAAACGAGTCGCACGTTGTGCTTGGCGAGTTTGCGGACATACATCTCCAGGCCGAACGCGTCGCGAAAGAAGCGCGAGAAGGAATGAACGACGATGGAGTCGATCGGATGATCGTCATCGCACGCGCGCTCGATCATGCGCTGAAACTCTGGCCGATTGTCGTCCATGGCTGAAGCGCCCGGTTCGACATATTCCGCGACGACGCGCCAGCTATGCCGCGCGCAATAAGTGCTGGTCTGCGCTTGCTGGTCAGGAATGGAAAGATCAACCTCCGCCTGCCGACTCGTCGAAACCCGCAAATAAAGCGCTGCGCGAATAAGTTCGGTCATGCGAGGCTCCCAAGGTCGATCTAGGCTTCAGTGGCGCGGCCGAAGGAAGGCGTCCAGTAAATCGCCAAGAAACATCTCCAGCACGTCGACCTCGGCGGCGGTGATCGGAACCTCGGCGGGCCAATCGTCGACGACGATTTGGTCAGTTGTGACTGCTTTCCTTAAGGCTGAATCATACCGCGTCGGCGCGCGAACGCCATCGTCATTTCCATCATCGACAGAGGCAATCCTGCGACGTTCGCGGCGCTGCTGAACCATGCCGGCAGGATGGCGACAAATATTTGCGGCGCGAAGGGCCCAATCCTTCGATACAGCACGCCGCGTATGCCAGCGCGAAAGAAGAAATCAAAGGAGGCGCTGGCGCACGCATATGGCGACGAGAAGCGGTCGGTATTTACATCCCAATTCCGATCCCGCGAGTCCGCGTAAAGTCCCACGAGATTCCTGAGTCGCGTACGACGCCGCTGATCTGCCGTCCGAGCCGATCGTCCATGACCGGCCGCCACGGAACAAGCGTGAACTCATAGGCGTTCTCGATGACGGCGTATTTACCGGAGATGAGGTTTGTCGTGCCGGTGAAGACGCCCGAGATGCGCTCCCCCTCCGCTTTCATTTTGAAGGGGGCGTGCTTATTCGCCGCCATGGATTTCCCGACGCGCTCGATCTCGCTCCGCTCCAGTCGACTGACCAAGTCCCCCGGCGCGCGAATGACGTTATCCGGCGTGCGCCTGGCATGACCCATTTCGACGAGTGTCTCTCTGCGTTGTTTCATCGCCCGATCGACTTCGGCGCCAAATCCGGCGCGCACGATTGGCGCACGATTGGACGATGTCATCTCCCGGTCGAGCCAGGTGGCGCCGTTGGCGTCGATCTGCGATTCGAGGTCGAGAGTGGAAAGCACGCGCAGCATGACCCGTCCGCGCCGCTGAGCGTCATAGTCTGCGGCGCCCGCCTCGAAGTCGGCCGAAAGACGCCAATGGTCGGCGTCGATCCGTTCCACGATCCCCGCCCGGCGCAACGCCTCCAGTCGCCGCACATGGCTATCGACATAGGCGTCATAGTCGCCGCCAGGAACGCGCACCCGGCTTGCCTCAGCGATGGCGCGGTGAATGCTTGGGCGATACTCGCCTGACGTGCCGGCGAGCTGTGCGATGTTGCGGTCGGCCGGTCGCGGTCCGGCCGGCGCAGGGGCGATCTCCACGATTGCTCCAATGGACGCTTCCTCTGCGGCGCTCGCCATTGCCTCAGAGCCGAGCATGACATGATGGATGCGCCCGTCGACGCCGTCGACGACGAGGCCCAGCTGCTCGTCGAGTTCGTCGGTCAGCCGCTTGTCGATGACCCGGCCTGTGATCCGGGTTTTGGCTTCCTCGCCGTGAAGGGAATAGCTTTCGAGCGCGCGCTCTTCGCCCCACGCCTTCAGCGCCCGGTTGATCGCCTTGACGATGTCGCCGCGCTCGCCGAGTTCGCGCAGCGTCGGCTCCAACTGGTCGGACAGTGTCCAGACGCCCGGCTCACTCTCCGTGGCGAGGCCGTAGCGCGCGAGAGTCTGTAATCTGCCGATGCGCAAGGTTCGATCGAAGTCAGCGCGGACCTGGCCCGTCTCGGGCCTCAGGTCGAGCCTTCCCACGCCGGCCTCGGCGAGCATCGCCCGGTCAATCCGGGTGAAGCGCTCGGCGGCGATCTCCGCGGTGAGTTTCGATCGCAGTTCGAGGTCGGTCTCCGGCCCCAATTCGAGCGTGAGCAGCTCCTGGGCGCGCTGTCTGATCCCGTCCGTGATGTAGTCCTGGGCGATGATCAAATCCTTGCCGGTATCATCCTTGCCCCGGACGATGACATGGCTATGCGGATGGCCAGTGTTGAAGTGATCGACGCCGACCCAGTCGAGCTTCGTTCCGAGGTCCTCCTCCATCTGCTTCATCATATCGCGGGTGAAGGCGCGAAGGTCGGAAAGCTGATCGCCGTCTTCGGGCGCGACGATGAATCGGAACAGATGCCGATCCTCGCGCCCGCGCTCCAGAAACGCGCGACCATCCGCCGCGTCAGTTTCCGCTCCGCAAAGCCTCCCTTTCTCTCTTTGCCGGTCGGTTCCGTCCCGCAGCAAGTAACGCAGATGCGCGTCAGCGCCCTTGCTTCCGAGTTTCAAACGGACGATCCGAGCCTTCACGACGACCCGGCGCATCCGCTCGCTCGGCCCACGCCTTTCCGCTACCAGCTTCAATCGATCGGCCGCCGACTGTCCCCGACCGATGCGGCAGCATCTCCCTTTCCGGCTTCGACCCGACGCGCCATCACGCCGCCGATCGGATCGGCCACCGCGCTTCGGCGACGGCCCGATCCCGGCGCCCTTCGCTTTCGTCACGGCCTTCATCACTTGCGCAACGAAAGAGCGAGGTCGCCGCGAGGCGACGCCGCCTCGATCACGAATTTTTCCGGCTCGGAGTCGAAGGTCAGAAGTGTGGTCGCTGCCCATGCGCAAGAGCTTGCGCCGGCGCGACTGCAAAACAAGCGCAAATCCGCGCAGCTCGCATCATGGCGTTGAAAAAGAAATGAAACGCGGAAAGACGCACACTGTGAAGAATCGCTTCACACGAAGATAACAATGTGCAGACAAAACCTTACACGCAATCGGCACGATTGCTTTAATCTTGCCCTCTTAATCGGGCGCATTTTCGTGGACTTCTTCGACATCGTCGTCTCTCCGATCTTGCACGATAGTCTTCTCTAAACTTTTCAGCAGCAAGCAGCTCTTTGACAGGCAAGAGTTCTGGCGCGCCGTGCGCTCTTCCGCGCTCATCGACGGCCTGATTTTCGTCGCTCGGCTGCAACAGTCGAGCGACTCTGGATCCGTCTAGGCGCATATTGCCATCGGATTCACGGAGCAGCGTCACAGGCATTCCGGCGTGGTCCGGCTAAACGGCCACAAGCAACGTATGGCCTGCCCGACTGCAAGCGTTGTGTTCGAAGTGGACCTCACAATCTGCATCAACCGATCCGGCCTCGACGTACTTCGTCCGGCCAAGATGGAGAGTCGCGCGCCCGGTTCCTGATAAGATACTCGACCTTGGATTGGCCCTTGCCTGATGACAGGTTTACCGAACGCCGATCGATTGTCGGGCCACCTTTGTTTACGCCACCCGCAGACTTCTTGCAGTCGGAATGCAACTTGACGGCATTTCCGCTGACTCCCGAGAGCGGGTCTCATGCGGGATATGACGGCGACAAGCCTAAGCGCGGTACGATCGGCGCTGTCGAAACGCGTGTAGAACTATGTTGAGGCGATGCAGAGAGACTGACTCACCGCCGCGCCGTCCGGTCAACGCCCACGCGATCGTCAGAGCGAGGCCCCGCGCGAGCCTTCCCTGCGCACAGCAATAGTCACATTTTTACACGCGACGCATATAGAACTTTGCCGGCCGGCGACGTAACGGATAGTCGGGGCTGTCGTAAAGCGAGCGAATCTCGCGGCCAAAAAAGTGCTGTTGATCCACTTCCAGGGAGCAACTGGCCAAGGCCCTTGGCACAAGCTCCTCTACCGCAAAGCGGATGGCCTCTGACGCGCGCGCGAACCGCCGGAAGCTAAGCGATCTGTAATTTGCATTTGTCGCCTTGCAAAAAAAGAGGGCGGCTTCGGCTCTGTAGTCCTTCGCGTCCACGCTCGCCTCCAGAAGCTCTTAAGTTAATTGTCGTCCCGCCGGACGAGTTCGAGAGAGGATTCGATAGCGACCCTTTCCTGGCCATCGCTCTCTCTCTTCACCCGATACTGCAAACCGGCGCCGTCATCGGGAAGATGGCGCGTGATGTGGAACGAACCCATGCCAGTTGGCGCCCCGAACCTTTGGATCACGCGGACGCCGATCGGAAATTTATGCGCTGGCCGGGAAATGATGCGATGTGCTTGATGTCGCGCGCGCGCGGCATTTTCGTTGTCATTCGACACCTGGAAGCGCTCCTAGATTTTATCAGACGTAAACGGCTAGGCTGCCGCTCGCGCATCGTTCAGCGCCGACGTTTCGCTTCGGCTTCGCGCGCTTGGAGCTTCTCAACAGTCAGCCAAGACGATCCCTTGCCCGCAACCGCGCTCCCATCATGAGGTTTATCTTTCTTGGGTATTTTCACTTCGCGATTCCCGCGTCGTTGACCTTTTGCCACGTCTTGCCCCTCATATGGACGACTTCATGGTCGCTTGGGCAGCGATGCCCAAGCGCTTTGGCGGGAGTAGAATTCACGCGCTGACGAGGGGATCACTATGCGGATCAACCGCCAGGGGCGAAGCCCTGCTAGGCTGCGATTTGCAACTGGTCCGCCGAAGATTTGCCGCTACGTCCGTCGACGGCAATTTCGTAAGTGACCTTCTGACCTTCTGCGAGGCCGAGCAGCCCTGCGCGCTCAACCGCGCTGATGTGGACGAATACGTCCGGGCCGCCGGACTCAGGCTGAATGAAGCCAAACCCTTTTTGGCCGTTGAACCATTTTACTGTGCCGGTCTGCATGACATGTCCTTTCAAGAACAAGCTGACTGCGCTTTGACCATTGCAAAGCGCCTGTGGATCGAAGTTCTGGAGAGGAAGTCAGGAGCCGACGCGCAAAGAGAGAGCGAAAGCAAGATCGTTCGGCCAAATTTCGATAATGTATAGGTAGCGCATATTTGCAAAATTACAAGCGTCGCCTTGCAACCAAAACCGAACAACTGCGCCGAACAACAGTATGCAACCAACCTTTGATGTTTGATCCGTATACAAGATTACAGCCAACACTTCGATTGTTTTAAGATTCAAAATTACGACTGAACGCAAATTTGAGAATAATATTCGGAACTAACTTGCTTTGGCGCGTTGGAACGCCATCTGCCAAACAAACCCATTTCGCGACAAGGCGCCGCTTGCCGGCTTCGAGGAACTCTTTCGACCAGGAGTAATACAGGCTCTCGGCGATGCCTTCCCGCCGGCACAGCTCAGCGATGCTGTGTTCGCCGCGCAGACCATCGAGCACAATGCGTATCTTCTCTTCGGCCGAGTAATGCCGGCGTCGCGCGCCGGATGTCTCTCACAAGCCGTTCGGACGACGGTTTCAGGCTATCGGATTTCTGGCTCATCTTCACTCCCTGACGGTTACGATGAGCCAGAAATCCTCCGTTCAGCAATCCGCCCAGTTTGTCTCAAAGGCCCTGACGCCAGACATCACGATCCCGCCGGGCGATTGGATCGGCGCTATTCGTTACGGGTTGACGACGGAGAGTTGATGCCGATGGATATCAGAAGATCGCGTTGGCGCTATTCAGACCAATCGAGATGGTATTCAAGCGCGCGGAGTGCAGAGGCAGTGCGCGACAGTGGCTGAGCCTTCACTTCCTTAGAGAGGGGACAGGTCCTCGGTCTGAGGGGAAAGTCGGTCGCGTTTTCCGAGTGCAACTCGACGATGGCGGCGCAGCTCGCCATCGCTGCAGTCTAAAGAAAAGTCCGCTGCATCTTCAGCATGCGCATTCTTTGCCGCGCCAATTAAGCCTGCGAGCTGCTTCTTGAGAAGCGGTCCATAAATTTGGGCGCTGTTATAGCCTTCGCGGTCCAAGCGTCGTGTAAGGTCCGAAATGCGACTGCACTCTCCTGAACGGGCCAAATCAAAGGCGCGCTCAATCGCGGTTTTGTTCGCAAACATAATAATTGCCTTGTTTCGCGACCTCGCCAGTGGTTTCAACGTACCGTGGTAGCATTGCGGCATGGAATCGCCCGGATTGAAGCGGAGGACACATCACTCTGAATTTGGACTTCGCCGAGGCGAAATGGAGCTTGCGGGATTCTGATCGAGCGCGTCTAGCAAATCTAGCATCGCGGAGGGTAGCGGTTCTGCAACGACTGACGCGAAGTTCTTCCTCAACTGCTCCGCGATTTGCTTCAGGTGACGCTCACCCTCCAACTCGCGCTTCACCCCATTTTTTGTTTGCGGCGTCATTTAACGGCCCCTGGGAAAGGCCGCGACGGTTCCGCCAATATTGGAAGCGTTCACTGCCGTGCTGATGTAGGCCACTTCGTTCCCACCGCACAGAAACGAACAAGCAGTTGGAGTCAGTTTAGCTCGGCTTCAAACGGTAGATGGCATTGGCAGCAAAGGAGGCGCTTCTCGACGATGATGTCCAGCTTGGCTGTCCAGCGGAACTCTTGCGTTGTGGTTTAACTTCGCGCTTCCAGCTAAGTTGGTTGCACATATCCAGGACCGCGGCAAACACGAAATGGCGTCGAAATAGCCAGTGACGCCGAAACAGGAGAAAATGCTCTTCAAACCTAAGCATTATCCTCGACTCCGCGGTTCGACCCAAACCTGAACCACAAGTCGTGGAGCGACTGCGCCTAGGAAAGATCGCGGAGCCCTCAGAAGCGAGGCCCGCGGCCGGCTCGTAGATCCATACGGACAGATTACAATTTCTGTGATCGTTTGCGCCTAGCAGAACGGATTCCCGCAATTAGAATCCAGCGTACGATGAGTTTGACGCCGCCGTCGCAGTCGGCGACGCTGGAGCGCTTCGCTGATCTTCTCGGCGCTTCTTGCCGACTGTGATCCCCTTTGGAAGGTTCAGGGGATGCCCCGCCGGCCTCTTATCGGCGACAGCATCTCCAGTGGCTCTGACCGAGAATGACGGCGCGTCTCCTCGGAACGCTATCGCCAGAATGCGCCAAGCCATTTGATCGCCAGTAAACGCGAAATCGCCGTCTTGGCAGTAGTCTGCGGCGAGTTCTGCAACTTTGCGCCATACATCGTGTCCGGCGTCAGGGCAGCCCTCGCCCGCAACTCCGCAAGCCGCCTTTCGGCGATGGCGAGTATCTTCCGGGCTTCTTGCTCCTGCCAAGGGCGTTTCATCATGCGGCCAGTGCCGGCGAGCGACGTCATCCTCACGCAAAGCGCATCGAGGACAGCGGCATCGGAGGATTTGGCGATGTTCGCAATGGCGGCTGCGACGGCGTATTGGCGGCGAGAGATCTCGTGCATGACGGCAATATAGCAGACTGAATCTACAAGCTATAGCGCCGGCGCAGCGCGGGCCGATGGAGAGTCTTTCGCGCTTTCGGCTCGACGCCGCCTTACGCAAAGGACCTCTCCTCGGGCTTCGCGGGACCTTTTAATGCAGGCCGCGACCGCCTATATGGCGCTGGCGCTGAACAACGCGCAGGGCGAGCTATCGCCGCTTGCGTCTCTCGCTTGCGTTTTCCTGCGCGATCTGGCGCGCGGCATGATCACATTCAGGCGAACAACAATGCGCAGCATGGTGGCCAATGAAGCGGCCATGACATTGGCAGCATCGCTTTAGGCGCGCGTGATCGAAGAGTCCGAGCACCTCTTGCACATTATCGTCAAGCCGACCTGTCGAGTCCCTCGTATAGATTCGAACGCTGCCAACATAAATTCCGCCTTCGCGTTCCTCGACCTTCATTCGGGCGTTAAAGATGCCTTCATACATGGCGAGGATTCCATAGGCCTTTCTGCTTCATGCGCGACTGCGCGCCCCTCGGATCAATTGTTCTAAAGGTTGCTCCGCTTGACCATCTGGACGCAATAGGACGCATCCAGCATCGACGGTATCGTTCTCCAGGAGACGATCGATCGACGGCGGCTCAGACTGCGGCTGGTGGCAGTCCTGATCTATATCGCGCCCACATCCTACTGTAGAGAGCTTCCAGCGCGACTGTATAGCGTTTGACGTCGAATAAGGGCGCGCTCAGCCGGTTGCCGGAAAGCCTGAGACGCAGCCCGCTCAGCCTTTCCTTATCCGTCGCAAGAGCGAAGGCCAAGTCGAAGTAATCGTCTTGATCCTCGATGATCAATTCGGGAAGTCCGACGGCGTGCAAGAGGCTGCCGGCGACGCGCGAGGGAAATGTCGCGCCGGGCCGCGTCACGATCGGGACGCCAGCCCAAAGAGCATCGCTCGCGGTCGTATGGGCGCCATAGGGCGCCGTGTCGAGTACGAGGTCGGCGAGTTGGAGACGCCTGAGGTGTTCGCCATGCGGTAGGTCCGGCGCGAAAATCAGCCGCGAACCATCGACGCCGCGCCCCCACGCCTCGTTGCGAAGATTGCCTTCTGCCTCACGGGCCGCAAGAAGCCACAGAACGCTCTCCGGCAGGCTGCGCAGCAGACGACACCAAATGTCGAAAATTGCTGGAGTGAATTTGAAGGTCTGATTGAAACAGCAGAAGACGAATCCTTCTTCCGGCAGACCGGCGACGACGCGATGCGGCGCAAACTCCACAGCATCGTGGCGTCCATGTGGCTGATAGGAATGGGGCAGATAGGCGAAGGATTCCGCATAATCTGCGGCGCTACCGGGCGGCGTGCAAAAAACATCGGTGATGATGTAATCGCACAGCCCCGGGCCCAGCGTGCCGGGATAGCCCAGGAAATTTACCTGTATCGGCGCCGGGCGCAGTGCGAGGATTGACGTTCGCGTCGCCTGAGTGAAGCCTTTGAGGTCGATGAGAATGTCGATCTCTTTCCGATAAATCGCCTTCGCCGCCTCAGCGTCGGAAAGCGGCGTGATGTCATTGAAACTATCGAAGGCGCGAGACAGCCGTGCGCGCATGGCGCCGCCATCGCTGCCGCCATAGGAAAAGGCATGAAGCTCGAAACGCGCGTGGTCCTGCGCTTCGAGAATTTCAACCAGCAGATGCGCGGTCGCATGATTCTGAAAGTCGCTTGAGAGATAGCCGAGCTTTAATTTTGCGGCGCCTTGGCGTGTCGCATTAAAGCGAAAATCGAGCCGCTCGCGCTCCAGAGCGGCCGCCGCCAGCCGCGTGCGCATCCAGATTTCAGAACAGATGCGTTGTTCCGCGGCGGAAAAGCCGGGCTCCGCGAGCAGCACGAAGGGTGGGACAAGCGCCGCGCTCGGTTCCGCTAATCGGGCGCGCACAAAGCTTCGACGGCCGGCGAAATCATCCCATTCGCACATTCGGCGAGCTCGAATGAACGAGCGCATCGCGCCTTTCCGACGGCAAACCGTCTCATGCGCTCGTCTGCAAGCCACGACATGCGGAAAAAAGCGATCGCAGCTTATTTTTATGCAATAGCCGCGCCAAGGAATGGCGCGCCGAAGCGCGTGTCTCTTCGCTGCCCTTGGGCGAAATAGGTGTCAACGGAGATTCGTCGCTCTCGAATGGATCGCATATGCGCGATCTGCCCTTCTTTCGGCCAATCTGGTTTGCGCACCGAACACGCCGGCCCGCACGCATAAGCCACGCGAAAGGCGTCATGCGCAGGTTCGAATTACGCGACGAGCTGAATCCTATCGGCGGAGAACCTGCCGCTGCGACGATCGACGCAAAGCTTCGCTGACGGGTTGGGCTAGCTCAATGCGAAGAGGCTGCTTCGCGCCTGACGGCGTCTTGGCGCGCGGTTCAGATCGCGGGCGCTTCCCCATCTTCCATTTCACCGTCTTCCGCATGTTCCTTCAATAAGTCGGCGTCGACGATCGTCGGCGCGACAGGTGTCGATCGCGCATACGCGGCCCGAGACAACGGTGCGCGCTTCGGCGTCGAACGCACGATCTCGACCACCTGAAAGGCGGCGGCGCACTTGGGGCAGACGATCGGCATGCGATTGAGATCGTAAAAGGGAGCCCCACACGTCAAGCAGCGGCGCTTCGCGCCAAGTTCGGCTTTGGCCATGAGTATCTGTCCTTCGATGTTTGGGCCCGGCAGACTTTCTGTGCAGCCACATGTTATACGTCGGCGCCGGCACGGCTTTCGACGCCAGTGGCGCGCCGGATATTGGCCGTTGGTATTGGCCGTTGCCGCTATGTCGGCTAACCGCGCGTCAGCATAGCCGCTCCGCGCGCGGCGCTTGAAGGCAGTAGGGAAATGATGCGGAAACCCGATAAAGCACTATTTGGGTATCCCGTGGCCAGTACACAAGGCCGCACGACCGCCGCGTCGGCTTTAACTGATGAACACGGCGACGAGCCTGGAGTGAAACTGAATGAGCCGCCGCGGCTGTGAACGTGGGCAAGGGCGCTAACAATCGTCGCTCTGCAAGCCGCCGCCGGCCCACGAGCTCTGAATCACGCCGAGGCAAGCTGGGCAGCCCGAGCGCACAAGGACCCATCTGATGACTGAAGCCGAGAAACTAATCCGAGAAATAGAATCGCTGCGTGAAACTATCCGGCGCGAGTGGTTTAACATCAGGCTGGATACTCTGACGCACGATGATCGAGTTGTCATTCGAGATCATATCGAACGCTGCCACGCCGATCTGAAAATCCTGCTGGACCAGCTATGGAATTTGGCTGACGAAAATTCAAATTAGCCGGCGCTATTGTCCTAGCCGCCATCACGTCGCGTTATCATCGTGCGTCGGAGCGGTTCACTCATTACCTACAATGCGCCAGGCTGCTCAATTTTCCCGCGAGGAGATAATTGAATCTAATTGAGCCATTGCCTTGAGAAGGTAATTGCCGAACGGCAACCCCCCAACAAATTCCTCCGTGCGCTTGGGTTCTTTGCCCCAGACAATTAAAAACCCCGCTAGCGCCAAAAGGAGCAAGGCGAGCAAAAATGATGTGAGCCCGGCAGAAACTGCAATCCCCAGGGCAATTCCCATCTTGGTTCTATGGTTCATTTTTGCTCCTTCTAGGTGTCACGGTCGCAGTCGCTTTGCGCATCGTCGTATTCGCACTCTCTTTGGCCGGATAGATCCGAGCCTCGATTAGGACGAACTGCGTCTGAGGTATGGCAAAAGACCTCACTGCAGCAGCAACATTACGCCGCCCAAAATCATAGCGATCACGATCGATGCGATCGCAAGTCAATGAGCGAGGACGCAATCTGTTCCCAAGCCGGACCCGAAAAAGCGTGAAGCCTCGCTTGCTGATTCGCTCCACATTCACGACTGTTGTTACACTTATGCGTGGCGATCTTGATGCAGTCCAAGGAATTTTCGTAATCACCAAGCAACCTCACGACCCCCGGTATGCGGCGGTAATCGCACAAGCAATCGTTGACACTGTGCACGACCCTTTGCTGGTGCTTGATTGCGATCTTAACGTAGCCGTAGATAGTCGATCTTTTCTCGGTGACTTTAAGGTCGCTTCCGAAAATATCGTCAGGCATTCAGTTTTTGAGATTTCTGGACGGCCGTTTCAATCTTGCACGATTGGCTACGCTGTTAAGCAGAGTCTTGGCGGCTCTCGGCGTCAACTGGCGGTTTAGAATATCGGACAATGGCATCGGACGGCCGGAACAGGGCACTGGGTCTCTTGATGGACTAGGTAGCACGCTCGTTCTAGCAAGGGGAATGCCCGTCTTTGGAGCGAGCCGCGTGCTCAGGCTTTGCGTCGTTATCCAACAGAGGGTGAGCGCGAAAGACAGGGCTGCTTAGCAGCGAGTGCAGCCTATAACTGGAATTGGGTGGATGGCGGCTAAGGCATGCGTGTCCGCGTCAATAAATCCCTAAGAGGTGATCCATGGCCGATATCCAGCTGGCGAAAGTCGAACAGCACCCTGACGGAAGATTGCTCTTCAGCGTTCGCGTTCAGACCAGCGAGGGTAGAGTGGAATTTCCAATCGCGGTGCACGATGAAGGAACCGCGGCCCGGAATGAAATGGCCGTCCTTCGATCTACGCTTCGCTTCGCCGAGGAACTGGCCGAATCCGTCCGGCTGCGCCTCGGATCATGAATTTTCTGGACTGACGAAGGTGTAGAGATTCCTCCCGGCCAAGCAGCCCGACGGGCATGACTAGCTCTTCTTAGAAGGCGATAGCTGATGGCGTCGCTCTTTTTGTCATCAAGAGAATTCACAGTAATATTTCAACCACATAAGTGTTCGCGCCTTTGTCCTGTCCGGCGCGCCACTTCGGAACAAGGCTGGGAACGCCAATTCTCGCCATTTTCCCGCCGGATGCGGCGACGATCGTGCGCAAAGCGCCCCTGCGACCGCGGATCAACGCGCCGACGAATGCTCTATCGAGATCTCGTTCCTTGATTTAGGCGACATGTTAGCGCGCATCGCCTGCGACGAAAGCAAGCGGGACGCTCGACTACTCTTCATCTAAAGTTCTTCAACAGTTCGGTCTAGAGAAACGCTATCGGACCATGCATGAGCCCGATTCGCATCGTTCCTTCCGCGCCTCGCTTGCGGACGTAGAGCTTCGCGCGGCCGACTCTATCTCGGCGAATAGAGCGGGAGTCCGCTCAACAAAGAGGCGGCCGGCGATCTTTGAAAGAGACGCCGCTCTGATAAGGCGGCGTGTCAATGGGATGGAGGTTGGATGCGTCACAATTGCGGCATGCGCTGGACGGGTCATAGAGGCGGCATGCACCACCAAGGGCCACTGATAAAAATGCCGCCATGATCTAGGCAAAAGTTTCACGCATGCACATCTAAAGGCTGCATGTTCTTGCCGGTAAACCGCTAGAGCCTTGAGTGCGATTAGTGGTTCGCTCCCTATGTTTGAAAAAAAAGTAACGGACGCCGGCTGAGGGATGTTCGTTCTAAGGAAGAGGTAAAACAATCATGGAACGTCGTGAATTCATCTCTACGCTTGGCGTTGTCGCGGCTGCTGCGTCTGTGTCTTCAGCGCTCGCCGAAGATAAAAAGCCTGTCGCCCATCATCATCCAGCGCAATATAAGGCGCTGTCGGATGCGGCGGCTAAGTGCGTGCTAGATGGCAACAACTGCCTCCGCCACTGTTTCGGCATGCTGTCCATGGATGATACCAGCATGGCGGCCTGCACGAAGGCGACGTTTGACACTATCGCCGGTTGTGCAGCGCTGGAAAGCCTCTCGTCAGTCAACTCTCCCTTTACGCCCACGATGGCCAAGGCCGTGGCCGCCATTTGTGAGGCCTGCAAGAAAGAGTGCGATAAGTTTCCGGAAGTGGCTGAATGCAACGCCATGGGCGCCGCGTGCAAAACCTGTGCTGAAGAATGCCATAAGATTGCAGCATAGAACTGGTTGATCTGAGTCATAAAAGCGCCCCGCGCCCCAATCCGGCGTCGGGGCGTTTTCTTGTTCCGGGCGCTGGGATCAAGAAGCGAGGCGCGCCAGCTTCAAAAACAAGGCTTCTAATGAACCCGTCGCCGAGGCCGCGATGAGCAACGGCGGCGACACAAATGCTGCGGCCGCTAATCCAGAACCTTGCCACCCGCTTCTTCACAAGCCTGCGCGGTTTCTTTGAACACCCACCCCTGCGCCTTACAGGCGTTCATGCCTTTGCATGCATTCTTTGGAGTATGGCAATCCGATTTGCCTTTGCAGCTGTTCGCGCCAAGGCAATGAACTTTGGCGGTAGTCGCCGCGGCGACCGGGGCAACGGTGCCAGCCAAGACGAGCGACACGGCGGCAACCGCCAGCGCTGAACCGTTGAGTCTATCGTTCTTCATGTCGAGCCTCCCTTGTCATTGGGCAACCCACTGTCCCACTCCCAACAGACGTTATGCACGTGGCCACGTCCCCGAGCGTCACTCCAATCGCGGTGCCCGTGTCGCGCGTGGCCGCCAATATGCTACATTGCGCTATGTCTCTCGTGCTCTTCGTTTTGCGCGATTGCAGGCAATGTTGTGGCGACCAGCGTCGCGGCGATCACTAGCAACATCTTGCCCATTTGATTCTCCCTTCAAGCTTACAAGCCCCCTTTTTGATTGTCTCCATTGGGGCTTTGAAATGTCATGAGTGAATTTAGCGCGGCCCAGAAAGTCAACAATTATCATGACTTACGCAGGCAGAGCGACGCACATCTGGCGCCCGATCGGCCGCCGCTCCGACAGTGAATGAAGCGAGGAAGTGGCGACGACTACTTACCGTCAGGCGCATTGGGAGAACATTACGCCACCAAGCGCGAGTCCGAGGTTAGCTGGTTCGAGGAAAGGGGGAAGCAGAGCAGTTGACCCCGAAGAAAGTGGCTTCGGAAAAGAGGTCCAGCCACGGTGTACTTTCGCGCTTTCTAACGCGCACCGTCATAGCGCGCGAAGCAATATTCGCCCATCTTCGTCGACTGCGGCGCGCCAGCGCAAACTCGATCTTCGAGATCCTTTTCGTAGCTGGCGCTTGAAGTTGCGCTAATCCTTGTTGATGCGCCGCGCGACTTCGCCTTTGAGCCATTTCCATAATTCAATGACGCGCGGCTTCGCCCATTCGAAGACGGCCTTACTCAATCTCCATGCGAGGCGCCCTGCTGCTTTTGCTAATTCGACCGCTCGGTCGAACCACGGCAAAAATCGACTGTCTGGCGGGATTTTTGCTCGCGCCCAGGCGACCCAATCGCTGACGATCTGCGAAACCGCGCGCCACAATACGCTCCACGGGTCTTCAACCGGCGCACGCTCCATGGCATCACGGAAACGGGCAAATTCGGCGGAGATCTCCGCCCTCTTACGGCGCTCTTCATTGAGCTGGCGCGAAAGCTCAGCGATACGCGTGGCCTCCTGCTCCGCGCGATGCTCGCACGCCTCCGCCTTCCTGGCGTTTTCCTGCGCGTCCAGCACATCGGCGGCGATTTCTCGGACCGACTCGTCGACTTGAAACGCCATAGCTTCGTATTGAGAAAGTAGATTGTCACGCTGCTCGGTTACATCGCGCAAGAGCGCGAGTAGTTGTTCGCGCCCCAGTTTCTCGTTCTCAGGTGCGGGGACCTTGGGGATGGAACTGCTGGACAATTTTACCTCCCAGCACTCGTCGCCAGTTGCGCCGCCGGAACTTCCCCGAGGGCGAGCCGCTGCGATCAAAGTCGTTAGGTAATGCGGCTGATCTTGCTGTCCAGCTGTAGCGCGTTGATTTGAATGCGCGAAAGCAGTGGCCAGTAACGTAGTAGGCGCCAGCGCCCTTGCGGTCGCAAAAGATCAATTGCTGGGAAGTAGGGCGAAGAGCGCGATCAGCCCGCGCAACCCGTCCATCGTCTAGGGCCCAGACGTCGCTCATCACGGCGAAAACAGGAGTTCGAATCCCCTTGGGCGCCAATAGCCGCTCCGGAATAAGAATGCCATTTTCGAGCGCCGAATTCTTCCCAAATAAATGGAAGAAGCGTTGCGAATGTTATCTAGCGTATCGCGTGACGTTGTCGGGTGAGCAATCACGTCGACCGCTTCAAAGGCGCATTCATCGCTTCGATGCGGCTGACGCTAAAAATGTTTCGGTAATCTTCATTGGCGCATTTACCGCCCGCGACTTCTCCTATGCCAATCAATACGTCGTGACCAGACGATCCCCGATTTTTCGCGGCCGCAAGGTTCGGAGAATCTGGTCAAGCGTTATCGCATTCGTGTTCAGTAGAGCAGTGTTTCTGCGACAATTTGTCTATAGTAATCTATGTTACTGCGACGATTTGTCCGTATTGGACCCTATTACTGCGACAACATGTCCGTATTTGAGGGGTATTACATGGCAGGATTTCTGCTTTGTGAAATCTCTGACAAAATAATTAGCTTAGATTTCCGCTCCGGAAAGCATCAATTTTCGTAGACTCGACTGGATCGCACTTTCGGATGCAGGACAATGTCCAAAAGAGAGCAATGGAGGAAGAAACGTGGCTAATGTGACATTCTCGTCGCCCGTCCTTGCACGCGACGTCACTGTATACGCCGTCGCCGGAGACCGCGGCACGATCTTGGCAGTGGCTAAAGCCCATAAAATCCCCATTCCGTTCGATTGTCAGGACGGCGAATGCGGCTCCTGCCTCGTCGAGGTCACGCATCTCAGTCGAAACCCCAAATACGGGATTGCGCTGACCGAAAAAGAAAAGGAGATGTTGCGTCAGCTCGGCAAGATTACCAAAGCCGAGATCGAGGACGCCGAAGTCAACGACATGCCGCCGCGCTATCGCTTGGCTTGCCAATGTTTCGTGCGCAACGAGGATATCCTCGTCAAGTTCGAGGGCGATCAAACCTTGCCCGCGCAAGGCCCCCATATCACGCACGCCGCAAAACGATTCACGGGCGGCGTCGAAATCGCCACAGTTGATGAATTCCTGGGATATGCGGTGAAGGTCGAAGAAGACGCCGCGATCCATTTCGACGAACTCGCGTCCATGATGGAGGAATGCGGCAACCAGGAAGTGTCCAGACTGTTTCGGCAGCTCGCCGGCTTTTCGCGCCTGCACCTCGCCGAAGCCAAGAAGCGCGCCGGTTCGATTGACCTTACGACGGTCATCCCGCCTGACTACGTATGGCCCAATCACGCAACTCCGGAGCGCACCGAAATTTGGGCTGCCGACCCATCATTATCGCGATTGGACGGGCTGAAGGCCGCTCTGCAGGGTGAAAGACGAGGCTACGAATTTTACCGGTCTGTGGTCGCCAAAACGAAATCGCCAGAGATCGAGGCGATGGCCAAGGAATTCGTCAAAGAAGAGGCCGAGCATGTAAAGATTCTCGAAGCCTGGATCACGCGCGAAGAGTGGGCCATAAAGAATCCGCCCAGCCACAACGCTTGAGGGAGCCTTATCGGCCCGAGATTGGCGGGCGGGCGGGCGTCACGTTCGCTTGACTTGCGAAATCAACAGCGGGGGTTGGGTATGGAATCGGTCGAGGAATTTCTCGCTTATGCGATCAACCTCGAACTCGAAGCAGCAATCCGTTATGGACTATTGGCCGACGCCATGGAGTCATGCGGCAATCGCGAGGTAGCTGAACTATTTCGTCGATTGGCGGATTATTCGAGACTGCATTTAGCGGACGCGCGCGCCCGAGGCGGCTTCCGCGAAATACCCAAGATGAAACCAGGCGATTTTGTTTGGCCTGGATTGGAAAGCCCGGAAACGGCGGCCATCTGGGCCGCCGATCCGGCTATTGGACGGGAACAGGCGCTCGAGATCGCTCTCGCCGCCGAAACTGCTGGTTTCGAATATTACAAGCACGTGCTCGACGCCACATCCGACCCCGAAGTAAAGACGCTCGCTCGTGAATTTGTCGCTGAGGAGCAGGCTCACGTCGCTGAACTCAAAAAATGGATTGTCGCGAATAAAGTTGGGCAAAAGCCGACGGTCAATCGTTGAGCTCTTTGCTTGCACATGTCTCCATCTATGTATGGGTAGCGGTCTCATACGATGGCCGCCTCACAATCTAAATATTCGTTACCCAATCTAAGCTGTGCGCACGCGAGACGCCCTAGGACGATGAATGGCTGAGACGTTAGAGGGGGATAGCGAAATATCTGAAGAGAGTATGCTATTTATTGTGTCTCACATTCTAGCAGTTGGAAAAATTTCTTACGAAGAAGACTTCGCTAATCAAAAAATTATTGGGAAGGTCATTCACCGTATTATAAAGCTTCCTAATGCGTCTCCAAAACTATTGAGATGCCTTTCGGATTGCGCTGAATATATGAAAATTAAAGGTCACGAAGGTCATTTCGCTGCGGCAAAAATTTACGCGGAAAGTCAACGTCGCTCGAAACAGTCAAAGCTGAGCAGTTAACCTGCTTTATTCTGGAAGCGGCGCGCCAGTCCGGGCTAGAGTAAGCCGGTTCTCTACAATCGGAGAATTCCGCAATGCGACGCGCGCTTATTCATGAGTCGCGCGCGCCCTGGAGCCGGAAGTCGAAGGCTGCGTTCCTTCAAGAGCGTCTTCATGAAATTCGCCAATCAGGCTCATTGCCCGGCGTAGGTGCCCGTCTGCGCGATCGAGCGCGGCCTGCGCCTCGTCGCAGCCATATCCCTGGAGAAGAAGAAAGGCGAGCTTAACGCTTCCCCCTGCCCTGCACAGCGCCTCTTGCACATCTTCGTGACATCGGCCGCTCAGGCGCGACAATATTCTTTCGCTTCTGCGGACGAGTTTCTTGTTTGACGCCTGCACATCCACCATCAAGCCGTCATACACGCGTCCGAGCGCGATCATGACAAGAGAGGATAACAGAAGGAGGGTGATCCGCTGGGCCGTCCCCGCTTTCATGCGCGTCGAACCGGCGATCGCTTCGGGGCCCGTATCAAGAAATATCGCGTGATCGGCTTCCTTAAGGAGCGGCGTGTCTCGATTGTTGGCGACGCCGATTGCAAGAGCGCCCGCTTCTTTTGCCGCGCGCAAACACGCGACGGTGAACGGCGTGGTGCCGCTCGCCGCCACCGCGATAGCGACGTCCGCCGGACCGATAGCATTGCGCCGCGCAAGCTCTACTGCCTGCGCCTCCTGATCCTCGGCGCCCTCGACGGCTTGAAGAAGCGCGTTTTTCCCGCCGGCCATGAGCAGCAGGAGCCGCTCCTCTGGCCAACCGAATGTCGGCATGAGTTCTGCGCCGTCCTGGACGGCCAGGCGGCCGGACGTTCCGGCCCCCATGTAAACGAGCCTCCCGCCGCGCTTTAGCCGCCGCTCTATCGCAAGCCCTGCGCTTTCAATGGCGGGATGGGCCGCCCGCACGGCCGCGACGGCGGCGAACTGCCCTTCAATCATCGCTTCCAAGATCTCCGCCGGCTCCCAGAGGTCGATGTTGCAATAACGAGGGCTCGGGCGTTCAGTTTCCATCGGCGTCATTCACCGCGATCGCGAGGTTTTTGGGATATGCCCACCTATGAAGCAGATTCAAGAGAGTGACCGAGGGGCGGAACTAAAAGCTTGGCCCAGGCGCATCCTGGCGTTCTCGAAACAAGCTTCTTCGAACTCGCTCTTTCACGTTCGCTTCGCTTGGAATCTTATGCGATTATTGAAAAATGGCTAGCGCTAACAATGCAATGTAATGAGCATCGACAACTTCCAAATGACCGCCGAGCTGCGAACCGCTCCAGAGGTCGTGAGGCGGCAGGAGCAGCAGCCTCTAACGGACGTCCTCTCCGCGCTTGTCGCGCGGCTACGGCGCAAGCCGCCGCAAGTCGTCGTCACCTGCGCGCGTGGCAGTTCCGCGCATGCCGCGACCTTCGGCAAACATTTGATCGAGCGATACCTTGGTATTGTCGTCGCCCCGATGGCTCCGAGCATTACGACAATCTACCATCAGCGTCTTAATCTCAACGGCCAGTTCTTCTTGGCCATTTCGCAGTCCGGGAGAAGCGGCGATCTTATCGAGCAAGCCGTCGCGGCGCGGGCATCCGGCGCCGTCACCGCCTGCATTACAAATGACGCCGCGAGCGAGCTTGCGCAGAGCTGTGAGTTTGTCCTGCCGATGGAGGCCGGGCCGGAGCTCAGTATTCCGGCCACCAAAACTTTCGTGGCGTCCCTCTCGATTTTAGCGCGCCTTACCGCGCTATGGGCGGAACATGAGGCGCTTGCCGGCGCTTTACGGCGTCTGCCAGACCGTCTCGCCGCCGCGAGCGAACTCGATTGGAGCAATTTGATTGGCGTTCTCAACCGAGCGGAGAGTCTGATCACTATTGGGCGAGGCCCCACGCTCGCCATCGCGAGGGAGGCGGCGCTGAAATTGAAGGAGACTTCGCGTCTCCATGCCGAAGCGTTTTCTGCGGCGGAATTTCAGCATGGACCGATCGCCCTGGTCTCTTCGGATTATCCGATCTTGATATTCACGCCAACCGACGCCGCAGCCGCGGGCACGAACCAGTTGGCTCATGATCTGATAACGAAGGGAGCGGCTTTGTTCGCCACGGGTTCGAACATTGCGCCGCACGGTCAACTCGAGACGCTCGCCGCCGATCAGCCGGAAACCGATGCGATCTGCCAGATCCAAAGCTTCTATGCGATGGTCGTCCGACTGGCGGCGGCACGAGGCGTCAACGTAGACGAGCCCCGTCACTTGAAAAAAATCACCCGCACGCGATGAGCGAATCTAGATTGCACGCCATCGTCGCGGATTTCGTTTTCGACGGCGCGATAGTTCATCGAGACGCCGCCATCCTCATCAATGATTCGCAGATCGCGGCAGTCACGCCGCGCGACGAACTATCTGAATCCGTCGAGGTTTTCCAAGCGCCGAAGGGCGCCTGGCTTGCGCCGGGCTTTATCGACGTACAAGTCAATGGCGGAGGCGACGCGTTATTCAATGCTGATCCGACGCCCGACGGCCTCGCGAGAATTGTCGCCGCACATCGAAGGTTCGGCACAACGGCGCTTTTGCCGACGCTGATCACCGACACTGATGAGATCATGGTTGCGGCGCTGAACGCCATCGAGACGATGCTGCCAGAGGAGCCCGGCATTCTCGGCATCCATCTCGAAGGCCCCTTCTTGTCGCCTGAGAAGCCCGGAGTGCATCGCCGCGACCTCATTCGGCGCCCCGAACCGCATCACCTTCAAATGCTCGCCTCTTTCAAGAAAGGCGTGTTGCTCGTCACCTTAGCGCCGGAAGTCGCGCCTGCGGGCTTCATCGCGAAACTCGTTGCGGCGGGCGCCAAGATTTCGCTCGGCCATTCGATGGCCACTTATGAGCAGACACGCGCCGCGATGGCGGAGGGGCTGACTGGCTTCACGCATTTATTTAACGCCATGCGACCTCTCACGGCCCGCGACCCTGGACCGATTGCAGCAGCGCTTGAATCGGCAAACGCCTATTATGGAATCATCGTCGATGGTGAACATGTCGCCCCAGCGACTCTGGGTCTTGCCATCCGCGGCGCCGGCCATCCGATGCTTGTCACCGACGCCATGCCGCCTGTTGGCGGATCGAAGCAAGAATTCATGCTCCAGGGCGAAGAGATCACGGTTGGCGACGGACGTTGCGTTACGCCGGACGGCGTCCTCGCAGGATCGTCGCTCGACATGGCGACTGCCGTTGAAAACTGCGTTCGGCTTTTGGGGCTGCCGTTAGAGCGCGCCTTACGTTTTGCCTCTCGCGAACCGGCCGACTTCTTAGGCGTCGGCCATTTCCTTGGCCGACTCGCGCCAGGCTATCGCGCCGACATCGTCGCGTTGAATCCGACTGATCTGTCGATTGTCGCGACCTGGGTCGCTGGAAAGAAATCCTGACGATGGCGCGAGAACGCAGACGCGCTCACCAGCGCGTCTAAAGGCGTTCGAGCTACGCGCCAGCCCGCAGTTGCGCGACGCGCAGCGGCACCGGCGGATGCGAGAAATAGAAAGTGGCGTAAAGCGGATCGGGGGTCAGCGTCGCGAGGTTGTCGCGCGTGAGCCGCGTCAACGCGGAAATCATCGGCTCTTCGCCAACGAGATCGCGCGCGAAGGCGTCGGCCTCAAATTCAGCGCGACGCGAACGCCACGCGAGCAACGGCGTTAGGACATGCGAGATCGGGTCGCGCGCAAGCAGCAGCGCGACAAGAACGACGCCCGGATCGTTCGGCAGACCGAACCAGCCGGCGAACATGTCGGAGCCGAAGGCCCACCACAGCACGGCAAAGCCAACAAAAGCGATCGCGGCGCCTTGTAACAACATTTGCCGCACATGGCCGAATTTGAAGTGGCCGAGCTCATGCGCGAGAATCGACTCGATCTCGTCCGGCGAATGTTTCGCGAGCAGCGTATCGAAGAAGACGATGCGCTTGGCTTTGCCGAATCCGCTGAAATAAGCATTGCCATGCGTGGAGCGCGTCGACGCGTCCATCACATAGAGGCCTTTCGTCTCGAAGCCGCATCTGGCGAGCAGCGCCTCCATGCGCCGCTTCATGTCGCCCTCTTCGAGCGGCGTAAATTTATTAAAGAGCGGCGCGATGACAGTCGGATAGATCACGGTCATGGCGATCGCAATCGCGATGAAGGCGATATAGGCGAAAAGCCACCATGTGTCGGGCGCGGCGCGCAACAGCCAGAACATGCCGAAGAGCAAAGGCGTTGAGATAGCAAGCTCCAAGGCGCCGGACTTCGCTTGATCGAGGAGAAATTTTGCCGGCGTCAGGCGGTTGAATCCAAACCGCTCCTCAAGCCAAAAGGCGCGCGCCGCGGCAAAGGGCATGTCGATCAAACTGGCGATCACGCCGAAGACGAGAACGAAAAGAACGCTGCGCACGAGCCCCGGTTCAACAAAGGCGGCGATCGCCGCATAGAGCGGCGCAAGTCCCAACGCCAGCCACAAAATCGAAATCGCGGCGTCGAAAATTGTTTCGACAATCGAGAACTCCGTTTTCGCCATCGTATATTCGGCGGCGCGACGATGATCGCTAAGCGTCACTTCGCGCGCGAAATCCGGCGGCACTTGATCGCGGTTGGCTTTAACCATCGCCATCTGTCGGAGCCGCAGATAAACGCCCAAACCGGCCGAAGCGGCTATCGCCAGACAAATCACTAGGCCAATTGCGCTCATTCTTCGCTCCCAAAATTCTCTTGCGGCAATATAGGAGAGCGCGGTCTCCTTTGCGAGAGAGCGCCTTATCTGAACGAGAGTCGCGTCGAGGATGCGTGGCTTACCTGATTGGCTGATTATTCCGCTGCGATTAGGTCGTCGGCGTCGACGCCCTCTTCCAGCAAAAAGGCGTCAGCTCCCGCGCCGGCGAGTTCGGCGCGCAAGTTCTCGGCTTCGGCGCCGCCGATGACGAAGGCGAGATCAATGATGGGCGCCAAGCGACGCGCGGTCTCCGACGATCCGGCGACGACGAGAAAATCATAAGCGTGAGCGAGAGCGTTGATCGCCGATTCGAGTTCGTCTTGGCTTTCGCTGGCGTCTCCGCTTTCTTCGCTATCGCCAACGCCTCCTGGAACGACATGCAAGCAAGATCCGGCGTCGCGGTAAATCGCGTCGGAATAGGAGATCTCTCCAATTAGAAGGTCGGCTAGGCCTTTGGATGCGCCGTCGGGGGACGCCAAGGCGTCAATGCGCGTCAAACCGCGATCGGCTGCGATCAGCAACGCGCGGCCGCGACGCGCGAGATTTCGGCCGAGCGCGATCGCCGCATCCTGCGATTTGTGATTTGCGTCGCACGGCGCGACCAACACTTTCACGCACGCGACGCGGGTCAGACAAGTTATCTCCTTCGCGCTGTCGGGTGATCGGACCGACGCTATTGCATCGCCGACGTCTTCCTGCGAAGTCGCTTCAAACTTCAATTGCCGCGTCTGCGCGGGAGCGATGTTTCTGGAAGCGCCGCTGAGGAGTTCCCTGGAAACGATCGCTCCGATTGCGAGAATGAAGGCCACAAGCGTCGCAAGACCGATAATCACTGTCTCTCGTGGCAACGCGGGAAATAGCCGCGCTGTGACGCGCTGAACGATGCCGGCGGCGGAGGGCGCCTGACGTTCGCGCACAAACGCCGACTGATCTTTTGCTGTCTCCGTCTCCAACTGCTCCTTCACCAGTCTCGCCGCGCGTTCGAGCTTGCGCAGATGCGCTTCTTGCGCGCTTGCGTCGCCAGCGATGCGGCTGTTCTCTTCGATTACACGCTGCAGGTCATTGACTCGCGCGCTGGCCAGGCGCGCCTCGTTTTCATAGACGCGGGCGTCGCGCTCAGCGGCTATACGCCATTCCGCATCAACATCGGCAAGCTGCGCTTGCAACTTCTTGATGCGTGGATGCTTCCACAGGAATGTGCGCGATTCTCGCCCAAGCTGCGCTTGAAGCGCGATGCGTCGTCCTTCGATGCGCCGCATCGTCTCACTCTTCGCGATGTCCGGAACCTCATTGGCTCGTCCCTGACGCAACGCGTTTTTCAGCAGGCTCGCCTTTCCATGCGCATCCGCCTGCGCAGCGCGCGCCGAAGATAACTGGTTGTTGAGTTCGCCAAGTTCGCCAGTTTGCTGTGCGGCAATGGCGGCGGCGTTCGACCGGGCGCGACGCTCTTTGATTCGCGCCTCCGCCTCGGCGACTTGCGCTTTTAAATCGGCGACGAGTCCTTCGTCAGCGCGGATAGGAGGCGTCCCTGATTTTTCAGCGGAGGGCGGCGCGTCGACGAAATAGCCCGGCCCAAGGATTTCGATGAAAAGCAGGGCGCCGACGAAGGCCAGGAGCGTGGGTCCGATAATCCGCCAGCATCTCCTGACGCGATCGATTCCCGGGCGATCCGCGCCCTCGCCATTCGCTGCATCGCCGGACGGCATTACCTGCTCCAAGTTCAGCAAAGACCATCGCAAATTCATGGTTTAAGCGAAGTTAACCGGCGCCCGCGCATAGGTGAACGTTTGTTAACCATACAGCACTAAAAAGGCCCGGTCGCGCGGCGACGATTGATCGAAGTTTAAGAAAGCAGTCGGGTCGAGATGGCCAGGTGGAGGATTGTCGCCGTCGGCGCGCTGATCAGCGCGTTGCTTTCAGGCTGCGCATCTCCAACGACTGACTGTCGACCCGAAATCGAACTTGAGACGGCGCAGAGATCTTATACGGCGGCCGCCGGCGACCGGCTGCGCGTCGCTGTCCTTGGCCAAAGAGAGCTTTCCAAGAACTATCTCGTTGATCGCGCCGGCCGCATCGCCTTTCCGCTCATCGGTTTCGTCAAGGTGCAAGGACTTAGCGCCGCCGCCGTTGAACGCGTCATCGCCGCGCGGCTGCGAGACGGCTATATTCGAGACCCAAAAGTCACCGTTCAAATCGTGGCTTTTCAGCCCTTCTTCGTTCTCGGCGAAGTCGCCAGGGCAGGCCAATATTCCTCTGTTGAGAACATGACGGTGCGAAGCGCAATCGCCGCCGCCGGCGGCTTCAAGCCTGGAGCCTATGAGGGCGGCGCCCACTTGACGCGCTTGATCGACCGCCGCCCTGTGACCGCATGCGTGACGCTCGATGTCCCAGTGCGGCCCGGAGACACGATTACTGTTCTTCAAGACGCCTTTTGAAGCGCCGCGGTCGCGGTCAAAAGAGAATCGCGGAAGTGTTCTCCATCGCCAACTGATCGATCCTTTTCGACATCTGGGTTGTGCGCTCCTAAACTGGCGACGCCTGTTGAACAGAGGCTAAGATGCGAATGTCGTCGTTGAGATTAGCGTTCTTGATCGCCGGCATCGCCGCTTTGCAAGGCGCGGCCGGCGTTTCTCTCGCGGGCGCCGCCGCGCATGTCGAGTCCTCTCCGCTCCTGGCGACGGCGAGCCAATTTCTAATGATACATGCCGCCGCTGGCCTCGGCCTCGCCGCGCTTGTGCGCACCACGCCGCGGCGCGCGGCGAATTGGCTCGCCTTTATCGCCTTGGCGCTCCAGGCAGGGGTTACGCTTTTCGCAGGCGACCTTACGGCGCGCGTCGTTTTGAACGGGAAACTTTTCCCTCTCGCCGCGCCGATCGGCGGCGGGCTGACGATCGTAAGCTGGTGCGCTCTGGCCGTGTGGGCGGCGTTCGCCATGTTGCGTGCAAATTCGCTGCAGACCCCGCCCGAAAGCTAGACATCTGTGGCAAAGCGCCCCACCATTCATTTATGTCGGTCTCCAATTCCGACCTTTCGTCCTCGGCCTCGCCGAGCGATGACTCCCAGCGCGCGAGCGATCCATTGCTCGGGCGAAGGCTGCTCATTGTCGAAGACGATCCTTACATTGCGCTCGCCCTGGAAGAGACCCTTTCGGAATTTGGCTTAATTATCGCGGGGATGGCGCGCAGCCTCGAAGAGGCGGTTCGACTTTCGCGCGGAGACGGCGTCGATCTCGCCCTACTCGACGTCAACATCGGTCACGAAAAGATCGATCCCGTGGCCGACGCGCTCGCCGCCCGCGGCTGCCCCTTCATCTTTACGACGGGCTGTGGGCGGGCTGGATTGCCCGAGGCGCATCTCGAGCGCGCCATGGTCGAAAAGCCATTTTATGTCGAGGAGATTCTGGCCGCGCTACGCGCCGAGCTCGCACGCGCAGAAGAGCGTTAGACTCTCGGATTTTCGCCACTTTATCGCCGCGCTTGCCCGCGACAAGCGAAGTCCAAAGACTCGCTCAGGAGCATTGCTGGTTGCAGCCATCCGCCGTAAGCGACAAGCCATCGTCAGCTAAACTTCGCTTTTCGAGCGCAGCGGCGCGCGCCCTAGGAGCGGCGTTGGCGACCGCCGTGGCTTTTGTCGCGATCTCCGCCGCGATAGCGCCTTGGCTGTTCTCGCCTGCGGCCCTGATCGACGCTGTCGCCGATCAGCTTCAAGGCTCTTCTGGGCTTTATGTCGTCGCCCGCGGACGCACGAGCTTTTCGCTCTTGCCACGCCCCAGCATCGCCGTCGAAGGCGTTGTCTTCGCGGATCGCAACGGCGCGCTGCTGATCGAATCGAACGAGCTCCATGGCGACGTCGACGTCTTGGCGCTGCTAGCGGGACGGCTCAAGGTTGCGGCGGCAAAGCTGGTCCGGCCGCGCGCGCTCATCGATTTTGATAAGAGGCCAGTCGGCCCGCCGGCGGCGGCAGCCCGGGCGGCCGCGGCAAAACCGGCGACGCTCGAAGCCGCGGCTGCGGACAATGTGCGATTTGGAACCGTGTCGATCGTCGACGGCGACGTGAAGATCGCCTATCGCGGCCGGCTATACAGGCTGCAGAAAGTCAACGCGAACTTCGACTGGCGTCGCATTGGCGAGGCGGCCGCTCTGACAGCCGCCTTCGATCTCAATGGAGAACGGCTCGAGAGCATCCTGTGGGTCGCGCGTCCGGGCGCGCTGCTGCGCGGCGAACAATCCGTCGTCACCTCGCGGCTTGACGGCTCACTCTTCCATTTCGAGGGGCAGGGATTGGCCCAACTCGGCGCCAACGCGCGCTTCGAGGGGCGCGCCGCCGCCGCCGCCGATTCCGTACGAGAGGCGCTTAAGTTGTTCGGCGTCGCGGCGCCCTTGCCTGGCCCTTTCAATGACGCGCAATTCTCCGCGCAGGCGACGCTCGCAACTGACGAAGCGCACTTCAGCGGCGCGCGCGTTTTTGTCGACGGAAACGAGTTCCGCGGCGATCTCGACTTTCGGAAAGTTGGCGGCCGACCGACGGTGACGGCGGCGCTCCAGAGCGATTTTCTTTCGCTCAGGCCGCTTCTCGCCGACGCGCCGCCCCTTGTCGACTCTGACGGACAGTGGAGCACGCAGCCCTTCGAACTGCCCGATCTCGCTGGCGCCGACGTCGATCTTAACATCGCGGTTGGACACGCCCGACTGGGCCGCCTCAAAATTGAAGACGCGGCGATCGCAGTCACGCTACGCGACGGCGCTGCGGAATTCGCGATAACCCAGGCGCGAGCCTATCGCGGCGGCCTTAAAGTTCGAGCGTCGATCACGCCAGGAACAGACGGACTCGCGTTGCGGGCCAATGCGCAAGCGACGGCGGTGGAGGCAGGCCCGCTATTTTGGGACGCCTACGGCAAACCAGTGCTTGCCGGGGCCCTTAACGCCACTCTTGCATTCGACGGCTTTGGCGATCGGATGTCGACGCTCATGCAAAGCCTGAACGGCCGGGCGAACCTCGCTCTCGTGGACGGAGAGATTTCCGGCATCGATTTGGAGAAGGCGTTGCAGGGATTGGAGAAGCGCCCATTGTCGAGCGCCTTCGACATCCGCTCGGGCCGCTCGACGCTCGACGCCGCGAGCGCCGCGATTAAAATTGAGAATGGCCTCGCCGAGATTTCCGAAGGAGACGCGCGTGGCCCGGATTTCTCAGTCGCCTTCGGCGGCTATGCGCCGCTGACGGATCGCCGTCTTGCTCTCAAAGCCATCGCGCGTAAGACGGCCAGCGCCGACAAGACAGACCCGTCTGCGCCCAGCATCGCCTTCGATGTGGTCGGCCGCTGGGACGACTTGTCGCTAGGGTTGGATACGCAAGCGTTCATCCGACGCTCGGACGCCGCCGCGCCGCTGCTGACGCCACAAGGCGCGCCGGCTGATCGCGGCCCCCCGCGGCAATGATTGAGGACCGCTAGACCTCCTCAAGCTGCGTTTCGTGCAACAGCCTGGTCAACTCGTCGGGGATGTCGAGATAGCGGAAGCGGCGAAGTTCAAAACCAACTTCGATCACGCCCCAGGGCGGCGCATAGGTCCGCCAGGGCGAGACTTCGGCTAGAATCACGACATGACCGCCGTCGATGCCGCGAGCGATCCGCGCCACCGTGTAAATCGCGCCGCGGGCCAAACCGTTGCAACGTCCATAGGGCCCCGCAGTCGCGTCAACGCAGACAACCTCGGCGCCAGGAGGCGTTTCGGGACTAATCATTGGCGACCTCGTTCTGCTGCGCGATGAACGCGCGCTCCTCAATCATTATGGAGCGCGCGTCGGCCGGCGAAAGAGCCGGACACGCCGCATTGAGGTCAGCGGAATTTCAAAAAACCGAAGAAGCCCCTCTTCAGCTTCTTGCGGTCAAGATCGCGGAGCTCATCGTAGACTTGACGCGCGGCGGCCCGTATTTCCAAGAGCTTTTCATCGGATACGTCAAAATCGAGCACGGCGGATCTCAACTCGCGCCGCGCCTGATCCAGCCGCGCCTGCGCATCCGCAATCAACGCATTCAGCATCATAACCCTCGTCGATGGTGATATCGCGGAGGACTATACCGCAGCTGCGAAGGAATGCTGAGACTTACGCGCAGGGATCGAAGAAATCACATCGCGTTACGCTTCTGGCGCAACCGCATAGCGGTTGCGCCTTCGTTCGACGCTCCAGGCTGCGCGCCTTAGGCTGGCCTATGACGGATGCCGTTACCAGTCGCAGCCGCAGCCGCTATAGCCGCCATAGCCGCCATAGCCGCTATAGCCATAGTAGCCAGGAGAAGCGGAGCCCCAATAGCCGTAGCCATATGGGTAGGACGAGGCGCCAAGCGCCAGGCCAGTGGCAAGGCCCGCGCCATATCCCCAATAACCGGGGCGCCGCCACGCGCCGCCGTAGCCCCAGTAAGTACCGGGCCCCCAGCCCCAACGGTGCCACGCGGCGGCCGGGGTCGAAACCGATACTGCGCCCACGAGCATGGTTGCAGCGAGCGCGCCGGTAAGCAGCTTGCGTAGGTTCTTCATGGCGAACCTCCAGGTCCTTGTGACCCCCCGGCCGCCCGTCTAACGCACGCGTTGTTTTGTTGTTCCGTCGACAGGCGAGCGCCTTCATGAGCGCGGCTGATCAAATCGTCGGCGCCATATAGAGACGCAGCCGTGTAGGTCGCGTCCAAAATCAAAACAGGAAAATGGGTTACCCGGTAAGAGACCCCATAGAAGCGCATTCAAGCCCATCGCCGATTTTTATCAAATCGATGAGCAGCTTCGGCTTCTGTTTTTCTTGGCAAGCATTCGCTTATCTGGAGGCCTCGGAGGGAATCGAACCCCCGTACAAGGATTTGCAGTCCTCTGCGTAGCCACTCCGCCACGAGGCCTTAACGCGGCGCGCGCCGCGTGCGCTCGCTCATACAGGAGGGCATAAGGGCGAGCAAGCCAAGGCGAGAAGATATCAGCGCCTCAATACGGACGACCGTCCTTATGGGTCATGATCCAGCGGCCATCGACGCCAAGCGCGGCCTTTAGGTCGTCATCAGGATAGCTCGCCTCATCGCCGGGCAATCTGTCGCCGATTTCGAGATAGACGACGTCGCGATCAGTCCGGTTGATAAGACAGTGGGCGGGCGCCCCCAGCCGGGAACCCCGCGCACATGCCTGGGCGCAACACGACCTCGTCGTTGTCAAATAGGAGGGTTGGCTCGCCTTCCAGAATAAAGACGAACTCGTCCTGCCGACTATGGCGATGCTTCAGCGCGGACTGCGCGCCGGGCGCGAGCCTCGTGAGGTTAACGCCGAAATTGGTCAGGCCAAAAAGGTCGCCGAGGGTCCGCTTTTCGCGCCCACGCACCCGCGTCGCGAAGGGTTCTGGATAGCTCGACGGCTTGGCGCGCGGCGCGACATTGGCCGCCTCGACCGCGGCCGGCCGGCGCGGAACAGACTTTTCCATGGCGCAGCTTCCCTAAGGCCCGAGGGTGGCCAATTTGACAGGCAGCGCCCATTTTGACCATCTTCCGCCCCTCGCGCCGAGCCGGCGCACTTGCTGGAATTGTCGCGAATGAACGTCGTTATCGTCGAGTCAGCCGCCAAAGCGCAGACGATCAACAAATATTTAGGCAAAAATTTCAATGTGTTAGCGTGCTACGGCCATGTTCGTGACCTCCCCGCCAAGGATGGCTCGGTCGATCCCGACCAGGATTTCTCCATGGTCTGGGAAATGGACGCCAAGGGCGCAAAGCGCGTCTCGGCCATCGCCGACGCGGTGAAAGGCGCCGACACGGTCATCCTCGCGACCGACCCGGACCGCGAGGGCGAAGCCATCTCCTGGCATCTGCTGGACATTTTGAACAAGAAGCGCGTGCTCAAGGATAAGAAGATCGAGCGCGTCGTCTTCAACGCCGTCACCAAGGACGCGATCAAGGAGGCGATGGCGCATCCGCGCCAGATCGATCAGGCGCTGGTCGACGCCTATCTCGCCCGCCGCGCGCTCGACTACCTCGTCGGCTTCACTTTGTCGCCGGTGCTGTGGCGCAAGCTCCCCGGCGCGCGTTCAGCCGGCCGCGTGCAGTCGGTGGCGCTACGCCTCGTCTGCGACCGCGAGCTCGAAATCGAAAAATTCGTCCCGCGCGAATATTGGTCGCTCGTCGCGCATCTGAAGACCAAGGCGGGCGAGCCCTTCACGGCCCGCCTCGTCGGCGCGGACGGAAAGAAGATCCAGCGGCTCGACATCGGCGCCGGTCAGGAGGCCGAGGACTTCAAAAAGGCGCTTGAGAGCGCCGCCTTCGTCGTGCGCTCGGTCGAAGCGAAACCCGTCAAGCGTCACCCCTATGCGCCGTTCACGACCTCCACCTTGCAGCAGGAGGCGTCGCGGAAGCTCGGGCTCGCGCCGGCGATCACCATGCGCATCGCCCAGCGGCTCTACGAGGGCGTCGACATCGGCGGCGAGACGGCGGGTCTCATTACTTACATGCGAACCGACGGCGTCGACATGGCGCCAGAGGCGGTCGCCAGCGTGCGCCGCGTGATCGGAAAGGAATACGGTGACCGCTTCGTTCCCTCAGTTCCGCGCAAATACACGACGAAAGCCAAGAATGCCCAGGAAGCGCATGAGGCGATCCGCCCGACCGACCCTGGCCGCTTGCCGAAGCATGTGGCGAAATATCTCGAGCCGGAACAGGCCAAGCTCTATGAGCTGATCTGGACGCGCACCATCGCCAGCCAGATGGAGTCGGCCGAACTGGAGCGCACCACGATCGACATCGACGCCAAAGCAGGCGCGCGAGCGCTCGAACTCCGCGCAACGGGCCAGGTCGTCCGCTTTTCGGGCTTCCTGGAGCTCTATCAGGAAGGCCGCGACGACGACGCCGATGAGGACGGCGGCCGCCTGCCCGCCATGGCGCAGGGCGAACCGGTCACGCGCGAGAAGATCGACGCGACCCAGCATTTCACCGAACCGCCGCCGCGCTACACCGAAGCGACGCTCGTCAAGCGCATGGAGGAGCTCGGCATCGGGCGGCCATCGACCTACGCCTCGACGCTCGCCGTGCTGCGGGACCGCGACTATGTGCGGCTCGACAAGAAGCGGCTCGTGCCCGAGGACAAGGGACGCCTCGTCGTCGCCTTTCTTGAGAGCTTCTTCACGCGCTATGTCGAGTTCGACTTCACCGCCGACCTTGAAGAAAAGCTCGATCTCGTTTCGAATAATGAGATCGACTGGAAAGAGGTGTTGCGCGACTTCTGGCGCGACTTCTCGGCGGCCGTCGACGGCACCAAGGATTTGCGCGTCAGCGAGGTGCTCGACAGCCTCAACGAGCTGCTCGGCCCGCATGTCTTTCCGCCAAAGGAGGACGGTAGCGATCCGCGGCTCTGCCCGTCCTGTAACAGCGGCCAACTCTCGCTGAAGATCGGCAAATTCGGCGCCTTTGTCGGATGCTCGAACTATCCCGAGTGCCGCTACACGCGAACGCTCTCGCCGCCAACGGGCGACGCCGCCGACGCGGCGAGACCGGGCGTGAAAGTCCTGGGCGTCAATCCCGAAAGCGGCGCGGAAGTCACGCTGCGGGAAGGCCGCTTCGGCGCCTATGTGCAGGAAGGCGAACAGGAGGAGGGCGGCGAGAAGCCCAAACGCGCCTCGCTGCCCAAAAACATCAGGCCCGACGATCTCACGCTCGCCCAGGCCATCGCCCTGCTCTCTCTGCCGCGCGAAGTCGCGAAACATCCGACGAGCGGCGAGCCGATCGTTGCCGGCATCGGGCGTTTCGGCCCCTATGTCCAACACGGCAAGACCTACGCAAATATCGGCCGCGACGACGATGTGCTGAGCATCGGCGCAAACCGCGCCATCGACCTCATCGTGCAGAAGGAATCGGGCGGCGGCTCGCGCTTCTCGCGCGGGGCGGCGGAGCCGGCGCGCGTGCTCGGCGATCACCCGGAAGGCGGATCTGTCAGCGTCAAATCCGGCCGCTTCGGTCCTTATGTGAACTGGGGCAAGGTCAACGCGACGATACCGAGGGCCGTCGACCCCGCGTCACTGACGCTCGAACAGGCGCTCGAACTTCTTGCCGAGAAGGCGGCGGGCGGCGGCGGTGGGTCGACTGGCGGACGCGCGCTCGGCGACCATCCAGACGGCGGCAAGATCACGGTGCGCGCCGGCCGCTTCGGCCCGTACGTGAACTGGGGCAAGATCAACGCGACGCTCGCCAAGGGGGCTTCGCCGGAAGAGGTGACTCTCGAAGAGGCGCTACGCCTGATTGAAGCCAAGGTCGGCGCGCCGAAGAAGGCCGCGCCGAGGAAATCAGCGAAGAAGGCGCCGGCCAAAGCCAAGAAGAAAATCGAAGACAGCGATGAGATGCCCTTCGACGATTCGCGGCCTGTGAAACAAGACCTGAAGGCGACCGCAAAGCAAACGGCAACGAAAAAACCGCCTGCAAAAAAGCCGGCGGCGAAGAAACTCGTCCCTGCGAAGGCGAAGAAGGCCGCCACAAACTAAAAGGAGGGCGCTCTTAAGTTGCGCTGATTCTGGAGGCGCGCTTCAACTTCGCCGCGCGCTTCATATATGTGGGATGCCGAGTTCAATTGAACTGTATGCCGCCGCGTTGATTGGCGATCCCGCCTCTTTTTGAGCGAACCCTTGGCGAAAAAAGACACTAGAGAAAAGCGCCCGCCCTCTCGCGAAGATATCCTCGCCTTCATCTCCCGCGAAACCGAGGCGGGCGGCCCGCGCAAGATCGGCGTGCGCGAAATCGCCCGCGCCTTCGGCCTCACTGGCGACGATCGCATCGCCATCAAGCGCATGCTCGCGGGGCTCGCCGAGGAAGGCGTTCTTGAGAAACGCGGCCGCCGCGTGACGCGCAAGGGCGCTCTGCCGCCCGTCGCACTCGTCGACATCGTCGCGCGCGACCGCGATGGAGAGATGATCGCCGCGCCGGTCGAATGGGACGAGGACGAGCTGGGGCCGGCGCCGCGCATCCGGATACATGCGCCGCGCCGCGCGCGGCCCGGCGAACCCCTGCCCGGCGTCGGCGACCGCGCGCTGGTTCGCGCCGAACCCGATCGCGACGCGGCGCCAGATGAGCCGCCCTACGTCGGGCGCGTCGTCAAGCTCTTGTCGCGCCAGCGCCAGCGCGTGCTCGGCGTGCTGCATGTCGAAGCGAATGGCGCCGGCCGTATCGAACCGATCGACAAGAAACAGGCAGGACGCGAACTCGCCGTCGCGGCGTCCGACATCGGCGAAGGCAAGCATGGCGACCTCGTGTCAGTCGATCTCGTCGGCAAGACGCGCTTCGGCGCGCCGCGCGCCCGCGTGCGGGAAACGCTCGGCTCGGTGACTGGCGAGAAGGCGGTGAGCCTTATCGCGCTGCGCGCGCATGATATTCCCGACGTGTTTCGCCTCGAAGCGACGGCGGAAGCCGAGCGCGCGCAGCCCGCGACGTTGCACGGACGTGAGGACTGGCGCGACTTGCCGCTCGTCACGATCGATCCGCCCGACGCCAAGGACCACGACGACGCGGTGCATGCCACGCGAGACGATGCGCCGGACAATGACGGCGGCTTTATCCTTACGGTCGCAATCGCCGACGTCGCGCATTATGTGATGCCGCGCTCTGCGCTCGATCGCGACGCGTTGGAGCGCGGCAATTCGGTCTATTTTCCGGACCGCGTCGTGCCGATGCTGCCCGAGCGCATCTCCAATGACCTTTGCTCATTGCGTCCCGGCGAAGACCGGCCCGCCCTCGCCGTGCGCATGCGCGTCACGAGCAATGGCAAGAAGATCGACCACAAATTTCATCGCGTGATGATGCGCTCGCACGCGAAGCTCGCCTATGCGCAGGCGCAGGACGCGATCGAGGGCCGCACGGATGAAATCACGAAGCCGTTGCTCGCCCCCGTGCTCAAGCCACTTTACGCCGCGCATGAGGCGCTGCAGCACGCGCGCAATCTACGCGCGCCGCTCGATCTCGACCTGCCCGAGCGCAAAATTCTTTTGAAGAAAGACGGCTCCTTCGACCGCGTCGTCATTCCGCCGCGCCTCGAAGCGCATCGCCTGATCGAAGAGTTCATGATCCTGGCCAATGTCGCCGCCGCCGAAACCTTGGAGCAGCATCGTCAGCAGCTGATCTATCGCGCCCATGATGAACCTTCGCGCGAAAAGGTCTCGGCGCTCTCGGAGTTCCTCGCGACGATCGGCGTCAAGCTCGCCAAGGGTCAGACGCTGCGCGCCGCGCATTTCAACGTGATCCTAGATCGCGTGAAGGGCATGGAGCATGAGAACATCGTCAATGAGATCATTCTCCGCACGCAGGCGCAGGCCGAATATACCCATGAAAATTACGGGCACTTCGGCCTCAATCTGCGGCGCTACGCGCATTTCACCTCGCCCATTCGCCGCTATGCCGATCTGATCGTGCATCGCGCGCTCATTCGCGCCTTGAAGCTTGGCGAAGGCGCGCTTCCGGAAATGCCCGTTGGCGAACTTGCGGAAATCGCCGCGCGCATTTCCGCCGCGGAGCGGCGCGCCATGGCGGCGGAGCGCGAGACGGTCGACCGGCTCATCGCGCATCATCTCGCCGACCAGATCGGCGCGCGCTTTCAGGCGCGCATTTCCGGCGTGACAAGATCGGGGCTCTTCGTGCGTCTCGCTGAGACTGGCGCCGACGGCTTCGTCCCGGCGGCGACTTTGGGCCGCGAATATTACGCCTATGACGAAGCGGCGCATGCGCTCACCTCGCGCTCCGGCGTCAGCTACCGGCTCGCGGATGTCATCGAGGTGCGGCTCATCGAGGCGGCGCCGATCGCCGGCGCCTTGCGTTTCGAGGTCGTGAGCGGCGGCGAACGCCGTGCGCCGCCGCCACGGGCGAGCGCGAGATCGAAGGAACGTCGCCCGTCTGCGCGCAGGAAGAAGCGATAAAGAGCGCGACTCACGCGCCTTTCGCGCAGATGTAGACCTCTCGGCGCCGGCCCCAGCATTGCCCCGTTCGATAGACCGGGCCAAGACTTTCGCCGCCGAGAGTCGCGGTCCACGACCTTCCATGATCGAGCTTTAAAACGACCGAATTTTTCCCCGCAATGAGCGTGAAGGACGAGCGTCCGGCCTGGCGAAGCAAGCAACTCTTCTCGAAGAGCACGCGTCCGTCGACCTTGACGAAACATTGCACAGGGCGGCCTTCGTCGGCCGGTTGTTGCTGACGCTCAACTTCGCGAACCGGGGCGACGCTTTCCGGCTCCGCCGGCCCCGCCGCGTCGACTGGCGGCGCGCCGTCGAATGCGGTTTTTGATTGCGCCTCGTCGAGCGGGGAAGCCGGCGCAGCGTCCAGAGACGGCGGCGAGGCCGGCGCTTCGGCTTTTGCCGTTGGCGGCGGCAGCGGCTCGGGCAAGGGCTCCGTCGCCGACTGGGCCTCTATGAGTCGCTCGCGCAGAGCCGTCACACCGGCCGCCTGCTGCGCGGGCGGCGCAATCGCTTCCTGCTCTGCGCTCGCGGGAGCCGTCGCAACCGGCGCCGCTTCGGCGATTTGGGCGGCTTGGGTCTCAGGCGCCGGCGCGGCGGGTTGGGTCGGCGGCGTCTCGTTGCTGCGCAGCGCCGTCACGTCATTGCGCTGCTGCGGCGCGCCTTTCAGCGCCAAATGCGCGACGAGGACGCCGCCGCCGAGCAGGATGATCGCCCCTACGACGAAAAACCAGAGGGGCGCTTTCGAGGACGCTGAGTCCTGCATCGCGCGCCATTCGCCAATGAGGTCGCTTACGAAATCCTTGATCCAGTCTATCGCGCGCGTCTTGCGGAAGGGTCTCTCCAAGCTTTCCAGCTCACGCATCAAGCGCCGCTTCTCTTGAAGGACCTTCCGTTCGAAGTTCTCTAACTCCGCGACTTTTCGTCGTTTCTCGACTATTACGCTCATATTACTCACTCCGAGCGCCGCCGCATAATGCACGAGGTAGAAGTTCTCCCACGTCGATACATGCGGATTTCAGCGCTTAACTCGCGCAAACCGTCGGCTTCTTGGGAGATATTTCTCCCTGCCGGAATATTGCTGCGCAATTAGCCAGGCAGGGCCCGGACACGCGCCGCTGCTCTTTAAGATTAGCCAATAAAATTATGGCTGTACTTTGCCGATTCTGAGCAATGTGGCCCAGCGGCGCTTTATCCAGCGCTCGACGCCGCCCGCGCCTTCTTGACATCGTGTGCGCCGCACGTATGTTGCGCGCAAATTCGCTCCCGGCGCGCCCCGCGGCCGGGGCGATTTTCTTTCTCTGATAGACTGGAACGAGAGATGGCCAAATCCGCCATGATCAAGATCAAGCTCCTGTCCACGGCGGATACGGGCTATTTCTACGTCACCAAGAAGAACGCGCGCACCAAGACGGAAAAGCTCGTTTTCAAGAAATACGATCCCGTCGCGCGCAAGCACGTCGAATTCAAGGAAACCAAGATCAAGTAAGCGCGCGTGAAGAACGCGCGGGTTTTTTACGACGCTTTCGTGACCACCGTGATGTAGCGAGAGCTCGTTGGTCCGAGCGCGTTCGCGCGTCGGTTGGAAGATCAACGTTCGTCGGGAGCAAGGCGGCCGACTGACGATGGCTTCAAGGAGGCCACTCCAACCACCGCCAGTCGGCCAACCCCACGGACCCAGGAGATGCGGCGGACCTGAGCACTCCGCAGGGTATTCAAAGTTGTGCCGAATACGCATCGAACGCTTTAAGCGCGCCATGGGTCTTGTTTCAGGCCCTTCGACGCCGCCAGACGCGCAACTCATTTGGCGCAGTCACGTTACTCCGGCTGCACAAAAATGCAACTATCTGATATGAAATTTCACACATCGGAAGCTGTGACGCGTTTGTGCGCAGCGTAAAGAACAACAATGCGCTGCGATGAACGCGGCGCCGGAGGGGTAGATGGCATCTGGATTACGCTTAGTTCTTGGCATGGCGGCCGGCGTTTGTCTCGCCCTCACCCTTTCTGCTTGCGGCGAACATATGCCGGGCGACGCTACGGGCGCGAAGGTCTTACGCAATCTTCTGCAAAAGAATGGCGTGGACGCCAAGCTCGTCTCCTTCAAGAAGGTGCAGGGGCGCGAAGTGAAGCGTGAAAATGTTGACGCCTATGAATTGATGTATGAGGCCGAAATCCAGTTTCCTGAGGGTTTTGAAGCCAAATGCGCCGATGAGCGCGAACGCGGAAAATGCGCGTTCCTCGGCATCGACGACGACCGGACATTCGCGAAGGCCGAAGTGCACACGAGCGAAGGCACGCTGCATTTCGTGAAAAGCGAAAAGGGATGGATGGCCGAGGATAATCACGCCTATTGACGCCATCGTGCGAACGCTGGCGCCGATCGTGGTCATTCCGGCGCGCCTTGGCTCGACGCGTTTGCCCGGCAAGGCGCTCGCCGAAATCGACGGTCGGCCGATGGTGGTTCGCGTCTTTGAGCGCGCCTGCGCAGCAGCGCTTGGACCGGTTGTGGTGGCGACGGATGCGCCGGAAATCGCGCGCGCTGTCGAGGCGGCCGGGGGAGACGCCGTGCTCACGGGCGACTCTCATGCCTGCGGCAGCGATCGTATCGGCGAAGCGCTCAATACGCTTGATCCGCAAGGCCGCCATGGCGCCGTGATCAACCTGCAGGGCGACCAGCCTTTCCTTCCGGACGGCGCCCTTAAAGCGGCGCTCGCGCTTCTCAATGACTCTTCCGTCGACATCGGCACGCTAGCCTGTGCGGCGAGCGCGGAAGAGACCGACGATCCCAACGCGGTGAAGCTCATCGGAGCCTCGCTTACGCCCAACCGGCTGCGTGCGCTCTACTTCACGCGAGCGCCCGCGCCTTATGGCGATGGCCCGCGTTTAAAGCACATCGGCGTCTACGCCTTCCGCCGCGCGGCCTTGGAGCGATTTGTCTCGCTGCCGCCCTCCCCGCTCGAAGTGCGCGAGCGGCTAGAGCAGTTGCGCGCGCTGGAGGCCGGCATGCGCATCGACGCCGTTCTGCTGGACAAAGCGGCCCCGTCGGTGGATACGGAACGCGATTTGGCCGCGCTGCGCGCCGTCGCGCGCGAACAGGACGCAAAGTGACGCAATATATCGCTTATCAGGGAGAACCCGGCGCGAACTCCGACCTCGTCTGCCGCACGGCCTATCCACATCTGACGCCGCTGCCCTGCGCAAGCTTCGAGGACGCCTTCGCGGCGGTGACCGAAGGGCGCGCCGCGCTCGGCATGATCCCGATTGAAAATTCGATCGCCGGGCGCGTCGCGGACATTCATCATTTCCTGCCGCATTCCGGACTGCATATCGTCGGCGAACATTTCCTGCCGATCCATTTCCATCTGATGGCGCCCAAAGGCGCTACGCGACAGGGGCTCAAGAGCGTCTACAGCCATGTCCATGCGCTCGGCCAGTGCCGGCGCGCCATCCGCCAGTTTGGACTAGAAGCGCATACCGCCGGCGACACCGCAGGCGCAGCGCGCGAAATCGCCGAATGGGGAGATCTCGCCAAGGCGGCGATTGCGCCGCGGCTGGCCGCTGAGATCTATGATCTCGACGTGCTCGCTGAGAACATAGAGGATGAGGCGCACAACACCACGCGCTTCATCGTGCTGTCGAAGACGAGGCAATGGGCGGCGGCGAACGAAGGTTCGACCATCACGACCTTCATCTTCCGCGTGCGCAACGTGCCGGCGGCGCTTTACAAGGCGCTTGGCGGCTTCGCGACGAACGGCGTCAACATGACGAAGCTCGAAAGTTACATGGTCGACGGCGAGTTCGCCGCGACGCGCTTTCTTGCCGACGCCGATGGACATCCGGAACAGCCGGCGATGGCGCGCGCGCTTGAAGAACTGCAGTTTTTCTCGAAGGAAGTCGAGATCCTCGGGGTTTATCCCGCGAGCGATTTCCGCATTACGAATATCCGCGCCTTCGCCTTTGGGGATTGACAGGCCGCGGAGGCAATTGCTTTCCTTGCCGGCCTTTTCAGCGGGAACCGGAATATCGCCGCCCGGCGACGATCCGTTCGCGCCATGAGCCGCGTCCCTTGAGACGCAAGCGCACGTCGGAACGGCCAAAACGATATTCATGAGCAAGCGCTCGAAGGGAACAACCCATGGCCGCCGTCTACGACCCAAACAACATTTTCGGCAAGATTTTACGCGGCGAAATCCCCGCGCATAAAGTTTATGAAGACGACGTTGCGCTCGCTTTCATGGACATCATGCCGCGCGCCGAAGGCCATGTTCTGGTGATCCCCAAAGAAGGCGCGCGCGGACTGCTGGACGTTTCGTCGCAAACGCTCGGCGACTTGATGAAGCGCGTGCAGCATGTCGCAAGGGCGATTGAAAGGGCCTTCGACGCTGACGGACTAACCCTGCATCAATTCAATGAGAGCGCCGGCGGCCAGGTGATCTATCACCTTCATTTCCACCTGCTGCCGCGCTGGGATGGCGTCGCCCTGCGTCCGCCGGGAACGATGGCGGACGACGCGAAGCTCGCCGAACAGGCGAAGCAAATTCGCGACGCGATGGAGCCTTTCGAGGACTGAGCCGCGGCCTGCCCATCGGAAAGCTCTGCTGAAAACACTAGTCTTCCGCAACCTTCGCCGGCCGCAACGCCACCGGGCGTAGCAGGAAGGACGGCACATGATCGCCCAGCCCGACGACGGGCGGCCCGTCCTCTTCATAGCGGCGCGGCCGACGCTCCCGACGATCTGAAGCCGACGCCGCACAAGCCGGAGACCGGAAGCTCTCCGCTTCCGGCTGGGATCGGCCGCCGCGCGGCCGGCCCATGCTCACGGGCGCTTCGCGTTCAACAGTTGGTCTGCGGCCGCGCTCCCGACGCGGCCCGCGTTCGCCGCGCTCGCCGCGGCGCTCCTGCGGACGGCTCGTCTCCATCGGCGGCGGCAAAGCCTCAAAGCCCGGCCCTTCCCAGTCGATCGCCTTGCCGATGAGGCCCTGAATCTGATCGACATATTTCATGTCATCTTCAGTGACGATCGTCATCGCCACGCCTGACCGCCCGGCGCGTCCCGTGCGCCCGATGCGATGCACGTAGTCTTCGCTATGCGTCGGCACGTCGAAATTGAACACGTGGCTCACATCGGGAATGTCGAGGCCGCGTGCCGCCACATCTGAGCAAACGATGAGCGAGACCTCGCCATTCTTGAAAGCGTCGAGCGAGGCCATGCGCGCGAGCTGGTCCATGTCGCCATGCAGCGCGCCGGTGGAAAAGCCGTGCTTGAGCAGCGAGCGGTGAAGGACCGCCACATCGCGCTTGCGGTTGCAGAAGATGATCGCGTTCTTGAAGTTCTCCGCGCTGCGAATGAGGTTGCGCAAGGTTTCCCGCTTGTCGGCGTGGCCGCGCGAGGCGACGAGAACCTGGCGGATGGTCGAGGCCGTGGTGGCGGCGCGCGCCACTTCGCAGCGGATCGGATTATGCAGGAAAGCTTCGGTCAGCCGCGTGATTTCCGGCGGCATCGTCGCAGAGAAGAAAAGAGTCTGCCGCGTGAACGGCACCAGCTTGCAGACGCGCTCGATGTCGGGGATGAAGCCCATGTCGAGCATACGGTCCGCCTCGTCGATGACAAGTATTTCAATGCCGGTGAGCAGCAGCTTGCCGCGATCGAAGAAATCGAGCAAGCGGCCCGGCGTTGCGATCAGCACGTCGGCGCCGCGCATGATTTTGGCTTCTTGATCGCCGAACGATACGCCGCCAATCAGCAGCGCGACATTGAGCCGATGGTTTTTGCCGTATTTAGCGAAGCTTTCTTCAACCTGAGCGGCAAGTTCGCGCGTCGGCTCCAGAATGAGCGTGCGCGGCACCCTCGCGCGGGCGCGGCCGCTTTCCAAACGGCTCAGCATCGGCAAGGTGAAGGCTGCGGTCTTCCCAGTGCCCGTCTGGGCGATGCCGAGAATGTCGCGCCCCTGCAAGGCGGGTGGAATGGCCTGCGCCTGAATTGGCGTCGGGGTCGTATAGCCGGAGGCTTGGACAGCCTCGAGAACCTTATGGGAAAGGCCCAGTTCCTCGAATGTCATCAATTATCCTGATTACGGCTTGCCTTTTGCGGATCGCCCGCTTGCGCGCCAGCCGTAAAAGCGCGCCTGGATGTTGAGAGAAAATTCCGTCGCCGCTGCGACGACTGTCCGGCCCGCCGACGGTCCGCCGCAAAGAAGCGCGGGCGATAGCCACGGGAATGCTTTACGGGCAATTGCCGGAATGTCAATGAATATATGCGCCCATGCGGCGGCGCGCGAGGGCTCGTCCGAAAAAAAGCTAATGATCGGCGGCTGCGCCGCAGGGCGTCAACGCCGAATGCCCTTGCCGCATTGGGGAGATCGTTCCCGTTGGTAAAGGGTCAATATTGGCGTTGCGCTGCTCTGTAGGCGCCGGCGCCTCGACGTGCGGCGCCGACTTGGCAGGGACGCGCAATTCGGACTTTGTAGCCCCAGGAAAGGCAGCCCCAAGAGGGCGGGCTCCTGCTGGCGCTCCGGGCGGCTCGAACATATTTGAAAGAAGTTTCGCGCCCAGCACGCTGCACAAACAAGCGGCGACAGAGAGCGCCGCGAGGCTCCACATGCCCGCGGGCAATCCGACGCAGGGTTGGCTTGAGCGGCGATGCTCGTTAGTTGCGCGCACTTACCGGCCTGAGGTTAGCGGCGTCGACGCTAACCTTTCCAGGGTAAATTTTTCATTACACTGAGTGCGACGGCGACGCCGCGGGCGACCCCTTGCCAAGCCAGGGGGAAAGCTCAAAACTGTCGATGTTCTTGATTTCCCTCACCGTGGAAGTGGCCCAAATTCTGCGAAGCGACCCTAAAAGAACCACTGTGTCGACCTACATGAAAAGGATCGAAGAGGTAAGGACGTGGCGGCCGAGGATCTAGCTCTTTTGACGGCGGCTGTTTGGGCGCCGCGTGCGGCCAGGGAGCCGCGAAAGGGAGGCGACGGTCCCGGCGCCGGCACGGCGCTCGTCACCCGAACGCGTCCTCAGACGCGCAAGCCCAATATGTATCGGGTGCTGCTGTTGAACGATGATTACACGACCCAGGAGTTCGTTGTGATCGTGCTGCGCAAATATTTTAACAAGTCCGTGGAGGAAGCCACCCGCATCATGCTCCATGTACACAATCACGGCGTCGGCGAATGCGGCGTCTACACTTACGAGGTCGCGGAGACCAAAGTCACCCAGGTCATGGATTTTGCAAGGAAGCACCAGCATCCTCTGCAATGCATCATGGAAAAGAAATAGGACGAGCGCATGCCGACCTTCTCGCGCAACCTGAAGCAGACCTTGGACCGCGCGCTGGCCTCCGCCCGCGAGCGTCACCATGAATATGCGACGCTGGAGCACCTATTGCTAAGCCTCGTCGAGGACGTCGACGCTTCGGCCGTGCTGCGCGCCTGCTCCGTCGACCTTGACGTTCTGACCAAGAATTTGCGCGACTACATCGATCGCGAGCTCGACAATCTCGTCAATGAAGATGCTGACGAATGTAAGCCGACCGCCGGGTTTCAGCGGGTCGTGCAGCGAGCGATCATCAGCGTTCAGTCGTCCGGCCGCGAAGACGTCAGCGGCGCCAATGTTCTTGTCGCGCTCTTCGCCGAGCGCGAGAGCCACGCCGTCTATTTCCTGCAGGAGCAGGATATGACGCGTTACGACGCGGTCAATTTCATCAGCCACGGCATCGCCAAGCGCCCTGGCCTTTCGGACGCGAGCCGCACGCCGCGCGGCGTCGAGGATGACGGCGAGCGCAGCGAAGGCCGAGAGGGTCGCGACGGAGAGAGCCGCAAAAAGGAAGGCGCGCTGGAGGCTTATTGCGTCAACCTGAACAAGAAGGCGCGCGACGGCCGCATTGACCCGCTGATCGGCCGCGAACCTGAAGTGCTGCGCACGATTCAGGTTCTATGCCGTAGGCAAAAGAACAATCCTCTGCTTGTGGGCGATCCCGGGGTCGGCAAGACGGCGATTGCCGAAGGTCTCGCCCGCAAGATCGTCTCCGGCGATGTGCCGGACGTGCTTGCCGGCGCCACCGTCTTCGCGCTCGACATGGGCGCGCTGCTCGCCGGCACGCGATATCGCGGCGACTTCGAAGAACGGCTGAAGCAAGTCGTGAAGGAAATTGAGAATCACAAGAACGCGATTCTCTTCATCGACGAAATTCATACCGTCATCGGCGCCGGCGCCACCTCGGGCGGCGCGATGGACGCCTCTAATCTGCTGAAGCCGGCGTTGGCGCAAGGCGTTCTGCGCTGCATCGGGTCGACGACGTACAAGGAATACCGCCAGTATTTCGAAAAGGACCGCGCGCTTGTCCGCCGCTTCCAGAAGATCGACGTCAATGAGCCCTCGATCCCCGACGCCATCGAAATCATGAAGGGCCTCAAGCCCTATTTCGAGGAGTTCCACAAAATCCGCTACACCAATGACGCGTTGAAGGCGGCGGTGGAGCTCTCGGCCCGCTACATCCATGACCGCAAGCTGCCGGACAAGGCGATCGACGTGATCGATGAAACCGGCGCGGCGCAGATGCTTGTCGCTGAGAATAAGCGCAAGAAGACGATCGGGCTGAAAGAGATCGAAACGACGATCGCCACCATGGCGCGCGTGCCGCCGAAGACCGTCTCCAAGGACGACGCCGAAGTTCTCGCGCATCTCGACGAGACGCTGCGGCGTGTCGTCTACGGACAGGACAAGGCGATCTCGGCGCTCACTTCGGCGATCAAGCTCGCGCGCGCCGGCCTGCGCGACCATGAGAAGCCAATCGGCTGCTATCTCTTCTCTGGACCGACCGGCGTCGGCAAGACGGAGGCCGCGCGCCAGCTCGCGACCTCGCTCGGCATCGAGCTCGTGCGCTTCGACATGTCGGAATATATGGAGCGCCACACGGTGAGCCGGCTGATCGGCGCGCCTCCCGGCTATGTCGGCTTCGATCAGGGCGGCCTCTTAACCGACGCGATCGACCAGCATCCGCATTGCGTGCTGTTGCTTGACGAAATCGAGAAGGCGCACCCCGATCTCTACAACATCCTGCTGCAGGTGATGGACCACGGGAAGCTGACCGATCACAATGGCAAGACGATCGACTTCCGTAACGTCATTCTCATCATGACGACGAACGCGGGCGCGCAGGATCTTGCGCGCACGCCGATCGGCTTCACCCGCAGCCGGCGCGATCTCGACGACAGCGAGGCGATCAACCGGCTGTTCGCGCCGGAGTTCCGCAATCGTCTCGACGCCATCGTGCCGTTCGGGCATTTGCCGGTCGACGTGATCAAGCGCGTCGTGGACAAATTCATCATGCAGCTCGAAGCGCAGCTTGCCGACCGGAACGTCACCATCGAGCTCACCGACGAAGCGCGCGACTGGCTCGTCGAGCACGGCTACGATGAATCGATGGGCGCGCGGCCGATGTCGCGGGTCATTCACCAGCACATCAAGACGCCGCTCGCCGACGAGGTGCTGTTCGGCCGCCTTAAGAACGGCGGCGCGGTGCGCGTCGTTGTCGTCGGCGACGACAACGGGGTGAAATCACTGGGCTTCGTCTTCCCGGAAGGGCCAGTGCTGCCGCGGCCTGAGCGCGACATCCTCGAAGCCGGCAAGAAGCGCGCTGCGGAAGAAGCCGCGTCTGGCGGCGGCGAGGCGCTGCGCAATTCCGATGAGGAACGCGACGAACGTCCTGCCCCTCTGAAAGGCTGACGCGCGACGCCTCTAAAGCGATCGCACCTTCTTCGGCTTCGCCGGCTCCGCCGCTTCCGACGGCCGCCGCGCCATCGCTTCGGCGAGATAGCGGCCGGTGTGGCTGCGCTTCTCCTTGATGATCTCTGATGGCGGCCCCGCCGCGACGATTTCGCCGCCGCCGTCGCCACCCTCCGGACCCATATCGATGATCCAGTCCGCAGTCTTGATGACTTCAAGATTATGCTCGATCACGACGACGGTGTTGCCTTGTTCGACAAGCTCATGCAGCACTTCGAGGAGCTTGGCGACGTCGTGGAAATGCAGGCCCGTCGTCGGCTCGTCGAGAATATAAAGCGTGCGGCCTGTCGAGCGGCGCGAGAGCTCCTTGGAGAGCTTCACGCGCTGAGCCTCGCCGCCCGACAGCGTCGTCGCCTGTTGGCCGACATGGATATAGTCGAGGCCGACGCGCTTTAACGTTTCCATCTTGTCGCGGATCGACGGCACCGCCTTGAAGAGATTCGCCGCCTCCTCGACCGTCATGTCGAGCACGTCGGCGATGGACTTCTCGCGATACTTCACTTCGAGTGTCTCGCGATCGTAACGCTTGCCCTTGCAGACGTCGCAAGTGACATAGACGTCTGGGAGAAAGTGCATCTCGATCTTGATGACGCCGTCGCCCTGACAGGCTTCGCAGCGTCCGCCCTTGACGTTGAAGGAGAAGCGTCCGGGCGCATAGCCGCGCGCCTTTGCCTCGGGAAGACCCGCGAACCATTCGCGAATGGGCGTGAAGGCGCCGGTGTAGGTCGCCGGGTTCGAGCGCGGCGTGCGCCCAATCGGCGATTGGTCGATGTCGATGATCTTGTCGATCTGCTCCAGACCTTCGAGGCGATCGAAAGGCCCGGGGTGCTCATGCGCGCCGGCGAGCCGTCGCGCAATGGCCTTGTAGAGCGTCTCGATGATGAGCGTCGACTTGCCACCGCCGGACACGCCGGTGATGCAAGTGAAGAGTCCGAGCGGCACTTCCGCGGTGACATCTTTGAGATTATTGCCGCGCGCGCCGAAGAGCTTGAGCCAGCGGCCGGCCGTTGGCTTGCGCAACTTATGGCGCAGGATCACCTGCTTCTCGCCGGTCAGATATTTGCCGGTGAGCGAAGCGGGATTGGCCATGATCTCCTGCGGCGTCCCCTGCGCGATGATTTTGCCGCCGTGAATGCCGGCGCCGGGTCCCACGTCGACGACATAATCTGCGGCGAGGATCGCGTCCTCGTCATGCTCGACGACGATGACGCTGTTGCCGAGATTGCGCAGCCGCCGCAGCGTATCGAGCAGCCGATCGTTGTCGCGCTGATGCAGACCGATCGACGGTTCGTCGAGCACGTAGAGAACGCCGGTCAGTCCCGACCCGATCTGCGACGCGAGGCGAATGCGCTGGCTCTCGCCGCCCGAGAGCGAGCCAGAGTTACGCGAGAGCGTCAGATAGTCGAGGCCGACGTCGACAAGAAAGGTCAGGCGATCGCGAATTTCCTTCAGGATACGGAAGGCGATCTCATTGCGCTTCTTGTCGAGCGCATCGGGCAGCGCGCGAAACCAGTCGAGCGCGGCGCGCACGGAAAGTTCCGAAACTTCGCCGATATGTTTGCCGGCGACTTTGACGGCGAGCGCTTCGGGCTTTAACCGAAAGCCTTCGCAGGCGAGACAGGGCGTCGCCGACATATAACGGCCGATCTCTTCGCGCGCCCATTCGCTGTCGGTTTCGAGATAACGCCGCTCGAGATTGATGACGACGCCTTCGAACGGCTTCTTCACGTCATAGGCGCGAAAGCCGTCGTCATAGGAGAAGCGGATCTCATCGTCGCCAGAGCCGTAGAGAATGACGTTTCTCGCCTTATCGGAGAGCGTCTCCCACGGGGCGTCGAGCCGAAATTTGTAATGCCTGCCGAGCGCTTCGAGCGTCTGCTGGTAATAGGGCGAGGTCGACCGCGCCCAGGGCGCGATCGCGCCTTTGCGCAACGTCAGCTTCGGATTCGGCACGACGAGGTCGGCGTCGACCTTCTGCTCATGGCCGATGCCGCCGCAGACCGGACAAGCGCCGAAAGGATTGTTGAAGGAAAACAGCCGTGGCTCGATCTCAGGGATCGTGAAGCCCGACACCGGGCAAGCGAATTTTGAAGAAAACAAGATGTGATGCGGGGCGTAATGCGTCGAAACATTCGCCGCCGGTTGCACGGGAGCAATCAGAACATTCTCGCCTTTCGGCGCATCAGCGAATTCGACGACGGCGAGTCCCCCCGACAGTTCTAGCGCCGTCTCGAAACTGTCGGCCAGTCGCGCGCTCATGTCGGGACGCACGACGATACGGTCGACGACGACGTCGATGTCGTGTTTCAATTTCTTGTCGAGCGCCGGCGCGTCGGCGATTTCATAATAGGCGCCATTGATCTTGAGACGCTGGAAGCCCTTCTTCGTATATTCGGCGATTTCCTTTCTGTATTCGCCCTTGCGGCCGCGCACGACAGGCGCGAGCAAATAGAGCCGCGAGCCTTCGGGAAGCGCCAACACGCGATCGACCATCTGCGAGACCGTCTGGCTCTCGATCGGTAGTCCTGTCGTCGGCGAATAGGGAATGCCGACGCGCGCCCAGAGCAGGCGCATATAGTCGTGAATTTCGGTGACGGTGCCGACGGTCGAGCGCGGATTCTTGGATGTCGTCTTCTGTTCGATGGAGATCGCCGGCGAAAGCCCGTCGATCTGATCGACGTCGGGCTTCTGCATCATCTCCAGAAATTGCCGCGCATAGGCCGAAAGCGATTCGACATAGCGGCGCTGGCCCTCGGCGTAGATCGTGTCGAAGGCGAGCGACGATTTGCCGGAGCCGGAAAGACCGGTGAACACCACGAGCTTGTCGCGCGGGATCGTCAGATCGATGTTTTTGAGATTATGTTCGCGCGCGCCGCGGATGGTGATGGACTTGGAGTCGGCGCGCTGGGCGTCAAACACCTTCTCCACCGCCTGCGCGGATTTCCTGTTGTTGCTGGCCATTGACGGGGTTGGTCGTGGAACGAGAAACGCTAATCTAGGCGCTACCGCCGTCAAACGCCACTCGCTGCGCTGTGCAAATCACAAGCAGCCGCTGAAAAAATCGACGGATTTGCGTGAGTGACCAGGAAAATCGCTGCCCAGACAATAAGCGCTTTGTCGAAAAGCGTTAACTCAGCCATATTCCCAATCTCCGATCAGCGTTAGACGAAGACTGTGTTGAAGTACAATCTTAGACCTAAGGAGGGGAAAGCCCTCTACCGCCATCTCTATGTCCAGGTGCTCGCGGCAATTGCGCTCGGAGCGCTGTTCGGCTGGCTCGCGCCGGAGGCCGCCGCGCAAGACTGGGTGAAGTCCATTGGCGACGGATTCGTCAAGCTCATCAAAATGGCGATCGCCCCGATCATCTTCTGCACGGTCGTCTCCGGCGTCTCTCATATCGAAGACGCGCGCAAGGTAGGCCGCGTCGGTCTCAAAGCGCTTGTCTATTTCGAGATCGTCTCGACATTTGCTCTCGCGCTTGGACTGCTGGTCGGCAATCTTTCACAGGCCGGCGCTGGTTTCGGGGGAACGCCCGACGCGTCCGCGATCTCCAAATATACGGCCCTCGCGGAGAAACGCAGCGCCGTCGATTTTCTTCTCGACATCATTCCCGACAGCGCGATCGGCGCTTTCGCCAAGGGCGACATTCTACAAGTGCTGCTGTTCTCGCTGCTCTTCGGCTTTGCGCTCCTGACGCTCGGCGAACGCGGCCGCGCGCTGCGGGTGATTATCGACGATGTCGGCCACGCCATGTTCGGCGTCATCGCCATCATCATGAAAGCGGCGCCGATCGGCGCTTTCGGCGCCATGGCCTATACGGTCGGAAAATACGGCTCCGTCGCGCTACTGTCGCTCGCAGGACTCGTCGGCCTGTTCTATCTCACGGCTGCGCTCTTCATCGTCTTCGTGCTCGGCGCCATCGCGCGCGCGGCCGGTTTCAACATCTTCAGCCTTGTCGCCTATCTGCGCGACGAGCTGCTGATCGTGCTCGGCACCTCGTCTTCGGAAAGCGCCCTGCCCGCTTTGATGGAGAAGTTGCAATGGCTCGGCTGCTCGAAGTCTGTCGTCGGACTCGTCGTGCCGACGGGCTATTCCTTCAATCTCGACGGCACCAACATTTATATGACGCTCGCCACGCTGTTCATCGCGCGCGCCATGGGCGTCGAGCTCGACTTCTCGCATCAGGCGACGATCCTCATCGTCGCGATGCTGACCTCGAAGGGCGCGAGCGGCGTTTCCGGCGCAGGCTTCATCACGCTCGCCGCCACCTTGATGGCGGTCGATCCGCAACTCGCGCCCGGCATGTCGCTCGTGCTTGGCGTCGACAAATTCATGAGCGAGTGTCGCGCGCTGACGAATTTCATCGGCAACGGCGTCGCGACAATCGTCATCGCCGCCTGGGAGGGCGAACTCGACCGCGCAAGACTGACCGCGGGGCTCGCCCGTAAAATCGATGTGTCCGATGTCGAGACGGGCGTCGCGACAGAGTGAGGCGAGGCGCGAGATCACGTAACAGCTAAGCTTCGGAAAAGCGGAACAAAATTCCCCTTTGCTTGCACGATGTTGGCGGCAATGCTAGAACAAACGTCGAACGTTCCGAGCGCCGCGGCGGGACTACATCATCTGTGGACAAGCCGCGCCAGCGCGCCAGCGGACGGGCCTTTGCACTAGAGTGCCAGCGTTTTGAGCAAGTGGAGAGCGACATGGCGGGCAGCGTCAACAAGGTGATCCTGATCGGCAATCTCGGCCGCGATCCAGAAGTGCGAACGCTGCCGTCGGGCGATCGCGTCGTCTCCTTCTCGCTGGCGACGACCGAGTCTTGGCGCGACCGCAATACCGGCGAGCGCAAGGACCGGACCGAGTGGCACAATATCTCGATCTTTAACGAGAATCTCGGCAAGATCGCCGAGCAATACTGCCGCAAGGGCTCCAAGGTCTATCTCGAAGGCCAGTTGCAGACCCGGGAATACACGGATAAGGACGGCAATCAGCGCAAGGCGACCGACGTCGTGTTGCAGCGTTTTCGCGGCGAGTTGACCTTACTCGACAGTAAAGGCGGACGCGGCGAAGGCGATTACGACAGCGGCTACGGCCAGAGCGGCGGATCGTTTGGCCGCTCCTCGCCCATGGAGCGCGGGCCCGTCGAAAGGCGTCCCGCGCCCGCCGGCAAACTCTCCGACGAACTCGACGACGATATTCCGTTCTGATCCGAGTGCGGCGGCGTCTTACACGCGACAGCGCGACGCATATTCAAGGACGATCTCAGCCGCCCGAGCGCTGGGCGTTCGGCCTGCTTCCAGCAGGCGCGCGCGAACGCGTTCGAATGCAGCGAGTTGCGCCTCGCGCGCGGCGCTCTCCTGCAACAGCGGCCGCAAGGTCTGGGCAAGCGCGCGCGGAGTCGCCGCCTCCTGCAGAAATTCCGGCACGATTTTTTCGCCGACGATAAGATTGGGAAGCACGATCGAATCGACCTTGATGAGAAAGCGCAACAATGATTCAGCGCGCGAGACCTTATAGGCGACCGCCATTGGAACTTCGGCGAGCGCCAATTCCAGCGTGGCCGCACCGGACGTGACGAGCGCGGCGCTCGCCTTTCGAAATGCGTCGAATTTCTCAGACTGGCCGATAAGACGCGGCGTCACCGGCCAGCCGCGTAATTCGTGGCGCAACGCCCGCTTCATATTCGGCGCGACGGGGATGACGACGTCGAAATCAGCGCGTTCGCGGAGAAGAAGCGCCAGCGTCTCGCCATAGATTGGCGTCATGCGTCGCACCTCGGCAAGGCGTGACCCCGGCAGAACGAGCAGCGATCGAGCGCCATCTCGGTCAGGAGCATGCGTAGTCAACTCATTGAGCCGCTCGACGAGCGGATGCCCGACATAGACGCATCTCGGTCCTCCAAGTCGCGCATGCGCGAGCGGTTCGAATGGCAGCAACGCCAGAACGCAATCAACATAATCCCGCATCGCGCGCGCTCGACCCGGTCGCCACGCCCAGACGGTTGGGCTGACATAGTCGATGATGGGCAGATCCGGTCGGGCGGCGCGTACGCGGCGCGCGACGCGATGGGTGAAATCTGGCGCGTCAATAATGACAAGACAGTCCGGCGCCCAATCAGCGACCGCGCGCGCCGCCTCATCGATGCGTCTCATGAGCCGCGGCAGACGCGCCAGGACTGGAATGAGGCCCATCACCGAGATGTCCGCAAGCGGAAAGAGCGAAGCGAGACCCTCGTTCGCCATCGCCTCGCCGCCGACGCCCGCAAAAACGATTTCCGGACGCGCGGCGCGCAACGCGCGCATCAAGGCTGCGCCAAGCTGATCGCCAGAGGCTTCGCCCGCGACAAGAAAGATGCGTGGCGCTTTCATAAGACTTCAGCGCGCCCGAGGCGCGCACAGCGGGCGCGTCGAAGGCGCGCGCAGAAAATCGAGCATCGCGGCGACATCCGCATCGCCAGCAAAATCTCGCGATAAGATTTCAATGCGTTCGCTGAGCACGCGCGCATCTTCTCGCGCAAAGAGCAAGCGGTAGGCGCGACGCAGCCGCTCGATGCGCGCCGTCGCAAAGCCGCGCCGCTGCAGGCCGACAACATTGAGGCCGAAAAGATGCGCCCGGTTTCCCGAAGCGATCGCGAAGGGAATGACGTCGCCTTCGACACCTGCGAGGCCGCCGACAAAGGCATGCGCGCCGATGCGCACATTCTGATGTATCGCCGTCGCGCCGCCAATCATTGCGCAATCGCCGATCTCGACATGGCCGCCAAGCAGAACCTGGTTGGATAATATCACGTCGTCGCCAAGCCGGCAGTCATGCGCAATATGCGAGGAAGCGAGAAATACGCAACGCGCGCCGATGCGCGTGCCTTCGCCCACGCCGGCGTTGATGGTTACGCCTTCGCGAATGACGCAGTCTTCGCCTATCGTCAGTTCGCCGTCCGCCAGCGCCGCCTTGATGTCCTGCGACGGCAGCCCGATCGCGGCGAAGGGGAAGATTCGGGCGCCGGCGCCGATGCGCGTCCGACCGCCAACGACCACGTGGGACCGGAGAGTCGAGCCGGCGCCGATCTCGACGCCGGCGCCGATATGGCAGAAGGGACCGACGGTCACGTCGGCGCCGAGCCGCGCGCCTTCTTCGACGACAGAGGACGGATGAACCGAAGGGTTCATTGTCGCATTCGCCGCAGCGACGTCACACGCTCATCATGGCGCTGATTTGCGCCTCGCAGACGAGGGTTCCCTCGACGAGGGCCCGCCCGGAATACCACCAGATGTTTCGCTTCTGCGCGGTCTTCGTCATGTGGAATTCGACGCGATCTCCGGGCGTGACCGGCTTGCGAAACTTGGCGCTGTCAATCGTCGCGAAATAGACGAGCCGCGGACGATCGACTTCGCCTTGCGCGCGCGCCGCGATAACGCCCGCCGTCTGCGCCATTGCTTCGATCAGCAGCACGCCTGGCATCACCGGCCGCTCGGGAAAATGCCCCTGGAATTGCGGTTCGTTGATCGTGACGTTTTTTACGCCGATGCACGATTCGTCGCCGCGGATGTCGATGATACGATCTATCAGCAAGAACGGATAGCGATGCGGCAGACACCGCATGATCTGCAAAATGTCGGCGCTCTCGAGAGTCGCGCCGGCCGCGGCCTCGACCATTGTTTCCTCCTTCTGAAGCAAGGCGATCGCCATGCTTGTTTTCTTCGATTGTCTTACGTCGGCTTGTCCTTGCGCGCGAGTCGGTCAAGCAGCGCCGCGCCGCGCAGAAACCGCCGCAGGGGTCGCGCGGGGGCGCCGCCGACCCGTTCTCCAGCCGCCACGTCGCGCATCACCCCGGATTTGGCCGCGACCGCGGCGCCTTCTCCGATTGTGATGTGGCCCGCGACAGCGGACTGTCCGCCAAGCTGGACGAAATCGCCAATTTCGCAAGAACCGGCGACGCCGGACTGAGCGACGATCGCGCAAAACCGGCCGATCACCACGTTGTGGCCGATCTGCACGAGATTGTCGATCTTGGTTCCCTCGCCGATGATCGTGTCGCGCGAGGCGCCGCGGTCGATCGTCGTATTGGCGCCGATCTCGACGTCGTCCTGCACGATGACGCGACCGATCTGCGGCGTTTTGAGATAGCCTTGCCGCGTCGGCGCAAAACCGAAGCCGTCCTGCCCTAGCCGCGCGCCAGGATGGATCACGACACGATCGCCGATCAGCGCATGAGTGAGGCTCACATGCGCGCCGATCGAACAGTCGCGCCCGATGCGCACATAGGGGCCGATCACCGCCTGAGGTCCGACGATCGTTCCCGCGCCGATCTCAGCGCCTGGCCCGATTACGGCGCCCGGATCGACAATGACGCCAGGTTCGAGTCGCGCCTCAGGGTGCACGGCGGCGCCTGGAGAAACGCCGCTGGATTGAAACAGAGACTCGGGTCGCAGCGCCTCCGGAAAGAGATGCGCCGTCGCCAGCGTCATGGCGCGTTGCGGATCGTCGACGACGAGCGCGATGACGGACTTAGGAAGCAGCGCAAGATGCCGCTCGCGCAGGAAACATGCGGTCGCGCGGCATTCCGACAGCGCGTTGCGATAGCGCGGATTGTCGTAAAAGCAAAGATCGCCCGGCCTGCTCCAATCGAGCGGCGCGACGCCGATGATGACGGGCGGCGCAGCCTCGCCCGACACGGATTCGCGTCCGCGAATTTCGGCCCCCGCGATCTGAGCAATCTGGCTCAAGTGGGTGGGACGCGCCAAAGGAAAGAAAGCCGCCGCGCTCACTATCCGACGCCCTGAGCGACGACGCCAGCCAAGCGTTCAACCATCCGCCGGGCGCAACTCGCCCGGCGATCCTGTTCACCCATCAGAAGTTAGTGCCGCCGCTAAAGCGGAAGGCCTGTGTGATGTCGCCATAGACCTTCGAGGTCACGACCGCATAGTCGAAGCGAATCGGTCCCATGGGCGAATTCCATAGAACCGAAGCGCCGACTGACGAGCGCAGCGCGAACCTGTTCGCGATCGGCACAACGCAGTTGCCCTGGCCGAAGCCCGCCTGAGGCGTATAGGCGCCGATGCAGGTCACGCCCGGAATGGTCGGAAGGTTATTGGCGTAATTCGTCCGTCCGCGAAAATTCCACAGCGAACCGGCGTCGGCGAAGAGGGCGCCCCTCAGCCCGAGATCCTTCGGCAAGCCCCAGATCGGGAACTGAACTTCGAGCGACCCGCCGACATAGTCGGAGCCGCCGAGAGAATTGCCGCGGTTGTTGGTGAAGTTCGTCAGGATATTGGAGTCGCGCGGGCCAATGCCGCCCGGCGCAAAGCCGCGCACCAGACTCGGGCCGAGATTGAAATTGTCCTGAATACGGGCCTTGTAGCCGCCGAAGGTCGACAGATCGCCGCCCTGCAGACGAGCGATGCCGACGACGTCATCGAGATAGGGAATCTCACGGAAGTAGCGGATGTCGCCGGTCGTGCGCAGATAATGCGCGCCGCCGCCAAGGCCCGCCGCGTCCTGGCCGAACGTCGCCAGCCAGCCGTTATGAGGATTCTTGAAGTTATCGATTGAGTTGTAATTCAGCTGGTAGCCGATAAGCGAGGTCAGCAACGTGCCCTGCGAAGTCTTGATCGCGAGCGAGGCTTCACCGTTCGACTGACAGTTCACGAGCAGGTTCGGATAACCCGGTTGCGGGAAGAATGGGCTGAATCCCGGCGTATACCCAGGCACCGGGATCAAACAGTCGTTGTACGGGCGCCTAGAGTCGTTCGGGATCGAGATCGTCGTCTGGTAGATTGAATAGTGCGGCGAGAAGGAGAGCTCCTCAGTGATCGGAACGCCGAAGCGCACCGTGCCGCCGACCGAGGTCGAGCTGTAGATCGAGTAGCTATAAGCGTCCTGACGGCGCGCGAAGACGTCGAATCCGGCGGCGATGCGCTGGTCGAGGAAATAGGGCTCGGTGAAGCTGAACGTGACGCCGCGAGCGATCTGGCCTTCCTGCACCGAAAGGCGAACCGCTTGGCCGCGGCCCATGAAGTTGCTTTCCGACACCGACACTTCGGCGATGAAGCCCTGGTTCGTCGAATAGCCGCCCGAGATGCCGAAGTTGCCAGTCGGCTGATCTTCAACATCGACGTTCAGAATCACGCGGTCAGGCGCGGAGCCCGGCTCATTCGTGATCTTCACCTTCTTGAAGTAGCCGAGGCCGTTCAATCGACGCTCAGCCCGATCGATGAGCACGCGATTATAGGCGTCGCCCTCGCCAATATCGAATTCGCGGCGGATGACGTAGTCGCGCGTGCGCGTGTTCCCGCGGATGTTGATCCGCTCAATGTAGACGCGCGGCCCTTCCTCAAGAAGGAATTGGATCGCCACCGTCTGATCCGCAGGATTGCGCTCGCCGCGCGGGCGCGCCTGGGTGAAGGCGTATCCTTTCCTGGCGATCTCGCGCGTCAGCGCCTCGACGGTTTTCTCCACCGCGTCGCCGTTGTAGACGTCGCCCGGCCCAATGCGCAGGTAATCGGTTAACGCGGCCCCGTCCACGTCCGGCAGATGAGATTCGACGCTGACGGCGGACACACGATACTGCGGCCCTTCGTGCACAACGATGGTGATGATGTAACCGCCGACCGACGGATCGAACTGCGCATCAGAGCTGATCACGCGGAAATCGGCGTAGCCGTTCTTGAGATAGAAGCGGCGAATCAGTTCGAGGTCCGCGGCGATGCGGTCCGGATCGTAAACGTCGCTCGTCTTGATGAACGACAGGAAGTTCATCTCCGTCGTCTCCATCATGCCGACGAGACGACGCGTAGAATAAACTTCATTGCCGACGAATCGGATTTCCTTGACGCCGGTTTTGTCGCCTTCGACGATAGTGAAGACGAGGTCGACTCGTCCGTTCGGCAGCTCCACGGTGCGGTAGCTTATCTTCGCGGCGGCGCGGCCAGACCGGCGATAAACTTCCATCAACCGCGCGACGTCAGAATCAGCGACCTGCGGATTGAAGGCGGCGTGAGCGCGCGAGCGCACCTGCTCCTGCAGGACGTCCGTCTTGACCTTGCTGTTGCCCTCGAATGCGACGCGATTGATATCGGGCGCGGCGAATGCCGGAACGCTTAGGACCAGCATGGCGGCAAGAACCGCAAAAAAGAACGAAGATTTCCAAATGCCGCCGATTGAGCGCATGTAAAGCAGGTCCTCGTCCTCGTCGCAATGTCGCCGCCCACACCGCGGCGCAAACTTCATCGTAAAACCGCTGGCGACGCGCGCGCCTCGCCAGCGTTATGCGATTCCTTCTACAGGGTTTAACCCACCCTGCAAATGCAGAATAAATGTGGTTTCCGCGATTTGTCGAAGGCGTGACGTTAAAGCCACGATTCATGGTCAGCGCATGGTTAAGACGTGGCGCGCAACTGAGAACATGTCCAAATTGAGTCGGGAGCCGCGCCCTTCCGTGGCGGCGCGTGTGCGCCGCGTCAGCGGCAGCCGCTGCGATTAGGAGCCGGAGCCCGTGAGCTTGTGAATGAGCCGCGCGATGTCGTTGTAAGTCGAGAAAATCATCAGCGCGCCCACCATGGCGAGGCCCACTCGGAATGCGACTTCCTGCGCGCGCTCGTTAAGCGCTCGACCGCGCGCCGCTTCAATCGCGAAGAACAGCAAATGGCCGCCGTCAAGCAGCGGCACCGGCATAAGATTGAGCAGGCCGATCGACACGGAGAGAATCGCGATGAGGCTCAGCAGGGGCGCCATGCCGACCTTGGAAGCCGCCTGAGCCATTTGTCCCGAGACTTGCGCAATGCCGATCGGCCCCGAAAGCTGATCGGCGCTTTCGCGACCCGTAACAAGTCCGCCGATGTAAGAGCCCGTGCGGCGCACGACCGTCCAGGTTTCCTGCACGCCCATCGCCACTGCGTCGGCAGGTCCGTAGCGTTCCTGGCGAATGTCGGCGGCGGCCTTCGACGCCTGAATGCCCAGCATCCCGATACGGACTTTGCCGATCGCGCTTTCGACTTCCCGCAAAGCGGGAACGGCGGGAATGGTCAGTTCCTGATCGCCGCGTTGAACCACGAAGACGAGCTTCTTATCCGCTGAGCCTGAAACGATTTCCTGTAGTTTCGAGAAGGAATCGATCGGCTCGGCGTCCACAGTGAGCACCAGGTCCCCAGGCATGAAGCCGGCCGCGGCGCCGGCGCCGCCGGGCGTAAGCGAGCCAACGCGCGGCGCGTAGACAGTGCGCCCGTAAACGCCAAAAAGAATTGCGAAAATCGCGATCGCTAGGACGAAATTCGCGAAAGGCCCTGCGAATACGATGGCGGCGCGCTTCCCAACCGACTGGGCGGCGAAGGTGACCTTGCGCTCGGCCTCCGGCATCGCGCGCACGGCAGCGGGGTCCGGCGCGCTCGCCGCGTTTGCGTCTCCATGGAAGGTGACATAGCCGCCAAGCGGGATGCCGGCGATGCGCCAGCGCGTGCCGAGGCGATCCACCCGGGACCAGAGTTCAGGACCGAAGCCGATCGAGAAAGCGTCCACTTTCACGCCGCACCAGCGGCCGACGATGAAGTGCCCGAATTCGTGCACAAACACCACCAGCGTCAGGACCAGCACGAAGGGGATGAGGTAGAAGGCGAAGGTCGTCAGGAGGTTTAGCAAAGCGCTGTCTCACGGGTCTCGCTTGCGCCATCTGCGGCGCACGCCACGTTCACTGAAGCGTCAGCATGCCCGAGGCGACGCGCCCGGCCAAGGCCAATCGTGATCGCTCTCTGACAATATGGTCCACGGCGAGGGCGTCCTCAACGCTTTCGGGCGCATTTGCGCTTCCGTCGCGTAGCGCCGCCTCGCAAGCCTCCGCTACGTGGCGAGAAATCCCGTCGAAGGAAATTCGCCGATCGAGGAAAGCTTCAACGGCGATTTCGTTGGCGGCGTTGAGCACGGTCGGCAACCCGCCGCCCATGCGCAAAGCGTCAAGCGCCAGTCTCAGCGCCGGAAAACGATCGAAATCAGGCGCTTCAAACGTCAGCGTGGCGATTTTCGCCAGATCGAGGCGCGGCGTCGGCGTCGTTAACCGATCGGGATAGCCGAGACAATGGGCGATCGGCGTGCGCATGTCCGGCGCGGCCATTCCCGCCGTCACCGAGCCGTCGGAAAAGGCGACAAGGCCATGCACAATCGATTGCGGATGGACGACGACTTCGAGCTTTTCGGTTGGCACGCCAAAGAGATGGTGAGCTTCGATGAGTTCGAGGCCCTTGTTCATCATGCCAGCGGAATCGACGGTGATTTTCGGGCCCATGGCCCAATTGGGATGATTGAGCGCCTCCTCGACGCTCGCCGCGGCGATGCGCTCCTTGCTCCAGGTGCGGAAAGGGCCGCCGGAGGCTGTGATGATCATGCGCTCGATGCGGGATGGATCCTCGCCGCCAAGCGCCTGGAAGATGGCGTTGTGTTCGCTGTCCATCGGCAGCAGCCGCACGCCCATCTCCGCCGCCATTCGCATGAAGGGCCCGCCGGCGCAAACAAGGCATTCCTTGTTGGCGAGCGCCACGTCACGGCCCGCGGCGAGCGCGGCGTAGGTTGGCTCCACGCCGGCGGCGCCGACGATGGCGGAGACGACGAGGTCGGCGTCGCGCAGCGCGGCCTCGATGACCGCCTCTCGTCCCGCAGCGACCTGAGTGTTGGTCCCGACGAGCGCCTCTTTGAGAGCCACATAGGCGCTCTCGTCGCGGATCGCCGCGAATTCGGCCTTCACGGCACGGGCGACCCGTGCGAGCGCCTCGACGTCGCGTCCGCCGGCCACGGCCGAAACCGAAAATCCTTCCGGATCGCGCTCGAGCAGATCGACCGTCGAACGGCCAATCGAGCCCGTCGCGCCCAAAAGAACGATGCGACGCGGAGCGCGCGCACGCGATTGCGCCGGGGCGTGAGCGTGGACCTGTCCGTTTCCTGATGCCATCCGCTCCGCCCTACCAGAAGAAAAGACCCGCGGCCACCGACGGCGCGCCGCGCAACAACCCTACCATCGCCGCGAAGACGCTGGCGAAGATGAAGCCGTCGAGCCGATCCATCATGCCGCCATGGCCCGGAATGAGCCGGCTCGAATCCTTTACGCCGAAGCGGCGTTTGACCGAAGATTCAAAAAGATCGCCGACTTGGGAAAAAGCGGCGGCGGCGAGACCCACCAAGAAGACACGCCAACTCGCAAGTTGTGGACCACCGCCGAAATAGACTGCGGCGACGCCAAACAATGCGCCAGAAACGACGCCGGTGATCGAGCCCGACCAGGTCTTTCCCGCCGATACGCGCGGCCAAAGCTTGGGTCCGCCGATCAGCCTGCCGCCGAAATAGGCAAAAATATCGGTTCCCCACACCACGGCGAATAGAAATGCGATGGCGAGCGCGCCGACAGCAGGAGATTCGCGCAAAAGGCATACTGAAAAGGCGAGCGCGCTGGCGTAGACGACGCCGGCGGCCGCCCAGAGTCGACGTTCAGCGCCCGCGACGGCCGCGCCCGCCAGGGCGAGAACCGCAATCGCAAGGGCGGCGGCGCCGGGCATTGAAGCGCGCCCGAACGCCGTGGCCGCGGCGACCGCCGCGCCGCCAATGGCAATTCGAGCCGCGCGGCCCTCGCCGCCTATGAGATTTTGCCACTCCCAGCTCACGGCGAAGGCGGCGGCGAGCCAGAAAAGCGCGAAGATATCGCCGCCGACATAGAGCGTTCCAAGCGCCGCGATGACCATCGCCGCAGCAGAGCCGACGCGCGGTCCAAGATCGCCGAAGCCTCCGGCGGGCCCGAGCGACCGTTCCGCTTTGCCAACGATCCGTTCCCTGGGATTCGCCGTCATGAAGCGGTCTTAGCGCTGCGCGCAGCAGCCTCAAGTCCGCCAAAACGGCGATCGCGATGCGCGTATTCGGCGATCGCGGCGGCAAGCGCCGCTTCGTCGAAGTCCGGCCAGAGAATCGGCAGGAAGACGAATTCAGCATAAGCCGCCTGCCACAGCAGAAAATTCGACAGCCGCTGCTCGCCCGACGTGCGGATGATGAGGTCGGGATCGGGAATGTCCGCAGTGTCGAGCCGCCGCGCAATCGCGTCGGCGTCGATCTCTTCGGGCGACAGCCGGCCTTGCGCTACCATTTCCGCAAGCGCGCGCGCGGCCGCCGCAATCTCCTGCCGTGCGCCATAGTTGAACGCAACGACGAGGGTGAGCCCCGTGTTCGCCTGCGTCACCTGCTCGGCCTCGCGCAGCAGATCTGAGATGTCCGGCGCGAGGTCGGCGCGCGCCCCGATGACGCGCACGCGAACGTTATTGGCGTGCAACTCCGCAAGATCGTTACGGATAAATCGATGCAGCAGCGTGAGAAGGCTTTCGACCTCCTCGCGCGGGCGCGTCCAGTTTTCCGCAGAAAAGGAATAAACGGTCAGATAGCCGATACCAAGCTTGGTCGATGCCCGCACGGCCCGGCGCAAAGCTTCGACGCCGCGCCGATGCCCTTCGAAGCGTGGCAGGCCGCGCTTGGCCGCCCAACGGCCGTTGCCGTCCATGATCAGCGCGACATGACGCGGCGCCGCGCGCGCGTTCCGCGCGTTCGTCTCCTCCTCCAAAATGTCGCTTTCCGTCATACTCGGGTTCCGAACGGCCGTCGGACCTGCAGCTGGCGACGCCGCAGCGTCCTAGATCACGCTGCATTTGGGCGGAATCGCCCAAATGTAGATGACGTGATCGATTCCAAAAGTTTAGAGCGCGCTTTACGCGAAAAACCGGGTTCCACTTTTTCGCGAGCCGCGCTCTATACCTGCATGATTTCCTTTTCCTTGGCGGCGAGCGCGGCGTCGATCTCCTTCACCATCTCGTCAGTCGCCTTCTGCACCTCTTGTTCGTGGCGCTTCTCATCATCCTCGGGAATGGCGTGATCCTTGAGCAACTTCTTGAGAATGTCGAGGCCGTCGCGGCGCACATGGCGCACGGCGACCCGCGCCTCCTCGGCGTATTTATGCGCGACTTTGACAAGTTCCTTGCGCCGCTGCTCATTTAGTTCCGGCATGCGTATGCGCAGGATCTGTCCTTCGACCGTCGGCTGAAGACCGAGATTGGCTTCGCGGATCGCCTTGTCAACGGCGATGACCAGCGCCTTGTCCCAAACCTGAACTGAAATAAGGCGGGGCTCGGGCACGCTGACGGTGGCCACCTGATTGAGCGGCGAAACCTGCCCATAAGCGTCGACATGAACCGGATCGAGCAGGCTCGTCGACGCCCGTCCGGTGCGAAGCCCGCCAAATTCGTGTTTGAGCGTCGCGATCGCGCCCTGCATGCGGCGCTTCAAATCCGCAAGGTCAAAAGTTTCCGTCATATGTGCAACCTGTCTTTGATCTCTCGCCGCTGTCGCCCAACGCGGCGCGGCTTCTTGATGCTTTCAAACTTGGCGTAGCGAAAGCGGCGCACGCCTCCGCCTTCGGCTCGGCGGCGCAGGATTTATTGCACGATTTCCCGCCGCGCGCGAAAGGGCCTTACGGCGCGACGAGGGTAGCGCGCCCTTTGCCGGAAAGCGCCGCGTCAATTGCGCCCGCCTCGGCGATCGAAAAGACAAGAATCGGAATCTTGTTCTCGCGGGCGAGCGCGAAGGCTGCGGTGTCCATCACCGCCAGATTGCGGGCGATCGCCTCGTCATGGCGCAACCGATCGTAACGCTTTGCGCTCGGATCGCGTTTTGGATCGGCCGTATAGACGCCGTCGACCTGAGTGGCCTTGAGCACGGCGTCGGCCGAGAGCTCCGCGGCGCGCAGCACAGCGCCGGTGTCCGTGGTGAAGAACGGATTGCCGGTGCCGCCGGCCGCGATGACGACCCGCCCCTTCGCGAGATGATGCAAGGCCGCGCGGCGCGAAAAGGATTCGCATACGGACGGCATCGGCACTGAAGATAGGCAGCGCGCCGGACGGCCCTGCCCTTCGACCGCCTGCTCGAGCGCTAAGCCGTTCATCACCGTCGCCAGCATGCCGATCGAATCGGCGCGCGCGCGTTCGATGCCGGTGTCCGCGCCTTTGATGCCGCGAAAGAAATTGCCGCCGCCGACGACGACGGCGATCTCATGTCCTGCCGCCGCGGCTGTCGCGAGATCGGCGGCGATGCGGGCCAGCGTCGTTGCGTCGAGACCATGCGGGGCCGCGCCCTGAAGCGCCTCCCCGGACAGCTTGACGATCACGCGCTTGAATTTTCGCGTCGACGTTTGGTCGGACATGAGGCGAATCTCGCTGGCTGAGGCGGAGCGCAATCTTCATAGGGACGCCGCGCCGCGCCGGCAAGTGAGGGGTCGTGGCGCTCAGGCACCAAGTGGCGCAGGAGGAGCGATCATCGGCTTGCTGCAACATGCCGGTCAGCCGCGCGAACCTATCGAACCTGCCATCGCGATGTCTGCGCCGACCGCGGCCGCGGGTCGTTGATACTGCTTAGCAGGAGTGTGCCTTGACCATGCGCAGGGCTGCTGCGCGATTCACACCCTCTGCTCTCACCCGAAAGCAGCGCGAGGAGGCGCGCAAAGCTCTTACACATGGCGCAGCCGCGCAAGCCGACCTTGCGCGGCGGTTCAATGTTTCGCAGAGTACGATTTCGAGGTTTGGACAACGATGACTGATCTAGACTTTGTGCCGCCCGACATGAGAGCGAAGCTTCAAAAGTTTGACCATGAAGCAGGTCAAATCATCGCTTCATTTGTTGGAACAATAGAGGCTTCACCACCGCCGTCAATCATCTATCACTATACAAATGATGTTGGTTTAAGAGGTATTTTGGAAACTGGGAATATTTGGCTCACAGATATTTTCAATCTCAATGACCCATCAGAATTGAGCTACGGTTTTTCACATGTGGTCAAGATTCTGAACAGCAAGGCGGTTGATGGTCCTCCGCCAAGCAAGCTATTCGCTCAGCAAATTGAGGCGCTCCTTGTGCAAGGCGGAATCCAAGCCGCCGCTCATTATTTTGTCAGTTCGTTCAGTTCGACTGGCGACGATCTGGGGCAGTGGCGAGCTTACGCTGACAACGGGCGAGGCTACGCACTCGGCTTTGATGCCAAAGAGCTAGAAAAAGCCTTCACGAAAGAAAGCGATGTGCCGATCCCAAACAATTGCACATTTCCGATCACCTATGACGACAGTAAGCTTGTCGAGTTGCACATGCAGCTTGTTGAAAGAATGTTCCCTTTGCTATCTCTGCCGTACGGCAGGGGCTTGTCGTCGGAAGGCATTCGTGAATACATCAGCGAGCTTTATGTTTTGTTTGCTATCCACGCTTTGCGTTCTGTGCTTTTTTTTAAACATGAAGCTTACAAAAACGAGACCGAATACAGGTTCTTGCAAATACACAGGGCGGACGTGCCCCCTCCAGAGGTAAAATTAAGGAGTCGTCCCTATTCATTGGTCAAGTATAGGGAATTTGACTGGCGGAGCGCAGCGGCAGGGGCGCTCAAAGAAATTGTCATCGGGCCTGCGGCTGATCGCGAAAAGGCTTTTCAGTTTGCGGCGGACTGTCTCCGTTCTTTTCATGACACGGTCTTTGAACCGTTTCATTCAAAAATTCCTTACAAGGCAGTATGAACCACAAAGTCCCATAATGAGTTGCGTGTCTTGCAAAAGGCAGAGGTTTTGGCGACACCCGCCTTCAACATGTGCGCACTTCGCAGTGAACGCGCCATTCGGCTAACTTAAGGCCCGACGTCTCTACCCGGCGCGCCAAACACCTGACCTGTCACGAAGCTCGCTTCGCTTGACGCGAGCAGAACACAAAGGGGAGCAATCTCCGCTGGCTGGCCCAGCGGGCCGAGCGGCGTGTCGGCGCCTAAGTCGGCAAGGTGATCCGGGAACTGCCCGCCGCTCGGCGGCGGCGATCGAACTCGTATTGATGATCGACGAACCCGGGCGTAGGTACGGCAGGGCCGCTTTGGTAATCAAGAACAGCGCGTAAAGATTGGTCCCGCGCCTTCGAGGCGTCTGCTCTCCTCAAGTTAATCGCCGCCACCGTCCCCAACCCCGGGCGGCGCCGGCCGCGCGGCCGCGGCGGGCGGGCGGCCGTCGGGATCGTCATCGTCAGGGCCGCGCCGGAACGTCACATAGACGCCGAGGCGGAAGCAGTTGCGGCCCGCCGACGGCAGGCGAAAGCCGGCCTGACCGTCCCAGACGGTGACGGCGCCGACGCGCTGTCGGCGGCCGGCGAGGCGCAGACGCGGCGTGAGAGAGCTCAGCAGGTCCATGGCGGTTCGGGACGACACACGATGAAAGGAGGCTTCGGTCGAGGCGCTCATGACGCTTACTCCTGTCGGGCGGCGCCGATTGAACATTTCAACAAGACCGCCATCCAAACATTACATTACAACAAATGCGAATGCCGTCAATCCAAGAAAGCTTCCATTAACCATTTTTGTCGGCAATTCGACGTTCAACCCTCGGAAATATTGATTCGTTGGTCCTTAGGTCGTAAGGTTTTGTTAAGAGTTGCCAACAATGTCGCCTCAAAGCGACGAAGAGCCGGTGATGTCTACAACAGACTTCAGCGAACAGCGTATGGTTTCAATGCTCAAACAAGAGCTGGCCAAGGCTCTGGAGCAACCCTACGCCCTTGCGACCGCCATCGCCAAACTGGAAAATGCTTACTATCCCGATCAGGTCGAGGGCTACATCATGGAAGCCGCGCGCACGCTCTCGGCGCAGCTGCGCGGCGCCGGGCCCTCTAATGTTGTTGTAGACTTCCCCTCCCGCGTCGGCGACGCCGGACCGCGGGACTCGGGCGCCGCCGCGGCGCAGGAGCTGATCCTGGCCACGCTGCGCGAGCGCGAGGCTTCCGTGCGCGAATTGCAGATCACCTTAGAAGATCACGGCATCGACGTCTCGCCCGGCAATCTCTCCGTGATCCTGTCGCGCATGACGCAAGCCCGCGCGATTCAGCGCACCGGCCGCGGGCTTTACAAATATCAGGGGTGACGGCGCGTTCGTTCACTCTTTAGCGTGCGCCGCCGAGAACGAATGGCTTGCTCGCCGGACTTTTGGGCGTCATGGCCGGGCTTGTCCCGGCCATCCACGCGACGCCGTTGCGTAGACCCGGCGTGGATGCCCGGCGCAAGGCCGGGCATGACGCGGAGAGATTTCGCGGAATAAAAAAGGCCGGGTTCAACGGAGTCCAACGAGCGCGGAGAGCGGAGAAGGAATGACTTACCCCTGCGCTGCGGCCGCGACCCCGCAAAGGCTCCATATTGTCCAATGATCCTCCGAGCGCTAACGTAGTAGCAATTTATACTGCTGAGTTGGAAATCGTTTCATGAATAGGCGTTTTCGGCCTGTTGATCCATTCGTTGCACGAATGGAAGCCAAGCGCCGGGTTGAGTGGGCGGCGCGACTCACGACAAAGCCAGAGACTGAGCCACCCGTCGCACCAACCAAACCTTCTCTATTGGCCCGCGTAGTCGGCTGGTGGACGAGCTTAAGGAATTTGCTACTTAACGTTGTCGGCACCGCGATCTTTATCGGCGCCAGTATGTTACTTTATGATGGGGTCATGCAACCGACCATCGCCATCTCTCCGATATCCGTTCCTGAAACATTGGAGAAAAGCGGTTATACGAGCGAGATCGCGGCGAATGAATTGCGAGCGGCTCTTAACAAGGTCGTCGCAGACGCGAAGTCTGCCAAAAAGTCTGCGGATGTAGCAGGACGATCCGATATCCCGGACATTGTCGTGCCTCGCACCGGGCTGTCGGTGGAAACCATTGCTGCTCAGGTCCGCAAACTGTTTGGACTGACGAATCGCTGGCAAGCCACAGGCGGGATAAGCATCGAGGGCGATCAATATAAACTGCAATTGAAAATTGCTAACGACAAGACGTCTCTAGTCGTGAGCGCTCCATCGGGGCATAAAGAAATTTCTAGGATAATGGACACAGCAGCGCGCGAAATTTTGGATGCTGCGGATACCTATTTGTTAGCAGCCTCATATTATGACTCTGATCCAAATAAGAGCATAGAATTGGCGAACAAAATCATAGAACGCGAACCGAACAGCGAAGTAGGGGGTTTTTGGGCGCATACTTTATTGTGTGATCTCGTGGAGAAAAAACGCGACTTTAACGAAGCGCTCTTGGAGTGCGAAAAAGCGATCGCTTTCGAAAGAAAGCGGCAGTTCCCGTTCGAGGTCCCGGCATTAATTGCGGGGATATTTGGTGGCTGGAGTGATTCAAAATCCGCTTTGCCCCGTAACATGCTCGGCATTGTTCTCGCGGATCTAGAAAAACTTGACGAGGCTATTGTCGAATTTAAGAAGGCGATTGAACTCGCTCCTAAAGTTGCCGCCTACTACAACAACCTTGGCAATGCTTTGCAACAACAAGAGAAGTTCAGTGACGCCGTCGTGCAATTCAAGAAGGCCATCGAGCTTAATCCGAGCAATGACGCTGCGTACTATAACCTCGGCGTTTCTCTGGCGAGCCAAGAGAACTTCGGCGAAGCCACTATCGAAATAAAGAAGGCAATCAAGCTCCTTCCGAAAGACGCTGATTTTCACTACAAACTCGGCGTCGTTCTCCAAATACAAAAGAAACTCGGGGAGGCCATCGGCGAATATAAAAAGGCTATCGTGCTCAACCCGAAATATACATGGCTCTACATTATTCTTGGCAATGCTCTTACTGATGCAGACAAGCACGAAGAGGCCATCGCCGAATTCAGAAGGGCGGTCGAGTTGGAGCCGCTTAATTCTGAGTTTCGGTCCAAATTTAAAGACGCCCTTGTCAAAAAGCACAATCAAAACAAACCGATTGGTACCGCTCAGCAGACCAAACGTCTTAAGCGCTGAAAATTAGCCGATCCTCTCTCGTGTGAGAGGATCGCGCTCAGAAAAATCACCCCTTCACGGCGGCCGCGACCTCGGCGGCGAAGTCGCTCGTCTGCTTCTCGATGCCTTCGCCGAGCGCGTAACGCTCGAAGCCCTTGATGGCGATCGGCGCGCCCGCCTTGCCCTCTAACTCCTTGACCGCCTGCGCGACAGTCTTGCTGTTGTGATCAGGATGGTTGGAGACCTGATCGACCATGCAGACCTCCTTGGCGTAGGTCTTGAGGCCTGAATCGATGATCTTCTGCAGCACGTTCTCCGGCTTGCCGGCGTTCTTCTCGGCAAGGAGCTTCTTCTCGCGCTCGACCGTCGCCGGATCGAGGCCGGATGCGTCGAGCGCCAGCGGATTGGCCGAGGCGACATGCATCGCGAGCTGACGCGCGAGCGTCGCCAGCACCTCCTTGTCGCCTTTCGACTCGAGCGCGACGATCACCGCGATCTTGCCCTGGCCATCGACGACCTGCGAATGCACATAGCGGCCGACGACGCCCTCGCCGACGCTGAGCGCGGCGGCGCGACGTAGCGTCAGGTTCTCGCCGATGCTCGCAATGGCGTTGGTGATCGCTTCGCTCACCGTTCCACCGCCGGGATAGGCTTCCTTGCCGAGCGCTTCGACGTCGGTCTTGCCGCTTTTGAGCGCGACTTCGGCGATGTTCTTGACGAGCGTCTGGAAGTCGCCGTTGCGGGCGACGAAATCGGTCTCCGAATTCACCTCAACGACGACGCCCTTCTTGTCCGCGACAACCGCGGCGACGAGACCTTCGGCGGCGACGCGATCGGCCTTCTTCGCGGCTTTGGAAAGGCCCTTCTTGCGCAGCCAGTCGACCGCAGCGTCGAAGTCGCCGTCTGTCTGCGTGAGCGCCGCCTTGCAATCCATCATGCCCGCGCCGGTGCTCTCGCGCAGTTCCTTCACAAGAGCGGCGGTGATCGTAGCCATGGTCGAAATTCCTTCTCAAGGGGTCATGCGACGACGCCGGCCCATTGGACCGGCGCGCGCGTCTTAAGCATCGGACGTGATAGATCGAATTACGCGGCGAGCAGCGCCTTCGCCTGATCGACCCAGCCGTCGCGCGCAATGCGGCCGTTCAACTTCAATTCGCCGTCGAGCTTTTCGACATCCGCCGGAGTCATCGCGGCAAGCTGCCAATAATGATAAACGCCGGCGTCGTTCAGTTTCTTGACAAGCTGCGGGCCGACGCCGTGCAGCTTGGCGAGATCGTCCGGAGCGCCGCGCGGCGCCGACAGAAGTTCGAACGCCTCGCTGGGCGCCTCCACATCGCCGGCGGCGACCTCCTCGGCCGTGCGCAAATCTTCGCGGATGACCGGGCCCGCTTCGACGGCCGGCTCGACTTCCGGGGTCTCCGCCGCGCCAATGTCGACGCCCATCGCGCCTTGGCTGCGCGAAATGCCGTCGATGGCGGCTCGCGCCACGAGATCGCAGTAGAGCGCGATGGCGCGGCCGGCGTCGTCATTGCCCGGGATCGGATGGCTGACGCCGTCGGGGTCGCAATTGGTGTCGAGCACCGCGACGACCGGGATCTTGAGGCGATTAGCTTCCTTGATCGCGAGTTGCTCTTTGTTCGTGTCGATCACAAAGATCAGATCCGGCGTGCCGCCCATATCCTTGATGCCGCCCAGCGCCTTTTCGAGCTTGTCGCGCTCGCGGGTTAAGAGCAGCCGCTCTTTCTTGGTGATGCCCGAAGCGCCGGCCGAAAGCTGTTCATCGAGCTTGCGCAGCCGGTTGATCGATCCAGAGATCGTCTTCCAATTGGTGAGCGTGCCGCCCAACCAGCGGGAGTTGATGTAATATTGCGCGCTGCGCTTGGCGGCGTCGGCGATCTGCTCCTGCGCCTGGCGCTTGGTGCCGACGAACAGCACGCGTCCGCCCTTGGAGACGGTGTCCGAAACCGTCTTCAGCGCTTGATGCAGCAGCGGCACCGTCTGGGCGAGATCGATAATGTGGATGTTGTTGCGGGCGCCGAAAATATAGGGCGCCATCTTCGGGTTCCAGCGATGCGCCTGATGGCCGAAGTGGGCGCCGGCCTCGAGCAGGCCGCGCATAGTGAAATCGGGCAGAGCCATTTTTGTCGTTTCTCCGGTTGAGCCTCGGCGAAAGATGAAAGAGGCCGGAGAACCGGCCACCGGAGCGACGTCTTGAGGCAGACGCCGCATAACTCTCGCCTGTGGAATGGCGCGCTTATAGGCGATGCGCCTAAGTTCGGCAAGGGCTGTAACAGCCAAGCCCACGCAACAGTTCAAGCCGACTCAGGCGGCGCTTGCGCGGGTCTTCGAACCGACGAAAAGAGACTAATATTCTTACAGCTGTCCGCGACCAGTTGTCGCATGTTAACATTTTGTATGCAAATAGAAATATAGATTTTTTGACCCGCGTTTCAGGCCGCTCAGGGGCGCATTGCCATCCGCCTGGAAACAAGCTAGGCTCACTCTCGATGCGGCAAGCATTCACGTAAAATCAAGAACAGGGGGAAAACGCATGGCCGTCAACGTTCACAACTCCGGCGATATCGGCAAGATGCTGCTTTGGGTCGCCGCTTTCGTCGCTTTCGTCATCGTCGCTCTGACCTGGGTTCCGGACTGGATTTCTCCCGAAGGAACCAACGGCACGGGTAACCGCAACGGCATGCAAGGCGAAGGCGTTGGCTCTACTGCCCGCATGATTCAGTAAGAAATACCCCTGCCGAACGACTTGCCGGGCGCGCGAGCTCCCGGCCTTGTCTGTTAGGGAGGACGATCGGCCCGGCGACGGCGCAGATCATTTTGGAGCCGACGTTCTCGACATGATCGAGCGTCGGCTTCCGCCTTTTTGGACTGCTAACGCGCCTTAGCGATCCACGACAGCAAAAATCGCACGCCGACGAAGCTGATCGGACCCATAAGTTCGCCAGCATTTTTCTGAGTGATGAAGGCCGCGCCCCAAATCAGCGCGGCCAGCACGAGCAGCAGGCGCGGAGGCGGCTCATGATATGCTTGTGCTCTTGGACTCCTGACGACGCTGTTCCATTCGCTCCATCCAGGCATTCCCTATTTCAGCGGGCGCGCGCCAGAGCGCCGCAGCGGCTCTAACAATCGGGGTCGCTAATATGCCGACCACCGAGTGCGGATCCGCGCCTTCTTCCACGACTCCATATTTAAGGCGCGGGTTCGTCGTCGAGGGAATCTCGAGCGATCCGAACATCCAATCCCAAATAGCAAGGACGCTGCCGAAATTGCGATTGAAATGCTTAGGGTCCGTCGAATGATGAATCTGGTGATGCGCGGGGCTCAAGATGATGTTTCCCAGGACGCCGCGAAACGGAATCCAGAACTGCGAATGCTGAAGATGTCCGATCGTCCAAAGGAAGAAGATGAAAAGGATGTTCTTCCCGTCGACCGTGAACGACTCTGTGGTTCGCCCGAAGACCCAGGCCAATACGCCCGACGCCGCGCCAATGAATGTCGCCAGCATGTAGCCAAAAAATATGTTGTCGATCGGATGGTTGCGAAAGTTCGTGACCGGCGTGAGCACCTCCGCCGTGTGATGCACCTTGTGGAACTCCCATAAAAACGGGATCCGGTGCTTGAGATAGTGATCGACCCAATAGCCGATCTCATACGCCAGAAACAACACGACGGTGGAAAAGACTTTTATCGACAGATCACAGCACGCAATCGGCGCGCGCGCGCCAACCAAACCGTTCAACGCCCCGCTGACCACGATGGCGACGGCGTTCGTCGATATGACGAGAGCGCCCACCACGACCGGCATGAGAACGACGCTGAGGAAGAAGAGCTTAACGTCCGCAGCAGACGACTTCGTGAGCAGGATTCTCTTGTTGAAGATTGCGCGAGCGATAACCCTTAGATTGACGCGTCCGCGGCGCATCTTGCGCTGATAGGCTAGCGCGCAAACGGCGATGAGAAATGTCGTCGCCAGGGAATAGACCGAAAAAATCGAGCCCGCCGAAAACAACTCGTTGGATATCCTCGCAACGGAAAAGCGGAGCGCGTCGTTAATGTCCATCGAGCTTTTCGGTCCAGACGACTTTGAGAATTCGGCAGGGATTCTAACGCGCCTGGGCAGCCTCTTTCTCGTCCAGCGCTTGCGCGGCGCCGGCGCGCGCCCCCTTTGATCACGCGACCGCCTGCCTGCAAAGCGTATTCGCTACCCGAGCCGCTGCCAAGAGCGACGCGCCGTCAGGCTTGGCGCTCACGCTCGAGACTAGAATTCAATCCCTTCCTGCGCTTTAACCCCCGCCGCGAAGTGATGCTTGACCAGCGTCATCTCCGTGACGAGATCGGCCGCTGCAATGAGCTCCGGCTTGGCGTTGCGCCCCGTCACGACGACGTTGAGGTCGTCGCGGCGCGCGGTGAGCGCGTCCAGCACCTCGTCCAGCGGCAAATGCTCATAGCGTAAGGAAATGTTCAGTTCGTCGAGCACGAGCAAACGAACCTCGGGATCGTCCATCAGTTCGCGCGCCTTGTCCCAGGCGCGCCGCGCCGCCGCTTCGTCGCGGGCGCAGTCCTGGGTCTCCCAGGTGAACCCCTCGCCGAGCGTGTGCCAGGAAACTTGACCGAACTCTTGGCCGAGCTTCTCCAGCATGTTGCGCTCGCCCGTGCGCCATTGGCCCTTGCCGAATTGAACGACGCCGACTTTCCAGCCATGGCCGAGCGCGCGCAGCGCCAGTCCGAAGGCCGCGGTCGACTTGCCCTTGCCGGCGCCGGTGTGGACCATCAGCAGGCCCTTGCGCGCAATAGTCTTGCCGGCGACCTCTGCGTCCTGAACCGCCTTGCGCTTCTCCATTTTGAGACGATGCCGCCGCGCCTCGTCGTCCTCGTTCATTTCGGCCACAAGGCGCTCCTTTGCCCGTTTGACGGAAGCAAGAGCCGCGCATATGACTAGTCGGGACGGTCCTTCGCAAGAAGTGAAAAGGGAACGCGGCGCGGGCGTTAGCCCATTTCCGCGGCTGCCCCCGCAACTGTAGCCGGCAAGGTCCGCGCCATCGGCCACTGAGCGTGACGCTTGGGAAGGCGGCGCGGTTCGACGACCCGGGAGCCAGGAGACCTGCCGTCATGGCGATCTTTTAGATCGCTCCGCGCATCGCATCGCCGCCGGTGGGGCGGCAAGGAGACCGATATGAACGCCAAGTCGTCCGTCAATTCCACCGTCCTCGCGCCTTCAAGGCTCGAGGCGCTAAAGGCCGCCGCCGTCGCGCTCGTTCTGGGCTTCGGCCTCGTTTGGCTTGCCGGCTTCGCCTATCCCGAAAGCGTGCACGACGCGGCGCATGACACGCGCCACGCGCTCTCCTTCCCCTGCCACTAGGCCGTAACGCGCTTGATCGCGCGCGTATTGACGACCGGCGTCATCGCCGGCCTTGTCGCAGGGCTTGCGGTCGCAGCCCTGCAGCATTTCACGACGACGCCGCTCATCCTCGCCGCCGAGGTTTATGAGACAGCGCAGCATGCGCATGAGGGCGCCGACGCAAGCCTTGCGCTATCAGGCCTAAGCCGCACGGCGGCGACCAGCGTCGCGACGATCGCCGTCTCGATCGGCTACGCTCTTATTCTGCTCGCCGCGATGCTTCTCTCGGGCGACGCCATCGCGCCGCGACGCGCTGCTCTGTGGGGCGCCTGCGCATTCGCGGCGACTGGACTGGCGACGGCTCTCGGCCTCGCGCCGCAGCTTCCTGGCATGGCGGAAACGGAACTCGCCGCGAGGCAAATCTGGTGGATTGCGACGGCGGTTTCGACCGGCGCCGGACTCTTCGCCCTATTGCGGCTCGACTCGACGGCGGCGAAGATCGCCGGAGTCGCATTGATCGTCGCGCCGCAGTTCTTCGCGCCGCAGCCCGCTACTCCGGAAAGCACGGCGCCGGCGGAACTCGCCGCGCGCTTTGCGGCCTCCTCGCTTGCCGTTCAGGCGATCAGCTGGGCGCTCGCAGGCGCGCTTGTCGGTCTCGTCTGGCGGCTCTTGTCGCGCGAACAGGAGGCGTGATGAGCGGCGCCAAAATTCCCGCAACGATCGTCACCGGCTTTCTCGGCGCGGGAAAGACGACGCTCATTCGCCATGTGCTCGAAAACGCCAAAGATCGGCGCCTCGCGCTCGTCATCAATGAATTCGGCGATGTCGGCGTCGACGGCGACATCCTGCGCGCCTGCGGCGTCGAAAACTGCCCCGAAGAGAACATCGTCGAACTCGCCAACGGCTGCCTCTGCTGCACCGTCGCCGATGATTTCGTCCCGGCGATCGAAGCGCTGCTCGCGCATGAGAAGCGTCCCGACCACATCATCATCGAAACGTCTGGGCTTGCTCTGCCAAAGCCGCTCGTCAAGGCGTTCGACTGGCCGGCGATCCGCTCCAAGCTCACCGTCGACGGCGTTATTGCCGTGATCGACGGCAAGGCCGTCGCGGAAGGCCGTTTTGCCGATGATCTCGAGGCGATCGCGCAGGAGCGTGAAGATGCGCGGACCATCGATCACGACAATCCGCTTGAAGAGGTCTTCGAAGATCAGCTCGCCTGCGCCGATCTCATCATCCTCAACAAAACCGATCTGCTCGACGACGACGAAGAGCGAGAAGTCGCCAGCCGTCTGACGCAAGGCGCGCGTCAAGCGGCGAAGGTCGTGCGCGCCAGCAGCGGGCGAGTCGATCCGCTCGTGTTGCTCGGCCTTTCCGCAGCAGCCGAGGATGATATTGCGAACCGTCCGTCGCATCATGACGCCGAACCGGAACACGATCACGACGACTTTGATAGTTTCGTCGTGTCTCTCTCGCCCGTGAACGATCCGGCGACGCTCGTTTCAAGACTCGCCGAAACGGCGCGCATGCACGACGTGCTGCGCATCAAAGGTTTCGTTGAAGTCGTCGGGAAGCCCATGCGGCTGCTCGTGCAGGGCGTCGGCGCGCGCGTCGAGCATCATTTTGATCGCGCCTGGAAGCCCGACGAGCAGCGCATGAGTCGCGTCGTGATCATCGGCGAGAAAGGCCTCAATCGCGACGCCGTTATTGCGACGCTGGCGCAGCCGTGAGGCGCGATGCATCTCCTCCCACGCGATCTCCATAATCTCGACGACGCCGGCGCGGCGGTCGACCTTGGACAATCTCCCGCGGAAATTGTGTTTCTATCTTTTTCGGACTCGGAGTTGCGGTTGATTGCGCGGCTCTATGAACAAGGAGCCCCGACTCTTCCGAGCCTGCGCTGCGCGTCGCTTGCGCAATTGACGCACCCCTACTCCGTCGATCTCTATCTCGAGTCCGTCGCGCGACATGCACGGCTCATTATCGTACGCCTGCTCGGCGGCAAGGATTATTGGGTGTACGGCGTCGAGCAGCTCGCAGCGCTCGCGCGCGCGAATTCAATCTCGCTCGCGATCGTGCCCGGCGATGCACATGACGATGCGCGGCTGAAACAGGCTTCAACGCTCGACGCAGAGGCGCTCAATCGGATCTGGCGCTTTTTTCAGGACGGCGGTCCTGACAATTTGCATTCATTCCTCTGTTACGCATCGACTCTCGCCGGCCATCCAACGCAGTGGCGCGAGAGCGCGCCGGTCGCCAACGCCGGGCGTTTTGACGCCGCATGCCGCGCTGGCGGCGCGTTGCGCGCGACAATCGTCTTCTATCGCGCGATGTTCCTCGCCGATGATTCCGCGCCGATCGTCGCGCTCGCAGATGCTCTGGCTGAGCGCGGGTTTGCCGTCGAAGCGATCTATGTCGCGAGCCTGAAAGAGGCCGAGAGCGAAGTCTTCGTATCGCGCTCGCTCGAAACATTCGCGCCCGACGTCATAGTGAACGCCACAGCCTTTTCGGCGCGTCGCGACGCGGGAAGCATTCTCGACCTCGCCGAAGCGCCAGTGCTGCAAGTCGCTCTTGCGACGTCATCGCGCGAAACCTGGGCGTCATCGACGCGCGGCGCGAACGGCGCCGATCTCGCGATGAATGTCGTTTTGCCGGAAGTTGACGGACGTATTTTCACGCGCGCGATTTCCTTCAAGGAAGAAGCGCCGCTGCGTCTGGCGGCGGAATTCAGCGAAACGCGCCATGGGCCGGAACGCTCGCGCATCGATTTCGTCGCTGATCTTGCGCTGAACTGGGCGCGGTTGCGGCGCAAGCCCAACAAAGAGAAGGGTCTCGCGCTTATTCTTTCGGATTATCCGGCGCGACGCGGCCGCGGCGGCTACGCCATCGGATTGGATGCCGAAGCGAGCGTGTATGAGATCATCTCGGCGCTGATCGACGAAGGATATCACGTCGATCCAGTCCTTAGCCGTCCGTTGAGGATGGTCCGCGCCCTTGAAGAGGGGATGCAAACCGTCGACATTTCGCTCTCCGATTACCGCGACTGGCTCACCGCGCTTCCCGCTGATTTCGTCATGGGCGTCAACGACGCTTGGGGCGCGCCTCAGGACGACCCTGCTGTTATCGACGGAGCGTTCCGCTTCTCCTGCCTCGAAGCTGGCAAGCTCGTCATCGCGCTGCAGCATGATCGTGGCGCGCGCACTGAGCGTTACGAGACCTATCACGACATTCAGCGCCCGCCGCGCCACGCCTATGTCGCCTTCTATCTCTGGCTGCGGCATGTGCGAAAGATCGACGCGCTCATTCATCTCGGCGCGCATGGCACGCTCGAATGGCTTCCAGGCAAGTCGGTCATGCTGTCTGAGACATGCGCGCCGGAAGCCGTGCTCGGCCCGACGCCGCTCATCTATCCTTTCATCGTCAACGATCCCGGCGAAGCCGCGCAGGCGAAGCGCCGCACCTGCGCGGTGACGATCGGCCATCTGACCCCGCCGCTCGTCGACGCCGAACTGTTTGACTCGGCGGCGAAGATTGAAACGCTGCTCGATGAATATGCGACGGCGAGCGCGCTCGATTCGCGACGCGCGAAACTCATCGCCGGCGCCATCATCGACGAAGCCGAGCGCAATGGTCTCACAGCGGAATGCGGCGTCTCGCGCGACATGGACATCGCCGAGACTTTGACTCGACTCGACGCCTGGATGTGCGATCTGAAAGAAATGCGCATCGGCGACGGACTGCATGTCTTCGGCCGCCCCGATCGCGATCCTGCGCGCGACGCCAGCGCCAGCGCCGAACGTGAAGCGCTCATCGCTGCCCTTTCGGGGCGTTTCATTGAACCCGGACCTGCCGGCGCGCCATCACGCGGACGCGCCGACGTCCTGCCCACGGGTCGCAATCTCTATTGCATCGATCCGCGTCATGCGCCGACGCAGACAGCTCACGACATCGGCCGGCGCGCCGCCGCCGAAGTGATGACGCGTCACGCGCAACAGCATGGCGAATTCCCGCGCCACATCATGCTCGATCTCTGGGGCAGCGCGACGATCCGCACGGGCGGAGAAGATTTCGCGCAGGCGCTCGCGCTGCTCGGCGTCGCGCCGCATTGGGACGCCGCAAGCGCGCGCGTCATTGGCTTTGAAATTCTGCCGCAAGCGCGGCTCGACTTTCCGCGCGTCGACGTGACGCTGCAGGTATCGGGACTGTTTCGCGACATGTTCCCGGGGCTCATCGCGCTGTTCGACGACGCCGTGCGCGCTGTCGCCACGCTCGATGAAGACGCCGAGTTCAATCCGCTGAAAACGGCCGACGATCTGCGCCGTGTCTTCGGCGCCGCTGACGGAACATACGGCCTTGGCGTCAGCGACCGCGTCGTTCATGGCGAATGGTCGAATCGCGATGATCTTGCGCGCGCCTATTTGTCCGCAGCGGGTCACGCTTATGATCGCGCGGGAGAGAGCAACGAAGCTGTCGCGGCGTTCTGCGAACGCGTCGCCGCGGCTGATGCGCATGTCCATGTTCAGGACATGGCGGAGGTCGACGTTTTGATCGGACCCGCATTCGCCGATTTTGAAGGCGGTTTCGCCGCCGCCAACGCGATGCTCGGCGGCGACGCCGATCTGTTGCATCTCGATTCGACTCGGCCCGAGCGACTGCGGACACGCGCTTTGAAAGACGAGATTGCGCGCATCTTGCGCATGCGGCTCGCAAATCCACGATGGCTGCAAGGCCAGATGCGGCACGGTCATCGCGGCGCGGGCGAAATTGCCGAAACGATCGACAATCTCTATGCTTTCGCCGCGACAAGCAGTCTCATAAGCGACGCGCAATTCGATCTCGCTTTTGACGCCACCTTGGGCGATGATGCGATCTGCGATTTTCTCGCCGCAGAAAATCCCCGCGCGCTCACGGCGATCGCGCGCGTTTTTAGCGAAGCGCTCGCGCGCGGCATGTGGAATACGCAACGCAACAGCGTGCGCGACGCCTTAAGCAATGTCGAACGCCAAGAGGGAGGGCGTTTTGCAGCCGAGGCCTGAGATCAAAGGCTGGTGTCCTGGAGCCTTCGCGCCGATGCCGAGCGGCGATGGTTTGCTGATCCGCGCCAAGGCGGTCGGCTCGTGCATGAGCGCGGCCCAGGCGCAAGGGATCGCGAAGATCGCCAAAGCCTGCGGCAATGGATTGATCGACCTCTCGCAGCGCGCACAACTTCAGTTGCGCGGCATCAGCGAGGCGACGATCGCCGAAGCTCTGCGCCGGCTCGATGCGATCGGCATGCTTGCGCCGAATGCTGACGCGGAGCGCGTCACGAATATCATCGCGTCGCCGCTCGCCGGGCTCGCGCCGGGCGCCTTCGACGCCAACCAGATGGCCGCTGTCCTCGCCGGCGAACTGCAACGCGATGCGACGCTGCGCGCGCTGCCGCCGAAATTCCTGTTCATGCTTGATGACGGCGGGGCGCTGTCGCTTGCCGACGTCGAGGCCGACATTCGGATCGAAGCGATTGCAAACGGAGAAGTCGCGATCCGCATCGCCGGCGTTCCCGATCGCGCAGTATTCGTCGCCGCCGACGAAGCGCTCGACGTTGGGTTGCGTTTTGCGCGCGCCTTCGTTGAGCTGCGCGCGCAACACGCTTATGCCTTCAAACGCGTCCGCACGCTGGTTGAGGCGCTAGGCGCCGAAGCGCTGCCCGACGCGGCTGGGCTGACGATGCGCGTCTCTAAGGAATCGCGGACGATTGCACCTCGCGCGCGCATTTTTGGTCCGCAACGCTGTGGCGCCGTCGCTTACGCGGGCGTCGGCGCGCCTTTCGGCCGCTGGCGTGCAGACGAACTCGCGGCTGTTGCAGAATTTGCGCAAGACGAGGGAACGGGCGAGTTGCGTCTTACGCCATGGCGCGCCTTGCTGATCGTCACGCCCGATAATGAGGCCGCGCGACGCGTCATTTCGCGCGCGCAAGATCATGATCTCATCACATCGTCCAATGACCAGCGCCTCGCGGTCATCGCCTGTCCCGGCGCGCCAGAATGCCCGCAGGCGCTCGCTGAGACCCGCGCGCATGTCATGGAGCTGGCGCCGCTTGCGCAAAAAATTGTCGGCGCTGACGGCGTCGGCCTGCATCTTTCGGGCTGCGCAAAGGGCTGTGCGCGCCAGAGCGCGTCGCCGATCACGCTGCTTGCCTGCGCCGAGGGTTTCGATCTCATCGAGAACGGCGGCGCTGACGGCGCGCCGCGTTTCAGATCGCTGACGTTCGAAGCGGTGATGCGCGAACTTTCCGCGCGCGCGGCCGGACGGCCGCAATGACCCTCCGCTTCGACTATATCCACGACGGCGGAGAGATTTACGCGCGCTCCTTTGCGACCATTCGCGCCGAGTCAAATCTCACGCGTTTCACGCCCGAGCAGGAAAAGGTCGCGGTGCGCATGATCCACGCCTGCGGCATGGTGGAGCTCGCCGACGATATCGAGTTCTCGCCCGAATTCGTCGCGGCGGCGCGCGATGCGCTGCAAAGAGGCGCGCCGATTTTGTGCGACTCCAACATGGTCGCGCATGGGGTCACGCGCTCGCGGTTGCCAGCGGAAAACCAGGTCGTCTGCACGCTGCTCGAACCGAGCGTGCCGGCGCTCGCCGCCGAGATCGGCAATACGCGCAGCGCCGCTGCGCTGGAGTTGTGGCGCAATCGCTTGGACGGCGCTGTGGTCGCGATCGGCAATGCGCCGACGGCCTTGTTCCGCCTGCTCGAGATGATCGACGAAGGCGCGCCGCCGCCAGCCGCCATCATCGGCATGCCTGTCGGTTTTGTCGGCGCGGCGGAATCAAAGGAAGCGCTGCGCGAAGACGGCCGCATTCCGTTCGTCATCGTGAAAGGCCGCAAGGGCGGTAGCGCCATGGCCGCCGCCGCCATCAACGCGCTCGCGAGCGAAAAGGAATGAACGCGCTTGCGTCAACATCTCAGGAAGGCGTCGCCGCGCTCGGCGCGCTGATCGGCGTCGGCCTCGGCCCCGGCGATCCGGAGCTTGTGACGGTAAAGGCCGCGCGCCTCATTGGCGCGGCGAAAGTCGTCGCTTTTTTCGCCAAGCGCGGACGCGCGAGCCAGGCGCGCGCCATCGCCGCCCCCTATCTCGCAGCGGACTGCGAAGAGATTGCGCTCGATTATCCGGTGACGACGGAAATCCCATTCGATCGGCCGGAATATGTCGAATCGCTTCAGCGATTCTACGAAGACTGCGTCATGCGCATTCGCGCCGTGCTTGAAGCGGGCCGCGACGTGACGCTGCTCTGCGAAGGCGATCCGCTGCTTTACGGCTCCTTCATGCATATGTTCGCGCGGCTCGACTCGCGCTTCCGCATCGAAATTTGCGCTGGCGTCTCCGGCATGTCGGGATGTTTCGCCGCGGCGCGCCAGCCGATGGCCTGGGGCGACGACATTCTCACCGTTTTACCGGCGACGCTCGATGAAGACAGACTTGCATCGCGTCTCGCCGAAACGGATGCCGCCGTGGTGATGAAACTCGGCGGCAATTTCGCCAAGCTGCGTCGCGCAATGGCCCGCGCCGGCGTCATCGATCGCGCAATCTACGTCGAGCGCGGCGCGATGCCCGGCGAGAAAATCATGCGCTTCGAGGACAAGCGCGATGATGAGGCGCCCTATTTCTCGATGGCGCTTGTGCCAGGGCGAGGTCGGCGCCCTTGAGCGGCGCGCTTGACATCGTCGGCCTCGGTCCGGCCGACGCCCGGTGGCTGACTCACGAGGCGCAAGAGGCGCTCGACGGGGCGCAGGACATTATCGGCTATGCGCCCTATGTCGCGCGCGTGCCCGAACGCGCGGGTCAGACTCGGCTTGCAAGCGACAATCGCGTCGAAATTGATCGCGCGCAGGAAGCGCTCGCGCGCGCCGCGCAAGGTCGCCGCGTCGCCGTCGTTTCGGGCGGCGACCCCGGCGTTTTCGCCATGGCTGCGGCGGTGTTCGAAGCGGTCGATTGCGGCCCGCGCGAGTGGCGCGATCTCGACATTCGCGTGCTTCCCGGCGTCTCTGCGATGCAAGCCGCGGCGGCGCGGCTCGGCGCCCCGCTCGGCCATGACTTTTGCGCGATCTCGCTGTCCGATAATCTCAAGCCCTGGGACGTCATCGCCAAGCGGCTCGAACATGCGGCGCAAGGCGACTTCGTCATCGCGCTTTACAATCCGGCGTCGCGCGCTCGACCCACGCGCATTAATGACGCTTTCGCGCTGCTCCGTCGTCACCTTCCCGGCGACACCTTCGTCGGCCTCGCAAAATCTGTGGGCCGCGAGAATGAGGAGATCATTCTGACGCGGCTCGACGAAGCCGAGGGCGACAAGGTCGACATGTCGACGCTTGTCGTGATCGGCGCGAGCGGCACGCGCCGCGTTGCGCGCGAGGGCGCCCGCGATTGGGTCTATACGTCGCGGAAAGCGACATGAGCGCGCCGTGGTTGTCGCTGATCGGGCTTGGCGAAGATGGCGCCGACGCGCTGACGCCAGCGGCGCGCGCGCTCGTCGCGCAAGCCTCGCTGATTGTCGGCGGCGCGCGGCATCTCGCCATGGTCGACTCGCCAGCGGAACATCTGCAGTGGCCTTCGCCGCTGACTGATGCATTGCCGTACATCCTTGCTCGACGCGGCAAGCCGACGGTCATCCTCGCCTCAGGCGATCCTTTTTTCTATGGCGTCGGCGATCTCATCGCGCGTCATGTCGCGCGCGATGAGATTTTCTGCGTTCCGGCGCCTTCGGCCTTTTCGCTCGCAGCCGCGCGGCTCAAATGGAGCCAGCAGGATTGCGCGCTTCTTTCGCTGCACGGCCGCGCCTTTGAGCGCGTGACGCCGCATTTGCAGCCGCGCGCGCGGATCATCGCGCTTTCATGGGACGAGACGACGCCAGCGCGCCTCGCGCAATGCCTTGTCGAGCGCGGGATGGGCGGATCGCGCCTCTATGTGCTCGAACGTCTTGGCGGTCCGCATGAGCGCATGCGCGATGCGCGCGCGGACGCGTTCGCTCTCAACGACATTGCGCCGCTCAACACCGTCGCCGTTGAAGTCGAGGCCGAGGATGGCGCGCAGGTCGTTCCACTTGCGCCGGGCCTGCCCGACGAGTGGTTCGAGCATGACGGACAGCTCACCAAGCGCGACATTCGCGCCGTGACGCTCTCGGCGCTCGCGCCGCGCAAGGGCGAATTGCTGTGGGATGTGGGCGCAGGCGCGGGCTCCATCGCCATCGAATGGATGCTGAGCGACCCCTCAAATCGCGCCATCGCGATTGAGCGTGACGACGCGCGCGCGGCGCGCATCGCGCGCAACGCGCTGTCGCTCGGCGTTCCAGATTTGCGCGTCGTTGATGGCGAAGCGCCGGAGGCGCTCGCGGAACTCGAACCGCCGCAGGCGATCTTCATCGGCGGCGGCGCAGACGCCGCCACGCTCGACGCCGCATGGATCGCTCTGCCCCGCTTCGGGCGCATCGTCGTCAACGCCGTTACGATAGAGACACAGTCGCTTCTCGCTGGCGCTTATCACGAAAAGGGCGGCGAGCTGTTGCATCTGCAAATTGCGCATGCGCGCCCGATCGGCCGCTTTCACACGCTCGATCCGGCGATGGCGGTGATGCAATGGCGCGCAGTGAAGAGATGAACGCGCTCTATGCCTTCGGCCTCGGCGCACGACGGGGCGTCGCCGCGCAGGATATCGTCGAACTCGTGCGCCGAGTTGCTGAGACGCATAATGTCGATCTGCGCGAGGCGAGGCTATATGCGCTCGAAAGCAAGGCGGAGGAAGCCGGGCTGCACGAGGCCGCGCGCGAACTCGGCGTCGAACTCGTCTTTCTGCCGCTCGCGGCGCTGCGCGCGCGCAAGGCCCCCGCGGCGACGCATTCGCCACGCGTGCAGGCGCTCTTTGGAGTCGGCAGCGTCGCCGAGGCCGCGGCGCTCGTCGGCGCCGGCGCGAACAGCCGCCTCGTCGCGCCGCGCGTGACGACGCCGGTCGCCGCCTGCGCTCTTGCGAAACGCGGCGAAGAGGAAAACTCATGACCGTGCACTTCATCGGCGCCGGTCCTGGCGCCGCCGATCTCCTCACCTTGCGCGGGCGCGATCTCATCGCGCGATGTCCGGTGTGCCTTTACGCCGGCTCGCTCGTGCCTGCGGGGGTGCTTGCGCATTGTCCAGCCGACGCGCGCATCGTCGATACGGCGCCGCTGTCGCTCGACGATATCGTCGCTCAAATGAAAGAGGCGCATGACGCCGGGCTTGACGTCGCGCGGCTGCATTCCGGCGACCTTTCGATTTGGAGCGCAGTCGGGGAACAGATGCGACGCCTCGACGCGCTCGGCATCTCTTACACGATGACGCCGGGCGTCCCAGCCTTTGCGGCGGCGAGCGCTGCGTTGAAACGCGAATTCACCCTGCCCGAAGTCGCGCAATCTCTGGTGCTGACGCGCACGTCAGGTCGCGCATCGTCGATGCCAGAGAATGAAAAGCTTGCGACTTTCGCGCAATCGGGCGCAACGCTCGCGATCCATCTTTCGATTCATGTTCTCGCGCGAGTCGTGGACGAACTGACTCCTTTTTACGGCGCCGACTGTCCGGTCGCGCTCGTCTATCGCGCCTCATGGCCGGATGAACGCATCGTGCGCGCAACCCTCGCAGACATCGACGCGCGCGCAGCCGAAACGCCGATGGACCGCACCGCGCTCATTCTTGTCGGGCGCGCGCTCGCGAGCGAAGATTTTCGCGAAAGCGCGCTCTATGACGCGGGTTATGATCGGCGCTTCCGGCCCAGAGGCGAAAGGTGAACGCGCCCGGCCTGCTGATCGGCGCCGCCCGCTCCTCGTCGGGCAAGACGACGCTGACGCTCGGTCTGATGCGAGCGCTGACGCGGCGCGGCTCGTGCGTCGCGCCCGTCAAATGCGGGCCGGATTATATCGACCCCGCTTTTCACGCAGCGGCGACCGGCCGCGCCAGCGTCAATCTCGATTCCTGGGCGATGGATGCGGATTTGATCACGCGCCTCGCCGCGCGCACAAGCGAAGGCGCGGACATCGTGATCGCCGAAGGCGCCATGGGGCTTTTCGACGGCGCGCCAGGTGGAGCGGCTGGCGTCGGCGCCAGCGCCGACATCGCCGCCATGCTCGGCTGGCCAGTGGTGCTGATCCATGACGTTTCCGGCCAGGCGCAGACGGCGGCGGCGATCGTGCGCGGAATTGCTGCGCATGACGCGCGCGTGAAAGTCGCAGGCGTCGTGTTGAACCGCGTCGCCTCAGAGCGCCATCGCAGACTCGCTGCTGAAGCAATAGAGGCGCTCGGCATAAAAGTGCTTGGCGCGCTGCCGCGCGACGAGAAGATCATACTGCCCGAACGCCATCTCGGCCTGGTGCAGGCTGGCGAGACACAAGATCTCGATCAACGTCTCGACGCTCTCGCTGATTTCGTCGAAACGCATGTGGATGTCACGGCGGTGATCGAGGGCGTGCGCAGCGTCACATCTCGCGCCGCTAGGCAGGAGAGGGACAGGGAGCGGGCGTTTCCGCCCCCCGCCCAGCGCATCGCGGTCGCGCGCGACGACGCCTTTTCCTTCTTTTATCCGCATCTCGCACAGAGTTGGCGCGACGCCGGCGCAGATCTCTTTTTCTTTTCGCCGCTCGCCGACGAGGCGCCGCCCAATGATTGCGATCTCTGCTGGCTGCCCGGCGGTTATCCGGAGTTGCACGCCGGGCGGCTGGCGGCGGCTCAAAATTTCATGAGCGGGTTGCGGCGTTTCGCTGAAGCACGCTGGGTCCACGGCGAATGCGGCGGCTACATGGTTTTGGGCCGCTCCCTGATCGATGCGGCTGGCGAGGCGCATGAAATGGCGGGACTGCTCGAACTGGAAACGAGCTTCGCCAAGCGGAAGCTGCATCTCGGCTATCGCCACGCGAGACTGGCGGCAGATCACCCGTTGGGCGTCCTCGGATTCCGACTGCGCGGGCATGAGTTCCACTATGCGACTGTTCTGCGCGAAGAGGGCGCGCCTTTCGCGCTGGCGCAGGACGCCTATAGCGAGGATGAGCGCCCCGCCGGGCTGACGCGCAACGGCGTTTCCGGCTCCTTTTTCCACCTCATGGCGTAAAAAAGGGCCGCCGGAAGAACCAGCGGCCCAAGTCAAGGGAGGAAACGCCCAAGGAGGGCTACGAAGCGAGACAGCTCTCGCTGCGTCGCACTGTTATATTGCTGCGCCGCACAAGAGTCAAGGATTTTTTGTCACGTGACTGAGCCGTGGCCGTAATTTCACCGCGCACAAAAGAAAAGCCGCGTCAGGACGCGGCTTTAAGTCTGCTTGGATTATCAAGAATTCGAAAAGATTGCGACTAATGAACTGTGGTGGATTTCCTGATGCCGATGGAGGCGGGCGGGATAGGCGCGTCCTCCCCAGATGCGTCTTTCGGGCGCAAGATTTTTTTGTTCGCGAGGACCGGCTCTGAAGCGGCGAGCGCGGACATTTCGCGGCGATCGCCGTGCGTCGGCGCCATTGCGACATGCGTGCGCTTGCTTTCGTCAGCGGCCTTCGCGCCCGCCAAAGTCACGGCTGGCGATGCGCCGGCAAGTTTGGCGGCCGGCTGTCCAGCGCCAACGCCACCGCCAAGGCCTGGCTTGTCGTCGAGCGCGATTTCGGTCGGCGGAACGATCGTTTCAGGCCGGCTGACTTCAGAAATACGCGAAGCGAAGCTCGGGTGCTGACCGCCGTCCTGATAGACGACGCGCACCGGCTTTACGCCGCTTTGGACAAGCTCAGCAATTTTAGCGTCGTCACGCGCTGACTTCTCGGCCACCGCCTGTGCAATTTCGGGATCCTGCTTGAGCGCCGGACAGGCGGCGTTGGGGTCGAGAGGAGCGGCGCTGGTCGCGTTGAATACATAGCGCCGATTGCAGAAGGCGACCTGCGGCTCCTGCAAGGTCACTTCGAAATGATCGGAACCTTCCTTCAGCTGCTTCCAGAAACCGATGTTCGGATCGAGCCGATGCTTGGCGAGATTTTCCGCCGTCATCTTGAATGGGAAGGACTGCATCTGAATCGCGCGCTGGCCGCCGTTAAGCGACGAGCGGGCGATCGCGTAAATCTCAGCGATCTGCTTGTCGGTCATGGAGAAGCAGCCCGCCGACGAGCAGGCGCCATGCACCATGATATCGCCGCCTGTGTGGCCCAGCGCGCGGTCGAGGGCGTTCGGATAGCCGACGTTGAAGGAAAGATAATAGTTCGAATTAGGATTCATCTGCGCCGGGCCGATGGCGTAGAAGCCTTCCGGCACCTGGCGATCGCCCTGTTGGCGCTTGGGACCGAGCTGACCCGACCAGCGGCACATCGGATAGGTCTTCAGATGAACGTAGCGGCCATCTGACCGCATCTTCCAGATTTCGAACTCCGCTTCTTTCTTGTAAGCGCGGATCAGCATCGGCGCTTCCTTAGACGTCCCGACCTGGTCCATCAAGGCGACAGTCTCGGAGGGGATCGGCGCAAGCGAGCGGTGCGCGAGACCGCCCTGATCGCAGCCGGAAAGTCCGAAGGCGCCCAAGGCGGCAAGCCCAAGAGCCGGCGCTGTGCCTTGAATCTTCATCTTGTCCCCTCTAGCGGCGCCGTCGCCTCGCGATGGCTCAAAAAGCGAGGCTGTCGCGATGACCACAAAAAAGGAACATTGGGACGAGAACGTGTCCGAATCACCCAGAAATTGGCGCCTCTGCGCCTTTCAAGGCGAATCTTTCGAGATTTGCGTTAACGCTTTTCTTCCAGCTTCCGGCCCATGGCCATGAATTTCTCAGCGCGGGCGTTTCTCAGCTGCTCTCGCGAAAAATTCGCCAAGTCCGCAAGCTCCTTGGCGAGCGCCTCCCCCACCGCGCCGATGGCCGCCTCTGGATCGCGATGAGCGCCGCCCGGCGGCTCCGTCACGATCAGATCGATGATGCCGAACTTTAAGAGATCCTGCGCCGTGATCTTCATGCTCGTCGCGGCTTCTTGCGCCTTGGCGGAGTCGCGCCACAGGATCGAGGCCGAGGCCTCAGGCGACGCGACCGTATAGACGGAGTGCTCGAGCATCAGCACCTTATTCGCGGCGGCGATGGCGATTGCGCCGCCGGAGCCCCCCTCCCCCACCACAACGGCGACATTCGGCACGCCGAGCGAGAGCGACACGTCGGTGGAGCGGGCGATCGCCTCCGCCTGACCGCGCTCTTCGGCGTCGATTCCAGGAAAAGCGCCGGCCGTGTCGACGAGCGAGACGACCGGCAGGCCGAAGCGGTCGGCAAGCTCCATTAAGCGGACGGCCTTGCGATAGCCCTCCGGCCGCGCCATGCCGAAATTGTGATGCAGCCGGCTCGCCGTGTCCGAGCCCTTCTCCTGACCGATCACGCAAATCGGCTCTCCCCGGAAGCGCCCGAAGCCGCCGACAATCGCAGCGTCCTCGCCGAAAAGCCTGTCGCCCGCGAGCGGCGTGAACTCATCGATAAGCTGCTGCACATAGTCAGAAAAATGCGGACGCTGCGGATGCCGCGCGACCTGAATCTTCTGCCAGGGGGTGAGGCCGGCGTAAAGATCGGCGAGCGCCTTGGCGGCCTTGGCCTGGAGTTTGCTCAGCTCCTCGCCAATTGATACAGCCTCGCCGTTTTCTGCCAGCGCGCGCAGCTCGTCCACCTTGGTTTCGAGTTCCGCGACGGGCTTTTCAAAATCGAGATAGGAACGCATTGAGAGGGCGATTTCCCTAGGAGAGAGGCCCTTTACAGGCGGGCGCAAACTCGCCGCAACCAGCCTTTAAGTCAAGGAACCCGGAGCGCCCACGGCGCAGTTGCGGAACGCGATTGGGGGCGTAACTGTCGCGGGCGAACGGGCGGGCATCGTAATGCAGGAATGGTCACTCCATGGCGTCTGCGCAAGAGCCGATTAGCCGCTTTATCCGCGCTGCCGATGGCCTGCGCTTGCACTATTTCGACTATCCCGCGCCAACCGACGGCGAGAGAGGATTGCTGCCCGTCGTTTGTCTACCGGGGTTGGCCCGCTCGGCCGATGATTTCGACCGCATCGCCAAAGCGCTGCAAGCCGACGGCCGACGCGTGCTGGCTCTCGACTACCGTGGGCGCGGCCGATCCGATTGGGATCAGGATTGGCGGCGCTATGACTTCGACGTCGAGCAGGACGACATCGCGGCTCAGCTTTCTGACGCCGGCGTCGAGCAAGCTGTGTTCATTGGCACCTCGCGCGGCGGTCTTCACACAATGCGCATTGCGGCGCGGCGGCCGGACGTCGTGGGCGGCGCCGTGCTCAATGACATTGGACCGAAGATCGAGCATGCCGGCTTGCTTCGCATCAAGCGCTACGTCGGCAAGCTGCCGCCGATCCCCTCCATGCGCGAAGCGATCGCCTTGATGCGAATGACCGCCGGCGTCGATTTTTCCGGCGTGTCGGCGAAGGAGTGGGAGGATTATGCGCGCCTCACCTTCGTCGAGAAAGACGGCAAAGTTCTGCTGCGCTACGATCCGGAATTGTCGCATACGCTCGATGGCGTAAAACCTGACGTCACGCCAGAAGAACATTGGGACGACTTCGACGCGTTGTCGCATGTTCCCATTCTCGCCATCCGCGGCGCAAATTCGGATATTCTCTCGCCAGAGGTTTTCGAGGAGATGGCGCGACGCGCGCCTCGTCTGGAGCAGGCCTTAGTCGAAGGCCAGGGTCATGCGCCGTTGCTGCTCGATCAATCGACGATTCTGCGCATCGCCGATTTTATCCGCAAATGTCCATAAAATGGCGGGCCGCGCCGATCGCTAGATCACGCTGCAATAGGGCGTAATCGCCCAAATGCAAACAGCGTGATCGGCTCCAAAAGCATAGAGCGGGCCTCAAGCGAAAAACCGGGCTCCACTTTTCGCGAGCCGCGCTCTATGGCGCGCATCCCTGAGCCTGATTAACTCGCGAGATCGCGGCGCCGACAGCGATTGTCGCATTCGCCTGCATGCGCTGGGCGTCAAGCTGGATCTGACGCACACGATAAAGATCGAACGCGCTGAGCTCGCCGAGCTTGAACGCCTTTCGCGACAATTCAAACTGATCATTCGCGACGGCAAGACGGTTGTCGGCGAGTTTCGCTGCGCGCTGCGCGGCCGCCAGCGCTTCGCGCGACGCCTTGATCTCCGCCAATACCATTCGCTTCGCGCGCTCGTATTCGGCTGTCGCGCGGTCCATCTCGGCGAGCGCCTCGGCGCGTCTTGGTTCGTTTCGTCCGGGGGTCGGGAGTGGGATCCTTAGGCGCACGCCGATCGTCGTCGAATCAGTGCGTTGATCCGAGATCTGCTGCCAGGGGTCCGTCGAATATTGTCGATTATGTTCCTGCCGGCCAAAGACGCCGATCTCCGGACTGTCGATCGGCGTGGCGTCGACAAGCTGCGCCTGTGCGTGCGCACGCTCGAGCGCGGCGCGCGGCGTGCGCAACGCCGGATGATCTTCTATATCGACCGGCGGCCGCACGGACTCGAGGGTCCCATCAGGCGGCGCTCCGCCGGTCAGGGCCATGTAGTTGATGCGCGCCACCTTCACGACGCCTTCGGTCTGCGCCAGCTCGGTTTCCGCGGCGAGCGTTTCGTTCTTTGCAAGCAGCGCGTCGGTTTGCGCCGCCTCGCCAAGTTCGACTCGGCGGGTCATGTCGGCGCCGATGTCGCGCGCTGTTTCGACGCGCGAGCGCGCAACTGAGACGTCGCGCGCCGCGCGTTGCGCGTTCCACCACGCGTCGCGCAACGCGCCGGCGACTTCGAGCCTGCGCAGCGCCAATTTCTCTTCAACTTCGAAGAGTCCGGTCGTGACCGTCCCTTCAAAGGCGTCCCGCTGCCCGGGCAACCATAAGGGCACGCCCGCTTCGATTTCGGTTTCGTTGAAATTGCGGTAATTGCCGCTGGTGTTGTTACGCTGAAGGGCCGAGACATAAGGCGAGCCAGGCGTGAGCGAATTGGCCGTCGCGTAGCGCGCCGAGGTCGCTCGAAACTGCGCCTCGAGCGACCGGCTCTGCGCATCGATGGAGACTGCCTGTTCGAGATGTTTCGCCAGCACGCCTCCTGTTGGCCTGGGCGCCGCCCGCGCGGGCGTTTTCTTGGGTTTCGTTTTAACCGAGGCTTTGATCTGCGTTTCCGCTTGCTCGCCCTGCTCCTGCGCAGAGACGTTCACCTCGAAAGGAAAAGCGAACGCAAACATGGAAAATGCAGCGAGAACCGCGCTCGGCCTCATGCGCGAGCGTCCTCGCGCTGGCGCATCGCCGCGGCCCGGCGCATTGCGCGCGCGCTGAACTTCTGGCGAATGACCATGCCGAGATTAGCTGTGCGATCGTAAAGAATTGGCAGCAGAATAAGCGTCAGAACTGTGGCGGATATGAGCCCGCCGATGACGACGACGGCGAGCGGACGCTGAATCTCGGCGCCCGGCCCATGGGCAAAGAGGAACGGAATCAACCCGAAGGCCGCGATGGTGGCGGTGAGCATAACCGGCCGCATGCGCCGGCGCGCGCCTTCTAGCACCGCTTCGCGCGTGCTGCGCGCGCCCTCCGAGACGAGCTTGTTGATGTACGAAATAAGGACGACGCCGTTGAGAACCGCGATTCCGATAAGGGCAATAAATCCGACCGACGATGGCACCGAAATGAATTCTCCGGAAAGCCAGAGGCCTAGGATTCCTCCAATTGCGGCAAAGGGCACGTTGCAGAACACCAGCGTCGCCTGCAGGACCGAGTTGAACGTCACATAAAGCAACAAAAAGATCAGCGCCATCGCGATCGGCACGACAATCGCCAATCGCGCCGAAGCGCGCTGCTGGTTTTCGAATTGCCCGCCCCATTGATAACGATATCCCGGCGGCGTCTTCACGTTTTTCGCGACGGCTTTTTTTGCTTCGTCGACGAATCCGACGAGGTCGCGCCCGGAGACATTGGCAAGAACTGTGGCGAAGCGACGTCCGCCCTCGCGAACCACCTGAATGGGACCGTTCTCCACGCGCACGTCGGCAAGCTGCGACAACTCGACGACCTTGCCTTCCGAAGACACCATTGGCAATCGTGCGAAGTCCACGGACGAGCGGCGCGACGTCTCGGAGCCGCGTATCACGAGCGGCGTGCGGATCGGCCCTTCAAGCACAATGCCGACTGGCTGACCGTCGACCCAGACGCGCAGCGCATCCTGGATTTCGCTGGCGTTGAGGCCGAAACGTCCGGCGGCGAGTCGGTCGACGCGCGCCGTCAGATAGCGCATGCCGTCGTTTTGAAGCCCAAACACGTCACGTGCGCCCTTGATCTTGCGCAATGTCGCCGCGACCTCGCGTGTGAGGCGGTTGAGCTCATCGATATCGTCGCCGAAAATCTTGACGACGACGTCCCCGCGCGCGCCGATGATCATTTCCTGCACGCGCATGTCGATCGGTTGCGAAAATGCATAAGAGATCCCTGGCATGCCATCGAGCACGGCGCGAATCTCCCCCATCAGCCAATCCATATCCTTGCCGCGCCACTCGCTCTGCGGCGCCAGCGTAAGGAAATTGTCGGTCTCGTTGAGACCAACGGGATCGATGCCGAGCTCATCCGCGCCGGCGCGCGCCATCATTCCCTTGACTTCGGGTACCCGCTCCATGATCGCGCGCTGAATGCGCATGTCGGTTTCTGCCGCCATATTGACGCTGATCGTCGGATGTTTGCGTATTGTGATAACCGGCGTGCCCTCGTTCATCACCGGCATGAAGGTCTGGCCGATGCGCGTATATGCGGTGAAAGCGATGACAAGGCCGATGATCGCTGCGGCGCCAACGAGCAATGGCCTGCCGAGCGCGCGCCTGAGCAAAGGCTCATAAACGGCGGCGATCTTACGTACGAGCCACGGCTCATCGGAATGACCTGGCTTTAACAAAGTTGCGCTGAGCGCCGGCACGACGGTGAGTGACAATAGGAGCGCCGAACCGAGCGCAAAGGCGATAGTCAGCGCCACCGGCGCGAACAGACGACCCTCAAGCCCTTCGAGAGACAGTAGAGGCAAAAAGACGGTGACAATGATGACAACGCCGGACGTCAGCGGAACGGCGACTTCTCGAGTTGCTTCAAGCGTCATGAAAAGACGGTCGGAGAGACTGACGTCATGCGCATTCGCCATCCGATGTTCGACATTCTCGACGACGACGACGGCGCAATCCACCAAGAGTCCAATCGCGATGGCGAGGCCGCCAAGCGACATGATGTTCGCCGAGAGTCCCCACCAGCGCATGATGCCGAATGTCGAGAGCGCAGCGAGCGGTAGAATGAGCGACACGACGATCGCGGCCCGAAGGTTCCCAAGGAATAAGACAAGCAGGATGACGACGAGAACGATCGCCTCGATCAGCACTTTTTGCACGGTCCAGACCGCTTGGCCGATCAATTCGCTGCGATCGTAGAAGATTTCGATCCTGGCGCCATTCGGCAGAGTCCATTCGATTTCGGTAAGGCGCTCCTTGACGCCATCGACCACCATTCGCGCGTCCGCGCCGCGCAAGCCAAGGACAAGCCCCCACACCGCCTCGCCCTCGCCGTTCCGCGTGACGACGCCATTGCGCGGAAGCGCGCCGTTGCGCACCTCAGCGACATCGCCGACGCGCACGATGCCCGTGTCCTTCACGGCGATAACGACGGAACGGATATCCTCAAGCGAACGAAGGCGGCCTTCCGCGCGCACCAATAAAGCTTCCTCGCCGTCGCGCACGCGGCCTGCGCCATCGTTTTTATTGTTATTGGCGAGCGCCGACCGGAGCATCTCTACGGTGACGCCGCGGGACGCCATGGCGGAAGGCGACGGCGCGACTTCGAACGTGCGCACGAAACCGCCGAGCACATTTACGTCGGCGACGCCCGGCAGTCCTCGGATGGCGGGGCGTATCGTCCAGTCGAGCAGCGAGCGTTGCTCGGTGGGCGTAAGGTCGCCGCCGACGATGGTGAACATCAGCATTTCGCCAAGCGGCGTGACGATCGGCGCGAGACCGCCTGAGACGCCGTCTGGCAGTTGGTTCTGCGCCTGCGCCAGACGCTCATTCACCTGGGCGCGCGCCCAGTAGATATCCGTTCCTTCCGAAAACTCGAAGGTGATCAGCGTCACTGAATATCGCGTCGTCGATCGCATCCGAACGAGATTGGGAATGCCCTTCGCCGCGACCTCGATCGGAACGGTGACGCGCGTCTCCAGCTCCTCAGGAGTCAAGCCCGGCGCGCGCATAGCGACCAGCACTTGCACCGGGGCGACGTCCGGAAAAGCGTCGATCGGCAGTTTGAAATAGCTGATCGCGCCCCAGGCGGCGAGCCCGAGCGCGCCGAGAACGACGAGCAGCCGCTGCTGAAGCGCGAAACGGATCAGCCTTTCAAGCATCGCTTACCGTCACCTCTCGCCTTCGGCGAGTTCCGCGAGCAAAGTCAAGAGGCCGCGCGTCGCGACGCGCTCGCCGGCTTTGAGCGCGCCCTGGACCGAGGCGTACTGCGGCGTTTCGGAAAGTAGCGTCACCGGGGTGGCGATAAAGCCTTCGGGCGCGCGCACGAACACCCAATTATGGTTCTTAAAGTTCACGAGCGCGTCGGCGGAAACCCGCCACTGCATCGCTCCGTTAGAGCCTGACAGACGCATGATCGCTTGCACCGCCTGGCCGGGACGCAGCGAACTGCGGCCTGGGCGGAACTCGGCCACGGCCGTTACGGATTGCGTCGCGGCGTCGACGGTGCGGCCGATGCGAATAAGCCTGCCGTCAATCCCCGCCGAAGGCAAATGCACGCGGTCGACGTTGTCAAGGGCTGCGGCGCGGCCAAGCGGCACTTGCAGATTGACCCAAATGGGGTCGAGTCGCGCAATGGTGACGAGGGGCGCCGAAGCCTGCACGCGCTCGCCCGTCGTTCCGTGGCGCTGGAGAATGGTTCCGGCGATCGGCGCGCGCACGACAAGAGAGCTTGCGAGCTTGCGATCGCGCTGAAGCGTCTCGATCTCCGGGTCAGTCATCCCGGCGAGCGTGAGAATTTGCCGTCGCTCTTCGAGCGCCGAGCGCGCCTGAGTCGCTTCGGCCCGCGTCACGATCAATCGCCGTTCGGCGATGATATGCTCCTTGAACAATTGTTCGTCGCGCCGCAGCTTTTCCGCCGCGAGGTTCGCGTCTGAGACCGCATGCAGGAAAGCGCGCTGCGCCTCGACGAGCTCCGAGGACTTCAATGTGGCGATGGGCGCGCCCTGCTTGACGTCCTCGTCGACAGCGACAAGCAACGTCTCGACGAGACCGGCGGCAGGCGTAGCGACAATGCGCAGTTGCTGCGGCGGCACGGCGACGACGCCAGGCACGACAAGCTCGCCCGAGCCCGACTCTGATTCGACCGGCTGAGTTTCAATGCCCGCGACGCGCATCTGATCCTCGGTGATTTTCACGAGGATCGGCTGGGGGGCGTTCTGATTTTCGACGGGCGCGCTCTGTCCAGTTGAAGCGCTAATAGTCAGAAGGCCGCCAAGAGCAATAAGGCGAAGGAAAGGAGCAAGCGCTCGCCGCATGTGATTGATCATGAACCTTCGCTTTGCAGGCCGTCAGTCTGCATCTGGTATTCGGGCCAGCGGCATCGTTCCAGAGGCGAAGCTGGCGCGCCGGTGTGACGCGCGGAGGACGCCAAATTTCCGGCGCCGCAGCGACGCTGATTTTGCCCGGCCGCCTCGACATGCTCAAGGCATTTCGGCCTTGTGGCGGAGTTTTTCCAGAAAAACCGGCGGCGCGGGTCCGCTTTGGCGCTCTTGCGGTCGCAAATAACGACGCAGGTTCTATAATCACCTCCAGAAACCGTGGCCCTAGCCCTGAGGATGAAATGCGTCACCCTTCGACCGCCGCCATCCGGCTTGTCGATTACCGTCCTGCCGATTTCGCGATCGATTCGGTCGAACTCGACGTCAACCTGCATCCGACCAAAACCCGCGTCGTCGCGCGGTTGGCGCTGCGCCGCAATCCAGCGGGCGATCCCGGGGCGCCGCTCGCGCTCGATGGCGACGATCTCACTCTGCTTGGCGTCAAGCTCGACGGCGTCACGCTCGCTCCAGGCGATTATGAGGCGACGCCGGATGGGCTCACTCTTCCCAAAGTCCCTGACGCGCCTTTCACGCTGGAGATCGACACAGAGCTCAATCCGAGCGGCAATACGCAGCTTTCCGGCCTCTATCGTTCCGGCTCCGCCTATTGCACACAGTGCGAGGCGGAGGGTTTTCGCCGCATCACCTATTTTCTCGACAGGCCAGACGTGTTGAGCGTCTATACGACGCGCATCGAAGCCGAGAAGAGCGAAGCGCCGATCCTGCTGTCGAACGGCAATCCCGTGGAACACGGCGACGTCGCTGGAACAAGCCGTCACTACGCCGTCTGGCGCGATCCTTTCCGCAAGCCTTCTTATCTCTTCGCGCTCGTCGGGGGCGATCTGGGCGTCGTGCGCGATAGATTTACGACGATGTCGGGACGCAACGTCGATCTCGCCATCTATGTCGAACACGGCAAGGAAGCGCGCGCCGGCTACGCGATGGACGCGCTGAAGCGCTCCATGCGCTGGGACGAAGAAAGATTCGGCCGCGAATATGATCTCGACGTGTTCAACATCGTCGCCGTCTCCGACTTCAACATGGGCGCGATGGAAAACAAAGGCCTCAACATCTTCAACGACAAATACGTGCTCGCGTCTCCCGACACCGCGACCGATGGCGATTACGCCGGCATCGAAGGCGTCATCGCGCATGAATATTTCCACAATTGGACAGGCAACCGCATTACCTGCCGCGACTGGTTCCAGCTTTGCCTCAAGGAAGGGCTGACGGTTTTCCGCGATCAGGAATTTTCCGCCGACATGCGTTCGCGCGCCGTAGAGCGCATCGGCGACGTGCGGGGCCTTCGTCTCGCACAATTCCCAGAGGACGCTGGTCCGTTGGCGCATCCCGTGCGTCCGGAGGTCTATCACGAGATCAACAACTTCTACACGGCGACCGTTTACGAGAAGGGCGCGGAAATCATCCGCATGCTGAGAACGCTGATTGGCGAAGAAAATTTCCGGCGCGGCATGGATCTCTATTTCGAGCGCTTCGATGGGACGGCCGCGACCGTCGAAGATTTTCTCTCCTGCTTCGCGGCGGCATCAGGCCGCGACCTGACGCATTTCGCGCTTTGGTACAGTCAAGCGGGCACGCCGGCCGTGACGACGTCGGGCGACTTTGACGCAAGCGCTAAGACATTTTCTTTAAAGCTCCGCCAGGAAACGGCGGTTACTCCGGGTCAAAGCGACAAAAAGCCCGTCGTCATTCCGATTACGCTCGCGCTCTTCGGCGAGAACGGGCAAAAACTCGATCTCGTAAGCGATGACGCCACGCCGTCTGAACTCGCCCGTGGATTGATCGAACTCGATTGCGCCGAGCGCGTCATTCGTTTTCGTGAAATCCCTTCGCGTCCGATCGTTTCGCTTCTGCGCGGCTTTTCTGCGCCCGTGCGCATTGAACCCGCGCCGTCGAGCGAGGACCTCGAGCGCCTGCTCGCCTACGACGACGATCCGTTCAATCGCTGGCAGGCGTCGCAAAGCCTCGCCTTGCGCACGATTTTCAATCGGCTTGAAACTGGCGCGCTTGAAGCGCAAGGGCTCGGCGAGGCGCTGCGATTGCTGCTGGCCAAGGCCGAGGCCGATCCGGCGCTTGTCGCGCAGGCGTTGTCGCTGCCCTCTGAAATCGACCTCGCGCGCGAAAAGGCGACCGACGTCGACCCCGACGTTTTATTTGACGCGCGCATGTCGCTTCGCGCCGAAATCGGCAAGTCGCTTCGTTCAGACCTCGACGATATCTACGCGCGCTTTTCGGACGTCGGCGCGTATACGCCCGACGCGGCGAGCGCGGGCCGCCGCGCTCTGCGCAATGTGGCGCTCGACCTCCTGGCCGCAGGTGACCCTGAACGCGGGCGCTCGCTCGCGATGGCGCAGTTCGAGACCGCAGGCAATATGACCGACAAGCTCGCGGCGCTTGCGACATTGGCGCTTCTTGGCGGCCATGCGCGCGAGGAGGCCTTCGCCCGTTTCTATGCGCAATACGCCGGAGACGCGCTCGTCATCGATAAATGGTTCTCCCTGCAGGCGATGATTCCGGAAGAAGCGACGACACAGCGCGTGTTGGGCCTGATGACGCATCGGGAATTTTCGATGGCCAATCCCAACCGCGTTCGCGCCTTGATCGGCGCCTTCGCGAACGGCAATCTCACCCGCTTTCATGCGCTCGATGGGTCGGGATATGATTTGCTGACGAGCGTCGTTCTCGACGTCGATCCGAAGAATCCGCAGCTCTCCGCGCGGCTCCTCTCCGCGCTGCGTTCGTGGCGCACGATGGAGCCACGACGACGCGATCTCATTGAGGCTCGGCTTAAGCATATCGTCGCGCAGGAGAGTCTTTCAGCGGATCTACGCGATATCGCGACACGGGCGCTCGGTTAAAAAGACAAAAAAAGTTCCGTTAACGTCGCGTTAAGGTCTGGACAATTTCGCCGAGAGAGATTCGAATGAAAATGATTCGGGCGACAAGCCGCGTTCGCATCACAATCATTTCGGAGGTTATTGATGGCGCGCGCTTCCGCTGCCCGCGTGAAGACTCACGCCCATACGGTGTGGGGAGCGTATCGTTTCGATGAGGACCGCCCAAAGGGGCTGAAGAATTTCGCCGGGCTGCGACCGCTGACGATCTCCGCCTGCGTCGTCTGCCTCTTCTCTCTCGTTGTTTTCACCATGTCGCTGACCAGCGCGATGCAGGATCGGCTGGTCGAGCAAGCTGTCGACGACCTCGAACTTTTCGCGCGCGCCGTCGCGCTCGACCTCCGCGACAAGATCAAGATTAATGCGCAAAAGCCGTTTGCCGCGCCCCTAGATCAGCTTTTGCCGCAAGGCGCGCATTCGCGGGGTCGACGCATTTTGGTCGCCGACGAGCGCGGCCGCGTCGCCGCCGCCTTTCCCCCCATTGCCTCAAAAGACCTTACGTTGGCGCAGGTCCTGGGTCTGGAGCAGGCGCTCGTCGACTTCGCTGACAACGCTGGCGTCATGCGCGTCACTCTACCCGAGGGCGCTGCAGCCCTGGTCAGCGTCAGAAACCTCCCGGCGCCCTTCGGCCAGGTCGCGATGATCTATCCCGTCGACAATGTGCTCGGCGATTGGCGTGACGTCGCTTCGCGCTATGCGCTGCTTTTCGCCGGCGCCACGCTGCTGCTGATCGTCATCATCTTCGCCTACCTCCATCAGACCCGGCGCCGTGAAGAGCTCGAGCGCGCCAATTCGCTGATCCGCAGACGACTCGAAACGGCTCTGTCGCGCGGCGGATGCGGCCTGTGGGAGTGGGATATCGGCCGTGGCCGGATCTATTGGTCGGATTCCATGTATGAGATGTTGGGGCTTCCCGCAGAGCGCCGCTTTCTCTCCTTCGCAGAATTGAGCGGGATGCTCCATCCCAACGATGGCGACTTCCAGACGATCGCGGACATGGTCGCGTGCTCGCGCACGAACAGCGTCGATCACGAGTTTCGGCTGAAGAACGCCGAGGGCCAATGGATTTGGATCCGCGCCCGGGCGCAGATCGTCGAAGAAAACGCTGAATCCGGCAAGCATCTCGTCGGGATTGCAATCAACGTCTCCGAGCAGCGGGCGCTCGCCGAACATACCGAAGTCGCCAATCTGCGCCTGCGCGACGCCATTGACGCCATCTCGGAAGCGTTCGTGCTGTGGGACTCGAAAAATCGCCTCGTCACCTGCAATTCAAAATTTCTCGCTCTCCATGGTCTCTCGGCTCAAGCCGCAGTGGTCGGAGCCAGCTACCGGCAAGTCATGGGCTGCGCCACGGCGCCGCTGATCCGCACCGAGATCGACTCGCCCGATGGTCCGTCGCCTGACGCTCGGACCTATGAGGCGCAGCTCATCGACGGGCGCTGGCTTCAGATCAACGAGCGCCGCACGAAGGACGGCGGCTATGTGTCCGTTGGCGCTGACATCACCGCGCTGAAGCGTAACGAGGAGAAGTTGCGTGAATCGGAGCGCCGGCTCACGGCAAGCGTCGCCGATCTCACCCGCTCGCGACAGACTCTTGAAATGCAGGCGCAGCAACTCGCGACGCTCGCCGAGCAGTATCATCACCAGAAGGCTCAGGCGGAAGCCGCCTATGTGGCGAAATCGGAATTCCTCGCCAATATGAGCCACGAATTGCGCACGCCGCTCAACGCCATCATCGGTTTTTCGGAAATGATGGAGGCGCAGCCCTTCGGCGCGCTTGGTTCCCCCAAATATCTTGAATATTGCAGCGGCATACGCCAGGGCGGCAATTACCTCAATGAGGTGCTGTCCGACATTCTGGACATGTCGCGTCTCGAAGCCGGGCTTGTCCGTCTCGCCGAGCGGGAGTTCAATGTCGCGGAGCCGTTACGCAAGGCCGTCGGCGCCTGGCGCGGGCGCGCCGAACTCAAGAATGTTGAGTTTATCGTTGATGCCGGCGAGAATCTGCGCTGTATAGGAGACGAAGCGGCGATCGCTAAGACGCTCGGCATCTTTCTTTCCAACGCCGTGAAATTCAGCAAGAACGGTAGCATCGTGCGCGTTCGCGCGCGTCCGCACTTCGGCGCGATCGATGTTTATGTCGAGGACTCGGGACGCGGCGTCGATCCCCACGAAATTCCCAAGCTCGGCAAGCCCTTCGAGCAAAGCGCGGATTTGATGGAAGATGGCATGCGGGGCTCGGGGCTCGGCCTCGCCATAGCGCGTGCGCTTATCGAACTGCATGGCGGCGCGCTACGCTTCCGCTCGCGTCTCGGAGAAGGCACGATCGTCATGATGCGGCTGCCAGCCGCCTCTGCGACGGTAACTCCGTTAAAGCCGCGCGCGACCGAGCAGGCGGGCGCGCGAGAGAAAGTCTCGCCTTATGCGCGCTCCATTCGCGGAGCGGGACCCGCTGTCATCCGTATCGCGGGCAACGACAGCGCCACGCGCAAGCCGGGCGCATTGTCCTCGATCCGCAGCGCGCCATGATGCATCCGTGCAACCGCCGCGGCGAGAGACAATCCCAGACCTGAGCCAGGCCGAGAACGCGAATTCTCAAGCCGCACGAAACGACCGACGACACGCTCGCGATCCGATGGCGCAATGCCGGGTCCGCGGTCAGCGACGATGATCTCCACACGGTCGCAGACGCGCCGCGCCTCGATCGTGATGCGCGGATCATCGCCTGTGGCGCCATATTTCAGCGCATTGTCCACGAGGTTGACGAGCGCTTGCCCGAGCAGTTCCCTGCTGCCCGTGACGGCAAGGCCGTCCTGCGCCGTAACGTCGAGATGCGCCCCCTGCTCTTCCGCGACGGGTTCATACATCTCGGCGATGTCGCGCACGACCGCGTCGGCGTCGAAGGCGGCCATATTGTCGCTGCAATAGCCGGCCTCTGCGCGCGCGATCATTAACAGCGCGTTGAATACGCCGATCAGATTGTCTGACTCTTCGATCACCGCGGCCAGCGCCTCGCGATGTTCTCGATCGTCTGAGCCTGCCCGCAAGGCCGCCTCGGCGCGATTGCGCAGGCGGGTCAGAGGCGTCTTGAGGTCATGCGCGATATTGTCGGAAACTTCGCGCAAGCCGGCCATCAGCTCGCTAATGCGTTCGAGCATGGCGTTGAAATTTTCGGCCAAGCGATCAAGTTCGTCGCCGGCGCCCGAGACCGCGAGGCGTTCGTGCATGTCGCCCGCCATGATACGCCGCGCCGAGGCCGACATCACGTCGACGCGCTCGAGCATGCGATGCGCGACGAAGAGTCCGCCAAGCGCGCCGACAAGGGCGAGCCAGAACAGCGAGACGCCGAGCGCCCGGCGCAAGATGCCGCGTAACACCTCATGGTCTTCGATATCGTGGCCGATGAGCAAGCGAAAGCCGCCGGGAAGAAGAAACAGTCGAAGCAACGCCGGGTGCTTGACGCCGGGTTCGCCGCGTCGCTCATAGGTTGTCTCGACGAGCTCCGTTCCGCCCGATGGCGTGAGAGTCGGCGGCTCGATATTGCCGACGATGACGTCTCCCGAATGGCTTGAGAGCAGATAGAGCGAACCGCCTGGCGCGCGCACGCGGCGTTCGACCGCATTAGCGAGCTGACGCAGGCCGCCCTGCGCATATTGTTCGGAAAGCGCCCGGATTTCGGCGTCGACCGTCTGCTCGATTTGTTCGTCGAGCACCTCTTTCACTCGCGCCCCGACGCGGGTGAGCACAAGCCCCGCGCCGATCGAAAACAGCACGAGATAGGCGATCGACAGTTTGAACGCCGTCGTTCGGAAGAGCTTACCGAGCGCCGTCACGGATCATATACCCCGCCCCGCGGATCGTATGCAGAAGCGGATTCTCGCGGCCCTTGTCGATCTTCGAGCGCAAACGGGAAATATGCACATCGATGACGTTTGTCTGCGGATCGAAATGATAGTCCCAGACGTTTTCCAGCAACATTGTGCGGGTCACAACCTGACCCGCATGTTTCATCAAATATTCCAACAGCCGAAACTCGCGCGGCTGGAGCACCACCTCCTGGCCGCCGACTGTCACCTTATGCGACAGGCGATCGAGCTCCAGATCGCCAACCCGGTATTGCGTCTCTTCGCCCTTTGGGCCGACGCGGCGGCGCGCCAGCGCCTCGACCCGCGCCAGTAGTTCCGAGAACGCGTAAGGCTTTGGCAGATAATCGTCGCCGCCGGCGCGTAAACCTTTTACGCGGTCATCGACCTGGCCGAGAGCGGAGAGAATGAGCGCCGGGGTTTCTACGCCCTGCTCGCGCAGGCCGGAAATCAGCGAAAGCCCGTCCATTTTGGGCAGCATCCTGTCGACGATCAGCACGTCGTAGTCGCCTTCGCTGGCGCGCCCGTAGCCTGAGAGCCCGTCCGGGGCATGTTCGGCGACGTGGCCCTGTTCGCGGAAAGCTTTGACGAGATATTCGCTCGCTTCGTTATCGTCTTCAATGATGAGAATGCGCATGTGTCTCTATATCCGATATTGTAAAAAACGGCAGGCCGGCGCTTGCGCGCCAGCCTGCCCCGCGTTCGGGAGCCAGGAGGGGACTGGCTCTTCCCGACGCTCTTCGTTGCGGAGACCGGCTGCGGGCGGGTGCAGTATGTCGGCCTCAACGCAAGAAGCTCTTTATGCCGCTTAGCCGGCGCCCGTGGTTGGAACGGCAATGAATTTCGCGCCGTTCGCAGACTTGACCCGCAGCAGCACCGAATGGCGGCCTTCCTTGCGAGCGGTCTCAAATGCAGAGGCGAGCTCGCTGCTGGAATTGACTGGCCGGCCTCCGGCCTCGACGATCACGTCGCCCCTGCGCAATCCCTTTTGCGCAGCGGCGCCATTCGGATCGAGATCCGTCACAAGAAGGCCTTCCCGACCCGCGCCGCGCACCTCAGGCGCCGGCACCACCTCAATTCCGAGGCCGGAAACTTCTGAACCTTGCTGTGAAGGGCCCTCGTCATCGGCGCGCGCTTCCTGCTCTTCAGGCAGCGTCCCGAGTTTGAGCTTCACAGTCTTTTCGGCGCCCGCGCGCTGATAGGTGACATCCACCGTTTTGCCGGGGCCAAGGGCGGCGATGCGGCGCGCAAGATCACGTGGGGTCTCGATCTTGTCGCCATTGACCGCGACGATGAGGTCGCCCGCCTTAAGGCCCGCCTCTTCAGCCGGGGCGCCTTTCTGCGGCTGCGCGACCAGCGCGCCTTTCGTCGTTTTCAGTCCCATGCTGTCGGCGATTTCCGGCGTGACATTCTGAATCTTGACGCCGATCCAGCCGCGCGAAACCGAGCCTTTTTCCTTAAGCGCGGCTACGACGTCCTTCGCCACTTCGGTTGGAATGGCGAAGCCGATGCCAACCGATCCGCCAGAGGGCGAATAGATCGCGGTATTCACGCCGATCACATTGCCGTGCGAGTCGAACGCCGGGCCGCCCGAGTTGCCGCGGTTGACCGGCGCGTCGATCTGCAGAAAATCGTCGTAAGGGCCTGCCCCGATGTCGCGTCCGCGGGCCGAGATGATTCCGGCGGTCACGGAGCCGCCGAGACCAAACGGATTTCCGACCGCGATGACCCAGTCGCCCACGCGCGGCGTCGTCGAGCCCCACTCGACATAGGGCAACTTCTGGCCGTCGTTGATCTTGAGCAGGGCAAGGTCGGTGCGCTTGTCGGTGCCGACCACCTTGGCCGGAAGCGTTCTGCTATCGTCGAGCGCAACCTCGACTTCGCTGGAGTGTTCGACCACGTGATTATTCGTAACGACGTAGCCGTCGGCGCTGATGATGAATCCAGAGCCCTGGGACATCGTCATATGCTTCTGGGGACGGCCCCCGGGGCCAGGTTCGCCAAAACGCTTGAAGAAACGATACATGGGGTCGTCGGGCGAGATGTCGGGCATCTCAAACATGCCGCCCTGCGAGTTCTCGACCGCCTTCACCTTGATGGCGACGACGGCCGGCTTCACGCGCTCCACAACGTCAGCAAAGGATGCGGGTCCGGCAGCGGTGACGGATCCTGAAAGCGGCGCTTCGGCGTAGGCCGGCGTGAGCGGCGCCGGGCCGATGGCTGCGCCAAGCGCGAACACGGCCGCAGCGCTCATTAGCGCCAGGCGGGACGCGCGGCGCGGCGCTTTTACGGCGCGGTCGCGAGGATTGATTGCGATAGCCATTTCTCGAAAATCTCCATCTCCGAGCGACGTCTCGCGGAGGAGACGCGAAACGCCGCTGCGAGATGAAAGATGGAGACGGTCGCTTTGCCGTCCAATGGCGGCGGCATGAAACTTTCGTAAGGCGCCGCTTGCCTACAGCCAGCCGGCGCGACGGAGCCGATAGTAGAGGTAGGCGCAGACCATCGCCGTCGCGCCCAGGACGACGTAATAGCCATATTCCCACTTCAGCTCTGGCATGTGCTCGAAATTCATGCCGTAGATGCCTGCGATCGCCGTCGGCACCGCGAGAATGGCGGCCCATGCGGCAAGCCGGCGGGAAATGTCCGTCTGCTGCATTTGCGCGTTCATCAGGCTCGCCTCGAAGGCGAAGGCAAGCGTCTCACGCATGGTGTCGATGCGTTCCTGTACGCGGCGCAGATGATCGCGCACGTCACGAAAATGTGGCCGCATGACCGGATCGATGGCCACGACGTCGCTGCGCTCCAGGCGACGGCAAACATCAGAAAGCGGCGTAGCGGCGTTGCGCAAATGCAGAAGGTCGCGCCGCAACGTGTAGAGCTGCTCGATCTCCGCCCCACCCATCGTCTTCGTCAGCACATGGTCCTCTATGTCCTCGACCCTATCGTCGATGGCGTCGAGCACCGGAAAGTAGTTGTCGACGATAAAATCGAGGATGGCGTAGACGATGAAATCCTCGCCCTCAGAGAGCCGCTCCACCCGCGCTTCGCAGCGTTCCCGCACATGTGCGTAAGAGCTCGACGCGCCATGACGCACGCTCACGACATAGCCGACGCCGACGAAGAGATGCGTCTCGCCGAACGCTATCCGGCCATCGACCATCTGCGCCGTGCGCGCGACGATGAAGAGGCTGTCTTGATATTCTTCGAGCTTGGGAAATTGATGCGCCTTGAATGCATCCTCGATCGCCAGGTGATGCAGCGAGAATTGGCGTCCAACGCGCTCCAGCAGCTCTTGCGACGGCTCATAAAGGCCAATCCAAACGACATGGCCTTCGCGCTTGGCCCATTTTCCAGCCTCGTCGATCTCGATGTCGGCGATCTTACGGCCGCCCTGATAGACGGCCGCCGCGACGACCCCGGCTTCCTGGCGTTTTTCAGCCGGCGTCCGTTCGTCCATGGTCGCTCTCCGGCCGTCAGGAAGACTTCGATCCGCCCCGCGTCACGCCTACCTTCGCGGGCCGTAACACGCGTTCGCCGATCATATAGCCTTCCTCAACGACTTGAGCCACCGTGCCGGCGGGCTGGCCCGCGTCCGGAATTTCGAACAGCGCTTCATGCTGATTGGGGTCGAAGCGCGCGCCCTGCGCTTCGATCTTCTTGACGCCGAATCGTGCGAGCCGCGCAAGAAAATCGCGCTCCATCACCTCGACGCCTTCGACGAGCGACGCGACCGCTGGATCCGCGCGCGACCCCTCTGGCACATTTTCTAAGGCACGGCGCAGATTATCGGCGAAGGACAGCGTCTCGCGCGCGAAATTCGCGACGCCATACGCTTTCGCATCAGCGACCTCACGTTCGGCGCGACGGCGCACATTCTCGACTTCGGCAAGCGCGCGCAGCAGCTTGTCCTTCAAGCCCGCATTCTCGGCGTATAGATTTTCGAGCTCGGTGAACGGCTCCGGCTGCGCAATGTCGGATTCGGCCGACGGCTGCGACAGCGACGAGGGCTCGGCGCCCGCCTGCTTCCCGTTAGCGTCAGCTTTTTTGTCCGCGTTCGTTGGATCGCTCATGCTGTCACCTTAGTTCGGTAAAGGCGCCGATATCTGCGCAGGAAACGTCAAAATCAAGTCGCTATGGCGGGCGCTCTCGCGCCACGCGCGCCCTGACCGCCGAACACATCCAAAAGCTGGCGCTTGATCGCCGCTTGGCGCTGCGGCGACGCGATCTTCGCGCCCGTCAAATCGGTGACGTAGAAGGCGTCAACCGCGCGTTCGCCGAAGGTGACGATATGCGCTGAAGCAATATTGAGATTGAGTCGCGAGATCGCATTAGTGAGTTCGAATAGCAGCCCTTCGCGGTCAAGTCCCGAAACTTCGATCACAGTATAGACGTTGGACAGGCTGTTATCGACGACGACTTCTGGCGCGACCGAGAAAGCGTCCGTCGGCAAATGCGCCTTGGCGCGGGCCCGCAGCTCTTCAGACACAACGATCTCACCGCGCAGCGCTCTCCCGATGAGGTCGGCGACGCGTCGAGCGCGACGCATTTCGTCTTCGTCATAGTCGAACGCGCGCGAGAAGAAAATCGTATCGAGCGCGAGACCGTCCGCGGTGGTGAAGATATGCGCGTCGACAATATTTGCGCCACCCGCCGCACAGCCGCCGGCGATGATCGATAACAGGCGCGGATTATCCGGAGCGACGACGGTCAGTTCTACGGCGCCCCGCGTTCTGTCGAGTTCAACAGCCGTCGCAAGCGGCGCCGGCGCGCCCTTCATCTGGCGAAGCATCTCGGCGTGGCGAACCTTGCGCGCGGCATCGACCTTGAGCCAGTAAGCGGGATAGTGACGCTTGGCGTAGACGTCGAACTGCTCATCGCTCCACTCGGGAAGCGCTGCACGCAGCTCTTCTTTCGCGACCGCGACACGACTTTTGCGATCGACCGCCGAATGGCCGCCGCCGAGCACGACTTCGGTCTCCCAATAGAGCACGCGCAGAAGCTGCGCTTTCCAAGCGTCGAGCACGCCGGGCCCGACCGCGTTGATGTCGCAGACGGTGAGAACGAACAGCATCTTCAGCCGCTCTATCGTCTGAACGATGGCCGCGAAATTGTCGATTGTGACTCGGTCAGAGAGGTCGCGGCTCTGGGCGAAGCTCGACATGGTGAGATGGTGCTCGACGAGCCAGGCGACAGACTCTGTCTCGCCGGGCGTGAACCCCAAGCGCGGACATAGCGTGCGCGCCACCTCCATGCCGGCGAGGGAGTGATCCTCCTTCCGGCCCTTGGCGATATCGTGCAGGAAGAGACCGAGATAAAGAACCTTGCGATTGACGATCGTCGGCAGGATTTCGTCGACGAGTTGCTGATGGTCGGGCATGCGCCCGGCTTCGAGGTCGGACAATCCGCCGACTGCGCGCAGCAGATGCTCGTCGACAGTATAGTGATGATACATGTTGAACTGCATCATCGCGACGACTTTGCCGAAATCCGGAATGAAGCGCCCGAGCACGCCGGTCTCGTTCATCCTGCGCAGCGTGATTTCGGTCATGTTGCGCGAAAGCAGGATTTCAAGAAAGAGTCGATTGGCCTCTTTGTTCGCGCGCAAATTGGCGTCGATGAGCCGCAGCGACAGAGTCACCGCGCGCAAAGCGTCGGGGTGAAGCGGCAGGCCGTGATGATCAGCCATCCAGAAAAGTCGGATGATGTTGACGGGATCGCGCTTGAACACGTCGGCGTCGACGATGCTGATGCGATCGTGATCGACGATAAAATCGCCCTGCGGGGCGCGGCTGCGCCGGCGCCGGAACGGCTGCAGGAAGCGTTCGAAAATCGCGCGCGGCTTCGCCTGCTTCTCTTCAAGCGCCGCGCAGACGATCGCCGTGAGATCGCCGACTTCCTTGGCGACGAGGAAGTAGTGCTTCATGAAGCGCTCGACCGGCGACAGTCCGCTGCGGTCGTGATAGCCGAGACGCCGCGCAATCGTCGGCTGCACGTCGAAAGCAAGCCGTTCTTCCGCGCGCCCCGTCGCGAAATGCAGATGGCAGCGCACCCGCCACAGAAACTCTTCGCAGCGCTCGAAGAGGCTGAGCTCCGCGGCGGTGAAAAGCCCCGCGGCGACGAGCTCCTTCGGCTCGCGCACGCGATAGACATATTTGGCGATCCAGAACAGCGTATTGAGATCGCGCAGGCCGCCCTTGCCCTCCTTTACATTCGGTTCAACGAGATAGCGCGAGGCGCCGGCGCGCATCACGCGCGCGTCGCGCTCAGCGAGCTTGGCGGAGACAAACTCGCGCGTATCCGAACGGGCGACCTCGCGGTCGAAGCTGTCGCGGAATTCATTGAAGAGTTCGACGTTGCCGAGGATGAAGCGTGATTCGAGAAGCGTCGTTCGAATGGTCATGTCGGCGCGGGCCTGACGCATGCATTCTGCGACGGAGCGCGTCGCATGACCGACCTTCTGGCGTAAATCCCACAGAATATAAAGGATCGCCTCGATGACGCTCTCGCCCCAGGGCGTCTGTTTGTAGGGGACGAGAAACAGAAGATCGATGTCTGAGCCCGGCGCCAACGCGCCGCGCCCATAGCCGCCGACAGCGACGATCGCGAGACGCTCAGCGAAGGTCGGATTATCGACCACGTAAACGTAACGCACGACATAATCGTAGATCGCGCCGATCAGTTCGTCTTCGAGCGCGGAGAGCAATCTCGCGCAGGCCCATCCCGAGCCGCGCGCCTCAAGCCGCGCGCGGGCGATCTCGCGTCCTTCGGCGAGAGCCGAGCGAAAGAGTTCGACGATCGCCGTGCGCCGCGCATGGCCACGCTCTCTCTTGCAGATCGCCGCGACCACGGGCGCGAGCGCTTCGCGCAATCCTTGGAAATGGTTGTTCGGGTCAAGGCCGTCGAAAACGCTGATCTGCGCGACTTCGTTCATAGAGTGTATTCCGGCGATCGGCCCGAAGCGCGCTGGGCGCGCAGACGCCTCTCGATAGCGTCGAACAGCGGCGGCGCGAGATCCGGCCCGCCGACGCGTTTTAGCGCGCGCAATCCGGTCGGCGAGGTCACGTTGATTTCAGTGAGCCAACCGTCGATCACATCGATGCCGACGAAGAGCAGCCCGCGCCGCTTCAGTTCCGTCGAAAGCCTCGCACAGATTTCCTTCTCTCTCGCGTCGAGTTCTGACGCCGCAGGCGCGCCGCCACGCACCAGATTCGAACGGATGTCGTCATCGGCGGGAATGCGGTTGAGCGCCCCCATCGCCTCGCCGTCGATGAGAAGGATGCGCTTATCGCCCTTCACGATCTCCGGCAGGAAGCGCTGTGTGACCCATGGCTCGCGAAACGTCGTCGCGAACATGTCGAAAAGCGAACCAAAGTTCGGATCGCGGTGCGTGACCTTGAACACCGCGGCGCCGCCATGGCCGTAGAGCGGCTTCATGACGATGTCGCCATGCTTGGCGCGAAAGCGCTCGATCGCCGCACGGTCGCGCGTGATGAGAGTCGGCGGCATAAGGTCGGCGAATTCCATCACGAAGATTTTTTCGGGCGCGTTGCGCACATGCGCGGGGTCGTTGACGACGAGAGTCTTCGGCGCGAGCCGCTCCAGAAAATGCGTGGAGGTAATATAGGCGAGATCGAACGGCGGGTCTTGGCGTAGCAGCACGACATCCATGGCGCGCAGATCAAGGTCGGTCGCCTCGCCGAGCGTGTAATAGCGGGAAGGATCGTCGAAAACCTCGATGCCATGCGCGCGCGCCGTCAGCCGGTCGCCCTCAAGCGACAGTTGATCTGGCGTATAGAACCACAGGCGATGCCCCCGAAGCTTCGCCTCCAGCATCAGCGCAAAGGTAGAATCACCAGCGAAATTAATGCGTTCCAACGGGTCCATCTGGACCGCTATCTCGAGCATTGATCCCCCTGCCGCCGCGCCCGCCGTTCGGCCCGGCTATAATACGGGCCGCCTCATCCAACGACACATAGCAGGAGAACCGCGGACCTGCGCAACCCTCAATCGCTTAAGCCGCTTAGGCGCCGCAGCGGCCTGGGTCAGATGACATAATCGAAGGAATCATAGGCGAGGCCGCGCAGGATCTGGTCCATGTCGCGCGCCGGCTCCGTGCGGGATTCGGTCCCGACCACTTTCGCCGGGACGCCGGCGACGATCGAATTCGGCGGAACCGATTTCAGCACCACGGAGCCCGCGGCGATGCGCGAACAGGCGCCGATTTCGATATTGCCGAGGATTTTGGCGCCTGCCCCGATCATCACGCCGCGCCTGACCTTCGGATGTCGGTCGCCCGCAACTTTGCCTGTGCCGCCCAGCGTGACGCTATGCAGGATAGAAACGTCATCGTCGACGACCGCCGTCTCGCCGACGACGAAGCCCGTGCCGTGATCGAGGAACAGCCCCTTGCCGAAACGCGCCGCCGGATGAATATCGGCCGCGAGCGCGTCGGAGGCGCGGCTCTGAATATAGAAGGCGAAGTCATGGCGCCGCGCGCGCCACAGCGCATGCGCGAGCCGCGCCGACTGGATCGCGTGGAAGCCCTTGAAATACAGCAGCGGTTCGATCATCCGCCCGCAGGCGGGATCGCGCTCGACACAGGCGACGAGATCGGCGCGAAACGCCGCCGCGATCGTCTCGTCGTCGCTCACCGCTTGCATGAAGGCGTCGGCGATCGTGTCCGCGTCCATCGCCGAGGCGCCGAGTCTTGCGGCGATGCGCTGGACCACGGCCTCTTCAAGCGACGCGCGGTCGAGGATCGCGCCGAGCATCAGCGACGTCAGCGACGGATCGAGACGCAGCGCCTCCTCGGCTTCGCGGCGCATATGCGCCCACATCGCCTCAGCCTCCGCCGCGAGCGCGCTCAACTCTTCCCTTGGCGCGTCGGCGTCCATCTCTAGAACTTCACCGCCGGAGGCGATTGCGCCGCGCCGGCCGCGGAGAATTCCGCCATGGGCTTCGTTCCAGCGAAGAAGGTCTTCGCCCAGAAAATCGTCGGGAAGGTGCGCAGCGAGGTGTTGAATTCCCGCACCGCCTCGATGTAGTCGCGCCGCGCGACATTGATGCGGTTCTCTGTGCCCTCAAGCTGCGATTGCAGAGCGAGGAAGTTCTGGTTGGATTTCAAATCAGGATAGGCTTCGCTGACCGCGATCAGCCGGCCGAGCGCGCCGGTGAGCTGGTTTTGCGCCTCCTGGAACTGCTTCATCTTTTCAGGATCGGTCAGCGAACTCGCGTCGACCTTGACGGATGTCGCCTTGGCGCGCGCCTCGACGACCGAGGTGAGCACGTCCTTCTCCTGCTTGGCATAGCCTTTCACCGTCTCGACCAAATTTGGAATGAGATCGGCGCGGCGCTGATATTGCGACTGCACCTCCGACCATCTCGCCTTGGCGTTTTCTTCAAGCGTCGGAATCGTGTTGTAGCCGCAACCGGAAAGACCCAAGCTAAGGAAAATCGCGGCGGCGACGGCGCGCCAACGGGAAAAGTCGCTCATCTAAAACTCCCAAAGAGCGGCGCGGCGCGCCAGCGATCGTTGCGCGGAAATGTAAGGCGTGGCCCTCGCCAGGGAAAGGGCGCGGGTTGACGCTTAATTGGCGCCTAAATTGAGGTAGAATGCGCCTGAAGGATGCGGGGCAAAATGCAAATCGACGAGATCATAGGCAATTTCGAACTGCTCGATGAGTGGGAGGATCGCTACCGCTATCTCATCGAGCTTGGCCGCACGCTCGAGCCGCTGCCGAAAGACGCCTATACCGACGCTAACAAAGTGCGCGGCTGCGCCAGCCAAGTGTGGCTTGAAACGACGCCGGCTCGTGACCCTGAGGGGCGCACGACGCTCTCCTTTCGCGGCGACAGCGACGCGCATATTGTGCGCGGTCTCGTCGCGCTGGTGCTGGCGCTTTACTCCGGTCGGCCGGCGCAGGAGATCGTCGACACCGACGCGCAGCCGCTGTTCAAGGAGCTCGGCCTCGCCGAACATCTGACGCCGCAGCGCGCCAATGGTCTGCGCTCAATGGTCGAGCGCATCAAGAAAGAAGCGAAAGAGGCGATGGCGGCGTAGGGCGCAAACTCTACCGCGTCATGCCCGGCCTTGGGCCGGGCATCCACGATTGAATCGGTTTGACGTGGATGGCCGGGACAAGCCCGGCCATGACGGGACTGGGCTCACATATTCGGCCGGTAGTCCTCAGCGCCCCAATGCAGCAGCGCATCGGCGCGGTCGCGGCCGCGCGCCTCGACAGCGAGTCCGTAATGGCGCGCTAACCGATCAAGCGCGATTCTGAGCACCACTTTCGCCGAGCGCGGCGGCCAGCCGCGTTCGCTTTCGACGACTTCGAGACCCTTAAGATAGCCGCAGACGTCGGTCACGAGCCCCGCCATTTCCGGTCCCACCGCGTCGAAGGCGCGCGCCAGTCGCCCACGCGCGTCAATCGCAACCTCGGAGACGGCGCCCACCTCGGCGCCGCGGCGCGCGGCGTTGATCGAAGCCTCCCAATTCGCTGTCACCCGCTGCAAGAGCTGCGCCTGCTCGATGTCGCGGCGAATGCGCTCGCCGGCTTCAAGCTGCGCGGCGTCGAGAAAGGTGCGACCGTCGCGATCCTTGCGCCGCGCCAGCCAGGCGAGCGGGCTTTCCGCTTCATTGACGAGCGCCGGACGCGCGCCCTTTTCGAGCTGGCGCAGCGCATAGGACGCATGTTGCGCGCGAAACGGCTCGGCCTGATCGACATCCGGCGCGGATAGTCTGCGAAGATGCGCGCGTCCGGCGTCGGTCAGCGCAAGCCGGCGCTCGCCTGTTTCATTGTCCCATCGCACGAGTCCTTCGGCGAGCGCGGCGTCGCCAACGGCGGCGGGCAATCGCGCGCGCACCACGGTGACGCCTTTACTCGCGGCGAGCACGACAAGCGTCGACGCTTCGAGCGCGCTGAGCGCGCCGCGCGCGCCCGGCTCGCTAAGCGCCTGCAACAGCCGGCGCGTCGCGCGGCCGATTTCTTCTTTGGGTAAGCGCCCTGCGTTTTTCTTCATTGCGCGCTCCCTTGCGCAAGAAGGGCGCAGATCATGTCGCGCTGCGTGACGAGCGCTGATTCGAGCCTGCGCGCGCCGGCGTCGAAGCGCGTATCGTCGCGCAAGTTCTCAATCATCGCGCAGGCGTGTCGGACGGTCGCGCGGTCGCGCGCGAACGCCCTGGCGCAGGCCGAAAGACTCGCGCCGAACGCGACATGGCAGAGGTAGACGGCAAGCTGGCGGGCGCGAGCGACTGCGGCGCGGGAGCGGCGCGGCGAGAAGAGTTCGGCGTAAGGCGTCCCCAGAGCCGCGGCTGCCGCGGCGGCGCTAAGCCCAGGAATGAGCGAGCAATTGAGCGACATTGAAATCTCCAGCTTGGGTGAGAGCCAAACCGTAAGCTGGAATATAATCCTATTCAAGAGACAAAATACTTATCCTCATGCGCTTGGAGGAGAGCATTCTTCGCGTCGCGGAGGATGACCCATGACGCACAACCCAATTCCAGCCCCTCAAGACCGCCGCCCCGCCCGCTTCGCCGCGGCCGCCAGCGCCGCGCTCGACGCCGCCCTCGTCGCTGGTCTAAAGGGCTATGATCGCCCGAGCGCGCTGGCGCGGTTCCATCGATTGTCGCCCGAGTTGATCGAAAGCGACTCGCCCGACGCCGCGCGCGCGGCGCTCAAGGAAATCGAACGCGCGATGCGCGCCGAACGCGCCCGCCGCGGTCATTGGAGCTACGATCTCAACCGGCATATCAGCCTGCTCGTCTCCCATCGCGCCGAGACCACGCGGCTCAACCGGCTGCTGAAGGGCGTCGCGGACGGTCCGCTTTCGCCCACATCCGCAATGCTTTAAGCTTCACGCTTTCCATCTGAGACGCAAAGGCCGGCGATGTATCTGGAGAAAATACTGGCGCTGTTGGCGGCGGCGCTCGTCGCGATCGGGGCCGGCGTCAGCTTGACGTGGATGGCGCTCAACCCGACGCCAAACCTGGCGGATTCGGGAGCGCGCGTCAGCGCGGCCCTGGATAAGGGCGGCGCGCGCCAGCAGATCGAGACGCTGATCGCCGCGACGCCGGACTATGCGCGCTATTTCGCACGCCTGCGCGAGACCTTCACCGGGGATTACGAAGCGGCGATCAACGAGTTCGCGACGCGCCTCGCCGAGACGAAAGAAGAGCAGAGCGTCGACTACTACCTTTCCGAGGCGGTGCGCCGTATTCGAACCTCGCGGGGCGCGCTGGCCGCGAAAGCCGAGCCTGAGCCGATCGCGCGCGTTTTCGAAAAGCAACTTGAAGTGCTGCAGGCGGTGGCGCGGGAGGACAAGCGCATGTGCGTGGCCTTCCTTTACGGCGCGACTGATCTCGACTTTCAGCGATTCGCCGCCTCACGCCGTCCGATCGTCGCGGACATGGCGCTTGCGGGCCTTGAGGCCATCGTCAGCGGACAGGCCAAAAAGATCGACCGCGCCGCGCCGACCGAGGCGGACTTCCGCGTATTGGAAAACGCGCTTGCAGCGCGGGGCCTCGGCAAGGTCGAGATCGACGCGCTGCTCGACGGCAAGATGCCCAATCCGCCGCTCGAAGACGCGCGCATGTGCGGCGCCGGGCAAACCTATTTCGAAGTGCTGAAAACGCTCCCCGAACCCGCGCGAACGAAAGTTTACGGACTCGCGCTGGAGCTGATGGCCCGTTCTTGAGGCGCTTGGCCCGCGCGTGCTGGCTGTGTAGGCGATTCAGACGCAGGCGCGGCGCCGCCGCCCTTCTTTCCTGGCTCCTGTAGCGTCTGGCGCAATTGCGCCACGGCGATTCGGATCAGCGCGTCGCGCGGCCGCGCCGGCCCGATCTCGACGGCGGCCATATTAGCCATCACCTTGGCGAGGTTCTCGGTCGGCAGGCCATCGGGCGTAAACAACGCGAGGTCCTCATTGGGGCCGCCGACGACCCCTTGGGCGACATTCGCCGCATAATTGGCGATCCGCGCAAGCTCGCCGCTGCAATTCGAAACGCCAGTAAGCGGCGGCAGAGGCGTAGGCGCGGGCAGATCGGCGATCGTCGTCTGGGGCGCCGGCCGGATGAGTTCGGCGAATTTCTCCCGCCGAGCAGGCAGCTCGGAAATTCCGGCCATGATCGACGGCGCCGGCATGAGGTCGACTGGCCGAGCGAGGGGCAGCCGCGCACTCTTCGGATTGACCCCGCCACGCCCATGCGCCGCGAGCCAGCGGGCCCGCAACGTGTTCTGAATGCCGCGCGGCGCGAGCCCCATCGGCGCGATGCGCCGCGGCGGCATACGCGCCATCCCGGCGCGTGATGGCGGCGGACTGGAAATAACCGCCGGCAGTCGCGGCGCGGCGACGGAGCGCGCGACGACAAGCGAACATTGCGCCGGCGCCCAGCGCTCGACGATGGCCCGCGCGGTGCGCCGCCCATAGTCGACATAGTAGCGGCGCAGCAGCAGCGCCGCGACGGCGGCTCCCTCTTCGGCCGAGGCGAAGGCGACATGACCGTCCGAGTCGGCGGCGATTTCGCCGCTCCAGCCCGCGCTCTTGATGCACCAATAATTGTTGAGCTTGACGCAGCGGGCAGGCTCGCCCTCCTCCGCGCCGACCGCACGACGGATTGCGGCGAGCGGGGCCATCTCCAGCGCCAGCGCGCTTTCAAAGCGCCAATTGTCCACGGCCCGCACTTCGGGCTGGTAGGCGGGGTTCGGCGTCGTCGCCAAGAGCGACATGGGCGTGGCGACCGTGGCAGGCGCCTTTTGTGGCGCCGCTGCGGCCAGCATCGTCAGGAGCGCTTCGATCAGCATGGCTGCTCCATGCGTTGCGGAGTTCGCTAGATCACGCTGCCTTTGGGCGGAATCGCCCAAAGGCAGATAACGTGATCGATCTCCAAAATTTAGAGCGCGCTCCTCGCGAAAAACCGGCTTCCACTTTTTCGCAGCGCGCTCTAGTCGGGGTCTTCCGCCGCCTCGCCCCGCAAAATGCCTGGCGTCACAAAGCGCGCGAGGCGGGCCCCGCCCCTGCGGACGTCCGACCAATGGTCGATCTCAAAATCGAGCATCGCCAGCGCCGCTGTTGGGAATTTAGTGCGCATCAACGCCAATTCATCCGTCTCGCCCGAGCCGGCGAGCCAGTAAGCAAGCTCCGCAAAGCCCGGGTTATGACCGACGGCCAGCAGGGTTCCGACTTTGTCGGGGGTCTGCCGCAAAACCTCGACCAGATGGTCGACCGTCGCAAGATAGATCGTATTCTCAATCAGATGGGTGACGTGGTTCGGAAAGGCGTCGAGCACCTGGTCGAGCGTCTGCTTGGCCCGACGGGCGTTGGACGCCACAGCGAGATCCGGCGCAACATGCGCGTCGCGCAGATACTCGCCCATGCGGCGCGAATCCTCCATGCCGCGACGGGTGAGCGGACGTTCGCGGTCGCCGCCGGCTGAATGCCGGTCAGCCTTGCCATGGCGCAGGAGCAGGAGTCGACGCATACCGTCTCTCTATCACGGCGCCGTCGCGCCGCCACTCGCCGCCGCGCGCGATAGACCGGCTGCGACGAAACTACGCGCCTCTTTACCCTTAAAGACAGTCCGTGCAGGCTCTTCCCCCGTTGGCCCTTTCCAAGGTTTTCGGATGCGCAAATTTCTCGCCGCCGGCATCGTGACGTCGCTTTCGATCGCGAGTTTCTCGGCGCCTTCGCAAAGCGCCGGCGAAAAGCCGCTCGCGCTCGACAATATCGTCTTCTCGCTCGACGGGACGACCTATCGCATTCCTCACATCGAAATCGAAGGCGCAAATCTGCCTTGGGCGGAGTTAGCCACGCTGTTATTGAGCGGCGATACAAATGTCGCAGCGCGCCTTGCGCGAATTTCGGCGCGGCGAATCGCCGTGCCTGCGATGTCGAGCGAAAGTCGCGATGAATTACGCGTCGTGCGCGTCCAATATCGCAAGCTTCTCTTCGAGAACGTGATCTCCGGACGCGCCGCGACCGTCCGCGCTGACGGCGGCGAAGAAACGATCGAATCCGCGAAAGGCGGCGTTCAGCGGATTTCTTGGAGCGCCTCAGAGGCGAAAGGCGTCGATCTTGTTGAGCTTGCGCGCATCGCGCTCTCCACCGCCGGCGCGGCGGACGCGCCTTTGAGGCCATTGGTCGAGGAGGAAGTCATTCAATCTTCGCGACTCGAAGATGCGAACGCCAATTTCATCGTGACGACAGGCCGGTTGAAGATCGAGGGCGTGCGCGGGCGAGCGCTACAAGCTCCGGTCGGCAAGCTCATCGAAAGATTTGGGAAGCTCGACCCAGCAAAACCTGAGGACAACGCCGCATTGATGCGCGATCTTCTCGCTGCGCTTCAATCTTTCGAAGCCGCCTCGATCGACGTTGACGACGTCGTCGGGACCGGCAAAGGCGAACCCGCAGGAAAGCCGTTCACGTCGAAGATCGCGCGCTTCGGCATGCGCAAAGTCGCGGGCGCCGGCGCCGGGGAAATGTTTTTCGACGATTTTTCGCTCGCAGCGTCCGACGGCGGCAATCTGTCGGTGAAGCGATTTGCGCTGAATGAATTGCAGCTTTCTCCTGTCTTGCAAGACGGCGCCTATCCCAAGCTCGCCCGCGTCGACATAAACGGCGTCCTGGCCGATTTGCCTGATCCAAAGACCAGCGAGAGGTCGCGGATAAAATTCAGCATGGAGAACGCAAGCGCGAGCTTCGGCAATTTTCTCAAAACGACTCCCACGAAATTTTCGGGCCGCGTCGACAACTTCATCGTCGACCTCGCGGCGCGCGGCGAAACGCAGACGACGGCGCATTTCTTGGCGCTCGGCTATCGCGAACTCGCGCTTTCCGGCGTCGCAGCCGGAGAATGGCGCGAGAAAATGTCTGAAGCTGCGTTGGAGCCGGTCGCGATCGACGCCAAGAACATGGGCGCTGCGCATCTGTCGGCGCTCTTTGGCAATGTATCGAGCGCGGCCTTCTCATCCTCGCCTGCAATCTCGCGCGCAGCGACGCTTACAACATCCGTCAAGTCGGTCGACCTGACGCTTGAAGGAAATGGTCTCGTCGACCGCGTGCTCGCTTTGGAAGCCAAAGAGCAGAAGACGTCCGTCGAAAAGGCGCGCGCGGATTACGCGAAGGCGGCCGGAACGGCGATCACGACGCTCGGCGGCAATGGCGCCAACGCCAAGCGAGTGGCCGACGCCGTTTCGGCCTATATCGAGAAGCCGAGGCGCCTCCATTTGCGTTTTATCGCGCCAAAAGGCGTCAGCGCGCTTGATGCGCTGACCCGCAAGCCCAGCGAAATTTTGGAAAGCCTCGAAGTGGAGGCAAGCGCAAACAAATGATGAGACAGCGCGTCACCGGCCCGAAAAACGCGGCTCGCGTTTCTCGAGAAAGGCGGCGCGCCCTTCCATGTAATCCGCGCTGTCGAAACAGGCGGTCGCAAGAGCTTCGCACTGTTCGTTGGACGACGCGCCGGGCAAGCCGGCGGCGGCGCGGATCGCCGCTTTGGCGGCGCGCAATGTCAGCGGCGCGCCTGTTGCGATCGTTTCGGCGAGCGCATGCACCGCGCCTTCGAAACTCTCAGTCGTGAAGAGGCGGCTGACGAAACCGCGCTCCTTGGCTTCGTTCGCGGTGAGGCGGCGCGCCGTATAAAAGAGATCGAACGCGAGTTGCGCGCCGACCGCGGCGACAATGTAAGACATTGCCGCCGGCGGATAGCCGACCCCGAGTTTCGCAGCCGGAATTCCAAAAACCGCCTCCGTATCGGCGACGCGCAGATCGCAGGCCGCGGCTAGCCCAAATCCGCCGCCCATGCAGAAGCCCGAAACGGCTGCGATCGTCGGTTTAGAGAGATTCGAAATTGAATCGAACGCCTCGACATTGGCGTCTTCATAAGCGCGCCCGCCTTCGCTGGTCGCGCGCAGGGTGGAGAATTCACTGATGTCCGCGCCGGCGCAAAACGAGAGACCCGGCGCGCCGCTGATGACGAGGCAGCGCGCTTCCTCAGCCGCATCCACAGCGCGCATCAGCGACGGCAACGCCCGCCACATCTCAAAGTCGAAGGCGTTACGCTTTGCCGGATTTTCGATGTAGAGCCGCGCGACGCCGAAATTGACCGCGACGCGCAGCTTGGGTGTCGGAGAAAGGATCGCCATTGTTCCTCGGAGACAAAATTTCGACGTCGTGAGATCGCTAATCAGCAGGCGCTAGGAGCGCACACCGACACGTGTTTGGACCACATAGGCCGGCCACTCTGAGGCCACATGAAGGGAAAGCGCCGAACCACATGCGAATGCATGCTGCAGAGCTGCAAAGCGCGACCGAATGCCGCGGCGCGCCGCAGCTTTTGCGACCTCTTGCCACAGCATTTCGCAGTCCGATCAAGTTAAGCTCGACGTCGCTCATTTTTAAGAAAACCTCCTGCCAAACCGCGGAGCAGCAATGGCGATGGGAACGGATAAAGTCGCGTCGCCAGGCGCCCTGCGGATGACTTTGGCTTTCGCGGTTTTTCTCCACCACACGACCAATTTCAACCTCGGCATGTCGGCCGTGCTGATCTTTTTCGTACTGAGCGGCTATTGGGTCGCCGCTATGTGGCGGAAGACCTATTCCAAGACCACATCCGCCTATTTCACCTATCTCGTTTCACGCATCTGGCGCATCGCGCCGGTTTTCGCTTTGTGCTCGGCGATCGCCTGGGCGCTTCTGTTCTGGCGCGGCGACGCGCCGGCGGCGTTTGGCGGGCTGATGCACCAGCTCTTCTCCAATATCATGATCCTCGGCTACAACTCGCTGCCCTTCCAAGCCAATATTCCCGGCTGGTCGCTGGACATGGAGTTACAATTCTATCTGATCGCGCCGGCGATCATCTTCCTCATCTCCAGGAACATCCACCTGCTGGTGATCTGCCTTTTGATCTCGGCTTTCGCGCCGTGGTTCGGCGGCTCAGCCACGGTCGCGCCCTTTCTGCTGTTTTTTGGAATCGGCGTCACGGCGGCGAGCCATGAGTTGAAGCCGAGCCGCGCCTTCGCCTATCGCTCGCTATACGCGACGCTTGCGACGCTATTCCTGTGTGCGCTGATCTTCGCCAAGGACTTCATGCTCGGCGAATCGCCGGGCCAACTGCTCGCCTTCAGCGACAAGACGAATCTCTTGATCGCGGTGATGATGACGCCCTGGGCGCTCTATACGACGCGGCAGGCGAGCGCTTCGACCGACAGAATGTTCGGCGAGCTCTCTTATATTTTCTATCTGCTGCACTGGTCGGTGCTCGGCGCTCTGAAGACCGGCGAAGGGTCTTACGCCGAACGAATGCTGCTCTGCTCCGAGGCGCTCGTGATCATCTTCGTCGCCTCCTATCTGATCTGGCGTCTCTTCGATCGGCCGATCAACAAGCTGCGCGCCTCTTGGGTATCCAATCGACTCTTGGCCGCGCCCGTAGCGCTGCCCGCGGCCGCGCCGGCGCTCGCCTAACCGCGCGCCGCGGCCACTTCAGACCGACAGCGCGGCGGCCACATCCAGAAATTTGCCTGAGTCCAGTCTGCCGGCTATGGGTGCGCCATGTTCCCTGGCGCGCAAAGATTGGCGTTTATTCTTGCCGTCACGGGCGGGCTGACGCTTCTCAGCCTAAAGCGGTCGGATGAACCGACGCTCGACTGCGCCACGGTCAACGGCGGCGGCGGCGACTACCGGATCCTTGTCGTCGGCGAGTCCTGGGCCTCGGACGGCAAAATTCTACCCGAACTGCCGCGCGCCGTCTCCGAAAGGCTAAAGGGCCGAGGCGTTACGGCCTGCAGCCTCGGTTTTGCGGGCCGCAACTCGCGGCTGCTCTTCACCGAACTGCGCGAGAAATTTCCGAAGGAAAAACTCTATCGCGCTTTCGACGACAACAAGCCGGACACCGTCGTCATCATGAACGGCGTCAACGATGAAATCCAGCACGTCGGCCAATCGGCCTATGTCGAATACACGAAAAAGCTCGTCGAGTATTTTTCCGACGTTGATGACGTTGAGATCATCGCGATCCCCCGGGTCAACGAACGCCGGTTCAAACCGCCGAATCTCTACAGCGCCGTCAAGCGGTCCATATTGAGTTGCTTCTACGATCACTGCCAACGGCAAGTGAACGACCTTTATCGGGTTGCGCTTTGGCGCGACCACCCCGAACTCAATGTTGTTGAATTCGACGATTTCATCGACAAATACGAGGGAAATGAGCGCTGTTACACCGCCGACGGCGTGCATCTGACGGACGAATGTTTCCACAAATATGGAAAGTTTATCGGCGGCGCGCTCACGCTCGGAAAGGAAAAGCGGGCCGAGAAATAACGCTTCTTAGCGCAGCGCCCTGCTATAAGCCCGCCATGGACCTGCTTTCTCGCCTGCTGCACCGTGACGGGCTGATGCTGATTATCGACAAGCCGGCGGGCGTCGCCGTACATCGCGGCCCGAAGGGCGGTCCGAGCCTTGAAGACGCCTTCGATCAGCTCCGCTTCGGCCTGCCGCGCGCGCCAGCGCTGGCGCATCGTCTGGACAAGGACACGTCCGGCTGTCTCGTGCTCGGGCGCCACCGTAAGGCGCTCGACCGGCTCGGCAAGCTCTTCAAATCAGGCCGAGTGGACAAGACCTATTGGGCGGTCGTCGAAGGCGCGCCGGCGGATGAGGAAGGCGAGATCGACTTGCCGCTCGGGCGGCTCGACGCGGCGCGCGGCTGGTGGATGCGGCCCGACCCGCTTGGCCTGCCGTCGCGCACCTCGTGGCGCGTGCTTGGCAGAAGCCCCGATAGCGCGCTGTCTTTCATCGAATTCACGCCGCACACGGGCCGCACGCATCAGATCCGGGTGCATGCGCAGGCGATGGGCTGGCCAATTCTCGGCGATCCAATCTACGGCTCAGGTCGCCGCGAGGGCTCAGCTCCCCTACATCTTCATGCGCGCGCGGTGCGCGTGCCGATGCAGGATGGCAAGCCGCCGGTTGAAGCTGTCGCCGCGCCGCCTGCGCATATGACCGAGGCGCTCGCCGCCTGCGGGTGGCGCGGAGCGACGCAACCGTGACGCAGCGATTGCAAATCGCCGCCGAAACGCCCAACATAATGGCGCAGTTTGGAGCGATACTCTGGAGCGAGTTATGGCGGCCGTCGCCGCGCCTTCGCCTATCGAAGCCTCATGCCGGAGCCGTAGCGCCTTCGGCCTGAACCATGTGCTCCTCTACGATCTTGCCGATATAGCGCTCACGGCCGCGCGGCAAAGCGGGGCGAGCTATGCCGATCTTCGGATCGGTGAAACACGCCGCGAATACGCGTTGGCCAAGGACGGCCGACTGGAAAATTTCGACGAGCGCGAATCGCAAGGGTTCGGCGTTCGCGTGCTGCTCGACGGCTGCTGGGGATTTTACGGCGCGCGCAGGCTAGATCCGCAAAGTCTGCGCGACGGCGTCGAGCGCGCATTGGAGAACGCCCGCGCGGTGAAGCCCATACAATTCCAGCCGATCGAGCTTGAGCGTCTGCCCGTCCACGAAGCCGAATGGATCATGCCCATGGGCGTCGACCCATTCGAAGCGCAGGCCAGCGAGAAAGCGGACCTGCTGCTTTCGATCATCGCCAGCGCGCGCGATCATGGCGCTGATTTTTGCTCGGCGTCGATTTCGGCGGCCTGCGAAGAACGATTCTTCGCCAACAGTCTCGGCAGCCGCATTCATCAGACGCGCACGCGCGTTGCCCCGAGCTTTCAGGCAACCGCCATCGATCGCGCAAGCGGCCGTTTCGCCACGCGCGACTGCCTGACGCCGGCGCGCGGCGCTGGTTGGGATTACGTTGTCGGCGCCGGCCTCATCGAAGAAGCCGCGCGCGCCGGCGAAGAGGCGCGCGCGAAACTCGACGCCAAGCCAGTGGCGCCGGGCGATTACGACGTCGTGATCGACCCGACGAATCTTTGGCTCACAATTCACGAGACGGTCGGCCATTCGACCGAACTCGATCGCGTGCTCGGGTGGGAGGCGAATTTCGCCGGAACGAGCTTCGTTAAACCCTCCATGCTCGACGAGCTGCGGTTCGGCTCAGAGCTGATGACGATCGTCGCGGATCGCGCGCAGCCCGGCGCGCTCGCGACGATCGGTTATGACGACGACGGCGCGCCGGCGGAGGCGGCGGAATTCGCCATCGTCGAAAAAGGCGTGTTCAAGAATTTCCAGATGGCGCTGGGACAGGCGCATCTCATCGGACTGTCGCATTCGAACGGCTGCGCCTATGCGGACAGTCCGACGACTTTCCCCATTCAGCGCATGCCAAATATTTCACTCATGCCCAATCCTCAGAAATGCTCGTTCGACGATCTCGTCAGCGACGTCGAGAATGGAATCTACGTCGTCGGCGCCGGCAGCTGGAGCATCGACCAGCAGCGTGACAATTTCCAGTTCGGCGGACAGCTCTTCTATGAGATCAAGAATGGCAAGCTCGGCGATCTACTGCGCGACGGCGCCTATCAGGGCCGCACGACGCAGTTTTGGAATTCTCTCGCAGGGCTAGGCGATGCGAGCGCCTATCATCTCGATGGCACCTTCACCTGCGGCAAGGCCGAGCCGATGCAGGTGGCGCCTGTCTCGCACGGCAGTCCGCCAGCGCTCTTTCGTAATGTGCGCGTGCTGAACACGAGCGACGACGCATAGCGCATGTTTCTTTCTTCAGACGACGCAAAGGCGATCGCCGATAAGGTTCTCGCATATTCCAAGGCCGACGCTTGCACTGTGCAGATCGAGGGCGGTTTGGACCAGAGTCTGCGCTTCGCGCGTGGCGGCGCGACGACCAATCTCGCGAGCGCAGAAGCCAGTCTGCGCGTCTCGTCGCATATCGGCAGGCGCATCGGCTCCTGCAGCATCTCGCATTTCGACGACGAGGCTTTGGCTGCCGCCGTTGCGCGTTCGGAAGAGATCGCGCGCATGTTGCCCGTCGATCCGGACTATGTCGCGCCGCTCGGTCCGCAGAACTACGGCTTCTCCAACCGCTATGACGAGGCGACGGCGAATTTGCATCTCGACGCGCTTGCTGACGCGGCGGCGCGCGTCATCAAGGAAGGCGCACGAATTGGCGTCGACACCTTCGGCTGCGCGACAACAGCAAGGCGGTTCGAGGCGTTCGCGACCAGCGCCAGCCTTTTCGCCTATGAGCGGCGCAGCGAAATCGATCTTTCCGCCACGGCGCGCAATCGCGCCGACGCCTGGTCGGGCTGGGCCGGCGCGCATCAATTCTCCGCGGATCGTCTCGACGCCGAGCAAATCGCGCGTGTCGCTTGCTTTAAGGGCGCGCATGACGCGACGCCAGTCGATCTCGAGCCCGGCGCCTACACGGTCATTCTCGAGCCCGACGCCACAACCGAGCTCGCTTTTTGGCTTATGAGAACGATGGAGGCGCGCGCGGCCGACGAGGGCAGAAGCTCCTTCGCGCGTCCCGGCGGCGGAGCGCTAATCGGCGAAAAGCTCTTCGACGAGAAGCTAACCATCCGCGTCGATCCCGCCGATCCGCTGGCGCCCGAAGCCGCCGTCGGCTTCGAGGGTCTCCCGCATCGCGCCCGCGCCTTCGTCGAGAATGGCGTCCTAACGACGCTCTACCGCTCGCGCGCCTGGGCGCAAAAGACCGGGTCCGAACCAATTCCCTTTGCGCGCAATTTCGTGATGTCGGGCGGCGACGCTTCGATTGACGACATGGTCCGCTCGGTGCGGCGCGGCGTTCTGGTGACGAGATTCTGGTACACCAATATCGTGGAGCGGAAAAACCTGTTGCTCACCGGCCTCACGCGCGACGGTAATTTTCTCATTGAGAACGGCCGCATCGTCGCGCCGATGCGCAACATGCGCTTCAATCAACGGCTCGGCGATCTGTTCAGCAACATCAAGGCGCTCGGTCCGACGCGGCGCACCTGGCGGGCGGCAGGGGATGGCGGCGGCGCGCCCGCGGCGCCGGCGATGCTCGTCGAAGGCTTCAACTTCTCGTCGAAGTCGAGCGGGATATAGAGCCCGCGCGCGTTCATGTATGATGCGCGCCTCGCAGTCGGAGCCGCATCATGCGTCTTGTCGTATTTCTCATCGCTCTCCTCATCGCGGCGCCTGCGCATGCGCTCGACAAAATACGCTTCGCCACCAATTGGCGCGCGCAGGCCGAACACGGCGGCTTCTATCAGGCGGTCGCCGACGGGACTTACGCGCGCTATGGGCTCGACGTTTCCATTCTGCAAGGCGGACCGCAGCTCAATGCGCGCCTGCTGCTCGCGGCAGGCCGGGTCGACTTCGCGATGGGCGCCAACACCATTCAAATGTTCGAATCGGCGCAGCAGAACGTGCCGATCGTCACTGTCGCCAGCATGTTTCAGATCGACCCGGTGATATTCATGTCGCATCCCGGCGTAGGTCTCGATCGCTTTGAAGACCTGCCCAAGGCGACCGCCTTCATCGCGAGCGACATGCGCGTTTCCGTCTGGCAATGGCTGAAGCAGGCTTACGGCTTCAAGGACGCAAACGCCAAGCCCTACAATTTCAATTCGGCGCCTTTTCTCGCCGACAAGAAATCAATTGAGGAGGGGCTTCTGACCTCAGAGCCCTACGCCATCGAGCGCGAAGGCGGCTTTACGCCCAATATTTTTCTTTTGTCCGACTACGGCTATGACAGCTATTCGACGACGATAGAGACGCGCGCCGACGTCATCGCCAAAACTCCTGACCTCGTGCAGCGCTTTGTCGACGCGTCGATCATCGGCTGGTACAATTATCTTTATGGCGATAAAGCTCAGGCGAACGCGATGATCAAGCGCGACAATCCGGAGATGACCGATGGCCAGATCGCCTATTCCATCGCGAAAATGAAGGAGCGCGGCATCGTCGATTCCGGCGACGCGCTGACCTATGGCGTCGGCGTGATCACCGACGCGCGAATGAAAAGCTTCTTTGATAAGATGGCGAAGGCCGGCGTGGTTCCCGCCGATCTCGACTACAAGCGCGGCTACACGCTGCGTTTCATCGGCAAGAAGGTCGGCATGGAGCTGCGCCCAAAATGACGCCCAGAAAGCCGTCATGACCGTGCTTGATCTCGCGGACGCTCAAATGACGGCGTCCGCGCTCGTTTCGCTGCGTAATGTCGGCAAGACGTTCCCGAGCGGGCTCGTCGCCCTCGCCGACTATGATCTCGACGTGCGCCAGGGCGAGATCCTGACGCTGCTTGGACCATCGGGCTGCGGCAAGTCGACGGTGCTGCGGCTCATCTCAGGCCTCGCGAGCCCGACCGCTGGCTCCATTAACTGGAGCGCGCCTCAAATCAAGAACAACATAGGCTTCGTCTTTCAGGACGCGACGCTGCTTCCCTGGGCAAGCGTTTTCAACAATGTCTTCCTGCCGCTGCAGCTAAGCGGTCTATCCCGTGAGACGGCGTCGCCGCGCGTCAACGAGGCGCTCGCACTTGTCGGTCTTCTTGATTTCTCGCGCAGCCTGCCGCGCGAACTCTCTGGCGGTATGAGGATGCGTTGCGCGATCGCGCGAGCGCTGGTGACGCGACCTGCGCTGATCATGATGGACGAACCTTTCGCCGCGCTCGACGAGGTGACGCGTTTCAAGCTCAACGACGACCTCATCATGCTTAAACGCCAGTTCGGCGCGACGATCGTCTTCGTCACCCATTCGGTGTTCGAAGCCGCCTATCTCTCGACGCGCATCATGGTGATGTCGAGACGCGACGGTAGAATTATCGACGAAATCGAGATCGACCCGGCAATCCCGCGCGATGACGACTATCGTTCGAGCAAGACCTTCGCCGAAGTGTGCCGCCGTGCGTCGCACGCGCTTCGCATCTCAATCCAAGAGGCGACGCGATGAGCAAAAAGCGGGGCACGATCCACTGGCGCGACATCGGCGTGCCATTCGCCGTCCTCTTCGCGGCCCTCGCGCTATGGGAAGCGCTGGTGCGTTGGAAGAACGTCCCGCCCTATATTCTCCCGGCGCCCAGTGTCGTCTTCGAGAAGCTGATCGAGGATCGCGAACTTCTGTTCTCATCGCTGATGGTGACGCTCGGCGTCACTTTTGAAGCCCTTGTCGTCGCCACTATATGCGGCGTGGCGTTGGCGCTTCTTATCGCGCAATCGAAATGGCTGGAGCGCGCGCTTTTGCCTTTCGCCATCACCTTGCAGGTCACGCCGATCATCGCCATCGCGCCTCTGCTGCTCGTCTATATGCAACCCGGCAACGCAGTGCTGGTCTGCGCCTTTCTGGTCGCCTTCTTTCCGATTCTCTCGAACACGTCGCTTGGGCTCGCTTCGGTCGATTTCGGCTTGCGCGATCTGTTCGATCTCTACCATGCCTCGCCATGGCAGAAGCTGATCTATCTGCGGCTCCCGTCGGCGCTGCCGCAATTCCTGACGGGCTTGCGCATCGGCGGCGGATTGGCGCTCATCGGCGCGATCGTCGCTGAGCTCGCCGCTGGCGCTTCGGGTCAGGGAACCGGACTTGCCTATCGCATTGTCGAAGCGGGTTTCCGTCTCGACATTCCGCGCATGTTCGCGGCGCTGGCGCTCATTTCTCTGAGCGGGCTTGCGATCTACGGCGCGCTTGCAGCGCTCTCTTATGTTCTGTTGCGAGGCTGGCATGAAAGCGCAAGGGCGGACCAGGAATGACGCTCGTGCGAGAATTTCGAGAGACTGACGTCGAAGATTGGCGCAGGCTCTGGGATGGCTACAATGATTTCTATGAAACGGCTGTGCCGGACGAAGTCACGGAATACACTTTACGCCGCCTGCTCGATCCCAAATCCGCGTTGATTGGACGGATCGCGGAAAAAGACGGGCGCGTGGCCGGCTTTTCCATCTCTGTGCTGCACGACAGCACCTGGACCTTGTCCCAGACATGCTATCTTGAAGACCTTTTCGTCGATCCAACTCTTCGCGGCGCGGGCGTGGGCCGCGCGCTCATTCAAGACCTCATCGATCTAGGACGCATGCGCGGCTGGTCGCAGCTCTACTGGCTTACGCGCGCAAACAATGAACGCGCGCGGCGGCTCTATGATTCATTCGTCGAAGCCGATGCTTTCGTTCGCTACCGTCTGACGCTGTAGTTCCCATATGGGATTTGACCGTCACTGCTCGGCGATGCCGCCGATCTCGTCGAGCCCATAGACGTCGTCGCGGAAATGCACCATGCCGTCCGCTGACGCCCAGCCAGTCATATAGACCCACGCCACCGGCACGTGATGCGTCAACTTCACTTCCTCACGCTCGCCCGACGCGATCTTCTTAGTGATCTCATCCTTGCTCATCTGCGGGCCGGATTCGCCGTCGAGCAGCCAGGCCGCGAGATCGACGACTCCCTGCACGCGCACGCAGCCATGCGACAGGAAGCGATAATCATTGGCGAAGAGATTTCGTGACGGCGTGTCATGCATATAGACGGAATAGGGATTGGGCATTGAGATGCGAATCGACCCCAGCGAATTGTCCGCGCCGGAATCCTGACGCAGCGTGTAATGCGTCGCGCGCTCGCTCGCCCAGTCGACTGAGCGCGGATCGACTTCGGCGCCATGAGCGTTCAGCACGCGGATGTGCGAACGCTGAAGATAGGTCGGGTCCTTCAGCATCTTCGGCGCGATCTCGTTCTTTATGATCGAGACCGGAACCGTCCATGTGGGATTGATGTCGACCGCGCCGACCTTCGCCTGCACCTCCGGCGAATGATGCTCAAGGTCGCCGACGATCGCGGCGTAGCGGCGGACAACGCGATCATTTTCCACCGCGTCGACCGCCGTCGAGGGAATATTGACGACGATGTATCGCGGGCCGAAGGCGAAATCGAGCGCCGTGAGCCGTCGAGCGGATGACTCGAGCTGATGGAAGCGAACTTCCGCCGGAACGTCGAGTTCGCGAAGCGTCGCGCCGGCGACGACGCCGGTTTGTTTGAGCCCCATGCGAAACTGAAAGCGCTTTACCGCCGCGGTGAGATCGGCGTCCCACTTCTGTTTCGCCGTGTCGACGATGCTGTCGTCTTCGGCGGCGAGGCGGCGGCGCAGAGTCGACACCGCCGTCCCCTTCGCGCCCGGCCGAAGCGAAACGCCGACGACTGGCCATCCGCCGAGGTCGACAATCTGTCGGTAGCGATCGGCCGCCTTCGAGGTCGTGAAGAATGTCTGTGGCTGTAAGGCCGGAGTCGGATCGTCGGAAAGCGCCATCTCATGCGGCGCGGGTTTCGGCTTCGGCTTGCGCGCGGCGGCCTGGGTTGTCGCGGGACTTGTCGGTTGCGCCGTGGCGGGCGCGGCGCTGACAGGCGCAGCCGGACTAGCGGGGGCAGCCTCGGTAGGCGCCGACATCGGCGGCGAAGCGGCAGCCGGCGGCGATTGTGCCGGAGCGGGCGGCGATTGCGCCGTAGCAGGCGCCGAATCCCGCGACGCTTTTGGAGCGGCGAGCGGCGCGTCCATAGCAACTATCGTCAACATCGCCCCGAGCAGGAAGCGGACGCTGCAAGACCACGAAATTCTCTTCATTCTCATCTCGTATCGCCATAACCACATCGCGCGTGGACGCGCATCTTCGCGCCCATTGTGAAACGCGCGCGCCTATGCTCTAGTTGCATCGCATATTCTTTTCTTTTGGGGGAGCCATGATTGCAAAGAATTCATTGCGCGCGTCGTTGACGATGCGCCTCGCCGGCCTCGCGCTCCTGGCGCTCGCCGCGGCAAATCCTTCGTCAGCCGCCGAACTGAAATACGCCGATCAGGGCGCCCGTTGGACGCCACCGGATCGCGACGATTTCTACAGTCTCGATCAGGGGGCGCGGATCATGCCGTTCTCCTGGTTCAAGGCCCTGAGACATCCCGACGGCAAGCATTTTGTAGACGACGGGCTGACCCGCTACGGCTATCTGCCGAATCCGAACAGCCCCGCACCCGGACTGCCGGTGGGCTTTCTCGCCGCCTCCGATAATGGCGCAAGATTTTTGAGCATGACATGCTCCGCCTGCCATACGCGTCAGATCGACGTGAATGGCGTCTCCTGGCGCATCGACGGCGGACCGGCGCTTAGCGACTTCCAAACCCTCCTTGCCGATATCGATACGGCGTTTCAAACGCTTCTGACCGATCAGGCCGCCTTCAACGCATTCGCCAAGGAAGTGCTCGGCGGCGACCCCAACGAAAGCGCATTACGGAAACTGCGCAGCGACGTTGAGGTCTGGTTCCAGCCTTACGACGTTCTGATGCGCAAATCGCTGCCGAAGCCCGGCTGGGGCGTGGCGCGCGCCGACGCGGTGTCGATGATCTTCAACCGCGTCGCCGGATTGGACATCGGAACGACATCCTCACGAATCATTGAACAGAATATCGCGCTCGCCGACGCGCCGGTGCGCTATCCCTTCCTTTGGAACGCCGCCATTCAGGACATGACGCAATGGCCGGGCTTCGCCGAAAATGGCGATGACATTCTTGGTCTCGCCAGAAACGTCGGGGAAGTCTACGGGGTTTTCGGCGTATACCGTCCGACGCCCCTCATTTCCGTATTGCCGCAACTCGCGAGGTTCAACTCTTCGAGCCAACTGCCCAAACTCATCAACTTCCTCAATGATTCTTCGCTGAACTATCCTGGCCTCATGCGTCTTGAAACGCTGATCCAGCAGATCGGGCCGCCGAAATGGCCGTGGGCTCTCAATCAGGAACTCGTGGCGAAAGGCGATGAAATTTTCCATCGCGATCCGAAGCAGGGCGGATGCGCCAAAGGCTGTCACGAAATCGCGAAGGGAACGCCGCGACTGTGCAACGTCAACACGTGGAAAACGCCGCTTCAGGACGTCGGCACGGACAGCCGCGAATATAAAGTCCTTGTGCGTGAGGCGGACACCGGCGTGCTGAACGGCGCAGCGATCCCCTTTGTTCCAGGCATCGACACGCCGCTGAAGCCCAAAGACAAGATCATCAGCATTCTCGGCCTCTCGGTGATCGGATCTATCATCGAAGCGCCGCTGCATTTCGGCATCGACGTGTTTAAGCCCATCGTCGAACAATGCATCCCGGAATCGCGGGTCGCCAGGGCGGACACGGCCGCCACGCTCATTAGCGCCAAGCTCTCGGCGGACCTCAAAAATCTCTATAGAAAGCCCACCGCCGCACAGCCCTCGATCGTCTTCGAGTCCCGCGTAATGCAAGGCATCTGGGCGGCGGCGCCCTATCTTCACAACGGATCGGTGCCGACGCTCGCCGATCTCTTGAAAAAGCCTGCGGACCGTCCGGCCGCCTTCAAGGTCGGGCCGGCCTATGACATTGAGAATGTCGGACTGGCGAAGGAGCAAGGCTCGTTCAGTTCGACCTACAATGCCGACGATTGCTCGAAACGGGATTCCGGCAATAGCCGCTGCGGCCATGATTTTGGGACTTCGCTTTCGGACCCCGAAAAGAAGGCGCTTCTCGAATATTTGAAGAGCCTCTAGGCCGCGCACCTGCCGCTGCAGCATAGACGAGGGGGACCACGCGTCCCCCTTGCCTTTTGTCGCGCCGCCCCGCATACCGCGCCGCAATACGCAATCGAAAGCCGGGACGGATATGGGGTTCAAATGTGGCATCGTCGGCCTGCCGAACGTCGGCAAGTCGACCCTTTTCAACGCGCTCACGCAGACCGCCGCGGCCCAGGCCGCCAACTATCCTTTCTGCACGATCGAGCCCAATGTCGGCGAAGTCGCCGTTCCTGATCCGAGGCTCGAGCAACTCGCCAAGATCGCCGGCTCCAGAGAAATCATTCCAACCCGGCTGACCTTCGTCGACATCGCCGGCCTCGTGCGCGGCGCTTCCAAGGGCGAAGGGCTCGGCAACCAGTTCCTCGCCAATATCCGCGAATGCGACGCGATCGCCCATGTCGTGCGCTGTTTCGACGATGGCGACGTGACTCATGTTGAGGGCGGCGTCGATCCGATCCGCGACATTGAGACGATCGAGACTGAGCTGATGCTCGCCGATCTCGAAAGCCTCGAGAAGCGCGTCGTCGCGATGGAGAAGAAAGCGAAGGGCGGCGACAAGGAGGCCAAGGAGCTCGTCGATCTGATGAGTCGTTGCCTCGTGTTGCTGCGCGAGGGCAAGCCCGCGCGTCTGGCGAAGATTAGCGTCGACGAGCGCGCCGCCTTCGCGGGTCTCGGGCTCTTATCGTCGAAGCCCGTGCTCTATGTCTGCAATGTCGAAGAAGCGTCGGCGGCCGAGGGCAATGCGCATTCGGCGAAAGTCGGAGAGCGCGCCGCCGAAGAAGGCGCGGCGGCGGTTGTCGTTTCGGCGAAGATCGAAAGCGAGATCGCCGTATTGCCGGCTGACGAGCAGAAGGATTATCTCGAAGCCGTCGGCCTCACCGAGCCCGGGCTCAATCGCGTCATTCGCGCCGGCTATGATCTCTTGCATCTCATCACCTATTTCACCGTCGGACCGAAAGAGGCGCGCGCCTGGACCATCGAAAAAGGCGTGCGCGCGCCGCAGGCCGCTGGCGTCATCCACACCGATTTCGAGAAGGGTTTCATTCGCGCCGAGACGATCGCCTATGATGATTACGTCGCGAACAGGGGCGAAACCGGCGCGCGCGACGCCGGCCGGTTGCGGCTGGAAGGCAAGGAATATGTCGTCGCCGACGGCGACGTGATGCATTTCAGGTTTAATACGTAATTGGCTGCAGCTTGAACTTCCTGTGCAAGCAAACTATTTTTAGTCGCTGTGCTTGCGGAAACAGCACGAAACAGAGCGCTCTATGAGCCTGATGATTTCAGAAATTTACGACGCGTTCATCGCCGCTGGCGCGCCCGAAGAGAAAGCGCGCAAGGCGGCGGAAGCCATGACCGTTCATGAAAATCGCTTCTCGAAAATTGAAAGTGAACTGGCGGTCTTGAAATGGATGGTTGGCTTCGTCATGGCGCTGTTATCAGCAGTGGCGCTGAAGCTCTTTTTGCATTGACCGTAAGGCGCGGCTCCCGCTTGTCCGTGTAGCGCACCTCACCCCTGCTTCGACAAATTATCGATCCGCTTGTTCAGCTCATCGAGCTGGCGCTTTAATTCGGCGACGTCGCCTTCCTTATGCGCGCCGCCGGCCTCGTGCTCATCCAGGGTCGGGCCGGTCGTCAGCCCTTCGGTCGGCACGCCGAAGGGATTGAACATCGTCAGCGCCTGGCGGAACACGGCCATGTTCTTGCGCGCCTGCTCTTCGAGCGACTGAAAGGCGGCGCGCGTCGGCTCGGCAAGAGGACCAGCGCCGACGCCGAGCGCCGAAGCGAACTGGTCGCGAAACTTCTGCTGCTCCTTCGTCAACTTGTCGATCGAGAATTCGAGATAGCTCGGCACCAGCATCTGCATCGAGTCGCCATAGAAACGGATGAGCTGGCGCAAGAAGGCGATCGGCAGCAGGCTTTGGCCCTCTTTGCCCTCCTGCTCGAAGATGATCTGGGTCAGCACCGGGCGGGTGATGTCCTCGCCGGTTTTTGCGTCGCACACAACGAAATCCTCGCCGCGCTTCACCATCGCCGCGAGGTCCTCCAGCGTCACATAGGTGCTTGTTCCGGTGTCGTAGAGGCGACGATTGGCGTATTTTTTGATGGTTGTGGGTTTCTTCTCAGTCGCCATACGCCTGACCTGCTCCCCTCGCCGCACAGCCGCCGCCCGCCCAAAAAACAATCGTCTAGTCCAGACGATAAGCGCAAATTGGCGCCTGCGGCAATATTTTCGTGGCGAAAGCCTTTCGCTACCGCTCGATTCCGTGCAAAACGGGCCGCGGCTTGCCCAACGCAAGCGCGAAAGACCAACAATTCGCCCCCTGGCCGGCCGAGGCGGCCGGGCAGTTGGACTATTTTCTAAGGAGAGCGACAGATGACCGATATCGTGATCGTTTCCGCGGCGCGCACCGCCGTTGGATCGTTCAACGGAGCCTTTGGAGCGGTTCCGGCCCACGAGCTCGGCGCTGTCGCCATCAAGGCCGCTCTAGAGCGCGCCAAAGTCCAGCCGACCGAGGTCAACGAAGTCATTCTCGGGCAGGTGCTCACCGCCGCTCAGGGCCAGAATGCCGCGCGTCAAGCGGCCATCAAGGCCGGAATTCCGGACAGCGCCACAGCCTTCGGCGTCAATCAGGTCTGCGGCTCGGGCCTCCGCGCCGTCGCGCTTGCAGCGCAACAGATCCAGTCTGGCGACGCCAATATTGTGGTCGCCGGCGGCCAGGAGTCGATGTCGCTTTCAACCCATGCGGCTCAGCTGCGCACCGGCACGAAGATGGGCGACGTGAAGTTCGTCGACACGATGATCGTCGATGGGCTCACCGACGCCTTCAACAATTACCACATGGGCGTCACCGCCGAGAACGTCGCCAAGCAGTGGCAGATCACCCGCGAGCAGCAGGACGAATTCGCGGTCAAGTCGCAGAACAAGGCTGAGGCCGCGCAGAAGGCCGGCAAGTTCAAGGACGAGATCGTCCCTTACACGATCTCGACCAAGAAGGGCGACGTCGTCGTCGACTCCGACGAATATATCAAGCATGGCGTGACCTTGGAGGGCGTCGCCAAGCTGCGTCCCGCCTTTGCCAAGGACGGCACGGTGACGGCGGCGAACGCCTCGGGCATCAATGACGGCGCCGCGGCGCTCATCGTGATGAGCGCCGAAGAGGCCAAGAAGCGCGGCCTGACGCCGCTCGCGCGCATCGCCTCCTGGGCGACCGCCGGCGTCGATCCTTCTGTTATGGGCTCGGGGCCGATTCCGGCCTCGCGCAAGGCGCTGGAGAAGGCCGGCTGGAAGGTCTCCGACCTCGATCTCGTCGAGGCGAACGAAGCTTTCGCGGCTCAGGCGATCGCCGTGAACAAGGACATGGGCTGGGATCTCGGCATCGTGAACGTCAATGGCGGCGCGATCGCCATCGGCCATCCGATCGGCGCCTCCGGCGCGCGCGTGCTGACCACGCTTCTGCATGAAATGGCGCGGCGCGGCTCGAAGAAGGGCCTCGCGACGCTCTGCATCGGCGGCGGCATGGGCATCGCGCTGACGGTGGAGCGGTAAGTTCAGTGAATAGTGAGTAGTGAGTTAGTGAAGAGCGCTTTACGCCACTCACTATTCACTACTCACGTTCTCACTTTGCATCAGAATATTGAGGGAGAAAGACGTGGCAAGAACTGCAGTTGTGACGGGCGGGACGCGCGGCATCGGCGAAGCGATTTCCAAAGCGCTGAAAGCGGCGGGCTACGCTGTCGCGGCCACCTACGCCGGCAATGACGAAGCCGCCAATAAGTTCAAGGCTGAGACGGGCATTCCGGTCTATAAGTTCGACGTTTCCGACTATGACGCCTGCGCCGCTGGCATGGCGCAAATCGAGAAGGATCTCGGTCCGGTCGATATCCTCATCAACAACGCCGGCATCACCAAGGACCGTCTGTTCCACAAGATGGAGCTTGCCCAGTGGCAGGCGGTGATCAACACCAATCTCAATTCGCTTTTCAACGTCACGCGCCCGGTCATCAACGGCATGCGCGATCGCGGCTTCGGCCGCATCATCGTCATTTCGTCGATCAACGGCCAGAAGGGCCAGGCCGGCCAGACCAATTACTCCGCCTCGAAAGCCGGCGATATTGGTTTCGTGAAGGCGCTGGCGCAGGAGAGCGCGTCGAAGGGCATCACCGTCAACGCCATCGCGCCGGGCTATATCGCCACCGAGATGGTGAAGGCGGTTCCGCAGGACGTGCTCGATAAGCACATCATTCCGTATATCGCGGTGGGGCGCCTCGGCGAGCCGGAAGAGATCGCGCGCGCCGTCGTGTTTCTCGCCGCCGATGACGCGGGCTTCATCACTGGCTCGACGCTGACGGTCAACGGCGGCCAGTATCTGACCTAGGCTGCTGCTTTTAATAGAGAATGGCCGGCCGTTATTCCGCTGGCCATTTTTCCGCATTGAAGGCGGAGCGCTATTCCGCGCTTAAGCGAGATGGCCATGAGCGTAGAGGACGATCGACTTCGACCCACGCCTTTGACGCGCGAGTTTCGATTGAGCGCAATCGTCTCGCCCGCAGGCGGCTTTTCGCCTTCGTCCATGATCTCCGAACCGCAACTCGCGGCCGGTTCGCTGAAATACATTTCTCAGCGCGGCGGCTATGTCGCTCTGGTTTTGAATGCGTCCTTTCTCGCTTTTATTTCCTATTGGCTCTACCACAACATAGAGTTTGCTGATCTCGCGTCGCAGCTCAAACAAATCCCCTTAACTGCAATTCTCGTCGCGATGACGATGAATGTCTTTGTCCTGCTGTTCTATGGCTCGCGCCTCTCGACGCTGCTCGATGGCGGACTCTTTTCCGGTTTTTTGATCGCCACGATGGGGTTCACCTTCAACAGCCTCATTCCATTGAGGGCTGGCGAAGGGGTGAAAATATATTTTGGGCATTCATACTTTAATCACGCAATCGGGGGGATCAGCGCCGCTGTCCTCTTGGAAAAACTCTATGACCTAACCGCGATCACGATTTTGTCCTTGCTGATTTTGGCGAGCTCGGATTCGAACATTATCGACCCGCGCATGCTCATTGCGGCCGCTTTGGTCGTTTCCATCGTCTTTGGCGGCATGTTCTTCTTCCGGCGGAAAGGCGTCATTTGGAGCCTCCCCAAATCGCGCATCATCGAGTCGATGCGATTGGACGCCATATTTCAGCAGGCCGAGCGATTGATCGCCGATCACAGCGCGGCAAGAGCCGCCTTCTTCACGGCTTCGATTTGGATGACGAATGTTTGCCTCGTCTATGTCGCCTTCAGAATGCTGCTGCCTGAGATAGAATTCGGCTTTATACACGCGATGACATTATTGATCATCGGCGCGCTGGCGATCGCCGTTCCGGCGAGCCCCGCCGGCCTTGGGCTCTTTGAGGCTGGCATTGTCGCCTATCTCGTCAATGCCTACGGCGTTCAAAAGGAACGGGCCATTTCCGCGGCGCTCGCGTACCATTTCTCGATCACCGCGCCGCATACGCTGATCGTGATCGGTTTCCTTGGAATCGCATTTTTCCGCTGGCTGAAACAACGCTCGACGGCGTGATCTCGCGCGACGGCGCAATCAAGAATTCTCTAGATACCCATCAAAGGATCGCCTGCGGGATCTCCCGCGTGCGCCGCCGCACCGAATACTGGCGGCCGCCGAGGCCAAACGCTACGAGGCCGAAATAGCCCGGCCTCGACGGGACCGGCTCGCGCACGCCTGAGGGCGAAAGGGCGGACTATATCAACTATCCCACCCGCGAATTCACGCCGCGCTGGGTTCGCCGGCCCCCCGCCCTGATCAGTCCGCCGTTTCGATCGCGTCCAGAATGAAGCGGACCAACTCGTCGGCCGACGAATAGCTGATCCATTTCCCGGGCGGATAGACGACCGCAACCGGTCCGTGCTCGCACTGGCCGAGGCATCCCGACTGCGACAAGCGTATGCCTTCGCGCTTGGCGAAAGGCAGCGCCTTCACGGCGTCCTTCGCCTTTTCGAGCGCTTTCTTCGCCCCGTGGTCCTCGCACGCCGGTTTGCCATCGCGTTTGTTGACGCAGACGAAGACGTGACAGCGAAATGGTTTGATCGCTGAGTCAGGCATTCAATATCCGAACTGCTCGCGAAGAATCCGCTCTTCCAGCGAATGGCCAGGGTCGTGGAGCAGAATCAGCTCCGTTCCGTGGTCCATCTCAACGTCGACATAGGCGAGGTCGCGGAATTCGTCATGGTCAGCGACGACGGAGACAGGACGCTTGCCCGCCTCCAGGACTTCGATGCGCACCTTGGCGGCGTCCGGCAATAGCGCGCCATGCCAGCGCCGCGGGCGAAAGGCCGAAATCGGCGTCAAGGCCATCAGCGGCGCGTCGAGCGGCAGGATCGGACCATTGGCGGAAAGGTTATAGGCGGTGGAGCCGGCGGGCGTCGACACCAGCACGCCGTCTGTGATGAGCTCTGGCATGCGTTCCTGGCCATTGACCAAAATGCGCAGCTTGGCGATCTGCGACGTCTGGCGCAGCAACGACACCTCGTTGATGGCGTGCGCCGAAAACTCGTCGCCGCGCACATTGACGGCGTGCATCAGCAGCGGGTGCACGACCGACGATTTGGCGTCGGCGATCCGCTTGCGCAGCCCGGTCTCGCGATACTGGTTCATCAGAAAGCCAACCGAGCCGCGGTTCATGCCGTAGATCGGCTTGCCGGCGTCCATGAAGCGATGCAGCGTGCGCAGCATAAGGCCGTCGCCCCCGAGCGCGACGATGCAATCGGCTTCCTCAGGCGGGCAGTCGCCGTATTTTCCGACAAGGCGCTGGCGCGCCTCTTCCGCCTCCGGCGCGCCTGAGGCGAGAAAGGCCAGCTTCGCGCAAAGGTTCTTTCCGCTGTCTCCGGCGGCGCCCATCGCTACTCCCCTCGCGTTCGCCCCTAGATCACGCTGCTTTCAGGCGGACTCGCCTGAACGCAGATAGCGTGATCGATTCTTATAATTTGGAGCGCGCCTTACGCGAAAAACCGGTTCCCACCTTTTCGCAGCGCGCTCTTGCCGTCGCGATCCTTTCCGCATACACCGGCGCGCGGCGGGAGGGAACGGCGCCGGCGCAAGCTCTCAGCGAGGGCCGCTTGGACGTCGCTGCGCCGCGGCGCTCGTCAGCCGGTTTCCCCAGGACTCCAAAGCCATGCCGCGCCGCGCACGCCGCTTGAATCGCCGTGCGCGTTCGGCAGGATTTTCGTGTCGAGGTCTTCGATAAGCGCATGCTTTCCTACTCTTGCAGCGAGCCCTTCGTAGAGCCGCGCGATATTGGAGAGCCCGCCGCCGAGCACGAATGCGTCAGGATCGATGATGTCGACGATCATCGCGAGAGCGCGCGCCAGCCGGTCCTGATAGCGGTCGAGGCTTGCAAGCGCGCTTGGGTCGCCTGCCTCCGCCAGCGCAGCGACTTCGGTCGCAGGAAGAAGCTCGCCGGAGCGTCTCTCATGCTCTCGTGAAAGGCCCGCGCCACAGAGAAAGGTCTCGATGCAGCCGCTGTGTCCACAAAAACAGGATACGCCAGGATATTCATCCGGCGTCATCCAGGGCAGCGGCGTATGGCCCCATTCGCCGGCGAGCCGATTTCGGCCCTCGACGATCTTTCCGTTGACGATTAGGCCGCCGCCGACGCCCGTGCCAAGAATGACGCCGAAGACCACGCCAGCGCCACGACCGGCGCCGTCGATCGCCTCCGACAGCGCGAAACAATCAGCGTCATTGGCGATACGCACCGAACGCCCGAGCGCCTGCGCGAGATCAGCGTTGAGCGGCTTCCCGTTGACGACGGCGGTGTTGGAAATTCTCACAAGTCCGGTGTGGGGGGCGATTGAGCCGGGCGCGCCAACGCCCACGGCCCCGCGCCGGCCGATATCGGATTCAATGTCGTGAACAAGCGTCGCGACGGCGTTGATGATAGCCGCATAATCATGCGCAGGCGTTGGGACGCGCCGACGCGCCAGCGTCTCCCCTGCAGGGTTAAGCGCGATCGACTCGATCTTTGTGCCGCCAAGATCGACGCCGATGCGAATGAAATCGCGCGTCATTTCAAGCGCGCGCGATCGACATTTTGCGCGCCTGCGAGCGTAGCCCGAGCGGTGGCGTCGATCTGTGCGGAATCTAAGTCTAAACCCTCGGTCTTCGCGCCGGTCCAATTGGCGCCGGCGAAATCCGCGCCGGCGGCGTCCGCGCCCTTCAAATTCGCGTTGGAAAAATCAGCGCCCGCGCCGCGCGCAAACCGGAGATCGGCGCTCGCGAGATTAGCGTTGTGAAATCGCGCGCCTTCGAGCACGGCCGAACGCAAGACCGCGCGCATCAAACCCATAGACTGGTTTTTCATGTCGGCGGAAAGATCCGCCTCGCTGAAATTGGCGCCACGCGCTGACGCGCCGGTGAGATCGCCCGCGAGACGCGCATGCGCGAAGTCGGCGCCGTCTGCGCGCATGCGCTGCATTTGCGTCGCGAAAGCGCGCGCGCCTTTGAGCGATGCGCCAGTAAGGTCCGCCTCAATGAGCCAGGCCTGATCGAGAATGGCGTCGTCAAGCCGTGCGCCCGCCAGCGAAGTCTTGTTTAGGCGCGCCGCGCGAAAATCGACGTCGTGCAAATCGAGGCCGGAAAGATCGAGGCCGTTAAGGCTTTTCTCCGAAAGATCGACCTTGTGTCCGCTCTTGCGATGCTGCAACGCCGCTTCGATGTCGGCGCGTGTGAGTTCAGCCTGGGAATAGGCGGGCTGCGCAAGATCGACGCCTTGCAGCATGTCTTGCGCACGCAGGCCCTGGGCCGATAACGCCGCAAAGCAGATAACAACCAATCCCAGAACGATACGCATACGCACGAACTCGCTTTTCCGGCGCTAAGCGGCGTCGGCGCTATGACCAGCGCGGGCCTTCCCGCTCAGCGCTCGCGCCTGTTCGACCCAGCCGTTGCGCTTCACGCGCCCCGCCGCGCCAATCGACGCCTCGATCCATTTGATGTTGTCGTCGCTCCAGCCGGCGATCTGATCATAGTGGAAAACGCCGAGCGCGTGCAGCTTCTCGACGCTCTTGGGTCCGAGCCCCTTGATCTTCGAGAGATCGTCGGCGCTCGCGCCTCGCGGTGCGGAAAGCGCTACAGGACGTGCGCTGGGCGTCGCTTTGCCGCTCTGCGCGCGCATTTGCGCGGCGCTTTCCTTTAATTTCTCCGCCACAGCCGCCGCCGCCGCCTTCAACGTCGGCTCGACGCTTGGCGGCATTGCTGAGCGTGCGTTGGCGAGGCTCTCATTCTGCGGTTCAGGCGATGGCGCTGAGCTCGGCGCGCGAATTTCACTTTGAGCACCGCGCAACACGACGACCGGCCGCTTACCGGCATGAACCGCTGTTGGCGCCTGTGTCATCTTAAGCGCGCCGCCGAGCGGCAAACCAACAAGATAGGCGATGGCCGCCATCAGAAAAACGTCGAGCGTCAGCGCGGCGCGACCATCAAAGACCCCGAGCGCCGAGGCGGCTGCGCCTGCGCCGAGCGCCGATGCGATCGCGATGAGGTTCCAGCCCGGCGCCATGGGCGCGTTCTTGGCGTCTGATGTGGTCAGATAGCCGATGAGCGCGCCGAGCGCGCATGCCGCGGCGAACCAGGGCCAGCCAAGCGTCAGCAAGTAAGACATCCGCTTCTCCTTCTCTGACGCTACTTGACGAAGATTTCGACGCGACGATTGCGCGCGCGATTTTCGTCATTGTCATTTGGAACGATTGGACGTTCGCCGCCATAGCCGACGGCGGTGATTTTGAATGGGTCGATTCCGGCTTTCACGAGTTGTTCGAGGACCGCCTGCGCGCGACGCTTGCTGCGTCCCAGATTCATTTCCGCAATTCCGACGTTGTCGGTGTAAGCGGCGACTTCGAGAGTTGCCCCCTGGCAGCGCAGCGCCGTCGCGGCGATCGCATCGATCAGAGGCGCGGATTCTGTGGCGATCGTCGAATCATCCGAAGCGAAGACCATCGGCGATTTGGCGAGAAGGGCGGACAGCGCCGCGCCGCATTGGCCGGCGTCGAGCGGCGAACCAATGATGCGCGTAGAGATTTGCGCTTCGCCACGGAAACTCGGCGGAAGCGTATCGGCGAATGATGTTGCAATTTCGGCGCGCGCATGCTGATGGCGCGCGGAGCCCGCGAGCGAAATATTCGAATCGCTGATCGCGAGCTTGCCTTCATCCAGTCGCGCAAGCGCCGCAAGCGAGCGATCCGTCGCTTCGGCAAAGTTCTGCGGCGCGCCTTTCGCAACAACGAGTCGATCGACAACCGCTGCGTCGAAGAAGTTCCTGCGCGCGGCTTCGACAATACGATTCCGAATGGCTTCATCCGGCGCATAGCCCGTAAGCGCGACTTCTCCGCCAGCGCGCTCCGCTCTGAAAACGTAAGGCGCGATCGGACCAGCCATGACGTCAAGCCGCGCGATCTCGAATCCCGAAGGTAGCCGCGCCTTCGCGTCGGCTTCAATCGTGGCGCTCAAGACATTTTCGCGCCCCTGCCCCTCGACGTAGATTTTGCCGTCCGACACAGCGACTTTGCCTTGCGACAACTTGCCGAGTTCGCCGACCGCGAACGCAAGCGCGCCGGCGAAGTCTCCGGCCGGCGCGCCCGCGCCAAGCTGAGCGGAGTCGCTGACTGCAGCCCCGGCGCCGGCCGCAGCCGCCATAGCGACAACCTGTTTGCGCATGTCGTCGCTCGGAAGATGGCCGGACAGGCTGATGATCCCGTTGCGCAATGTTGCAGAAAATACGTAGGGAGAGACGCGCGGCGGCGACACTTGCGACTTTATTGCGCTCTCACCGAACGGCGGCGCCTTAAGCGCCGCGACCGCCCTGTCGTAATCGGCTGCGCTGCGCGCCTCGCCAGAAACAGAGAGCGTCGCGTCCGTGAGCGTCGTCGTCGCAGGGTCGAGTTCAGCGAGGCGGCGCACGGCGAAGGAAGCCAGATCGGCGAAGGATTTCGGCGCGCCATCGGCATATGCGGCATTGTCCGTCACCTCGAGCCCCAAGGCGGCGATCTCGGCGCGCAGCCTTTCACGCGCGCCTGTCGGCGGGACATTGCCCGACATCGTCGCCTTGGCGCCATGACGCTCAAGCGTGAGCACGAAGGGCGTTGCGCGCGAGAGGGGCTGTGTCGCATCGATGATTCGCCGCGCGGGCGTGCCGCCCACCAAGGCCGCCATGACTCGCGCTTTCACATCAGGCGACAGCGAAATGCCTGCGATGACGACGTCACGCCCCACGATGCCGACCTCAGCCTTATCGATGGCGTCGGGCGACTGAGCGAGACGCGAGAGGACCCCGGCGCGCAAATCATTCTCTAGCCGAGACGTCAGCGCGCCTTGTGCAAAATAGGCCAGCCCGAAAAGGACCGGCAGGCCGATCCACCATTTTCTGGGAAGATGCATCGACGTCTTTGCTCCCCATTAGAGAGAATCAGCGAAGACGCGCATACTCTAAACTGCACATGGTTCCTTTGCGCGGCGGGATGTCAATATGATGGCCAATGCAAAATGGGGAACGCGGCTGCGCCGCGCTCCCCAGAGGCGAAGAAGAGTCCTGGTCGAATGTGAAGTAGAGCGCGCCCGTCCGCCGGCAAGACTATCTCGAAGACGCCGGTTCTCTTCCCGGCGGCTTGCCAGGAATGAACGGGGCCATACCGGCCCGCGCCAACTCGTCTGCGCGTTCGTTCATGTCATGGCCCGAATGGCCCTTCACCCAATGCCAGGCGACGTCGTGCCGCTCAGCCGCGGCTTCCAGTCTTTGCCAGAGATCGACGTTTTTCACAGGTTTCCGGTCAGCGGTGCGCCAGCCGCGCGTTTTCCAGCCGGCGATCCAGGATGTGACGCCGCCGCGCAAATATTCCGAATCAGTATGGAGATCGACGACGCATGGCCGCGTCAAAGTCTCAAGCGCCATGATCGCCGCCGTCAACTCCATGCGATTGTTCGTGGTGAGCGGCTCGCCGCCGTTGATCTCTCTTTCGCGATCGCCAAAGCGCAAGATCGCGCCCCAGCCGCCGGGCCCCGGATTTCCCGAGCAGGCGCCGTCGGTCCAGATCTCGACGCGTCGCGTCATGAGGCGAAGCCATAAACGCGGGCATCGGCGGCTGATTGGTGAAACCGGAGCTTGGCGAGATATTCGCGCGGATCCTTTGGACGCACTAATGCGCCTGGCGGCACGTTGAGCCAGTCGACGTAGCGCGTCAGCAGAAAACGCAGCGCTGCGCCGCGCGCGAGCGTGGGAAAGGCCGCGATCTCTGCAGGCGAAAGCGGTCGTATGCGCCGATAGGCCTCGAGCAGCGCGGCGCCCTTCTCCGGTTGATAGCGATGCTCGGCGTCAAAGCACCAGGCGTTTAAACAAATCGCGAGGTCATAGGCGTAGGCGTCGGTGCAGGCGAAATAGAAATCGATCAATCCCGAGATGCGATCGCCGAGAAAGAACACATTGTCTGGAAAAAGATCCGCGTGGATCACGCCGCTCGGCAGATCGCGCGGCCAGTTCCGCTCCAGATGATCGAGCTCAGCATCGACGAGCGCACGCAATCCCGTCGCGACTTCGTCCGCGCGCGACGCGCAAGTCGCAAAAAGCGGCCGCCATCCCTCGACCGAAAGCGCGTTGCGGCGTTGTTGCGCGAAGTCGGCGCCCGCGAGGTGCAGTTGCGCCAGAGTCGCGCCGAGCGCTGCGCAGTGCGCGGCTTCTGGATGATGGACTGAATAGCCGTCAAGAAAGGTGATGACAGCGGCAGGCCGATCGGCAAGGCGCCCCAGCGCGACTCCGGCGCGGTTCTTCACCGGCAACGGACAGGTCACGCCGCGGGCGGCGAGATGTTCCATCAAACCCAGGAAGAAGGGTAAATCAGCTTCCGCGACGCGCTTCTCATAAAGCGTGAGGATGAAGCTGCCGGCGCCGGTGTGTAGATAGTAGTTCGAGTTCTCGACGCCCTCAGCGATGCCTTTGCAGGACAGCAACTCGCCGAGGTCATATGTCGCGAGAAAAGCGATCAACTCCTCATCGTCGACCAGCGTATAGACGGCCATGAGCGCCGACCGTTCACCGCAGGCGGGCCCTCAGGCGATCGCCCGCAGCTCCTTGGGAAGAGGGAAAGACACGTTCTCGTCGGCGCTGGAGATGGTTTCGACGGCAATGTCGTAACGTTCCGCGAAAGCGTCCATGATCTCCTCGACCAGCACCTCGGGCGCCGACGCGCCCGCCGTGATTCCGAGCGACGAGATATCGCCAAAAATATTCCAGTCGATCTCTCCGCGACCCTGCACGAGCTGCGCCGGCGCGCCGGCGCGCTCCGCCACTTCGCGGAGCCGCTGAGAATTCGATGAATTGGGCGAGCCGACGACAATCACGGCGTCGACATAGGGCGCGACTTCCTTCACCGCAGCCTGGCGGTTCGTCGTCGCATAGCAGATGTCTTCCTTGTGCGGACCGATGATCTTGGGAAAACGCTTCGTCAGCGCGTTGACAATCTCCTGGGAGTCGTCGAGCGACAGAGTCGTCTGCGTCACATAGGCGAGATTGGTTTCGTCTTCGATGTTCAGCCTGTCGATGTCCTCGACCGATTCGACCAGAATCACCACGCCCTCCGGCAGCTGTCCCATCGTTCCGACGACTTCGGGATGGCCCGAGTGGCCGACAAGCAATACACGCCGGCCGCGCCGCCAATGAATCTCCGCCTCTCGATGCACTTTCGTGACGAGCGGGCAGGTCGCGTCTATGGCGAGGAGTCCACGTTCCGCCGCCGCCGCCGAAACCGACTTGGCGACGCCATGCGCCGAGAAGATGACCGGAACGTTCGCCGTCGGAATCTCGTCGAGCTCCTCGACGAAGACCGCGCCCTTGGCCTTAAGCGACTCGACCACGTAGCGATTGTGGACGATCTCGTGACGCACATAGACGGGGGGGCCAAACTTGGCGAGCGCCCGCTCGACGGCGTCGATTGCGCGCACCACGCCTGCGCAAAATCCCCGCGGCGAGCAAAGGAGTATTTTCAGCGGCGGCTTTGCGGGCCGAGGGTGAACGTTCATCTTCGCGCCTTTGGCAGAGGCGGCGCGAGGCGGCTAGTCGCTCAAGCGCCAAAACGCGGCCGTCCGGATCGACCGGACTGAACGCCGGCAAGGAATGTCGCGCATGGGCGATGGTGTCAAGCTGCCGGGGCGAAGCGAACCGCCCCGAGACCGCCATCGGCAAGCAACGCCAATGCGTTGTAAGCGCCGTCGGCCTTCAGAAGTTTCGCTTCTCGCGCCCAAATTGGCGGCGCCGCCGGACTGTGACACCATAACGGCGGGCTCGTATCCAGGGCCTGACGGAACGGAGCTGCCCCATGTCATATGTCGACGAGATTTTGCAGTCGGCGCAAGGCGGACAGCTGGTCGCCAACCTTGCTCAGCGCTTTGGCCTCACCGACGAACAGATGGACAGCGCCATCAAAGCCCTGGCGCCGGCGCTCGAAGTCGGCCTGAGCCACGCCGCCGACGAGCCCTCCCTGTTCGAAAGGCTTCTGGGCGATATCGCTTCTCCGCTACGTGCAGCCGCGTTCGATGAGGCGAGCGCCGCGCATGATGCGGACTCTATCGCCCAGTCGCGACAACTGCTCGACGATCTCTTCGGCTCCCCGGCAGCGGCCGGCCGAGTCGTTCAGGTCGCGGCGCGCGAGACGGGACTGCGCCCGGACATTCTCTCGCAACTCTTGCCCGTGCTCGCCTCTGTGCTCATTGGCGGATTGTTCAAAAACATCAGCAATCGGGGTCTCGGTGGAGTGTTGGGTCAGCTCGTCAATTCCGGCGCGCTCAGCTCAATATTGGAGCAGATGCTCGGCGGCGGAAGACGCGCGCCGCAACCCGAGCCGGCTCCAGTGCCGACGTCGCGGGGCGGAACGGGCGGCGGCCTGTTAGGCACAATCTTGGGATCGATATTGGGATCGCTGCTCGGCGGCGGCCGCCGTCCCGCGCCAGGTCCTTATGGCGGTCCGATGGACGATCCCATGGGCGGAGGCTATGGCCGCGACGGCGGCTCACAGGGCCTGCCGGACGATATGGACCAGGCGTCGATCGAGCAAGCGATCGAGGAGATCAAGAAGACGCTGCAGATCGGACGCAGCGCTCCCGGCCAAGGCGCCGGCGCACGATCGGACATCGAGAGCATCATCGGGCAGATGTTCGGCAGGCGCTGAAAGGCAAGCTGGACGGATTCGGCGGCGCCAAGGCCTGCCAAGGCCATCAAGAAGTGAAAGCCTCCGCGTCATCAGAACTCGCCCGCCGGCGCGGCGGAGGCTTGCGCAGCGCGCGCTTTCCTGCAATTCCATCGGCCCGATTCCTTCATGCGCCAGGCGCGTCCGCGCCACAGCCGCGCGTCTCCTCTAATACGGAACATTCCTCGTAGATGGCTCGCGACGTATCCGACACGACGCCGATCACGTCGCGCAATATGCTGGTCGAATGGCTGGAAGCCGGCTGCAAGACCGGCAGCGCGCCGCTGCGCATCGGCACCGAGCATGAGAAGATTCCCTTCTATAACGCTGACAATGCGCCGGTCCCTTACGAGGGCGCGGGCGGACGCGGCGGCGTGCGGGCGTTGCTTGAGGGCTTGCGCGATGCGCTCGGATGGGCGCCGATCCTTGACCGGGATGCGCTAATTGGCCTCTATCAGTCTGATGGCGGCGGCGCGATTTCGCTTGAGCCCGGCGGACAATTCGAACTCTCCGGCGCGCCGCTGCCGGATGTCCACTCGACGCGGAACGAACTGGACGCGCATTTCGCGGCGCTCGCGCCCGTCGCGGGCGCGCTTGGCGTCGGCTTCCTCGATCTCGGCGCCAGCCCGAAGTGGTCGCGCGCCGCGACGCCGACGATGCCCAAGCAACGCTACGCCATCATGCAAGCCTATATGCCGAAAGTCGGCACGCATGGGCTCGACATGATGTTTCGCACCGCCACCGTCCAGGTCAACGTCGACTTCATCAACGAGGCCGACATGGTTCAAAAGATGCGTGTCGGCCTCGCCTTGCAGCCGCTCTTCACGGCGATGTTCGCAAACTCGCCTTTTCTCGACGGGGCGCCGACCGGCCGGCTCTCGCAGCGCTCCTATATCTGGCTTGATACCGATCCGGACCGCACCGGCATGCTGCCTTTCGCTTTCGAGGAAGGATTCGGCTTCGAACGCTATGTCGATTATGCGCTTGACGTCCCGATGTATTTCGTCAAGCGCGGCGACGTTTATCACGACGTGGCGGGCGCAAGCTTTCGCGACTTGATGGCGGGCCGCCTTCAACAACTGCCGGGCGAACGCGCCACGATGTCGGACTGGGCCAATCACCTCTCGACAATCTTTCCGGAAGTGAGGCTGAAAACCTATCTCGAGATGCGCGGCGCCGACGCCGGCCCTCGCGCCCATTTCACAGCGCTCCCCGCGCTTTGCGCCGGTCTCCTTTATGACGCCGCGGCGCTCGATCAGGCGCGAGAACTGACAAAAGGTTGGAGCGCCGCCGCCCGCCAAGCGCTTCGCGACGATGTCCCGGCGCTGGCGCTCGACGCAAAGATCGAAGGCCGCAGCCTTCGGGAGATCGGCCGCGACGTTCTTGCGCTGGCCAATGCAGGATTGCGCCGCCGCGCGCGGCTCGACGCCGATGGACGCGACGAGACCGTTTATCTCGCGCCGCTAGAGGCAATTCTAGAAGACGGACGCACCTTGGCGCAGCAGCGCTTGGATGCCTATTACGGCGCTTGGGGAGGCGCAATCGACGCCGCCTTCACCGACTGCGTCCTGCCGCTATAGCTACTGGGAAACCGCTTAGCGTGGGAAAAGGTCGTGCAGTCCGAAAGGCGCCATCGGGGGCAGCGAGGAACGCGCGGCGGCTTGCTGCATGCCATCCCGGCGCATTTCCGCATAACCCATTGGCACGACAGGCGTTCTGGGCATCGTCACGCGGACATGGCCGCCGAGGCGAACGCAACCGTTTGATCCCGCAACCGCAACATAATCAGCGCCATATTGCGCGCACTGGCTCACATTGTCAGCGTGCGCCGGCGCGACCGCCAGCGCAGTGAGCGCAATGAGGCCAAGCAAGTGCGCTGGATAGAGGCGGTTGCTGCGGCTGATGGTGTCCAGGGTCATGAGTTCTTGGCTCCACTTCCCCAAATCCGCGCATCGCACGAGATTTCAGGAGCTTTGCAATCCAGACAGTAGGTTACCAAACGCCGTTGCTACGCGGAGGGGCGATAGTCACCCCAGAGGAGGACGTCGGCCCGCTACCCGACTAGAGACAAACATCGTGGCAGGATCGTGTCTTTAGAAGCCCTCCGGGGTAATCCGCCGAGGCCATGTGAACGCTACGCTTTATTTTCTGTTTATTTATTTTTAGTTCCAGCGGCGGTTGGCAAACGCCAGTCGCCGATCGTCGCCTGTACGACCGCCAGAGCCGCTACGGCGGCCGTGTCGGCGCGAAGCACGCGCGGCCCAAGTGAAAGTCGCACGACATTCGGCAGGCGCCCGATGGCCGCACGTTCGGCATCGTCGAAACCGCCTTCCGGTCCGATCAGCACGCTCACGCCGCCTCGCGCCGTACGGCCATGGAGCGCGTCCAACGGATTGGCCAATTCGGCGTGTTCATCGCAAAAAATAAGGAGCCGCCCCGCAGACCAATGCGCCAGAAAGTCGGCAAGTTCGACGGCGGGCGCCACCTCAGGTACGGCGAGCACGCCGCATTGCTCCGCGGCCTCGATGACATTGGCTTCAAGCCGCGCCGAATTGACGCGACGGACCTGTGTGCGGTGCGTGATCACCGGGACGAGGCGGCCCACGCCCATCTCGGCGGCTTTTTGCGCCATATAGTCGAGCCGCGCCTGCTTTAGCGGCGCGAAGCAATAGTCGAGGTCGGCGCGCGGGCTTTGTTCGCGCAACCGCTCGCCGACGCGCAATTTTGCGGAGCGGCGCGAGACATTGGCGAGGCTCGCGCGAAATTCGCCGTCGCGGCCATTGAACAGATGAATCGCCGCGCCTTCGCGCATGCGCAAGACATTGAGCAGATAGTTCGACGCCTCGGCAGAAGGCGCGAGTTCGGCGCCTGTCGCGAGGTCGTCGCGGACAAAGAGGCGCTGAGCTGTGAAATCATAAGCAGACACAATAGCTTCCTAGCGGAGACGCGAGCGCCGCGCGCTCGCCATGAAGCCGCCGCTTTGTTGCGTGCAAGTTCGCCAAAACTTGCGTCGCCGGCAAGCCTGCTGGTAATGCTGCACGCCTGATGAGCGGACCAAGAGCCATGATCCTCGGCGCTGTCACTTTTTTGCGCGCGCTCGCGCGCTTATCGATTTTGACGCTGCTTTTCGCCGCGAGCGGCGCCTATGCGCAAAGCTGTCAGGAAGATTTTCAGAAGCTGAGCGAAAAGCGCATGGCGGGAATTGAGGCGCTCAACAATCTTGGCAAGGCGGGCAAAGGCAAGATGGACCCCGAAGCCGCCTGTCCGGCCGCCAAACGTCTCGCCGCTGTCGAAACCGAGATGCTGAACTATCTCACCAAGAACAAGGAATGGTGCAACATTCCGGATAATGCCGTCGACAGCTTCAAGGAAGCGCGCGCCAAGACTCAGAATTTCGCCTCGCAAGCCTGCTCGGTGGCGGCGAAGGTGAAACAGCAACGCGAACAGGCGGCCGCCGGTGGCGGCGGCATGATGGCGCCGCCGAAACTGCCCGCCGGGCCTCTGTGAGCGCAGCGCAAGGCGGCGATTCGTCGGAGGCGCCCGCGCTCCCCGACGCGATCGCCGACCATCCGCTGCTCCGCTGCGCGCCGCCCGCGCTACTTCCGTTCATACAGCTCGCGCGCCTGGATCGGCCGATCGGCTGGTGGCTGCTGCTCCTTCCCTGCTGGGAGTCGAGCGCGCTCGCTTCCGCGGCGTTGCACGAAGCGCCGAATCTTTTTCATCTGACGCTCTTTTTCATCGGCGCCGTCGTCATGCGCGGCGCAGGCTCGACCTACAATGACTATGTCGATCGCGAGATTGACGCCAAAGTCGAGCGCACGCGCCTACGGCCGCTTGCGAGCGGGCGTGTGACGCCGCGCGCTGCACTGGCCTTTATCGTCGCGCAATGCCTCATTGGGCTCGCGGTGCTTCTCTCGTTTAACGCGCTCACGATCGCTCTTGGCCTGATCTCTCCGCTGATCGTGCTGATCTATCCTTTCGCCAAGCGCTTCACCTCCTGGCCGCAGGCGATTCTTGGATGCGCCTTCGCCTATGGGGCGCTGCTCGGTTGGACGGCGCAGACCGGCGCGCTCGGCGCGCCAGCGCTTTTTCTCTATGCGGCGGCGATTTTTTGGACGGTCGGGTTCGACACGATCTATGCGCTTCAGGATTTGCGCGACGACGCGATCGTTGGCGTGCGCTCCACCGCCCGGCTCTTTGGCAAGCGCGTGCAAATAGCGGTAGGCGCACTCTACGCGACATCAATCGCGAGCGCCGTGACCGCTGTGTTTGCAGCGGGCGGCGGATGGTTCGCCTATCTCGGAGTCGCCGCCTATGCGGCGCATCTCGCATGGCAGATCGCTGAGACGAGAGAAAATGTCGCGCCGTCGACCGCTCTGCGGCTTTTCCGGTCAAACCGCGATGCAGGGCTACTACTCTTTGCCGGATTTGCTGCGCAGAGCCTCGCATTCCTTTTCTGACGCTGGCGCCGCGCGACAGGCGCGATGTGGAACTGCTCTATTTCTCGAGTTCCTTTTTTCTGTCGACACAGGATTCGATCTGCGTCTTGTTCAGCTCCCAATACGAGGCGCCGCAAAGCGCCTGGTAGCGGCTGCTGACAAAGAAAGACCACACGTAGTAGCCGGTCAGCAGCACCGCGGCGATCGCGGCGATCTTCATCATTATGTTGAACCGCGTTTGCGGATCTTCCGTTTCAGACATTTTCGTCTCCGCGCTAATGTTCGGCCGCCAATGTCGGGCCGTCAACGTCAGTCGAGCGTTTGCCGGAATCGCATTACCGCGACGCTCATCGCGACAAGCGTGAAAGCTGCGAGCGCCCCGGCGTCCACAGCGAGATTACCGAAGTTGGAGCCCTTCAACATCACCGAACGCACGATGCGCAGATAATGGGTAAGCGGCATTATCTCACCTAGATATTGCGCCCATGTTGGCATCCCATAAAAAGGGAACAGGAAGCCGGACAGAAGCATGCTCGGCAGAAAAAAGAAGAAGGTCATTTGCATCGCTTGCAGCTGATTCACCGCCACAGTTGAGAACGTGTAGCCCACCGAGAGATTGGCGACGATGAAAAGCAGCGTCAGCAGGGTGAGCAAAAAAAGCGAGCCGACCACAGGCACCTGAAACAACAACGAAGCGACGATAAGAATCGTCGACATCTGCACCGCGCCGACGACCACATAGGGTGCGATCTTGCCGAGCATAATCTCGACGGGACGCACCGGCATAGCGAGCAACGCCTCCATTGTCCCGCGCTCGATCTCGCGCGTCACCGACAGCGCCGTGTAAATCAGCATCGTCATGGTGAGGATCGTACCGATCAGTCCGGGCACGATATTGCGGCGGGTCTCGCCTGCCGGATTGTAGCGTCGATGTATGCGGATCTCGAACGGCGGCGCATTCTGCTTGAGCGAGGCGAGCGGCCCTATCAGTTCTCGGTCGAGCGCCTGATCTGCAGCTCCGAGCGCCGCGGCGATGGCGCCAGAGGTCGCGACCGGGTCCGAGGCGTCCGCGATGAGCAGAAGCCCCGGCTTTTCGCCGCGAACCAGCTGTCGAGAAAAATCAGGCGGAATTTGAATGACGAATTGCGCCTTGTTCGACAGGATCAATTTGTCGGCGTCCGTTTCGCCCCGCGCGACATATTTGATGTTGAAATAATCGGTCGCGCGTAACGCGCCGATCATCGCGCGCGCGATCGGACTATCGTCGCTCGTCAGCACGGCCGTCGGCAGATGTTTCGGATCGGTGTTGATCGCATATCCGAAAAGCATCAGCTGAATGAGCGGGATGCCGACGATCATCGCGAATGTCGGTCGATCGCGACGAAGCTGAATGAATTCCTTGACGAACATGGCGAGCACGCGCTGCCACGACTGCGCCAGCGCCCCGCGCCGCGCAGGACGGGGAACAGAGTTTGGCAGGCTTTGCTCCACGCTCACTGATCCGGTCCGGCGCGGGTCATCAAATCGATGAATACGTCTTCAAGCGACGGCTCATCGCGTTTCCAACGATGAACGCCTTCGGCGCTATAGCGGCGCGCGATGCGCTCCATCGCCGCTTCATCGTGCCCGCCGACGTGCAGCGCGGCGCCGAACCGCGCGACGATGTCCACGCCCGGCAGATGTTTCAACTCGCTGCTCAGCGCATCGAGGCCCTCGCCAGTCACGACCCATGTCGAGAGATGCGCGCCGGCGATGATCTCGGGAATCGTCCCTGAGGCGAGCAGCCGCCCGTTGGCGATATAGGCGATCTGGTGGCACCGCTCCGCTTCGTCCATGTAATGGGTCGAAACGAGCACCGTTAGGCCTTGCGTCGCAAGATGATGGATCTCGTCCCAGAAGTCGCGGCGCGCTTTGGGGTCAACGCCGGCGGTCGGCTCGTCGAGGAGGAGTAGCGAAGGCCCGGGCAGAATGCAGGCGCCGAGCGAAAGCCGCTGCTTCCAGCCGCCGGAAAGTTCGCCGGCGAGTTGATCGGCGCGCGCGACGAGGCCCAGCCGCTCGAGCGCGCCCTGAGCAGCGTCCTCCGGCGCTTCGAGACCGTAGACCCGCGCGACGAATTCCAGATTTTCACGAATGGTGAGGTCGCGATAAAGCGAGAAACCCTGCGTCATGTAGCCGACATAGCGCTTGATCTCTTCCTGCTGTCGGCGAATGTCGTAGCCGAGGCATTTTCCTTCGCCGGAGTCAGGCGTCAGCAGACCGCAGAGCATACGGATCGTCGTCGTCTTGCCGCTGCCGTTTGGGCCAAGGAAGCCCTGAATGTTGCCGCGCGCCACCTGCAGCGTGAAATTGTCGACGACCTTCTTGGCGCCGAAGGATTTGGTCAGCCCGCGCACATCGATCGCGATGTCGCTCTCGACGCTCACTGCGTTGATCCGGTCGATTCCGGCGCCGGTGTGACGGCGACCGGCATTCCAAGAGGCACAGCACGCGCCGCGCCTTCCAAATGCGCTTCAACCTTGAAGACGAGTTTTGCACGCTCCTTGTCGCTGAAGATCACCGGGGGCGTATATTCCTGGCGGCCGGCGATATAGGAGACGCGACCGTAAAGATCGCTGGCGCAGCCGTCGCAAGTGACGCGCATCCGTTCGCCGAGCGAAATTTTCGGCAGCTCCGGTTCGGAGACATAGAAGCGCACCTTGCGATTCTCAGGCGGCAGTAGGGCAATGACAGGCTGGCCAGCGTTGACGATCTCCCCAGGCCTGAAAAAAACGTCCTGCACGGCGCCGTCGGCCGGCGACACGACGCTTTGGCGTTTGATGCGGATGTTGAGCGCGTCGAGTTGCGCGCGCGCCTGTTTCAGACTGGCTTCAGCGGCTTCGATTTCTTGCGAGCGGCTCGCCATGCGCGACGCCTCGACCTGCCGGCGCGCTTCCTTAACGCTCGCCTCGTCGCGCGCCCGCGCCATCTCGGCGCGATCGAGCGCCGCCTTCGCGACATGGCCGTCGGCATAAAGCTTGCGCTGCCGATCATAATCGGAACGGGACAATTGCAACGCGGCCTCGGCGCGCTCAAGCGCGGCTTGCAGAACGGCGATCTGCTCCGGCCGATTCATCGCCGCCTGCAAATTTTCGGCTTGCGCTTCGAGTTGAGCGATGCGGGCGGTCGCCTCGTCGCGCGCGCGATCGAGGAGCGTCGTCGACATCGTAAACAGCGGATCGCCCTTCTTGACCTCAGAGCCGGCGGCGACCGCGATGCTCGCCACTCTCTCGCTTTCGTAGGGGCCGATGTAGAGGATGTCCCCTTCCACGTATCCCAGGAACACGTCGTTGGGATTCGCCGGACGATAGGTGACGCCCCAAACGACGACGGTCAGAAGCGCCAGCGCGATGAAGAATGCGACAGGCTTCATGCGGCAGGAGCGTAGCGCGGATCGAGCATGGTCTGATTATGCACCTCTCCTGTAACGCGACGAAACCCCGCCGCGAGCGGCTCGATCGAAGTCTTGCCCAAACGCGAAACTCTTTTTGCGGCGGCGATTGCAAAAAGGCTAGAATGCCTCCAAGAAAGGCAAAAGGGATTGAAAATGGCTGAAGATACGGAGCTGCCGCCGCGTGAATCTATGGAATATGACGTGGTCGTCGTCGGCGCAGGACCGGCCGGCCTCGCCGCGGCGATTCGTTTAAAGCAGATCGCGCCGGATCTCTCAGTCGTCGTCATCGAGAAAGGCTCCGAGCCCGGCGCGCATATCCTCTCCGGCGCGGTGATCGATCCGATCGGCCTCGACCGGCTTCTACCCGAATGGCGCACGCGCGACGACGCTCCGCTGAAAACTCAGGTGCATGAGGACCATTTCCTGCTGCTGTCGGAAAAAGGCGGCCTCCGCATTCCCAATATGCTGATGCCGCGGCTGATGAACAACCACGGCAATTTTATCGGCTCGCTCGGCAATGTCGTCCGCTTTCTCGCGTCGGAAGCTGAGAACCTCGGCGTCGAAATCTATCCCGGCTTCGCCGGCGCCGAAGTTCTTTACGGCGACGAGGGCGAAATCGTCGGCGTCGCGACTGGGGATATGGGCGTTGGCCGCGACGGCAAACCAAAGGACAGCTTCACCCGCGGGATGGAGCTTAAGGGCAAATATACGATCTTCGCCGAAGGCGCGCGCGGCTCGCTGACCAAGCAGCTCCTCGCGAAATACGACCTTTGCGCAAACAGCGAGCCGCAGAAATTCGGCATCGGCTTCAAGGAGCTTTGGCGCATTTCGAAGGAGAAGCACAAGGACGGCCTTGTGCAGCATTCCTTTGGTTGGCCGCTCGCGTCCGATACTGGCGGCGGCTCGTTTCTTTACCATTTCGACGACGATCTCGTGTCGATCGGTTTCGTCGTGCATCTCAACTATTCAAATCCGACGCTCTCTCCCTTCGACGAGTTTCAACGGTTCAAGACCCATCCGCTGATCGCGCCGACGCTCGAAGGCGGCGAACGTCTTTCTTATGGCGCGCGCGCACTGACCGAGGGTGGATGGCAGAGCGTGCCGAAGCTCGTCATGCCGGGCGGCGCGCTGGTCGGCTGCGCCGCGGGCTTCATGAACGTGCCGCGCATCAAAGGGTCGCACAATGCGATGCTGTCGGGCGTTCTGTGCGCCGAGCATGTCGCGACCGCAATCGCCGAAGGCCGCGCGCATGACGAAGTCGTCGCCTATGACACAGCCTGGCGCGGCTCCGACATCGGCCGCGATTTGAAGCCGGTGCGAAACGTCAAGCCGCTCTGGTCGAAATACGGCACCTACGTCGGCGCGCCCCTCTTCGGCCTCGATATGTGGACGAACGAGCTCTTCGGCTTTTCCTTCTTCGGCACGCTCAAGCACGGCAAGGCCGATTACGAAGCGCTCAAACCACTCTCTGAAGTCACGCCGATCGTTTACCCGAAACGCGCAAGCAAGCTCGTCTTCGACAAGCTGTCGTCGGTGTTCGTTTCTAACACCAATCACGAGGAGGATCAGCCGGTTCATCTGAAGCTTGCCGATCCGGCAATTCCTATTGAGCGCAATCTTCCGATCTACGGCGAGCCCGCACGGCTCTATTGCCCGGCGGGCGTTTATGAAGTGGTTTATGCCGATGAGGAGACGCGGCGCGACCCGCGCTTCGTGATCAACGCGCAGAATTGCGTTCACTGCAAGACATGCGACATCAAGGACCCGGCGCAAAACATTACCTGGGTTCCGCCGGAAGGCGGCGGCGGACCGAACTATCCGAATATGTGAGGGAGCGGCGGAGGCGGCTGCGGTCCGCGCGGCGAACGGTCCGAAATACCATCTGCGCCAATGACGCGGCGAGGACTCGCGTGCACTGATGTTCTTCACCGTCTCGAAAATTTTCGAGCTCTTCCTCGCGCCGGTCCACCTCTTCATCTTCCTCGCGATCGTGGGCGCAATACTGCTGTTCACGCGGTGGAAGACATGGGGACGCGCGTTCTCGGCCGTCAGCGCGCTCGCATTGCTGCTGATGGCTTTCGGGCCGCTCGGCGGTTTCCTGGCGGCGCCGCTTGAAGCACGCTTTCCGCCTCCGCCAGATAATATGCCGCCGCCGGACGGCGTCATTGTTCTTGGCGGCGCGATCGACGAGCGGCTGAGCGCCGATCGCGGCCGGCCAACGCTGATCGATGCGGCAGAACGCTTGACCGCGCCGATTGCGCTGAAACGCAAATATCCAAACGCGCGTCTCATATTTACGGGAGGCTCCGCCGCGCTGCTCGGCTCGCCCTATTCCGAAGCCGACGCCGTCCAGCGCTTCTGGCGCCAAGTCGGGCTAGATCAGAACGATATCCTATATGAGCGCCGTTCGCGCAACACATACGAGAACGCAATCTTCACACGCGACTTGCTTCACCCGAAGCCTGGTGAGCGCTGGTTGATTGTCACATCGGCGATGCACATGCCGCGCGCCGTAGGCGTATTTCGCAAGGCGGGGTTCGACGTGATCGCCTATCCCGTGGACTATCGTACGAGCGGCGACGTCGGACTCGAATTCCCACGTTTTCCGACGAAAGCGCTGGGACTTGTGGATTTCGCCGCACATGAATGGGCGGGACTGATCGCCTATCGGCTTGCCGGAAAAAGCGACGCGCTGTTTCCCGCGCCATAATCAAACGATCTCACTGCGGGTGCGGCCGGGATGCGCGTCTAGTCGGAGCGGCTGCGGCGTCCGCGCGATGAGCCCGCCGGCTCCATGCTGCGACCGCCTCCGCCGCCGGGATAAGCGCCGTGCTTCATTTCCAGGAAGAGCGCGATCGCCTGCGCGCGGTTTCGCACTTCGAGCTTCTCGAAAAGATTGCGCAGGTGGAACTTGATCGTGTTGATCGAGACGCCGAAATCCTTAGCGAGCTGACTGTTGGTATGGCCGGATCCGAGCGCGGACAACAGGCTCCGCTCTCGCAGAGTCAGGTTTTCCAGCGGGTCGCTGCGCATCTTGCGGATATCGACGAAGGGAAAAACCATATCGCCGGCCGCCACGGCGGCTAGCACGTCCAGAAGCCGCTCTGGCGGAGCGCGTTTCGAGACAAATCCGGCGCCGCCAAGCTGCAGAGTCTCCGCCGGCGCCGCCGGATCGTTGGTGCCGCTATAGACGACGATCTTTGGCGCAGCGACCTGACGCGACAGCGCGCGTAAAACGTCACGGGCGTGCAGCGTCGGCAATTGCCAACCGATGACGGCGATGGTGAATTTCTGCTGGCGCGCGGCCTCGAGAAATTCTTCGCCATCCGTCAACTTCGCAACCAAGTTGAAGCGGCGGTCGTCTGATAGCAGCTTGTCCAGACCTGCAAGGATCAGCGGGCTCTTGTCGGCTATGGCGACGTCGATGCGCTCGGCCTCCGCCAGACGCGCGCCGTCACCATCGGCCCGAGCTATGCGCAGGCCGTCCTTCTGGTCATTTGTAGCCCTAGTCGAAGAGGTGGGAGCCATTAAGCCTCCGCCGGTGCGCCCGAAGGCAACATATTGGTTCGATTCCGCCCTGCTTGGACCTTGGACATAGCTAGTGTTCTGGCCCAAAGGGTCGGCGCGCCCTGCCCGTTAGAGGTGGCATGTCACAATACCGCAGGCGCCCGCGGATGCAAGTCCTTCCTGAGTGGACCGGCAAAACCGACAAGAAAAAACGGCGCGCTGGCCTTAGCCAGCGCGCCGCGCTTAAACGCTTCGTGAGAGCTTGTCTTAGTCGCTGAACACCCAGCGAGCGGCAAAATAAGCTGCCGCGCCGATGACGATGATCGCGATCATGCCGACCGGAGTCGCCGCATAGCTCGTCAGTTCAAGAATAGCGCCCATAGTTTCCTCCTTCTGTCACACATTGCCGGTTTGCGCCACAAGCCGAGATTCACGCTGCAATCCGCGGAAGCGGCGTTGCGGTCGTTTGTCGAATTGGTCAAGTGGATAACGTGGCCGACGCCGGCCCGCCTCGGTCTTAGTTCAACATCGACCTCACTTAGGCGGGAACGCGTCTGCATCGCTTATTCGGCCCTAGCCGCGTCCGGAGAGCCATAATGCTCGCAGCTCTCGGCCGCGGGTTCCGAAATGCGGTGAATTCGAAGTATTGCAGACGCCGAGCGCTGTCAAGCGACCGGCATGGTCGACGCTGCGTTGCATCGCCGCATAGACCCGAAGCAAAAGCTCAGTTTACGCTTGCCGACGGCGCGCGCCGACGACTATCTATCGAACCGCGACAAACTCCGTCCCGCGAGCGTGAAGTTTCGATGTTCAAATTCGTCATCATCGCCGTCGCCATCGTGGCGGCAGGATTTTCAGCCTTTTACGCCTTCAGGCGCTCGCCCGTCTGTGCGGGCGACGGAAAATATATGGCGTCGCAAAGCGACTGTGAAGCATGGGGCTTCACGCCGGAAACATGCAAGCAGGCGATTGAAAAAGCGCGCGCCGTCATCGCGCGGGCGGCGCCAAAAAGCGAAACGATGTTTCAATGCGAACTACGCTTCTCGGATTGCTTCCAGGACCCGGAAGGTGGCTTTTCGCCGCGCCCCTCATTTTGTCTGCGCCAGGACAAAGGCGCTGAGCCGTTGGAAGTCAGATATCTCGAATATGAGTCCGATCGCATGAACCGGAAGAAAACCAAAGAAGTTCGGATAAACTGATATCGCCGAAACATCAGCGCCTGGAATCGGCGCGGCGTTGCTCGATTTCGAATTCAGCCGCGTCGATGACGAGCTTGCCGGCGGCGGTGCCGATCGCGATGTGAATCGGCACGACGACATGCGCGTCGGGAAGCGGCGCGAGCCAGACGCTGATGTCGTGGTTGTGCGCCATATAGCGGGTGGCGGAACTGTCGGGACGATGTCCAGCGATAGGCGTATAGCGGGCGGAACATACGGTCACAGGGCCTTCATAGCCTCTCGTCTGCGCCGTATGGTCGCCTGCGTAGGTGAGTTCAACGTCGAAACGCGTTACGCCGTCGAAAACGGGGATTGTTCGGTTGCACGCCGATGGACCTGTCAGTTCCTCTCCCGGCGGCACGCGCATAATCAGAGCGCTGACAGGATCGAGGATGTGCCGTTTGGCGCTTTCCGTCACGGGCACGCGCGCCTCGGCGTCCCAGGGCGCGGGCCTCACGTCCACCGTGCGCACCGCATTGCCCGCAAGCGACATGCGAACCGTGCGCGTTTCGTCGCTATTCGACGTGGTGTTCGCATAGCTTAATGGCGACGGCCCGCCAGCGGTCAATCCGCCGCTCGCGCTGGCGGCGCCTCTGGTGTTATTGACCAGATTGGCGAGCCCGGTCGTCCGCATCGAGATTTCGACGCGGTAGTTTTGCGGGTCGACCACGCCGGAAGCGAACGCGCTGCCGATAGGTATTCCCATTAGGCTGAGCGCGTAATGCGCCTTGAGGGTCTCCGTGGCGGCAGGCGCGCAGAGGCAAAGTGAGATCGCCGCCGCAGCGCAGCTGCGACCTGGAAGGCGGCGTGATTTCAAGCCAGTCGAATTCATGGCCTGCACGCGCTGCGCGGCGCAGAACCCTTGGCCGTATCCACGCTGGGGCTCAGGCCCATTCTTGCCAATGTCCGTCCTCGAAAATGCGCCATGCCCGCAATCCCGCTTTTGCGACCACGAGCCGTCCCGCTTTGGCCTCGGCGACAAGGTGCTTAAATACGAGAGGATTGCGCCAGGAAAACGGCTTTTCCGGGTCACATACCGCGTGGTACTCGTCGCTGTCCGCATCATCCATCAGCAGCGTGCCGACTTTGTCGGGCCGCAACTGGGGCGAGAAGCTACGCTCCTCCTTCCATCGGCAATAATAGTCGCGGCAGACTTGTGGGCGCGTTTCATAGACGCCGCAGCCGCCGGTCAGCGCGCAGTGCTCGCAAAGCTTGCCCGCCGGCTTTTTGAATTCGTCGATTTCAAGAACCTTGCAGCAGAAGAAGCAGGAGCCGCAGGCCTTGCCTGGAATATCGAGCATGTGGGTCGAGCGCCAATGGCGTGAGAATCGAATCGGCGTATTGTGAACGCCAGACGGCCGGATGCAAGCTGCGTCGGGCGCGCAGCGAACGGACCCATGACGCGCAAAATCGACCCCGCCTCTCTTTTCGTCTCCACCGACTGGCTTGCGGCACATCTTTCTGACGCCGACCTCGTCGTCTTCGACGCGTCGTGGCATATGCCCGCGGCCGGCCGCGATGCGCGCGCGGAGTTTCTCGAGGAGCATATCCCCGGCGCGCAATTCTTCGATATTGACGCCGTCGCAGATCGTTCCCGCGACCTGCCGCACATGTTGCCCGAGCCCGAAGTCTTCGCGGCCGAGATGCGTCGGCTCGGATTTGGAAACGGCATGCGGGCCGTCGTCTGTGACAGCGTCGGCCTCTTCTCCGCGCCGCGCCTTTGGTGGACGCTCACGGCCTTCGGCGTGGAAAAGGCGTCGATCCTTTCTGGCGGTCTTCCCGCGTGGAAAGCCGAGGGCCGGCCGCTTGAACGGGGCGAAGCGCGCAAGAGAGCGCCAGCGAACTTCAGTTCACGTTTCGACGCGAGCCTTGTCGCCGACGTCGAAACCGTTCGGCGGGCGTTAGATCTCGGCGCGCCGCAAGTTGTCGATGCGCGAAGCGCTGAACGATTTCACGGTTGGGCGCCAGAGCCGCGCCCGGGCGTGCGCTCCGGCCATATGCCGGGCGCTTTGAACCTTCCGTTCGGCGATGTGCTCGAGAGCGGGAAAATGAAGGGCAAGGCCGGGCTTGAGGCGGCGTTTTCCTCGGCGGGCGTCAATCCGGACGCTCCCGTGATCGCCACCTGCGGCTCGGGGCTCACCGCTTGCATAATCAGTCTTGCGCTCGCCGCAGCAGGTCGCCCGCCAGCGACGGTCTATGATGGCTCCTGGTCGGAATGGGGAGCGCGAGAAGATTTGCCCGCGATCGTCGACGATCGCGGTAATGCATAGTTATTGAGCTTATAGCTTAATAAAAGAGCATATCGCACATCTGATGGGCGCCAGACCTGCCATAGGCGCCGGAACTTTGGCCATGGCGCGACAAACGCGGCAGTGTTAGAAGCTCGGCGGCTCTTCAGCCGAGCCAAAGTCGCTAGCGGGCCGGGGCTTAAGCTAAGCGCGCGGGGGATTTGATGAAAAAGGTCGAGGCGATCATCAAGCCGTTCAAGCTCGATGAGGTGAAGGAAGCGCTGCAGGCGGCGGGGCTCCAGGGAATCACGGTCACCGAAGCAAAAGGATTCGGCCGTCAGAAAGGGCACACGGAACTCTATCGCGGCGCCGAATATGTCGTTGATTTCCTGCCGAAAGTTAAAATCGAGATCGTACTTGCTGATGAGGCGGTGGAGCGCGCCGTGGAGGCCATACGCACGGCTGCGCAAACTGGCCGTATCGGCGATGGCAAGATTTTTGTTTCCAACGTTGAAGGCGCGATCCGCATTCGCACCGGCGAAACCGGCGCGGACGCCATCTAGCATTGAGCCCCCGCCCCATGAGCTTTCTCGCCAACATCTTCAAACGCTCTGCCGCGCCCAATACGAAAACGGCTAAACAGCAAGATCAGCAAAGAGAGGCATCGAACCAAATGACGACGGCCAAGGACGTACTCAAGCAGATCAAGGATAACGACGTGAAATACGTCGATTTCCGATTTACCGACCCGCGCGGCAAGTGGCAGCATGTTACGTTCGACGTGTCGATCGTCGATGAAGACGCCTTGACGGACGGCATCATGTTCGATGGCTCGTCGATCGCCGGCTGGAAAGCGATCAATGAATCGGACATGACGCTGGTTCCCGATTTGAATTCCATCTCCATCGACCCGTTCTTCGCGGCCTCGACGCTTTCGATCGTTTGCGACGTTATCGAGCCGACGACCGGCCAACCCTATAACCGTGACCCCCGCGGCATCGCCAAAAAGGCGCTTGCGCACATGAAATCCGCCGGCGTTGGCGATACGGCCTATTTCGGCCCCGAGGCCGAGTTCTTCGTTTTCGACGACGTGCGTTTTTCGGTCGAGCCCTATGACACGGGCTTCGCGCTTGATTCGACCGAACTGCCCTCCAACACCGGCACGGCCTATGAGGGCGGCAATCTCGGCCATCGCGTGCGCACCAAGGGCGGTTACTTCCCCGTTCCGCCGGTCGACTCGGCGCAGGACATGCGCAGCGAGATGCTCGCCGCGATGGCGGCCATGGGCGCCAAGGTGGAGAAGCACCATCACGAAGTCGCTTCAGCGCAGCACGAGCTCGGTTTGAAGTTCGAGACGCTCGTCACCATCGCCGACCATCTGCAAATCTATAAATATTGCATCCATCAGGTCGCGCATTCTTACGGCAAGTCGGCGACCTTCATGCCGAAGCCCGTCTATGGCGACAACGGTTCCGGCATGCACGTCCACCAGTCGATTTGGAAGGACGGCAAGCCGGTCTTCGCGGGTGACAAATACGCCGGCCTCTCCCAAGAGTGCCTGTGGTACATCGGCGGCATCATCAAGCACGCCAAGGCGCTGAACGCCTTCACCAACCCTTCGACGAATTCATATAAGCGCCTGGTTCCGGGCTTCGAGGCGCCGGTGCTGCTCGCCTATTCGTCGCGCAACCGTTCGGCCTCCTGCCGCATTCCGTTCTCGACGAACCCGAAGGCGAAGCGCGTCGAAGTGCGCTTCCCAGATCCGACCGCGAACCCCTATCTCGCTTTCGCGGCGATGCTGATGGCGGGTCTCGACGGCATCGCCAACAAGATCGATCCGGGCGCGCCGGCGGATAAGGACCTTTACGACCTCCCGCCGGAGGAGTTGAAGGCCATTCCGACGGTCTGCGGCTCATTGCGCGAAGCGCTTGAGAGTCTCAAGGCCGATCAAGCCTTCCTGACCGCCGGCGGCGTGTTCAGCGAAGACTTCATCAACTCGTATATCGACCTCAAGATGCAGGACGTCATCCGCTTCGAGATGACGCCGCATCCGGTCGAATTCGACATGTATTACTCCTACTGAGGAAGACGCCGGCCATCTTGGCCGCGCATGCATGCAATCCGGGAGGCGATTCTTCGCCTTCCGGATTTTTTATTGCGCAAGTTTGTCGAATCGCGCGCCGCGCCGCCGCAGAGACGTCATGCGCGTGTCATTTAGCCGGGCGAAATTGGCCCCGAAAGCCAAAAGCCGCACAGTCATTGGTTCTGAGGCCGTCTCCAATCGGTTTCCATGTCGATCACACGACCGCCGGTGCGAAGCGGCTGAGGCCGCGATGTTTTCAATGAGAGAAAAACCAATGACACTGCGAGCGCTCTCCGCCGCCGTCGCCGCTTTTGTTGCTTTGACCCTCGGCGCGGCCGCGTTTGATATGGAGCTTTCTCCCTACAAAGTCGTCAGTGACCTCTCGGGAAACCTAAAATCTGTCGGCTCCGACACCATGCTTCACGAGATGGAGTTGTGGGCCGAAGGCTTTCAATCGATTTACCCAAATGTGAAAATCGACATCGAAGGCAAAGGGTCGAACACGGCACCGCCAGCGCTACTCTCCGGAGAAGCACAGCTTGGTCCGATGTCACGACCGATGACTCCGGACGAGATCGGCGCCTTCGAAGCGAAATTCGGCTATAAGCCGACGGCGGTTCTCGTCGCGATCGACGCTCTCGCGATTTATGTCCATAAGGACAATCCCCTCCAATGCGTCAGCATGGAGCAAATAGAGCGGGTTTTTGCAGCCAATCCGAAAAGCGGCGGAGGGAAAAGCATTCGCACATGGGGCGAGCTCGGTTTGACCGGCGAATGGGCGACGAAGCCCATCGCCTTGTTTAGCCGCAACACGCTTTCGGGCACTTATAAATTCTTCAAACAGCATGTCTTGAGCGGCGGCGACTTCAAAGACGACATCAAGATGCAGGTCGGATCGGAGGCTGTCGTAAGCGCCATCGGCGCTGACAAATTTGCGATTGGCTATTCAGGCATCGGCTACAAGACAAGCGCCGTGCGCGCGGTTCCGATTTCCGCCGGCAAGGCCTGCTATGGCGCCACTTTCGACAACACCTATTCGCGCAAATATCCGCTGGCGAGAGGCCTTTACATTTGCCTTCTGAAGGACCCCAAGAAACCGATCGACACGCTAAGCGGCGAATTCGTCAAATATGTCCTTTCGAGAGACGGCCAGACGCAAGCGAAGAAAGGCGGCTATTATCCGATTACCCGCAACATTCGCGAGCATGAGCTGACGCGGCTCGGACTGCTCGCCTCGGCGAATTGATCCAAAGCGAAGATAGGCTGAGCGGCGCCCTCACTGACAGATGCGATAGGCGTCATTCGATCCGTGCCGCTCAATGTCGAAATGCAGATGCGTTGCGTGAAACGGATCTGATCCGGGCCCGAGCACGGTCGTGAACCAGCCACACGCCGCCGTTCGTAGCGCTTTGACGTAAACTGTCGATTGAGGATCCGGCTGAGAGTCGATCCCGATTTTTCGACCGTCCGAGAAAACAAACGCGCCGACGTCGAGGGCAAGGCCTTTAGCGTGCGCGCTCAGCTTCGCTTCTGAATCATGATTGCGGCCGCGGCACTCGTAGCCTGAACCTGTCTCAATCGCGACGAGCGACGCGCCCATGGCGCCAAAACCGAGCGGCGCGAGCAGATTTTTCACGAAATCGGAAAACTGCAACGCGAAAGCGCAACTGAGCACCGGCTTCGCATTGAGCGCGACGCGACGCTTGTCGACCATGACCGCAGCGAGTCGCACGGGCCCATCGATTGCGCAGCCATCGAGATCGCCCGGAGGCGTTTGGGTCGTCTCGAAATCCACCCCCGCCCCACGCAGTTTCGCCGTGCAATCTTCTCCGGGCGCGGTCTCCGCTTGGGGCTGGCCATTCGCCGGCGGTTTTGCCTCGGGAGCGGACTCGTTCTTGGAAGAAGTCGGCCGGTGTGGCGGCGTCGGAACGTCAAAGGCGACAACGTCGGTTGCGCCGACGCCCATGAGCAGAGCAAACGCGATTGTCCGTCTCCTTAAGATGATCCCTCGAAAATCCATTAGGCTGTCGCCTTTAGCCGCGCCATTCTTCTATTCCTGCCGGAGACCCCTACATTGGAGCGTGGAGGAAGCCATGTCGAACGCCATCACCGTCACCGTTCCGCACGATCTCGGCGTCGAATGGGCGAAAGCCCGCGTCTCCGAACAGCTGACGAAGATGCAGCGCGAATATATCGACAAGGTCGCGCATTCAGAAGTCAGTTGGGAGGGGGACGTGGCGACGGTTCGCGTGAAGGCGCTCGGCCAGGCTGCATCGGCGCAGATCACGGTGCTGAAAGATCTGCTGCGCATCGACATTCAGCTGCCCTGGCTGCTCGCGGCGCTCTCCGGCGCGGTGCAGCAGGTCATCTCGCGCAACGCCAACGAAGCCCTGCGCATCGGCCAATCAAAAAACGACTCTAGCGCCGAGCGTAAAACACCGTGAAGCGATGGCGTTTCCAGCCAATGTCGGCATAGCCGAACCCCGCGTCTTTGAGCCAGGCGATCTGATCGGCGAAGGTCGCGCTGCGATCGAGCTTTGCGCGCTTTCTCGCCGCCGCGAAATCTTCGTCGTCAATTCCTGAACGTCGGACGTCGGCCTCCCAGCGGCGCTGATAGGCGTCCTCGATCTCGCTCGTGGCGCCGAGCGACTGATCAGCGTTGATAAAAACGCCGCCGGGCCGCAGCGCATCATGAATCCGCCGGAAGAGCCATCGTTTCGCCTCGTGATCGAGATGGTGGATGGACAGCGCCGAGACGACGGCGTCGAGCGATCCGGCAAGCGGCGCGGTCGCATAGTCGGCGAACGACAGGCGCACACGCGCGCCAAAGACAGCAAGCCGTTCGCGCGCCGCGTCCAGCATCTTGGGGGCCAAATCGACGCCTTCGACCTGCGCGCCAGGAAACCGCTCGAGAATCATCTCCGACAAAAGACCGGTGCCGACGCCAAGGTCGACGCATCGGAACGCGTCCCCGCCGACGGCCTCTTCGAGAAGATCGAGCGCTGTCCCATAGAAGGCGTCGAAATGCGGAATGAGCTTGCGTCGTAGCGCGTCATAGCCTGGAACCGCGTCTTCGAAAGCGGCGCGTAGCGCGTCGGAATCCGGTTGAGTCATACGTGATCCTCGCAAGCCGGTCATCGAGAGACAGCGCTCACCGTCCTTCCGCTTGCCTTCCGAAATCTGGGGCTGCAGTGTCCTGGCCTTGCTCGATGATCGAGCGGCGGATCTCGCGGGTGCGTGAAAAGAACTCCTCAAGCCCCTGCCCATCGCCGCGCCTGATCATCCGCTGCAGCGCGCTTAGGTCTTCATTGAAACGCCCGAGCATCTGAAGGACAGCGTCCTTGTTGGCGAGAAAAATATCGCGCCACATGATCGGGTCAGACGCCGCGATGCGCGTAAAGTCACGGAATCCGGAAGCCGAGAATTTGATGACTTCGGAACGCGTCTCGTCGCCAAAATCATCCGCCGTGCCGACGATATTATAGGCGATGAGATGCGGCAGGTGACTGGTGAGCGCAAGCACGGCGTCGTGATGCGCGACGCTCATCGTCTCGACGTTCGCCCCTAAACGCTTCCAGAATTCTTTGAGCTTTTCGACGGCCGCGCCATCGGCGTTCTCGGGCGGCGTAAGAATGCACCAGCGGTTCTGAAAAAGCGTGGCGAATCCTGCATCTGGCCCGGAGAATTCCGTGCCGGCGATCGGATGGGCGGGGATGAAGCGCGCGGGTTCGGGAAGATGTGGAGTCATCTGCGCGACGACTGCGCCTTTCACCGAGCCGACATCGGAAACAACCGCGCGCTCCTCCAAATGCGGCGCGAGGCTTCGCGCAACTTCGCCGCAAGCGCCGACTGGCGTGCAAACAATGACAAGATCGGAGCCGGTGAGCGCCTCCGCATGATCCTGCGTTACGACATCGGCCAGACCGAGTTCGCCGCAGCGACGGACGACCTGCGGCGATAAATCCATCACGGCGATATGCCGCGCCGCGCCGAACTGGCGGGCCGCGCGCGCAATCGACGAACCGATAAGGCCGACGCCGATCAACGCCAATCGTTCGCAGACGACGTCAGCCATGAACGTCTGCTTGCGCGTTGTGTCGCGTGCGGGCGCTCTGCATAAATTCAGAGAGCGCTTCAACGACGCGTTCATTCGCCTCTTCTATGCCGACGGTGAGCCGCAGAAACTCACCCATGCCATAGGCGCCGATCGCGCGCAGCACCAGACCGCGCGACGTAAGAAATCGGTCGGCGTCGGCGGCCGTTAGTCCCGGCGTCTCGGGGAAACGGATGGCGATGAAATTCGCGACGCTTGGCAGAACATTGAGGCCGAGCGCCGAAATTTCTTGGGTGAGCCACGGCAACCAACGCGCATTATGCGCGATCGCCGCGTCGAGATGGACGCGATCCGACAGCGCGGCGATCGCCGCGACCGAGCCTGCGCTCGAGACGTTGAACGGCGAGCGTATTCGGTTCAGCGCATCGATCACATGCGCTGGCCCGTAAGCCCAACCGACGCGCAAGCCCGCAAGGCCAAATATTTTTGAGAAAGTGCGGGTCATCACGACATTTTCATGCGCATCGACAAGCGCGACGCCCGCCTCATAATCCTCGCGCAGAACATATTCGGCATAGGCGGCGTCGAGCACGAGCAGCACATGTGAAGGCAGCGAACGCGCCAGCCGCGACACTTCGCTCGCGGGCACGAAAGTGCCGGTCGGATTATTCGGATTGGCGAGAAAAACGATCTTCGTCCTCTCGTTCACACAGGCAAGAAGAGCGTCAACTTCCGCCGTGTAGTTCGTCTCTGGAGCGACGACAGGCGTACCCCCGGCGGCGAGAGTGACGATCTTATATTCCAGAAACCCGTACTGGCTGTAGACGCCCTCGTCCCCCGGACCGACATAAGCGAGCGCAAGCAGTTCCAGAATATCGTCAGAGCCAGCGCCGGCGATGATCCGATCGGGGTTGAGCCCATAGCTCTCGCCGATCGCCTCGCGCAATGCGCGCGACGAGCCTTCAGGATAAATCGCGATATGGTCCGCAATGTCGCGAAGAGCCTCCACCGCGCGCGGCGAAGGCCCCAGCGGCGTCTCATTGGCCGACAATTTGAACACGCGCGCCGCGCCTGGCGCGGCGCTCTTGCCGGGAACGTAAGCGTCGATCGCGAGAACGCTCGGACGAGGAGTTGGCCGCGTCATCATCAACCGCCGGGAACGAAGACGCCGCTGCGGGCGTCATTGAGCTGGAAACGCATGGCGTGGCTGCCGATCACGTCGACGCGCGCGCCCTCCACTCCTGCTTCGGCCATTGCTTTAGCGAAGGATTGCGCGTCGGCGTCACTGGCTGCGGCGACGAGCAGCGCCAGACCTTCAGGATGCGGGGCGCTTGCGAGAATTTCGCCCTTGAGCGTTTGAAACGCGGCCGGCAAAGCGTGAGTCCAGCGCGCGAGGCCGACCGCATAAAGCGTCACGCCCTGCGCCATAGCGTCGGACGCAAGCCGCGCGACGACAAACACCGGCAGACCCGCAGGATGGTTAGGCCGCTCGACGAAGGGCAGGCGTGCGATGATTTTCGGCGCATCCTCGCCGACCAGGCGCATCCACCACGCCCCGTCGGAGAGTCCGCCAGTCGCGCGCAATATCCCCAAATCGCCGGTCGAGGCGGCGACCGCTTCAATCACCGCGCCAGCGCCGTGATGCGCGACATAGGGAACGGTGAAGCCGAAGTGGAAACGCGCGGAATCGCGGATCTGAGCGTCGCCGCCGCTGTCGTCGGCATGCACCGAATAATTCGCCTGGACATAGGTGAAGGTCGAGACGATGACGCGCCAGACGCCCTCGACGGCGTCGAGCGGCAAAGTCCCCTCATGACGTTCGACCAACGCCCGCATCATTTGCGCCTCTCGATCAGGCCGAAAGGCGCAGCCGCCGCCTTGCGCACGCTTGACGGCGATCAGACGATCGATGATCTCGCCGCGCTGCATCAGGAGACGGTGCATGTCGCGGTCGATGCGGTCAATCTCGCCGCGCAGTTCGGCGAGCGTATCCGTGGCGGTCTTCAGCAAAGGCGCTTCCTGCATGGCGCTCTCTCTTAGGCCAGCGTAAGACTGGAGGCAACGAAAGGCGGCAGCCGATTTCCCGCGACCATTGTCCCGAAGGGGTGGTGTGCTATGGTGTGTACATGCAATCACGAACCGCAAAGATCAAGCGCAAGGCGCGCGACGCTTCCGAGACCTTCACCGTAAGAGTTGGTCCGGAAATCAAAAAGCGGCTTGCCAGTCTCGCAGCGAGCACGGGCCGCAGCCGTTCTTTTCTCACGGCTGAAGCCATCGCTGAGTATCTTGACGCAAACGAATGGCAAGTGGCCGGAATTCGTAAAGCCTTGACCTCTCTAGATCGCGGCGCCAGCGTTGAACAGGGCGACGTACGTCGTTGGATCGAGAGTTGGGGAACGCCTGACGAAATCCGTCGCCCGTGAAGATCATTTGGGCGCCCGAGGCGATCGACGATCTCGCAGCCCTAAGAGCATACATCTCGCAAGACAATCCGGCGGCTGCGAGACGCCTCGCACTTCACATTCTCGAGTTGGTCGAGACCGTTCTTGCTGAGAACCCTCATATTGGGCGGCCCGGGCGCGTCCCTGGAACGCGCGAATTCGTCGTCGACAAAACTCCCTATGTCGTCCCTTACCGCGTTAAGGACAAAGCGGTTCAAATTTTGCGCGTATATCACGGCGCGCGGCGTTGGCCTGAGTCGTTATGAACTCAACCCGCCCCTTCCAGCAGCCTTGCCGCGGCGGCGCGCGCCTCTTCGGTGATGGCGGCGCCCGACAGCATGCGGGCGATCTCCTCGCGCCGCTCGCCTTCCGCCAGCACGGCGACGCTGGTCGCGACGCGCTTCTCCTTGCCGGGTTTCGCCGGCGCGCCCTTGCTGATGCGAAGGTGCTGACCGGCGCGCGCGGCGACCTGGGGCGCATGGGTGACGGCGAGCACCTGAGCGCGCGCGGCAAGACGCGCCAGCCTCTGGCCGATGGCGTCGGCGACGGCGCCGCCGACGCCCGTGTCGATCTCGTCGAAAACGAGCGTCGGCGCCGAGCCGCGATCGGCGAGCACGACCTTTAAGGCCAGCATGAAGCGGGCGAGTTCGCCGCCAGACGCGACCTTGGTCAGTGGACCGGGGCGCGATCCCGGATTGGTCTGCACCCAGAATTCGACGCGGTCGATGCCTTCCGGCCCGGCTGACTCTCGATCGCTCGTCACCTGTGTCGAAAAATGCGCGCCTTCCAGCCGCAGCGGCCTCAATTCCGCGTCGACCAGCGCATCGAGTTTTTGCGCCGCCGCCTTGCGCGCAAGCGAGAGCGCTGAAGCCGCGTCGTCATAAGCCCGCTTCGCGTCGGTTAGCGAACGCGCAAGCGCCACAAGCCGCGCTTCGGAAGCGTCGAGCGCCGCGAGATCGTCGGAGAATTTATCGGCAAGCTTCGTCAGATCGGCGACTGCGACCTGATGCTTGCGCGCGACGCCACGCAGCGCGAACAACCGCTCCTCGACGCGCTCCAATTCCGCCGGATCGAATTTCGTCTCGGTGAGCGCCCGTTCAAGCGCCTCTTCGGCAAGACCCAAAGCGTCGACAGCTTGCGTCAGCGCCCGCGCAGGCGCGTCCAACAATTGCGGCGCCTGCGCCAAACGCCGCTCCAAGCGGCGCGCCGCCTGGGTGATTTCTCGCGCCGGAGACCCATCGTTTGAAAAAGCGGCGAGCGCGTCGGAAATGTCCGCAGCGACCTTTTCGGCGCGCTGCATGAAGAGTCGCCGTTCGGAAAGCGCTTCTTCCTCGCCCGCCTGCGGCGCAAGCTCCGAAAGCTCGGCATGCGCATGGCGCAGATATTCGGCGTCGGCGCGCGCCTTGGCGACGCGTTCTTCTTCTTCAACGAGCGCGCGTCGCGCCGCCTGCCAGGAGCCATAACGCGCGCGAACGTCATTCGCTTGCGCAACCAGACACCCATGTGCGTCGACAAGCGCGCGATGCGCGCTTGGATCGACGAGGGCGCGTTCGTCATGCTGACAGTGAATCTCGACAAGCTCGCGCCCGATGGCGCGCAGCGCCTGCGCCGTCGCCGGCTGGTCGTTCACGAAGGCGCGGGTGCGGCCGTCCGCCGACTGCACGCGGCGCAACACCAGTTCGTCTTCGCTCGCGAGCCCAAATTCGCGAGCGGCGAGATGCGCGGGATGCTCCGAAGGCGTATCGAAGACCGCTGTCACCTGTCCCTGTTCGCAGCCGGCGCGAACGAGCGACGCGTCGCCGCGTCCCCCGAGCGCCAGCACGAAAGCGTCGAGCAGGATCGACTTTCCCGCGCCGGTCTCTCCGGTCAACGTCGTCAGACCCGACGCGAACTCGAGGTCGAGCGCGTCGATCAGCACGATGTCGCGAATGGAAAGACGAATCAGCATGAGGCCTTGCTCAAGCATTCCTGGCGTGTAGAGGCGACGAATCCACGGCCGCGACGCATGGACGCGGCGCGATTATAGTCGTGAGCGACCGTTTCCAAATGGAGATTTTCGTGGGCGATCTCGGCATTGACGACATCCGCGCCCTGCTAAGCGCAAAGCCGAGACCGGTCGGCTGGCCGGCGCGGCGCGCCCGTATCGAGGAGGTGGGCGCCGCTTGGCCTGCCGCGCCGGATATTTTGCTCGAATCGATTTCGATCGACGGCATGCCCGCCGAATGGTCTCGAGCGCCGGGAAGCGACCCGTCGCGCGCGCTCATCTTTTTTCACGGCGGCGGCTATTGCTCGGGCTCGATCGTCAGCCATCGCCGAATGGCGACGGAAGCTGGACGCGCCGCGCGCGCCCGCACGCTCGCCATCGCCTTCAGGCTTGCGCCCGAACATCCATTTCCCGCCGCCTATGACGATGCGCTTACGACCTGGCGATTTCTCCGCGAGCAAGGATTTCATGCGAAGCATATTGCGGTCGGCGGCGACAGCGCCGGCGGCGGGCTGACGCTTGCCTTGCTCATGCGCCTGCGCGACCTCAATGAGGCGCTTCCCGCCTGCGCCTGGCTCGTTTCGCCGTGGACCGATCTCACGCTCTCCGGCGAAACGCTGACGACGAAGGATAGCGTCGACCCGCTGCTGCATAGATCCTACCTTGAGGAACTTGCGCAGGCCTATGCGCCGCAAGGAGTCGATCGCCGCGATCCGCGCGTTTCTGCGCTCTTCGGCGATTTCACGGGCTTGCCGCCGCTCATCGTCCAAGTGGGCTCGAATGAAACGTTGCTCGCCGATTCGACGCGACTCGCAGCGGTCGCGGGCGCGGCCGACGTCTCCGTCACATTGGAGGTTTGGCCGCGCATGATTCACGCGTGGCACTTATGGAATGCGCGGCTCGAAGATGGCCGGCGCGCGCTCGCGCACGCCGGCGCATTTATGCAGGCGCGCTTTTCGGCGATAGACAGCTAGATTGCGTGCAGCGTCTTGCCAATCTTGGACAGCCAGGAATCGGTGTGTTCGTGCGGCTCCAGACCGTCGCTCTTCAGCAAAGCGTGAGCGTCCTTATACCACTGCGAATCCGGGTAGTTGTGGCCCAGAATGGCGGCCGCCGTCTGCGCCTCATTGGTCACGCCCATGGCGAGATAGGCTTCGGTAAGCCGATAGAGCGCCTCCTCAGTGTGGCGCGTCGTCTGATATTTGCCGAGAACGTCATGGAAACGGTTGATCGCGGCAGGGTAATTCTTGCGGGTGAGATAAAAGCGCCCGACGTTCATCTCCTTGGCGGCGAGTTGGTCGCGCGTCACCTGCATCTTGTATTTTGCGTCGTTCACATATTCAGATTTCGGAAATTTTTGAACGAGCTGCGCGAAAATCTCCAGCGCCTTCTCAGCCGATTGCTGATCGCGCATGACGTCCGGCACCTGATTGTAGAAGGACATCGCCGCCAGGTAGTAGACGTATGGCGTGTCGGGAGAATTTGGATAAAGGCCGATGTAGCGCTGCGCTGACTGCACGGCGTCGTCGTATTTGGGATGCTCATACTGAGTGAAAGTCACCATGAGCAGGCCCTTGCGCGCCCAGTCCGATGATGGATAGTGCTTCTCCAATTCGCCAAATTTCTTCGCCGCGCCCTCGTAATCCTTCGCCTTCAGCTTCGCCAAGCCAGCATTGTAAAGATCGTCCGCGGGAATATCGGGCGTGATCTCGGTCTGATATTTCGTGCCGCCCCCGCCAAAAAGGCCGAATCCGCTGGTGATCGAGTCCATAAGGTCGGCGCGGGCCGGAGAAGCGCCGATCGATAAGGCCGACGCCAAAGCCAAAAAACCGAATGAACGAGCGAAAACCGTCATTTATTGCCCCATTGCAGCGCCATGCGACGCCAGCGCGTCGGACGCCTTTCAAGCTCAATTAGCCAAATCCGCCGCGGGGCCCCCTGCCCTGCGCCTAGAGCGCTTCCCGATCACATGGAACATGTGCTCGATAAGGAATCGCTCAAAATCAAAACCTTGGAGCAGGTTCTCATCGAAAAAGTCTGTCAACTTTTTCGGAACCCGCTCGAAAGCCGCGGCGGCGCGCCGCGCCTTTTTGCGGTCGGCTGAAAGAAGAACCTTCATCTGGCGAGATTATGGCGAGAGGCTTCGGCCCGTCCCCGCCGCGCGTTTATTGCGCGCGCCGTCGAATTCGGGCGCCAGGGCGCCGGATCGCGCTGCAGCTTCGAGCAGCGCGATATTGAGGCCATGCCCGCCGCGATAGGAACGGAAGGCGCCGATAATCGGCGCTCCAGCCAGCGCGAGATCGCCCACGACATCCAGCATCTTATGACGCACGCATTCATCGGCGAATCGCAACCCATGAGGATTGATCGCGGCGCGCTCATCAAAAACGAGCGTATTGTCGAGATTGGCGCCCAACGCGAGACCTTCCCGCCAAAGTCGCTCGGCGTCACGCAGGAATCCAAAACTACGAGCGCCTGCCAATTCGGTTCGGAATATTTCGGGCGTCAGCTCGAGGACCCGGCGCTGGCGGCCAATCGGCCCCGGGAAGGCGATTTCCACATCGAGTTGGAGGCCGGTTTCCGCGGGACTAAGCTCCGCCCAGCCGGCGCCGTCTGATACGCGCACCGGCTTCGTAACGCGCAACGCGCGCCGCGGCGCAGGAAGCGCGACGACGCCGGCCTCGTCGATCGCCGAAACGAAGTCGCGAGCGGACCCGTCCATCGCCGGAACTTCATCGCCGTCGAGCACAATGAAGGCGTTGTCGACGCCAAGCGCCGCCAGCGCGGCCATCAGATGCTCGACCGTCGACACGCTGGCGCCATCGCACGCGAGACGCGTGCGCAATTTCGATGCGTCGACGCAGGACCAATGCGCTTCGATTTCCGCTCCTGCAACGCTGAAAATAATCCCGACGTCACCGCCGCATGGCGCGAGCGTTAGGCTGACGCAATGACCGCCGTGCACGCCCTGGCCGGCGATTCTAACGCTCCGGGCGATCGTCTGCTGAACTGCTGGCGCAGCCGCGCCTACAGGAAGCGCTGCGCAGGGCGCGCGCGACGCGAGTCGGCGAGAATCCGAGCGAATGGCGCAACCCTCCCCTAAAGCCCGCGCGGAAGATAGCAAATCCGAGCGTGGCGGCTCCAGTCACGGTTTCCTACAGTTTGTTACAAACGGTGACGCCCAAAAGAAAAGGCCCGCGAGGCGGGCCCTTTCCGATTGTTTGAGAGGCTCAGTGATTGGCCTGTCGGCGCAGGAAGGCTGGGATCTCCAGATGATCCTCCTCAGCGGAGCGAGGCTGCAGCGGGCGACGGCCGTGTGGATCGAGCGACGCATGCCCTCCAGAGCCCGCCGGCGGCGGAGCGACGGGACGCTTGCCATATTCGGCATGGGTCGCCGACGGCTGAGCGCTCCCCGGGGCCATTTGCGGGCGAGGCCCCGACGCCGCGGGCGCGCTCTGCAGACCGTCTTCCTGGCGGCTCGCGCCAAAGGAAGCGAGACGCTCGAAGATCGATTTGCGGCGATGATCGCCGCCGCCCATCTGCTGACGCAGCTGATCCTGGATCGGCTGGGGGAAATCTTCGATCTGCGGCATGCGCGACGCGCGGGGCTGTTCCGGCGCAGGCGGCACATAGGCGCCGACCGGCGCCTCGGGGCGCACAGCGTCCAAACGCGGCTCGCTATAAGTGGGCCGCGGCGGCGCCGGCTCAAGATAGACGCCATGCGCCTGCGCCGACTCGGCATAATAGCTGTCCGCGGTCTGCGGCTCCTCCCTGTGGAGCATGACGGGCGTCGGTTCGACAACCGGCGCGGACTGCTGGGCGCGGGCCTGCTGCAACTGGTTGCGCAGGCGCTGGGCGGCTTCTGCAAGACGCGATTCGCTCGTCGGATCGTCGGCGGTGATTGCGGCGAGATCGATGCCGGTTGCGACGACGGAGACGCGCACCACGCCTTCGAGCGATGAATCGAATGTTGCGCCCAGAATGATGTTGGCGTCCTCGTCGACCTCTTGGCGAATACGGCTTGCCGCCTCGTCGACTTCGTAAAGCGTGAGGTCGTGGCCGCCGGTGATGGAGATCAGCAGGCCGCGCGCGCCCTTCATCGACACTTCATCGAGCAGCGGATTCGCGATAGCCGCTTCCGCCGCGAGATTGGCGCGATTTTCTCCCGTGGCTTCGCCGGTGCCCATCATCGCCTTGCCCATGCCGCGCATGATCGAGCGGACGTCGGCAAAATCGAGGTTGATGAGGCCCTCTTTGACCATCAGGTCCGTAACCGACGCCACTCCCGAATAGAGAACCTGATCGGCCATGGCGAAGGCGTCGGCGAAGGTCGTTTTTTCCGTGGCGATGCGGAAGAGATTCTGGTTCGGGATAACGATCAGCGTATCGACGCATTTTTGCAGTTCGGAGATGCCCGACTCTGCGATGCGCAGGCGACGCTGGCCTTCAAAATGGAAGGGCTTGGTGACGACGCCGACGGTGAGGATGCCCATCTCGCGCGCGATCTGCGCGATCACCGGGGCGGCGCCCGTGCCGGTGCCGCCGCCCATGCCGGCGGTGACAAAGCACATGTGCGCGCCGCCGAGATGCTCGCGAATTTCTTCGCGCGCCTCTTCGGCCGCCGCGCGGCCGACCTCAGGCTGAGCGCCCGCGCCCAAACCTTCCGTCACTTGCAAGCCCATCTGAATAATTCGTTCCGCCTGCGATGAAGCGAGCGCCTGCGCGTCCGTGTTGGCGACGAGGAAATCGACGCCCGACAGACCGGAGGAAATCATGTTGTTGACGGCATTGCAGCCGCCGCCGCCGACGCCGCAAACCATGATGCGGGGCTTCAATTCCCTCAATTCGGGAGCTTTAAGGTTGATCGTCATCTGCCAGGCCTCTCACCATTCGTCCACGACTCGGCGCTCGTTATCCTTCGCCATTGGACGCCCGGTCGCCGAACGCGTCGTCCTCGGCAATCATGCTCGGCGTGCTGCTGTCGGCGCGCCGGTTGAATGAATCACTTCCGCGCGATTCTAGAAGCTTTCTCTTAACCATCTCCCTACGCGCGTGATGTATCCGTCCGTTCCTGTCGCCGCGCGCTCGATCCGGCGCGGCTCGAAATATTCGTGCGCGGCGACCTGCGGATAGACGAGCAGTCCAGCGGCCGCCGCGAAGGCAGGAGTCCTCGCCGATTCCGGCAGACCCTCGACGCCAATCGGACGCCCCACCCGCACCTGGCCGCCGAGAATGCGGCGCGCGGCTTCAGCGACGCCCGTGAGCTGACTTGCGCCGCCAGTCAGGACGATGCGGCGGCCGGGGCCGCTCGGATGGCCGGCCTTAGCCAAGCGGTCACGGAGGAATTCAAGCGTCTCCTCGACTCGCGGGCGGATGATGCGCACGAGATGCGATTTCGGCGCATGCGCTTTGTGATCGCTCTCGCCGACGTGATCGAAGGAGATGGTTTCGCGCTCATCAGAGATCGAAGCGATCGCCGACCCGTGAAAGGTCTTCAGACGCTCCGCGTCGGAGAGCCGCGCGTCAAGCCCGCGCGCGATGTCCATGGTGACGTGACCGCCGCCGAGCGCGACGGCGTCAACATAAATCATCTCGCCTCTGGCGAAAACGGCGACGGAGGTCGACCCGGCGCCCATATCGACGACGACGACGCCCATCTCGGCTTCATCGGGTTCGAGCGTCGAGAGAGCTGCGACATAAGGCGCAGCGGCCATGCCCTCGACGCTGAGATGGCCACGCTCGACAGCCATGATCAGATTGCGGGCCGCAGCCTGATCGCAGGTCGCGACATGGAGATCGACTCCGAGCTCCTCGCCAATCATGTCCTTGGGCTCGCGGATGCCCGACACGCCGTCGAGAGAGAAGCCGGTGGGCAGCGAGTGCAGGGCAATGCGGCCGCGATGGAGATGATGCGCGGCCGAAGCCTCGAGAACGCGATGAATGTCGTCTTCGGCGACTTCGCGGCCGCCAATGACGCGTTTCGCCTGGAAGTGCTCCGACGACAATCTGCCGCCCGCAGCCGTAACGACGACGCGTTCGATCTGCATGCCAGCCATGCGTTCGGCGGCGTCCACCGTCTGTCGTATCGCGGTGTCGGCCGCGTTCATGTCAACCACAAAGCCATTCTTTACGCCTAGGGAGCGCTGATGGCCGATGCCGACGATGCGGATTCGGTGGGTGCGCCAATCGCCGGGCGCTATGGCGCCAAGCGGCGTCAGCCGCGCGATGAGGCAGGCGATCTTGGACGTGCCGACGTCGAGCGCCGCAAAAGTCGCGGAACGTCGCGGCGAGAGCGGCTTCATGCGTGGAGGGATGATGGGCAAAATCATGCGGCTAACCACCACTCTTCGACGATTTGCGCGGCGCCGTCTGAGCCTCGCGCGTCGCCGCGGCCTCTTCCGTCAACCGCACGCTCACGCGATCAGGAATTCGCAAATCAACAAACATCACGTCCTTATCGAGAATGCGGGCCTCTCGCTGCAGCCGCGCGAGCGTTTCCAGCGCTTCGGCCGGACCGATCTCCGGCAACTTCACCGTCACGCCGTTCGTCATCTCGAAGTTCCAGCGGCGCCCAGCGACGAGCACGCCAGCTTTGATCCGATGCGAAAGATCCCCGGCCTTTGTCATCAGCATGAGGAACTCGGGTAGCCGTTTTTGCGCGCCTTCGCCGACGACGAACGGCAGTCCGAGATAGCGCTGGTCGCGCAATTCATCGATCGGCACGCCGTCTTCAGAGATGACGGCGACACGTCCATCGCGCTGCCACAAGGCGCTCGGCTGGCGTTCTTCGATCGCGATCACGAGGCGGCTGGGATAGAGCTTCATCACCCGCGCTGATTTCACGAGCGGGACCTGCATCAGTCGATCGCGCACCGCAGTCGCATCGAGGAAGGGCAAAGAGTTCCGCAGACCAACGCCTGCGGCGTCGAGGAGTTCGCGCTCGCTCAAACGCGACTGGCCCGTAATGGTGACGGCGGAAATCGGAAAGCCGGCGACGCGCGCCGCGATGTCGTAGAGTTCGCCCTCGCGCGCGACGAGATCGGTGTAGCCGCCATTCTCAATGAAGCCGGCCGCGCCGACAAAGACGAAGAGCGCGATCGTCGCAAGCGAGCCGACGCCCGGCCGGCCCAGAAGCGCCAGGCGCGAGAGGAGGCGTCCGCCGCGGCGTTTACGCGATGGCGCGCGCGGCGCAACGGCGGCGGGAGCGCTCGCAGAGGGAACCGACGTAACGGCGACCACCGCGGCTAGGGCATATGAGGATTCACCGGGGACGATAGGGACGAGCGAATGCCGAGCCGCAAACGACTCCTTCAACGATCGCAGGATGCGTCTTCCACCATCCATTTGACCAGCTCGCCGAACGAAAAACCTGCGTAAGCCGCCATTTCTGGCACGAGCGAGGTCTCCGTCATTCCCGGCTGAGTGTTGACTTCCAATACGACGAGTTCGCCCGTACCTCCGGGGCGGTCGTCGTATCGGAAGTCCGCGCGGCTTACGCCGCGACAGCCAAGAGCTCGATGAGCCTCAAGGGCCAAATGTTGAACCTCTTGGTAAATATTCTGTTTAAGATTCGCCGGAAGGACGTGTTTCGAGCCCCCTTTGGCGTATTTTGCGTGATAGTCGTACCAACCGCCGTCGGCGGCGAGAATTTCAATCACGTCCAGAGCCTTGTCGCCCATGACGGCGCAGGTGAGTTCGCGTCCCGCGATAAACTGCTCCGCAAGCATCATGTCGCCGTGCGACCAATCCTCTCGCCATAACTCCTGAGGAGGATGCTCTTGGCCCTCATGGATGATGAAGACCCCGAAGGAGGAGCCTTCGGAGACGGGCTTGAGCACATAGGGAAGTGGCAGCGCATGCGCTTGGGCGGCCTCCAGCCTGTGCAGAACGCGCCCTCGCGGAACGGGAACGCCTGCGGCCGCCATCACCGTCTTCGCCACGTCCTTTTTCATCGCCACTGATGAGGCAAGCACGCCGGAATGCGTGTACGGGATGCGCAGAAGCTCCAGCACGCCCTGAATGCAGCCGTCCTCGCCAAACTTTCCATGGAGCGCGTTAAAGGCGACGTCTGGTTTGAGCGATGAAAGGACATTCGCGACGTCATGTCCGGCGTCGACGCGGGTAACGCGAAATCCCTGCTCCTCGAGAGCCTTCGCGCAGGCTTCGCCCGACCGCAAAGAAATTTCGCGTTCAGCGGAAAGTCCGCCCATCAGAACGGCGACGTGTTTGGTCATGACTTGAATATCCGATCGAGCGCGCCGTAGATTGGCGCAAAAATCCGCAAGACGGCCTCGCGACCCAGTGGCGATCACTTCACGCGACGCCTATTCGCTTGATCTCCCAATACAGATCGACGCCGCTCGTCTCACGCACGCGCCGGCGCACCTCTTCGCCAAGCGTCTCAATATCGGCGGCGGTGGCGCGTCCGCGGTTGATCAGAAAATTGCAGTGCATTTCGCTTACCTGCGCGTCGCCGACGACAAGTCCGCGACAACCGGCCGCGTCGATCAACTGCCACGCCTTTGCGCCCTCAGGATTCTTGAAGGTTGACCCGCCGGTCTTTTCCTTGATCGGCTGCGAGGCTTCCCGCGCCGCCGTGATGCGCTCCATCTCGGCGATGATCATCGCCGGATCGCCTGGCCTTCCCTGATAAAGCGCTTGAGTGAAGATCACATCCTCCGGCGCCGAGCAATGGCGGTAGGAATAGCCGAGATCGGCGTTGGCGAAAACGCGTATGTCGCCGGCGCGGTCGACGCCGCGCGCTTCGATGAGCGCATCCTTCGTCTCGCCGCCATGCGCGCCGGCGTTCATCCGCAGCGCGCCGCCGATCGCGCCGGGAATGCCACGATAGAAGGCCAGACCGTCGATGCCCGCTTCGGCGGCGGCGCGCGCCGCCTTCACATCGGGAACGGCGGCGCCGACTCGCAGCCTGCAGCCGTCTTCGACGATGATATCGCCGAAGCCCTTGGCCGAAAGCCGAATGACAACGCCTTCGACGCCGGCGTCGCGCACAATGAGATTGGAGCCGAGTCCAATCACGGTAACGGGAATGTCTTTCGAGAGATGGGCAAGGAAGTAAGCGAGATCGACTTCATCGGCCGGCATGAACAGGATCTGCGCCGGCCCCCCCACTCGAAACCACGTATAGGGCGCGAGCGGTTCATTCGCCGTGAGCCGTCCACGCAGTTGAGGCATGGCGGCGGCGACATCGGCGGAAATGTCGGGAAAGGTCACGGCTTCTTCCCCGCCGCAAGCTGCTCCGGCAGCGCATAGGCCCATTGCGTGATGTTGCCAGCGCCGAGACATACGACATAGTCGCCCGGCGCGACGATCTCGCGGACCATCGCTGGAAGAACTTCCGGCGATGGAAGCCCCAAAGCGCGGCGATGGCCATGCGCCTTGATCGCCGAAACGAGCGAGTCGCGATCGACGCCATCGATCGGCGCCTCGCCTGCAGGATAAACGTCGGCGACGATGACAACGTCGGCGTCGTTGAAACAGGTGGAGAACTGGTCAAACAACGACTGCAGCCGCGTGAAGCGATGCGGCTGCATCAGCGCGACGACCTTGCCCTTGGTTGAAGCCCGCGCGGCGCGCAGCACGGCGGCGATTTCGACCGGATGATGACCGTAGTCATCGAAAATCTGCACGCCATTCCATTCGCCGGTCTTGGTGAAGCGGCGCTTCACGCCGCCAAAGCCCGCGAGCGCCTTGCGGATCTGTTCCGGCGATAGCCCAAGCTGATTGGCGACAGCAATGGCGGCGGTCGCATTGAGCGCGTTGTGATGGCCCGGCATCGGTAGCAGGAGATTTTCAAGATAGATCGCCTGTGCGGTCTTGCGGTCGCGCAAGAGCACGTTGAACTTACAGACGCCGCCCTCGAGATTGACGTCGAGCAGCCGCACATCGGCCTGCGGATTTTCGCCATAGGTAATGACGCGGCGATCCTCGATGCGGCCGACGAGCTCCTGCACCGTCGGATGATCGAGGCACATCACCGCGAAGCCGTAAAAGGGAATATTCTCCACAAAGTTACGGAAGGCTTCCTTGATGGCGTCGAATGTTTGGAAATGATCGAGATGCTCGGGATCAATATTGGTGACGATGGCGACATCCGCTGGCAATTTGAGGAATGTGCCGTCGCTCTCGTCGGCTTCGACAACCATCCATTCGCCGGCGCCAAGACGCGCATTCGTGCCATAGGCGTTGATGATACCACCATTGATCACCGTCGGATCGAGACCGCCGGCGTCGAGCAGCGTCGCGACAAGCGAGGTCGTCGTGGTCTTGCCATGCGTGCCAGCGATCGCGACGCATTGCTTGAGGCGCATGAGCTCGGCGAGCATTTCGGCGCGACGCACGACTGGAAGACGTTTTTCGCGCGCCGCCACAAGTTCGGGATTGTCGCGCTTGATCGCGGTGGAGACGACGACGACAGCGGCTTCACCGAGATTTTTTGCGTCGTGCCCGATGCTGATTGTCGCGCCCTTTTCAACGAGGCGCTTTACATTAGCGTTTTCCGCTGCGTCGGACCCTTGCACCTTGTAGCCGAGATTAAGCAGCACTTCGGCGATGCCCGACATGCCGATGCCGCCGATGCCGACGAAGTGAATTGGCCCAAGCTCTCGCGGCAGTTTCATCCTTGTCTCCGTCTCGCGACGTTTTCTCGCGCAACATCGATGATCAGATCGGCGAGGCGATCGGCGGCGTCGGCGACGCCTACCTGCTTAGCGGCTTCGGCGCGCGCGGAAAGTTGCGCTGGCGCACTGATGAGTTCGCTCAGCCGCCGCGTCAAAAATTCCGGCGTGAAATCGCTTTGGCGCACGGTTTCCGCGCCGCCGGCCTGCTCCAAAAAAGCGGCGTTCGCCGCCTGATCCTGATCGAGCGCGTGCGGCAGCGGCACCAACATTGCTGGTCGCCCAATGACTGCGAGTTCTGAGACCGTCGACGCGCCGGCGCGGGCAATGACGTAATGCGCCGCGGCGACCCGCGCCGGGAAATCGGCGAAGAAGGGCGCAATCTCGGCTCTGACCTTGACACCGGCATAGATCGCTTCGACGCGCTCGATATCTTCGGGGCGCGCTTGTTGAACGACGGTTATTCTTGCTCTCAGAGCCTCAGGAAGCGCTGCGACCGCCACTGGCACGATGTCCGCCATCACACGCGCGCCTTGCGAGCCGCCCGCGACAAGTAGACGGAAGATTCCATCGTCAAGGGTCGGATAAGGCGTCTTCGCGGCCTCGAGCACATTGGGACGCACCGGATTGCCAGTGACAACGACCTTGTTTTGCACGGCCGGGTGTACGACGAGAGTCGGCAGGCCGGCGGCAATCCTGTCCACGCGGCCTGCGAGGAAGCGATTGGCCTTGCCCATCACGCCATTCGCTTCATGCAAGGCGCTCGGCACGCCCAGATAGGACGCCGCAAGCAAGGGCGGCACGGTCGGATAGCCGCCGAAACCGATCACCGCGGCGGGCTTCACCTGTCGCAGGAGCGCGACCGCCTGCGCTGTGCCGATGGCGAGACGCGCCACCGCCTGCGCCTTGGCGAAGAGCGAGCCGCCACGCGGCGTTCCGGCGGGGATCACATGCATGGCCCTCGCGGGAAAATTGCCGCCGTAGCGCAATGCGCGCTCTTCGGTGACGAGCTCCGCCGCCACTCCTCGCGCAGCAAGCGCATGCGCGAGCGCCTCAGCCGGAAAAAGATGGCCGCCAGTGCCGCCAGCGGCGAGGAGAATCGGAGAATCCTTCATGACAAGGCTTTTATCACGCGGCGGCGGGAGCGCCCGTCGCGGCAAGCTCGCTCAAAACGCGAGCGCGTGGCCGCTTGCGCGTGACAGCGAGCAAAAATCCCATGCCGAGCGACAACGAAATAAGCGAAGAGCCGCCATAGGAGACGAAAGGCAGCGTCATGCCCTTGGCGGGCATGAGGTGCACATTCACCGCCATATTGATGCAGCTCTGCAAGCCGAAGAGCATCACGAGTCCCGCGGTGGCGAAACGGCAGAATGGGTCGCTGTTTTGCGCCGCCGAGAAGAGCCCCCGCACAACGACGAAGGCGAAGACCGCAGCGAGCGCGATGCAAACGAGAACGCCGAATTCCTCGCCAATAACGGCGAAGATGAAATCGGTGTGCGAGTCTGGAAGGATGCGCTTGATCACCCCTTCGCCGGGACCCTTGCCGAACCACGATCCGGCGATGAAGCTCTCGAGCGCCGTCTCCGACTGAAAGTTGGCCGGCACGCCTGCGACCGGCGGCGGCGGCTCCAGGAAGCTCTCGATGCGCGCATGAACATGCGGCACAAATTTATAGGCGAGCAGCGCTGAGACGCCGCCCAATCCGCCAAGGCCGACAACCCATATCCAGTGCAGGCCGGCCATGAAGAACAGCGCCGCCCAAACGATCGAAATCAGCATCGTCTGGCCGAAGTCAGGCTGCAATATCAACGGCACGATCGTGATGGGCATTAACAGAAGAGCGATCAGATTCCCGGGAACGTCCTTGCGCCGCGCTCCTTCGGAAAAAGCCCACGCGACAAGCACGACGAAGGCGGGCTTGAGAAACTCCGATGGCTGGATGCCGAAGATCCACCGCTTCGCGCCCTTCACTTCCTGACCGTAGAAGATCGTTGCGATGACGAGCGCAAGCGAAATGACGAAGATTACCAGCGCAAGGCGGCGCACGTGACGCGGCGAGAGAAAGGACGTCGCGATCATCACGACGAGCGCCGGAAGAAGATACATCACCTGTCGGTTGACGAAATGGAATGTCGGCAAATGCAGCCGTTCGGCCACTGGCGGGCTGCCAGCCATGGCAAAGACGAGGCCGGCGACGATCAGCAGTGCAAGACTCGCCAGCAGCCAGCGATCCACCGTCCACGCCCAGTCCGAAAAAGGGGTTCGTTCAGCGCGCGAGATCATCTCAGCCCTCCTTTTCGCGCCGCGATGACGGCGGGGAGCCCCTCAACGAGGCCACGAAACGCATCGCCGCGCGCTTCGAAATTAGCGAACTGGTCATAGGATGCGCATGCCGGCGACAGCAGCACCACGGGTTCCGGCGCGCCTTCCGCGAGCGCGTCGAGCGCGGCGCGCGTCGTCGCCACGTCAAGCGTTCCGCATCGCTCAAAAGGCAGCGCTCCCTCAAGCGTGCGCGCAAAATCGTCGGTCGCCTCGCCGATCAGATAGGCTTTGCGTATGCGCGAGAAGTGCGGCCGCAGCGGCTCGACGCCGCCCGCTTTCGATCGGCCGCCGAGAATCCAGTAGATGTCGGTGAAGCTCGTCAGCGCTTTTTCGGCGGCGTCGGCGTTGGTCGCCTTTGAATCGTTGATGAACAGCGCACGCTCGATGCGTTTAACTTCCTCCATGCGATGCGGCAGGCCAGGGAAGCTTAGCAAACCGCTCGCAATCTCATCATCGTCCAGTCCGCACTCCCACGCGGCCGCGGCGGCGAAAGCGGCGTTTTGCGCATTATGCGCGCCGCGAAGCGCGCGTGCGCCTTTAAGCGAACCGATCAGCTCGGCTTCATCGGGCGGATGCCCATGCTCGCGGAAATAGACGCTTCGATCCTCGACATAGAAGCCCCAGTCGAGCGCGCGTTTCGCCGACACAGGCATAACACGCTTATCGGGCGACGCCGTTGCGGCGAGACGCGCGCCGACCGCGTGGCAATAGGCGTCGTCGACGCCGACAAGCGCCACTTCGGCCGCAGCGACAAGCCGCTCCTTGATGGCGGCGTAATTTTCAATCGTTCCGTGACGGTCGATATGGTCCGGCGTGACGTTGATCAAAACGCCGATGGTCGGCGCCAGCGATGGCGCAAGATCGATCTGAAACGATGAGCATTCAATGACGTGAATGCGTTCGTCCGACGGCGGCTCGAGGTCGAGAATCGGCACGCCTATATTGCCGCCGAGCTGCACGTCCCGTCCGGCCTCGCGCAAGATATGCGCGATAAGCGCCGTCGTCGTCGATTTGCCGTTTGTGCCGGTGATGGCGATGAAGGGCGAGCCCCCGGCGCGCGCTTCGCGCTCGCGGCAGAACAGTTCGACGTCGCCGATGATTTCGACTCCGGCTGCGTTCGCCGCCTGCACAGTCCAGTGCGGCTCGGGGTGGGTCAGCGGCACGCCGGGAGAAAGGACGAGCGCATCGAAGCCGCTCCAATCCGCCACAGCGAGGTCCTCGAGCGCTATGCCTTGCGCGACCGCCTTGAGCCGTCCAGCCTCGCCATCGTCCCAAGCGGCGACCTCAGCGCCGCCGGCGATCAATGCGCGAGCCGTCGAGAGGCCCGAGCCGCCGAGGCCGAAAAGCGCGACGCGCTTGTCCTTGAACGTCTCGACCGGCGTCATCGTCACCTCAGCTTCAAGGTCGAGAGGCCCATCAGAGCCAGGACAAAGGCGATGATCCAGAACCGGATGACGATCTGCGGCTCCTTCCAGCCCTTTTGTTCGAAGTGATGATGAATCGGCGCCATCAGGAAAATGCGCTTGCCGGTGAGCTTGTAATAGACGACCTGGATGATGACCGACGCGCCTTCGAGGACGAAAAGGCCGCCAACGATGACAAGCACGAATTCCTGCTTCACCGCCACCGCCACCGAGCCGACGAGTCCGCCCAGCGCCAGCGAGCCGGTGTCGCCCATGAAGATTTGCGCCGGCGGCGCGTTAAACCACAGAAAGCCAAGTCCCGCGCCGATGAAGGCGGAACAGACAATCGTCAGTTCGCCGACGCCGGCGACGTAATTGACGCCGAGATAATTCGAGAAGATCGAATTGCCGACGAGATAAGCGAAGATCGCAAAGGCGCCTGCGGCGATCATCGACGGCACGATGGCGAGGCCGTCGAGTCCGTCAGTCAGATTAACGCAATTGCCGGCGGCGACGATGACGAATGCGCCAAAGAAAATGAAGAGCGGCCCGAGCGTCGCGACATAGCCCTTCACCATCGGGATGGCGATGTTCGTCATGTTCTCGCCGCCGGCCTTCGTCATCAAATAACAGGCGACGCCGGCGATAACGAATTCGAGCGCTAATCGCAGCTTGCCGGAGAAGCCGGCGTGTGATTGTTTCGTCACCTTAAGATAGTCGTCATAAAAGCCAATGAGGCCGAAGCTTACGGTGACGAAGAGCACGATCCACACATAAGCATTGCGCAAATTCGCCCAGAGTAGCGTCGCTGCGAGCAGCCCCGAGAGAATCATCAGGCCGCCCATCGTCGGCGTGCCTTTTTTGGTGATGAGATGCGAAGCCGGTCCGTCCTCGCGGATCGGCTGGCCCTTGCCCTGTTTGATGCGCAACGCGGCGATCACGCCCGGCCCGAAGAAGAAGACGAAAAAAAGCGCCGTCGCCGCTCCCATGGCGGCGCGGAACGTGATGTAGCGGAAGACGTTTAGCGGACTGTAAAGATGAGAAAAGTCCGCAAGCAGCGTCAGCATCGTTTCTCCTCAGTTCGCCATCTCGTCGGCGAATGCGTCTTTCAAAGCCGAGACGATCCGCGACATGCGCGAACCATTGGAGCCCTTCACCATCACCACATCGCCGGGCCTGATGGCGGCAAGCACCGCCTCTTCCAGCTCCAGCGGCGTCGCCCGATGCGCGGCGCGCATGGTATCGGGAGCAGCGTAACTTAAGCGCGACATCAACGGTCCCGAGGTGAAGAGCAGATCGACCTTGGCGTCGATAAGGTCTGGCGCGAGTTCGGCATGGAGTTCGGCCGCCTGGGGTCCGAGCTCCAGCATGTCGCCGAGCACCGCAATACGCCGCCCGCCCGGTCCCGTCGCCGCGCCGCCGAGAAGTTGCAGCGCCGCGCGCATCGAGGTCGGATTGGCGTTGTAGCTCTCGTCGATGAGCGTAAACGCGCCATCCCGCGTCGATATCTTCTCGCGCTGACCGCGTCCGGTCGGCGGCTTGAATTCGGCGAAAGCCCCCGCAGCCTCTTCCAAATCCACATCGAATACGGCGCCGACGAGCAGCGCCGCGAGCGCGTTCATGGCGACATGCTTGCCAGGCGCGCCGATGCGGAAGCGCAGACGGCGTTCGAAAATTTCCGCCTCGACGAGCGCGCCTTCGTCGACGGTCTCGTATGACAAGAGACGCGCATCGGCGCCCTCCGTCTCGCCGAAGCTGAAGACATGTCCGGCGGTCGGCGCCGCAGCAGCAGCGAGACGCTCGTAAAACCCGTCGTCGCGATTGATGATGGCGACGCCGCCGTCGAGCGCCGGGAAGATTTCCGCCTTGGCGTCGGCGATCTTCTCGATTGACCCGAAATATTCGAGATGAACGGGCGCGATGCGCGTGACGACGGCGACGTGTGGGCGCACCTGAGCGACGAGCGCGGCGATCTCGCCCGCGTGATTCATGCCGAGTTCGAATACGCCGTAGCGCGACTCCGCCGGCATGCGCGCGAGCGTCAGCGGCACGCCCCATTGATTGTTGTAGGACGCCGCCGACGCATGCGTGTCGCCGAAACGCGACAGCATGAGCCGGATCATTTCCTTCGTCGACGTCTTGCCGACCGAGCCGGTGACGGCGACGATGAAAGCGGCGCTCCGTTCGCGCGCACGCTGGCCGAGCGACTCGAGCGACTGTTGCACGTCTCTGACGACGAAAAGCGGACCGGCGCCGGAGAGTTCAGGCGCATGCGCTTCATCGATCACCGCCGCCGACGCGCCTTTTTCAAAAGCCGTTCGCACGAACTCATGGCCATCGCGCGTTTCGCCTTTGATGGCGAGGAACATATCGCCCGGTTGAAGCGTGCGCGTATCGATGGAAACGCCAGAGGCTTCGCGCGCAAGGCCGCCACTGACGCGCGCGCGCAGCGCGCCGACCAGCGCCAGTCCCGACCATAGCGGCTTCCGGGTCATGGATGATGCTCCTTTAGCGCCTGCGCAATGGCCTCATGATCGGAGAAAGGCAAAACGCGGTCGCCGACGATCTGCCCCGTTTCGTGGCCCTTGCCGGCCACCACGAGCGCGTCGCCTGTTTGAAGTTCCGCCACGGCGTTGGCGATCGCCGCGCGCCGATCCCCGATCTCGATGATCTGCGCCGCGCCGCCGCGGGTTCCTTGAAGGATTTCCGCGCGAATGGCGGCCGCGTCCTCGCTGCGCGGGTTGTCATCAGTGACGATGGCGACATCAGCGGCTCTCGCGACGATTTCGCCCATCAGCGGGCGTTTGCCTCGGTCGCGGTCGCCGCCGCACCCGAAAACGACAATCAGGCGATTTTTTGTCAGCGGCCGCAGGGTGGCGAGCACTTTTTCCAGCGCGTCGGGCTTATGGGCGTAGTCGACGAAGATCGGCGCCCCCTTATGCTGGCCGACGAATTCGAGCCGCCCCGGCGCGCCCGTGAGCGCTTCGAGCGCCGCAAAGACTTTCTGCGGGTTATCGCCGCTTGCAATAGCGAGGCCGGCGGCGACGAGCGCGTTTGAGACCTGGAATGCGCCGGCGAGCGGCAGATTCACTTCGTATCGGGCGCCGTCATGGCTGAGCCGCAGCGATGTTGCGAGGGCGGACGGCGTCGCCGAAAGTAGTTTGATCGTTTCGCCTTTCGAACCGACGCTGAAAATCTGGAGACCTCTCGTGCGGCAGATGTCGATAACGCGGGACGCGACGTCGCTGTCGGCGTCGATCACCACGGTCTGTCCAAACTGCAGCAGCGTATCGAAAAGCCGCATCTTCGCCGCGAAATAGTCCTCCATGCTCGCGTGATGATCGAGATGGTCGCGCGAGAAATTGGTGAAGCCGGCAACAGCGACGCGCACGCCGTCGAGCCGCCGTTGATCGATGCCGAGCGACGACGCTTCCATCGCGAGATGCGTGACGCCGCGCCCCGCGAGGTCCTCCAGCATCTGATGCAGTTCGACGGGCCCCGGCGTCGTCAGCGCGCCGTAATGGGCGCCGCGCGAGTCCACGATCCCGACTGTGCCGAGCGACGCCGCATCATGTCCAAGCGCGGCCCAGATCTGGCGCAGGAAGGCGACGACCGATGTCTTGCCGCTCGTGCCTGTCACGGCGGCGATCGTCGAGGGCTGACGAGGCAAGAAGCGCGCCGCCGCGAGCGCCAAGGCGCGCCGCACGTCGTCGACGACGATAAGCGGCAGCGGACATTTGGCGGCGCGTTGCGCGATGACGACGCTGGCGCCGCGCGACGCCGCGTCAGCGACGTAAGACATGCCGTCGCCTGCATGACCCGGAATTGCAAAAAAAACGAAGCCGTCGCGCGCCATTCGACTGTCGGCCGTCAGGCCAGCGATCTTGAGCCCGCGCAGGGCGGGCTCAAGATCAGGCGTCGCGAGCAGTTCCGAAAGCAGCATCAATGCCCTCCCCCGCCGCGGGCGGGAATATTGGCATAGCCATAACCCAGTTTGGCGAGGAGGGGGAAAGGCTGGTGCGGCGGCTCGAAGCGGGGGGCGAGCCCGAGAATGGGCCCGACGCGCTCGATGATCTCGCCCGTCACCTGGCCGGCGTTATAGGCGGCGGTAGCGTAGCCGCCGGTTTCCGGCAGGCCCTGAGGTTCGTCCATGATGGTGAGGAACAGATATTTGGGCTTATCCGATGGGGCCACCGCCATAAAGGTCGTAAAAAGCTTGTTCTTCGAATAGTGCCCGTTGACGACCTTTTCCGCTGTGCCTGTTTTTCCGCCGACGTAATAGCCGGCGATATTCACCTTTCGCGCCGTGCCGATTTCGGCGTTGAGGCGCATGAGATAGCGCATCGCTTCGCTCGTCTCCGGCTTAACCACGCGTTCTGCGTTCGCTCTCGCTTCTTCTTCGGTGCGCCTGATGAAAGTCGGCGCCATAAGATAGCCGCCGTTCATCAGCGCGCTGACCGCCATCATCGCCTGTAGCGGCGCCACGGCGAGGCCATGACCGAAGGCGATGGTCATAGTGTTCAACTCGCCCCAATTTTTTGGCACGATCGGCTCGGCGCTTTCGGGCAGTTCGGTGCGCATGCGCGTGAGTTGGCCCATCTTGCGCAAGAACGCCTTGTGCCGCTCCACGCCCTGGCCCATCGCCATACGCGCGACGCCGACATTGGACGAATAGGTGAAAACTTCCGGCAGAGTGAGCGCGCGATTTTGCGCGTGATAATCATGAATCTTGAAGCGGCCGAACGAAAGCACGCCGCGCGCGTCAAGCCTCGAGTTGAGATTAACCTTGCCGGAATCGAGCGCCATCGCGATGGTCAGCGCCTTGAAGGTCGAGCCCATCTCATAAACGCCGACATTCATGCGGTTGATGTGAATCGGATCGAGCGCGTCGGTCGGCTTGTTCGGATCGTAATCGGGGAGCGACGCGAGCGCGATCACCTCTCCGGTGTTGACGTCCATGATCGCCGCTGCGCCCGCCTTCGCCTTAAAGTGAATGACGCCCTTTTCGAGCTCGTCGCGCAGCGCATGCGTCGCGCGTATGTCGAGCGAAAGCGCCACGGGCTTTAGGTCTTCAGCCGCCGCGCCAAAGCCGGCGCCATGCAGATCGGCGAGCCCCTGCCCGTCGAGATATTTCTCGATGCCGGCGATGCCCTGATTGTCCACATTGGCGAAGCCGAGCACATGCGCGCCGATTGGGCCATTCGGATAGACGCGCTTATTCTCGGCGATCAATCCGACGCCCGGCAGTCCGAGATGAAAGATTTCGTCGCGCTGATGCGGCGTCACCTCGCGCTTCACCCACACAAAGCCCTTTTTGGAGGCGAGCCGCTCACGCAACTCGCGCGCGTCGAGCCCCGGCAAAACGGCGGTCAAAAGCTCGGTCGCTTCATCCTTGTCGATGAGACGGCGCGGCTCGGCAAAAACCGACATCACCTTGACGTCGCTTGCGAGCACTTCGCCGTTGCGATCGAGGATGTCGGGGCGCGAAGCCGCGACCGCCTCCGCCGCCGCGCGCCGCGTCGTCGCCGCTTCCGGCTTAAAGCCCAGATAGACGAGCTTGATCGCAATTACCGCATAAAGCACGAGGAAGCCCAGCGCCGCAAGGCGCATACGCGACGCGCTCAGAGCGAGACTTGTCGAGAATACGGCGCGCAGTAGCATGCGCATTCTGCGCGCTGGCGATGTTTGCGTATCGAACGTCGTCTGCGTCATGGCTTGCGTCGCTCTTGGCTCTGTCCCTGCGCTTTGGGCGTCGTCGTCGATGCGCCGCCGGCGACTGGCGGCGTCGCCGGCATGCTCAATCCTAACGAGTCGAGCTTTTGGCCGATGGAGTCGACGCGCGGCGATCGCTCGGGCAGAGATTGCGCGCTGACGATCTGCGTCGCGTCGAGCCGCTTCATGCCTGTAAGATAAGCGTCGGCGAGCTGCTGAACGCGCTCTGGCCGCGTCATATAGGCCCATTCGGCGCGCAGCACCGCAATGGCGTCGCGCTCCTGCCTAATCTCGATATTCGTTTTGGCGATCTGTTCGGCGCGATAGCTCGTCTGATATTTGATCGAATAGGCGTAAACCGCCGACCCGACGAGCGCGAGAACCGCGATGATGTTGAGGAGCCGCAGCATCAGGCTTTTCCCTTGTCGCGATCGGGCAGGCGAACAAGCCGCGCGAGCCTTGGGTCGAGCGGATGTGGCGGCGCCATTGTGCGCGTCGCGTGGCGCAATTTGGCCGAGCGCGCGCGCGGATTGGCCGCCGTTTCGGCGTGTGTGGGCGTGATCGGTTGACGCCCTTCGCAGATGAAACTCGGCGCCGCCGGCGCGATTTCGCCGGGAAGTCGGCGTGACCCGGTTTCGCCACGGCCGCATCGTTCAGCGAGAAATTGTTTGACGATGCGATCCTCGAGCGAATGAAAGGTCACGACGACGAGCCGGCCGCCTTCGGCGAGAAGCCGTTCGGCGCCAAGCAAACCATTCAGTAATTCTTCGAGTTCGTTATTGACGGCGATGCGCAGCGCCTGGAAGCTCTTGGTCGCCGGATGAATGTCGCCCGGACGGCTGGGCGCCACGCGTTCGATAAGTCCTGCGAGCGCTCTTGTCGTTTCGAACGGCGCAATTTTACGATCATTGACAATCGCCCGGGCGATGCGCCGCGCGGCGCGCTCCTCGCCGAAGAAATACAGAATGTCCGCGAGAGTCTCTTCTTCCGCTTCATTGACGATGTCGGCGGCGCTTCGCCCGCGCCCCTCCATGCGCATGTCGAGCGGACCCTCGGCGCGAAAAGAAAAGCCGCGCGCCGCTTCGTCGAACTGCATCGACGAGACGCCGATGTCGAACACCACGCCGTCGACCGGCGCGAAATTTTTCGCGCGCGCGATGTCCACGAGTTGAGAGAAGCGCGCTTCGACAAGCGTGAACCGTCCATGCATCTCATCGACAAGCGCCTGACCGGCTGCGACTGCGTTCTGATCGCGGTCGAAAGCAAGAACGCGCGTTTCTGGCTGCGTGAGTATGGCGCGCGTATAGCCGCCGGCGCCGAACGTCGCGTCGATGTAGCGCCCACCGGCGCGGACGGCGAGCGCGGCGATCGCCTCGTCGCGCAGCACTGGAATATGCGGCGCCGACGTCATCATCATGCTCCTCATAAGACGGCGCGCCGCGCGAGATGGCAGGCGGCGCGACGCTGTGCGCTCGGCGAGCGCTGGCTCGTCGAGACGACTCAATTGCGGCTGGGCGGTCTTAATCGACATGAAACCGCGAGGCGTCGGGGAGCAGGCGGGTCGCCACGCGCCGAACTCGGCAACCGGCTTCATTAGGCTTTTTTATCGTTAAGGGAGCGTTTACGGTGGCCCGGAATTTGGCCGACTTGTGGCGGAAGAAACGAGGCCAAACTTCCGTGCGGCCATATTCGCCGCAAAACTGGATATTAAGCGCCAGCCGGCCTGTAAGCCGGGTTCTGTACGTCCTTTGCAGAACGTGACGACCATTCCTCTGGGACGGACGTTGCCGCCCGCCTCTAGCAACCAACCCGGGCGACAGTCCCGGAGACGGGTTGAAGGCTCAAGCTCGCGCTCGAAATCCTTCCGTCGCCCCTATTCGGTTTTGCTCCCGGCGGGGCTTGCCCTGCCCCGAACGTCGCCGCTCGGGCGGTGCGCTCTTACCGCACCCTTTCACCCTTACCGCTTGCGCGGCGGTTTGCTTTCTGTGGCGCTATCCCTGGGGTCGCCCCCGCCGGACCTTATCCGGCGCCGTGTCTCCGTGGAGCCCGGACTTTCCTCTGCTTTTGGCAGCGGCCGTCCAGCCGACTGGCTTAGGAAGGGATAGGCGCCCCAGCGCCGGAATGCAAGGACGCTCACGAGGCGGAACCTTGTATGCTTCGGGCTGCTTTAGGCCTGATTCGCTCTCTCTGACGACAAGCCAGTCTGTGGATGGTTCGCCATGCAGCAAAGCAGCGCCGCCGAGAGCCAACCTCGCATCGTCATCATTGGCGGCGGCTTCGCCGGCATCGCTGCTGCGCAGGCGCTCGCCGGCGCGGATGCGCGCGTGCTGATCCTCGACAGCAACAATCATCATTGTTTCCAGCCCCTGCTCTATCAGGTCGCGACGGCGGCCCTCGCCGCGCCGGAGGTCGCATGGCCGATACGCCACGTGGTGCGGCGTCAAAGGAGTACAACCGTGCTGATGCTCACGGTGGAGGGCGTTGATACCGCGCGCAAAGTCGTGAAAACTCGAAAATGCGAGATTGGCTATGACTTCCTCGTCGTCGCGACGGGCGCCACGCATTCCTATTTCGGTCACGATTGGGCGAAGTTGGCGCCGGGGCTGAAAACCATCTCCGACGCGGCGCTCATCCGCCGCAGGCTGCTTCTCGCATTCGAACGCGCCGAGGTCAGCGTCGATCCCGTCGAACGCGAGAGACTGCTCACCATCATCATCGTCGGGGGCGGTCCGACGGGAGTCGAACTCGCCGGCGCCATTGCCGAACTCGCCCGGCATACGCTCCCGCCCGAGTTTCGCCGCGCCAATCCGAAGAACGCACGGATCATTCTGCTCGAAGCCGGCCCGCGCATTCTTTCAAGCTTCCCCGAGAGGCTTTCCGAATACGCGCGCAAATCGCTTGAAAGAAACGGCGTTGAGGTTCGCACGGCGCTGACCGTCGACCAGGTGTTCGAGGACAGAATCATTGCTGGAGAGACGGAGATTGCCGCAGGCGTCATTCTCTGGGCCGCCGGCGTTCGGGCTTCGCCGGCTGCGAACTGGCTAGGCGTTGAAGGCGATCATGCCGGACGTATCGCCGTAAACGAGAATCTGACGGTCCCCTGCCTTCCAAACGTCTATGTCATCGGGGATCTCGCGTTTCTCACAGGTCCTGATGGAACGCCAGTTCCAGCGCTCGCCGCTTCCGCGAAGCAAATGGGCAAATATGTCGGAAACGCAATTCGGCTCCGCCTCCTCGGACGCTCTCCGAGCAAACCCTTCCGTTACCGCGACTACGGCAATCTGGCGACGATTGGCCGAAACTCGGCGATCGTCAAACTCGGCCGGCTGGAGTTGACCGGCTTCCCCGGTTGGCTCTTCTGGAGCATCGTGCACATTTATTTTCTCGTAAATTTGCGTAGCCGCATCTTCGTGGCGATGAGTTGGATCGCGACCTACCTGACAAGCAATCGAGGCGCGCGGATAATTACGCGCTAAGCTCGATCGACTGCGCGGGACTCGCCGCTTCGTTTCAGGAAATTTCCGCTTCGGATCGGAATGGATTAAGCCCTCGGCATGAGCGCGGCGCAGAACGATGAGGAAGGTGCGCGAGTCGTCGAGGTCTTGGCGCCGGTCGCGGTCGACTCGACCTATTCCTATCTCGCGCCGGCGGCGATGCGTCTTCAACCCGGCGACAGTGTCAGCGCGCCGCTCGGGCGCCGCGAGGCTTATGGCGTCGTCTGGTCGGTCGACAGCGGCTCCGGCCCGGGAGGAAATCTCAAGACCATCAGCGCGCGCCTCGACCGGCCGCCGCTCTCACGCAAGCTGCGCGACTTCATTGATTGGCTCGCACGCTACACGCTGACGCCGCGCGGCATGGCGTTGCGGCTCGCCACCCGCGCCGCGGAAGACGCCGGACCTGAGGCGCCCCGCACGCTCTATCGCGCGAGCGGCGCGCCGCCGCAACGCCTGACGCCGACGCGCGCGCGGGTGCTGACGGCGGCGGAAGGCGGCTTGGCTTTTACGAAGAAGGCGCTTGCCGAAGCCGCCGCCTGCTCGACGGGCGTCATCGACGCTCTCGTCGATGAGGGCGCGTTGGAGGCGATCGCCGCGCCGCCGGAGCCGATCGCGCCGCCGCTCGATCCTTTGTTCGCCGCGCCGTGCTTAGAGCCTGCTCAGCAGGACGCCGCAGACGCGCTGAAGGCGACGCTTTCACTGCAGGCGTTCAAGCCCTTCCTCCTCGAAGGCGTCACCGGCTCGGGCAAAACTGAAGTTTATTTCGAGGCGATCGCGCAAGCGCTGCAGACAGGCGGACAGGCGCTTGTCATGATGCCGGAAATTGCGCTCACGACTCAATTTCTCGAGCGTTTCGCTGCGCGTTTTGGCGAGAAACCCGCCGAATGGCACTCCGGCGTTAGCGCACGGAAGCGCGCGCGCATCTGGCGCGGTTGCGCGACGGGAGACGTGCGCGTTGTCGTCGGCGCGCGCTCGGCATTGTTCCTGCCCTTTTCCAATTTGCGGCTGATCATCGTCGATGAGGAACATGAAGGGGCCTACAAACAGGACGACGGCGTGAGCTATCACGCGCGCGACATGGCGGTGGTGCGCGCGCGGATGGAACAAGCGACCATTGTTCTCGCCTCGGCGACTCCGTCCATTGAAACGCGCGTCAACGCCATGCGCGGGCGCTACGGCTATCTGAAGCTCGATTCGCGGGCGCGCGCGCGACTGATGCCGACGCTCGAAGCGATCGACATGCGCAAGGAAGGCCCGGCGCGCGGTCGATGGATCGCGCCACGGCTTGCTCTTGCCGTCAGCGAAACGATTGGCCGCGGCGAACAGGCGCTGCTCTTTCTCAATCGGCGCGGTTATGCGCCGTTGACGGTTTGCCGCACATGCGGCCATCGCTTCCGTTGCGAACACTGCGACGCCTGGCTGGTCGAGCATCGCTTCCGCCGCGCGCTGATGTGCCATCATTGCGGTCATGTCGAGCGCCGTCCGGACGTCTGCCCCGAATGCGGCAGCGAGGATTCGCTCGCAGCTTGCGGACCGGGCGTCGAACGGCTCGCTGAAGAAGCGGCGACGCTCTTTCCGAACGCGCGCATACTCGTTCTCTCATCCGATTTTCCGGGCGGCGCAGAACGGCTGCGGCGCGAATTGGAGGAGATTGCAAAGGGAGCTTTTGATATCGTCATCGGCACGCAGCTCGTCGCCAAGGGCCACAATTTCCCTCATCTCACGCTTGTCGGCGTCATCGACGCGGATCTTGGTTTGGGCAGCGGCGATCCGCGCGCGGCGGAGCGCACGTTCCAACTTCTCAATCAGGTGACAGGGCGCGCCGGGCGCGGCGATAGGCCCGGCCGGGCGCTGATCCAGACATTTCACCCTTCGCATCCGGTGATGGAAGCTCTACTCTCGGCAGACGCGGAGCGCTTCTATGCGCAGGAGATCGCGGTGCGCGAGCGCGCAGGACTCCCGCCCTTTGGTCGTCTCGCCGCTTTGATTGTTTCGGCTAAAGACGCCGGAGCCGCGGAAGCTCACGCCCGCGCGCTCGTCCGGGCGGCGCATGAGCTGCCGCCTTCGCCGCGCTACAAAGTCGCTGGGCCCGGCGCCTGGCCAGAGGAAAATGAAATCGCGCTGCTGGGTCCGGCGGAAGCGCCGATCGCGCTCATCCGCGGCCGTTATCGATTTCGACTGCTCGCCAAAGGACCACGCGGCGCCGACCTGCAGGCGTTTATACGCGACATGATTGCTGCAGGACCGAAAGAGCGAGGCGGCGTTCGCGTGCAGATGGATGTCGACCCGCAAAACTTCTCGTAAGGAGCTGTCCTTCAGCTCCTTCACCCGCCGACGACGCGGGCCACGACCTTCGCGGTGTAGTCGACCATCGGAACGATCCGCGCATAGTTGATTCGAGTCGGGCCGATGACGCCGAGCGCGCCGATGATCCGGCGTTCGCTGTCGCGCAGCGGCGCGGCGATCATTGAAGAGCCGGAGAGCGAGAAAAGCTTATTTTCCGAGCCGATGAAAATGCGCACGCCTTCGCCCTCTTCGGCGCGCTCCAACAGGTCGATGACCTCCGTCTTGGTCTCCAGATCGGCGAAGAGAAGCCGAACGCGCTCGAGATCGGCGGCGGCGGTCAGATCTTCGAGAAGATGTGCCTGGCCGCGGACGATCAGCTGCCGCGACTCGCCCATCGCGCCCGCCCAGGTCGCCAATCCGGCCTCCACGAGCCGGGCCGCCAGTTCGTCGAGTTCCTTTTGCGCGGCGCGCCGCGATGCTTCGATGTTCGCGCGGGCTTCGGCGATTGTCCGGCCAGAAACGCGTGCGTTGAGATAATTGGCCGCCTCCGTTAGCGCAGACGCCGGCAAATCGCGCGCCACGGGGATCACGCGGTTTTCAACCGACCCATCGTCGGCGACGAGAATCACCAAAGCCCGCTCGGGTTCGAGCCGCACGAAGTCGATCTGCTTTAACCGCACATTGTCCTTGGAGGCGACGACGACGCCTGCGATGCGGGTCAGCCCCGACAGAAGACTCGTCGCTTCCGCAAGGACGCCTGAGAAATCATGGTCTTTCGACGCCGCTTCAACTTCGGCGGCGATGCGCGCACGCTCGTTCGCTTCGAGGTCGCCGATCTGCAGCATCGAATCGACAAAAAAGCGAAGCCCAAGCTCGGTCGGAAGACGTCCTGCGCTCGTGTGCGGCGCATAGATGAGGCCGAGCTCCTCCAGGTCCTGCATGACATTGCGCACCGAGGCGGGCGAGAGCGTCATCGGCAGGAGCCGGGCGAGATTGCGCGAGCCTAGCGGATCGCCGGAAGCGAGATAGCTGTCGACGATCTGTCTGAAGATTTCGCGGGAGCGGTCGCTGAGTTGCGCGAGGCTCAGCGCCGAAGGGTGGCCAAGCGGCGGGTTGCGGATCATGAGCTGAGGATATCGCATCTGCGCGCCAACGAAAAAGCCCGGCGCGAGGCCGGGCTTCTTCAACGTCGGGAAAGACGATCGATCAGAGGCCGAGATCAGGCATCCCGATGAGCGCGCCGATGTTCTTGACCTGATAATTGACGCCGACGCGGGCGATATGCGTGTCGAGGTAGTTGCCCTGGAAGACGCGGTAGGAGAAGGGGAAGCCGAAGTTTGCGCCCGAGGCTCCCTTCATGCTCGTGAAGAGATATTCCGCCTTGACCGACCAGTTATCGAGAACGGCGTACTCTACGCCAGCGCCGACCGCGAAACCTGCCTGCCAGACTGACTGGCTGGCGGGGAAGACGAATCCATTCGCCCACTGCGTGCCGTAGGGCCGGACCTTCCCATAGGCCAGACCGCCGGTGATGTAAGGAAGGAAACGCCCGTAGGCGTAGCCGAAGCGCAAGCGCTCGGAACCAAACCATTGCAGGCGGCTGCTGGCGCCGACTCCGCCAATGAATGCGCCCGTATTTGTCGCGCGAACATCGGCGTAATTGAATTCGCTTTCGTAGCCGACGACCAGTTTATTGTCGAAGACCCAATTATATCCATTCTGATAGCCGACGAGGTAGCCGCTCGTGCCGATCGAATGCGACGCCGGAAAACCAAACAATGGTCCCGGCGCCAAAGAATAAACATTGGCGTTAGTGGCGGAGATGCCTCCGCCATAGGAGCCGCTGACGCCAATATGGAAGCCTTCCCAGCTGAAAGGCGGCGGAAGCGGAGGCGGCGGAGCCTTGTAGCTCGGAAGGTCAGCCGCCGAAACGGCGCTGGCCGCAAGCACTGACGCAAAGGCGCCAACAATGAAGGTTTTGAAAGTCATTCGAGGCGCCTCCAATAAGCTCATCCCGCTTGGACGAACGGCAGTTTCAAAAAGCAAAGTAACATTATCAAACCTAAGAGGTAATTAGCGCCCAGGGTCACGACGCCATTTTTCCCCCAACGTTGCCGATGAGACACACCTTCATGCAAAGCGCTGATTTTCTACGCGCTATTTTCCTGTGTCGCGCTGATCAGCGCGGCCGCCAGCACGCCAAGGCTCGCCTTGTACGCGCTGAGCGAAAAGCGCGCCTCGTAATAGCGACGACCGGCGCTGGCGCGCCGCGCGGCTTCGTCTAGAGGCGCATCGGCGGCGGCCAGCGTCAGCGCCTGAACGAATTCTGCGGCTGAATTGACAGTGACGACGCCGGGAAGGCGCAACGCTGCTTCCTCCATTCCCCGCATGGCCTGCGTGGTGGCGATCAGCGGCAGGCCGCTCGAGAGCGCTTCCACGGATTTGATCGAAAGTCCCGTTCCGCTGATCGTCGGAAGTAAAACGAGACGCGCATTCGCATAGACGGAGCCAGGATCTTCGACTCGGCCCAGGAACCACTCCTTGTATGCGGCGTATTGCTCAGGCGCCTTTGAGCGAACGGCGGCGTCGACGTTGCCGACGATCTTGACGGCAACGCCGGGCGCCTTCGGCGCAACTTCGCTCAAAAACCAGAGAACGCTTTCGACATTGGCCGTGTTGTTGCTTGCAACGAGAACAATGTCGGGGCCGCCAGGTCCGGTCGGCGCTTCGGGAATAGCTGGATAAAGCAGCGCGTGGGCCTTTTCGGGAAGAAGGGTCTCGAAGTCCTTGGCCTCCTCGGCGTTGAGATGAAGCAGGAGATCCGCGCCGCGCATTGATTCAAGTTCTTGCGCCAACATGGATTCATAAGTGGCGCGAGGCCTAAGCCAAGGCATGGTCTCGTTGATGAGCGCAAATTGCCGCGCCTGCAGATCATGCGTGTCGAGCAAGATCGGCGCAGCGTGGCGCGCGAGACGGCGCGCGACAGGCATTAAAAAAAAGTGGTTGCAATGAACAAGATCATAGGTTGCGTCCTCGACAGCGGGCGAGAGCCGCGCACGTTCCGCCATGGCAAGACGAATTACGGCCTGGTCGCCATGAATGTACGGCCATAGCGCCTCGCGCAGAAATCGGGCCGCGAACAACGCACGGAACGGCGTGCCGCCGTAGTAGCGCGCGCCGCCGTCAAGTTCTGGAGTCGCCTGATTGAAAGACTTCCAAATCCATCCTCGGGCGGGATGAAAGCCTGGATCGGAACTGACAGCGATCGGAAAAACTTCAGCTCCAAGCGCGCGATAGGCGGCGATTTGGCCAAGAACGACGCGGTAAGTGCCGCAGGAGTGCCAAGCCGGATGAACAAGCGCGACCCGCCGGCCGAAAAGCGGACGCTCGGCGCATGCCAAGCATTCACTCGTTGAGACGCTCAATCCGATCCTCCTGGTGGCGTAAGCCGCAGCCTAATCAGAGTTCGGCTATTCCGACAATCGCACTTTCGCTGGCCTGTCTGCGCAATGGTGTGCGCGGAGGGCCGCGCTCGGGTTTGGCAGGCGCCGCCAGAGAGACGAGTTTCTCAGAGCGTCGCGGCGGCTGTCGCCAGGGCGCGCGCATAAGCCTCGGGACTGAACGAATTTTCATAGAGCCGGCGCGTGTCGCTTCGCTCCGCCTCAGTCGCGTCTTCGCGTTCGGCCCGCGCCTGGGCGTCGCGCCACAGCGCCGCAAATTGCTTGGCGTCTTCGGCGAGAGCGACATTCTTCAATTTCGCCGGATCGACCTGCATGCCGCGGAACGCCAGCGGCGTCGCGACGAGAGGCGCCCCGCAGGATAGCGCCTCAACCGCCTTGATCGACAGGCCATGACCTTCGACCGTGGGGAGCAGCACGCAGCCGGCGTTGGCGTACACCGCGCCAATGTCGTCGACCCGGCCTTTGAACAAAGCACGATGCGATTCATAGAGCGCCGCGTCGCGTCTCCTCACGCCCCCGTCGATATTGCCGTAGATCGCGACGCGGGCCTCGCCCGCTAACGGGAGAACCTCTTGCAAGAACCAGCGCAGGCTCATGTAATTGCCGTAGTTGTCGCTCGCGACGATGATGATGTCGCGTCCGCGCGCCAGTGGCGCTGAGGACACCGCCGGGTAGATCAGCGCGTGCCGCGACTGCGGCAGGAGTTTCTGGAAATCGCGATGCTCCTCCTCATTGAGATGCGCGCAAAGATCAGCGCGACGCATCCACGCAAGTTCGATCTTAAGCATGTCATCATAGGTCGCGTAGGGCGGAATGAAGAAACCGCCCTTGTTGCGCAAAATATATTGGCGCGCCTGAATGTCCTGCGTCTCCAAAACGACTGGAACTTTGCGTCCCCGCATCAGAGTTTCGACGAACGGCAGCGTGAAATAATGATTGGCGTGGATGAAGTCGATCGTTTCGTTCTCGAATCCTTCCGGCAACGGCGCGCGCTTGGCGAGTTCGATCAGCCATGACGCCTGATCGCCGTGAATTAACCGCCACCAGCCATCGATGAGGAGTCGTGACGCTAGAGCAGAGAGCGGAGCGCCAGAGTAGTAACGTCGATCGGCGCCGATGTCGCGCGACGCTTCAATATAGGCTGACCAACGCGCGCCATGCGGCGGGCGACGCGCCACATCGTCCATCATTGCGACAGAAACGACGCGCGCGCCAAGCGCCTTATAAGCGGCGATCTGACTGACGTTGACCTGGTAACTGCCGCAACTGTGCCAGGCGGCATGAACGACGGCGACGGTTTTACCGGCAAGAGGCCGTGTTTCCGCGTCTGTGGTTTCCGCCTGCCGTGTTGCGGATGAGGGAATGGGGCGCATCGTATGAGACATGGCGAGGGACATGCCGGTTGATCCTCAAATCCCTAATGAAAATCTCGGTCTGGCTTGATCAAGCGCTGTCGCCGCTCCTTATCACACCTGAGCCTTCGAGAAACGCATCTTCGCTCACGGCTCGGCCGCCCCTTGCTTTTAGCCGCCATTTTCAAATACATCCCCTATATGAGGCTACGCGTTCCAAATCCAGTCTTATCGCCCGAAGGCGCCGCCGCGCCAAGCGGCGCTCCGAGGCGTTACGGCGTCGCTATCGTCGGCAACGACAAGATCATCGATTGGCTGCTGCCTTTTCTCGAGAGTTACCGAGACACCAATTCCTCGCTGCCGCTTTATCTCATTCCTTACGACGACAATGTCACGATGACGCGCCGCGCCGCGGACATCTACGGCGCGCATTACGTCGGCGAAGAGCCGAGGGAAATTGATAAGCTTTCGCATGAACTTTACCCTGGCGTCTTCAATACTAATCGCCGCCGGCTGAGAAAATTGCAGGCGCTCGCCCTGCCGCTCGACGAAGTCGCCTATGTCGACGTCGATGTCATTCTGTTTCGCGACTTCACGCCGCTGTTTGGTCGTCTCGAGACAGGCAAAACTGAGTTCATCGTCGCCTCGCCAAGTTTCGAATATGTTTACAACGACAAGCGCGACCGCTACCCATTTCTCAAGGATGCGCTCCTCTTCAATGACGGCTTCTGGGTCACATCGAACCAGTATCTCAAACTTTCCGACTTCATTGATACAATCCGCGACGACGCCACGATCTTCCATGACGTGCGCAAGCGCGGGCAACTTTTCGCGCAGCCGCTTGTGAATTTCGTTGCGCATCGTCGCGGCGTAAAAATCGCGCTTTTGCCGCATGTGGTCACCGGCGCTTCGCACGAAAGCTTCTACAAGGCGCCTGGGGTCGAATTTAAAGACAACAAGCCCGTCGATTACGAAGGCAAGGAAATTTATTTCGCGCATTGGGCCGGCGCCACCGCTTTGCCGAAAAGCGGCGTTTTTGATCAGGCGTGGACGGAATATTCGAGGGCCGCATGGGCGAGATTCAAGAAGTGAGGCGCGGGGTCCAAGCTTTCGTCGCCATTCGGTGCGATATCGGGCGATAACGAGGACGCCGCCGACATGCCGCGCCTGTTGTTTCTTTACCTCTTCAAGCGGATCGGCTTCGGCGTGATCGTCGTGCAGTTCGCGCTCTCAGTTCCGGTCGTCCTCTCCTATCTGCTTTACCAGTTGCCTCCCGCGGCGGTGCGCGGCGGCCTCGTCATCCCTGCCCTCATCGGCGTGACGCCCACGGTCGCCTATGTGACCCTGCCGATGGCGGTCGGCGTCGCCACCGCGCTGGAATTCTCGCGCATGGCGAGCGAAGGGATGATTGCCGTTCTCTACGCGCTACGCCTTTCAGTTTGGGCCATCTGCCGGCCTGCGCTGGTCTTGGCGGCCGGCGTCGTCGTTCTTGGCTATCTGCTCGCCAATTTCGCCGCGCCTTATTATTCGAGCGGCATGCAGGACGTGCTCAACGTCGTACGCAATTCGCTCAACCATCGCATGCTCGACGCAGCGCATTTCTATACATTCGATAATGGCGTGAAGACGCTGTACATCGAGCGCTGGGAGACGCCTGACCTCGCAGTCAATCTGTTCGTGCGTCAGCTTTCGGTCGAAAAAATGCAGGAGGAGACTGTGACGGCGGCGCGCGCGGAATTTCGGCGCAACGAAACAGGCGTCATCGTCGCGCTCTCGAACGGCAGCATCCAGACGCGCTCCCTGACGACGGGCGACGTGCGCATCGCCAATTTCGACGAATATGCCATGGCGTTGCCGATGCAGGGCAGCGCTTCGCTGCCCGACCGTGGCTGGCGAGGAGTCTATGAATTGTCGGCTGGCGCATTTCTAGCCAATTACGCTGTGGCGCGCGGCGACCCGCGCCAGCTCGGCGAATGGGCCGCAGAGGCGGCAAAGCGTTTTGGCGTGCCGGCGCTCGCTATCGCTCATACGCTGCTCGCGATGGCGCTCGTGCTGACTTTTGGCAACATCACCGGTCGGAGGGGGGCGGCAGGAAGCCTCGCCATCATGGCGATTCCGACCGTGCACATTGGCTTTCTCGTCGCGCTTGAATCATTGCTGCGCATCAACGGGCTGTTCGTATTGCTGCTCGCCGCGCTGGCGCTCGCGGAAGTCGGCGTTTCGGCTTGGCTCATCGCACGGTTGAACTGGAGCGCAAAGCCGCGGCGTCTCTCCAGCGCCCAAAGCGCGGCCCCCGCCGGCGCCTATGCGACGCCACTTTTTTGAGCCTACTCCGCTTTCATCGCCACGCGACTTTTTTGACCCTGTTCGGCTTTCATCGCCGCGCGGTAATGAGCGATGACCTTTGCAGGATCGCCGATCTCGCGCACAACGCCATTTTCCAGCCACAATACGCGCGTGCACAGCTTCTTAAGAAACTCAAGGCTATGGGAGACGATAAGAATTGTTCCCGTCTTGGCGAATTCGCTAATGTAATTCTCGCATTTTTTTTGAAAGATCTCGTCGCCTACGGATAGCGCCTCGTCGACGATGAGCACGTCCGCCTGGGCGTGAGCGCAGATTGCGAATGCGACGCGCGCGATCATGCCTACCGAATAGATTCGCATCGGTTGTTCGAAGAAAGGCCCGATGTCGGCGAAAGCGGCGATATCGTCGATGCAGGCGTCAACCTCTTTGCGCGAAAGACCGAGGATCGCCGCGCCGATGCGGGCGTTTTCGCGCCCCGTCAGCAGCCCGTCGAAACCAGAGCCCAGCGCCAATATCGGCGCAATGCGACCCTTGATCTCGAACTCGCCTCTGGTCGGCTGCGTAATGCCGCAGAGGATTTGCAGCAGCGTGGTTTTGCCAGCGCCGTTGCGCCCGACAATGCCGACGCGCTCGCCCCTCTGGACCGTAAAGTTGACGTCATTCAGAACCCATTTTTCCCTGTAAAATTTCTTCCAGAGACCAAACAGGATCTGCTTGAGTTGATCGTTCTGATGCGCATAGAGCTGGAACGCTTTGCCGACGCCCCCGCAGCGAATCGCGAACTCAGATGACATCGACGATCACCGATTTATAGCGCATGAAAAATTGGTAGCCTCCGATAAATACGGCGTAGGATACAGCGACAATCCCCAGGTATGCGAGGATATTCGGCATGTTTCCATTGAGAGCGAGATCGCGCAGCATCTCGATATAGTCGCCCACGATATTAAACCGCAACCAGACAGCGGCCGACCTCGATATCTCCCCAATCTGGTCGATCCGATAAAAAATTGGGGTTGCGAACATGAGCATCGGCACTATCGACGCCATGATATGCGCAACGTCACGCGTGAAGGCGCCGAGCGCCATCAAAAACCAGACGACTCCCAACATGAAGAGGAAGAAGGGCGCGATCAGGAACGGCGTCAGCGCGATCGTGAGAGGAATCGATCCCGCCGTCAGCAATCGAAAGACGATATATACGGCAAACGCTACCCCGGCATATGTGAATGCGCGGATGGTCGCGGTCCAGGCGATGGTCTCGCTTGGAAAAATCGACTTTTTCACGAAGTTGACATGCTCGTGCAGAAGCATCGGCGCGCGATAGGCGAGCTCGCTGAACAGATTGAAGACGATGAGTCCGATGAAGATCGAACTCGCATAATCCGTGACCGTCTGGCCGGCGGACAGCTGCGGGACTGTGATGGAGAACAGCGCGGTATAGGTGAGGAGCATGAAGAGCGGCGCGAGCACCGCCCAAAGCGGTCCGAGGGCCGAGCCGCTAAATCTGGAAATGAGCTCTCGTCGAACGACGGCGCGGATGAGCTCCCGATTGCGCCAGGCCCTGTCGAAGGGCGCGATATAGACGGCTGGTATCGAGGCGAGCAAGTGGCGGCGCGTCCTTTCGGGTCTAGAGAGCGCTATCGCGCCGGGCGCTGCGTCGCTCGCATAGACCAGTTCAGCCCGCCCTATGTCAATGGCGACGCTCAACCCCCAGGAACTGCATGAATTACCAGGCGCATCGTCTTCGGAGACGGCCATGCTGACACGGCGTGAGGCGATCGCCGGGTTTGGCGCTTTGGGGACACAGCTCATCCTGCCGCGCGCGGGATCAGCCCAGGAGCCGCCCTACCTTCTGAGTGAATGGACTGGCGACAGTTTTGCGCCCATGCACGCGATCCGGGACGGGCTTTGGCGCGCCCCCCTTCCAGCCCCTGAGCGACGCGTCGAAGTCGCCATCATCGGCGGAGGCTTGGCGGGCCTTGCCGTCGCCACGCTTTTGAAAGATCGCGACCTGCTCGTCTTGGAGCGCGAGTCGGAGCCTGGCGGAGTCGCCAAATCCGGGCGCTGGCGCAATGTCGATTACGCGCTGGGTTCCGCATATATCGTTGACCTGTCTGAACCTTTTGGCGCTTTCTACGAGATGCTGGGTCTCGGGCCGCGGCCCGTCAGCGATCCGGTCGACAGGGTGATGACGGGGACGGCAGGCGAAGGCGATCCTCGGGAGGGGGAATGGCGGAGCGCCTATGAGGACCTCAAAGCGCTATTACGCCGCCTTGGCGAGAGCCGGGACTTCCCCAAAATTCCGATCGCCGAGGCGTCGCAGCAGGCGCTGGCGCTTGACGGGCTGTCCCTGCTCGACTTCTTGCGGAGAGAGCATATCGACGCACGACTTCTTGGCTTGCTCGACTCCTACTGCCTCTCGGCATTGGGCGCGCCCACGGCCAACATTTCGGCCTATGCAGGCGTGAATTTTCTTTCGGAGATCAACACGCCCATCTACGCCTTCCCGGGCGGCAACGCTGCGATCGCCCGCGCGATGGCGGCGCGCCTGTCCCAGGCTGGCGAAGGGCGGGTCGTCACCGGCGCCGCGGTTTACGCGATCGAGCCAGCGGAAGGCGGCTACGCCCGCATAGGCTGGTTCGACGTGCGAAATCCGGAAGAGCTCCGCTGCCTCGAAACGCGCTGGGCGGTCGTTGCGGCCCCCTACTTTTTTTCCGGCCGCATTCTGCGCGGAGTCGACCCCGCCGCGACTGCAAAAATGACTTCGCTGCGTCAGGGCAGCTATCTCGTCGCCAACTGCTGTTTCGAGGGGCCGCCGACGGAACTGCCCTATGACAATTGGGCGCTCGGCGCCCAGAGCTTCTGCGATGCGGTCAGCGGGACGGCGGCCCTGCCCTCCGCCGAACGGCCTAAGGATCAAAGCGTGCTGACGGTCTATGCACCATTTCGGGACCCTCGCGTGGGGCGCGAGCGACTGCTCGCCGGCGACCGCGCCGACTTCGCCGCGCCAATCATCGAAGAGCTGCGACGCTTCCTTCCGGAGACGTTCGGCGGGGCGCGGCTCACCGAAGTGCGGCTGACGCGCTGGGGCCATCATCACCTCATCGCCGCGCCTGGGATCGTCACAACCATGCGGGCGCTGCCCAAGCGCTTCGGCAATGTGCTGCTCGCGCATTCGGACGGACAAGGCATGCCGGCGGTCGAGAGCGCCATCGTCGAGGCGCGGAACGCCGTCGAAATCATCAAGAGGGGCTGAGCGCCCTATTCCACAGTCACGCTCTTCGCCAGATTGCGCGGCTGATCCACGTCTTTACCCATGAAGGTCGCGACGTGATACGCAAGGAGCTGCGCGGCGATAGCGTAGACGATGACCGCGAAGGGGCCCGCAACGTCTTCCGGCATTTCGATGAAGCCGGCAAGATCGGCGGCCGCAGCGTCTCGCGCGTGCGGCGAGCCGATGAGAATCAAATGACCGCCCCGCGCGGCGACTTCCTGGAGATTCGAGACGGTCTTCTCGAGGCTCGCGTCGGGGGGCGCTAACACGATCACAGGCATCGCATAGTCGATCAGCGCGATTGGCCCGTGCTTCAATTCGCCCGCCGCATAGCCCTCTGCGTGGATATAGGAAAGCTCCTTGAGCTTCAGCGCGCCTTCGAGCGCCAGAGGAAAGGCGGGTCCGCGTCCGAGATAAAGCACGCTCGAAGCCCGCGCCACGTCGCGCGCCACAGGTTCGATCTGCGCCTCGCGCGCAAGCGCCTGCGCCATCTGCCCCGGCGCGGCGACGAGCTCCGCGACGAGTTCGCGTTCGCGCTCCTTGCTCAGCACCCCGCGCGCCCGGCCTAACGCCAGCGCAAGACAGGCGAACACCGCGAGCTGGCAGGTGAAGGCCTTCGTCGAAGCGACGCCGATTTCGGGTCCCGCCAATGTCTGCGCGACAGTGTCGCTCTCGCGGGCGATCGTCGAGGTTTCGACATTGACGATCGAAAGAATGTGCTGGCCATGCTCGCGGGCGTAGCGCAGAGCTGCGAGCGTATCGGCGGTTTCGCCGGACTGCGAGACGAGAATAGTCAGGCCATTCTCAGGCAGCGGCGCCTCGCGGTAACGAAACTCCGATGCGATGTCGATTTCGACTGAAAGGCGGGCGAAGCGCTCAAGCCAGTAGCGGGCGACAAGACCGGCGTAATAGGCCGTGCCACAGGCGGAGATGGTGACGCGCGACAGCGCCTGCGGATCGAATTTGAGTTCGAACGGCAAGCGCACGACGCCCTCGGCGAGATCGAGATAATGCGCGAGCGTGCGGCCGACGACCTCCGGCTGCTCGTGAATCTCCTTGGCCATGAAATGGCGGTAATTCCCTTTGTCGATGAGGAAAGATCCGGCGATCAGCGGCTGAAAGCGCCGCTCGACCGGATTGTCGTCGGCGTCATGGAAACGCACGCCTTCGCGCGTCAGCGTCACCCAATCGCCCTCGTCGAGATAGGCGATAGACGTCGCGAAGGGCGCGAGCGCCAGCGCGTCGGAGCCGAGATAGACGCCGTCGTCGCTCTTACCCACGGCGAGCGGCGAACCGCGCCTGGCGCCGATCAAAAGATCGTTTTCGCCTTCGAAAAGAAAGGCGAGCGCGAAGGCGCCCTTGAGCCGTTTTAAGGCGGCAGCGACGGCTGTTTCCGGCGTCACGCCGTTGCGCAGCTCGTCGGCGACGAGATGGGCGACCGCCTCCGAATCCGTCTCAGTCGAGAAAATATGGCCCTTCGCCGCGAGTTCGGCGCGAAGCTCCCGGAAATTTTCGATGATGCCATTATGAACCACCGCGACGCGGTCATTGGCGTGCGGATGGGCGTTGTTCTCGGTGGGCCGGCCATGGGTCGCCCAGCGCGTATGGCCGATGCCGATGGCCCCGGAAAGCGGCGCCGCCGCGAGCTTTTCTTCAAGATTCTTGAGCTTTCCGCTCGCGCGCACACGCGCGAGATGGCCGTTCTCCAGAGTGGCGATCCCGGCGGAATCATAGCCGCGATATTCGAGACGCTTCAGCGACTCGATGACGCCGCCCGCTACCGGGCCTGCGCCGATAATTCCCACAATGCCGCACATGACGATCTCCGAAGCGATAGTAGCAAGAGCGCCGACAAGGCGGATGAACGCGCGATCAACGTCAAATTTAGGGTGAATAGGCGCGAAGGCTCGAAGTTACCGGTTTTTGGCCTTCTTCGCAGCCTGCGTGGCGCGAAAAGTCGCCGCCCACCCTGCCTTTTCCATCTGGCGTCCGCGCCCCACGGCGAGCGCGTCGGGCGCAACATCCTTGGTGATGACCGAGCCTGAGCCGATATAGGCGCCCTGGCCGATCGTCACCGGCGCGACAAGCGAGGAATTGGAGCCGATGAAGGCATTGTCGCCAATGGTCGTGCGATATTTGAGAAACCCGTCGTAATTGCAGGTGATGGTCCCTGCGCCGATATTGGCGTTCGCGCCGATGTCGGCGTCGCCGATATAGGTCAGGTGGTTGACCTTGGCGCCTTGCGCGACATTGGCGTTCTTGATCTCGACAAAATTCCCGACCTTGGCGTTTTCAGCAAGCGCCGCGCCTGGCCGCAAGCGTGCGAAGGGACCGACGCTCGCGCCTTTTCCGACGCTCGCGCCTTCGAGATGCGAGAAAGCGTGGATCACCGCGCCATCGGCGATTTTTACGCCCCGGCCCATGACGACATGCGGCTCAATGACGACATCGCAGCCGATTTCCGTATCGGCGGAAAGAAAAACAGTCTCTGGCGCGATCATCGTTGCGCCTCTCGCCATGGCGGCGCGACGCAGGCGCAACTGCGCAATAGCCTCGGCCTGCGCGAGCTGTATGCGGTCGTTGACGCCTAGAACTTCGGTTTCGTCGGCGATGACGACTGTCGTTTTGCGTCCGTCTGCTCTAGCGAGCTCCACCACATCGGTGAGATAGAACTCGCCGTTGGCGTTCTTATTGTCGATCTTCTCCAGCAAGCGCAACGCGTGGGCGCCGTCGATCGCCATCAGACCGCCATTGCAGAGCGTCACGATGCGTTCGTCGTCGCTTGCATCTTTCTCCTCGCGGATCGCGATGAGGCCCCCCGCAGCGTCGCGCAACAGCCGTCCGTAGCCGAAGGGGTTGGAGGCTTCGAAGCCCAAGACCGCTACGGCGGCGCCTTCGGCGAGGGCGGCGCGCAACGCTTCGATCGTCGGCGGCGTCACCAGCGGCGTATCGGCGAAAAGCACCAGAAGGTCGTCGCATGCTTCAGCGAGGGCGGCGCGGGCGGCGAGCACTGCGTGCGCCGTGCCGCGCCTTTCATTCTGAACGAAAATCTGCACGTCGGGGATGCAGCGGCGCGCCTCTGCGCCAACGTCATCTCGACCGGGGCCGACGATCACGGCGACGCGGTTGACGCCGGCCGCGACCGCGCTCGTCAATACATTGGCGAGCATGGAGCGTCCAGCGACCTCGTGCAGCGCCTTCGGGCGATCGGATTTCATCCGCGTGCCTTCGCCGGCGGCAAGGATGATCGCGAGCGCGCTTCTGTCGGTCGGCATCGGGGGGCCCAAAGGCTAGACGTTGCGCTAGGAGCCGGCGAAGCGGCGCCGCTTGTGCCGCGGTTCTGGCAGATTCGAGCGGCGGAGCGCAAGGCGCCGCGGCTTTCGCGCGCAGCCTTCAAAAACCGCGAAGAAAACCATTTTGTCTCCTTAGCTTTCTTGTATAGAGGGCTGTCGCCAGCCCGCCGCAAAGGGCTCAGTTGCCCGTTCAGCCTCGCGGATCGCCTCCGGGCCGACCTTCCTTCGGTAACTCATGTTCGAACGTCGAGATGTCTTGAAAGCGGGCTTGGGCGCAATCGCGGCGGGGATCGTTTCGTCTCAGTCAAACGCGGGGACTGCTGGTCCGGCGGCGAGCCCAAAGGCTCCAGATCCTTCGCCCTTCTCGCGCGACATGGTGGTTGAGCTCGCCCGCGCACTTGCAGCAAAGCCCTATACGCCGCCCCGAACGGACCTGCCTGAACCCTTCGCAAATCTTTCCTATGAACAATTCGTCGGGATCAAGACGAAGCCGGACGCAGCAATATGGCGTCAGGACAACACGGGTTTCAGCATCGAGCCGCTTCACCGCGGCCATATTTTTGCGGGCGCGGTGGATATCTACCTGGTGGAGAATGGCGCCGCCGCGCGGCTGCCTTACGATAGGCGCCGGTTCGACTATGGCGGGCTGAACGTCCCGGAGTCGCTTCCCGACCTCAGCTTTTCCGGGTTTCGGGTCCTTCACGCCCAAAATGGCGGCTCCGAGGCGGAACTCGCCATATTTCAAGGGGCAAGCTTCTATCGCGCCGTCGCGCGGGGGCAGAATCTCGGCGTGACCGCGCGTGGTCTGTCAATCCGCACGGCCGATCCGCGCGGCGAGGAATTTCCAGCCTTTCGAAGCTTCTGGATCGAGAAGCCCGCGCTCGGCGACAACGCGCTCGTCGTTCACGCTTTGCTGGATTCCCCCAGCGTCGCCGGCGTCTATCGCTTCACGCTGCGGCCGGGCGAAGCGACGCTCATTGACACCGAATTGACGCTTTACCCGCGCACGGCGGTCGATCACTTCGGGCTCGCGGGCTTTGCCGCGGCTTCGCTCTTCACGCCGCTCGACCGTCCCCGGCCCGACGATTGGCGGCCGATGGTCGCCGACATCAACGGCATTCAGATGCTCACCGGCCAAGGCGAATGGCTTTGGCGACCAGTGTCGAACCGCGAGATTCTGCAATTCTCCTCCTTCGTCGACGGCAATCCCCAGGGCTTCGGTTCGCTGATCCGGCAACGCGACATCGATGATTATGAGGATGACCAGCAGCACTGGGAGCGCCGTCCGTCGCTATGGGTCGAACCGCTCGGCGAATGGGGCGACGGCGCCCTGCAACTCGTCGAGATTCCATCAGAGTCCGAAATCAACGCCAATGTCGTCGCCTACTGGCGGCCGAGGACCGCTCTCGTCGCCGGCAAGGAGACATCGTTCGCCTATCGTCAGTTCTGGTGCTGGGAGCCGCCGGCGCGCCCGCCATTTGCGGTCGCCACAAGCGCACGCTCCGGTCGCGCGCCAGGGGGTAAACTCCGCCGTTTTGTTGTCGTCTTTTCCGGCGACGTATTGGCGGACCCACAGCGGACGGCGCAACTTAAAGCGGCGTTGACGACCTCCCCCGGATTGGCGACCAATATTCAGACCTATTTGAATTCGTCGGCGAAGTCCTGCCGTGTCGTTTTCGACGTCGACCCCGCCGGCGAGAACTATTGCGAGCTTCGACTGGTTCTGCAGTCGGACGATCGCCCGATCAGTGAGACCTGGCTTTACCGATGGACGTCGTAAACTTCGCCGCCACAGATGACTCTCCGCCGGCGCTGGAACGGAGAACCGCCAGTTCCGATCCAGCAGCGGCTCCGCCGACTCCTGTCGAGAGCCGGCTGCCGATGCCGGCCCAAAATCTGTTCAAATTCGATAAGCGTCAGCGGCGCAAGAGGGAGGCGCCGTGGCTATGGCGCACGCCATGGCTCGCGCGGCTTGTCACCTTCGGCGGCGGCTTGGCGCTGACCGCCTATGGCGCCGCCCAAATGTACAAAGTTATCGACGTCGGCGGCGTCACCATTTTGAAGTGGGCGCTGCTGGCCTTGTTCGTGCTCAACTTCTCCTGGATCGCGCTCTCCTTCGCAAGTTGCGTCGTCGGCTTCGCCGTGTTGATGCGCCGGCGCAAGCGGCCGACGCTCCCGTCGACTCTCGCCGAAAAAACCGCCGTCGTGATGCCGATCTACAACGAAGCGCCGAGCCGCGTCTTCGCCGCGCTGCAAACGATCTACGAAGATTTGCAAGCCACAGGTCTCGGCGCGCATTTCGATTGGTTCTTCCTCTCCGACACCACCAATCCCGACATTTGGGTCGCGGAAGAGCGCGCCTTCATCGCCATCCGCCGACGGCTCGGCCCGCAGGCGCGAATCTTTTACAGGCGGCGCGAAAAGAACACGGCGCGTAAAGCCGGCAATATCGAAGATTTCGTTTCGCGTTGGGGCGCCGCCTATAGCCACATGGTCGTGCTCGACGCCGACAGCCTGATGAGCGGCCCGACCATCGTCCAGCTCGCCGCCGCGATGGAGGCCGATCCCGACAGCGGCATCATTCAGACGTTGCCGCTCATCATCAATCGCAACACGCTGTTCGCCCGGGTCCAGCAATTCGCCGCGCGCATCTATGGTCCTGTCATCGCGATGGGCCTATCGGCCTGGATGGGCCGCGACGGCAATTATTGGGGCCATAACGCCATCATTCGCACGGAGGCCTTTGCGAAGCACTGCGGTTTACCGGACTTGCGCGGCCGTCCGCCTTGGGGCGGCCACGTCCTGAGCCATGATTTCGTTGAAGCCGCGCTTATCCGGCGCGCCGGCTACGCTGTCTACATGATGCCGACTCTCGGCGGCTCTTACGAAGAGAGTCCGCCTTCGCTGATCGATCTCTCAATTCGCGACCGTCGCTGGTGCCAGGGCAATCTGCAGCATGCGCGCGTATTGTTCGGCGAAGGCTTTCACTGGGCGTCGCGGCAGCATTTTCTCACCGGCATCTTCGGCTATCTGACTTCGCCGCTGTGGCTCTTGCAGTTGCTCATCGGTATCGTGATCGTGTTCCAGGCGAGCTATTTTCGCCCGGAATATTTCACCGGCGAATTCGCGCTCTTTCCGACCTTTCCGCGGTTCGACGCTGAGCGGTCGCTTGAACTCTTCGGCCTCACCATGGGCATTCTGCTTGCTCCCAAGCTCTTCGGGCTAATCGTCGCCATTCGTGAGCCGGAAACGCGCAAAGGGTCTGGCGGCGTTATTATGCTGCTGGTCTCGACAGCTTTCGAAATCGTGCTGTCCGCTTTGCTCGCGCCGATCATGATGCTCATTCAGACCGGCCATGTGCTGCATATCGTGTTCGGCTTCGACACCGGCTGGGACCCTCAGCGGCGCGACGATGGCTCCGTGCCATTCAGCGACATCGTCCGTCGTCACATCTGGCATGTCGCGCTGGGCGTGCTCAGCCTCGTCGCCGGCTTCATGATTTCGCCCTCGCTCGTCGCCTGGATGTCGCCCACGATCGCCGGCCTTGTGCTTGCAATCATCATTTCATGGGCGACGAGCCAACGTTGGCTCGGCCTCATGTTTCGGCGCGCCGGCGCGCTGATCACTCCGGAAGAAACAACGACGCCGCCGATCGCCAAGCGCGGCAAGGCTCTTTCGAAGGCGCTGGGGCGCGCCGGCGAGGACGACGTCAATGGATTGATCGCCATTCACCAAGACCCGGAGTTGCGGGCGCTGCACGAGAACTGGTTGCCCACGCGCCGACCGAGGCAACGCGGACAGATCGGCGCGGACCGCGCTCTCGCCGAAGCCAAAATCGCCGACGCCGAGACGATCGAGGACGCGGTCAATTGGCTCAACCGCGGCGAGAGGCTCGTCGCGCTCTCGGACCGCGCGCTTATCGGCATGATCGCGCGTCTGCCGCGCCGCGCCGTCCTCGCCGCAGCGGCGCAGGAAACAGCGCGCGCCGCCGAGTGACCGGCATAGAGCATAAGGCTGGTTCGGCAGTGACCCATATCTACAAGATCGTCTCTCGATCTGATTGGCGCGCGGCGGAAAGCGCAGGCGTTTTTAGCGGCGCTGCGATCGATCTTGCTGACGGCTTTATTCATTTTTCGACCGCTGAACAGGTCGAGGAAACAGCCGCAAAATATTTCGCCGGTCAAACGGATCTGCTGCTCATTGCGGTGAACGCCGCAAAGCTTGGCGACGCGCTCAGATGGGAGGCCTCGCGCAGCGGCGCGCTGTTTCCGCATCTCTACGCGCCGCTTTCTCTGGAGGCGGCGGCGCGCGTCGATCCGCTGCCCATCGGCGCTGACGGTCGGCACGCCTTCTCCGGCCTTCTCAAATGATCGACGCCTTTGCGATCGCATCGCCGCTCCTGCGCCTGCTCGACGCGGAAACGGCGCATCGCGCGACGATTGCTGCGTTGAAATTGATGCCGGCAAACGCGCCGCAATCTGACGACGCGCGTCTCTCGGTTTCAGCCTTCGGACTCGACTTCCCCAATCCGATCGGGCTGGCGGCTGGCTTCGACAAGAACGCTGAAGTCGCCGACGCGATGCTTGGTTTCGGGTTCGGCTTCGTCGAAGTCGGGACGCTGACGCCGCGCGAGCAGCCCGGCAATCCGCGTCCACGCGCCTTTCGTCTCGTCGAAGATCGCGCCATCGTCAATCGCTACGGCTTCAACAATGATGGCCATGCGCCGGCGCTTGTGCGCCTCTCGAAGCGCGCGCAACGCGGGATTGTCGGCGTCAATATCGGCGCCAACAAGGACGCCGCAGACCGTGTTGCGGACTATGTCGCGGGCGTTCGCGCCTTCGCCGACGTCGCGAGCTATTTCACGATCAACGTCAGTTCGCCGAATACGCCTGGCTTACGCGATTTGCAGGAGCCTGAAGCGCTTTCCGATCTGCTCGCGCGTGTCATCGAAGCGCGCGACGCGGCGCCGATCCGACGTCCCCTGCTCCTGAAAATCGCGCCGGACCTCACGCTCAATCAGCTCGATAATATCGTGCGCGTCGCGCGGGAGCGGCGCATCGACGGCATGATCGTTTCGAATACGACGATCTCGCGGCCCGCTTCGCTTCGCTCGAAATTCGCGAAGGAGACCGGCGGACTTTCCGGCGCGCCTCTTTTCGATCTCTCGACGCGCATGCTCGCGCAAACCTATTTGAGAGTCGAAGGGCAGTTTCCGCTGATCGGCGTCGGCGGCATCGGCAGCGCGAAAGCGGCGCTCGCCAAAATCGAAGCCGGCGCGACGCTAATCCAGCTCTATTCCGCGCTGGCATATGAGGGCCCAGCACTCATCTCGCGCATCAAAATCGGTCTGCTCGAAATGCTCGAACGCGAAAACGCCACGCTTGCCATGCTTATAGGCCGCAAGATGGCGACGTTCAGTTGAGCCGCCTGATTGACGGTTAATAGAGGGGACCATGTGGAATGCTCATTCGACATGAAACCCCTGCCGATATCCGAGCCATCCATGATCTAACTTGGACGGCGTTCAAGCCCATGCGCTTCAGCGACGATACGGAAGCGGACTCCATCGACGCGCTTCGCGCTGACGGAGATTTGACGATCTCGCTCGTCGCTGAGGATGGCGGCGAGATCCTCGGCCATATCGCATTCTCGCCCGTGACGATCGACGATGCGCATTATGGCTGGTTTGGCCTTGGCCCAATCGCGGTCAAGCCGGAGAGACAGCGGCAAGGAATTGGAAGAACGCTCATCTTTCGCGGCCTGGAATTGTTGCGAGCACAAGGCGCCAATGGGTGCGCCCTGATTGGCGATCCTGACGTCTACCACAGCGTCGGCTTCGCTAGCGATGGGCGGCTGACGTATCGAAACCTTGAGCCCGAATTCGTACAGCGCATCGTCTTTCGTGGACCAGCGCCAAACGGCGTTCTCAAATTCGCCCCGGCGCTTGAGGTCTGACGACGCGACAACCCCACCTTCCCTGTGACAGCGCCCGATGCTATGCGAACGCGTCTTCAACAAGAGGAAAAATCATGACCGAGCATATCTGGCTGGCGACGGGCGAAGCGACGGTTCTGGCGGCGGACGGACAATATACCGACGCCATGCCGGAAGTGATGATCGGCAACGTCAAGGGTCCGGTCGGACACGCCTTCGCCAGCATGGCGGGTCAGGTCGCGGGCCATCCGCGCATGTTCGTCATCCGCGACCTCAACCAGCAGGTGCGGCCGGCGACAATGATGACCACCAAAATGACGGTCAAATCGGAAGAATATGTCGAGCTACTGGGCGGCGTCGTGCAGGCGGCGACAGGCGACGCCATCGTCGATTGCATCGCAGAAGGAATTATCCCTAAAGATCAGATCAACGAGCTGTGCATGGTCATCATGGTCTGGCTCGATCCGCGGTGCGCCAAGCACAAGAAGCTCGACAAGAAAGACCTCTATCGCACCAATTACGAAGCGACGAAGCTCGCGATCTCACGCGCGATGAAGGGCGAGCCGACGGCCGACGAACTCATCGCCAACCGCAAGAGCGTGCAGCATTACGCGCTTGAAGGCGTATTTGAAGAATGATCGTCGCGCACGCGCACGCCGATAATCATTCCGTCCTGGAACCAGCTCGATAGGCATTGCGCCAAACGCTCCGGCGCGATCTCCCCGGCCTGCTGGAACGCCGTCATCTGACAAATGTCTCCGAAGGCCTGCCCGGCGCGCGCTTCGTTGAGCGCGACATATTCGTCGGGCTCGAGCTGGCGGTAGGCGGATTCGTGCGCGACTCGCCACACTGCCGCATATTCGACTTGATCGCCCGCCGTAGGCGCATCGACTTTCTCCGCCTCCTCCTCATTGATGGCCGCGTCATAAGCGCGAACTGTTCCGGCTGCGAGTTCGAGCAGCGTCAGACTCGGGTCGAAATCGAAGGCGAGGCGAGGCCAATCCTCGGGCGTAAAGTCCGCCAGCGCCTGCACCGCCAAGGAGGTTTCATCGGCAGCATCGAAGGCGTCCACCGTCGCGCGTTCGAACAGCGCCATGGAGACCGCCCGAGCGTCGTCGCGCCAGGGCGAATTTTCGCGCATGAAATCCGGCAGTCCGGTCGTAAAAAAGCGCGCGTTAGGCTCGCGCGACGGACGCCAATCGATGTAGTCGTCGACCAGCGCCTCAAAAGTCTCGTCTCCGAGAATCGCGCGCAGCCCCGGGTGATCCTGGGAAACGAAATCGGCTAATCGTATTCGGTAGCCGGTCTGATAGACATCGAGCAGCGTCTCAGGAGTTGCGCCACGCGGCGACGATCTCAATTTTTTCAGGAGCGGCTTGTCCGCCTCTCCAGAGCCGGCCAGCACGCGCTCCTGAAAAAGGGACTGGAAATCGGCGAGCTTCATGCCGCGCTGAGCGCTCGCTCGTTTGCGATGCGCGCGTCGATGTCGCGCATATGCTGGAGTTCGTCCAGAAGCTCGGAGAGCGGCGGATAATTATCGTCGCGCTCGATCATGGCGGAGACGTCGCCACATCGCCAGCGGGCGTGCTCATAGAGCGCCCAGACTTCTTCGCAGACCGGCTGGTCATGGGTGTCGACCCGATGCGTCTCGTTATTGGTATGGCCTGCCATATGGAACTGCACGACGCGTTCGGCCGGAACGCCGTCGATGAAGGCGATCGGATCGAAGCCGTGATTGAAGCTCGAAACGAAAACATTATTGACGTCGAGCAGCAACAGGCAATCGGCGCGCTCCGCCATTTCGCGGACGAACTCATGCTCGCTCATTTCGGAATCGACGAAGGAAACATAAGTCGAGGCGTTTTCGACCACGAGCCGGCGCTTGAGAAAATCCTGCACCCGCAGGATGCGCTCGACGATATGCGCAAGCGACTCGCGCGTATAGGGAATGGGCAACAGATCGTGAAGCGTCACGCCGTGAACGCCTGTCCAGGCGACGTGATCTGAAATCCAGGCCGGCTGGACGCGTTCGGCGAGCGCCTGCAACTGCCGCAGATAATCGAAGTTGAGCGGATCGGTTGAGGCCAACGACATAGAGACGCCATGCATGACGACTGGATAATCAGCCCGGATGCGATCGAGCATCGCCAAAGGCTTGCCGCCGGCGAGCATATAGTTTTCAGAGATGATTTCGAACCAGTCGATCGGCGGGCGCGACGCCAGGATCTCGTCGTAATAGACGGGCCTCAGTCCTAAGCCGTAGCCGAGAGGCGCGGGCTTTTCCATGACATCTCCCCCTCAGGCGCCGCCGCTCATGCAAGAGCCGGTGACGGGGACGGCCAGGATGAACCGCCCCCGCATGAGGCGATTACTTCTTGGTGTGGCAGCGGTTTTTCATATTGCAGTGGCCCTTGTAATGGTGACACTGCGCTTTGTGATGGCATTTGGCCATGCCGCGGCAGGTTCCTTTGCCGCCGCAATGGCTCTTCATGTGGGGCGCCTTCGCGCCGTGCGCGTGTGCGGGCGCGATGGACGCGCCGCTCAACGCAAGGGCGACGGCCGCCGCGGCGAGAGCCGATCCTGAAATAATATTAGGCTTCATTTCTTTCTCCTCTTATATCCCCTCGCAACGAGGGGAAGGCGACGCTGTCGCCGCTCTCGCGGCGCGTGCTAGCTTCTACTTAGCGCTCCCGGACTTTTTGTCCCCAACTGGTCGGCTGACGCTTGTTTCCATCCTGCCAGACGACGCCAGGGCAAACGGCAACCTCGCCTTCGTCCCATCTCTGTGACTTCGCCCTATGCGAACGCGAAAGCGCATCGAAGCTTGGCAATTTGGCAGACTATGCGCGCGCTTGCGATTCCGCCAGCAGTAAATTGGCGCGCTTGCGCATTATGTTTAATACATACAATCAGTATATTATTTCGATATTGCAGCGCAAAATCAGAGCTTTGCCGAAGCGCCTATCATATGCTTTTCACGTCGACGCGCTTGCGGCTGCGACGCGTCGCTGATAGATAAGCGCCGCGCCGGAGACCAAGCCGGCGCATTCGCTTTGGTTTTCGACATCGGGCCGCGCCGGCAGTTCGCTTAAAGCGAACTTTTCGTCAAGCCTCGCGTTCTAGCCGCGGGGGACGTCCGATCGCCGAAAGCCGATCCGCAACGCTAACCAATTGCCGGCGCCGCCCTATGGGGCCCTCAGGAGAACAAATGTCCGTCACTACCGATCGCGCGCCCACGCGCGAAGATTTCGCCGCTCTGCTCGACGAAAGCTATGGCCAGAATGAAGCCTTCGAAGGCTCCGTTATCAAGGGCCGCGTCGTCGCCATCGAAAAGGATGTCGCCGTCATCGACATCGGCCTCAAGACCGAGGGCCGAGTCGCCATCAAGGAATTTACCGGTTATGGCCGAGACCCCGCCCCGCAGGTCGGCGAAGAGGTCGAAGTCTATCTGGAGCGAGTCGAGAACGCGCTCGGCGAAGCCGTCATCTCGCGCGACAAGGCGCGCCGCGAAGAGAGCTGGGTGAAGCTCGAAAAGGCGTTCGAGACCAATGAAAAGGTCGACGGGGTGATCTTCAACCAGGTCAAGGGCGGATTTACCGTCGATCTCGACGGCGCCGTGGCCTTCCTGCCGCGCAGCCAGGTCGATATCCGACCCATCCGCGACGTCGGCCCGCTGATGAATGTGCCGCAGCCCTTCCATATCCTGAAGATGGACCGGCGCCGCGGCAACATCGTCGTGTCTCGCCGCACCGTGCTCGAGGAGAGCCGCGCCGAGCAGCGTCACGAGATCGTCGCCAATCTCGAAGAGGGACAGGTGATCGACGGCGTCGTGAAGAACATCACCGACTACGGCGCTTTCGTGGATCTCGGCGGCATCGATGGCCTGCTGCATGTCACCGACATCGCCTGGCGGCGCGTCAATCACCCGTCCGAGGTGTTGACCATCGGCCAGACCGTCAAGGTAAAGATCATCAAGATCAACCACGAGACGCACCGCATCTCGCTTGGCATGAAGCAGCTTCTCGAGGACCCGTGGCAGGGCATCGAGGCGAAATATCCGATCGGCGCGAGATTCCATGGCCGCGTGACCAACATCACCGACTACGGCGCTTTCGTCGAATTGGAGCCTGGCATCGAAGGACTCGTCCACGTCTCGGAAATGAGCTGGACGAAAAAGAACGTTCATCCCGGCAAGATCGTCTCGACGAGCCAGGAGGTCGACGTCCAAGTGCTCGAAGTCGATCCGGTCAAGCGCCGCATCTCGCTCGGCCTCAAGCAGTGCCTGCAGAATCCGTGGGAGGGATTCGCCGAGAAACATCCGGTCGGCTCGACCGTTTCCGGCGAAGTCAAGAACAAGACCGAATTCGGTCTTTTCATCGGCCTCGACGGCGATGTCGATGGCATGGTCCATCTGTCGGACCTCGACTGGAACCGTCCCGGCGAGCAGGTGATCGAGGAATATAAGAAGGGCGACATCATCAACGCCCAGGTCCTTGACGTCGACGTGGAGAAGGAGCGCATTTCCCTTGGCGTCAAACAGCTTGCGGGCGATCCCTTCGCTTCCGTCAGCGCCGAGGAAGGCGGCGAGATCAAGAAAGGCGCCGTCGTCACCTGCGAAGTGATTGAGGTGAAGGACTCCGGCATCGACGTGAAGATTGCCGGCACTGATCTTACGACCTTCATCAAGCGCAGCGAACTCGCTCGCGACCGCGCCGACCAGCGTCCAGATCGGTTCGCCGTCGGCGAGAAGGTCGACGCCCGCGTGACGCTCTTCGACCGCAAGGCGCGCAAGATCTCCGTCTCGATCAAGGCGCTCGAGGTCGCCGAGGAGAAGGAGGCCATCGCGCAATATGGCTCTGCCGACTCCGGCGCTTCGCTTGGCGACATTCTCGGCGCGGCGCTAAAGGCCCGCGACGAAACGCCCAAGAAGGGCAAGAAGTCCGAGGAGTAAAAATTCCTCGATCGTCAGATTCGAACCCGCGCCGCAAGGCGCGGGTTTTTTCTTGCGCGCGCGTGAACCCTTCATTCACCAAGATGCAATTCAAGCGGATTTGTTAACCCTAATTTTGAAACGTGGGCGCAAACTCGGCGCGTTTTCCTGCCCGCAACTGCCTGCGGGCCGCCGGAGTCGCCTCTTATGAGCGTTGCCCAGTCCGAACAAAACTACAGGCGTTATGCGCAGCCGCTGCGCGCGCGTCCGACAGGCGTCCGCGCAGCGATCGGAATGAGCGTCAGCTCGACGCTCATTCTTGTCGCCGCACTCGTTCTGTTTCCACGCGGGTCGGACAACCTTGAACCGAAGGTCGCTGCGAACCTCGAGCCGCCTCGCGCTGTCGCTCTCGCGCCATCAGGCAAAATCACCACCAAAGTCTCCGTCGACGCCGTCGAGGCTTCGGCGCTAATGGCGAGACCCTTCAGCGCCTTCGACGTCGCCGCGCGCGAATTCGAGCGCGAGAAAAAGACGATCGCAGTCCGTGACGGCGAGAACGGCTCCGGTCGCATCGACACGATCGCCGTGGGGCAATTCGCGGTGGGCGCGCCGTTCATGCGCATCGACATTCATCAAGACATCGTCGACAAGGAAAAGGCGTCGGATTTCTTTTTGGATATGGCCCGCCACGCCGTAGACGCGGGACTGAATGTCGCAAAAATCGGTCAACCCAGCGCGCTGATCACGAAATTCGGATCCTTCGAGACAGCCGACATACGTCTGTGGCAACCCTCGTCCCAGGGCGTGGCGGCGAGCGAACGCAGCTGTCTCGCCACGCGCTTCATTGACGAGAAGCTGGCGCTTGAAATTGCCGGACTCGCGTGCGGCGAAACCGCGAGTCCAATCGATCGAGTCGCGCTTGGCTGCTTGCTCGACCGCATCACCTACACGGCGAGCCCGGATAAACCCGCATTGAACGATTTCTTCTCGAAAGCGGCGTCGGCTAGCTCCATCGATTGCGCCAATATCTCTCGCGACGACCTCACCGCGACGATTCCGGCGCAAAAGAATGCCGCGCGTTCGGCGCAGGGCGCACGGCGCGCGCATGCGAAAACATCGCGTCAAAGCGCGCCGACGCCCCGCTAGCGCGAGGCGTTCACCCTGACGGCGGATGGCTGGCGGGAAAACGCGCCTCCAACTCGCTTTTGCGAAACGTTCCGCTATTATAACCCCTAGTTTCAGTTAAAAGGGGATCGTGATGCGCAGGAATAAAGTGCTGTCGGCGGGGCTTGCCTGTCTCGTGTTGTTCGCGGCGGGCGACGCGCTCGCCAAGTCGCGCTATCGCGTTGCCTCAAACGAAGTTTGTTGCGGCCGCGGCCCAATCGACATCCAGCGCCGCAGCTGGCTCGATCCCGGCACGCAGGTGCCGGTCGGCAGCACCAATCGCTACATGATTCAGCAGACTTATCTCAATCATGACCCCATCGAACGCAACCAGCGCAGCTGGTACATGCAGGAGACGCTGCCACAGCGTCCGCCCTACAACACGGATATGATCGTTCCTTACGACGAAGGTCTTCCCTTCTGGTGGCCGTAAGTCGGGCTATTCCAGACGAGAATCTTGACTTGGGGAGCGCTTTCCTTTAGCTCCCCACGGACCTGACGCGATCTGTTCGCATCGGGTAAGCACCCGTGGCGTTTGCTGCAAACGCCTGTCGGCCGGATAATCCGGCAGAGGAGGGCGCGTTCTCGAGGCCCCCGCGCTGACGGGGAGCGAGAGACGCGATCTTGGACGACGCTCCGAGCGCAAGGCTCCGGGCGATTTTCGTCCTGTCGCCTCTCTCGCGCCAACGCGATCATAGAGGACGACAGTCAAAGTGACGAAACGCGCAGAAGCAAAATACAAGCTCGACCGCCGCCTGGGCCAGAATATCTGGGGTCGGCCAAAGAGCCCCGTCAACCGCCGTGAATACGGCCCCGGGCAGCACGGGCAGCGGCGCAAGGGCAAGCTCTCCGACTACGGCACCCAGCTCAAAGCCAAGCAGAAGCTCAAGGGCTACTACGGCAATATTTCGGAAAAGCAGTTCCGCAAATATTACGCGGAAGCGATCCGCATGAAAGGCGACTCCGGCGATAATCTGATCGGCCTTTTGGAGCGGCGCCTCGACGCCATCGTCTATCGCGCGAAATTCGTGCCGACGGTTTTCGCCGCCCGCCAGTTCGTCAATCACGGGCACATCCGCGTCAACGGCAAGCGCGTCAACATCCCATCCTACCAGGTGAAAATCGGGGACGTGATCGAGGTCAAGGAAGCCTCGAAACAGGCGGTGACGGTTCTCGAGTCGGTTCAGCTCGCCGAGCGTGACGCGCCGGAATATTACGACGTCGATCACTCGAAGATGACTGCGAAGCTCATCCGGGTGCCGCATGCGACGGAAGTGCCCTATCCCGTGCAGATGGAGCCGAATCTCGTCATCGAATTCTATTCGCGTTAAATCGGCGCGCAGGAATATGGAAAAAACAGCCGCTTCGAGCGGCTGTTTTTTTGCGCGCAATTCTTGACTGTAAGAGCGCCATCGGGAAGTCTAAGCACAGAACGCCGCCGCCGCGTGCAAGCGACGTGAAAAAGGGCGTTGCGCGAATGAACGCCCAAGGGAGAGGCGCTTGTCCAACCTATCGAAGAAGCGGCCGGCGGAGACCGAACGCAGTCAGCGTCCGCTATGGATCGCGATCGGCGGGCTGCTTGTCAGCGTCCTCAGCTATACTATGAAGGACCTGCAGATCGGCGACGTGGTTTTCTGGTTCGGCGTCGTTCTTGCGGCGATCGGCGTGCTCTATTGGTTCATACGACCGAAACACGGACTGTGAGCTTCGCTTCTCGTCCAAGTTCCTGCCCAAATTTGATTTGCCACATTTGTTGAAGAGTTTAAGGTCTTCCCGCATCGCAACAGTTACGGACTGCACATGCCCCTCGCTTTTTCGACCCGTCGTGATTTCCTTCTTATGGCTGCCGCATGCGCGCTCTTTGCCGCAACGCCCGCTTACGCCGAGAAGTCGCCAGCAGGCAAAGTCTCGGTCGAGGAGTTGATGGCGCCGGACGCGCTGCCCGACGTTGTGGAAGGCTCGGCGAATGCTCCCGTTACAATTGTCGAATATGCCTCGATGACCTGCAGCCATTGCGCGGCGTTCCATCGCGATGTCTATCCTGAGCTGAAGAAGAATTACATCGACACCGGCAAAGTGAAATTCATCCTGCGCGAGTTTCCGCTTGATCCGCTGGCGACAGCGGCCTTCATGCTGGCGCGCCAACTTGGCGACAAGCGCGATGCGGCGGTCGATCTTCTATTCTCGCAGCAGAAGAACTGGGCCTTCGCCGATAAGCCGCTCGATGGTCTGGCGAATGTCCTGAAGCAGACGGGGATCGGTCAGGAAAAGTTCGAGGCGGTTCTCAAAGATCAAGCGCTCTACGATAATGTGAACAAGGTTCGTAACCGCGCTGCTGAAAAATTAGGGGTCAACTCCACGCCGACATTTTTCATCAATGGCGACAAATACACTGGCGAAATGACCGTCGCCGATCTCGACCAGATCATCGCATCGAAGTCCGCCGCGAAGTAATTGATTTCTACGCATGGATGGCCGGGCCCAGCCCGGCCATGACGTCTCTGGAAAGCGCCCTCTAAAAGACTGTCCGGCGTTCCAGCGCCGCCGCAAGCGTGCCCTCGTCAAGATAGTCGAGTTCGCCGCCAACCGGCACGCCATGGGCGAGCCGCGTTACCTTCACGCCTGAGGGAGACAGCACATCGGCGACGTAATGCGCAGTCGTCTGTCCGTCGACAGTGGCGTTGACCGCCAACACTACTTCGCGAGTCTCCTCGGCGCGCACGCGCGCCACGAGGCTCGCGATGGCGAGATCGTCGGGCCCGACGCCGTCGAGCGGCGATAGCACGCCCCCGAGAACGTGATAGCGCGCATTGAGCAGCCCTGCGCGCTCCAGCGCCCATAGGTCAGCGACCGTCTCGACGACAACGAGGATCGACGCGTCGCGGCGCGCGTCGCGACAGATCGTGCAAGGATCGCTCGTGTCGATATTCCCACAGACGGAGCAGACGACGATACGCTCCTCTGCAATACGCATCGCGTCAGCGAGCGGCGCCAGCAGTTCTTCGCGTTTGCGAATGAGATGCAGCACAGCGCGCCTTGCCGAGCGCGGGCCGAGCCCGGGCAACTTTGCTAGAAGCTGCACGAGTTTTTCGATTTCTGGGCCGGCGACTTTTTCAGCCATGGCCGGATCAAACGCCTCATGAGGTTTCGCGTCATGCCCGCGCTTGTCGCGGGCATCCACGCCAGAATGTTACGTATAAATGGAAGCGTTGGGCGGCGTCATCACGTGGATGGCCGGCTCAAGGCCGGCCATGACGCGAGAAGCGCAGCGATACGCAAAAATTAAAACGGCAGCTTGAGGCCAGGCGGCAGCGGCAGGCCGCCAGTCAGCGCCTTCATCTTTTCGGCCATCGCCTCTTCGGCTTTGGCGCGCGCCTGCATATGGGCCGTGAGGATCAGGTCCTCGAGTATTTCCTTCTCTTCCGGCTTCAACAGGCTCGGGTCAATGAAGACGCTTTTCATCGAGCCCTTGGCGGTAAGCGCGACTTTGACCATGCCGCCGCCCGCTTCACCCTCGACGACGGTCTGTTCGAGCTCCAATTGCGCTTCGGCCATCTTGGCCTGCATCTGCTGCGCCTGCTTCATCAAGCCCAGGAAGTCCATCATTTAAGCTTCTCCGTCGTCTTCCTCGAGTGGCGACGCGTCATCATAAAGCGTTTCGGCGGACGCCGCGCCTTCATCCCTGCCTCGCACGGCGACAATCTGCGCGCCAGGAAAACGCGCGAGCACGCTCGCTACGAGTGGATCGGATTCGAGCGAGGAGCGGCGTTTGAGTTCCTCAGCTTCGCGTTGTTCCTTGAGCGTCGGCGCGCCGCCCGAGGCGACGATCGAAACCATCCAACGCTCGCCAGTCCAAGCCTGCAGCTTCTGCATCAGAGTCGAAGCCAAATCGCGCGCGCCGCCGGGGGCGAGTTCGTATTCGATCAGTCCGGGTTCAAATCGAACCATCCGCACTTCGGATTCGAGCGCGATTTTGAGGCGCATATCTCGCTTCTGCGCGGCAAGCGCCACAAGAGCGTCGAAGCTCTCGATTACCGTTCTTGGAGCCGCCGCCGGCTTTGGAGCCACCACTGGAGACGGCTCTGCGGGGCGTGACGCCGCCGCGAGTCGCGGACCTCCGCGCACGGGCGCTGCGCCGCCTCCGGCAGATTCCGCGCTTCGCGCTGACGGCGAGCGAGAGTCGGTCGACGACGCATTCTCTGTAACGCCCAGACGCCGAAGCGCCTCCGAGGGCGTCGGCATGTCAGAGGCGTAAGCGAGCCGCACCAACACCATGTCGGCCGCCGCCAGCGGTCGCTGCGACCCGCGCAATTCCTCGACGCCCTTCATCAAAATCTGCCAGGCGCGCGTAAGCGCCGGAATGGAAAGGCGCATCGCGGCGTCTTCGCCGCGACGCTTTTCTTCAGGCGTTAGAGCCGCCGATTGCGCGGTCTCCGGCGCAAGCTTCAGACGCGTGGCAAGATGCGTGAATTCTGCAAGTTCGAGCAGCACCTGCGCCGGATCGGCGCCGCCATTATACTGATCTTCGAGTATGCCGATGGCCTTGGCGATATCGCCCGCCATCGCCGCTTCGAACAAATCGATGATTCGCGCCTTGTCGGCGACGCCGAGCATCAGCCGCAAATCTTCGGCGGCGATCGCGCCGCCTGCGGAATGCGCCGCGCCATAAGCGATCGCCTGATCGAGCAAAGACAGCGCGTCGCGCGCCGAGCCTTCCGCCGCGCGCGCGATCATAGCGAGCGCTTCCGGGTCAATGGCGACGCCCTCGGCCTTGCAGACATTGAGCAGGTGATCGGCGAGCAAACCGGCGTCGATGCGGCGCAGATCAAATCGCTGGCACCGCGAGCGCACCGTCACCGGCACCTTGTCGATTTCGGTCGTCGCGAAGATGAACTTCACATGCTCCGGCGGCTCTTCAAGCGTTTTCAACAGGCCGTTGAAAGCCGCCTTCGAAAGCATATGCACTTCGTCGATGATGTAGACTTTGGTGCGCGCCATCACCGGGCGATAGCGAGCATTGTCGATGATCTCGCGGATGTCGTCGATGCCTGTGTGCGAGGCGGCGTCCATTTCCAGCACGTCGACGTGGCGCGAATCGATGATCGCCTGGCAGTGAACGCCAAGCTCCTCCATATGGATCGTCGGCTGATTGATCGCAGGCTTGCCGTCTCGCGCCGGCAGTTCGTAATTGAATGCGCGCGCGAGGATGCGCGCCGTCGTCGTCTTGCCGACGCCGCGAACGCCAGTCAGCAGATAGGCCTGATGAATTCGGTTGAGATCGAAGGCGTTTTCGAGCGTGCGCACCATCGGCTCTTGGCCGATCAGATCCGCGAAGGTCTTCGGTCGATATTTGCGCGCCAGCACACGATAGGCCGACGGCGCGGTCCCCGCGCCGGAATCGTCAAGGAAGAGCTGGTCGCTCATGGAGGCTCAAAGTTTTCGCCCATCGAAATGGGTCGATTTCAGCGCGCGCGGATCGACGCCTTCGAGACAATTGACGTTGACCGCGACGATCGGCGTACCGTCGCGATCCTCGCCATAGGCGAAAGGCTCGATCCCGCACGTCTTGCAGAATTGATGCCTGATCTTCTTCGTGTTGAAGAGATATTCGCTTAAAGCCTCGGCGCCCAGCCGTAACGTGAACTTCGTCGCGGGCGTGAAGCTCAGCACAGAGCCGAGGCGCTGGCAGCGCGAGCAATTGCAGGTGACGGTATGGTCGAGGTCGAGAGAAGCCTCGAAAGCGACGCCTTGGCATTGGCAGGAGCCGTGATAAAGCGCCTCGCTCATGTCGCTCTCCTCGTCGCGGCCAGCCGAGAGGAAGGCGGCGCCCCGCCGCTTGGCCGGCGTCCCTCGGGGCGAAGGTGGGAGGCTGAACGAAGACCCGCCCAAGCTCGTTAGGGCTGCTTCCTTCCGGACCTGACCCGGTTGGCGAGTGAAGCGTCCACCGCCAACCTCCCGGCCCTTATGTGGCAGAGGACGACAGGCGATGCAAGGCTCGCATTGCGTCGGAGCTGCGAGCCCTGGCCTCCGCAAAACCTTCTTCATTCCACGTTGAAAACCGCGCCGGGGCAGTCATCCTGCCAACCTGGGGAGCTCATCTGAGCAAGCGTCGAGGCCGGCTTCGCCACGGGGATGACCAGCCAGCGCCCGGGCTTATTCAACCAAAAGCGGCGGGTGGTCGTGGCGATGCGCCTCTCCGTGTATTTTGTGTAGGTGGGCGCTGGCGCGGGCAATTTCGGCGGCGTCACGTCGTGCCATGGGCCAAACTCATAAAAATCGAGAAAGAATAAGCGCCATTCGATTTTCTGGTGCTCGTGATGAGCGGCGACGACGCGAACCAGCGAGTTCCCCTTCAGCCACTGCGAACCGATCGAGGACGGCTCCACTTGCTGACAGCGCGTGTGTACGGGCTCCTGCGCCAGAAGCAGCGACTGCCTCTGGCTTTGCGACAGCATGGCGGAAGTGACAGGGAGCCCCAGGTTCGGATCATTCGCTGGCGCGCTGCACAATGTTGGCGCGTTGGGCCCCTGCCCCGTCCACGGATTGCGGTTGCAATAAACGTAACGCGACCCGGCGGACGGCGACGATTCTTCCGCCTTTCCGGTCTCGCGATCCCAGACGCCGCTGACCGTCACCGTTTTCGTCGGCGGACAGGCCACTGTCGGATGGGAGGTCCACCAGTCGACGATTTCGAACTCATAGATCGAAAGTCGCGGCTCCGGCCATTGAACCGCCTTCGCGCTCGTTAGAGCGCGATGATGTTCGCAGGCGAGCCCATAGGTATCTAGCCAGCAGGCCAGCGGAAAATTCTCGCTGGGCCAGCAGCCGGCCTTTGCGGGAGTCGCCCAAATAATGGCGGCGGCGATGGCCATCATGTGATAGGCGCGCATCAATATTGTCCCTTTTTTCGCAATTTGGCCGGTTCGCCAAGATAACGGACCGGCCTCGTCAAAACCGTTTGACCAAACTCAACGCCCTGGTCGGTCTTCTTCCCCCCGAGCTTTCTTCACCCTCTCCCCCAAAATCGGGTGCGCTGCAACTGCGCAGTTGCTAAAGAGAGCGCAAAATTTTTGAGAGGAATCTGCACTTTGATCGCTGCGCCAGCCGAGCCAGACAATCGCCAGGCCGTGAGCCTTGCGGCTATCCTTGCGCATTTCGCGCGCGAGGGGTTCGCGCGCTGCGAGCCACGCCTCCTGCAGCCGGCGCACGTCTTTCTCGATCGCTCCGGAGAGGATTTTCGAGGCCGTCTCTATCTGACGAGCGACGGCTCAGGCGCGGAATTCTGCCTGCGCCCGGAATATACGATCCCCGTTTGCCTCGATTATCTCGCCTCCGCTCAAGCGGGCGAGCCGGCGGCGTTCGCTTATGGGGGTTCGATCTTCCGCGCGCCCGAACATGGCGCGACCGGCGACGGCGAATTTCTTCAGGCTGGCCTTGAGAGCTTCGGCCGTCAGGACCGCGAAGCCGCGGACGCTGAAATTCTTGCCGCTGCGCTCGAAGCCGCGGCGGCGGCCGGCGCGACGGCGCTTAATGTTCACATCGGCGACGCGGGCCTCGTCGCCGCCTTTCTCGAAAGGCTCGACGTTCCCGCAGTCTGGCGCCGACGTCTTGCCGCCGGCCACGCGCGCGGTCAAAGGATTGCGGACATCTTCACGCCACCGAGACGCAACGGCGGTCCGGATCAGTCGGGCGTATTGGCGGCGTTGACCAAAGTCGATCCCGCAGATGCACGCCGTCTGGTTGAAGATTTGCTGTCCATCGCCGGCATCACTGCAGTTGGCGGGCGAAGCGCGGCGGAAATCGCCGAGCGCTTCCTCGATCAGGCCACGCTCACCGAAGGCGCCGCAGTTTCCAACGAGACTCGCGCGCTGGCGGAAGCTTTTTTCGCCATAGACGGCGCGCCCGAGTCCGCTTCCGCAGCCATGCGCCGGCTGGCCGCCGACGCGCAGCTTGACCTCTCAGCCGCGCTCGACGCTTTCGATGCGCGCGCGCGCGCCATCGCCGCACGCGGCCTCGCGGTCAATGACATGCGCTTCTCCGCAAGCTTTGCGCGCCATCTCGACTATTACACCGGCTTTGTTTTCGAGGCCCGTCACGGCAATGATTGCGAACCGGTGATCGGGGGCGGACGCTACGACCGATTGCTCAAGACGCTTGGCGCAGCCTCGGACATACCGGCGGTCGGCGCCGCAATTTGGATCGACCGGCTTTTGCCGAACGCCGGAGAGGCATGATGGCGCGCGTGCAAAAACTCATCGTCGCCTCCCCATCGAAAGGCCGTCTGCAGGAAAACGCCGCCGCCTTCTTCGCGCGCGCCGGCTTGGAGCTGACGCAAGGACGAGGCGCGAGAGATTATCGCGGCGCCGTCGCCGGAGTCGAAGGCGCGGAAGTCGCCTATCTCTCCGCTTCCGAGATCACGCGCCGGCTCGCCTTGGGCGAAGCGCATCTCGGCGTCACCGGCGAAGATTTGGTGCGCGAGGAGATCGCCGACGCCGACAAGACGGTCGAGCTTCTCGCGCCGCTTGGCTTTGGCGCCGCCAATGTCGTCGTCGCGGTGCCGCAAGCCTGGATCGACGTGCGCTACATGAGCGATCTTGCCGACGTGGCAGACGAATTTCGTGCGCGCCACGGCCGGGGGCTGCGGGTCGCGACAAAATACGTCAATACCACGCGACGCTTCTTCGCCGCTTATGATGTATCCGACTACCGCATCGTCGAGAGCTCCGGCGCGACTGAAGGCGCGCCCGCAGCAGGCTCGGCCGATCTCATCGTCGACATCACCACAACCGGCGCGACGCTCGCGGCGAATGCGCTGAAGGTGATCGAGGACGGGGTGATCTTGCGCTCGCAGGCCAATCTCGTCGCTTCTCTGACGGCGCCCTGGAGCGAAACGGCGCGCGAAGCGGCGCGCATCATTCTTTCGCGCATCGCCGCGGAAGAAGAAGCGCGCACGACACGCGACGTGCGGGTGAATCTGCCTGGGCTAGGCGACCAGATTCTGCGTGAGGCTGAGGCGAACTTCGGCGCCAGCGTGCATGAAAGGGCCGAAGATTGCGCGACCTTCTCCTGTCCGTCAAAAACCGTCGCGGCGCTCGCGGACTGGCTGATCTCCCAAGGCGCCAAAAGCGTCACCAGCGCGCGGCTCGATTATGTGTTTCAGGCGGAGAACGCCTTGTGGAGCAAGCTCGCAGGGCGGCTTGGCTGATTGCAGCCTGATTCAAGCCCCCATCAATGCGCCGACATGCGCCGTGACGCTGCGCTCAAGATCTTCAGGTCGATATCCGCCTTCGAGCAGCGAAACGATGCGTCCCTTGCAGCGGCGCGCGGCGATCTCCATCACATGCAGAGTCACGTCTCTGAAATCCTCAGCGACGAGACGCAATCCGCCAAGCGGATCGTGTAGGTGGGCGTCGAAGCCGGCGCAAAAGATAATGAGATCGGGCGAAAATGCGTCGAGACGCGGCAGAATGCGCGATGCGAGCGCCTCGCGAAATTGCGCGCCGCCGTCGCCCTTCACGAGCGGCGCGTTGACGATAGTGTCATGCGCGCCGGTTTCGCTCACCGCGCCAGTGCCGGGATAGAGCGGCATCTGATGCGTCGACGCGTAAAGCACGTTCGGGTCGCTCCAGAAAATCTCCTGCACGCCATTGCCGTGATGCACGTCGAAATCGACGATAGCGATACGCGACGCGCCATGAGCCGCGCGCGCATGCAAAGCCGCAACGGCGGCGTTATTGAAAAAGCAAAAGCCTATCGGCGTATTGCGGGTCGCATGATGTCCAGGCGGCCGCATGGCGACGAAAGCGTTTTTGGCTTCGCCGCGCATGATCGCATCGACGGCGGCGATTGCGCCGCCTGCCGCGCGCAACGCCGCTTCATGCGTGGCGCCATTCATGACGACGTCCGGACCAATGCGCACATACTCCTCGGAGGGCGCCGACTTTGCGAGGCGCAACAAATGCTCTGAACTATGGGCGCGCAGCAGCGCCTCCTGCGGCGCCAAGGGCGCTTCAGCGCGGATAAGACCCGCGAAACGCAAATCTTCAAGCGCGCGCAAAATGGCGCGGAGACGCTCAGGCCGTTCGACATGAGTCGGCCCCATCTCGTGCGCCAGCGCCGCGGGATGTGTGACGAGCAGCGTCGAAGTTGTTTCAGCACGCGCGCCAAGGCAAGCGAGGCTCGCGCTCGCGCCGGCGATTGCGGCCCGGCGCGTGAAGGCTGCAGCGTCACCTGTTCGCGTCATCCCCGTCCGGCCCTCGGCTTCAGGCGCACAGCATAGGAGTTTGCAATGAGCATGTCAGCCCGATTTGGATTGGACAGCAAGAAACGCATTGCGACGAACGGCGAAAGTTGGATGATGCGTGTATGCAAGCCAACGACATGAAGCAGGCAAATACCCTGGATCTTGATGAGGCCCGCTGGGCGGCGGTTGTCGCGCGCGACGCCCGTCACGATGGCGACTTTTACTATTGCGTCAAAACGACCGGCGTTTATTGCCGGCCATCATGCCCCTCTCGGCCGGCTAAGCGCGCCAATGTGCGCTTTTGCGCCACAGTTGAAGAAGCCGAGGCTCAGGGTTTTCGTCCCTGCCGTCGCTGTCGACCTGAAGCGCCGTCGCAGCAGGAGCAAGACGCTGAAAAAATCGCCCGCGCCTGTCGGGTGATCGAAGCGGCCGAAGCTCCGCCAACGCTTGCGCAGCTTGCGCGAACAGTCGGGTTGAGCCCCTATCATTTCCACCGACTGTTTTCGCGCATCGCGGGCGTCACGCCGAAAGCCTATGCACAGGCGCACAGGCGCGCCCGCCTGCGCGATGAGCTGAAAGACAGCCGCACGGTGACCGAGGCGATCTATGGTTCAGGCTATAATTCGAACGCGCGCTTCTACGCGACAACGAAGGAAACATTGGGCATGACGCCGAGCGCCTATCGCGCTGGCGGCGCACGCGAGATGATCCGCTTCGCGATCGGCCATTCGTCTCTCGGAGCGGTGCTTGTCGCCGCGAGCGCGAAGGGCGTCTGCGCCATTTCGCTCGGCGACGATTCAGAAGAACTGCTGCGCGATCTGCAGGATCGATTTCCGAAGGCGACGCTCATCGGCGGCGATGCGGCGTTCGAACGCTATGTCGCCGCGGCGGTGGGCATGGTGGAGCGACCTTGCTCACGCTTCGATCTGCCGCTCGACATGCGCGGGACGGCGTTTCAACAGCGCGTCTGGGCTGCGCTGCGCGAGATTCCAGCGGGCGAGACGGCAAGCTACGGCGAGATCGCGCGACGCATCGGCGCGCCGAAAGCGACGCGCGCGGTCGCCCAGGCATGCGCGGCCAACCCGGTTTCGCTCGCAGTGCCGTGCCATCGCGTCGTGCGCAGCGACGGCGCGCTTTCCGGCTATTACTGGGGAGTCGAAAGAAAGCGTGAGTTGCTTCAACGAGAACGCAAGCCGTAACGACGGCTCTATGCGCTGCGAAGCGCCGCATATTCCTCATTGATCGCGTCGTGCAACTCTCTCCATAGAGGATTGATGCGCACGTCAGGTCCCCAGTTGTAAAGCGCCTTGGCGACCTCCGCGATCGTCTCATTGATGGGTTCGCTTTTTCCCATCTCCAATTCCATAGAAAAAAGCTTCGGCGGCGCGTCGCCTTTCCAAGCGTCCCAATGTTCATTTGAATAGTTAGAGACGCCTCGCTGCGCCCCGAGCGCTTCCGGCGCATATTTGGCGAAGCGTCGATGCAGGGGACCATCTGTCGGCTCCGCGCAGTATGCGTCTCGTACAACGAAATAACGCACATGCTGCAGTTCATGCGCGAGGCAGCAGCCGAGGCGCGCGTCCGTCATTTGCGGGTCGTAATAGATTTCAATGCGGCCGTCGGGGAAAGACTGGCCTTCGGAAGTAAAGCTTTGACCAAGGTAGTCAAAGGTTCTCGTCTGTGGGCTGAGCGTAACTTTGCTGGCGTCATAGCCGAACTCGCGCGCGAGCCTCTGGAGCGTTTCCTGCTTCTTCAAGAAGTGGGAGAGATTTTCAATCTCGCTTGCTGTCCGGTCGGGCGCCGCGGCAGCATGTCGCGGCGGCGCAGCGCCAAGCCAGCAGCGCAGAATAGAAAGCGCCCCGAATCCCCGCCCTTCACCTCGGGGACGCGCTTCGAAACGGCTCCTCATGCGTGATCACCCACTCGAATTCCGGATGCGCCGCCGCGACATGCTCCCACCATCGCCGCCCGTCTTGCAAGCGCGGCGAAAGGTCGTTGACCCGCAGCCGCCCGAAGGCGCCCGGCAACTCTTTTACACCTGCTATGACCGCCTCGACCATGGCGCGTCCCAAGCCGCGCTGCAGAGAGTTGATCTGTTCGAAAACGAGCGTCGGCGGCGCGTATCCGCCGGCGAGCAGGAGCGCAATTCCCGACGCCTCTGTCCCATCAGGCGTGGTGATGAGCTTGGGCGATGTCGACGCCTTGATTTCGAAAAAGCCGCGCCCGTATTGTTTCGAATCGACGAAGAGGCCAAGCGCCGCGAGATTACGGGAGATCGCTTCAGCGATCGCCAGCATCGCGGGGTCGGGGTGAGCGGCCGCATCTCGCCGCCAGGACCGCCAAGCTTTCCAAAACGACATACAGCCTCCCGAAAGGCCGGCCGCATCGGCTCTGCCGCCGTGCCTTTTCCCGCCATTCCGTGCGATAAAGAGCCATGGCGACACCGATTCGCAACGCTTTCGACCCAGGCTTCGGCGTCTATGTCCACTGGCCGTTTTGCCTGTCGAAATGCCCCTATTGCGACTTCAACAGCCACGTCCGGCGCGGCGACGTCGACGAGGACCGCTTCGTCGAAGCCTTTAGCGTCGAACTCGCGCATCGCGCCGCTCTGACGCCCGGACGCGAGGTCCGTTCAATCTTCTTTGGCGGCGGCACGCCCTCGCTGATGTCGCCCTCCACGGCCGAAGCGATCCTATCTCAGATTTCGACCCATTGGACTCTCGCCAAAGATTGCGAGATCACGCTCGAAGCCAATCCAACGAGCGTCGAGGCCTCGAGGTTTAAAGGCTTCAAGGCCGCCGGCGTCAACCGCGTGTCCCTCGGCCTGCAGGCCTTGAACGACATCGACCTTCGCGCGCTCGGACGGCAACATTCCGTCGCGGAAGCCCTGATGGCGCTCGATGTCGCCAATTCTGTTTTCGAGCGCACATCGTTCGATCTGATCTACGGCCGTTCGGGTCAGACCCCAGCGGCATGGCGAAAAGAGCTGGAGCTGGCGCTCGCCCGCGCGCCGGAGCATATCTCGCTCTATCAGCTGACGATCGAGCCCGACACGATGTTCGAGCGCATGGTCAACGCCGGCAAGATGGCGTTGCCGGATGCCAACGTTCAACGCGCGCTCTGGGACGTGACTCAGGAAGTCACCGCCCGCGCGGGCCTGCTGGCTTACGAAGTCTCCAATCACGCGCGGCCAGGCGCCGAGTGCCGGCACAATCTGGTCTATTGGCGCTATGGCGAATATGTCGGCGTCGGCCCCGGCGCTCATGGGCGGATCGTTACGCCTCGCGGACGGCGCGCCCAGGCGGCCGAGCGGCACCCCGAGATGTGGCTGACCTGCGTCGAGACAGAGGGGCACGGCCTCATCGAAGATGAACTGCTTTCATCCGAGCAGGAGGGCGACGAATTCCTACTGATGGGGCTTAGGTTGCGCGAAGGCCTCGATCCGCAGCGCTATTTCCTGCTCACCGGCAAGCGCCTGTCGCAATCGCGCATCAGCGAACTGATTGGCGACGGGCTCGTCGAATTCACCCGCGAGAACAAGCTTCGCGTAAGCTCGGAAGGCTTTCCAGTGCTTGACGCGGTCGTCGCCGATCTCGCGGCGTAGCGGATTCCCTCAGAGAAGGCGCGACCGGCGCCGCTCAATAGACGGCGCCGGCTGAGCGTTCAGGGCGAACTTAGCGCTGGTACAATTTCTCCAGCGCATCAGGGCCGAGAAGTTCGCCAATGCGGCCAAGGATCAGCAGCACGACGCCAAACATCGCGAGCGACATCCATCCGAAAAAGACGAAGCCCCAGTGCAGCGGACCTGCAAAGCCTTCGTCCATCGCCCAGAACGTGTGGCCCCATTCGTTGAATCCCACATTCGGTATGGTCATGAAGACGCCGACCACAAGAACCACGAAGGCGAGAGAATAGCCCTTCGCGAAAGTGGGTAGGCGCGTCCTTGCGTAGAAGAACGCGCCTAGCCCGATGATCGCGAAAAGCGGATATGAAACGTAGAAGGTGATGATATTACTTGGCGTGAAATCCGTGTCGCGTACGGCGGTCATGTGCCAGACGGCCGTCTGCTCCGAAAAGAAACTCAAGCCCCAATAGAGGGCGACCGCAAAAACAAGCAGCCACTGAACCAGATAAATGAGCCGGCGCATTTCAGTCGGGGCGGCCAGGTTCGCCAGATCGCGGTCGCGCGTGCGCCACAGAAAGCCGACCAAGCCGGCCGCGCCGAGGCACGACGCGAGAATCGCAAATTGCAGCAGGCCCATCCAATAGACCTGGAACTCCGGCGCGAATGAATCGAGGCCGACGCTCCAGGCAAAAAATTGCTCATAGAGACGCAGGATGATCACAAACATCATCAGCGCAGCGAGGCTGATGAGAACGGGCTTCGTATCCATGATTTGTTCCGCGCGCACGGCAGCGGAACGGGCTTCGGCTTTTGTCGTACTCATGATTGTCTCCAAATGTCTGAGCTGTCAGGGGGTCTAGCTCCCCTCCTCAAAGGTCTGATGTGTCCGCTAAAGTCGGGAGCTGCATTGGTTACCGCGGCCGACTGAGCGGAAGAGTCTGAGAACTTCGCGCGCCTTTCGCCGCATCGCCATCGAAATGGCGGCGAGGGAGTCGCTCGTCCGCGAGAAAAGCTTCAGACCTGCTGAGGAGGCGCCCGTGGCGATTGAGACGCGCGTTTTGGTTCGATGCGCGGCGAATGATCGGAACTCTCCAGCGGAAGTGAAAGAGCCTCCGCTGGAAAATTCAGAGCGCTTGAAGCGATTGGTTTTAAAGGAGGCGCATCCAGCGCGCCGTGATGAAGAATGCAGCAGAACCCTTGGCAATGGCCGCTATCGGGGACTAGCGGCGGTTCGCCGTTATTCGCTTCCTCTTGCGGCGCGCAAACCGCGCCGATCCGTTCTCCGAGCGCCGCAGCATGTGCGACCGCGATCGACGTCTGCGTGAGAAAAAGGCATGCGACGATCGCCGCGAATATGCGCGCGCGCAGACGCATCCGCTGAAAGTTTGGAGTCACCGCCGCCTCTCGGTTCCGGAGCCAACGTTAGGTCGATCGCGGGCGCGGTCAAGCAAGCCGTCGAAGTTCGCCATGCGACGAAACGACGCCACGAAATTGACGCGCGACAAGACCTCGATCGATGGGCCTGTTTTCAAATTAAATTTCGAGTTTCGCTCTCGAACTGATCGGACTTCGTTGACAGTGATTATTCCTTCGATCGCTATCGTCGATTTGACGTAGCTTTTTTCAGAATTTGATGGCTTTCGACGAAAGCGATCCTCCTTGGTCAAGCTCAGGCATGGAATACAAGCTGCTCGCCGAAACGGACACGCTGTCATAAATTCTATTATGCGGCGGCGCGATCGATGACGCGACGTAGTCGCAAGGTGGCGTAGCGCTTGAGTTGAAGGCTCTCATGCCAGAGGCGGATACAGGCCTTGAGAACGGCGCATCGCGCCCTTTGGAAAATTCGCAGACGGCTGTGCTTGAGGTCGTTCGCGGGCTCGTCATCGAGCTGCATCCGGATTTCGTCGATTCTCGACTCGTGCAACTTGACAGCGACCTTGATCGAGATCTGGCGCTCGACAGCCTGTCGCGCGCAGAGCTGCTGTTACGGCTTAATCACAAATTCAAGGTGCAGCTCCCCGAAAGACTCATCGGAGAAGCGAACCGTCCTCGCGATCTCGTAAATGCGGTCCTCGCCGCCGGAGCGGCTATTGCGCCAACATCGCCTCGACCCGCCTCGCCCACCACGCTTGAGACGGTGGACGAGCCGATCGAGGCCAAAACGCTGATCGACGCGCTTGCACAACATGCCGAGCGTCACGGCGACCGCGAACATGTTTTGCTTTGGCGGCCCGAAGGTCCTCCAGAGCCGCTGACCTATGGCGAGCTCTATCATGCCGCGCGCGCCGCGGCGGGCGGGCTCATTGAGCGGGGCGTGAGCTTTGGAGATCGCATCGCGATCATGCTGCCGACAAGCCGCGATTTTTTCATCGCGTTTTTTTCGGTTTTGTTCTGCGGCGCTGTTCCCGTGCCGATCTATCCACCCTTTCGCTTAGCGCAGATCGAGGATCATCTTCGCCGCCAGGCCGGGATATTGTCGAACGCTGAAGCCAGCGTGCTCATCACCAACGCCGAGATCAGAGTCGTAGGTAAATTGCTCTATGGGCTCGTGAGCGCGCTTCAACACATCGTTACGATTCCAGATCTGAACTCTGCTGCGCCAATATCCGCGCCATTGCCAGCGCCGCCCGACGCCACGGCGCTGATCCAATACACGTCAGGCAGCACCGGCGATCCAAAGGGCGTCGTGCTGTCTCACGCCAATCTTCTCGCAAACATCCGCGCCATGGGCGGCGTGCTGAAGGCTTCGTCAGCGGACAGGGTCGTCAGCTGGCTGCCGCTCTATCATGACATGGGGCTGATCGGCTGCTGGCTTGGCAGTCTTTATTACGGAGCGTCGGCGCTCATCATGTCGCCGCTGTCCTTTCTCGCTGATCCGGCGCGCTGGTTTTGGGCGATCGACACGCATAAGGCGACGATCTCCGCAGCCCCGAATTTTGCTTATGAACTGTGCCTGAAGGCGATCGACGACGCCAAGATCAACGGCCTCAATCTTTCATCTTTGCGGGCGATCATGAACGGCGCAGAGCCCGTGAGCCCGACGTCCCTTGTGCGCTTCGCTCAACGATTTGCGCCTTACGGCTTTCGACCCGAGATGATGACTCCGGTTTACGGGCTGGCGGAAAACGCCGTTGGACTTGCTTTCCCGCCGCCCGGCCGAGGACCCCTCATCGATCGCGTAGATCGCAAGGCGCTCGATCGCGACGGCATTGCACGGATCGCAGACCCAGGCGTCGAAGGCGTCATCTCATTAGTGGCCTGTGGACGGCCTCTGCCTCACCACGAAATCCGCGTCGTCGACGACGCCAGTCGCGAATTGCCGGAGCGACAGGAGGGACGCATACAGTTCCGAGGGCCGTCGGCGACGCGAGGATATTTCCAAAATCCGGAAAAGACTGCCGCGCTGTTTGATGGCGATTGGCTTGAGACCGGCGATCGCGGCTACATCGCAGGCGGCGATATTTTCATCACCGGCCGTATCAAGGATCTGATCAAGCGCGCCGGACGCAACATCTATCCGCAGGAACTGGAAGAAGCTGTCTGCTCCCTTGAAGGAGCGAGAAAGGGCTGCGTCGCGGCGTTTGCAGCGATCGATGCGCGCGCTGGGACGGAAAGGCTGATTGTTCTCGCTGAAACGCGCCTGACCGACGATGCGCGACGGGAGTCTTTGCGCAAAAGGATCGGCGAAACCTCTCAAGCCTTGCTTGATCTTGCTCCGGATGAAGTCGTTCTCGTTCCACCGCACACCATCCCGAAAACATCGAGCGGAAAGATAAGACGCTCGGCCGCGCGCGCCATGTTCGAAACTGGTCAGTTACGAACGAAGGGGACGAGCCCGCAATGGCAGCTTGTGCGTGTCGCCCTCTCCGGCGTCGCGCCTCGGCTGCGCCGCCTCTCAGCCAATTTCGCGATTTCGGCCTACAATGCCTTTGCGTGGAGCATGCTGGCGTTGATCGGCGCCTTCGTGTGGCCATGCGTGCTGTTGACGCCAAGACGGATATGGCGTCACCATCTTGTCGGCTCGGCCGCGCGATTGTTTTTTCGCTTGATCGGCTGCCCGCTTACCATTACGCGCGACACGGCGGTCCCGCAGGAAAGCGCGATTCTCATCGCCAACCATTCGAGCTATCTGGACAGCGCGGTGCTTGTCGCCGTCTGTCCCGGAGAGCTTTCGTTCATTGCGAAGGAAGAGCTCGCGCATCAGCGCGTCGCTGGTCCTTTCTTGCGGCGCCTTGGCGCGATCTTTGTGCGGCGGACTGATCCGGCAGGCGGCGTCGCCGATGCGCGAGCCGCCTTGCAGTCAGCGCGCGCGGGCGTGCGGTTGGTCTGGTTTCCGGAAGGAACCTTTTCGCGAATGCCGGGACTGCTCGGGTTCCATATCGGCGCCTTTTCGACCGCCGCGCAATTGGGGCTCCCGGTCGTGCCCATCACGATCCGGGGCACACGTTCGATTTTGCGCAGCGATTCATGGCTGTTCAGGCGCGGTCCCATCGCCGTTCATATTGGCGCGCCGATCGAGCCTAAAGGCGATGACTTTCAAGCGGCGGTCGCATTGCGCGACGCTGCGCGCCAAAAGATATTAGAGCGTTGCGGCGAACCCGACCTTGGCCACGAACGCGTAATGATGGCGGGGTGAGGTGATTGCAAACCTTGCGTCAGCCGACCTGCCCGCGATGACGCAGGAAATGGTCGGCCAGCACGCAGGCCATCATCGCTTCGCCAACCGGCACGGCGCGAATGCCAACGCAGGGATCGTGACGGCCCTTCGTGACGATGTCGGTCTCCTTGCCGAAACGATCGATGGTGCGGCGCGGCGTCAGAATTGAAGACGTCGGTTTTACCGCGAAGCGCACGACGAGGGGCTGTCCTGTCGAAATGCCGCCGAGCACGCCGCCGGCGTTGTTGGACAAAAACTGCGGTCCTTTGTCTCCGGCGCGCATCTCGTCGGCGTTTTCTTCGCCGGTGAGCTCGGCCGCGGCGAATCCCGCGCCGATTTCGACGCCTTTCACGGCATTGATCGACATCATCGCGGCGGCGAGATCGGCGTCGAGCTTGCCGTAAACCGGCGCGCCCCAGCCAGCCGGAACGCCCTCCGCGACGATCTCGATCACAGCGCCGATGGACGAGCCGTCCTTTCGCACGTTATCGAGATAGTCCGTCCATATTTCCGCCGCGCGCGCATCGGGGCAAAAAAGCGAGTTGCGTTCAATCTCGGCCCAGTCAAAACTTGCCCGATCGATCTTATGCGGACCGACCTGCACCAGCGCGCCGCGAATCGTCACGCCTGGGATCACCTTGCGCGCAACAGCGCCAGCGGCGACCCGCGCCGCGGTTTCACGCGCCGAGGAGCGCCCACCGCCGCGATAATCCCGCACGCCATATTTCGCGTCGTAAACATAATCAGCGTGGCCGGGACGGTATTTGTCGGCGATTTCTCCGTAGTCTTTGGAGCGTTGGTCGGTATTCTCAATCACGAGCGCAATCGGCGTTCCGGTCGTCACCTGTCGGCCGTCGCCGTAGGAGAAGACGCCGGAAAGAATCTTCACCTCATCAGCTTCTCGCCGCTGCGTCGTGAACCGCGACTGTCCCGGCTTGCGCTTATCTAGAAAACCCTGGATGTCCATCACTTCGAGCGGAATTTTCGGCGGACATCCGTCGACGATCGCGCCAAGCGCCGGCCCGTGGCTCTCGCCGAAGGTGGTGACGCGAAACAGATGGCCAAAACTATTGTGGGACATGCGGTCTTCTATGCCTCGCGCCGGCGCCGGTCAAACGATGCGGTTTCGGGCGACCGCGCCATGACGCGGCGCGCGCGCGCCGTTAAGATAGGCGCATGACCCTCACCAATAAGCCCGTCGGCCCCGGCAGCCACATCTTCCTCGTTGACGGCTCCTCCTTCGTCTTTCGCGCTTATTTCCAGTCGATCCGGCAGGATGCGAAATATAATTATCGTACCGACCGGCTGCCCACCGGCGCCGTGCGGCTTTTCTGCACGAAGGTGCTCCAATTCGTGCGCGAGGGGGCGGCGGGCGTGAAGCCCACGCATCTCGCCATCATCTTTGACAAAAGCGAACATTCGTTCCGCAAGGACCTTTATCCCGACTACAAAGCGCATCGCTCCGAACCGCCGGAAGACCTCGTTCCGCAATTTCCGCTCATGCGCGCCGCCGTGCGCGCCTTCGGCCTCACCCCGATCGAACAGGATGTCTACGAGGCCGACGATCTGATCGCCACTTACGCGACGCAGGCGCAGGCCAAGGGCGCGGACGTGCTGATTGTCTCGGCCGACAAGGATTTGATGCAGCTCGTCGGGCCCGGCGTGAGAATGTACGACCCCGCCTCGGGAACCGCCGGAACGAAGGGCGCGCGTGAAGAACGCCTCTTTGGCGAAGCCGAGGTGGTCGACTATTTCGGCGTCACTCCCGATAAAGTCGTCGACGTGCAGGCGCTTGCAGGCGATTCGACCGACAATGTGCCGGGCGCGAAAGGTATCGGCGTCAAGACGGCCGCTCAGCTCATCAACGAATATGGCGATCTCGAAACGCTGCTCGCCAAGGCGTCGGGCATCAAGCAGCCGAAGCGGCGCGAAGCTCTGACCGAGCCAGATGCGGTCGCGCGCATTCTTATTTCGAAGAAGCTCTGCGAACTCGTGCGCGACGCGCCTCTCGAAACGCCGCTCGAAGACCTCGGCCTTCATCAGCCGGACCCTGCGAAACTCATCGCCTTTCTGCAAGCGATGGAGTTCACCACGATCACCCGCCGAGTCGCTGAGATGTATGGGGTGCATGCGCAGGACATCGCGCCTGATCCGGACTTTGTCGGGGCCGCCGGCTGGCGAACTCGGGATGGCGAATTCTCAGAGACTGCCGCGCCTGCTTCTGAGGCTCCGAAACCCGTCGAGAAGCGGACAAGTGAAGCGCTCACGCCGACGAGGCTCGTCTCGGCGCGTCTCGCCGAAGCGAAGACGAACAAGATCGATCGCTCTACCTATGAGACGATCGCCTCGGCCGAGCGTCTGGACCAATGGATCGCGGACGCCGCCGGCGCTGGTCTCGTCTCGATCAATGTCGAAACGACCGTGCCGGATCCGATGCGTTCAGAACTCGTCGGCGTCTCTATGGCGACGGCGCCGGGACAGGCTTGTTATGTGCCGCTGCAGCATCGATCTGGCGAGTCCGCTGACCTTTTCGCCGGCGCCAATTTGGTCGAGGGACAAATTCCGATCGAGGCGGCTCTGACGCGACTAAAGCCGCTGTTTGAGGACTCGTCGATCCTCAAAATCGCACACAACATGAAGCATGATCTGCTTGTCCTCTCGCGGTACGGAATCGACGTCGCGCCGATCGACGATGCGATGCTTATGTCCTACACGCTGGATTCAGGACGCAACGACCATGGCCTTGAACAGCTGTCGCGCCACTATCTCGACCATGACGCTTTGACCTTCGCCTCCGTCGCTGGCGCCGGCCGCAATTTCGTCGGTTTCGCCCGTGCGGGGCTCACGGCAGCGACGGAATATGCGGCAGAACGGGCGGATATTTCCCTGCGCCTTTGGCGCGTGTTGAAACCGCGGCTCTCGTCAGAGCGCATGACCACGGTCTACGAGACTCTGGAGCGGCCGATGGTCGCGACGCTCGCCCGCATGGAGCGAAGAGGCGTCGCCGTCGATCGCACGATCTTATCGCGCCTCTCCGGCGAATTCGCGCAGAACATGGCGCGTCTCGAAGCCGAAATATTCGAGCTTGCCGGCGAGAATTTCAACCTCGGCTCGCCTAAGCAGCTGGGCGACATATTGTTCGGCAAAATGGGGCTGCCCGGCGCGAAAAAGACAGCCACGGGCGCCTGGTCGACTTCCGCAAGCGTTCTCGAAGACCTCGCTGGCGACGGCAATGATTTCGCGCGTCGCATTCTAGACTGGCGACAGGTCTCGAAACTCAAGAGCACTTACGCCGATGCCCTGCCCGGCTATATCAATGCTGACACCGGCCGCGTGCACACCAGCTATGCGCTCGCTGCGACGACGACGGCGAGGCTCTCTTCATCAGAGCCGAATCTTCAGAACATCCCCGTGCGCAACGAGGCGGGGCGCAAGATTCGCAGGGCGTTCATCTCAGCGCCCGGCCGCGTGCTGATTTCTGCGGATTATTCGCAGATCGAGCTGCGGCTGCTCGCCCACATCGCCGACATTCCTCAGCTCAGACGCGCCTTCGCCGATGGCCTAGACATTCACGCGATGACGGCCAGCGAAATGTTCAATGTGCCAATCAAGGACATGCCGCCCGAAACGCGCCGCCGCGCCAAGGCGATCAACTTCGGCATTATCTATGGTATCTCCGCTTTCGGACTCGCCAATCAGCTGAGCATCCCGCGTGAAGAGGCAAGCGCCTATATCAAGCGTTATTTCGAACGCTTTCCCGGCATTCGCGATTACATGGATTCAATCCGCAAAACCGTGCGCGAGAAGGGAGAAGTCTCGACGATCTTCGGCCGGGTTTATCACTTCCCTGGCATCGGCTCCGCCAATGCTTCAGATCGCGCCTTTTACGAGCGCGCCGCGATCAATGCGCCAATCCAGGGCGCGGCCGCCGATATCATCCGTCGCGCCATGACACGGATGGATGACGCGCTCACGCGCGCCGGACTTTCAGCGCAAATGCTTCTGCAAGTGCATGACGAGCTTGTATTCGAAGCGCCGATCAATGAAGCCGAGGCGACGATCGAAGTCGCGCGTCGCGTGATGGAGCAGGCGCCCTCACCTGCCGTTCATCTAACCGTGCCGCTGAAAGTCGATGCGCGCGCCGCCGCCAATTGGGACGAGGCGCACTGATGCTCAGAGCCCTGGGTCGTCTCCGGGCTGCGTTTCTTCCGTCGCCAGCCCGAACTTCAATCGCGTCCAAAACCGCTCGTGGAAATAATAGAGCGCGAACATCGCAAGCAGCTCAACGCCGGTGATTTCGGCGGCAAGCTCTGCGTTTTGGACAAAGGCGTATACGATGAGAAAGGTCGAAACGCTTGCTGGCAAGAGCCACGACAGCGCCTTTACTAGGCTGCGCGTCGGACTTGGTCGAAACGACTCCCGCACAAGCGGCAGCCCTTCCATAGAGGCGTAGCTGAGCTCCGTCAGCGGCGCCGCCGCGCGGCCGTTTGATGCGGCGACCGCTTTGACCATGCCGACAGCCACCGTTTCATTGGTGATGCGGTCGATGAGGATAAATCCGCCGGTTTCGCGGTTCTCGACATAGGGGTCGCAGGCGATCACGGTTTCAAGCGACAGTCGCGCGTCGCCGATTTCGTTGAAGGCGAGAGTCGAACCATCGGCCAGCGGTTGCGGAAGGCCACTCTCAATGTCGATGCGCGCATCGACCTCGGTTACGGCCGCAGGCCCCGTCTTCGTCCCGAGCTTCAACAAATAGTTCTTGCCGACGAGGAGAGGCTCGCGCACGAGCCATAGGAGCTTCGCTTCGAGACGATCTCCGGTTTTCGCTGGCGACACTGGCGAACACAAGAGATCGCCGCGCGAGATGTCGATTTCTTCAGAAAGAGTCAGCGTCACTGACTGACCAGACAGCGCGCTTTCGAGATCGCCATCGAATGTGGCAATTCTCGCGACACGCGTATCCCGCCCCGAGGGTAGAACGCGGATAATGTCCCCCGGCCGAATATTGCCGCCGCTGATGAAGCCGGAAAAGCCGCGAAAGTCGAGGTTGGGTCGATTCACCCATTGCACGGGCATCCGAAAGGGCGCGATCTGCATCACATCTTCGACCGCGACGCCCTCAAGATAGGAGAGCAGCGGCGGGCCTTGATGCCAAGACATATTGGCGCTGCCGTGGACAAGATTGTCGCCATCCTTGGCGACAAGCGGCGCGACATAGATGGAGGCAAAGCGAAGATTATTGGCGAATGCGTGAAAATCCGCTTCGATCTTGCGGAAGACCCCTTCGCTGTAGCCGACGAGATCCATCTTGTTGACAGCGACGACGACGTGACGCACGCCGAACATCGAGGTGATGACGCTGTGTCGGCGCGTTTGCGGCAGGATTCCCTTGCGCGCGTCAACAAGCAGAATGGCGAGGTCGGCTGTCGAGGCGCCGACCGCCATGTTGCGCGTGTATTGCTCGTGGCCCGGCGTATCGGCGACGATGAACTTGCGCTTGTCCGTCGCAAAATAACGATAGGCGACGTCAATCGTGATGCCCTGCTCGCGCTCAGCGGCAAGTCCGTCGACGAGCAAGGCGAAGTCGAGCGCTTCGCCCTGCGTGCCATGCTTCTTGGAGTCGCTTTCGAGCGCTGCGATAATGTCGTCGGGCGCAAGATCGGCGTCGTAGAGCAAACGCCCGATCAGCGTTGATTTGCCGTCATCGACCGAGCCGCAGGTGATGAACCGCAGGAGCGGCTTTTCGCCGACTAACCGTGCAGGCGCGCGCGAAGGCAATGCGGCAGCGACGGCGCCGTGCATGTCAGAAATATCCTTCCTGCTTCTTTTGCTCCATTGAGCTGGAGCCGTCGTGGTCGATAAGCCGCCCTTGACGCTCCGAGGAACGGCTCTCGCGCATTTCCGCAATGATCTCGTCGAGAGTGGACGCATCGCTTTCTATGCCGCCCGTCAACGGGTAGCAGCCGAGCGTGCGAAAGCGCACCTTTTTATGTTCGATCGACTCGCCTGGCGCGAGCTTCATGCGATCATCATCGACCATGATAAGCGTGCCGCCGCGGCGCACGACAGGCCTTTCTTTGGCGAAATAGAGCGGAACGACGGGAATGTTCTCGCGCGCGATGTAATCCCAGATATCCGCCTCGGTCCAGTTGGACATTGGGAAAACCCGCAAGCTTTCGCCTGGCGCTTTTCGCGTATTGTAGAGACGCCAGAATTCCGGGCGCTGATTCTTCGGGTCCCAACGGTGCTGCGCCGTGCGAAATGACAGCACACGCTCCTTGGCGCGCGACTTTTCCTCGTCGCGACGCGCGCCGCCGAAAGCCGCGTCGAAGTTGTATTTGTCCAACGCCTGTTTCAGCGCCTCGGTCTTCATAATCTCGGTATGAAGCTTCGAGCCATGAACAAAGGGGCTAATGTCCATCTCAATCCCTTTGGGATTGATATATTCGATGAGTTCGACTCCAAGCTCCTTCACGCGACGATCACGAAATTCGATCATCTCGCGAAATTTCCATGTTGTATTGACATGGAGCAATGGAAACGGCAGTTTCGACGGATAAAAGGCCTTCATGGCGATGTGCAGCATCGCCGCCGAATCCTTGCCGATGGAATAAAGCATCACCGGCCGTTCGCATTCGGCGACGGTCTCGCGCATGATGTGGATGCTTTCGGCCTCGAGTCGATCGAGATGGCCGAGCGGACGCGCCGCGAGCGCTGTCATTGGTCCGCCTCTTGCGGCGCGCCACGGCGCAACACGCCGTCTTCGCCAACATGAAGGCCGCACTCCTTCTTATTGTCTTCTTCCCACCACCAGCGGCCAGCGCGCTCGCTTTCGCCGGGAAGCACCGCGCGCGTGCAAGGCGCACAGCCGATCGACAGAAAGCCCTTGGCGTGAAGCGCGTTGATGGGCACTGAAAACTCCTCAACCGCCGCAACGACCGCGTCGCGCGTGTAATCTGCAAGCGGATTAAGCTTGAGCAGCCTGTGAGTCTCATCAAAGGCGATAATTGGCGCGTCCGAGCGCGCCTGAGACTGATCCGCCCGAAGCCCCGTCACCCAGCCTGAAACGCCGGCAAGCAGCCGCGACAACGGTTCGACCTTGCGCACATGACAGCAGGCCTTGCGCGCCTCAACGGAGTAATAGAAACCGTTGATTCCCTGATCTTCGATCAGCGCTTCAAGCGGCGCAGCCTGCGGGCAGACCGCCCGAATGCGCCGCGCATAACGCGCTTCCGTGCGCTCCCATAGCTCATAGGTTTCGGGAAACAGCCGCCCCGTGTCGATCGTCGCGACGTCGATATCGAGTCCCTGCGTGAAGATCGAATGCGTGATGAGCTGATCCTCTATCCCGAAACTCGTGGTGAACACGATCCGGCCGGGAATGAACTCGCGCACCAGCACCAGGCGATGATCAAGATCGAGCGGCGCGAGTCGCGGCGCCAGCGTTTCAGCGATGGAAGGTTTCATGAGCGCGCGGCCCTCCTACGGGCCTCAAGAATCGATCCGCGCCCGGCATAGCCGCGCTGATAGCTCATCGAATAGGTGTTGAGCGCAACGCGCCACTGCTCTTCATCCTGACGATCGGCGAGATCGTCGGGGATTTCGATCGTATCGAAGCCACAGCCGATCGCATGAGCGTATTGGTCGGCCACAAGTCGGCCGCTCGCGCGCAACTCGCCTTTAAATCCCGCGCGGCGCAGAAGGGCCGCCAAGGAGAAGCCGCGACCATCGGAGAAGGCCGGAAAAGAGATTGAGATAAGCTGAAGTCGCGGCAACGCCTGAATGAGCGACGAAGGCTCGGTCGTGTTCGGGACGATCACGCCGAGCGATGATTCCGTCCCGAGAACCTCCAATGCATGTTCAAGTCGCGGCAGCGACACGATGACCTCGCCAGTCTTTGGCAACGCTTCCTCGTCGGCGAGGCGGCGCCATGAATCTTCGACGAAACGGCCTTCAGATATCAGCGCCATCTTCGCCCTCCCGACGCAAGACGTCTTTGAACCGCACATGACCGATGCGGCGCCAGGTGTCGATGAACGCTTCGCCCTCCGCGCGTTCGGCAAGATAGAAATCGACGAGATGCTCGATGACGTCCGGGACCTGGTCCGCAGTGACGCCAGGCCCAAGGATTTCGCCGATCGACGCGGAAAAGGTCGGATCGCCGCCGAGCGTGATCTGGTATGACTCTTGGCCTTTCTTCTCCAGGCCGAGAACGCCGATCGCGCCGACGTGATGATGACCGCAGGCGTTGATGCAGCCCGAGATTTTGATGCCGAGTTTGCCGATGCGCCGCTGCCGCGACATGTCTGAGAAACGCTTCGAGATCGCCTGCGCGATAGGAATCGAGCGTGCAGTCGCGAGCGAACAGTAATCGAGACCCGGGCATGAGATGATGTCCGAGACAAGGCCGGCGTTCGCCGTCGCAAGACCAACTGGCTCGAGCATCCGCCAAAGCGCTAAAAGATCGTCCTGCTTCACATGCGGCAGGATGATGTTTTGCTCGTGACTGACGCGCAACTCGCCGAAACCGAAGCGCTCGCTCGCGTCGGCGAGGACGCGCATCTGTTCGGACGTGGCGTCGCCGGGAATGCCGCCGATGGGCTTTAATGAAACCGTGACGATGGCGTAGCCGGGTATCTTGTGCGCGCTGACGTTGACATCAACGAAATTGGCGAAGGCCGGCGTCTCCAATTTTGCGGTGCGCAGCGCCGAAGAAGCGGCGGGCAGCGTTTCATAAGGCGGCGGCGCAAAAAAAGACGCGATGCGCTCAAACTCGGCGGGATCGTGGGAAAAAACCGAGCAGTCCATCGCCGCAAATTCGGCTTCAACCGCAGCGCGGATTTCGTCAATCCCTTTCTCGTGGACGAGAATTTTTATGCGCGCTTTGTATTTGTTGTCACGCCTGCCGAAGCGGTTGTAGACGCGCATGATCGCCTCGAGAAAGGCGAGCAAATCCTCTCGCGGCACGAAGTCGCCGACAATCTTGCCGACAAAGGGCGAACGGCCGAGACCGCCGCCGACGACGACCTGATAGCCAATCTCGCCTCTTTCGTTCCTGAGAATACGCAGGCCGACGTCATGCACCATGATCGCCGCGCGGTCGTGCTCGGCGCCCGTCACCGCAATCTTGAATTTGCGGGGCAGGAATGAAAACTCCGGATGCAGGCTCGACCACTGCCGCAAAAACTCCGCCGTCGGGCGGGGATCTTCGATCTCATCCGGCGCCACGCCAGCGAAATGATCAGCCGTCACATTGCGGATGCAGTTGCCGGACGTCTGGATCGCGTGCATCTCGACGTCGGCAAGCGCTTCGAGGATGTCTGGCGTGTCGACAAGCTTCGGCCAGTTGTACTGCAGATTTTGGCGAGTGGTGAAATGGCCGTAGCCCTTGTCCCATCTGTCGGCGATATCGGCGAGGCGGCGCATCTGGCGCGCCGTCAGCGTGCCATAGGGAATAGCGACGCGCAGCATATAGGCGTGAAGCTGCAGATAGAGTCCATTCATCAACCGAAACGGCCGAAATTCCTCTTCCGTCAACGCGCCGGAAAGCCGACGACGCACTTGCTCGCGAAACTCCGCCACGCGTTCGCGCACGAAGGCCGCGTCATATTCGTCGTAGCGATAAGTCGTCACCGGCGCATTGGGCCGCTGCGCCACGCGCAAATCGACCGCCGTCATGCCGCGCTCCCGGGGAACTGTTTGCCGAGATCGAGGCGCACGCTCGGCCCCTTCACGCGCATCCTTTCGCGATAATGCAATGGCGTCGGCGCGCCATCCCCGCCGATCTCGACGTCGGCAAGATAGACGTCGACCACTCGATTGGCGGAAACGTCGCGCTTGCCCGCCGCTTCGAACGCCGCAGCCTCGTCAGCGTTCTGCGCCACGCATGCGCGACGATGGTCGCGCTCCCAGCCGGACGGCCCGAGAAACACCACTTCGCCGTCCGCCAGATTTGAGGCGATGAGGATCTGGGGATGTTTGAAGGCGGCCATCATGTCTCCTGCGCGAGCTTCAGTCGAAGACCGCTCATCTCGTCCGACCAAATGATTTGGCAAGAGAGACGCGAATTTTCGTAAAGCATCGGCAATTCATCGAGTTTTTCAATTTCTTCTTCGCGGGGCGGCGGCACGCGGCGCGCCCATTCCACATCGAGGATGACGTGGCATTCCGCGCAGGCGAGCGCGCCGCCGCAGGTGTTATCCATACCGACGCCATGGTCGCGCAAAATCTCCATCAGCCGCCAGCCTTCAACGGCTTCGAGTTCATGAACCACGCCGTTGCGGTCCTCCACGTGCAGAGTCGCCAGACCTTGCTGCGACGATGACTCGGCGGGCCGCTGTACGACCATATTCTCGAAGCTGCTCATGTCCCTGACGCGCGAATCTGGTCCGCGCCGGCGAGCAGCCACGGACGTTCTGTATTTCGAACGCATAAACCTGCAAAACGCACGAATGTCAATTTACGTTCCAGCTATGGAGCATATTAATAATAACATAAATATAATGTTATTTTATGACGTCACAATTGCAGCGCCATCGAGGATTAGCTGAATCGGAGCATGACAAGCGCCGAAAACCATGTTTGTTAAATGTACTTGTCTCCTTCATAAGCAGCGGCGCAGCGCGAATCCGATAGGGGAGCACCCATGGTCAAGAAGCCGGTCAAAATTACCAGGGCAGCGCCAGCCAAACGACAGGCCCCAAGTCGAGCTCAACAGGCCCCAAGTCGAGCTCAAACAGCTAAGACTGCGGTGGCCGCTCCCAAAGGCGCCGCTCGGCCGGCGGTCATCGTCGTGGGCGCGGATAAGGGTGGGGTCGGCAAAACGACGATCGCCAGAGCGATCCTCGATTTTCTTTCGCTCAACGACATCCACGCGCGCGCCTTCGACACCGAGACGCCGCGCGGAACGCTTCATCGCTTTCACCCCGACCACACGATGATCGTCGATCTGACCGAGCCGGCGGACCAGATGAAGATTATCGACACGCTGAATTCGTCGCAGGCCAAAGTCAGCGTCATCGACGTGCGCGCCGGCGGCTTAAGTCCGGCGCTTCAGGCTCTCGACGAGATCGGGTTCTTCGACGCGGTGAAAGGCGGCGAGTTCCGCTTCATCCTGCTACACGTCATCGGACCCTCGATCTCCTCGCTGGAGGAAATCGCCGAAATTGCGCCTTACGTTGCGGAGGCCAACTACTTCATGGTGAAAAATCACGTCAACGACACGACTTTCTTCGAGTGGGATCCTCAAACGCACGCCAAATATTTCGAGGACGTCGTCACCTCAGGCGAGATCACCATCCCCAAGCTCAGCGAACTCGCTTACGAGCAGGTCGAACTCTGCGGGGCGCCTTTTTCAACATTCGTCGCCAATCAGGATGCGCAGGGCCGCGCGGCTGAGCATTCCTTCGTGCTGCGCGGGTATGTCCGGACCTGGCTCGCGCGCGTCGCAGATGAGTTCGAAAGAGTAGGCCTACTCGAACTCCTCGACGAAAAGAGGCGATAAAGGACCGAGGCGACGGCGCAGATTGTCTAAGACCACATGATGCGCCGCACGCTCGTTTTCTTTGTTTGCTCGCCGCACTCGAAAACAGGCGTGACGACTGCGGCGCGTTTACTGACCGATTATTATCTATCGCGCAATGTCCGCGTTGATGGCTTCGACACCGCCTCCCGCGAGCCGCTTTATGCGCTGTTCTTTCCTGAAAGGACGCGCGTCGTCGATCTTGACGAAGTCAAGGGACAGATCTCGCTTTTCGATCGCCTTCTCGTCGCCGACGAAAGACCTAAGATCGTCGACGTCTGGCACCGCTCTTATGAACGCCTGTTTGCAACGATTGCTGAAATCGGCTTTCTTGAAGAAGCGCGAAGGCTCTGCGTGGAGCCAATCGTGCTCTTTCAGACAGACGTCACGGAGAGCGCGGCCAATAGCGCGCTCGTCCTGAAGACCACCTGGCCTGATCTGACGATGAGCGTCATTCACAATCGCGGCGCGTCGCCGCTTGGCCGGAACGCGCTAACAATCCTTGCGCGCTATCCGACGAGCGGCAAATTCGTGATTCCCCGCCTTGAGGCGCCGATGGCTCGAGCGCTCGACGACGTCGATCTGTCATTATCCCGCTTCGTGAGCGAGCCGCCGCCAGGAATGTCCCTTGTGGTTCGCGCTGCGCTCAAAGCCTGGCTCTTGCCGATCTTCACCCAGTTTCAGAGCTTCGAACTGCGGCTTGAGCTGCAATCGAGCGAATTTCTTCGTTAACGGCCGCCCCATGGAATACCGCAAACTCGGAAACACGGATCTTTCAGTCTCGGCAATCTGTCTCGGCTCGATGACTTGGGGACAGCAGAACAGCGAAGCGGAAGGTCACGCCCAACTGGACTATGCCCTCGATTGCGGCGTCAATTTTGTCGACACTGCGGAAATCTATTCGATTCCGCCACGGCGAGAGACTCATGGGTCGACCGAACGCATCATTGGGAGTTGGCTTGCCGCGCGCAAGAACCGGGACAAGGTTATCATCGCGACCAAGGTCGCCGGGCGCGGCGACGCCAATTGGTTGCGTCCCGGAAGCGCCGGAACCGTTCTCGACGCCAAGAACATCGACTATGCGGTCGAAGGCTCGCTCAAGCGGCTGCAGACCGACTACATCGATCTCTATCAATTGCATTGGCCGGATCGTTCACTGCCGCTTTGGGGCGCGGGCGGCACGACCTATCGGCGACCAACGCGACGCGAGGAAATCCCGATTGAAGAGACGCTGGAAGCGCTCGCGCGGCTGGTAGAAGCCGGGAAGGTTCGTCACATCGGCCTTTCCAATGAAACGCCATGGGGGGTCGCGCGCTTCCTGCGCGCCGCCGAACTCGGCCACGGGCCGCGCGTCGTTTCGATTCAAAACGCCTATAATCTGGTCAACCGCACTTTCGAAATGGGCTTAGCCGAATTCGCCGCGCGCGACCACGTCGGTTTGCTCGCCTATTCGCCGCTCGCCCAAGGCTATCTCACCGGCAAATACCAGGGCGGCGCACGACCGCCGGGCGCGCGCACCACTCTATTTGAGCGTGCGCAGCGTTATGAGAAGCCGGAAGTCGAACTGGCCGTCGACGCTTATCTAAATCTCGCGCGGGACCTTGGCGTCGATCCGGCGCAGCTCGCAATCGCTTTCGTGACCTCGCGGCCCTTCGTGACCTCAAACATCATTGGCGCCACAACAATGGCGCAACTCAAAACCGACCTTGCTTCGATGAACCTCGCGATCACGCCTGAAATCGAGCGGCGCATCGACGCCATTCATGCGCTCCACAGCAACCCTGCGCCATGAGCGAAAGCGCAAGTCTTCGCAGTGAAACGCCGAAAGATTACCCGGCGACACGCGAACTGCTTCTTGCAGCCTTCCAAAGGCCCGGCGAGGCAGACCTCATCGAGGCGCTGCGCAAGGACGGCGATTTAGTTTTTGGCTGCGTCGCCGCCATCGACGGCTTCATCGTCGGCCACGCCACCCTATCCAGAATGAGAGCTCCCTTTCCTGCGCTTGGGCTCGGTCCTGTCGCCGTCGCCGCAGCGCATCGCCGGCAAGGCGTCGCCAGCGCCCTTTTGCGCTGGACACTGGCGCGCGAACAGAAAGATCAGTGGCGCGCGATTTTCGTATTGGGCGACGGAGATTTTTACGGCCGTTTCGGATTCCGAACGGAGCTTGCGACTGGCTTTGGCTCGCCATATTCGGGGCCGCATTTCCTGGCGATGGCGCTCAACGGCGAGCTTCCGGCCAGGGAGGGACAGGTGGACTATGCGCCAGCCTTCGACCGACTCTGAGTCCGACGCTCAGGCGTGTCCCGCGTTCGCAGACAGCCGCTCAGGATCGACGCCGATCGAGCGCAAGGCGCGCGCATATTTGGTCTCCAGCTCGCGATCGAACAGCAAGCCAGGATCGGCAGGACAATTCAGCCAGCCATTGCGCTGTATCTCTTCTTCGAGCTGACCTGCGTCCCAGCCCGCATAGCCGAGCGCGAGCAGCGCCTGATCGGGGCCGCGCCCCGCCGCGATCGCGCGCAAAATGTCGATGGTTGCTGTCAGAGACACGCCGTCATCGATCGGCAACGTCGAATTATCGAGGAAGAAATCCGGCGAGTGCAGCACAAAGCCGCGGTCGGTCTGCACCGGTCCGCCCGAAAGCACCTGGATGTCTTCGGCGCGGCTCGGCAGACTGATGCGCTCCTGGGGAGCGATCACCTGAAGCTGCACCAGAAGATCCGGAAAATTGCGAACGCGGGCCGGTTGGTTTACCACGATGCCCATCGCGCCCTCTTCGGAATGGGCGCAGAGATAGATCACCGACCGCGCGAAGCGCTGATCCAACATGCTCGGCATTGCGATCAGCAATTGGCCGTCGAGATAGCGCCGATCAGCAGGACGACTGCTGCGGCGCTCGTTCACTCTCGCCGCGAAATCTTGCTTCTTGCCGGCTGGCCTCATAGGGTCATGCTACGCTCGCCGAGCCCTGAGGACAAGCGGCGCAAAACTATGTAACTGACTGCCTTCACTAGAGGACGAACCGCCGCAAACTATGATGCGTTTAAAACTGTTTGTCGTCGCGACGCTAGCCGTAGCGCTCGCGCAGGGTTATCCCACAAAGACGGCCGCCGAGAGCGCCGTGTTTGCTTCCGCTATCGTTAAGGGCTCGGCCTCGCGCGCTCGGCTCCTATCCGCCGGGTCTCCACAAGCAGGCGCCTACCACGCAGCGGTCGAGATCACACTCGATCCAGAGACAATCACCTACTGGCGTCAACCAGGCGAGGCGGGCTCGGCGCCCGCATTCGACTTTTCGAAATCCGTCAATGTCGCCGCGGTCGAGCCGTCCTTTCCGGCGCCAAAGCATATCGACGAGGCCGGGACCGTCGTCGCCGGCTATGATTCGCGCGTGCTTTTGCCCTTGAGGGTGACGCCGCGTGATCCGAACGCGCCGGTGACGCTCAATCTCACGCTCGACTACGCCTCATGTGGGAAGATTTGTCTGCCCGCGCGCGCCGAACTGTCTTTGGAGCTGCCGCGCGTCGGCGCCTCGCCTCACGCCGCGGCGATCGCCGAGGCGGAAAGGCTTGTGCCGAAGAAGCTCACCGCGGACGAAGCGAAAAAGCGCTTCTCTCTGTCGCGCAACGGCGCGGAGGGGTCATGGCGATTGCGTTATCTCGGCCCTGGCAAGGCGAAGGACCTCTTTGCGGAAGCAAAAGAGCCGCTTTTCATTGAGAGCACGCGCGCTGGAGAGGGCTTCGAGCTTAAGCTCTTTTCTGGCGTCGCCCCGGCTAAGGCCGCAGATACGACCCTTACGATCGTCACCGACGTCGGCGCTTTCGAAGCCCCGGCGCGGCTGGAGTAGCGCGCCCCTCTTCGCTCATTCTACTTTAGCGTCAATTGGCTCTCGCGCCGTAGCTTCATGGTCGAGCTTGGGCGTGCGCTTAAATGTCGATTTCCGTCCGCGCAAAGTCTGCAGAATCTTCGCGCCATTGGCGAAGGCGAGATAGATCATCAGAGGCGGAATGGACGCGACCGTCTTGACGTAGTCGACGATGGTCCCCCGCCTTAACGCCAGGTATGGCGGAAGCGTGACGCCGAGCGCCACCAGCAGGGTCATGATCCCGATAATCTCCAACATGTCCGCGTAGGGCGCGAGAGACCCGTGCAGGATCGCGCCAAGAACAAGGGCGATGAACCCGACGGCGGCGGTCGGGAAGAAAATCTGATGGGCGATAAGGGAGATCGCCATCACGCGGCGCGTCAGACTCCATGGCGAACGCCAGATCGGCAAGACGGTCCTTTGCGCGACCTGCACGAAACCGTTTGACCAGCGCCTCTGCTGACGTCTGAAATCGCGAATTCCCTCCGGCACCTGACCGGGAATCGGCGGCTCCGACACAAACAGCCCATGCCATCCATTGAGCGCCGCGCGAACGGTAAGATCGAGGTCCTCGCACAGCGAATAATCCGACCAGCCGCCGGCGTCGTCGATCGTGGCGCGCCGCCAGATGCCGCCCGTGCCGTTGAATTGAAAGAGCCAGCCCGCGTGTGCGCGCGAGCGCTGCTCCACGAGGTAATGCCCGTCCTGCACGAGACCCTGCGCGCGCGTCAGCCAGTTCTTCTCGAAGTTCTGGAACTCGCAGCGTGACTGCACGAATCCGACGTGATCGTCGGTGAGAAAAAGCGGAACCGTCCGCTTCAGCCAATTGGGAGGCGGACGGAAATCAGCGTCGAGCATCGCGACGAAGGGTTCGTCCGTGATCGTAAGGCCGTGCGCGCAAGCGCCGGCTTTGAATCCCGAGCGGTCGGACCGCCGCACATGGTCGATAACGGCGCCGCCGGCGCGAAGCTCTGCCGCCACCACATCGGCGCGCGCGCTCGTCTCGTCAGTCGAATCGTCGAGAAGCTGAATGCGCAGCTTATTTTTGGGCCAGTCGAGAAGCGCGACGCAGCGCAACGATTGCTCGGTTACGAGCGGCTCATTGAACACCGGGATTTGCAGCAGAACGTTTGGCAGCTCCGAATCAGGCGTCGCAGGCGCTTCGGAATCGCGCACGCCGCGCAGCTGGTCGTATAAGAAACGACCGATGACGATCAAATAGCCAATACCGATCACAACCATGATCGAAGCGCAGACAATCGTGATCGCATCAAAGATGAATTGAAAAAGCCCCAGCACCAAACGGCCTATCCTTCTTCATGCGGAACCGGAGAGGGCTTTGCCCCCGTGCGCGCGTTCACGCTGCTCTTTGCCCAGACCACGCGGTCGGTGACCCAGGCGTTCAACCAGACCGCCAACATCGTCGCCTCGCGAATTACAAACACCGCAGGCGCAGCCCAAGATAACTGCCATCCTTTGGCCATGGAAAGCAATGTTTCGAGCGTAAACCACACAATAAGGGTCGCCGACGCCGCGACGATGGGCGCGAGGCCGATGAGCGGCGCCGCGAGGGCCGAAGCGATAACCGCCGGAAGCGCTTGGCATATTGGCTCGGCGAGAAAGGAAATGAGTTCGTCGTTTCGGCGAATGACGCTCCAACGCAATTGCCGATGATAAACATCCGCAAAGTTGCGAACGCCAAGCTCCTGCCGGACAGGTCTGTGGGAAAAGACCGGCCTTTTGCCAATCCGCCGCATCGCCTTCGCCAAGGCGTTGTCTTCCCCCACCGTATGGGAAATCGCGTCGAAGCCGCCCGCGCGCAGGAAGTCCGACCGCCTAAATAGCATAATTTTCCCCACGCCGTGCCCCTGCCCTAACGCCGAGGCGAGAAATAGCATACGAGCATGCGGTCCATTGATGATCGCCGCCTCGACGTGAGCGGCAAAATTTTCGAGCCGCGCGCAATATGGGATGGCGCAGACAAGCCCCACATCGTCCGTCAGCTCCCGCATGTGTTGCGCCAAGGCGTCCGGCTCAAGCAGCACATTCGCGTCCTTCATGAAGATGACGTCGTGTGACGCCTGTATGAAGGGCGCGTAAAGATTATCGACCTTCGGACTGACCGCGAATTTCGCGGTCGAAAGAACGACCCGCGAAGGCACGGTCGGATGACGCGCAAGAATGGCGCGCATACGCTGGACGGCTGGCGCATCAAGGTCGGTTGACGACACCGTCACATCGAAATTGCGGTAGTGCTGCGTGAGCGCGGACTCTTGCGTGCGATCAAATTGATCGTCAATCAGCTTGACCGGAAGAACCACCGAGACCGCCGGCTGATCTCGTCGCGTGGCGCGGCGGACGGCAAGCCAAGGTTGGGCGATGGTCGCCGCGATTGAGACGAAGAGCAGCGCCATGGCGATGAGCCAATAGATCGCCGCCGCCCACATGATGACGTCGAAGATCACGTTTCCCCGCGCTCCGACGTTTCCGGCACCTCGGCGGGAAACTGGCGCATGACGCCGTCGACGAGCGCCGCCGGTAAAAAGGAAAAGAGGCGCATCGCCCAATACATATAACGTGGAAAGGCGATGACGTCGCGGCGTCGTTCGAGCCCGTTCTTGATGATGCGCGCGGCTTCTTCGTCGGAAAGGGCCCCGGGTTGCCAGGACTCGACGTCCCCCGACGCCGACGTCTTTACGATGGCGCGCGCCGAAAACGGCGTCTTCACGATGGTGCGCGCCGACATTGGCGTTTTCACATAACCGGGCACGATAAGCGCGACATGCACGCCATAGGCCGCGAGTTGGCCGCGCAGGCTGTCCGCCCACATGTGAACGCACGCCTTCGCCGCACAATAGGCCGGCGAATGGGGCAGCGCGCGCACGCCGGCCATCGAGCCCACGATGGCGATCCTGCCGCTCTTGCGGGCACACATCGGCAGGATCGCAGGCTCGACGGTGTTGAAGACTCCCTCGACATTGATCTTGAGCATTGCTCGGACCGCCTCGGGGGTTTCGAGGAGCTGGCCGGGCGAAAGGCCCGTTGCGACGCCGGCGTTGGCGATAAGAATGTCGATGGGGAGTTTGTCCTGTGCGGACTGCACGATCCGCGCCATGGATTCGCGATCGCGAACGTCGGCGACGTGGGTCTCGGCCTCTTCTGCGCCCGCCGCGAGGCATGCGCGCGCAGCGGCTTCGAGCCGCTCAGCGTCGCGGCCGAGCAAGACAAGGCTCGCGCCTTCGCTGGCGTATGCGACCGCCAACGCGCGTCCAATGCCGCTCGAGGCCCCCGTTATGAAGACACGGACGGCGCTCTTAGCCACGTGAAAGCCCCATCCGAAAGTTCATGCGCCCGCCTTTGGCCGCAGAGTCGCTTCGCCAATGATGCCCGGGGCTCGCGCAGCGCCATAAGCGGTCAGACGAACAAAAATCTCATCATCCGTCGCTCGTAAAACGCGTCCCGACAGCCTAACAGTGTCGCCGCGCAGAATCGGTTGCACAAACCTTCCGGCAAGCGAAGAGATAATGAGATCGTCCCGCCACGCTCTCAGCATCGGTTCAAAGGCGGCAAGAAGCTTCATCCCGTGCACCGGCGGCGCGGTGAGGCCAATCGCCGCCGCCACGGCATCGTCGAGATGCAATGGGTTGGCGTCGCCCGAAACCTCGGCGTAACGAGTGAGCGAAGGCGCGTCGAAGGGACCGATGATGGTCTCGGGAATTATGTCGCCGACTTTGATATCGCCGCTCATGACACGCTCGCCAGCGCCGCACGCGGCACGAGCCGCATCATTGTTTCGACTCGAGCGCAAGGCTCTCCGTCCAATCTTGCGACCATCGCCACCAGCGTCAGACGCGGCGGCGTGTCCTCACGGCTTATAGTGACGCTAAAATCATAGCTCTCTCCGGCAACGAGAGGCGCGTCATAGGAGAAGCTTTGCGACTCATGCACCGGCACGACATCGAGATCATCGCAAAGGTCGCGTACGACCGAAAAAAGCGAGGGCTCGGCGAGCCAGATCGCAGGATAGGCGAGCGGAACGGTCTCCACGTCCCCTCCGGTCTCGCGTGCATAGGCCGCGGCCCGCGCTGGATCGACGCGCAGCCGAAAGGGTCCGAGCGCGCACGGCGACTCAAGCGGCATGGCGCACGATCAACACGGCGTTGATCCCTCCGAAGGCGAATGAATTCGACATGGCGGCGTCGATCTTATGCTTACGCGCGACATTCGGAACAACGTCAAGCGGGCACTTGGGGTCCGGCTCCAGGAAGTTGATGGTGGGAGGCGCGATCTGTTCGCGCAGCGCCTTGATGGTGATCGCGAGCTCCAGCCCGCCACTCGCGCCAAGCGCATGGCCGTGGATGGGCTTTGTCGACGAGACCGGCACGACCCGTCCATAATCGCCGAACACGCGCAGAATGGCTTCGGCTTCGGTGATGTCATTGGCGTGGGTCGCGGTGCCATGCGCGTTTACGTAATGAATCTCCCGCGGCTCCATTTCTGCATCCTCGAGCGCCAAGGCGATCGAGTTCGACGCGCCTTCAAGGTCGGGCCGCACCGGATCCTTGGCGTCGCTGGTTGTGCCGTAGCCGGCAAGTTCACATAGAGGCTCGTGGCCGCGCGCACGGGCCGATTCTTCGGTTTCAAGAATAAAAACCGCCGCGCCTTCGCCAAGCGACATGCCGTTGCGGCCTTTGGAGAAGGGGCGGCACAAATTCGGGGTCATCACGCGAAGGCCTTCCCACGCGCGGATCGTCGCATTGATGACGCAAGCCTCGGCGCCGCCGACAATCGCCTTGTCCACAAGGCCCTGTCTAATCATCTGCATGCCGAGTCCGATCGCCTGCGACGCCGACGAGCAGGCGCTGCCGACTGCGAATGTCGGACCAAGACAGGAATAGCGCATGCCTATCGTCGCGGGCGCTGCGCTGGGGATGAGCTTCGGGACGCTCAACATCTCGGGGCGCGTTCCTTCGACGTAATATCGATAGATGCCGTCCTCGATCGTGGTCATGCCGCCGATGCCAGAGCCGATGATCACAGCGGTCTTTGGACCAGCGATATCTTTGCGTTCAAATCCGGCCTGCGCCATCGCTTCGTCGGCCGCGACGATGCAAAACTGCGTAAAGGGATCGCAGAAGGGAAGAACGTTGGGCTCGATGTATTCCGCCGGAGTGAAATCCGGCACCTGAGCCGCGATTTTGATGCGGCCGTCATAAGGGCGTTCAGTCTTGAGCGGACGAATCTGCGCCACGCCGTCGCGCGCAGCTTCCCAAAGCTTTTGCGCGCCGACGCCCGAGGCGCAAACCGCGCCCATGCCGGAAATAACGACGCGCCGCCCCTCGGGGCGCGCTCGCGAGAACGCCATTTACTGCTTCTCGCGTTCTTTCTGAATGTGGTCTGCGATCGCCTCGATCAGGCTCTTGACGTCCTTGGCTTCTTGCAGCGACCCGTCCATCGGGATGTAGACGTTGAACTTCTCCTCAAGCGCCGTGAGAATCATAACGATGTCTACGGATTTGAGGTCGAGGCTCTCAATCGTCGCGTCAGGAGTGATCTTGCTTTTGTCGACCATGCCTTCCGCCGCGATCACCTCGACGATCTCGTCGACGAGTTGGCTCTTTTCCTGAACATTGTCTGTCACGAGTTCCTCCGTTTCAGGGGTCTTCGCCGCCTCGGCGACAACTGACGCGCGCGCGGCGCATTGACGCGGCGGCGCCGATCCGACGCCTCGAAATTCGGGCCGCATTGCCGGACCGCCCGCTTCATATTCCGGCTATTCCGCCCCAGCGCTCTGTTAATCCGCCCTCGAGCGCGATCGGCACTGGTTAAGGCGTTTGGCCTCGAAAATAAAGCCCGCTCCGCTCTTGGCGGATTTCACGCTCCGCTCTTGGCGGATTTGCAGTGGCCCGGCGGAGCGCTTCATGCGAAAACGCCGCCCGAAACAACGGAGGGCGACGGCGAAAATGACGGGACAGGAGACGGCGCTGGCGGGTGTTTTTCCACAGGCCACGGAAGCGCAGTGGCGCGCCCTCATCGAGCGGGCGCTCAAAGGCGCATCCTTCGAAACGCTCGTCTCCAAGACCTATGATGGTCTTTCTATTGAGCCGCTTTACGCCCGCGCCGCGGGTTCGCCCCGCTCCGCCTTGCGTAAGAATCCGGGCCGCTGGGCCATTCTGGCCCGTGTCGACGTCTCAGACCCCGACGCGGCCAACCGCCTGGCGCTGCAGGACCTCGACGGGGGAGCGGACGGACTGCATCTCGTCTTCGCCGGCTCGATTGGGGCCTATGGCGGGGGGCTCGTCCGTAACGACGATGACGCGATCGCCCGCGCGCTCGCCAATGTTCGTCTCGACTACGGCATCCCGTTGACGCTGGACTATTCCCCCCGCGCGCCCGGCGCCGCCCAGGCGCTCATGCGTTTCATCGACCAGCAGCATATCGAGCCGTCGATCACCCGGGTTTCCATGGGCTTCGATCCGCTCGGCGCGCAGGCGCGGCATGGGTCCGCCGCAGAGCCTTGGGCGCAAGCTTCAAAGAGCTTCGCGAGGGAGGTGAAGGCCGTCGCCGAGGCTGGCTTTGTCTATGCGACCGCGGTCGCGGACGCCCGCGTCGTGCATTCGGCCGGCGGGACCGAGTCGCAGGAGCTTGCGTTCGCGCTTTCCTCCGCGCTCGCCTATCTACGGGCGTTAGCGGACGGCGGTTTCGACCTCGATGCGGCGCGGGGCCTGATCGCGTTCCGATTCTGCGCGGACGCGGACGAATTGCTGGGGGTCGCCAAATTCCGCGCGGCGCGTCGCCTTTGGGCGCGAGTCGAAGAGGCCTGCGGCCTCGCGCCGCAGCCCGCGCTGGTCTTCGCTGAGACAGCCTGGCGCATGATGTCTCGGCGCGATCCCTGGAACAATATTTTGCGCGGGACGCTTGCCGTCTTCTCAGCGGCGGTCGGCGGGGCCGACGCCATTTCCGTTCTTCCCTTCACCCAGGCGCTGGGCGCGCCGGACGAATTCGCGCGTCGGCTGGCGCGCGATACGCAGCTTGTGCTGCAGGACGAAGCCCATATCGATGCAGTCGACGACCCGACGAATGGCGCAGGCGGCTTCGAGGCGCTGACCGACGAGCTGTGCAAGCAAGCCTGGGCGCTTTTTCAGCAGATCGAAGCCGAAGGCGGGCTGCCCAACGCGCTGGAGAGAGGCGGCTTCCAGGCGCGCGTCGCTGAAGTCGCGGAGCTGCGCGCGAAGAACGTCGCCCGCGCCAAGGATAAGCTTATCGGCGCTAACCAATTTCCTGACATTCACGAGGGCGCGCTCGACGTTCTGGCGCCCTATGACGCCGCCGCCGAAACCGTTGAGCCGCCGGTCGGCGCCTTAAAGATCGCCCCGCTCACGCCGCATCGCCTTGCGGAGCCTTTCGAGCGCCTGCGCGAAGAATCGGACGCCTATTCGGCGGAATCGGGCGCCCGTCCCAAGATTTTCCTCGCCAATCTCGGTTCGGTAGCCGCCTTCACGGCGCGGGCGAATTTCGCCAAAAACTTTTTCGAGGCCGGCGGCGTGGAAGCGGTTTTCGGACCCGAAACCGAGTCGACGACTGAGATCGTTAATGCTTTCCGGGAGTCCGGCGCCAAACTCGCTTGCATCTGCTCGTCCGACAGGATCTATGGAGACGCGGCGGAAACGGCGGCGCTTGCGCTCAAAGGCGCAGACGCTAGGCTTTATCTCGCCGGACGGCCGGGCGAGCTCGAGGAGCGTCTGCGCCACGCCGGCGTGACCGAATTTATTTACGCGGGCTGCGATATGCAGGGCGCGCTGCAGCGCGCGTTTTCGGAGGCCAAATGAGAATTCTAGCGTTGGCGCTTGCAGCCTGCGTGGCGGCTGGGGGAGCGCACGCGAAACAGCCACGCGGCCCAAAAGCGAAGCCGGAGAACGAGCAGGCTCTGACCGGCCCGGTCGGCGATCCAAACGGCACGTGGAACATCGAAGCCGCCACGACGGTCGGCGAGTGCCAGCTCTTCATTCCGCCCACTTTCGACATCGTCGACAACAAGATCGCATCCGCGCCGGGGCCGGCTGTCTCGTCCTGGGGCTATGTTGACGATGAAGGGACGATCGTCGCCCGTTTCACAGGCAACGGAGAGCGCGTCGTGCGTTTCCACGGAACGTTGCGGGGCGGCAAGGGCTCCGGCGCGTGGTCGTCGTCAACCGACCTTTGCGGCGGAACCTGGCGCGCGTCGCGTAGCGAGGCCGCGACGCATTAGCCGCTGCTATCGCCGCGGACGTTCCTCGAAGTAGCTGTCGTCGTCGCCAGAGAGCAACCCGTCGGCGGGCATTGGACGCGCGGCCTGGACGACCGTCGGGGCGACCGAATCACCGCCGGCTGAGCGCACCCCGAGCCCGTCGCGCTGATAGATGTCGTCGCGGAATTGGGTGACGCCATCAGGCGTCGCCCACCCCGTGATGTAGACCCAATAGACAGGAACGGCCGGCGCGATCTTGACGTCCACGCGCTCGCCGGAAGCGATGACCTGATCAATATGGTCGCGGTCCCAGCCGGGCGTCTCCTTTAAGAGCCAGGCGACGTAGTCGCGAACATTCTGAAGCCGGATGCAGCCCGACGAGACGAAGCGGAAATCGTCGCCGAAAACGCCTTTGGCGGGCGTGTCATGCATATAGACGCCGTAGGGATTGGCGATGTCGATGCGCACGACGCCAAGCGAGTTGAAGTCGCCGCCGATGTCCTGGCGGAAACGGAAATTCAGAGCATCGAGCGAACGCCAGTTGATCTGTTCAGGCTGGAGCTCCTGATTGTCCTTGTTGTAAACGCGAATGTGGTTGGCGTTGAGATAGTTTGGATCCGCCTGCATCTTTGGAATCAGGTCCTTGCGGATCACCGACGCCGGCACCGTCCAGAACGGGTTGAAATTGACCTGGATCGCCTTGGTCTGCATTACCGGCGATTGACGGTCGATCTTGCCGACGCCGGCCATGTGATGGGTCATGACTTCGCCGTTCTCGACCGTCTCCACTGAAGCGGCCGGGATGTTGGCGGTGACGTAGCGGTTGCCGAGGTCGCGCGAGAAGCTGCGCAGACGCACAAGATTGGTTTCGAGCTGCCGCAGTCGGGTCTCAGCAGGCACATTCAAAGCCTGGATGGTCTGCTGGTTGACGACGCCGGTGGCGATAATCCCGTGACGCTCCTGAAAACGGCGGACCGCCGCCTCGACGTAAGAGTCGAAAACTGGGCTCGCGCCGGTTTCAGCCCCGATGTCGCCGGAAACAATCAGTCGGCGGCGCAGAGCCGACACAGCCGGGCTATTTGAGCCGAGCCGCAATTGCTGGCCTGAGGGCACCTGCGGCCATCCGCCGTTGGCGACGATTTCGCGGATGCGCTCGATCGCAGCCTCGGTAGCCGCCACGGTCTGAGTCGAGAGAATGGGGGTTGTCGAACGGGAAACGGTCAGGCGGGCGTCGGCGTCGTAGCGCTGCGCCCACTCGGCCTGTCCGTCCTGATCCCAGGCGGCCGAGGCGGAGGTGAGAGCGACAGCGCCAAAAACGAGCGCAACGCCGCGTATAAATTGCAGAAATGCGGATTCTCGCACAGATCGCTCCAATCGCATCGCCGGGAAACGCCCCCGGTGGTCAAGCCGAAAGACGGCGCCGCCTAAGGGACCGCGCCGGCTGTTTTGATCGAGTTGTGCATCTTCGGCGTTAACAAGGCGCGAATAGTCCGGCGATTTTGTGGCCTGCGGAGCTACGGCGCCGAAGCGCCCGCCAATCCCAAGCTCAACCCACCCGGATCCATCCGCTCATGCCAAGCCGCTCTTGTGGCAGGAAGCGGGACTTGTATTCCATCTTACGCGAGCCCTCGACCCAATAGCCTAGATAGACGTGCGGCAGGCCGAAGCCTCGAGCGCGCGCGGCATGATCCAGAATCATGTAGGCCCCGAGCGAACGGTGCTCGAGTTCAGGCTCATAGAAGGAATAGACCATCGACAGGCCGTCAGTGAGCCGGTCGGTCAGGCAACAGGCCACCAACGGACCCTTCTCGCCATTCCCTGTCGCGAGACGATATTCGATCAGCCGCGTGTCGACGTGACTGTCTTCGATCATCATCTGGTAGTCGACCATGCTCATGTCGGCCATGCCGCCGTCCGAATGGCGTGCGCCGACATAGCGGCGAAATAAGGCGTATTGCTCATGCGTCGCGCGCGCCGGACGCGTCTCGGCCACAAGATTGTCGTTGCGCCGGAGAATGCGGCGCATCCCCCGCGAGGGCGCAAACTCCTCGATCTTCACCCTCACGGAAACGCAGGCTCGGCACTGCTCACAGGCAGGGCGGTACGCGATGGTCTGTGAGCGACGGAAGCCTGATTGCGTCAGCGTGTCATTGAGCGCCGGCGCGCGCAGCCCGATGAGATGGGTGAAGACCTTCCGCTCCTCGCGTCCCGGCAAATAGGGGCAAGGCGCTGGAGAGGTCAGGTAGAATTGCGGCGCGTCGCGCGGCTCTTTGGTCACGCTCGATCATTCCCGATTCGAAATTAATCTAGAGCGCCCGAGCGGCGCGCGCCAAGGCCAGATTTGCGGCGGGAAAGTTGCAAAATTTAAGACGACCGCCGCAAAACGATCACATCCGCCAGGATGTCGTGCAGGCAGCGCTTGTCGCTCGTAAACAGAGAAACGAGCAGCAGCGGCGGGAAGAGCCAGGTGATATAGAACAGCACGGCATGGACCGCCGCCTGCAAAAACGGCACCGGATCTCCGTCCATGGTGCGCATCTCCAGGTCCATAAACGCCATGCCAAGCGTCGCCATTCGCCGGCCCGAGACGGTCAGCCCATTGTAAAAAAAGGCGACGATCGGAAACAGCGGCGGCAGGATGAGCGCCGATAATCCGGCGCTGAGGATTAAGAGAGCGATGAACAGCGCCGCCGACATGCCGGAGACGAGGATCAGGTCGAGCATGACGGCGATGATGCGGCGCGTGCGAACGCCTTCGAGCGCCTGCGGCGGAATGTAAGGCGCGGCGCGCGCGCCGATTGGATTGATGGGCGGCTCGCCGCTAGAAAAGGGATCGCGCTCGGTCATCAACTCCGGCTTTCGGTTGTTCCGCCAAAGATCGGCGGCCATAAGCGCGGTTTCAAGTGCGCCGCTCGGGCTGCGGAATTCGGGGATTAGTCGCCGCGCCGCCTTGACGGAGGCGCCTCCTTTGTCGCAAGGCTCCCGCCCAGCCGGCGCGCGCCCTGCCCCCGGCGCAGCCTCGGGAAATGCACATGGACAGCAACGCCGTCGACGGCGGACATTTGCGCGCCTTCATCGAGCGGATAGAGAAGCTCGAAGAGGAGAAGCGCGCGATCGGCGACGACATCAAGGATGTCTACGCGGAAGCTAAGGGGACGGGGTTCGACCCCAAGGTGATGCGCAAGATCGTGTCGATCCGCCGACTGGACAAGCACAAGCGGCAGGAGGAAGAGGAGATCCTCGACCTCTATCTTTCCGCGCTCGGCATGGAATAGCGTTCGCCCGCAAGCCTCGCTCTTGGGAAGGCCCTCGCAAGCAGGCTATAAGCGAGGCTCGGCGAGGCGCTTTATGGATTTTGGCGCGCAGGATGAAGTCGTGCGCTTTCTTGCGTCGCTCGACGGCGGCGCGGAGCGGATCGTCACGACTCACATATCCATTGTCGCGCTCAGCAAGACGCACGCCTATAAGCTCAAGAAAGCGGTGCGCTTCCCCTATCTCGACTTCTCGACGCCGGCGCGCCGTTTGGACATGTGCGAGCGCGAAGCGACGCTCAACAAGCGCTTCGCGCCTCAACTCTATCTCGGCTCGCGCCGCGTCACCCGCGAGTCGAACAGGCGGCTGGCGCTCGACGGCGCGGGGGAGATGGTCGACGCCGTGGTCGTTATGCGGCGTTTCGCCGACGACGACCTATTCGACCAGATTGCGAAGGACGACCGCCTGACGCGTGAAATGGTCGAGTCGCTCGCGCGTCAAATCGCCAAGTCTCATGATGATGCGGCGCCAGACCGCACGCGCGGCGGCGCGGCGGCGATGCGTCGAATCCTTGATGAGACAGCCTTGAGTCTGCACAAGGCGGCGGCTGCCAGCGCGAAGCGGATCGACGCGCTTGTCGCACGACTCAGCCAGGCGCTCGATACGAAGAGCGCGCTGCTCGACTCGCGCAAGGCGCAGGGCAAGGTGCGCCGCTGCCACGGCGATCTGACGCTACGCAACATATGCCTGTTCGAAGGCGCGCCGACGCTCTTCGACTGTCTCGAATTCGATGACGAGATCGCAACGATCGACGTGCTGTATGATGTCGGTTTCCTGCTGATGGATCTCTGGCGGGTCGGCGCTTACGACTTCTCAAATGTCGCCTTCAACCGCTATCTCGATGCGCGCGACGAAACCGACGGCTTGCCGCTTCTCCCTTTTTTCATGTCGCTGCGCGCCGCCATACGCGCACATGTTGAAGCGTCACAACAAAACGCTGAACGCGCCCGGCTCTATTTCAATCTCGCCGAGACGCTGCTCACGCCGGCCAAAGGCGCCATCATTGCAATCGGCGGCCTCAGCGGATCAGGCAAGTCGAGCATCGCCGCGGTGCTCGCGCCACACATCGGATGTCCGCCGGGCGCGCGCGTGATCAACAGCGACCGCATCCGCAAGCGGCTCTTTGGCGTCGCGCCGACCGAACGTCTTCCCCACGAAGCCTACGCCAGCACTGTTTCAGCAAAAGTTTATGCCGAGATGTTCGACGTTGCGGCGCGAACGGCCGCGCTCGGCTGGCCGGTCATCGTCGACGCCGTCTTCGATCGTCCTGAAGACCGCGAAGCGATACAAGCCGCGGCCGAACATGCGCGCGCGCCGTTCCTGGGCGTCTGGCTCGATCTCGATCTCGCCCAGCGCGTGGCGCGCGTCGACGCGCGCGTCAACGACGTGTCCGACGCCACGCGCGACGTGCTTCACGCGCAAATGGAGAAAGCGACCGGCGAGATCGAATGGCTCAAAATCGATGCGTCGAAAGATGCAGCGAAAGTCGCCACTGAGATTGCGGCGACTTTTGAGTCATTGTCGCAAGGAGCCGTCAACTACGTCATTCCCGACGCGCGCTAAGCGCGCGATGGGGAATCCAGGGAAACCATCCGTGACGTTGCTCCTAGATTCCCGATCGAACCTTCGGTTCGTCGGGAATGACCGGTAGTATGAGCCGTCATTGCGAGCCGAAGGCGAAGCAATCCAGAATCGCGAAGCGGCCTGGATTGCTTCGGCGCTTACGCGCCTCGCAATGACGGCCAAATGTCGAGGCTTCGCGCGTTGACCGACTACGGGATGAGCACCGCTGCGCCTTGCAGCCGACCTTCGCGCAAATCAGCAAGCGCCTCGTTCGCCTTCGCGAGCGGATAGCGCGCCGTGTGCATCTTCAGCGGCAACGTCGGGGCCAGCGCGAGAAACTCGCGCGCATCTTCGCGCGTGAGGTTCGCCACCGACAGAAGTCGCCGCTCCTCCCAGAGCAGCGCATAGGGAAAGCTCGGAATGTCGCTCATGTGAATGCCGCCGCAGACGACGGCGCCGCCCTTCTTCGTCGCGGCGAGGGCGCGCGGGACAAGCGCGCCGACCGGCGCAAAGATCAACGCGGCGTCGAGCGGCTCGGGCGGGGGCGCGTCAGAGTCCTGCGCTGACGCGGCGCCAAGCGACAGCGCGAAATCAGCAGCAGCCTGATCGCCCGGCCGCACGAAAGCGTGAACGCGCTTGCCCTGCGCGATCGCGACCTGAGCGATGATATGCGCGGCGGCCCCGAAGCCGTAGATCCCAATCACTACCGCCGGACCCGCCATCTTCAACGTGCGCCAGCCGATGAGACCCGCGCAGAGCAACGGCGCGAGCGTCGCCGGATCGCCGCTCTCCGGCAGTGGGAAGCAGTAAGAGGCGTCGGCGACAGCGTGGGTCGCATAGCCGCCGTCGCGCGTGTAGCCGGTGAAGAGCGGATCGTCGCATAGGTTTTCGCGCGCGCTCATGCAGTAGGGACAATGCCCGCAGGTATGGCCGAGCCAAGGAACGCCGACTCGTTGCCCCGGGGAGAAACCAGTCACGGCGGCGCCGATCGCATCGACGCGCCCGACGATTTCATGGCCCGGAATGATGGGAAGCTTCGGCTGCGTGAGTTCGCCGTCGACGACATGAAGATCGGTGCGGCAAACGCCGCAAGCTTCAACCTTGAGCCGCAGTTCGCCGGCCCGGGGAATTGGGAGCGGTCGCTCCTCCAAGACAAGCGGCGTATTCGGCCGCTGCAGGACCATGGCCTTCATCATCACTGTCAACGCAGCAACTTTCTAAAAAAGAGCCGCGCATGTCCGGGAGGAAAGCCGACGATCTTTCCCGCTCGCGTAAATCCGAGAGCTTCATAGAAGGCGGCCGCCTGCGGGTCGAATGTGTCGACATAGACCCCGACGCAGCCGCGTTCCTGGGCGAGCCGCTCGGCTTCCGTCATAACCCGACGTCCGAGGCCGCGCCCGCGCTGTGACTTCTCCACCCACAAATGACGAACGTAAAGCCAACGCCAGTGCGAGACGCCATTGAGTCCGCCGACGAACGCCCCCTGCGCATCGCGCGCCACTATTGAAAGGGGCCTTTCATCGCGCGCGCCGAACTGGGCCGCAACTTCCTCGCCGAGCCTTGCCGCAAGCTCGGCCGATTCGGCTGACTCGATTGAAAAAGCGATTTTCTCAACCACTTCGTTTTTGATCATGATCGTAAGACGGCTCCTCGTGCTGCTATTGTGGGCGTCCGTCGCCGGCGCCGCAACGGCGTATGGCGAAGAGATCTCCTGCGCGCCTGTCGAAATCACGCCCGGCCCCACGCCGGCTGATGAGCGGGTGCGCGACTACCCGCCGGTTTTCGAAGCCTGCGATAATGGTGACGAGTCGCGACTCGCCATTCGACGGATGAACGTCGACGGAGAGGCGCTGCTTCTCACAGTCGATCCGCAATCATTGCAGACTTCGCTGGAGCGCGCGGCGTGCTGGCGCTGCGAAGAGACGAGCGACGCGGCGCAGGCCGAGACACGCTATTTGAAGGCGCTGCATCCGACTCAAGACTCGGCGCGCCCGCCGGCGCTCGTCAACGCTGGCCTCATTCAAGGGGCCGGAGACGGCGCCTTCGTCACCGGCGATCTCTGTCCCACACACAAGCCGCTGGACCGCGCCTTCTTCGAAAAGCTCGCCGCGCAGGGCCCACATACGCCGGTCGCGCTAGCCGTCTCGGGCGCATGGCTTGCGCATCATCGCGCCGATTTCGCCTGGCTGCGCGAAAAGGCGCGGACCGGAGCGCTCGCTATCACATGGGCAAGCCATTCCTACAGCCATCCCTATGTCGCCGGTCTTCCAGACAGGCAGAATTATTTTCTGCGCCCGGGCGTGGATGTCGATCGCGAGATATTCGAGACGGAAAAGCTCATCATCGCTGAAGGGGCGACGCCATCGGTCTTTTTTCGATTTCCAGGATTGGTCGCAGATTCCGCGCTGCTGGAGCATATCCGAGATCGCCATCTGATCCCGCTCGGGGCGGACAGCTGGCTGGCGCTCGGCCTAAGGCCCCGACCGGGCTCGATCGTGCTCGTGCACCCCAATGGCAATGAGCCAGTCGGCATAAAACTGTTTTCGCGGCTCATGGACACGGGCGCGATGCCCCGCCCGCTGCGGCCGCTCAATGAAGCGCGTTAAGCGCGCTATTTGACGAGATTGATCGTGTAATTGTTGTAGCTGCCGATATATTTCTCGCGGAAGCCGACTGTCCGGCACGTCGGCGTGCAACAGGTGTTGATGCACCACTGATACGCGCTCTGCGGCACGCAGATATTGAAAGGACCGCTCCATTTCGCGCCGTCGTTCGATTCGGCATACCAATAATAATAGGTGTTGACGCTCTGCAGATCCTGGCCAAAGACCGTCTTGGTCTGGCCGGGGTCTAATTTCCACCAGCCCTTTTTTGTCCAATCTCCGCCGTCGGAACAGCCCGGCGAATACCAGAGGAACGACACCCACACTGTGGCGTTCGTTTTATTGTGAAATTTGAACCAGGCCTGAGCGGCGTTCGGCCCGCAGATGACGCTGAGCGTCGCCAATAAGATCAAAAATTTGCGCATAGTCCCCTCGTTGCAAAATGCGCCGGGACGCAATGAAAATTAGGGCTTGGGCGTAGGCTGGGCCTTAGGATCCAAACGGATGGAGCGCGCCTTGGTCGGAACGGGCGGTTCCTTGGAAACTTCGCCGACGCCGGGCCGAGCCTCCTCCTCACCGGAAATCGGTTTCTTGCTCGGGGGCGCAGCCTCTTCCTTTGGAGGCGCCTTATCGCCGAAATGTTCCGTCGGGCTGACGGCGGATCCGGACGGGGTTCGGCGCTGGGCCTGCGCCGTCGCGCCGTAAAGAACAATCGCGGCGCCTAAAGCCGTGACCAGCAAATAATGACGTCTCGTCAAAAGAGCCTCCATGTAAATGCGCCGCAGATAAAGACGCGGCCCTAAAATAGGATGGCGAGCCAACGCTAGGCTCGGCGTTGATCGCCGTCAACGTCCATTTGGCTTACCCTCAGGCGATGAGCCAGTCCCGTTCCACATAGCGTTGCGCGGAAATCCCTTACATTGACAAGGTTTCTGGCGGCTCTTATCTCTCCGGCGGAAACGCCGCGTCAATCTCGGCGCCCCGCCGCCATTGGGGCGATGTCGCAGGCGGATGTTATTCATGCTTTATGCGACGTTCCGCCGGCAGCCGTCCCCCGGCGCGCCGAGAAGGCGGCAGACGCTGCGCGGGAGAGAGGTTCGCAAGAATGATCGGCGCACTCGCCAAGAAGATTTTCGGCACGGCCAATGATCGCCGTCTCAAGACCTATGCGCCGAAGGTCAATGCGATCAATGCCCTGGAGTCGCAAGTCGAGGCGCTGACCGACGAAGAGCTGCGGGATCGCACCCGCCAGTTTCGTGAAGAACTCACAGCCGGCAAGACGCTCGATGACCTGCTCGTTCCGGCCTTCGCGACAGTGCGCGAGGCGGCCAAGCGCACCCTAGGCCAACGCCATTTCGACGTCCAGCTCATCGGCGGCATGGTGCTGCATGAAGGCGCGATCTCGGAGATGCGCACGGGCGAAGGCAAGACCCTCGTCGCCACGCTCGCCGTCTATCTCAACGCGCTCGCAGGCAAAGGCGTCCATGTCGTCACGGTGAACGATTATCTGGCCAAACGCGACGCCGAATGGATGGGCCAGATCTACAAATTTCTCGGCATGAGCGTCGGCGTCGTGGTGCACGATCTGATGGACGACGACCGCGCGACCGCCTACGCCTGCGACATCACCTACGGCACTAATAACGAATTCGGCTTCGACTATCTGCGCGACAATATGAAATATGAATTCTCGCAGATGGTGCAGCGCGGACATAATTTCGCGATCGTCGACGAAGTGGACTCGATCCTAGTCGACGAGGCGCGCACGCCGCTCATCATCTCGGGCGCGATCGACGATAAATCCGATCTCTACAACACGATCGACAGGCTCATCCCGAAGCTCAACGCCGACGACTTCGAGCTCGACGAGAAACAGCGCACGGTTCACCTGACCGACGCTGGCAATGAGCACATGGAAGAGCTGCTGGTCGAAGCGGGAGCGCTGACCGACGGCGCGCTCTATGAAGCGCACAACGTCACGCTCGTGCATCACGTCAATCAGGCGCTGCGCGCGCATAAGCTCTTTCAAAAAGATAAGGACTACATCGTCCGCAACAACGAAGTGGTCATCATCGACGAATTCACCGGCCGCATGATGCCCGGCCGCCGCTATTCGGAAGGTCTGCATCAGGCGCTCGAAGCGAAGGAGCGCGTTCAGGTTCAGCCTGAAAACGTCACTCTCGCGTCGATCACCTTCCAGAATTATTTCCGTCTCTATGACAAGCTCGCCGGCATGACCGGCACGGCGGCGACAGAGGCGGACGAATTCGCCGAAATCTACAAGCTCGACGTCGTCGAAATTCCGACAAACCGCCCGGTCTGCCGCCTCGATGAGGACGACGAGGTCTATCGCTCCTTCAAAGAGAAGCTCAACGCGATCGCCGCCGAGATCAAGGACGCGAACGGACGGATGCAGCCGATGCTCGTCGGCACGACCTCAATCGAAAAGTCGGAGCAGTTGGCGGAGTTCCTGCTGTCGCAGGGATACAAGATGATCGACTTCGCCGATCCGAAGGGCCTTTCCAAACTCTATGACGCGGCGCGCTCGGGCAAGCCGTCGAAACTCTTCGCGGTGCTCAACGCGCGCTTCCACGAACAGGAAGCCTATATCGTGGCGGAGGCGGGCGTGCCTGGCGCGATCACCATCGCCACCAACATGGCGGGCCGCGGCACCGACATTCAGCTTGGCGGCAATGTCGAAATGCGCGTGACGCAGGAATGCGCCGGTCTCGAAGGCGACGCGCGCGCCAAGAAGGAAGCGGAAATCCGCGAGGAAGTCGCCGACTTCAAGGAAAAGGCGATCGCTTCCGGCGGCCTCTACATCGTCGGCACGGAGCGCCACGAGAGCCGGCGCATCGATAATCAGCTGCGCGGCCGCTCCGGACGTCAGGGCGACCCGGGCCGCTCGAAATTCTTCCTGTCGCTGCAAGACGATCTCATGCGCATCTTCGGTTCGGAGCGCATGGACTCGATGCTGGTGAAGCTCGGATTGCAGGAAGGCGAAGCCATCGTCCACCCGTGGATCAACAAGGCGATCGAGAAGGCGCAGCATAAGGTCGAGGCGCGCAACTTCGACATCCGCAAGAACATCCTCAAATTCGACAACGTCATGAACGACCAGCGCAAGGTGATTTTCGAGCGCCGGCGCGAAATCATGGATGAGGAGAGCGTCGAAGAGCAGGTCGGCGATATGCGCGCCGACGTGATCGACGCAATGGTGTCGCAACACATTCCGCATGACGCCTACGCCGAGGCCTGGGATGTCGAGGGTCTTGCGCAAGAAGTGAAGGCGAAGCTCAATCTCGATCTGCCGGTCGCCGACTGGGCGAAGGAAGAAGGCATCGCCGACGAGGAGATCAAAGAGCGCCTGCTAGAGGCGGCGGATACGGCCTATGGCGAACGCGTCGAAAAGAACACCGAGCCGCTGATGCGTATGATCGAGAAGCAGGTCGTGCTGCAATCTCTCGATACGCTGTGGCGCGAACATCTTGTCGCGCTCGATCATCTTCGGCAGGTGATCGGCTGGCGCGGCATGGCGCAGCGCGATCCGCTCAATGAGTATAAGTCCGAGGCGCTGGAGCTCTTCAAGAGTCTGATGACGCGCTGGGACGAAACGGTGACTGCGCAATTGATGCGCGTCGAAGTGTCATTCGAGGCGCCGCCATCCGCGCCGCCGGAATTGCCGCCGATGGAGATGTCGCATCCAAATCCGGAGGCGCTGATCGGCGGCGGACAGCAGACCGCGCTCAACGACCTCAATGCGCGCTTGGCGACGGCGGATTTTTCAGCGCGCGGCCTTGCGACGGTTGGCGAAGCAACCGCCGCGCAGCCGCGCGACCCCGCCAATCCCGGATCCTGGGGCAAGGTCGGCCGCAATGAGCCCTGCCCTTGCGGCTCGGGCAAAAAATACAAGCATTGCCACGGCGCGTTGGTTTAGCCGGCATGAAAACCGCCATGTGGAAGATCAGCGCCTCTGCTCTCATGTCGGCGCTCGCTTCTTCCGCATCGGCTCGCGCCGAATGGGTCCAGGTCTCGAGCGACGATTTTTCGACCATTTACATGGACGCCGGATCCCGTAGCGCGTCGGCCGATGGAATCGTCACGATCGACGCGCTCACTGATTACGACGCCGCCTCGCCAAAAGCCGCCGCATTCGGCCTCGCCGAAAAAGGCCTCTCGGAAATCGAGAAAGTGTCGTTCGATTGCGCCAATCGGAAATACAGATCCGGGGGCGGCGGCTGGCGTCAGGGCCAGATGGGCGAAGGAAAGATCACCAAGCCATATCCGCCAAAAGACGGTTGGTCCGCGGTGCCGCCCTATTACGAGGGGCTCTTCGCCAAGGTCTGCGCGAGCAAGTCGTCAGAGTAGCCCTCACGCCGATTTGAACGGCCCCCTGCCTGAGAATATAAGCGCAGCGCTGGCGAAGCGCCGTTGTTCCGCACCGTGCGGGACATCTGCCGCCGCCGGCGTTTCCAGGAGCTTGTCGTGACCGCCATCGATTTTTCTAAAGTGCTCGTCGCCCAGGGCGGAGGGCCCACCGCCGTCATCAACCAGTCGCTCGTCGGGGCCGTGCTGGAGTCCCGCAAGTTTCGCGAGGTCGAGCGGGTCTATGGCGCGTTCCATGGCGTTCGCGGCATCGTCAATGAGGATTTCGTCGACCTCACCCAGGAGACGACCCATAATCTCGAACTCGTCGCCTGCACCCCGTCTTCCGCGCTCGGCTCCACCCGCGATAAGCCGGACCTCAAATATTGTCAGGAAATCTTTCGCGTTCTGCGGGCGCATGGAATTGGCTGTTTTTTCTATATCGGCGGCAACGACTCATCTGACACGGTGCGCATCGTCTCGCAGGAAGCAAAGAACGCCGGCTATCCGCTGCGGACCGTCCATATTCCGAAAACCATCGACAATGATCTGATGGTCAACGACCACACGCCGGGCTTTCCCTCGGCGGCGCGCTGGGTGGCGCAGGCCTTCGCCGGCGCCAATCTCGACAATTGGTCCCTGCCGGGCGTCTACATCGCGGTCGTCATGGGCCGACACGCGGGGTTTCTGACCGCCGCCTCAGCGCTCGGCAAGAAATTCCCCGACGACGGCCCGCACCTCATCTACATCCCCGAGCGCGCCTTCATCGTCGACAAATTCCTCGCCGACGTGAAGGCGACCATGACGAAATACGGCCGCTGCGTCGTCGCCGTCTCTGAGGGCGTCTGCGACGAAAACCATACGCCGATCGCCGAAAAGCTCGCCAGGACGGTCGAGCGGGACGACCACGGCAACGTCCACCTGGGCGGCGGCGCGCTTGCCGACGAGCTCACCCTCCTCGTGAAGGACCGGCTGGGATTCAAGCGGGTGCGGGCCGACACTTTCGGCTATGTTCAGAGGAGCTTCGTCGGCTGCGTCTCGGACGTCGACCAGCGGGAGGCGCGCGAGGTCGGCGAGAAGGCCGTGCAATACGCCATTTGGGGCGACCGGGACGGCTCGGTGACGATCCATCGGACGGGATTCTACTCAGTCGATTATCAGCTGACGCCGCTCGAAGAGATCGCCGCCAAGACAAAAGTGATGCCGGACGAATACATTAGCCCGTGCGGCACAGACGTCACGGACGCCTTCCGGCTCTATCTCCGCCCGCTGCTTGGAAGCGGCATGCCGGACGCCTATCGGTTGCGGCTCAATCGGGTTCCCAAGATCCTCACCACATGAGCCTACGACGTAGGCGCCCTTCTTGCTTTGACGAATTTCCGGCGAAGGTTGCAATTTGGCCGTCGTCTAAAATACACTAACCAGTCATGGTTCTCGGGCGCTCGTCGCTGACGACCGAAACGATGGATGGAAGCGGGAACGCCAACCGCTCTCACCTTTTGTTAGTTTGGCGCCGGTATCACAGGCATTCGGGCCGATTCGCCCGGCAGTCCGGCCCGATGGGAGAAGAATATGAGCAAGGTCGGCGGCGGCGATTCCAAAAACACGCTTTACTGCTCCTTCTGCGGCAAGAGCCAGCATGAGGTGCGCAAGCTTATCGCCGGACCGACGGTGTTCATCTGCGACGAATGCGTCGAATTGTGCATGGACATCATTCGCGAGGAAAACAAATCCTCACTGGTTAAACAGCGCGACGGCATTCCGACTCCGAGAGAGATTTGTAAGGTTCTGGACGACTATGTCATCGGCCAGGCCCAGGCCAAGCGCGTTCTCTCGGTCGCGGTCCATAACCATTACAAGCGTCTCAATCATGCGACGAAACATGGCGACGTAGAGCTCGCAAAGTCCAATATTCTGCTGATCGGGCCGACCGGCGTCGGCAAGACCATGCTGGCGCAGACTTTGGCGCGCATCCTCGACGTGCCCTTCACCATGGCCGACGCCACGACCCTGACCGAGGCGGGCTACGTCGGCGAGGACGTCGAGAATATCATTCTCAAGCTTCTGCAGGCGTCCGACTATAATGTCGAGCGCGCGCAGCGCGGCATCGTCTATGTCGACGAGATCGACAAGATTTCGCGCAAGTCCGACAACCCGTCGATCACCCGCGACGTTTCGGGCGAGGGCGTTCAGCAGGCGCTCCTGAAAATCATGGAGGGCACTGTCGCCTCCGTGCCGCCGCAGGGCGGGCGCAAGCATCCGCAGCAGGAGTTCCTGCAGGTCGACACGACGAATATTCTCTTCATCTGCGGCGGGGCTTTTGCCGGGCTCGAGAAGATCATTTCCGCTCGCGGCCGCAACACGTCGATCGGCTTCGGGGCCACTGTGCAGGCGCCCGACGAGCGTCGCACCGGCGACATTTTTAGGCAGGTGCAACCCGAAGACCTGCTAAAATTTGGGCTCATCCCCGAATTCGTCGGCCGTCTGCCGGTCATTGCGACGCTCGAAGATCTCGACGAGGACGCCCTCAAGCGCATCCTCACCGAGCCCAAGAACGCGCTGGTCAAGCAGTATCAGCGGCTCTTCGAGATGGAAAACGTCGAACTTACCTTCCAGGACGACGCGCTGTCGGCCGTCGCTCGCAAAGCGATCGAACGCCACACCGGCGCGCGTGGCCTTCGCTCCATCATGGAAGGAATCTTGCTAGACACGATGTTCGATCTGCCAGGCTTGGAGGGCGTCGAACAAGTTGTCATTGGACCGGAAGTCGTCGAGGGTAAAGCCCGGCCGCTCTACATCTACGCCGAGCGCAGCGAAAAGAGCGGCGCGAGCGCCTGACGGCGCTGATAGATGGGCGGTCGACGCGCCGCCGATTTCCGGATTAAGCTTGGGCGCCGCAGCGCCTTGAATCGATAGTTCGTGTATACCATTTGCGTTAACGGGACCGTCGGGCGCGATCGCCGGCGGTCTTTTATTGGCGCGAAAACGGCGGGCGACCGTATCGCGGCCTTAAACCCAAAATCGCCTGCGGTCTGCGCGTCGCCGCTTTAGCGGGGCGCGGTCGAGGACAGGACAAAAAGAATGTCGAACGAAAAGCGAGACGCCGTAATGCCCGGAGCGGTCGAAAGCTATCCGGTGCTGCCGCTACGCGACATTGTCGTCTTTCCGCACATGATTGTCCCGCTTTTCGTTGCGCGCGAGAAATCCATCCGCGCGCTCGAAGAGGTGACGAAATCTGATAGGCTCATTCTGCTCGCCACACAGAAGAACGCCGGCGACGACGATCCGGCGACCGACGCCATCTATTCAATCGGCACGCTCGCCTCGGTGCTGCAGCTTCTGAAGTTGCCCGACGGCACTGTGAAGGTGCTGGTCGAGGGCGTGGCGCGCGCCAGCGTGCGCAATTACACCCGCGCAGACGACTATTACGAGGCGGACGCCGAAGTTCTGGCCGATGATCTCGGCTCTCCGGTCGAGGTCGAAGCGCTCGGCCGTTCGGTGATCGCCGAATTCGAAAGCTATGTGAAGCTCAACAAGCGCGTCTCCTCGGAGGTGGTCGGCGCGGTGACGCAGATCGACGACTATTCGAAGCTCGCCGATACGGTCGCGTCTCACCTTTCGGTTAAGATCGCCGAAAAGCAGGACGTACTCGAGACGGCCAGCGTCGCGCGGCGACTCGAAAAATGTTTGTCGTTGATGGAGAGCGAAATCTCGGTCTTGCAGGTCGAGAAACGCATTCGCACGCGCGTCAAGCGGCAGATGGAGAAGACGCAGCGCGAATACTACCTCAACGAACAGATGAAGGCGATCCAGAAGGAGCTGGGCGACGAGGACGGCAAGGACGATCTCGCCGAGCTCGAAGAGCGGATCAAGAACACCAAGCTCTCCAAGGAAGCGCGCGACAAGGCCTTCGCCGAGTTCAAGAAGCTGCGGCAGATGTCGCCGATGTCCGCCGAAGCCACCGTCGTGCGCAATTACCTCGACTGGATCCTGTCGATCCCGTGGGGCAAGCGCTCCAAGGTGAAGCGCGATCTCGGACAGGCGGAGGAAGTGCTCGACGCCGAGCATTTCGGTCTCGAGAAGGTCAAGGAGCGCATCCTTGAGTATCTCGCCGTGCAGAGCCGCGCCAATAAGCTGACTGGCCCGATCCTCTGCCTCGTCGGCCCGCCCGGCGTCGGCAAGACCTCGCTCGGCAAGTCGATCGCCAAGGCGACCGGCCGCGAATTCGTGCGCATGTCGCTTGGCGGCGTGCGCGACGAAGCGGAAATCCGCGGACACCGGCGCACTTATATCGGCTCGATGCCCGGCAAGATCATCCAGTCGATGCGCAAGGCCAAGACGTCCAATCCGCTCTTCCTGCTCGACGAAATCGACAAGATGGGCATGGACTTCCGCGGCGACCCGTCGTCGGCCCTGCTCGAAGTGCTGGACCCTGAGCAGAACGCCACGTTCAACGACCATTACCTCGAAGTCGATTACGACCTTTCGAACGTGATGTTCGTGACGACGGCGAATACGCTCAATATTCCGCCGCCGCTGATGGACCGCATGGAGATCATACGCATCGCCGGCTACACAGAGGACGAGAAAGCCGAGATCGCGCGCAGGCACCTCATCCCCAACGCGGTGCATAAGCATGGTCTTGCGCCTGAAGAATGGATGATCGCCGACGACGGCCTGCTCACTCTTATTCGCCGCTATACGCGCGAAGCTGGCGTGCGCAATCTTGAGCGCGAAATCTCCAATCTCGCGCGCAAGGCGGTGAAAGAAATCCTTCTCAAGAAGAAGGAGAAGATCGTCATCACGAGCGAGAACATCTCGGACTATCTCGGCGTGCCGAAATTCCGCTATGGCGAGGCCGAACTCGAAGATCAGGTCGGCGTCGTCACGGGACTTGCCTGGACTGAGGTCGGCGGCGAATTACTGACGATTGAAGGCGTCATGATGCCCGGCAAGGGCAAGATGACGGTCACGGGCAATCTGCGCGACGTGATGAAGGAGTCGATCTCCGCGGCGGCGTCCTATGTGCGCTCGCGCGCCGTCGACTTCGGCGTCGAACCGCCCGTCTTCGACCGCCGCGATTTCCACGTGCACGTGCCGGAAGGCGCGACGCCCAAGGATGGGCCGTCGGCGGGCGTGGCGATGGCCACGGCCATCGTCTCGATCATCACGGGCATTCCCGTCAAGCGCGACATCGCGATGACTGGCGAGATCACGCTGCGCGGCCGCGTCCTGCCGATTGGCGGCTTGAAGGAGAAGCTGTTGGCGGCCCTACGCGGCGGCTTGAAGAAGGTGCTGATCCCCGAGGAGAACGCCAAGGATCTGGCGGAAATCCCCGACGCGGTGAAGAACGGCCTGGAAATCGTGCCCGTCGCGCGCATGGACGAGGTGCTGCGTCACGCGCTCGTCTCGCAGCCCACGCCAATCGAATGGCAGGAAGACGCCGCCGCCATCGCCAAGCATGGCGCCATCGGCGAGGATGACGGTTCAGGCGTGCGCGCGCACTGACCGCCTGAGCGTTCCGCGAAAGACATAGAAAGACTTAAGAGCCCCGCGCTGGCGGGGCTCTTTCTTTTTCAAACCTACCGATGTGCGCTCCGCAACGCCCGGAATGCATGAGCATTTGGCTTCGCAACGGCCATTTCCTCCGGAAATCCAGCGATTCTGCGCCTTTGACGTCCGGCATCCCTTGCTTTTCCTGCGATTCGAGACCAACACTCGCCTTCGCTGCGCAATGCCGATTCGAGGTCGCGCATTCTCACGCCGGGCGGCTCGCAGCGAAGGAGAAGGAAAAGCCATGAACAAATTGGAACTCGTCGAGCACGTCGCGAACGAGACGGAGACCTCGAAAGCGGCGGCGGCGGCCGCCATCGACGCCGTCATCGACGGCATCACCAAGGCTCTCAAAAAGGGCGACGAAGTCCGCCTCGTCGGCTTCGGCACCTTTTCGGTGAAGAAGCGCGCCGCCGGCAAGGGCCGCAATCCAGCGACCGGCGAAGAGATCAAAATTCCCGCGTCAAAAAGCGCCCGCTTCAAGCCCGGCGCGACGCTGAAGACCGCGCTCAATAAGGCCAAGTAAATCCCGCTTTGACGGCGCGAGCCTCAAAGGTTGAAATCACAACGGCCGTCGGGACCTCCGGCGGCCGTAGCTTTGAGCCAGCTTGCCTCGCGCAAACCCCGCCCTTAAAACCCAGCATGCGCGCAGCGTCGTTTGGGCGGTTAGCTCAGTTGGTAGAGCATCTCGTTTACACCGAGAGGGTCGGCGGTTCGAGACCGTCACCGCCCACCACCGGCGACGTCATCATGCGGCGCGGGATTTCATGTTCCAAGACCCGGGAACTCCTTTTAGGCTACTCGGAAAAAAGAAGGCCTCCCGGATGCGACTAATCACAACCGCCCTGTTCGCGCTTTGCATCATCTCCGCCTCGGCCGCGCGCGCCGAAGAGATGAGCTTTCGCGTCGTCGGGGTGAATTCCGGCGGCTGCGGCGCGAATTGCCCGCAGGTGATTGCGGCGCAGGGCGAAATTGGCGAAGCGACGCCGGACGCTTTCCTCGCTTTCGTGCGCGAAAATGCTCGCGGCGGCAATCTGCACGGCATCGTGCTGCTCGACTCGCCCGGCGGAAAGGTCGTCGCCTCGATGGAGCTCGGCCAGGCCATCCGCAAGCTGGGCATGGCGGTGATCGTCGCCCGTCCTGCCGCGGATCAATCGCGCACAATGGCGCTGGTATCCGGCCGCTGCTACTCGGCTTGCGTCTATGCGCTGATGGGCGGCAGGAAGCGTGTGATCCCCCCGGAGAGTAGCGTCGGCGTACACCGCATGTTCAACTATTCGACGAATTTCGACATCGCCGAAGGCGGATTCGTCCGCCAACGCAACTTGGACGAGGGCGGCATGCTTCAGACGCTTTCGCGCTACGCGACAATGATGGGCGTCAGCACCGAACTCGTGAAGCTCGCGGAGCGGACTTCGCCCGACAAGCTTTATATGTTGACCGGCGCTGACATCGCGCGTTGGCGGCTTGGCTCACGCAAGCTGTAAGCGCGCCCCACAACAGTCATAATCAGTAACAGGGCAGGACATGAAACATATTCTCGATGGGCTCGAACAGCGGCGCGCGTCCGCGCGACTCGGCGGCGGCCATAAGCGCATTGAAGCGCAGCACGCCCGCGGCAAGCTCACTGCGCGCGAACGCATTGATCTCTTGCTCGACCACGGGTCCTTCGAAGAGTTCGATATGTTCGTCGCCCATCGCTGCGCCGATTTTGGCATGGATCAGGGCGAGAAGATTTCGGGCGACGGCGTCGTCACCGGCTGGGGCACGGTCAACGGCCGCGCCATCTTCGTCTTCGCCAAAGACTTCACGGTTTTCGGCGGCTCGCTTTCGGAGACTCACGCGCAGAAGATCACCAAGCTGCAGGACATGGCGCTCAAGAATCGCGCGCCGATCATCGGCCTCTTCGACGCCGGCGGCGCGCGCATTCAGGAGGGCGTCGCGGCGCTCGGCGGCTATGGCGAAGTGTTTCAGCGCAATGTGCTGGCCTCCGGCGTCATTCCGCAGATCTCTGTGATCATGGGTCCTTGCGCCGGCGGCGACGTTTATTCGCCCGCGATGACCGACTTCATCTTCATGGTGCGCGACACGAGCTACATGTTTGTCACCGGGCCTGACGTCGTGAAGACGGTGACGAATGAGACGGTGACGGCGGAAGAACTCGGCGGCGCCTCGGTGCATACGACGAAGAGCTCAATCGCCGATCGCGCTTACGACAATGACGTCGAAGCGCTGCTGCAAATGCGACGGCTCATCGATTTCCTGCCCTCTTCCAATCAGGAGGAGCCGCCGGAATGGCCGGCGTTCGACGAAGTGGACCGCCTCGACGATTCGCTCGACACGATCATTCCCGACAATCCGAACAAGCCTTACGACATCAAGGAGCTCATCCATAAGGTCGTCGATGAGGCCGACTTCTTCGAGATTCAAGATGCGCACGCGCGCAACATCGTCGTCGGGTTCGGCCGCATCGAAGGACGCACGGTCGGCTTCGTCGCCAACCAGCCTCTCGTGCTCGCCGGCGTGCTCGACATTGACGCGTCAAAGAAGGCGGCGCGTTTTGTGCGATTTTGCGATTGCTTCAATATTCCGATCGTCACCTTTGTCGACGTTCCGGGCTTTCTCCCCGGCACCGCACAGGAATATGGCGGTCTGATCAAGCATGGCGCGAAGCTGCTATTTGCTTACGCCGAAGCGACCGTGCCGAAGGTGACCGTCATCACGCGCAAGGCGTTCGGCGGCGCCTACGACGTTATGGCTTCAAAACATCTTCGCGGCGACGTCAACTATGCATGGCCTTCGGCGCAGATTGCCGTCATGGGCGCGAAGGGCGCAGTCGAAATCATCTTTCGCTCAGACCTCGGCGATCCGGAGAAGATCGCTCAGCGCACCAAGGAATATGAGGACCGATTCCTGTCGCCATTCGTCGCCGCGGAGCGTGGTTACATCGACGAAGTCATCATGCCCCATTCGACGCGCAAGCGAATCGCGCGCGCGCTCGCGCTGCTTCGTCACAAGGAGTTGGAAAATCCTTGGAAGAAGCACGACAACATTCCGTTGTGACCGCTGCAACAGCGGTGAGCCGACTGGCCCCGCCGACCTATCGCGCTGCGCCAATTTGGCGCGGCGGCGGCCCCGCCTAAATCAGCGGCGCCACATCACAAAATTCGCCAAAGTGCACATTTTTGAAGTGACAGGCCGCCCGTTTTGTCATAGTGTGCGCTCGCCAGGTTGGTTGGGTAAAAGCCTAAGCGTCGAATGCGTCGCAGGAATTAGGCCCAGCTACGGTCCAAGTCGGGGAGGACGCCGAACAGAACGCGGTTCGCCGGAGGCTCGAAAATTGAGCCCGCGAACAGGCTATCGGAGCGACTTAAGACTTCGGAGCTTGGCGTTTCTTTTCGGTTAAGGACGGGGTGCCAAAGAGCGGGGAGCGGCGGGACGCCATCCCCGCTCTTTGTGTTTCTTCGACTTGTTCGGCGAAAGAACGCAAGTCTCGGCAATTGCGAAAGGCCTTAGCGTGGCTTATGCCGTCGCCTTGACGGGCAATGGCGCGCTTCCTACCTTCCGCGCACGCCTCATCGAACGCCCCACTGAAAGGCCGGCTATGTCCACGCAAAAGATTACCGACGCCACTTTCGAACAGGAAGTGCTCAAGTCAGACGAGCCGGTCGTTGTCGATTTTTGGGCGGAATGGTGCGGTCCTTGCCGCATGATCGCCCCGGCGCTCGAGGAGATCGCCACGGAAATGAAGGGCAAGGTCAAGTTCGTTAAGCTCAACATCGACGAGAACCCCGCCGTCGCGAGCAAGCTCGGCATACGATCGATTCCCACGCTCATTTTGTTCAAGGGCGGCAAGGCGGCCGCGCAAAAGGTCGGCGCCGCGCCGAAGGGCGAATTGTCGCGGTGGATCACCGCTGCCGTCTGAGCGATAGACCGACAGGTCTGTAAGCCCCGTCGCCCAAAGCGCCATGAGGGCGCCAGCGATTGCGAGAGTGGAAGCGGCGGCGAGTCTGCGGCCCATCGCGGGGCCGCCGATCACGAAACCCATCACGATTTTGGACGCCGTGTTCGACAGGAGCGCCAGCAGGACGGCTCCTGCAGCCGCCTTTGCGCCGATCTCGGTCGAACCAAGGCGCGCCATGGTGAGCCCAATCGCGTCGACGTCCACGATGCCTGAAACGGCTGCGAGCGCATAAGCGCCGGCGCTTCCGGCGAAATGAGTCGCGAACCGCGAAAGGACCATCACCGTCGCAAGGAGAGCGCCGAATTTGAGCACCGCGACAAGATCGAGCGGATTGCCGAGTGAAAGATCGCTCGCTTCGCCGGGCCGCTCGCCGCCGTTTCGTCGCAGCAAAAAAACGCCGGCAAGCGCGAAAAGAACGCCGCCGGCAACGACTGGCGGCGCCAAGCGCCAAGCGAGCGTTGGATTGATGACGGCGATAATTGCGAGGATGCGCGGCGCCATGATCGCATTCGCGAAGATTGCGCCCGCCGCGGACGCGCCAGCCTGCGACGGATGTTCACGCGCCAGTCGCGACATCGCCGCCGTCGCCGCGGTCGACGACGCCAGTCCTCCCGCCATGCCGGCGACGGCGACTCCGTGGCGGTAGCCGATCGCCCTTACGGCGACGTAGCCGGCGAAGGAAATCACGCCGATCAGCACGGTCATCAGCCACAATTCGAAAGGGTTCACCGCATCCCACGGATCGATGGCGCGGTTGGGCAGGACGGGCAGCAATATGAAGCTCATGACGAGCAGCGCCAGTCCGGAGCGTAGCTCGTCCCAGGTAATGCGCGCGACGAGGCCGTGGAGAAACGCCTTGAGCGCCAAGATCGCCGTCGTCGCCACCGCCGCCGCGACGGCCCCCTGAATATCGCCGATGACCGCAAAGGCCCCGAGCGAGAAGGCGAGCAAGGCCGCCACGGCCGTCGTCGCGCCGAAGGTCTCGTCATGCACGTTTTCTCGGTAACGATAGACGCCGATCAATGCGCCGACGAAAACGAAGGCGATCGCCAAAGCGATGACGCCGGAAGCGCCGAAAGGCTGAACGATTGCGCCCCAGACGCCGCCGAGCAGCGCCGCCAGGCCATTCGTGCGAAGGCCTGCGGCGCGTTCGCCCTCCGCTTCGTCGCGCGACGTCCAGCCTCGTTCGAGACCGATGAGCAGTCCGATCGCCAATGCGATCAACAATCTCTGTATCAGCTCTACGGCGCTTAATTCATACATTTCTTCTCTTTGTGGCGTGCGCCACATCTGCTCCTGAAAATTAGGCCCGAGTCCCGCTCAAGATAATATGGCGCGCGGCAAGGAGACCGTGCGCCTCATCCAGATTGGCAATAAAACATGCCTATGAAGTTACCCTCGCTTCCCTCCCGCCGCTCCAGTGTCGCGCCTTTCATGGCGATGGACGTGCTGCGCGACGCAAAAGCCTTGGAGCGCGCTGGCCGCAATATCATTCATTTGGAGCTTGGCGAGCCTGGCGTCGCCGCCCCGCGCCGCGTGCGCGAGGCCGCCGCCGAATCGCTACGCCACGGATTCATCGGCTATGGCGAGGCGCTCGGCGACGCTGAGCTACGGTCTCGCATCGCGCGCCACTATAGCGAGCGCTATGGAATCGATGTTTCGCCCGATCGCATCATCGTCACGACCGGATCGTCGGGCGGCTTTCTGCTCGCTTTTCTCGCAGCTTTCGATCCAGGAGCGAGGATCGCGCTGACAGCGCCGGGCTATCCGGCTTACGCGAATATTCTTTCCGCGCTGGGGCTAGAGCCAGTGCTGCTCGATGTCGATGAGGAGACGCGCTTTGCGCCTACCGCGGCGATGCTCGAAGCGGCTCATCGCGACAGGAAGGTCCACGGCGCGCTCTTCATGAGTCCAGCCAATCCGACCGGCGCGATGATCGCGCGCAACGAGCTGGCGCGAATTTGCGCCTTCTGCGACGAAGCCGGAATCGTCTTTGTCTCCGACGAGATTTATCACGGCCTCGAATATGAGAGGCGGGCGGAGACCGCGCTGCGCTTTTCGCAACGCGCTCTCGTCATCAATTCCTTCTCGAAATATTACGCGATGACCGGCTGGCGTCTCGGCTGGCTGGTCGCCGCGCCAGAACTCATGCGTTCGCTCGAGCGCTTGCAACAGTCGCTCGCGATCTGCGCGCCGACGTTGTCGCAGCGCGCGGCGCTCGCGGCTTTCGACGCAAGCGACGAATTGGAGGCGAACCGCGCCGCTTATGCGCGCAACCGGGCGCTTCTGCTCGACCGACTTCCCCAACTGGGGTTGGATAAATTCGCGCCGCCCGACGGCGCTTTTTACATTTACGCCGACGTCTCGCGGTTCACCGACGACTCAATCGGATTCTGCAAAAGGATGCTGCGTGAAGCTGGCGTCGCGACGACGCCCGGCGTCGATTTCGATCCACGGCGCGGCGCGAAAACGCTGCGGATCTCTTACGCAGGCGCGGCGGCGGATGTCGCGGAAGGAGTCGAACGACTCGAGGCGTGGCTCGTCGGGCTATAGCGTCTTTCGGCTACGAAAAACCCCAAGCCCCTCATCTCACTTCTCCCCGCGAGCGGGGAGAAGAGGCGTAGGCGTAGTGCGGATTACCCCTCTCCCCGCTTGCAGGGGCGTTACGATAAACACCTGCTCAACAGGCCTCCTTGGGAGTTTACCCGCCGAAAGGCGTGCGCACCCGCTGCCACCAGCCGCCCTTCTTCGGACGGTTAGGATCCGCCTCCGTAATGACCACTTCCGTCGGCTCGCGTCGCGGAACCGGTTGCGGCGCAGGCTGGGGCGCCGGCGCCTCGGACGGAACGATCTGAGCGGCCGGCGCACTCGCGCGCGATTCGGCGGGCGGCGCGATCTCGGCCCCGTTCACAGGAGACGCGGGAAGGAACTGCGGCATAGGAGTTTCGCCCGAAGGAATCAGCGCTTGCGATTCTTCGCTGCCCTCTTCAGACGGGAAGACGGCGGAAGGATCTCTGAATTCCTCGGGCAAGGGCGCGGATCGCCGCCAACGGCCCGGGCCGCGATCGGGACCGCGATTACCCCCGCGTCTGCCGCCGCGGCGGTCGGGCCGCTCCTCGGCGGGCGCCGGCGCGCCTTCGATCGCTGCCATAATAGCGAGACCTTCGTCAGAAGGCTGTTCGGCGCCGGGCGGCAAATGTTCGCCGCCCTGCCCGCCGCCACGGCCGCGGCGACGACGGCGACGACGGCCGCGCGACGCGCCTTCATCATCCGCGCCAAAGCGCGGACCGCCATTCTCATCACGCCGCTCGCCGCTTGCCTCGACGCCTTCCATTTCGGCCTCGACCAGTTCGCCGGCGATCGCTTCTTCAGCCGCCTCCTCTTCGAGAGGTTCCGCGCGAATGGAATCGACGCGCAAAGGCGCATCGCGCTGTGGTAGGCGCGGTCCAGTGGCGAGTTCTCCGCGCTCGAGCGCGTGATATGTGGCGCCGGTGAGCGTATCGTCGGCGGCCACCGTGATATGGACGCCGAAGCGGCGCTCCAGTTCCTGCAAATGGGCCCGCTTCTGGTTGAGGATGTAGAGCGCCACCACAGCGCGGGTCCGCAGCGTTACGTCATGCGCCGAACTCTTGACCAGCGCCTCTTCCAACACACGCAATACATGCAGCGCGATGGAGGCGGTTGAGCGCACATGGCCGGCGCCGGCGCAATGCGGACATAGCACCGTCGAGCCCTCAACCACGCCGGCGCGTATACGCTGACGCGACATTTCGAGCAGGCCGAAATGCGAGATGCGGCCGACCTGAATGCGGGCGCGATCATTTTTCAGCGCGTCCTTGAGGCGTCGCTCGACGGCGCGATTGTTGCGGCTCTCCTCCATGTCGATGAAATCGACGACGATCAGCCCGGCGAGATCGCGCAGTCGCAGTTGCCGCGCGACTTCGTCCGCGGCCTCGAGGTTGGTGCGAAGCGCCGTGTCCTCGATATTATGCTCGCGCGTCGAACGCCCGGAGTTGACGTCGATCGCGACAAGCGCCTCGGTCTGATTGATGACCAGATAGCCGCCGGATTTGAGCGTGACGTGGTTGGAGAACATCGCGTCGAGCTGCGCCTCGACGCCGCTTTCGGCGAAGATCGGATAAGCCTCGCGATGCGAGCGCACGTTCTTGGCGTGGCTCGGCATCAGCATGCGCATGAAATCTTTCGCCTCGCGATAGGCGTCTTCGCCCGAGACGACGACTTCCTCGACGTCGCGCCCATAAAGGTCGCGAATGGCGCGCTTGATCAGCGAGCCTTCCTCATAGACGAGCGTCGGCGCCGAGGAGCGAAGCGTCAATTCGCGCACGCTCTCCCACAAACGCAGCAGATATTCGAAGTCGCGCTTGACCTCCTGCTTGGTGCGCGTCGCGCCGGCCGTACGGAGGATGACGCCCATGCCCTCCGGCACTTCGAGATCATGAACAATCTCTTTGAGCCGCTTGCGATCGGCGCCATCGGTGATCTTGCGCGAAATGCCGCCCCCGCGCGCGGTGTTGGGCATGAGCACCGAATAGCGGCCGGCGAGCGAAAGATATGTGGTGAGCGCCGCGCCTTTGTTGCCGCGCTCCTCCTTGACGACCTGAACGAGGAGCACCTGGCGGCGCTTGATGACCTCTTGAATCTTGTATTGGCGGCGCGGACGGGGCGCGCGATAGGGCGCTTCGTCCATGGCGTCGCCGCCGATATGTTCGACGTGATCTTCCTCGTCGTCGTGCTCTTCCTCGTCATGCGACTCAACCGGCGGCTCGGCGCGGGCGCTAACTTCGACCGCCTCGTCCTCGCGGGCGCGCTCACGCGCCTCGTCGCGCTCATCCTGACGTCGCGCTTTCAGTTCATGATCCGGCTCCTGCGCGTCGACGGCGAACTCGTCGGCTTCTCCGGTCTCGACCGAGCCGAAGCCAGCAGGATCGACAGAAATCTGTTCGTGATGCGCCGACAGGACAAGCTGTTCGCCCTCTTCCGCCTCGCCATCCTCTTCAACCTGAGCCTCGGCGGCTTGGGTCTCACTGGCGTCAGCCTTGCCGGACTCGGGGCTTTCGGCCTTGGCTTCAGCCCTCGCGACCGGCTCCGCCTCGACAACTGCTTTCGGTCCGGCTCCCGCGGCTGATTCCGGCGCGCTTTCCGAATCCGCGAAACCGGTTTCGGCTTGGTCCTCGACGATCGGAGTTTCGGCCGCTTCGTCGATGGGCTCGCTCGTTATCGCCTCGTCGGCGCTGGCGCGTTTTTCAGCGCCCTCATATTGGCGGCGACGCGAGCGGCGTCCACGGCCATGCGGGGCGCGCTCGCGTTCCTCCTCTTCGGCCTGCTGATGGACGCGGCTCTCTTCCTCGAGCAGCGCCTGCCGGTCGGCGACGGGAATTTGGTAATAGTCGGGGTGAATTTCGGCGAAAGCCAGAAAGCCGTGACGGTTTCCGCCGTAGTCGACGAAGGCGGCCTGAAGGGACGGCTCCACTCGCGTGACTTTCGCGAGATAAATGTTGCCGCGTAGCGGTTTTTTGTCGGCAGCCTCGAAATCGAATTCTTGAACGCGGTTTCCACGCAGAACGACTACGCGGGTCTCCTCCGGGTGGGAGGCGTCGATGAGCATCTTGTTAGCCATGGGGGACTCTTCTGCGGCGTCGCGCGCAACGACGCCAACGGGGCAAGCCTGAGTCCGAAACGGGACTCGGCGACCGCTCTTTGGCGCAGCCTTGAGGCGCGAACGTTTGTTGGGAGAAATGAGACAGGCTTGAGGCCTGCGATACGCTGGCCGGCGTAGAAGCCGGCGGGACGAAGAAGCGCGACGCGCCTCGTCATGGAGAAATGACGAGCGAGCCGGGAAGCCATGTAATTGGCGAAGCTGCGCCCCGCCGCGCGAACCAGCCGCACGGGGAAAACGCCTGCTCTTGCGCCTATCACGGTCCCGGCCATGAGATCGTCAAAAAACCTTTCGCGACGCCTTAAAGGCGGCGATTAATCGTTACGGCCTAGTCGGCGGCGTAACGGGAAGACGTCAACTGTCCCGAAATTCCGTTGGCTCGATTTTGACGGCCGCGTCGAGCGGCAATGATCGCGCCGCGGAATTCCGCAGCTTTCACCCTACATATCGATCGCCGCCGGGCGGCGCAAGCGCCGACTCGGCTATTCACTGAAAATTTTGTGAGAAAGAATGCCCCCCGGGGGTGCGACTTTCAGATAAGCTAACGATGCGTTAACGACGCTCTTTCAAAATCGGCGTTTGCCGGACCATTTAAGGACCGTTGTGAGGAGGACCGTTTTGCGCCGAGGGCCGCCATCTCTGCTCCTTTCAGCGGCCTTCGGGCTTCTTTTGGCCTGGCGCCTGCCCGAGCGGCCTGTTGCGGCTGAAGAGCACAAGGAAATCTCTGCGCTTGCCGCCCGCATCGAGGGCCTTTCCGATCGCTCCCGCCTCATCTTTGACCTTACCGGCTTGCCGCCGGTCGCGGCGCACCCGGTGGCAAATCCGCCGCGCATCATCGTCGATCTGCCCGAAACGCTTTTCCGCATGGAGGCGAACGCCGGCCTGTCGACGAGCGACAAACTCATAAAATCATATAGGTATGGCACGTTTGCGCCGGGGCGGTCGCGGGTCGTCATCGATCTCGCTGGCCCCGCGAAAATTCTCAAGGCGGACAGCGAAGTGGCCGTCGGGGGCCCGCGCCTCGTCATCGAGCTTGCGCCGACCAGCGCCGCTCACTTCGCCGCGACCGTCGCCGAACAGGCGCGGCCTCAGCCCTTTGATCCGCCGTCGCCTACGCCGCAGGCGGCGCAGTCGCCGACAGACAAACCCATGGTCGTCATCGATCCCGGTCACGGTGGCGTCGACATGGGCGCGACCGGCAAAAATGGGGAATTGGAAAAGGATGTGGTGATCGAGTTCGCGCGCGCTCTGCGGCATAAGATTGAAGACGCCGGCCGAGCGCGCGTCCTTTTGACTCGCGACCGAGACACGTTTCTCCCGCTTGCCGAGCGGGTCAGAATCGCCCGTGAAAACAATGCGTCGCTATTTATCTCCATTCACGCTGACACGCTCGCCGCGACAGCTGTCGAGGGGGCGACCGTCTACACGGTCTCCGAGCGGGCGTCGGATGCGGTAGCGGCGCGGATGGCGGAGAAGGAAAATCTCGCCGATCAGGCGGCCGGTCTTGAGAGCAAAGCGGAAGCCGAAGAAGTCGGCGACATATTGTTCGAACTGACGCGGCGCGAAACCCGCGCGTATAGCCGCCAGTTTTCGCATTCGCTGATCTCGTTCTGGAAGGAAGTCGGCGCGCTCAACAAGAATCCGAGCCGCTCCGCAGGCTTCGTCGTTCTCAAAGCCTTCGACGTGCCTTCAGTGCTGCTCGAACTAGGGTATCTCTCGAGCGACAAGGATCTCGTCCGGCTGACGTCGCAAGAGTGGCGCGAACGCGCAGCGCAGAAAACCGCCGACGCGATTGACGCTTATTTCAGCGCGCATAGCCGGGAAGCGCGGGCCCCCGCGGGCTCCCTGCGCCCACAATAAAACACAAAATTGGGGCAAACCCAGGCGCGTGAGACGCTCGGCCTTTCGAGCCGCAAGCGGTCTAAGGAGAAGCAGGCGCGGCGCTGCTGATAAGCCGCCTGTTCCGCGGCCAATTTCGCCAGCCGGCGACCTCCGCTACAAGGGCGCTGGGAACGGACGCTGGAAGTCGCCAAATGGTGTAATGAGCCAAACGGGGCCTTGTTAGAGGGGCGGCGCAAAAGGCGCGAGCGCTCACTATATCTGAGCCGGACGAACCGGCTGGCGCGCCGGATAGGCCCGTTCCGCAGCGTCGCGAAACGGAATTCGACATTGGAAACACGAGCCGACGCCCGGCGCCGGCTGCTCTAAGGGTGATATTTCATGCGAATGCTCGCAAGGTTTTTGGGCTTCGTCTTCGCGACCGCGACGATCGTCTTCCTTGTTGGATCGATCGCCGGGGCCGGGCTGATCTACTATTTCTCCAAAGACCTGCCGGACACCGAGCAGCTGCGAAACTACGAGCCGCCGGTGACGACGCGGCTTCACGCAGGCGACGGCTCCATCCTTGCCGAATATTCGCATGAACGCCGGCTGTTCCTGCCGAGCTCGGCGATTCCGCAAATGGTGAAGCAGGCGTTCATCTCCGCCGAAGACAAGAATTTTTACAACCACCTCGGCGTCGACCCCGAAGGCGTGATGCGCGCCGTGACGGTGCTCGCCCAGGGTGGCCGCCATGTGCAAGGCGCTTCGACCATCACTCAGCAGGTCGCTAAAAACTTCCTCGTCGGCAATGAGCGCTCGATCGAGCGCAAGATTCGCGAGGCGCTTGTCGCCTTCCGGATTGAAGCCGCCTACCCCAAGGACAAGATTCTCGAACTTTATTTAAACGAGATCTATCTCGGCCTTGGAAACTACGGCGTCGCCGCCGCCGCGCTCAACTACTTCAACAAATCGGTCAATGAGCTGACGCTCGCCGAGGCCGCTTACCTCGCCGCGCTTCCTAAGGCGCCGAGCAATTATCATCCGTTTCAGAATCGCGAGCGCGCCATTGAGCGCCGCAATTACGTCATCGATCGCCTGATCGCCGACGGCTATGTCACCGCCGAAGAAGGCGCGAAGGCGAAGGCCGAACCGCTCGGCGTCAATCCGCGCGTGCTCTCGCCCAACACTTATGTCGCCGGCTATTTCGCCGAAGAAGTGCGACGTCAGCTGCTGGAGCAATATAGCGAGAAGAAGCTTTACGAGGGCGGCCTCTCGGTTCGCACCACGCTCGATCCCAAGATGCAGGCGCTGACGCGCAAGGCCTTGGCCGACGGCCTCGTGCGCTTTGACGAAGCGCATGGCTTCCGCGGCGCGATGAACCACATCGACATCTCCTCCGACTGGGGCGTGACGCTCGCCGCAATCCCAGCGCTTGGCGACGTCAAGCCGTGGCGCCTCGCCGTGGTGCTCGACGTGAGCGGCGACTCGGCGCGCATCGGCCTTCAGCCGGCGCGCGAAAAATCCGGAGAAGTCGCTCGCGAACGCGAAACCGGCGCGCTAACCGCCGAAGGCATGCGCTGGACCGGCCGCGGTCCGCGAACGGCCTTGACCCCCGGCGACGTGATCTATGTCGAACCGCTCGCGGGACGCGCCGGCCAATATCGTCTGCGGCAAATTCCAGACATTTCTGGCGCCATGGTGGCGATGGACCCGCATACGGGCCGCGTCTTCTCAATGGTCGGCGGCTTCTCCTTCGACCAGTCGGAGTTCAATCGCGCGACGCAGGCGCTGCGTCAGCCCGGCTCTTCCTTCAAGCCCTTCGTCTATGCGACGGCGCTCGACAACGGCTACACGCCGTCTTCGTCGATTCTCGACGAACCAATCTCAATTCAGCAGGCTGACGGCACCTATTGGACGCCGGAGAATTTCGAAGGCGGCCACGGCACCGGCGCGCATCCGCTGCGCTACGGCGTTGAGCATTCGAAGAACATGATGACGGTGCGCCTAGCGAAAGACGTCGGCATGCCGCTCATCGCCGAATACGCCAAGCGCTTCGGCGTCTATGACGAGATGACGCCCTATCTCTCGATGGCGCTGGGCGCCGGCGAAACCACGCTTCTACGCATGGTCACCGGCTATTCGATGCTGGCGAATGGCGGCAAGCGCATCAAGCCGACGCTGATCGATCGAATTCAGGATCGCTGGGGCAAGACGCTCTACCGCCATGACGAGCGCCAATGCATCGGCTGCGATGCGGCGCAATGGGAAAACCAGCTCGAACCGAAGCTCATCGACAAGCGCGAACAAGTGCTCGATCCGCTGACCGCCTATCAGATCACGTCGATCATGGAAGGCGTCATCCAGCGCGGCACCGGCGTCTCAATCAGGGCCGTCGGCAAGCATCTCGCCGGCAAGACAGGCACGACGAACGAAGCCAAGGATCTCTGGTTCGTCGGCTTCTCGCCTGACCTCGCGGTTGGCGTCTTCATCGGCTACGACCGTCCGCGCTCGCTTGGCAGCCACGCACAGGCCGCGCAATTCGCCGCGCCGATCTTTCGCGATTTCATGATGGTCGCTTTGAAGGACAAGCCGGATACGCCGTTCCGCGTGCCGCCGGGGATCAAGCTCATTTCGGTCGACGTGCATTCCGGCCTGCGTTCTTCGGGAGCAGGCACGATTCTCGAAGCCTTCAAGCCGGGGACTGCGCCGCCTGACGCCTATTCCGCCGGCGGCGGCCCGCGTCAGCTCGACACGCCGAGTGACGTGGATCAGCAGGTCGGCAGCGGCACTGGCGGCCTTTACTGATCAAGACGCGGTGGGAAACCTTTGGTTTCCGTCAGCCGGCTTTATATCTCGAAGCGATGACCCTCAACGCCGAGACAAGTGCGCGCGTGACCCTGGAGACTGGGGCTGGCGTGGCGACCCTCACGCTGAATAGTCCCGCCACGCGCAACGCATTATCGCTTGCAATGATCGAGGCCATTTGGGGCGAACTCGACGCGATCGCCGGCCGCGACGACGTTCGCGCTGTTGTGCTGCAGGCGGAAGGGCCGGCTTTTTGCGCCGGCCACGATCTTAAAGAGCTGACGGCGCATCGCAACGATCCAGACCGCGGCCGCGCTTTCTTCGATGAGACGATGCGCGCATGCTCTGCGCTGATGCAGAAAATCGTGATGCTGCCTCAGCCGGTCATTGCGGCTGTTGACGAAATCGCTACGGCGGCCGGCTGCCAGCTTGTCGCCAGTTGCGATCTCGCCGTCGCAGGGCCACGTGCGCGCTTCTGCACGCCGGGCGTCGATATCGGCCTCTTCTGTTCGACGCCAGCCGTCGCCGTCTCGCGCAGCGTGGCGCCGAAACATGCGATGGAAATGCTGCTGACGGGCGTCCCTATCGGGGCCGAGGAAGCGCTGCGCATTGGCCTCGTCAACCGCATTTCGGCCGATGGCGCACGTAGTGGGGCTTTGGCGCTGGCGCGACTCATCGCCGGAAAATCTCCGCAAGCGATCCGCTTCGGAAAAAAGGCGTTCTATGAACAGCGAGAGATACCGCTCGCCGAAGCCTATGAACTAGCGAGCGCGGTGATGGTCGACAACATGCTCGCAGAAGACGCGAAGGAAGGCGTTGCCGCCTTTCTAGAAAAGCGTTCGCCCACTTGGACGGAAGAGTGAACGAAATCCAATAGGTAATATCAATCCTGAAAGGAAAGGAACCGCTGCGTTACAGTAGAGGAGCGATGACATGGTTGTCGGCCAGCTTGCATTAATCGCCGCAGCCATATTCTCTGGCGCGGCGCTCTACATCATTGTCGCCGAACAACCGGCGCGACTGCGTCTCGACGACGAAAATCTGCTTAGGCAATGGAAGCCGGCCTATAAACGCGGCTTCGCGATGCAGGCGCCGCTCGCGCTGATTGGAGGCATTCTCGGCGCCTTAGCATGGCTGCAAACCGGCCAATGGCTTTGGCTCGTCGGCGCCGCGCTCATCGTCGCCAACTGGCCTTATACGCTGCTGAAAATCATGCCCATCAACGAGCGCCTCTTGGCGATAGATTCGGGCCAAGCGGGACCGGAAAGCCGCGAACTGATCAAGACCTGGGCGCGGCTGCATGCCGTGCGCGCCGCTCTCGGCTGCGTTGCGACGCTTATCTTCCTTTGGGCCTCTCTCAACTAACCGGACGAGGCGCCGGGCGCTATTTCACGCATAATAACGTTATCGCGCGCAAGCCTCTGTCGGTCGGCGCGCATTTTGAGGGAGGCGAGAAATGTCCAGGTTGCGCAATCGGGCCCTGCATCTGGCGCTGCTCCTGGCGCTCGCCATCGCCTTCACGATCGCCGCCTTTCCGGCGCGCGCAAGCTGACAGGCAGATGGGGGGCGAGAAGACGGGTCAGACTGCTTCATGCGGGCGCAAGTCATCGCAGTAACTTTTTCAAATTTTTTTTGGAGGATGAAATGAATGCTTTGCATCTTTCGATCATGTTCGCCGTTGCGTGTTGCGTCTTTGCGCCTTTCGCGAAGGCGGATTTCACCGTCTGCAACAGAACGCCCGATCAAGTCACTGTCGCGGCGGCCTGGGTCAGTCCGAGCGGCGGATTCACTTCAGAAGGCTGGTGGAAGCTTCGCGCCTGCGGCGGCTGCGAGCGAGTCGTGCTGCGCAGCGAGACATCCGATCCGCACAATTATTTCTTCTATGCGCATGGCGGCGGCAGGGAATGGCGCGGCGACTCCTCCTTCTGCACGTCGCAAGGCGCGTTCAAGATCGGCGACGCCAAGCGGTGCATCTTCGGACGTCGCGGCGAGATGAAGGGCTTCGTTCACGTCACGAGCGGCAGCGGCAACCACACGCAGAGCCTCACCGGCCGCTCGAGCAGCGGGCGCGTATGCATCGATTAAGCGCTTCTACTCGCCGAGATAGCGAAGCGCCGCGGCGGCCGCGAATGGGCAGAGCGCGAGAGCGGCGAGCGTGATCGCGCAGAGAATCGCGAAGGGCGCATAGAAGGGAACGGTTCCGCCGCTCGCCGCCTCCGCGGCGGAGACGCCGAAGATCAGCACCGGAATGGTCAGCGGCAGGACGAGCAGCGCCATCAAGAGGCCGCCCCGCCGCACGGTGACGGTCGCCGCCGCGCCGATCGCGCCGATCAAAGTGAGCGCGGGCGTGCCGACGAGAAGCGTCGCGACGACGCCGACAAGCGCCATGCGCTCCTGTTGCAGCATCAGGCCCAGAAAGGGCGCAGCGAGAATAAGCGGCAGGCCCGTCGCCGCCCAATGAGCGGCGCATTTGACGAGCACAGCCAACTCAAGCGGCGTCTCGGCGAGGTGGAAAAGATCCAGCGAGCCATCCTCGGCGTCCGCCTGAAACAGCCGGTCGAGACAAAGCAGCGTCGCCAGCAACGCCGCAATCCACAGAATCGCCGGCCCGATGCGGGCGAGAAGATTCGGGTCCGGCCCCACGGCGAAGGGAACGATCGCGACAAGCGTCAGGAAGAAGACGACGCCCATTGCGCCTGAGCCGCCGATGCGGCGCGCCACGCGCCATTCGCGCAGGAAAAGAGCCGGCAGAGCGCTCACGAGGCACCGCCCAAAGCGAGCGATGACGCTTCATCGAGCCCCAGCGGCTCATGCGTCGCGGCGATGATGAGTCCGCCACTGGCGCAATGTTCGCGCATGGCGACGGCGAATTTCTCGCGCGAAGTTCGGTCGAGCGCCGTCAGCGGCTCATCGAGCAGCCAGAGCGGCCGGAAGGCGACGAGAAGGCGCGCGAGCGCCGCACGCCGCTTCTGGCCGGCGGAGAGCACGCCAATGGGCGCGGCGGCAATATGACCGAGCCCGACGATCGCGAGCGCGGCGTCGACCGTGCGGCTGCGCGGATCTGGCTTTTGAGCGAGATAGCGCAACCAGAAATCCAGGTTCTCCTCGACGGTCAACGCCGACTTCATTCCATCGCTATGGGCGAGATAATGCGCCTGCTGCGGCAACTCGACGTCGGGCGGCCCGCCGACGAGCGCAATAGAGCCGCCCGCGCAAGGCAGGAGCCCCGCCAACGCGCGCAGGAGCGTGGATTTCCCCGCGCCATTTGGGCCTGTCACGACCAGCGCCTGACCGGCGCAAAGCGAAAAGCTCTGCCGATCGAGTACAAGCCTGCCCCCGCGTGTGACGCAGAGATCGTCGACGCGAAGACGCATCGCGCCATCGGCCGGCGGCTCATCGAATTGGACATCGCGCGACATGGGCTACGGGATAAGGCCTTGCGATCGAATCCGCCAGCCTCGGCGGCCTCAGCCGCGGGCCGGAAGCTTCTGGCCCCTGCCCGCCGCCCCGCTGGCGCTGACGGGGCGGGAATGCTAAGCAGCCGGATCATTCCTCGGGCGCTTGGGGCCCAGGTTTTTCGCTCATAGCGCGCGGCGCGCCCGTTATTCAGGGACTGCGGAATAAGTGACGAAGCATAAAAGCTTAGAGGATTATGCGGCAAGGCGATTCCGTTTCGCTGGCAACGCTTTGCTGGAATTCAGCGATCCGTTTTTCGCTCAGATCGACAGGCTGCGGGCCGATTTCGAAGCGCAGGGTAAGCGTTTCGTCAGCTTCGCGAACTACGACTATCTCGGCCTGGCGAATCATCCTCGGATTCGCGAGGAGGCGAAGCGTGAGATCGATGGCCTCGGCATTGGCGCGCTCGCCTCGCGGCTGGTCGGCGGCGAGCGCACGACGCACAAGCCGTTCGAGGCGGAAATCGCCGAATTTCTTGGCATGGAGAGCGCGCTGACGCTCGTCTCGGGTTATCTCTCCAATGTGACGACGATCGCTTGGCTGATGAGCGGCAAGAATGACGCGATCTTCATCGACGAGCTCGCCCATAACAGCATCGTCGCCGGCGCCGACGGCGCGCCGGCGCATGTCGTCAAGTTCCGCCACAACGACTTCGATCATCTCGATCATCTGCTGGCGCGCCATCGCGAAGAATATCGCAACGTCTTGATCGTCGTCGAAGGCGTCTACAGCATGGATGGCGATACCGCCGACCTGCCGCGACTTCTCGCAATCAAAGAGAAATACAAGGTCTGGCTACTCGTCGATGAAGCGCATTCACTCGGCGTCCTGGGCGCGACGGGGCGCGGCCTCGCCGAACATCAAGGAGTCGATGCGGATCGGATCGACCTCATCGTCGGCACGATGTCGAAGACGCTCGCGTCCTGCGGCGGCTATGTCTGCGGGAAGAAGCAGGTCATCGACTGGTTCCGCTACACGCTGCCGGGCTTCGTTTACAGCGTCGGCCTGTCGCCGGTCATTCTCGCCGCCGCGCGCACCGCGTTGCGGCTGATGCAGGAGGAGACCTGGCGCATCGCCAAGCTCGCGAGCAACGCCGAGCTCTTCCGCACGGTCGCGCATGAGGCGGGATTCTCGACGGGGCCGGCGATCGGCCGCGGCGTCGTGCCGATCCTCTTCTCGAGCGACGTCGAGACGATGTGGGCGTCTCAACATTTGCTGGAGAACGGCTATTACGTGCCGCCGGTGGTGCGCATCGGCGTGCCGAAGGACGGGCCGAGACTGCGCTTCTTCTTCTCCGCCAATCATAGCGAAGCGGAGATCCGCGGCGTCATCCAGACGCTGCGCGACATGCCGCCGGTGACGGAAGAGGCGCATCAGATCGTCGCCGCCGCGATGGCGGGGGGCTGAAATTTCCCTCTCCGCGTCACTTTGACGCTTTCGATTAATGGCCTGCTGCCGCTAGGACTTGCATATGGCGCAGATCGAGATTCTTCCGGTCGACGGCCTTTCGCGCTTTGCGACCTTTTGCAAGCTGCCGCGGCTGCTCTATGCCGGCGCGCCAGGCTTTGCGCCGCCGCTGGACGTCCAGTGTTGGACGGTCTTCGCGCATAAGCTCAACCCGCACTACAAATTCGTTGAAGAGCAAAAATTTCTCGCCCGCCGCGACGGCCAGTGGGTCGGACGCATCATGGCGCAGGTCTATAAGCCCGGGGTGACGCCGGTCGGCGCCTCCAATGCGCAGTTCGGCGCGCTCGACGCCGTCGACGATATAGAGGTCATTCGCGCGCTGACGCAGGCCGCCGAGGATTGGTTGCGGGCCAAGGGCGCTGAGCGGATCAACGGACCGTTCTCGCCTTCGATCAACAGAGAGTGCGGCGTGCTCGTTGAGGGCTTTAACGCCACGCCAATGTTTTACATGCCCTGGCATCCGCCCTATCTCTCGCGTCATATCGAGGCGCTGGGTTATGAGAAGGCGCAAGACCTCCTGTCCTATCGCTTCGAAATCTCAAGCGACGAAGTCGAAAAGCCGGCGCGCATTTCGACGCGCCGCGAATGGCGCGATCGCTTAAAGCTCAGGCCATTGAACATGAAGGCATTGAAGAAGGGCGAAACCGCTCTGATGGCGGAACTGTTCAACGACGGCTGGAGCGGCAATTGGGGTTTCGTGCCCTTCACCAAGGAAGAATTCGATTCAGACGCCGACGCGCTGCAATTTCTCGTCACCGAGGATTTCGGCATTGTCGTCGAACTTGACGGCGCGCCGCAGTCTTTCGCAATCGCGCTTCCCAATCTCAACGAAATTCTCGCTGATCTCAACGGCCGGCTGTTCCCGTTCGGCTGGCTACGCGCGATTTTGCGATACCGCTCGCATCAGTTCAAATCGGCGCGGCTGCTGCTTCTCGGCACGCGCAAGACGCTGCAGAAAAGCGCGACCGGCGGCGCGATTTTTCTTGCGCTGATTGAGGAGATGCGGCGGCGCTGGGCCAAGTTCGCCGTTCCGCATCTTGAAGCCGGCTGGGTGTTGGAGAGCAACGCCGACATGCGCCGGCCGATCGAAATGTTCGGCGGCAAGGTCGACAAGATACATCGCATCTATGAAAAGCGCCTCACAGTCGGCGGCGGCGGCGAGGCTTTGCGTATGCGCGACGGCGTAACGGCAACTCAGCTACAGGGTGCAACGTCATGAACGGCATTTCAGTCACCGCCAATGGCGCCGACCGCACGCATGTCGAGCGGCGCAAGCTGATCCTCGAAAAATATCCGCAAGTGCGCGAGCTCTTCGGCAAGGACCCCGTAACCTTCAAGATTACGGCGGCGATTTTCGTCGGTCAGCTCGCGATCGCCGCGATCTTGGGTTCGCTCGGCCTCTCCTATTGGTGGCTGTCGCTCTTGATGGCGATCTGCGTCGGCGCCTTCGCCAATCACGCCAATTTCGTCATCATCCATGACGCGATTCACAATTGCGTCTTCGACAGCCCGCTCGCGAATAAATGGACGGCGATCCTCGCGGATCTGCCCAACGCCTTTCCGACGGCGATGGGCTTTCGCTGCTATCACATCAAGCATCATTCGCATTTGTCGGCCTATGACTATGACGCCGACATTCCAAGCCGCTGGGAAGTCGAATGGGTCGGCAATAGCGCATGGCGCAAGGCGGTCTGGCTCTTCTTCTTCCCGGCCATTCAGCTTGCGCGCCTGTCGCGCCTGAAAGGCACGGTGCCGATCTGGGGAACCTGGACCTACGTCAATATCGGCGTCATCGCCCTTTTCGATCTCTTCGTGCTCTGGGCTTTCGGGTGGAACGCCCTGCTCTATCTCTTCTTCTCCTTCTGGTTCTCGGTCGGCGGCCTGCATCCCTTGAGCGCGCGCTGGCTGCAAGAGCATTTCGCCTTCGGCCCGGACCAGGGGACGTTCGATTACTATGGTCCGCTGAATAAGCTCGCGCTCAATATCGGCTACCACAACGAGCATCACGATTTTCACGAGATCCCGTGGAACCGCTTGCCGGAGCTGAAAGCGATGGCGCCCGAGTTCTATGACGATTTGCGCTGCCATCGCTCCTGGTTCGCGCTGCTCGCGACATTCATCTTCGATCCGACCTATTCGCTTGGAACGCGGTCGGAAAATGTGACGCAGGCCGCGCGCGAAGCGCCCGTTATAGCGCCGGCGGAGTGAGCCATGATGCAGGACGCAAAAGCCCAGGCGCTCGACGCTTCGCCCCGTCTCTTCGAGAGCGATCTCCTCGATAAGCTGTCCCGCGTGCATCACCTTACGCCGGTGATCATCTATTGCCCGATCATTCTCGGACTGTTGATCTATTCGCTCACGATCAACAGCCTGACGCTCGTCCTAGTTGGCCTCGTGATCGGTTATCTCGGCTGGACGCTCACCGAATATTTCGGCCACCGCTATCTTTTCCATACGGTGTTTGCGCTGCCCTTCGGGCTCGGGCCGCGCTTCCAGTTCCTCATTCACGGCGTGCATCATATCTATCCCAATGATCCGCTGCGGCTTGTCATGCCGCCGCTGCTCTCGGGACCGATCATGCTGATCGCGCTGGTTTGCGCTCGGCTGATCTTCGGCGCGACATTCGCTTGGCCGGTACTCGCCGGCTTCATCGCAGGCTATGTGATCTATGATTGCGTGCATTACTGGACGCATCACGGCCAGCCGAAAACCGACTTTGGCCGCATGGTGAAGCGCCTGCACATGCTGCACCACTTCCGCGACGCCGAGAAAGGCTTCGGCGTTCACGCGATCTGGTGGGATTATGTGTTCGGCACCGCCTATCAGAAGGGCGACACGCCCGGCACGCGCGCGGTGTGACGAGAAGAATTAGCATGGGAAGCCCCTCGTGCTTCGAGACGCCTGCTACGCAGGCTCCTCAGCATGAGGGGCTTTTTTTTGTTGCAAGAAGTTAGGCCTCATCCTGAGGAGCGAGCGAAGCTCGCGTCTCGAAGGACGAGGCCGCCTTTCAAGGTTCCAGAGTCACCCCTGCCCGGTTCTTGCAAACCAGTCGTCTTCGCTGATCACTTCGATCCCAAGCTCCGCCGCCTTCTTGAGCTTCGAACCCGCGCCGGGTCCGGCGACCACGAGATCGGTCTTCTTCGACACCGACGCCGCGACATGCGCGCCGAAACGCTCGGCCTGCGCCTTCGCTTCGTCACGCGTGAGCCGCTCAAGCGCACCGGTGAACACCACAGTCTTGCCCGCGACAGGCGACGTAGACGCCACGGCGGGCATGGGCTCCAAAGTGATCTCCTTTAAGAGCGCGTCGATTTCGCGCTCATTGTGCGGTTCGGCGAAAAAGTCATGCAGCGCCTCTGCCACGACGGGTCCGACGCCATCGATCGAATCGATTCGCGCGCGCGCCTCGCCGCCGGGCTCCGCCACACTCGCCGTCTCGCGCAACGATTCGAAGTCGCCGAAATGGCGCGCCAGCCGGCGCGCATTGGTCTCGCCGACATGGCGAACGCCAAGCGCATAGATGAAGCGATTGATCGGAACTCTTCGACGCGCCTCGATCGCCGCAAAAAGATTGCGCACCGAGGTCTCGCCATAGCCCTCACGTTCGGCGAGTCGCGGCGACATATGCGCCTCGCGCGCGGGCAGCGTGAAAATGTCGGACGCGGTCTTGATCATTCCTTCGTCGAAGAAAAATTCGATCTGCTTATCGCCCAGCCCTTCGATATCCATGGCGTTGCGCGAAGCAAAATGTTTCAACCTTTCGATCGCCTGCGCCGGACAGACGAGCGATCCCGTGCAGCGGCGCACGACATCCGCTTCGCCGGTCTTTTCGTCGATCTCGCGCAGCGCCGCCGAGCCGCAGCGCGGACATATATGCGGAAACTCGTATGGCTTGGCGCCGTGCGGGCGCTTCTCCTTCACCACCTCGACGATTTGCGGAATGACATCACCCGCGCGCTGCACGACGACCGTGTCGCCGATGCGAATGTCCTTGCGCGCGATCTCATCCTCATTGTGCAGCGTGGCGTTCTGCACCACGACGCCGCCGACCGTGACCGGCTCAAGCCGCGCGACCGGGGTCAGCGCGCCGGTACGCCCAACCTGAATCTCGATGCCGCGCAATATTGTCGTCGCGCGTTCGGCCGGGAATTTGCGCGCGACCGCCCAACGGGGCGCGCGGGAGACAAATCCGAGGCGCTCTTGCAGCGCGATGTCGTTGACCTTGTAAACGACGCCGTCGATGTCATAGCCGAGCGTCGCGCGCTGCGCTTCGATCGCTTGGTAATGCGCCAGCATGTCTTCCGCGCTGTCGCAGAGCGTCGTTAATGGATTGACGGGCAGCCCATAGCGGCGCAGCGCTTCAAGCACGCCCATCTGCGTTTCCGAGGGAAGCATGGAGGCCTCGCCCCAGCCGTAGGCGAAGAAGTGCAGCGGCCGCGATGCGGTGATCTTGGGATCGAGTTGCCGCAGCGAACCGGCGGCGGCGTTGCGCGGATTGGCGAAGAGAGTCTTGCCGGACTCTTTTTGCCGCGCATTGAGCGCAGCGAAGTCCTTGTGCGTCATATAGACTTCGCCGCGCACTTCAAGGACATTCGAATGATCTCCATCCAGCCGCTGCGGAATCTCGCCGACGGTGCGAACGTTGGCGGTGACGTCTTCGCCCTCATAGCCGTCGCCCCGGGTCGCCGCCTGCACGAGATGGCCCTTCTCATAGCGCAGCGAACAGGAAAGCCCGTCGATCTTCGGCTCAAAGGTGAAGCGCAGCGAACCGTCGCGTAGACCAAGGAAACGGCGCACGCGCGCGACAAAATCCTCGAGTTCTTCATCCGAAAATACGTTGCCGATCGAAAGCATCGGCACGGCGTGCTTCACTTTGGCGAATTTTTCTGAAGGTTTCGCGCCGACTTTCTTCGTTAGCGACTGCGCCGTGGCGAGTTCGGGGAAGGCTTTCTCCAACTCCTCGTAACGAAAACGCAGCGCGTCATATTCGGCGTCAGAGACGGTCGGCGCGTCTTCTTGATAATAACGGCGATCGTGCGCCGAAATCTCCTTGTGCAGCCGCGCATGTTCGGCGCGGGCTTCGGAAAGAGAATGTTCGGAAGGCGACTTCGTCATTATGTCAGTCTATCCGCTCGCGCATAAGACGCGTCATTTTCTTAAAGTGTCGAGAGCTTGTTCCAACCGATCGCTACCCCAAAATAGTCCCTCTTTCGCAAAAAAGCTCGGCGCGCCGAATACGCCCCGGCTCTTGGCCTCATCCGTGCGCGTTCTAAGCAATTGCTTCACTGGGTCGCCATTCGCACGATTGAAAATCGCCTCTTCATCGAGAGAAAGGCTTCGCAAAATCTCCTTCAGAACGGAAGGGTTCGATATGTCGAGATCAAAGGAAAAATTGGCGCGATAAACGGACCGAACGAAGGCGGGAAGCTTCTCCGACTCGTCCAACGCCGTTGCGATCCGAGAGGCCAAAAGACCGTTACGCGGAAAGACGCTCGGCCTGCGCCATGCGATGCCCTTGCGTTGGCAGAGACGCTCTACGTCGCGCCACATATAGGCGCCTTTGGCTGGATAGAGATTAAAGGGCGAATCTCGCCATCCCTGTTCGACAAAAATCGGTCCGAGAAGAAAGGGTCACCATACGACCTCGACGCCCGCAGCGCTTGCCTTATCCTCGATCTCTTCGGCGGCGATATAAGAATAGGTGCTTGCGAACTCGAACCAGAATTCGAGCTTCGGCGTCATCGCGCTAGGCGGCTTCCGGCGCGGCCCCGACGAGGCGGCGGGCGTCCCGAGAGCTAATCGGCCGGCCGAAGGCGTAGCCCTGCGCGTATCCGCAGCCGAGCTGATAAAGCTCGATCGCGTCGGCTTCTGTTTCCGCGCCTTCGGCGACGACATCCAGGCCGAGGTCCTGAGCCAGCGCGACAATCGAGCGCAAAATGACGGGCCGCGCGCCCTTGCCGGACTGTTTGATGAAGGAACGGTCGATTTTAATCGTGTCGAAGGGGAAGCGCTGCAAATAGGCAAGCGAAGAATAGCCGGCGCCGAAATCGTCAAGGCAAAGGCCCGCGCCGATCTCCTTGATGCGCGTTAGCATCTGAACGGCATATTCGGGATTTTCCATCACCAGGCTCTCACTCATTTCCAGCTTCAAGCTTCCCTTGATGATGTCGTTGCGCATCAACACGCTTTTGACGTCGCGCAAAAGGTCATGGCGCAAAAGCTGCCGCGACGAAATGTTTACGGAGGCGAAAATCGGCGGATCTACCGCGAGCGCGCGCTGCCAGGCCGCGAGTTCGCGCGCGGTCCGCTCCAACGCAAGAAGTCCAAGGTCGATGATCAGCCCGGTCTGCTCGGCGACGGGGATGAATTCGGAAGGCTCAAGCCGACCCAGTCGCAAATGGTCCCATCGCAGCAGCGCCTCGAAGCCGGCGATGGTGCGATCCTCGAGTCGAACAATCGGCTGGAAGAATACTTTGATCTCTCTCCGCTCCAGCGCCCGGCGCAGATCGGCTTCAAGAGTGAGCCGGTCGGAACGCTGCGTGCGCATCGCCGGACGAAAGACTTCAATGCGGTTGCCGCCGGAGCGCTTGGCGTAGCGCATGGCGATTTCGGCGTTCTCCAACATGTCGCGGGCGCCGGGATGGACCTGCTGATCGTGAAGCGCGATGCCGATCGACGCGAAAAGCGCAATTTCACAATCGGTGAAGCGCACTGGAGTTGAAAGCGATCGGCGAACCGAGTCGGCGACCGAGATGACATGATCCGCGTTCGTCTCCGAAACCAGGATGATTGCGAATGTATCGCCGGAAAGCCGCGCCAGAGTGTCTTGAGGCTGCAGCAGTTTCGTAAGGCGATGCGCGACGGTGAGCAGAATGCTGTCGCCCATGGCCATGCCGACCTGCTCATTGATCTGCTTGAAGCGGTCAATGTCGATGACGAGGACCGTGGGGCGCACATCCTTTTCTATGCGCGCGAGAACCAGGGCGGCCTCCAGCCGGTCGAAGAACAATTCACGGTTCGGCAGGCCAGTGAGATTGTCGTGCACGGCGTCATGCAGCAGACGCTCCTGTGCGTTGCGTTCGTCCGTCACGTCATTGAGCGTGCCGACGACGCGGATCACTTCGCCGTCTGGCCCCACGACCGGCCGCGCCCGCAGCCGATAGCAGAGATAGTGGCCGTCCGCCGCGCGCAGGCGGAACTCCTGGTTAATGCGGCCGCGCCGCTGCTCGAGAATGGCGTCGAGACAGGCGCGATAGCGATCCTGCTCGAAGGGGTGCAGCAGATCGAGCCAAGAGGAGGCGGCGCCTTCGAGCCCGCCGCGATCGAGGCCGAGCGCAGCTTCGGCTTCCGGGCTGACGTAAATGTGGTCCGAGGGAACGTCCCAGTCGAACACGATCTCATTGGCGCCAGTGAGCGCGAGGGCTTTGCGCTCGACGTCGCTGATCGCCCCGTGAGAGAGCCCCCCGGCGGCGAAGGCGTTCTGCATCACGGTGAAGCCAATCAGCATCACGATGAGCACCAGGCCGCCGACAAGAGCAGGAGATACAAGGTCGTTGGTGATCCAGCCGGCGACGGCAAATCCCGCCGTCGCCACCCAAACGGCCAGCAGGAACCACGTCGGGATCAGCATGATGGCCCGGTCGAACCCGTGCGTCGCAAGATAGAGGATCAGCACGAAGCCGACGACGGCGACGGTCGCGAGCGAGATGCGCGCAACGCCGGCCGCGACCGGGGCGTCGAACACCGCAAGGGCGACGAGATTCAAAAGGATCAAGAGCCACAGCGCCGCGACATGCCAGGCGCGAACATGCCAACGGTTGAGGTTCAGATAGGCGAAGAGAAAGACGACGAGCGTCGCGGAGAGGACGGTTTCTGCGCCGGCGCGCCAGATCCTGTTGGCGTTGACGTCGAAGCCGAAGATTTTGTCCCAGAAGCCGAAGTCGATGCACACATAGGCGAGCACCGCCCAGGCGAGCGCCGCCGCCGCCGGGAAGATGACGGCGCCCTTCACCACGAAGACGATCGTCAGAAACAGCGCCAGCAGACCGGCGATGCCGATGACAATGCCCTTGTACAACGTCAGGCTCGTCACCTTGTCCTTATAGGCCGAGGGCTCCCAGAGATAGAGCTGCGGCAGGTTGGGCGTACGAAGTTCCGCGACATAGGTGACCGTCGTTCCCGGGTCGAGCGTCAGCCGAAAAACGTCGGCGTCGGAGGCGTCCTCAACCTCCGGGGGAAAGCCCTGGCTGGCCGTGATGGCCGTAATGCGCGCCGAACCGAGATCCGGCCAGATGACGCCCGAGCCCTGCAACCGGTAGTGCGGCGCGACGATGAGGCGTTCGATCTGCTCGTCCGTGTCGTTGGTGAGCGCGAAAACGATCCAGTTCGGTTGGCTGCCGGCCTCCTTCGCGCCAACCTCGATACGGCGGACGATGCCGTCGGAGCCCGGCGCAGTCGAAACTTGCAGTCGGTCGCCCTGCGAAGAATGCTTCTCCACCACACCGGTGAGATCGATCGCCCGGGCGCCCTGCGGCACCCGTACCGACTCCATGGCGACGGCCTGAGCGGATACGACGAACAAAAAGAGAGCGATCAGATATTTTTTCAGGCGCACGAATTCTCTTCTCGATGCCGCAGGCCCGGAGAACGCGTCTTGCGCGGCCAATGCCGGGCGCCTAGCGCGTAGGCTGTCATCGCCGATCTCCGATGGCCAACTGGTAGAGGCTTCGACCCCGGCCCGCAAGCCGATTCGCCAAGCTTTGCAATACCGGTATGTTCCTTGCGTCGCTGCGTTTCTTGGCCGCGCTTGCGGAGCGCCAGCGGCGCCAATATACGCTGCTTGAGGGCCACTGTCGCAATCTACAGGCGCATGGCGGTTTTTTTGCGGTAGGCCACCCGCGAAATTCTGGGAAAACGGGAACTGATTGGATGCGAAGCGCTCTCGGCGGACCGCGCCTTCTGTTGCGCCGACTCCGCGAAATCAGCGCGGAGCCGATCAGCGCGCAGGCGCGGCTCGACAAGATCGTGGTCCAGATCGCCGCGAACATGGTCGCGGAAGTTTGTTCCGTTTATGTGCTGCGCGCCGACCAGCGCTTGGAGCTTTACGCGACTGAGGGCCTCAACCGCGAAGCCGTCCATTTAACCACGATGCATGCGGGCGAGGGTCTCGTCGGCCTCATCGCCAAAAGCGCCGAGCCTGTCGCCCTTTCCGAAGCGCAAGATCACCCCGCATTCTCCTATAAGCCTGAGACCGGCGAAGAGGCCTATCACTCGTTCCTCGGCGTGCCGATCCTGCGCGGCGGCAATACGCTCGGCGTGCTCGTCGTCCAGAACAAGGTGCGCCGCGTCTATTCGGAAGAAGAGATCGAAGCGCTGCAAACGACGGCGATGCTGCTCGCTGAGCTCATCGCCTCCGGCGAATTGCAGGCGATCGAAGATCCGCGCGACCTTGCTCTCTACCGTCCGGCATCGCTCCGGGGCGCGCCAATGGCCGAAGGCGTCGGCCTCGGGCACGTGCTGCTGCACGAACCGCGCGTCGTCATCAAGCAGCTCGTCGCCGAGGACATGCCAACCGAGCTCGCCAGGCTCGAGCATGCGATCGACGCGATGCGACAGTCGATCGACGAACTCGTCGCGCATAGCGACCGAATCGCCGCCGGCGAGCCGCGAGAAGTCCTCGAAACCGTGCGCATGGTCGCTTATGACCGCGGCTGGGTGCGCCGTCTGCGCGAAGCGGTGATGACCGGCCTGACGGCGGAGGCGGCGGTCGAGCGCGTTCAGAACGACGCCCGCGCGCGCATGCAGCGTCAGACCGACCCGTATCTTCGCGACCGCCTGCACGATCTCGACGACATCGCCAACCGGCTGCTGCATCAGCTGACGGGTCAGAGCTATGTCGCCGATCGCGACAGCGTGCCGGAAAACGCCATCATCGTCGCGCGAACGATGGGACCGGCCGCGCTGCTCGATTATGACCCCAAGCGGCTACGCGGACTGGTGCTGGAGGAAGGCGGCCCGACGAGCCATGTGGCGATCGTTGCGCGGGCGCTCGGCATCGCCACGGTGGGGCTCGTTCCCGGCCTGATTGACATCGTCGAGACCGGCGATCCGATCATTGTCGACGGCACCACCGGCGAAGTGCACATTCGGCCGCAGCCAGACGTGCAGAGCGCCTATGCCGAAAAAGCGCGGCTGCGGGCGCGTCGCCAGGAGCAATACGCCAAGCTCCGTGACGTGCCGGCAATCACCAAGGACGGCGTCGAAATCTCTCTGCACATGAACGCCGGCCTCGCGATCGACATGCCGCATTTGCATGAGACCGGCGCACGGTCGATCGGATTATTCCGCACTGAGCTGCAATTCATGCTCGCCCCGCGGTTTCCGCGCATGGACGAACAATATCGCTTGTACAAAGCCGTGCTGGACGCGGCGCCAGATAAACCGATCACCTTTCGCACGCTCGATATCGGCTCCGACAAGATCCTTCCCTATATGGCGAAGATCGAAGAGGAGAATCCCGCGCTCGGTTGGCGCGCAATCCGCATCGGGCTCGACCGGCCGGGCCTCTTGCGGATGCAACTGCGCGCAATGCTGAAGGCAGGCGCCCATCGCGATCTGCGGATCATGTTTCCGATGATCGCCAATGTCGCCGAATTCGACGCGGCGAAGTCGATCGCCCTACGCGAACTCGAACATATCAAACGTCATCGTCATCAGCCGCCAAAGCGCCTCGAGCTCGGCGCCATGGTGGAAGTGCCATCGCTGCTGTGGGAAATCGATCTCATTGCCAAACGCGCGGATTTCCTGTCGGTCGGCTCTAACGACCTCGTGCAATACATGTACGCGGCGGATCGCGACAACACGCGCGTTTCGAAACGCTATGACAATCTCTCGCCGCCAGTGCTGCGCGCGCTTGAACGCATCGTCGCGGCCGGCGCGCGGCACAACGCGCCAGTGACGCTCTGCGGCGAAATGGGCGGGCGCCCGCTTGAGGCGCTGGCGCTGCTCGCCATCGGCTATCGCTCGCTGTCGATGGCGGCCTCCGCCATCGGTCCGGTGAAGACGATGATCCTCAATCTCAATCTCGAAGAGGCGCAGGTTTATCTCGCATCGCTACTCGCTTCCGATGACGGCAGCGCTTCGGTGCGGGAGCAATTGCGCGATTATGCGATCGCGCGCGGCGTGCCTTTGTAGCGGGGCTGTCTTTCTTCGCGCCGCCGCCCTTACTACTTCTCAAGAAACTTCCATGTTCGCTCAAGACAAACTCGACCTCATCCTGCGCCGTTATGACGAAATCGGCGACAAACTCGCCATCGGCGCCGACGGACAGGCCTTCGTCGCGCTATCGCGCGAACGCGCATCGCTCGACGACGTCGTCGAAAGGATCCGCGCCTACCGCGCGGCGCAAAAGGAAGCCGACGATCTTTCCGCCATGCTCGCCGACGCCTCAATCGACGCCGACATGCGCGCGCTTGCCGAAAGCGAGACGGACGCCGCGCGCGAACGTCTGGAAGCGGCGGAAAGTGCGCTGCGACTTGCGCTTCTCCCCAAGGACGAGGCGGATGAGAAGGGCGTCATTCTCGAAGTGCGCGCCGGCACAGGCGGCGACGAGGCGGCGCTTTTCGCCGGCGATCTTTTCCGCGCCTATCAGAAATATGCCGCGCTCAAGGGCTGGCGCGTCGAAATCGTATCCGAAAGCCCCGGCGCGCTCGGCGGGTTCAAAGAAATCGTCGCCGAAATCGTCGGCCGGGGCGTCTATGGACGGCTGAAATTCGAATCGGGCGTGCATCGTGTCCAGCGCGTGCCGGAAACCGAGACGCAGGGACGCATCCATACGTCGGCCGCAACCGTGGCGGTGTTGCCACAAGCCGAGGACGTCGACGTCGTCATCGACGACAAGGACCTGCAGATCGATACAATGCGCTCGCAGGGCGCCGGCGGCCAGCACGTCAACAAGACCGAGTCCGCGATCCGCATCACCCATATTCCGTCGGGCATCGTGGTGATGATGCAGGAAGAGCGCTCTCAGCATCGCAACAAGGCGAAGGCTATGAGCGTGCTCCGATCGCGTCTTTACGACGCGGAGCGACAAAGGCTCGACAGGGAGCGCTCGGAGGACCGCAAGCAGCAGGTCGGCTCAGGCGACCGCTCGGAGCGCATCCGCACCTATAATTTTCCGCAGGGGCGCGTCACCGACCATCGCATCAATCTCACGCTTTATAAGCTCGATCGCGTCATGGAAGGCGAGTTCGACGAGGTCATCGATGCGCTGACGACAGACCGCCAGCAAAAGCTGCTCGCACAAAGCGAAGCGTAAACGCGCCCTGTGCGCCGGCGCACGAACATCGTGAGAGTCTCTCCCTAAAGTGTAGATGCTCGCAACGTGAGTATCGCCAAATTGAGGAGAGAGCCATGTCCATGTTGAAAAAGTTCGTTTCTATGAGCCTCGCCGCCGCCATCATGGTCGGAGCGACGGCAAGCGCCACCCCCGCGTTCGCCTGGTCCAAATGGCATCACGGCTATGGCTGGGCGCCTTTCGCTGTAGGCGGGGCCTTGGCTTTGGGCGCGATGGCGGCGGCCGCGAGCGGCCCGGATTGCTATTACGAGCGCCGTCCGATCTTCAATCGCTGGGGCGACGTGATCGGCTATCGCTCAGTGCCCGTGTGCTAACGCAACATATCCAAATGTCAGAAAAGGCCGGCGCGCGCCGGCCTTTTTCATTCACAAACGAGCGCGGCTCACCAGTCGTAATCGAAAAACTGGCCGATCTCATTGTAGCGCTGCGGATCTTGCAGCGTGAAATCCTGTTGCTCAAGAAAGTAATTATCGTTGGCGTAACGATTGGGCCCCAGATTTCCCTGCGCGGCTGAACCCGCGCCGTCGTCGAGCCAGTCTTTGCCGGTCGTGAGGTTATGCGGCAGCGCAATTGGAAAATCGTCGCCCTGCGCCGCAGTGACCTGGCCGGTCGCGACGGGCTTGCGCCGTTCCGCGAAAGCCTGGCTCGAAGCAAGCGCGCAAATGAGGGCGAGGCCCAGCGTCAGTTTAAAAGAATTACGCATTTTGGAACTCCCTTTCCGGCGTCAAGCGGCCACTTTAGCCGGAGCGCCAGGAGCATTACTAGTGCCGAAAATGTCGTACGCCGGTGAAGACCATTGCGAGGCCTTGCTCGTCCGCGGCGGCGATGACGTCCTTGTCGTTAATCGAGCCGCCCGGCTGAATAACGGCCGTCGCGCCTGCTTCCGCAGCGGCCAGCAACCCGTCGGCGAATGGAAAGAAGGCGTCGGAGGCGACAACGGCTCCTTTGGCGAGACTTTCCGTTAGCCCTGCGGCGCGCGCGGCTTCCTGCGCCTTATGCGCGGCGATGCGCGAAGAATCGACGCGCGACATCTGTCCGGCGCCGATGCCCACTGTGGCGGCATTCTTCGCGTAAACGATCGCGTTCGACTTGACGTGTTTCACCACACGGAACGCGAATTTGAGATCCGCAAGTTCTTGCGCCGTGGGCTGTCGCTTCGTTACGACTTGCAGAGTCATGTCGTCGACAACGGCGTTGTCGCGCGATTGCGCGAGAAAACCGCCGGAGACGGATCGATAGGTTAAACCCTGCGCGCTGGCGTCGGGCAGGCCGCCAGTCAATAGCAGACGTAGATTCTTCTTGGCGCCGATGATCGCGATCGCTTCTTCGTCAGCGTCAGGGGCGATGATCACTTCGGTGAAAATCTTGACGATTTCTCGGGCGGCTTCGGCGTCGAGCTTGCGATTGAGCGCGACGATGCCGCCGAAGGCGGAAACGGGGTCGCAGCGCAGCGCCTTCTCGTAGGCTTGCGCCAGCGTCGCGCCTTCGGCGACGCCACAAGGATTGGCGTGTTTGACGATGACAATGGCGGCGGTGCGCGCCGGATCGAATTCCGCCACACATTCGAAGGCGGCGTCGGTATCATTGACGTTGTTATATGAGAGCTGCTTGCCCTGAAGCTGGCGCGCCGTGGCGACGCCAGGGCGATTCTCGCCTGTGAGATAAAAGCCCGCGGATTGATGCGGGTTTTCGCCATAGCGCATCGGCTCGGCGAGACGTCCGCCAAAGGCGCGTAGCGGCGGCGAGGCTTCGTCAAGCTCCTGTGCAAGCCAATTGGAGATCGCCGCGTCATAGGCCGCGGTGCGCGCGAAGGCCTTCTGCGCGAGCCGCCGACGCGTCGCGAGCCGCGTCGAACCCTTTGTCGCGGCGAGTTCTTCAATCAGCGCATGGTAATCATTGGGATCGACGACGACGGCGACGTCGTCGTGATTTTTCGATGCGGCGCGGATCATCGCCGGCCCGCCGATATCGATGTTTTCGATGCATTGCTCGAAAGGCGCGCCTTTCGAGAGCGTCGATTCAAAAGGATAGAGATTGACGACGAGCAGGTCGATGGGCCGGATGTCATGCGCGAGCATCGCCGCCTCATGTTCCGGATTCTCGCGGATCGCCAAAAGTCCGCCATGCACCTTCGGGTGCAGCGTCTTCAGCCTTCCGTCCATCATTTCCGGAAATTGGGTGAGATCGGCGACGTCGCGCACTGCAAGCCCCGCCTCGGCAAGCGCCTTGCGCGTCCCGCCGGTAGAGACAAGCTCGACGCCATGCGTCGTCAGAGCGCGCGCAAAGTCGACGAGGCCTGTTTTGTCGGAAACGGAAATCAGCGCGCGCGCCACGCGGCGCAAGTCGACCGGCATTGCATTCTCCTAAAATCGCGCCGCGCTTATCATACCTTGCGACCGGGAGGAACCTGCTCGCCTGCCCGCCGCCGGAAGCTCCAAGCGATCTCGGCGCCAGCGGCCGCCGTCCCTCGCACAACGATCTGTGCGCAATTGCGCGCGCCGCCTAGCGCGGCGAAGAAAATACTGTCTTCGATTTCGGGCGTTGCGCCCTGAGCTTCAAAGAAGAGCGTTTCGCCGTTGGCGAGAGCAAGTTCGACCGTTCCGTCAGCGCCCGACGCAACGCGCACGCGCGGATGAATGTGGAAGCGGAGGGCGAAATCGCTGGTCTGCGCGTGTCTTCGGCCGCCTTCGGCGGCGGCGAGCCGATCGACGCCAAAAAGCGCGGCCCCATCGGTCGCAAGCGTCAATTCGCGTTCGTGGATCAAGCCGAAATCTCGCGCATAGCCGTCATGCGACAGGACGAGCATCGTCTCGCCTTCCGTGCGGCGGCGCTCGACCTCAATGTTGCGTGGCCCAGCAAGGACGCGGCCTGCGCGCCAGCGCGGCGCGTTTTGTGGCGCGATGCGCGCGCTGGAGCGATCGCCGATGACAAGCGTCGAATGCGCGGCGGTGGCGCGGGCAAGTTCGCGCGCGTCGAGATGTGGCGGCGACGGCGCCCCGCAGTTGACGACAACCCGCTCGATTCCAATCGAAAATTCGAAAGAGAGACAACCGGCGTGCGCAGAGAGAGAAAACTCGAAAGGCGGGGGCCCGCCAGCGTCGACAATGACGAGCGCGTTCCGCGCCTCCATGCGCTGATAGCCGGCATAAGGCGCGTTGACCGGCGGCGCGCCGCGCGTGTCTTCATAAGCGAGCACATTCGCCAGCCGATCCAGCGCCGTCGCGCCCATGCCGTTGAATAGCCCCAGCGAGCCGTCGCCATGTTGCAGCATCCGCAACATGGGCATCATCCGGTCAATGGCGCGCAGGACCGCGGGGGGCGTTTGCAGGCCACGCGCGGCGATCACCTGTCGCAGCGGCAATAGATCGAGGAGCAGATCGACCGCGACCTGCGGGTTGCGGCTGACATGGCCGCCGTCGGTGAGAATCTCGCGGTCAAGCTCAGCGCTCAGCGCGCGCGATACATGCGGCGCGATTTTGCGTCCGGTGTCGGCGCAAACCGCGAATTCGGCTAGCGCGATGATGCAAAGGGCGCGATCGGCGCCCCGCGCCCCGTCGCCGGCGAGCGCCCGCCACAGCAACCGGGCGTTGCGCGCGAGCGCCAGCATGAATGCGTCGTAAAAATCCGCCTCCGCGCCATCGAGCAGCATTGGCGATTGCGACAGGAAGGAGAGCAGTCGCCGGGAGACGACGGCGGGCTCCATCGCCGGATCGTCGGCAGGAAGTTTCGGAAGCGAAAGAAAGTCGCCGACAAGCGCCTGGGCCGTGGCGAGCGCCACCCGCTTGTCCGAAGCCTGCAAGTGCCGCAGCCAGGAAAATCCTGCAAGGGAACGCCGCCACCCCTCGGAAGGCGGCGCCACAAGAAAGGGCGAGACGCCCCTCGCTTGCACGGTCTTCCCTTCGAAGGAGAAATAGCCGGCGTAAATCTGATCGGCGACGGTCGAGTCGGTGGTTCTTATGTCGGGCGGCGCGATGCGCAGCCGCTCCGGCGGCGCGATCGCCATCGATTTCACGAGGTGGTAGGGCGCGGCGGCGCCTCGCGCGAGAGCCCCCGCAGCCCGCGCCGCAGAGGCGCCGACAAGCCGCACCCGATCCCGCAACATTCTGGCGCTCAGTGGGCGTCCTCCGATAGCGGCTGTCACGCGCGACAGAGCCCCCGCCGCCGGCGCGCCAGCCGGCATTACCAAACCCTGCCGCCCGCTTATAGTCTAAATTTCCGTGACTTCCGAATGAGATCGGCCGGGATGCGGCTTCTTCCGCCATTGCGTGCAAAAGGCCGGAAATGGCAATGTCGCGCCTCATTTCAGGGAGGCTTCGCCAATGCCGCTTTACACGATCGACGGAATCGCGCCGCGCCTGCCGGCCCAGGGCCGGTTCTATGTGGCGCCCGGCGCGCACGTCATCGGCCGCGTCGAACTGGAGGAGGACGCCAATATCTGGTTTGGCTGCGTCCTGCGCGGCGACAATGAGTGGATCACGGTCGGCGCCCGCACCAATATCCAGGAAAACAGCATTCTCCATACTGACATGGGCTTTCCGCTCGTCATCGGGCCGGATTGCACGATCGGTCACGGCGTCATTCTGCACAGTTGCACGATCGGCGAAGCGACGCTGATCGGCATGGGCGCGACGATCCTCAACGGGGCGAAGATCGGCGCGAACTGCCTCGTCGGCGCCAATGCGCTGGTGACCGAGGCCAAGGAATTTCCCGACTATTCGCTGATCGTCGGCTCGCCGGCCAAGGCGATCCGCACGCTCGACGAAAAGGCGCGGGACAGGCATCTCGAATCGGCGAAACATTATGTCGAGAACGGCCAACGTTACGCGATGGGGCTGACGCTTATCCCTTGAGCGCCCGTCTTACCGCGAGACGTAAAGCGGCGCGCTCGTCAGCGGCTCGATGGCGACCCAAGCGTTCTGATTGTGCTGCGACTGCCGCTTGACGAAGCGATAGGGAACTTGCGTCCAAGGACGCATCTCATCGGACAGATTGTCGAGCACGAACTCGCCGCGGCTGGTCTTTATTGTCAGCACCGAGTGGCCCTCGCCGTTCTTCTCTTTCACGACGGTGATCAGCAGCGCCTGACGGGGAAAGCCTTCCTCGATCAGCATGCGGCGTTTCAGCAGCGCGAAATCTTCGCAGTCGCCCTTGCCGTCGCTGGGGTAGTCCCACTTGTCGAGCGCGCTCCAGTGGTCCGCATCCGTGACGGGGTCGATGTTCTTATTCACCCAGGCGTTGATGCGCGCGATCTTGCGAAAAACGGCGGCAGTGAGTTCGATTTCTTCGGGCGCGGTCGTGTCATCCTGGCATTCGCCGCGATAGCGTTGGCAGAAGTCCACCCAGCCGTAGGGCACGCTCGTTTCTTGGCCAAGCGCAGCGAAAGTCGCGGTTTCAGGGCCGGCGAAACTTTTTGCATTGACGGCGATAAGCGCCATGCCCGCCATTCCGAGCGCCACAACCGCCTTGCTAACGATGCCCAACATAACCCGCCTCCGTGCCATGAGGCGAAATTAGTTTTCTTGTTTTGCTGTCCGAGAAAGTATTTCTGCCGCATTTTACGCGAATGCGTTTAGATTTGCTGAGAAACGCGGTAAGTATAATTTCGCGCTATCGAAATGCGTAAAATTTGATGCGTTCTCGTATCTCATTGAAGTAAATGCTATTTTAGCGCGCGTTGCTCTAATTTCGTTTGCGTGCGCCCTGCCTCGGTTTAAGCTTCAAGCAACGCTGGTTAACTTACGAGGGTTTCGGCGGTTAACGCGCCCGGTCGCAGCGAAAATTTTTTCTCCCGGAGTCACCGGAATGCGCCCTCTTTGGCGCGCAAATTCGCCACAGAGCTTTCCGGCACACGGCCTCGCCGAGCGGCGACGGAACAAAGCCGTGGGCTGTGGCCTCTAGCGATAGAGCCAGGCGTTGCGCGCCAGCATGCCGGGTCCGCCGAGCGCGCGGATCGCAAGATTGCGGGCTACGGCTGGAAGTCCGCTCATATGGAAGTAACCGCCCTGGCGGCGCGAGGCCTGCACGACCTGCTCGGCGCGGGCGACCCGTGCGCCCTCATAGGCGGCGAAGGCGGCCTCAACCGTCGCGCCCAGTCGCATGAAGGCTTCGCCGAGGGCGTCAGCGTCTTCGATCGCCTGCGCCGCGCCCTGGGCCAGGAAAGGGACCATCGGATGCGCGGCGTCCCCGAGGAGTGTGACGGGGCCGTGCGTCCATTGTTTCAGCGCCGGACGCATGAACAGCGGCCAATGCCGCCAGGAGGCGCCGGCTTCGATCAATTCGCGCAGCGCGGCGGAAGTCCGACGCGGCGCAAAGCGGCGGGCGAGCTCCGAGCCTTGCAGCGACAAGCTTGAGTGGGCGTCCTCGGCGTCCGGCGGCTCTTCAATGATGACGACGGCGTTGATCATTGAGCCGTCGCGCAGCGGATAGTGAACGACATGAGCGCCAGGCATCAGCCAGAGATTGGACTCGCGCGCGCGAAGCGCCGCCGGAATGCTGTCGGCCGGGAGCGTGGCGCGCCAGGCGACGCAGCCGGAATAGGCTGGCGCATCGCGCTCGGAAGGGACGAGGTGGCCGCGCACGCTCGACCGCACGCCGTCGGCGCCGATCAGCCCAGCCGCCTCAATCTCCTCGACGCCGTCCTGCGTGTGCACGCGAATGCGGACGCCGCGCGCGTTCGCTTGGAAATCGCCGACCCGAGCGCCGGCGCGAACATGGGTATGCGGATTCTCGAGCGCCGAATGCAGCAGCGCGCCCTGCAGATCGGCGCGGTGGAAAAGCCGGAATGGCGCGCCCCAGCGCGACCTTGAGTCGGAGAGGTCAAGCCGCGCCAGAACGGCCCCATCGCGTCCGCGGCGGATGTTTATAGCTTCAGGCTCCAGAGCGACGGCGGCGAGCGGCGGTTCAAGCCCGAGCTTGGCGAGAATTCTTCCGGCGTTCGGCGCGATTTGCAGTCCCGCCCCGACCTCCTCGATCCGAGTGGCGCGCTCCAAAACCAGCACGCGCTTCCCGGCGCGCGCCAGCGACAAGGCTGCGGCGAGGCCACCAATGCCTGCGCCGGCGATGACGATCGGCGCGCTCACGGCGAGCTACTGTCAGGCGGCGGCGTCTTCAGAGACGCGGTAGACGCATTCGGCCGGGTCAGCGCCGCCGCGCAACACCGGGTCATAGACATAATGCGTCGAGCAATAGGGGCAGATCGCCTCGGAGCCCGCGCCCATGTCGATATAGACATGCGGATGGTCGAAGGGCGGCAAAGCGCCGACGCACATGAATTCCTTCGCTCCGATCCTGACCTGCGCGACGCCGGGCTGGTTGTGGAAATGGGGCGTGGAATGCTGGGCCATGGTCCGTTCCTTGAGAGGCGCCGGTGCGGCGGGACTGTCCCGCCCCTATAGTTGACCGCAGGCGCGTTGGATAGGGGTCAGCTCGTGGGCTTGTCGGGATCCGATACGCCCAAAGCTTTCAGCCGCGCGCGCTCCTCTTCGCTGAGCGCCTTGGCGGGCGCGGCGGCGAAGCCCGAACGTCGCCGGGCCGCCATCCAGACGGCGGCGGCGCCGGCGAGGAGCGCGATCAGCGGCGCGCTCCAGAGCAGCGCCGTGTCGGGCTTCACCGGCGGGCGCAGCAGCACGAAATCGCCGTAGCGAGAATGAATGTATTCGCGCACCTGGGCGTCGCTCATCCCCTCCTTGAGCTTCTCGCGGACGAGCCCGCGCAAATCCTTGGCGAGCGAAGCGTCGGAATCGTCGATCGACTGGTTCTGGCAGACGAGGCAGCGCAGCTCCATGGTGATCGCCCGCGCGCGGGCTTCAAGCGCCGGATCGGCCAGCATTTCGCCAGGCGTGACGGCGAAAGCGGCAAGAGGGAAGAGGAAGAAGGCGATTAAAACCCCCACCCCAACCCTCCCCCGCTTCGCGGGAGAGGGAGTTAGATTCGGCGATCCCTCCGAACCACACAAATGCCGATCGTTAGGGTCCCCTCTCCCGCGCAAGCGGGGGAGGGACAGGGAGGGGGCTCCAACGCTCATTCCGCCGGCTCTAAAGCAGGCGCGGCGGCGCGGCGGGCGACGCCGATGCGCAGGCGCCGGTCGGCGAGCGACAGCGCGCCGCCGAAAGCCATGATGAGCGCGCCGATCCAGATCAGCGTGACGAGCGGCTTCCAGTACAGCCGAGCGTCGACCGTTCCTTCCTCATGCGACTCGCCGATCGCCGCATAAACCTGACCGAGGCCGATCGTGATGATCCCGGCCTCCGAGCGCTCCATGCGCCGCGCCTGATAAAAGCGCTTCGCCGGTTCGATCGTCGCGATCGTCGCGCCATCCTTGCGCACCGCCATCACGGCGTAGACTTCCGAATAATTCGGCCCTTGACGCGGCGACACCGATTCGATCCCGATCTGATAGGGACCGACGTCGTAGAAGCTCAGAGGCTTCATCGCCACGATGCTTTCGACGCCCCAGCCGGTGGCAGCGAGGCCAAGCAGCGTCAGCCCCATGCCGGCGTGGGCGATCGACGTGCCGAAGGCGGACAGGGGCAGCCCCGCTAGGCGCTTGAAGCTCGCGCGCCCCGAGCCGCCCCGCGCGCGTATAATAAGATCGCTCAGGCCGCCGATGACGAGATAGATCGCGATTCCGGCGGCAATGATCGAAAGAAAGGGCGTTCCGTACCAGGCGCCGAAAGCGGCCGCAGCCACGACGCCGACCACGAAAGCGACGCGCAGCCGCTGCAGGGCGGCGAGAAGATCGCCGCGTTTCCATGAAAGCATCTGGCCGATCGGCATCAGCAAGGCGAGCGGCAGCGCGATCGGAATCAGCACAGTGTTGAAGAACGGCGCGCCGACAGAAATCTTTTCGCCTGTAAGCGCTTCGAGCGCCAGCGGATAGAGCGTCCCGACGACCACGGTGGCGCAGCACGCCGAAAGCAGCAGATTATTGAGAACGAGCGCGCCTTCGCGCGAGATCGGCGCAAACACGCCGCCGACCGGCAGCGCTCCCGCCCGCAGGGCGAAGAGCGCGAGCGCGCCGCCGATGAAGAAGACGAGAATGGCGAGGATGAAGACGCCGCGGTCAGGATCGCTCGCGAACGCATGCACCGAGGTGAGCACGCCTGAGCGCACAAGGAACGTGCCGAGCAGAGAGAGCGAAAAAGCGAGAATAGAGAGAAAAATCGTCCAGACCTTCAGCGCCTCGCGCTTCTCCATCACGGCGGCGCTGTGCAACAGCGCCGTACCGGCGATCCAGGGCATCAGCGACGCGTTTTCGACCGGATCCCAGAACCAGAAGCCGCCCCACCCGAGCGTGTAATAGGCCCAATACGATCCCATCGCGATGCCGAGCGTCAGCGCGATCCAGGCGAAGAGAGTCCATGGGCGAATGATCCGCGCCCATGCGGCGTCGATGCGTCCGCCGATGAGCGCGGCGGCGGCGAAAGAGAACACGATCGAAAAGCCGACATAGCCAAGATAGAGCAGCGGCGGATGGATCGCGAGACCGGGGTCCTGCAGGATCGGATTGAGATCGCGCCCTTCCCACGGCGCCAGCGCGACGCGCGCAAATGGATTTGAGGTCAGCAGAATGAAGAGAAGAAAGGCGGCGCCGAGCAGACCCTGAATGGCGAGCGCGTCAGCGCGTAGCCTGTCGGACATCGCGTTCGAGAAAATCGCGATCAGCGCGCCGCAGAGCGAGAGAACCAGCACCCACAAAAGTATCGAGCCTTCATGGTTTCCCCAGACGCCCGAGATTTTATAGATGAAGGGCTTCAGCGAATGGGAATTCTCGATGACATTGACGAGCGAGAAATCGGAGACGACATGCGCGTAAGTGAGCGCCCCATAGGCGAGCGCGACGAGCAGGAATTGCGTGATCGCCGCCGGCCGCGCGACGCGCATGAGCGCCGCATCGTGCAACCGGGCGCCAATGAAGGGAATGGCGAATTGCGCCAGCGCCAGCGCCAGCGCGAGAACAAGCGCGTAATGTCCGGTTTCAACGATCATGCGGACCTCAGTATCGGCGCCCGATAAAGGCGCCCTCATGCTGAGGAGCGCCGAAGGCGCGTCTCCAAGCACGAGGGCGCAGCGCCTTATGGCATGAGCGGTTTATTCGTCCTTCGAGACGCGAGCTTCGCTCGCTCCTCAGGATGAGGAAGCCTTGTGAAGAGCCCATCACTTCGTCTCTCCCTGCCAGACGCCTTGCTTCTTCAAAGCGTCGGCGACATCGCGCGGCATGTAGCGTTCATCGTGCTTCGCGAGCACGCTGTCGGCCCGAAAGGCGCCGGTGGGTTGCAGCACGCCATCGACGACAACGCCCTGCCCTTCGCGGAAGAGATCCGGCAGCAGTCCGGTGTAGGACACGGCAAGATCATTCGTCTTATCGGTGACCGTGAAGTTCACGTCATGCCCGTTCTTGACGACGCTTCCTTCCTTCACCAATCCGCCGATGCGCAGCCGCGCGCCGGCGGCGACCTGCTTTTTGGCAAGCTCCGAAGGCGTGTAAAAGAATACGATATTGTCGCGTAGCGCGAACAGCATAAGCCCCGCGGCGAGGCCGAGAACAGCCATCGCTCCGGCGATCAAAGTCAGCCGCTTTCCCTTGCGCGTCATCTTATTCAGAACGCTCCTATGCCGCATCAGCCCGCTGTTGCGAAGAGTCGAAACTTCACTTTAGAGCGCACTGCAAAAAAGTGGAACCCGGTTTTTCGCATAGAGCGCGCTCTAAACTTTTGAGATCGATCACGTTATCTGCATTTGGGCGACTCCGCCCAAATGCAGCGTGATCTAGCCGCCGATATTCAGTTTCTTCGCCAGCGCATCGATGCGGGCCACATCGTCCTTGCTGGCGAGCGCCCTGCGCGCATCGGTCACCGCCTTTTTCGCCTTTTCGGTTTCGGCGAGGACGCTATAGGCGCGAATGAGTTTCAGCCATCCTTCGACATCGTCGCCCTTGGCTTCAAGCCGCGAGGCAAGGCGATCCACCATGCCGCGGATCATCGCTTGACGCTGATCGGCGGGCATCGCCGCGATCGCCCTGCCCTGTTCGCTCGACGGTCCGCCCGCGCTTGCCGGCGCGCTTGCTTCGCCGCGCAAAATGGCGAGTTGCCCATTCACAGCCTTGAGATAAGCGGCGTCAGGCGGCGCGTCAGCAGCCATCTTGGAAAAGATTTCGATCGCCTTTTCCTTCTCGCCCGCCTGCGCGGCCGCCACGCCGAGGTAATATTGCGCCTCAGGCGCTGAGGGGTCGAGCGCGAGCGCAGCCTCGAACTCCGTCTTCGCTTCCGGCGTCACAAGGCCTCCTGCGACGACAACGCGCGCTTCTCCGAGCGACGCATATCTTGCGGCCGTCGCGCCCAAAAGGCGCAGCGCTTCGGAGTAGGCGTGGATCGCCTCTTCGCCGCGGCCCGTGCGCAGCAGATAAGGCGCGATGACTTCGAAGCCGCGGCCGTCTTCGGGATGCTCGCGCAGATGTTGCTCGATGCGCGCGACGGCGCTGGCAAGATCACGCCCATCAGGCGCAGATTCCAGTCGCGCCGTCAGCGGCATATCGGGCAGGTCGGAATGGCCGAGGCGCGCGTAGAGCGACAGGGCGACGGCGGGCATTGCGACGATGGCCGCTAGCGCCGCGGCGAGCGCAAGTTTGCGCGAGGCGGCGACCTTGGCCTTTGGGGCGGCTTCCGCGCGCAACAGCCGTCGCGCCGCCTCGGTTTTTGCGGCTTCGGCGTCCGTTGCGTCGAGCCGTCCTTCCGAACGCTCACGCTCGATCTCGGCGATCTGCTCCTCGAAGAAAGCGACGTCGGCGGCGCTTTCGTTCTCCGCCCCGCCTCGCATGGCCAGAGGCGCCAGCACCGCCATGACCGCGGCGCCGGTGAGCAAGGCGAAGATAAGCCAAATCATGGCCCGCTCTTTAAGGCTTTGCGCAGGAGTTTGGAAGAGACATGCGGGGCGGGAAGCGCCGGATAATCGCCATGAGGCCCGTGCGAAAAGGCCAAACGCCGCCCAACCGACTTGCGCTATAAAGGCCCCAGAATCCGATTTCTCCAGCAAGGCCGCCGCTGACGATGTATTACTCGCCTTCGATCGAACAGCTTTCCACGGTGATCTCGCAAGTCACCGGTCCCGCCTTTCTGCTTGCGGCCGAGGCGCAGCTTTTGAGCGTGCTCGTCTCGCGCCTCGACCGGCTGGTCGACCGTTCGAGACAGCTCGACGCCCAGGATGACGAGTCGCGGGCGCATCTTAAAGTGGAATTGCCGGTCCTCAGGACGCGCGCGAAGCTGATACATCGCGCCATCTATTGGGGCGTCGGCAGTTGCATTGCGACGAGCGTCCTCGTCATTCTCGGCTTCGCGGCAGCCTTTTTCCATATGCGCCACGAATATGGCGCAGGCTTCCTCTTCGCCTTCGCGATGATGCTTTTCACCGCCGCGCTCATCGCCTTCGCGAGGGAGTTGCAGCTCGGATTTTCGGAAATTGAGGGAAACTTCAGGCCTTCCCAAATACGCGCGCGAAAATCGCATCTACATGTTTGAAGTGGTACGAGAGGTCGAAAAGCTCATCCAATTCGGCTGGCGACAGCTTCGCGCTCACGTCCTTGTCCTGCCCGAGCAGGTTGCGGAAGTCGCCCTCGCCGCGCCAGACCGGCATGGCGTTTCGCTGCACCATCGCATAGGCGTCTTCGCGCGAGACGCCTTTTTGCGTCAGCGCCAGAAGCACGCGTTGCGAATGAATGAGACCGCCGAGCTTCTCCAAATTCTTGCGCATGTTTTCCGGATAGACGACGAGATTTTCGATCACTCCCGTTAAGCGCGCCAGCGCGAAATCGAGAGTGACCGTCGCGTCGGGCCCGATCATGCGCTCGACGGAAGAATGCGAAATATCGCGCTCGTGCCAGAGGGCGACATTTTCCATGGCGGGAATCGCCATCGCGCGCACAAGCCTCGCAAGTCCGGTCAAATTTTCGGTCAGCACCGGATTGCGCTTATGCGGCATCGCGGAAGAGCCCTTCTGCCCGGCGGAAAAATATTCTTCCGCCTCGAGCACCTCTGTGCGCTGAAGATGGCGGATTTCAATGGCGAGCCGTTCGACCGACGAGGCCACGACGGCGAGCGTCGCAAAGAAAGCCGCATGGCGGTCGCGCGGAATGACCTGCGTCGAGATCGGCTCGGGCGTGAGCCCCATTTTATGCGCGACATATTCTTCGACGCGCGGATCGATATTGGCGAATGTGCCGACGGCGCCTGAAATCGCGCAGGTCGAAATTTCTCTGCGCGCCTCGACGAGCCGCTCCCGCGCGCGCGTGAATTCGGCGTAGGCCTGAGCCAGTTTCAGCCCAAACGTCGTCGGCTCGGCGTGAATGCCGTGCGAGCGTCCGATCGTCGGCGTGTATTTGTGCTCATAGGCGCGCGTCTTGAGCGCAAAGAGCAACGCGTCGATATCGGCGATCAAGAGATCCGCCGCGCGCGACAATTGCACGGCGAGACAGGTGTCGAGCACGTCCGAAGACGTCATGCCCTGATGAACGAAGCGCGACTCGGCGCCGATGAATTCGGCGAGATGGGTCAAAAAGGCGATCACGTCATGCTTCGTGACGCGTTCGATCTCGTCGATCCGCGCGACGTCGAAAGTGACGAAATCCGCCTTGTCCCAGATCGCCTTGGCGCTCTCCCGCGGAATGACGCCGATCTCGGCGAGCGCGTCGCAGGCATAGGCCTCGATCTCGAACCAGATGCGAAACCGCGTCTGCGGCTCCCAAATCACGGTCATTTCGGGTCGGGAATAGCGGGGGATCATCAGGCGCGCTCTAAAATTCTAGGAAAGAGAGAGGCGCTAGCATGCGCGTTGCATCAGAGTCCATATATGAGGCGATCAGGCTGGAGGATTCATGAAGTCGGCGGATGTCGTCGTTCTTGGCGCGGGGATCGTCGGCGTCAGCGCCGCTTTGCATCTGCAGGCGCGCGGCCGCGAGGTCGCGCTCATCGATCGCGTTGGCGCGGCCGGACAGGAGACGAGCTTCGGCAACGCCGGCCTGATCGAGCGCTCGTCGCTTATCCCCTATCTTTTCCCGCGAGACCCCGCGAAGCTGATCAAATATGCGCTGAACCTTTTGCCCGAGGCGCATTACCATTTCTCCGCCCTGCCCGCCGTAGGTCCATGGCTCCTGCGCTATTGGCGCGAAAGCGCGCCCGAGCGCGTGCAGCGAAATATCGAGGCGCGGCGCCCGCTGATCGAAAACAGCCTTAGCGAGCACGAGGCGCTTATCCAGCAGGCTGGAGCCGGCGAACTCCTGCGCAGAAACGGCTGGATCAAGCTCCATCGTAGCGAGGAGACTCTCGCGCATGGCGTCTCCGACGCTGAGCGGCTACGCGCCTATGGCCTGCATATCGGTACGCTCGACGCCGCCGGAGTCGCGGCGCTGGAGCCGGATCTCGCGCCAATCGCCGGGGGCATTCATTACCGCGACACCGCCGCGATCGTCGATCCCGCCGCCCTCTCGAAGGCCTACGCGGACCTTTTCATCTCACGCGGCGGGAAATTGCTCGCGGGCGACGCGCGCAGTCTTTCGCAGGAGCCGGATGGGCGCTGGCGCGTCGAAGCCACGCAAGGGCCGCTCGTCGCCGGCGCGGCGGTGGTGGCGCTCGGCCCCTGGTCGGACGCCATATATGGGCCGCTCGGCTACAGCGTCCCCCTCGGCTGGAAGCGCGGCTATCACATGCATTACGCCGCAAAGGACGGCGCGCGGCTCAATCATCCGATTCTCGACGCAGACTTTGGTTATCTCCTGGCGCCGATGCGCCGCGGGATCAGACTGACGAGCGGCGCTGAATTCGCCCGGCGCGATTCGCCGCCGACGCCGGTGCAAATCGAGATTTGCGAACCGACGGCGCGGCGATTGTTTCCGCTCGCCGAACGGCTCGACCCGGAGCCTTGGCGCGGCGCGCGGCCCTGCCTGCCCGACATGCTGCCGATTGTCGGCCCGGCGCCGCGTCATCGCGGCCTATGGTTCGATTTCGGCCATGCCCATCACGGGCTGACGCTTGGGCCAGTGACCGGCCGGCTCCTCGCCGAGATGCTGACGGGCGAAACGCCCTTCGTCGATCCCGCGCCCTATCGCGTCGACCGCTTCTGATCCTATTCGGCGCCGACGAGCCGCAGCGCGCGATCCAAAACGCGCACGACTCGCGAAAGATCATGCCCGCGCCGGAGCACGAGCCCTGTCGCCGCGATGACGGAATAGGCGCCTTGCCGGCGCGCCAGCGTGGGGCTCTTCTCGATTCGATAAAGCGGCGCCTCGCTCGCGCGCCGGAAAATCGAGAACACGGCCTTCGCCGGCGTGAAGTCGATCGCATAGTCGCGCCATTCGCCCTGAGCGACTTTCGCGCCATAAAGATTGAAGATGACGTTGAGTTCTGGCCGGCTGAATGAAACCGCCGCGCCGCGCTTCTCTCCCCGAACTCCGTGCGTCGCGTCCGGCGAAGCGCCGTTCACGACGACGAGCGCGGGTCGGGCCCGGCTGGGCTCCGTCGTCTCCGACTCCGCCATGCGTCCGCTCTCCTCGATCTCTCGCAGGCATGTTGGCCCGCACGGATGCGACGGGCAAGACTTAATGACGGGTTTACGACGAGAATCTTTTCGACCGCGCAGGCAGATAAGATTTGGCTAGTAATAATCATACTTTCGCCGACATGGCGCCCCTTGCCAGCCAAACGCGCCGCCCAAAATGAAGTTCATTGCCTCGACAGCTCGGGGCCACGCGTTTTCGGTTTCGTCAGCCCCCCAGCCCCCCGAAAGCGCGCGGTTCCGAGATATAGAGGTCGTGGCGATGGTCGGGCCGGCAGGGAGTTTCGCTCCCGCCGGCTCGTCTAGCTTTGGCCTTCTGGCCAGCGCGCTCTTGCAAATTTTCCAGCAATGACGAACTCAAGATGCGCAGTCGCGCCGACCGCGACGCCGATTCCCTTTGTCTTTTCATTGGAGAGAACATGACCGACGACGCCGCATCCGTCGACGCGGCCGCAGCCGCCAATCCGCAAACCGCCCCCACCGATTTTGGCTTCGAGGCCGATGTTGCGCGGCTCCTCGAACTCATGACTCACTCCGTCTATTCGGAGCGCGACGTGTTTTTGCGAGAGCTTGTCTCGAACGCCGCCGACGCTTGCGAGAAGCTTCGCTATGAGGCGCTGTCGGACGAAAAACTCGCCGCGCAAGCGGGAGCGCCGCTTGTCGCCATCTCGCTTGATAAAGACAAGCGCACGCTGACGGTGGCCGACAATGGCGTCGGCATGTCGCGCGACGAGTTGGTCAGCGCGCTCGGCACCATCGCCAATTCGGGAACGCGCGCCTTTCTCGACAAGATCGGGAAGGAAAAGGACGCTGGCTTCATCGGCCAGTTTGGCGTTGGATTCTATTCCGCCTTCATGGTCGCCGATCGCGTCGAGGTCGCGACGCGGCGCGCCGGCCAGGATCAGGCCTGGCTGTGGAGTTCGGAGGGCAAGGGTTCGTACAAAATCGCGCCGCTGCCGCTCGACGAGGCGCCTGCCGTCGGCACGCGCGTCAGTTTGCATCTCAATGCCGAGAGTGACGAATTTCTCGACGGCTGGCGCGTCGAAAGCGTCGTGCGGGAACATTCGGGCGCGATCGCCGCGCCGATCGACCTCGTTGGGGCGGCTGGTGAAGAGCCCCGCCGAATCGCAGAGGGCGTGGCTCTCTGGACGAAGCCGAAGTCGGAAATCCCGCATGAGCAATATGTCGATTTTTACCGGCAGCTGTCCGGGCAGTTGGATGAGCCGGCGCTGATCGCCCACTGGCGCGCGGAAGGACGCACGGAATATACGGTGCTCGCCTTTGTTCCCGGCGCGCGGCCTTTCGATCTCTTTGATCCGGCGCGAAAGAGCAGATCCAAGCTTTACGTGCGTCGCGTGCTGATCTCACGCGACATGGAGCTGCTGCCCGCCTGGCTGCGGTTCATGCGCGTCGTCGTCGACAGCGCCGACATTCCGCTCAATGTCTCGCGCGAAATGGTGCAGAAAAGCCCTGTCGTCGGCGCGATCGGCAAGGCGATCGCCACGCGTATTCTGCAGGAGCTCAAGAAGCTCGCCGACGTCGAGCCCGAGAAATTCGCGGAAGTATGGAAAAATTTCGGCGCCGTGCTCAAGGAAGGGCTGCACGAAGACCCGAGCCGTCGCGACGCCCTGTTTGAAATCGCGCGTTTCGCCTCGACGAAGTCCGAGGAAAAAACCCGCACGCTCAAGGATTACGTCGCCGATCTACGGGAAAATCAGACGGCGATCTATTATCTCGTCGGCGACGACATGAAGCGGCTGCGCGCCAGTCCGCAACTCGAAGGCTTCCGCGCGAGAGGCGTCGAGGTCCTGCTGCTCGACGACGCCGTCGACGCCTTCTGGGTGACGAGCGCGCTCGGCTTTGAAGGCAAGCCGTTCAAATCCGTGACTCAGGGTCAGGCGGACATCGACGCGGTCGCCCTCGTCGAGGGCGCCAAACCGGAGGCGCCCGCGCCGGCCGATGTCGCCGATCTGCTGGCGGCGCTTAAGGAAACGCTGGCGGAGTATGTCGACGACGCGCGCGCCTCGACGCGACTCACCGACAGCGCCGTTTGTCTTGTGGCGCCGGACAGTGGGCTTGATCGTCAATTGTCCCGCCTTCTGGCCGAACATGGTCAACAGGCGGCCTTCGGAAAGCCCGTTTTGGAAATCAATCCAAGGCATGAGGCGATCGTCGCGCTGGCGACCGCCTTGCGCGCGAAAGGGCGGGATGCGACGCGCGACGACCAGCTCCTCTTGCTGGATCTCGCGCGCGTGGCCGACGGCGAGCATCCCGTCGACGCGGCGGCTTTTGCGAAGAGGCTGACGGCGCTTCTCGCAACTCGAGGATAGGAAATGAAGCTGAGCGTTGGGAAAAAGGCGGCAACGAGCAGCGAGCCGCCCCCGACGCGGATAGAGGCGATCGCAAAGGTCGCAGACTATCTCGAAGCCGCGGGGGTCGCCGATGCCCAGGAGGACGCGCGCGCTCTGCTGCGCGCCGCCGCGGGGCTGACGCGGCTTGAACTCGCTTTGGCGCCGCGCGCTCCCTTGTCGGATGAGGAAGCGCGCACGCTTTCGGACTACGCCGCGCGGCGGGTCGCCCGCGAGCCTGTGTCGCGTATTCTTGGAGAGCGCGGGTTTTGGACGCTTGACCTCGCCGTCACGCCCGGCGTTCTCGATCCACGGGCGGACACCGAGACGCTGGTCGAAACGGCGCTGAGCTTCCTCGCGAAAAAGCGCGACGCGCCGCTCTCGATTCTCGATCTTGGAGCCGGCTCGGGCGCAATCGCCTGTGCGCTTCTCAGCGAGTTTCCAGGCGCGCGAGCCGTCGCTGTCGATCTTTCGGCCGAAGCCTGCGCGGCGACCGCCGCAAATCTCGCCCGCTGCGGCTTCTCTAACCGAGCCAGCGTGGTGCGCGGCCGCTGGGCGGAGGCGCTTCAGGGGCGATTCGATCTTATCGTCTCCAATCCCCCCTATGTGCGCACGGATGACATCGCAGGGCTCGAACCCGAGGTGCGCCTTCATGATCCCGCGCTGGCGCTCGACGGCGGCGCGGACGGACTCGACTGTTATCGGGAAATCATCCGCGACATGCCGAGGCTGCTTGCCGAAGACGGGCTCGTCCTATTTGAAGTCGGCTTCGATCAAGCTGTCAGCGTCGCCACGCTTTTGGGCGCTAAAGGGTTCCAAATCGAGCGCGTCGCACGCGACGCCGGCCGCCACGAGAGGGTAGTCGCCGCGCGACTTGCGGCCTCCGGGAAGTGACATATTGGCTACAGTAACGCCTTTTTTGGCCCGTTCCGCGGCGTATGGCCTTGTTGGGGGCCAACCCCTCCACTATAGTCATCGTAGGTCCAGCCGATCGCCGACTTCGAGAGAGAAACTCGAGACCTGTGGCTCCGCTTCGCGAACGGAAGCTCGAAACGACCGGCCAGGAGCAACGTCGAAATCGACATGAAAGCGCCGGAGTGAGGCCACTTCGATCGTCGGGGCGTTTATGCGCCTCGCAGACAGCTGGCGTCCAGTTGCGCTGAGCGTCGTGAACTCGCGCTGAGGGGAATTGGCGCAGAACTACGCGGGACCGCCGATTGCGGCCAACTTGAGGAAAATCGACTCGCGCGCGCCGCTCTTAAAGCTCGGGGTCCGGGAATGGATCGCTGTCGTTCGCGCGTTTCGCGTTGGCTGCGTCTGGCGAAGGAATTTGGCGGCGACGTTGTTGGGAAAGCCGCGCAGGCGAGAGCCGAGCGCAGCGAGATTTCGGGGAGTTTGATGAGACCAGGACAAAACAAGAGAATGCGGGGACGCAACGGCCGCAAAGGGCCTAATCCGCTTACGCGATCCTATGAGTCCAATGGCCCCGACGTTAAGATTCGCGGCACGGCTCAACATATCGCCGAAAAATATCTTCAGCTCGCGCGCGACGCGCAGTCCTCCGGCGACACGATCATGGCCGAGAGCCTTCTGCAGCATGCTGAGCATTATTTCCGACTGATCGCCGCCGCGCAGCAGCAGCAACACGTCAATGGCTATGCGCGCTCGCAGCCCGAGGCCGAAATCGAGACCGCCGAGGACGACGACGATTTCGCGGCTCTTCCCGATCGTTTCGCGCCGCTTTCCGAACGGCTCCCGGCGCCGGCCTATCAGCCTCAGCCTCAGCCTTTCGCGCCACAGCCGCATTTCACGCCGCCGCAGCCTCAGCCGCAGCCGCAGCCTTTCGAGGAGCGCCCGATGGGCGATATGCGGGGCGGCGAGCGCGCGGAACGCCCTGATCGCCCGCAACGGCCCGAAAGACCGCAGTATGGTCGGGATCGCAACGCTGAGGGCGGAGACCGTCCCCGTCACCAGGGGTACGACCGCGGCCGCGATCGTCGTTTCCAGCCGCGCGGCGAGGCCGGCGCGGCCGAGGGCGGCGCGGGAACGGCGCTGCCGTCCTTCATCACGGCGCCGGTTGCTGCGCGCGCCGCGCCGAGCGAAGGCGCAGAGCCCTTTCTCGAGCGCGAAAACGCGCCGCGCGAACATGAGGGCGGGGTCAATTATCATTTGAGCTCGAGACGCCGCCGGCGCCCTCGCCCCCCGATGGATGACGTCGCCAGCGAGTCGCGAGACGATGACGCGCCGCAGGTCGGCGAGCTTCCGCTGGAGCCCGATCGGTTCTAACGACTGTCGGGCGCCACGCTGATCGCGTCGCCGATTGCAATGCGGCCGCCGTACGTCACCCGCGCGTAGACGCCGCAATCGATGTGGCCAAAGTTCTCGCGCAGCGTCTGAACGAGGTCCATGTCGCGCCGCCCAGTGCCCGGCTCGACGCCGGTCGCCGCGCAGCGGTCGGTCATTTTGAGAACCTCGAGTCGCGCGCCGCCGATCGAGAGCGTTCGCCCCAGGAGCGCCGCCTCGGCCCAGGGGGCCATGTCTTCGAGATAAAGATTGGCGCGAAACCTCAGCGGATCGACTGCCGCGCCTTCCGCTTGCGCGATCGCCGCGACGCTCGCCAGATTGACAAGCGAGACGAAGCCCGACTTTGAGTCCGTGAAGCGGAAGCCATTCGGCGCGGCGAGAAGTCGGACGGGGCCGCGAATTTCCGATCCGAGATGGGCGGTCAGAAAGTCCTCGATGGCTTCGCGTCCTTCGACCGTCCGCAAATCCCCGCGCGCGACCTCGTCTCCATTACGCGCGATGGTCAGCACGCCGGTCGCCGCTTCGTAGCGCGTCGCCAAGCCCGCGAGCGCGGCGTTCCTCATCAGCATCAATAATTTGATTTTGGGCTGATGCTCGGGCGCCGCTGGATCGAAGCCTGAAGGCCCGTTTTCGAGCGCAAACAGCCGGTCTCCCGGAAAATAACTGTCAGCCTGTAGATCGGCGGCGCTTAGCCGCTCCGGCGACAGGCCTTTGACGGGATAGCGGTAGAGTGCGGCGACCCGCATGCGAACTCCGGCGAAAACTGCTAGCGACAATACGTCCTAAGCGAAGCGGCGAGGAATTGCGACGCTTGCGACGCGAGTGGGCCTTTTCATATGGCCCATGCTTCCCATATCGACGACGTGGGCCGCCGCAAGGGGCCTTCAACAAAATTTGGACGCGAGGCGGGCCGCTTAAAAACGAAGGGCCGCCTCATGGTCAGAGGGGCTATGAATGAATTTTGAGAAATACACTGAACGCGCGCGCGGATTCGTTCAGTCGGCGCAAGCGCTGGCGACGCGCGAAGGCCACCAGCAGTTTACGCCGGAACATATTCTGAAGGTCTTGCTCGATGACGATCAGGGCCTCTCCTCCGGGCTGATCGACCGCGCTGGCGGACGCTCGCGCGAGGCGCTGGCGAAAACCGAAGCCGCCCTCGCCAAACTGCCGAAAGTCGGCGGCTCCGGGGCCGGCCAGCTCTATCTCGCGCCCGCGACGGCGCGGCTCTTCGACAACGCCGAGAAGATCGCGCAGAAGGCGGGCGACTCCTATGTCACCGTCGAGCGGCTGCTTCTCGCGCTGGCGATGGAGAAGGACTCCGAGGCTGCCCGCATTCTGCAGGACGCCGGCGTCACCCCGCAAACGCTGAACGCCGCAATTGAAGATTTGCGCAAGGGCCGCACGGCGGATTCGGCTTCGGCCGAAAACGCCTATGACGCGCTCAAAAAATACGCCCGCGATCTCACCGAGGCGGCGCGCGAGGGCAAGCTCGATCCGGTCATCGGCCGCGACGAGGAAATTCGCCGCACCGTGCAGGTGCTGTCCCGGCGCACCAAAAACAATCCCGTGCTCATTGGCGAGCCCGGCGTCGGCAAGACAGCGATTGTCGAGGGATTGGCGCTGCGCATCGTCAACGGCGACGTGCCGGAATCCCTCGAGGACAAGAAGCTGCTCGCGCTCGACATGGGCGCGCTGATCGCCGGCGCGAAATATCGCGGCGAATTCGAGGAACGGCTGAAAGCCGTGCTCAACGAGATTACCGCCGCCGCAGGCAAAATCATCCTCTTCATCGACGAGATGCACACGCTCGTGGGCGCCGGCAAGGCGGATGGCGCGATGGATGCCTCCAACCTGCTGAAACCGGCGCTCGCGCGCGGCGAATTGCATTGCGTCGGCGCGACGACGCTCGATGAATACCGTAAACATGTCGAAAAGGACGCTGCGCTCGCTCGACGCTTTCAGCCGGTTTTCGTCGACGAGCCGACGGTCGAAGATACGATCTCGATCCTGCGTGGCCTGAAGGAGAAATACGAACTCCATCACGGCGTGCGCATCACCGATAGCGCGATCGTTGCCGCCGCGACTTTGTCGAACCGCTACATTTCCGACCGCTTCCTACCGGACAAGGCGATCGACCTTATCGACGAGGCGTCGTCGCGCCTTCGCATGCAGATCGACTCGAAGCCCGAGGAGCTCGACGAACTCGATCGGCGCATCATTCAGCTCAAGATCGAGCAGGAGGCGCTCAAGAAAGAGACGGATACGGCGTCGAAGGATCGTCTCGCTAAGCTCGAAGGCGAGCTTGCCGACCTCGAAGAAAAATCGGGAGCGCTCACTGCGCGCTGGCGGGCCGAGAAGGATAAGCTCGGAGCCGCGCAGAAGCTCAAGGAGCAACTCGAAGCGGCGCGAAACGAACTGGCGCAGGCGCAGCGGCGCGGCGAATATCAGCGCGCGGGCGAACTCACTTACGGCGTGATTCCCGATCTCGAAAAGAAACTCTCGGAGACGGAAAGCGAAGCTGACACGCTCGTCGACGAAGAGGTCACCGCCAATGACGTGGCGCAGGTCGTCTCACGCTGGACTGGCGTGCCGGTCGACAAGATGCTCGAAGGCGAACGCGAGAAGCTGCTGCACATGGAGGGCGAGCTTGCAAAGCGCGTTGTCGGGCAGCATGAGGCGGTCATCGCCGTGTCGACCGCAGTGCGCCGTGCGCGCGCCGGACTGCAGGACCCCAACCGTCCGATCGGCAGCTTCATCTTCCTTGGCCCCACCGGCGTCGGCAAGACCGAGCTGACGAAGGCGCTCGCGGCGTTCCTCTTCGACGACGAGACCGCGATGGTGCGGCTCGACATGTCGGAATATATGGAGAAGCACTCTGTGGCGCGGCTTATCGGCGCGCCGCCCGGCTATGTCGGCTATGAGGAAGGCGGCGCATTGACCGAGGCCGTCCGCCGCAGGCCGTATCAGGTCGTGCTCTTCGACGAAATCGAGAAGGCGCATCCGGACGTTTTCAACGTGCTTCTGCAGGTGCTCGACGACGGGCGCCTCACGGACGGCCAAGGCCGCACCGTGGACTTTAAGAACACGCTGATCATCATGACGTCGAATCTCGGGTCGGAATTCCTCGTCATGCAGAAGGAGGGGGAGGATTCCTCCGCCGTGCATGATGAAGTCATGCAGGTGGTGCGGGCTCATTTCAGGCCGGAGTTCCTGAACCGCGTCGACGAGATCATCCTGTTCAATCGTCTGCAGCGCGAGGACATGGGCGCGATCGTCGATATTCAGATCAAGCGGCTGCAGAAGCTGCTCGAAGATCGCAAGATCACGGTGCATCTCGACTCAAAGGCCCGCGATTGGCTCGCGACGAAGGGCTACGACCCGACCTACGGCGCGAGGCCCTTGAAGCGCGTCATTCAGAAGGAGCTGCAGGACACGCTCGCCGAGCGGCTGCTCGCCGGCGAGATCGTCGACGGCGCGACGGTCGAAGTTTCGGCCGACGCCTCAGGCCTCATCATCGACGGCAAATCGGCGCATGGGCGCGCCGCGCCGCTGTTGCGCACGGTGGGGAACGCGTAAACAGCGGGCGCTTCCCTCTCCCTTTGGGAGAGGGTTTTGCGCGCCGCCTACCACAGCCGTTCGGCGCGGCGGTTAAGGACGTCGGCCTCGCGCAAATCGAGTTCGCGCTCGATGCGGCGGCGCGCTTCGTCCTTGAGTTTGCCTTCCCGCAGCATGTCGTTGATCAGAACGCGCTCCTCAGTGATGAGCTGCAATTCGATTTCGTCGTGAAGCTCTACGAGCTCACGGCGCTCTTCTTTGATGTCGCACTTCATTCGGACGCGCGACGAAAAATAGTCCTGCTGCCCGCGAAGCGCCAGCATCGCCTCCTCCGGAACGTCAATCTCCGCGCCGAGACTCGCGAGCTTCGCGCTGGACGCCTCGATCGCGGCGTGACGGACGCGCAGCTCCTCGGAGCGGTCGAGAAGACGCTCCTCCGTGCCGGCTCTGGCGAGACCAAGTTTGCGAATGATCCAGGGAAGCAGGGAGCCCTGGAAGACGAGCGTCGCCATCACCACGCAGAAGGTGAGAAAAAAGATCGCGTCGCGATAGGGAAACGGCTCGCCCCGCGCCGTTGCGAGTGGAATCGCCAGCGCCGCGGCGAGCGAAACGATTCCGCGCACGCCGGTGAAGGAGAGGATGAAAGCCCATTGCCAGGGCGGCGAAGGATCGCGTCGCGCAAGCGGCGGAATGAGCCAGCGCGGCAGATAGATGATTGGAAAGGTCCACACAAATCGCGCCACGATCACCACGAGCGAAACGATCGCCGCGGACATCGCCAGCTCATAAAGCGAATGATCCCGGATTCGCTCTATGAGCGTTTGCGCCTGCAGTCCGGTGAAGAGAAAAACGAGGCCTTCGATCAGAAAGAGGAAGAAATCCCAGAAGAACACGCCTTGCAAACGCGTCGCGGCGCTGATCAGCCTAGGCCCGTTCCAGCTGATGTAGAGGCCGGTCGCAATTGTCGCGATGACTCCCGACCCGCCGAGATGTTCGGGCGGCCAATAGGCAAGGTAGGGCGTGATCAGCGACAGCGTAATCTCGATCCGCGGATCGCGCATGAAGCGTCGCAGCCGCAGGATCGTCCAGCCAACGACAAGGCCCCACATGATCTCGCCGATGATAATTGCGACGAATGTTCCGCCTGCTTGCGCCAAAGAAAAGGAGCCGACGCTGACCGCCGCCACGGCAAAGCGGTAGAGAACGAGCGCCGTGGCGTCGTTGGCGAGGCCCTCGCCCTCCAAGATCACAAGGATGCGCCGCGGCAACTGCATCCGCCGGGCAATGGCGAGCGGCGCGACGGCGTCCGGCGGCGAGACGATCGCGCCGAGCACGAAGCCGGCCGCCAGGGGCCAGCCAAGCAGCCATTTCATCGCGAGCGAAACGGAAATCGTGGTGAAGACGACGCAGCCGACGGCGAGCAGAAGTATCGGCCGCAGATTGAATTTAAACTCCCGCCAACTCATGTTGACGCCGGAAATGTAGATCACCGGCGGCAGCACGAGGAGCAACACGAATTGCGGCTCGAGCACAAAGGCGGGCGCGCCAGGCGCAACGGCGATCAAAACGCCAGACGCGACGAGAAGAACTGGCAAGGCGACGCCGGAGCGCAATGCGATGAAGGCGACGAACGCCACCGCCGCCAGAAGAAAGATGAGTATTTGGAGACCCGCGAGCATGCATCCACCTTATAGCCCGCGCCTTATGCGGGACTAGTCCGCCGCTGCAGCCAAGCTCATAGCTTTCGTAGCGCCACTTCCTCGATCCTGTGATCGGAGCCCTTCGTCAGGATCAAACTCGCGCGCGGCCGCGTTGGAGCGATGTTCTGGCGCAAATTCTCGAGATTGATCCGTGTCCAAATGTCTCTTGCGACACGCGTCGTCTCTTCTTCATCGAGATCCGCATAGACCCCGAAGTAGGATTTCGGATCGCGGAACGCCGTCTGCTGGAGCCGGCGGAAGCGCTCCACATACCATCGCTCCAGCACGTCTTCGGGGGCGTCGAGATAGACCGAGAAATCGAAAAAGTCGGAGACGAAGGGAATTTCGCGGCCGTCGCGCAGGCGCGGCGCAAGCAGAACATTGACGCCTTCGACGATCAGAAGGTCTGGCCGGTCGATGCAGGTCGCTTCGCCCTCGACGACGTCATAGGTCAAATGCGAATAGACCGGCGCGCAAACGTTGCGTCGGCCCGCCTTTACGTCGGACAGAAATCGCAGCAGCGACTTGTTGTCGTAGCTCTCGGGAAAGCCCTTCTTGTCCATGAGCCTTTCGGCCTCAAGGATTCTGTTGGGCAAGAGAAATCCGTCCGTGGTGATGAGCTCAACTTTCGGCGTGTTCGGCCAGCGCGACAGCAGCGCCCGCAACACGCGCGCCGTCGTGGATTTTCCAACGGCGACCGAGCCCGCAACCCCGATGATATAAGGAACCTTGCCGTCTTCTGCGCCAAGAAAGCGCTGCGTCGCCTTGAAGAGGCCCTGCGTCGCCGCAACATAAAGCGCGAGCAATCGCGACAGCGGCAGATAGATTTCGATGACTTCTTCGAGCGAGATTGGATCGTTGAGCGACTTCAGCCGGGCAAGATCGTCAAGCGTCAGCGTCAGCGGCGTATCCGCGCGTAAAGCCGCCCATTCGGCGCGGGTAAAGTGCCGGTAAGGAGAAAGAGCTTCGTTGTTGGGGACGAGCTCCGTCACCGTCATCCCTTCCCTCCTCGAGCGGCCTTCTCCGCAAGGCCTGACTGCTTCGTGCGCCGCTCCAGTTCGTGCAACACCTCATCGAGCGAGATATCTCTCGCTTCGAGCACGACGAGAAGATGATAGAGCGTATCGGCGGCTTCATTGATCAGCGCGCTTCGGTCGTCCGCTATCGCGGCAATCACCGTTTCGACCGCCTCTTCGCCAAATTTCTTGGCGATCTTCGGCATTCCTGCGTCGAGCAGGGTCTTCGTATAGGAGGTCGACGCGCTGTCATCGCGCCGTGATTTGATCAGCGCGGCGAGATCGTCGAGCGTAAATCCCGTCATGCCATCACCTCCATGCCGTCGAGGCGCATCGGGAGGCCGGCGGCCGCCATGTGAAGCTTCGCCTGGGGGATCGAATATTCGCCAAAATGGAAGATCGAGGCGGCGAGCACCGCGCTCGCATGGCCTTCCTTCACGCCGGCGACGAGATGATCGAGCGTTCCGACGCCGCCCGAGGCGATGACCGGCACATGCACGGCGTCGGCGACGGCGCGCGTCAGCGCAATATCGAAGCCGCTCTTTGTGCCGTCACGATCCATCGAAGTCAGCAGGATTTCGCCGGCGCCAAGGTCCGTCACCTCGCGCGCATATTCGACGGCGTCGATTCCGGTCGGGCGACGCCCGCCGTGTGTGAAGATCTCCCAGCGTCCATCGGCTACGCGCTTGGCGTCGATCGCGACGACGATGCATTGTGCGCCAAATTTTTCCGACGCCTCTCGAACGAAGCCGCGATTGGCGACGGCCGCCGAATTGATCGAGACCTTGTCGGCGCCGGCGAGCAAGAGATTGCGAATGTCGTCCAGCGTTCGCACGCCGCCGCCCACAGTCAGCGGCATGAAACAGGCTTCCGCCGTGCGCTGCACAACGTCAAGCAGAATGCCGCGATTCTCATGGCTGGCGGTGATGTCGAGAAAGCAAAGCTCGTCGGCGCCGGCGGCGTCATAGGCGATGGCGCATTCGACCGGATCGCCGGCGTCACGCAGATCGACAAAATTGACGCCTTTGACGACGCGGCCTTCTTTCACATCCAAGCAGGGAATGACGCGCGCCTTGAGCATTACGCATCCTCCGTCGCCGCGCGCGCGCGGCGTATCATCGCCAGCGCCTGCGCCGGATCAAGCCTGCCGTCATAGAGCGCACGCCCGGTGATGGCGCCGGCGAGCTTGCGGCAACCGGGCTGCAGCAGCCGCTCCACGTCGGCAAGCGACGCCAAACCACCGGAGGCGACGACGGGAATCGTCAAGGCGTCAGCAAGCGCCAAGGTGGCCTCGATGTTCAGGCCAGTCAAAATGCCGTCCCGCGAGATGTCGGTGTAGATGATGGCGCTGACGCCTGCGTCTTCGAAGCTCTTGCCGAGATCAAGCGCCGACATGCGCGTGGCGCGCGCCCAGCCGTCGACCGCGACAAAGCCATCCTTGGCGTCGATCCCGACAGCGACGCGGCCGGGATGGACGCGCGCCGCCTCGCGGACAAACGATGGGTCCTTAACGGCCGCCGTGCCGATGATGACGCGCGCGACGCCCTTGTCCAGCCAGCGCGACAGCGTGCGCATGTCACGGATGCCGCCGCCAAGTTGCACGGGAATCGTCAACGTCGCGAGAATGGCTTCGACAGCCTCGGCATTGCGCGGCGCTCCAGCGAAAGCGCCGTCGAGATCGACGACATGCAGATATTCGAATCCGACCCGCTCGAAGGCGCGCGCCTGCTCGGCAGGGTCATCGTTGAACACAGTCGCGCGATCCATGTCGCCCTGTGCGAGGCGCACGCACTGGCCTTCCTTCAAATCGATTGCGGGAAACAAAATCACGGTCGCCACCTGAGGAAATTGCCGATCAACGCTAGGCCGAGCCTCTGGCTTTTTTCGGGATGAAACTGCACGCCGACCAGATTGTCGCGCGCGACGGCCGCGGTGAGCGGCGCACCATAGTCGGTTGTCGCCAGCACATGCTCGGGCGCCGACGGGGACAGCTGAAACGAGTGCACGAAATAGGCGTGCAATCCGCGCTCTCCTGTGGGCACGCTCGCAAAGAGCGGATGCTCTCGGCTCAGCGTCAGCGTGTTCCAGCCCATGTGGGGAATTTTCAATGAAGGATCGGCCGGCTCGATCGCCGCAACATCTCCGGGAATCCAGCCAAGCCCCGGCGTTTCGCCATGTTCGAGGCCGCGCGCGCCCATAAGCTGCATCCCGACGCAAATTCCCAAAAAAGGCCTGCCACGAGCGACGACAGCCTCTTGCAGCGCGGCGTAGAGGCCCTCGATCGCCATCAAACCGCGGCGGCAATCGGCGAAAGCGCCGACGCCCGGCAAGACGATGCGTTCGGCGCCGCGCACGATGTCTGGATCGCTGGTGACCCGAATATCGGCCGGCTGCTGCGACTCGCGCGCGGCGCGCTCAAAGGCTTTCAATGCGGAGTGAAGATTGCCCGACCCATAGTCGATGATCGCGGTCGTCAAGGAGCGGGCCCTCGAAAGGCGTCTTCATTCCCGATCTGCCCAGGGCGATGGCGGTAAAAGAAGGCAGCCTCAGCCTCGTCGAGGTCCTCGCCGATGACGAGATCACGCTCGACATAGCCGCGGCGCGCCAAATTCCACCCAACCAGCCGCTCCCCCTCGAAGCCGAGCCAGACGGCGAGAGCGAGCGTCAGCCATGACATGGCCTCGCGCGACACCCGCAGTTTCCAGGCAATGAGCGCCAAAGCGGCGAGAAGCAGCGTCCAAAGGACGGCGACAAGCCAAGCGCGCCGCCAGGCAAGCCAAAACGGCCCGAAAATAAGGGCCGGCCAGGAAAAGCCGTCGCGCAGGAAGACGATCTTCTCCGGCGATGCAGGCTGGCCCGACGCGGTCGGCGGAAAATGAACAGTGAATATGGCCATCGGCCGTCCCTCGCTCGCTCACGCGCCTCTTTTCAGGCGGTGAGCGTTCCCTTGGTGGAGGGCGCTTCGCCCTGCGTCCGGCGAGGATCTATCGCGACCGCCTTGCCGAAAGCCCGCGCGAAGCCCTTGAAGGCGCTCTCGGCGATGTGGTGGCTGTTGACGCCGCGCAGGCGCTCGATGTGCAGCCCGACGCGGGCGTGGACCGCGAAGGCCTGGAAGAATTCGCGCATCAATTCGGTGTCAAAGGCGCCGATCCGCTGCGCGGGAAAAGACACGTCGTAGACAAGATAGGGACGACCCGAGACGTCCACGACGACGCGGGTTAGCGCCTCATCGAGCGGCACATGCGCGTCGCCATAGCGGGAAATGCCCTTGCGATCGCCAAGGGCGCGATCCACCGCCTGGCCGATGGCGATGCCGACGTCCTCGACCGTGTGATGGCCGTCGATGTGCAGATCGCCCTCGGCGCGTACGGTGAGATCCAGCGGCGCATGACGGGCGATCTGGTCGAGCATATGATCGAAAAAACCGACCCCGGTCGAAATTTCCGAGCGGCCGGCCCCATCGAGGTCGACAGTCACGGAAATCTTCGTTTCCTTCGTATTGCGCTCGATCGTCGCGCTGCGCATTTCCTGCCTTTTTGTGGGCTCTACCGGCGGTTTGGGCCGCAAGCGGCCAGCTTGTAGCAATTCCATTTTAGATACGCCACTCGAATGGTTTAGGCGTTAAGCAGAAGCGAGATACGCGCCAACGGCCTCCCCTCCTCGGCATATTGGCCGCAAAGACCGAAAATGGTCCAAATGTTCGCGCTGATTCCTGTCTCGAACGCAACCACGGCGATATGCCGACGGTGGAAGACGCTTATAGCTTCGCGAACAGCGCCTAAGAAGGCGTTTACGCGCGCATAATGCCGCACGCCCCGGAGGGCTTTCCGTCATCCAAAGCCAAACGAGGAGGCTCAAAACATGCAGCGCAGACTTCTCGGCGCCCTTCTCGCGACGACGCCAACCTTTCTTCCGGCGGCAGCCGAACCCTGGCGGGACGGCTTTGTGTCGCGCATCGAAGCCCTGGCGCTCATTCAAACGCTGAACGCCTCTCTGCTCGCGAGCCGAAGCGCCACGGCGACGCTCGAGAAATGGTGCGCCGATCACAAGATGTCGGCGGAGCCGAAAATCGTCGCGCGCCGAATCGGTGGAAACGAAAAGCAGCCGAGTGACGAAACGCGCCGACGGCTCGAGGTCGGCGCCGAGGAGCCGGTGAAATACCGCCGAGTGCAGCTCGCCTGCGGCGAGCACGTGCTCTCGGAGGCTGACAATTGGTATGTGCCGGGGCGGCTTTCTGACGAAATGAATCATGCGCTGGAAACGACGGAAACGCCCTTCGGCAAGGCCATCGCCCCGCTTCAGCCGTTTCGTCGCACCATGGAGATGAAGATGCGCTGGTCTCCCTTGCCTGAAGGTTGGGAAGTCTCAGCCAATGCTGCGCCCGAAAAAACGAGCGGCGCTCTCTCCATTCCGCATGATCTCTTCGAGCACACGGCGGTCGTTTATGCGCGCGATCAGCGCCCCCTCTCCGAGGTGCACGAAACATACACGCGCGAGATTTTGGATTTCCCAGCACCCGCCCCGCGGGAGTGAACGCCAAAGGAATTCCTGCTCTGCCGGATAAACAGCACGATTATCCTGCCGCCGTCCCGCCCTTGCTCAAAACCGCGCCAAACCTTACATCGGCTGCATATCTCGGCTCGGATAAGGCGAATGGATAACGAACAAAGCCGCTCGGCGGGCATGCACGCGACGACGATCATTCTCGTGAAGAAGGCCGGAGAAACGGTTATCGCCGGCGACGGTCAGGTCAGCCTCGGTCAGACGATCATGAAGGGTAACGCCAAGAAAGTGCGCCGTCTTGGCAAGGGTGACGTTATCGCGGGCTTCGCCGGCGCCACCGCCGACGCTTTCACCCTTTTTGAGCGGCTTGAATCCAAGCTCGAGCAATATCCCGGACAGTTGATGCGCGCCTGCGTCGAACTCGCCAAGGACTGGCGGATGGACCGCTATTTGCGGCGTCTGGAGGCGATGATGCTCGTCGCCGACAAAAACGTCGGCCTCGTGCTGACAGGCTCCGGCGACGTGCTGGAGCCTGAAGCGACCGATGAAGGGGCAGTAGCGGCCATCGGTTCAGGCGGGAACTACGCGCTCGCGGCCGGGCGCGCTTTGCTCGATTCGCCGCTCGACGCCGAGACCATCGCGCGGCGCGCGATGGTGATCGCCTCCGAGATTTGCGTCTACACCAACCAGAATGTGGTGGTGGAGAAGATATAAGGCAGTCGGCCGTCGTCGGTCGGCGGTAGGATGATCCGACTGCCGATTGCTTACTGCCCACTGCCGTTCCGAAGGAACTTCCCATGTCCGATTTCTCGCCTCGCGAGATCGTTTCCGAACTTGATCGCTTTATCGTCGGGCAAAACGACGCCAAGCGCGCGGTAGCGATCGCGCTGCGCAACCGCTGGCGGCGGCTTCAGCTTGAAGGTCAGATGCGCGAAGAGGTGCTGCCCAAGAATATTCTCATGATCGGCCCGACCGGATGCGGCAAGACCGAAATCGCCCGCCGCCTCGCCCGTCTCGCCAGCGCGCCCTTCCTGAAAGTCGAGGCGACGAAATTCACCGAAGTTGGCTATGTGGGCCGCGACGTTGAACAGATCGTGCGCGATCTCATTGAAGTCGCCATCGTGATGGTCAAGGAGCGCCGCCGTAAAGACGTGCAGGCGCGCGCACAGCAAGCGGCGGAAGAGCGCACGCTTGACGCGCTAGTCGGCCCCGCCGCCTCGCCCAGTACGCGCGAGACCTTCCGCCGCCGACTTCGCAGCGGCGAGCTCGATGAGAAGGAGATCGAGATCGAGTTGACCCAATCGGGTCCCTCAATGCCGATGTTCGAACTGCCGAATATGCCCGGCGCGAGCGTGTCCGCTTTTTCGCTTGGCGATATTTTCGGCAAGGCGATGCAGCGCGGAAAGCCGCGCAAGCTTTCAGTGAAGGAGGCGCAAGGGCCGCTCGTCGCTGAGGAAAGCGACAAGCTGATCGATCAGGAAGCGAGCGTCCGCGAGGCGATCATCGAGGTGGAGAACAACGGCATCGTCTTCATCGACGAGATGGACAAGATTTGTGCGCGTGAAGGGCGCGGCGGCGCCGACGTCTCGCGGGAAGGCGTTCAGCGCGACCTGCTGCCGCTCATAGAAGGCACGACGGTCGCGACGAAACATGGCTCGGTCAAGACGGATCACGTCCTGTTTATCGCCTCTGGCGCGTTCCATGTGGCGAAGCCTTCCGATCTTCTGCCGGAACTTCAAGGACGGCTTCCGATCCGCGTCGAGCTTGCTTCGCTCAATGAAGACGACTTCCGCCGCATTCTCACCGAAACCGAGGCCTGTCTGACGAAGCAATATTCCGCGCTGATGGGCACCGAGGGCGTGACGCTCGAATTCGCGCCGTCAGCCGTCGACGCGATCGCGAAGATCGCCGTGCAGGTCAACACCTCTGTCGAGAATATCGGCGCGCGGCGTCTGCAAACGGTCATGGAGCGCGTGCTCGATGACATCAGCTTTTCCGCTTCCGACCGCGCCGGCGAGAAAATCGTCATCGATGGCGCCTATGTCGAGGAGCACATCGGCGATCTGGCGAAGAACAGGGATCTGAGCCGGTTTATTTTGTGACGCGCACGGCACTTGCGCCAGGGGCTGCGGTTCGTCATAAGACCGGCCAAACGCAAAACCCTGGCCGATCACATGTCAACTTTCCCTCAGCGCGTCTTCTCTGGCGTGCAGTCCACCGGCAATCTGCATCTCGGCAACTATCTCGGCGCCATCGTTAAGTTCGTCGAGCTGCAGAAGAGCTTTGACTGCATGTATTGCGTCGTCGACCTGCACGCGATCACCGTGCCACAGGACCCGATCGCGCTGAAGGCGAACACGCGGGAGATCGCCGCCGCCTTTATCGCCTGCGGCATCGATCCCAAGGAGAACATCGTCTTCAACCAGAGCCAGGTGCCGGAGCACGCTGAACTCGCCTGGGTGCTCAACTGCGTCGCGCGCATTGGCTGGCTCAATCGCATGACCCAGTTCAAGGACAAGGCAGGCAAGGATCGCGAGAACGCCTCCATGGGCCTGCTCGACTATCCGGTGCTGATGGCCGCCGATATTTTGATCTACCGGGCGACGCATGTGCCTGTCGGCGACGACCAGAAGCAACATCTCGAACTGGCGCGCGACATTGCGCAGAAGTTCAACAATGACTTCTCGGAATCGATTGCGCGCAACGGCTTTGGCGAGGCCTTCTTTCCCCTGCCCGAGCCGCTGATCTCCGGCCCGGCGACGCGGGTGATGAGCCTGCGCGACGGCACCAAGAAAATGTCGAAGTCCGACGCCTCCGATTATTCGCGCATCAATCTTTCCGACGACGCCGACCAGATCGCGCAGAAGGTCAAAAAAGCGAAGACCGATCCCGACGCTTTGCCTTCCGAGGAAAAGGGGCTCGAAGGGCGCCCGGAAGCTGACAATCTCGTCGGCATATTCGCGGCGCTTTCCGGACGCAGCAAGGCTGATGTGCTCGGCGAATTTGGCGGCGCCAACTTCTCGGCTTTCAAGAGCGCGCTTGTCGATCTCGCCGTCGCGAAACTCGCGCCGATCACCGATAAAATGCGCCGTATCCGCGAGGATGAAACCTATATCGACGGCGTGCTCCGGGACGGCGCGGACCGCGCGCGCGCCATCGCCCGCGAGAATATGAATGCGGTGAAGGACATCGTGGGGTTTCTGCGTTAGCCGAGCGCTGGAGGCCTCGGTCCCCCGCTCGCCCAGTCGAGCAATTCGACCGTATGCATGACCGGAATTGGCGTTCCCGACCTGATTTGAACGATGCAGCCGATATTGCCCGCGGCGACGATGTCTGGCGCGACGCTCTCGATATTGGCGACCTTTCGCGATCGTAGCTCTCCCGCGAAATCTGGTTGCAGCACATTATAGGTCCCTGCCGAACCGCAGCAGATATGACCTTCTGGAACGTCGACGACCTCAAAGCCCGCCGCGTGGAGAAGCGCTACCGGCTCTTGCGATATCTTCTGCCCATGTTGAAGAGAGCACGCCGAATGATAGGCGACCCGAAGTTTCGGCGCGTCGCCCGAGGATGCGAAGCCGATCTCTTCCAAAAGTTCCGTTACGTCTTTCGCGAGCGACGAGATATGCGCAGCCTTATCCGCGAGAGTCGGATCATTGCGGAACATATGGCCATAGTCCTTCACGCTCGTGCCGCAACCCGAGGCGTTGATGACGATATGGTCGAGTCCGCCAGTTTCGACTTCGCGCATCCAGGCTTCGATGTTGGCGCGCGCATAGCCTAGCGAGGCTTCAACCTTCCCGAGGTGATGCGGCAACGCGCCACAGCAGCCGGCGCCCTTTGCGACAACGACTTCGACGCCGTGGCGAGTCAGGAGCCGTATGGTCGCCTCATTGATCGAAGTGTCGATTACCGTCTGAACGCAGCCGTTGAGCAGCGCGACGCGCATCTTGTGGACACCCTGAGCGGCGAAAACCTGCGGAAGATCGGTTTTGGAAGGAGCTGGGACACGCGCCGGCGCGAGCGCCAACGGGGCCGCGAGCCGCCGCGGCAGCAAGCGCGCCAAGGGACGCATGGCCGCCGCAAGGCGAAACGGCTGACGGGCCACAGAAGGCCGCGGCAACACGAAAGCGAGCGCCGCGCGCATGGCGCGCTCCACAAAGGGCCGCCGGTATGTTTCCTCAATATGCGCGCGCGCGTGATCGACGAGATGCATGAAATGCACCCCCGATGGACATGTCGTCATGCAGGAGAGGCAGGACAGGCAGCGATCGATGTGAAGCGCGGTTTGAGCGTCAGCCGGCCGCTCCTTTTCAAACATCTCTTTTATGAGATAGATTCGGCCGCGCGGCCCATCGAGTTCGTCGCCGGTGAGAAGATAGGTCGGGCAAGTCGCCGAGCAGAAGCCGCAATGCACGCAGGCGCGCAGTATCTTCTCAGTTTCGGCCATGTCGGGATCGGCCAAAGCGCGCAGGGAAAAGAACGTCTGCATCGCTTTTAGAACTCCGCGCGCATTCGACCACGCTCCAAAATATGCGCGGGATCGAAACTTTCCTTGACGCGGCGCGTCAGCGCCGCGAGCGCCGCCGGTTGCGGATGGAAGACGTCGACAATCGTACGCGTCTCTTGGCTCGCCCGAATGAGAGTCGCATGGCCGCCGCTAACATCGACGGCGGCGCGCACTACGGCGGCGTATGCGTCCGACGTGGTTTCGACGCACAGCCATATCAGTCCGCCCGCCCAGTCGTAGAAATGCGCAAGCAAGGGCACGCCTGCGCGGCGAATGCGCTCAACGACGGCAAAACCTTCGGTGGGCGCCACGGAAATGCGCCAGACTTGGCCGACCTGCGCGGCAATCGGAGCGGCGTCACGCAGCCCTCTCCAAAGCGTCGTCGAATCGCGTTCGTCCAGCGTCTCAAATCGAACGCCGCCGCCAGACAAACGCGCAACGAGATCGTCGCGGCGGGCCGTCACGGATATCGTCGGACCTTCGAGGCGTATCGCGGCCGCATCGGCGTCTAAGGCCAAGGCGACGCCGGCGGGCAGCATCGCGAGCGACGAAGGTTCACAGGGCGTTGCAGTGGCGCGGCGCAAGAGCGCAAGGCTCTCCGCCTCATCAGCGCCGATCGCCAGCAGCGTGCATTCCGTCTCCGACTTGGGGAGCACCTTGAGCGTCAGCTCCGTCAGAAGCGCCAGCGTGCCATAGGAACCGCAGACAAGTTTCGAGAGGTCGTAGCCGGTGACGTTCTTCATGACCCGGCCGCCTGATTTCACCTGCTCGCCACGTCCGGTGACGCAGCGGAATCCAAGCAAATGGTCTCGCGCCGCTCCCGCCTTAATCCGCCGCGGACCGGAAGCGTTCGCCGCGATGACGCCGCCGATCGTCGCGTAGCCCGCCTCTGCACCGAGAAGCGGTCCATAATCCATGGGCTCGAAAGCAAGTTGTTGCCCATTGTTCTCAAGCAGCGCTTCGATCTCGCTCAAACGCGTGCCGGCGCGGGCCGAGAGCACGAGCTCGTTGGGCTCATAGAGCGTCACGCCGGCGAGCGCCGGGGTGGAGAGCGCCTGCGTTTGCGGCGCGCAGCGCCCGAGCTGAGATTTGGAGCCGCCGCCGACGATCGCGCAGGAGACGCCTTTCGCATTCGCTGCACAGATCGCATCTACGGCGTCAGACTCATCGCGGATTTCGAGCGTCGCCAATGCGGCCTGCATCATTAGAATCTCGGCAGATCGGGAAATGGCATTTTTCCGCCTGCGACATGCATCATCCCGAACTCGGCGCAACGATGCAGCGTTGGAAACACCTTGCCAGGGTTGAGTCGGCCGGCCGGGTCAAAGGCGCATTTGAGCCGCATCTGCTGCTCGAGATCCACGTCGCTGAACATCTCGCCCATGAGGTCACGCTTCTCGACGCCAACGCCATGCTCGCCGGTGAGAACGCCGCCGAGCGAAACGCACAGGCGCAAAATGTCGAAACCGAGCTTTTCCGCGCGTTCAACGTCCCCCTCTTTTGACGCGTCGTAGAGAATGAGCGGATGGAGATTGCCGTCGCCGGCATGAAATACGTTGGCGACGCTCAGCCCCTGCTCCTTGGCGAGCCGTTCCATGCCGGCAAGCGCTTCCGGCAGCCGCGCCCGCGGAATCGTGCCGTCCATGCAGAGATAGTCGGGCGCGATACAGCTCACGGCTGGAAAGGCGTTCTTGCGTCCGGCCCAGAACTGCAGCCGCTCGGCCTCGCTCGTGGACGCGCGTATCGTCGTCGCGCCTTCTTCGCGCGCAATATCCTGCACTACGCTAACGAGGTGATCGACTTCCGCCGGCGTTCCGTCCAGTTCAACGATGACCAGCGCTTCGGCGTCGAGCGGATAGCCGCAAGGCTGGAAGCGTTCGACGGCATGGATTGTCGCTCTGTCCATCATTTCAAGGCCAGCGGGTATGACGCCGCGCGCAATGATCGCGCCAACACAGCGGGCGCCAGCCGTCACGCTGGCAAAGCCGAGCAGCAGCCCCCGCGCCACAGGCGGCTTTTGCAAGAGCCGCACGACCACCTCCGTGACGACGCCAAGCAATCCTTCGGAGCCTGTCATCAGCCCGATCAGGTCATAGCCCTCGCTGTCGAGATGCTTGCCGCCGAGCCTGATGAGGTCGCCGCCCATCAACACGACTTCGAGCCCGAGTATGTTGTTGGTCGTCAGGCCGTATTTCAGGCAGTGAACGCCGCCCGCGTTCTCAGCGACATTGCCGCCGATCGAACAGGCGATCTGCGACGACGGATCCGGCGCATAGTAGAAGCCTTGCGCTTCAACGGCTTTCGAGATCGCCAGGTTTTGAACGCCCGGCTGAACGCGCGCGCAGCGGTTTTCATAGTCGATTTCGAGGATCCGGTTGAATTTGGACATGCCGAGAAGAATGCCGTCCTCAAGCGGCATGGAGCCGCCGGACAGCGACGTGCCGGCGCCGCGGGGCACGACCTTGACGTTCATTTCGGCGGCAAGCGCCATGATGGCGCGGACCTGCTCGACATTCCCCGGCAACGCGACGACGAGCGGAAGCGCCCGATACATGGTGAAGGCGTCACATTCATAGGCGCGACGTGAGACCTCGTCGACGATCAGGCTTTCGCTAGGCAGAATGGCCCCAAGACGCGCGATCAGTTCGCCGCGTTGCGACATGATCGCTGGCTCAGGCGTCGGCATGAGGAGCGTCATCGACTCGCGCCTCCAACGCAAGCAAGAGCGCCGCTAACGCTACAGCTTTCGCCTACCGGCGGGGCGGCATGATCCCTCGTGCGGCGCTCGCTTTTCCAAGGGGTTTAGTCGAGCGGCGTATTACACGCAAGCGCGCCGCGAGCCCTTAATCTTTAACAATGCGCGGATTTTTGGCGCTTTTCATTAATCTGCCTATGCTACGGCCGAGACTGATCGTACGCCGGAAAACGGGCCCAAGGGCATGACCAAGACAATCCTCATCGTCGAGGACAATGAGCTCAACATGAAGCTCTTCAACGACCTTCTGGAATCGAACGGCTATGCGACGCTATGTACAAAAAGCGGCTTTGAGGCGATTTCCTTGGCGCGAAGCCACCGGCCTGATCTCATCCTGATGGACATTCAGTTACCGGAGGTTAGCGGTTTGGAAGTCACACGCATGCTCAAAGAAGACGAAAATTTGCGCGACATACCCGTGGTCGCGATCACCGCCTTCGCGATGAAAGGCGACGAGGAAAAAATCCTTCAGGGCGGCTGTGAGGCCTATCTGTCGAAACCGATTTCCGTGGCGAAATTCTTGGAGACGGTGAATTCCTTTCTCCCAGAAAAGCGCTGACCGGCCGTTCGGCCATGTCGCATTTTTTGACGGGCTTGCGGGCGACGCGCGGCTGAACTATACAGCGCGCGACGGCGTTGAGCCGTCCGGACCTCCCCCAAGAGACGTCCGAAGAGAACGGGGCCATAGCTCAGTTGGGAGAGCGCTTCAATGGCATTGAAGAGGTCGTCGGTTCGATTCCGTCTGGCTCCACCAAAGCTCTAATTCGCTGATCCTAGCTCGTTTTAGTCACGGGGCGCTTCCCAAGCCATTAGGGACCTGGGCGCCACCGCTTCCGGCGCGCTCCGCGCAACCTTGATCCGCGCCCCTCAAACGATATTTGAAACGCATAAATCACCCAATTCAACGCCGCGCTCGACAAGCGCCCACACGCTGCGGCTCAGCCATGACCTACGAGCTCTATTATTGGCCCGGCATTCAGGGACGCGGAGAGTTCGTCCGACTTGTGTTGGAAGAAGCCGGGGCCAACTACATTGATGTCGCGCGCAAACGACAGGGCGAGGCGACGCTTCTAGATTTTTTTGAACGGACCGACGTCACCCATCCGTCGTTCGCGCCGCCGTTCTTGAAAGACGGAGATGTGATCATCGGTCAAACCGCCGCGATACTTCTCTATCTGGGCGATCGTCACGGTCTCGCCCCTAAAGATGCGGCCAGCAGACTTTTGGGCTCACCAAATTCAGCTGACCATCGCCGATCTCGTCAGCGAGGCCCACGATAGCCACCATCCCTTGGGCGCCGATCTGTACTATGAGGAGCAGAAACCCGAGGCTTTACGCCGAGCAAAGGGTTTTCGCGAGGAACGCATACAAAAGTATTTTGATTGGTTCGAAACCATCCTCGCCCGCAATCGCGACGGCGACGCGCATCTTGTAGGCAGTGCCCTTAGCTACGCCGATCTTTCTCTGTTTCAAGTCGTCGAAGGCCTGCTCTACGCCTTCCCAAAGAAATCGCGAGCGGTTCTCGCCGAGACGCCGCGAGTGGCCCGCCTTCGTATGACAGTCGCGCAACGCCCGCGCATTTGCGCATATCTCGCTAGCGATCGCCGGGTGAAATTCAACGAGCAAGGAATATTTCGTCATTACCCGGAACTCGACGGCTGATGACAATCGAGGTTTTCGGACCCAGACTTTAGTCTACGCTTCGCCCTATATGCTCCTTGTCCGTCTCAGCCGCTTGAACTCGGCGCGCTCCCCGGAGATATGTTGATGCATGGATTGGTTTTGACCCCGGATCCGCAGCGCCCTACGAGCGCCTGCAGCGCCTTGGGCGATCGCCTTTTTGAGACGCGCAAGCGTTCGATCGAACTTGCGGATCCGCTCAGCGCTGAAGATATGGTCGTCCAAGCGATGGAGGACGCCAGCCCGACCAAATGGCATCTCGCTCATACGACTTGGTTCTTTGAAACCTTTGTCTTGGCGCCCTACCTGCCGGGCTATCGGCTGTTCGATGAAGCGTTCAATTATTGCTTCAATTCCTACTATGAGCGCCAGGGTCCCCGGCAGCCGCGCCCAAAGCGTGGGCTTCTTACTCGGCCGTCGCTCGATCGAATTCTCGCCTATCGCGAGCATGTCGATTTGGCGTTGGCGAAGCTCCTTGCTGATCAAACCAACTTACCGCCGGGCTTAGCCCATAGGCTCGATATCGGGATCAATCACGAGCAGCAGCATCAGGAGCTGATGCTCACAGACATCCTCTCGCTTTTCGCCGCCAACCCCTTGAGGCCGGCCTACCGACCAACGCGCTTCCGCTCCATAGGCGGCGCGCCGCTTGAGCCGGCGTGCTGGATTGATTTTCCGGGCGGCGTCTATCAGATCGGCTACGAAGGAAGCGGTTTTGCATGGGATAATGAGCAGCCTCGTCACGATGCGCTGATCCATCCGTTCCGACTCGCCGACCGCCTGGTCACAAACTGGGAATGGTTGGAATTCATTGCCGACGGCGGTTACGAAACGGCGACCCTATGGCTGTCGGACGGCTGGGCGGCGGTCAATCGCGAGAACTGGCATGCGCCACTCTACTGGGAAACGCATGACGGAGAGTGGCTTGGGATGTCGCTAGAAGGATTGCAGCCGCTTCGTCTCGATGCGCCAGTCGCGCACGTCAGCTACTATGAAGCCGACGCTTTTGCGCGCTGGTCGGGCAAGCGGTTGCCGACCGAATTCGAATGGGAGGTCGCAGCGATAACATCGCCAAGGCGAGGAAATTTTCTCGAAACGGCCGAATTGCGTCCCATGCCAGCTGAAGCAGAAACAAATGGGTCGCCTCGGCAGATGTTCGGCGATGTGTGGGAATGGACGCAGAGCGCCTATTCGCCCTATCCGGGCTATCGCGCCCCTCAAGGAGCGCTGGGCGAATACAACGGCAAGTTCATGGTTGGTCAGCACGCATTGCGTGGCGGTTCTTGCGTAACGCCGCTAAGCCACATCCGCGCGAGCTACCGAAATTTCTTTTACCCGCACCAGCGTTGGCAATTTATGGGCCTACGCCTCGCTTGGGAGGTCGACTGATGTCAGAGGCGACCGAACGCCTTGCGACGAGTCTGCCGCGAGTGGACGACTTCGCCGTCAGCGTGTTGGAGGGCCTGTCCCGACGGCGGAAGAGTCTGCCCTGTCGCTTTTTCTATGACGCTACAGGCAGCGCGCTTTTCGAAGAAATTACGCGCCTACCGGAATATTATCCGACAAGAGTCGAGATTGGCATTCTCGAAGCTAACGCGACGCAGATGCTTAAGGGGAAGTCCGAGGAAACCGTTCTCGTCGAATTCGGTTCCGGTTCGAGCATCAAAACGGAAATTCTTCTTCGAGAACTGCCAGAGCTGTACGCCTATGCGCCAGTCGACATCTCGGAGAGCGCTCTTTCGGACGCCCGGAAACGGCTTACGGTTCGATTTCCACGACTTAACATACAGCCGGCCGCGGCTGATTTTTCGCATCCAATCGAACTGCCGATCGAACTAGCGAAGCGACCAAGACTCGGATTTTTTCCTGGATCGACCATCGGCAATTTCGGCCCCGCAGAGGCGACGCAATTGTTGCGAGCGATGCGGGGAACGCTCTCGCCAAGCGGCAGGTTGATCATTGGCGTCGATCTGAAGAAAGACGTTCGCCAGCTCGTTCAAGCCTATAACGACGCGAATGGCGTCACCGCTGCATTCAATCTTAATCTGCTGGCGCGCATCAACCGTGAACTCGACGGCACGTTCGATCTCAATAACTTTCGCCATGCAGCGATCTACGAGCCGTTCGAAGGACGCATCGAAATGCATCTTATCAGCTCAAGCGATCAGGATGTTTGGGTGAAAGGCCGAAGATTCCGATTTCGCGCCGGAGAAACGATCCATACCGAAAATGCTTACAAATACACGATCGAGGAGTTCCATTTGATGGCGCAATCTGCGGGCTGGGCTCCTCAGCGCGTATGGACAGATGAGGCGAACCTGTTCAGCGTACACGAACTACTGACCCCTTGAACGGAGACCGGACGACGTGAAGAGCTGAAATGGTCACGACGAACGTGAGTGAAGCAGATCGAAACGCTTGGCCCGCACTGCCATATGACGCCTGGCGGGAAACCTATACGACTCTGCATTTATGGACTCAGATCGTCGGCAAGATTCGATTGTCGCTTACGCCCTGGCTAAACCACTCCTGGCACGTCACAATGTACGTTACGGCGCGTGGCCTCACCACATCGCCAATAGCCTATGAATCAAGGACCTTTCAGGTTGATTTCAATTTCATTGACCATGTGCTGCGCATTACGAGCAGCGATGGCAAACAACGGCAAATGCAGCTTCGAGCTCAGTCCGTCGCTGATTTTTATGCGCATCTTCTGACAATGCTCGAGGAGTTGAACATTTTTGTTCGCATCAATGAGCGTCCCAATGAAATCCCTGACGCGATTCCCTTCACGAAGGACCAGATCCATGCCGCCTACGATCCTGATTATGCGAACCGGTTTTTCAGATTGCTTATGCAAGCCGACCGCGTGTTCAAATTCTTTCGCACGGGCTTCATTGGCAAAGCGAGCCCGGTACACTTCTTTTGGGGCAGCTTTGATTTGGCGGTGACAAGATTTTCCGGTCGCCGTGCGCCGCTCCATCCGGGTGGCGTTCCCAACCTCTCCGACGCTGTTGTGCGCGAAGCGTACTCGCATGAGGTGAGCAGCGCGGGCTTTTGGCCTGGAAGCGGCTCCGTCGATTTCCCGGCTTTCTATTCCTATGCTTATCCGGCGCCGCCCGGATTTGATCACGCGCTGGTCAAACCTGACGGCGCTTTTTTTAGCCAGGATCTCAAGGAATTTATCCTGCCATATGATGTTGTGCGGAGCGCCGAGCATCCCGATGCTACGCTACTGAACTTCTTGCAGAGCACATATGACGCTGCCGCGAACGCCGCCGGATGGGACCGCGCCGCACTCGAATGTCCGATGGGAAGTATCGGCATCCCGCGTTCAGTTCGGGGATAGGTTAGCCATTTTTCGGGTACGCGGCCCCGCCATCTGCCTAACCTGACCTCAGTCGACAGCTGAACGTCGGCGCGCCAAGGACATTAGCGGTTCTCGAGCGGCCTCGCCAATTTTGGACGGCCGCGCTTCTTGTAAAAGCGACGTCGCGTCCCTTTCCAGCCTCTCCAAGAGATCGAGCAAACGGCCCGGAAGCGGCTCTTGAAGGACATCATCGTACGTTTGTCGTAACAATTCGCCGAATTGATCGCCGACCTCTTGGCGATACAAGCGGAGCCGACGCATGTTGCACCTCCACTCGTCAAATAGCGGACGATGGAGCGTCGACTTATGTTGCGGCCATAATGTGGGCCAACGCTGCGCGACGACGATTTGTAAATTGTATGGTAAATTAAATGCATAGCGTCGGCTCGACTCGTTAAGACGCTTCCAATCGGCGCGCTCCCGATCCCTGGCAGAGTTTGAGCGAGAGGAGAAGACACTCTCCTGCTATGTGGCTGGCGACTGTGCGTGTTATGTTTGCACCACAAATAGCGGAGTGTTGTCTCTGCCCCGGAGGATCGCGCCATGTGTAACGTTTGTGGCTTTGCTGATATTGTTCATGGAAACAACATGCGTCGCAGAGCCTTCGTTTTCGGCGCGGCCGCCGCGGGAATGCTGACCGCAGTCGCACAGGCGAACGCGAAGGACCTACGATCCAAAGCTAAGCAAACCAAGCAGACGAGCGCGCCGCCGAAGCCTGAGAACGTCATGACTCCTGACGACGCGTTGGCGCGCCTGATGGAGGGCAATAAACGATATCAGCAAGGCGTCGCCAGACGCCACGACTTCGCCGCCGAACGCGAGGCGCTCATCGGCGGGCAGAATCCCTACGCCGCCATTCTCAGCTGTTCGGATTCACGGATTGCGCCGGAATACGCCTTCGACAGTTCGCGCGGAGATCTGTTCGTCGTGCGTGTCGCCGGCAATATCGTGAACCCGGACAATGTCGCGAGCATGGAATATGCCGTGGAAGTGCTGAAGACTCCCCTCATTCTGGTGCTCTGTCACGAAGCCTGCGGCGCTGTAAAATCCGCGATTTCTTCGATACAGGATCATACGACTTTACCTGGCCACCTTCCGTCGCTTGTCGCCGCTCTGGCGCCGGCGGTAAATGCAGTCGCAGGCCGTCCGGGCGATCTATTAGAGAACGCGACGATGGAGAATGCTCGGCTTTGCGCGAAAACGCTCGAGACCGCGACGCCTTTACTGAGCGCAGCGTTCAACGAAAAGCGCCTCAAAGTCGTGAGCGGAATTTATCGCCTTGCCAATGGCCGGGTGGATCTTTTTGCGTGAAGCTAAGGCCCTGAGCCTTATCGAGTCAGGAAGCGCACATTCAACGCAAAAATCTTCTGGGCCGATGCATGGCTCAGAAGATCAAGCAAGAATTCGCCGGTCAATTTGAGCGATCGAAGTGACCCCGGTCAAAATCATTGCCACTCGCATTTCCTTGGCGAAGATCTCGAGCATATTCTCAACGCCCGCCTGGCCGGCCGCAGCCAAAGCATAAGCGGCGGTCCGCCCGAGCAGGACGCCTTTTGCGCCAAGCGCCAGCATGCGGATAACGTCCAGTCCGGAGCGAACGCCTGAATCGACGAAAACCTCGAGGTCGTTTCCGACCGCATCGGCGATCGGCGGGAGGGCTTTGACCGTCGACAGCGCGCCGTCCAGCTGACGTCCGCCGTGGTTCGAAACGACGATTCCATTCGCTCCGAACCGCACCGCGTCTCGAGCATCCTCGGGATCCAATATGCCTTTAAGAATCAGAGGACCCTTCCAAAAATCGCGGATCCATTCCAAGTCCGACCAGCTGATCGATGGATCAATGTTTTGTCCAAGCCAGCCGACATAGTCCTGCAGACCGGTCGCCTTGCCGAGATATTGCGAGATATTGCCGAGATCGTGCGGACGACCTCTAATTCCAACGTCGAAGGCCCATGCGGGTTTACTGATGACCTGAAGCATGCGCCGCTGCGCGGCGTATGGTCCGGACAGACCCGAAGGGGCGTCGCGGTAGCGCGATCCGTGCACAGGCAGGTCAACCGTGAATACAAGATTTTTTACGCCTGCGTGCTGAGCGCGCTCCAACATAGATTGCATGAACCTGCGGTCCTTGAGCACATAAAGCTGGAACCAGAGCGACGAACAGTGCGACGCAACTTCTTCAAGCGGGCAAATAGACAGCGTCGACAACACATAGGGAACACCCTTTTTTTCAGCAGCGTTGGCGACCTGAACCTCGCCGCGACGGGCAAACATTCCGCTCAACCCGACAGGCGCCAAGATCACAGGAAGCTTGGAAGACTGACCAAACCACTCCGTCGCGAGACTGAGATCCGCGGCATTCTTCAACACCCGCTGTCTGAGGTTGACGGCTCTCAAATCGGCGACATTGGCCTTTAACGTATCCTCGGCGTTCGCTCCGCCATCAATATAATCAAAGAGGAAGCGAGGCAGCCTGCGCTGCGCGGCCTTTCGGTAGTCTGAAGCCGACGAAACGATCATTCAATTCTCCGGAAAGACGTCCGGCGCCCCTTAGATACCGCTATCCAAAGTCGCCGTTTCATGCGCTTGGACAGCGGACCGTTTTTTGATTCACTCTGGGGAACGGGGAACCCAGCGAACCCTTATACCGGTTTGGAGAGTTGAGCGGCAATCGTCTCATCGGCGGCGCTTGTCGAGCCTACAGGGCCAGGTTCGAAGCCGATGGCGGCTTTGAGAGGAGGATTGGGCTGGTTATTGGTTGGGAACTTGCCCGCCACAATGCTCCATGGCGAGCAATCCCTGCCTTGAAACGCCGCTCGCAGCACACGGGCGCTGTGCATGATCCTTTAAGAGGCCTTGGACAAAGCCCAGCTTCTCCTTGACGACTGGCGAGATCACGAAGGGATAGATATCCGGCTGACCCATCGATCGGTTGATGTTGTTCAGCGCGAATGAAATATCGAGCCAGTTATCGATCATCTCGCTGATGTCGGGACAGCTGTACGGATCAAAATCGACCCGTGCAGGAGAGCCATCGTTCCGTCGTACCACGAGCCCCGCGCTGCGGCCCGTTTCGAGCGTATCGACGATATGGAGGTAATGCGCAAAGGTCTCCGCGAAATCTTCCCATGGGTGGCATGAGGCGTATGCGCTGATATGGTTCCGTCGCCAGTCGGCCGAAGGCCCCTCTTCATAATGTTTTTTCAGGGAGGTGGAATAGTCGTCTCGCTCGTCTCCAAAAAGCTCACGAAAGGACGCGAGGTGACGTGAGTTCGACACGATGCGCTCCCAATAATAATGGCCGATCTCATGTCTGAAATGACCGAGCAAGGTGCGATAGGGCTCGCCCATTTCATCACGCATTTTCTCTCGCTCTGGATCATCCGCTTCCTTCAAGGCGATCGTTATCAAACCCGAGCTATGGCCTGTCAGAACCGGCTTTTTAGAAAGCTCCTCCGCAAGAAAATCGAAGATAAGCGGCTCGCCGTCGTTATCGGAAACGTTCGGCGCAGGAAGATTTAGTCGGGTGAGACTGTAAAACAGCCGCCGCTTGGCGGTTTCGATTTTCTGCCAAGCGGCATGGCGCTTATCGTCTGATAAGTCGGGCACAGTCCGATTGTGTTGACAGGCGAGACAGTATTCCGAGGGACCTCCTTTCTCGACCATCCAATTGCATCCATGCAGCTCCCAATTCTTGCAGAACCGGTATTCGCGAGTTCCGTCAGCCAGCGCGGCCCAACCGTCGCCGACCGGTTCGACGGCGGTCATTTCGCCGAGACACGGGAGGTAGCCGAGCTTGTGCCCGCAACTTTCGCATCTGGTGTTCTCGAAAAGTATGCTCTGGCGGCAAGCTTGGCATCGAAAGGCTTTCATTGGAGATCTTTCCCCCGACGGCTTGCGGCCATAACTGTGCGGCAGACCTAATGTTCCGGGCTCAAACTGGTTGAATCGGACATAAAGTCCTTCCTCCGGGACATCATTCGGCGCCGGCTGATTGCGCAGGTCGCACTCAGAGGCTAGGCTTTTTGCCGGATTTTCGAACAAAGCCGCGAATTTCTTGGCCTTTCAGATTGACACTTCGCGGCCCAGCGCCGCTAAACTTCGATAGCGGCTTCGCGCCAGTTCGAAAGCGGATGGCGCTGCGATGAGACCCTAAATAACGTGTCGATCCAGATCGCCCTCCATCACATCACGCACTACAAATATGACCGGCCTGTCTCGCTGGGTCCGCAGATCATTCGCCTGCGCCCGGCGCCGCATTGTCGCACGAAGGTGTCGAGCTACTCGCTCAAGATCGCGCCTTCGGACTACTTCATAAACTGGCAGCAGGACCCGAACGGCAATTGGCTGGCGCGTCTCGTGTTCCCGGAGAAAGCGAGCGAATTCAAAATCGAGGTCGATCTACTGGCGGAGCTTGCCGTCTACAATCCCTTCGATTTTTTTATTGAGCCTTATGCTGAAGACTTTCCCTTCGCTTATCCTGAAGAACAGAAAACAGAGCTTGCCGCCTATCTCGAACCCGAGGACGTCGGACCCCTGACGAATGCCTTCGTCCAGAGTCTCCCACGGGAAAAGACGCGAACCATCAATTTTCTCGTCGAGCTTAATGCTCGTCTGCACCGCGATATTCGTTACGTCATCCGAATGGAGCCTGGCGTGCAAGCGCCGGAAGAGACTCTCGCGCTTGGGTCAGGCTCGTGCCGCGATTCCGCTTGGCTCCTCGTGCAGATCTTGCGCAGGCTTGGTCTCGCGGCGCGTTTCGTCTCGGGCTATCTCATTCAGCTGAAGGCCGACACCGATCCCATCGAAGGCCCGAAAGGAACCGATCACGACTTCACCGATCTGCACGCCTGGACGGAAGTTTTCCTGCCCGGCGCCGGCTGGGTCGGTCTCGACGCGACCTCGGGCCTTTTTTGCGGGGAAGGCCATTTGCCGCTATGCGGCGCGCCGCATTACCGCTCCGCGGCGCCTATATCGGGCTTCGTAGAGCCAGCTCAAGTTGAATTCGGTTTCGAGATGCGCGTCGATCGCATCAATGAAGCGCCGCGCATCACCGCGCCTTTTTCCGATGAAGCATGGCGCCGACTCGACGCGCTCGGAGAAAAAGTAGACGCCGACCTTGAAGCGCTGGACATTCGCCTTACCATGGGCGGCGAGCCGACGTTCGTCTCGATTGACGATTTCGAGTCCGCCGAATGGAATACCGTAGCGACCGGCCCAAGCAAGCGCGAGCGGGCCGACGATCTCATTCGTAGGCTGCGCGAACGCTTCGCGCCAAACGGCTTTCTGCATTACGGCCAGGGCAAATGGTATCCCGGCGAAAGCCTGCCGCGCTGGGCCTTTGGTCTTTATTGGCGGCGCGACGGCAAGCCAATTTGGTCCGAGCCGCAGTTCGTCGCTGATATCACGAAGCCGAAGGGCGCGACCACGGCGGACGCGGAAGTCTTTGTGCACGATCTCGCAGAGCGACTCGGCGTCGGCGCCGACCATGCGGTGCCTGCCTATGAAGATCCCGCGCATTGGATGGTGAAGGAGAGCGCCCTTCCGATCAACGTCGATCCGTCCGATCCCAAGATCGACGATGCGGAGGAACGCTCGCGCATGATGCGGGTTTTCGAGCGCGGTCTGAGCAAACCCACCGGCTTCGTCCTGCCGATCCAGCGCTGGAATGCGCGCGCCGACTCCCAGTCGCGCTGGACCTCAGAAAAATGGACGCTTCGTCGCGGAAAACTGTTCTTGGCGCCGGGCGATTCGCCAATCGGACTGCGGCTTCCCGTAACGTCTTTGCCCAAGCTGTCGGAAGACGAATATCCCCACGTCCTTCCGCAGGACCCCTTCGTTCCGCGAGATCCCTTACCGGAGCCTGGACATTTTCGACGCATTCAGGCGGGGCAGGTCGGGGGCGGCCACGCGCGTCAAGATGTTCATGAACAGTCCATTGTTGAAGGCGCTGTGCGGACCGCCTTCACCATCGAACCGCGCGACGGCCATCTCTGCGTATTTATGCCTCCCGTAGCGACGCTCGAAGATTACCTCGAATTGCTTGAGGCCGTGGAGGAAAGCGCCAAAGCCACGGGGGCGCCGCTCCACATCGAAGGATATCCGCCGCCGAACGATCCGCGTCTCGAAGTGATTAAGGTGACGCCAGATCCGGGCGTCATCGAGGTCAATATTCACCCGGCCGCGACATGGGGGCAGGCCGTCGAAACCACGACCGCGCTCTATGAGGAAGCGCGGCAGGCGCGGTTGACGACCGCCAAATTCATGGTCGACGGACGACAGATTGGTTCCGGCGGCGGCAATCATGTGGTGCTTGGGGGCGAAACGCCCGCCGACTCGCCCTTTCTGCGCCGCCCTGACCTGCTGAAGAGTCTCGTGCTCTATTGGCAGCGCCATCCGTCGCTGTCCTATCTATTCTCCGGGCTGTTCATCGGACCGACCAGCCAATCGCCGCGAGTCGACGAAGCGCGACACGACTCGCTTTACGAGTTGGAGATCGCCCTAGCTCAGACGCCGTCGCCCGGCGAAGGCTATGTCCCGCCGTGGCTCGTCGATCGGCTGTTTCGCAATCTGCTGGTGGATGTCGCCGGCAATACTCATCGCGCGGAAATCTGTATCGACAAGCTTTATTCGCCCGAGGGACCGACGGGGCGTCTCGGACTGGTGGAATTTCGCGCGTTCGAAATGCCCCCCGACGCCCGCATGAGTCTCGCGCAGCAACTGTTGCTTCGTGCGCTCGTCGCCTGGTTCTGGCGGGAGCCACAGCACGGTGATCTGGTGCGCTGGGGAACGGCGCTGCATGATAAATTCATGTTGCCGCACTTCGTGTGGCAGGATTTCCTTGGCGTTGTCGACGACTTGCATAGAGCGGGCTACGCCTTCGAGCCGGAATGGTTCGAGGCGCAGCGCGAGTTCCGCTTCCCATTGGCTGGCAGTGTCGAACATGGCGGCGTTCACCTGGAGGTCCGCGGAGCGCTCGAACCTTGGCATGTGATGGGCGAGGAAGGCGGAAACGGCGGCACGGTGCGCTACGTCGATTCTTCGCTTGAGCGGTTGCAGATCAAGGCGAACGGGCTCGTTCCTGGTCGACACGTCATCACCTGTAATGGACATCGCGTGCCGATGACGAGCATTGGCGCCCCAGGCGAGGCGGTGGCGGGCGTGCGCTTCAAGGCCTGGCAGCCGCCTTCGGGACTGCATCCGACTCTTCCTGTCGACGCCCCGCTGACCTTCGACGTTATCGACTGCTGGAGCAGGCGTTCTCTGGGCGGCTGCGTCTATCATGCAACGCACCCCGGAGGCCGCAATTACGACGCCTTCCCCGTCAACAGTAACGAAGCCGAAGCGCGGCGATTGGCGCGATTCCAGGATCATGGACATACGCCCGGACCAGTCGATCCGCCGCGCGAGGAGGCGAGCCATGAGTTTCCGCTGACACTGGATCTTCGGAGGCGTGTTGTCCGCTGAGCGCGACATCGAAAGGGACGAGGCGTCAAGCCGCGTCGCGGCCTGGATCGCCGATTATGCGCCGAAGCGCGACGCGCCTGATGAGTTGCTCGACCGCGACGGGCGTCCGCGCGCGCATTGGCGTCAGTTCCTGGAATCGCTCGCGGCATTAGGCGACGCGGGGCTGGAACAGCGCTTCGCCGCAGCCGGCCGCCGCATCGACGACATGGGAATCTCCTATCGCGTTCATGGCGAAACCAAGGAGCGCAGCTGGCCGCTGGGCCGTTTGCCGCTGCTGATCCCGGAGTTCGAATGGCGTGACATCGCGGCAGGCGTCGCGCAGCGCGCCGAACTTCTCGATCGCGTCCTGCATGACATTTACGGCGACGCGCGCCTTGTCGCGGAGGACGCGCTGCCCGCCGCAGCCGTCGCTGGGTCTCAAGATTTTATTCGACCGATGTGTGGTGTCGCTCCGCCGGGTGGACGCTGGCTTCGCTTTTACGCCGCCGACCTGGGGCGAGGGCCAGACGGCAATTGGCGTGTTCTCGGCGATCGCGCTCAGGCGCCTTCGGGCGCCGGCTACGCGTTGGAGAATCGGCTCGTGCTGTCGCACGCGCTTCCAAGTCTCTATCGAGACCTAAATGTCGAGCGCCTGGCGCCGTTCTTTCGAGAATTCCGCGCAAGCATGTCCCGCGCAGCGGAGCGCGTCGACCCGCGGATCTGCCTGCTCACGCCCGGCGCCTGGAGCGAAACTTATTCCGAACAGGTGCATCTCGCCCGTTATCTCGGTTTTACGCTGGTTGAGGGCGAAGATCTCGTCGCGAGCGACGGCAAGCTCCATGTGCGCACCATCGCCGGCCTCAAGCGCGCCGATGCGATTTGGCGTCGCGTCGACGCGGATTGGTGCGATCCGCTGGAGCAAAATGCTTCGTCGCGGCTCGGCGTCGCGGGCATGTTCGAAGCCATCCGTCGGGGCGCTGTTGTCGTCGCCAATATGCCCGGCGCGGGCGTCATCGAGTCGCGCGCGCTGATGAGCTTCATGCCGGAACTGTCAAAGCGCGTGCTCGGCGAGAGCCTCAAACTTTCTAATGTCACAAGCTGGTGGTGCGGACGGGAGGGCGAACGCAGACAGGTTATCAACGCATTAGGCGAATTTGCGATCAGCGGCGCGTTCACCGAACGTCTTCCCGGATTTGGCGAACGTCGCGAGGCGCTTGGCCATGCGCTTACGAGCGAAGAGCGCATGCGGGTGATCGACGCTATAAATCAGCGCGGCGTCGACTATGTCGCTCAGGAGCCGATCAATCTTTCCACCACTCCGGCCTGGACCGACGATCGCCTGGCGCCGAGACCTTTCGTGCTACGCGTTTTCGCCGCCGCGACGGCTGACGGATGGACCGTGATGCCTGGAGGCTTTTGTCGCATCTCCCACCGGCTCGACGCGCGCGCCGTGTCCATGGACGAGGGGGCGCAATCAAGCGACGTGTGGGTGCTGACAAGCCGTCCGATCGAATGGTCGACGCTGCTGCCCTCCGACGAAGATCCGCCGATCGTGCGCACGCTCGGCAATTTGCCAAGCCGCGCCGCCGATAATCTTTTCTGGATGGGCCGCTATCTTGAGCGCGCCGAAGCGACATTGCGCATCGTGCGGTCGCTGAGGGCAAGGTTGGGCGAACCCCAGCACATCGATCTTCAAGGGCGCCAGTCGATCGAACGGCTTGCGCGACTGCTGATCGCCTGGGGCGCCGCGCCGGAAGACATAGCGGACATGAATCCGACACAGATCGCGTGGGCGGCAGCGGCCGGCGCCGACAATTACGGTTCAGCGCTGTCGGTCGTGCGCAATGCAAAACGTGCGGCATCGATCGTGCGTGAACGCCTGTCGCACGATGCCTGGCAGCTTATCGGACGCATCGAAACGCGTCTGATGCGCGCAGACGCGCGCGCCATAACGGAACCCGAAGCTCTGGAAATCGTTGAGCGTTCGCTCCATACGCTGGCGGCGCTGTCCGGGCTGATTGACGAAAATTTCAACCGGGTCGCCGGCTGGAGCTTTATCGATCTTGGCCGAAGGATCGAACGCGCCATCGGGACTTGCCGTTTCGCTCGACAGCTGGCCAGCGACGAGGCGACTGTCGAGACGCTCGATGCGCTGCTCGATCTCCTCGATTCACAGATCACTTATCGTTCGCGTTACATCGCCGGCGCCGCGCTGGCGCCCGTCCTCGACATGGCGATGCTCGATCCGTTCAATCCGCGATCTGTCGCCTTTCAGGCCATGCGCATCGACGAACATCTCGCGGCGCTGCCCGTTCTGCGCAACGACGGAGTCATGGAGTCGCCGCGACGACTTTCCGTCAGGCTACGCGCCGAGCTCGAGTCGGCGGACGCGCGCCATTTGGATGCAGCAATAATTCTTGCGTTCGAGCAGCGCTTGATGACTCTCGCCGACCAAATTGCCGAGCGCTATTTCACGCATGGCGCCGATGGCGCAGCAAATTATCAGCCGTCGCGGATCGCGTGATATACGACATCGCCCATCGCACGACGTACAATTATGACGCACCTGTCGCTTCGGCGCGTTGCGCCATGCGTCTGCTCCCACGTAATGATCGTGGTCAAACCGTGCTGTCCGATCGTATCGAGCTGTCGCCAGCGGCTGAAGTCGTCAGCGACAGGATCGACTTTCACGGAAATCGTGTTTGCGAGGCGCACATTCTCAAGCCCCACACGAAACTGCAAATCGCCCTCGCGGCGCGCGTCGAGGTGGATCGGGCGCCACCCCCTGCTCCGGCGTTGACGCCGGCATGGGAAATCGTGAGGAACGCAGCTTATGCATCGAACGTACTCGCGGCTTCGTCTCCCGCCCATTACATCTATGTGAGCCGCTTCGCGCCGCTGTTCGACGCGGCGACGAATTACGCGCGAGAAAGCTTTTCGCCCGGTCGGCCTCTTCTCGAAGGCGCGCTTGAACTGATGATGCGCGTCCACGCCGATTTCGCCTACGATACGGATGCGACGCATGTCGCTACCCCTATCGCGCAGGCCTTCGCGCGCCGCCGTGGGGTCTGTCAGGACTTCGCACACATCATGATCGCGGCTCTACGCGGCCTCGGCCTGCCGGCAGCCTATGTCAGCGGCTATCTTCGCACCGTCGCCGCTCCTGGCCAGGCGCGGCTGGAAGGCGCCGATTCAACCCATGCGTGGGTGTCTGTTTGGTGCGGACCAGAATTTGGCTTCCTCGACCTTGATCCTACGAACGCCATGGCGGTCGGAAATGACCATATCGCTATCGCCATCGGACGCGACTATGCGGATGTTTCGCCGATCGACGGCGTAATTCTTGGCGCCGGCGGTCAAGATTTGGACGTCAGCGTCGATGTTAAAGAGGCGGCGATTTAAAATGAAGTTGTCTTCAAACGAGAATAGATTGTTTGGCTGCCGTTAGCTGCGCGCGAATCCAACCGTACAGCGCCTGCATGCCTGCGCCCGTCTTGGCGGAGACTTCAACGATCTCAGCGTCTGGATTGACGCGGAGAACATTTTCTCTCGCCCGCTCCATCGAAAAATCGAGATGCGGCAAAAGATCGATCTTATTGAAGATGACCACCTTCGCGGCGCTGAACATATGCGGATATTTGAGCGGCTTGTCTTCGCCCTCCGTCGTTGAAAAAGTCACAGCCTTGGCGTGTTCGCCAAGATCGAAGAGGGCCGGACATACGAGATTGCCGACGTTTTCGATAAACACGAGCGAACCCACGCTCGGCTTGAGTTCGGAAAGGGCGCGCGCGATCATTTCCGCGTCGAGATGGCATCCAGTCCCGGTATTGACCTGAACCACCGGCCCGCCCGCCGCGCGAATGCGCTCGCCGTCATTCGACGTCGCCTGATCGCCCTCGATGACAAACAGCGGCAGTTCGCACGATAAGTCCGTGATGGCGCGCTCCAACAGCGTCGTCTTTCCGGCGCCGGGCGAACTGAGAAGATTGAGCGCCACGATCTCGCGGCCTGCGAGCCAGGCCCGACATTTGGCGGCGATTGCGTCGTTCTTCGCGAGAATCCGCGCTTCCATGTCCACGCGGCCGTGGGAATGCTCGTGAGCATGATCATGATGGCTATGATCGTGAGAATGTGCGTGGCTGTGATCAATCCCGTGAGCATGATGATGTTCTTCATGAGCGTGATGATGCTCACCACGAGAATGATCGTGGCCATGATCGCCCGCGCCATGCGAATGACCATGGCCATGCCGACCATGCTCGGGCCCCGCGATCTCCGCGCTTGCGCCGGTCTGCAGATTGGTCATCGTGGTCCCCTGCCCTTGGCAGCCGCAGCTCGTGCACATTATGCAGCCTCTTCAATTTCGATGCTTTTGATATTCAGCTCGTCGCCGCGCAAGCGCTCAAACTGACGAGAGCCGCAAGGACACGCCGAGAGCATGTCGGGCGTGGGAAACTCGGCGCCGCAGATGTCGCAACGCGCCTCGGCCTCGACTTCGCGGATGTCCAGCGTCGCGTCCTCGAGTGGCGTGCCTCGAGCGACCTCCGGAAAGCAGAAGGCGACGGCTTCCGGCTCAACGCCCGACAATTTGCCGATCTCGATCGTCACGCGGCGCACGGCGCGGCCCTCGGCGGCCTCAGACGCCAGTTCGACGATGCTGCAAACGATCGAGAGTTCGTGCACGTCGGCTCCTTTAGCAGATGCGCGGCAATTGCTCGCCGACCAGCATGTCAACGATGCGGCGGCCGCCGAAAATGGTGCGCATGGTGACGCGACCCGCCGGCTCGCCGGCGACGACATTGCCGATAATGGCCGCCTGTCGTCCTAGCGGGTGCGCGCGCATCGCATCGATCGCCTGCTCGGCCTCGTCGGGCGGCGTAATCGCGACGATCTTGCCTTCGTTGGCCAGATAGAGCGGATCGAGCCCAAGTATTTCACAAAAGCCTCGTACCTCATCGCGAAGCGGCGTGGCCATCTCGTCGATTTCGATGGCGACCTGAGCGGCTTCGGCGATTTCATTGAGCACGGTCGCGATGCCGCCTCGCGTCGGATCGCGAATGAACCGCGTGTTCGGCGCCGCGTCGAGCAGGCTGGCGACAAGATCCTGCAGCGGTGCGCAATCGCTTTCGATCGGCGACTGCAACGCCATGTCGCCGCGCGCGCCAAGGATTGCAGCGCCGTGATCGCCGAGAAGCCCGTTGACGAGTACCGCATCGCCTAATCTGGCGCGATGGACGCCAAGCTCGACGCCCGCTGCGACGACGCCAATGCCGGTCGTCGTGATGAATATTCGATCGCAAGCGCCCTTGTTCACGACCTTGGTGTCGCCAGTGACGATCTTCACCCCCGCTTCCTGCGCAGTTGTCGCCATTGACTTGGCGATTTGGCGCAGCAAGTCGATGGAAACGCCTTCCTCCACAATCACCGCACAAGAGAGATAAAGTGGAAGCGCGCCGCCCACGGCAAGGTCGTTCACCGTGCCGCAGACCGCAAGCCTGCCAATGTCGCCTCCAGGGAACACCAGCGGATCAATAACAAATGAATCCGTCGTGAAAGCGAGGCGATCGCCATATTGGGCAAGGCCCAAGAGGTCGATCTGCGCAGAATCGTCGAGCAGCGCCAATAATGGGTTATCGAAGGCCTCGACGAAGACGTCGTCGACCAAATCCTTCATCGCCTTGCCGCCGCCGCCATGCGCCAACGTGACGGTTGGCGCATGCACCTTGCCGCGTGGACGTCGGAACGGGAAGGAGACCATATTCATGCGGCGCTCGCCTCCGCTTCGTCGCGTCCGCGCTTCACGCCGCCATATTGATAATAGGCGGCGCATGCGCCCTCGGACGACACCATCAGCGCGCCGAGCGGCGTCTCGGGCGTGCAAGCGCGACCGAAAACCTTGCACTCCCACGGTTTGATAACGCCCTTAAGGACTTCGCCGCATTGGCAGGACTTGGGATCGGCTATCCGTGCGTTTGGCACCGCAAATTTGCGCTCGGCGTCGAAGCGCGCATAGGCCTCTCGGATCTTCACGCCCGAGTGGTCGATCGACCCGAGACCGCGCCATTCGAAAAACTCGCGAAGTTCGTACACTTGCGCAACCGCCTCGAGCGCCACGGCGTTACCGGCCCGCGGCGCCACCCGCGCATATTGATTTTCGATCTCGCAACGCCCTTCGTCGATCTGCCTCAGCAACATCCAGATCGATTGTAGAATGTCGAGAGGTTCAAATCCCGCGATCACCATCGGCCTTTTATAGTAGCGCGCGATAAATTCGTAAGGCGCATCGCCGATCACCATCGAAACGTGCCCCGGTCCCAGAAATCCGTCGAGCCGCAGGTCTGGACTGTCGAGAATCGCCTTGATCGTCGGAACGATGGTGATGTGGTTGCAAAAGACCGAAAAGTTCTTGATCCCTTCGCGCTCGGCCTGCAGCACGGTTAACGCCGTCGACGGCATGGTCGTCTCGAAGCCGATGCCGAAGAACACCACCTCCCGCGTGGGGTTTTGACGTGCGATCCCCAGCGCGTCCATCGGCGAATAAACCATCCGCATGTCACAGCCGTCGGCCTTGGCCTGAAGCAAACTCTTTCGGGAGCCCGGCACGCGCATGGCGTCGCCAAAAGTTGTGAAAATCACCTCGGGCCGCTCGGCGATGGCGACGCAATCATCGACGCGTCCCATTGGCAGCACGCAGACCGGACAGCCTGGCCCATGCACCAGTTCGATGGATTTCGGCAGCATCCCTTCAACGCCGTATCGGAAAATCGAATGCGTGTGCCCGCCGCAAACTTCCATGATCTGTAACGGCCGAGTTTCATCGCGCTTCATTCGCGCAAGTAGCCTTTCGATCTCCTTGACCAGGATTTCGGCCTTTGCCCGATCGCGAAACTCGTCGACGAATTTCATGCGGCGACATCCTTGTCTATGGCCGAGCCGCGATCGCCGGCGAGCAGCGTGTGAACGAGATCCCAGAGGATGTGGTAGGCGGCGACGTGACACTCCTGAATGCGGTGAACCGACATGGTTGGCACGACAAGGCAGTGATCGCAGACGTTCGTCATCTTGCCGCCGTCACCACCGGAAAAGCCAATGGTCGTCAGACCCATCTCCCTCGCCTTGACAAAGGCGGCGATCAGATTTGCGGAATTGCCGCTCGTGGAGAGCCCGATGAGTCCATCTCCCTCACGCGCATGTGCGATAAGCTGACGCACGAAAACATGCTCGAATCCGACGTCATTGGCGACTGCGAAATTCATCGCAACGTCGGCGGTAAGATTTATGGCCGCGAGCGCCGGCCGACCGGCGGTGATTGGATGGAGAAACTCGACGGCCACGTGGGACGCGTCGCAGCTCGAGCCGCCGTTGCCCATGGTGAACATCCTGCCACCGCGGCGATAAACGGCGGCGAGCGCCTTTGCCGCGCCGAGCAGAACAGTCGCCCGTTCGGCAAAAAAATTCGCATTTGTCTCGCGCGACTCGCGCGCCTTTTCTTCGATCGAATGCAGCAAGGCCGCGTCGACGGCGGCAGGATCCTGCTCTTTGCCATGCAGGAACGGATAAAGGAGCTCCAATGCGCTCTTGCTGGTCATGAGCCCTGTTCCTCCGCCGTAACTGCGTCGGCCGGCGTTCGCATATTTTCAAGCTCGGCCTGCAGATCGCCGAGTTCTTTAAGCAGCCTCAGCGTCTCGGCGGCCTCCGCCTCGTTGATCCGGCTCATTGCAAAGCCGACATGCACGAGAACCCAATCGCCGACGCAAGAGTCAACAGGATGCGCGTCATCGACGACGCAGCTGATATTGATCTGCCGGCGCACCCCGCTCACGTCGACGGTCGCGATGAGATCGTCTGCATTGTCTATGCTAACGATGCAGCCGGGAATGCCGAGACACATGTGTGGTTCTCTCCAGCTCTTTTCAGGTCAGCTGTTCTCATCAGACGTGCGGCGCCGATCGCGGCCTGGCCCAGCGAGAGCCCGCCGTCGTTGGCGGGCGCGTCAGCATGGGTCAGCACCTCGTATCCTGCTTCTCGCAAACTCTCGTGGACGCTTTCAAAGAGTAGGCGATTCTGGAAGCATCCGCCGGAAAGCGCCACCGTTTCAAAACCTCGCTCGTCCGCTAGCCGCGCGACGACTTCACCGATCGCATTTTCAAGGCCAAGGTGGAACCGGCGAGTGATCGCTGATGCAGCAACTTCTTCCCGCAGATCATCGCGTATCGCGCGCCACATTGGCGCCGGGTCGATCTCAATGAGTTCAGACCCGGAAATGTCAAACTGATAGCCGCTGTCTTCGTTCAACGCCGTGGCCGCAAGCGCCTCGATTTGCGCCGCCGCCTCGCCTTCATAAGCCTGACGGTCGGCGCAGACGCCGATCGCCGCTGCGACCGCATCGAACAAACGACCGCAAGAGGAGGCTAGCGGCGAATTGACGCCTTGCGCGATCATTCTGTCGATCGTCGCAAGAGGCTTGCCTTCGAATGCGATCCATTCGTCTGCCAGGCGTGCAGCGTTGAGCTCGCCCGCCGCTCTGAGATGCGCATAAAGATTGCGCCAGGGCTCGCGCGCCGCCTGAGCGCCCCCGGGCATAGCGATCGGCTTCAATCGCGCCAGCCGCTCATAGCCATGATAATCCGCCAGTAAAAATTCCCCGCCCCATATCGCGCCGTCGTCGCCAAAGCCGAGGCCGTCGAGCACGATCCCGAGCGCCGGCGGCGCCTCGAGCGGTCGGCCGTTCTCGGCAAGGCAGGCGGCGACGTGAGCGTGATGATGTTGCGCCTCAATCAGCTGTGCGCCGCGTCTTTCGGCCTCGACGCGCCCTAGTTTCGACGAAAGATACTCCGGATGCCGGTCGATCACGATCGCGGACGCCGCGTGATCGAACATTCGCTCATAGAGAGAGAGATTCTTTCGATAGTCATTGAACGTCGCAGCGTTTTCGAGATCGCCCTGATGCTGCGACAGAACCGCCTCTCCGTCCTTGAGCAGACAGAACGTAGACTTCAGCTCGCCGCCCATCGCGAGCAGGTCAGGCGCGCTCTCAAAGCCCTTGGGTAACCGAAGCGATGCCGGCGCGTAGCCGCGAGAGCGGCGAAGAACTCTCGATCGCTCGCCCATGATCCGCACGACCGAGTCATCGACCCGATTGGCGATAGCGCGATCATGCGTCAAAGCGAAAGATGCGATATCGGCAAGTTGTCGACACGCCTCGGCGTCATCGACGACCGCAGGCTCCTCCGAAATATTGCCGCTCGTCATCACGAGCGGATGCTCGAACTGCTCTATCAATAATAAATGCAACGGCGTCGTCGGCAGCATGAAGCCGAGCGTATCGAGTCCGGGCGCTACAGCCTGAGGCAGGCGCTTCTGACCCGTCGCCCGCAGCAGAACAATCGGGGCTTCGACACTCGTGAGTTCGCGCTCCTCGAGAGCATCAACCGCGCAGTAGCGACGTATCACGGCAAGATCGCGCGCCATCAGCGCAAAAGGCTTTGCGTCACGGCGTTTCAGCAGACGTAGACGCGCGACAGTCTCAGGATTCGTTGCGTCGCACGCCAGATGATAGCCGCCGAGCCCCTTCACGGCGATGATGTCGCCTCGCGCGATGAAGCGGGCCGCAACTTCGATCGCGTCGCCGTCGCCGTCGCGCGGAAGGTCATCCTGGCCTAAGGCAATGAACGATGCGGTCGGACCGCACGCCGAACATGCCACAGCTTCGGCGTGAAAACGACGATCCCTTGGATTGCGGTATTCCGCCTCGCACGCTTCGCATAGCGCGAATGGCGCCATTGTCGTCGTCGCACGGTCATAGGGAATGGCCGTCACAATGCTGAGTCGCGGTCCGCAATGCGTGCAATTGGTGAAAGGATAGCGAAAGCGGCGCTCGCTGGGATCGCGCAACTCCGCCGCGCAGGCCGCGCAGAGCGCCGCGTCTGGCGCGACTTGCGTGCGGGCGTTTCCGCCGATGCTTTCGGCGATGCGGAAATCCAGCGGCAGCTTACCGCTGTATCGTTGCCTCTCGATGCCATCGATATGAGCAAGCGGCGGCGGTTCTCGCTCGATTTGTCGAAGTAACGCCACAATTTGCGATTGATCGCCGCTGACGCGGATCAATACGCCCTCGCCGTCGTTGAGAACCTCGCCGGCAAGGCCAAGTTCACGCGCCATCCTCCAGACCGTCGGGCGAAAGCCGACGCCCTGCACGCGACCACGCACCCGAAATTCGAGCGCCTGCGATTGCTCCGCCACGAAACTCATAATGCTCTTGTGGCCTCACATATTGCTGATCTTGATGTAACGATAGATGTCTTTCGCGTTCATGATCAGCAATCCAAGGATGATAACCCCAAGGATGATCCCCGCAATCTCCCATCCGCTCATGACATTCTCCTTTCGGCCGATAAGAGCGCGCCGCGCGAGCCCCCGGCGGGTGACGGCGCCATCATTTCATCGATCAGTTCCTCTATTGTCTCAGCAGCGACATCGACGGCCGCAGCGACTGGCCCGCTTAGACCCATGACCCCATCGTCACCGCCGAGCGTCAGCGGCTCGCAGGCGACGAGGAGCACACGCCGGCAAGTTCCGCCAAGCGCGGACACCAAACGAAGAACTTTCGCCGGATCGAGATCATGTGGCGAAAGCGCCAAATCCTCCAGCGAGTTATTTTCAGCCTCGACCGGCGCTGGCTCCACGATCGAGACCACGCCGGGCGCTTCCCCTCGCTGCGCGGCGTCCACGAGAATGACGGCGTCATAGCCCTCCATCAGCGCATAGGTAAGATCGATCCCACGAATGCCGAAATCGATCACTTGCACGCCATCTGGGAGCACGCCTTGTGAAAGCCGCCGCGCCACCTCGACTCCGAAAGCGTCATCACCATTAAAGATGTTGCCAATACAGGCGACGAGGATCGACGTCATGGTCCTTCTCCAGCAGCAATCGGTTCGACCTCCTCCTGACTGAAAAAGAAACGATGACCGGGAAAGCCTTCTGCGCCGAGATCGCGCCCAGGGTCGTCAATCAAAGTCACAGCGACATGAACACGGTCCTCGAAATCGCGCTCGATCGCCTCGACAACGGCGACCTTGTCTCTGAGCGCGATATCCATGATGTCACCGCCCGACTTCGGACGTAGCCGCACGCGGGCGCCCACACACAGAGCGCGGCCGCTTTCCAGCAGTGAGACGAGCCTAGGCTTCTCACGCTCTTTGATCTCTGTCAGCGCATCCGTCAGACTGGTTTGCGATTGACCGTCGCGCATGACGCCATGCAACCGCGCCATATCTTCGGCCGTCAAGGCGTGCGTGCGCTCCAAAAGCGCACGCGCACGCGCGTCGACACAGGCCATCTCACGTTTCTCGGCGTCGGTCATCGCGAGGATGCGAAGCGTTAAGATTTCGTCGATCTCGGTGCCGTCGAACAAATCGCCAGGACTTTCCGGCGCGATCGCCGGGTGATCATAGAGGATGATCGGCGAAGAGAGCACAGCGCGATTGTCTCGACCGCCGACGAGCACAGGGAAGGCGCCGACATTTCGACATTGCGCCGCAGCCTCGCGTAGATCGTCGGGAGGATCGAGCAACGAGACGAAGGCGCCGTCTTCGACGATCAGGATTGTATGCGTTGAGGCAAAGGCGCGAAGCTGCGCCGCCGCACGGTCTTGGCGATGGGCCTCGGCAAGCGGCGTGACGTTTTCGATCCGAACGGTCAGCTTCCATAGATCGGGCGCGAGCCTCTGCGCCTTCGCTTCGACGACGCCTTCGATCGTATGGGACGAACGAACGAAAGCAGCGACGACGCGGCCGTCCCCAGTCCTTACCGGCTCGAAATCACGCGCGCCTTCAAAGCGGAACGGCGTTGCGAGAATGGCATCTTGAATATCGATCGGCCGCATCGGCTCCAAAGCGACCTCTCGTTCAATTGCCTCTTCCCAGGCCAGCAGCTCGCGACCATCGACATTAAGGTTCGGAACGAGCGTCAATGCCGGCTCTTCTTGTTCCGGCGGCTCTTGCGCCGGCGTCACGAGTCGTCCGACCTCGCGGTTAACAACTTGCAAGAAACGGATATGGACGCGAAACACCGCATGTTCCCCGCCCCGGAGCAGAATCTGCGTCTCCATCAGCGACGAATCGCCCTGCTGATCGAACGCCTTTGGAAACACGCCGCCGAAGGTCCACCGCTGACGATTTTTGATCGACGATGGCCGGTAGGGATAGAGAATGTAGCCCTCATAAAGAACAGCATTGGTAATCGCCTTGATGGAGTCGAGATTCATGTCGCCTCCGCGGCTTTCTTTTCGAGCAGCGACTGCAAGGCGCCTTCGAATGTCGGGAACCCGCGCAGTCGCCGGTAGCTGTCCAACTCCTCGAAAGCGTCACGATGCAGACGAAGCCACATGCTTTGCGGATAGTAATCTTCCATCATGGCGCGCCATGCCGCAATGGGCAGGCGATAAGCGCTTTCCTTACTCCAAGGAATCTGTTCAATCTGTACCCTGCCTTCGCTGTCGCGATAAAATATTGAGCCGCTGAAAAGGAATCTGAGAGGGACGTCGCCCTGCTCGAGGCCGTGGAAATATTTCGTCGCCGCTATATTAAAATCATAGCTGCACGGCGCCGGCAGATCGACTTCCAGCTTCGAATCGATCGCGGGAGTGGAAACATTCGCATGAATCCAAAGGAGACTGCGCAGCGTCTCGCCCCACCGTGAAGGATGGCCGAAGAGATCAGAAAGTCTCTCCTGCTCGTTGCCGGCATATCTCCGCCGCATTGGCTCAATGCGGATCTGGCAGTTCAGCATCACGTTAAGGACAGGCAGCTCAGGCGTCCGGTTGACGACATGCAGGGCGAACAACAGCAGGGGCGCAGCTGAATATTTTTCGACTCTGACGTCTTCGATGCTGAAGTCGAGATCAACCATGCGCCGCCTCCGCCATCTCGACGCCATCGCGCAGCTTTTGAAAATAGTCTTGAACAGACTCCCAAACCTCGGCGCCGCCTGATAATCCGCGCCAATGCCTGCGCATTACCCCAATCAGGGCATAGCAGCGATCGATGGAAACGAGGTAATATTCTCGGGCGCCATTCATTCGATTGACAAGCAGCGCCTCTACATCCGGATGTAGGTCGGTCAGCACTGGATTTGCATCGATTAAGCGGGCCCATGCGTCATCGGCGAAATACGCCTCGATCGCTCCAGCTGGTCCTGGATAAATCGCTAGCGGGCGTTGCGCCGGCGTGCTGCGGAAAATGAAAGCGAGGTCAATCGGTATGTAATAGCTCTGCCATTCCGCGTCGTTCAGCTCGAAATTATGCAACGGATGGATACGCGGGTTTACGATGGCAAAGCGCTCTCCCTCGCCCAAGAGGAGCGCGCATTGAGGACAGGCGCAAAAGAACTTTCGTGTCACGCGTTCGATCAAATGCGTGTGCCGCGGATCAATAGGCTTCGAGCAGAAGTCGCAATGCTCCTCTTGTGCTACGGATAGGATTCGCCGCAGCCGAGACGCCCAGTTACCTGATTGTATCCTTTCCATGCCTTCGCGCCTCTCTCCCTAGGCGGCGGGTTCGGCGTAAATTTCGGTCATGTCCATTTCGATCAAAATGTCGTCGAGGTCGGGCGCCGCATCGGTGAGCGCGGCCTCAATCTCAAATCGTAACTGATCGCCAGGCTCTTCAAGTCCATTCCGCCGCAGTTGAACGATTGCGAAGGCTTTCTCCGCTGTGGTGAGTTCCACATGGAGGCCGCGCGCGTTCCACTTTGGCTGCATGCGCGCGATGGCCTGCAGCAGGCGTTCCTCAACACTCTGTGGATGCAGCCCATGAAGCAGCAAGATCGCCGCGATTTCCTTTTCCTTACTGATCTGTTCAATTAAGGCCGGGCCGCCGCCTGAGCCCGCAATAATTGCGCTCAGCCGTTCAAGCGCTCGGCCATGCAGATCGAGCAGAAGCGTCACTAGCCCACGCGCTGTTTCTCGGTCCCTATCATCTGACATTCGCTCAAGCGCGGCCGTGAGCGCTTCGAGCCGAACCAGCGCTTGCTCGATCGTCTCCGTCTCACGCGCTTCCACGCTCATGGCGATTTCCGCGATGCGCCAAACATCGGCGAATGCCGGGTCTCGATAGTTTTCCCGCCGCCGACATACATGTGGACGCCGCACGGTAGACAGGGATCAAAACTTCGCACGGCGCGCATGATGTCGATGCCTTTGAAATTGTCCGGGCCGTTCTCCTCAAAAATCGGCGTGTTTTGTATCGAATCTTCGTAAGGTCCGGGCGTTCCGAAATCGTCCCTCGGCGTCGCGTTCCAAGGCGTCGGCGGATAAGGATGATAGTTGGCGATTTTTTTGTCTCTTATGACGAGATGGTGAGACAACACGCCGCGCACCGCCTCATGAAAGCCGCAGCCGATCGCCTCCTCAGGAACTTTGAACTCGGTCCAGGTCTTTGTGCGGCCGGCCTGTATTTCTGCGAACGCCTGCTCGAGGAAGTAATAAGCCGCGGCAGCGCAATAGGCCTGGAAATAGGTGCGCGCCCGATTACGTTCGATCGCATTGCTCCACTTCGGAACCTTCCATTCAAACTCCACTGCAGGTTTGAGCGCTGTCTTGGGCAGGTTAATCTTGACGCTATCGCCCGTCGCTTTGACATAGCCGCCGATGTCCACGAGTCCCGCCAGCGCTGTTGCGAAGAGTCGCGCGAAGGCGCCCCCGCCGGTGTCGAGCGCAAGATGATCTCCGCTGCTCTTGTCGAGCCAGCGCGGACACATCACCCATGAGTAGTTCTTGTCGAAGTCTCGTTTCTGCGGCCTTGGAATGGTCGTCTGATTCCACGGGTGTTTCTGATCGACAGGATTGCCTAACGGGTCGTTTTTGACGAAGGTTTCGCAATCGTCCCATGACTCGTAATAGGACTGCCCGCGCAGAATGCGAATTTGCAGATTGATGTCGACGAGGTCCGTCGTGACGAGCTTGCCGTCCACGACAACGCCTGGGGTGACGAACATCTTTCGACCCCAGTGCGTCATGTTCTTGTAGTTGTAGTCACAATGGTCTGGATCCTGGAACGATCCCCAGCAGCCCATAAGAATTCGTCGACGTCCGACTTCCTCATATCCCGGCAACGCCTCGTAAAAAAAGTCGAACAAATCATCGTGCAGCGGCACGCATTTCTTCATGAACTCGGCGTACCGCACGAGACGAGTCAAATATTCAGTGAAGAGCTGGTTTGAGGGCACGGTGCCGACGCCGCCCGGATAAAGGGTGGAGGGATGCACATGGCGTCCCTCCATCAGGGCGAACATCTCACGCGTATACCGGCTGACAATCAATGTCTCACGATAGAATTCGCCAGAAAATGGATTAAGCGCCGTCATGATTTCGGCGATCGTGCGATATCCGTGCGCATCAGCATGCGGCGCCGGCGTCCTTTGCGCCTTGGCCCAGACGCTTGGATTGGTTTCCTTGATCATCTGCTCGCAAAAGTCGACGCCCACCAGATTGTCCTGGAAGATGTTGTGGTCGAACATATATTCCGCGGCTTCGCCGAGGTTGATGATCCAATCAGCCAAAGGCGGCGGCTTAATTCCGTAGGCCATATTTTGCGCGTAGACCGAACATGTCGCGTGATTGTCGCCGCAGATGCCGCATATCCGGCTGGTGATGAAATGGGCGTCACGAGGATCCTTGCCCTTCATGAAGATGCTGTAGCCGCGGAAAATCGATGACGTACTGTGACATTCGGCGACATGCCGATTCTCGAAATCGATCTTTGTGAAAATTCCGAGACTACCGACGATACGGGTAATCGGATCCCAGTTTTTCTCGACGAGGTTGGGCGACGCTTTTTTGGGGCTCGGAGGCGCTGAAGGACGGGTTGCGAGGTCGACCATGATCGCGGTCCCTTAAATTAGAGTGGATGAGTCTTGCTCGGCCGTTCAGGATCGTAGCCAGTGGTGTAGGTCGGCTCCTTATTGCGCCACTTCGGCTCTCTGTTGAGCGTGTGATTAGTGATCTTGCGCAAATTTCGGATCAGAACGCCGTAGGGCTGGATTAACGTCGATGAGATGCGCCCCCCGGGCGGCTCGTCCATGAACGGCATGAACTTGTCGGGGAAGCCCGGCATCGTGCAGCCGATACAAATGCCGCCAACATTCGGACAGCCGCCAAGTCCAGCGATCCAGCCGCGCTTGGGCACATTGCACTGAACCACCGGACCCCAGCAGCCGATCTTCACCAAGCACTTCGGCGAGCCGTACTCGTGCGCGAAGTCCGCCTCCTCATAATAAGCGGCGCGATCGCATCCTTCGTGAACGGTTGGGCCGAACAGCCACCGCGGACGACCATGGCCATCGACAGGAATCATCGGCGCGAGCCCAGCGAGCTGACGCAGTAGATAAAGAAATGTCTCCATAAAATTGTCCGGCTGAACGGGGCAGCCCGGCACGTTCACGATGGGCAAGCCGGCCTTGGATTTCCATTCGACTCCAAGATAGTCCTGCAAGCCCATGCAGCCGGTCGGATTCCCTTTCATCCCATGGATGCCGCCAAAAGTGGCGCATGTGCCGGCGCCGATTACCGCGAGCGCCTTTGGCGCCAGCCGATCAATCCATTCGGTCGTTTTGATTGGTTGGCCTGTCGATGTATCCGTGCCAACTGCCGCCCAATACCCATCCCCGCTCAGCTTCTCGTTGGGAATCGATCCTTCGACCACCAGCACAAAGTGTTCGAGTTCCCCACGCGCGCCCTTGTGAAACGCCTGCATGAAATCGTCGCCGACGTCGTACGCCAGCACCGCATTATGCAAGTGGACCTTCGGCAGTCCTGGTATGGCGCCGAGCATGACGTCTTCAATGCTCGGCTCACTGGCGGCGGTGATGGAAACAGAATCTCCATCGCAGCTGAGCCCAGCAGTGAGCCAGAGTACGTGAACCTCTTCGATTTTGGATGGAGGCGTCTCTTTTCCTTTTGGGAGTGGATTGGGGTCTGGAGCCATCGGTCAATCCTTTCACCAAAAGAAGCGCGCGCGACGCAATTTTGTCCGCCCCTAGGCGCTCGGCGGGGCGGATGGAGTTTTCACATGTTGAGAAGGGGCTACGACTGTCACGAGGGTAACCCTTGCTTACGCGGAGCGGCCACGAACAGGCCTGTCGATTGAGGGGGAAACTCGGGAATATAAGAAATGTTCCTAAGTAGACTCGATTTTGCAGTCACTAAATTTTTATTCTTGGGCGTGGCGGTGCGGCGCAGACGGCATGCCGTATCGCTGCTCTGCGGCTGGATAATGAGGTGTGCGAATCTCGCTTTTTTCAGATTTCGCTCATGACCTGAGCATATGAGATGAACGCGAACAGAGCGGTTCCCCCGGCGGCATCCGCGAAGGTCAAAGAAGGCAAAATAAAAGCCCGCCAAGCCTAAGGCTCGGCGGGCTGGTTTGGGGATGGTTTTCTACCAGTAAACTTGAGCGCGAACTTCGAACAGATCCGGATGCGCTGCGCTTTGATATCTGCCCTGAAGAGCGAGCAACCCTGGCGGAACAAGACCGAGGAATCCCGTCCCCGCGAACGCCGCCGCCGAGCCTGCGCCCAGCGGCGCGGACCAATGCAGCACATGCGTCCAGTTCGCCTGGAAGTGGAAGCCGTTATCCGGATACCAGTTGATGCCTAAGGTCGTATTCTCCTGTCGGCCGCCGGCGATCCCCGCCTGATTGGCGATGAGCGCCGTATTGAGAATGTTCGGCGCGACGATCGTCGTATAGGTCAACATGTTAAAGAGGCCCGAACCCGACCAGCGGCCGCTGTTGAGGTTGATCGAGCTGTAGCGGGCGGCAAGGCTCACGGCGCCGTAGCCGCCCTTGCTGAGCGGATTGAGAATCTTGACCTGCTCAAAGACAGCGCCGTTCTTGTCTTTAACGCTGTAGCCTGCAGCGCGCTCCTCGCCCGTGATGTACCATTGGCCGTAGGCATAGAAGCCGTTGAAGAACGCTGAAGAGCCGCCTGGCGTGAAGCCGAAGGGCGTAGCGGCGCTTGGGAAGAAGTTGCCGATCAGCGCCGCCTGCAGCATCTTGTTCGGGTCACGATTGACCTGCATGCCGATATATTCAGCCTGCATTGAAAGCGGACCCCAGGCGCCGGCGAGTTCGAAGCCATATTGGAATTCGCTCGTGACGCATTTGCCTGTCAGGTTGGCCGTCGTCAGGTTGGCGAGCGGGAATGCGCCCGGGAATGTAATCGTGCTGCAAGAAAGGTCCGGCGTGCCCAGCGTTTGCATGCCGAGAACATTGGCTTCCGAACGCAGGCGATTGCCGACGCGCAGCATACGATCGTCGCTGACGCCTGTGGCGTCGTTCGGCTGGTGATACCGGCCCGCGACGCCAAGGTGGAGTAGCTCATGTTCGGTCTTGATCGGCGCATAGGTCAGACGGCCGGTCAGATCGAAATATTGTCCGCCGCCGCGCGGAACCGGCGCCCAGAAGGTTGCCGGAGCGCTGACCAAGGTGGGGTTGTTAATGTTGTCCTCGAAGCTCGTCGAGAATACGCCAAATTTGGCCGTCCAATCTTCGCCACGCGCCGCGACAGCGGCGCCGACGTGACGGGATGCAGCGAAGGCATCCACCGACAGCGGACGCTCGATGAAGTCGAGATATTTCGTCGAGTTCAAAGAGTCCAATGAGAAGGGCTCTCTCATATTGCCGACCTGTACCCAGACAGGGCCCTTGGAATAAGGGGTTTCGGTGCCGGGAACGTAAATTCCCAGATAGGCGTCGCGGATGCCGCCGAGCGCGTTGCCCGAACCGGTCGAACCGGCGAAATCGTATTCGAGCTTATAGAACCAGATCTTCGCGGCCACACCCTCGACGTCGAGACGTGCGCGACGCACGCCGGCAAAGCCTTTGTAGCCGAAGTTGTTTGGAACGCCGATTGGATAACTGATGCCGCCGCCATCGATCTGAAGGCGGCCGCCGATTTTGAAGCTGTAGGCCTTGTCCTCGGTTTCCACGAACAAGCCGTTCCTGAAGCTGACGAAGACCGGCGGCGGCGGAGGCGGGCCTGGCGGCGCCTTCGCCACCACTGCGGCGTTTGCGACATTGGTCGCGCGTTTGCCCTCCGTCTTCTGCTTGGCGACCTGCGCCTCAAGCGCCTGCAATCGCTCTTTCAGGGCGCGGATTTCTGAAGCCGTATCGGCGCCCGCCGCTTCAACGGCAAATGCCACATTCGAGGCGAGGGCAATAGCCGTCGCCGTAACTGCAGCCCCGAGTTTTAGTTTTCCCTTTGACATGCCCGCTCTCGCCTCTCATCGTGGAGGTTTGCGCCTCTGCGAACTATCTCCATCCACGCCGCGAGAGTCAGTGAACCGAAATGTCTACATATTGTCTATATAGTTTATAGATAAACTTTTGAATTGAGCGAAACCGTTGCGGTAATGTCACAGTTTGTCAGGATTGAGCGCTCAGGCGGCGGCGCCAGACGCCATCCGCCTTCTATTTCTGCAAAGCGAAGAAGAGGCGCGGGTATCGCAAAAGGACTTTGCCGTCCGGCTGTCGCGGATAGGCCTGCGTGAGCCGCTCTCGGTAGCGCTCAAGAAATTCGACTCGCACGTTTTCGTCCAGCAGATCTAGAAACGGACGAAGTCCCGATCCTTCGAACCATTCAACAACCCCGTCAGGGCCGTCGAGGGGGTGAACATAGACCGTCTGCCAAATATCAATCGTGGTGCAGAGCGGCGCGAGCAAATTGTAGTATTCCTCGAGCGGACCGAGCACCATGATCGACTTGGCGACGGGCAGCAGACGCGGCGCCCAAGGTCCATCCGCCGCCACCATACGCATGGCCGCGTGGGAAAGCTCATGCGTATTGTTCGGCATTTGAACCGCGAGACGTCCGCCAGGCCGCAGATAACTCAACAACCTCGTCATCAACTCACGATGATCAGGCAAGAAATGCAGCGCCGCATTGGCGAAGATCAGATCGGCTGGTTCGGAGGGGCGCCAATGTGCGATGTCCTCTTTAATGAAGGTCGCGGTCGGCGCGCACGCGCGGGCGACGGCAAGCATATTATCGGACTTATCGATCCCGATGATTTCAGCCCCGGGGAAACTCATGGCGAGGAGCTGCGTGCTGTTTCCGGGACCGCATCCGAGATCGAACACTCGTCGCGTGTCGCAATAAGGCGTGCGCGCAAGCAGATCGCGGGCGGCGCGCGTACGCTCCGCTTCAAATTTCAGATAGAGAGCCGAGTTCCAGTCGTTTGTTGCGCTGCTTGCCTCGATCCTTTTAGCCAGCGTCCAGCTCAAATGCCGTCTCCGGCGTTGACATATCCGCCATTTTCGTCCGCCGGAAAGATGCGGGCTTTCGCCAGCGAAAGCGGGACGCGGCCGCCGAGCGAAGCTGAACGTTCGAGCGGCGAGTCGATTTCGAGCGTTTGATCGTAGCCGTCGATGGCGATCGTGGCGCGAACGCCAGCGGGCGTTCGCCGCAGACTTTCAACGCGACCTTCGAGATCGCCATTTCCTTCAGCCGCGACGGCGATGTCCGCTGGGCGGAAGAAGACTCTCGCCGGTCCGCTGCGCAAGCCGTGCGTGTCGATGTGCAATTCGCGGCCGCCGAACCTCACTTGGCCGTCTGCGATAGCGACTGGCAAAGCGACTGCTTCGCCGACGAAAGAAATGACGAAAGGCGAAGCTGGACGATCATAGAGCTCTTCAGGGGTGCCGATCTGTTCGATGCGGCCTTCGTTGAGCACGACGACGCGGTCAGCAAGCTCCATCGCCTCGTCTTGATCATGCGTGACGAAGACAGTGGTCAATCCCGTTTGCTTATGAATGTCACGCAGCCAGCGGCGCAAATCCTTGCGCACGCGCGCGTCAAGCGCCCCGAATGGCTCGTCTAACAACAGCACGCGCGGCTCGATCGCGAGCGCGCGAGCGAGCGCGACGCGCTGGCGCTGGCCGCCGGAGAGTTGCGCTGGATAGCGGGCGCCAAGTCCGTCGAGTTGAACGAATTGCAAAAGCTCGGCGACCCGAGTTCTGATCGCTGAGCGTGACGGTCGCGTGCGCCTGGGACGAACCTTCAGACCGTAGGCGATATTGTCGGCGACGGTCATATGTTTGAACAGCGCATAGTTCTGAAAGACCATGCCGACATGGCGATCCTGCACAGGCAGGCCGGTCGCATTCTCGCCGTCGAACAGGACTCGACCGCGATCTGGAGAATTAAGGCCTGCGATCACGCGCAGCAGCGTCGTCTTGCCAGATCCCGAGGGCCCGAGCAGCGCAACGAGTTCGCCGGATTGAATGTCGAGGCTGACATCGCGCAGCGCCGGAAAGGCGCCGAAATCCTGCTCGACTCCCTCGATGCGAATCGAAGCGCCGCGCTTAATCGTCTTAGTGTCGGCGAACGCTTCCGGAAAGCGCATCGGCGTGGCGCCACTCAAGGAAGGTCTTGAGCCCGAGCGTGACGAGCGCCAAGCCTGCAAGAAGAACCGCGAGAGCGAAAGCGGCGACATTGTTGTACTCATTGTAGAGAATCTCCACCTGAAGCGGAATTGTGTTGGTCAGGCCGCGAATGTGGCCGGAAATGACGGAGACTGCGCCGAATTCGCCCATGGCGCGGGCGTTACACAGCAGCACTCCATAGAGCAGGCCCCATTTAATGTTGGGCAGCGTCACGGTGAGAAAAGTCTTGAAGCCCGAAGCGCCGAGCGTGAGCGCCGCTTCCTCCTCGACCTTGCCCTGCTCCTGCATCAAAGGAATGAGTTCGCGCGCGACGAAAGGAAAGGTGACGAAGATTGTCGCCAGGACGATGCCTGGAACCGCAAAAATGATCTGCACGCCATGAGCGGCGAGCCATGGGCCGAAGAGGCCTTGGCCGCCGAACACGAGCACATAGACGAGACCGACGACGACCGGCGATACGGAGAAGGGCAGATCAATCAGCGTGACGAGAACGCTCTTGCCCGGAAAGGAAAATTTGGCGACCGACCACGACGCGGCGAGCCCAAACACGAGATTGGCTGGCACGGCGAGCGCCGCGACCAGAAGCGTAAGACGAATGGCGGCGAGCGCATCTGGATCGTCGAACGCGGCAAGAAAGGGTTCAATCCCTTTGCTGAAGGCTTCGACGAAGACGATGGCAAGCGGCGCCAGGAGGAAGACAGCAAGAAACAACACCGCCGTCGCAATGAGCGCATAGCGCGCAAGCGGCGAGTCTTCTGTGACGGGCCGATATTTGGCGCGACGCTCGTAAGCGGAGGTTATGGCAATCTCAGACACGACCGAACTTCCTGCGGCTCCAAGCGTGGACCAGATTAATGAGGAGCAGCGCTGCGAAAGAGATCGCCAGCATGATCGTCGCGATGCCGGTCGCGCCAGCGACGTCATATTGTTCAAGCTTCACAACGATGAGCAGAGGCGCGATCTCAGACACGTAAGCGATATTGCCGGCGATGAAAATCACCGAGCCATACTCGCCAATTGATCTGGCGAAGGCGAGCGCCAAACCGGTTAACAATGCCGGCGCCAAAGGCGGCAGCATCACGCGCAGGACGGTTTGTAGCCGACCGGCGCCAAGAGTGGCGGAGGCCTCCTCCAGCTCAACTTCAAGCTCTGAAATAATCGGCTGTACTGTGCGCACGACGAACGGCAGGCCGATGAAGATGAGCGCGACCAAAATGCCCAAGCGGGTAAAGGCAATCTTGATGTCGTAGCCGGCAAGCGGCGCGCCGAACCAGCCGCTGGGAGAATAAAGCGCTGCGAGGGAAATGCCGGCGACGGCGGTCGGCAGCGCGAAGGGCAGATCGACGAATGCGTCGAGCAGTCGACGGCCGGCAAAATCATATCGCGTGAGCACCCAGGCGACGATGAGGCCAAAGAACAGATCGACCACCGCCGCTGCGAAGGAAATGAAGAAAGTCACACGCAACGCTGCAGCGACGCGCGGCTCAGAGGCTATTGCGTATAAGCCGGAAAGTCCTAATCCCGAGGACCACCAGATGAGCGTCGCGAGCGGGAACAGGACGATCAGGCCGAGATAGATCAGCGTATAGCCGAAAGTCAGGCCGAAGCCTGGAATGACGCTCGGCGCGGTGAGGCGCCGAGCGTTTTTGCCGACAAGAATCGGGGAGGTCACCTTGTCAGCTCTTGTTTCTGGATTTCGTCAAAAATGCCGCCGTCGGCGAAATGCTTCTTTTGCGCGGCCGTCCAGCCGCCAAATGTTTTGTCTACGGTGATGAAATCAATTTTGGCGAATTTCTTTATATCGTCCTTCGACGCATACTCCGGATGAACGGGGCGATAGAAATTGCGCGCGATGATCGCCTGCGCCGGCGGCGAATAGAGGAAGTCGAGATAAGCTTCCGCAAGTTGCCTGTTGCCCTTCGCGTCGGCGTTGGCGTCGACGACGGCGACCGGCGGCTCCGCCAGAATAGATTGCGGCGGCGTAACGATCTCGAATTTGTCAGCGCCGAATTCCTTGAGCGCAAGAAAGGCTTCATTTTCCCAAGCGAGCAGGACATCGCCGATGCCGCGCTGGGCGAAGGTTATCGTCGAGCCTCGCGCGCCCGTGTCCATGACCGGCGCGTTCTTGTAAATAGCTCTCACGAAGTCTTTGGTCTTCGCTTCGTCGCCGCCGAACTTTTTCAGCCCATATCCCCATGCCGCCAGATAATTCCAGCGCGCGCCGCCGGAGGTTTTTGGATTGGGGGTAATCACGGCGACGCCGGGTCTGCTTAGATCATCCCAATCCTTCATGGCTCTCGGATTGCCCTTGCGGACAAGAAACACGATCGTCGACGTGTAAGGCGAGGAGTTGTTGGGCCGGCGCTTCTGCCAATCGACAGGGATCTTGCCGCTCTTGCTGGCGATCGCGTCAATATCCGCGGCGAGCGCCAGCGTCACGACATCAGCGTTCAACCCCTCGATCACAGCGCGCGCCTGTGCGCCTGATCCGCCATGCGACGCCTGGATTTCGACCGTTTCGCCGGTCTTGGCCTTCCAGTCGGCCACAAAGGCCGGGTTGATCGCCTTATAGAGTTCGCGCGTAGGGTCGTAGGAGACATTCAGGAATGTCTGGCCCGCCTGAGAATGCGCGCTAGCCAGCATCATTAGCGCAACCAAGCCCCCCAAAATCCCCAGGCCAAGACGCTTCTGCAAATTCTCACTCATGTTGGCTTCTCCATTAGTCTATAAAATCGGTAGCATGAGTATACTGTTTTGGCAAACGGATTGGAGCGCTCCCGTCGGACGCCGGCTGTTCAGCAGATTTTTTGGCCTCTGGAAGAGCGAGAGGAGAAGTTACCAGCGCAGCACTGCGCCGCCCCAAGTCATCCCCGCGCCGATCGCCATCATCGCGATGACGTCGCCCTTTTTCAGCTTCCCGGCGCGATTCGCCTCATCGAGCGTGATGGGCATGGAGGCGCTCGATGTATTTCCATAGCGGTCGATGTTGATCCAGCATTTCTCGAAAGGAACGCCGAGACTTTGCATCGCGGATTCGATGATCCGCTTATTAGCCTGATGAGCAATAACGTGATTGATGTCGGCTGCGGTCAAACCAGCGGCTTTTAGAGTCTCGCCAACTACTTCAGGCAACAGCCGGGTGGCGACCTTATAGACTTCGCGCCCGCGCATTTTGATTTTGCCGGCCTTTTCTTCCAGCATTTCGGCTGAAGGCGGACGGCGGCTGCCGCCGCCATAGATGCCGAGTATGCCCGTCATGGAGCCGTCCGTGCGCAGACTCGCGGCAAGCACGCCGCGTCCTTCCTCTTCGCTGGCGCCAAGCAAAATCGCCCCCGCGGCGTCGCCGAACAGCACGCAAGTTTCGCGATTGGTCCAGTCGACGAAGCGACTTAACGTCTCGGCGCCGATGACAAGAGCCCGCTTCACTTTGCCGCTTCTGATGAATTGATCAGCGATGGACAAGCCATAGAGCGAACCGGCGCAGGCGGCGCCCACGTCAAAGGCGAAAGCGTTCTTCGCGCCAAGCTGCGCCTGGACAAATGACGCACAGGACGGCGTCGGCGTGTCGCCAGTCACCGTGCAAACGACGAGCATGTCCACGTCGTTCGGCTTCACGCCAGCGAATTCCAGCGCCTCGCGCGCGGCGGCCGCAGCTAAATCGGATGTCGCCTGATCATCCGCAGCTACTCGGCGCTCCTTGATGCCGGTGCGGCTAACGATCCACTCGTCGTTCGTCTTGACGATTTTCTCAAGGTCGGCGTTGGAGAGGACACGCTGCGGCGCATAAGACCCTGTTCCGAGAACTACGGAATTCGTCAAGACGAGGCGCTTCCTTCTTCGAGGAGCTGGGGCCAATTGCCGCCAGCGAGGCGCTATTCATTAAGAGCGGCTCAGGCCAAGCGCAAATTTTCTTTTTTTGGCCCACCGCAAACACCCGGCATCGTGGCCGACTTATTGGCTTTTTTTGGCCGACGCCGGCGCGTCTCAGAAAGGACACCGTGAACCCTTTCTTAAAGCGCGCACCACTAGACCATTGCAGGGGCCATCGGAGTTGCGTTCATGATCCACGCCATCGTCTTTGCAGCCGTCGCGCTTTTCGCTCTTCTCGGCGCTCTGACCGCGTAACGCCGAGCCTGCGATTGCAAAGACGGCCCGAGCATGGCAATGGGCGCCATGCAGGATCAACAAAGGCCGGCGAACGCGGCCCCGCGCATCTCCTTTGTCTCTCTCGGTTGTCCTAAGGCGCTTGTCGACAGCGAACGGATCGTCACGCGTCTGCGCGCTGAAGGCTACGAGCTGTCGCGCAGCCACGCCGGGGCGGACGTCGTCATTGTCAACACTTGCGGTTTTCTCGATAGCGCCAAGGCGGAGTCGCTTGAAGCAATCGGCGCCGCGCTCAACGAAAACGGCAAGGTAATCGTCACCGGCTGCATGGGCGCCGAGCCCGAAGCAGTCTTGGAGCGCTTCCCGCAAGTGCTGGCCATCACCGGCCCACAGCAATATGAAAGCGTCGTTGAGGCGGTACATCGCGCGGCCGTTCCGGCGCATGACCCGCTTGTCGACCTTCTCCCCGAACAGGGCGTGAAGCTCACGCCGCGCCATTACGCTTATCTTAAAATCTCGGAAGGCTGCGACAACAGCTGCTCTTTTTGCATCATTCCGCATCTGCGCGGACCGCTCGTCTCGCGGCCAGCCGCCGACGTATTGCGCGAAGCGGAAAAGCTGGCGCGCGCCGGCGTCAAAGAGTTGCTCGTCATTTCGCAGGACACGAGCGCCTATGGGCGGGACATTCGCTACGCCGAGAGCATGTTCGGCGAACGCGGCGTGCGTGCGCGCTTTCTTGATCTTGCGCGGGAGCTCGGCGAACTCGGGCTCTGGATTCGCCTGCACTATGTCTATCCCTATCCCCATGTTGACGAGGTCGTGCCTTTGATGGCGGAAGGGAAAATTCTTCCCTATCTCGACATTCCTTTTCAGCACGCTGCGCCGAATGTGCTGAAAGCGATGAAGCGCCCGGCGAATGAAGAGAAGACGCTGGAGCGCATTCGCGCCTGGCGCGAGGCGTGCCCTGACCTCGCGTTGCGATCGACGTTCATCGTCGGCTTTCCCGGCGAGACTGACGCGGATTTCGAGTATCTGCTGGATTGGCTGGATGAAGCCGAGATCGATCGCGCCGGCGCCTTCAGATACGAGCCCGTCGCCGGCGCCCCAGCCGAAGCGCTTGGCCTGCCTGCCGTTCCGGACGAAGTGAAGGAGACGCGCTGGCGACGCTTCATGGAGAAGCAGCAGGCGATCAGCGCACGGCTGATGAAACGCAAAGTGGGCAAGCGCCTTTCGGTCATCATCGACGAGCCGGGCGGCGGACCAACGGGGGCGCTCGCCAAGGGCCGCACCAAGGCGGACGCCCCGCAGATCGACGGCGCGGCCTTTGTCGCATCGCGGCGCCCCTTGCGTGCGGGCGACATCGTCACGGCGAAAATCGAACGCTCGGAGGCCTACGACGTCTATGGCGCGGCAGCCTAGAGCAGCCCTATATTGGGCTCAAGGATAATATCTGGAGAGAAGCGCCATGACCGAAGAACCGGAAGAGAAGGGCACGCCGCAAGAAAGCCCGCCGCCCAAAACTGAAGATGCGCCGACGCAGCCGCATGTGCCGCAGTTCGTCATTCCGCGCAGCCTTTATATCGCGACCGCGCTCATCGTCGTCGGCTCCTTCGCGCTCACGTTCTTCGTGCGCAATCCCTATACGCAGTCGGTTACAGAAGGCGGCGGCTTTTATGAGCGCAGCACGGACAATTCGGCGCTGATGTGGGTCGCCATCTTCGTCGGCATCCCGGCGAGCTTCTGGGCCTATAAGCGCTGGATACTGCCGTTGTTCGAGCGCAAGTAGCTTTCGCGCAACTGCGTCGAGGAGCGCTCGATCCGCGGCCCGTGCAGATAAATGAAGGCTGGCGGCGGCGTGACGGCAAGAAGCGCCGCTTCCTTTTCGGGAAGCCGCGCGCTCTTGAAATAAACCGCCGCCTTGGCGTTCGCCGCTTTGAGCGTCGCGCCCGGCCGATCAATGACAGCGATCGGCGTCGTCCGCGCAATCTCCTTCCATCGTCGCCAGAGATGGAATTGCAAGAGATTGTCGGCGCCCATGATCCAGACAAAGCGCGCGCCCGGACAATGCGCGTGAAGATAGTCGATCGTGTCGCAGGTGTAGCGCGCGGCGATTTCAGCCTCGAATCCGGTGAAGGCGACCCGCGGATTGCGGACGATCTCTTTCGCCGACGCTATCCGCGCGTCAATTGACGGCAGTTCGCTCGCGTCTTTTAGAGGATTGCCAGGGGAAAAGATCCACCACAGTCGATCGAGTTTTAGCCGAGTCAACGCAAGATGCGAGACGAGCGCATGGCCTTCATGCGGCGGATCGAAAGAACCGCCAAAGAGGCCGATACGCACGCCCGGCGCATGGGGCGGGAGAAGGGGGATGGGCTGCGTCATGCCATCTCCGGCTGAACAGCCAGGACGTCATTCCCGACGCTTTGCGATAGCGAAGCGGCCGGGAATCCACAGCAAGGCCAGAAGCCGTGGATCGATTCTGGATTCCCGGTCAGGCCGCCGGCCTGCCGGGGATGACATCCTCGGCCGACTCCACGCAAGAAAATACCGCTCACCCCCGCACCTGGCCGTCGCCGTAGACGCGATATTTGAAAGAAGTCAGCTGCTCGACGCCGACCGGTCCGCGCGCATGCATACGGCCCGTCGCGATGCCGATTTCGGCGCCGAAACCGAATTCGCCGCCGTCGGCGAATTGCGTCGAGGCGTTGTGCAGCACGATCGCCGAGTCGACCTCGTTCATGAAGCGCCGCGCCGCATTTTCATCGCGGGTGATGATGCAATCGGTGTGATGGGAGCCGTAAGTTTCGATGTGATCGATCGCGCCCTCTAGTCCGTCGACGACCCGCGCGGCGATGATCGCGTCGAGATATTCGGCGCGCCAGTCTTCTTCCGTCGCCGGCCTGACCCGCGCATCTGCGGCTTGCGTCGCGGCGTCGCCGCGCACTTCGCAGCCCGCCTCGATCAGCATGGCGACGAGCGGCGCAAGATGCGTCGCGGCGCAAGCTTTGTCGACGAGCAGCGTTTCCGCCGCGCCGCAAATGCCGGTACGCCGCATCTTGGCGTTGAGCAGCACGCGCTTCGCCATGTCGAGATCGGCGTCTTTATGCACGAAGACATGCACGATCCCTTCGAGATGCGCGAAGACCGGCACGCGCGCCTCATGCTGCACGCGCGCCACGAGATTCTTGCCGCCGCGCGGCACGATCACGTCGATATTGCCGTCAAGCCCCGCGAGCATCGCGCCAACCGCGGTGCGATCCGCCGTCGCGACGAGCGAGATCGCCGCCTCGGGAAGCCCTGCAGACTTCAACCCCGCGACGAGACAGGCGTGGATGGCCGCTGACGAACGCAGGCTCTCAGAACCGCCGCGCAGAATGGCGGCGTTGCCGGCCTTAAGACATAGCGCGCCGGCGTCGGCAGTGACGTTCGGACGGCTCTCATAGATGACGCCGATGACGCCGAGCGGCGTCGAGACGCGCTCGATCTTCAAGCCGTTCGGACGCTCGAAGCTCGCCAGAACGCGGCCGACAGGGTCCGGCAGACCGGCGATCTCTTCCAGACCGCGGGCAATCGCCTCCACGCGGCTCGGATCGAGTGTCAGCCGATCAAGGAAAGAAGGCGCCGTTCCACGCGCCCTGGCGTCGGCGACGTCGAGCGCATTGGCTGCGAGTATCGCGCCGCTTTGGCGGCGAATTTCGCAGGCTGCTTCACGCAGCGCCTTGTTCTTGGCGTTGGTCGAGGCGAGCGCCACGGCTCGCGCCGCTGCGCGCGCGGCCCGCCCGAGCACGGCAAGCGAGTCGCTTAGCGTCGTGTCCGCTGTCGGCGCCTCGTTACGTAATGCCTGCGTCATAGCTGCATTGCCTCAAAAGCTTGCGCCTCGCTATCACGACGTCGCCTGCAAGGAAAGCCACGGTCTTGCGAGCCCTTGAACAATATGAAAAAACAGCCGCCATGTCCGCCCTTCAAGATAATCCCTTCACCGGACCGATCGGCGCGGAATATGAGGTGCTGCGGCTATTGTGTCCAAACGCCGCCGCGCTCGCAAAAATGATCGGGACGCGGATGGCTGATTGGCGTTCCGACACCGGGCCGATCGAAGGCTTCGAGATTGGCTGTGGAACCGGGATCAGCACGCTGGCGGCGCTTTCGGCGCGCCATGACCTCAAGCTCACCGCGGTCGACAGCGCCGGCGAGATGCTCGATCAGGCGCGCGTCAATCTCGCTGATTATGTATCAGCCGGCCGCGTCAAGTTCATCGAAGCCGATGCGCTCGCCGCGCTACGCGCTCTGCCCGATGCGGGCATAGATGTCGTCATTTCAAATTATGCGATCCATAATTTTGCTGACGACTACCGTAAGGCCGCAATCGCTGAGATTTTTCGCGCTTTGAGGCCTGACGGTATTTTCGTCAACGGCGACCGCTACGCAATGGACGATTCCGCCGCGCATCTTGCCGACACCCAAGCTACAGTGCGGCGATGGTTCAAGATTTTGACCGAGAGAAAGCGAGTCGATCTGCTCGAGGGCTGGGTCGTGCATCTACTCAGCGATGAATCTCCCCTGCATATCATGTATTTCGAGCCGTCGATCGAGCAGTTGCGCGCAGCTGGTTTCGCGCCGGTCACGGTCGAATTTCGCGAAGGCGTCGACACGCTGGTCATAGCGGTGAAGCCTAGCGCTTGATCCGCCATATCAGATCGAAACGATCATGCTTCATTCCCTCCAATAAGAGGCGTGCAACCCTCTCCCAATGGGAGAGGGTTAGCCGCGCGCAAGCTCGATATCTTACGCCAAAGCGGCTCTCACTTTTGCCGATCATGCGCTATAGCGCGCCATGGACCTCGCGCTTCTCGCTCTTTTCGCCTCTCTCGTCGCCGCCATTTGCCAGTCGGTCACCGATCTCGGCACCAAGGCCGCGACGCGGACGGCGGACGATCGCGCCATTCTCGCTGCGCAATGGTGCGCCGGCGCGGTCCTGCTGACCCTCGCTTGCTTCGTTCTCTATCCGGGTCTGCTCGGCGCGCCGCGCGAAACGCTTGCGTCGCTGACGAAGCCTGACTTCTGGATTCTTCTTGCCTGGTCAGGCGCGCTCAATGTCGTCGCCTATCTGCTTTACATCCGCGCCTTTCGGCTCTCAGACGCGTCGCTCGTCGCGCCGCTCGTGCTGCTCACGCCGGTGCTGATGCTGTTCACCTCGCCGATCATGACAGGCGAGCACGCGCCGCCGATGGGCGTCTTCGGCGTTCTGTTCACCGTGCTTGGCGTCGGCTTGCTCGATGCAAACCAAGAAAATGGACGCCGCTTCAACTTCCATGTCTTCGCGCGTGACAAGGGCGCGCGGTTCATGATCGGCGTCGCGGTGATCTGGAGCATCACCGCCAATATTGACAAGCTCGGCGTCAGGGCGTCGACGCCGCTCATCTGGGTCACCGCGGTGACGATCGTCATCTCGCTATGCGCCCTGCTCTACTGGTTCGCCGGGCGACGCGCGGCGCCAAGTCTGTTTGCGCTGCGCTACGCGGTCGGCGCGGGTTCGGCGATGGCATTCGGCAACACTTTGCAGATGTGGGCGCTCACCGTGCTGTTCACGCCTTACGTGATCGCCATCAAGCGCCTGTCGGCGCTCTTCACAGTGGTCGCGAGCGGCCATGTGCTGAAGGAAGAGTCTGGCGGCAGGCTATTGGGCGCAGCGGTGATGCTGCTCGGCGCGGTGATGATCGCGCTGGCGCGGGGGTGATCGAAAGCGGTCATGGCCGGGCTTGTCCCGGCCATCCACGCCGGGACGTTGCGTGCGCTTTGCATGATTGGCGGCGGCCCAATCGCGTGGATGCCCGCGACAAGCGCGGGCATGACGCGAGAGGTTCGGGAAATTCCCCCTACTCCTCCATTTTCAGCGCCGCGATAAATGCTTCCTGCGGAATCTCGACGCGGCCGAACTGGCGCATCTTCTTTTTGCCTTCCTTCTGCTTCTCGAGGAGCTTGCGCTTGCGGGTCACGTCGCCGCCGTAGCATTTCGCCGTGACGTCCTTGCGGAAGGCGCGCACCGTTTCGCGCGCAATGATTTTGCCGCCTAACGCCGCCTGAATCGGCACCTGGAACATATGCGGCGGAATAAGCTCCTTTAATTTCTCGCACATCTGCCGTCCGCGTCCCTCGGCGCGCGAGCGATGCACCAGCATGGAGAGCGCGTCGACCGGCTCGGCGTTGACGAGAATGCTCATCTTCACGAGATCGCCGGCGCGATAGTCGGTGAGCTGATAGTCGAACGATGCATAGCCCTTCGAGATTGACTTCAGCCGATCATAGAAATCGAACACCACCTCGTTGAGCGGCAGATCGTAGACGGCCATTGCGCGCTTGCCGACATAATTAAGATCGACCTGCACGCCGCGCCGGTCCTGACAGAGCTTTAAGACCGAGCCGAGAAATTCGTCGGGCGTGAGGATCGTCGCCCTAATCCAGGGCTCCTTGATCTCCTCGATCTTCACCACATCCGGCATATCGGCGGGGTTATGCAGCTCGATCTCGTCGCCGTTCGTCAGCGTGATCTTGTAGATGACCGACGGCGCCGTCGCGATGAGATCGAGATCGAATTCGCGCTGCAGCCGCTCCTGAATGATTTCGAGATGCAGGAGGCCGAGAAAGCCGCAGCGGAAGCCAAAGCCCAGCGCCGCAGACGTCTCCATTTCGTAGGAGAAGCTCGCGTCGTTTAAGCGCAACTTGCCGATCGCGGCGCGCAGATCCTCGAAGTCCGCGGCGTCGACTGGAAAGAGACCGCAGAACACGACCGGCTGCGCCGGTTTGAAGCCGGGCAGCGGCTCGGCGGTCGGCTTCTTGTCGTCGGTGATCGTGTCGCCGACGCGCGTATCCGCGACCTGCTTGATCTGCGCCGTAATAAACCCGACCTCGCCCGGGCCGAGCGAGGCGACATCCTGCATCTTCGGCCGGAAGACGCCGATCTTGTCGATCTCGTAATGGGCGTCCGTCGCCATCATCTTTATCTTTTGGCCCTTCTTCAGGGTCCCATCGAAGATGCGCACCAGCACGACGACGCCGAGATAGGCGTCGTACCAGCTGTCGACGAGGAGCGCCTTCAAAGGCGCCTTCTCGTCGCCGGAAGGCGGCGGCAGCCGCGTGACGATCGCCTCGAGCACATCGGGAATGCCGAGGCCGGTCTTGGCGGAGATCAGCACGGCGTCCGAGGCGTCGAGCCCGATGACCTCTTCAATCTGCTCCTTGATGCGTTCGGGCTCAGCCGCCGGCAGATCGATCTTGTTCAGGACGGGCACGATCTCGTGGCCAGCATCGATCGCCTGATAGACATTGGCGAGCGTTTGAGCCTCGACGCCCTGCGAGGCGTCGACGACGAGGAGCGAGCCTTCACACGCCTTGAGCGAGCGGGACACTTCATAGGCGAAGTCGACATGGCCCGGCGTGTCCATCAGATTGAGGACGTAATCCTTGCCGTCCTTGGCCTTATAGTTGAGGCGCACAGTTTGCGCCTTGATGGTGATGCCGCGCTCGCGCTCGATATCCATCGAGTCGAGCACCTGCTCGACCATCTCGCGCGCGGCGAGCGTCCCGGTCTCCTGAATAAGCCTGTCGGCGAGCGTCGATTTGCCGTGGTCGATGTGCGCGACAATCGAGAAATTGCGGATGTTTTCGATCTTGTGGGCGGTCATGGGCGGGGGATAGCAGCGCCCGCCGGGGAAAGAAAGAGCGAGTCAGGTCGCCCTAGCGCCACTTGACGCCGGGACCTAGGGCCGCGCGCCGAAGCCTGAGACTATTTCTTCGCCAGCCGAGCCTCGAGCTCCGCCTTGCCCTTGTGAAAAAGCTCGATGGCCCTCGGCGTCGCCCAGCGAATGAAGGCGTCTGTCGCCTTGATGGCGAAGCAGCCGATCTGAGTCACGATGGCGATCGTCTTATCGAACCAAGGCAAAGCCGGGCTGTCGGCGGGAATCTTGGACCGCGTCCAGGCGACGCCCCCCTTAGTTTTTTGCTGGACCAGGTTCCACAGCACGATAGCGGGATCGGACGAGGGCGCCGTAGCGATCACGTGGCGCAGCCGCGTAATCTCCGCCGCAGCCTCGTCGGCGCGGCCGTTGGCGGCTTCGACCTGTCGAGAGGCCTCCAGCATCTTATTCGTGGCCTCGGCCTTCTCGGCCCCAAGGCGGTCGCGCTCGGCGGTCATCGCCGCAAGACTGTCTCGAAGGTCGTCGCGCTCCTTAGCGTAAGCGTTCGCCTTGGCCACGATCTCGGATTTTTCGAAAAGCTGCCGGTCGCGCTCCATGCGAATCGCTTTGAGCTGCTCCTGCAGATTGTTCAACTCGGCGCGGGAAACCGTATCTTCAGACGAAGTTTCTTCGGACATGGCCATCTCCTTTTTTTAGGAGAGAGTGACGACGCGCGAGCAAGTCGCGCTGGGGAACGAAAATTGGCCTCGGTGGCGGTTCGGCCTCTAAATCGCGCGCCAAGCTAAACCATGTTTAGAGTCAATTTTTTGATTCGGCAAAAAAGCTCGGCCGTGCCGCAGCTTATTGCACACACCACCTTCGTGGATTGTGGCCTAGCGAGCCCGAGAGGTCGCCGATTGGAGCCGCTGCGCCGCCGAGAGGCAGTCGCGGGGCGCGGTCATGCATTTTTCGCGCGCGGCGCCGGCAAGCGCATCGCCGCCCGCACGGACCATCGAAACGGCTGAAGCCGCGGCGCGCATGGCCGCCCTGTTCGCGGCGTTCGGCGCATGATCAGACCGCCACTGCAGCGCGACTAAGACGAGAAAAATGCAGATTGCGCATTTGGCAAGAAAAACCAAGCGCCTCTCCATAACGGAAGCAGTTTGCTGAAGTGATGTCGCGAGGGAGTTGAGCCTTCGTAAACGCGCATCGATTTCCCATGAAAACCGCATCAATAAACTACAAACCATATGGAGGAGTCTGCCCAGTAAAGGCATCGCTTTAGCGGGTGTTTAAGACCGATCTGCTACCCATCCGGACTAATGTGGAGCGTGTGTCTTGCGTAGTTTCCCCGATAGTTTCGAGTTTTGGACCGATGTCGCGTTGCAAAGGAGCATCGCCAGTCGACCGGCGCGGAAAGACCGTCATCGCGCGTTCATCCTGGGGCGGCTGGTCGTCATCGCCTGTCTACTGACATCGGCGCCGCTGTTTCTGTTCTTCCACGGGGCGCCGACAATCGCTGAGACGGCAATCTTCTTTCTCGCGCAGATTCCACTGATTTTCTTGATCGTGCTGTCGCGCACGGGAGCCCTGCGCATCGAGTTCGATTCCCCTGCCGCCGCTCACATGGAAGCCAAACGCGCGACAATCGGCAACGTGCGGCTACTCGCCGATATCAGCCACGAACTGCGCACGCCGCTCAACGCCATTATCGGCTTTTCGCAAATGCTCGCGAACGAGGGAATCGCGCCATGCGAACCCGCCAAACAGCGGGAATATGCATCCATCATTAGCGCCTCGGGGCGCCATCTTCTCGCGGTCGTCGAGTCGATTTTAGACGCTTCCAAGATCGAAGCCGGCGCCATGCAAATCGAGCTGGAGCCCTTTCCTCTGCAGGCCTTGGCTGATCAATGCTGCGACATGATGCAGTTGATGGCCGACCAGTCTGGCGTGACGCTCTCGCGCGAATACGCCAGCGCGCTTGGTGAAATTGTCGCCGACAAACGCGCCTTAAAGCAGATCCTCATTAACCTGCTCTCTAACGCGGTGAAGTTCACGCCTCCACCGGGAACGGTGAGGCTGCTGCTTCAGCTGGAAGGAAATCAGGCCGTCATCACTGTCGCGGATACTGGAGTCGGCATCGCGCCAAACGATCTCGAGCGGCTCGGCGACCCTTTCTTCCGGGCGCGCGCGCCATTTGATCGCGGACAGGAGGGAACGGGCCTTGGTCTTTCCGTCATACGCGGGCTTGTCGGGCTGCACCGCGGTTCGATCACGATTGAAAGCGGCCTGCAGTCCGGCACGGCGGTCACCGTTCGCTTGCCCCAGGACTGCGGTCAGCGCCGCAGCGCGACCGGCGGCATGGCGAAAATCCAAACGATCGCGCGAACCGGCGCTCCGCCAAACACGGTCGCAGCAGGGCGTGCCGAACCAGCAAAGGTGAAGAAAATTGCGTGACGCCTCGCTTTACGCCTCTCATTTTCAGGCTTCGCCTTCCGATCGCGCGCCGCCTCGCAACGGACGGCGCGCTGGACGTCGCTCATTCTTCGGACGAATCTTCGGCGCGAACCGGATAGGCGCGACGCTCATGCTCGGCATTGCCGCCGTGGCGGCAATCGGCGTACCTATGAACGCCCTGTATTTCCAGGACGGAAGACATCCGGCGCCACTCTTTTCCAGTCAGCCTTTGCCAGCGGTCATAACGGCGCCGACTCCGCCGGCGCGGCCCGCCGTCATCGAAGCTGCGCGCACAGAGCGAGACTCGAGCCAGCGCGCCGTCCCCGACGCGATCGCCGAAAAAATCGAAAAGGTGGAGGTCGCCAAGAGCGGGCCAGCTAAACCAGATACGCCGCGCATGATGGATAAGAAGCGGGACGCCATCAGCTCGCTTATCCTTAGCGCCGCGCCTCCGCGCGCGGCAAGCGCGCACAAGAACGAAAAGGCGCCAGCCGCCGATAGTAATTCGGCTATCGACGGTAAGGTGCTTTTTGCGCAGCGCGCCCTGCTGAAGCTCGGTTACGTCGTACGCGCTGATGGCATGCTTAACAGCGCCACGCGCCAGGTCCTCGAAAAGTTCGAGCGGGATATCGGCCTGCCAGCCAAAGGCCAAATCACGCCGAAACTGCTGCGGCTGCTTGCGGCGCGCTCCAACCTGCCGCTCCCCTGAGCGAGCGTTCGACAATCCGGTTGCTCAAGCGCTAGTTTGAACGTCATGCGCCTGAGGTCTGACATATTCGTCTCCGCGCTAATCCGTCGCGCGGAGACACAAGGCGCAGTCGCCATGCTGCGCCGTCGCGGCGCGGCCGAAGCCGGCGCGATCTTTGTGAAGCTCGATCGGCTCGACGGGCGCGCCGCGGTCTATGGTCCTGCGCCGCAAAGCGAAGAGCCGCCCGAGGGAGTCGATCGTCTGTTCGCGAAGGTTCATGCAGGGGACTGGCTCGATCCGGCAGAGGCCGAGCAAAGGCTCAAGCGCGAGATCATGTTCGACCCGGATCTTTGGATCGTCGAAATTGAGGATCGTGAGGGTCGCATCTTTGTCGACCTCGCCGCATAGCGATCAGGCGGACTGATCGAGTTTGCGCGATGGTCGCGCCACGGGTTGGGGCGCCGCCGCGCGCCGCCACGTTGGCGCACCAGCCTCTTCTCGCGTCGCCCGGCGCGAATTCTCGCGCTCCGATCGCGCCGCCCCGGTCACTGCGCTAACGATGCGCGCCGCCGCGCGCTGCGGCGTCGAACGCGTCAATCCGACAAGCGAGCGTGCAATCGTGGCGCTGCGGTGTGGTTCAGCCCAAAGGATGCGCGCCGCCGACTCCAACGGAATGCCGATCGCATTGAGCGCCAGAGCGAAAGCCTCGCCAAGACGGTCGGCGACAACGGCGCGTGCACGGTCCTTTCGGCACTCGAGCGCCTCGGAAAGGAGCGTGGCCATCGCGCCGCGATCCTGGCGTTGCGCTGCTCCTTCCAGTTTTGCGACGAAATCGGCGTTAGCGCGACAATGCGTTTCAGTCGCGCCGCTCGCCAATATTTGGCGACAAGCGTGGAGCACGATGGCCCTGCGCTCGAGCCGATTCGCAGCGAGAAACAGCGGTTCCGGATCAAGATCGAGGTCGTCGCGATCGAGCAGCGTACGCGCGAGCGTCAGATCATCTCGCGCCGCCATGACCAGCGCGCGCCGCGACGCCGCGTCTAAATGCGCCGAAAGATTGCCGGCGAGCGCGCGAAGCACCTCGACTTCGTTGCGGGAGGCAAGCGCCGTCATCGTCTCGCGAACGAGATCGCGTCGGCGGGCGATTGCCGCCGCGAATGGCGTCGGACCCCGCTCGGCCGTGACCATCATGTCGCGCTGCCGGAAATTGGGCGTGAATTGAAAGGCAAGAGCCGCGGCGGCGCCGCCCTTGTCGAAAAGACGCGCAAAAATAGACGAAGGCGTTTCGGGATGAAAGCAGAGGGGCAGCGCCACGCGAGCGACTGTTTCGGAATCGATGTTGTCGATGAGGCCGAGCGCGAGCGGCTCGAACTGACGAATATCGGCCGTCGGATGCATCGAGCGTTCGACAAACTGATCGACGACCGCTCGAAGCAGCGAAGCATCGACGCTCCGATGCTGTTCCTTACCGCCGTCCATCGCAACACCACTCGAACCCTACGCAACCTGCAGAAAATTTAGCATCGGGTCATTGACGGAACATTAACCCTCGCCAACTCCTAATCGTCTTCATATGCTGATTCATCGTCGTTAGGAGCTTGGGGAGGGATCGTCATGGGGAAGGTCATCGCCTTCCGGCCGCGCCCAAGAGCGGCGCCGAGACTTTGCGGTACACTGCAACGTGACGCCGAGATCCTTTTCTTTCTCGGCGTGCGCTATCTACGGATCGACGACGGCGTAACCAGTCCAATTACGAAGTCCGAACCAGAATATTGCGGCACGCCGCCCAGCGGCGGCAAACGCAAGCGCGGGGTCCGCGCATGATTCAGTCGGCGAGAACGAGCGCCCAATAGACTTTATATTTCGCGCCAGGCGCATAGGCCGTGGCGATGCCCATCCGTTTTACGCGCTTATCCAGCATACGCGCATTGTGCGGAGCGGAATCTCGCCACCCCGAAAATGCTTCGGCCAGCGTGCGATAGCCGGCGGAAACATTCTCCACGGCCGCCGGGGTTTGAACCCCTGCGCCAGCCAGCCGATCGCCAAGCTCGCCACGCGCCGCAAGGTCAGCGCTTTGCGCCATGTCTCGCGCCTGCGCCTCCGCAACGCGCTGCAACCCGTCGTCGAGCGCCAAAGCGCCGAGGCCGCTATTGCGCCGATAAAGCGAGATCATGTCGCGCGCCGCAGCGGGGTCGACGCGCGCGCCGGCTGTCGCCAGAGAACGATACATTGGCGGCTCCGACCCTACTGGAGGGCTCGCCGACTCCTGCGCGGCGTTGCAGCCGGCAAGCGCGCCGATCGCAAGGAGACCGGCGAAACGAAGGAGTTGCGGCAAGAGCATCATGCGCATCTCGCTCCCCATTCTTTGAGAAACAGTGAACGTGAAGAGATTTACTTTGCTTCCGAGGGCGCGGCGTTCTCTTCGAAGACGTCGGATTTTTCAGGCTCCTCGCCTTCGCTCTTGACGCCCGGCAGATTGGCCTCAATCGCAAGGGCGCTCGCGACAGCGGCCGCCGCAAGCTTGTCGAGCTCAGGTATATGGACGATCGTCGGCGGCGCCGCCGCGGCGAGACCAATGGTGATTCCGGCCTCACCAAGGCGCTGATAGAGATCAAAGTGCAGATCGCTGCGCACGCGCGCTGACTGCTCGACATCCTCGACATAGCACCACAACTCGAATTTGAAGGCGTTCGCCTCCATGCCGAGGAACATCACCTGTGGAGCAGGAATCCGCAAAACGCCTTCCTGCGCGCGCGCCGCCGCCAAAAGAATGTCGCGCATCCTTTCCGGATCGACGCCGGCATGGGGCGCGATGGCGATTTTTATGCGGCCGACCTTGTCTCCGCGCAGCCAATTCTTCACGACGCCGGCGACGAGATTGGAGTTCGGCACAATCATCGTCGCGCGGTCGAAGGTTTCGATCTCGGTGGAGCGAACATTGATGCGTTTGACATAGCCCTGCTCATCGCCGACCACCACCCAGTCGCCGACTCGAATGGCGCGCTCCCAAAGCAGAATGAGTCCTGAGACAAAATTGTTGACGATCGACTGCAAGCCAAAGCCAATGCCGACGGAAAGGGCGCCGGCGACGATCGCGAGCTTCTCGAAGCCGAGCCCCACATAGGAGAGGGCGAGCGCCGCCGCAAGAATGAATCCGACATAGCCGAGCGTCGCGCTGATCGAATTGCGCAATCCGAGATCAAGGCGCGTCAGCGGCAGAAAACGCGTGTCAAGCCAGCGACGAAGTCCCTGGGTTGCGGCGAGCCCGGCGGCAAAGACCAATACCGCTACGAGCGCGCTCGAAGGCGAGATGGTGACGTCGCCAATCTTGAAGGAAATGAAGGCCGATCGGATATTCGCGAGAAAATCGCCGGACTCGTAGCCGAGCGGCGCCATCGCCACCAAAGCCGCCGTCACGAAGCAGAGCAGCGTAACAATGCCGGAAAGCAGCACGGCGAGCGGCGCGAGTTGCTCGCGGCGCATGCCGAATCCGCTGATCACATTGCGGCCAAGAAAACTCATCGGCGCAAACGCCGCCTCTATGCCGCCGCGCAGAAGCGTCACGACGACGTAGAGGATGGCCAGCACCGCCGCAGTCCACCCTATTTGCAGAATGACGAAATTGGCGAAAGTGACGTAGCCGGCGCCACATGCCGCCACTAAGGCTATGACCACGACGGCGCCAAAGAAACGCGCGGCGCTCATCCAGTCGCGTCCTTCGACGGTCGCGACGGCGCCGCCCTTTTCAACTTCGGCGCGGCGCGGCAGGTTGAAGAGCGCAATGGAGATGAGCGCGACGACAATCATCACGCCCATGCCGCGCGTGATGATAACGAGAGACAGACCAGCCTGCGTCGCTTCTTCGAGTTGCTCCACGAAGCGCGCCGCGGAAAGAGTCAGCGCCGCTAGCGCGATCAGCGCCGTCAGAAGCCTAGCGAGCCGATCGCCCGGATCGATCAATCGCCAGTTCGGATGGGACGGCGCGAAAACCGCGCGCGCGATAGCGTAGGCGAAGGCGATCCTCGCCACGCCTTCGACAACGCGTCGCCAAATCGGCTCCAACGTCGAGTCGACAATGTCGAAGGCGTCAAAGGCTAGGCTCAATGCGCCGACCGCAGCAACTGGCGCGGCTGCGACAACGATCGCCGTCCATCCGGCAGCGGCCGCCTTGCGTAAAGGCGTCGGAGTGGCGTCCCCGTCAAGACGCCTTGCGACGCGGCGCGCCATGAACAGCGCCAAAACGCCGCCAGCGGCGATCAGGAAAAGCACGGCAAAAAACTGCGCGCGCTTGCCGCTATTGACGCGATCGACGACATTCCCCGCACGATCGGAAAGAAAGCTCGCCGAATCGCTGACAAGGCCGGGAACGCTTTCAAGCGCGGCGCGCCACAGCGAAGGCGTGAACAGGCCGCTCGTGCGCAAAAAAAGATTTTTCGCGAAAAGTCCGCGCTGGCGCGCGACAATCGTCACCGAGATTTGCCGCGCTTCGAGCAGCATGGCGCGCGCGCGTTTCAGCGTCGCGTCAGTCGCGTCGAAAAGGCGACGCTGTTCTTCAAGCTCGGCGTTGGCGCTGACGCGAGCCAACGCGTCGGGGGATTCGGTATCGCCCGGCGTCGTCTCCGGCGCAGGCGCAGGCGGACCTCTTGGCGGCTGCGGCTTCTCAACGCTGTTCTTTACGGACGGCTTCGGCGCGGGCTTCGTCTCCGCGGGCTTCTCCGGCGCTTTCGGAGCCTCCTTTGCCGGCTCCTGCGGTTTCGTCGCGACGGGCGCAAGCTCCTTCAATCGGGCATCAATCGCTGCAAGACGCGGCGTTAGCTTTTCGATCGTCTCTTCCAGCTCACGCGGCAAGGGGTCGATGCGCGCGCGCAGACTGCGCAATGCTGCGTCGGAAAGCTCCGGCTGCTCCAGCGCCTTTTGCACTTCATCGAGCGTCGAGCGCGCGCGATCGAGACGCGCGTTGAACTGCTCGATCGAATCCGGCGCCTCGTCGGCGCGCGCTACGAAAGCGGCAAACGCCGCAATCAGTATGGCGATCAGGAGCGTCAGTCTGCGCACAAGTATTCCTTACGTGGAGTCGAGCCGATGGATCTGTTCCGAGCACGCGAACGAAAGTCAGTCCTTCGGCGGCTCGAGTTCATCGCGGTAGGACCGTTTCTCGCCATTCCGATCGACGATGATCCATCCTCCTCGGCCGTCTGGCTCGGCGGCGCCCTCGGCGAGGCGCGCCTTGCCGAAGCCCCCGGGAATGTCGAGCACATAGGCCGGCAGCGCGAGGCTGGTCATCCGGCGTGACAGCTCCGCGTAGATTCGTCTGCCCGCCGCAAGGCTGAGCCGAAAATGCGCGGTCCCCAGCGCGAGATCTGGATGGTGCAGATAATAAGGCCTGACCCCCAGGCTTGCCAAATCGCGCATCAGCCGCTCCAGGACCTCAACGCTGTCATTGACGCCTTTGAGCAGAACGGTCTGCGACAGAAGGATCGCGCCCGCCTCACGCAGCTGCGCGATCGCCTCCCGCGCCGACTCGGTCAATTCGCGCGCATGATTGACATGCAGGGCGACGAAAAGAGCCTTGCCGCTTCCGCGAAGCGCCGCGAGCCGATCCGACGTGACAAGGTCCGGCGCGACGGTCGGCGCGCGCGTGTGAACGCGCAACAGCCGCACGTGCGGCATATTAGCAAGACGACGCGACACGGCTTCGAGGCGACGCGCCGAGAGCATCAAGGGATCGCCGCCGGTGAGGATCACTTCAAAAATCTGCTGTCGCGTCGCAATATAATCGAGCGCCGCGCTGACGTGATACTCTGGCAGCAGCTCGCCCTTACCGCGACCGACCGTTTCGCGGCGGAAACAGAAGCGGCAATAGACCGGACAAACCGACAGCAGCTTTAAGAGCACGCGGTCCGGATAGCGATGCACGAGCCCTGGCAGCGGCGAATGCGCATCGTCGCCGATCGGGTCGGCGTGTTCCTGCGGCGTGCTATGGGATTCGCGAGGGTCGGGAATAAACTGGCGCGCAATCGGATCATTCGGATCGTCACGATCGATCAGCGCCGCGATTTCCGGCGTGAGGGCGATGCTGTAGCGCTTGGCGACATTTTGAAGGCTTGGCGCGTCGGCTTCCGCGATGAGGCCAGCGTCAACGAGATCGTCGAGAGAAAGAAGCGTTTGCGACGGTCCGCGAGTCTGCGCGGTTGTGCCTTGATCCAGCGGCGACATTTCCTCCGCAGCGCGATCGCCCTCTCTCCCGCCAAGCGGGGGAGAGTTGGAAAGAGGACGATGCAATTTCTGCTCGACTCGAATTTAAGCCCCCTCCCTTACCCTCCCCCGCTTCGCGGGAGAGGGAGGCATCCGGCGGTCCGCAAATCCGTCAACGTGGTCAGTTTTGCTTCGCTCCGCGCGTAGCGCGTTTCGCCAGCGTGCGCAGCCGCAACGCATTGAGCTTGATGAAGCCTTCGGCGTCGCGCTGGTCGTAAGTTCCGCCCTCCTCGAATGTGACGAGGTCCTGATCGTAAAGCGACCACGGGCTTTCCCGGCCGACAAGCGTCGCCGAACCCTTATAGAGCTTGACGCGCACGCGGCCCGTTACATGCTCCTGGCTCTTGTCGATCGCCGCCTGCAACATCTTGCGCTCCGGCGAAAACCACAAGCCGTTATAGATCAGTTCGGCGTAGCGCGGCATCAGTTCGTCTTTGAGATGCGCGGCGCCGCGGTCCAGCGTGAGACTCTCGATGCCGCGATGCGCAACGAGCAGGATAGAGCCGCCCGGCGTCTCATACATGCCGCGAGACTTCATGCCGACGAAGCGGTTTTCGACGAGATCGAGTCGTCCGATCCCATGCAGGCGTCCGAGATCGTTGAGCTTGGCGAGCAGCGCCGCGGGCGAGAGCTTGACGCCATCCACAGCGACCGCATCGCCCTTCTCGAAGTCGATCGTGACATATTGCGCCTCATCGGGCGCATCCTCAGGATTGCCCGTGCGCGAATAGACGTAATCCGGCGTCTCCTGGTTCGGGTCTTCGAGCACCTTTCCTTCCGAAGACGTGTGCAGAAGATTGGCGTCGGTCGAGAACGGCGCTTCGCCCCGCTTGTCCTTGGCGATCGGTATCTGGTTCTTTTCGGCGAAGGCGATGAGGTCGGCGCGCGAGACGAAGGTCCATTCGCGCCAGGGCGCAATCACGACGATATCGGGCTCCAGCGCATAATAGCCGAGTTCGAAACGCACCTGGTCATTGCCCTTGCCGGTTGCGCCATGGCAGACCGCGTCCGCGCCCATTTTGCGTGCGATCTCGATCTGCTTTTTGGCGATAAGCGGACGCGCGATCGACGTGCCGAGAAGATAAAGCCCCTCATATTGGGCGTTGGCGCGAAACATCGGGAAGACATAGTCGCGCACAAATTCTTCGCGCAGATCTTCGATGAAGATGTTTTCTGGCTTAACGCCCAAAAGCAGCGCCTTCTCGCGCGCGGGCTCGAGCTCCTCGCCCTGTCCGAGATCGGCGGTAAAGGTGATGACTTCCGCCCTATAGGTCGTCTGCAGCCACTTCAGGATGATGGAGGTGTCGAGCCCTCCAGAATAGGCGAGGACGACGCGTTTGATTTCTTTTTTCGGGCGGTTCATTTTGGCTCTGGCTCGGCGGGAGGCAATTGCGCGCGGACTATAGGCGCCGCGCGCGTGAGCGCAAGCCGGCCTGGTCCACGCCCTCGGCGCAAGGAGAGAATGCGTGCAGCGAACATGCGCCCTAGCGGGAGTCCTTTCTCTTATCGCCCTGTCGGGCGTCAGCGCCCAAACCGACGCGCGCGTCTGGACGCTCGGCGGACTGGAGGACAAAGACGCGGATAGCATCTATCTCGGCTATGGGGTCCCGGAGAGCGACGACAGTCTCGGAAGCTTCACCTGCGCGCCAGGGAGCGGCGTCGTCAAAATCTGGGTCGCCGAAACGAGCGACAAGCTCAAAGCTGGCGACAAGGCGACGGCGACCCTCTCTGTCGGCCAAAAAACGGCGAAGGTCGCCGGCAAGCTCGTCCCGAATGAGGAAGCGGGCGTGCCGAGCTTCGAAGCATCCCTTCAGACGAAGGACCCGATCTTCGCCGCGATGACCAGCGGGGAAACGCTCAATATTTCCATCGGCGGCGCGCAGCGTACGGCGCCTCTCGCGGACGCGGCGGAGAAATTCAAGAAATTCACCGCGGCCTGCGCCAAGCGCTGAAGCCTCGTCTTTTGCGCGGAAGCCCCCTAAATTGGCGCAATGAGCAGCCGCACCGCCAAAAGCTCCTCGCGGCCCAAGGTCGCCGGTCTGACGCCGGCGCGGCGCAGGGCCCTCGACATCCTCACGGAGGCGAACCGGCCGGTCGGCGCTTACGAGATGATCGATCTCATGGCGGACGAAGAAGGCAAACGTCCTGCGCCGGTCTCGGTCTACCGCGCGCTCGGCTATCTTATGGACAATGGGCTGGCGCATCGGCTTGCATCGAAAAACGCTTATATCGTTTGCGGACATGCGCATGAGGCCGAGGAGCCAGTCGTTTTCATCATTTGTGAGCAATGCGGCGAGGTGAAGGAGGCGACGTCCCCAGGCTTTGCGCGCGAACTTTCCGCTCTTATCGGGGCCGCGAAATTCAGCGCCCGAACGCGCGTCGTCGAAATCGCTGGGCGCTGCGCCCGGTGCGAAGGCAAATAGCGATGCGCGGGGCCGCGCGCTGGCTCGCGCCGCTCTTCTTTCTCGTTGCATCGCTGGCTTTCGCGGCCGCGAACTATCCGCCGCTCACCGGCCGAGTGGTCGATCAAGCCAATATCATTCCGCTCGCGACGAAAGCTACGATCGAGACAAAGCTCAAGGATCTCGAGGACAAATCGGGTATCCAGCTTGTCGTGGCGTCTGTCGATTCGCTCGACGGATTGGATGTCGAAACCTACGCCAACGGCCTGTTTCGCTTTTGGAAGCTTGGAGAGGCGAAAAAGAACAATGGCGTCCTGTTTCTTGTCGCGCCGAACCAGCGCAAAATGCGTATTGAAGTCGGCTACGGCTTGGAAGGAACGCTCACCGACGCGTTGTCGAAGATCATTCTGACCAGCGCGGTGGCGCCAAGATTCAAAGCGAGAGACTATGGCGCCGGGGTAGAGCGCGGCGTCGAGGGCATTATCGAGGTGCTCTCCGGCGATTCCGCTGAATGGACGAAACGGGCGCGGGGGCCCCAATCCACGAGTTTCGACGAGCTTTCTCCGCTCATTTTTTTCGCGCTGTTTCTGTTCATCGTGGTCTGGATGGCGCGTAGCGCACGCGGCCAGCGGCGTGCTTACCGACGCTACCGGCGCGGCGGGAGCCCCATGATCGTGCTGCCCCCGAGCGGCGGCTTCTGGAACAGCGACTCCTCGGGCGGCTCGAGCGGCGCCGGCGGTTGGAGCGACGGCGGCGGATTCTTTGGCGGCGGCGGCTCATCGGGTGGCGGCGGCGCTTCGGGAGACTGGTGATGCAGCTGACCGCGCAAGATTATGAGCGCATCGCCGAGACAATCCGCCGCGCTGAGGAAACAACGTCCGGCGAGATCGTCTGTGTGCTGGCGCGCCGCTCTTCCGATTACGCATTTGTGCCGCCGCTTTGGGGCGCCTTCGTCGCGCTGGCGTCGCCCTGGCCCATGCTGCTTTTTACCGACCTCTCGACTCGCGAAATCTTCGCGGCCCAAATCGCGATCTTTATCGTCGCGACGCTCTTTGTCTCATGGGCTCCCGTGCGCTTTTTGTTGACGCCGCGCGCCGTCATGCGCGCCCGTGCCGAGCGCGAAGCAATTGAGCAATTTTTCTCGCGCGGCGTCGCCGGCACCAAATCGCGAACGGGCGTGCTCATATTCGTCTCATTCGCCGAACGCTATGCGCGTATCGTCGCCGACGACGCGGTCGCCGCGAAGATCGCAAACGAGCGATGGCAAGTCGCGCTCAATCAACTGCTTGAAGAAATACGGCAGGAAAGAGTGGCGGACGGTTTTGTCGCGGCGATCGAGGAATGCGCGCGCCTCTTGGCGCAGTATGCGCCGCCCGGCGCGAGCGGCGACGAACTGCCCGACAAGATCTACGTGATGTAGTTGTGTTCGCGCGCGACCTCCCGCCAGCCAATGTCGCGGCGGCAAAAGCCGCCGGGCCAGTCGATAAGATCGACCGCCGCGTATGCGCGCGCCTGCGCCTCGGCGACGCTTTCGCCCAAGGCCGTGACGTTGAGCACGCGGCCGCCGGCGGCGAGGAGTTTTCCCCCTTCCTCGCGCGTGCCGGCGTGGGTGATCGTGACCCCCTCGACAGCCGCGGCGCTTTCCACCTTGCGGATTTCCGAGCCCGTCATCGGCGTCCCCGGATAATTTTTCGCCGCGAGAACGACCGTCAGCGCGGTAAGCGGCGAGAACCGCGGCCGATCCTGCGGTAAATCGCCTCGCGCAGCGGCAAGCATCAACTTGAGAAGATCGTCCTCAAGACGGGGGAGAATGACCTGCGCCTCGGGATCGCCGAAGCGGCAATTATATTCGATGAGCTTTGGCCCATCCCTTGTGAGCATCAGTCCCGCATAGAGCGCGCCCTTGAATGGCGCGCCCCTTTCGCGCATGGCGCGCATCGTCGGCGCGATGATTTCGTTCATGACGCGCGCTTCGACCTCCGGCGTCACGACCGAAGCCGGCGAATAAGCGCCCATGCCGCCGGTGTTCGGACCCGTGTCGCCGTCGCCGACGCGCTTATGATCCTGAGCCGTGGCGAATGGCAATGCGCGAACGCCATCACAGAGCGCGAAGAGCGACGCCTCTTCCCCCTCGAGATATTCCTCGATGACGACCTCGGCTCCCGACGCGCCGAAGGCGCCGGCGAACATCGCCTGCGCGGCGCTCTCCGCTTCCGCAAGAGTCTGCGCGACGACGACGCCTTTGCCGGCGGCGAGTCCATCGGCCTTGACGACAATCGGCGCGCCATTCTCGCGTAAATAATGCATTGCAGGTTCGAGCGCGCGAAAACGCGCATAGCGCGCGGTCGGAATACGATAGTCGCGACACAAATCCTTGGTGAAGCCCTTGGAGCCTTCAAGCTGAGCCGCCGCCCGCGTTGGACCAAAGGCGAGAACGCCACGCTTCTCCAACTCGTCGACGAGCCCGCCGATCAGCGGCTGCTCTGGCCCGATGACGACGAGCGCAATCGCGGTCTCTCGACAAAAGTCGATCACGCCCGAGTGGTCGGCGACATCGAGATCGACATTATTTCCAATGCGCGCCGTTCCTGGATTGCCAGGCGCGATATAGAGCCGCTTAAGCAGCGGGCTTTTTTTCAGCGCGATGGCGATCGCATGCTCACGTCCGCCCGATCCGATCAAAAGAACATTCATGGCCGCTGCGCTCGCCCGATTGCCTCGTTTGCGCTTTTAAGGCGCGCTGAGGTCAAAAGGCAATTCGCTCGGAAATGCTAGGCTTGCCCCCCTGATATGCGCCGCTAGCTAGCGCACGGGGGGCAAGCGGCTGGAGTGTCCCACATGTCCATTACCCGAGATATCGCATCGCATGAAAATGCGGTCGCATATGGCGGTCTGATCGACGCCATCGGCGGCGTCGCCACTATCGTTCTCGTCATTTGCGGTTTAGTTGGAATTTCGCCGGCCATGATGGTCGCAATCGCGACAATCGTCTTCGGCGTCGCCCTATTGATTCAGGGCGGAGCTATGCTGTCGGATTATGCGCAGGTCGTATTTCCCGGCGGCGTCCGAACCGCTACCCCAGAGCAGATGGGCGGCAATAGCCTCGCGCTCGTCTTTCTCGTCGGCGCAGGCGGTATCGTGCTTGGCGTTCTGTCGCTCCTTGGAATCAAGCCAGACGTCCTGTCGCCGATCGCGGTCATTGGCTTTGGCACAGCTCTGCTTCTAAGCAGCAACGCTGTTTGGCGCCTCTACGTGCTTCGCCGCGCCTCCGCAAGTATGGAGGTGGCCTCGGTTGGGCAGTCGCAACATTTTGGCGCCGAGATGCTGGCGAGCGAAATGGCGTCGGGATCCGCCGGCATTCAGGCCCTTGCCGGACTGGCGGCGATCGTCCTCGGCATTCTGGCGCTTGCCGGCCATACCGCCGATCTGACGCTGAACCTGGTCGCGCTGCTTGCCCTCGGCGCTACGCTCGTGCTCACGGGCAGCACCCTTAGCGCTACGGTGCTGAGCTTTATGCGCACCACCTGAGCGCAGCCCTTCTCGGAAAAAACCCCCCGGCGCCCGCCGGGGGTATTTTTTCTGCCCAGTTGGTAGTCCGAATGGCTTCCCTCGCCGCGTGAAAATGCTCTAAAGACAGCGCCAATCTCATCCATTGCGAGGCGATATGGCGCGCCAGTTCATCTATCACATGCAAGGCCTGACCAAGACCTACCCCGGCGGCAAGAAGGTCTTGGAAAATATCAATCTCTCGTTTTATCCCGACGCCAAGATCGGCGTGCTCGGCGTCAATGGCGCGGGCAAATCGACTCTGCTGCGCATCATGGCGGGCATCGACAAGGAATTCACGGGCGAAGGCTTCGTCGCAGAGGGCGCGCGCGTCGGCTATCTCCCTCAGGAGCCTCACCTCGACCCTGCGCTTGACGTGCGCGGTAACGTCATGCTGGGCGTCGCCGAAAAGAAGGCGATTCTCGACCGCTACAACGATCTCGCGATGAATTATTCGGACGAGACCGCCGATGAGATGACCAGACTGCAGGACGAGATCGAAGCCAAGGGCCTGTGGGATTTGGACAGCCAGGTCGACCAAGCGATGGACGCGCTCGGCTGTCCGCCCGACGACGCCGATGTGACAAAGCTCTCGGGCGGCGAGCGGCGCCGCGTCGCGCTCTGCCGGCTGCTGCTCGAACAGCCGGAAATGCTGCTTCTCGACGAGCCGACGAACCATCTCGACGCCGAGACGGTGAACTGGCTGGAGGGACATCTGCGCCAATACCCGGGCGCGATCCTCATCGTCACCCACGACCGCTACTTCCTCGACAATGTCACGGGCTGGATTCTCGAACTCGATCGCGGCCGCGGCATTCCCTATGAGGGCAATTACACGAGCTGGCTGAAGCAGAAGCAGAAGCGCCTCGCGCAGGAATCCTCGGAAGACAAGGCGCGCCAGCGCGCGCTCGAAGCCGAGAGCGAATGGATCGCCTCCTCGCCCAAGGCGCGGCAAGCGAAAAGCAAGGCGCGCATCCAGCGTTATGAGGAACTCGTCGCCAAGCAGAGCGAGAAGGCGCCGACGACTGCGCAGATCGTCATTCCGGTGGCGGAACGTCTCGGCGACAATGTCATCGAGTTCGACCATCTGTCGAAAGGCTTCGGCGACACGCTGCTAATCGACGATCTCTCCTTCAAATTGCCGCCCGGCGGCATCGTCGGCGTGATCGGCCCCAACGGCGCCGGCAAGACGACGCTGTTTCGCATGATCACCGGGCAGGAGAAGCCTGACAAGGGAGAGATCACGATCGGCGACAGCGTGCAGCTTGGCTATGTCGACCAATCGCGCGACGCGCTGCACGCCAATAAAACCGTCTGGGAGGAAATCTCGGAGGGCAATGAAGTGATCTATCTCGGCAAGCGCGAGATCAATTCGCGCGCTTATTGCTCGGCCTTCAACTTCAAGGGATCGGACCAGCAGAAGAAGGTCGGCCAGCTCTCAGGCGGCGAGCGCAACCGTGTGCATCTCGCGAAAATGCTGAAAAGCGGCGCGAATGTGCTGCTGCTCGACGAGCCGACGAACGATCTCGACGTCGAGACGCTCCGCGCGCTCGAAGAGGCGCTCGTCGATTTCGCCGGCTGCGCCGTCATCATCTCGCACGATCGCTTTTTCCTCGACCGCATCGCGACGCATATTCTCGCCTATGAAGGCGACAGCCATGTCGAATGGTTCGAAGGCAATTTCGCCGATTACGAAGAGGATAAGAAGCGGCGCTTGGGAGTCGATTCCGTAATCCCGCACCGGCTGAAATATAAGAAGTTTACGCGGTGATAGGCCGCGACTTGACGCGGCACTAGGAATCATTGCAGCCTAAGCTGCCCTGTGAGCTTTGTGCGCGGATGCGCACCGAAGGGATACGCAGGGAACTGGAAAGGCAATTGCAATGGCGAATTCTCGTCACGGCACGGCTAATGCCGTGCTTTCCCTCCCCTACAATTTGATTCGTAACCTTACGTCGCCTGACGAAAAGGCCAACGGCGTTCAAACGTGGTTCGCTAACGTGAGCGCGCGCGACATTCTCAATATTGGAACTCAGGATAATTTGAGAAGCTATATAGCGGAGCATTCATCCAGTAAGCGGAATTTTGTCCATAAGCAGATTGCGAATACGATCGAGGAGCTTCCGGATAGATTCATAAATCGTAACTCTGGGGTGACAATCACCTGCACAGCATGCAACGTAGACGACAACAAGCGCGTTGCCTTCTTGGAAAACGCAAGCATCATCAACGGAGCTCAAACTCAAGGTGAGTTGCTGCGCTATTTCAGTGGGCTCGAAGGTGACGACGGCGCCGAATTTATGGTGCGCGCTGAGATCGTCATGGAGCCTTCGAAAGAGCAAATCGTTGAAATAGCAATCGCGCGTAACACGGCAACCGCCGTGAAGAGCGTTTCGCAGGCTGGCGCGCGCGGCTATCTCGCAGATCTGAAGCAATCAATCGAACAGCATCTGCCGGGCGAGACGCTACAGATGAGCGAGACCGATACTGTCGGAATGAACGTTCAGAATGTCCTTCAGTGGACGCGATTGCTCATGCCTCAGAAGCTTCTCGGCAGCACGAGCGCAGGACGCAACTTCTCATACAAGCAAGGCGGTAAATGTCTTGCTGATTTCAGCGCTTGGGCACAGGAAAAAAAGGGAGATCGCGGCCAATTATATGACTTTACTGTACAAATGGGTCCGGTCGCAGTTAAAGAGTTTAGAAACTGGGAGCGACACGAAGGTTGGAACGGCCATCGACTGCATGAATACGGTAAGAACAGCGATAGGCCGACTGGCGGCCGTCCCGTTAAGCGAGATAAAACGACCAATAAGGTAGTGTGGGTCGCGCCGGGCATTCTCTTCCCGATCATGTCCGCCTTAAGCGCTTTTGTCCGGAAGAAAAATAACCAGTGGGTTTTAGAGAAACCCTCGCTTTTCAAGGAAGATGAATTAATTCGCCGCGCAGTTCAACAATATCGAGCGCTGAATCGAGAAGTTACCTTGATGGGACGAAGCGAAGCCGCTTACGATGCTCTAAGTATCTATACCGAAACCATAGCATCGGTACTTGCTGAAGCCTAAAGGTAGAGGGAGCGACTGATTTTGTCGCTCCCTTGATTTGCTCGGTTTTAGCTTTCCCGCCCGAACGCCTTGCGCAATTCGTCCTTCGCCTGTTCCAGAACCTTCCGGCGCTCATTGGACAAATCCTTGCCGGCTCTGTTGACGTAGAACGTCAGCATCGACATGGCGGAGCGATATGGCTCCGACTTGCGCCGGTCGCTCTTCTCCGCCGAACGCTTCAGGGAGTGGGCGATCTTGGCCGGATCGTCCCAGGTGAACACGCCTGACTCGAGATCGAGCGCGTCGCTGTGGCGCGTGACGTCGCCCGACCAGTATTTGGTTGCGGTCTTTGAGCCTTTCGCCGCCTGGCCGCTCTTCGACTGCTTTTGCGCCATCGCCTGCCTCATTCCCGATAGCGGCAGGTAGTCGGCTGCCCCCAGAAATCAACTCGCCAAAGCGTGACCGCCACGAATTCGCCATTTGGGCATGGCGCATTCGCAGGCTGGGCTGTGGGCGGCCAGTGAGGGATTTTTTAAGATGAGATTATTCCGCGGGACCGCGGCCCTTGCCGTTTTCGGGACCCTGTTGCTCGCAGGCTGCGCGCCGCAGGAGTCGCCAGTCGCCGCCGCCCCCGCCGCCTATGACGAGGCCGCACAAGAGACCCAGCTTTCGGGCCAGGATGCGCTCCATGCGCGGATCGCCCATTACGCCCGAATCTACGACATTCCCGAATCGCTCATTCACCGCTCGATCCGCCGCGAGAGCAATTACAATCCCAACGCCAGGCACGGACCCTATTGGGGGCTGATGCAGATCCGTCACGACACAGCGCGGCACATGGGCTACGACGGGCCGGCGAGCGGTCTTCTCGACGCTGACACCAATCTCGCCTTTGCGGTGCCTTATCTCGCCAACGCCTATAAGGTGAGCGGCGGCAATGAAGCGCGAGCGATCAAGCTTTACGCCGGCGGCTATTACTATGAAGCCAAGCGCAAGCGCATGCTCGATCAGCTTGTGACGTCAGCGTCAGCCACGCACTAACTTCCAAAAATTATTGGTTCTTTGGCATGAAGGTGCTGCGCACTCGTCCGCCCTGCGCCGCGCCGCCTTGAACGGTCGCCATGCCAGTCGTCACGTCATAGACGAGCTTGTCGCCCTTAACGATATTCTCGCCCTGAGTCAGGGTTACATTGCCTATGAGATAGACCTTGTTTTCGCTCTTCTCGTAGCTGCCCCGATCGCCAGTCCCGATCTGATCCTTTGAGACGAGCGTCACCGGTCCTTCAACGTCGATGTGTTTGACGCGATCGTTGGTCGTCGCGGCCGCCTGATCGCCTTTTCCCTCTAAAAAGATGATGAGGCGCGTCGCCTTGAGCGTCGACGGTCCATTCGTGACGATCACGCTGCCAGAGTAGATGAGCTTCTGCTCTTTCTCGAAATAATCGAGCTTTCCCGCGTCGATATTGAGCGGGTCCTTGGCCGTTGCGCCCGGCAAGATGCCGCCGGAACGCCCTTGGGCGTTTGCCGGCGCCGCCGCGACGAGCGCAGCGAAAAGAAAAAGGACGAAGTGGAGCATTTAGCCTTTGGTCGCAGCGCCCGAAGATGGCGCGGGCGCGTCGCCGTGGCCGTATAGCACCGAATGCACCCCGCCTTCGAAGGTCGCGCGCCGCTCATTTTGCGAGAATTCCACCGACTGCGCCACGACCTCGCCCCCCTCGATCTTCAACAGGACGGGCTTGTTTGAGGTCATCACGCTGGCCTTGAAATCCATGACGGCCGACTCGAGCCGCATGTCGAAACTCTTCTCATTGCGGATGTTAACGCCGCCGCTCATGTCGGCATGATCGGCCTTTCGATTGTAAACGCCCTTCTCGGCCGTGAGCACGATCGAACTGTCGTGAGTGTTCTCGACCCTGACTTCGAGATGCTCCAATTCGAAAATATCAGGCTTCGTCAAGTCCTGCATGCCGATCGCCCCACGCACCTCATAAGGGCGCCCGTCCTTGCGGTAGCCGACGAGTTTCGGGCTTTCAATGACGATGTGGGAGCCCTTGAGCGCGACGCGCGCCACGCTTACGACCGGCAGAAAGCGCAGCGAACTGATGAGCAGGCCGAGTGCGACGATGCCGATGACGCCGCCTGCCCCCCACAGAATCCAGCGGCGCAGACGAGCGACCCGCGCCGTATGGCGCAGCGCCTCCGGAAAAGCGGTTTGTCGCGGCGCGACAAACGCGCCGATACGGTCGCGGGCGTTGGGCGTCGGGAAAGCGTCGGTCATGGCGTGATCATGAGGCGCGGAGGTGGCGAATTCGAGGCGGCGTAACCGCCTCATTCATGGGCGAAAATGTCCGTATCCGGCCAGCCAGCGAGGTCGAGGCGCGCGCGTGTGGGCAGAAACTCAAAACAGGCTTGCGCCAGCTCGGCGCGGCCCTCGCGGGCGAGCATGGCGTCGAGCCTCTCCTTCAGCTGGTGCAGATAGAGAACGTCCGAGGCCGCATAGGCCTGCTGCGCCTCGGAAAGCATTGGCGCGCCCCAGTCGGACGACTGCTGCTGCTTCGATATCTCCACGCCCAAAAGCTCGCGCACGAGATCCTTGAGGCCATGCCGGTCCGTATAGGTTCGGACGAGCCTAGAGGCGATCTTGGTGCAATAGACCGGCGCGGGAACGAAGCCGAAGGTCTTGGCCAATATGGCGATATCGAAACGCGCGAAGTGGAAGACTTTCAAAATGGCGGGGTCGGCGAGCAGGCGTTCGAGATTGGGCGCTCGGGTCTGACCCTTGGCGAACTGAACAAGCTCGGCGTTGCCGTCGCCGAAAGAGAGCTGCGCTAGGCACAGCCGGTCGCGATGCGGATTGAGGCCCAAGGTCTCTGTGTCGATCGCGACAATAGAGCCAGCGCCGATCCCCTCGGGGAGATCGCCCTGATGCAAGCGGATGGTCATGCGGCTCGAATCGTTCGATGTGGAGCGAGTAGTCTATCGCAAAATGCGCAAAACTTGTCGAAGCGCTCGCGTCGCGCGCCGGTCTCGCTCCCAAGCAAAGCCGGACTATGTAAGCCTTGCAGGCTTTTCGCTTCGAGGGGGTTAACCCGCATGCGCTTTCTTCTTGCTTTAATTCTCCTCTGCGCGGTCGCTGCGCCACCCGTCTCCGCCGCATCCTCAAAGACCGCCGCTAAGTCTGTTTCGGCGTCAAAGTCGGACCAAGGGACCAAAACCGGCAAACGCAGCCGGCAGGCCGATCCCAAGGGACTAGGCGGCATCCATCCTTTGGTTGGAAGCGGCGGCTATTAGGCCGCAAGCGTAGCCTTATGGCTGCAATCCGTCGCTGGCGATCCGGAACGCCCGTGACGTAAAGCTCTCTTGTCAGACGCCCGCCAAATCTTCACTCTATTGCGATGCAAAAGTCGCGGGATGGCGAGAGAACGCCGGTGATCGATCTGCCCAACGGCATTAACGGCGTCGAGCGCCGCTTCAATGCGATGGTCATCGAACTGGCCATCCGCCTGTTCGCGATCGGCGCGCTGCTCTACTGGACCTTCATCATCATCCTGCCTTTTGCAGCGATCATTCTTTGGAGCGTCGTGCTCGCCGTGGCGCTCTATCCGATTTTCCGCGTGCTGGCCGAATTGTTAGGCGGACGGCCCATCACTGCCGCCGTATTGATGACGATCGCCGGACTCGTGCTGATCATCGGTCCGGTCACATGGATGGCGGTCGGCGCGATCGACCCCATCAAGTCGGTGATGGAGGGGATCGAGACCGGCGACATCGCCGTCCCGCCGCCGCCGGCGTCGATCAAAGGATGGCCCTTCGTCGGCGAGCAGCTTTATTCCTTCTGGCTGCTCGCTTCGACCAATCTGCGCAGCGCCTTCACGCAAATTCTACCGCAACTGAAGCCCGCCGGAGAATTTTTGCTCGACATGGCGAAGAGCGCCGGCGCCGGCACGCTCAAATTCCTCGTCTCCGTCCTGCTTATGGGCTTCATTCTCGCCGCCGCGCCGCAAATGCTCGCGGGCGCGCGCGCCCTGTCGCGGCGCATCGATCCCTCAAGCGGCGAGAAATTTGTCGATCTCGCCGGCGCCACGATCAACGCCGTTTCGCGCGGCGTCATGGGCCTGTCGCTGATGCAAGCCGTTGTCGGCGGGGCGGGCATGTATCTCGCCGATGTGCCGGGCGCGAGCCTGCTGACCATCGCCATTCTCGTGCTCGGCATCATCCAGATCGGCCCGCTGCTGATCGTCGCGCCGGTCATCTTCTGGGCTTGGACGACCCTGGCGGCGGGTCCAGCATTGGCGCTGACGATCTGCATGCTCAGCGTCAACTACATGGACAATGTGCTGAAGCCTTTCATCTTCGCGCATGGCTTGTCGACGCCGATCCCAGTGATTTTCGTCGGCGTGATCGGCGGCGTGCTCGCCCATGGGGTGGCCGGCCTATTCGCTGGGCCGGTCGTTCTCGCCGTCGTCTGGGAGCTGACCAAGGCCTGGATCGCCGACGACCTCAAGACCGTTAGCGAAAACGCGGTCGAGCCGGATTTCGACGTGGAGACGTCGCCGGACCTACCGCCCGCGCAGGGCGTTAAGAACCTTTAGGCTAGCCCGGCCATTGCGCTCGAGGCCGGCGCGCGACTGGAAATCGGCGATCGCCTCTTTGGTCTTTGTTCCGATCACCCCGTCGGAGTCGCCGACGTCATAGCCATTACGGGTGAGCAGCGCCTGCAATTCCCGCCGCTCGGCGCGTGACAGGCCCGGATCGTCGGTCGGCCACGGCGTCTGAATGCCTGGCCGGCCACGCAGCATGTCGGACAGGACGCAGATCGCCAGCGCGTATGACTCAGCTGCGTTATAAGTATAGATCGCATCGAAGTTTTTTGTAACGAGAAACGCCGGCCCGCTACGGCCGGCCGGCAGCAGCAGCGCCGCAGCGCCATCGCCCAAGCCGCTACCGTCGAGGCGCATGATGCCGCGCGACTGCCAGAAGCCCATGGACTGCCGATGTCCCCGCCCGGAAGGTCCGGAATAGCCTTCCGGCAGACGCACTTCGAAGCCCCAAGGCATGCCAGAACGCCAGCCGCTCTTGCGCAGATAATTCGCCGTCGAGCCGAGCGAGTCGGCCGCCGAGCTTGCAATGTTGCGCCTTCCGTCGCCGTCGAGATCGACAGCCATTCTAAGAAAGGTCGACGGCATGAACTGCGTATGGCCGAAGGCGCCGGCCCAGGAGCCGTAGAATTCCTCTGGCGCGATGTCGCCGCTATCGAGAATTCTCAGCGCGGCGATGAATTCCTTACGCCAATAGTCATTGCGGCGCGGCGCTTCGCAGGCGAGCGTCGCGAGGCTCTGGACCACGGGGCGCTTGCCGAAGCTCTTGCCGAAATCAGACTCGACGCCCCACACGGCGACAATGGTCGGCGCGTCTACGCCATAGCGGCTTTCAGCGGCATGCAGCACGCGCGCATGCTGGCGCAGCATGACGCGTCCTTCTTCGACACGCTCCTCGTCGAGGAGGCCGGCGACATAGTCCCAGACGGGCGTCGTGAACTCTGGCTGCTTGTCCATGAAGCTAACGGCGTCGTTGGGGGTGAGCCCATCCGTCGCCGACGCAATCGTCTGCCGGCTGACGCCGGCTCCTGCCGCGTCGCCTCGCAGGCTCGAGAGGCAGCCAGACCATTCGGCGCGCGCCGGAGCGGCCGCGAACAGCAGCACGGCCAAGGCCGCGAAAAGATGATTTGCCTTCATGCCGCGAATTTAACGTAAGGACGCGGCTTTTTCATGGGCCGCGTCGCCGTAAGACGCGCCCGTCACTCGCAAATGCGGCGGGGACGGGAACCAATCACCACGCCATATTCGTCGAAGATCGGACGGCGCTCAACCCAGCAGACGGGCGGCGGCGCGACATAGACAGGCGCAGGCGCATAGACCACGGGTGGCGCAGAATTGGCGAGCGCCCCGCCGGTGATCGCTCCAAGCGCAAATCCGCCAATGCCCGCCGCAATGGCCGGCCCCGCGGAATCGGCGCGCGCTGGCGCGGCGGACGCCAGCGCTGCGGCGCTGAGAGCCAAGGCCGCCGAAAGCGTCGCGATTGTTCTGCGCATCATAGTCTCCAAAGATGGCGAGCCCTGCACATACGCGCGCGGCGCCAAGAGGCTCGGTCGAGCTGACAATAGAAGCGATCCCGTACACGAACCGTTAATGGCGCGGCGAGGTCGGTTCTAAAGCTGAGAGACCCGCGGTTTTCCCGAGGGCGCTTTGACTGGAGGCTTAACCGGAGGCTGCTCTCTTGCCCCCTCGCCGCCGCCAGTCCTGAACACGGGAACGTCGTTGGCCTCCGGGATTGGCGCCTTTACGCGAAAACCAGTCGCGATCGACTTGGCCGCAGCAAGCTCCCTCGAATCGAGGCGAGCGCCGATTTCGTCGCGTTTCTTGGCCGCGTCATCGTCGCCCTGATCGGCGGCGGCGGAAAGCCAAGCGTAGGCTTGCACCAGATCGCGGCTGACGCCGAGACCCCGAGCATAGAGGATCGCGAGATTGAACTGGCTGTCCCGAACGCCATACTCGGCCGCCCGACGAAACCAATCCGCCGCGGCGACATAGTCGGGCTTACCGTCGCCTCCCTCGGCAAGCAGCACCGCAAAATTATGCATCGCTCGAGCGTTGCCGGACCCCGCGGCGCGCTCATACCAAAGCCGGGCGAGACCGTAGTCGCGCTCGACTCCCACGCCCTTCTCATACATCGAGCCGAGCCGATATTGCGCCGGCACAAGCCCTGTCTCGGCGGCCTTTTCGAACCAGCGCGCCGCCGCTTTGGCGTCGCGCGCGGCGCCGCGCCCTTCCACAAGGCGCGCGCCCATTTCATACTGGGCGGCCGGATCGCCCTCCACAGCGAGGCGTTTGATCGCCGCCAATGCGTCGCCGGGCGACAGCGGCGTCGCCTCTATGGCGCCGGTGGGCATTGGATCGATATTTTGCTGGGCTGCGACCGGACGCTCGGCTAGCGCTATCGATGGAGCCTCCTTAGAGGCGAGCGGCGTTTCTGGCGACGAAGGCGGCAGGACCGCCTTAGCAGGGGCCTTAGCCTCCTGTTGCCTTAGCGACGGGCCTATAATCAATCCGTCCCGCCCGCTGAGCCGCGCCATCTGATAGGCCCCAATCAGCAGCATGATCGCGGCAAGGCTCAACAGCAGCGGGCGCTTACGCTCCCGAAGGGCGGCGCCGAGCCTGACCACCGCCCCGCCCTCAGGCGTCGCATCGCCGATTGCGCCTTCGCCTGACGCCGCGTCCGTCGCCGGCTGCGTGGCGCGGCGCGCCGCGGCGATGAAATCAGATTGAACCGAGGTCCGAAACCCTACGCGCTCCGCGCCTGATAGGGGCCCACTAAAATTCCCTCGCCCGTCGACGACGCGATCGTCAACTGGCAGCAGGAACTCCATTGGATCGAGCGGCGCGACTTCTTTGCTCTCGGCGTTTTGTCCGTCCGCCGTCCCCGGCGCCGCCGAGTCCTTGGAGACATGACAATCGTCATTGTCGTCGCGACGAACTCGGCGCGCCGCCCATTGCTGAACCTTCTCCGTTTCGCGGAGAATTTCCGCAGCCGCCCGACGAAGGGCCTCTTCCGCCGCCTGAGCCGTCTCAGATCGTGTGTCCTCGAGTCGCGCCAAAAGATCATCGATTTTCGATTCGAAGCCGATAAGCGCGCCGCTTCCTGCGTCGATCCGCTCGAGCCGCCGCGACAAGGCGTCAATCTGAGTTTCGAGCGACTTGAGCGCTTCAGAATCGGCCGCAGGCTCGACGGGCCGATCGATGCGGTCGGCGAGCGACTCGATGAGAGCCGCCAACTCGCTTTCCCTTTTCTCGGCGCGCGCGCCGCTTTCAACTCTCTGCGCGAGCGCGTCATGCACGCGCTCCAACCGCTCAGCGATTTCCTCAAGGCGAGAATTCTGATCGCTAAACCTTGGAGCGTAGAGAGGATCGTCGAGCCGATCAATTTTGAAGGAGAGCTGCGCAAGCTCCCGCTCGATCGCCTGCAAATCAAGATGACGCGCATCGGAAGAGAGCGCTGCGTCGAGCTTGCCGTCGAGGCCGCGCAGCAACTCTTCGATGGCGGCGATATGCCCTAAATCGCCTGCCCTCGTGGCGCTCTCCATCCGCGCGGCGAACGTCTGACGAAGCTCGTCGATCCGCTGCGAGAGGTCGGCGAATTGACGCTCACCGTTCGGCTCCGCGAGCATGGCTTCGATGCGCGCGAGCGACTCTGACGGCGCGCTTTCCACAAAGCGCGACTCAAGATTGTCGAACCTGCGGCCGATCTCCTCGAAGGCCGAAGCGTGACTCGCGCCATCCAAAGCGCCATCGATTTTCTCTGCGAGCTTTGCGACGAGCGCCTCCAGCGGCGCCATATCCGCCGCTCCACGATCCATGCGCTTAGTGATCGTCTTGCCGAGTTCGTCGATACGGTCGCCGAGCTCGTCGAACCGCGCGGCCGCGGTCTGAACGACGACGGCGTCAAGCTTTTGCGCAAGGCGATCGAGCCGGTTGTTGAAGGACTCAAGGCCCTTCCCCGTTTCCGCGGCGATAATGGAGCGGATTTTCGTGGCGACTTCGCCAAGATCCGCGCCGGACGCGCCACAGGAAAGCCTCAGCGCGTCCACGCGCTGCGTAACGTCAATGATGCGCGCCTCGATCTTCTCAAGCGGCAGTGGCCGCGCCATCAGCGCCGCCAGCTGCTCCTTGATTTCATGAGTTTCGCACGCGAGTTCGCGCACGGCCGAAGCCTGCGCGACATCTCCTTTCTGCAATTTCTCCAGTCTGACGCCGATCGTTTCGACGTCGGCACGAAGGTTGCGCACGACCGGAGTTGGATCGAGATCTTCAATCACGGCGCGCAATTCGCTGATGATATTCTCGGCAGGCGCGAGCGTCTCGTCGGAAACGCCGCGGTCGCGTTGCAAGTCGATGCGCTGACGGAGATCGGCTAACGCCGTATCGATCGCGGCGACGGACGCGCGCGGCGCGAGCTCGCCGATCGCTCGCGCCATGTCCTGAATTTCGCGACGGACATTTTCGATCTGTCGCATCATCACGAGCTGCTGGTCGCCGCGCTCGGCGGCGTCCTCGCGAAAACCGTCTAAATGTCGCGCGACCGAGTCGATCGAGCGCTGCAGGGCCGTCATGCGCGATGCGGACGCGGGCTCAGAACCGCCAAGTGCGTCATCGAGCACGCGCTGGCGCTCGGTGATTTGCGCGATCGCGTCTAAAAGCGGGCGGTGAACGGGCGCATCGCCGCCAGGGGCCGCTCGCTCGCTTTGAGCGGAGGCCGCGTTATGCGCGGCGGATGCGTCTGACGGGGCCGACGACTTCGCTTCGCGCTGATGCGCCGCGTCTTGGTCCAGCCGTCGCGCGATATCGGAGAGACGCTGATCGAGACCCCTCAACCCCTTTTCGAACTTTTCGCCCCGATCTTCGCTGGCCGCGAGCGCGAGCTTCGATTCGAGCTCCGCCAGCGCGCTGCGGATAGGTTTAGCTTTTGCGGAAGGCTGCTCGCCGAGCCGGCTCTCAATGCGGGCTTTGGAGAGCGCTGCAATCGACCGCCAAATCAAGTCTTCGCTGCTGTCGCGATTCTCTTCAGCATGCGCCTCGGCCCCGCGTCCGACCTCGCGCGACTCCGATTCCGGACGACCCTGATCAGGAAATTGCGCCTTGCTCATGTGGTGGTCCGGCGGGTCCGACCCGTGGAAATTTGGAGAAAAACGCTGTGGAACGGACACGGACGCGCGAATCGCCGCAATATTAGCGGAGAGGCGGGCCGATGACGGTGACTTTCTGTCAATCGAAGTAAAGAAGCCGTTAAAAAACGGCTCTATAGCTCTTGTCGCGCTCCGGATCGCCGCCAAGTGGCTCGCTTGCGCGCGCGGCGGCGCCTCTCTACCTATGACGCAGCCCGAGAGAATCGCGATGCGACGGCGCCGCCCAGCGTCGCCTGCAAGGAGGAGGCGTGATGCCGAGCTACAAGGCGCCTGTGGACGATACCCTCTTCCTTCTAAACGACGTCTTGAATTTTCAACGCTTCGGCAATCTGCCAGGCTTTGCGGACGTAACCCCCGATGTAATGTCGCAAATCCTCTTTGAGGCGGGAAGGCTTTGCGAAGAGGCGCTCGCGCCGCTCAATCAGTCTGGAGACGAAAAGGGCTGCGTGCGCCACGACGACGCCTCAGTCTCCACGCCTCCGGGCTTCAAGGAAGCGCATGACGCTTTCGCCGAGGGCGGCTGGATCAGCCTCACTGTGCCCGAGGAATACGGCGGACAGGGCCTGCCCTATACGCTGTCGATGGCGATGAATGAATTCGCCTCGTCGGCGAATATGTCCTTCGCGATGTATCCGGGCCTCACGCAAGGCGCGCTCGCGGCGCTTCTGCGTCATGGCAATGACGAGCAAAAAAAACTTTATGTGCCGAAGATGGCCGATGGTCGCTGGTCGGGCACGATGAACTTAACCGAGCCGCAATGCGGCACCGATCTCGGACTGCTGACGACGAAGGCGACGCCGCGGGACGACGGCTCCTATTCGATCACCGGACAAAAGATTTTCATTTCCGCCGGCGAGCATGATCTGGCTGAGAACATCGTGCATCTTGTGCTTGCGCGCATCGAAGGCGCTCCCGCCGGCGTGAAGGGCATATCGCTCTTCATTGTGCCGAAGTTTCTCGTCAACGGCGATGGCGCGCTTGGTCCGCGCAATGGCGTCAGCTGCGGCTCCATCGAAGAAAAGATGGGCATCCACGGCAACTCGACTTGCGTCATGAATTACGACGGCGCTCAAGGCTTTCTCGTCGGCGAAGCTAATCGCGGACTGAACGCCATGTTCGTGATGATGAACGAGGCGCGCCTCGGCGTCGCCATGCAAGGCCTCGCCCTCTCTGAGGTCGCCTATCAAAACGCGGCGCAATACGCCAAGGAACGTCTGCAAGGCCGCGCGCTTTCCGGACCCAAGGATCCCAAGATGCCCGCCGACCCGATCATCGTGCATCCGGACGTGCGGCGCATGCTGCTCGAGATCAAGGCCTTTAATGAAGCGGCGCGCGGATTTGCGCTTTCTGCCGCGCTCGACAGCGACATCGCGCATCGGTCCGACGACGCCGCCTCGCGCCAGGCGGCGGAAGACCGGCTTGGCCTGCTGACGCCGGTGCTCAAGGGCGTGCTCACAGACATGGGTTTTGAGAATACCGTGAAGGCTCAACAGGTATATGGCGGCCATGGCTATATTCGCGAATGGGGCATGGAGCAGTTCGTGCGCGATTCCCGCATCAGCATGATCTATGAGGGCGCCAATGGCATTCAGGCGCTCGACCTCGTCGGCCGCAAGCTGCCGCGCGACGGCGGCCGCGCGATCATGACCTATTTCAAGGAAACGTCGGAGTTCCTAAATCCGCTGGCGTCCGACGAGGCAATGAAGCCTTTCGCTATGCCGGTGAAGTCGGCGCTCGATGATCTGCAGAAAGCGACGATGTGGCTGATGCAGAACGCTATGACGAAACCCGACAATGCCGGCGCCGCCTCTTATGACTATATGCATCTCTTCGGTCGCGTCGCGCTCGGCGTGATGTGGGTGAAGATCGCGCAAGCGGCGATGGAGAAGAAATCGAGAGAACCTCACGAGGCGGCGCGGATGGACGCCAAGCTTCTCACCGCGCGCTTCTACATGGAGCGCATGCTGCCCGAAACGAGCTTGCGCCTGACGCGCATTTCAACCGGCGCCGACACGATGATGTCGCTCGCCGAAGAGATGTTTTAGACGCGCCGGAAGGATTCGAGAGAGGAACGCTTGATGCCCGACGCTTTCATCTACGACGCCGTTCGCACGCCGCGTGGCCGCGGCAAGCCGGATGGTTCGCTGCATGAGGTTTCCTCGCTCGGCCTCGCCGTTACGGCGTTAGAGGCCATCAAAGAGCGCAACAAGCTCGAAGGCCCCGAGGTCGACGACGTGATCCTCGGCTGCGTCGATCCGGTCGGCGAAGCCGGCGGCGACATCGCCCGCGCCGCGGCGATTTCATCTGGCTATTCGTACAAAGTCCCCGGCGTGCAGATCAATCGCTTCTGCGCCTCGGGATTGGACTCGGTGAATTTCGCCGCCGGCGAGATCATGTCCGGCCAGCACGATCTTGCGATCGGCGGCGGCGTCGAGAGCATGAGCCGCGTCGGTATCGGCGCGTCGGGCGGCGCCTGGCCTGTCGATCCGACCATCGCCATTCCTTCCTACTTCATGCCGCAGGGCGTGTCGGCCGATCTCATTGCGACGAAATACGGTTTCTCGCGCGACGACGTCGATGCCTATGCCGTGCAATCACAACAGCGCGCGGCGAAAGCCTGGGAGGAAGGCCGCTTCAAACATTCGATCGTTCCGGTGAAGGACGTCAATGGAATCACGCTGCTCGACCGCGACGAACATATGCGTCCCGGAACCGACATGCAGGCGCTTGCGGCGCTGAAGCCCTCCTTCGCCTTTTACGCCGAACAGGGCGGTTTCGACGCGGTCGCCATTCAGGCGCATCCCGAGATTGAAAAGTTGAATTACGTGCATCACGCCGGCAATTCATCAGGCATTGTCGACGGGGCCGCGGCGGTGCTCGTCGGCTCGAAAGAGGCGGGCGAGAAGCACAGTCTCAAACCTCGCGTCAAGATTCGCGCTTACGCCAATATCGGCTCCGAGCCGGCGCTGATGCTCACCGGACCTGTCGACGTGACAAGCAAAGTGCTCAAGCGCGCCGGCATGACGATCGACGACATCGATCTTTTCGAAGTGAACGAAGCCTTCGCCGCCGTCGTGCTGCGCTATCTTCAAGCTTTCGACCTCGATCCCGCGAAGGTCAACGTCAATGGCGGCGCCATCGCCATGGGCCATCCGCTCGGCGCCACGGGCGCCATGCTGATGGGAATCGCGATTGAGGAATTGGAGCGCACAGGAAAATCCACAGCGCTTGTGACGCTCTGCATCGGCGCCGGCATGGGCACCGCGACGATCGTCGAGCGGGTGTAATTCTGGCGCGGAGCCGCACGATAATGGAACAAAGAATCTCCCTCATTACGCTCGGCGTGAACGATCTTGCAAAGAGCACGGCTTTTTTTGAGCGGCTGGGCTGGCGCCGCTCTGTCAGAGCGGCGCAGGGCATCTCTTTTTTCCAGTGCGGCGGCGTCGCCATTTCGCTTTATCCGCGATCGGAATTGGCGGCGGACGTCGGAACGCCGCCCGACGGGGGTGGGTTTAGCGGCGTCACGCTCGCCTACAACGCACGCTCGAAACAGGATGTCGACGCCGTCCTTGCGGAGGCGAGCTCCGCCGGAGCGACGATCGTAAAGCCTGCGCAAGAAGCGTTCTGGGGCGGATATTCGGGTTATTTCCGAGACCTCGACGGACACTTCTGGGAAGTCGCGTGGAACCCAGGCTTCCTTCTCGACGACGCTGGCGCAGTCACGCTGCCCGAATAACGATCCATACGTTCGGTCTTCGCCGCTGCAGATCGCTCATTCAAGGGAGTCCTCGATGAACCTCCAGAATTTCAAATTCGTAATCGATCCAGACGGCGTCGCGCTTGCGACCTGGGACATGCCGGAACGCTCGATGAATGTCATCACGCCGGAGGTGATGGACGAGCTGGAGCAGATCATCGACGCGGTCGTCGCCGATCCTGGCGTCAAAGGCTGCGTCATCGCGTCTGGCAAGAACGCCTTTTCCGGCGGCGCCGATCTCACCATGCTGCAGCATGGCGCAGCGCAATACGCAAAGGCGCTGAAGGAGCAAGGCGAAGAGGCGGCCAATAAGCAGTTCTTCGAATTTTCGCGCCGGCTGTCGCTGCTCTACCGGAAACTCGAGACCTGCGGAAAGCCTTTCGCCGTCGCCATCTACGGCGTGTGTCTCGGCGGCGCCTTTGAACTTGCGCTCGCCTGCCATTATCGCGTGATGGCGGATGACGAGAAGACCAAAGTCGGACTGCCGGAAATTAAAGTCGGGCTCTTTCCGGGCGCCGGCGGCACGCAGCGCGTGTCGCGCATCATGCAGACGGGCGACGCGCTGCAATTCCTGTTCAGGGGCGATCAGATCAAGCCGAAAGCCGCGCTCGGCGCCAAGCTCGTGCATGAGATCGCGCCGAAAGCCGAGATCGTCGATCGCGCCCGCGCCTTTATCGTCAACGGCGGCAAGGCGCAGGCGCCGTGGGACGTGAAGGAATTCAAGAATCCTTCCGGCAGGGTGTTCTCGCCGACCGGCATGATGATTTGGCCCGCAGCCAACGCGATCTATCGCCGCGAGACCTACGACAATTACCCCGCGGCCAAGGCCATTCTGCACGCCGTCTACGAAGGTCTGCAATTGCCGATGGACCAGGCGCTGACCGTCGAGTCGCGCTGGTTCGCGCATATTCTGCGCTCGAAGGAAGCGGCGGCGATGATCCGCTCGCTGTTTCTCTCAAAGAACGAATTGGACAAGGGCGCGCATCGGCCCAAAGACATCGGTCCGACCAATCTCAAGAAGATAGGCATTATCGGCGCTGGCTTCATGGGCGCAGGCGTCGGCTATATCAGCGCGCTCAACGGCCTCGACGTCGTATTGATTGATCGCGATCAGGAGAGCGCCGACAAAGGCCTCGCGACGATCGACAAACTCATGTCGAGTTCCGTTAGCAAGGGCCGCGCCACCGCGGCCGACAAGGACGCCTTGATGGCGCGCGTCGTCGCCGCGGCCGACTATGCGGCGCTGAAAGGTTGCGATCTCGTGCTCGAAGCGGTGTTCGAGGACCGCGCCGTCAAGGCCGACGTCACGAAGCGCGCGCAGGACGTCATTGGCGGCGACACTATCTTCGCGTCGAACACTTCGACACTGCCGATCACCTCGCTCGCGGAAACCTCGCAAAAGCCCGAAAACTTCATCGGCATCCATTTCTTCTCGCCGGTCGAAAAGATGCTGCTCGTCGAAGTGATTCTCGGCAAGAAGACCGGCGACCGCGCCCTGGCGACGGCGCTCGACTTCATCCGCATCATCAAGAAGACGCCGATTGTCGTCAACGACTCGCGAGGCTTCTTCGCCAATCGCTGCGTGCTCAATTATGTGCGCGAAGGGCAGATCATGCTTGTCGACGGCGTGCCGCCCGCGATGATCGAGAATGTCGCCCGCATGGCCGGCATGCCGGTAGGCCCGCTGTCGCTCAATGACGAAGTCGCGCTGGATCTCGGATGGAAAATCCTGCAGGCGACGAAGAAGGACCTTGGCGAAGGCTCGGTCGACCCCGCGCAAGAACGTGTGCTGCGCTTCATGGTCGAGGAAAACGGCCGCTTCGGCCGCAAGAACGGCAAGGGCTTCTACGACTATCATTCCAACGGAACGAAGAGTCTTTGGCCCGGCCTTTCAGCTCTGGCGCAAAAAGAGCTCAATCCCGATACGCTCGACGTTGATGAAATGAAGCTGCGTTTCCTCGTGACCCAGGCGGTCGAAGCGGCGCGCGCCATGGCGGAGTGCGTCGTCACCGATCCGCGGGAGGCTGACGTCGGCTCCATTCTAGGTTTCGGCTTCGCGCCCTTCACCGGCGGCGTCATCTCGTACATCGATAGCATGGGCGCGAAGGCCTTTGTGGCGCTATGCGACAAGCTCGCCGCGAAATTCGGCCCGCGTTTCGAGCCCCCGCAATTGCTGCGCGAGATGGCGGCGAAAGGCGAAACTTTCTACGGACGGTTCATGCCGCAGAAAATGGCGGCGTGATCGCGGCTTAGGCGCTTTTCGACGCGCGCTGGCCAGGACATGACATCGGCGGGGCCGACAGGTAAAAGACAGGCGGGGCGTGTAGTTCGAAACCGCCCGCGCCCGGACCTCATGAATGCCGTTTTTTGTGCTTCCCTTTCCAGTCATCGATCCAGTCGCCGTCAACATCGGGCCCTTGCCGCTGCGGTGGTACGCGCTCGCCTATATCGGCGGCTTTGTCTTCGGCTGGCTCGGCCTGCGCGCGCTCGTCGCGAATGATGCGCTCTGGAGGCGCGGCCAGCCGCGTCCAAGCCGAGAGTCTCTCGATGATCTTCTCGTCTTCGTCGCGTTTGGAATCATTATCGGCGGGCGCCTCGGGCACGTGCTGATCTATGATCCGGCGTTCTACCTCGCGCATCCGCTCGAAATATTTCAAACATGGAAAGGCGGCATGGCCTTTCATGGCGGGCTTGTCGGCGCAATGATCGGCATGCTTCTTTACGCCCGCCGCAGCGGCACGCCGCTGCTTACCGTGAGCGATATTTGCGCCGCTGTTGCGCCGATCGGTCTTTTCTTTGGCCGCCTCGCCAATTTCATCAAACCTGAGATGTGGGGCCGGGAGAGCGACGCTCCCTGGGCGATGGTCTTTCCTGGCGCCGGCGACCTTCCGCGCCATCCAAGCCAGCTTTATGAAGCGGGTCTTGAGGGCGTCGCCCTCGGTCTCGTGTTATGGCTCGCGGCGCGTCATGGCGCGCTTAAACATCCGGGGCTCATCACCGGCCTGTTCGGCGTCGGCTATGGGCTCGCCCGCATTTTCTGCGAATTTTTCCGAGAGCCCGATCCGGTGCAGGAAGCCCTTCCCAATGGACTAACTATGGGCATGGTCCTTTCCGCGCCGCTCGTCTTTCTTGGCGCTGCGGCGATCATGTTCGCGCTCCGCCCGAGGAGCGCGACGGCATGAGCAACTTAAAGAGAGAGATCATCGAGACGATCGCTCACGACGGCCCGATGACGCTTGAGCGCTACATGTCTCTCTGCCTCACGCATCCGCGTTACGGCTATTACATGACGCGCGATCCTTTCGGCGCGGCCGGAGATTTCATCACCGCGCCGGAGATCAGTCAGATGTTCGGCGAATTGCTCGGAGTCTGGATCACTGAAGCCTGGCGCGCCGCCGGCGCGCCGCCTCAGGCGCGTCTCGTGGAGCTCGGACCCGGTCGGGGCACGCTGATGTCGGACGTGCTGCGCGTGACCCCGATCGCGCCAAATTTCTTCTCCGCCATTTCCGTGCATCTTGTCGAAACCAGTCCGGTTCTGCGCGAGGCGCAAAGCCAAACGCTGGCCACGGCTGCAAAGCCGGTGCAGTGGCATTTGGATTTTGCCGAGACGCCCCCCGGCCCGGCCTTTATCATCGCCAATGAATTTTTCGACGCTCTGCCGGTCAGGCACTACGTCAAGACCGCCAGCGGCTGGCGCGAGCGGCTCGTTGGGCTCGACGCTGAGAGCGAACTCGCCTTTGGACTGTCCGATGAAATTGAAACGACGTTAAACGTTCCAGCGCGCGAAGGATCGATCGTCGAAGTCAGCGTCGCGAGTCAAAATCTTATCGGCGATATCGCCGCGCGGCTTGTCGAAGAAGGCGGCGCGCTGCTGCTCGTCGACTACGGCTATACTCAAACATCGCTCGGCGACAGTCTTCAGGCAGTGTCGCGTCACGCCTATGTCGATCCGCTGGCGGCGCCCGGAGAGGCCGATTTAACCGCTCATGTCGATTTTGCGGCTTTGGCGCGCGCCGCCCGTGCGCGCGGCGCCAAGGTGATGGGCCCGGTTACGCAAGCGCATTTTCTGCTGCAGCTTGGCATCGAACGCCGGGCCGAAGCCCTGACGAAAAGAGCGACGCCGGAACAGGCGCAATCGATCATTGACGCCTTCGAACGTCTCGCGGGCATCGACGATGCGCGCCATCAGATGGGCGGGTTGTTCAAAGTGATGGCCGTGACCCATCCAGACATGCCCGACCTGCCAGGATTTTTCGTGTAACATCGGCACGATGACGCTCGAAACGCCTGCGCTCACGGCGCGAAATCTTAGCCTGCCCGGATTACGCCATGCCTTTTTCACCCGCGAAGGCGGCGTCTCCGAAGGCGTCTACGCGTCGCTTAACGGCGGAGTCGGCTCGCGCGATGCGCCGCCGAGCGTTGCGGAGAATCGCGCCCGCATGGCGGCGCGCCTCGGCGTTGAATCAGAGCGCCTGCTCGTGCCGTTCCAGATACATTCCGCAGACGCCGTTAGCGTACGCGAACCATGGAGCGCAGAAGCGCGACCGCGATGCGACGGCGTCGTCACGACGGAAGTCTCGCTGGCGCTCGGCGTCACAGGCGCCGACTGCGGCATGCTGCTCTTCGCCGACGCGAAAGCGGGCGTAATCGGCGCCTGTCATGCCGGCTGGAAAGGCGCGCTCGGCGGCGTCATCGAAGCGACAGTCGCGGAGATGGAAGCGCAGGGCGCGCGTCGCGCCGACATCCATGTCGCGCTCGGACCGGCGATCGGCGCGACGAGCTATGAAGTCGGACCGGAATTCGCAGCCCGGTTTCGCGAAACTGACGAATCCTTCGCGCGCTTCTTCACGCCGACAGATCGCGAAGGCCATACGACTTTCGACTTGCCGGCTTTCATCGCCTCACGCATCGCGGCGCTCAACGTCGCATCATTCGAAGACCTCGGCGTCGACACCTACGCGGACGAAGCGCGCTGCTTCAGCTACCGCCGCAGCGTCCATCGTCGCGAGCCAGACTATGGACGGCTCGTCTCGGCGATCACGCTTCTGTGACGCTACTTCGTCGCGTAGCTGAATAGCATCGAGTGCGGCAGTCCGCGCGGCGGCGGCGGGAAAGGCGCGGCGCGGCGTACGGCGGCGAGCGCCGCCGCGTCGAGATCTGGCGCGCCGCTGGGCTGATACACGGCCTGATGGGTAAGATTGCCCGCCTCGTCGATGTAGAAGACGACCGCGCCCCTGCCGATCGCCTGACTAGCCCGCACACGCGGCGGAACATGCATGTGCGGCATGATGAGCCCGTAGAGGATCGTCAAATAGGTTGTCTTCGCATGACCGCCGCCGACCGGGGACGGCTTGGGCGGCGCCGCGAGCTTATAGTCGGGGATCGGCGCCAGCGCCGCGAGCTGATCGGCGATCGAGTTGCCTTCGCCCTTCTTCACCCTTCCCTTCTCGGTCGGATCGGGTTTCTCTTGCGGCTTCGTATCCGGCGCGGCCTCTTCGATGATCTCGGCGTCGCTTTTGTCTTCGATCGGCTTTTCCTTCGCCTCTTCCGGAGCCTTCGCCTTCCCTTCTTCGTCTTCAGCGTCCTTCATGCCCTGAGGCTTCTCATCCTTGGGCGTGACGTTTTCCTTCTCAGGCGCGTTCTTTGGCGTCTTGAGGTCTTTCAGCTCCGGCGCATTGACGTCAGACTTGGTCTTGCTCTCGGCTTCCGGAGCGTCGAAGGCAGGCTTTTCAATCTCCTGCGGCGGCGGAGGCGGAGGCTTTTGCTGCTGCTGTTCTTGCTTCTCCGGCGGCTTTTCGGGTTCGGGCGGAGGCTCTTCCTGCTTTGGCGCGGGCGGCTCGTTGATCACCTCGACTGGAATTTCCTCCGCGATAGGCGGCGCCTCACGGGCGAAGCGCCAATCCTGCCAGAGCAGAAACGCGATGACGCAGAGATGCGCCAAAAGGCACAAGAGCAGGAACATCAGGAAGCGGGGACGCACCAAGGCCTCGTGGCGCCGCCTAATCGCGGCCACAGCCAAGGTCGCGCTAAAGGCGCGTTGTCCGCTGCTGTCGTTCATCGCGTTGGAAAGCCGCGCTTCAGCGCCGCCGCTGCTTGCATAATCGATGTAAGTGGGTGATCGGGCCGCGCCACTTGGGAACTTATAACCGCCTTTGAGCGAAAACGCTCCCCCGGAAAAACACGACGCTTTTTGACGCAGTTAACAAGACTTAGAGAGAGGCGTATATAAGGGGTAACTAATGTAAGCGGCGCGTGAACGCCGCGAGGGGAGTGAGGATCTATGAAGCGCTTTGCGCCAATGTCGCGCCGCGCCCTTTTGCTCGGCGCGGGCGCTGCGACAGTCGGTGCGATGACGGCCTACGGCCAGGGCCATGCGATGCGCCGGATCGCGCCCAACCGCGCGTCGGAGACTTTCAATCCGGACGTCGACCTCGACCTAATCTGCAAGCGCGATGAAGCGCGGATTTTAAATGGCGGCCCAACGCGGGTGTGGCGCTATGCCGGCAATCTGATCAAAGGTCCGTCGAATGCGCTGACGGCGCTGCCGGATACTTATCTCGGCCCGCTGTTGCGCTTCTCGAAAGGACAGAAGGTCCGCATTCGGCTTCGAAACGAATTGCCTGAAGAAACGATCACGCATTGGCACGGCCTGCATGTGCCGATGCTGATGGACGGCCATCCCGCGGCGGCGATCGATCCGGGCGAAACTTACGTCTACGAATTTGAAATCCGCAATCGCGCCGGGATGTATTTCTATCATCCGCACACGCATGAAAAGACGGCGACGCAGGTCTATCGCGGCCTCGTTGGCGGGATCATCGTCGAGGATGATGAAGAGCGCGCGCTTAGACTGCCTTCGGGCGAGTTCGAAATCCCGCTCGTCATTCAGGATCGCTCATTCGACGACGATAATCAGCTCGCCTATGGCGGAGACATGCATACGAGCATGTTCGGCTTTTACGGCGACCGCGTGCTCGTCAACGGTCGATCCAATTTCACGGTCGACGTCGCCAGCCGTCCCTATCGCCTGCGGATTCTCAACGGCTCGAATGTGCGGATCTATAAGCTGTGCTGGGATGACCGCACGCCGTTGACCGTGATCGGCGTCGACGGCGGATTATTGGAGAAGGCTGAGACGCGCCCTTATGTGATGCTCGCGCCCGCCGAGCGCGTCGATCTTCTCGTCGATTTTAGCGGCCGTCCGCAAGGCTCCAAGCTGACGATGCTGAGCGGTGAGTTCGACAGTCTGATTCCGCCCATGGCGCAGCGCATGATGAGAAGCGATCTCGCCGTGGGCGAAGAATATTCGCTGTTTACGGCAAAGGTGATGAAAGCCTCAAGCGACTTGTGGAAGCTCCCGGAGAAACTCTCGACGATCAGGCGCATCCGCGGAGAAGAAGTCGCCAATCGCGAAGATCCGATTCCAATCGCCATCACCATGGCGCATATGGCGATGTTCCTGAACGGACGGCCTTATGGTCATGACGACATTCAGCCGCGCGAACGCATTCCCGTCGATACGACTCAGCTGATCGACATTTTCCATGAACACGGCGGCATGGGCATGGGCATGGGCATGGGCATGGGTCGCATGGAAATGATGGGCGGCATGGGAATGATGGGCGGGGGGATGATGCGCGGCCGAATGGGCGGCATGGGGATGATGCGAATGATGTCGATGGCCCATCCGATCCATCTGCACGGCCAGCAGTTCGAGATCATCGAGCGCAGCTTCGAAGGCGACGAGGACGCTTACGCCACGATACGCGAAGGCTTCATCGACAGCGGACTAAAGGACACTGTGCTCGTCGCGCCGGGCGAACGCGTGCGAATCGTCAAGCCTTTCGGCGATTTCAAGGGCCGCTTCATGTATCACTGCCACAACCTCGAACATGAGGACGCAGGCATGATGCGCGAGTTCTCGGTGGAATAGACTTAAGCTACCAATCTCGACGCACTCCCGGCGGCGATTCGCCCGCCGGGAGTGCTTTTGCGCAAGTCAATGCTCCATGCCGCCCATGCCGCCGCTCTGACCTCCGCCATGGCCCATGCCGGACATGCCGCCCATCATCCCGCCCATGCCGCCCATCATGCCGCCGCCCATCATGTCGCTCATCGACTTGCCGACCTTCATGATCCCAGTGAGCGTCGTATTCGCGATCTTCTTCTGCTCATCGCTCAAGATGGTAAAGAGCGACTCAATGGCGGCCTTCTGAGCGCGCACGACTTCGAGATGGTCGACCATATGGTTTTCCATCATCGTGAGCTTATTCAGCACTTCCGCCTTGGAATGATCCATGCGCATATCGGCGGCGTCGCATTTTTGCTTCGCCTTTTGCGCCGTTGCGCGCCATGCGTCAGCGAATGCGTTCCAAGCGCCCGTTTGCGCGTCAGTGAGTTTCAACTCCGCCTTGAGATAGGCGAGGCGCCCATCGACATGTTCGGCGAAGCCGCAGACCATTTTGTTCATCATGCCGCTGCCGGAGTGCGACATGCCGCCCATGCTGTCGCCGCCCTTGCCGTCGTGGCTCATGCCCGACATGCCGCCCATCATCCCGCCCATGCCGCCCATCATGCCGCCGCTCTGACCGCCGCCGTGGTCCATGCCGCCCATGCCGCCACTATGACCCATGCCGCCCATCGTTCCACCCGTGCCGCCATGATGGCCCGCATGACCTTCATCCGCCTTGCCCGCCTCGCTTTTCTGGTCTTCGGATTTGCCGGACTCAGCAGCGCCTGATTGCGCCTTGCCGGGGTCCGCCCATTGCGTTGGCGCGTTGGCGCCGCCGTGCTCCATGGCGCCATGATCCATTTTGCTGTGGTCCATGCCGCTATGTTCCGCGCCGCTCTGTTGCGCCTGCGCAGAGAATCCAGCGGCGAGGAGCAAAGCGGCGGCGCTCGCCGCAAGCAGTCTTCCGCGCGAGTTTTGTTTCCGCGTCGTCATGGCGCCCTCCCTGGCGAGTTTGTCGCGATCGCTCCTGTCGTCGCTGGCGCGACGAATCATTATGGAGTTTCGCGCTTATGGCGCGCCTAACCGAACATCAGGCGCCTTTGGACGTCTGCAACTTTGTCACAAATCAAGCCGCTCGGCGATAGGCGAATCGTCACGTAAGCGCGTGAACCCAGGACTCGATCCGGATTCCGCGCAGCAAAAAGCGGCGGACACGCGCCCGCCGCTCGTAATTTTGGCCCGTACGAGTCAAAATCGCTCGGTTTAGTGTTTACCTGTTCTGCGACGACACGTTCGGATTGCGCGCTGCATAAGGATCCTGCCCGATCGGGCGCGGCGCGGCCGCCTCGCGAGGTTTGGCCGCCTCTTCCTTGTATCCAGGCTGCCCGACCACCTGAGGCGACTTCCACTCAGCCGTCGATGCGTGCTCGCCGGCAAAGGCGTGACCAGTCAGGGCCGCTGCCGAAGCGAGGGCGACGACGGCAAAAAACTTATAAGCCATGTTCCTCTCCCTGATGATGCATGTTCTTACGCCGCCCGTTCTTCCAAAGGCGGCGGCAAGCGTGGTTCACGCGCATAAAATGCTATTTTTACATGTCGTTAATTCTACAATGATCGTCATGTCGGTTTGCCGCTGATTTTTCTCGCAATAGCGAAAAGAATGCGCACCGCAGAGAACGCGACTCGACAGCGTTAAGCGGCCTTCTTTTCTGCGATTTCGACCAGCGTACGAAGAATGCGGCGCGTCCCCGCGAGTCGCTGTTTCATGCTGTCAAATTCACGAATGAAAACAATTCGCATATCGGGGCGCACCTTGGCGCTTGTCCCCTGCTCTGCGACGTAGCGGACGAGCCCGGTGGGATTTGAGAATTTGTCTTCGCGGAAGGCGACGATGACGCCCTTCGGGCCAGCGTCGATTTTCTCGACATGCGCGCGCCGGCAGAGCGCCTTGATCGCGACGATCTCGAGCAATTGCTCCACCTCCGGCGGAATCGGGCCGAAACGATCAATCATCTCAGCGGCGAAAGACTCAATGTCCTGATCCGTCTCGAGAGTCGATAGACGGCGATAGAGCTGCAGGCGCAGCGTGAGATCTGAGACATAGTCTTCCGGTATCGTCACCGGCGCGCCGATGGCGATCGTCGGCGACCAGGCTTCCTCCTGCGGCTCCTCGACTCCGGCCTTCAGCAGCGCGATCGCGTCAGCGAGCATCTGCTGATACAGCTCATAGCCGACCTCCTTGATATGTCCCGACTGCTCTTCGCCCAAAAGATTGCCGGCGCCGCGAATGTCGAGATCGTGGCTTGCGAGCTGAAAACCAGCGCCAAGCGTATCGAGCGACTGCAGCACTTCGAGACGCTTTTGCGCCTGAGGCGTGATCGTGCGGTTGGCGGGCGTCGTGAACAGCGCATAAGCGCGCAGTTTGGAGCGCCCGACGCGTCCACGCAGTTGGTAGAGCTGCGCGAGGCCAAACATATCGGCGCGCCAGACGATGAGCGTGTTGGCGCGCGGAATGTCGAGGCCCGATTCAACGATTGTCGTCGATAGCAGAATGTCGAACTTGCCGTCATAGAAGGCCGACATCTTGTCTTCGAGTTCGCTCGCGCCCATCTGCCCATGCGCGATGACGAATTTCGACTCAGGCGCATTTTCGCGCAGGAAGGCCGCCGCCTCTTCGAGGTCTTCGATACGCGGACAAACGAAGAAAGCCTGGCCGCCGCGATACCGCTCGCGCAGCAAGGCTTCGCGCACGATGAGCGAATCGAAGGGCGAAATGAAACTGCGCACCGCGAGCCGGTCGATCGGCGGCGTGGCGATGATCGAAAGCTCGCGCACGCCCGTCATGGCGAGCTGCAATGTGCGTGGGATTGGCGTGGCCGAGAGGGTCAGCACATGCACCTCGGCGCGCAGCTCCTTTAGGCGCTCCTTATGTCCCACGCCGAAATGCTGCTCCTCGTCGATGATGACGAGCCCAAGATCCTTAAAGCTTACGGTTTTGCCGAGCACAGCGTGCGTGCCGATCAAAATCTCGGTGCGGCCGTCTGCGACATCTTTCTTCGTTTCACGCGTTTCGGCGGCGCCGACCATGCGCGACAGCCGTCCGATGCGCACCGGCAACCCGGCAAAGCGTTCGCTGAAGGTCTTGTAATGCTGACGCGCGAGCAAGGTCGTCGGCGCGACGACGGCGACCTGCTTGCCGTTGATCGCGGCGCAGAAAGCGGCGCGCAGCGCGACCTCAGTCTTGCCGAAGCCGACGTCGCCGCAAATGAGTCGGTCCATCGGACGGCCGGCGGCGAGATCGTCAAGCGTCGCGTCGATGGCGGCGAGCTGATCCTCGGTTTCGTCGTAAGGAAAGCGCGCGCAGAATTCATCGTAGAGCCCTTCCGGCGGAATAAGCTTCGGCGCCTCGCGCAGCTGCCGCTGCGCCGCAATCTCGATGAGCCCTTTCGCCATCTCGCGGATGCGATTCTTCATCCGCGATTTGCGCGACTGCCAGCCGGCGCCCCCTAACCGGTCGAGCTGCGCTTCGGCGTCCTCGCCGCCATAGCGCGTTAAGAGCTCGATGTTCTCGACCGGTAGATAGAGCTTGTCGCCGCCGGCGTAGTGGAGCTCGAGACAGTCGTGCGGCGCGCCCGCGGCGGAGATCGTCTCCAAGCCGATGAAACGGCCGATGCCGTGATCGACATGCACCACCAAATCGCCGGCGGAAAGCGCGGCGACTTCGCCGAGAAGATTTTCATTCGGCTTGCGTTGGCGACGGCGACGGACGAAGCGATCGCCGAGGATATCCTGCTCGCCTAAAACCGCGTAAGCATCTGTCTCGAAGCCACGCTCAATTCCGAGCACGGCGACGGAAACGGCGTGTGAAAGCGCTTGGGGAAACGACGCCACGTTCGGAAGATCCGGCAGACCATGTTCGGCAAGCACATGGCTGAGCCGCTCACAGGAGCCATCCGACCAGCCCGCGACGACGACTTTTTTGCCGGCATCGCGCAGCGACTCGACGTGATCCGCCGCCGCCTGGAACACGTTGACGTCGGGCGTATTGCGCTCCGGCGCAAAATCGCGGCCGGGCCGCCCGCCGCAGTCGATCGCCTTTTCGCCCTCATGCGCCGCAAAGGGCGAGAATTGCGCCGCCGCATGCCCCTCTATGGCCGCACGCCATTCCTCAAGCGACAGATAGAGTTCGCGCGGCTCAAGCGGCTTGTAGTTTGAGCCTGCAGGGTCCAGGTCATGCGCATATTTGCGCGCGTCGTAATAATCCTCGATCTGCTTGACGCGCTCCGTCGCCGCGTCCTCGACAAGGGAGTCGAGCAGGATGGGCGCGTCGCCAAGATAGTCGAAGAGCGTATCCATCCGCTCATAGAAGAGCGGCAGCCAATGCTCCATGCCGTGAAAGCGCCGGCCTTCGCTCACCGCCTCATAAAGAGCGTCGCCGCGCGTCTGGCCGCCGAAGCGCGCAGCATAAGATTGGCGGAAGCGACGCATCGTCTCGCTCGTTAAGCGTAATTCGCTCATCGGCGTCAGGTCGAGCGCGCGGAGCTGCCCCGTCGCGCGTTGCGTGTCGGGATCGAAGGAGCGGATCGACTCGAGCGTGTCGCCGAAGAAATCGAGTCGGATCGGCGCCGGCAGCCCCGGCGGGAAGAGATCGACGATGCCGCCGCGCTGCGCATATTCGCCCGTCTCGCGCACCGTGCTCGCGCGCAGATAGCCGTTCGCCTCGAGCCAGAGCGCCAATTCATCGAGCTTTACGACATTGCCGGGCGCCGCGGCGAAGCTTTCGGCGGCGACCATCTTATGCGGCGGAACGCGCTGCAACAGACAATCGACGGTGGTCGTCACGACGCGTGGCCGTTCGAACGAGGATTTGGCGCGCGTTAAGCGCGAAAGCGCGGTCATGCGCCGCGCGACGATGCCCGCGTGCGGCGACACCCGGTCGTAGGGCTGGCAGTCCCATGCCGGAATATCGAGGATTTCGACAACCGGATTGGCGAAGCGGAGAGCGGCGCGGAACGCCGCTGAACGCGCGGCGTCGCGCGCGACATGGACGAAGACGGCGGCGCGTCCTTCAGCCTCGCGCGCCAGCGCGCGCGCAAGGTCGGCGCTGACGAAGGCGTCGAAACCATCCGGCGCATGGGCGAAGATCAGCCTCTCGCCCTTGACGAGACCAGCGCGCGCGGCCTCAAGCCCCGCCGCCGCCTTCTTCTGCTTTGTGGCGGCCACGCTCAATGGATCGGCCCGTCGTGGATATGAAAGGCGATGATTTGGCGCAAAAGCGGCGTATCGTGCTCCGCCGGCGGCTGTTCAGCGCCCGAGAGCCATCGGTAGACCGCTTCGTCGGGCAGATCGAGCAGCCTCTCGAGTTCCGCGAGCGCCTGCGCAGGAAGCGCCTCGACGCGCGCATCGACGAAGCGCCCCATCAGAATATCCATTTCGCGCATGCCTCGCCGCCAGGCGCGCACCCGTATGCGCCGCCTGCGCATGTCGTCGTCCAACGTTCGTCTCCCTATATGGCGCGAGGCTTAATGCAGACGCACAGGAAAGGCAAAGGACGGTAAGAGAAAGAGGCCTGAGGCCAAGCGCTCCCGCGGCTTAGCGGCTTTTGAGCGCTGCGCCGGAGGGCTCCGGGAAAGCGAACTTCCTTGACCTCAAGATGCGCCTGCGCTATCTGGCGCCTCTCGCGTTCGCAAGCGCGCCGCGGGGGAGTAGCTCAGTTGGTTAGAGCGCCGGCCTGTCACGCCGGAGGTCGCGGGTTCAAGTCCCGTCTCTCTCGCCAGAATTCCCCCACCCACTTCCTCCATGTCTCGATTGGCGCGCTGTGGCTTGGCGTCTGGCGCGCGCTATTTCCCGTCTTAAGCTTCGACGCGTCGCTCTGAGAGACAGGGACATGCAAAGAAAGTGGTCTTGGCGGCTGTCCCATTTCTTCCAGCAATTGTGGGTGCGGGTGACGCTTTATGCGCTCGTCGCCTGCGTCACCGCCTTCGCCGCCTCCCTATTGCGCGCTCATATGCCGAACTGGATCGAAGGGGAACTCGGCGCCCACGCCCTCGAAAGCGTGCTGACCATTCTGGCGTCCTCAATGCTGGCGGTATCGACCTTCTCGCTCGGCATCATGGCGGCGGCGATCGCGAGCGCCGCGTCGACCGCGACTCCGCACGCAACGCAACTTCTGCTCAAGGAGAAGACCTCGCAAAAGGTCATCGCAACCTTTCTCGGCGCATTCGCCTTCAGCCTTGTCGGAATCGTCACGCTCAAATTGGGAATATACCGCGGCGCCGGACGGCTCTTGCTGTTCTTCGTGACGCTTGTCGTAATCGCGCTGATGTTTTGGAACTTTATTCGCTGGATCGATCTGCTGCGTGAATTTGGCCGCTTTTCCGATCTGCTGCCGCGGCTGGAGAAGGCCACCGCCAAAGCGCTGGAGGAGCGCCTTGAATCGCCCTATCTCGGGTGCAAGCCCCTGACCACGCCTCCGCCCGACAACGCGACGCCGATCCATGCCGAGCGGCCCGGCTATGTGCTGCATATGGACCTCGCCGCCGCGCAGGAGGCGGCTGAAAAAATAGGCGCGACGTTATGGATTCAGGTCAACCCTGGCTCCTTCGCGCATCGCACTAAGCCTTTGTGTTACGTCGCCTGTCCGGGAATTGACCATGAACGGCTCAATGAGCTGATGAGGACGCTGCGAAGCGTCTTCTCCATCGGCGACAGTCGGACCTTCGAACATGACCCGCGCTTCGGCCTGATTGTGCTGAGCGAAATCGCCTCGCGCACCCTCTCGCCGGCGATCAACGATCCTGGCACTTCGATCGAGGTGCTCACGCGCGGCGCACGCCTTCTTGCGCTTTGGGAGACACGCAGCGCGGCGGAAGTGAGTTTTCCCAACATTTATCTGCCGCCGCTCGACGTCAGCGACATGTTCGAGGATTTCTTTCGGCCTATTGCGCGCGACGGCGCCGCCATGGTTGAAGTGCAAATCTGGTTGCAGAAAATCCTGCTTGGTCTGACGCGCGACGACGCAACCACCTTCGGCAAGGCCGCTCTCCGACAGTCCGCGGACGCCCTGGCCCGCGCCGAGGCGAATTTGACGCTCGAGTCGGAAAAGCAGCGGATACGCGCGCTCGCCACGGAAATCACCGAAAGCGCCCGCTTCGTCGAGGCGCCGACGATCTGACCTTTTCAGCGAACATCTATCTCGCTCTCGACAATGTGATTGAGCGGCGTGCCTTCCGCGGTCAGCGTCATGCGCAGCTTCAAGCGGTCGCCTGCGACCTTGTGCTCGCGCACGATGCGCTCGATCTCGCGCTGTGAGGTGACGCCCACCTCCTTCAGAAACTTCCGAATGGCCATATTGAAAACGTCTTCATCCATCGCCCGGCTCCCTTTGCCGAACCAATATACATAGTGCGACGCCCGAAGGCGTCATGCCCGCGCTTGTCGCGGGCATCCACGCCAGAACCGTGCGGCGCCTCTCGTGGAGAGCCGGGACAAGCCCGGCCACGACGCGCGAGAGTGCGAGAAAGTCAACTTGCCTTCGCCACTTCACGCTGCGCGAAGCCAAGACGGATATTCAGCTCGTGCAGCAACTTCTCCGCCGCAAGCGGAATATTGGTGCCCGGCGGGAAGATCGCGGCGGCGCCAGAATCATAGAGAGCCTGGAAATCATCGGGGGGAATGACGCCGCCGACGACCATCATGATGTCGCCGCGACCGGCGCGCTTTAGCGCATCGCGCAGTTCCGGCGTTAGAGTCAGATGGCCGGCGGTCATCGTCGAGACGCCGACAATATGCACGTCAGCTTCGGCCGCTTTCCTGGCGACTTCGTCTGGCGTCGCGAACAGATCGCCGATGACCACGTCGAAGCCCATGTCGGCGAAGGCCGAAGCAATGACCTTCTGGCCGCGATCGTGGCCGTCCTGACCCATCTTGGCGACGAGGATACGCGGCTTGCGGCCGGTATTGTCCTCGAAATCGCGCGTCATGCCCACGACGCGGCCGACCTGGACGCTCTCCTTGCCGGCTTCCTTCGCATAGACGCCGGAGATCACATTCGCCTTCGGCTTATGGCGCGAGAAGACTTTCTCGAGCGCAAAAGAGATTTCGCCAACGCTGGCCTTGGCGCGCGCCGCCTTCACAGCGAGATCGAGAAGATTGGCGCCCGATGTGGCGCCATCGGTCAGCGCGTTTAGCGCCGCCTGCGTCTTCATCTCGTCGCGTTCGGCGCGCAGGCGCTTCAACTTATCGAGCTGCGCTGCGCGTACGGCGGCGTTGTCGACCTTGAGCACATTCGGCTTTGCGTCGTTCTCGGGCTGATATTTGTTCACGCCGACGACAACCTGCGTTCCGCTGTCGATGCGCGCCTGAGTCTTCGCGGCCGCCTCTTCGATGCGCTGCTTGGGCACGCCGGCCGCGATCGCCTTGGCCATACCCCCAAGCGTCTCGATTTCTTCGATATGCGCCCAAGCCTTTTTGGCGAGTTCCGCGGTCAGGCGCTCGACATAATAGGAGCCGCCCCAAGGATCGATGATGCGCGTCGTGCCGCTCTCCTGCTGCAGCACGATCTGCGTATTGCGCGCGATGCGCGCCGAGAAATCGGTCGGCAACGCGAGCGCCTCGTCCAGCGCATTGGTGTGCAGCGATTGCGTATGGCCTTGCGTCGCCGCCATTGCTTCGACGCAAGTGCGAATGGCGTTGACGTAAACGTCCTGCGCGGTGAGCGACCAGCCGGAGGTCTGGCAGTGCGTGCGCAACGTCATGCTCTTTTCGGACTGGGTGCCGAGATCCTTCATCAGCCGCGCCCAGAGCAGGCGCGCCGCGCGCAGCTTCGCCACCTCCATGAAGAAATTCATGCCGATGGCGAAGAAGAAGGAGAGACGCGGCGCAAAGGCGTCGATATCGAGGCCGGCCGCAACGCCAGCGCGCACATATTCGACGCCGTCAGCCAGCGTATAGCCCAATTCGAGATCGGCCGACGCGCCCGCCTCCTGCATGTGATAGCCGGAGATCGAGATCGAGTTGAACTTAGGCATATGTTTGGAGGTATAGGCGAAAATATCCGACACGATGCGCATCGAAGGCTCAGGCGGATAGATGTAGGTGTTGCGCACCATGAATTCTTTGAGGATGTCGTTTTGGATCGTGCCGGTCAGCTTTTCAGCCGGCACGCCCTGCTCTTCCGCCGCCACTATGAAGAGCGCGAGAACGGGCAGCACCGCGCCGTTCATCGTCATCGACACGGACATCTGATCGAGCGGAATGCCGTCGAAGAGCGTGCGCATGTCGTAGATCGAGTCGATCGCGACTCCCGCCATGCCGACGTCGCCCATCACGCGCGGATGGTCAGAGTCATAGCCGCGGTGGGTCGCAAGATCGAAGGCGACAGAGAGACCCTTCTGGCCAGCGGCGAGATTGCGGCGGTAGAAGGCGTTCGAATCCTCGGCGGTGGAGAAGCCCGCATATTGGCGGATCGTCCAGGGCTGGGCGACATACATGGTCGGGTAGGGTCCGCGCACATAGGGCGCGACGCCGGGATAGCCGTCGACGAAGGCGAGGCCCGCGACATCCTGCGGGCCATAGGCGTTCTTCACCTCGATCCCTTCCGGCGTCAGCCAGCGGCGGGGCTTTGCCTCCTGCTCGGGCGCGGCGGGCGCGAAGGGAATCGATGCAAAGTTCGGTATCGCGGACATTTTTTCCTCAAACTTTTTGCCGCTTTCTCTTAGACCAGAGCGGTCCGCGTCGCAAAGCCGCGCGGCTAAGGACAAGCGCGACGATTTGAAGCGAGGCGGCCAAGCGCCTGCTCGGCTGAGCCGGCCCTTGCCCGGATCACGCCTAGCAAGGCACAATCGCTCTCTCTCGCCTTCCTCTGGAACGCCAACTCAGGACATTGAGATGCGCCGCTCTATGAGCTTGCTACTGATCGCCATTTTCGCCGGCGTCACGTCCGCGCAGGCCCTGCCCGGAAACCAGATTCCCAACGACGTGAAGGAAAGGTGCAAGGCGGATTATGCGAAGCTGTGCAACGGCGTCATGCCCGGCGGGGGTCGCATTCTCGCATGCTTTCAGGCCCACATAGACGAAGTTTCGCCGGACTGCCGCGATGCGCTTTCAAAGATGAAAAATTGACGGGCGCGATCGCCCCACTCACTCGGCGTCCATTCCGTCCGACGCTCTGGAGAAAAATCGCGCCGAGGCGTAGCGGATCGTGAGCACTGCGAGCGACAGAATGAGCGTCGCGCCCGCGAGAATCAATATGCCGACATCCGGGACCGACTCCATCTGCACATAGCCGATCATGTGGCGGGTGAGCGCGGTGATCCCGACATAGAGGAGGAAGCGCACCGGCATGTGGTTGGTGCGGAAATAGATGCCGACCATGGAGCCGATTTCGAGATAGATGAAGAGCAGCAACAGATCTTCGATCGTCGCGTGACCCCTCGCCGTCATTTCGAGAAACGCTTTCGTCGCCGCCCAGACCGTCGCTCCGCCGATGGCGAAGAGCGCGAGAAGATGAAAGCCTTCGGTGAGCAGATAGCCGATCGGATCGATCCGATCGAGCATTCGACGCACCGCTGAGGTGTCCTCCCTGTCCAAATCTTTCATCGATCGCCTGCAAGGTTTGTGGGGCCGCCTCGGGTCACATGCGGTGGCGCGAACAATCGCGTATGGCCCCGCCGAGCGCAAATGACTTTGTCTCTAACGTCCTAACGCCCGATCCGCCAAGTCGCTGCGCCCAGTTCGCGCGTGGAGCAAGGCGACAAGCCGGGCGAGCGGCCAATCCGGCCGAGGCCGCTCGATGACCGACCGCGAGGCGCCAAGGCGCGCCTCGCCGCGTTCGAGAAACGCGACAACGCCAGCCGCAAACGCTACTTTTGGATGGAGTTCAGATAGGCGAGCAGCGCTTCGATCTGCGCGGCGCTGAGCTGGAACTGCGGCATCTCGACGCCCTCATGGCCGACGACGATGCCCTCGGCGAGCGCCTCTTCGAGATTGTTCAGCGGATATTTCCGAGCAAGATAACGGAACGGCGGCGATTTCGGATTGGCGCTCTCTCCACTCGCCCTTACTGCATGGCAGCGGCCGCAATTTTGCTGCGCGATCGCCCGCCCACGCTTCAGCAACTGCGCATCGGCGGGCGCCTTCGCATACACGACGCCGGCGGCGAACAGGAGGAGCGGCGCAACCGCCAAAGGCGCGAATCGAAGCATGAGCGAAGTCTAGCCGCGCGCCCGGCGCGTGTCACCGCGCCCTATTTGCGCACGACGAGCACTGAACATTTGGCGTGGCGCACGATGGTTTTGGCGTTCGAGCCGAGAAGATAGGTGGCCATCGTCGGGCGATGCGAACCGACGACGATAAGGTCCGCATCCCATTCCTCTGCCTCAGCAAGCACTTCTGGATAAACGGCGCCAAAGCGCACGATCGAGGAGACGCGTTCCGCCGGATAGGAGATTTTGCCGCGCAATCCCGCCAAGTCCTTTTCGGTCGCCTCGCGCATCTCCTCGTCAAAATTCGGCGGGATGTAATCAATGAAGGCCACAGGCACGAGCGGTTGAACGTTGATGAGCCGAAGCTGCGCGTCCTGCGCCACTTTTGCGAGCGCGACAGCGGCGTCGAGCGCGAGCTGCGTGACGTCAGCCTCGCTGATATCAACGGCCACCAGAATTTTCTTATACATCCCCGCCTCCCGACGCGCTCCGCCGCGACTCACCTTTTAAGGGCGGCATGATCGCTCGGATTGGCGCTGCGCGCTAGCTAACGCTCATCACGGTTCTCCGCAAAAAAGCAGTGGCGCCGCACGAGGCGGCGCCACGGGCGCGATGAACCTTGCGGCCAGCGGTTTCTGTCAGGCTATCGGCTTGCCCTGCTCGCCGGGCTTGACCGGAAGCTGCGTCCGAATGGCGTCGACGATCCTTTGGACGGCGGCGTCCGCCTCAGTGGCGCGCTTCTCCGCCACTATGGCCCGCTGCTCCATCGCCACAAGATCGGCGTGCTTCGCCGCAAGCCGCGACTGCAGCGCATCGAGATCTTTTCGCGTTTGTATGAGGGCGGCGGTCAGATCGGCGGCTTCGGCCTCCGACTTGCGTAGCGCCGCCTCTGCGCGGTCGCCGCGATCTTCCGCGCGCTCCAGCTTCTCTCTCACCGCATTGGCGGCGCCATGCGCCCGCGCCACCGCTTGAGCGGACTGCTTTTCGAGTTCCTTGATCGCCGCGGCGGCCTGAGACACGAGGTCCAACGCCGCCATGGCGTCATCGCCGCCGCGCGCACGCTGACGAGCCGGAAAGTTCGCAGCCGGCGGCGCCGGCGGTCTGGTGTCCCCCCTTGGGATTATTTCGTCCATCACCTGATCAAGATCCACCGAATCCATAACTTTAACTCCGGCCGTCGCGTGGGTCGGTTTGTACAGCCGCACTCTCACCTCTCTATTGTCGCCCAAAATCCGGCCAAAAGTCGACCTTCGCGCCAAATTTTTGTCCTGCAGGCTTCTCCCGTAAACGTTCTTTTAACTGAATCGCATGCGCTAGCGCTGGCTTAGCCGACAGGAATGGCTATGCGAAAATTTGCCGTCCGCTTCAAAAATTTGGCGCGACTATGCAAAGGCGTCATGAAATTGCATCAATTATGACGCGAAGGAGCGCGAGGACCGCGCTCGAAAACTCTCTCCAGAGAAGCTCCTCATGGTCGAAATCTCCACAGACGCCGACAAATCCGCGATTGGGCGTGACGCAGAACTGCAGCCGCGGGCTGGAGAGCGGTTTATTCGCTTCTTTAGCGAGGTCGGCATCGCCGATGTGCCGCTTGTCGGCGGCAAAAATGCCTCTCTTGGCGAAATGTATAGGGAGCTGACGGCCAAAGGCATTCTTGTGCCCAACGGGTTCGCCGTCACCGCCGAGGCCTATCGCTACACGCTCGACCACGAAGGCGCCTGGACCGATCTTCGGAAGGCGCTCGACGGCTTGAATCCGGCGGACGTCGACGATCTCGCAAGACGAGCGGCGCGGGCGCGTGAAATTGTCTACAGCGCACAGACGCCGCCCGATCTCGAAGCGGAAATTCGCACCGCCTTGGCCGGCCTCACCGACGAATACGGCGCCGATTTAACGGTCGCCGTGCGCTCTTCGGCGACGGCCGAGGATTTGCCCAGCGCGAGCTTCGCCGGGCAACACGACACCTATCTCAACGTTCACGGCGCCGCGGCAGTACTGGACGCCATCCGCCATTGTTTCGCGAGCCTATTCACAGACCGCGCCATTCGCTATCGCATCGACAACGGCTTCGACCACTTCAAGGTTTTCAACTCCGTCGGCGTGATGAAAATGGTGCGCTCGGATTTGGCGGCGTCTGGCGTCGTCTTCACGATCGATACCGAGAGCGGATTCGAAGATGTCGTGTTCATCACCGGCGCCTACGGCCTTGGTGAAAACGTCGTGCAGGGCGCTGTCGATCCCGACGAATTTTACGTCTTCAAACCGACTTACCGGCTGGGCAAGCGCGCCGTTCTGAAGCGCGCGCTGGGTCCAAAAAAGATCAGAATGATCTTTTCAGATCGGGGGCGCGCGACAACGCGCAACGTTCCGACCGACGCCAAGGAAAGAGAGAAATTCTGCATATCGGACGAAGAGGCGCTGACGCTCGCCGGACAGGCGATGTCGATCGAGGAGCACTATAGCGCGAAGGCCGGCGAGCGCCGCCCGATGGATATTGAGTGGGCCAAGGACGGCGTCGACGGGCGGCTTTATATCGTCCAGGCGCGGCCTGAAACCGTCGCGTCTCGCCGCGACCGGAACGTCGCCGAAATTTGCCGGGTCACGCAACACGGCAGGATCATCGTCGAAGGACGCTCGGTCGGGGCAAAGATCGCCAGCGGCAAGGCGCGCGTGATTGAGAGCGCGAGCGAGCTTTCGACATTCGTTCCAGGCGAGATCCTTGTCGCCGACACGACATCCCCTGATTGGGGCACGGTGATGAAATCGGCGGCGGCCATCGTGACGAATCGCGGCGGTCGTACGTGTCACGCGGCGATCGTCGCGCGCGAGCTCGGCATTCCCGCAATTGTCGGCACGGACACGGCGACGCGCCTCATTCGCACCGGCGACATGATCGCGGTGAGTTGCGCCGAGGGCGACGTCGGAAAGGTCTATGAAGGCGAGATCACGTTTGACATTGCGAAAGTCGATCTTTCGACTTTGGCGAAACCCGCCACTCACGTGATGATGAATGTGGGCAATCCGGACAGCGCTTTCAGTCTCGCCGCTTTGCCCAGCGACGGCGTCGGTCTCGCGCGCATGGAGTTCATCATCGCAGATTCGATCAAAGCGCATCCGATGGCGCTCGTTCACCCCGAGCGGTTGGAAGCGCGCGAACGCGCCGAGATTACCAGACTGACCGCCAATTATGAGAGCCCCGGCGCGTTCTTCGTGCAGCGGCTATCCGAAGGAGTCGGCACAATCGCCGCGGCGTTTTACCCTAAGCCTGTCGTCGTGCGCATGTCTGACTTCAAGAGTAACGAATATGCGTCATTGCTCGGCGGCGAGGTTTTCGAACTCAAAGAAGCCAATCCGATGATTGGCTTTCGCGGCGCCTCGCGCTATGCGCACCCTGCCTATCGAGAGGGCTTCGCTCTTGAATGCGCTGCGATGAAACGCGTGCGCGAGGACATGGGCTTGACGAACGTCAAGCTGATGATTCCTTTCTGCCGGCGCATCGAAGAAGCGGAGAAAGTCGTCTCACTCATGCGCGAGCTTGGTCTCGAACGCGGCAAGAACGGGCTCGAAATCTATGTGATGTGCGAAATTCCAAACAACGTCATGTTGGTCGATCAGTTCTCCAAACATTTCGATGGGTTTTCGATTGGCTCGAACGATCTGACGCAACTGACGCTTGGCGTCGACCGCGACTCGGAAATTGTCGCCTTCGACTTCGACGAACGTGACGAGGGCGTCAAGGAGATCATCCGTTTGGCGATCGAAGGCGCCAGGCGCAATGGACGTCACTGCGGGATCTGCGGTCAGGCGCCCTCGGATTATCCTGAAATCGCCGAGTTTCTTGTACGCTTAGGAATCGACTCGATCAGCCTCAACCCCGATACGGTTTTGCAGACGACAAGACGCATCGTCGACATGGAGAAGCAGCTCGGCCGAGAGCCGAGGAAGACAGACTGATCGGCCAGCAAGCGCGTCCTTGAATTCATGCAAATCGCCATACGCGCTTGGCGCCGTTAGAGCGCGTCGCCCAAGGCAAAGCCGGCCTTGCGGGTCAGCGTATCATCGTCGTTGCGATCTTCTGGCAGGGCTAAAGCAGCGCTTAATTCGGCTGTTTTTCTAGCTCGATGGGATGAGCGCATTCCCTCGCGCCCTATATTTCTCGCCCTGAGGACGGCTCCGATGGCTCCGGCGCCGCTCGAGAAGATAAATGCGACGGGAGACAAGCATGAAACCAAAACTGGCGATCGTCGTCGCTGGCCTTCTGGCCTTTGGCGGAATGGCCCGAGGCGGAGGAGTCGATGCGCATCGCGTATTTCTTCCGGGCGACATCAAGTGGGAGCCCGCGCCTACCTCCCTGCCGGGTGGCGCTGAGATGGCGGTGCTCTATGGAGATCCGACCCAAGAAGGCGATTTCGTCGTTCGCATCAAGGCGCCAAAGGGCTATCGCGTTGCGCCGCATACGCATCCCAAGGCGGAGCTCGTCACCATCATCTCAGGCGCCTTCAGCTTCGGCAGAGGACAAACAGCCGACCGGGCAAGCGTCGAGAAACTTCCTGCCGGCAGCTTCGTCTCGATGCCTGCGGGCGTCTTGCATTATGTGTTTGTCGACGAGGACTCAGTTCTTCAGATCAATGCGACAGGCCCCTGGAAGATCGATTACTACGATCCCAAGGACGACCCTCGTCTCAATATCGCGCCAATGGGCACGCCTAAGCCGTAAGATGATCGATCCGAGAAAACGGCTCGCGCCTTTACATCCGAGGTCGCGAGCCGTTCATGTGCGGCTTCCGCTTGAAGAGCGATCGCCTCTCGAAGCAACGTAGGCGCGAGGAGGATGAAGGCAAGCAGCGCCGTTCCGATCGCCGGGAAGGCCGCGAGGAACATTATTTCAGCGTGAGAGTTGCGCTTGAAGGTCGCGAAAAGCGTGCGGCGGCCAAGGAGTTCATCCATGCTCTCGACTGTCCTTATCATCGTCCTGCTGTTGTTGCTCATCGGCACCCTCCCGACATGGCCTTATAGTTCCGAATGGGGATATGGCCCCGGCGGCCTCCTCGGGGCCCTGCTCGCCATCGTCGTCGTCATGGCTCTGATCGGCAGGCTATAACGCCCGCGGACCCGGCTCGTCGGCGCGCCAAATATGTTCTCGGCGCGCGGAGTGGTGGATGACCGAGACGAGGACAGCGCCATTTGAGCGCAGAGACGTTCATCCCGAGCCTCGCATCTAGCCTATATCGACGTGTTTTACGCGCTGACGCTCGTCGCTGCGATCATCATTCCCCTCGCCTTATTGTTACGACGCGCTCAGTTGGGCGCTCAGACATTTACGCCGGCGCATTAGCGCCAGGCGCACGAAGGCGCGTTCCTCCCTTTCGATTGCTCCGGCGCGAATCAGCTGTGCGCAAATATTCCGCTGACCGCTCAATGACTTCCCCGCAGGGTTACTTTTTGGACCTTTCGCCTTTAGAGTTCCGCCCGCGCGGTAAAATCCCGCAACCATCAATGGAGTTCAATGATGTCTCGTTTTTCGCTCGGACGCGCGTTTTGCGCGATGTCCTTCGCCATCGCACTCGCGCCCAGCGTCGCCAAGGCTCAATCGGTGCAAGTCGGCACGCTCCTCTGCCATGTCTCCGGCGGAGTCGGCATGATCCTCGTTGAAAACCAGGCGCTCGACTGCGTTTACGTGGACGCTCAGCGCAACCCGCCGCAGCATTACATCGGCAGACTGACCAATGTCGGCGCCAATATTGGCATCAGCGGTCCGGGTCAGATGATTTGGACGGTTCTCGCGGCCACGAATAGCATCCAGCCCGGCGCTCTGGCGGGCGACTATATTGGCGCGGAGGGATCAGCCGCAGTCGGCGCCGGCGCTGGCGCCGCGGTCCTTGTCGGCGGGTCGAACAAGACCATCTCCCTGCAGCCTGTTTCCGTCTCGCTCGGCACTGGGCTGAATGTTTCCGCCGGCATCGGCAACGTCAGCTTGCAATATATGCCGGTGACGCCGCCCCCGCCGCCGCCCGCGCCGCCCGCTAAGCCGAAGAAGGTCCGCGCGCATCGGTAACCTGCCGCTGCGTGACAACGCTAAAACGGGCGCGCTGGCAGCGCGCCCGTTTTTTTGTGGCTCGATTTATTTTTGATGCGGCGTTCCAATGTAGGGAAATTCTTTCAAAGTGTCGGTATGCGGCTTCAACCCGTCAGGCGGGATGTCGCCCTTTGAAAGAAATGACAGTCGGAAATTGATGACGTCGTCAGTAAACGTGCGGCCATTGGGATAGCCCGCAGGCTTTGTGGGATCGAAGTTCAGCATATCCGGCAAGATGCCGTGCTCGTCGATCGCGGCAATCGCCTCATCCCTCGTGTAGTCGCCCGTATGGCCCATCAGATGGATGAACTGTTCGAGCCAGCGTTTACGGTCGTTCACCGGTTCGCTGGCGTTATATTCTTCCTTCGTTTCGTCGGTGTTGAAGAAGCTGCTGACTGACGGGTGACCGGCGCGATCGGCGTGAATAAGTTTGCCGTCGCGGCGCACGCTGCAGCGCCCCCAGATTCTCACGCCTGGATTGCCGCCAAGAGCGCTTGTCGGCATCTCGACGACCGTCGAAAGAATATTTGCTTCGGTGTTCGAATCCTTGCCCGTCCAGGGAGACTTGCCGCCGAGATGCGGCGCCGTGAAATTTCTGCCGCCGGACGTGTCGTACAAGGCCAGAATGCCGTCGTAGTCGAAAAAGAACGCGTCGCTGCGAACGCCTGTAAAGAAAGTTAAATCGCCCGCTCGCACGATATTCGGCTTTGGGCCAAAGGAAACTTCTGCGCCGGAGACGATCTTCTCGCCAACGGGTTCGGGCGAGCGCGATTCTGCGCCGCGCGCCAAATAGACGTCATAAGTCTGCCCGCCGTTTTGCTTGGGCGCGAACACGTAAGTGATCGCAATATCCGTCAGGCAATCGCCGTCATTATCGATGTTGAGCCGGTAGATGGCCTCAGGATGAAACTCATCGCAGTTGGGATTGGCGTTGAGAATGATCGCCGTCCGAGAGAGATCGCTTGGCGACTGGAAGGCATAGAGATCGCAAAGGTCCAACCTTTGATCGCCGAGCGGCGGACCGAGACTGAGACCAGTGAAATGGTTTGACATGTTGTCGCCTCCTTTAATACGTGGGAGAAATGTCCGACTGATCTTTTTGCGACGGGTCCGCGCGCAAGCTACGTCGGCTTTGTTTCATCATCAAGATTGCCGCGAATGAGTCTGATGATGCTGGAAAAATCGGCGCCGCCCTGGCCTGCCGCGTTATGCAGCGCATAGAGCTGCGTCGCAGCGGCCCCGAGCGGAGAAGCAGCGCCAGCGTGCGCGGCGGCTTCTTGCGCAAGTCTTAAATCCTTCAGCATCAGGGCGGTCATGAAGCCAGGCATGTAATCATTGTTCGCGGGTGACGCCGGCGTCATCTCAGGCACGGGGCAATAGGTCGTGAGCGACCAGGACTGGCCCGAAGAAATCGACGCCGCGTCAAACAGCGCCCGATGCGAAAGTCCGAGCCTTTCGGCGAGAACGAAGGCTTCCGCCGTCGCGATCATGGTGACGCCGAGCATGAGATTGTTGCAGATTTTCGCCGCCTGCCCCATGCCGGCGCCGCCGCAATGAAGCATATGCGCGCCCATATATTCGAGGATCGGCTTCGCCGCCATGAACGCCCCCGCTTCGCCGCCGCACATGAACGTCAGCGTCGCAGCTTTTGCGCCGGCGACGCCGCCGGATACGGGCGCGTCGACTGAGGGCGCGCCGCACTCCGCCGCGAGGCGATGCGCGGCGCGCGCGCTTTCAACGTCGATCGTTGAGCAGTCGATAAGGAGCTTGCCGCGCGACTGGGGAGCGATTTCCCGCCAGACGGCAAGCGTCTGATCGCCGCTCTGCAGCATGGTGATGGCGACGTCGGCCCCGTCGACCGCATCGCGCAGGGAACTCGCGGCGACGACGCCTTCCTTGGCGGCGGCTTCGATAAGCGACACGTTAAGGTCGAATCCACGTGTCTTGACGCCGGCGCGCGCCAGCGCCGCCGCCATCGGACGGCCCATGTTGCCGAGACCGATGAAAGCTACTCGCGCCATGGCTACGACAAGGTCGGCATGACGAAACTCGCGCCCGTCCTGACGCCCCCGGGCCATCGCGACGCGACGATCTTCGTCTTTGTATAGAAGCGGATGGCGTCCGGTCCGTGCTGATTGAGGTCGCCGAACATCGATCGCTTCCAACCGCCGAAGGTGTAATAGGCCAAAGGCGTCGGGATCGGCACATTGACGCCGACCATGCCAACTTCGACGCGGGAGGCGAATTCGCGCGCGGCATCGCCGTCGCGCGTAAAGATGGCGACGCCATTGCCATATTCGTGATCATTCGCAAGCGACAGCGCCTCGTCGAAGCCGCGCGCGCGCACGACAGACAGTACCGGACCGAAAATTTCCTCCTTGTAGATCCGCATCTCCGGCCGCACCTCGTCGAATAGGCAGCCCCCCATGTAAAAACCGTCCTCATAGCCTTGCATTTTGAAGCCGCGGCCATCGACCCGCAATCTCGCGCCCTCCTGTACGCCGAGCGCGACATAGTCTTTGACTCGCTCCAGATGCGCGCGCGAGATCAGCGGGCCGAAATCGGCTGACGGATCGATCGAAGGGCCGACGCGCAGATTTTCGACCCGCGGTTCGAGCCGAGCGACCAGCGCGTCAGCCGTTTCTTCCCCGACCGGCACGGCGACCGAGATCGCCATGCATCGTTCGCCGCCTGACCCATAGGCTGCGCCGACCAGAGCATCGACCGCCTGATCCATGTCGGCGTCGGGCATGATCACCATGTGATTCTTTGCGCCGCCGAAACATTGCACGCGTTTTCCGTGGGCGGCCCCATGCGCATAGACATATTCGGCGACGGGCGTGGACCCGACAAAGCCGATGGCCTTGACGCGAGGCTCCTCGAGCAGCGCATCGACCGCCTCCTTGTCGCCATTGACGACGTTAAGCACGCCCGCCGGCAGGCCGGCTTCGAGCATCAGTTCGGCAAGAAACAGGGGCGCGCCGGGGTTTCGCTCGGAGGGCTTCAGAATGAAGGCGTTGCCGCAAGCGATCGCGGGCGCGAATTTCCACATCGGAATCATCACTGGAAAATTGAAAGGCGTGACGCCGGCGACGACGCCGAGCGGCTGGCGCATCGAATAAACGTCGAGGCCAGCGGCCGCCGAGTCGGTGAACTCGCCCTTCATCAAATGCGGAACGCCGATGCAAAATTCGACGACCTCAACGCCCCGCTGAATTTCGCCCTGCGCATCTGCGATCGTTTTGCCGTGCTCGCGCGCCAGAATCGCCGCAAGCCTCTCCTTCTCGCGCGCGACGAGATCGACGAATTTCATCAGCACGCGGGCCCTGCGTTGCGGATTGATCGCCGCCCATTCTCGTTGCGCCGCAGCGGCGTCGTCGACCGCCTCGCGGACCTCTTCGCGGCCGGCGAGCGGCACGCGCGAGATCGTCGCTCCCGTCATCGGCTCATAGGCGTCGCTGAAACGGCCGGACTTTCCCTTAACGCGACGTCCGCCGATAAAATGCCAAAGCTCTTCCATGTTCGCTCATCTAAGGCGCGTCCGCGTGATGTCATCTCGCAAGACGAGACGGCGCGCCTATATGTTATACAGAGACGGCTTCCACGATGGGCGTCCATGATGGGACTGCAGCTCACGAGCGAAGGCAAGAATCGATACGCGCAGGCGCCGCGACAGGCGGACTGGACGATAGACCAGAATTGGGCGTCCTACAGCGATGAGGAGCATGACCGCTGGAACAGGCTCTTCGCCCGCCAGGGGAAGCTTTTGCCTGGGCGCGCCTGCGACGAGTTCCTGGAGGCGAAGCAAAAGCTCGAACTTTCGCGCTCCGGCATTCCGGATTTCGCCGACCTAAGCCGCCGATTGGGAGCCATGACCGGGTGGAGCGTCGTCCCGGTCGCCGGGCTCATTCCGGATGACGCCTTCTTCGATCATCTCGCCAACCGGCGCTTCCCCGCCGGCGCGTTCATCCGCCCAGAGTCGGAGCTCGAATATCTGCAGGAGCCGGACGTCTTCCACGACGTCTTCGGCCATGTGCCGCTTCTCGCTAATCCGACCTATGCGCGCTTTCTCGAGGCCTACGGCAAGGGCGGGCAACGGGCGCTTGGGCGCGGGCAGCTCCACAATCTCGCGCGGCTTTACTGGTATACGATCGAATTCGGCCTGATTGAGACGCCCGCGGGGCTACGCATTTTCGGCGCCGGGATCATGTCGTCTCCTTCGGAGACGATCTTTTCGCTGGAAGACTCCTCGCCCAACCGCGTCGCCTTCGACCTCGAACGCGTCATGCGGACGAATTACATCATCAGCGATTTCCAACAGACTTATTTCGTCATCGAAAGCTTTGAGAAGCTTCTCGCCGACGGCTATCAGGACTTTGGCCCAATCTATGATCGGCTTCGCGGCGCTTCGGATTTCGCGCCGCATGAGCTGGCGCCCGGAGACCGCATCATCTCGCGCGGCGATTTTCATTATTTTCGCGCCAAGCGAAGCGCTTAAGACTGCGGACCTGACACTCGCTGCTCGATTGCGCCGAAAATCGAGCGACCCTCGGCGTCGCGCATTTCGATGCGCACCACATCGCCCGCTTTCAGGAAGGGCGTTCGCGGCGCGCCCTCGATGAGCTTCTCCACCACGCGTTGCTCGGCGATGCAGGAGTAGCCGTCCCCGCCCTGCCCGATCGGCCTGCCGGGCCCGCCGTCGGCGCCACGGTTGGACACTGTGCCAGAGCCGATGATCGTTCCGGCACAAAGCGTCCGCGTTCTCGCCGCATGAGCGACGAGGCGCGGAAAGTCGAAGGTCATGTCCTTTCCCGAGTCCGGCCGCCCGAACGGCGCGCCATTGACGAAGGACAGAAGCGGCAACGACAGTCGTCCGCCATCCCACGCGTCGCCAAGCTCGTCAGGCGTCACGGCGACAGGAGAAAAAGCGGAAGCCGGCTTTGACTGAAAAAAGCCGAAGCCTTTCGCAAGCTCCGGAGCGACCAATCCGCGCAAAGTCACATCATTGACGAGCATCACGAGCTTGATGCGGTCGCGCGCCTCTTCCGGCGTGACGCCCATCGGAACGTCGTCCGTAACGACGGCGACCTCGGCTTCAAGATCAAGCTCATGCTTCTCGTCGAGCAAGGGAATGTCGTCGCGCGGCCCGAGAAAGGCGTCAGAGCCTCCCTGATACATCAGCGGGTCGCTCCAAAAGCTCTCCGGCATTTCGGCGCCCCGAGATTTTCGCACGAGCGCGACATGATTGACGTATGCCGAGCCGTCGGCCCACTGGTAGGCGCGCGGCAGCGGCGAGGCGCAGTCCTGCTCGCGAAAGGGAAAGCTCTCGCGAAGTCCGCATTCGAGCCGCGCCGCCAGAGCGCGCAGCTCCGGCGCCACGGTTTCCCAGTCTTCGATCGCGGACTGCAGAGTGGGCGCGACGAAACCCGCCGCAACGGCGCGCGACAGATCGCGCGAGACAAGGAGAAGCGCGCCGTCGCGCCGACTCTTCAGGGATGCGAGCTTCACGGTCCATTGCCGGTAAAGTGGCGGCGCAGTCCCGACCAGCACCCAGCGTAATCCTCCTGCAGGGTATCGAGCGATATGGCGAAAGAGGTCGGATAAAGCGGCAGTCTGGATTCAAACATGAAGGCCAGAGCGTCGTCGATCTTCACTGGGGCAAGATCCGCGTCTGAGGCCTGTTCGAATGCTTCGGCGTCCGGGCCATGCGGCAGCATCGCGTTATGAAGCGACATGCCGCCGGGCTCAAAGCCGGATGGCTTCGCGTCGTAGCGTCCGTAAATCAAGCCCATGAATTCGCTCATAATGTTCAAATGATACCAGGGAGGCCGGAACGTATGCTCAGCGACCTGCCAGCGCGGCGGAAAAATCGCGAAATCGACATTGCCCACGCCGCTTTCTTCCGAAGGAGACGTCAAGACCGTAAATATTGATGGATCGGGATGATCGAAGAGCAAGGCGCCCATCGGACAGAATTTCCGTAAATCATATTTATAAGGCGCGTAATTGCCGTGCCAGGCGACGACGTCGAGCGGCGAATGGCCGATCTCGCAGCGGTAGAAGCGGCCGCCCCATTTGACGCTGAGGCGACAGGGCTTTTCCTTGTCCTCGAATGCGGCGGTCGGCGTAAAGAAATCGCGCGGATCTGCGAGGCCGTTGGCGCCGATCACGCCGCGATAGGGCAATGTGAAGGGCGCGCCGTAGTTTTCGCAGATGTAGCCGCGACACGGGTCTGCGGACAGCTCGACCCGAAATTTCACGCCTCTCGGGATGACGCAAATCTCGCCAGGAGCGCACTCGATGAGCCCGAACTCCGTGAAGATGCGTAGATCGCCAAGCTGCAGGACGATCAAGAGCTCGCCGTCGGCGTTGTAGAAATAGTCGTCGCGCATCGACCGAGCGGCGAGATAGAGATGCGCGGCCATGCCGACCTTCAGGCCGCAATCGCCGGCCGTCGCGATGGTGCGAATTCCTTCGATGAAGGAGCCTGCGTCGTCGGCGATGTCGCTTGCGCCCCAGCGCAACTGCCCGAGCGGCGCGTCGACCTCGCGGCAGGGAGCGGTCTTCCAGCGGCTCTGCTCAATTGGCTTGGGATCGCGGACGTGAAGGACGGAAGGTCTAATCCGATAAAGCCACGAGCGCCGGTTGACGCAGTTTGGCGCGGTGAACGCGGAGCCGGACAACTGCTCTGCATAGAGACCATAAGGGCATTGTTGGGGCGAATTCTGGCCGACCGGCAACGCGCCCGGAAGAGCTTCGCTTTCAAACCCGTTGCCGAAACCGTGCAGATAGGCCGTGGGCGCCATGGCCTAGCCTGCCGCCCGGTTCAAAACGCCGCGGCGGATTTGGTCCTCTTCAATCGACTCGAATAGCGCGCGGAAATTTCCCTCGCCGAAGCCTTCATCGCCCTTGCGCTGAATAAATTCGAAAAAGATTGGGCCGATGACCGTCTTGGAGAAAATCTGCAACAGCAGACGGCGCGCGCCCGTCGTAAGGCCATCGATAAGAATGCCAAGTTCCTTGAGACGCTGCGTCGGCTCTCCATGGCCCGGCAGCCTCTCCTCCAACGCTTCGTAATAGGCATCCGGCGGCGCCGGCATGAAATCGAGCCCGTTTTTACGCATCGCGACAACGGCCTCGTAAATGTCACGACAACCGCAAGCGATGTGCTGAATGCCTTCGCCCTTATAGGCATCCAAAAATTCCTCGATCTGGCTTTTTTCGTCGGAGCTTTCATTGATCGGGATGCGAATCTTGCCGCAGGGACTCGTCATGGCGCGAGAGCGCAAGCCCGTCAGCTTGCCTTCAATGTCGAAATAGCGAATTTCGCGGAAGTTGAAGATCCGCTCATACCATTTCGCGAGCGCGTCCATGCGACCGCGGCGCACATTATGGGTCAGATGGTCGATCTCTGTCAGGCCCACGCCGAAAGGTTTGGGGTCGCGCTCGCCCGTCCATCGAAAGTCGATGTCCCAGATTGATCCCTGATCGCCGTATCGGTCGACAAAATAGATGAGCGAACCCCCGACGCCCTCGATCGCGGGAATGTTCAACTCCATCGGCCCGACGCCGAAAGCGACGGGCTTTGCGCCGAGCGAAACGGCGCGGCGCATCGCTTTCGCGGCGTCGACCACGCGAAAGCCGATGCAGCAAACCGAAGGACCGTGCGCTTTCTGAAATTCGGCGGCGAAGCTATGGGGCTCCGCGTTCAGCACGTAGTTCACTTCGCCCTGCCGATATAGCGTCACATCCTTGGATCGGTGACGCGCGACGACGGCAAATCCCATCTTTTCGAACAATGATGCGAGCTGCGCAGGATCAGGATGCGCGAATTCGACAAATTCGAATCCGTCAGTTCCCATCGGATTTTCGGCGGGCGTTCCGGCGTCGCCAAGCGTCGAGTCCATTTGAAGGCCCTATACAGCTTCCGCTGACCCGCTATTTAAATCCCGCTACTTAAATATTGCATTCCCCGATCCGGTTAAAGGCCCATGATCCTCTACGACTACTACCGCTCGTCGGCCGCCTATCGCGTGCGCATAGCGATCGCGCTCAAGGGGCTCGTCGTCGAACGCCGGCCAATCCATCTTTTGCGTGGTGAACAGCGTGACCCAGGCTATCGCGCCAAAAGCCCACTGGCCATTGTGCCGACGCTCGAACTCGACGATGGGACGTTCATTACCCAGTCGCTGGCGGTCATCGATTATCTTGACGCGCTGAAGCCTGATCCGCCGCTTCTGCCCAAAGACGCTATCACCGCAGCCCAAGTCCGGGCGGCGGCATTGACGATCGCCTGCGAGATTCATCCGCTTGTTAATTTGAGAGTCATCCAGGCGCTGCAGGGGCAATTCGATGCGAAGGACGATCAGATCGCCATATGGCGAAAGCGCTGGATCCATGACGGCCTCAGCGCGGTCGAGGCGTTGATCGCACCCGGCCCCTTCGCCTTTGGCGCAGCGCCGTCGCTTGCCGATGTATGCCTCATTCCGCAGGTCTATAATGCGCGACGCTTCGACGTCCCGCTAGACGCCTGTCCGCGCATAGTTGCGGTGGAAGCCGCCTGCGCTTCCCACCCCGCCTTTATTGAGGCGCATCCGCAGGCGCAGCCCGACGCCGAATAGATACTAAGACGCGAGCGTCAGGTCGGCGATAACGGCCGCCAGGAAGCGGCCGGCTTCGCCGCCGGTCACCACTCGGTGATCGAAGGTCAAACTCAGCGGCAAGACCCGATGCACCGCAGGCGCGCCATTGGCGGCGACCACCTCGTCGCGGATACGGCCTGCGCCAAGGATCGCGACGGTCGGCGGCAGAACGATTGGCGCGGCGTAGCGCCCGGCGATCATACCGAAGTTCGAAAGCGTGATGGTCGCGCCGCGCAGTTCCTCCGGAGGGATGCGCCGAGCGGCCGCGTCCTTCCGCATGCGGTCCAGCGCCTGACGCAAATCCTTTGCGTCGCGATTGCCAACATCCCGCAGAACCGGCACGAACAGGCCCTCTTCCGAGAGGTCCACGGCGACGCCGAGGTCGATCTTCTTCATCACGCGGCGCGCAAAGGCGTGAGACTCGAACCATGCATTGAGCTCAGGCTCGGCCTCACAGCCTTTCACGAGCGCCCGGATCAGGCGGGCAGTCGTGTCGGTTCCGGCGGCCCAGGCATTGATGTCAGCATCGTCGACAATTGTGGCCGCGGCGACTTCCGCCTGCGCCTGCGCCATATTATGCGCCATGGCGCGACGCGCGCCGCGCAGCGGCTCGGCGGCTTCCGTCTCGCTCAAGATGCGCGCTACGCGTTCGATGTCCTGAACGGTGATCAGCTCGTCCGGACCCGAGGGCGTAACCATGCCAAGATCGACGTTGAGTTTACGCGCAAGCGCTCTCACCGCGGGCGTGGCCCGCACGGCTCCGCCGACGTGCCCGACAGAGATGGGCTGCTCGCGGACGACTGCCGCGCCATGCTGAACGGCGCCAACCACTGACCCGGAATCTTCTCCGGCGCCTTCGAAACCCACCAGCGGCGCGCCGATGCGAATCACGTCTCCGGCGGAGGCGAACAGCCGCTCGACGCGTCCTGCCTGAGGCGACGGGATTTCGACGACGGCCTTAGCGGTTTCGACCGCAACGAGCGGCTGATCGACTTTGACGTCCTCGCCGGCGGCGACGCGCCATTCCACGAGTTCGGCCTCCTGCAACCCCTCTCCGAGATCGGGAAGACGAAAAATGTTCATGACGCCTCCATCACTTGCCTAACCCCGTCGACGATGCGTTCGACGCTCGGAATATATTGCTTCTCCAATTTCGCGAGCGGCACGACGACGTCATAGCCGGTCACCCGCTTGATCGGCGCCAACAGCGAATAGAGCGCGCGCTCGGCGATTTCGGCGGCGATCTCGGCGCCAAAGCCCGCCGTGCGCGGCGCTTCATGAACGATCACGCAGCGCCCAGTCTTTTCGACTGAGCGCAGGATCGTTTCGACGTCGAGAGGCTTGAGAGTCGCCACGTCGATCACTTCGATTGTGACGCCTTCTTCCTCGAGTTTTTCAGCGGCGGCGAGCACTTCCGGCGCCATTGCGCCCCAGGTGACGACGGTCGCGTCGGCGCCTTCCCGCAACACGAAGCAGGCGTCGAGCGGCAGTTCCGCGCCGTCGTCTTCAACCTCCTCGCGGAAAAGGCGATAAAGTCGCGTCGGCTCGAGAAAGATGACCGGGTCGGGATCGCGCACCGACGCCAGAAGCAGCCCATAAGCCCGAGCGGGCGAAGACGGCGCCACGACGCGCAGCCCTGGCATGTGCGCGAACATCGACTCAGGACTTTCGGAGTGATGCTCAGGCGCGTGAATGCCTGCGCCGCAAGGCGAGCGAAGCACCATGGGGCATGTCATTCGCCCGCGCGTGCGATTGCGCATACGGGAAGCATGATTGATGATTTGATCAATGGCCGGGTAGATGAACCCGGAGAATTGAATTTCCGCGACGGGCTTTAGTCCCATCGCCGCCATGCCCACCGCGACCCCCGCGATGCCGCCTTCCGCCAACGGCGTGTCGATGACGCGCTCGCGGCCAAAGCGCGCCTGCAAGCCGTTCGTGGCGCGAAACACGCCGCCATTGACCCCGATGTCCTCGCCGAGCAGCAACACATCTCCGTCCTCGCTCATCGCGCGCGCGAGCGCGAGATTGACCGCTTCGACCAAAGTAATTTCAGCCATGGCCGTTCCCGCCACCGTCTCCGCCGCGTTGAGCGAAACGGCGCGCCTCTTCTCGTTGCCACTGCATTGACTCGGGGAGCTTTGCGTAAAGATGCTCGAACATGGCGTCGGAACTGAGCGGCGACGCGTTAAGATAGGCCGCAACTTCGCGATCGACCTCTTCCGCACACTCCTTCAGAAGTTCCGACTCCTGCTCCTTCGACCAAGCGCCTTCGCTGACGAGATAAGCGCGCAGCCGAGCGATCGGTTCGCGCGTCCACTGTGCGCGGACGATCTCGGGATCACGGTAGCGCGAAGCATCATCGGCGGTCGTGTGATCGCCGAGGCGATAGGTGAGCGCTTCGATCAACGTCGGTCCACCGCCTGATCGCGCCTTCTCGACCGCCCGGCGCACGACTTCATGAACCGCAACGACGTCATTGCCGTCGACCTGACGGCCTTCGATACCGGCGGCCACCGCCTTTTGCGCGAGAGTCTCAGCCGCGCTTTCGAGTTCTCGCGGCGTCGATATCGCCCAGCCGTTATTGCTGATGATGAAGACAACAGGCGTCTTCCAGACTCCCGCCATGTTGATCGCTTCGTAAAAGGCGCCGTTGGACGTGCCGCCGTCGCCAATGAACGTGACGACGACGCGATCTTCTTTGCGCATCTTCAGCGCGTAAGCCGCGCCGACCGCCTGCGGAGCCTGAGTGGCGACCGGCACACAGTTTGGAAAGTCGCCGCGCGCATTCTTGAAATCGCTTCCGCGCTCGTCGCCGCCCCAATAGAGCAGACACTCACGCATCGACATGCCGCGATAGAATTGCGCCGCATGATCTCGATAGGACGGCACGAGCACGTCGCGTTCTTCCATCGCCGCCGCCGCCCCGACGCCAATCGCCTCTTGTCCGAGCGCCGACGCGAATGTGCCAAGCTGACCCGTGCGTTGGAGACTGATCGCCTTATTGTCGAAGGTCCTGGTCCGCGTCATCGCGCGATAGAATTGGACCAGTCTGTCAATGTCTTTCGCCGATTTACTGGCCGCCTTGCTGATCTCGCCGGTTGGCGACAACAGCTGGACGAAATCTACATGGAGATCGAAACCCATCTCTATGGTTCCCATCGCCCCGCTCCTGATGAGCGAAGTAGCGCGGCGATGCGGGACGTCACGGCGCCGCGCCGAATTTTTTGTGGTTTCGCGCCGCAGCGCGGGAAAGCGACTTGCCGATTCTTTGTCATCCCGAGACGGATTTTGTCCCGAAGAAAATCGTTCATATCTAGCCATCCTCGCTCGATCAGCGCCACATCGTCGCTATCGACAATATGGCCATCCACATCTTTATTCGGATGCGCACCCTAACGCCTCCATGTGGACAACTGCGACGACCTGTCGAACGCGGTACTGGCGGCGCCGCACGGGAACTTTTCGACCGACGAACCGCACGAGATTAGCGCTAGCCTAGCCGTTCGATAGCCAACGCGGTCGCCTCTCCGCCGCCGATGCACAGCGCGGCGACGCCCTTCTTTAAGTCCATCGCCTCCAAAGCATAAAGAAGCGTGACGATAATCCGCGCGCCCGACGCCCCAATGGGATGGCCAAGGGCGCAAGCGCCACCCCGAACATTGACCTTGTCGTGCGGTAGATCCAGCTCGCCCATCGCAGCCATTGCGACGACGGCAAAAGCTTCGTTGATCTCGAAGAGGTCCACGCCGCTCGTCGTCCAACCGACCCGATCCATCAGTTTACGGATCGCCGCTATCGGCATGACGGAAAAGCGGCTCGGCGCGCCGGCGACGGTGACGTAGCCCCGAATGATCGCGAGCGGCTTTACGCCTGCGCGCTCGGCGTCGTCAGCGCGCATCAGAGCGAGCGCCGCAGCCCCGTCCGATATCGCGCTGGCGTTTGCGGCGGTGATCGTTCCATCCTCTCGGAAAGCTGGTTTAAGGCGGGAAATATCCTCCGCCTTGGCTCTGCCTGGCAGTTCGTCGCTGGCGACGGCCCGGCCATTGGCGCCTTTGCCCAGCGTTATCGGCGCGATCTCCTGAGCGAAAGATTTGTCCGTTGTGGCGCGTTGCGCGCGCGCCAGCGAGGTCGCCGCGTAGCGATCCTGCATCTCGCGCGTAAATTGATACTCTGTCGCGCAGTCCTCGGCGAAAGAGCCCATGAGCCGGCCCTTTTCATAGGCGTCCTCGAGACCGTCCAAAAACATGTGATCGAGGACCTTACGGTGCCCCATCCGGTAACCCGTGCGCGCGCGATCGAGCAGATAAGGCGCATTACTCATGCTCTCCATGCCGCCGGCGACCGCGACTCGCGCGCCCCCGGCGGCGAGCTGATCGCTGGCGAGCATCACCGCCTTCATTCCAGAGCCGCACATCTTGTTGACGGTGACGGCGCCCGTCGTCTCCGGCAGTCCTGCGCCGAGCGCCGCCTGGCGCGCCGGCGCCTGGCCAAGTCCAGCGGAAAGAACACAACCCATGACGACTTCGTCTATGTCGTTCGGCGCGAGCCCCGCGCGCATCACGGCCGCTTCGATGGCGCGCCCGCCAAGTTGCGGCGCGGGAACGTCCTTCAAATCGCCAAGAAAGGCGCCAATCGGCGTGCGCGCGGCCCCGACGATGGCGACCGGTGCGGCAGCGCTCATGACAAACTCCTCATCGGCTGGCCCGTTAGCCTTCCCATCGAGAATATGGCGACGAATCCCAATTTTTAAACGCCGGAGGCGGCGCGCCATCGCCTGCAAGGATTGTTTCGACGGCCTCGTCGCTCACCGCTTCGAGCCTGTCAGGCGACCATATCGGGCGCCGGTCCTTGTCTATGATCGCGGCGCGAATGCCTTCATAAAGATCGTGAGTCTCGAGCATGCGACACGCGGCGTTGAATTCGTTTGTCAGACAGGTCTCGAGGTCGGAAGCCTGCGTAGCGCGCCGCAGCAGTGCGCGAGTCACCTTCAGAGCCGTCGGGGACTTCGTTCTGATTTCGTCCGCAGCGCTAAGAGAGAATTCCGATCCTTCGCGCTCGAAGGCCGCGATAATGTCAGCAACCTTTCCGTACGTTGTTGTTTCTGCAAGCAACCGCTTGTGCAGCGATAGCTGGCCATGACCTGGCGACCGCGCGAGGCGCCGCAAGGAAGCATCGACATCCTCGGGGGCTTCTATTGTCGCGAGAGCTCCGATAAGCCCCTCGACGTCTTGAGAATGGATCATGAGATCGGCGAGCCCGGCGTCTATGGCGTCGGCCGCGGCGACAGACGTCGCCGAAAGCGCCATGTAAACGCCCACCTCGCGGGCTTTGGAGAGTAGCCAACTCGCGCCCACGTCAGGAAAAAATCCGATCCCGACCTCCGGCATGGCGATCCGGCTTCGCTCAGTTACGATCCGCCGGTTGCCGTGGGCGGAAATTCCGATGCCGCCGCCCATGACGATTCCGTCCATGACGACGACATAGGGCTTGGGAAAGGAGCCGATGCGGGCATTCAGTTCATATTCTTCGCGCCAGAAGTCGGCGAAAAGCCGCTTCCGTGACGCCTCCAGCTCATAAAGAATTCTCACGTCGCCGCCGGCGCAAAGACCGCGATCTCCGGCGCCTGCGACGAGCACGGCGCTAATGCCCTCATCGTTTCCGAACTCGTCAAGCGCGCGCCGGAAATCGCGCACCATCGGCAGCGTCAGCGTGTTGAGCGCCTGCGGCCGGTTTAGCAGAATACGTCCGAGTCGACCTTCTCGCGAAACGATGAGATCCATATGCCTACTTCAGCAGTGAGCGTACAATGATGACGCGCATGATTTCATTCGTTCCTTCGAGAATCTGATGGACGCGCAGGTCACGAACAATTTTTTCGATTCCATATTCACTGAGATAGCCATAGCCGCCGTGCAACTGCAGCGCCTCATTGGCGACCGCAAAACAGGCGTCGGTCACGACGCGCTTCGCCATCGCGCACAACGTTGTGGCGCCCGGCGATTTGGCGTCGAGCGCCGCCGCCGCGCGCCAAAGGAACGTGCGCGAAACCTCAAGCTGGGTCGCCATATCCGCGAGTCGAAACTGCAGCGCCTGAAACTCATCGAGCGCGCGTCCAAACGCCTTGCGGCTGTTCATATACCGCAGCGTATGATCGAAGGCCGACTGGGCGCCGCCGAGCGAGCAGGCGCCGATATTCAGGCGCCCGCCGTCGAGCGCCTTCATGGCGATCTTGAATCCTTCGCCTTCACGTCCGATGAGATTTTCGGCCGGAACCCGGCAGTCATCGAAAATAACGGCCCGTGTCGGCTGAGCGTTCCAACCCATCTTTCGCTCAAGCGCGCCAAAACTTAGACCCGGCGTTCCGCCCTCGACGATGAAAGCCGATATGCCTTTAGGGCCCGACTCGCCGGTGCGCGCCATGACGAGGTAGAGATGATTGTCGCCGCCCGCGCCGGCGCCTGAAATGAATTGTTTGGCGCCATTCAAGACATAATGATCGCCGCTGTATGTTGCGTGCGTGCGCAGCGCCGCCGCGTCCGATCCGCTGCCGGACTCGGTTAGACAGTAGCTCGATAAAATCTCCATCGTCGCGAGCTTCGGCAGCCATTTGTCGATCTGCCGGTCGCTGCCGAAAGCGTCAATCAAGCCAGCGCACATGTTGTGAATAGAAAGGTAGGCGGCGATCGTCGGACAACCCATCGCGAGCGCCTCGAAGATCAGAACACCGTCGAAACGCGTCAGCCCGGCGCCGCCGGAAGCCTCTCGCACGTTGATCGCGGCCATGCCCAACGCCGCTGCGTCGCGCAGCGCGTCTATGGGGAAGACATGCTCGCGGTCCCAGTCGAGCGCGAATGGCGCAAGGCGGTCGCGTCCGAAGTCTCGCGCCATTTCGCAAATGGCTTCCTGTTCGGCATTCAATTCAGAATAGGACGACATTTTCGCTACTTATCGCAATTTTGTTGACGTAAATTTGTCGCGGCAAAGCTTTTTGACAAGCTCTCGGCGTTCGTCACGCGTCAACCGGACGGTCACATTTAGCGGCATAGGCCTGCGCCACGCGACTGGCTGGCGCCCGATTGAGTTGCGCGCAGGCAAAGGCCCCCGCGTCCAAAAGTCGGTCGAGCGACACGCCGGTTTCAACGTCCATTCGCTGAAGCATATAGACAACGTCTTCGGTCGCGACGTTTCCGGCTGCGCCCGGCGCAAATGGACACCCCCCGAGGCCAGCGACAGAACTGTCGACGACGCAGACGCCGACTTCGAGACAGGCGAAAATATTGGCGAGCGACTGCCCGTAGGTGTCGTGAAAGTGCACCGCGAGTTTGTCGATCGGCGCGACGCGCGCAACTCTTTCGACCAATCGGCGCGCGGGGAGCGGCGCGCCGACGCCGATCGTATCGCCGAGCGAAACCTCGAAGCAGCCCATATCAAAGAGAGCGCCCGCGACCGCCGCGACTCGGCCGCTATCGACCTCTCCTTCGTAAGGACAGCCCAGGACGCAGGAGACGTAGCCGCGCGCCATGACGCCGTGGCGCCGCGCTTCTGCGACCACTTCGGCGTATCGTTCAAGACTTTCCTCGATCGAGCAGTTGATGTTGCGCTTGGAAAACGTCTCGGAGGCAGCGGCGAATACGGCGATCTCGTCCGCTCCGGCCGCAATAGCGTCCGAAAGTCCGCGAAGGTTGGGAACGAGCACGCTGAGGCGCAGATTTTCCTTTGGAACAAGCGCAAGCACCTCGTCCGTGTGCGCCATCTGGGGCACAGCTGTTGGCGAGACAAAGCTGCCGGCTTCGATGCGCGTCAATCCTGCAGCCGCGAGACGGCTGATGAGTTCGGCCCGGACATGCGGAGAGAGCGCCTGTTTCTCATTCTGCAGGCCGTCCCGAGGACCAACTTCCACGATGCTCACGCGGGACGGGATGCTCATTCGACGTCCTTTCGCGCGATCGTGACGAGTTCGGCGCCTTCTTTCGCCATATCGCCCACCGAGTAGTCGACGCTCTTGATGACGCCGTCGTGCGGCGCGGCCAAGGCGATCTCCATTTTCATCGCCTCCACGACTATAAGGGTCTCGCCTTTGCTGACCACATCGCCAGATTTTACGGCGATGCGGGTGACGGTCGCGGGCATCGGCGCCAGCACGCGATCGTCAGACGGCGCCTGGTTCGATGTCGTCGACGCTTGCAGCCAATTGATGAGGTAGTTCCTGCCGCGAAGAACGATGACAACGCCATCATCGAGGACGACCGTTGAAACTTCGTGCTTAACCCCATCTACAAGCAGCGAGAGGCGATCGCCGACCCTTTGAGCTTCTACCGACATCTCAACATCGCCAAAGCTCAGCGAAAAGCCGCCGTCATGCGGACGCAGGATAAGGGCGGAGAGCATTCGATCAGACTGCGTAACTCTAAGCTCGTAGCTCGCAGGGGCGTAAAGCCGCCACGCGCCAGCTTCGGCCCAGGGCGACCATTCGTCGCCAACCGCTCCGCTTGCCTCACGCGCGGCGCGCCGAACATCGGCTAGGAATACCGACGCCGACGCCGCAAGAAGGACGCGATCCAAATCTGTGTCCATAGCGGCCGGACATATCAGCATGTCGATAGTGTTCGCGACGAATTCTGTGTCGTAATCGCCACTCGCCATCGCATCGCTCTTGGAAATCGCCCGCAACAAATCGAGATTTGTGACGACGCCGACGATTTCGACCTCATCTAGGGCTGTCTGCAGGCGGCGAAGCGCCTGCTCGCGGCTCTCCCCGAAAACGATCAGTTTCGCCAGGAGCGAATCATAATAAGGCGTGACGCTATCGCCGGCGCGAACGCCGGCGTCGATGCGAAAAAAAGGCGCTTCTTGCGGCGCACGAAAGTGGACGATCTTGCCGAATGAGGGCAGGAACCCGCGCGCAGGGTCTTCGGCGCAGATCCGCGCCTCAATGGCGCAGCCGCTCATCCTCAGATCGCTTTGAGTCAAGGGAAGCGGCGCGCCACAGGCGATGCGCAACTGCCATTCGACGAGATCCTGATTCGAAACCATCTCCGTGACGGGATGTTCGACCTGCAGCCTTGTGTTCATCTCTAGAAAATAGAAATGGTCATCCCCCACCAGAAATTCGACCGTTCCAGCTCCGACGTACCCCGCCGTACGCGCCGCTCGGATCGCCGCATCGCTCATCTGCGCGCGCAAAGACGGAGTCAGCCCCGGCGCTGGCGTTTCTTCAACGACCTTCTGATGCCGGCGCTGCAAGGAGCAGTCACGCTCGAGAAAGGATATGACGCCGCCGTGCGAGTCAGCAAAAATCTGGATTTCAATGTGCTTATAGCCGGCGAAATACTTCTCGACGAACAGTGCATCGTCGCCAAAAGCGGCGCGCGCTTCGCGCCGGGCGCTTTCAAGCGCTAAAGCCATTTCCTCGGGCGCTCGAACAATGCGCATGCCCCTGCCGCCGCCGCCAGCCGACGCCTTCACAAGCAAGGGAAAGCCGATGGCGCGCGCCGCTTCCAATAATTCAGCATCGTCGCGGCCAGATGATCCCGGCGCCACAGGCACGCCTGCCCGTATCATCGCGGCCTTGGCCGCGCTCTTCGAACCAAGAAGCCGCATGGCCTGAGGCGGCGGTCCAACGAAGATCAGTCCATTCGCCGCGCAGGCTTCGGCGAAGTCCGCATTCTCGGCAAGAAATCCGTAGCCCGGATGTATGGCGTCCGATCCGGAACGCCGGGCGACTTCGATAATCTTATCGATCGAAAGATAGCTGTCCCGCGCCGGCGCCGGTCCGAGAAGATAGGCTTCATCGGCAAGTTCGACATGCATCGCATGCGCATCGACTTCGGAATAGACTGCGACTGGCGTGATCCCCAATCTTCTTGCCGTGCGCATGATTCGACAAGCGATCTCCCCGCGATTCGCGATGAGGAGCTTGCGCATCATCTCAGTCGGCCGCGATCCACTTGGGCGTTCGTTTCTCAAGAAATGCGGAAAGGCCTTCCTGCGCCTCCGCGCTTGATCTTCTGGCGGCGAGTCGGTTCGCGGCCTCGCGCAAGAGTTCTGTATCCGCCCCTTGATCGTGGCATTCAGCGAAGAAGCCCTTGACGTCCGCCTGCGCGCCAGGCGCGCCACGCAGCAAGTCCGCGACGATCGCCGTATGCGCCAGCCCGACCTCCAACCTTGGCGCTACGCGATGAACGAGACCCATCATCTGCGCCTCGGCGGCGGAGAATCGCTCGGCCGTCAAAGCGTACCGGCGCAGTTGGCGCAGCCCTATGGCCCGGATAAGAAAGGGCCCCACGATCGCGGGAAGCAGTCCGAGCCGCACCTCGTTGAGAGCGAACGACGCGTCATCGGCCGCGATGACGATGTCGCAGCACGCGAGAAGCCCGACGCCTCCCCCGACGACGACGCCCTTGGCCAATGCGATCGTGGGTTTCGGGGACATGTCCAGCGTGTGCAACATTCTCGCGAGCGCCAAGGCGTCCTGCTCATTGGCGCTCGACGCGCTCTGCGCGATCCGGAGCATTGATCCAATATCGCCGCCCGCGCAAAAATAGTCTCCGGCGCCCTCAAGCGTGATAATGCGGACGTCGGCTCGCGCGCCCAGTTCTTCGAGCGCGTCCTTCAGAAGATCGATCAACTCGGAGTCAAGCGCATTGCGCTTGTCCGGACGGTTCAGCGTCAAAGTCGCGACGCCATTTGCGTCAACCGATTGCAGCAATGCCGTCATAAAAGAACTCACATGCGAAACAGGCCAAAGCGCGTTTCTTCGATCGGCGCCCTCAGCGCGAAAGATAGCGCGAGACTGACGATCCGTCTCGTGTCGAGCGGGTCAATGACGCCGTCGTCCCAAAGCCGTGCGCTCGAATAAAGGGGCAGGCTCTGGCGTTCATATTGTTCCCGAAGCGGGCGCGCGAATTCCTCTTCTTGGGCTTGCGAAAATTCCTTCCGCCGCTTCTCCATGGCCTCGCGCTTGACGCGCGTCAGCACGCTCGCCGCCTGTTCTCCACCCATCACGCCAATGCGCGCTCCCGGCCACATCCATAGAAATCGTGGCGAGTAAGCCCGGCCGCACATGGCGTAATTTCCCGCGCCAAAACTGCCTCCGACGATGATCGAAAGCTTGGGCACGGCGGCCGTCGCAACCGCGGTCACCATCTTCGCCCCTTCTTTGGCGACTCCCGCGCTTTCATATTTCGCGCCGACAATGAAACCCGTCGTGTTGTGCAAAAACAGCAGCGGCGTTTGGCGTCGCACGCAAAGCTCGATGAAGTGCGCGCCCTTTTGCGCGCTCTCGGGAAACAACACGCCGTTGTTGGCGACGATTCCGACGGGATAACCATAGATGTGAGCGAAGCCTGTCACCAAGGACGGACCATAGAGCTTGCGGAACTCGTCAAATTCGCTTGCGTCGACGAGCCGCGCGATTACCTCGCGTATGTCGAACTGCTTCCGCGGGTCTTGAGGCAGAAGACCATAAATCTCCTCGGGATCGTAGAAAGGCTCGGCAGGCTTTCTAACCGGGATCTGTATCGCCCCCGCGGGCCCGAGATTGCCCACGATATCCCGCGCGATTTGCAGCGCATGCGCGTCATTCTCGGCGCAATGATCGGCGACGCCCGACCGACGGCAATGCACTTCGGCGCCGCCAAGCTCCTCTGCGCTCACGACCTCGCCGGTCGCCGCTTTAACAAGAGGCGGTCCCGCCAAAAATATTGCGCCTTCGTTGCGAACAATGATCGTTTCGTCGCACATCGCCGGCACATAGGCGCCGCCCGCCGTGCACGAACCCATGACGACCGCGATCTGCGCAATGCCTCGTGACGACATCGTCGCCTGATTATAAAAAATACGGCCGAAATGATCCCGGTCGGGAAAAACATCCTCCTGGCTCGTGAGATTAGCGCCGCCGGAATCGACAAGATAAATGCAGGGCAGATTATTCTGAAAGGCAATCTCTTGGGCGCGAAGATGCTTCTTCACAGTCAAAGGAAAGTAAACGCCGCCTTTGACCGTGGCGTCATTGGCGACAATCATGCATTCGCGGCCTCGCACCCGCCCTATTCCGGCGACGACCCCGGCCGCCGCGACGCGGCCATCGTACATGCCATGTGCGGCGAACGGAGCGATTTCGAGAAAAGGCGATAATGGATCAATAAGCGCGTCAATGCGCTGCCGCGCCAGCATTTTTCCACGCGCGAGATGGCGCTCGCGCGCTGTTTCGTCCCCTCCGACGCGAATCTCGGCCGCAATCCGCTTCACCTCCGCGACGCGGTCAGCCATAAATTGATAATTCTTCGCGTAATCAGCGCCTTTCGAATTCACAAGGCTATCTAGGCGGGGCATATTGCTATTCCAAAGTCAGGCCGTCTCCTGATAAAGTTCGCGCCCGATCAGCATGCGGCGAATTTCGCTTGTCCCAGCGCCGATCTCATAGAGTTTAGCGTCGCGCAGCAATCTGCCTGTCGGATATTCGTTCATATAGCCGTTGCCGCCGAGGCACTGAATGGCCTCCAGCGTCATCCATGTCGCGCGCTCAGCAGCGAACAATATGGCGCTGGCCGCATCCTTTCGCGTCACGCGGCCGCGATCGCACGCCTTGGCCACCGCGTAGACATAAGCGCGCGTCGCCATGAGCGCGGTATACATGTCGGCGAGCTTGCCCTGCATGAGCTCGAACTCGCCGATCGGCTGACCGAACTGCTTGCGCTCATGCACATAGGGAAGCACGACATCCATGCAGGCCTGCATGATTCCGAGCGGGCCGCCGGCGAGCACCGCGCGCTCATAATCCAGGCCGCTCATCAGCACATTCACGCCGCGCTCCGGGAGGCCGAGCACGTTTTCTTCCGGGACCTCGCAATCCTCAAAAACGAGTTCGCATGTGTTAGAGCCGCGCATGCCGAGCTTGTCGAGCTTGGCGCTTGAGGAAAAACCGGGAAAGACGCGCTCGACAATGAATGCGGTTATGCCGTGCGGTCCGGCGCCTGGGTCCGTCTTGGCGTAGACGATCACGACATCCGCGTCGGGACCGTTCGTCACCCACATCTTGCTTCCGTTAAGGACATAACGATCGCCGCGCCTCACCGCGCTCAGCCGCATGTCGGTGACGTCGGACCCGGCTCCTGGCTCCGACATCGCAAGCGCGCCGACGTGACGGCCAGAGACGAGGTCCGGCAGATAACGCTGTTTCTGCTCCTCCGAGCCGTTGCGATGGATTTGGTTAACGCAGAGATTGGAGTGGGCGCCGTAGGACAATCCGACCGACGCTGAAGCCCGGCTGATTTCCTCCATCGCGAGAACGTGTTCCACATAGCCCATTCCCGCGCCGCCGTAGCGCTCATGCACGGTTAGTCCCAGCGCGCCGAGGGCTCCCAGCTTGGGCCAAAGATCCGAAGGGAAAGCGTTTTGCGCATCGATCTGCTGCGCCCGCGGCGCAATTTCGGCGCCCGCGAAAGTTTCGGTTGCGCTGCGCACACGGTCAGCGACGTCGCCGAGATCGAAATCGAAAGTAGGCGTCCAATGGCGCATGCCCATCTCCGATGGCGCGCGGTGATGGACCCTATATTTTCGCCGATCAACGAAGTTTCAAGTTGCCGGCAGCCGGTTGATGGCCAACGAGCGCCCGGAAAGTTACTGGACGCGGCCGGGTTGGGCGTCGAGCACCTGCTGGTCGACGAAAGGGGCGAGCGTGCGGAAGTTCGCCTCGAACATCCCGACAAGCCTTTTCGCCATCCAGTCAAAATCTTCGCGCGATGACCATGTCTGAACCGGATCAAGCATTTGGGATTGGACGCCCGGCGCCGACTCCGGCACGCACAGACCGAATGATTGGTCTATCCGGAAGCTCCCCTGCGCGAGCGAACCGTCGAGAGCGCCCTGAAGCAGCGCGCGCGTCGCCGCAATCGGCATCCGCCGTCCCTCGCCGTACTGACCGCCGGACCAGCCCGTATTCATCAGCCAGCAGTTTGCATCGCTGGACAAGATGAAATCGCGCAAAAGGTTCGCATATTCAGTTGGCCGCCGCGGCATGAAGGGGGCGCCGAAACAGGCGGAGAACGTCGCCTGGGGTTCTATGACGCCGCGCTCAGTCCCCGCGACTTTCGCGGTGTAGCCGGAGAGGAAATGATACATGGCCTGCGCCGGCGTCAGGCGCGCAATAGGCGGCAGCACGCCAAATGCGTCGCAGGTCAGCATCACGATGTTCCTAGGATGACCTGCACGGCGAGTCGCCGAAGCATTGGGGATAAAACCGAGCGGATAAGCGATCCGAGTGTTTTCGGTCCTCGAGTCGTCATCGAAGTCGAACCTGCCCGCGCCAGAATTGTACGACACATTCTCGAGGATCGCGCCGTGACGATGCGACGCCGCATAGATATCCGGCTCCGATTGTTGCGAAAGACGGATCGCCTTCGCGTAGCAGCCTCCCTCAAAATTGAAGAGGCCGCTTTCGTCCCATCCGTGCTCATCATCGCCAATAAGGCTACGCATCGGATCAGCGGACAGAGTCGTTTTGCCTGTCCCGGATAGTCCAAAGAAGGCCGCCGATCCGCCTTCGCCCTCGTTAACGGCGCAGTGCATCGGCAACACGCCTTTCGCAGGCAGAATATAGTTGAGATAGGTGAAAACCGATTTCTTGATCTCTCCCGCATATTGCGTGCCGCCAATGAGCACGAGACCACTAGAGAAATTGATCGCGATGACCGTATTGGAGCGACAGCCGTGACGTGAAGGATCCGCACGGAAAGAAGGTAAATCCAGGACCGTCAGCTGCGGCTCGAAGTTGTTGAAGGCGCGCTCGGCGGGGACGAACAGATGCCGCACAAACAGCGAGTGCCAGGCGTATTCAGTGAAAACGCGAACGTTGAGCTGGTGCGCTGGCGAAGCGCAGGCATAGAGATCTTGAGAGAAAAGGCTCGTCCGACGCGCGTGCGCCAGCATGTCCTGATGAAGCCGCTCGAACTCCTCCGGCCTCATCGACTGGTTGTTTTCCCACCAGATCGTTTGATTGGTCAGCGCGTCGCAAACGATGAATTTGTCATTAGGCGAACGGCCGGTGTGAACGCCGGTTTCAACGACGAGCCCACCCGTCGAAGATGCGAACCCTTCCCCGCGGCGGATTGCTTCGTCAAAAAGCTCGCTTGTCTCGAAATTCCGTCGCGCGTGCGTGAAGAGATCGAAGTCATTAGCCGCCGAACCACCAACGTCCTCCGCTCGCCACATCGCCGTGTTCGCCATACTGAATTTCCCTCGCCGGCCCGCCGAATGCGACGTTAATGGCATATGAGCGCCGGCTAAGCGTAAGCATTTCTAGGAAATAAAGCGTGAATGGCCTGAATCAAGGAGCAGCGAAGCGTCTGTTCTCCCGAAGCAAACAGTGACAGGCAAACAGCACAGCAGCTACGCCCAAGGCTGCAATCTCGGCGGGTTAAGGAGAGGCTCGAAGCTACAGCCTTATCTCGACGCGACATCACTCGAGCTCAGCCGTTTAGACGCATTAAAGTAACGGTCTCGCGTTCGCAGAGCTTGCCGCGCCGACATCGCCGCTACTTTAGTTCTTGTCCTGGCGGAATCGAAGCGGAGAAAGACGATGTCCATAGTCGCTCGACAGCGCCTCTACCGTGAGCGCGCCGCTTTTGGTTTGATCGACGATATTGGCGGCGTTGCAACTCTATTACTCGCCATTCTCGGATTGGCGGGCCTCTATGCGCCCCTCCTGGCCGCAATCGCGACAATTATATTCGGCGTCGCTCTGCTGGTGCAGGGAAGAACGCTACTGACGCTGTATACGCAAGCTTCGGTCGAGGCGGCGGCGAGCGCCAGCGCCTTTGGAGTAAGCGTCCGTTTCGCCGTTGTGTTGCTGGGCGCCGCCGGCGCTGCTCTTGGCGTGCTATCGCTACTCGACTTCAACTCCGCTATGTTGACTCCAGTCGCATCGATCATGTTCGGGGCGGGACTGGTCTTAAGCGGCATCTCCATCTGGCATCTCAATGCGATCAGACGCGCGTCCGCCAAAGGCGGAGAGAGTTTGAAGGACATTGTCGCCAACCACATGGTTTTCGATTCGCTCAGCGTTCAGATCTTTGCTGGACTCGCCGCGATCATTCTCGGCGTTCTTGCTGCGTCAGGCGCAACATATGATCTGACATTCAACCTTGTGGCTTTGCTCATGCTCGGGTCGGCGCTCGTTCTAAAGGGAGGCAGCCTCAACGCCATACTCCTAAGCTTCATGCGCCCGGCTTGATTGCGCGGTCACAGTCGCGCCGACGGCTCAGGGTCCCGCAAGCAAGCGCAAACGCGTGATTGGGCTTGACTATGTGAATCCCACGCTATGTGGAATCTCGCGTTGTCTCGCCGTGCGGCGACATCGCGAGCGTGGAGACAATGCCATGTCCATTACCTCTCGAGATTCGGCATTTCGCGAAACAGCGGTTTATGGCGGCCTCATAGACGCAATCGGCGGTCTCGCCACCATCGTCATCGCCATTGTGGGCCTGTCCGGCGTGAACGCGCCAATGATGGCCGCGATCGCGACGATCGTCTTTGGCGCCGCTTTGCTGATTCAAGGCGGCACGATGTTGTCTGAATACGCTCGCATCATGTTTCCGGCGGGTTCCACGGCGACCCAGGTCGAGGGATTTGGCGGCGGCAGCCTGTCCGTCGTTTTCCTCGTCGGCGTCGCCGGCATCGTTTTGGGCGTCCTTTCATTGCTCCGTATCGAACCTGCTGCGCTGATCCCAATTGCCGCTATCGCGTTTGGGTCTGCTTTGGTTCTGAGCAGCAATGCGGTGTGGCAATTGCACGTGCTTGGTCAAGAGTCGCTGAGAGGCCGGTCTCAGAGCGACCTTGCAAGCAGGGAAATTCTTGCGAGCGAGATGGCCTTCGGCTCGGCCGGCGTCCAAGCGCTCTCAGGTTTGGCTGTGATTGTGCTCGGCCTTCTCGCGCTAGTCGGGGTCGCGAACGCCGTGACCCTCAACCTTGTTGCGTTACTCGCTCTTGGCGCGACAATCGTTTTTACCGGAGGCAGCCTGAGCGCGACATTGCTCAATTTTGTGCGCTCGGCTTGATCGCGCGCGAGGGCCGGCGTACGGCCTCCGTAATATCTTTGTGACCTCCGGTTCAAATGTGGACCGGAGGTTGCTTCTTTCATCCAATGATCTTGAGCAGTGGCGACATAGCCGCCAGCAGACTAATCGAGGCTCGGGTCCATTCCCGCCAAACTCAGCGCGAAGACGACGACGCACAGAGCGAGCGCGACCGTCACTCCGACAAGCGGCGCGGCGAGGGTTGGGAGTTTTTTGAGGAAGCGCATGAACCGGTTTGCCTGAGAATGAGCGCGATATAAATGTCGAGCCGTTAAAAGAACGTTGTTTGACTGCTGTCAAGCCGGAAATCTACCAGCCTGGGCCCAAAAAGCGGCGACCGGCGCGACCCGTTGATAAACCAGACCTGCTCGGACCGTTATTTGCGGCGTCTGTGCCTCCAGGACTCGAAAATCCAGGAGCCGGCGAGAAGCACCAGAAGATAGACAATCGCTGCGCGAGCGACCTCCGGGAACTGATCCGCCACTGCCGGCCAGAAAAGAAACGCCAGAAGAGTGACGACGCCAGCGACGAGAGCGGCCAAAATCGCATCGTACTGCATTGCGCAAACCCTCCTACCCCCGACGCGATGACCTCATGTCGGCCCGATGCGCATCAGCTATCTGGCGCATTATTTTCAATAAGAAACATCGGCTGAGAGCAGAGTTTCGACGACCGCCTTCCCGCCGTCGAGATCGTATCCGCGCAAGTCTCTAGTACCGGAACGATTTTGGAAGCTAAACGTTAGCATTAGTGCATCCCGCATTGCATGCGAGGACTGCGTAAGGAGGCTAACTTGACCCAGAAATTGATCGTTCTTGCGCTTGGCGTCGCCATGGCGGCCACGGCGTCCTCGGTTTTCGCCGCCGATCTCGCGGCGGCTCCTCCCCCTCCGCCTCCCTACGCGGCGGTCGCTCCAAGCCCGTTCGCCCCTGTGGGCGCGATCGTCGCCCTGCCCTTCACCGTGGCGACGACGATTTTCGGCGCGTTTGCCCCTCCACCGCCGCCGCCCCCGATCGTCGCTGGGTACTAGGCGTCGAACGTAATCGATCAAGCGTGTCGCGCTCAGCCCGGCCAGCAATGGCCGGGCTTTTTCGTGTGGAGCGCAATCGCTTCGAAGGGGCGCGACTCCATAATCCTGGCAGGACACGCGCGTAACTGAGCACGCGCATTTGGCGAGGTCGATAACCGGCCCGGTGTTAGGGGGCACGGGGCGGCGATTGGAAATAGTTGCGAAACATATGACGGTGCGGGCCCTGTTAAGCTTCGTCAGGAGGGGCGTTCTTAGGCAAAAAGGAGCATTGCGATGCTTCGACGAATGGCTCTACTCGGCGCGCTGGCCGCTGCGATCCTCATCCCCGGAGAAGCTCTTGCTTGGGGGCATGGTGGCGGCTTCAGCGGCGGCCACTTCGGCGGCTTCGGCGGCGGCCACTTCGGCGGCTTCGGCGGGGGCCATTTTGGCGGCTTTGGGGGCGGTCACTTCGGCGGTTGGGGCGGACGCGGCTGGGGCGGCGGATTTGGCCACGCCGGTTGGGGCGGGCCCCGTTGGAGTTATGGAGGCTGGGGCTATCGTCCCTATTATTTCCGCCCCATCGTCTACGGTGGCTATGGCTACGGATGTTACCGCCCGCGCACCGTCTGGACTGGCTGGGGATGGACGCAGACTTGGGTGAACGTCTGCGGCTACCCAGGAGCGGGCTATTGGGGGTGGTAGAACGGCAAGTATCCGGGCTGTCAGGCGCTGCTTGTCTTCATGCGATGCGCCGCTAAGCGGACGTCGCGGGTGTGATTGGCGCCTGGTGCGCCGCCCCCTCTCAGGGAATAATCGCAAACTTTGCTCGGCTAGTAATGGCCGAGCTTTTTTGTTGTCACACAGCCGGTTCGTCCCGAACCTCGCTCATCAATTTCCCAAGTTGATCCATGATCAAGCAACCGCACGCCTTTTTGTCGCCGATGGTCACATTTTGATCTCGGCGTGGGCGTGTTTTTCGGCCAACGCTAAGGTTTTGGCGCGGTGCTTTATCCTAAGCGGAGGACAGTTTTCATTTTCAACGTCCTCCGCGAAAAACTCTAGAACATAAATCAAAAGGCCGCTCCATACCGGCCGCAGCCATGACGTTGCGCGCTTACGATGATGCTTCTGTGACGCCGCGGCCGGCGATGATCGGGCGCATTGCCTCAAGCCCCGGAGCGAATCTGCGCTTGCCGCGCAGGTCGTCGCGTCGTGCTGTTTATCGAAGGACGCCTCAACTGCCTCGGCGGATTGGCGCGGCAGATGAGGAGCGCGCGCCTACGCCTTTTTCAAAAACTCCGTTCTGAGCACGAGACCTTTGATCTTTTCTGCTCGGCATTCGATTTCTTGCTCATCGTCGGTGAGCCGGATGTTCTTAATCAACGTCCCTCGTTTGAGCGTGACTGACGATCCCTTGACCTTTAGGTCTTTAATGAGCGTCACGGAGTCGCCGTCCTTCAACTCAACGCCGTTGCTGTCCTTAACTGTCATGATTTTCTCCGCGAGCAACGTTCGACGCTGCGCTCGCTACGCTCTCTCTATCAAGGGAATCTCTTGAGGAAGCGCAAATCCGTTTGGCGACACGTAAGTGACACGCTGCCGATTTTCTGTGGCGTTAACTCATAACTATTTGATTTTATTGGCTGGGGGACCTGGATTCGAACCAAGATTAACGGAGTCAGAGTCCGCTGTTCTACCGTTGAACTATCCCCCAACAGCGCAGCGCAAGGCCTGCGAACGGCTGGTGACTTAGAGAGCGCCGGTGACGGTGTCAACCAGACGGCAGCTAGGCCCTGCTCCGTCCTCTACCTCTAGGAAACGCCTTGCGAGCCGCGCGACGATCCTGCAAAAAGGAAATTTACGCCAGCCTCATGGCGTTAGGGCAATCGTCGCTCCGCTTTCGGCGATGCGACGCGAGTCGAGACGGAGCGACTTCGCGGAATGGATCGAGTGAGGGAATCCGGTCTACCCTCAACGGCGTCGGCGCCGGCTGCGCCCGAGTTACAGGTCGAGCACGGCGTCGCGCCCAGCTCGCTCGACTCGCGCCACACCTATGCCGCGCTCGACCTCGGCACCAATAACTGCCGGCTGCTGGTCGCGCGCCCCGAACGTCGGCCACGGCGGCGCAACAATGACTCGCTGCGCATCATCGACGCTTTTTCGCGCATCGTTCGACTGGGAGAAGGCCTCGGAAAGGCGGGACGCATCAGCGAGGAGGCGATCGAGCGCACCATCGCCGCTCTCGAAATCTGCCGCGAAAAAATGGAAGCGCGCGGCGTCACCCGCGCCAGGCTCGTCGCCACCCAGGCTTGCCGCAGCGCGGCGAATGGCGACGAATTCATCGAGCGCGTGCGCGAACGCACCGGGCTGCGGCTCGAGATCATCGACCGCGAGACAGAGGCGCGCTTCGCCGCCCGCGGCTGCGGTTCGCTCGCCGATCCGGCCGCGGAAAGCGTATTGCTCTTCGATATCGGCGGCGGGTCTACCGAGCTCGTTTGGCTGACGCGCGAACGTGGCGATCACAACGGCGCCTACGCCTTCCGCGCCTGGACATCGCTCGAACTCGGCGTCGTGACGCTCGCTGAGCATTTTGGCGGGCGCAGCGTCTCTGCCGAGACCTTCGCCGCCATGGCGCAGCAATCGCGCGAGCTGCTCGCGCCCTTCGCGGGGCGGATGGCCGCGGAGCGTCGCTGTCCGCGCTTCCATCTCCTCGGCACATCGGGAACGGTCACGACTCTCGCCGGCGTTCATCTCGGGCTCGAACGCTACGACCGCTGGCGCGTCGACGGCCTGTGGATGAGCGACGAGGACGCGACCCGAGCGATTATGCGGTTGCGCGACATGGATTTCGAGGAGCGCGTCGCCAACGGCTGCATCGGACCGCAGCGCGCCGATCTCGTCCTCGCCGGCTGCGCCATTTTTGACGCCATTCGCGCCCTTTTTCCCGCCCAGCGTACGCGCATCGCCGACCGGGGCTTGCGGGAAGGCATGCTGCTCGAGCTGATGGAGGCCGACGGGGCGCTGATGCGCCGCGTCTAACCCGCTCGACGGCGGGCGCGCAGATATGCAGAATTGTCTAGGTTAAGTATGGGCGCCAGGGAACGGCGATGAGCAACGCATTTTTAGAGGCGCGCGAAAGCGGCCATTGCGACGAGACGCAGCGATGAGCCCACACGGACTCTATCGGCCCTGCGTCGGCGTTCTGTTGCTCAATGCGCAGGGACACGCCTTTATTGGCCGGCGTCGCGCCAAGGGCGCCCACGACCAGACCCGACCGCCGTACCTGTGGCAGATGCCGCAAGGCGGCATCGACGAGGGCGAGACGCCCTATGAGGCGGCCCTTCGCGAGCTTTACGAAGAGACCAATGTCTCGAGCGTGGCCCTGCTCGCCGAAGCCCCGGACTGGCTGTGTTATGATTTGCCCAAAGGTTCGAACAACCGCTGGAGCGGCAAATATGTCGGCCAGACCCAGCGCTGGTTCGCGCTGCGCTTCACTGGCGACGAGAACGAGATCGACATTCACGCGCCAGGCGGCGGCGCGCATAAGCCGGAATTCGACGCCTGGCGCTGGGAGGAGCTTTCTGCGCTTCCGGAACTCATCGTGCCGTTCAAGCGCATCGTCTATGAGCAAGTGGTGAAGGAGTTCGCGCGCTTCGCAGCTGCGGAGGCCTAGAGCGCTTCCCGATCACATGGATTCATGTGATCGGGAAGGAATCGCTCAAAATAAAAACGTTGGAGCAGGTTCTCATCGAAAAAGTCTGTCAACTTTTTCGGAACCTGCTCTAAGCTGACCGCAGCAACCGCGCGGCGAAGAAACCGTCGATTCCGGCAAGGCGCGAATCTTCATTCGGCCAGTAATGCGGAAACGTGCGCAGATCGCCGTCGCCGCTGATAAACTCCTCAGAAACGCCCTCCCCTGGATCGATCGGCATGCGCCGGAAATCCGGATTGCGGCGCAAGAACGCGGCGATCTGCTGTTCGCCTTCCTCGGGCTCCAACGAACAGGTGCAATAGACGAGACGGCCGCCGGCGCGCGTGAGTAGAGCCGCGCGATTGAGCAGCTTTGTCTGCAAGGCCGCGAGCGTTTCGATGTCGCCCGGCTTCTTGGTCCAGGGCACGTCAGGATGGCGCCGGATCGTGCCCGTCGCCGAACAGGGGGCATCGATTAAGATCGCGTCGAAAGGCGGCGCCTGATAGGCGGCGGCGTCGCCGACAGCGACTTCCGCATGCAATTGCAACCGCGCGAGATTGGCGGCGAGGAGCTTCAGGCGCTCCGCCGAACGATCGAGCGCGACCACATGCGCGCGGGCAAACGCCATTTGCGCCGTCTTGCCGCCCGGCGCAGCGCACATGTCGAGCACGCGCTCGTCAGCGCGAGGCGCAAGCAGGCGCGCCGGCAAAGCAGCGGCGGCGTCCTGCACCCACCATTCGCCCTCGCTGTAGCCAGGAAGCTCGCTGATCGGCGTGCGCGCGCGCAGCCGCACGGAGCCTGTCGGCAGCACGACGCCGTCGAGCCGCTTCGCCCAGTTCTCTGGATCGTCTTTCACTGAAACGTCGAGAGGCGGCTCCAGCATGTGCATCGCCGAGATGGCGCGCGCTGTTTCTTCGCCGTAATGTTTGCGCCAGCGCTGCATGAGCCAGGTGGGCGCGTCATATTCGCCGCTTGCTGCAACCTCCAAGAATTCGTCGCGGCGTCGTACGAGATTGCGCAGCACGCCATTAACGAGACCGCTGAAGGCGGCGGTTTTCGGTTCAAGCCGCGCGGCGCGCACGGCAAGATCAACGGCGGCATGATCGGCGGCGTCGAGAAACAGGATTTGCGCGGCTGCGCCGATCAGCGAATGCTCGAGGCGCGAAGCCTGGCGCGGCAGCCCTTTTTCGAGGAGTTCGCCGAGCGCGTAGCGAATGACGCCAAGGCGCCGCAGCGCGACCGTGACGATCGAGCGCGTGAGCGCTACGTCGCGGGCGTCGAGTCCGGACAAGCGCGAAGGAACGGCGTTCGCGGCGAAACATTCGTCGAGACGATGGCCGCCCTGCACAATATCGCCAATGATGTTGGCCGCCGCGAGACGCGTCGGTAATCCGGGGATCTTCGCCGCTTCGGCCTCTCGCACCGCTTCGGCAGGCACGAAGCCTTGCCGCGACGCTTGACGCGCCGGCGCACGCGCCGATTTGGTCCGAGCGGAATATGATCTACTATCGCTATTCGCCAAACGGCTTCTCCCTTTGCGAATCATAGCACAATAGACGTTACGGCGTGCGACGAATGCAAAGAGACGGGCCGTGTCGAAGACAAACAACCCATTAAGATCAAGAGACCGGCGCGCTGAGCTGCCGCCAGCCGCGCGACGCGCATTGGCCGAAGCCGAGGCGAGGCGCCGTGAGGGCGCGAAACGTCCTGCGCCGCCCGAAGAAATCGGCGGCCGCGACGGACCGGATCCCGCACGCTACGGTGACTGGGAAGTTAAAGGAATCGCGAGCGATTTTTAATTCTGCTGCGTCAGCCGCCCGTTCCGGAGATCTTCTGAAATGAAAAAAACATATGCATGTTGCGGACTGCTTATTGGTCTGATGCTCTCCGCCGCGCGGCTCGAACCGGCGCAAGCGCAGAGCCTCGATCTCGCGTCGAGCAAGGTCGTCGACCTCAGTCACGCTTTCAACGCCGAGACTATCTATTGGCCGACCTCGCCGTCTGGTTTTGAACTGACGGTTCTGCACAAGGGGCCGACGAAGGCGGGGTTCTTCTATTTCGCCAACGCCTTTTGTTCGCCCGAGCACGGCGGCACGCATCTCGATGCGCCGATGCATTTCGCAGAAGGCCGCTGGACAAACGCCGAAATTCCCGTCGAACGCTTCGTAGGGCCGGCGATCGTGATCGACGTCGCCGCCAAGGCCGAAGCGAATCCAGACTATGTATTGACAGTCGAGGATATCGCCGCCTGGGAGGCGGCGCATGGCCGCATTCCGGACAAAGCCATCGTGCTGCTGCGAACCGGCTGGAGTTCGCGCTGGCCCGACAAGAAGGCCTATCTCGGCGACGACACGCCGGGCGACGCGACCCATCTCCATTTCCCGTCTTTCGGTCCTGAAGCGGCCGCTTGGCTTGCGAAAGAACGCCATCCCAATCTCATCGGCGTCGACACGGCGAGCGTCGATAACGGTCCGTCGCAGGAATTTCTCGTCCACAGGATCATCGGCGCCGCCAATATCGGCGGCCTCGAGAATCTCACCAACCTCGACCAATTGCCGCCGACCGGCGCGATCGTCGTCGCTTTGCCAATGAAGATTGAAAAGGGTTCGGGCGGCCCGGCGCGCATCATCGGGCTCACGCCGCGCTAAGCGCAGGTCACTTCAAGCCCGTCGCGCGCAGGAAGGCGAGCGCGCGCGACCAGGCGTCCTTTGCGGCGTCCGCCCGATAGCTCTCGCGATAGTCGGCAAAGAACGCGTGCGGCGCACCGTCATAGACGATGATCTCGGCTGGCGCGTGCGCCCGCTTGAGACGCTCGCGCATAGCCTCAATCACGTCAGCAGGAATGCTCGGATCGGCGCCGCCATATAGCCCCAGCGTCGGCGTCTTGATCTCCGCGGCCACGTCGATCGGCCAGCGCGGCTGCGCCGGCGTATGCGGCCCATCGAGGCGCCCATACCAGGGAATGCAAGCGAGAAGCATAGGATTGTGGGCTGCATAGAGCCAGGCGATGCGCCCGCCCCAGCAAAATCCGCTGATCGCGGCGCGTTTGGCGTCGCCGCCTTTCGATGCGGCGAAGGCGAGAGCTTCGTCGAATGTCGCCATCGTCTCTGAATCGGGAACCTTGGCGACGATGGCGCGAATGGCCTCTATGTCCGGCGCCTTCTGCGGGTCGCCGTAGCGAATGAGGAAGTCGGGCGCGATGGCGATGAATCCAAGCTTGGCGAAGCGCCGCACGACGTCGCGAATATGCTCGTGCAGCCCAAAAATTTCCTGCGCGATCAGAATGATCGGGAGCTCGGCGCCGTTTTGGGGGCGGGCAAAATAGGCCGGGGCCCCGTTGGGCAGCTCCGTCATGCCCGCCTCCAGGCCCTCCGCGTCCGTCACGACGGCGCTGGGCGAAGGCGCGCCCGCCGCCTGCGCAAACCAGGCCGGGTTGGCTAAAGACGATGACATGCGGCCTCCAGAAAAGCTGAGCTTGGAGATTAGCTATAAAAGACACGGGCCATGTCCAGCGGACCTTCGGCCTCTCGCGGTGAAGTTCTAATGGCGAATAATGCCATGGCCCTGGAACTTGGCGTCGCCAATATCACGCCGCCACAGCGACTTCTCATTGCCCGGAAAAGCGCGTATATCGCCGCACCGTATCGGCGACCCCCGCCGAAGGAGAGGAATCCTTGCTCCTACCCGTGCTCGTCCCGAGCGGGCGCCCTCTTGCGACAGCGTCGACGAGAGGCGCGTCGGGTCCCATTAAGGGAAATATCCTATGACCCAGCGATCCGACGCCAGTCCCGCCCCGGGCGGCGATGGGACGCAAGTTCACGCGCATCACGGAGACGAACGTGCGCGCGGCGGCGTTATCGGGCTCATCATTGGCTCGATCGGCGTCGTATACGGCGACATCGGCACGAGCCCGCTGTACGCGCTGCGTGAGTCGCTAGCGCACAGCGTGAAGGCGGACGTCGTCACTGAAGAAGCGGTTATCGGCGCTATTTCGCTGTTGATATTCGCACTGATATTCACCGTGACAATTAAATACGTCGTCTTCCTCATGCGCGCCGACAACCGGGGAGAAGGCGGCATCCTTTCCTTGATGGCGCTCGCACAATCCGCGCTCGGCGGAGGTTCTGCGCCTGTCTTTTTGCTCGGCGTCGCGGGCGCTGCGCTGTTTTCTGGCGACGCTATTATCACGCCGGCGATTTCCGTCATGTCGGCGATCGAGGGCTTGGAGCTCGTCACGCATCGCTTCAGCGAATTCGTGTTGCCGATTACGATCTTCATCCTTGTCACGCTGTTTTGGGTGCAAAGTCACGGAACAGCGCGCGTCGCAGCCTTTTTCGGCCCAATTATGATTACGTTCTTCCTTAGCATCGCAGTGCTTGGCGCTTCGCACATCGCCGATGCGCCGCAAGTGCTGACCGCCTTCGACCCTCGCGCGGGCGTCCGCTTTCTTGTCAGTCACGGATGGCTGGGATTTGCGGTGCTTGGGTCGGTCTTCCTGGGCGTGACCGGCGCCGAGGCGCTCTATGCAGATATGGGCCATTTCGGCCGCTTTCCTATCCGCTTCGCTTGGCTCTCTTTCGTGCTGCCGGCGCTATTACTAAACTATCTTGGTCAAGGCGCTCTGATACTTTCCCGTCCGGAGGCGATCGACAATCCTTTCTTTCACATGGCTCCGGATTGGGGATTATTGCCGCTCGTTATCTTATCGACGCTCGCCACAGTCATCGCGAGTCAGGCGGTGATTACAGGCGCTTTCTCGATTGTTAGGCAAGCGATCCAACTCGGACTTCTCCCTCGTCTGGAGATAACGCACACCTCCGCCTCTCAAGAAGGGCAAATTTACATCGGCCGCATTAACCGGCTATTGCTTATCGGCGTTTTGTTGCTCGTCGTCGCCTTCAAAAGCTCTTCCGCCTTGGCGTCCGCATATGGCATCGCGGTCACCGGCACCATGGTGGTCACGACTGGGCTCGCCTTTGTCGTCGTGTGGCGGAAATGGGATTGGCCGCTATGGGCTGCGTTGCTACTCATTTCAGCGTTCCTCGTCGTCGACCTGGCGTTTCTTGCGGCGAACCTTATGAAGGTCAAAGACGGGGGTTGGGTGCCATTGGCGCTTGGCGGTTGCGCCATGATCGTCATGTGGACCTGGACACGCGGCACGCGGCTTCTCGCGGAAAAAACACATCGCGACTCGATACCTCTCAGGGAGTTGATCGCGATGTTGGAGAAGTCGAAACCGACGCGCGTGCCCGGCACAGCGGTCTTTCTAACCAGCGATCCGGCCGTCGCGCCCGCCGCGTTATTGCACAATATCAAGCACAACAAAGTCCTGCACGAGCGGGTGCTGGTGATCTGCGTGATGACCGAAGACCGGCCGCGCGTCTCGCCGGAAAAGCGCTTTGAAATCGAGAGGCTCTCGAACGATTTCTACCGCGCCACGCTCCACTATGGCTTCATGGAAAGTCCACGCGTCCCGGCGGCGCTCGCCGCCATGCGCAAGACCGGGTTCAAATACGACATCATGACCACGAGCTTCTTCCTGGGAAGGCGTTCGATCAAGGAGAGCGCCTCCTCGGAAATGCCGGGGTGGCAGGACAAGCTCTATGTCGCGCTCACCCGCCAGGCCGCCAACGCCACGGACTTCTTCTCGATCCCCTCCGACCGCGTCGTGGAATTGGGAGCGCAGGTGACGATTTAACGCGCGCGAAAACAGTGGACGGGACGGCCTGTTCGGCCCTATTGGAGCCCTAAGGTCCGCCGCAGCCAATCGATCGGACTTACAGCAAAATCGCGCCGACTCACCAAGGACCTCTGTCGCTTATGTCCACCCGGATCGATGATCGCTTCGCCGCTCTCAGGAAAGAAGGGCGCGCCGCTCTCGTGACCTTCGTGATGGCGGGCGATCCAGATCTGGCGACATCGCTTGACATCTTGAAAGGCCTGCCGAGGGCCGGCGCGGACGTTATTGAAGTGGGCATGCCCTTCACCGATCCTATGGCGGACGGGCCGGCGATCCAGGCGGCGGGGCTGCGAGCGCTGAAGGCCGGGACCACGCTCAAAAAGACCCTAAAGCTCGTCGCCGACTTCCGCGCCGGAGACGACGCCACCCCCCTCGTCCTGATGGGCTACTACAATCCGATCTATGTTTACGGCGTCGACGCCTTCCTGCGCGACGCCCGGGCCGCCGGCGTGGATGGCCTCATCGTCGTGGATCTGCCGCCGGAAGAGGATGCGGAGCTCTGCGTCCCCGCCCGCGACGCCGGGCTGAACTTCATTCGACTCGCAACGCCGACGACCGACGACAGGCGGCTTCCTAAAGTGCTCCAAAATACAAGCGGCTTCGTCTATTATGTCTCGCTCACCGGCATCACCGGCGCGGCGCTCGCCGACTATGCCGGCGTGAGCCAGGCGGTCGCTCGCATCAAACGGCACACGGGACTGCCGATCGCCGTCGGTTTCGGCGTCAAGAATGCGGAAAACGCCGCCGAGATCGCCCGCAACGCCGATGGCGTCGTGGTCGGGACGGCGCTGGTCGAAGCGCTGAAAGCCTCGCTCGACGCGGAAGGCCACGCCGGTCCTTCGAGCGTCAGCGCGGTAACGGGCCTCGTCGCCTCGATCGCCGAAGGCGTGCGGGATGCGCGACCCAAGCGCGGCGTGTTGAGCTGGTTGACGAGGCTCGTGTCATGAACTGGTATTCGAACGTCGTCCCGCCAAAGATCAAAGCGCTGATCAAGCGCGAAGCGCCCGAGAATCTCTGGGTGAAATGCCCCGAGAGCGGTCAGCTCGTCTTCCATAAGGACATCGAGGCCAATCTCTACGTCGTGCCCGGCTCGGGCTACCACATGCGTTGTCCGGTCGAGACGCGGCTCGCCAATCTCTTCGACGACGGCCAGTGCGAATTGCTTCCGACGCCGGAAGCGCCGCTCGATCCGCTGAAGTTCCGTGACATCAAGCGCTATGTCGACAAGCTGAAAGAATACCGGACGAAGACTGGAATGACGGACGCCGTCACTCTCGCCTTCGGAAATCTCGAAGGGTCTTCCGTCACCGTCGCCGTTCAGGATTTTGAATTCTTAGGCGGATCGCTTGGCATGGCGGCCGGCGAGGCGATCATCGCGGGCTGCGAACATGCGCTCGCCAAGCGCACGCCATTCGTGATCTTCACGGCCTCGGGCGGCGCGCGCATGCAGGAGGGAATGTTCTCGCTCATGCAGATGCCGCGCACGACGATCGCCGTGCAGCGCCTGCGCGACGCGCGCCTGCCCTATATCGTCGTACTGACCAATCCTACGACGGGCGGCGTCACCGCGTCCTACGCCATGCTTGGCGACGTGCAGATCGCCGAGCCCGGCGCGATCATCGGCTTCGCCGGCGCCCGCGTCATCGAGCAGACAATCCGGGAGAAGCTTCCCGAAGGATTCCAGCGCGCCGAATATTTGCGCGATCACGGCATGGTCGACATGGTCGTGCCGCGCCAGGAGATGCGCGAGACTCTGGCGCGCCTGTGCGGTTTGCTGACCAAGTCGCCGCCGCGGCGCGCCGCCGCCTGACATCGCGAGGCGCGGCCGCAATGGATCAGCACGACGCGATCCTGTCGCGACTGCTTACGCTCCATCCAAAGAAGATCGATCTGTCGCTCGGGCGCACCGAGCGGCTGCTCGCAGCTCTGGGACGTCCCGATCTCCGACTGCCGCCGATCATTCACGTCGCCGGCACCAACGGCAAAGGTTCGACCATCGCGTTTTTGCGCGCGATGCTCGAGGCCGCCGGCCAGCGCGTGCATGTCTACACGTCCCCTCATCTGCTGCGCTTCAACGAACGTATCCGTCTAGGCGCCGACGGCGGCGGTAAGCTTGTCGACGATGAGCGTCTGAACGCTGCGCTCGAGCGTTGCGAACAGGCGAATGCCGGACAGCCGATCACCTTCTTCGAGATCACCACGGCGGCGGCTTTTTTGCTCTTCGCCGAAACGCCGGCCGACTGGCTGCTGCTCGAAACAGGTCTCGGGGGGCGTTATGACGCGACGAATGTCATCTCTCAGCCCAAATGCACGATCATCACCTCGATCTCGCTCGATCATCTCGAATTCCTCGGCGATACGGTTGAAAAGATCGCTCACGAGAAGGCGGGCATCCTGAAGAAGGGCGCGCCGGCCATCATCGGGTTCCAGTCGGAGCCGGTAGCCAGGGCGATCGAGAGAGAGGCGCTGCGCGTCGGCGCGCCGCTGATCGTCGCCGGGCGCGACTTCGACATTTCCAATGAGAACGGCCGCCTCGTCTATGAGGACGAACACGGTCTGCTCGATCTGCCGCTGCCTCGGCTCGCTGGACGCCACCAGCATGAAAACGCCGCCGGCGCCATCGCCGCCCTGCGCGCCGTCGCGCTGGAGATTCCGAACTCGGCGATCGAAGCTGGGCTGACGCGCGCCGAATGGCCAGCGCGACTGCAGCGCCTCACACAAGGCCACATTGTCGATCTCGCGCCGTCTGGGTCCGAGGTCTGGCTCGACGGCGGCCATAATGAAGACGGGGGACGCGTGTTGGCCGAGGCAATGGCCGAGTTCCACGACAAGTCGCCGCGCCCGTTGGCGCTGATCTGCGGCGCGCAGACGACCAAGGACATTCGCGCGCTGCTCAAGCATTTCGTGGGGCTCGCGCGCGAGGTCGTCGCCGTGCCGGTCGAAGGAGAACATAAGAGCTGGCCGCCAGATGAGGTTGCGAGCCTCGCCAGGGCGGAGGGCATCCCCGGCGCGGCGGCAGATGGCGTTGAGGAAGCGCTGAAGCTCCTTTCGACGCGCAGCTTCGACGCGCCGCCGCGCGTGCTCATCGCAGGCTCGCTCTATCTCGCCGCCTCGGTGCTGGCCGCCAACGGTTCGGTCATCGACTAGGCGGGATCTTGGCCGAGCAGATTTCCGGCGTCCGTAATAGTGTATATGAACGAACGCGGCGATCGTCGTTTCCCCGGAGCTTGAGTTTATGACCGTGATGTTGGCCAGCGTTCTTTCGCGCGAAGAGGCGGAGATCGCCCTGTCGCGCGGCGCCGACATCATCGACTGCAAGGCGCCCTCGCGCGGCGCCCTCGGCGCTCTGCCGCTCGACTCGGTCGCGGAGATCGTCGCCTTCGTCGACGGCCGTCGGCCGGTGAGCGCGGTGGTGGAGCTGCCGCATGACGTCTCGCATGCGCTGCGCGCCTTTGAAGAGGTGGTCGCCGCGGGCGTCGACTATGTGAAATTCGCCCTGCCCGCGACGCCTGACGCCGTCGAGATCATCGATGCGCTGGCGCCGCTAACCGCGAAAACCAGACTCGTCGCCGTGCTCTTCGCCGATCTCGGCCCCGAGTTTGATATTCTCGAGCCGCTGGCCGGGGCCGGCTTTCATGGCGCGATGCTCGATACCGCGCATAAAGGCAAAGGCCGACTGCTCGACTATATGAGCGTCAGGGCGCTCTCCGAATTCGTCGCGCGCTGCCGCAATCTCGGGCTCGTTTCGGGCCTCGCCGGCTCGCTCGAGCCTCCAGACGTGCCGCGCCTGCTTGTCACTGGCGCGGACGTGCTCGGTTTTCGCGGCGCGCTCTGCGCGCATGGCGACCGTCGGGCCGCTATCGACGCTCGCGCCACGAGTCTGATCCGCGACCTGATACCTGCCGCGAGCGGGGCCCATGTCGCGTTTCACGCCGAATGGGCGTTCCTCGGCCGCGGCTATATTGAACCTCCAGGAGCAAACGACACCGATTCCGTATTCCTTAAAGATTACATCGCGCCCGTGGAGATCGGCGCCTATGCCCATGAACACGGCCATACGCAGCGCGTGCGTTTCAATGTCGAAGCGGAAGTGACTCGCGTCAATGGGTCCGACGACATGCGCTCGATCTTTTCTTACGATGTGATTATGGACGCGATAAAGATGATTCTCGCCGGCGGACATATCGAGCTTGTCGAAACGATCGCCGAGCGCCTCGCCGAGAGCGTGTTGCTGCATGAGCGCGTGCGCGCGGTCACTGTGCAGGTTGAAAAACTTGACGTCGCGCCGGGCGCTGTCGGCGTGAGGATACGGCGCGCCCGCGCTCATGAAGAGGCGCGCCGCTTACAGCCAGCGCCGATGCGCATCGATGCCGTCAAATAGCGCGCCTCTCGTCGTCAAATTCGGCGGCAGTCTGCATGCTTCGCCGGCGCTCGGCGATTGGCTTACGGCGCTGAAGCGCTGCCCCAGGCCGCTGACGATCGTCCCCGGCGGCGGACCTTTCGCCGACGCTGTGCGCGCCGCACAGTCGGCAATGCGCTATGACGAGAAAACCGCGCACGCCATGGCGGTTCTCGCAATGGAACAATATGCGCTTGCGCTCGCGAGCCGCGACTCCACGCTGGAGCTCGCCGACTCTCTTGACGCGATCCAAGCGGCCCAGGCGCAAGGACGTATCGCGCTTTGGCGGCCGAGCGCTATGGTCGCCGCGGCCGACGACGTTGCGCCCTGCTGGGGCGTCACCTCCGACAGTCTCGCCGCCTGGCTTGCAAAAAAAACGCGCGCCGGCGCGCTGCTTCTGATCAAAAGCGTCGATGTCGGCGACGGCGCCTCGCTGAGCGAGATTATACGCAAGGGCGTTGTCGATCCGGCGCTTCCGGATTATCTCGATGGGACGCCGCTCTTCATCGCCGGCCCCTCGTTTCTCCCGCGCGCCACGGCGGTTCTTGCCGACGGTATGCTGCCGGGCGCAACCATTTCAACTTTTCCAACGCGGAAGTCCGCCTAATGACAAAAAAGAAAGTCGTCACGCCGCGCTGGGGTTGGGCGCTCACCGGATCCGGACATTTCTTCACCGAATGTCTCGACATGATCCGCACGCTCGATCACGTCGATCTTTTTGTCAGCAAGGCGGCGGCTGAAGTCGTTCGCATGTATAAGCACGATCTCGCGCTGCCGGAGAATGTGCGCATCTTCAAGGACACGACGGCGAGCGCCGCGCCGGTCGGCAATTTCTATTACAATTTTTACCACACGCTGGTTCTCGCGCCCGCGACGTCGAACACGGTGGCGAAATGCGTCGTCGGCATTTCCGACAATCTTGCGACGAATGTCTTTGCGCAGGCCGGCAAATGTCGCGTGCCGACGATCGTCTTCGCCTGCGACACCGCGCCCGAACTCGAGACGCGCGCGCCCAAGGGCATGGTGATGGTCTATCCGCGCCGCATCGATCTGCAGAACACCGATGCGCTGAAATCCTTCGAAGCGACGCAGGTCGTGGAAAGCCTCGCGGCGCTGCAAGAAGCGGTGGAGCGTCGCCGCCGCGAGGTCGAGCCGCAACCCTAACGAAGGCTCCTCATGAGCGAGCGCCTGCTGTTCCTCACCGGCCACCTCGCTTTGCCGCGGTTGGAGCGAATGGTCGCGAGCTTCGGCGAAGCGGCGCGGCAATGGCGAATTCACGATATCGGCGTGAAGGTCGCGGCGCTGATGACGCAAGAGATCATCCAGCGACGTCTGCCGCGGCCTGTGCAGGCCGACCGCGTGATACTGCCCGGTCGCTGTCGCGCCGATCTCTCCGCGCTGACCAAGGACTTCGGCGTTTCATTCGAACGCGGACCGGAAGAGATTGCGGATATCCCCGCCTATTTGGGACGCGGTGGCATGAAGCCCGATCTATCACACTACGATATGCAGATCTTCGCCGAGATCGTCGACGCGTCAAAAATGAGCGTCGCGGATATCTTGGTCAAAGCGCGCGAACTCGTCGCCGCCGGCGCCGACGTTATCGATCTCGGCTGTCTGCCGGATACGCCTTTTGCGCATCTTGAAGAAACGATCGAGGCGCTCAAGGCGAATGGTCTGAAGGTGAGCGTCGACTCGGCCAATGTGGCCGAGCTTGAACGCGCAGCCAAGGCCGGCGTCGATCACCTCTTAAGTCTCGACGAAGAAACGCTTTCGATTCTTCCCGACAAATCTCCCATCGTTCCGATTTTGACGCCTCGACCGCACGGCGATCTTGATTCGCTCCAGCGCGCGGCCCGGCGCGCTCGCGAACGCAGGATCGGCGCCATTCTCGATCCAATCCTCGATCCTATTCATTTTGGCTTCGCGGCCTCGATCGCCCGTTACGTCGAACTGCGCGCCCGCGAGCCTGACGCCGAGATCATGATGGGCACCGGCAATCTCACGGAACTCACCGACGCCGACTCGGCCGGCGTGACCGCTGCGATGCTCGGCCTATGCTCCGAGCTCGATATCCGGCATCTGCTCACGGTGCAGGTTTCGCCACATACGCGGCGGACTCTGCAGGAGCACGACGCGGCGAGACGGCTGATGTTCGCGGCGCGCGCCGATCGCGCTTTGCCGAAAGGCTACGGCGACGCCCTGCTGCAGATACATGACCGCAAACCCTACGCCGCAACGCCGGAAGAGATCGCCGAGCTTGCGCGCGAACTGCGGGATACTAATTTCCGAATAGAGACGACCCAAGACGGCGTGCACATCTACGCCAAAGGGTTTCACCACGTCGCGGCTGACGCAATGGCGCTCTTTCCGCATCTTGCCGTCGAACATGACGGCGCGCACGCCTTTTACCTTGGCGCAGAATTGATGAAGGCCGAGATCGCCTACAAGCTCGGCAAGCGCTATCGTCAGGACGAGCCGCTCGACTTCGGAGTCGCGACGGACATTAACGAAGAGGACGCGACCCGTTTCAAGGAAATGGGTCACACCATGCGCAAAGCGGGCGAAGGACCTGCGAAAGATGCCTCTGATACATGAATGCGTCGTCACGACGCTGTCGCCTGAAGGTCGACCGCATATCGCGCCGCTCGGATTGATCGAGGAACACGGTTACTGGATCGCGGCGCCGTTTCGTCCCTCCTCGACCCTCCTCAATCTCACCCATACTCCAAAACTGACGGCGAGCTTCACTGACGACGCGCGAATTTTTGCGGGCCTCGTCACGGGATGCCGCAACTGGCCGCTTACCGATATCGAAGGCTGGCCGGCGCCGCGCCTTTCCGCAGCGCTCGCGCACGCTGAACTCATCGTCGCGCGCGTCGAGGAGCACGAATTGCGGCCGCGTTTCTTTTGCAAAGTGAGACGAATTGAGTCGCACCGCGCCTTTCTCGGCATGAATCGGGCGCGCGCCGCCGTGCTCGAAGCGGCCATTCTCGCGACGCGGCTCGACATGCTGCCGCGCGAGAAGATCGAAAGCGAACTCGCCTATCTGCAGATCGCCGTCGACAAAACCGCCGGCCAGGCGGAGCGCGAAGCCTGGGACATGGTGAGGGCGAAGATCGATGCGCATATGAACGACGTCAAGGCAGGCGTGGCGCAGTAGGCGGCGCGACATTTTCCTTGAACGAGCTACGGCTCTAAAAGCAACGCGAGCGCTGAAGCCGGCGCGCAGTTCGCCGCTTTGTCAGCCAAAGCCGGAGGCGCGGCGATCAAATCGGCGAAATCCAGGAATGTCCGGCGTTGCGCCTGCGCCAGGCGCGCAGCGAGTTTGCGGCCGACGCCTGCGCCGACGATCGGAGCGTCGAACGCGACGGCATCACGTGACTGGAGCAAGGCAATCTGATCTTCGATGACGCGCAGTTGCGCGCGTGCGAGATATTGCGCGAAGGCGCGCCATTGCGCGTCGGTCAATTCAGCGGCGTCGCGCCCAGTAAGACGCGCAAGCCGTGCGCGCGACGCCGCAACCGTCTTGGGCCGCCCGTCCGCCGTCGGCGAAAGGTCCGCGTCTGTTTCGCCTTCAGGAAGATCGCCGAGAACGCGCCGCACGTCGGCCATCGACGCGAAGGCCTCGTTAACGAGCGGCGTCCATCGCCCGGCGACCGGCGCGCGCGCCGCATAGGCCTGAGGCGCGCCACGCGAAAATCCGGCGTAGGCCAGTTCGCCATAAGCGAGGCGCTCGGCGTCACTCACGCCAAGCGCCGCGACGCGGCCGGCGCAAAGCGGCGTCAGGTCTGTCGTCGTCGATCCGATGTCAATGAAAAGCGCATCCGCGCAATGACGTGCAACGAGTTCGGCAGAGGCGCGCCAATTGGCCGAAGCGACGGCGTCGACGTTCGCGCCAACCTCGTCACGCGTGATAAAGCCGCGTTCGCCGGCGTAGAAAAGGATGTCAGACGCGCCGGTTTCACGCGCGGCGATCGCGGCGACTGCAATGACTCCGCGCGACCTGCTTTCGAAGGCGTCGGAGAGCTCCGCCGTCATTGTGACGCGATGACGTTCGACGTCGCCGAGCGCCGCGCGCGCCTCGCGCAGCGCTTGTTCGAGACTGGCGACGCTTTCATGCGGAGCGCAGGCGATCTGAACGACCGCTGTGAGGCGGCCGTCGTCCGCGCGCGCCGCCTTCACATGCGCGCCGCCGATATCCCAGCCGATGACCGCGGCCACGCGCTTCTCCCAAAAGAAAAAGGGGAGCCGCGCGGCTCCCCTTCAAACTCGAAGATGTTCGCGCGACTCAGTTCGGCGCGAAGGGGTGCTTGGCTTCGTTGCGCTTGGCGACGACTTCGGAGGCCTTCGGCTCGCCCTTGACGGCGCGCGCAATCGCTTCCTTCGTCGCGGTGTAGTTGTAGTCCTGGATCTTCTTGTCGTCGTTCGCGTCCCAGTGAATGAACACGCCAACCGAAATGAAGATGTCGTCGGCCTCGTCGACCGGGATCACGCCCTCGGCCACCGAATCGGCGACCGCCTTGGCCACGCCATGCTGCGCCGGGCCAAACATCTGCACCGCCTGCTTGGCGCCCTTGATCGTCACCTTGTTAAAAAGGATCGTGTTGGGCTTGCAGAGCAGGTTCGGGGCGACGACCGCGAGCAGCGTCGTGAAGCCGTCCTTATTGTTGACCAGCGCATTGGCGAAGGCGAGCTCGGCCGCCGAGCCGCGCGGACCCATGATCAGGTCGATATGCGCAACTTCGTTGCCGTCGCCGACCAGCGACTCGCCGACCAGCATCTTGTTGATCACTGCCATGTGTTTTTCTCCCAGAATCCCGGCGCCTGAAATTTTGACAGGCGCGCCACGCGAGCCGCACACGCGCTGCGTGCGGCGATGAGAAGCCCCGCAAGCTTCGCTCGCGGCGCGGACTCAACCATTTTTGCGCGTCCTTGCCAAGGCGGAGCCTGGCGAGCGCGCGAGACGTCACACGAGTTCGCGGGCCAGCGCGAAGGCGTGACGGAAGTCGAGACAAAGCGGCGCGTCGGATGTCGCCATTTTTTTGAAAAGGCCTGCTTCCGTGCCGTATTTGATGTTGCCGATCGCCAGCGCCCCAATGCCGAGCGCGCCATGCGGCGAGATCACGACGCCATTGTCGTGCAGACCGCAGCCTTCGACGCCGAGCGGCGGCACCGCGTTGACGTCGGCGGCGATCAGAAGATCCTTGGCGGCGGCGAGGTCTTCCTTCGAAAGCACCTGCACGCCGGCGCGCGCCGCGCACAGCGCGATTTCATGCTGGCAAAGCAACGAGCGCACCTGCTCAGGGGTGGAGCCGTCGGCAGGCGCCACCTTGATGTTGAAGCGCTTGCACATCTCGTCGGCAAGCTTCGCGACACGCTCGAGGCCGCTATAGCCGACGATGGTGACCTGAGCGCCCTCAAGCGCCGAGATGACCGCGGCGGAATAGCCGACAACGCCTGTGGCCCCATAGATGACGACTTTCGAGCCCTTGAGCTCGCGCTGCTTCTTCTCGCGCAAAACCTTTTCAACGCAGGCGACCATCGCGCCGGCGGTGGTGAAGGAGCCGTAGGGATCGGCGAAGAGCGACACTTCGAAAGGCTTGAGCAGCGCTTTCTTGGCGGCGTCCATCATGTCGAGCGCAAGCACGGCGTCGCGGCCGGCAAAGAAAATGCCCGTGCGCAGCGCCGCGGAAGGCGCGCGGGAAAACATCGCGTCCTGCACGAGCGCGGTGACTTCATCGAGCGTGACATTGGTGTAGGGAATCGCCGCGTCATAGCCGGCGTCGAGGGCCATATTCACGTCGAAGGGGCTCATATGCTTCAACGTGCTGAGCATGTGCAGAATCGCTTTGGCCATTGAATTTCCCCAACCTTTCTCTCGATTTTCGCGTCTTACGCGGCCAAAAGGCGACGCGCGCGGCGGGAGATGGTCTCCAGCCCTTCGGTTTCTCAATGATTCCCGGCAAAAGGAACGGCGCACGGTCGCGCGCCCTCGGCCTCGCCTGGAGCGATGGAGGCTTAGAACCCAGAACGGAGCCGATGTCCAGAGGCGTGTGCGCCGCAGCGTGCAATGGCAGGCGGGCGCCCGATCGCCCCGCGCGCCGGTTGACGGCGGCCGCGCTTTACCTCTATAAGCGCCCGCAAACGAGGCTCGGCGCATCGGCGTCGCGCCTCGCTGTCTTTTTCACCCTCCGCTGGCGAATAAGGCGCAAGATGCGCCGGCCTGCGCATGGACGAATAGAGCGAAAGGAACATCCATGTCCCGCCGTTGCGAGCTCACCGGAAAGGGCGTGCAGTCCGGGCATCTCGTCAGCCACTCGAACCGGAAGACGAAGACCCGCTTTCTGCCCAATCTCGTCAATGTAACGCTCGCCTCGGAGGCCCTGGCGCGCTCAGTGCGGCTGCGCATCTCGGCGGCGGCGCTGCGTTCGGTCGAGCATCGTGGCGGACTCGACGCCTTCCTGGTCAAGGCGAAGAGCGAGGAGCTGTCGCAGAACGCCCGCGCGCTCAAGCGCGAAATCGAGAAGAAGCAGGCGGCCGCGAGCGCCTGATCCGTTTCTTCCCGCTTTAGAAAAGCCCTGCGCCGAACGGCGACGGGGCTTTTGTTTTTTTGGCGCCCTCATCCTTGTCGCAGAAAAAGGCGCGCATCCCTTCTCCCATAGGGAGAGGGAGCGCGCTGTAGCTATGCACCGCCGAACTTTCTACGAACATAATCGGCGACAATGCCGATGACGCCGATACGCTTGATCGCCACCCAAAGCTGGGGGCCGACAGAGTTCAGCGCAGCGGCCCGATACCGCCACCGGGCACGGGAAAGCGGCATGCCAGCATTTATGTCACTGCGAAAATCCTCGTCCAAGCACTGCAAGAAGCTAGTGCGATATTTTGGCTTCGCGAAAAGGCCAACAAGAAATTCAGCAAGAGCTGGTGGATTGTGAATCTTCTCACGGCCATCGATCGCCAAATCAGTAGCGCACTGAAAGACGGCTGCGATCTTCTGAAAACTAGGTATCGGGCATGCCCATGTAATCCCCACTGCAACAGAAATCGAAGCCAAAGTGCTCAACCCGAAGGCCCGACATCCAAGACTGACAACAGCGTAGACAAATAGGGAAAATACAAATGTCCAAAGCCGCGGGGACGGATGTCTTGCAATCGCTACCGTCTCAACCGCCACTGGAACGCGGCGCATGATGAAGATAATCCTGTCAAGCATAGGCCCAGGTCCCTTCAATCTCGACGCCGTCACGCATTGCATCAACTGCGCGCAGGGACGCCTGTAAAGCGGCCTGTCCCAGCGCAGTGACGGTGAAATACTGTTTCTTCCGCCCGCCACGCGCGGCAGTCGCCTCCCCCTCTCGAGAGGCGATGAGACCTTTGTCTTCCAGACGCTCCAGTACGGCGTAAATCGAGCCGAAGGAATATTCGCGATCCGTGCGCTTCCTGATTTCATCGCGGATCGAAACGCCATAGGCGTTGGGATGCTGAATCATGATGGCGAGCAGGGTCTGCTGCTCGGCGGTCGTCAGCTCAGGAATTTTGGACAAGAAACGCTCCACGATTCGATTTCTTCGTAAAGATAGAAGAAATAGGCGCGGCGTCAAGAGCGCGAATAACAAACCAGTGCGCCCTCTCCCTCCCCTTTACGGGGAGGGTGGTTCGCGAAGCGAACCGGGTGGGGTTCAAAACGGTCGTAGCATCCCCCCACCCGCTCGCCTTTGGCGAGCGACCTCCCCGCAAGGGGGAGGTATGAACGCCCAGCGTCCTTGGGTTACCCCCGCACATCCGGCGGCGTCGCTTCGTCGGCCAGCAGCTTCAACGCCTCGTCGAGCGGCAATTGCGTCTGCGCCTGCGAGCCAAGCCGGCGCATCGAGATCGTGCGCTCCGCCGACTCCTTCTTGCCCGCGACAAGCAGCACGGGAACCTTCGCCAGCGAATGTTCTCGCACCTTATAGGTGATTTTCTCGTTGCGCGCGTCGACCTCGACCGCAAGCCCGAGCTTGCGCGCCGCCGCGGCGACCTCATAGGCGTAGTCGTCGGCGTCCTGCGTGATCGTGCACACGACGATCTGCAGCGGCGACAGCCATAGCGGCAGATGTCCGGCGTAATGCTCGATCAGAATGCCGGTGAAGCGTTCGAGCGAGCCGAAGATCGCGCGATGGATCATCACCGGAGTCTTCTTTTCGCTGTCCGGACCGATGTAATAGGCGCCGAAGCGCGACGGCAGGTTGAAGTCGACCTGCGTCGTGCCGCATTGCCATTCGCGGCCGATCGCGTCGCGCAGCGTATATTCGAATTTGGGGCCATAGAAGGCGCCCTCGCCCGGATTAATGCCCGTCTTGATGCGGCCGCCCGAGCGCTGTTCGATCTCGCTCAACACCCGCGCCATGATCGCTTCGGCCTGATCCCAGGCCTCGTCGGAGCCGACGCGCTTTTCCGGACGCGTCGAGAGCTTCACGACGACTTCCTCGAAGCCGAAATCGGCATAGGTCGAGAGAATGAGATCGTTGATCTTGAGACACTCTTGCGCCATTTGCTCTTCGGTGCAGAAGACATGCGCGTCGTCCTGCGTGAAGGCGCGCACGCGCAGGAGACCATGCAGGGCGCCAGACGGTTCATAGCGATGCACGACGCCGAACTCCGCCATGCGCAGCGGCAGATCGCGATAGGACTTCAGGCCATGTTTAAAAATCTGGATATGGCCCGGACAGTTCATCGGCTTAATGGCGTAAAGCCGATCTTCGTCCGTCTGTTCGCGCGCGGGCTGCGAGACGAACATGTTCTCGCGAAACCACTCCCAATGTCCCGACGTCTCCCACAGCGACTTGTCGAGAAGCTGCGGCGCATTGACTTCTTGATAGTCCGCCTTCAGGCGCCGACGCATGTATGAGATGACGTTCTGGAACAGCGCCCAGCCCTTCGGGTGCCAGAAGATCGCGCCGGGGCCTTCCTCCTGAAAATGGAAGAGGTCCATCTCGCGTCCGAGCCGCCGATGGTCGCGCCGCTCGGCTTCCTCCAGGCGGTGCAGATAGGCGTCGAGTTCCTCCTGCGTCGCCCACGCCGTGCCGTAGATGCGCGACAGCATGGGATTATTGTGATCGCCGCGCCAATAGGCGCCCGCGACCTTCATCAGTTTGAACGCCGTGCCGACTTTGCCGACGGAAGGCATATGCGGCCCACGACAGAGGTCGAGCCATTGACCCTGCTTATAGATCGAGAGCGGCTCGTCGGATTTGATGGCGTCGATGAGTTCGCCCTTGAAGACTTCGCCCTTGGCGAGAAACCACTGCTTGGCGTCGTCGCGACTCCATACTTCGCGCGAGATTTTAGCGTCACGCGCGACGATCTCGCGCATCTTCTTTTCGATTGTGGGCAGGTCTTCGAGCGTGAAAGGCTCGTCACGATAGAAATCGTAATAGAAGCCGTTTTCGATCACGGGACCGATCGTCACTTGCACGCCCGGATAGAGCTCCTGAACGGCCTCAGCCAGGACGTGCGCGGCGTCGTGCCGAATGAGATCGAGCGCACGCGGATCGTCGCGCGTGACGAATTCGATCTTCGCGTCGCGCTCGATCGGACTTGCGAGATCGACGAGCGCGCCGTCAAACGTCATGGCGACGCTGCGTTTGGCGAGAGAGGGAGAGATGCTCTTGGCGATGTCGACGCCCGAGACGCCGGGCTCGAACTGACGGGACGCCCCGTCGGGGAATGTGACCGCTATCATGTTGTTCTCCTGACGCGCTCAATCGCCGACACCAATCGGCGTAAGTCGCTTTGGATGGACGGCGCTTTCATAGCGCCGAGCGCCGGCGAAGGCAATCGGAAGCGGCGCCATGGCGCTTGGCGCCTGTGCAGAAACGCCCGCGTGCGTTGACAAGCCCGTCCGAAGTCGGTCCGATCAGCCGTTCTTTGGCGCAAGCGGTCCGGATGTCCCTCGCGATGACCCCGGGCGACCTTGTGTTGCCGGAAGGATTTCTGTCCATGGTCGAACGGGTCGCTGAACGCGACATGGAGAAAGACATCGCATCATCGCGGCGCGCCATGCGTCGGCGAGACGTCGCGCGCAAGATCTTTCTGCAGGTTCATCGAACCATCGGGCTTTTCGCGGGAGCAGTGTTCGTTCTCGTCGGGCTCAGCGGCGCCATTCTCGCGTTTCGGGAGAACATCGATGAATGGCTGAACGCTCCGATCATGCGCGTTGATGCGCCCGCACAGGCCTCTTACCGCTCGCTCGACGAAATTCTTGCAGCGGCGATCGCCGCCATGCCGCCGGACGGCAAATTGGAGAGGCTCACGATGCCGCGACATCCGGGCTCGGCCGCGGCGATAATCTATATGGTCGAGACGGACGACTTAGACACCGACGTTTTCGAGATGTTCGTCGATCCTTACACGGCGAAGGTCAAAGGGCTGAGGCTTTATCTGCATAACGAAAGGATATTTTCGCAGCCGCTCGTCCCGATCATCATGGCCTTCCATTGGACGCTGCTGCTTGGAGCGAACAATGCCTATATCCTCGGTTCGGTCGCCATCCTTCTTTTCATCTCCATCCTCATTGGAATTTATCTGTGGCGCCCGCTCAACGGCAACTGGCGATTGGGTTTGAAGATCAAATGGCGGGCGAGCGCAGAGAGGCTTGTCTACGACATACACCGTAGCGTCGGCATTTATTGCGCCGCCCTTCTGTTGGTCACGCTGTTCACTGGGGTCGCCATGATCTTCAAACCGGCGACGCGCTCGGTCACGACTTTGTTTTCTCCCGTGCGCCAAGACCCGGATTTTGGAAAATCGACTCTGATTGCTGGCCACGCGCCGATCGGCGTCGGCGAGGCGGTCGCGTCCGCCGACAAGATTTTCCCCGATGGAAAGCTCCACTGGATTCTCCTGCCGAGCGCCCCCACTGGCGTTTATGTCGTCGGCAAGCAATCAAGCGACGAGCCCAATCGCACCAAGACGTACAGGAACGTTGGCGTCGACCAGTACAGCGGACAGGTTCTTTACGTGCAAGATCGCGACGCCTTCACCACGGGCGAGAAATTCCTTGAATGGCTGTTCCCGCTGCATACGGGAGAGGCGTTTGGCGCCGTAGGACGTTCGGTGGTTTTGATGGTTGGACTCGCGCCCCTTACGCTCTACGTAACCGGCTTTCTGCGGTGGCGGCACAAGCGGCGGGCGCGAAAGCGCCCCACGAACCTGCACGTCATTTGACCCGAACGCAGACGGCCGTCACTGCCCGACGAAGATCGGCATATCGATCGTATCCTCGGCGTTCTTCGCCTCGCCGAAAGCGAGTTTTAGAAGGTATTTCCCCTTGTGAGCGACCGTTGCATCCAAAGTCACAAAACCGCTTGAATGCGGCTGAGATGGCAGAGCATTTATCTGTTTAAGACCGCCGTCAGGCTCATATCGATAGAAGGAAAGCGCGACAGCTTCGTTTCGCGCTTCTTTTTCCATGAGCGTCACGGAAAAAATGACCTTCCCCGTGCCGGGCACGCGGTCGCAATACTCGTCATATTTGCTCAAATCATCCGTGGCTCCTCCGGCGCTTTCTTCCGAATCCGGCAGGAAGTATGTCGTAAGGTGCACGGAGTAGAAATCGCTGACCCCAAGGCATTCCGATATGGTGCGATCGCCAGCCTTCACGGCGGGCTTCACCGTATGCGCCTTCCAAAAGTCATCGACATATTGAGTGAAGGCCGGACCCCATAGCTTATATGAAAAGGCCGCGCCGTTGACGCCGACGAGCAGAAGGATGCCCACGAAAATCATCAAGTTCAAACGGCCCGGACTCATCGCTTGCGCTTCCTTTCTCTGTGCCCAGGAGTTTCGACCTTATTATTGAGCATAGCTGTCTGTTGGCCCGACGAAATGCTTACGCGCGTCATGGGCGCACTTCGAACTCCCAAGCGCCGCTGACGAGGTGGCCGTCAGCCGAAAGCGCACGATAGCGCACCGTGTATTTTCCCGGAGTCAATTTATTCACGCTCACCGAAACGTGGCTCGGATCGGCGCTGTCGATCGCTGCGTCGCGCTTATCGACTCTTTCACCCGCAGCGCTCACAACCGCCAATGCGGCAAAGGCGTCGCGAATGCCCGCGTCGTACCATACTTCCACCTTTCCGATGTCCTCAGGACCGACGCCGCCTTGCGCTGGCGAAGTGCGGACGACAATGGCATGCGCCAACATAATCGCGGGGCGCGAGGCGTCTTGCGGCGGGAGCGGTGGTCCGGTCAATTCGATTGCCGGAGCCTCGCGCGGCTGTTGTTTCCCTGTGCTTGGCGAGACATCTGAGTCCATTCCGTGCGCGCTTGCGTTTTCAGGCGCTGAGGCCGACAGGATGATCCCCACGAACAGAAGGCGCGTTCGCCGGCCGGCGAAGGTCCAACGGATATGTTTTCGCCGAAATTTTTCCTGTTCGCTCTTCGTCATCTCGCGAAAAAATCCGATTGGATCATGATGCGAACTTTCCCAGCAACAACTGCGAGCGGCGCCGGTTTTATAATGTCACAGACTTGACCAGCGGCGCCAATCGAACGCGGCCTTCCCCGCGGAGAGCGTATGCTTCCGTCGCCGGTCAATCGCCGCTCAGAGGGGGGCTATCGCGCTCCCGAGCGCCCCGGACTTAAACTTGTCTTTCCGTCGACTGTATGCACTTTGTATAAAAAGCGCATACGCCGCGTGCTCGCGCTTCGTCAAGGGAGTCCGCCCCAATGATGTGGTTGCGTAACAAGCCGCTCGCCGTGGTTTTGGCCTTCTTCGCAACTGCGTCAGCGGCGCAAGCCCATACGGCCGATATTTCCAGCAGCCGGATCGTGCCTGAGGGGCATGATCATTACCGTGTTGAAGTCGGCTTTTTGGGAACCGACATCGAGCGCATGTTCGCCGAGAACAAGCCGAAGAGCGACGACGTCGATCTCACCGAGCCAGGCGTCATCGAGGGGATGATCGGCAAATTCATCCAGCAGCGCGTCGATCTGCAGAATGCGGAAGGCCAGACCTGCGCAAGCACGATCGTTTCGGTCGGCGAAGATCCAACCAACCCTTCCGACTCAAAAGTGGTGCTGCAGATGGACTGCAGCGCCGTTCAGGGCCAGATTTTTTATAACCCGTTCAGGCTCCTGGAAGCGCAAGGATCGCGAGCAAAGCATCTCGTCAGCATTGGCGAGAAGCGCGATGAATCCAATCTGACAGAGGCGCAGCGCATGGGCCGTGAGCCGGCGCCCGAACAGGTCATGATCTATCCCGGCGACGCGATGATCGACCTCTCCAAGCCGCTGCTGACGCCTTGGGAGCTTGCGCCGAAATTTTTGTCCGCGGGCGTCGAGCACATCATGACCGGCTATGATCATCTGTGCTTTCTGATCGCCGTGATGCTATGGGCGACGCGCATCTGGCCTGTCGTCAAGATCGTGACCGCTTTCACGGTGTCGCATTCGGTGACGCTCTCGCTGGCGGCGCTCGAACTTATCAATCTGCCAAGCTGGTGGGTGGAGATCGCGATTGCGCTGTCGATCATCTATGTGGCGGTGGAGAATTTTTTTTCGCGCAAGGTCGACGGTCGCTGGCGCGACACCTTCGCATTCGGGTTTATTCATGGCTTTGGTTTTGCGAGCGGCTTGATCGAACTCGGCGTTCCTCAGCGCGCTATCGTGCCGGCCCTGGCGAGCTTCAACATCGGCGTCGAGATCGGGCAGATCGGCGTCGTGCTGATCGTTCTGCCCTTACTTTTTTTGGCCGATAAGATTTTCACGCATGGACAGCGCAGCCCGCTGCTCGTTCAGGTCTGCTCCGGGATCATCGCTTGCTTCGGCGCCTATTGGTTTTTCGTGCGCGTTAGCGAAGTGGGGTGAGCTGTCCTTCATTCATCCGGGCTGAACGGGCATAGGCTCAGTCAGGGTTCAGTGTCTCGGTTCTCGGGAAGCCGCCAGCACTGCTTGCGCCATAAAATCTGTGCATTTCGAAAAGAATGGCGCGCCCGAAAGGATTCGAACCTCTGACCCCCAGATTCGTAGTCTGGTGCTCTATCCAGCTGAGCTACGGGCGCCTATTGCGCCATCGCTCCCGTGCTTTAACGGGCTAAGGCGACGCGCCCGCTCGTTTACCGGCAAGCGGCGCGAATGGCAATAGCGCATTTACTTTCGCCCCGCAGCGGCCTTGCGTCGACGGCTCAAGCATTTAGATAAAAGGCGCTAGGTGAGATTCTTATGGAAACGTTCCTGTCGGATGGCGTCAAGATAGCCTATGTCGATTTCGAGCCCCTAACGGAAGATCGCGGAGAACCGATCGTTCTTGTGCATGGCTTCGCGTCGACCCACGCCGTGAACTGGCTCTTCACACAGTGGGTCAAGACGCTGACCGAGGACGGCCGCCGCGTCATCGTGTTGGACAATCGCGGTCACGGCCAATCCGCCAAGCTGTATGACCCGGCTCAATACAGTCTCGACCTCATGGCGGCGGATGTCGCGAATCTGCTCGATCATCTGTCGATTCCCCGCGCCGACGTCATGGGCTATTCGCTCGGCGGACGCATCGGGACGCTCCTCGCGTTGACCGCGCCGGAGCGGGTGCGCTCCCTCATCCTTGGCGGCATTGGCGAAAATCTCATCGAGGACTCCGGGCTGCCGCGTGGCCTTGCCGAGGCTATGGAGACCGAGCGGATCGAGGACATCGACGACTCGATGCTCAAAATCTTCCGCGGCTTCGCCGAAGCCACCCGCAGCGATCTTGCCGCGCTCGCCGCCTGCGTGCGCGGCGCGCGCAAGGCCATTCAGCCTGAGCTGCTCGCGCGCATCACGGCGCCGGTGTTGATCTGCGTCGGCACGCGCGACGACGTCGCGGGCGACCCACATCCGCTGGCTGAGTTCTTCCCGAACGCCCGCGTCGTCGACATTCCAGGCCGCGACCACAACCGGGCCGTCGGCGACCGCATCTATAAGCAGGCGGTGCTGGAATTCCTGGATACGCGGCCTTAACTGTCGCGGGCGGGGCCCGTGCTATTGTCCAGGCGGTCCGCTATATAACTGCCCGACCAAGGAGGGGAGAGGATGGGCGCCGAAATGCGCGAACAAGGCGCGAAAATCATCGACTTCGCCCAGAGCGATCCGCTTTTTGCGCGGCTACGCGCCGAGGCGGAAGAAATCCTACGGCGCGAGCCGGAGCTCGGCGGATTCCTGCATCCTGCGATCCTGTCGCAAAATGGGGTGGCGGGCGTCGTCGCCCATCGCGTGGCGCAGCGCCTCGACCGGCCGGAAGCCCCCTATATCGCCATCCGCCAAGCTTTCGAAGAATGCGTCGCGCGCGAGCCCGGAATGGTCGAGGCGTTCCGCGCCGACCTGCTCGCCGTGCTTGAGCGCGATCCCGCCTGCACAAGGCTGATCGAGCCGGCGCTTTACTTCAAAGGCTTCCACGCGCTGCAGACCTATCGTCTGGCGCATTGGCTTTGGAAGAACGGCCGCAGCGACTTCGCCCTGATCCTGCAGAGCCTGTCGTCGCAGACCTTCCAGGTCGACATCCATCCCGCCGCCGTGATCGGCAAGAGCGTTTTCATCGACCACGCCACCGGCGTCGTCATCGGCGCGACGAGCGTCGTCGAAGACGAAGTGTCGATGCTGCACGGCGTCACGCTTGGCGGCACAGGCAAGGCGCGCGGCGATCGCCACCCGAAGGTCAGGCGCGGCGTGCTGATCGGCGCCGGCGCGAAGATCCTCGGCAATATCGAAATCGGCCGCTGCGCCATGATCGCCGCGGGCTCGGTCGTGCTCGACCCAGTGCCGGCGAACAAGACCGTCGCCGGCGTGCCGGCCCGCATCGTTGGCGACTCGCGTTGCGCCGAGCCGGCGCTGGCCATGGATCAGATGCTGGCAATTCTCGAAGCCGGCATGTGAGGTTTCCCTTGAGCAGAACTCTACTGGGCTTTGCGCTCGTTTTTGTCGCGTCGGTCCTCCTCTCGCACACCGCTACGGCCGCCGGCTGGCATTATTACGATCCCGAATGTCCGATCGAGCTTGGCGGCAAGTCGATGAAATTCGTCGCCATGCAGCCCAAGAAAAACATCGACCGCGAATGCGTCGCGCTGCCTGACGTCGGCCCGAGCGTGATCGTGCTCGACGCTTCCGACAATGAATTGCGCGACATGAACTGGGACATCCGCATCCTGCGCGGCAACGGGCCGAACGGCGACGCCGACCCCGAGGCCGATGTCGTCGGCCGCCTGCCCATTCAAAAATTCCGCAACGGCATGGTGAATTTCGACCAGAATTTCAGGGACGCGGGCAATTACGTGCTTTACGCGAAGCTCACAAGCGACGACGGCGCGAAAAGTTTTATCGGCAAGCATCCGTTCTCCGTCGGTCTCGTCACTGACGAAGAAATCTATCTCTATATCGCCTTCGGCGTTTTCGTCGTCGTCGCCGGCGGCGTGGCCTTCACGCTCTGGCGCCAGGGCAAGCTCGGATTCAAGATTCCGGATTTTTCAAAGACGGATTGAGCCGTTTCGAGCGCCGTATTCGTGCGCACAATAATTTTCGTGGATAAGAGACTTATCAAGCCAGGGACCTGCCCGGCGCGCGCGCTTAGATTTCGCATTGGACCAATCCAGGAAAACGACAATGCGTTTTGCGAACATCGTGCTTGTCGCCATCGCGCTTGGCGCAACTCCACAAGGAACCACAGCATTCGCGCGCGGCATTAAGAGCTGTAAGGAGCCGGTGGCGGGTTCGAACAAGGCGCCGCTGATCTCGCCGCCGCACGGCAATGTCGTGATTGGGACAGGCCGGCTGCAATTCTACTCAGCGCCCAGCGTGCATTGCGCGATGAGGGGAGTTTTTGTCGTGCCGGGTGACACGCTGATCTCTTATGCGGAAACCAATGACGGCTGGGTGTCGGTCATGTATGAAAGTCCCAGAAGCGCTAACAGCGTCATGGGCTGGGTGCGGGGCCATCGCCTGCGCGACAGCGGGACGGTAGGTCCGACGCAGTAGGAAGGCTACTCAAGCCCGCGCAACTAACTTCGCAAAAAAAGCGTCCACTTTCCGAGCCGCTCTTTTACCCCAGCTGTTTCTACTCAAACCTATTATTCCTCGGAAAGCCTCTCGGCGGCAATCTTCCTGCCTCGGCGCGATGGCCGATCCAGTCCTTGAGTTCCGCCTTGTCGACGGTGAAGATTCGCCCCGAAGCGTCGGTCCATGTCAGTCCGTCCTTCAACACAAATACCTTCGCGTCGGAGACGCCGCCGTCTCTATAGCGCTGCATGCGCACGCCCTTGCCGCGCGCCATGCGCGGCGCTTCGCTCAACGGAAAGACCAGGAGCTTTCTGTTCTCGCCAATGATGGCGATATGATCGCCCTGCGCCTGAGTCACGATCTTCAATCTCGACGGCGGATCGACAGTAAGAACCGCGCGTCCCTTGCGCGTCGACGATAGAAGATCGTCCGCGCTCACCACGAACCCGCGCCCATCATTCGTCACAAGGAGCAGCGCAGTCTCCGCCACATGCGGCAGGACGGCGACGACATCGGCGCCTTCCTCGATGTCGGCGAAGAGTCGGATCGGCTCCCCATGTCCGCGTCCGCCGGGAAGTTTCGACGCGTCGAGCGTATAGGCCTTGCCGTTCGACGCGAGCGCCAGGATTTTCGAGGTCGTCTGCGCGAAGAAAGACGCGCCGAGTTCGTCGTCGCCCTTGAACTGCAGGCTCGAGAGATCCTGCACATGACCTTTCAGCGCGCGAATCCAGCCCTTCTTCGAGACGACGGTGGTCACCGGCTCGCGCTCGATCATCGCCTCGGCGAGATCGAGATCGATCGCCTCGGGCGCGTCTTCGAAGGTCGTGCGCCTTTTGCCGATCGGCGTCTGCGGCCCATAGGTTTTCTTCAGCTCGCGCACCTGCCAGGCGATGGTCTTCCACTGCTTCGATTCATCGGCGAGCAGCGCATCAATGTCCTTGCGCTCGTCGGAAAGCTCCTTGAGCTCTTTCTTCAGCTCCATCTCTTCGAGCCGGCGCAAGGCGCGCAGCCTGGTGTCGAGGATGTAATCGACCTGAAGGTCGGTCAGTTTGAACGCTTTTTTCAGCTCGCCCTTGGCGTCGTCCTCTTCGCGGATGATGCGGATCACTTTATCGAGATTGAGGAAGACGATGACCATGCCTTCCAATTGCTCGATGCGGCGAATGATGGCGGCGAGGCGATGGCGCGAACGGCGCTGCAGAACGACGCGGCGATGGTCGAGCCATTGCCTTAAGGCCTCGTCGAGCGACACGACGCGCGGCGTCACGCCGTCGACGAGCACATTCATGTTCATCGCGAAACGCGTTTCGAGCTCGGAGAGCTTGAACAGCGTCTCCATCATCAGCGCCGGATCGACCGTGCGCGAACGAGGCTCGAAGACGATGCGCACGTCCTCAGCCGATTCGTCGCGCACGTCGGCGACAAGCGGCAGTTTGCGTTCCGCGATAAGCTCCGCGAGCCTCTCAATGAGGCGCGACTTCTGCACGCCATAGGGAATTTCCGTGACGACGGCGACCCAACCGCCGCGCGGCAGCTCTTCCTTGGTCCAGCGCGCGCGCAGACGAAATGAGCCGCGGCCCGTGCGATAGGTCTCGATGATCTCGTCGCGCTTGTCGACGACAATGCCACCCGTGGGAAAATCCGGCCCCTGCACGAAGGTCAGCAGCTGCTCGGCGGTCGCCTTCCGATGGGAGATGAGATAGAGCGCCGCGTCGCAAAGCTCGGCGAGATTATGCGGCGGAATAGAGGTCGCCATGCCGACGGCGATCCCTTGCGCGCCATTCGCCAGCATATTCGGCAGCGCCGACGGCAGCACCACCGGCTCCTTCTCTTCGCCCGAATAGTTCGGAATGAAGTCGATCGCGTCTTCGTCGATGCCTTCGAGAAGCAGACGCGCCACCGCCGTCATCCGCGCTTCGGTATAGCGATAGGCGGCCGCCGAATCGCCATCGACATTGCCGAAATTGCCCTGCCCGTCGACAAGCGGATAGCGGGAGGCGAAATCCTGCGCGAGCCGCACCAACGCGTCATAGATCGCCTGATCGCCATGCGGATGGAACGAGCCCATCACGTCGCCGACGATCTTTGCGCATTTCTTGAACGGCGCCCCGGGATCGAGGCGAAGAATATGCATCCCGTAAAGTATGCGCCGATGCACGGGCTTAAGCCCGTCGCGCGCATCGGGCAGCGCGCGGCCGGTGATCGTCGAAAGCGCGTAACGCAGATAGCGCTCCTCGAGCGCCTCGCGCAGATCGACGGGCGCAATCACGCTAACGTCGCTTGCGCCTTTTCCTTTTCCGGCTCCCGCGCCGCCTTTTTGCGCCATTTCCAAAACCCGATTCTGTCTTTGTGACCCGTACTATGGCCACCCGCGCCTCGGCGCAAGCGGGCGATTTCGAGACGGCTTTCCTCACCCGGAAAGCGTCGATAAAGCGACCGCGTTTTGTGCGAACTGTTGCAAATAAGTTCTTGCAGCCACTGCACCTCTTCCTTTAGAAGCTTCGGCAGCGATGGCGCGGATCGGCGCGGTCGAATTTTCGCTGGTTTTCTGCGGCTTTCAAAACATGGCGTCCATGAAGAAACTGCTTTTGTCGCTCGCCGCCACGCTGCTCGTCACCACCGCTTCTTCCGCTTTGGACAGATCGCAGCTGCCGGTCTCCGGCCCGACAGTCGCTGCGAGCGGCCGCGCCCCGCAAGCGCCGAACGCGGATGACGCCGACATGCAGGCGCTCTGCCGCGAAGTGCTCGTCGACATCGACCCGGGCTACGGCGTCTCCCGCCGCGAATCGCGCTACATTTGTAGCGACAAGGGCCACTAGGCCGCGCGCGCAAGAGCGTCGATGTAAAGGTCGCGCGCAGCAGGCAGCGTGACGCCGCGCGGGTTCAGCACGTCGCGCGTCAGGAAATATCCGGTCAATCGGAATGCTGCGATAAGATCCCCCCGCGCCGCCGCAATACTCTCATGTTGAAGAAAGTCGGGATAGGGCAACAGCCTGTCGCGCCAGGGCGCGCCGGCGGCGCGACTCACCGCGCGGCCTGATTTCGGCGACACATAAGCGAGATCGTCCTGCGCGCCGGTCAGCGCGCATGCGTTGAGATCGAGTCCGAAGCCGAGCGCGCCGAGCAGCGCAAGCTCGAATCGCGCCATCATTGTCGCGGCGATTTCGAAATCGCGAATGTCGCCAAGCCGCGCCGCGATGGCGTCAGCCATTTCGAACAAATCCTCATGAGGATCGCGCTCCGGCAACAGACGCAAAAGCGCGCAAAGCGAGGCGACGCCATTGAGCGCCACGGCGCGATCGAGGAGATGGGCGGCGCGTGCCGCAAGCGGTTCGACCGTCAAGGCGCCGAGATGGTCTTCAAGACGCGCGCGCCACTGCGCGGCGACGAGATTGCCGGGCTGTAGAACCGGACGAAGCCGGCGCGAGCGGCCGCCGCGCACGAGGCCGAGATGGCGACCATGTCCACGCGTCATCAGTTCCAGAATGACAGAGGTCTCGCCATGCCGGCGCGCGCCCATGACGAGGCCGTCGTCCCGCCAATCCATATCTTCGCCTTAGCCCGCCTTGCTACAAATCTCCGAGCGTCAAGTCCGCCCTATATTCTGCGTCCTCGACCTCTTTGGTCAACGCCTGACCGCAGATGACGCGTTTGTTCACGGAATCATAGGTCAAGGCTGGCGAACCATAGAGGGTCCAGCCACGGCTTAAGGCCTCCGTGACGCGATGACAGAAGGCTGCGTCGTCCGGCCCGGTGAGATAGCGATAAGCGGTGAAGCGTTTTGAAGGCTGGGTCATGTCGCGCCCTGGCTCCGACGCAGTCGGCGCATTGATGAGAATAAAGGAGAGAATCGACAAACGGCTGCGCTTGTCGTTTTGAATACTACTCGCCTTTTGGAAACTCCAGCCGCATCTCACGGTAACGCTCCGGATCGTCGGCCCAATTCTCCCGAACCTTCACAAAAAGGAAGAGATGCACCGGCTGTTCAGCGGCTTCGGCGATTTCTTTGCGCGCCGCCTGGCCGATCGCCTTAATGGTGCGGCCGCCCTCGCCGAGGACGATCTTCTTCTGACTGTCGCGCGCGACATAGATCGTCTGCTCGATACGCGCCGACCCGTCCTTTTGGTTTGTCCAGGACTCGGTTTCGACCGTCGACTGATAGGGCAATTCGTCGTGCAGGCGCTCGTAGATTTTCTCGCGCGTGATCTCGGCGGCGAGCAACCGCAGCGGCGCGTCGGAGAGTTGGTCTTCGGGATAGAGCCAGGGCGAAGGCTTCATGCGCTGCGCGAGCGCCCGTCGCAGATCGTCGACGCCGTCGCCGTTTAAGGCCGAAATCATGAAAGTTTCGTCGAATTTCTCGCGCGCGTTCAGCGTCTGCGCCAACGCAAGCAGCTTTTCGCGGGGAATGAGGTCGATCTTGTTCAGGACGAGAAGTTTCGGCGCCCTCGTCTGCTGAAGCTGCGTTAATATTGCTTCAACCTCCTCATCCAGGCCTTTGCGCGAATCGACGAGCAACGCAATCACGTCGGCGTCGGCGGCGCCCGACAGCGCGCTTGCGACCATGGCGCGATCCAACCTGCGCTTCGGTTTGAAGATGCCTGGCGTATCGACAAGGATGATCTGCGTTACGGCCTCAATGGCGATGCCGCGAACCAGCGCCCGAGTCGTCTGCGCCTTGCGCGACACGATCGAGACCTTGGCGCCGACGAGCTGATTGAGCAGCGTCGACTTGCCGGCGTTGGGCGCGCCGACGAGCGCCGCGAAGCCGCAACGCGTCTCTTCTCGCTGCGCGTGGCGCCCTTCGCTCACGCCTCGCCCTTTCCTGCGCCAGCGCCTTCACGCACCAGAAAGGCCGCCGCGGCGGCCTGTTCGGCGGCGCGTTTCGAGGCGCCCGAGCCCGGCGTCGGCGGAAATCCTTTCACATCCACGGCGACTTCGAAGAAAGGCGCATGGTCCGGTCCGCTGCGGGCGACAAGCTGGTAGCGCGGCGTGGGCAGGCCACGCGCCTGCGCCCATTCCTGCAAGGCGGTCTTGGCGTCACGCAAATCCTGGCCGCTCGCCATGCGGTTGCTGAAAGCCTTGCGGACAATGCGTTCGGCCGCGGCCGCGCCGCCGTCGAGAAAGGCCGCGCCGATGATCGCTTCGCAAATGTCGCCCAGCAAGGCGCGTTTGCCGCGTCCGCCAGTCTGGGCCTCGCCCTCGCCAAGTCGCATCGCAGGGCCAACGCCCCAGGTCTCCGCAACCTCGGCGCAGGTCTCCTTGCGCACGAGCGCTGCGAGACGACGCGACAGCTCGCCCTCGCTCTCGTTCGGAAAGGCGTCGTAGAGCATGTGGGCGACGGCGAGACCGAGCACCCGGTCGCCCAGAAACTCGAGCCGCTCGTATGAGTCGCGCCGGGCGGAGGAGGCGGTGACATGGGTCAGCGCGCGCGCGAGCAGGGTCGGATCGGCAAATTCATGTCCGATGCGCGCTTCGAGCGCGGCGAGCCCCTCGTCGCGGCCGCGCGTCATGTCACGCCCGCGCGTCTGGTCAATGAACAGGTCGAAACAGCCGGTCCCAACGCACCGACCATGGCCAGCGCCAGAAGGCGAGCGCCGATTCATCTTTCTTGACCGAGAAGAAAATGATCTCGGCGCGGCCCACGAGATTGACGAAAGGCACAAAGCCGACGCCGCCAAGCTCCGGCGCGATGCGCGAGTCGGTGGAGTTGTCACGGTTATCGCCCATCATGAAATAGTGATCAGGCGGAACGACGAAGAGTTCGGTGCTGTCGTTGATGCCGTGATCGCCCTCGATTTCGATGATCGTGTGTTCGACCGGCGGATGATCGCTGTTCCCTGGCAGCGTTTCCCTGTAGGTCGTCACAGGGACGTCGCGTCCCTCGCGATTTTCAGTCACGGCCTTTTCGATCGGCGTGCGCGGCACGATGACGCCGTTGATGTAAAGCCGACCGTCGATGACCTGGATGCGGTCGCCGGGAAGGCCGATGACGCGCTTGATATAGTCGGTCTCATTGTCCCGCGGCAGCTTGAAGACGACAACGTCGCCGCGGTTCGGCGGCGACGCCAGAATGCGGCCGGAAAAAATATCGGGCCCAAACGGCATCGAGTAATTCGAATAGCCGTAGGAATATTTCGACACGAACACATAGTCGCCGATGAGCAGCGTCGGGATCATCGAGCCGGAAGGAATATTGAACGGCTGAAAGAGCAGCGTGCGGATGACGAGCGCGATCGCCAGCGCCTGGAGGATGACCTTAATGGTTTCTAAAAAACCGCCCTCTTCGCGCTTTTCAGCCACCGGAACGTTCCTGCTCAAGCCGACTCACTCCTCATGCATTTGGGCGGCGTCGGCCCGCCCGGCCGTCCCGCTTACCACGCTACAGCTTCGATGAGAACCTGCGCCGGCGCCAAACGATTGCGACGGGTTAGCGTCAAATAGATGACCACGCGCCACTTTAGCCATTCAGCCAAGACTTGGCGGATTGTGGGATTAACGCTAACGCCAGGGCTTTCCCTGCCTACGCGCCGACCAGGCTGCCTCGGCTTCAGAGAGGTTGCGCCCGGCCCTGCTCCATGGCCTGACGCATGCGCCGGATCGCCTCCGCGAGCCCGACGAATATCGCCTCGCCGATGAGAAAATGCCCGATGTTGAGCTCGACGACCTGCGGCAGCGCGCAGACTCGGCGCGCCGTCTCATAATCGAGGCCATGCCCCGCGTGGATTTCGAGCCCACGCTGCGCGCCATAGTCGGCAGCCTCAGCGATCCGCGCGAACTCCGCCTCCGCCCGCCGCGTATCGCCGACCTCGACGGCGTGGCACCAGGCGCCCGTATGGAGCTCCACGACCGGCGCCTTGATGGAAACGGCGGCGTCGAGCGCCTCCGTCGAGGGCTCGATGAAAAGCGACACGCGCACGCCCTCTCGAGTCAGCTGATCGACGTAAGGCATAAGGTAGTCGTGCTGGCCGACGACATCGAGGCCGCCCTCGGTCGTGCGCTCGGTGCGCTTTTCCGGCACGAGGCAGACGGCGTGCGGCGCCGTCGCGACGGCGATGTCGAGCATCTGCTCGGTCGCCGCCATTTCGAAGTTGAGCGGCTTCGATATCGCCGCCTTCAACCGCGCCATGTCCGCGTCGTTGATGTGACGGCGGTCTTCGCGCAGATGCGCGGTGATCCCGTCGGCGCCGGCTTCGATGGCGAGCAGCGCGGCGCGCACTGGGTCGGGCCGCGGGCCGCCGCGCGCGTTGCGGACGGTCGCGACATGATCGACATTGACGCCAAGGCGAAGGGGAGGCGAGGTCATTGCGCTCCTATAGCGCGCGGGCGGACGGTTTGTCATTGGGCGCGCGGCTGGCGCAGCGGCTCAATGAGCAATTTCGGTCAAGAAGTCGGTCCCCGCGCTTGATACGATGCAAAAATGGAGACCAGGACAAGATCAAAGGAACCCGTCTATGCGCGACGCATCAATCGCGTGCTCGCTTACATTGACAAGCATCTCTACGAAGACCTTACCGTCGACGTGCTGAGCGACGTCGCGAACTTTTCAAAATTCCATTTCCATCGGCAATTTTCCCAACACTGCGGGATTAGCCTCTCACGCTACATTCAATTCATGAGGCTCAAGAGAGCCGCCTATCGTCTCGCATTCAATCCGACCGCGCCGATCACCGACGTCGCTTTGGATTCAGGGTTCGAAAATCCTGAATCATTCTCGCGCGCCTTCAAAGCCGCATTCGGCCAGACGCCCAGCGCGTTCCGCAAGAAGCCGGACTGGGCGTCATGGAGCGCGCGATCTCGCATAAGCCTCCCACTCAGCGAAAGGACGAATGACATGGACGTAAAGATCATCGACGTCGAACCGATATTGGTCGCGGCGCTCGAACATCGAGGCGCGCCGGCGCTGCTCAACGATTCAGTGCAGCGCTTCATCGCCTGGCGAAAGTCGTCCGGACTTTCTCCCGTCAGCCAGTGCGAGACCTATGGGGTGCCGTATAATGACCCCAATACGACGCCGCCGGAGGAGTTTCGCTTCGATATTTGCGGATCGGTGACGGAGCCGGTCGCCGGCAATGAACAAGGCGTCGTGACGAAGACGATCCCCGGCGGACGCTGCGCCATGACGGTCCATGCCGGTTCGCGCGACCGGATCGACGAGAGCGTTTATGCGCTCTATCGCCATTGGCTGCCGGAATCTGGAGAAGAACTTCGGGATTTCCCGGTCTATTTCCACTATCTGAACCTCGATCACGATACGCCCGAACATCGCCATTTGACCGAGATATATTTGCCGCTCAAGTAGGGTCTGGCGGTGGTGCGGACGGTCGCGACATGATCGACATTGACGCCAAGGCAAAGGGATTTGATCGTCATGCTCTCTCATAGCGCGCAGGCGGCACGCTCGCCATTGGAGGTTTCTGCACAACTCTTTGAAAATCGATCCGGCCGGTTTGGCGCCATCCCTAGTTTTTGCACCGAATTAGGAGCAGCGGAGGAGCGAATGGTTCAACGCCATATTGAAACAGAAATCGAGATCGAAGCTCCTGCAGCTTGCGTCTGGGGCATCTTAACTGATTTCAACCACATGCCTTCATGGAACCCCTTCATCACCGGGATCTCTGGAAATCTGGCGCAAGGAGAAACGCTCTCTCTTAGGATTGCTCCTCCGGGTAAACCCGCCATGCGGTTTAATCCGGTGGTCCTCGCGCTGAGTCCTAATTCAGAATTGCGCTGGCTTGGACGGGTATTCGTCAAAGGGTTGCTCGATGGCGAACATTATTTCCTGCTTGAGCCGCTTGATGAGAAGCGAACGCGCCTAAGGCACGGGGAAATATTTTCGGGCCTCTTGGCCGGAATGTTGAGCGGGATGTTGCCGGCGACCCAGCAAGGGTTTGAGGCGATGAATTCCGCTCTAAAAGCTCAGGCGGAGATGCGGCAGAAGTCTTGATTTTTGCACATGCGCGTAGAGTGGACGAACAGGCGTTACTTGGGGAGAGGCCAAATGGCCGAAGCCACTTACACAAAACTGGACATTGCGCACGAGTATCTCGATACGGCGATGCAACTATATATCGAGAAGCGAAGCTACTTTTCAGCCATCCATTTGGCAGGGGCGGCAGAGGAATTATTCGGAAGACACTTGCCCAAAGATGAACGCATTTCTACTATCGCTTTGAAAGCCCAAATAGGGTTCCAAGTGCTTGAAAGCGGGAAAGAGGTCGAATACGAAACCGCTCAAAAAACCGAACGCAAAAAAGCGTTAGGAATTACGCTGGGGTCAAAAAACTCGGTCAAACACATGAATGACGATGGTAGCGATTCTACGGTTACTATAGACCCCGTTGTTGAAGCACGTAACTGGATCGAGGACGCTCTAATCAATTTAGAGAAGCTGAATTTACCTAAGCCAAAAAACTATATGAAATTCGTATCTTGTAGAAATTTGGAAGCTGAACATTAATCGCTGATGGTAATGCGCTCCAAGCTCCGCGTGTCGCATAAGGCTCATTATCGAACCTGATTGAAACCGCTCACAGCTACGCTCTCACCCAATCACCCTTTCGACCTTGCTCACCAAGGGGCTGGCGCGCAGGCGCGTCACGACGCCGTTCAAATGTTTCAAGTCGGCGACTTCGAGATCGAAGGTCATCTCGCGAAAGTCAGGCGAATGCGCCTTGAAACTGATGTTGTCGATATTGGCGCCGGTCTCGCCGATCAGCGTCGCGAGCGCGCCGAGCGAGCCCGGCTCATTGATCGCTGTCACGACGATGCGGACGGGAAACAATGCGGAAGAGCCGGCTTCGATATCCCAGCGCACGTCGAGCCAGCGTTCGGGCTGATCGTCAAAGGCGGTGAGCGACGGCGACTGAATCGGATAGATGGTGATGCCTTCGCCGGGCGTAAAAATGCCGACGATGCGGTCGCCCGGCACCGCGCCCCCTTCCGGCGCGAAACGCACCGGCGCGTCGCCGCGCAATCCGCGAATGGGGATGGCGCTGCCGCCGTCTTTCGCGCCCGGCGCCTTGAAAACCACATTGGCGTTCGCCTTGACGCCGAACCATCCTGGTTCGCCCGGACCGATGGGCCTCGGCGCGGCTCTGCGCTCTTCGCTGAAATCGGGATAGACCGCCTTTACGACGTCGCCCGAATAGATTTCGCCGCGGCCCACGGCGGCGAGCGCGTCTTCGACTGAAGGGCGCGCGAGCCGCATTAGCGCCGATTTCAGCTTGTCCTCGCTCCAGACGCGGCCGGCGCGCTCAAAAGCGCGTTCGACGATCTGGCGGCCAAGCCCTGCATATTGCTGGCGTACGGCGTCACGCGTCGCGCGCCTGATCGCGGCGCGCGCCTTGCCGGTCGCGACCGCCGCCTCCCAGGCGGCCGGCGGAACATGCCCCTCGGCGCGGATGATCTCGACCTCGTCGCCGTTTTTCAGCTGCGACAGCACCGGGGCGACGCGTCCGTTGATCTTCGCGCCAACCGCTGAATCGCCGAGCTTGGTGTGCACGGCATAGGCGAAATCGATCGGCGTCGCCCCGCGCGGCAGCGCGATCAATCCGCCCTTCGGCGTGAAGCAGAACACCTGATCCTGGAACAGTTCCAGACGGGTGTGCTCGAGGAATTCCTCGGGATTGTCGCCATGCGCGAGGAGATCGAGCGTTTCCTGCAGCCAACGGAAGGCGCGGCTTTCCTTGGCGAGCTCCTCGCGACCCTGCGCCCCAATGGCGTCCTTATAAAGCGCATGTGCGGCGATGCCGAAGCGGGCGATCTCATGCATCTCAGCCGTGCGAATCTGAAGTTCGACGCGCTGGTGGCCGGGACCGATCACGGTCGTATGGATCGAACGATAGTCGTTTTGTTTCGGCGTCGAGATGTAATCCTTGAAACGGCCGGGAACGTTGGGCCATTTCGAATGCACGACGCCAAGCGCGCGATAGCAGTCCTCCACGGTCCCGACGATGATCCGGAAGCCGAAAATGTCGGAAAGCTGCTCGAAGGAAATCGATTTGCGCTCCATCTTGCGCCACACCGAATAGGGCGACTTCTGGCGTCCGGTGACCGCCGCAGTGATGCCCCGCGCCGCGAACTCCTTAGCGAGTTCGTCCTCGATGCGCTTGATGATGCGTCCGTTCTTTGTGCGCAGATCGTGCAGGCGCTGCTCGATCGTCTGATGCGCTTCCGGCATCAGATGGCGAAAGGCGAGGCCCTCGAGTTCCTCGCGCAGACGCTGCATGCCCATGCGGCCGGCCAGCGGCGCATAGATGTCGAGCGTCTCTTGAGCGATGCGCGCGCGCTTGTCCTGCGGCACGAAATGCAGTGTGCGCATATTGTGCAGGCGATCGGCGAGCTTGACCAGCAGCACGCGCACGTCTTCGGCGACGGCGAGCAGCAATTTGCGGAAATTCTCGCCCTGCCGCGCCTGTTTGGTGACAAGATCGAGCTTCTCGATCTTGGTCAGGCCCTCGACAAGTCTGCCAATCTGCTCCCCAAACAGCCGGTCGATCTCTTCGCGCGTCGCGTCGGTGTCTTCGAGCGTATCGTGTAGCACCGCCGCGACGATCGTCGCGTCGTCGAGCTTCAGGTCGGTGAGGATCGCGGCGACTTCGAGCGGATGCGAAAAATAGGGATCGCCGGAGGCGCGGGTTTGCGCCCCATGCGCCTTCATGGCGTAAACATAGGCCCGGTTTAACAAATCCTCGTCGACGCGCGGATTATACTTCCGCACGCGTTCGACGAGTTCGTACTGACGCATCATGTGGGTGGCGCCGAAGAATGGTTATGCGCCGACGCGCCCGCCACCCATGCGTCGATTTAACGCACAAAGCAGACGAGCGGCGCCGGAGCGGCAGGAGCATTAAATCAAGAATAGCGCAGGGTGGCCGCTATGACCAACAGCGACGACGCGCAAATGCGCGGCTGCTGCCCGGACTTACCAGGCGAACAGCTCAAGAAGTTTAGCCCGACCGCCGACTACTCTGCTTCGTCCTCGACTTCGGCGGGCGGCACCAGCCCTTCGAGACCGCGCAGCAGATCTTCTTCGGTCATGCGGTCGAATTGCGCCTCGCCTTCGAGCTCGCCGCCAACTGCGGGCGTCAAGGCAGGCGCAGCTTCGGCTTCCGGCTCGTCGACTTCGACGTGACGCTGAAGCGAGTGAATGAAGTCCTCGGAAAGGTCTTCCGGCGCAAACGCCGTTTCAGCGATCTCGCGCAGAGCGACAACGGGATTTTTGTCGCGGTCGCGATCGACAAGAATCGGCTGACCAGACGAGATGTTCCGCGCCCGATGCGCAGCAAGAAGGACGAGGTCGAAGCGGTTTTCGATCTTGTCGATACAATCTTCGACAGTAACGCGCGCCATCTGCTGTCAAGCTCCATTCGGTTCGAGAGTAGGGCTGATACGCCAATTATGAAAATTAGGCAATAATCTCTTGGCGCTAGATGCTTTGCTGACGGTATTTGACCTTGTTTCTCTAGAAGACGCTCCATGATTTGTCGGCAAAAAGTCGCTAATCCTCTTGACGCTCCGACATCGAGAGGCGATGTATCTCAGGAGACGCGCGCTGCGCTTTTTCAGGGATGGCTGCGGAAAGGCTCGGGCGGCGCCGCGAGAACGGCGCAATCGCCCTTGAGACTTTCGGCGCTGAACTTGGAAAAAATTGAAGCGACGCCGAGCTGCGGGTTGACGGCGTTAGCCAGTTCCGCACGAAATTAACATAACAACCCGACCGTGAGACTGAGATGGCAGATATCGAACGAATTGCGTTATTCATTGACGGCGCGAACCTCTACGCGACCGCTAAATCGTTGGGATTCGATATTGATTATAAGCGTTTGCTCCGCGAATTTCAGGGCAAGGGCCGGCTGATCCGGGCCTTCTACTACACCGCGCTGATCGAGGATCAGGAGTATTCATCGATCCGGCCTTTGATCGATTGGCTGGACTACAACGGCTACGCCGTTGTGACGAAGCCGACGAAGGAATTCGTCGATTCTCTGGGCCGTCGCAAAGTTAAAGGCAATATGGACATCGAACTTGCGGTCGACGCCATGGAGATGGCGGAGCATATCGACCACATGGTTCTGTTCTCAGGCGACGGCGACTTCCGCTCTCTGGTCGAAGCCGTACAGCGGCGCGGCGTGCGGGTCTCGGTGATCTCGACGATCACCACCCAACCTCCGATGATCGCTGACGAACTGCGTCGGCAGGCGGACGAGTTCATCGACCTCATCCATCTTGTCGGAAAGATCGGCCGCGATCCCGGCGAGCGCGCCGAGCGTATGCAGCGCTATCAGGAGCGTCCGCGTCCGGCACCCCAAGCGGCTCACGCCGAAGATGAAGGCGAATAACGCTCAGCGATTAAGTGAAGGCCAATGCTTCGGCGTCTCGTCTTCGAGACGCCGAATTTTTTATGGTTCGATTCAGCCGCGCGCGCGAAGCAGCCGACCTTTTTCTCGGCTCCAGTCCCGCTTCTTTTCGACTTCGCGTTTATCGTGCAGCTTCTTGCCCTTTGCTAACGCGAGTTGCAGCTTCGCCCTACCCTTGGCGTTGAAGTAAAGCTTGAGCGGCACGATTGTCATGCCTTCCCGCTCGACTGCCTGAGAGAGCTTGGCTAGCTCGCGCGACTTGAGCAGCAGTTTGCGCGGTCGCTTTGGCGGATGATTGAAGCGATTGCCGGACAGATATTCCGGAATGTTGGCGTTGACGAGCCAAGCCTCGCCTTGCCGGTCGACATGGGCGTAGCTCTCGGCAATCGTCGCCTTGCCGGTGCGCAGCGACTTCACCTCGGTGCCCGTCAGCGCCAGTCCCGCTTCGAAAGTCTCGCCGATTTCGTAGTTGTAGCGCGCCTTGCGGTTATCGGCGACGACCTTGAAATTCGGCTCCGGCTTTGCGGCCACTGACTGCCCTCGAAGCGTTTCGACGAAGGCGAAACGCGATCTGAAATTTAAGCCGCGAGCACGCCAGCGTGAACCATCGCTGCCCGTATGCGGTCCTTGGTGGGTTGAGTGCACGGCACCAGCGGAAGCCGCACCCCCTCCTCGGCCTTGCCGAGAAGCGAGAGACCATACTTGGCGCCTGTGACCCCGGCCTCAAGAAAAGTCGCAACGTGCAACGGCGTCAGCCTGTCCTGAATCTCCAGCGCTTTGGCGTAGTCGCCAGCGAGACAGGCATTCTGCAAATCGGCGCAGAGCCGCGGCGCGATATTGGCGACGACCGAGATGCAGCCATGCGCGCCCGCCGCCATGCAGGCGAGCGCCGTGAGATCGTCGCCAGAAAGCTGGATGAAATCCGGACCCATCGCCTCGCGTTGAAGTGAAATGCGGCCGATATTGCCGGTCGCGTCCTTCACGCCGACGATATTCTTTAAGCCGGCGCAACGCTTCATCGTCTCGACGCTCATGTCGATGACCGATCGCGGCGGGATGTTGTAAATAATAATAGGGATCGAGACGGCGTCGTTGATCGCCTTGAAGTGCAGATACAGCCCTTCCTGATTGGGCTTGTTGTAGTAGGGCGTAACGATGAGGAGACCGTCCGCTCCGGCGCGCTCCGCATGGCCGGCGATGGCGATCGCCTCGCGCGTATTGTTCGAGCCCGCCCCGGCGACAACCGGCACGCGCCCCCGCGCGGCGCGAATCGTCTCGGTAATGACGCGACCATGCTCCTCGTGGCTTAACGTCGGGCTTTCGCCCGTGGTGCCGACCGGCACGAGCCCGTGCGTCCCATTCTCGATCTGCCAATCGATCAGCGCGCGAAGTGCGTCATAATCGACTTCTCCATGGGAAAACGGCGTGACCAGGGCCGTCATCGACCCATGAAAAATCGGCTTTCCATTCATTGAATCAAAGCTTTCCCTACGCCCCAGAGCCGCCGCAATCGCGTCGCTAATATTGAGGCGCCCTTCATAGCCGTTGGGCTGCGTTCGGGAAAGCCCTAGGCTATAATAGGAGGCCGCGAGATATCGAAATCGTAAGCGGCGCAGGGAGTTGACCCTTCGTAAAGCAAATGAGAGCAGCTTTTCACGCCAGTAGGGAAACGCGGTGATGATGTTGCCTCGACGTGTTGCGACGCGCTTCAGACTGACGATCGGCGTGGCTGCCCTCGCGATCGCCGCGCCCGCCTTCAGTGGACTTGACCGTCTCGGCGACGGCGAAGCGAAGCGCATATCGCTCTGGCGCTGGACGCCCACAGTTCCCCTTAGTCTCGGCGTCTGGCGCTCTCGGGTCGGCTCCTTGCAGGTGACTGTGCGTGAATTCATCGAGCGCGACCGCTCCGACAAAGAGGCGGCGCATCCTCTCGGAAATTCGCTCTTTGGCGCGGAAGACGGCGCACTACCCCCGATCGTGGCGAACGCCCCGACTTTGCGCCGGTCGAATGGCGCCAAGGTGGCGGCGGCAACCGCTGCGGCTTTGCTCGGCGACGACGCCGACGCTTTCATCCAAGCGGTCGCCTTCTACAAGGCTGGCGATTTCTCTCACGGCGATGAGGACGCAGCGCGGATAAAGGGCTCCCTCGCTGACGCCGCAGCGCGCTGGGTCGCCCTTCGTCTTCACGCGCGCGAAGCCGGCTTCAAGCGAATCTCCGCATTCCTCGCCGCCCACCCCAACTGGCCCGCCGCGGATTGGCTACGCCGCCGCGGCGAGGAGGCGCTGGTCGCGGAGCGCCATCCCGACAAAACCGTGTTGGCGTGGTTCGCCGAAACAAAGCCGCTCACCGGATATGGGAGATATGCGCTGGCGCGAGCGCTGGCGCGAGAAGGAAATTTCGAGGCGGCCGCGGCGCTAGCGCGCCAAGCCTGGCGCTACGACGATATCGGACAGGGATTCGATACGGCCTTTACTAAGGAGCTTGGCGAGCTTCTGACGGCGGCCGACCATAAGTTTCGCGCCGACCGCCTTCTTTATGCGAGCAAGAATGTGTTGGCTTTGCGAGCCGCGGAGCTCGCCGGCAAGGATGTCACCCTGCTCGCCCGCGCCCGCATTCTTGGCTCCGACCGTTTGATCGCGAATGTGCCTTCGTCGCTGCAGGACGATCCCGGTCTGCTCTACGGACGCGTTCACAAGCTGCGCACGGCCAATAAATTCGCCGAAGCTGGCGCGCTGCTGCGCAAAGCGCCGCACGAAGCTGAACTCGTCGTCGACGGCGACGCCTGGTGGGAGGAGCGGCGCCTTGTTGCGCGTAAGCTGCTCGATCAGGGCGATTCCCAGACCGCTTATATTCTTTGCGCACAGCACGCCGCGATTAAGACCAGCAACAAAGTCGACGCCGAATTCAGCGCCGGCTGGATCGCTCTGCGATTCTTAAACGATCCGATCAAGGCTGAGCGGCATTTCAAGCTGCTCGCCGAGATTGCCGAGACTCCGCTGCAGAAATCGCGGGCGGCGTACTGGTTGGGCCGCACGGCGGAAGTCGAGAACGACTCGAGGGCGCTCGATTTTTATCAGCAGGCGGCGGCGCATTCGACCACCTTCTATGGACAGCTCGCCAGCGCGCGCCTGGGCGCGGAAGATCGGCCAATTCGTCCGGCGCCTGCGGCCGCCTCGGGCGAAAGCCGTCACGAAGCGGTTCGGGTGGCGGAGTTGCTGTTCGCGCTCGGCGAGAAGGACATTGCTGCGCCGTTTGCGCTCGACGGCGCCAAGTATTTGCAAGATGAGACCCAAGTCGCAGCGCTCGGGGATGTCATCGCTCGGCAAGGAGACGCCAAACTCTCGCTCGTTTACGGCAAGGCGGCGTCCTACCGGGGAATTGCGCTCGATGACGTCGCCTTCCCCGCCTACGGGGTTCCAACCTTCAACGCGCTTCCAGGCTCGGCGTCGCGCTCGATCGTCTTCGCTGTCGCGCGGCAGGAAAGCGCCTTTGACCCAAAGGCCGTTTCATCCGCCGGCGCTATGGGCTTGATGCAGATGATCGCCTCGACCGCGCGGCACACCGCCTCTATGCGCGGCGTGAGCTTCGACATGTCGCGGATGCTCAACGATCCGCCGTTCAACGCCCAGCTCGGCGCGGCGCATCTCGGCATTCTGCTTGGGGAATATCGAGGCGCCTATCTCCTCACATTCGCCGCCTACAACGCCGGCGGCGGGCGGGTGAAACAATGGATCGACGCCTATGGCGACCCGCGCAAGCCCAATGTCGATCCGATCGACTGGGTGGAGAGGATTCCCATCACCGAAACGCGCAATTACGTGCAGCGCGTGATGGAGAATTTCGTCGTCTATCGCGCGAAGTTCGAGGATAAGGCGACGCGGCCGCCGCAGGTCGAACTGGCGCACGCCGGCCTTTAATCCCATGCTCTAGCAAGGAAACCGGTTGTGGTAGCCGAACAGCTCGCCAAGCGGCCAGCTGTGGCGTAACTCAGTCGGCGGCCAGGTGAAATATTGATTGCTGCCTGAATAAGGATAGCCAAAATCGCAGCCCGACGTCTCGGTGACCCTCGAGGATACGAAGACAAGTTCGAGCGTCGCGACGAAAAAGCGCCTGTTTCCAACGGCGATGCGCGTCCAGCTCGGATCGTCGCGTATGATTTTGACTTCAGTCCCCGCCGGCGCCGTCTCAATCGCCGCATAGTGCTCCTCGGGACCTGCGCGGAGCACCGCCGGATAGGCCAGCATCAGCTTTATCGCCGCCGCTTCCTGGCCACACGAGAGCGCGGCGTAAAGAACCAAGGCCAATACCGACCGCCGCATGCCGAATTCTCCGGTTTGATGTGCGCTCGCGCAATCCCCAGTCACAAAACCTAGCCTAAAAGATATTTTGGCCGGCTCCAAACGGGCCGGTGGGAAAGAGCGCGTGGGACAAGGGCATGAAGGAATCGTCGCAGCAAGAGGCGCATCGCTCTCGACTCAGGCGCGGCGCGCGGCCTATGCTCGCAACCAGCGGCGATGCGCCCCTCCCGGCGAATCCCCGGCTGGTGTACGGTACGCTTATGCGGCGGATCGCGTTCTCTCTTCTCGCTGCGTCCGTGGCGTATTTCGCGCAGCCCTTATGGCGCGCCACGCAAACCGCCGTCGCCGAAACAAGAGCGAAACAAGCTTCAATCAGTTTTGCGCCGAGCGAACTGCCAGCGGACCATGACGGCGCGAGTCTTCTGACCGTTCCCGCGCTAGGCCGCTATTCGATCCGCGCAAAAAGTCCATCAGGCGCGCGCATCGAACTCGTCGACATGATCGCCGGCCCGCTTGATTCAAGCGGCGCGCCCGGCCTGCGCGACGGACGCATCGACGCCTTGCTCGATAAGGGCGTCTACAAGCTGCGTGTCTTCGGCGTGAAAGGCGCAAACGGCAAGACGGCGCTGTCCGCACAGAATTTCGTTGAAGCAGAAGGATCGAAACCGACGCTCGCGCCGGGACGCATTCAAAGCGGCGAACTCGGGGATCTGCAGCAACGTTCCTATGCCTTCGACGTCGGCGCGGAAAGTCGTGTAAGCCTCGAGGCGATCGGTCGCGCGCTCAGCGAGCTGCGCGTCTGGCGCGCCGATGGCGAACTTGTCGATCTCGCTTTCGAACAGGAAACGGTTGAAACAAAGCCCGGCCGCGCCATGAACCGGCTGCGCCTCGAAGGCGCATTGGAGCCGGGACGCTATGTCGTCACCGCCTACGGCGGCGAAAAACTCGTCTGGGCGCAAGGCGACGCTGCACAGCCTTTCATGCTGCGGCTTGAAGAGCCGACGTTGCTTGCAGCTGGCGTCGCCGAGGGGGTGATCGGCCCGTTCGGCGCCGCGCGCTTCGATGCGCCGGCAAGCTACGACGCCTTCCGTCTCGACCTTACGCAGACAACGCCCGCGCGGCTCGAAGCGCGGCGCAATGAATCGAAAGAGATCGCGACGATCTCGAAGAACAGCCGAACGCCCTCCGCAAACGTCCGACTAGCCTCTGACGGCAAAACGAACGCGCGTCTTGAAGTCTCCGGCTATGAGGGCCAGGCGTTCACATTGCGCGGTTTGCGCCAATCGGATCACGAAACGTTCGAGGCGTCAGGACCGCATCTCGTCAGCGTCGACCTCGCTGGCGACGGCGGCGATGAAGCGCCGGCGACAGCGCTCTTCGCGCGTATCGAGCGCGACGGCAAGACGCGGGTGATCGCTTCTGACGCGCCGCGCATCGACGCTGGAAAGGCGTGGCGGGGAAAATTTAATCTGTTCGGCCCGACGTCGATCCTCTTCGAGGCGACGCGGGATGGGCTCGTCGCAATCGACGCAAAAGGCGTCAAGATCGACGCCTTCATCGAACCCGCGCTTGGCGCGCTCGCGCCGCGCGCGGACGGGAAAAACTCAGCGCGCTACGATCTCCAAGCGGGCTATTATTTCCTGAGGCTAGAGCCGAAAGGCGACTCTGGCGGCGTCATCGACGTGACGCTCGGGCCTCCCGGTCTTTCTGCGCCAGCGCCAGCGCCGACGCTCTCGCGCCCATCCATTTCTTTTGGGACTCAGACGCTCGAAAAAGAGGGCTCCTATCTCATCCTGACGAATGTCGCGCCGCAACTTTTGACCGGGCCGCGCGTCGTCGCGCTTCCCGCCGAACTCGACAAGGCGCCATTAGCTATATGGCAGGACGCCGGCAAGGAGCTTGCGCTGCCTGTTCGGCTTCCAAAGACCGGCAAAGTGGTTGCGCGCGATTCGCGTAACGTCGATATCGCGCTGACGTACGCCGATCAAAGAGAAGAGAACGAGCAACGCCTCGCGACGATAAGGATTGCCGCCGCCGAAAAATCGCGCGCGCTCGGGCTCATCTTCGTTCCTGAAACCACGCCGGCGAAGGTGGAAGAATCGGGTAAGCCGACATCGATGGCGCTTTCCGCTTCCGTTGCGCGTCCGGCCTTCTTTGATCTTACGCGCGATGAAACGAAGCGTCTGCGCTTTGATGTCCCTCAGGGCGGCCTTTATCGAGTCGAAACGCTCGGGCGCATGAAGACGGCGCTTCGCGTCGGCGCCAATGTTTCGCCGCGCCTTGGCGAAGGCGAAGCGAATGGCCCTGGCGCCAATGCGCTTGTGACGGCCTTTCTGCGCGCCGGCGCCTATCGCGCGGCCGTAACGGCGAAAGACTCTTCCGGCCATTTGGGCCTTGCCATCTCGCCAGCGATTCTCGCGCCGACGGCGAAACTCGTCGACGCAGGAATTGCGCGCGCAACGCTCGATTCAGGCAAGGGCGCGATCGTGCCGATCGAGATCGCGCGCGAGGGCGAATATCGCATCGAGCTTCTCGGACTGAAGCAGAAATGGCGCGCGAGATTGGAGGACGCCGACGGCTGGCCGCTCGCGGCGCCAGGCGAAACGCAGCGCCTGACGCGGCGATTCGAGAAGGGCGCCTATCGGCTGGTCGTCATGCCCAAAGACGTCGAAGCGCGCATGGTCGCGCGACTGACGCCAGTCGTCCCCGCGAAGACGCTGGAGGGCCACGGCCCACATCCCCTGCCCTTCGGCGAAACGCAGCGGCTGCAATGGCGCGAGCCACAGGCGCGCGACGCGACGCGCGCGCCGGACCTCTGGCGCTTCTCCCTCTATGGTGACGCCGAGATCGATCTTTCGATCGGCGAAGGCATGGTCGGCGAGATTTTTAAAGGCGAGAAGGAAAGCGTCGGCAAGGTCGCTGCTGGCAGGCCGTTCAAATCGAAGCTCTCAGCGGGGGATTACCGGGTCGAGGCGCGAAGCCTCGCGCATGACGACCGTCTCGACTATGAGATTTCACTCGACTCGCAAGAGTTGCAGCCCGGCGCCACGCGCGCGATCGAACCACCGACGCGCGTCGATCTCTCACTGGCGAAGGACAGCGTCGTCGATCTTTCAAGCTTCGGCGCGATCGAAACCATCGGCGTATTGAAGGACGGCAAGGGCGACGTGATCGAGCGTCTGCAGCCACGCGTCGACGACTGGAATGTCGCCCTGTCCCGACGGCTGCCCGCTGGAAATTACCGGCTCGAGCTCGAGCCGCTTGGCGCTCAGCCGAGCGCGCCTGTTGAAGCTCAGGAAGCGTCCAGCGAGGAAACCGTAGAAGTCTCCAATGATGGGGAGGCCTCCGGCGAAGGCGCCAGTCAAGAAGAGACGGCCGAAAACGATGACGCGCCATTAAGCGGCGTCGAGCTTCGGCTGTCGCTGCTTGAGGAGAAGAATGGCGGCCCGCTGCCGTTTTCGGGCGAGAAGACGTTGAACGGCGCCGGCGCGCATATCCTTTCCCTCGCCCCGGCGCCCGCCGGAAGTCTCGCATTGATCGCCGCGCGCTCGGAAAGCGATGCCGCTATCTCGATCGAGCGGCGCGACGCCGATGGCAAATGGCGCGCGATCGGCGTGGAGCGCGGACGCAGCCCCGTCGCCGCCTGGCCTGCAGCCGGAGACAGGGAATTGCGCGCCGTCGTTTGGTCGATCGGCGGCGGCGACGCGCCGATTACGCTTTCCGCGCGCGCGGTCGAACGTCGCGCGCGCCAGCTCGGCGACGTCGCGCTCGATCCAGTCGAAGGCGTCGCCGGAGTCTGCGTCGGTAAAGTCGCGGCGCCCGACTCTTCGCTCGTGACCCTCGACACGCAGCAAGACGTCGCCGCCGGCTCGATGGCTGCAAGCTTATTGCGCCCGGCGCGCTCGGGACCGCTGGCACCGCAAGCGCAAGATCTGTGGCTGATAAGCCGCGGGGATTGTTCTGCGCGCATCGGCGTCGCCGCCTTCGACTGGAAGGGCGCTGAGATTTCGCTCGACATCGGCGAGGGCGAGCGCGCGCATCTTGTTCCCCTCGCGCCGCCCGCCGGCAAGCAGCGGCTGTGGCTCGCGCGTTCCGCCTTCGCGCAGCCCGCGCTCGACGGCGGGCGCGGCGTCGGCGTCGCGCCGGGGGCCGCCTTGACGCTTGCGGGCGAAGCGCCGCTCGCGCTTTGGAACGCCGAAGGCAGCGCGCCGATGCGTGTGGCTTTAAGTGCGATCGACGTCGACGCCCGGCCGGCAGTGAAAGGCGGCGCGCTGTTTTCGGGAATTATCCCGCCGATGAGCGTCCAGCCTATAGACATGGACGAGGCCGCCGGTCCGCTCGCAATTGACCTCGCGGGTGGGCTCGCCGCTTTTGCCGAGCCCCGCGTCGTCTTCGGCGATGGCGCCGCAACATCGCGCATTCTGCATGGCGTCAAATCGCGCGCGCTTCTCGTCAATCTGACGCAAGCGCCGCTGCCGGCGCGCATTGCGCGCGAACCGGGCGAGAACCGGCGCCTCGACGTAACGCGCGCCTTCACGCGTTTCTTCCCCGCAGCCGGGCAAATTTCGCTGCCGCTCGATGCTGGAACGAACGACAGGCTGATTGTCAGCGGCGCGAGAGCAACCGTCATTTCAAACAATGGCCGTATCTCCCGCGGCGAGAACATCGCGCTCGATGGCGCGGGCGAAGCGATCATCGATCATGGGCCCGGGCTCGTCGCCTTTTGGATCGAGCGCGCGGGAGCAAGCCCCTGGCCGACGCCAGCGGCGCGCGCGCTCAATCCGCCACAGCGCGTGACGCTCGAAGGCGCAGCGATGCGCTTCGCGGTCAAGAGCGACAAGCCTGCGTTGTTGAAAGCGACGGGCGCCGCGCCGGCGATCGTCAGTTTTACCCAAAACGGCGGACGCGAGACGCTGGCTTTCGCGAATGGCGTCGATCTCAGTCGCTACATGACGCCGGGCGAAGCGACGCTCGACATTTACGCGCCCTATGAAGGAACGCTCTCCGGCGCGCTCGATATTTCGACGCAGCCCGTCGTTGAGGCGCATGAAGGCGTCAACGACGCCGTGGCGGCGTCGCCCGGCGCGAGCGCTCTCTTCAGCTTCGAGGTGAAGGAAGCGCGCGACATCGGACTCGGCATTCGCGGCGAACCCGACCGCGTCAGCGCGCGGCTCATGGATGCGCAAGGCAAAGCGCTCGGCGAAGGCGTCGCGCAGACGATGAAACTCTCGCCCGGCCGCTATTTCCTCGAGGCGCGAACGCCGCCTGACGCTCCCGCGACGACGATCCGCGTCGCGATCGTCGGACTGTCTCCGCCTGTAAACGCCCCACCGGCGGAAATCGTGGCGGAGCTGCTCGATAAAGCCGGCATGAAGAAAAGCAAAGCGCAATGACTTTGAAAGGCGCGGCGATGAAAAAACTTCTGCTTCTCTTTCTTTGTGCGCTCTTCGCCGCTGCGGCGCCGCTGCGCGCGGAAACGCCGCCTGTGTTCGACCACGCGCAACGCGCCGACGGCACACGCGTGGCGCCAGACAAATTTCTGCGCGCCTATGAACCGGTGACAGTCTTCTTCGGCAGCGACACCGGACCGAAGAACGGTGGCGCGGAAGACTCGCCGCAAAAATATGTGACGATGACGCCGCAGCCGGCAGGTGAATGGCGCTGGCTCGGTCCGCGCACTTTGCAATTTCGCCCCGCCGACGCCTGGAAGCCGCTGTCGCGCGTAAGCGTGAAACTCGGTTCGGCGGAAACGAAACTCGTCGCGCTGCTGCCGATGCCGCGATCAACGAACCCGGCCGAGGGCGCGGATCCGCAACTTGAATTGACGCAGATCGCGCTCACCTTCGCCGAACCCATCGACGTCGCCGCGCTGGCGCGGCTGCTCACGATTGAAGTTCGTCCTTCGCCAGGCATCTCGCCACAGGGCGGGCAAATGCTCAGCGCCTCGGCCTATGAGATCCGCGCGCTGGAGCGGGGCGAACGCGCCGAGGAACAGACCTATGTTATCCGCTTCCGTGAAAGGATTGCGGATGGCCGGGTCGCCATCCTGCGGCTGCGCCTTTCCGACGAAGCCGGTTTAGACGACCAGACCTATGAATTGCGGCTGCGCACCGCGCCGCCTTTCGTCGCGACCGAAGCAAGTTGCGGGCGCGGCTGGAGCGACGATCGCGCCGACAATGTGCTGCGCTGCGCGTCCTATCTCATGTCGCCTGCGCCGGAGAGCGGCGAAGAGGAAGGCGGCGAGGTTGCTACGCCGCCCTATTCCGCCGCGAGCAAGCGCCAGCTCGCGCTCTCTTTCAACGCCACGCCCGAGACGCTCGACATTTTGCGCGCGCGCGAGGCGTTGCGAATTACGCCGCCCGTCGACGATCTTGCCGTCGAGAGCGACGGCAGGCGACTGCGCATCGTCGCGAAATTCCTGTCCGACCGCGTTTATGAGCTTTCGATCGCGCAAGGCGCGATGAAAGACTCGCAAGGACGTGCGCTTGCGACCGCATTCACGCAGCGCTTCGCCTTCACCCGCGATGTGCCGGCGCTGCAATGGGACGCGGGCTATGGGGTCGCGGAACGCTTCGGTCCGCAGCTGCTGCCGGCGCGCGGCCGGGGATATGACCGCGCCGACATCCGCATCCACGCCATCGATCCGCTGTCGCGCGATTTCTTCCCCTTCCCTGCGCATGGCGTCGACACGAGCGATTCCGACGCCCCGCCCCTGCCCGGCAACGAGCCGAAGACATGGAGCGAAAACGCCAACATCGAGGCGGACGCGATCAAGCAGCGCATCAAATCGCTCGGCTCGCCGGCAGTGTCGCGACTCGTCGATCTGCCGATCCGCCGCAACGGCCCTGACGCGAAATTCGGCGTCGATCTTAAGGAGGACTTCGCCAAGATCAGCGGCCGCGCACAGCCGGGAACCTATCTCGTCGGCCTGCGCGCCGTCGATGACGACAAACGCCGCTGGCTCCGCGTGCAAATCACCGATCTCACGCTTTCGGCCGTCGAAGAACCAACCCGCGTGCGCTTCGCCGTCACGTCGCTCTCGACGACGCAGCCAGTGAGCGGCGCGCAAATCCGCGTCGAAGGACTGAAGGACGAAAAATTCGTCACGCTCGCGAGCGGAACAACCGACGCTTCGGGCTTCTACGCCTGGACGCCGGATAAGCGCGGCGCCGGCGAAGCGCGGCGCGTGGTCGTGAACAAGGGACTGGATACGCTCGTCATCGACCCCAATAGCGCGCCTTCGGAATATTCGCGGGAAATCTGGTCGAAGCCAGAGTCGGAATGGCTTGCCTGGACAAGCGAGGCTGACCAGCCACGCGCCGAAAAATCGCGCACGCTCTGCCATCTCTTCTCCGAGCGGCCGATTTATCGGCCGGAGGAAAGCGCGCATATCAAAGGATTCGTGCGCAGCTACCGCGGCGGGGCGCTGAGTCTGACCAAGACCGGCGGGACGCTTGTCGTAACGGGGCCCGGCAATCAGGAATGGCGCATACCAGTGAAGCTCGACGCGAGCGGCGGCTTTTATCACAAATTCGATGCGCAAACTCAGGCGACCGGCGACTATTCGGCGCGGTTCGAACCGGACGCGCCAAAAAAGGCCAAGAAGTCCGAAGAGCAGAAGAGCGAAACGGATGAAACCGCTGAAGGAGAGAATGGAGCGGCGGAACCCGCTCAAGACATCTCCTGCGGCCAGTTCACGTTCAAAAAGGAAGCCTATCGTCTGCCGACCTTCGAAGTGGTGCTCAATGCGCCACAGACCGTTGCGCTCGACGGAACCTTCGACGTCGATCTCCTCGCCCGCTATTTCGCTGGCGGGCTTGCGGCTGACCGCCCCGTCAAATGGCGCGCCGCGCAATTTCCGCATGTCTTCACGCCGCCAGGACGCGAAGGCTTTCTCTTTTCGACAGACGCGCGCTTCTCCGGCGACGGCAAGTTCAAATCGACCGCGGTGCTCGAACGCGATCAGCGCACCGACGCCGGCGGCGCCGCCCGCATGACTTTCGACACCGCGATCGAGCCGACGGCGCAGCCGCGCCGCTATTCTATCGAAGCGACGGTGACGGGCGACGACGGCGTCGAAGTGCGCAATGTGCAGAACGTCATCGCGCTGCCGCCCTTCGTGCTTGGCGTGAAGACGCCGCGCTATGTCGAGCGTCCAGGCGCCATCACGCCGGAGCTCATCGCCATCGACGGCAAGGGCGAGGCGGTCGTCGGCCTGGAGATGACGCTGCGGCTCATCAAGCGCAATTGGATTTCGACGCTGCAGGCGTCGGACTTCGCGCAAGGGGCAGCGAAATATGTCACGCAGGCGCAGGACGACGTCCTGATCGAACGCAAGGTGACGAGCGCGAAGGAGGCCCAGAAGGTCGAATTGGAGACCCGCAACGCCGGCGTCTATGTCGTGCAGCTGGAGGCCTATGACAGGCTCAAGCGCCGGCAACAGGTGAGCGTCGACTTTTTCGTCGGCGGCGACACGCCTGTCACCTTCGCGCGTCCGCCGGCCGAGTCCGCGACGATCACGACCGACAAGGACAAATATGCGCCGGGCGAGGTGGCGACGCTCATCATCCAATCGCCGTTCCAGAATGCGCGCGCGCTCGCCATCATTGAACAGCCGAACGGCGTCTATGACTATGAGTTCGTCGACATCGCCAATGGCTTCGGCCGCTATGCGCTGCCAATAAAAAAGGAGCAGACGCCGAAGCTCGCCGTTCACTTCCTGATCATGCGCGGACGGCTGAAGGATGCGCCGCCGCAGCCGACGGCGACCTTCGATCAGGGCAAGCCCGTCACCATTGCCGCGACGAAATGGGTCGAGGTGACGCCCGTAAAGAACATCGTCAATGTGAAGCTCGAACATCCGGCCAAGGCGCGCCCGGGCGAAGCGATCGAGGTCGCGCTGCGGCTTTCGGACGACGCCGGCAAGCCGCTCTCCGGCGAGGCGACTTTCTGGATGGTAGATCAGGCGGTGCTCTCGCTCGCAAAAGAACGGCCGCTCGATCCGCTGCCGGATTTCATTGTCGAGCGCGAAACGAAGATGGCGGCGCGCGATACGCGCAACATGGCCTTCGGCGTCATTCCGCTCGAGGAAATCGCCGGCGGCGACGGCGACGAACTTCAGGAATGGGGCGCCGAGAACAATATCTCCGTGCGCAAGAATTTCACGCCGGTGCCGATCTATCTGCCAAGCGTGAAGATCGGTCCAGATGGCGTCGCCAAAATCAAGGTGCAGCTTCCCGATACGCTCACCGTGTTCAAGCTGCGCGCCAAAGCGGTGAGCGGTTCCGACCGCTTCGGCGCCGCCGGCGGCGAAATGCTGATTCGTCAGGCGCTGGTCGCGCAGCCGGCGCTGCCGCGATTTATTCGCCCAGGCGACGCGTTCGACATCGGCCTCGTCGCGCGCATCGTCGAAGGACCGGGCGGCGCCGGCAAGGCGTCGATCGCGGCGCCGGCGCTGACGCTCTCAGGCGACGCGAGCCGCAAGATTGAATGGACTCAGAACAAGCCTGTGCGCATCGATCTGCGCGCCGCGGCGCCTGCCCAACTCGCAGGCGATGCGACGCTCGGCTTCCGCATAGAGCGCGACGCCGACCACGCGAAAGACGCGGTCGAGATCGCCCTGCCCGTGAAGGAGGATCGCGAAGCGACACGCCGCTTCGAACTGGTCGAGATCGCCCCCGGCGAAACGAAGACAATTGCTTCCGCTGGAGAGCAGGCGCGGCCCGGCAGCTTCTCGCGCGAGACGATCGTCGCCGCCGACCCGTCGCTTGTGAAGCTCGTCGCCGGACTGAATGCGCTCGTTGAATATCCCTATGGCTGCACCGAGCAGCGCTTGTCGCTTGCGCGCGGCGGATTGGCGCTAAAAAGCTTCGCGCCAATACTCGCTGCGGCAGGGCTGGAGGATCGCGTCTCAGCCAATGTGAAATCGACGGCGCAAATCATCGATCAGTCGATCGACGCTGACGGGCTCGTGGCCTTCTGGCCGCGCGCGCGCGGCACTGTCTCGCTGACCGCCTGGGCCTATGATTTTCTTGCGCGGGCCGAGCGCGCCGGAGAGCCGATCGACAAGAGCCTTTTGGATCGTCTCGCCAATATCCTCAAATTGTCGTTGCGCTCCGATTATCCGCGGCTGCTTTCGGGCGATGAATTGCGCGAGCGCGTCGAAGCGCTTTCAGCGCTCGCCGAAGGCGGCAAGCTCGACGAATCCTACGTCGCGGAATTTGCGCGTCGCGCCGACTTCCTCCCCAACATCAGCGTCGCGCAGATGGCCTCCGCCGCCGCGCTTCTCCCTAATGTCGATCAGCGCGCGCTCGCTGGGCTCATCGATACGATGTGGGGCCGCGTGAAATTCGCGAGCCGCAATGGCGTGCAGGTCTATGCTGGTCAGGCGGCGGAAAGCGCTACGCCGATCATTCTGCCTTCCGAGACGCGTAACCTCGCCGAGATGGTTCGCGCAGCGGGGCTCGTCGCCTCAGGCGATCCGCGCGCCAATGCGCTGCGCGACGCGCTGCTGCGGCTTGGCGAAGGCGACGGCTGGGGAACGACCAACGCCGACGCCGCCGCGATCGAAGCGCTGGCCGAAGGCTGGCGGCGGCCAGTCGCGTCGATCGGCCTGACTTTCAATGATGGCGGACAGGATCGCGCGTTGTCGATCGACGCGAACAATCCCGTCGCCCGTCACCTGTCGAAGAGCGAGGGACCGCTGAAAATCGCCAATGGCTCCAATGCGCCGCTTGTCGCGATGATCGAGACCAGCTACATGCCAGCCGAGCCCGGCGCAAAGGCTCAGCCGACAAGCGACGGCTTTACGATCACAAGACAGAGCTGGCGCGTCGAAAACGGCAAGGCGCCGCAGAAGATCGAACCCATCGACGGCGTTCTTCAGATGAAACAAGGCGATCTCATCGAGGAGACGGCGGAAGTGGTCAATCCCGAAGATCGCACGCATATCGCGATCTCGATCCCGCTCGCCGCCGGCTATGAGCCGCTCAATCCCAACATCGCAACCGCGCCCGCCGAGGCGCAGCCCTCGATCGCGCCGACGCTGCAGCCAAGTTGGGTCTCCTTCGGCGATGACCGCGTGTTCTACGCATATGATTCGCTACCGAAGGGAACCTACCGTTTCGCCTTTCGCCTGCGCGCGCAGACGGCGGGAGCCTATACGCAGCCGGCTGCGCTCGTCGAGGCGATGTACAAGAAGGGCCTTCGCGCGACCAGCGCGGGAGCGAGAGTTGAGATTGGGAAGTAGCCGCATAACCCTCCCTCATCTTGGGAAGTAGGCGCGTAACACTCTCCTCTTGGGAGAGGGTGGCCCCGCCAAAGGGCGTCTATATAGACGCCCGTCGTAAACCACGGGCTTTTGGCGGGGTCGGGTGAGGGGAAATAATCTTTGTAGGTTCGACGCAACCGCATGACAGCACATGTCGCAACCCCTCACCCGGCTGCTCCGCAGCCACCCTCTCCCAAAGGGAGAGGGTTCGCGCGCGCAATCGCTCTGGCTCTTATTGCAACATTCGTGGCGGGCGCCGCTTGGCTCTCGCGTGAGGCGCTGTCACGCGCCGAACTCGTTTCTCCACGCGCAAGCGCCATCGTTTACGACCGTAACGGCGCCTTTCTGACCCAGATCGGCGAAAGGATGCTTGATCGCGCGACGAATGCGGCGCGCGTCGATTACGGCTATTGGCCGCTGAAGACTGTCCCGCAAAAAATTGCGCATGCGACTCTCGCTCTCGAAGATCGCCGCTTTTACGCTCACCCCGGCGTCGACATTCGCGCGCTGCTGCGCGCCGCCTGGCGCAATCTGATGTTGCGCGGCAGACGTGAAGGCGCTTCGACGATCGCCATGCAAGTTGCGCGCATGCAGGGCGAGAGGCCGCGCAGCTTTGGCAAAAAGCTGATGCAGGCCGCGACGGCGCTCGCCATCGTCGCGCGTCACGGACATGAGGCGACGCTCGCACATTATCTGCGGCTCGCGCCCTACGGACTTAACGGACATGGCGCCGCCTACGCCGCGCGCTTCTATTTCGACAGACCGGTCGAAGATCTCTCCTGGGCGCAGGCAGCCCTGCTCGCCGCCATTCCGCAATCGCCTGGACGCATGAACATCACGCGCGAAAGCGGCCTCAAATTGGCGGCCGCGCGCGCCCGATACGCTCTCGCGCGACTAGAGGAAGAAGGCGCGCTCGACGGCGCGCAGACGGCGCTGGCGCGCGCAGAGCTCGATCACATGCGACCGCTCGACGCCAAGCGCCGTCCTGAGGCGCTGCACCTCGCGCTACGTTACGAGGCGCTCGCGCGCGAGGGCTTGGCGCTGCCCGTCTCAGACGGCGACCAACGCATCAATGCGACGATCGATATGGAGGTCGAACGAGAGGTCCTGCATCTCGCTCGCCGCTATCTTTCCAATTTTCGTAACCGTGGCGCGCGGCAAGTCGCGGTCATGGTCGTCGAGCGAGGAACGAACGCCGTCATCGCCGATGTCGGCTCATCGGACTATCGCGATCCGCAGGCAGGCGCCTTCGACTTCACGCGCGTGCGGCGCTCGCCTGGTTCGACGCTGAAGCCCTTCATCTATGCGCTGGCGTTCGAGCGCGGCGCTCTTAAGACGACAGATCTTTTGAACGACATTCCCGAAGGGGCGTCGGGCGTATCGAACGCCGACGGACTCTATCTCGGACCGTTGACGCCGCGTCAGGCGCTCGCCAATTCCCGCAACGTGCCGGCGACGAATCTGCTGCGCCGCGTCGGACTTGAGGCAAATTTCAATTTCCTTCGCGACCTCGGCCTGCATGATCTCGAAACGCCGGCGGAGAGTTTTGGAATTTCCATGGCGATCGGCGCGCTGCCGACCAGGCTTGAGGATGTGATGCGCGCCTACGCGGCGCTCGCTGACGACGGACTTATGCGCGAGCTTGCATTCACGCGCGGAGAAGCGCGGCGTGCGCGGCGGCGCGTGCTGTCGGTCGACAGCGCGCGTCTGATCACGTCCATGCTTGCCGACCCGCAGGCGCGGCTTCCATCCTTTCCACGCTACGGACCGCTCGAATATCCTTTCGCCGTCGCCGTGAAGACCGGAACGTCGCAAGCCTATCGCGACGCCTGGACGGTCGCCTTTTCGCACAAATTCATTGTCGGCGTGTGGATCGGGCGCGGGGACGCTGGCGCGATGCGCGCGATGACAGGCGTGTCATCGGCGGCGCGGCTTGCTCACGCCGTATTTGCGAAGCTGCATGGCGCGACGCCCGGAGACATCGCGCCGGAAACATTTGCGCCGCCGCCAGGCCGCGTCGCCATAGACCTCTGTCGCGCCGGCGACGGCGAATGCGCTCAGACTCTGCGCGAATGGGTTAGGCCGGCGGAGGCGCGCGAGGCCGAGGCTCGCTCTGCGATGCCTCATTCAGGCGCGCCGGGCGCAAGTCAGGCTCCGACAGGCGCATCGGACGCGGGGCTCGAACAGCTCCAAGAGCATGGCGCCTCGCTCGTCATCGCGACGCCGGAGCACAATACGCATATCTGGCGAAATCCGGAGCAGCCCGAGCGCTTCAACAGACTGGCGTTGAAGCTCGCGCCGACCAGCGCGGACGCACAGATCGTCTGGACGATCGACGGCGAGCCCTTCGTCACGGCGCAGGCGGACGAAACCGTGTTTTGGCCGATGACGCCCGGCGCGCATCGCATTCAGGCGCGGCTTGCGCTCGCCCCGGTCGCATCGCGCGCGGTGAAGATTGTGATCGAGTGAGAGTGGCGCCAGGCTTGTTATTCCCGACAGGCTGAAGGTCTGATCGGGAATCCAGGGGCGCCTCGTCCCATCAATGGATTTTTGTTGGATTCCCGATCGCGCGCAAAGGGCGCGCCGGGAATGACACTCCGCAATAATGGCCTCTCACACGCGCCCAGTAGATGGTTTTCAATGCAGCGCTAGAATTACAGCTAGATACCGACCGCGAATCAACGGGTGCAAGATGGATAACCAACTCGTGACCATCATGGCTGCGCTCGTCATAACGTTCGTTGTGCTCGCAACGTCTTCCATGGCCCAGGTCGTCATTGAGCCGGTGATTTTTGCGATATTTATAATCGCCTTGATCTGGCCGCTGCAGAAGGCGCTCCAGTTCCGAATGCCAAAAGCTTTGGCGCTGCTGATCACTATTGTCGTGACGCTTGCCGCCGTTATCGCGCTTACATCGATGGTTGTATGGGGAGGCGGCGAGATCGCCGACTGGACCCGTCAGAATCTTTTGAAAATTGGAGCGACATTCCGCAATTCCACGACGTGGCTGGAAGATCACGACATATTTGTGATGTCGCATGTGACGGAAAATTTCGACGCCGCGTGGTTGGTCGGCTTTCTAAAAACAGTCGCGATAAGGGTCAATGTTCTTGTTGGTTTCTCTCTTCTGGTCTTCATATTCTTGATCATGGGCCTTGTCGAAACAGAAGATTTTCAAGATCACATTATGAAACTAAAAGACCAAGAAACAAGTCGTCGTTTGTTGACGGCAAGCCAGTCGATCGGGAAGAAATTCCGCAAGTATATGATCGTCCGCACAATTGCGAGCATTGCGACGGCCGTCGCTGTCGGCGGTTTCGCTCTGCTCATGAGACTTGAGCTTGCCGCCGCCTGGGCGATCCTCGCATTCGCGCTTAACTATCTACCTTATATCGGGTCGTTGATCGTTACCGTTTTTCCAGCGTTGTTTGCTCTTGTTCAATTCGATTCCTGGCAAACCGCGATGCTCGTGTTCGTTGCTCTCGCTGTGATTCAATTTGTCATCGGCAGCTATCTCGAGCCGCTCATTTCGGGTTCGGCTTTGGCGATTTCACCATCCGTTGTCGTATTTGCAGTCGTTCTCTGGACTTTCTTATGGGGCGTTCCAGGAGCCTTCATTGGGGTCCCGCTGGCGATCGCCTTTCTCACGCTCTGCGCACAGTTTCCGTCAACTCAGTGGATCGCGACGATGTTCTCTGGAGCGTCGCAAACCCCCGATCGCCGCCGGACTGAAGCCAACTGAATTCAAGAGAATCGATAGAGTCCGAGGCGCCTGACTAAACGCCAGGCCTCGTCAGTCCTTGGCTAAGATCGCTCTCACCCCTGTCCGCTGATGCGCTCGATTTCCGCGCCGCAGCCACGCAATTTCTTTTCCAGCCGCTCGAAACCGCGATCGAGATGATAGACGCGGTTGATCGTCGTCTCGCCGCGCGCGGCGAGCCCCGCGATGACGAGCGACACTGACGCGCGCAGATCTGTCGCCATCACCGGCGCGCCTTCAAGATAATCCGACCCCGTCACGATGGCGGTGTCGCCTTCAAGCTTGATATGCGCGCCGAATCGCGCCAGCTCCTGCACGTGCATGAAGCGATTTTCGAAAACCGTTTCGGTAATGCGGGATACGCCCTTGGCGCGCGTCATCAACGCCATGAACTGCGCTTGCAGATCGGTTGGAAAGGCCGGGAATGGCGCGGTCGTGACATCGACGGATGAAATGCCCGCGCCATTGCGCGCGATGCGCAGTCCTTCATTCGTTTCACTCACGCTGACGCCGGTCTCTTCGAGCACATCGAGCGCCGCCTGCAGAAGATCAGCGCGCGCGCCGGCGAGAAGAACGTCGCCGCCCGTCATCGCCACCGCCATAGCGTAAGTGCCGGTTTCGATCCGATCAGGCATGACGGCGTGTCTTGCGCCATAAAGCGAACCGACGCCTTCGATCTCGATCGTCGATTGGCCCGCGCCCTTAATGCGCGCGCCCATTTTCACGAGGCAGTCGGCAAGATCGACGACTTCCGGCTCGCGCGCGGCGTTGTGCAACACGGTGGTTCCGCGAGCGAGCGACGCCGCCATCAGCGCCGTATGCGTGCCACCGACCGTGACCTTCGGAAAGTCAATCTCGGCGCCGACAAGACCTTCCTTCGCCGTGGCGACGACGTAGCCGTTCTCGATGTCGATCTTCGCGCCAAGTTTTTCGAGCGCCATGAGAAGAAGATCGACCGGGCGCGTGCCGATCGCGCAGCCGCCGGGAAGCGATACGCGCGCCTCGCCCATTCGGGCGAGAAGCGGCGCCAGCACCCAGAAGCTCGCGCGCATGCGCGAAACCAGTTCATAAGGCGCGGTGGTGTCGACGATCTCGCGCGCGGTAAGCTGAACGGTGCGGCCCGCATCGACAGAATCGCCGGCGCGTTTACCCGCGATAGCGTAATCGACGCCATGATTGCCGAGGATGCGTTCGAGCAGCGTCACATCGGCGAGAAGCGGCATGTTGGCGAGCGTCAAAGTCTCGCGCGTCAGGAGCGACGCGATCATCAGCGGCAGAGCGGCGTTTTTCGCGCCCGAGATGGGGATCACGCCATTGAGCCGGCTTCCGCCGACGATCTTGATCTTATCCATCACCCCTCGCTGTCGGTTTTCGAATCCCCGCCGTTTTTGGCTGGCGTCTGGCCATTTAGCGCGCGTTCGCGCTCTTTGCGACGGGCGAGATTAGCGCGCAAAGCGGCGGCAAGCGCAGCCTTCTTTTTCGGCGCGCCCTTAAACTTCCGGTCAAAATCCGCCCCTTTTGGGGCGCCCTTTCGCTGATCGTCGTCGCTGTCTGCCATATTTTGCAAACGTTATTCGTAAAAACCCCTTCCTACTAAGGGCGTTGTCCCAGGGACGGCAAGCCTGTTTCACATGCTCGCGCCAATGCGGCGCGCCGCCAGGCGCGTGGGCTCTCGCCTGTCCAGGCGGCAAAAGCGCGCGAAAAATGCGCGGCGTCGGAATAGCCGAGTTCATAGGCGATCTGCGTGATCGGCGTCGCTCCGTCTCTCAAGCGGGTTCGCGCCTTCGCGAGAACGACGCGGCGGCGAATCGCATCGAAGCTCTCGCCCTCCTCAGCGAGCCGGCGTTGCAAGCTGCGCGCCGAAAGCGCCAAACGTCGGCGCACGGCGTCGATCGTGGGACGTCGCTCCAACAAGGCGAGTTCTACGAGTCGCTCGACGGCGGCAGAAAAGTCGGTCGGCGAAGGCATGTCGTCGATACGCGCGTCGTCAGGGTCGACACATGCCGGATTGGCGTTGCACAAGCATTCTGCAGGAAAAACCAGCGCGGCTTTTTCCCCGGCCGCAATCTCGCAGCCTAAAAGGTCTTCAAGCGTCGCGCGCTCCGGCGGCTTTCGCGGCAGCGTGACCCGCAACGCGCCGACACGAAAATGTTTGAGCGCGGAGATCATATAGCCGAAGGCGAGCAATTCGTTCTTCTGCCGCCCGACAGGCGCATCATCCAATATTTCATATGTCCACGCCGCGAGGCGCGCCGCGCTCGCTTCGGTCTGCTTAAGATCCATGCGCGTCATCGACTGTAACATCGATTGAATGCCAAAGTTGCAGCGCTGAATGGCGTTTTCGAGCGTCGGCGCCGTTCGCACGCGTCTGCCGAAGAGTCCGAGCCCTTCCATCCCCGCCTGCATGGAGAGGCGCAGCGGCAGCGTTTCGTCGTCCAATTCACGCGCGGCGTGCTCGACGAGCGCGAGTTGGTCTCTCAACAGGATGAGCTGTTCAGGCGCCTCAATCAGGCGCAATGGCAATTCGGCCTTGCGGAAGACACGCGCGACCGAGCCGCCGGCGCGCTCGACCGCTTCCGCGACGGGCCCCATCGAACGCGCCTTAGTGAAGCCGAGAGCGGCCACGAACCTCCCCTATTCCAATAGAAAATGCGTCTCGCGCGAAACTTCCACCGCTGGCGCGAAATGGCAAGTTCTCCGCTCTCCAGCGCCTAACCTCGGCGCGACTGACCTTTGGAAGGAGGCGGGCCATGATCGGCTCTCTCGCGCCTCATGCGCAAACATTCCTGCTCGCGCTCGGCTCTTTGACCCTCATTCTTTTCTCGATCCCGATCGCCTTCGCGCCGCTCTTCTGGGCGCGACTCGTCGGCTGGGAAATTCCGTTGGAGCACGATCTCACGGTCTATTTCGGCCGTTGTCTCGGCGCCTTCGCGCTCATCTTGAATTTCTTCATGCTTCGCGCCGCATTGACCGGAGAAGCCTTAACGCCGACATTCGAATTCATGGCGATGGTCTGGGCGACGATGATCGTCGTGCATATCGTCGGCGCGGTCCAGCGCGTGCAGCCGATTATCGAGACGCTGGAAATCGGCTTCTGGATCGCGCTGGCGCTGCTCACCGCGGCCTTTTGGCCCGTTGCGAACTGAGGACTCCCCACGCAGGAAAGGAATCGCACATGCCTTACGCGCACGCGCGGACGCCCTTGATCGCCGCAATGACGCTCATCGTCGCGACGCTTGCCGGCGCATGGGCCCAAGCCGTCGCGCCGGCGACGATCGCCGTCCTCGATTTCGACTATGTCGACACCTCCGGCGAGGAAAAAGACCAGAGGGACCAGCATGAAGCGCGGCTGCGCGCATTCGGCGCGGCGCTGCGCCAGGACCTTGACGCCGGCGGCGCTTACAGGGTCGTGACGCTCGATTGCGGTCCCGTTCCCTGCTCGGCGGGCCGCATGACGCCGCAGGCGCTTTTCGAGGCGGCGAAAAAGGCGGGCGCGCGGCTCGTCCTTTACGGCGGCGTGCATAAGATCAGCACGCTCGTGCAATTGGCGCAGGCGCAAATCGTGGATGTGGAGAAGAATCTCCTGATCGACGACCGCCGCCTCACCTTTCGCGGCGACGACGACGAAGCCTGGCGGCGCGCAGAACAATATCTGGCGCGACAGATTGCGGAAAGCGCGAGAGCGGAGCAAGTGAAATGAATGCGATGGTCAATATAACGAAGCGGCTCGACGCCTCCGCTGAGCGGGCTTGGGCGGCGATTGCCGGAATTGGCGGACTCGATCGCTGGTTTCCGATCATCTCCGACTGCCGCGTGGAAGGCGCTGGCGTCGGCGCCCTGCGCATTATGAAGCTGACGACCGGCGAAGAAATGCGCGACAACATCGTGGAAATCGACGCCGGCGCGCGACGACTGCGCTACGAACGCCCGCATCATCCTTTTCCGGTGAAAGACTATGCGGGCGTCGTCGAGATTCACGACGATGGCGAAGCGCACAGCGTCCTGTCCTGGACGGTGCGCTTCGACGTCGACGCCGAGCATCGGGACGAAATCATAGCGCTCGTCCACTCAGCGATCTCGGATGGCGTAGACGGATTGAACAAGGAATTGCGGGAAGCGTAACCAATCAAATCGCGCGAACGACAAGCGTCGCGTTGATGCCCCCGAAGGCGAAGGAATTCGACAGCGCGACGCGGATCGGCATTTCGCGCGCGACATTAGGAATGGCGTCCACCTCGCATTTCGGATCCGCTTCAAGAAAATTGATCGTCGGCGGCGCGACCTGCTCCCGAAGCGCGCTGATGACGATCGAAAGTTCGAGCCCGCCGCTTGCGCCAAGCGCATGGCCATGCACGGGCTTCGTAGAGGAAACCGGCGGCGGCTTATCGCCAAAGACGGCCCGCATGGCCTGTGATTCGGTGATGTCGTTGGCGTAGGTCGCCGTGCCGTGGGCGTTGAGATAGTCAACGTCTCCCGGCTCCAGTCCGGCGCTTTCAAGCGCGAGCCGCATGCAGCGGGATGGGCCTTCGACATCGGCGCGCAGCGGATCGAAAGCGTCGCTCGTCGTGCCATAGCCGGCGAGTTCGCAGAGCGGCGTTGCGCCGCGCGCCTGCGCCCTTTCCAGCGTCTCGAGAATGAAGACCGCAGCGCCTTCGCCGAGAGTCATGCCGTTGCGCTTTTGCGAGAACGGACGGCAAAGGTCAGGGGTGAGAACGCGCAGGGCTTCCCATGAGCGAATGGCGCCATTGGTCACGCAGGCTTCGGCGCCGCCGGCGATCGCCCGATCGGCGCGGCCAGCGCGCAGCATCTCGAAGGCTTCGCCGATCGCCTGAGTCGCGGAGGAGCAAGCAGAGGCGAGCGCGAAAGTCGGCCCCTTCGCGCCATAGCGCATGCCGAGCGTCGTCGGCGCGGCGCTCGGTATGAGGCGCGGCACGGTCAGCGTGTCCGGCCGGGTCTCGATCTTATATTCCTGATAGGCGTTGTTATCGATCGTCGTGGCGCCGCCGATGCCTGTGCCGATAATCACCGCCGTTCGTTGCCCGCCGACCTCTTTTCCCGCGAACCCGGCCTGGGCCAGCGCCTCATCGGCGGCGACGATGGAGAACTGAGTAAAGGGATCGCAATACGGAAGCAGTTCGGCTTCGAGATATTCGGCGGCGTCAAAGTCCGGGACCTGCGCCGCGATGCCGATTCGTCCGGTAAAGGGCCGCGGCAATTTCACCGGCCGCACGCAAGAGACGCCGTCGCGCGCCGCGCGCCACAGCGCCGCCGCGCCAACGCCGGCCGCCGACACTGCGCCCATTCCAGTAATGACGATTCTGCGTGCGGCGCCTTGTTGCGGCATCAGCGTTCAATCCCTCGCTTGAATTCAATCACGCGCGGCCGCGCGCCGATCTGAAAAGCCCTTCCAATGGTTTAATGAAGCGCGCGCGCCAACGTCAAACTGGCGCCCAGGACTGGGGCGACAGTTCGACGAGCGACATGCCTAAGCCTATGTTTTTACGGTATATACGCTTAGTCGAGCAGTTTTTTCAGCTCGGCGCGCAGACCGCCGGCGACATCGGGCCGTGCGAGGCCGAAAGCGATATTGGCCACGAGAAATCCAAGCTTCGAGCCCGTGTCATAGGTGCGTCCGTCAAAACGCACGGCATGGAAGGGCCGCGTCTTCGCAAGATCTATCATGGCGTCCGTAAGTTGAATTTCGCCGCCGGCGCCTGTCTCATGTTTGCCGAGCGATGCGAAAATCTCCGGCTCCAAAATATAGCGACCGGAGATGATGAAATTGCTCGGCGCGGTTCCCTGTGGCGGCTTCTCAACCATGCCGGTGATTTCGAAGGTCGCGCCATAATCCTTGCCGCGCGCCACGATCCCATATTGATGCGTCTCTTCCGGCTTTACTTCCTCGACGGCGATGATATTGCCGCCATGCTTTTCGTAAGCCGCGACCGCCTCTGCAAGGCAACGCGATGTTTTGCCCTTTGCCGGAAGCGTGATCATATCAGGGAGCAGCACCGCGAAAGGCTCGTCGCCAATGATGTCGCGCGCGCACCACACGGCGTGGCCGAGTCCAAGCGGCGCCTGCTGGCGCGTGAAGCTTGTTGCGCCGGCGGCCGGCAGGTCTGACATCAGAGCTTCATATTCCTTCAACTTGTTGCGGCGGCGCAGCGTGTCCTCGAGCTCATAGGCCATGTCAAAGTGATCTTCGATGGCGCCCTTGCCTCTCCCCGTGACGAAAACGAAATGTTCTATTCCGGCCTCACGCGCCTCATCGACGACATGCTGTACGACCGGCCGATCAACGACGGTCAGCATCTCCTTCGGCACGGCCTTGGTGGCGGGCAGGAAGCGCGTGCCGAGGCCAGCGACGGGGAAAACGGCCTTGCGAATGCGTTTGCTCATGGAAAAGCCTGGTGAGGGTTGAGACGGCGATGGGGTGATAGCGGCAAATCAGCGCGGAAGCGACTCGCCGGGGCATTGCGGCGCTAAATTGGGCGGAAGAAACGAGAGGAAGGTTGCGGCATGAGGGTTCTGGTGACGGGCGGCGCGGGCTATATCGGCAGTCATACTGTACTCGAGCTGCTTGACGCCGGCGAACCTCCGCCCGTGGTGCTCGATGATCTTTCGACCGGCTTCCGTTGGTCGGTTCCAGACGGGGCGCCGCTCGTCATCGGCGATTTCGGCGATGCGGACCTCGTCACGGGTTTGATCGAACGCTATGCCGTTGATGAAATCATTCACTTCGCCGCAAAGATTGTCGTTCCCGACTCCGTCGCCGATCCGTTGGGCTATTATCTCAACAATACGGCGAAAGCGCGCACGCTGCTCGCGACGTCGGTCGCGCGCGGAATCAAGCGCTTCATCTTTTCTTCGACTGCCGCCGTCTACGGCGATCCGCTGCACAATCCGGTGACCGAGGACGAGCCGCTAAAGCCGGTTTCGCCTTATGGGCGGTCGAAACTCATGGTGGAATGGATGTTGGAGGACACCGCGCGTGCGCACGGACTCTCCTATGTCGCATTGCGCTATTTCAATGTCGCCGGCGCCGACCCGAAGGGCCGTTCGGGACAATCGACGCCAAACGCCACACATCTCATCAAGGTCGCCGTGCAGACGGCGCTCGGCCTGCGCCCGAAACTGCAAGTTTTCGGCGACGATTACCCGACGCCGGACGGCACATGCGTGCGCGACTATATTCAGGTCACCGATCTTTCGCGCGCCCATCTCGACGCTTTGCGCTATTTGCGCGAGGGCGGCGCCAATCTCGCCGCCAATTGCGGTTATGAGCGCGGCTTTTCCGTTCTCGAAGTCATCGAATCGGTGAAGCGCGTTTCGGGCGTTGATTTCGACGTTGAAATTGCGCCGCGTCGGCCGGGCGATCCCGCCGCGATCGTCGCCGCCAATGAGAGAATCCGTCAAGCCCTCGGCTGGACGCCGCAATATGACAACCTCGACGAGATCGTCCGTCAGGCGCTCGAATGGGAAAAGCGTCTCATTGCGCGCGTCGGCTGATTGAGACTGAGGTTGATCCCTTCGAGCGAAGCGAAGCAATCCAGAATCATGAGCCGACCTTTGGATTGCTTCGTCGCTGCGCTCCTCGCAATGACGGCTGTAGGGGCTGCGACTACAAAAAAGCAAGGTTGCCCGATCGCTTGCTTTGCGAGCATCGGGAATGACATCTGAACTGTTCCAACAAACATAGCTGCGAAAAAACTTAAGCAATTGATGAAGTTTTCCTTGCCCTTGCCGCCGTGCGATGATAGTTAAGCAAATGCCTAAGCGTTCGGCCAACCTCGATCTCATGTTCTCCGCGCTCGCCGATCCGACGCGGCGCGCCATGATCGAGCGCCTCGCGCGGGGGCCGGCGAATGTCAGCGAACTGGCCAGGCCGCTGAAAATATCGCTCCCAGCGGTCATGCAGCATTTGCAGACTCTGGAGCAGAGCGGGCTTGTGACGAGCCGAAAAGTCGGGCGCGTGCGCACCTGCCGCATCCAGCCGAAACGGTTTGACGCCGTGCAGGCGTGGCTTGGCCGACAACGTGCGGAATGGGAAGCGCGTTTCGATCGCCTGGACGCATTCTTGGAGAAAAACGAGGAGCAGGATGACCGATCAAAGCCTCGATCTTGAAATTTCGCGCCTCCTGAATGTCCCTCGCGCGCGCGTCTGGAAGGCCTGGGCTGATCCGGCGATCCTGAAGGAATGGTGGTGTCCGCGACCCTGGAAAACCGAAGTTCGCGCCTTCGACTTTTATCCTGGCGGGGCCTTTCACACCTTTATGAGCGGGCCAGATGGCGGAGAAAGCGACAACCCCGGGTGCTTTCTCGATATTGCGCCGCAGGAGCGCATCGTCTTCACGTCAATGCTGGTCGGGGGCTGGCGCCCTGCGTCGCCCTGGCTCGCGTTTACCGCGATCCTGACAATGGCCGACGAAGGCTCGGGCACCCGATACGTCGCGCGCGTCCTGCATAAGGACGACGCCGAGCGCCAGCGGCACGAAGAGCTCGGATTTTACGACGGCTGGGGCGCGTGCATTTCACAGCTCGAAGAGGCGGCGCAGAATGTATAATGGATAAAATGGAGGCGAGCTTTGCGATGACAAACAAGAAATGCGTCCTCGTCCTAATATTGGCGCTCATGGCGGGCGCAATCGGGCTTATCGCGAGCGCTCACGCAGAATCGTCGCCGCCAATGAAACTCGCCGTGTTCGACATCGAGCTCGACGATTTCACCGCCGGAGGACCGATCGCCGGCGAAAGCCCGGAAGAGACGGCGCGCCTTCAAAAAATGACAGCGCTCGCGCGCGAACTTCTGACCCAGTCCGGGCTGTTCGAAATCGTCGACGGAAGCGCTTCGACGGATCAGAGAGTGAAAGATCATTGGCTGCGCAAATGCAACGGCTGTGACGCCGATATCGCCCGCGCGCTTGGCGCCGACTTGTCATTCGTCTGCTTCTTTCGAAAAGTCAGCGTGATGGAGCAATATCTCGAAATGCGCATTCGCGACGCGCGCACCGGGCGACTGACGCATGTCTCGCAAACGGACCTGCGCGGGGAAACCGACCAGTCCTGGAGCCGCGCGCTGAAGTTCCTGATCAGATATCAGCTCGTCGAGCCGGAGCTCGCGCGTCGAAATTCTGTTCAGCGCTAACGGCCCCGTCCGCGCTTCTTATGGAGATTATGGTTAACAGTTCGCAAATCGCCGCCCCCGAATCGCCCAAATCCGCGCCTATTTCGGATGAGCGCCTCGGCGCTATTATAATTAAGTGGCGTTTTCATTTGATCCCGTGCGCTTGAGCGCCGGGTGACGGGGCTAGGCGGATGATCTTCTCGAAATCGACTTTCATTGCCGCAAGCAGCGCATTGTTGATCGTTTTCGGCGCATCGGCGCCCGCCCGAGCGGCGCCATCGATCGTCGTTGATGTGGCGTCGGGGGCCGTGCTCTCGCATGATCAGGCGACCGCCTCCTGGTATCCCGCCTCTCTGACAAAGCTGATGACGGCTTATGTCGCGCTTGATGCCGTGCGACAGGGCCGCATTTCGCTCGACACGCCGGTGATGATGTCGCCGCGCGCCTGCCGCATGGCGCCTTCCAAGATGGGTTTCAGGCCAGGCTCGGAAGTGACCCTGCACAATGCGCTCGTCATGCTGATGGTGAAATCGGCGAATGACATTGCCGTCGCCATCGCCGAAGGCGTATCGGGCTCGGTCGAAGCCTTCGCCGACGAAATGAACCGCGCCTCCGCTTCTCTTGGCATGACGCAGTCGGCATGGGTCAATCCGAATGGTCTTCCTGATGACCGGCAAGTCACTTCGGCGCGCGATCTCGCCATTCTCGGCCGCGCGCTTTACGTTCAATTTCCCGAGCACGCCAATCTGTTCAATATCGGCGCGATGCAGCTCGGCAGGCAGATCATTCCCACGCACAACCAAATGCTTGGCCGTTATCCTGGCGCTGACGGGATGAAAACCGGCTTCACCTGCCCCGCGGGATTCAATCTCGTCGCCTCCGCTACCCGCGGCGGCCGGCGGTTGATCGCCGTCGTGCTCGGCGCGCCCAATCCCATGCTGCGCACCGCGAAGACGTCGGCCTTGCTCGACCGCGGCTTCCAGAGCGGCGCGGCTCTCGCATCCCTATCCTCCCTGCCGAATACTGGCCCCACCGCGGCGCCTGACATGCGCGAGGCGGTCTGTCACCACCGGGGACCCGCGGCGGCGCAATTCTTGGCGGAGATCGAAGAGGCGTCCGCGCCGGTCGCGGCGACAGGCATCCCGCTACTCGACACCATGAGCCCCGCTCAGCCGCATATGAACGCCAAAGAAGTCGCGCGGCTGCCGCGCCCGCGCTTTGAGGCCGTTTCCGTCTATGTCGGTCGCGCGCCAGGCTATGTCGGGCCGGTGGCGCGTACGCGCGCGCCGGGCGCTCCCGTGGGCGAACAGGACGATCTATCCGCCTATGCGTCGCAGCCTGAGCCAGGCGACGCGAATGCTTCGCCGATCAGCAAACCTGCCCCGGATGCGGTGTCGCTACGCCGCGCCGCCAAGCATGCAAAGGCCGTGAAGGCCGCGCGCGCGGCGAAGGCGGAAGACGCCAAGGTCCAAGTGATCGAAGCTGAGCCGGCCGTAAAGCCTAAGGCGACGAAACACGCAGCCAAGCCGAAAACAGCCGCGCCTCCCGCCGAAGTTCAAAAACGGGCCGTCGCCCCGAAGACTCGCGCCGCTACCGAACAGGGCAAGAGCTAAGAGCGCCACGGTTCGTTCGTTCTGGAAACGCGCGTCGTTTTCAGCGAAAATGCGAGCCTTCCGCGAGCAGGAAATTCTTTCTGCTCCGGCGTGAGCTCCGTCTAAATGAACGATTTCACCAATGCCGCCGCCCGTCGCACGGTGCGCGCAGCGCCGCCGTCGATTCCGCTCACCGTGGTTACCGGCTTTCTCGGCGCCGGCAAAACCACGCTGCTCAATCGACTGCTCGCCTCGCCGGCGCTGGCCGATACGCTCGTCCTCATCAATGAATTCGGCGAGATCGGCCTCGATCATCTCTTCATTGAGAAAATCGACGGCGACATGATGCTGATGAGTTCGGGCTGCGTGTGCTGCACGATCCGCGGCGATCTGGTGAACACGCTTGAAGACCTGCTGAAGCGTCTCGACAATGGCAGGATCAAGCCATTCAAGCGCGTCGTGCTGGAGACGACCGGCCTCGCCGATCCCGCGCCGATCCTGCACGCGATCATGTATCACCCCTATCTGATGATGCGCTATCGGCTCGACGGCGTCGTTACGCTCATCGACGCCGCGAATGGCGAGGCGACGCTCGACGCGCATGAGGAGGCCGTCAGGCAGGCGGCGGTCGCAGACCGGCTTGTCCTGACCAAAACGGATCTGCCTCGGGGCGCAGAGCGGCTCGACGCCCTGAAGGCGCGGCTTACGCGACTTAATCCCGGCGCGCTGCAGCTCGACGCGGCCAAGGGCGAAGCGACGCCGGAGGCGCTGATCAACTGCGGCCTCTATGATCCTGCGACAAAGACGCCGCGCGTGAAGGAATGGCTCAACGCCGAAGCGGTCGAAGCCGCGCAAGCGCATGGTCACGCCGGTCATGATCACGACCACGCGCCTCATGATGGAGCTCATGCGCATCACAGCCATGACGTGAACCGGCATGACGCGCATATTCGCGCTTTCTGCTTCTCCTCAGAGACGCCGCTGACGCCTGCCTCCTTCGATATTTTCATTGATCTTCTGCGCCACACGCATGGGCCGCGCATGTTGCGCGTGAAAGGAATCGTCGCGCTCGCTGACGATCCGTCGCGGCCCGTCGCGATTCATGGCGTACAGCATGTCTTTCACCCGCCGCATCGACTCGACGCTTGGCCTGATGCGGACAGGCGCACGCGCATCGTCTTCATCGTCAAGGATCTCGACGAAAGCTTCGTACAGGGACTCTACGGGGCGCTCGTCAATCACCCCGCGCCTGATCGCCCAGACGCGCAGGCGCTCATCGACAACCCGCTCGCGCCCACGCCGGGCGGCCTGCTCGGCTGAGCCTAATTTGCCGCGCGGTTGACGAGATCGAAGAGGCGCCGCTCGAAAATCTGGATGGCCTCGAGCCATTGAGGGGGAAGCTTGGCGAACGCGCGAGACGCCTGCGCAGAGAACCAATCGGCGACGGCGTGAGCGGCAAGCGATACGCTGCTCTCGGGGCGAGATTGCTGCTGCGCTCCACGAAGCCAAAAGGCCAGTGTCGGGAACACGGTGATGGTCATCATCGCGGCGCCCACAAGCGCGGTGGCCGTCCCTGGCGCCATCTGTCCCCTGCTCACGCCGAGATAAGTTAGCGCGACGACGAGCGACAGCGTCGTCGATGACAATAGCGCCAATGCCGGCATGTCGCGTTCCGGCAACGTCCCCCGGTAAATATTCATCGGCGCCAGGCGAATGAGCAGGAACGCCGTGCAAAAGAGAATGAAAAGCACAACGCTCGCTGGGCTCGTGACGAGCGCCATGAAGTCGAAGGCGGCGCCGCTCTCGATGAAAAACAGCGGAATCAAAAAACCTGAGCCAATGGCGGTCAAACGCTCTTGGAGAATTTCGGCCTTGGTGCCGCGCACGAGGATCGCGACGGCCATGCCCGCCATGTAGGAGCCAACCACAAGCTCCATGCCCAGCCTATCGGCGAATGAGATGAAGCCGAGCAAGATAACGAGCGAGATTCGAATGGGAAGAAGCTCGCTGTCGCCAAGCCAGCGCACAACGCTTTCTGTGAGGCGATCGGAACGCGCCCTTTTGAGCAAGAAAATCGTTGCGAGCCCGACGGCGATGAAGAGAGCGCTCAGCAGCGTCTGATGGAGATGATGATTGTGATGCGCCAGAACGATCGAAGCGAGAACGAGCGGGCCGAGTTCGCTGACGGCCGCGACGCCAAGGACGTAATGTCCAAATTCGTCATCAAGATTCCCGGTCTGCCGCAACATGGGGATCAATATGCCGAAGGCCGTCGTGGGCAGGATCAGCGCGACGAGAAACGGCGCCTCGACGAGGCCAACAAGGTACAGCATTCCGGAAATGACGATCGAGAGGCCCAATGAAGCGAGCCAGGCAAAAAACCCAAGTCGAAGCGGCTTTCCTCTTATCTCATTCTGGTTGAACTCGAACCCCGCCTGGAAAAACAAATAGACGAGACCAAACTCCCTTAAAAAGTCGAGGGCGCCATCCGCCGTCACCAGCCCCGCCCCATGTGGGCCGACAAGCATGCCCAGCAGCAGCTCGATGGCGACGATCGGCGCGCGGGCAAAAGCCGGAACTCTGTTGATCAGCGGCGCGAGCACGGCGATACAGGAGATGACAAAGAGCGTGTGGAATTCATTCATGACGCGCCGATCTCCTACGGGCTCCGCTTCGACACTGTAATGCCGGCTTGTCGACGGCCCGACAAGCCAAACGATTCTTTTCCTGACCCCAACCATGCGTTAGGGTTCCGCCCGCGCTCACCCCCTGATTTCACCAAGAGGCGGCGGCCGCTAGGCTGATTAAATGGGTTTCGCCTAATGAACTGGCGCGGAGAGACGGACCTGCTTCGGCCTCTCGCACGGGCGGGACATGCGCTTCTCGATCTCGTCTATCCGCCGTCCTGCCTCATCTGCCGAAAAGCCGTTGCAGCCCACGGCGCGATCTGCGCCGAATGCTGGCGCGACATCGCCTTCATCGAGCGGCCCTACTGCGAGCGACTCGGCACGCCTTTCGAACGCGACCTTGCGCAGCCGGGCTTGATTTCGCTCGAAGCCGCCGCCAATCCGCCGGCCTTCGGCCGCGCCAGAGCCGTCGCCCGCTACGACAGCGACAAGGCGCGCGCTTTGGCGCACCGTTTGAAATATTACGACCGGCTGGAGCTCGCCGAGCCGATGGGCCGCTGGATGGCGCGCGCCGGCGCCGAACTTCTCGCAGATGCAGACATTATCGTGCCCATCCCCTTGCACCGGTTGCGGCTTTTTACGCGCCGCTTCAATCAGTCGGCGGCGCTTGCGCAGGCGATCTCGCGCATCAGCGCCGTGCCGGCGGCGATGATGGCGCTTGAGCGCGTCAAGCCCAGGGCGCCGCAGGTCGGGCTGACGCGGGCGCAGCGCGCCGCCAATCTCTCCGGCGCGTTTCGGGTATCCCCCGAGCGGGCCGACGCTATCGACGGACGCAATGTCGTGCTCGTGGACGACGTGCTGACCACGGGCGCGACCGCCAATGCGGCCACGCGCGCGTTGCTCAAGGCTGGCGCGGCGCGGGTCGATCTTCTCGTCTTCGCGCGGGCCGTGACAAGCGCGTAGAGGCCGGCGTATAAGCGCGCCATGGCCCCCCGCATCGAAATCTACACCACGCCGACCTGCCCCTACTGCATCGCCGCGAAGCGTCTGCTGACGCAAAAGGGCGCCGAATTCGAAGAAATTTCCGTGGCGTGGGACCCGCTCGGACGCCGCCGCATGAGCGAGCGCGCCGATGGCCGCTCGACTGTGCCGCAGATTTTCATTGACGACCAGCATATCGGCGGCTGTGACGATCTCTACGCTCTCGAACGCGAGGGCGAACTCGACGTGCTCCTCGCCGGCGGAGCTGCGGCATGATTCGCTATTCGCTCATCTGCGACGCAGGTCACAGCTTCGACAGCTGGTTTCGCGACTGCGCGAGCTTTGAGAAGCAGGCGGCTGAAGGACGGATCGCCTGTCCCTTCTGCGAGTCGACGAAGATCGCACGCGACGTGATGGCGCCCAATGTCGCCAAGCAGCGTGACGATTCAGCGCGCGATCTGCGCATGAAGCTGCGCGAGCTGCACGACACGGTCGTCGCGAACACGGAAGATGTCGGCGATCGCTTTCCGGAGGAAGCGCGCGCGATGGAGGATGGCGAGACGGAGCGACGCGCCATCCGCGGCCGCGCAACTTTCGAAGAAGCGAAGGCATTGCTCGAAGAGGGAATCGAGATTCTACCGCTTCCGGGTCTGCCGAGCGACGGCAACTGACGCACGGCTGTTCGTTTCACACGAAGCGAAAACTTCCCAATGTCATTCCCGACGCGCGAAGCGCGATCGGGAATCCAGAAAAGCCAATTGTGCGCAGCCTATTTTGACCGAACTTTTCTAGCTCGTCCTTTTGGATCATAATTAAAAAGGATAATTGGCGTCTCATTCCCGTCGTCATCAAATGCATTCCAAACGTTCACCTTCCTGCTGGCGAGCGCGGCTTCGAAAAGCTGACCTTCGGTCATGAGACATTCGGCCATAAGATGCGGCAATCGGCGCGCCTGCCCTTTCTCCACGCTAAATTTCAGATAGGTTTCAAGTATTCTTATGCGCTGACGTTTTAGGCGAAAAAAGTAAACCGCCGTGGCGGTCGCTACGACGGCTGTTAAAATTGTCGCGCAGTTTGATGCTATCGATAATAAGTCCATTAGATGGAACTCTCCTCTACTAACTCTTCCATAGACCAAAGCCGGCGATGGACCAGGATATCCGCACTCTCAGCCGGCATTGAGAATCAACATGGCGGCGTTACCTCTCTTGTCGAATCCCCCCCGTCAAAAAGACATTCCAAGGCCAGACCGCATGGGAAGGCGTGGTTGAGGTATTCGACTTAGAAGGCAACTCGCACGCGACGCAAGCCGACCCGCGTCTCCTATTGAAAGAAGCGACAGGTGTCGGTTCTATGCGGTGTTACATATAGCGGGATACGGCGCATCGCGTTAGATCCGGAGGAAAGTAGCAATGAGCGGCAAGAGACGCACTATCGAAATACATATTGTGATGACCGAGTCCGGTAACTTCGTTGTTGATGATGATGCCAACGCAGCCGCTGAGCGAGCCGAAGAAGAATTTCCCGATGATGACGTGCGTCAAGTTGCTCTCACTATCGAATTACAACCTCCTAGCGCCATGCCTCAGCCAATTGCCAAGATAGTTCGGATCGACTGATTGACGCTTGTCGGCAATTTAGGACAACATCCAATTGTTGCGCGATCTTGCTCTGGATTCCCGATCAGGCCTTCGGCCTGTCGGGAATGACAGCCTGCAAAAATGCTATCCCTGCGGCAGATCGAAACGCTGGCAGGTGATCGCGTTCAGACGGCTTCGCGCGCGCTCCTGATCGGAAGGACGCTTGGCGAAGGAGCGGATCAAAACGAAGCCGCGTTTCGTCGGCGCCGTGAGCCGCACTTCTTGCGGCGGCGGTGCGTCGCCTTCGTCAGCGCTCACCAGCGCGTCGATCTGGCGGGCGTCGCCGACGACGATGTCGATCTTGCCTTTGATCGCCGAGCGATCGGTCATCGAATGATAGATGCGGCCGGCGCTGGCGTGAAACGAAAGTCCGAGATAGTCCTCGCCGTCGACGCTTGTCTTGACGCGCAGCGGACCTTTGGCGAGATCATAGACGCAGACGGCCTCGGCCAACGCCGGATCTTCGAAGGGAAGCATTTCGGCGCCGGGCGTCATTTGCGGCAACAGCACCAGCCCCTCAGCCGGAGCGGCGCTCTTCACATAGGCCGCAAGCCGCGCCAGAGCGTCGCGCGGCGCAACGCTCGGCATCAACAGAACCGAGACGACATGCACGATCCCGGCGATGAACAGCGTCGCGATGACCCACGGCGCGAGGTCGAGATAGCGATCTGGAATGTTTAAGCGCATCCGAGTTTCACGATCTTGGGAAAACTATTGGGATCCGGATTTGAATCGATGTCGAGCGACGTATCGTAGAATCGCAGCATAACGACGAAGTCGCGCGCCTCGCCCGGCGACAGCCAATTGCCGGGCCGCGCCTCACGCGCGACGTCGATTTCAAAGTCGCCGTCCTCCTTGCGCAAAACGTCGACCGAAGAATAGCCATAGCGCTCGGCTGAATTGGCGAGGAGACGTCCATCGGGGCTCGCGAGCGCAATTGTCCAGTAGCGCGCGGAAGGCAGGGGATCGACGATGCGATATTCGCAATCGGCGTTAAGCGGCGCGCCATTCGAGTCCGTTCGCGCGATGAAGGCCAGTCCCTGATCGCGCCCGAGCGGCGCCTCCCCCGAACGCGCTACGACCGCCCGCGCATAAGGATCGATGTCGGCGGCGCCGGTGTGCGGCCACGAGATCCATGGCCCGGCGCGCAGCGAATTGAAGCCGTAGCCGGCGTTGAGCGACAGCACGGTCACGAGCAGGCCAATGATGAGGCCGGCGATCATCACCGAGCCGGCGCGCAGATAATTTGCATAAGGCTTGAGGTCCAAGGAAGCGCTCCCGCCGCTAACGCACGACGCCGTCGGCGGCGCCATTTGCGCGCTGCGCCTCATGCCGCATGGCGTCGTACGCGGCGTTTTCCGGCGCTTCGATCGCGCTCTGCTTGTCGCCGCCAACAGCTTTGATCTTCGTTTGAATCGATTCGAGCGCCTGGATCGCGCCCTTAGATAGGGTCGCCGGACGCTGCGGCGCGCCAAGTTCGACCGGCTTCACCACATTTGCGTTGGCGACGGCCGTCACGCTCTTTGGATCGGGCTTCAATCCGACGATGGGCTTCAACGTCGCGCCCTGATGCGCATAGGCCATGATGTCGTGCCAGGTGCCAGCCGGCAGCGTGCCGCCGGTCATATTATTCATCGGCGCGTTGTCGTCGTTGCCATACCAGACGCAGCCGCCCATCGTTCCGGAATAACCGCAGAACCACGCGTCCTTATAGCCGTTCGTGGTGCCGGTCTTGCCGATGACGTCGATGCCTTCGCCAAGCTGCGCGCGTTTGCCGGTGCCTTCCTCGACGACCTTCTTCATCATGCCGGCAAGCTCCACGACCTTGTCGAACGGCACCGCCTGCTGTTGCGGCGGCGCGTCACGGTCATGGCGATAGAGCAGATCGCCCTGGCGGTTGCGGATCTCGACGGCGGCGTAAGGCGTGACCTTTTTGCCGCCGTTGACGAAGGCGGCGTAGGCCGCGGAATGTTCAAGCGGAATGACGTCGCTCTGGCCGACGGGAAGCGAGGGCGTATCTTCGAGCGGCGTGGTGATGCCGAGCCGCCGGCAGGTGTCGATGATCTTGGCGCGGCCGATGCGCGAATCGCCCTTGCCGATCGCTTGCGACAGCTGGATGGCGATCGTGTTCAAGGATTTCGCCAAGGCCATGGCGAGCGGCAAGGAGCCGGCATAGCCGCCGCTGTAATTATGCACGCAGTAATTGCCGATACAGGTCGGCCGGTCGGTGACGATGGTCGTCGGCTTGAAACGCCCAGTCATCAGCGCGGTGAGATAGACGTAGGGCTTGAAAGAGGAGCCCGGTTGGCGCGCGGCGTCAGTCGCGCGATTGAACTGGCTTGCGCCATAGTCCCGGCCGCCGACGATGGCGCGCACCGCGCCGTCGGGCTCCATCACGACCGCGGCGCTCTGCTTGGCGTGGAAGGCGCGGCCCTGCTCGCGCAGATTGGTTTCAATCACCTCTTCGGCGCGCTGCTGGATGTTGGAGTCGAGCGCGGTGCGCACGTGCAGCACGCGATTGTCGCCGAGCTTGCCCTCCTGAGCGAGCCTGCGGATTTCCCCATAGGCGTAGTCGAGATACCAGTCGGGGCTCGTTTCGCGCGCGCGGTCGATCGGCGTCGCGGGATTGCGCAGCGCCGGGATGATCTGGCTTTCGGTCATGAAGCCCGAGTCGACGAGATTATTGAGCACGTCATTGGCGCGCGCGCGCGCCGCCGGAAGATTGACGTGCGGCGCATATTTCGTCGGCGCCTTGAAGAGGCCGGCGAGCATCGCCGCCTCTGAGAGGGTGACGTCCTTGACCGACTTGCCGAAATAGAATTCGGCGGCCGCCTGAATGCCGAAGGCGCCGCCGCCCATATAGACGCGATCGAGATAGAGCTTGAGGATTTCGCGCTTCGTTAGATGGTGCTCGAGCCAGAGCGCGAGAAAGGCCTCGTTGATCTTGCGGGTGATGGTTCGCTCGTTCGACAGGAAAAGATTCTTGGCGAGCTGCTGGGTGATGGAGGAGCCGCCCTGCACCACGCCCGATGACCGTGCGTTGACGGTCAGCGCCCGCAGCGTGCCGATCACATCGATGCCGAAATGCTCGTAGAAGCGCCGGTCTTCCGTCGCCAGCACCGCTTTAACAAGGTGATCGGGATATTGCTCGAGCGGCACCAGATCGTCATGCTTGATGCCGCGCTGGCCGACCTCGGCGCCGTAGCGGTCGAGGAAGGTGACGGCGAGATCGGTCTGCTTGAGCCAGTTCTCGTCGCTTGTCATCTGAAAGGCCGAGGACGCCAGCGCCATCGCGACGATGCCGGCGCCAAGTCCGAGCGTCAGCGCCTCACAGGATAATTCCACGCCGACCCGGGCGACGCCGGAGACGTGGAAGCGCTCCATGAAGGTGGAGAAATCTTCATAGCGCTCACGGGCGCGCCGCCCGCTCTGAAACATGGCGGAATCGATCAGCGCGTCGATCGCGAGCAGGATGCGCCTTAAGCGCTTAGCGAAAGCAGAGGCCTGGAAACGCTCCCACACAGCTCAAATGCCTCCCGCGCGGCAAAACTTACCGGCGCCTTGTGGACGTTAACACTTTTTAAACCATCTTGACGACAGTCCGCGCGACCCACATTGCGTTATGGTTTCTGTCGCGCAAAGCGCAAGTAGAAAGAGAAGGATGGCGTTAAAAAAAGGCGAAAATGCCCTGTCCGTTTATCCCGCTCGGACCGAGACGCCGTTCTGGGAAAAGCCGCTTTCGGACTTGACCCGCGCCGAGTGGGAGCGGCTTTGCGACGGCTGCGGCCGTTGTTGCCTGGTGAAGCTCGAAGACGATGACACCGGCGCGATTTATCACACGAGCGTCGCCTGCAAATTGCTTGACCAGCAGAGCTGCCGCTGCGCCGACTACCCCCGGCGGCGCCGATATGTGCCCGACTGCGTGCGGCTAACCCTCGAAAAGCTCAAAGATATTCGCTGGCTGCCGCCGACCTGCGCCTATGTCCTGCGCTTTCAGGGCAAACCGCTGCCCCCCTGGCATCCGCTGATCTCGGGCGATCCCGAGAGCGTCCATCGCGCCGGAGTCTCCGTGCGCGGCCGGGTCGAGGCGGGCGAGGACGAGGTCGACACCGACGATCTGCCGGATTTTATCAGGCTTTGGCCGAAGCGCTGGCCGAAGAAGGCGCGATATTGAGGGCTCGCATAGGATTTTTTCTCCATGCGGATTTTATTCCTTGACAGCCGGACGATGGTCCTATAAAAAAACGCCATGCTCCAAAATTGCGCTTGAGCGGCGCGAACGAGTTTTACCGGCGCGGCGTCCTCCTCCCCTCCCCCGCGCCCTCCTGATCCCCTCGCGCTTCAAGACGCATCTCTTGAGGCCGAGGGGATCTCTTTTGGCCACCATGACTTGATCCCTATCAACTTGATCTTAGATCAATCGTCCATTAATCTCTCTCAGCAACGCTGGAGGGATATGAATGTCAGCCGCGCCGGAACCGCAATTTGCGACGGAAACTGTCTGGATTCGTGAATATGCGGCGACCTATTTGCCGCGCGAGACTGGCTTCACATACACGCCAGAAATGCTGAGGCGAGAGAATGTATCCGTCGTGGACCTGCGGAACGTTTTTCGCTTAGGCACGGTTACCTACGCAAACAAACTCGATGGCCCTGGAGCGCTATGGATAATAGAGGGCAGCGATGGCGATGGGGGCAGTATTTGTGCACAGCTGTGGGTCATTTCTGAAACTCTAGAAGTGACTGTGCGACGAGTTAAGAGAGTGAAGACACTGGAGGAGCCGGGCAATGCAGCATGAACGAACTGGGAGCGTTCCTGTTGTTCGAAAGCCATATGACATGGACACTCTGGGAGCGCCGTTTAAGGTCATACTTCATAGTGGCGTGGAGTTTGGCGTTGATAAGCAAACAGGTGAGGAGACTGTAAAAATCCCTGACACGATCGGCTTGATCAATGCGGTCGTGCGGGCAAGAGTTTGCCATAAGAGGAAGCTAAATGGGAGCGAATTAAAATTCATCAGGAAAGCACTCGGTGTAAAGGCAAAAATAATCGCTGAGTTCTTGGATATGACGGCTGAGCATTTCTCGCGTTGCGAGAGTGGGCAAAAAGTCATGTCCGCTCAGGCGGAGAAACTTTTTAGGATGGCGGCCTTTTCGTCGTCGTTCTTGAAAAATCCGGAGGACATGTTCAATCGCAATATAGCTGCTACAGACATGCCCATGCCTACCAACGTTACGAAAAAGGCGGTGGACAGCGCTATCGACTTGGTGAAGTCATTTATAACAATGAAAATTGAAGCTTTTCACAGTCCTTCTGAAAAGCTTGTATTTCATTTTTGGCGCCGCAAAGGGCCAGAATGTGTAGCGGATGATGAGGACAATTGGTCAGATCGAGCCGCCGCATAATCAACTTTGCACGAGCTGGAAGATTTTTTCCAGCCCGTGCAAAAGTAAAACGTCACTCCGACGACCTCTTTGCCACCGAAATAGTTCCGCGGAAGAAGCAATATCGGGAATCCAGGCGACATCTCTGGATTCCCGATCAGGCGTCCGGCCTGTCGAGAATGACACGCGCGGACTTTAGCAAATAGCGCCACTAACAAATCAAACTCAGTTGCTAACCAATTTCCGGAGACTCGCAGATGCGAGCCAAATCCGCGCCGCCGCGCGATGAAAAAATTGCGCAGGCGAAGCTTCTCTATGACTCTGGCGTCACGCCGATCCGCGAAATTCTCGAACTGCTCGGCATGAGCGTCGGGCAATTCCGCCGCTTTCGGGAGAACAACGGCTGGCCGCTACGCGCTTCAGCCTGCGCGCCGAAGAAGACGCAAGAGGCTGCGCCCGCAACAAAGAAACCGCGCGACGCGAACCGTCTCATCGCGCGGCTCGAAGACGCGGTCGAACAGGAATTCGCCCGCGCCGAAGCGGCGCTCGCCAAACATGCGCCAAAGACCATCGAGGCGAGCGCCCGCACGCTCGCAAGCCTCGTCAAGACGCTCGCCGAATTGAAGCGTATGCGGCGCGAGAACGAGGATCGCGAGAACGACGCAGATGACAGCGAGCAAGCCGCGAGCGACGGAGGCGACGCGCCGCCCCGCGAATTGGCCGAACTCCGCGCGGAGCTTGCTCGACGGCTTGAACGATTGCGCGGCGCAGGGCCGACTGAATGACGCGCTCGAAAGTTTTAGCGCGCGAGAACTCGCGCGGCTTCTCGATGATTGGGAATTCGTCGCGCGCCGCGATCAATGGCCGCCGGCGCTCGCCGCCAATGGCGCGCCCTGGCGCACATGGCTCATTCTTGGCGGGCGCGGCGCGGGCAAGACCCGCGCCGGCGCCGAATGGGTGAAGGCGCTGGCGCTCGGGCGCGCGCAATTTTCGCTCGCGCCGCTCGGCCGCATCGCGCTTGTCGGCGAGACGGCGGCCGATGTTCGCGAAGTGATGGTCGAAGGCGTGTCGGGGCTTCTCGCCGTGCATGGAAGGCGCGATCGGCCGCGCTGGGAGACGACGCGCAGACGGCTCGTCTGGGACTCTGGCGCCGTGGCGCAAGCCTTCTCGGCCGAAGATCCGGAAAGCCTGAGGGGCCCTCAGTTTCACGCCGCCTGGTGCGACGAACTCGCCAAATGGCGCTACGCCAGGGAGACTTGGGACATGCTGCAATTCGGCCTGCGTCTCGGCGACTGGCCGCGCCAACTTGTGACGACGACGCCGCGTCCGTTGCCGCTTTTAAAAGAGCTGATCGCCCATCCAACAAGCGTCGTGACCCGCGCACTAACGCGCGAGAATGCGGCCAATCTCGCGCCCTCCTTTCTCGAAAGCGTCGTCGCGCAATATGCCGGCACGCGATTGGGGCGTCAGGAGCTCGACGGCGAAATCCTCGACGAGCGCAAGGACGCGCTCTGGACCCGCGACATGCTGGAGCGCGCCCGCGTGCATGAGGCGCCGCCGTTAAGGCGCATCGTCGTCGCCGTCGATCCGCCGGCGAGCTCCGGCAAGCGCGCCGACAATTGCGGTCTCGTCGCCGCGGGCGTCGAAGAGGCGGGCGCGCTTTACGTTCTCGCCGATGCGACATTGTCGGCGGCGCGGCCGGCGCAATGGGCGCGCGCGGCGATCGCGCTCTATCACAAGCTCTCGGCCGACGCGCTTGTCGCCGAAGTCAATCAGGGCGGCGAAATGGTGCGGGCGGTGCTCAACGAAGCCGACCCGTCTGTCCCGGTGACGATGACGCGGGCGACCCGCGGCAAATATTTGCGCGCCGCCCCGGCGGCGCAGCTTTACGAACAGGGGCGCGTCAAACATGTCGGCGCCTTTCCGGCGCTCGAAGACGAAATGTGCGATTTCGCCGCCGACGGACTTTCATCCGGCCGAAGTCCCGACCGGCTCGACGCGCTGGTCTGGGCGATTACGGCGCTTGCCTTGACGCCGAAAGCGCCCGAGCCGCGCATGCGAAGAGTGTAGCGCGAAATACCCTCTCCCTTTGGGAGAGGGTAAACGCGCGCTGCTTTACGTTTTTCTCAAGGACCCTTCATGCCCTCTCTGCTCTCGCGACTCATCGGCGCGGTCGCGCCGGCGCGCGAAACCAAATATTCGCGCGCGGCGAAGCTGCTCGCCATGCATGCGCTCGGACAGCCGCATTGGAGCGCGCGCAATTCGACGGTGCTGACCCGCGAAGGCTATGAGCGCAACGCCGTCTGCCATCGCTGCGTGCGCATGGTGGCGGAAGCCGCCGCCTCGGTGCCCTGGCTCGTCTATGCGGGCCGCGACGAGGCGGTCGACCATCCGCTGATCTCGCTCATCGAGCGCCCCAATCCGCTCGACACCAGCGCCTCCTTCATCGAGGCGATCTGCGCCAATCTGCTGCTTTACGGCAACGCCTATGTCGAATCGGTTCTGATCGACGAGGAGCTACGCGAACTCTATGCGCTGCGGCCCGACCGCATGAGCATCGAGGCGGGACGCAATGGCTGGCCCGCGGCCCTCATCTATCGCGCGTTGGGTCAGGAAGCGCGCTACGAGATGCGCGGCGACGGGATCGAGCCGATCCTGCACATCAAATTCTTCAACCCGCTCGACGATTATTACGGCTTTCCGCCGCTCGCCGCCGCGCAAGTGGCGCTCGACACGCATAACGCCGCGAGTTTCTGGAACAAGGCGCTCTTGGACAATTCCGCGCGGCCTTCCGGCGCCCTCGTCTATGCGGGGCCGGAAGGCGCGCATCTGACCGACGAGCAATTCTCGCGCTTAAAGGAAGAGCTGGAGGAGAATTTCTCCGGCGCGACCAACGCCGGGCGGCCGCTGCTGCTCGAAGGTGGCCTCGACTGGAAGGCGCTGTCGCTTTCGCCGAAAGACATGGATTTCACCGAGTCGAAAGCGGGCGCGGCGCGCGAGATCGCGCTCGCCTTCGGCGTGCCGCCGCTGCTCCTGGGTCTTCCTGGCGACAACACCTTCAGCAATTACGCCGAGGCCAATCGCGCCTTCTGGCGCCAGACCGTGTTGCCGCTCGTCGCGCGCGTGCAGAAGAGCTTTCAGGCCTGGCTGCAGCCGGGGTTCGGTCCCTTTCGTCTCGACTATAATGCCGACCGTCTCGAAGCGCTGGCGAGCGAACGCGCGGCCGAATGGGAGCGCGTCGGCAAGGCCGCCTTTCTTACGCTCGACGAGCAGCGCGAAGCGCTCGGCTATGGCCCGGCGCCGAAAGAGGCGCACTTCGCCAAACGCGATGTCGCGCTGGAGCGCCGCTATAGTCCGAATCAACCGCGCGTCCCGGCGGGAATTTTCGGCGCTGGTCGATGGACGGACGGCGGGAGCGGTGGAAGCGGCGACTGGAACGGAAGCAACGATTCGGCCGATAGTTCGGCCGTTGCGCCGAGGATTAGAACGGCACAAAACGAGAGTCGTGATCGGTACATCGTCAAACTGAAAGATGAAGAAGGCTACGGCCACACAATTGAGCGGCACGTTGGCAAAAGTGATGATGAGTTGCTCGCCGCAATTGAGAAAGAGCGAACAACGACACGAACGGCCGCTGCGCGCGTCGTAAAGTATCTGCGGGTTGTTGGTTCATTTGATTCCCATGAATCGGCGAACGACTTCGTCAACCGTGTGTTGGAGGCCAACAAGGACCTGGTGGATGCGGTTGCCGAGGGAAAGTCGCCTGAAGCAAAGATTGAGCGCATATTCGGATATCGCACCGGCAAGGAAGCTTATTTGGCATCAGGAATTTCCACTCCTGTTATCCGACAGACATTTGGCGTGCGTGTTATCATAGTAAGGGATTCTAAGGCTGAGAAAGGCTACAGAGTACTAACCGCATTCCCGATGAACCCGCGACCACTCGAGTAGACGAAGGAAATTTGTCATGAAGGTACCCGACGCATTGTACGAGATGTGCGGTTGGTTCGACCTCGAGCTCGAGGAAAACATTCCAGAAGGCTCGGACGACATCTCGTACGCGATCGGACATCTCAGTGAGGACGAAAAGGGGATCGTCAAGGATTTTCTAACTGAAATCTTGACGGGCGATCCCAGCGACAAGGAATTGGAGGCTGTTTGGTTTGACGGCGGCGCACGCGTTGGCTTTGCCGATCAACAACACTATCGAGTTTATCTTGAAGAGATATGGCGACGACTGAAAGCTGAAGGCTCTTCGCAAGGGGAGTGAAGAACCGCTCGGCGAAAGAGGACGAGCGCATAACGCCGCGAGTTTTTGGAACAAGGCGCTCTTGGACAATTCCGCGCGGCCTTCCGGCGCCCTCGTCTATGCGGGGCCGGAAGGCGCGCATCTCACCGACGCGCAATTCTCGCGCTTAAAGGAAGAGCTGGAGGAGAATTTCTCCGGCGCGACCAACGCCGGCCGGCCGCTACTGCTCGAAGGCGGGCTCGACTGAAAGGCGCTGTCGCTCTCGCCAAAGGACATGGATTTTACCGAGTCGAAAGCGGGCGCGGCGCGCGAGATCGCGCTCGCCTTCGGTGTGCCGCCGTTGCTGCTGGGTCTTCCGGGGGACAACGCCTTCAGCAATTACACAGAAGCCAATCGCGCCTTCTGGCGCCAGACCGTTCTGCCGCTCGTCGCGCGCGTGCAGAAGAGTTTTCAGGCCTGGCCGCAGCCGGGCTTTGGCGCCTTTCGTCTCGACTATAACGCCGATCGTCTCGAAGCATTGGCGAGCGAACGCGCAAGCGAATGGGAGCGCGTCGACACGAGCGCTTCGCTCGAAAGAAGCCATCGTTCATGTCCGACATTCTGAACGCCATCTTGGAGCGCGGCGATCTCGCGCATCTCGCGCTGTTTCTGTGGGCCTGCGCGGCTACAGCGCAAGCCTATCTCGCCATGCGGGAACTCGGCGAGGCGACACGCCGCCTCGACGCTTTCGTGCGCGAACTCGCGCGCTTCAATAGACGCTGCAGGAGCGATTCATGAGTTGGAAAAATTGGCCGCCGCATTTTGTCAGGCGTCCGCGCGCGCGCAATGTGCGTCGCGAAGACCCTTCCGCCGTCTTCAAGACCTTCGTCGAATTGCTGGCGCAACTTCGCGCCGAGGCGCGCGCAGCGAGCCATGCGCCGATCAACGCCCAGGCGGAGAAGAGCTGATGGCGGCGTTGCGAAGAACTGGCGCGCCGGAGGTAAAGCGCGCAGAACAGCCGCTGCTGCAGGCGAATGAGGCTGGCGCCTTCTCCCGCCGGCTCGAGCCGCGCGGGTTTTTTATCCCCCGCATCAACACGAGGCTCCTGCACATGTCAGCACTTGAAACAAAATCCGCCAGCGAGGACATTCTCGCCGATCTCAATCGCGCCTTTTCCGCGTTTAAGGAAACCAACGACGAGCGCCTGACGCAGCTCGAGAGCCGCCTCGGCGCCGATGTCGTGACGGAGGAGAAACTCGCGCGCATCGACCACGCGCTCGACGATACAAAGAGCCGGCTCGATCGCCTGGCGCTCGAAATGTCGCGGCCGCGCATCGGCGGCAAGCTTGTCGACGATCACAGCGGCCGCGAGCATAAGAGCGCGTTCAATCATTACATGCGCTCCGGCGAAGCGAGCGGGCTGAAGGCGTTCGAAGCCAAGGCGCTGTCGCGCGGCTCCGGCCCCGACGGCGGCTATCTCGTGCCGTTGCCAACGGAGCGCGAAGTGCTGCGCAGGCTCGCGAAACTCTCGCCGACATGACCTTCCCGGCGATGGAGCTTTACGCCATGCCGGCGGCGACTCAAGCGCTGCTCGATGACTCCGTCGTCGACATCGAACAATGGATCGCCGAAGAAGTGCAAACCGCCTTCGCCGAACAGGAAGGCGCGGCCTTCGTTAATGGCGACGGCGTGAACAAGCCCAAGGGCTTTCTCGCCTATGCGACGATCGATGACGCGAGTTGGACCTGGGGCAATATCGGCTATGTGCCGACGGGCGCCGCCGGCGCCTTCGCCGCTTCGAACCCGTCCGACGCTCTCGTCAATCTCGTCTATGCTCTACGCGCGGCTTTTCGCCAGAACGCCAAATTCGTCATGGGGCGGCGCGCGCAGTCGCTCGTGCGCCAATTCAAGACGACGACCGGCGATTATATCTGGGCGCCGCCCGCGACCGCTGACGGCGCCGCGTCGCTGATGAACTTCCCCGTCGTCGAAGCCGAGGATATGCCTGACCCGGCCGCCAATTCGCTCTCTATCGCTTTTGGGGATTTCGAGCGCGGCTATGTGGTCGTCGATCGCGTCGGCATTCGCGTGCTGCGCGATCCCTATTCCGCCAAGCCCTATGTGCTGTTCTACACGACGAAGCGCGTCGGCGGCGGCGTGCAGAATTTCGAGGCGATCAAGCTGTTGAAGTTTGCGGCCTCGTAATCCCCTGCCAACTTTGGACGGCCGCGACGGAAGGCTCGCGGCCTTCTCTTACCCCAACACAGGATGCGCGATGCGACCGATGCTCATCGGCGCGCCGGCGATCGAGCCCGTCTCGCTCGCCGACGCAAAATCATGGTTGCGCGAAGACGGCGTTGAAGAGGATCAACTGATCCAGACGCTGATCGTCGCCGCGCGCATGACGCTTGAAGCCTATACGCGACGCTTCTTCGTCACACAAAGCTGGCGTCTCATTTTCGACTGCTGGCCATCCTCGGCCATTTGCAACGCCACGCTCTACATTCCCTTTGCGCCCTTTCAGTCAGCGACGGCGATACGCATTTTCGATTCAAACGACGCAGCGCAAACGCTCGCGGCGGCGGCGTATCGTGCGCCGTCATCGTCGGAGGGTGGCCGCATCAGCTTCAAATCGGCGCCGCCAGCGCCGGGGCGCGCGACGGATGGAATCGAAATCGATTTCGCCGTCGGTTATGGCGCGCTTGCGAGTGAGATTCCGCAGCCGCTGCGTCACGCTATCCTCACGCTCGTCGCGCATTGGCGGGAACATCGCGGCGATAACGGCGACGACGCTTTGCCCAATGCGGTCGCGCAGCTTGCCGCGCCGTTTCGCCGGGAGCGGCTGCTGTGAACGGCGCGAACATCGGCGCGCTGCGGTTTCGGGTGACGCTGGAGGCGCCGATCGACGCGCCTGACGGCGCTGGCGGCTTTTCACGCAGCTTCACGCCGGTCGCGAATCTCTGGGCGCGCATTGCCCTTTCGAGCGCGCGCGAGGATTTTATCGAGCAGCGCGCCGAACAGGCGACGAACCACGTCGTGACGATCCGCTGGCGCAACGATGTCACAAAAGACATGCGCGTCCTTCATCGCGGCCGCAAGCTTCGCATCCAATCGGTTTTCGACCCAGACGAGCGTCGGCGCTTTCTGATCTGCCAGTGCGAAGAAATTACCTAAAGGACTCGTCATGAGCGCTTCACCTGTGGTCGCGCTGCGCAAAGCGATCCGCGTCTATCTGCTCGCTGACGCAGGCTTCACCGCTGTCCTTGGCGAGAAGCTCTACGACGAGGCGCCGCGCGGGATGGAACCGCCCTATGCGCTTTTCGCCGAAGCGCAGCTGCGCGATTGGTCCTCCGATCTTTCGCGCGGCGCCGAGCAATTGTTCACCATAGGCGTCACGTCGACGATGCGAGGACTATCGGAGGCGCTCGATCTCGCGCAGCGCATCGCCGATCTGCTCGACGAAGCGCCGCTCACTCTGCAGGACCATCGGCTCGTCGATCTGCGCTTTCTCTCGATGGAGACGCGTCGTGATCAGAACGGCCGCATCGCACGAGTCAATCTGCGCTTTCGCGCGACAACGCCGCCGGGAACGGCCTGACATGCCGAAGCTCGTTGCGCTGTGTCTCGTCGTGGTCGCTGGCGTCGTCGCCTATGCGCTTGGGCGCGCGGCGCTGGCGCGCCTTGTGGCGAGCGGCGTCGACGCGGAGAAGGCGCGTCGCGCCGAAGCGGATTTGATCGCGGCAAAGCGGCAAGCCGAAATCATGGTTGCGCGCAGGAGCATAGAGAATGTTGCGGAAGATCTCGATCTTGGGCGCTTTTAGCTTCGCTCTTGCGGCATGCCAGTCGACGGGCGGCGGTTGTCCGCCGCTCGTCGTCTATTCGCTCGAAGAGCAAAAAATTGCGGCGAAGCAATTGCGGGCCCTGCCAAAAAACACGCCCCTCGCCGCCATGATCATCGATTACAAGAAGACACGAGACGCTTGCCGCGCCTCTGGAAGTTAGGGCGGCGTAGGCCGCGTCTCTTTGCTATTCATTGCGCATTCATCGCTTTCGGTCGAATATGCGCCGGGGAGAGGCGCATGCTGGCCGCCGGACGGTATCTGAGACGGGTCGCCGTCGCCGCTCTTGCGGCGACGGGCGCCTTCGCGCGCCCCACTGCCGCCCGCGTCGAAGAATTGCTGGGGGCGCGGATGCAATGCTTCACCATGGCTCAAGCGCGCGGCAAGATTGAAGCGCATAAGCTTGCGGATCCTTTCAGGAGCATGCGGGAGATTGCGCTACGCCTGCAGGGCGAACCGCTCAGGGCCCGGCTGTGTCAATTGGGCGAAAGCCTTATTTATGAGATCAGCCTGCTGCGCCGGGATGGCCATATCGTCAAAATTCATGTCGACGCGCTCAGCGGACAGCCTCATTCTAGCTCTATAGAAAACTGAGCATAAGCACGCAGGGAGGACGCATTGCGGCTGCTCGTCGTTGAAGACGACAAGGATCTAAATCGACAGATCGTTCGCGCGCTCGAACAGTCGGGCTATGCGGTGGATCGCGCCTTCGACGGCGAGGAAGGATGTCATCTCGGCGAGACTGAACCCTATGACGCCGTCGTCCTCGACATCGGCCTCCCGAAGAAGGACGGCGTAACCATTCTCGAAGAATGGCGCGCCGCCGGCCGGGATATGCCGGTGCTGATATTAACCGCGCGCGACCGCTGGAGCGACAAGGTGCAGGGCTTCGACGCCGGCGCCGACGACTATGTTTCAAAGCCCTTCCACATGGAGGAAGTGCTCGCCCGCATCCGCGCGTTGCTGCGTCGCGCGACAGGGCATGCGACGAATGAAATCGTCTGCGGCGCCGTGCGACTCGACACGAAAGCTGGCCGAGTCGTCGTCGACGGCGCGCCGGTAAAGCTCACTTCACATGAATATCGGCTGCTCGCCTATCTGATGCATCACAGCGGACGCGTCGTTTCCCGCAGCGAAATCATCGAACATTTGTACGATCAGGATTTCGATCGCGACTCCAACACCGTCGAAGTGTTCGTCGGCAGGCTGCGCAAAAAGCTCGGCGTCGACCTCATTCAGACCGTGCGTGGGCTTGGCTACATGGCGGCCGCGTCGGCAAAGGACGCTGGCGAAAAACGTTAGGCGTATGCGCCTGCCGATCGGCTCCATTCGCTCTATCGCGGCGCGTCTTTTTCTGACGGCGGCGGCGATGAGCCTTGTCGTTCTGCTCATCGCCAGCATTCTTCTTACCGCCTACTACCGAAGCGAGGCGGAAGAGGTCTTCGAACGCCGCCTCGACGTTTACCTGCGCGCTATCGTGGCGGACGTGTCCGAGTCCGGACAGGAGGGACGCACCGGCCCCGGCCAGCTTGGCGATCCTCAATTCGAATTGCCGGGCTCGGGCTGGTATTGGCAGATCACCCGGCTCGACGACAAATCACACGAAATAAAAGCGTCGCGCTCGCTCTTCACCGGAACGCTGCCGAAGCTCTCCGATCTCGGCGTCCCGGCGGAGGTCGGCGGCTTTCGACGTGGTTACGCGCTTGGGCCTGATGGACGGCGGCTGCGGATCGTCGAGCGCGTCATCGACGTTGGCGACGTCGGCATCTATCTCGTGCAGGTCGCCGGCAGCGGCGAAGAGATGGAAGAGCAGATCGGGCGTTTTCGCTTTGCGTTGATCGTCGCCTTCGGCGCGCTAGCGATTGCGCTCGCGATCGGCGCCGCCTTCCAAGTCCGTTTCGGCTTGCGTCCCTTGCGGCAATTACAGCGCGAACTTGCTTCTATCCGTCGCGGAGAGCGGGAGCGCATCATGGGGAATTACCCGAGTGAAGTTGCGCCGCTTGCCGACGAGCTCAATCTGCTTATCAGCGCCAATCGCGACATTCTCGAACGCGCCCGCACGCAGGTCGGCAATCTTGCCCATGCGCTGAAAACGCCGCTCTCCGTCATCGTCAACGAAGCCGACGCCGCGCCAGGCCAACTCGCCCAGAAAGTTCAAGAACAGGCGCAGATCATGCGCGATCAGATTTCCTTCTACCTCGATCGGGCGCGGGCGGCGGCGCGCGGCGGCGCGCTTGGCGCCGCGACGCCGGTTGCGCCGTCGATCGACGCTTTGCTTCGGGCTTTCAGCAAAATTTATGGCGATACGGGCGTGATCTTTTCCGGCGGCGCCGATCCGCTGCTACGCTTTCTCGGCGAGCGCCAGGATCTCGAAGAAATGATCGGCAATCTGCTTGATAACGCCGGCAAATGGGCGAAGAGCCGCGTCACCATCGACGTTTCTGTTGATAGCGGCGAAACCGCATCGCGGCCGGCGCTGCGCGTCATCATCGACGACGATGGGCCGGGACTCGCCTCACATTTGCGCGCGACTGCGACGCAGCGCGGCCGACGACTCGATGAAACCAAGCCTGGATCTGGTCTTGGATTGTCGATCGTCGTCGATCTCGCCGCCGCCTATGGCGGCTCGCTACAGCTCAACGACAGTCCTAGCGGAGGTCTCCGCGCGGAGCTTCGATTGCCCGGATTTTAAAGCGCGTTTCGCGCTACTCGTCCTCGAGATCGAAATCGAGAATGGCGACTTGCAGCGTGAAGCTCGAAAGTTTGGGATCGTCGGCCGAGATGACGCCTAAGAATTCCCCGTCGGAATTGAGTTCGACAGAATCGGTCTTGCGCCCGCGCGCCGCGATCGACAAGCGATCGTTCTCAAAAAGCTTGCGCAAATAGGACTGCAACACTTCGCGTCCGACGGGAATTTTCATCTCAAAAGCGAATGAGCGGTCGCCGTCCTCGTCATCGACAGAGATTGACGCGATCCTTCGCTCGCCAAGATGAACGGCCGCATCTTCTGGATTTTTCGGATCGGCTGCGACGCGAATGCCGTCATTGCCGAGCGAACGGCGCAAGAAGGACTGCAGCTTTCGCAATTCAATTTTGTCCAAACGCCGGCCCTCGTTTGTCGGTCTGCTTCATTCCTCTGCCATGTGCGGCGTCGCCGAGCAAGGGCGCGCAAAAAACCCGACGGCGAGACCGTCGGGTTCTATGCTTGGCGCGCTCGGTCTTATTCGCCGGCGGCCTTCAGCCGCTTGTTGCATTCGCTCCAATATTTCGGCCAGGTGATTTTTGCATCCGTCTTTTTGAGTTCGGCCTTTTTTGCTTTCCATTCGGCGGCGCATTTCTTCTGACGCTCGCGCAATGCGGCCTGCGTATCCTTCGCCGGCTTGGCGGCAGGCTTGGCCTCCGTCATCGCAGGCGGAGCGGGCTCCGCGGGCTTCGCCTCGGTCGCCGGCGGCGGGGTTGGCTTCGACTCAGCGGCGGCTGGCGGCGGCTCCACTGGCTTCGCTTCGGCGGGTTTCGCTTCAGCCGGTTTCTCTTCTGGCTTGGCCTGCTCGGATAGGCGGGCGCGACACGCCTTCAGAAAGTCTTGCCAGCTCTGTCCGCCCAGCTCATTGGCGGCTTTGGCGGCCTGATATTGCGATCCGCATTCCTTCAACACATTGGCCTGAGCATACGCCGCCTGCGAACCGGCGACGCCGACGGCGAGGGCGAAAAGGCCGGCCGCAGCGTGAGAAACAGCGATCCCCATATAAATCTCCATTGATGGGCGGCGCGAACTGAGCCGCGATGACTTGCGACCGCGCATAAAGCAGGACGCGCGCCATCTGCGTCCGCCAAGCGGGACGATAGTCCCAACTTGGTTGTGAACGCAATCCGAACGCGCGATAAAGCCGCGGCGCGCGGCGTTTAACGTCCGCATCAGGAAGGATCGAGTCTTGGCGAGCGTCCGGGAACAGCCGGCAAGTTGGCGTGACCTCGCGGTCGTGTCCCATATTGATGGACTGAAGCGCTGTCCATGGCCGGGCGTCGATCCGCTTTATCTCGACTATCACGATAATGAATGGGGCCGAGCCGAGCGCGACAGCCGAGCGCTCTTTGAAAAGCTGACTCTCGATGGCTTTCAAGCCGGCCTTTCCTGGATCACCATCCTACGCAAGCGCGAGGCGTTTCGCGTCGCCTTCGCCGGCTTCGATCCAGAGAAGGTCGCCGTCTTTGACCAAAAGCGCGTGGCCGCGCTGATGCGCAATGATGCGATCGTGCGCAATCGCGCAAAAATCGAGGGCGCCGTGCTCTCGGCGCAGGCGTGGCTCAGGATCGAGGCGGCGACCGGCTTCTCGAATTATCTTTGGGATTTCGTGGATGGGCGACCGATCGTCAATCATTGGAGGCGCATGAGCGACGTGCCGACGCAAACGCCGCTCTCGGAACGTCTTTCCAAAGACCTCAAGGCGCGCGGCTTCAAATTCTGCGGGCCGACGATCGTTTACGCCTTCATGCAGGCGGTCGGCATGGTGGACGATCATCTGGTCGGCTGCCATCGCCATGCGGGGGGCGACGCTGGCTGACGCAATACGCTCCTCCTCGACGAAGCGCGGGCGCGCGTCGCGAAGCGAAGCGCCCCGCGCCTGGCAGCGCATGTTGTCCGGACGTCGCCTCGATCTGCTCGATCCTTCGCCGCTCGACGTGGAGATCGAGGATATCGCCCACGGGCTGGCGCGCGTCGCCCGCTGGAACGGGCAGACCGCCGGCGCGCATATTTTCTCGGTCGCGCAACACAGCCTGCTCGTGGAAAAGGTCGCGAGCGCGCTTGAACCGGGCATCGGCCGAAGCGAGCGGCTCTACATGCTGTTGCATGACGCGCCGGAATATGTGATCGGCGACATGATTTCGCCCTTCAAGGCGGTGATCGGCGACGCATACAGAGCGGTCGAGGACCGCATACTCGGCGCGATTCTCCTGCGCTTCTCTCTTCCGCCGGCGCCCGAGCCCGCGCTGCGACGCCTGTGCAAAACGGCCGACCGCGCCGCCGCCTTTTTCGAGGCGGTGCAGCTTGCGGGCTTTACACGGGCCGAAGCCGAGCGCATCTTCGGCCGCCCGGCGATCCCGCCGAAGTCTTTCATGGACGAACTCGCCCCGACTCCCATCGAGGAGACGCAGGCGCGTTTCCTCGCTCGATTCCGGGCGGTCGACGAAAGTTAAAAGAAGAACGTCGGGGAGAGAAATGCCGAATGGGCGATTGTACGTCTGTTCGCTGACTAAGGTGGTCGAGACCGTGCGCGAAAGCGGCGCGCGCTCGCTTATCACCATTCTTACGGCCGGGGCGTCGCTTGTTCGGCCTTGCGAAATCGCCCGAGAGCGCCATTTGCGCATCGCAGTCTCCGATATCGACGCGCCGCGGGAGGGACACATCCTTCCCGGCGAGGAACATATCGATCGCCTGTTAGCTTTTCTTGAAGAATGGGACCGTTCCGCGCCGCTCGTCATTCATTGCTACGCCGGGGTGAGTCGTTCCCCCGCGGCGGCCTATGTCGCGGCCTGTGCATTGGCGCCGCACCGCTGCGAATTGGAGATCGCGCGCGAACTCCGCCGCGTCTCTTCGACCGCGACCCCCAACAGGCGTTTGGTCGCGCTTGCAGACGACAGGCTCGGGCGAGCGGGGCGAATGTCCGCCGCGATCGCCGCAATTGGACGCGGGACCGACTGCTATGAGGGATCGCCCTTCGTCCTGGAATTCGCTGACGCCTAGTCACGTCGCGGAAGAATTCGCGCCGATTTCCCCCCCTGTCGAAATTGGCCTCACCGCCGCAATCGTCGCCGTTCGCGATGATGAGCCGCTGATCCTGACGACGCGTGCGGACGGGCCCGTCGGCGTTGCGGCCCTGCCTTCCGGACCATTCGATCCCATCCGTCACCGGACCTTCGAGATCGGCTTGCGCGAATGGGTCGCCGAACAGACCGGCGCGCCTCTCGGCTATGTCGAGCAGCTCTACACGTTCGGCGACCGCGGACGGCATGCGCGCGCCGGCGACCGCGACCCGCATGTCGTCTCGGTCGGCTATCTGGCGCTGACCCGCATCCGCGATGAGGCCGACCGGCGCGCGGGCGTCTGGCGAAGCTGGCATGATTTCTTTCCCTGGGAGGATTGGCGCAAAGGTCCGCCGGCGATCATCGAGGAGACGATCGCGCCCGGACTGGAAAGCTGGGTCGCCGAGTCGCCGGACGCCGTCTCCTTCTCGGGCCTTTCCCGCAGGGTGCGCATCAACCTGCTCTTTGGCGGCAAGGGCCGTGCGTTCAATGAGGAGAACGTCCTCGAGCGCTACGAGCTTCTCTACGAGGCCGGGCTCCTCGAGGAGGCGCTGCGCGACGGCCGCGAATCGGCGCAAAAAAGGGCGCCGCTCGCGCCGCTCGGGGCGCCCATGCGCCACGACCATCGCCGCATTCTCGCCACAGCTATGGGCAGATTGCGCGCCAAAATGAAATATCGGCCGGTGATTTTCGAGTTGATGGCGCCGGAGTTCACGCTAACAGAACTGCAACGGACAGTAGAAGCAATTGCAGGTCGGCATCTCCACAAGCAAAACTTCCGCCGTCTTGTCGAAACAACCGCCATTGTCGAACCGACGGGCGAGATGTCCTTAAAAACCGGCGGCCGGCCAGCTGCTCTATTTCATTTTCGCCGCAATGTTCTGCAAGAACGTCCCGCACCGGGGCTTCGCGTCGGCATAAGGGGCTGATTTCGCCTCTTTAAGCCAATGTTCACCGCGACATGGTGAATCCTTGCTGAAGCGGAAGCCCGCCAATGCGTAGGGTAGAGGTGCGTCTTGGGCTATTTGTCGCCGCCGCCAATGCCGGCGCCAGTCGTCGTCTACAAAGATGTCGGCGGTCTCGTCAGCGATTATGAGGCGATAACCGAACGCTATCGCCGTGAGAACCGCGAAGTCAGGCTGCATGAATGCCGGTCGGCCTGCACGCTGGCGCTGAGCCTGCCGAACGTCTGCGTCTATCCGGATGCGAAGGTCAAATTTCATCAGGCCTACAACGCCATTAACAGAGAGACCGACCTCGGCGTCTCGTCGCAGCTGTTCGCCTCCTACCCTGCCGCCGTGCAGGCGCGTCTTGGCCATCTAACGAGAGAATATCGCGTGCTGACGGGGACGGAGCTCATCGCTCTCGGCATGCGCAATTGCGAGAGCGGCCCGACGATGATCGCCGGCCGCAAGCAGCCGTCGCCGCCAACCCGGGTCGCCAGCGCACAGCCGGACGGGTCGGGCGTGAGCCTCGCCTCATTTGGCGACGTCGCGCATAAGGTGCAGTCAGCAGTCGCGACCGCTCTCTCCAGCCAATCGGCGTCGCCGATCCGCGTCGCCGTCGCCGACCGGGAGCAGATCGAGGCGAACACGCTTCCCGAGGCTGCGCCGCTCCCGCCCCGCAGACCGCCATCGGAGGCTTTCCTGGCCCAGAACGCCGCGCCGCTGAGCCCGGCCTATCTGCAGCTCATCAGCGGCGCGCAGCCGATCCTAGGTCAGCAATTTATGCGAACCGTGGCTACGAACTAAGCCGCCAAGCTTGAGCAATTTTTCGCCACGATGTTACCCTAGCGTCGCAATGGGTGGGAAATCAGGCCGCTAGCGGCCGCGATGGGCGAAGCGCGTCTTAACGGCGCATTTCACATTTGATTTTCTGCCGGTCATCGCGCCGTCGGCGCATGGCGCGCATGGGGCCAAAAGGTCTCGAAGATTTATTGGTTCCGGGCGGCGCCGATCACGGCGCGCTTCAAGCGAGACGGGAAGCGACCCATTGACGACGCCTCGCTCCAGCGCGCGCCTGATCTACGCTCCGCTTTCTAAGGTCCTCGGACTCGTCGTCCTTTGTCTGACGACGCTCGCGCCGAAAATCACTGAAACGGCGGTCGCCAACGGCGACACAAGAACCATCCTTCTCTACCACGCCCACACGCATGAATCGATTTCTGCGACCTATCTCGTCAACGGGCAGTATGACAGCAACGTCCTGCAGCAACTGAACTGGTTCCTGCGCGACTGGCGCCGCGACGAGCCGACCAATATGGACCCGCGCCTGTTTGACGTCGTGTGGGAAGCATACCGTTCCGCGGGCGTTGGAGATCAGGTCGTGCAGGTCGTCTCCGCCTATCGCTCTCCTGAAACGAACGCCATGCTGCGCGCCCGTTCGCGCGCCGTCGCCAAATATTCACAGCACATGCTCGGCAAGGCGATGGACACCACCATGCCCGGGCTTCCCATGTCTCAGGTTCGCGAGATCGGCATGCGGATGCAGCGCGGCGGCGTTGGCTATTACCCCAATGCCGGCACGCCCTTTGTCCATCTCGACGTCGGCAATGTGCGCCATTGGCCGCGCATGAGTTACGACGAACTCGTGCGGCTTTTCCCTGACGGGAAAACCGTGCATCTGCCGACCAACAACCAGCCGCTCGCGCGCTATGAAGAGGCGCGCGCGGAAATCGAAGCCCGCGGCGACGGCGCTTATGTCGTCGCGCCGAGGCGCACGTTTGGCGGGTTCTTCGCCATGCTATTTGGCGGCGGCGGCGAGGAAGACGACGCCGAGGTCACGACGCCAGCGCCGGGCGCGCGCAAGCAATGGGCGTCGCTCGCGCCGCGGGCGACGCGGGGCGCGAACGGCGAAGCCGACGAAGAAAGCGCCGCTTCCGCCTCAGCCGACGCCAATCGTTATAGGGCGCCCGAGATCGCGCGAGCCGAGGCCGATCTGCCGCGGGGCGAAACTACCCTTTCAGCGCCGGGAGCAGAGCCGCCCGATCAGGGGTCTTCATCCACCAAGCTGCCCACCGTCCGGGCGCCGCTTCCGCCTCAGCGTCCAGCTTCGCTCCCGGGCTTTACAGATAGGCAGATCGCCTATGACAGAGCCGCCACTTTTGCCGCGGTCGAGCGGTCGCGCGAACTGCAAAGCGCAAGCGAACTTCAGGAGAGCGAAAGCCCCGAGGCCACGCCCCATCGTTCCGCGCGGGGATCGGCGCCCCTTCCCCCGTCTCGTCCCGCGACCTTCGACGTCAAAGCGACGAGCGCCATAGCTCGCTTGGTCAAATCGACCAAAAGCGAGGCAAGAAGGTCAAAAACAGTCCGCGAAGATTCACTCGCTTACGCGCCTGAGCCAAAGGCGCAGGAGCAATCAGACGCAAGCGAGGAAAGCGTGCAGAGGAATCCAAAAGTCGCCGACCAGCCGGCGAAAGCCGCCCTTATTGCGCCCACTGGCCTTCGCTCAGCCGCGCGCGCACGCGTGCGCGACCAAGCCGCTCCGGAAGCCGTGGAAGAGATTGCGAAGTCCCCGGTCCACTAAATGCTCCAGACGCGGTCGCTCATCTCGCCTTTGAAAGCTCGACCCTTCTACTAAAAATTTACGGCAGCAAAGTAACCGCATTTATCGCCGCGACACCGAGTAGAATAGCAGCACGCACTGCGAAGTAGAGCGTGCCGGCAATAGCGATAATTTTGACGAAGGTATAGCCATCGGGATCAAACATGGCCTTAAATCCATTCCAGCAAAGCTGAACCTCTCGCAAGATTCAGTCTTCCAGAGTGACTAACCTCCGACTTGCAAAGAATGTTCCTGTGGGCAAGCCCAAGCCGCCGGCCTTCCGCCGCGGCGTTGCAGCTCTGAAATCGAGTGCGGCGTTTGGAAGGGGTTCAGGCAAATGCGGCGTCGAGGGACTTCGCGGCGTCGATCAACGACCGAACCGAAGCGACGGATTTCTCAAACATCGCCCGCTCGACGTCATCGAGCTTGATCTCCATTACCCTCTCGACGCCATTCGCGCCGATGACGACCGGCACCCCGACGTAAAGGCCGTTCACGCCATATTGGCCGGTGAGATAGGCGGCGCAGGGCATCACCCGGCGCTTGTCCTTAAGGTAGCTCTCGGCCATAGCGATCGCCGCGGTCGCCGGCGCATAATATGCGGAGCCGGTCTTAAGAAGGCCGACGATCTCGCCCCCGCCTTTACGCGTGCGCTCGACGATCGCGTCGATTCGCTCCTGAGTGGTCCATCCCATAGCGACAATGTCCGGCAACGGCACGCCCGCCACGCTCGAATAACGCACCGATGGCGCCATGTCGTCGCCATGGCCGCCCAGAACGAAGGCGCTGACGTCTTCGACCGAGACATTCAGCTCCTCTGCGAGGAAATAACGGAAGCGCGAAGAATCGAGCATGCCCGCCATGCCGACGACGCGATGCGTCGGCAAGCCTGAAGCTTTCTGCAGCGCCCAGACCATAACGTCGAGCGGATTGGTGATGCAGATCACGAAGGCGTTTGGCGCATATTGCTTAACGCCAGCGCCGACTTTGGCGATGACCCCGAGATTGATGGACAAAAGATCGTCGCGGCTCATGCCAGGCTGACGCGGAATGCCCGCAGTGACGATGACGACATCCGCCCCTTCGATCGCCGAATAGTCCGAGCCGCCGGTAAGTTTAGCGTCGAAGCCCGCGACGGGAGATGATTGGGCGATGTCGAGCGCCTTGCCCTGAGGCACGCCGTCGACGATGTCGAAAAGAACGATGTCGCCTAATTCCTTAAGGCCGGCGAGATGGGCAAGCGTTCCACCGATATTGCCGGCGCCGATCAAAGCGATTTTTTTTCGCGACATAATCAAACTCGTTCTTTGCTTCTCAAGAATTGCTAGCGCGCTTTTGCGGCGGGGGGAAGACTTCTCGGCGCGTGTCCTAACCAGAGTCTGACCGCGCCACGCCTTCGCCGCCGGCCTCCAGAGCCGAGGCGCCGCCGAAGCGCGCTAATGTCGCAGGGATTGCGACCGCCGGCGGAGCTGCTTACCTGCAAAGCTCGAGGGGGAGCGCAAGAGCGCCAGCGGAAGGTCGACACATGAGGAGAGAATTTTCGACGCCCATATGGGCGATCGCGATTGCGGTGGGCGGCCTGCTAGGATCAACCGCGGCTCGAGCGGCGGACCCGGACGAGGCGGAGCTCCTAAATCATTTTGAGAAGGTCGACGTCTGGCATTTTCCGGTCGACTATACGGTCCGCTACAACAACCAGGATGTCATCGTCACCCGTGAGATGGTGGCGCAGCCCGCCCCTCAGGGCGAGCTTTGTTACATCCGCTTCGATCTCATCAAGGGCGACGGCGACTATGGTTACGGCTTTAAGCCGGGCGGCCCGCGCGACGCCCATTGGGGCGTAAATGTGCTGAAAAGGGGCACGGTCCTCGATCAGCTGGCCTCGCGACTGAAAATGGACGTCATCTATTTTTACGTGGAGGGCCCGAAATCCGAGGCGGCCAAAGGTGTTTGCGCGCGTAAGCAGGACGCGCCGACGGCCGCAGCCGGCAACGCCTATAAGGGACCCTGGTCCGATCTCGTGACGAAGTCGCGGCTGATCCACGGGTGGCCGGCGGCGCCGGCGCCATAGCTTAAGAGGGGCAATCGAGCCCAGGCATTGCGTAGCGCTGGACAGCCGCGAGCGGTTTTGTTATTCGCACCGCTCGTTCGAAACAGCGTCGGGCTCGCCCGCGCGCTCGACGGACGGGCGCATAGCTCAGTTGGTAGAGCAGCTGACTCTTAATCAGCGGGTCCAAGGTTCGAGCCCTTGTGCGCCCACCAATCGTCAATCAATGGCCCCTGTGGTCTTCTGATGAAGTGACTGTCCGGTCGCGGGCCCGAAAATGAAGCTTCGGACGTTCTTCTCGATCTTCTTCCTATTGCTCGTCGCATTAGCAGGAGCCAACTTAGCGCTCGGCGTCTTTCTCGAAAAAGCGCAGCAAGAGCTGGAGGCGTCGCATCGCGAACTGCAGTCTCTGACCACGCTTGCCGACGACTTGGTCTTTTCCTCGCAGTGGCAGACGCGCTTTGCGAGAGGCTACATCTCTAACAACGACCCGAAAAGAGTTGACTGGTATAACGCCATCGAAGCCATCCTGAATGGCAAAGTCGCGCGACCGAAAGACTACAATTTTGGCTATTGGGATCTCGTGAATGGCGGGATTATTCCGCCGCCCGAAAAGAAACGCGACGACGCAGTTTCCATCGAAGATCGCTTCTTAAGTCAAAATATCACCGCACAAGAGCTGAATAAGTTAAAGGAAGCGCGCAGCTTCTTAGAGAAGGTGGTCGGCATCGAACGCGCCGCAATGCACGCGGTCGATGGGGAGTTCGACGACGGCGCCGGAACCTTCTCCCGCAAGGGCAAGCCAGATCGAACCCTAGCGACAAAGCTGCTGTTTAGTGACGAATATCGTAAGCTCAACGGAGATTTGGCGCTGAAAATCTCCCAGATGCAGGAATTGATTCGGCAGAGATATGCGACGCAGATTTCACAACAACAAGCGTTCACCCGCCTCTTATTCACTGCCAACACCTACATCAATATTGGCCTATTCGGCATGGTCATTTTGTCTCTCATCTTCTTGCGCAATCGCTTCGCGGTTCGATCGTCGCAGCTCATGACGGTCGTTCACGATATCGGCTCCGGAAACCTGAGTGCGCGCGTTCCTGTTTCCGGGAGCGACGAGATAAGCGAGTTGGCGACGACCATCAACGCGATGGCGGAAGATCTGAACATAGCATTCGACAAACTCGAAAATAAAATAAAGCTCTCAGGCGAGGCGTTGGCGGATCTGGAGGTCGAACGCTCTCGTTCGGAAAAGCTGCTTCACAACATTCTTCCTGCCGCCATCGCCGAAAGATTGCGCGGCGGCGAAGAAACCATCGCGGAAGTTTTTCCGGAAGTCACCGTGTTCTTCTCTGACATCGTCGGATTCACCGAACTCTCGGCGAAGCTTGGACCGCACGAGACGGTCAATATGCTCAACGCCATATTCGAAAAATTCGACGAGCTCGTCGAAAAGCACGGCGTCGAGAAAATAAAGACGATCGGCGACAGCTACATGGTCGTCGGCGGCGTCCCGACCCGCGACCCGCTGCACTGTCAGCATATCGCAGACTTCGCTCTAGATGCGCAGAGCTTCATAAATGATTTCGGCAAAGAAGTTCCCTACCCGCTCAAAATGAGGATGGGCGTGCACACCGGCACTGTCGCCGCCGGCGTCGTCGGCAGAAAACGCTTTTCCTATGATCTGTGGGGCGATGTCGTAAATGTCGCCAGCCGCTTCGAATCGACCTGTGAGCCCGACAAGATCCATGTGTCGGAAGCGGTCAAAGTGCGCCTTACTGATGATTACGTATTCCTGGACGACGGAACCGTCGACTTGAAAGGCAAAGAGACGATGCGGTCCTTTTTTCTGATTGGAAAAAAGACGCAAATGCCTGGAATTTTGGACTTTAAGTCTTCTAGACCAGCCGCTTTCCAAAGCGGCTCGTGACCGGCGCTCGATCCTTCACGTCTCGCGCTATTGGCCCTTAGCCGCTGCGAATAATAAACTAACGTTCGGGCCTGCCGGGCGATTTTGGCCTATCATCTGGCTCGACGCAGCCGCAAACAGCCGGAGCTACCTATGCAGCGCGTGACGATAACCATCGATGAAGAGCTGATGAGCGCGCTCGACCAATATATGGAGGCGGGCGGCCATCGAAACCGTTCCGAGGCGGTGCGCGATCTCGTTCGCGCAGGTCTGCTCAAAACGCCCGAAACCGATGACGGCGCCCGCGCCTGCGTCGCGGCGCTCGTTTATGTCTATGACCACGAGACGCGACAGCTCTCGAAGCGATTGATGCACGATCATCATTCTCATGCCGACATGTCGATCGCCACGCTCCATGTGCACTTGGATGAGGCGACCTGTCTCGAAGTGTCGCTGCTCAAGGGCCAGAAGTCCGAAGTCGAACATTTCGCCGGTCATGTAATTGGCGAGCGCGGAGTCCGATATGGGCAGCTCGTCGTCGTCCCGGCGGATGTCGAGCAGGCCGAAGCGCCCCATGTCCATCGGCGCCCGACAACCCGTCACGCGCATCATTCGAATTAGTCGCCGGCCCGTGGCGTAGACGCCAATTCCCGGCGATGCGCTTTGAACAAACGCAGGTTAACCAACCTTGCGTTGCCTCATGTAGCTGCGCAGAACGGCGTTGATGCGTCGCTGATAGCCGGGGCCTTGCGCCTTGAAATAGTCAATCAGGTCTTGATCGAGACGGATGGAAATCGCCTGCTTTTTTGCAGGCACGACGACTTCTGCCTTGCTCCAGTCGATCGGCTCAAATTCCGCCCAATCGGGATCGCTTGCGACGGCGGCGTCCAATTCCACGTCGGTCATTTGTCGCTTCTTTGTCACCCGGCGCGTCATCGATTCATGATGTGTCACCGATGCGATCTTTGTAGATTTCACGCTCATATTTTCTCGCCATCCTGGCCGAGATGATCCGAATACGGCCGTATCGTTCAGTGTAGATTACGGCGATAATCCGATCCTGTGATTTTCCGATCGCCAACCACCGGGTCTCGCCCGAACGATCCGAGCGGATCCTCAGGAAGGGCTCGTCGAATAGAGCGGTACACTCTTCAAAGGAAATTCGGTGCTTCTGGCGATTCGACTCGTTCTTATCTGCTTCCCATTCGAAGCCCTGTTCGCCCATGTTGTGATAAGCCTGCGGCGACTACTGCGGCGCAGCAGGCCACTGCGCCGGGAATGCAGTTGTATATACACTGACCAAGATAATCAAGAAGGCTTCTCGCAAGGCGTCCCAGGCGTCTATGGTACTTCTTGCTCAACGGCAGGCTCCAATGCGCTTTTCGCCTTCCTTCCTCGATGAGATTCGGGCGCGCGTGCCCGTCTCGGAGGTCGTGCGCCAGAAGGTGAAACTCAGGAAAGAAGGCAAGGAGTGGCGGGGCCTCTCGCCCTTTAACGCCGAGAAAACCCCTTCTTTTTACGTCAACGACCAGAAGATGCGCTGGTTCGACTTCTCGGCGGGCAAGAACGGCAACATCTTCGATTTCGTCATGGAGACCGAGGGACTCTCCTTCCCTGAAGCGGTGGAGAGACTGGCGGCGCTCGCCGGCCTGCCGCTGCCTGTCGAGACGAGGGAGCAGCAAGAGCAGGATCGGCGGCGCGCGACGCTTGGCGAGGCGCTCGAAGCGGCGGCGGTCTTTTTCGAAAAGCAGCTCGCCGGCGCAGCGGGACGCGAGGCGCGCGCCTATCTCGACCGCCGACAGATTTCCTTGTCCGCGCGCGAGAAATTCCGTCTGGGTTTTGCGCCGCCCGAACGCCATGCGCTGCGCGATTATCTCGCCGCCAAGGGCGCAAGCGTTGAAACCATGATCGAGGCCGGCCTGCTCGTCCATGGCGAGGAGATTGCTGTTCCCTATGATCGATTCCGCAATCGGATCATGTTTCCGATCTGCGACCGCTCCGGAAGGGTCATCGCCTTCGGCGGACGCGCCTTGGAGGCCGACGCCCAGGCGAAATATCTCAACTCCCCCGAGACGCCGCTCTTTCACAAGGGGGCGACGCTCTACAATCTGCATAACGCCCGCAAGGCCGCGCATGAGATGGGCGCGGTCATCGCCGTCGAGGGCTATATCGACGTCATCGCGCTGACTGCGGCGGGTTTCCCCAACGCGGTCGCCCCGCTCGGCACTGCGCTGACCGCCGAACAATGCGCCCTGCTCTGGCGTCTGGCCGAGGAGCCTATCCTCTGCTTCGACGGCGACAAGGCCGGATTGAAAGCGGCCTTTCGCGCGGTCGATACGGTGCTGCCGCTGATTGGCCCCGGCCGTTCGCTGCGATTCGTGCTCCTGCCAGACGGCCAGGACCCCGACGAACTGCTGCGCGCCGCGGGCCCGGAGGCTCTCGCTGAAGCTCTGAGCCGGCCGCTGCCGCTTGTCGATCTCTTGTGGATGCGCGAGACAGATTCGGCGGCGCTCGATACGCCCGAGCGGCGCGCCGCGCTAGAACGGCGGCTGCGTGAGATTGTCGGCGAGATTCGCGACGACGACCTGCGGCGCCACTACCTGCAAGAGTTCGCACAGCGGCTGGACAGCCTTTTTGGACGCGATCGGCGCAGCCAATTTCGAGGCCCCTATGGCGCGCGCCGCAGCGCGGGCGGACGCAGACGCGCGACTGACGACGGGCCCCTCGCCATTGGTCCGGGGCTGGCGAATTCGCCGCTGTTTCGGGGAGTCAAGGCTGGGATCGCGCCGCGAGAAGCGCTTATCTTATTGATCCTGATCAATCATCCTGATCTGATCGACTCCCGTGTCGAAGATCTGGCGACCCTCGACCTCGATTCCGGCGACATGCGCGCCTTGCGTGACGCGCTTTTACGATTCGCGGAGCGTAGCGAATCGGATAAGGCTCAGCTTCGCCCGTTTCTGGCGTCGCTCGAGCTTGAGCGGACGGTCGCCCGGCTTGAGGCGATGGCCGCCCACTCGACGTTGTGGAGCGTGCGCCCCGAGGCCGCCGCCGCTGACGCCGGCGAAAGCCTGCGACAGGCTTTCGTCTTGCATCGCAGATCGTTGGCGTTAAATAGAGAGTTGCGCGCGGTGCAAGCGCTGCTGGCCGACAACCCCAACGAGCGGGATTATGCGCGGCTGAAGGATATTCAGACCCAGTTGTCGGCGCTAGATGGCGCAGAAGCGGCGGTGGAAGGATATGGAGCGCTTTCCGGCCGGCCGTCGCGCAATTTGTGAATTCGCAAGGGTTAACGCCGTGGCGAAGAGGGGATGGAAAACGCGCCGCTAGGGGGCGGGGCGAAGGTTTTTTGCGGTCGGCAAGGCCCTTCGCCTGGTCGCCGCGCCGCAGCTTGGAGAGGGGCGGCCTCTCAGGCTTATTTTTTGAGAAAAACTTGCGCCTTGCCTGGTTCGGGGAGCCGATCCAGGGCGAGATGCTTGGAGCTTATGGATGGCGAAGAAAGACGAAGACAAGGTCGAGAACGAGACTGCAGCCGCGACGGAAACCTCCGACGGGCCGCTTCTCGATCTCAATGACGCCGCCGTTAAGCGGATGATCAAGCTCGCCAAAAAGCGCGGCTTTGTCACCTATGCCGAACTGAACGCCGTTCTGCCCTCCGAGGAAGTATCGTCGGACCAGATCGAGGACGTCTACGCAATGCTATCGGAAATGGGCATTACGGTCTCGGAAGGCGACGATCCCGACGATGTCGAGGAGGAACAGGCCGCCGAAGAGGAAGAATCTGAAGGCGGCGAACTCGTCGAAAGTCCGCGCGCAACCGCGGTGACGACGCGCACGTCGGAGCCCGCCGACCGCACCGACGATCCGGTGCGCATGTATCTGCGCGAGATGGGCTCGGTCGAGCTTCTATCGCGCGAGGGCGAGATCGCCATCGCCAAGCGGATCGAGGCTGGGCGCGAGGCGATGATCGCCGGGCTCTGCGAGAGCCCGCTCACCTTCCAGGCGATCATCATCTGGCGCGAGGAATTGGAAGCGGGCAAGGTTCTGCTGCGCGACATCATCGATCTCGAGGCGACCTACGCCGGCCCTGAGGGCAAGGCGGCGAAGACTGCAGAGCCCGCCCCCGCCGCCGACATGGCGCCGTCGACGGCGCCGCGCACGCCGCCCGCCGGTCTGGAGGAGGAAGTCCCGCCCGCCGAAGAGACGTTCGAGGAAGAAGACGACATGGAAAATTCCGTGTCGCTCTCCGCGATGGAATTGGAACTTAAGCCCAAAGTCCTCGAAACTTTCGCCCGCATCGCCGACGCCTACAAGAAGCTGCGCCGGCTTCAGGATCAGAACGTCGAAAACAAGCTCAAGAACGAGACTCTGACGCCCGCGCAGGAGCGAAAATATAAGACGCTGAAGAAAGAGATTGTCGCCGACGTCAAATCGCTTTCTCTAAACCAGAACCGCATCGAAGCGCTGGTCGAGCAGCTTTACGACATCAACAAGCGGCTCATCGGCTATGAGACGAAACTGCTGCGGCTCGCCGACAGCCATGGCGTGATGCGCGAAGATTTCATCGACAAATTCCACGGCTCCGAACTTGACCCCAAATGGGTGATGCGCGTCGCCAAGCTCGGCTCCAAGGGCTGGAAGGAATTCGTCGCCCGCGACAAGGACCGCATCAAGGATCTGCGCGCCGACATTCACGCGCTTGCGACCGAAACGGGACTGGAGATCTCCGAGTTCCGCAAGATCGTGCATATGGTGCAGAAGGGCGAGCGCGAGGCCCGGCAGGCCAAGAAGGAGATGGTCGAGGCGAATCTGCGTCTCGTGATCTCCATCGCCAAGAAATACACCAACCGCGGCCTGCAGTTCCTCGACCTCATCCAGGAAGGCAACATCGGCCTGATGAAGGCGGTCGACAAATTCGAATATCGCCGCGGCTATAAATTCTCGACCTACGCGACCTGGTGGATTCGCCAAGCGATCACCCGCTCGATCGCCGATCAGGCGCGAACGATCCGCATCCCCGTGCATATGATCGAGACGATCAACAAGATCGTGCGCACCTCGCGCCAGATGCTGCATGAGATCGGGCGCGAGCCGACGCCGGAAGAGCTTTCCGAAAAGCTCGCCATGCCGCTCGAGAAAGTGCGTAAGGTTCTCAAAATCGCCAAGGAGCCGATCTCGCTCGAGACGCCGATTGGCGATGAGGAAGATTCGCATCTCGGCGATTTCATCGAGGACAAGAATGCGGTGCTGCCGATCGAGGCGGCGATCCAGTCGAATCTGCGCGAGACCACGACGCGCGTATTGTCATCGCTGACGCCGCGCGAAGAACGCGTGCTGCGCATGCGCTTCGGCATCGGCATGAACACCGACCATACGCTCGAAGAAGTCGGTCAGCAGTTCTCAGTGACGCGCGAGCGCATCCGCCAGATCGAGGCAAAGGCGCTAAGGAAGCTGAAGCATCCGAGCCGCAGCCGGAAGCTGCGGAGCTTCTTGGATAATTGACGTGACGCGCGGAGAATCGATTTACGCGTCGACATACTCTGCGACGGCGCTAGGCAGCGGCACTGGGAGACCGTCCGCCTCCAGCCCTTCAATGTGGAATCGGATCGCTTCTCGCAGTTCCCGCTCGACTTCAGCCACCGTCGATCCTGTCGCGATGCAACCCGGTAAATCAGGCACATAGGCCGAGTAATTGTCGCCCGCCTTTTCGATCACGACCGCGTAACGCGTCAGGGCTTCTCCTTGAGGCCTGCCTGTTTCTGAATACTGTTCAGCGTTCCTGGCGAAATATCGTCTGACGGCTTACCTGCGACCGTCGTTCGACCTGGCTTCGTTGGGTGCTTGAACTGGCGGTCGCTGCCTCTTGTAGCGACCAAGAACCAGCCATCTCTCTCGCTGCGCGGCGTCGTTCTTGAGAATGTCGAGAAGGGCGCGACAGTTTCGACCGATGAGCTTTACAGCTATGGCTTACTGACCGGCGACGGCTACAAGCATGGCGCGGTAAAGCATGGCGCGAAGGAATGGGCGTATTGCGATTATCGCCACGACGCGACGCATCACACGAACAATGTCGAGAGCTTCCGGAAACTGTTTAAGAAGTCGGTAGCTTCGACGCACATTCACATCAGCGCGAAGCACATGGACCGCTACCTCGGCGAGTTTTCTTTCCGCTCGAACCATCGCCAGATGCGGAACGCGATGTTTGATCTTCTGATCGCATCTCTGTCGAACTTAGCGCGGTCAGCCGGCCCGATGCCACGAGCTTCCTCTTGGGCGATGAATTCCTCTAATCTGCCAGAAGCACTGCTTCCGAGAGGCTTAAGGACTGAACAATGGCCAAGCGATGCCCCCTCGTTATGGTTGAATGGGAAGATAGCGCCCAGCCCATACCAGCTTGGTCGCACCTACATGAGTTCAACCCATATCAAGCCATTAGATGCGCTTCCGTGGGATGGCTTATACAAGACACGGAAAGTGTAAAGGTTATCGCGCCAAACATGGGATCGATCGACGATGAAAGCAACATGCAGGTATCCGGTGTGATACGGATACCTGCACGATGCGTTGTGAGGCTTACGAGGCTACCTGAGCCGTCGCTTACTTCTTCTGCCCCTTCTTCTCGTCCTGTGACAGAACGGAAGCGGCGAGCTTCTTCGCGTCAGAAGCGGTTGGTTTCTTAGCGCCGGAGAGGACTTTGCCGGCCAAGCTAGATACCGGCGGCGTTGACTGCTTTTTAGCCATTTTTATCAAACCCTTATATTAGGGTGGACATCGATTCGCGGGTTATGGTACAAAAATCCCGGAGCGATTTGGTCGCTCCGGGATGGGTTAACGTGGCTTTAACAAACGCCTCGGAACGGAAATCGGCGCGTTGGGCGCGTCGATCCCGAATATATGTTTATATCTTCTACTTGCTTTTAGGGGATAATCCCCCTTCAAAAATATCATACTACGGTGGTGTTTGCTCAATCCGCGAATTCTTCTTCGTATCCGGCATCGTCGCATAGACGATGAGCGAGATGAAAATCGCGGCGCTCGCATAGTAGAAGAACCAGTTCTCATGGCCGTGCGCCTTGAACCAGAGCGCCACATATTCCGCCGAGCCGCCGAAGAGAGACACCGTCGCCGCATAAGGCAAAGCGACGCCCGTGACTCGGATCGCTGCAGGAAAAAGCTCCGCCTTCACGACGGCGTTGATCGACGTATAAAGCGCGACGATCAGCCAGGCGCAGCAGATCAGCGCGAAGGCGGTCCATGCGTCGCGTGCGTTCTGTATGGCGGTCAGCAGCGGCGCGGTAAAGATCGTACCCAGCGCGCCGAAGGCGATGAGCATCGGCCGGCGGCCGACGCGATCCGATATAGCGCCATAAAGCGGCTGAAGGCAGAGCGCGAAGAGAAGCGAGCCGGCCGCAATCCACGTCGTCTGCCGATCGCTCAGTCCTGCGGACAGTTTGAGAAACTTCTGCATATAGGTCGTATAGACATAGAAGGCGATGGTGCCGCCGAGCGTCAGTCCAACGACTATCGCGGTCTCTCGCTTATGCGCAAGGAGCGCGGTGAGCGAGCCGCGCTTGCGTTCGGCGCGAGACGACTTGAAGGCGGGCGTCTCGGCAAGATCGCGACGCATGAAAAGCGCGACGATCGCGAGCAGCGCGCCAAAGGCGAAGGGGATGCGCCATCCCCAGTCGCGCAACGCCTGAGCGTCGAGCGCGACATCTTGCAGGATCAGCAGCACGCAAAGCGCAAGCAATTGTCCGGCGATCATCGTCACATATTGGAAGCTCGAATAGAAGCCGCGCCGCTCCGGATGCGCCATTTCGGCGAGATAGGTCGCGCTCGAACCATATTCGCCGCCAAGACTGACGCCCTGGATTAAGCGCGCGAAGAGCAACGTCGCCGGCGCCCCGACGCCGATCATCGCATAGGTCGGCGCGAGCGCGACGAGGAGCGAGCCGAGACACATCAACATGACCGAGAGCATCAGCGCGAGACGGCGGCCGCGACCATCGCCGATGCGGCCGAAAATATAGGCGCCGATCGGCCGCATGAAGAAACCGAGCGCGAAGACGCCGGAGGCGGCCATCATTTGCGCGACGGGATCATGGCCGGGAAAGAATGAATCGGCGAAATAAAGCGAAAAAGCGGAATAGACATAGAAGTCATACCATTCGACGAGATTGCCGACGGAGCCGACCAGTATGGCGCGCAGTCGCGCCGCTTCGGTCTTAATGTCGGATGTCGCCACGTCGTCGCGCATGGCCATCAAACCAACTGACTGGCGATATTCACCATAAGCGCGAGGATGGTCGTGTTGTAAAAAAAGGCGACGATGCCATGCGTCGCCACCAGCAGTCTCATCGGCGACGAGCAGGTTTCTATGTCGGCCGTCTGAAAGGCGACGCCGATGACGTAGGAAAAATACAGGAAGTCGATGTATTGCGGCGTCTTGGTGTTGGGAAAATGCAGGCCGCCTCTCGCTTCCGGCGGCTCGCCGGGATCGCTCTCCTCCTCAAAGTAATATTCATGCGCATAATGAAATGCGAATGTCAGATGCAGGAACAGCCAGGAATTCAGCACGGTGATGATGGTCAGCGCGACCGATGCGCCTTTCTCCCAGCCTTCCATGCCCTTCACTGAACCGAGCTGAATGACGACCGCGCCGAAAGACGCGGTTGCGATCGCCGTCGTCAGCAACAGCATGACAAAGCGGCCCTCATCCAGACGTTGCGCCCGTTCGCGGATGGTCTCATGCGTCGCGCCGGCGACGGACATCGCCACCAACGCGAAATAGCAAAGCGTAAACGCATTCCAGCCGATCAGCGCGCGAGAAACAGGCTGCATCGCCTGCGGCAGTAGAACTCCGACGGCGAGGCCGATCACGCTGCTCAAAAAGAGCTGCGGCCGCGCTCGGATAATTCGAAAGGGCGCAAGAATCGCCAAAGCGCGCCGTGGGTTCTTTGACAGCCCTTCCCTGCGCATGGGCGCAATCCCTCAGTTACGCCGCGCGGCGACGAAATAGGCTGCCTCAGCCAGAATGTCGGTCCCCTCTCCTAATCCGGTTTCGCGCAACGCCGCGGTGGCTTCTTCGACAAGCGAGTCTCGTCTTTCGCGGGCGGCGTCGAGACCAAGGAGACCGACAAGCGTCGCCTTTCCGCGTTCTGCGTCCTTGCCCGCTCGTTTTCCGAGCGCGGCGCTGTCGCCCTCGGCGTCGAGAATGTCGTCGGCGATTTGAAAGGCGGCGCCGAGCGCTTCGCCATAACGCGTCAGCGCACGTGCTTGTTGTGCGGTAGCGCCGCCAAGAATCGCGCCGGCGTCGACCGCGAAGCGTAATAGAGCGCCGGTCTTCATCGCCTGCATCTGCAAAGTTTCTTCGAGCGACAGAGGGGTCGCCGCAGTTTCTGCGGCAAGATCGAGCGCCTGTCCGCCAACCATGCCGCCAAGACCCGCTGCGCGCGCCAAGGCGAGCACCAAAGCGGCGCGCACGCCCGCATCCAAATGCGTTTTGGGATCGGCGATGACGTCGAAGGCGTAGGTCAAGAGCCCGTCGCCAGCGAGGATCGCCGTCGCCTCATCGAACGCCTTATGAGTCGTCGGCCGACCGCGGCGGAGATCATCATCGTCCATCGCTGGCAAATCGTCATGGGCGAGCGAATAGCAATGAATCATTTCGAGCGCGCAGGCGGTGCGCAACGCCGCTTCGCCGATGACGCCGAAGAGCCGCGCGGATTCAATGACGAGAAAGGGCCGCAACCGTTTGCCGCCGCCAAGCGACGAATAGCGCATCGCCTCGAGAAGGCGCGTGGGACGCGCGATCTCGCCCGGGAGCGGCGCAGCCGAGAGCAGCGCGTCGAGCGCCGCCTCGGTCGCCTCGGCGGCGGCGTCGAGACGACGGCGAAACTCCTCGGCGCGGGCGGGTGCATCCATGAGTGCGATATCCTTTGGACAAATGACAGTGGCTGCTACCAAATTTACGCTCCGGCCCCAAGCGCGACACACAAAATTCATGGCTAAAAATCGGCGAGTTTTGGTCTTTTCCGCAAAGGCGGGCGCTCCAAGCTCGCCGCGATGTTGTATTTTTGCGACAGCCATGAAGGGCGCAGGTCTTTAATCTGCGCCCGACGCCAATGCGGCTTGCGGTTTTCCCCAAGCAGCTGTCGGCCGCGGCGTCATACAGAATTCGCGGCGCTCTCAACCGAGCTTGTCAGACGTCGCGTCGCCTGGATGCGAATATCGAGAAACATCCTTGAGGAGACACGCATGAAGAAGGTTCTGCTGCTGACGACCGTCTTAGCGGCGGCCGCGCCCCTTACGGCATGCAATACGCCCGGCGAACGCGCCGCGGGCGGGGCCGTGATCGGCGGGTTAGGCGGCGCGGGCATCGGCGCGCTGGCTTCGGGCGGGCGCGCAGGCGGCACGCTGGCCGGAGCCGCCCTCGGCGCGGCGAGCGGCGCCATCGTCGGAGCGGCGACCGCTCCGCCGCAGCGCTGCGCGAAGTGGGGCTGGGACTATGACGGCAACCGCGTCTGCGTCGCTTTCTACAATCAGTAAGCGCAAATTTATTTTGTGAAACCGCAGGCCTTTCGCCTGCGGTTTATTTTTTTCCCCTTTGCTCATCACGAGGGTCGGCCCGTAGCGCGCTTCTTGATCTTGGAGCTGAGACCGCTAATTTGAAGCGAGCGGCGCTGAGCGGAGAGAATCATGCCGGACGGCTTCACAAGACTGATGATTTTGGGCGCAATTGGATTTTTCCTTGGCGCGGCGATTGTGGGTTACTACGGCGGCTGAAGGCTCCGGCCACGGAAGCTCCGATTACGGGGGTCCCTCAGCGCCGCGCGTAGGCGCGGGGTTTGCGCCGGGCAGTCCTGAACTCTCGACTATCCTCCACACAAGCCGACGCCGACGCCGATATTCATGTGGGCTGTAACGTCAGATTAACCATGTTAATCTAAGCGAGTGCAGTTTGACGCGCGACAGGAGAATCAACCATGGCGATCAACATCAGGACCAAGCTCGGAGCCGCTTTGGCGATTGGCGTTCTCGCCGGCCTCTTGTCGGGGCTGCTTTCCCTGCTGCTTTTGGTTGTGGCGGGCTTCCTGATCGCCTGGGGCCAAAACCCGCAGGGCACGGAGGCCTTTTTCGAAAGCCTTCCCTTTGGCAATTACAGCTCGAAGGCCTTCTCGCGTTTGAGCGCGCTCCTTTCTGAGTGAGCATCGCGCACGGACCAGTCCGCGCGGCGCCCATTCAGAAACCAGCCAGCAGGCAAAGAGTCCCGCACTAGATCCGCTCAGCTGAAAGCGTTTTCTTCAGGGCAGCAACAGATTCGGCGGGCGCCACAGACGCCGCACGATGCCCATGATGTTTTACTGCGCGCTCGGCTTCCCTACCGCGTCCTTGACGCACTTCTTCGTGAAGCTCGTCTTGGCGGCGCCCGCCAGCTTCTTGTCAGCCGCGGCGGCATCGCACGAAGCGATGGCCGCGTCTTTTTCGCACTTTTTCATGAAGCTGTTCAGCGCCGCGCCATGGAGCTTCTTTTCGCTCGCCTGTGCGGCGCAGTCCGGAGCGACCGTCGGCGTTTGAGCGAAAACGGCGCCGGAAAGCAAAACGCCGCCAGCGCAGATGGAAGCGGTCAATATCCTTCTCAGCATGCTGTCCTCCTCAAGAATGCGCGCTTCACCGCTAGTACAACCAAAGAAGCGCGACCAAAGAAGCCATCCCGAGAGCGTCGAACACGACGCCTTCCCACGTCGGGCCGATCCACGTTCCCAGCGTGAGCAAGCCGACTCCTGCGACGAGAGATGCAAACGACGCCCCTATTCCGGAGCGGCTCGGGCGCTTAGCCATGACATCCTCTCCAATCTTGAAGATTGCCAAGATGAGATAGGCGGCCGCCCTGGTTCACTGTCGTAAATCCGCGAGCTCCTCCGCCCTCAAATAAGCCCCGAACCTATTCGGAGAGAGACGGGCGCAAGCTTACGTAGAGAGGCCTAGTGAGGCGACAAGCATTGGCGACTCTCCATTGGCGGCCACTTGCGCACAAGCTTCGCGCGGCTCGGCAATTTCGCAGTTGCGAAAAAGCAGCCGCCGACGTATTGTGGTTGACGTAAGTTCGATGCCTTCACCTTAAGTTTTGTCGCCGCGCTGGGCTCCAACCCATGCGCGGCGATTTCTTTTTGAGCCGCCGGTCCAGAAGGCGAATGCGCTACCCAGTTTTCACCTAACTTTGCGCGCGTTTTGGCGTTCCGTTCCGTCCCGAACGTGGTGAAACGTCGCGCGCGTCTCTCGCAAGGTCGTGGATTTCCTTAGAGAAAGCTGGTGCTGCAAGAGAGGATTGAACTCTCGACCTCTCCCTTACCAAGGGAGTGCTCTACCACTGAGCTACTGCAGCGTTTGATCGCTCGAAACGACTGAAACGGCGTCGAGGATTTCGGCGACTGTGTGCCACAGGGGCGCATAAGTCGCAAGCGCGTGCACTATCCCCCGGCGGCGGATCTGAAGACCACAACCCTTGACGTCACTGATTAAGCTAAGGTTGTGTTACATATTTATACAACTTAAGGTAGAGTTAACCATTATGGCCTCCGGCGGACCTTTGGCTCCAACCGGGTCGACGTCGCTCACGCCGCGGCGGAGGATCAATTGATTGAAAATTACCTTTCTGAAGAGCTTTGGCATGCCGTCGCCCCCGTCCTTCCTGGAAAAGCAGGCGATCCCGGCTGCAGGGGACGCGACAACCGGCTTTTTCTTGAAGCGGTGTTCTGGATCCTTCGCACCGGCTCGGCATGGCGCACCCTGCCGCCGCATTTCGGCAAATGGTACACAGCCTACACGCGCTACCACCGCTGGCAGAGGAAGGGCGTCTGGCCGTGCATCGTCGTGGCGCTGAACGAGAGCGGCGCCTGCGATCTTCAATACAATGAATATGGCCTGCGCTTCGTATCGGGCGTTGAAACTGGCTTGTGTGCGCCTTCGCGACAAGACATCGAGCCGCCGGAAAGCGCGGTGCTTGGCCCGGCGATCTGTCTCTTAGATCCCGCTACTGCGACTGTGATTGGGACTGGCTGAAGACGGGCATCTGCGCCACACGCACCTTGACGTCCATCGTCTCCTCGGCGCCGCCGGATCGCGCGCCGCGGATTGGCGCGGCGCCGAGATAGTCGAGCGCCACCGCGACGCGCACATGATTTTCGTGCGGCGAAACGCCATGCGCGGGGTCGAAGCCCACCCAGCCAAGATCCTCGACATAGGCCTCGGCCCATGCGTGGCCGGCGACCTGATCCTCCGCATCGGTGCGAAGGAAATAGCCGCTCACATAACGCGCCGGCGCGCCGATCTCACGCGCGCAGGCGATGAAAAGATGCGCGAAGTCTTGGCAGACGCCCATGCGATGCTCGAAACATTCCGCAGCGGTCGTCGCCGCATGGGTGGCGTCAGCGTCGAATGTGAATGATTCATGGAGCGCGCCAAGCAGCGCATGGAGCTTGCCGAGCGTTCCGCTTTCCTTCGATGCAGTTTTGCGCGCGAATTCGGAGATCCCGGCGCTTGGCGACGTCAGCGGCGTCTCCCGCATGTAAACGATCGGCGGAAAACGTTCGACCGCGCCCGATGCGACTCCGGCCGTGTCGAAGGTCGTCACCTCGCCCTCGACGACGGTGGAGATCGACTCGAGCGGTCCATCCACGGAAAAGCGGTGGAGCATATTGCCGAAGGCGTCCTCCGACTGCACCAGTCTGCAATCGCGATCAACGTCGATGCGCCAGTCGACGACATGCTGCCCGTCGTAGTTACGTGGCGTCAGGCGTAGGTGCTGCACCGCCATCCGCGGCGGCTCTGCATAACGATAGGTCGTCTCGTGGCGTATGCGAATGCGCATCGGTCTTCGCTTAGAAGAGGTATTGCTCGGAAATCAGTGCGCCCAGCCGGTTGTTCTCGGCGATGAAACCTTGCACAAATTCATGCAGGCCGCCTTGAAAGACGCTCTCCATGGTGAGTTTCTCAAGCTTGCCGTAAACGCCACGGGCGTGGCGCTGCGATGCGCCCTGGCGGCCATGGGCGCGGGCGAGACTATCAAGATTGCGCACGATCGATTCATAGCAGGAAATGAGGGAGCGCGGCATTTCAGGCCTTAAGATGAGGAGATCGGCGACGAGCCACGGCTTCATGCTGGTGCGATAGACCCAGTGATAGGCGGTGTGCGCCGACACGGCGCGCAGAATGGCCGACCATTGGAAATAATCGAGCGAACCGCCAACAACTTCCTTCTGGGGCAGCAGCACATGGTATTTCACGTCCAGCAGACGCGCCGTGTTGTCGGCGCGCTCAATGAAAAGCCCGACGCGCGAGAACCAATAAGCGTCGTTGCGCAGCATAGTGCGATAAGCGCCGCCGTCATAGGTCAGCGAGGTCAGCTTGATGACTTCGAGAAAGCGCGCAAGCTCCTCGGCGCAAGGAACGCCGTCGCGCGACTCAAGCGCGCGCATTTCGAGATAGGCGTCGTTAATCGACTCCCACATTTCAATCGTCAGCGCCGTGCGCACGGCGCGCGCATTGGAGCGGGCGTGCTCAAGGCAATTTCGGATCGATCCCGGATTCTCGGGAGCGAAGGTGAGAAACGCGATGACGTTCGCTTCATTAACAGGACGTCCGCAGCTTTCGAACGCCAGCGCCGCCCCCGACGACAGCAATACGCTTTCCCATTCAGTTTCGTCGCCGCCATACGCCTTCGGCAGCGCCGCGAGTCGGCGTGACGCCTGGATGGCGCGCGCCAGAAAATCGGCGCGCTCCATGTAGCGGGCGAGCCAATACAAATTGTCGGCGGTGCGGGAAAGCATCAGCTCGTCCGGTTATGAGCGCTCTGGCGATCGTGGATAATCATTACGGAGAACGAGCGTCTCGTCACGCTTGGCCCATCGCCTCCTCGTCGACCCAGGCGTCGTCAATCACCCAAGTGTCTTTGGTCCCGCCGCCCTGGCTTGAATTCACGACGAGCGATTTCTCCGTCATGGCGACCCGGGTCAAGCCGCCCGGCACGACCCGCGCGCCATTTGCGCCTTGCAGGACGAAGGGCCGCAGATCGACATGACGCGGCGCGACGCCGCTCGCCAAAGCGATGGGGCATGTGGAGAGCGCCAGCGTCGGTTGCGCAATGAAATTCTGCGGATGCGCCTTAAGCTTTGCTTGAAACTCCTCGATCTGCGCCTTCGACGCATGGGGCCCAACGAGCATGCCGTAGCCGCCAGAGCCGTTGACTTCCTTGACGACGAGCTCTTCGAGGTGGTCGAGGACGTAAGCCAGCGCTTCGTCTTCGCGGCAGCGGAAGGTCGGAACATTCTGCAACAGCGGCGCTTCTCCGAGGTAAAACTTAATAATGTCAGGCATGTAGGTATACATCGCCTTGTCGTCGGCGGCGCCGGCGCCAACTGCATTCGCCAGCGTCACATTGCCTGCGTGATAGGCGCCCATCAGGCCCGCGACGCCCAGCGCCGAATCCGGGCGGAAACATAGCGGATCGAGGAAGTCGTCGTCGATGCGCCGATAGATCACGTCGACGCGGCGCGGACCTTCGGTCGTGCGCATATAAACCACATCATCGCGAACGAAGAGATCTCGGCCCTCGACAAGCTCGACGCCAAGCTTGTCGGCGAGAAACGAGTGTTCGTAGAAGGCCGAATTATATTGGCCCGGAGTCATCAACACGATCGTCGGATCGCCATTGGCGTGCGGCGGCGCGACCGAGCGCAGGGTCGCGAGCAGCTCGTCGGGATAGTTTTCGATCGGCGCGACGCGATGCAGCGCGAAAAGCTCGGGAAAAAGCCGCATCATCACTTCGCGGTTCTCGAGCATGTAGGAGACGCCCGAGGGCGTACGCGCATTGTCTTCTAGAACAAAGAAACCCTGATCGTCGGTGCGCACGATGTCAACGCCGGCGATATGCACGAAGATGTCATAGGGCACGCGACGGCCCGCCATTTCGGGACAATAGGCGGGGTTGCGATAGACGAGATCGGCTGGAACGACTCCGGCCTTTAAAATCTCGCCGGCGCCATAGATGTCGGCAAGAAAGGCGTTGAGCGCGGCGACGCGCTGAATGAGGCCCTTTTCCAGCGTCGCCCATTCGCTGCGCGCGAGTATGCGCGGCAGGATGTCGAAGGGAATGAGCCGTTCGGTCGCTTCCTGCGCGCCATAGACCGCGAAAGTAATGCCGATGCGCCGAAACAGGAGCTCCGCCTGCTCGCGCCGCGAGGCCAAGAGTTCAGGCGGCGTTTCGGCGAGCCATCGCGACAGCTTTCGATAAGGGGCGCGGATACGGCCGTCCGCCCCAGCCAGTTCATCGAACTGCGTCAGGCGTGAGTCCATTGCGAGAACTCCCTTTTGGCGGCGTTAAGCCTTGTTTTCAGCGGCTGCCGGCCCTTTTCTGCAATTCATAGCAAGGACTGCGCCAATGGCGCTGCGAAAATCTGTCACAGAGTTTTACTATTGGCCGAAAGATGATTCGCGCTCGGACGCATGAAATGTTCTCGCGCAGCCTTATCGCTTATTAACGGAGACGCAGCCGGCACGGCTCTAAGAAACGCGCATGCATAGGCCGCGATCCCGCCCATATTCGAGCGCTCACGCCATGCTACATAGGGCGACGGCGATCGCCGTGGCGCACGCTTTTTTTATCTTCTTTCTTGACTTCGCCTTTTGCGCGCTAAGTTCGAGCGCGCGCGCCGAGGATGCGTCGCCGCCGCTCTTCAACTGGGCCGGCCTTTACATGGGCGCGAGTCTGGGGGGCGGCTTTCCGCTGCATCCGGGCGAACGGCTTCAGGCGGCAAGCGGCTTCGGTTCGCCCATTTTCGATCTTTATCCTCCGAGCGCGACGCGCCCCGGCGTCACAGTCGGCGCGCAGGCTGGATATAATTGGCAGAAAGGGCACTGGGTCTGGGGTTTCGAAACGGACTTGAGCCTTCTCGACGGAAGGCGGGGGCCGACCGGCATATACTTGGCTTCGCCCGCCTATCCGCCGCCGCCATTCTTCTCGCTTGCGTCGAATTCAAGCGCCAATTTCTTCGCAAGCATTCGCGGACGAGTCGGCTATGCGTGGGACCGCTCGCTTATTTATTTTACGGGCGGCGTCGCGGCGGGCGGCGCGAGAGGTCCGGCGACACTGACGCTCGGCGCCGGCGGGCCCGATGCGATTTTCTATGCGCCCTGGTCGCAATCCTCGCGGATGAAATATGCGATCGGCGCCGGGTTCGAATACGCCTTCGCCGACAATTGGTCGGCGCGCGCCGAATATCTCTTCCTCAATCAATCTCTGAACACACAGCTCTTCGATAATGGCGCGGACTTTACCTATGTGTCGCGTGTACGCAACGAGAACCATCTGTTGCGCTTCGGACTGAATTTTCATTTCGGCGAAGACAATCGAATTCCGGGCGAGATCGAATATGGACGGCCGCAAACCGGACGCAACGGCCATCATGGCGGCAACGGCCAGAACTCCGGCAAGGACGAGAGCGCCGACGCGCATGACGCGCCGGAACTCTATAGCGTCCACGCGCAGACAACCCATGTCGTCCAAGCCTATCCGCGTTTTCGCGCGCTCTATGACGGCCCCAACAGCTTTCCGTCAGGCGGTAAGGCGAATGAGGGCTCGACGACCAATCTCTTCCTTGGCCTCCGCCTCTGGGAGGGCGGCGCCGCCTATCTCAATCCAGAGGTTGATCAGGGCTATGGCTTGGCGAATTCAGTGGGCGCCGCGGCCTATGTGAACAGCGCAGTCGCAAAGGTTGGACGCGCCGCGCCCTACATGCGATTCCAACGCTACTTTCTACGTCAGATCATCGGATTGAATGAAGACGGCGCGAAAGAGAGAGATTCGGATACAGGCTCGCGGAGCGAGGTGCTCGAATCGACGCAAAACCAGATTTCGGGCAAGGTGGACAAGGATCGGATCATCATCACGCTTGGAAAATTCGCCGTCGGCGACGTGTTTGACGACAACATCTATGCGCATGATCCGACCACTGGCTTCCTCAACTTCGCGTTCAATACGATGGGCGCCTTCGACTACGCGGCCGACGCCTGGGGCTATACCTATGGACTTGCGGTTGAATGGAAGCAGGACTGGTGGACCGCGCGCGGCGGCGTGTTTCAGCTCCCGACCATCCCGAACGGTTTGGACATCGAGCCGCAAATATTTCGACAATTCATGGGCGTCGTCGAATTTGAGGCGCGCTATGAGGTTTTCAACCAGCCCGGCGCAATCAAATTCCTCGCTTATGGCGACAACGGTTACATAAGCAAGATCGACAATGTCATACGTTACGCCTATCTCGCCAACGATTTCCCGCCGCGCGTCGACACTGCGCGCGGGCGCGCGGTGAAAACCGGCGGCGGGATAAACATCAAGCAGCAGATCGCGCCGCATCTCGGCTTCTTCCTGCGCGCCAGCATGACCGACGGCCGCTATGAAACGGTCGCCTATACGGATGTCGATCGGCAGCTCTCGATGGGCGTCGTCGCTGGCGGGGCTCTATGGGGACGCGACGACGATGAGATTGGCGTCGCCGGCGCCTTGGGCGGACTGCATGGCGATCGCGTGCGCTACTTCGAACTTGGCGGAACGAGCGTCTATATCGGCGACGGCGCGCTGTCATACGCCGGCGAGAAGAATATGGAGGCCTATTACAAAATCGGCTTCGGCAAGGACATGGACGCGACCTTGGATTACCAACTCCTTGTCAATCCCGCGCATAACAGTGCGCGCGGACCGATCAACGTCTTCGGCTTGAGGCTTCGGGCGGCGTTTTGATGAGAGGCGTCTCAAAAAAAGAGAAGCTTTGAGATGCGTTATTCTCAGCGCCCTTCCGTGACGATTGGTCGCTCATCACGGAAGCGGCGCCTGCTAGCGGTTTTACTGGCTTTTCTCTTCCCCTTCGCGGCATGGGCGGAAGACGCGCCGCCGCCGGTTTTCAATTGGGCGGGCCTTTATCTCGGCGCGAGCTTCGGCGCCGGCTTTCCTTTGCATCGCGGAGAGCGCCTGCAGGCGGGCAGCGGCTTCGGCTCGCCGGTTTTCGACCTTTACCCGGCGAGCGAGACGCGAACCGGCGTCACGGTCGGCGCGCAGGCCGGATATAATTGGCAACATGGCCCTTGGGTCTGGGGCTTCGAGACCGAACTGGCTTTGCTCGATGGCCGCCAACCTCCTAACGGTCTCTTCGCCACGTCGCCAGCCTATCCGGGGGCGCCGATCTTCACGCTGAATCCGAGCCCCGCAGCTAAATTTTTTGCGAGCGTTCGTGGACGCTTGGGCATCTCCTATGACCGCGCGCTGCTTTACTTGACCGGCGGCGTCGCGGCGGGCGGCGAACGCGGAGCCGCGACGCTTTCTTTCGGCGGAGGCAACGACTTCGCGGCGAATTGGTCGCAGTCCTCGCGAATGAAATACATTATTGGCGGCGGCCTCGAATACGCTTTTGCCGCCGACTGGTCGGCGCGCGCGGAATATCTGTTCCTCAGCCAGTCGCTGAACACGCAAACCTTCGATAATGGCTCGTTCTTCCTTTACCACTCGAGGATTCGCAACGAAAACCACATCCTGCGCTTTGGCCTGAATTACCATTTCGGCGAAAGCGACAGAATCCCGGGGGCCCTGGAATATGGCCCGCACAGGAACGTTGGCGACGGCGGGGATAAGGAGGACGACGTCAAGACCGAACGCTATAGCGTTCACGCCCAGACGGTGAGCGTTGTGCAAGGCCTGCCGAGATTTCCCGCCAAATATGATGGACCGGGCAGCTTTCCTTCGCGGGGCATTTGCAATGCCCTCACCCAGAACAATTTATTTCTCGGTCTGCGCCTTTGGGAAGGAGGAGCGGTCTATCTCAACCCCGAAGTGGATGAAGGCTTTGGACCTCACAATGCGCTCGGCGCAGCGGCCTACCCAAACGGCATCGCGCAGAAACTGGGGCGCGCCGCGCCCTATATGCGCTTCCAGCGTTACTTCCTGCGGGAGATTATCGGCCTCGATACGGATGGCGACCGTACGCATGACCCCGACGAAGGTTCGCGGAGCGAAGTGCTCGAATCGGTGCAGAACCAAGTCTCGGGCAGGGTCGACAAGGACCGTATTATCATCACGCTCGGTAAATTCGCCGTCGGCGACGTTTTCGACGACAATATTTACGCCCATGACCCCACGACAGGCTTTCTGAACTTCGCCTTCAACTCGCTGGGCGCGTTCGACTACGCCGCCGACGCCTGGGGCTATACCCACGGACTCGCTGTCGAGTGGAAGCAAAATTGGTGGACGTTACGGGGCGGCGTGTTCCAGCTTTCGTCGATTCCCAACGGCCCGTTCATCGAACAGGAATTGTTCCGCCAGTATATGGGCGTCACGGAGCTCGAGGCGCGTTACGAAATGCTCGGACAGCCTGGCGCGATCAAATTTCTGCTCTTCGGCGACAACGGCCGCTTCGCGAAATATCAGGACGCGATCAACCTTGCGCTTGTGAACGGAACTCTACCGCCTGATCTCGAGCCGGCGCGGCGGCGGCATTTCAAGCCGGGCGGCGGCGTCAACATCAAGCAGCAGATCGTGGAGAATTTGGGCTTCTTCCTTCGCGCAAGCATGTCCGACGGACGTTATGAGATCGTCGATTACACGGACTTGGATAGGCAGCTCTCGATGGGTTTGGTGGCCGATGGCGCCGCTTGGGGTCGCGAAGATGATGAGATCGGAGTCGCGGGGGCTCTTAGCGGGATTACGGGAGATCATGTCGCCTACTTGGGACTCGGCGGCCGCGGCGTCTTTATCTACGACGGCGCGCTCACCTATGGCGGGGAAAAGAACTTGGAGGCCTATTACAAGCTCGGCTTCGGCAGGAATATAGACACAACCTTCGATTATCAGCTCTTTGTCAATCTCGCGCACAACAGCGCGCGCGGCCCAGTCAACGTTTTTGGCCTGCGTTTGCGCGCCGCCTTCTGAATAAGGCTTTCCACCTTGTCATTCCCGACAGGCCGAAGCCCTGATCAGGAATCCAGAGCCGCAACAAACATCGCGGAGCTGTTCTGGTTTCCCTATCGCTCGCTTCGCGAGCATGGGGAATGACATTGACTCCTTCACTTGAGATATCGCGGCAGCTTTTGCTCGAAGTCGGGGAAATAGCGCGCGATCACGCTGACGTCGAAGCGCGCGAGAATGCTTTCCTTCGGTTCACGATCGAGGAGAAAGCAGAAGGCCGCGTTTATGAGTCTTTCCGCATCGGCCTCGTCGCTCAGCCGCTCAAAATCATTTCGCGAGAGCGTAACGCGGTGTCGCGTTTCGCTTCCCGCGTCGCAAACAGTCGCCTCAAAGACGAGCGGATCATTGTCTTCAATCATCCGCACGTCGATGGCGGTCACAGCAGCGCCTCCAAATCCTTTGCGATCTGCTCTGGCGTGTCGGTCGGCGCGTAGCGCTTCACGACATGTCCGTCACGGTCGACGAGAAATTTCGCGAAATTCCATTTGATCGCTTCAGATCCGAGAATTCCCGGCGCCTCGCGCTTGAGCAGGCGATAGAGCGGATGCGCGTTGTCGCCATTGACGTCGATCTTCGCGAACAGGGGAAAGGTGACATCGTAATTGGCTGAACAGAAGGATGCGATCTCCTTCTCGGACCCCGGCTCCTGCGCGCCAAATTGGTTGCACGGAAATCCTAGGACGACGAGTCCCCGATCGGCGAATTTGCGGTAGAGCGCTTCGAGCCCGGCATATTGCGGCGTGAAGCCGCACCGGCTTGCAACGTTGACGATCAGCAGCGCCTTACCAGCGTAATCGCCAATCTTCTTTGTCGCGCCGTCGATTGTCGTCGCTTCGATGTCAAGCAGAGTCATAGCGCCCTTGCGCAGGAAGGAGTCGCGTCAGATCCGCGACTAGAGAAGGTTCCGAAAAAGTTGACAGACCTTTTCGATGAGAACCTGCTCCAACGTTTGATTTTGAGCGATTCCTTATCGATCACATGAGTCCATGTGATCGCGAAGCGCTCTAGGCGACGAGCGTAGAGGAAGGCTCCGATTCGCTTTCGGATTCTTCCTCCAGCCCGTATTCCTTCATCTTGCGATAGAGCGTCGAGCGCCCGATCCCAAGCCGCCGCGCGATTTCCGACATTTGGCCGCGGTAATGCGCTAAGGCGAAGCGGATCGTCGCCGCCTCGATATCTTCGAGCGTGCGCATTTCGCCATTCGCCGCGATCAGCGGCATCGCATTTGGATCTCGTATTTCGACTCGCACGATCTCGCGTTCGCGCTGCGCCGTTCCGGCGGCGCCGGGCGCAGGCGCAGGCGGAACGCGCACTTCATAGCCTTCGACATGAGCGGCGATCTGCGGAAATTCGGCGACGGTCAGCTCGTCGCCATCCGCCAGCACGACCGCGCGAAACACGGCGTTCTCCAATTGGCGGACGTTGCCAGGCCAATCGTAACTTGTCAGCAGCGACAGCGCTTCTGACGTCAGCCCGCGAATGTTGCGCCCTTCTTCGGCGGCAAAACGCGCGGCAAAGCGCCGGGCGAGATCGGCGACGTCCTCACGCCGCGCGCGCAGCGGCGGAATGCTGATCGGGAAGACATTGAGGCGATAGAAAAGATCCTCGCGAAACAGACCGCGCTTGACGCGATCGATGAGATTTTGATTGGTCGCTGAGATCAATCGAATATCGACCCGGATCGGACGTTTGGCGCCGACGGGATCGATTTCCCCCTCCTGCAGCGCGCGCAATAGCTTCACTTGAACGTCGAGAGGCAATTCGCCGATCTCGTCGAGAAACAGCGTGCCGCCATTCGCTTCAAGGAATTTACCGGTGTGCTTCTCGGTTGCGCCTGTAAAGGCGCCCTTCTCGTGGCCGAAGAGAATTGATTCAACGAGATTGGCGGGAAGCGCGCCGCAATTGACGGTGACGAAGGGCTTGCCCTTGCGATCCGACGCCCCCTGTATGGCGCGCGCGACGATCTCCTTGCCGACGCCCGACTCGCCTTCGAGGAGCACCGGAATTGAGGAATGCGCGGCGCGCTGGCCGAGCCGAATGACGCGCGCCATGTCGTCGCTGCGCGAGACGAGGTCTTTGAAAGTCAGCGCGCCTTGCGCCCGGCGGCTGATGCGGCGCACTTCGTCGGCGAGCGCGTCGGCTGAGAGCGCGTTCTTGATCGAAATCTGCAGACGTTCGGCGCCGACCGGCTTGACCACGAAGTCATGCGCCCCGGCGCGCATCGCGGAAATGACAGTTTCGATCGAACCATGCGCCGTCTGCACGATCACCGGCGTCGCGAGCTTCATGTCCCGCATGCGGGTGAGCACGCCCATGCCGTCGAGGTCGGGCATGACCAGGTCCAAAATCAGTAGGGCGATGGGTTTGGCGCCGATCTGTGTCAGTCGCGCAATGGCCTGCTCGCCGCTTTCGACGGTTTCGGCCTCGTAACCAAATCGCCGCGTCATAGCTTCCAGGAGACGACGCTGAACAGGATCGTCGTCGGCAATAAGAATGGTTGAGGTCATTTCATCCCTTGCGTCCGGGAAAAATCGAGCGGCGAAACTCGCCGCGTCTGGCTTGGCGCCTCCCGGAACCGTCTTCTCGGCTCCTCAATCGTTGCCAAGCATAGTAAAGGCGGGGTTAACCACGCCAAGAGGAAGACTTTTTAGCGCTTTCCGGCCCGTCGTCCAAGGCGAAAAGAAGGCGCCAGCGCTTTGGCTGGCGATTCGCGCCCCGCTTCGTGGCGCAAACTGAGCTAGGGCCGCGCCCGCCGCCGCGCTAAAAGCCGCGGCGGAGGAAACTTGATGAATTCGCGCAAGATCGTCGGCAAGCTCGTCATCGCGACGCATAACCCTGGAAAGCTCTGGGAACTCAAACAATTGCTGGGGCCGCATGGCGTCGAGGCGATCTCGGCTGGAGAACTTGGGCTTGAGGAGCCGGAGGAGACGGAGAAGACGTTTGCCGGCAATGCGCTGCTCAAGGCCCGCGCCGCCGCCATTGCCTCCGGCTTTCCCGCTTTCGCCGATGATTCAGGTCTCTGCGTCGACGCGCTCGACGGCGCCCCTGGCGTCTATTCTGCGCGCTGGGCTGGCGAGGATCGCGATTTCAAGGCCGCCTGCGCGCGGGTCGAGCGCGAGCTTGAGGCACGCGGCGCCAAGCCGCCTTATCGCGCGCATTTTGCCTGCGCGCTCGCCGTCGTGTGGCCAGACGGCCATATCGAGCAGTTCGAAGGCCGCGTCGATGGCGACCTCGTCTTCCCGCCCAAAGGCGAGAAGGGCTTCGGCTATGATCCGATCTTCAAACCCGACGGTCTCGACAAGACTTTCGGCGAGATGATGTCGGCGGAAAAACACGCGCTGCCGGGCGACGGTTCGCAGGCGTTATCGCATCGCGCCCGCGCCTTTCAAGCGCTGGCGAAGGCGTGTCTAGACTGATCGCGGTCATTTGCGGGCAAGCGCAAGAAACCTGCGCTCGTGGCATGGCCCTCCGCACTTGGCGTAACGCCGCGCTCCGACTACCTTCCTATAAAAAGCGCCGCCGACGCGAAATTAGAGGAAACGCCCCATGACCAAGCACGAAACTTTCGCCGCGCTCAAACCGCCGTTCAAACCGCGCTACGGCAATTTCGTCAATGGCGAATGGGTGGACGCGAAATCCGGCCGCGTCTTCGACAATATCTCGCCGATCACTGGCCAGAAGGTGTGTGAGATCGCGCGCTCAGACAAGGACGACATCGAGGCGGCGCTCGATGCGGCGCATGCCGCGAAAGACGCCTGGGGCAAAATGAGCCCGGCGGAGCGCGCCGTGATCCTTAACCGCATGGCCGACGTTATGGAGGCCAATCTCGGCCTGCTCGCCACGGCCGATACCTGGGACAATGGCAAGCCGATCCGCGAGACGATGGCCGCCGACGTTCCGCTCGCGATCGATCACTTTCGCTATTTCGCCGGAGCCGTTCGCACGCAGGAAGGCGGAATCTCCGAAATCGACCACGACACCATCGCCTATCATTTCCATGAGCCGCTTGGAGTCGTGGGGCAGATCATTCCGTGGAACTTTCCGCTCCTGATGGCGACGTGGAAGCTCGCGCCGGCGCTCGCGGCCGGCAATTGCGTCGTCATCAAGCCCGCCGAACAGACGCCCGCGAGCATTCTCGTTTGGGCGGAGCTTGTCGGCCACCTTCTTCCGAAAGGCGTTCTCAACATCGTCAACGGCTTTGGACTTGAGGCCGGCAAGCCGCTCGCGTCATCGAACCGCATCGCCAAGATCGCCTTCACCGGCGAGACGACGACTGGCCGGCTCATCATGCAATACGCCAGTCAGAATCTGATTCCAGTGACGCTGGAGCTCGGCGGCAAGTCGCCCAACATCTTTTTCGAAGACGTCGCGCGCGAGGACGACGACTATCTCGACAAGGCGGTCGAGGGCTTCGTGATGTTCGCGCTCAACCAGGGCGAAGTCTGCACATGCCCGAGCCGAGCGCTGGTGCATGAGAAGATCTACGATCGCTTCATGGAGCGCGCCTTGAAGCGCGTCGGCGCAATCAAGCAGGGCAATCCACTCGATCCCGAGACGATGGTCGGCGCCCAGGCGTCATCGGAGCAGCTCGAAAAAATCATGAGCTACATCGATATCGGCAAACAGGAAGGCGCGAAGGTGCTTGCCGGAGGCGAACGCAACACGCTTGCCGGCGATCTCGCCGGCGGCTTCTACGTGAAGCCGACCGTGCTCGAAGGCCATAACCGGATGCGGGTGTTCCAGGAAGAGATCTTCGGTCCCGTCGTGTCGGTCACGACCTTCAAGGATGACGAGGAGGCGCTCGCCATCGCCAATGACACGCTCTACGGCCTCGGCGCGGGCGTGTGGAGCCGCGAGGCCAATCGTTGCTATCGCTTCGGCCGCGCCATTCAGGCGGGACGCGTCTGGGTGAACTGCTATCACGCCTACCCCGCGCATGCGGCCTTTGGCGGTTATAAGCAGTCGGGAATTGGGCGCGAAAATCACAAGATGATGCTCGACCACTATCAGCAGACGAAGAACATGCTGGTGAGCTACAGCGAGAAGAAACTGGGGTTCTTTTGACGCCGCTATTGTTCCCATCGGGACGTCGCGGACTGTCGTTCGCGGCAGGCCGGCGTTTGCTCTGGATTCCCGATCGCGCGCTTTGCGCGCGTCGGGAATGACAAGCGACGGAGATGTTCGCCTTGAAGGAAGATTGTCCGGCAAGAGTCGTCGCCACCCCCGCCGCCCTCGATCTGATCGATCGGCTGCGGCGCGAACATGGCGACCTCCTCTTTCACCAGTCGGGCGGTTGTTGCGACGGCTCGGCGCCGATGTGCTATCCGCAAGGAGACTTCCTTATCGGCGACGCCGACGTTCTGCTCGGCGAGATCGGCGGCGCGCCCTTCTACATTGGCGCGGCGCAATTCGATTACTGGAAGCATACGCAACTCGTCATCGATGTTGTGCCCGGCCAAGGCGGCATGTTTTCTCTCGAAAACGGCAGCGGACTGCGATTCCTGACGCGCTCGCGGATTTTTTCCGACTCGGAGCTGGCGCAACTGTCCTCTCCAGCTTCGGTCGGCGCGGATCCCCGCCATTAACCCGCTGAGTGGCGGTCGCTCTGCTAACTGTGATCGCGCAAGGGCAGCATCCGGGCGGCCATGGGGTTCCGAGCGGGAGTTTAAGGTTGACACTGGGCGGCCAGGGCCGCATATGCCGCTTCACCGGCCGCGCTCAACGCGGCCGCCGTCTCGTTGCGCGAGACGATGGGGGAATGTCCCGAGCGGCAAAGGGGGCGGACTGTAAATCCGCTGGCTAAGCCTTCGTAGGTTCGAGTCCTACTTCCCCCACCATCGATATAAATCTCCTTTATGCAGGCGAAATTAATCGCAATTCCTCATGGCGCGTCCAAGTTTTCGGGGCGCGACCGATAACATTCGCGTTTCAATCTTTTCGCCTGCGCCGGCCGCGCGAAGGCTTGCGCCTATTAATGCTTTCGCTTGCGCTGTCTTGTCCGCGGCCGGCTCCTTTGGCATGTTGCGCGGCCACGAATAAAGGGAGCGCATATGACTGGGGTTTTCAGGATAATGGCCGCCGCAATTCTGTATTGCATCGGCTTCGGGGCCCCGGCCTTAGCGCACACGCCCGATATTTCGACCGGCAAGATCGTCCCCAAGGAAAACCGCGTCTATATCGTCGACGTCGGCTTTCTCGCCACCGATCTCGAGCGCATGTTCCAGGACACGATGGGCGAGCGCATCGGCGTCGATCTCTCTGCGCCGGGCGCCCTCGAAGCCGAGATCGGCAAATTTGTCGAGAAGCGGGTCGCGATGCGCGACGGGACCGGCCGCGCCTGTATCGCCAATGTCGTCAAATCCGGCGAAGACCCGACCAATCAAGATAGCGCGCTCATCGTGCTGCGCTTTGATTGCGGCGCGACGACCGGCACGCTCTTCTATGACGCGACGAAGCTCCTCGCCGCACAAGGCGCGAAAGGCAAACACCTCGTCACGCTCGAGGGGACCGACAACGCCGGCCAGACCATGCTCTATCCGGACGATCCCCCGCTCGATCTTTCGAAGCCGTTGGAAACGACCGGCGAGCTGATGTGGAAGTTCCTTAAGGCCGGCGTCGAACACATTGTCACGGGCTACGACCATTTGTGCTTCCTGTTCGCCCTCATTCTGTGGGCGACCCGCATCTGGCCGGTCGTCAAGATCGTCACCGCCTTCACCATCTCGCATTCGATCACGCTGTCGCTCGCAGCGCTCAACATCGTCACCTTGCCTTCAACCCTGGTCGAGTCGCTGATCGCCGCGTCGATCGTCTTCGTTGCAGTGGAAAATTACTTCTCACGCGACGTCGACAACCGCTGGCGCAACACATTCTTCTTCGGCTTCATCCACGGGTTCGGTTTCGCGTCGGCGCTGACCGAAATGGGCGTGCCGCAAGGCGGCGTCGTGACGGCGCTTGCCGCTTTCAACATCGGCGTCGAGCTTGGCCAGATCGCCATCGTCTTCGCGGTGATGCCGATCCTGTTCTTGATCGACAAGCAGACGGGCGGCAAACGCAGCGAAAAACTTGTCTATGTCGTCTCGGCGCTGATTGCGGTTGCCGGCGTCTATTGGTTCTTGGAGCGGATCGGGGTTCTTCCAGGGTAAAGATCAAGACCTGAGTATTCGGGACCTATCCCCCCACCCGCACATATTCGCCGGGGGCGTCGCAGATGATCTTGAGCTTGCCGCCCCCGGGCGGGCGCGCGGGAACTTTCTTCGGCGCCTGCGCCGATGCCCAGACGAGCCAGTGCGGCCACCACGAGCCCTGCGTTTCCTTTGCCTTTTTCAGCCAATCCTCGAAGCGACCCTTCGCGGATCCTCCAATCCAATATTGATATTTGCCCTTCGACGGCGGGTTGATGATTCCCGCGATATGGCCTGATCCGCCAAGCACAAAGGTCACGTCGCCGCCGAAGAACTTCGCGCCGCGAAACACGGATTGCGCCGGCGCGATATGATCCTCCTTGGTCGCGATCTCAAAGACGGGGATTTTGACCTGGCGCAGATTCAATCGCACGCCGTCAATGACCATTTCGCCGCGTGCGAGGCGATTTTCGAGATAGCAGCTGCGCAGATAAAAGGAGTGATTGGCCCGCGGTATGCGCGTCGAGTCCGAATTCCAATATAAGAGATCGAAAGCGGCGGGCTCGACGCCCTTCATGTAATTGTTGACCACGTAATTCCAGATGAGTTCGTTCGGCCGCAGCATGTTGAAGGCGTTGGCCATCTTGACGCCTTCGAGATAGCCGGTGCGCGCCATGCTTTCGTCAAGCGCCGCGAGCCGCGCCTCGTCAACGAAAATCTGCAGATCGCCCGCATCCGAGAAATCGACTTGCGTCGCGAAGAAGGTGACGCTGTCGATGCGATCGTCGCCAGTCGCGGCCATATAGGCGAGCGTCAGCGCGAGCAGAGTGCCGCCGACGCAATAGCCCGCAGCCGCGACCTTGCGTTCGCCGGTCGCCTTCTCGATCACGTCGAGCGCGGTCAGCACGCCTTCATGCATATAGGCTTCAAACCCCTTCTCCGCCTTGGTCTCGTCTGGATTGACCCAAGAGATGATGAAGACAGTGAAGCCCTGCTCGACGGCCCAGCGCACGAAGCTCTTCTCGGCGTTGAGATCGAGCACATAGAATTTGTTGATCCAGGGCGGCGTAATAAGCAGCGGACGCGCGTAGACCTCCGCCGTCGTCGGCTCATATTGAATGAGCTCCATCACGTCATTGCGCCAGATCACCTTGCCGGGCGTATTCGCCAGGTCAACGCCGAGTTCGAATTTGCGCGCCGCGCTTTGACGAATCTTTAAGACGCCGCCGCCCGCCGAAATATCTTCCGCGAGCATCTTCAAGCCGCGGACGAGATTCTCGCCCTTGGCGTCGATCGTGGCGCGCAGCAGTTCGGGATTGGTCGGCACGAAATTCGATGGCGAAATCGCGCTGGCGATGAGTCGCGTATAAAAAACGGCTCGAGCCTTTGTCTGCGGGTCAAGGCCTTCGGCCTTCTCGACCATGTCCCCGGCCCAGCGCGACGCCAATAGATAGGATTGCCGCAGCCAGTCGAAGAACGGGTTTTCATTCCATTCCGGCCCGGCGAAGCGCTTGTCGGAGCGATCGGAAGGGACGATCGGGGCGGCGTCCTCGCCGCTGTAGCGGCGCAACGTCTGGCGCCAGATCTCGCTCAGCCCACTGTAAAGATCAGCCTGGGCGGCCGCGGCGCGCTCTGGTTTCGACAGCCAATATTCCGCAACGGCGCCAAGTGTTTTGGTTGCATCGGCGACGCTCGCGGCGAGTTCGCTGCGCGCCTCCTCGGGATTGGCGCCGCCGATCGCCGCGGCCAGCGCCTTACGGCCCTGGTCCACAAGCTGCGCCATGTTGTCGGCGATCGATTCGATGTCAAGCTTGGCGAATGTCTCAAGACCGCCAAGCGGCGTAACTGCGCCGGCGCCGGCAGGCCGCGTCTGAACCGCCTCCTTAGCCGAGCGGCTCGACGTTTCAGATTTTTTTGTCGGCGTTTTTTTCTTAGCTTTTTCCGGCGTCTCAGCCTTGCGCGCAGAACCCTTTTTTGCCGGAGCCCGTCGCCTTTTGCTGGCCGCAGGGTCCTGGTCCTCACTCGCGCTCATGCCGTTATCCCGCCTGTCTTCAAATGAGGGCCGCGCGGCGCCGCCGCGTCTACTCGTCTAACAATTGCCCGCCGATGAGAAAAGCTCTACCGCCCCGCCGGCAGAAGCTGCGCCTCACGACGTAAGCTCGAATTATTACAATGCAATATTGACCTCTCCCCGTCGCAACGCCCTCCCGAAGCAAATAGGCGAAAAGGTCGCAGGCCGTCGGCCACAGGAGCACAGGAAAGCGCTATGCGGCCCCGGCGCTGTCCAAGACGTTAAGGTTCGACGACAGCGGCAGACCATGCGCGGCGGCGACCGGCGCGGAAAGTATCCTTCCGGCGGAAATCTCCAATCCTGCCCGAAGATGCGGATCGTCCTCAACCGCGCGGCGCCAGCCCTTGTTGGCGAGCGCCAGAACGAAAGGCAATGTGGCATTGTTGAGCGCGAAAGTGGAAGTGCGCGGCGTGATCCCCGGCATGTTGGTGACGCAATAATGCACGACGCCGTCAACGACATAGGTCGGGTCGGAATGGCTCGTCGGCCGTGACGTCTCGCAACAGCCGCCCTGATCGATCGCGACATCGACGATCACAGCGCCGCGCTTCATCGTCGCGAGCATGTCGCGCGTGATCAGGATGGGCGCCCTGGCGCCTGGCGCGAGCGCCGCGCAGATGACGAGATCGGCCCGCTTCACCGATTCGGCGATCGCCGCGCGGGTCGAATAAATCGTGCGAGCAGCGAAACCGAAACGTGTTTCGAGCCGGCGGAACGCGTCGGGGTTGCGGTCGGCGACCAGCACGCTCGCGCCCATGCCGAGCGCAATCGCCGTCGCCTGAACGCCGACGCTGCCCGCGCCGAGGACGAGGACGTCAGCAGGCGGCACGCCCGGCGCGCCCGCGAGCAGAACGCCGCGGCCGCCCGCCTGCTTTTCGAGAAAATGCGCGCCGACTTGCGTCGCGAGACGCCCGGCGATCTCCGACATTGGCGCGAGCAGCGGCAGTCCGCCGCCAGGCGCAGTGACGGTCTCATAGGCGATGCAATGCGCGCCGCTCGCCATCAGCTCGCGCGTGAGCTCAGCGTCCGCGGCAAGATGGAAATAGGTGAAGAGCACGTGGTCCGGCTGCAGAAGGGCGATTTCACGCCGTTGCGGCTCCTTCACCTTCACAATCAACTGCGCCACGCCGAAGAGAGCTTCGGGGCCGTCGACAAGGTTTGCGCCTGCGGCGGCGTAATCGAAGTCGGAGAGCCCGGCGCTCGCGCCCGCGCCGCGCTCGATGAAGACCTCATGTCCCGCATGGGCAAGTTCGGCGACCGAAGAGGGCGTCAGCCCGACGCGATATTCGTTGTCTTTGGTTTCCTTCGGCGCGCCGACACGCATTTCCGGCTCCAAAAAAAGTGGCGTCGATTCTCTATAAAAATCTCGCCTCGGAGAGATATATGCAAAGGGCGTCCCTTCGCCACAAGGGCGAAGGTCAAGCAAGTTTTAGCGAAGAGGCGAGAAGAGCGATGCCCACGATCAATACGGACAAGGTCTGCTTCGTCGCCGTCAAAGCGCGCGAGCTTGAAAGCGAAGACGAGGGCATGGACGCGGACGCCTCCAATCCCACGGATGATCATTTCGTCAGCGTTTTGACTGAGGACGCGTTCGCCACCACGCGCGACGAGATTTCGTCCTTTATCGAATCCATGGACATCGACGAGCAGATCGAACTGGTCGCGCTAATGTGGGTGGGACGCGGCGATTTTGCCGCCAGCGAATGGAACGAGGCTGTCGCTCAAGCGCGGGCGCGGCATGAAGGGTCCACATCGGCCTATCTGCTCGGCGTTCCGCTTCTCGCCTCATTCCTTGAAGGCGGCCTCGCGGAGTTTGGCGAAAGCTGCGAGCTTTACGCGGCCGACCGGCAGTGAGAGCGCTACGAAGCTGAATGCCTCGGACGTTTCGCCGCGATTGAGAATTACGGTCAGGCCCTCGATACGGGAGCCGAAGCGACCATATTTACGGTCATGCGGCGAAACAACGAGGAGACGTCTATGAATCGCAGGATTTTTGCAACCGCTCTGGCTCTATCCATTGCAGCTTTCTTCGCGCCACGATTGGCCTACGCGGAGGATCATTTGGGCGAAGCCATCACCCACACCAAACAGGCAATCCAGGAAGGCAAGGCTGGAAAGGCCGACGCTCTGACGATGCATGCGGAAGAAGGCCTCAAGCATGCCAAGGCCGCCGAAGCCGAAAAGCCGAACGAGCATACGAAACAGGGCATCTCGCATCTCGAAATGGCCATCGACCACGGCAAGCAGAAACACGCCGATGTCGCGACCAAACACGCCGAAGAAGCGCTGACCCATCTCGAGGCCGCGAAGAAATAGGCTGAATCGCCTTTGACAGAACAAGAGAGCGGTCCGAGTAGGGCCGCTCTTTTTTGTGGCCTGCATGAAGCTCTACGTCCATGACAGCGCCGGCCGGATCGCTTAAGGACGTCGTGGCGGATACGCCTGCCGACGGGCCCTTTGATGAAGCTTTCCTCTCCGCTGCTGCGCGCCAAATCCATCGAATCGCTGCAAGCCGAAGCCGACCGATCAGGCGGTTTTCGTCGCGTGCTGGGCGTCTGGCAGCTCACTGGAATTGGCCTTGGCGGATTGATCGGCGTCGGCATTTTCGTGCTGACCGGCGTCGTCGCGGCGACTCAGGCGGGACCAGGCGTCTCGCTCTCCTTCCTGATCGCCGGCGTCGCCAGCGCCGCGGCGGCGCTCTCCTATGCCGAATTCGCCGGCATGATTCCCGTCGCCGGCAGCGCCTACACATACGCCTATGCGGTGCTCGGCGAACTTGCCGCCTGGATTATCGGCTGGGACCTTCTCCTCGAATATTCGCTCGTCGTCGCCGTGGTGGCGATCGGTTGGTCCGCCTATTTGCAGGCGCTCATCTCACAATTTGGCATCGCGCTTCCTGAATGGGCGAGCGGCGCGTCGGGAACGGGCGTGGGCCGCATCGTCGATCTCTTCGCTGCCCTTGGCGCGCTTGGCGTCGCAGGCTTGCTGACACTGCGCGTCGAGCTTGGCGCGCGCTTCAACACGGCGATGGTCGTCATAAAGATCGCCGCGGCGCTGTTGGTGATTGCAGCGGGCATCCCCCATGTGCGCATAGAGAACTGGTCGCCCTTCATGCCTTTCGGCTTTTCCGGCGTCGCGCAAGGCGCGGCCGTCGTGTTCTTCGCCGTGTTCGGCTACGACACGCTGACGACCGCCGCCGAAGAAGCCCGCGCGCCGCAGCGCGACGTGCCGCGCGCCGTTCTTCTGTCGCTCGTCGTGGCGCTCACCCTCTATATTGCGATGGCGCTCGTGCTCACCGGCGTCGTGCGCTACGACACGCTCGATAATCCGGCGCCGGTTGCGACCGCTTTCGCGTCGCTCGGCCTGCCCTGGGTCGCTTTCATCGTGTCGCTTGCCGCGGTCGCCGGCATCATCAGCGTTATGCTCGCTTTTCTTCTCGCCTGCGCGCGCATCTGGTTCGCCATGAGCCGCGACGGTTTGCTGCCGGCATGGTTTTCGAAGCTACATCCGCGCTTCCACACGCCTTATCGGCCAACGCTGATCGCCGGTGCGCTGACCGCGCTCGTCGCCGCGCTTTATCCGATCAAGGAAGTAGCGGAGCTTGTGAATATCGGCACGCTCTCCGCCTTCGTCGTCATCTGTTCAGCGATCATCGTGCTGCGGCGCACGAGGCCGGATGCGCGCCGCAGCTTTCGCGCGCCTTTCGTTCCTTTCACGCCGCTCGTCGGCATCGGCTTCTCGCTTTGGCTCTTGTCGCGTCTTCCGGCAGTCGCCTGGGAGCGCTTTGCGATCTGGATGGCGATCGGCCTCGCCGTCTATTTTCTTTATGGGCGCAGGCGCAGTCGGCTGGCGGGCGACGAAGGCGCAAAATCTCATGGCTCTGGGCAAGCTGCGTGAATCGGTCCCCTTTGCCTTCAGAGACAGAAGCGCGGCGAGCTTGGTCTTGAACCATCAATTCGTTCGTTCGCCACCTTTTCCTAGCCTTGCATCACGGATGCTATCTCCCCCGCCGCTCTTCTAGGAAAGTCTTGCGCTCTGATAATTCTCCAACAATCGGGGAAATCGGGCGCTTAGCGGGCCTTTGAATCGGTCAATCATGCTTCCAACCGATCCGGAATAAATTTTTCCGATTGTGTTGTCTCGCAGGTAATTGAGCCGGAACGTCTTACATATTTGCTCGCCGTCAGGTGAACATACGGACCCGGTGACTTCTTTGAAGAAAACTCCGTTGCTGGAAAGCCGGTCGAGCATCGAGAAAAACGACTCGATCAAAGCCAAATTTGTCTCGACTCCGCGAAAGCGCGGACTGACGCAAATTGAAACGAAATAGAGGTTGTAGATTCCTTGTTGGTTCAAATTTTTATATGGGGAGGCGAGCAATTTCGCTTCGCCAGACACGCCCGATTTTAAGCCGAAGTACAGGTCGTCTTCCACCACGGCCGTTTGCCAATAGGCTGCAAGATCGCGGTTCCCGGCCAGGATTGCTCGCCATGTCTCGGGGTTTTGCGAGAATATAGGAAGCCATTGGCGCAAGCTGCCTACGCCCTGGCATGTCTGCGAATAGAGCTGGCGATCGAGTTCTCTAATACGAGAGAGAATATCGCGAACGTTCAATCCAAATTGGTGCAATTCCGCTAGACCGACAACGCTCAAATTCGGCGACTCATACTTGTCGCAAACCAACACGATGCTCTCCTCTTGCAAGCTTTTTGGGCAATGGCCACAGCCGATAAGCACAAGAAAAGGAGCTTTTGTGTAGCAGCATGTGTCCAAACTGTTTCTGCCCAGAAACAGTTTGTCAAAATCAGTGACCAAAAGGCCACACACGGGCGAAATCAAATTTGGAATTTATTCGATAATTGACGCTCGCCTGCAATTCGCTACAGGCTTCTTTTGACCGGCCTTGAGCACGGTATCAGATGCGCAGCTTCACACGTCGTCTTTATTTAATCGTCCTTGCGCTCGCTCTGATCACGGCGAGCAACGAGAAAATTTGTCTCGCCGCATCTGCAAAGGCATCTAGCGCGCATCTCCACAAATGCGTGGCCCTCGTCTTAGGCGCCGACCGAGACTCACCTTCTTCCAATCAGGAAGGGGACCACGCGTGTTCACAGTGCCAGATCTGTTGCGATGGCGGAGTTTTTCTTGAGGCTTCAGCGACGTCGGTCGGCGTCGCCTATCAGGTCGTCTATCGGCGCAACTCAGCGGTCTTGGTCACTGGAGAGCTACAAGCATCCTCCAAAGGAAACCGTGCACGCGCTCCTCCAATTCGATCCTGATTGCAGTACTGGTCCGTTTTCTCAGCGGCCTTGACAAGCGTGCTTCCAAGCAATCGGGAAGCATCCCTTCCAATCATCTTCGAGGTTCATACTCGCCGGCGCCCACAACACGCGCCCGCCGAGAGCTTCGATCAAAGGAATTTCTATGTTCCGTCATCAAATCTCATTGGGCGTCAGCGCCTTCGCCTTGACTCTCGCCTGCACGACCGCTTCCGCCCAGCAGCGCCTCCCAACGATCGACGTCGGCGGCAAGAAAGCGCGTGTTACGAAGGTCATGATACCCGGACCACGCCCCACAGGGGCAACATCAGTCAGCGCCCCAAGCGCGCCGAGCGCTGACCTCGGCCCCACTGCAGCGGTACCCTGGTCCTTGGCTGATGCGAGGGCGCCTCTATCCCAGCCCAAAGCGCCCGACACATCTTCTAGCGCGAGAACTTTCACAGGCGCGCAGGTTAACGCGATACCCTTTGCCCAACCGACCGAAGCTCTCGAAATCGTGCCGGGGTTGCTTGTTGCGCAGCACTCGGGTTCGGGCAAGGCGATGCAATATTTCATCCGCGGCTTCGCGCTCGACCATGGCAACGACCTTGCCCTGTGGATCGACGGCATGCCGATCAATATGCCGTCACACGCGCATGGCCAGGGTTACGCCGACGCCAATTTCATCATCCCCGAGCTTTTCAGCACAGTCGAAGTGCGAAAGGGCCCCTATTTCGCCGACGGCGGCATTTTTGCCTCGGCGGGCCAAATAAACATGCAATATCTCGATCGGCTGCCCGAAGGGATACTGTCCGTCACGGGCGGCAGCTTTGGCTGGGCGCGCTCGGTTGTTGCAAAATCCTGGGCGGTCCAAGGCGGCGACCTGCTCGCCGTGGCCGAGGCCAATCACTATAACGGCCCATGGGAAATCGCCGAGAACACTAAGAAGCTGAACGCCTTCATTCGCTGGAGCCAAGGCACCCAGGCGAATGGCGTTTCATTGACGGCGATGGCCTACAGCAATCACTGGAACGCGACCGACCAAATTCCACAGCGTACGGTCGACGAAGGCCTGCTTTCCCGCTGGGGAACGCTCGATCCGACGACGCATGGCAATTCGAACCGCTGCAGCCTGTCCGCGCGCTGGAGCGAGACAAACGAGAACACGTTTTCACGCCTCGAAGGTTACGTGATCCGCACGACGCTCAACCTTTGGGATATGACGACGGGCATTTTGGAACATCCGGATCTTGGCGATCAGTTCCAGAACTTTGACCGGCGCACGATCTTGGGCACGAATTTTGTGCACGGCATGAATTGGAATGTTGGCGAAACGCCCATCATCACTCGCGTAGGTCTACAGGGGCGTTATGACGACATCCGCAACGGTCTGCAAGACAGCTTCGCGCGCAATCCTTTTGATACGCCTCGCGACGATTACATCAAGGAAGGCAATCTCAGCCTATGGACTGACACGACAGTCTTTTGGTCGCCCTGGCTGCGCACGACGATTGGCGGCCGCTTTGATTATCTCGCAGCATCGGTCAATTCCATCCAGACGCCGTTTGGCGCGCCATTCCGCGGGGACGGCAGCGGCGGCTTCTGTTTCAGCGGGATAGATACCGAGAATTGCTTCGCCTGGACCAGACCTTTCAACTCTGGAAGCAACTCGCAAACTATGGGCAGTCCGAAGGCGGGCCTAGTGCTTGGGCCTTTCAACAACAGCGAGTTCTTTCTCAACTTCGGGGAGGGACTACAGAGCACCGACGCGCGCGGCACGGTTGAGCATCTCGACCCCCACAACGGAACGCCATTCGCAGACCAGGGTTCGGTTCTATCCGCGCCATTACTCGTAAAGACTCGCGGGGCCGAAGCGGGCGTCCGCACGAAAGCGCTTCTTGAGGGGCTGGACACTTCACTGTCCCTCTGGTGGCAAGACTTCGACTCTGAAAATTTATTTCAAGGCGACGAAGGCACCACCGTGTTCGGGCGACCGAGCCGAAGGTATGGATTCGAATGGACCGGCCGCTACACGCCGACGACTTGGCTCAGCCTCGACGGCGAAGTCTCCGCCACTCATGCGCGGTTTCGTGGCCACGACGCCGTTCAGCAGGCGATCTACACCAGCATCGTCACTGGCGGAACGGAGAACGACGCGATCTTCCCCTGGAATGTGCGCGGCAATAGTCCCGGCAATTATCTGACCAATGCGCCAACCGTCGTCGCCACCGGCGGCCTTGAGATTGGCGAAAGGACTGGTTGGTTCGGCGCGCTGCGTTACCGATATTTTGGCGCGAGGCCGCTGACCGAGGATGGACAAATTCAATCCGTTCCGGCGGGCACGCTCAACGCTCGCCTCGGCTATCGCTTCGAAAATGGGTGGAAAGCGCAGCTTGACGCTTTCAACATCACCGATAACCGCGGCGATGCGATCGCCTTTGGCTACGGCTCCTTCGTGCGGCAAGACCTTCTGTTGTTTCCACATCCCGGCGAGTCGATTGGCATCATGGACCGCCACTTCAAGCCCGTGGACCCGCCAGCAGTGCGAGTGACGCTTATGGGACCCTTAACGATATTCGATGGGTATCTGGCGCCGCGTCCCTATTGAACTGAACTCTTGTGGTTCGTCGGAATCGCGCCGGCGCGCGCCGGCTTGATCATTCCGACATCCACCTGAATCTCGTCACCCTCCACACGAAGCGCATAGGGGTGGAGCGCATTGGGGACGAGATGCGTCACGCATTTGCCGCTTGTGCTGTCAAATCCCCATTGATGGTGCGGACAGGTGACGGTTTTCCCGTTGAATGTGGCTTCGCTCAACGGCATGTCGGCATGCGGACAGCGCCCGCGATAGGCTTTGAGTTCGCCCCCAGTCGGCCAGACCAGGAGCACGCTCTTTTTGCCGGCATGAAAGAGGCCCATGCCGCCTTCGCTCACGGCGCCGGTGTTACAAATTGTCGTGAACGCCATCAGAGTCGCTTTCAGAAAACCAGCCTCTGACAAGCGATAGCAAGTTGCGGACCAGCGAAGCCCTGCGCCAGACTTACCTTGGCGAAGCGAAGATTATTGTGAGCGTATCGCTAAGGCTTGCGCATTGGTCATATGGCTGCACTGTGCCTGATGGATAGCCGCAGTAGTACAGACTCCCGCCGGTTTCTGTTCCCGTAGGATTGCTGCCGCCGTTGCTCATCGGGCTGAAGAAGGCTTGATAGCAGCCCGTCCCCAAATTCCCTTTGCAGTTATTTGGAAGAGTCGGCGCAAGTGCGCTGTAACCGCATCTGCTTGGATATTTTGCATTTCCCAATGTGGGCGTTCCTGCGCAGGCGAAAGCGGCATGGCCCTTACTGCAGGAAACTTTAACTCCAAAATTGTAATTCGCAGGACCCTGGCTGGCGCAGTAGCCGGGAGGCGACGAAAGCAAATTCTGTTGGTTCGCAGGGTTCACTTGGTTGGGATTTAGCTGGGCCACATTATAGGTGACGCCGCTGACGGACTGTGTGTTTGAGTTGTCGTAGTAAGGGCAGTTTGGAAGCCATTGTGGGTCGTTGCAGGCGACCCCATTCGAGTCCACATGCCTTGGGATCACGCTAATGTCGTATCCGAGGCCCGTAGGGGTTCCGGATACTTCAATAAGCGTCATCGGTTGCAGAGAGGCGGGCGTACAGCCTGTCATCGGCGTGGTGTCAGCACAAATTTTATTCTGCGCGGAAGGCCAGCTTACCGAGCCCGTGCAAATAGCGCCTTTCGGAACGCCTAAGTAATTCCCATTTCCGCCAACCGTACACCCGCCCGAGAACGTGACTCCAGAGAGGAGACTCGCGCCGGTCGGGCCATAGACTCCGACATATATGAGCTGGCCGATCGTGTTGACGAACTTCACTGGGGCGCTGACATTCTGCGCATAACCGAACGGCGTAAAGCAGATCATCGCCCCCATGATCACTGCGAGCCGATACAGCGATCGTAAAATTGAGGATGTATCGTTCTTCATCACACACTTCCCTTGAAAATTGAAAGTTCGAAAGCGCCGAAATTGGCGCCCGACGATAAACAACAGTTCTGTCTAGCTTAAGCTAATAGCTATCGGCAGGGTTTGTCTATGGCCGGGGCGCAAACAGAAGGCGGAGATTCCGGCGATGGAGGGCTAAACAGGAAAGATGCTGGCTGGTGCGGGCGGCCGGAATCGAACCGGCACAGGCCTTACGGCCCTACGGATTTTAAGTCCGTTGCGTCTACCAGTTTCGCCACGCCCGCAAGCCGTTCGTATATAGGCGGCGCCGCAACAGAACGCCAAGCGCTTTATAGGCGGCGGCGCGGCTTCGCGTCCGGCTTGCCGATCGGCGCCTGAAACGACAGTCCCGTGTCCCACGGAAAGAAGATCCAGGTGTCTTGCGAGACCTCGGTGACGAAGGTGTCGACCATCGGCAGGCCCTGCGGCTTGGCGTAGACGGTGGCGAAATGCGCGTCGGCCAGCATGTCGCGCACCGCCTTCGCCGTCGCGCCCGTGTCGACGAGATCGTCGATAATGAGCACTTCAGCGCTCGGCCGGGCAAGAATCGTGTCAGTTAGAGGTTTGAGCACCTGCACCTCGCCGCGCTCCGTCTCTTCATGATAGCTGGCGACGCAGACGGTCTCGACGACCCTTATGCCGAGTTCGCGCGCCACGATCGCCGCTGGAACAAGGCCGCCGCGCGTCACCGCCACAATCGCCGAAAATCCGCCGATAGAGGCGAGACGCCAGGCAAGCGCGCGCGCGTCGCGATGGAAAATGTCCCAGGAGACCGGAAAAATCTTGTCGGACCCGTACATCTTCTCAAGCCTCCGCCGTCGCGGCCTTTAGCGCGCGAGTTCCTTAGATAGCGCCTTAATCATCGCCCGCGCCGCCTCCGCCGCGCGCCCCAGGAGCGCCGCGTCGCGGCTGCGCAACACGATCTGATTTCTGAACCCCGCGCTGGTGAAAGCAGGATAGGAGCCGACGCTCACGCCCTCATGGGCGCGCGCGATCTCTTCCAGCCCTTCGGCGTACGCGCCTTCGGGAACGCCGTTGGCCTCGATGGTTTCGACAAGCACCGGCGGTCCGGCCGCGAGCTGCGGCCCGATGACGTCCATCATGTTCTGCATGATCATCGGCACGCCAGCCATGACGATGACATTGCCGATCCAAAAACCCGGCGCTTTGGAGATGGCGTTGAAAACGAGCTCCGCCCCTTTTGGAATGCGCGCCATTCGCCGGCGCGCGGGATTGAGCTCGCCTTCCGAGAAGCGCTCCCTAAGCAGAGCGATGGCGCGCGGGTCCTCGCCGATGTCGACGCCAAAGGCGCGGGCGACCGCGTCGGCGGTGATATCGTCATGCGTCGGTCCGATGCCGCCCGTTGTGAAGACGTAGGTGTAGCGGGAGCGCAGCGCGTTCAGCGCCTCGACGATCGCCGCCATGTCGTCAGGCACAATTCGCGCCTCGCAAAGATCGACGCCGATCTGCGCAAGATAATTCGCGATGTAGCGCGTGTTCACGTCCTGCGTGCGGCCAGACAATATCTCGTCGCCGATCACGAGAACCGCCGCGCTTGCCGGCCTGTCTGCCGTTTCTTGCGCCATCACCGGTCTCCCACTCATTAATTATGACTATGGCGGCCGCGAACGCCAGCCCCGCTTGGCTCTTGGCGCGGCTTCGCCCATGCGACCTGAAGGGCGCAGCCCACCCACGAGCCTTGCTTTGCCGCTCCAAACCATTACTTTGCGAGTAAATCCTTCGTCCAAGAACCCCGAGCCGCCGCGATACATGACCTTTGTCGAATCCCATCTCGCGCCCGCTGCGCGCAAAAGCGGGCAGATCAAGCTGCATGGCCCCAAGGACTTCGAGGGCATGCGCGCCGCCGGCAGGCTGACCGCGGAGGCGCTCGACATGCTGGTCGGACACGTCAAGCCGGGCGTGACGACGCAGGCGCTCGACGATCTCGTTTTCGACTTCGCGATGGCGCATGGCGCCTATCCAGCCCCGCTCGACTACCGCGGCTATCGGAAATCCATCTGCACCTCGATCAACCATGTCGTCTGTCACGGCGTGCCGGACAACAAGCCGCTGCGCGAAGGCGACATTGTCAATATCGACGTGACGTTTATCGTCGACGGATGGCATGGCGACGCCAGCCGCATGTTTGCCGTGGGCGAGATTCCGCGCCGAGCGCAACGCCTGATCGACGTGACCTATGAGGCGTTGCTGCGCGGCGTCGCGGCCGTGAAGCCGGGTGCCACGACGGGCGACATCGGCGCAGCGATTCAACAATATGCCGAAAGCGAGCGTTGTTCGGTCGTGCGCGATTTTTGCGGTCACGGCCTCGGGCGCGTTTTCCACGATGAGCCGAATATTCTGCACTATGGCGTGAAGGGCGAGGGCGTCGAGCTGCGCCCGGGCATGTTCTTCACCATTGAGCCGATGATCAATCTCGGCCGTTCGCAGGTGAAAATCTTATCGGATGGCTGGACGGCCGTCACGCGCGACCGCTCGCTTTCCGCGCAGTTCGAACATTCGGTCGGCATCACCGAGACGGGCGTGGAACTCTTCACGAAATCGCCGGCGGGGCTCGACAATCCCTCAGCCGCGCGCGCCGACGCATGAAGAAGGCGGCTGACGCCGCAACAGGCGACGGCCTTCGCGATTCTGCGCCACACTTTCACGGTCATCGGCAGCGTCTGCGCGATCGCTTCATGGACGCAGGCGAAGCGGCGCTCGCTGATTACGAGATGCTGGAGCTTTTGTTGTTTCGCGCGATCGCCCGGCGCGACGTGAAACCGTTCGCCAAGGCTCTGATCGCACGTTTCGGCTCCTACGCCGAAACCGTCGCGGCGCGTCCCGAGCGGCTTCGCGAAGTCGAGGGTCTTAGCGAATCGGCGATCGTCGAAATCAAGCTTGTTGAAGCCGCGGCGAAACGTCTGGCGCGCGGCGCCTTGCAAAAGCGCCCCGTGCTCTCTTCATTCATGGAGGTGCTCGACTATTGCCGAACGGCGATGGCGTTCTCTGAACGCGAAGAATTCCGCATCCTGTTCCTCGACAAGCGCAACGCGCTGATCGCCGACGAAATTCAGGGCGTCGGCACCATCGACCATACGCCGGTCTATCCGCGCGAAATCATACGTCGTGCGCTGGAGCTCGGTTCGAGCGCGCTCATCCTCGCGCATAATCACCCTTCGGGCGATCCGACGCCTTCAGCCGCGGACATACGCATGACCAAGGACATTGCCGCAATCGCGCAGCCTTTCGGCATTACGGTGCATGACCATCTCATCGTCGGCCGCCATGGCCATTCAAGCTTCAGGGGGCTGAAGCTCATTTGACGCGAAGCTCCGCTACAGGCGTCGAGGTTAGCGCAACGCGCTCCTACTTCGTCACGCCGCTCATCATCGCCACCGCGCTCTTCATGGAGCAGCTCGACGGCGCCGTGCTCGCCACGGCGCTGCCGGCGATGGCGGCCGATCTTCACGAAGATCCAGTGGCGCTGAAACTCGCGCTGACTTCGTATCTTCTTTCGCTTGCGGTCTTCATCCCGCTTTCCGGATGGGCGGCGGATCGTTTCGGCGCGCGGCGCGTGTTTCGCGCCGCAATTGTTGTCTTCACCTTCGGCTCGATCCTCTGTGGCCTCTCCAATTCGCTCGGGGCGATCGTCGCTTTTCGTATCGTGCAGGGTCTCGGCGGCGCGATGATGACGCCAGTTGGAAGACTCGTGCTGCTGCGCACCGCGCCGCGTCACGAACTCGTGCGCGCCATGGCCTATCTCACCATCCCAGCGTTGATCGGTCCCTTGATCGGTCCGCCGGTCGGGGGCTTCATCGCCACCTATTTTCATTGGCGTTATATTTTCTGGATCAACGTGCCGATCGGGGCGATTGGCGTCATGCTTGTCACGCGGTTCATTCCTGATCTGCGCGAGGAATGGACGCCCCCGCTCGACGTCGCCGGCGCGATCCTTTCAGGCGTCGGCCTCTCCTGCCTCGTCTTCGGCTTCACCATCGCCGGGCGCGGATTCGCGCCGGCGCCTATTGTCGCCACGATCATTGCGCTGGGCGCAGCGGCGCTCTTCACTTATGTCCGCCACGCGAAACGAGCGCCCTATCCGATTGTCGACCTCAATCTCCTGCGCATCCCGACCTTTCGCGCGGCAGTCGTCGGCGGCTTTCTCTTTCGCATCGGGCTTGGCGCAACGCCCTTCCTATTGCCGCTCTTGCTTCAAGTGGGTTTTGGACTCTCCGCTTATGAAGCTGGTCTCCTGACCTTCGTTTCCGCGGCGGGCGCGATGCTGATGAAGACGACCGCCCAGCCGATCCTCAAGATGTTCGGCTTTCGGCGCGTGCTGATCGTCAATGCGCTTATCTCCGCCGCTTTTCTCGCCTTCAACGCTGCGTTCTCGGCGGCGACGCCGCATTTCGTCATCATGGGCGCGTTGCTCGTTGGCGGCTTCTTCCGTTCGCTGGAGTTCACTGCGCTCAACGCGCTCGCCTACGCGGACGTTAAAAAAGACGCGATGAGCCGCGCGACGAGCTTCGCCTCCGTCGCGCAGCAACTATCGCTTTCGACGGGCGTCGCGGTCGGCGCCGCGGCGCTGGAGGCGGCGCGCGCGCTGCGTGGCGGCGGCGCGCTTCAGGCGGCGGATTTCACGCCGGCTTTTTGTGTCGTGGCCGTAATCTCGTTGTTTTCGATCGCAAGCTTCCTGCCGCTCGCATCCAATGCAGGCGACAACCTGACCGGGCGCGATCAACATGCGTAAATTTCGCCGGCGATCGGCGGGCGCCTATTCGGCGCGTCGCGCGCGAAAGCCTGTCGCCAGCACGTAAAGCTCCGCCGAATCTGCGCGGCTCGCCGCTGGTTTTACGTGGCGCACCGTCGCGAAATCGCGCTTAAGCCTCGCGAGCAGTTGGCCTTCAGTGCCGCCTTGCAGAACCTTCGCGACGAAGAAGCCGCCTTCCGCCAGCACGTCGCAGGCGAAGTCGGCTGCAAGTTCGGCGAGCGCGACGATGCGCAGATGATCAGTCGCCTTATGGCCGGTGGCGTTCGCCGCCATGTCCGACATCACGCCGTCAGCCTCGCCGCCGAGCATGTTCTTGATGAATTGCGGCGCGTCAGGATCGTTGAAATCCTTTACGGCGAATTCGACGCCAGCGATGGGCTCCATGTCCAGAAGATCGACGGCGACGACTCTGCCTTTCCCCTCCTTCGCCTTTACCCGCGCGGCGGCGATCTGCGACCAGCCTCCAGGGGCGGCGCCAAGATCGACGATACGGCCGCCTGGCTTAATAAGATGATAGCGGTCGTCCATCTCGATGAGCTTATAGGCCGCGCGCGAGCGATAGCCCTCGCGCTTTGCCCGCGCGACATAAGGATCATTGAGCTGGCGCTCCAGCCACAGCGTTGAAGAGAGCGAGCGCTTGCGCGCAGTCTTGACGCGCGTCTTGAGCGACCTGCCGCCTTCGCGCCCCGAGTCCTTCGTCACGCGTGCACCTTGTCGCGCGGGCTAAAAACTCCCCCGGGCGCCGGCTCCATGACAATGTGTCGATCATGGAAGGCGTGCAGAGTCGATCGATGGCCGATCGAGACGATAGTCGTGCGTAGCAACCGTTCGCGCAGCATCGCGTAGATGTCTTCTTCGAGCTTTTCGTCGAGCGCCGAAGTGGCTTCGTCAAGGAAGAGCCAGTCGGGTTTCGCGAGAAGCGCGCGGGCAATTGCGACGCGCTGCTGCTCGCCGCCAGACAGCCGCTGCCCCCAGTTGTTTTCCTCGTCCAAGCGCTCGACGAAAGGCGCGAGCCGCGCGGCGCGCAACGCCTCCTGAATTTCGGCGCGTGAGTAGTCACTGACCCGGCCGGGATAGACGACTGCTTCAGCGAGCGCGCCCATTGGAATATAGGGGCGTTGCGGCGCGAGCATTACCTTTGCGCCGCGCGGCGTCAGCACGTCGCCCGAGGCGTAAGGCCAGATGCCGGCGATCGCGCGAAACAACGTCGACTTGCCCGAGCCGGACGGGCCCGTAAGCAGCGTCGAATGGCCGGCGGCGATCGTCAGATCATCCGCCCTCACGATTTTGCGTCCATCGGGTAATCCGAGGATCAGCTCGCGCAGGCGGATGTCCGCGCCATCGGCTGGCGAGACAATCTGCGTCGCGGACATCTCCGAACGCGCCGTCTCGATCGCATGGTCGAACGACGTCAACCGGTCGAGCACGGATTTAAAATTGGCAAGAGAGGTGTAATAGTTGATGAAGAAGGTCAGCGCGCTCTCTACCCGCCCGAAGGCGCTGGCCGTCTGAGTCATGACGCCGAGTTGGATGCGGCCGGCGAAATAGAAGGGCGCCGTGATCACATAAGGGATGATCGGCGAGAGCTGACCGTAGGTCGAGGTAAACGCCATCAACTGCTTACGCTTCTGCACAATCGCCAGATAGTTGACGATGATGCCGGCGAAGCGCCGAAGCAGCGAGCCGCGCTCGGCGGGTTCGCCGCCGAGCAGCGCGATCTGCTCGGTGTATTCGCGCAAGCGCGCCAGCGAAAAGCGAAAGTCCGCCTCGCGCCTCTGCCGATCAAAATAAAGTCCAACCAGGGAACGGCCGATAAGATGCGTCACTATTGTTCCCACCGCCGCATAGAGCAACACCACCCAGAACAGGAAGCCAGGAATATAAATGTCAGTGCCAGGAAGCGGGTAGTTGCCCGAAAGATCCCACAGCACATAGGCGAAAGAGACGAGCGAACTTAAGGTCGCGATCAGCAGGATCGAATAGGAGTAAACGCCGTAACCTTCTTCTCCGCCGCTGATGAAGCGATTGACGTCTTCAGCGATGCGCTGGTCTGGATTGTCAGCCCCGCCGCCCGCAAGCGCCATGCCGTAATGCGTATGCGCGCCGAGCCAGCGCTCGATGTAGTGCTCCGTCAGCCAACGACGCCAGCGGATGATCAGCATCGACTGCAAAACGAATTCAACGATCACGGAGGCCACGTATACGAAGGCCCATGGCGTGAACACGAAGAGAAGCTGTCGCCAGAACTCCGCTGCGTTCTTCTCCTGAATGGCGTTGAACCAGTCGCGATTGAAGAAGGACAGGCGCACGGTGATGCCGACCTGACCTTGGTTCAGGAGCACCAGCACCACCACCATGGCGATGGCGATGGCGCTCTCGCGCGCCGCGAAAGGCTGAAACGGCCAGACGCGCCCTTCACCACGCTCGCGGGAATCGAAATAGAGATCGGCAATGCGCGTCATCTCCCGAACCACGCCAATATGCGAGATCGCATAAACGATGATCGAGAACACCGCGACGGTGAGCGGCATGGTTTCAGGCGGCGCGTAATCCTTCAGCGATTCCGGCCACAGGCCTTCCGCCTGCGCGAGACCGACAAGACCGAAGAGAATGGTCTCAGTCGAGAACATGAAAGCGAAGATCTTCAAGAAGCTCGACATGTCTCGGGCGCGCCAGGTCGTGTAGGCGCAGAGCGCCGAGGCCGCGGCCAGGACAAACAGGCTGGAGGCGCCTTTGTGGGCGCTGACCAACGCGGTAAGGGCCGCGAAGACGGCGACCGCCACGCTCAATTTCTGCATCTTTCACCTTGGATATGAGAAGCCGCTCGGCTCGCCGCGAACGTATCGCTGGCGATGGCCGTCTCGCCCCATGATAGAGGAATCAGTCCTCTTCAGGAATGACCGCGTCCCCGTTGACGTGGGCGACGAGTACGGGCGAAGCCTTGAAGGTCAGCACTCGACGAGGCGTTATAGCGGCTTCAACGCCAGTTTTCGGATTGCGGCCGATGCGCTCACGCTTGGCGCGCACATTAAAGGTCCCGAAAGACCGCAATTTTACGGACTCGCCTCGCAGCAAAGCTTCGCTGATCTCATCGAAGGTCGCGTCTAAAATCTTACGTGCTTCGGCGCGGGAAAGCGAAGGGCAGCAACCATAAACGGCTTCTCGCAGCGCCGCCCGGGTCAAGGTGCTGCCTGGGGCAGTTCTTCTTACCATGTGAATGAAACGCTCAATGATTGTTTTGTCGGGACTGGGCTAAACACAAATCCCCCCTCAAGCTTCTGGCAATCGTAACGTGGCAAATAGAGCGGGCGCCGCTGAGCGCCCGATGCCGCGGTATAGTAAGAATAAATTACCGATATGCAAGGGGGATTTCCGCTCTCTGACCTCTGCGCCTAGGCGGCGGTCACCTACGTCAAACCGCCAATTTCACCTTGTGTTGCGCCACAGGAATCATCGCGCGCACCTTACGAATGCGTTCGACGTCGACGTAAGAAGATACAAGCCCGGGTCCATCCGAAGCCTTTGCGACGACTTGACCCCAGGGATCGGCGATCAGCGAATTGCCGTAGGTAAAGCGCGTCTCGTGCCCGGCTTTGTGCGCTCCAGTCTGCGCCGGGGCGCAGAGATAGGCCTGCATCTCGATTGCGCGCGCGCGGCAAAGGACTTCCCAATGATCCTTGCCGGTCACGAGCGTAAAGGCCGCCGGCAAGGCGACGATATCGACTCCCTTATCCGCGAGCGCCTGGAAAAGATATGAGAATCGCAAATCGTAACAAATCGCGCAGCCGACGGTGAGTCCTTCGCAATCATAGGTGACGACGGAATCGCCGGGCTTGAAGGCGGCGCTCTCGTGATATTTGGCGCCGTCCGGCGCCGTGATGTCGAACATATGGATCTTGCGGTAGCGCGCGACCTCTTCGCCTTCGCGATTGAAGGCGACGCTGGTGTTATGCAGCCGCGCTTCGCCGGGCGCCTTTTCGAGAATGGAGCCGGCGTGGATGAAAACCTTGTGCTCGCGCGCAAGCGCCTGACACATTTCATAAGCAGGGCCGCCAGGCAGCTCTTCGGCCGCCGCCATCTTCTCGGCGCGCGAGCCGCCAATGAAATCGAAGACTTCCGGCAAGCAAATCCAGTCCGGGCGCTCCTGCATGACTGCACGCTCGATCAGAGCGCGCGCATTGACGAGGTTCAAGGCCTTGTCGCCAACGGAATTCATTTGAACCAGAGTAACCTTCATCGATCGTCCAATTGCTACGGCGCGCGACATGAGGGGTTGCGCGCGATCTCATAGGGGAGCGCTTATTATACGTGGCCTAGGCCGCAGGTATAGGTCGGATTGCGCTAGCGCGGCAAAGCAGGACCAAGATCGCGGAAGCCTCCGCGCAGCGCTGCAATGCAAAATTCGATCATTTGCGCGCTCGTCGGAGTCGGTCGATCGGCGCATTCCACCATCAACCTCGGATGGCAGAAGCGAATGCAGGAAGTGTGCACGAGCCGTGCAGCAAGCTGCGCATCGTCTTTGGCGAATTCGCCGCTCTCCATGCCCGATCGAATGACCTCTTCGATCGCAGCGTCGATACGATCGATGTGATCCGAGATGATCGGCCAATTCTCGTCGAGCGCCGCTTCAACCATGTCGTGAAGCTTGCGATCGGCGACGTAGCGCTCCGCGTTCATCGATTCATTCGACAGAATGAGAGCGCGCAGCCGCTCAGACGCCGTCCCGGGTCCGCGCGCGATGCTCTGCGCCGCCTCTTCCACCTCGCTCATCAGCTGCCGCGCGACGGCGGCGTTGATCTCCGATTTTGCGCTAAAGAAGCGATAGACGTTCGCCGGCGACATTCGCAGTTCTCGCGCGATATCGGCGACCGTGGTCTTTTGGAAACCAATCTCCCGGAAAAGGCGTTCGGCCGTGGCGATGATTCTCTCGCGCTGCTCGGTTTCGCGCGCGCTCTGCGCGCTCGCGCCCATTACGCTCATTCGGCCGCTCCCCTCGCAAGCCCGTTGGCCAAAGTCCCGATCCGCGCGCCTTCGGCTTCGACCAGTCCCTCGCCAAGATGACGGCGGAACCATGTCGCGTAAAGCGCAGGCAGGAAGAGAACTGTGAGAAAAGTGGCGACGAAAAGCCCGCCCATGATCGTTAAGGCCATCGGCCCCCAAAAGGCGGAATGCGACAACGGAATCATGGCGAGAATCGCCGCGAGCGCGGTCAATGCGACGGGCCGCACCCGCCGAATCGTCGCGCCGATGATCGCTTCCCGATATTTCTCGCCGCGTTCGAGATCCTGACGCACCTGATCAACGAGAATGATCGAATTGCGCATGTCCATGCCAGAAAGCGCGATGAGGCCAAGCAGCGCGACAAAGCCGAAAGGCGCATGGGCGACATTGAGCGCGAGCGATGCGCCGATGACGCCGAGCGGCGCGCTCATCATCACAAGCGCGACGCGGGTGAAATTCTGCAATTGGAACATCACGATCGTCAGCATGACGAGACCGACGAGCGGAAAAACCGCGAAGATCGATGCGTTGCCCTTTTTCGATTCTTCAATGGCGCCGCCCATTTCGATCCGGTAGCCGGGCGGAAGATGCTCACGTATCTGCGCGAGCTGCGGCCAGATCCTCATCGTCGCGTCAGGCGCCTGCACCCCATCTTTCACGCCTGAGCGCACCGTAATGCTCATATCGCGATTGCGCCTCCAGAAAATCGGCTCTTCATGATCGTAGACGATCTTCGCGACCTGCGAGACCGTCACCGCTTTGCCGTCGCGGGCGTAGACGACCATGTCGCCGATTCTCGAGAGATCGCCGCGTTCCTGGGGAACGGCGCGCGCAACCACTTCGACCTGATCGATCCCGTCGCGCAGGGTCGCGATCGTCACGCCGGAGATCGCCAGGCGCAGCCTGTTCGACACGTCCTGCGGCGTCAGCCCGAGGAGCCGCGCGCGATCCTGATCGATCACGAGGCGCACGCGCGGCGTTTGCTCATTCCAGTTCAGATGCGGATCGTCGACGCCATCGTCGCCACGCATGACGTCGCGGACCTGATAGGCGATGGCGCGCACGGTCGCGGGATCGGAGCCGACGACCCGAAACTGCACGGGGAAGCCGACGGGCGGACCGTAATAGAAGCGATCGACGCGGGCGCGCGCCTGCGGCACAGCGCCATTAGCGATGGCGGCCTCAAGCTTCTTCTTCAAGCGTTCGCGCGCCTCGATGTCCTTGGCGACGATGACGATCTCGGAATAGGCTTCATTCGGCAGCTGCGGATTGAGGCCGAGCCAGAATCGCGGCGGCCCCTGCCCCACATAGCTTGTGTAAAGCGCCGCATCGGGATCGTCCTTCAGGAGCGCTTCGGCCTGTTTCGCCGCCTCAAGCGAAGCGCCGATCGACGAGCCTTCGGGAAGACGCAACTGGAAGAAGAGCTCCAGCCGCTCGGCGTAAGGGAAGAATTGCTTCTGCACCACGAAGAAGCCGAAGACGGCGAGCGTGAAAACGCCGATGACGCTCGCGATCACAACGCCGCGATAATCCACCGCCCAAGTGACGACGGCGCGCAGCCAGCGATAAAAGGGCGTCTGGTAGATTTCGTCTGGATCATGATGCGGATGCAGTTTGGCGAAGTCTGGAAGTAGCTTCACCCCGAGATAGGGCGTGAACATCACCGCGACGAACCATGAGGCGATCAGCGCGACGAGCAGCACCCAGAACATCGAACCCGTATATTCGCCGACGCCGGAATTGGCGAAGCCCACCGGCAGGAAACCCGCGGCCGTAATCAGCGTGCCGGTGAGCATCGGAAATGCCGTCGAATCCCAGGCGAAAGTCGCAGCTTTGATGCGGCTGAAGCCCTGCTCCATCTTCACCATCATCATTTCGACGGCGATGATCGCGTCATCAACGAGTAGCCCGAGCGCAATGATCAGCGCGCCAAGGGAGATGCGCTGGAGATCGATGCCCAGCGGGCCCATGAAGATGAAAACGATCGCGAGCACCAACGGCACTGAGAGCGCGACGATGATTCCTGTTCGAAAGCCGAGCGAGATAAAGCTCACGCCGAGCACGATCACTAAGGCCTCGAGAAACGAGCGCGTGAATTCGCCGACCGCTTCTTCGACGACCTTCGGCTGATCGGCGATCTGATCAATATCGACGCCGACGGGCGTCTTGTCGCGCATCTCTTGGACCGCAGCGCCGACGTTCTCCCCGAATTTGAGGACGTTGGCGCCCTTCGCCATAACGACGCCGACGACAATCGCCGACTGGCCCTTGAAGCGCACGAGAAAACTTGGCGGGTCCTCAAAACCGGCATAGACATTGGCGATGTCGCCGAGACGGATCACCTTGCCGTTCGCTTCGACCGGAATCGCGGCGATGGCGTCGGGACCCTTGAGATCGCTCGTGACCTGAACCCGCACGCGATTCGATGAGGTCTCGAAAACGCCGGCGTCGTTGATGGCGTTCTGCTTGGCGAGCGAGTCGAAGACCGCCTGAGGCTGGATCGCCAGGCTCGCGAGCTTCGCCTCGCTGAATTCGACGAAGATGCGGCGGCCTTGGTCGCCGTAGACGTCGACCTTGACGACGTCCTGCACGCCGAGCAGCCGCTGACGCAGCGACTGGACCACCTTGTCGAGAACGTCATAGTCCGCGCCGTCGCCGGTGACCGCATACATCACCGTATCGACGTCGCCATATTCGTCATTGACTTGCGGACCGCGCACGCCCGCTGGAAGCGCCGGCGCAATGTCATCGAGCTTCTTGCGCAACTGATAGAAAAGCTGCGGCACGTCCTTTGGCGGCGTCGTGTCCTTGAAGGTCACTTGCATCGCCAGAAAGCCCGGTTTTGTGTAGGTCTCGATCTTGTCGAGGAAAGGCAGTTCCTGAAGCTTCTTCTCCAAAGGGTCGGAGACTTGATCGCGTATCTCCGTCGCCGTCGCGCCGGGCCAAGAGGCGGTGACGACGGCGACCTTGATGGTGAAGGAAGGATCCTCCGCGCGGCCGAGCCGCAGATAGGAATAGACGCCGGTCACGCTGATCCCGATCATAAGAAACAGCATCAGCATCGGCCGTTGCACGGCCCAGCGCGAGAGGTTTACGCCAGCCATGGGCAACCTCTCACAATGACTGCCGCGAAATTGCGCGGACTTTCATGTTGGGATCGAGCTTGTGAACGCCCAGAACGACGATGTTGTCGCCATCTTTGACGCCGCCGGCGACAAGCGCCGAGTCGGCCTCCAGGCGAACCAGGGTTACGGGAACGAGCTGCAGATTCCCTTCGCCATCGACCTTCCACAACGAGGGTCCTGAGCCCTGATTATAGATCGCCGAGAGCGGCACGCTCATAACGGGCTGCGCGTCCGACCCGGAAATGCGCAGCATCGCGCTCATTCCAAGCGCGATGGCCGAATCAGGATTGAGAATGGAGAAGCGCGCAGCGAAGGTGCGCGTAACAGGATCGGCGGCGGGGCTCAATTCGCGCAGTTTGGCGCGATAGACTGCGCCAGGCTTTGACCAGAGCGTTAACGTCGCCTCGCCCTTTCCGGCCGCCGCGGCGAAGGCTTCCGGCAAGGCGACGGCGGCCTCCAGTTCGCCGGCATGCGCGATGCGCACGGCAGGCTGCCCCGACGACACCACCTGTCCGGGATCGACGAGCGTTTGCGTGACGACGCCGTCCGCTCCCGAGCGGAGCGTCGCGTATTCCAGCGCATTGCCGGCGAGTTCGACGGCGCGTTCCGCCCGCCGGAAGCGTCCCCGCGCCTCTTCCCCGCCGGCGCGCGCCCGATCGAGCGCCGCCTGAGCGACCCAGCCCTTGCTGCGCAGGTCAGCGGCGCGCTTTTCGTCGGCCAGAGCCTGCGTCTGCGCCATGCGCGCTGCAGCGAATTCCGCATCCGCCTGCTCCTTCTGGAGCCGCAGATCCTGCTCGTCGAGCGCTGCGATCGGGTCGCCCGCCTTCACCCGCTGCCCCACCTCGACGAAGCGCTTGACCACTTTGCCGGCGACGCGAAATCCCTGATCGGACTCGACCCTCGGACGGATGGTGGCCACGAATTCGCGCGTCTGCGACTGCGTAGCGTAGCGTGCAGGGGCGACAAGCACCGATCGCTCGGACCGCTCGCTCTCCTCCGAGGAACGCCGATCCTTCCCGTTGCAGGCGGCGAGCGCTGCGGCGAGCGCAATGAGCGCGCAAAGACTTAGGCGATAGCGGAGCATCGAATTCCCCGGCGCGAGCCGCGTGGTTCCTGCTGACGACTTTCAATAATCGTCAGTCATCAGGCGTTCGTCAACTGCAAAGGCGGACTTTGTGGGTCGAGCGCCCGCCGGGCTCGCGCCTCCACGCTGGCCCGACGCCTTGTCGCAGGGAAATGGTTCTTCTATATGCGGCCTGCTCTTGCGGGCGGGTTAGCGCAACACAATCTTGGGAGAGCTAAGGATCGCGCGGCGGGCTCATGGCGAGCCGCCGTCCTTCGCCTCTTGAACCGGACCGCTTCGGGGTCCGGCGTTCACTAGCGAAAGGAAATCAATATGGGCAAAATTATCGGCATCGACCTCGGCACGACCAATTCCTGCGTGGCCGTCATGGAAGGGTCGAGCCCCAAGGTCATTGAAAACGCCGAGGGCGCCAGGACCACGCCTTCGATCGTCGCATTCACCGATGACGGCGAGCGCCTCGTTGGCCAACCGGCGAAACGGCAGGCGGTGACAAACCCAGACAAGACCTTCTTCGCCATCAAGCGGCTGATCGGCCGCACCTTCGACGACCCGATGACCAAGAAGGACATGGGTCTCGTCCCTTACAAAATCGTCAGAGCGAATAACGGCGACGCCTGGGTGGAGGCTGCCGGCAAGCAATATTCGCCTTCGCAGATTTCGGCCTTCATCCTGCAGAAGATGAAGGAGACGGCCGAGGCCTATCTCGGCCAAACCGTGACGCAGGCGGTGATTACCGTCCCCGCGTATTTCAACGACGCTCAGCGCCAGGCCACGAAGGACGCCGGCAAGATCGCCGGCCTCGAGGTGCTGCGCATCATCAATGAGCCCACGGCGGCGGCGCTCGCTTATGGCCTCGACAAGAAGCAGTCGGGCACGATCGCGGTCTACGACCTTGGCGGCGGCACCTTCGACATCTCGGTTCTTGAGATTGGCGACGGCGTCTTCGAGGTGAAGTCGACGAACGGCGACACCTTCCTCGGCGGCGAGGACTTCGACATGCGCCTCGTCGAATATCTCGCGGGCGAATTCAAGAAAGAGCAGGGCATTGACCTCACGAAGGACAAGCTCGCTTTGCAGCGCCTGAAGGAAGCGGCGGAAAAGGCCAAGATCGAACTCTCGTCGGCAACGCAGACTGAAATCAATCTGCCCTACATCACCGCCGACGCCACCGGGCCCAAGCATCTGACTCTGAAGCTGACGCGCGCGAAATTCGAGGCGCTCGTCGACGATCTCATCCAGCGCACGGTCGAGCCCTGCCGCAAAGCCCTGAAAGACGCCGGATTGTCGGCGGCCGATATTGGCGAAGTGGTGCTCGTCGGCGGCATGACCCGCATGCCCAAGGTGCAGGAGGTCGTGAAGCAGTTCTTCGGCAAGGAGCCGCATAAGGGCGTCAACCCCGACGAAGTCGTCGCCATCGGCGCGGCGGTGCAGGCTGGCGTGCTGCAGGGCGACGTGAAGGACGTGCTGCTGCTCGACGTGACCCCGCTGTCGCTCGGCATCGAGACGCTTGGCGGCGTCTTCACGCGCCTCATCGATCGCAACACGACGATCCCGACCAAGAAGAGCCAGGTGTTCTCGACGGCCGAAGACAACCAGACGGCGGTCACCATCCGGGTCTTCCAGGGCGAGCGCGAAATGGCGGCGGACAACAAGCTGCTCGGTCAATTCGACCTCGTTGGCATTCCGCCGGCGCCGCGCGGTATGCCGCAGATCGAGGTGACCTTCGACATTGACGCCAACGGCATCGTCAATGTCACGGCGAAGGACAAGGCGACCAATAAGGAGCAGCAGATCCGCATCCAGGCGTCTGGCGGCTTGAGCGAATCCGACATCGACAAAATGGTGAAGGACGCCGAGGCGCATGCCGCGGAGGATAAGGTCCGCCGCGAACTCGTCGACGCCAAGAACCATGGCGAGGCCGCGATCCACGCCGCTGAGAAGTCTGTGGCCGAATTCGGCGACAAGGTCTCGGGCGCCGATAAGAGCGCGATCGAAGCCGCCATCGCCTCTCTCAAGACCGCGATCGAAGGCGACAATGCGGAGACAATCAAGGCGAAGAGCAACGAGTTGGCTCAGGCCTCGATGAAGCTCGGCGAGGCGATGTATAAGGCGCAGCAGGCCGAAGCGTCAGGCGCGGGAGCGTCTGAGCCGCCCAAGGACGACGTGATCGACGCGGAGTTCAAGGACGTCGGCGACGACAAGAAGTAAGCCGGGACTGGCCATAGCCGCTCCGATGCGGTAGCGAAACGGGAACCCGGCGCGAATAACGCCGGGTTTCATTGCGTTCATGTGATCACGGCTACGCCCGCCGCCGCACTCATCAGAAATTGAGCATGTCCAAACGCGACTACTATGAAGTTCTGGGCGTCAGCCGCACCGTGACGGAAGTCGAATTGAAGATCGCCTTCCGTAAGTCGGCCATGCAGTGCCATCCCGATCGGCACCCGGGCGATAAGCAGGCGGAGGCGCGTTTCAAGGAATTGAACGAAGCCTATCAGTGCCTCTGCGATCCGCAGAAGCGCGCGGCCTACGACCGTTTCGGCCATTCCGCGTTCGAACAGGGCGGCGGATTCGGCGGCTTCGGCGCCGGCGAGGGTTTTGGCGCCTCGATGGCCGACATTTTCGAAGATTTGTTCGGCGACGTGATGGGACGGCGCGGCCGCTCGGGCGGACGCGAGCGCGGCTCGGATCTGCGCTACAATATGGAAATTACTCTCGATGAGGCCTATCACGGCAAGACCGCCTCGTTGAACATCCCGACCTCGGCGACCTGCGAAGCCTGTTCGGGAACGGGCGCGAAAAAAGGCTCCAAGCCAAAGACCTGCACGACTTGCGGCGGCATGGGACGCGTGCGCGCGCAGCAGGGCTTTTTCGCGATCGAGCGCACATGCCCGTCCTGCCAGGGACGCGGCGAGATGATCGAGAACCCCTGCCCCTCTTGTTCTGGCGCTGGACGCAAGACGATCGAACGTTCGCTCTCGGTCAATGTGCCGCCGGGCGTCGAAGACGGCACGCGTATCAGGCTCGGCGGAGAAGGCGAAGCGGGCCTGCGCGGCGGACCGCCTGGCGATCTCTACATCTTCCTCTCGGTGAAGCCGCATCCCTTCTTCCAGCGAGATGGGGCGGACCTCTATTGCCGCGTGCCGATTTCAATGGTGCGTGCGGCGCTGGGCGGCGAGATCCAGGTTCATGCGCTCGACGGCTCCGAGGTGAAGCTCAAAATCCCGGAAGGAACGCAGTCCGGACGGCAGATCAAGGCCAAGGGCAAGGGGATGCCGGTGTTGCGCGGGCGCGATCACGGCGATCTGCATGTGCAGATCAGCGTCGAGACGCCGCAAAAGCTCACGAAGCGCCAGAAAGAGCTCCTCGCCGAATTCGATGAGGAATCCTCGCACGACACGCATCCTGAAGAGGCGGGCTTTTTCGCGCGGATGAAGGATTTGTTCGGCGGGTAGGACATATTCTTATCCAAGAAGGGTGAAGCGCCTTATTGGATAGAACATCTCAATCAAATGCGCTGGGCAGCCTCAGGAGGAATCCATGGCCAACTGGTACGGCTCGGCGCATCGCGCGCTCCAGGATGAATTCGACACGCGCCGCCTCGCCGATTTGATGGAAGGCGGCGTGATGCACGCTGAATTCGCTCCGCATGAAGTCGATTTCATTCAGTCGCGCGACATGTTTTTTCTCGCCACCATGGATCCGTCGGGGCGGCCAACGGTCTCCTACAAAGGCGGCGCGACAGGGTTTGTGCGCGTCGTCGGACCGAGCGCGCTGATTTTCCCCTGGTACGACGGCAATGGCATGTTTTATTCGGCCGGCAATCTCGTTGAGACGGCCAATGTCGGACTGCTGTTTATCGACTTTCTGAGGCCAAACCGCTTACGCGTGCAGGGCGCCGCGGCGATCTCGCGCGACCCGGCGCTTCTTGCGACTTATCCTGGCGCGCAATTCCTTGTCAGCGTGGCGGTCGAGAGCCTCTGGGTTAATTGCCCGCGATATATCCACAGCTATCAGAAGATGGCGGACTCAAAATATTTGCCGAATTCAGCGGGCGATGCGCCGCTGCCGGGCTGGAAGCGGCTCGATCTAGCCCAGGAGGCGTTGACGCCCAAGGATCGCGCCGCCGTCGACGCGGCCGGCGGCGTCATCGATTTGGACGCCTATGGCGACCTCGTCGCGAAGGGCGAAGGGTGACTTCGCGTGGGAGTCCTTTGACCAGCCCGGGCGCAGCCCCGCTCTTCGAATTGCGAGCTTCGATCGCTCTTGACGCCCGCCGCGTTGTTTTCGGCGCGCGGCTCTCCTATCATCCGCCGGACGGCCCCCAATCGCGGGGCCGTTTGCGCGTTACTCTCGCGCCGGGAGGGGGCTTTTGCCGCACAGAATTCTAAAATCCAATGGGCGCGCGAAGCTCGTGGACAATGCGCGCTTCATCCGCCAATGGATCGAAAATCCGCGCCTCATCGGTGCCGTCTCGCCGTCCGGACGCGCGCTGGCCAAAACGATGGCGGGCTTCGTCGAACTGGGCAGAGACGGACACATCATCGAACTCGGTCCCGGCACCGGCCCGGTGACTCAGGCGCTGCTTGCGCGAGGGATTGCGCCCGAGCGACTCGTGCTCGTCGAATATGAGACCCGGTTTTGCCACCTGCTCTCTGAACGCTTCCCCGGCGTCAACATTGTTCAGGGCGACGCGTACGGCCTCAAGGCGACGCTCGACGGCAAAGTCCCAGGGAAAGTCGCGACGGTCGTTTCGAGCCTGCCGCTTCTCAATCGGCCCGAGCGCGATCGCGTCGAGCTATTGAACCAGGCTTTCGAGCTGATGGGCGATGACGGGCTCTTCATTCAATTCACATACGGCCTGACCAAATCGCCAATGCCCATGCATGCGCATGGCGTGAAAGGCGCATATGTCGGCAAGGGATCGCCGCCGATCGTGCTCAACATCCCGCCGGCGCGCGTGTGGCGCTACCGCAAAGCCGGCCATGCTGGAAAGCCGAGGGCGTGAAAGCGCGTGAGCGCCTGATCGTCGCGCTTGACGTTGAAAGCGTCGACGAGGCGCGCGCGCTGGTTACGGCGCTCGGCGAAACAGCCTCCTTCTTCAAGATCGGCATGGAGCTCGCCTATACGGGGGGCGGCTTAGATTTCGCGCGTGAACTGAAAGCGGCCGGCAAGCGCGTCTTTCTCGATTTGAAGCTCCATGACATCGGCGTCACCGTGGAGCGTGCAACGCGCCAAATCGCCCGGTTCGGCGTCGATTTTCTCACTATCCACGCTTTCCCTCAGACGATGGCGGCGGCCCGTCAGGGCGCGTCGGACGGCGCGCTCAAGCTCCTCGCCGTGACCGTGATGACCTCCTATGACGACGCCGATCTCAAGGAAGCAGGTTATGCCTGCGGCGTCGCCGAACTGGTTGCGCGCCGGGCAAAGCAGGCGAAGGAGGAGCGGGTCGATGGTCTTGTTCTGTCGCCGATGGAACTCGCGACCGTTCGTCCCATCGTCGGCTCTGACATGCTGCTCGTGACGCCGGGGGTGCGACCGGCGGGCGCCGATGTCGGAGACCAAAAGCGCGGTATTATGTAGCTGATGCAAGTCGCCGAAATGGCGATTAGTCCGCCTATTTGCGACAATAGGTGCATGGCAAACAAATTCGCTCGCACCACAACATATGAGCACACGATTTCCGGCTTGCTCAAGAGGCGGGCAGAGCTATTTGGCGAGGCCGAGCGGATACGTGACCGTTTAGCTGAGATAAATAACGACGTGGCGGCTCTCGACCGCATACTCGTGAGTCTTGGGTGTAAGGCCAATCTCGACCTGCTAATGCCCAAACAAAAACGTCCGCCAATCATAAATTATGGCGCTGCCGTAAAACTCATACTTGACGCATTGAAGGAAACTCAACCGCTGTCATCTAGGGAGATCGCCAGAAAAACGCTCGAAAATTGTGGACAAGACCCGGCAGACAGGAAGGCTCTGTCAGACGCAACGGAGCGGATTTCGAGAACCCTAAGACGGTTAAGAGACCGTGGCTTACTCGTCGGGACCCCAGACGAAGATGGGCGTCTTTTTTGGACGATACTGCAGAGATGCGAGTCTGAGCCGTAATTTCAACGCAGTAAAGGCTTGCTTTATGATTCGGGCTAATGCAGAACTCGGCTTCGAATCTGCCTCGTCGCGCGCGCGTCCAGCCCAAAATCGCGTCGATACAGCGTATCCCGCGTTCATCCTGGGGCAGGTCATCTGGAGCGTAAGAGATGGCAGCCGTGGCCGAATTGATTCGACCCGATATGAATGTTGTCAGTGATCAACAAATCAATGAAGCTCGTAGCCGTCTAATCGTTGCGCTTGATTTCGACACGATAGATGAGGCTCGCGCCCTAGTAAAAACGCTAGGGGATGAGGTTGAATTTTATAAGATTGGGCTAGGGCTGCAACTTGCAGATGGGGGGGCTTTTGCAAGACAGCTTAAAGGCTTGGGCAAGAAGGTATTTCTCGACTATAAGTATCATGACATTGGGAATACCATTGAAAATGCAGTGCGGAGAGCCGCAGAATTAGAAATTGATTTCCTCACAGTTCACGGCACTAGTAGTATACTTGAGTGCGCGGTACGAGGAAAGGGCGAGTCTAAGCTAAAACTATTCTTTGTGACTGTATTGACTAACATGGACGCAAAAGACCTTGAGGAAATGGGCTACCCGCTAAACACTAAGGTCAAAGACATAGTAGTTCACAGGGCAAAGAAGGCACTTGAGGCAGGAATAGACGGTGTTATCGCTTCTGGTGTCGAAGCGGCTGCGATCAAGGCCGTTGCCGGAGGGCGTCTCATGGTCATTTCTCCGGGCATTAGACCGGATGGAAGCCCCGTGGATGATCAAAAGCGAGTAATGACACCAAGAGAAGCGATTGAGAGCGGTGCCGATTATCTTGTCATAGGACGCCCGATATTAAATGCTGAATCTCCTAAGGAAGCTGCGCGCGCTATTGTTAGAGAAATGGCAGAAGCGTTGGCCGAAGGGATTAACGCTGCCAGTACCCCTTCCACTGGCATGACACCGGATGCGTGAGGGCGGCGTTCGCGGCCATCAGGTATTGCTCGCCATTTGAGACGCGGCGATGATCTTCGCGCCACGCCATTTCGCGGCTGTAAGCCGCGAGATACGGGCCGCTAAGATGATGGAAGTGTCCCGCTTCCGCGCGACGGATGCGTGAGAAGAAGCTCTCAGCTTGATTTGTGCACGCCTCGCCGTCGCTGCAAGCGTGCTGATGATTGATACGCTTCGTCAGGAAGATCGTGTGCAGCTTGTCCCAATGCGCAGCTTCGTCGGCATGAACTGTAGCAGCGGCGTCGACGCGCTCGGCGATAGTTTCGACTGACTCGCCTTCCGACTTGAACACGAAAGGAAGCGTGCGGCCATTGCGTTCGCGCATGGCAACCACGACTCGTCGCTTGCCCGTCTGATTGACGAGCTTGCGGCGGTCCTTGCGGTTTTCCTTGTAATTGGCGGGGCGGACGTGGCCGCCGATATAGCAGCCGTCGATTTCGACCTCTCCGGCCAATTGCAGGGTTTCGACCTCAGCGGCGAGGGATTCGCGGATTTTGTGCGCGAGGACGAAAGCGGTTTTGTATTGCACGTCCAAGTCGCGCGAGAGCGCCAGCGCGTTCTTGCCTTTCACTTCGTTGACGAAAATTGCGATGGCCAAGAGGTAGTCGCGGACGGGGAGCTTACGGTCGGCAAAGATAGTGCCGGACGTGACGCTAAACTGGTGATCGCAGCCCTTGCACATAAAGGCCGGGCGGCACTTGAGTGCGTAGACGCCAAGGCTGCCGCAACGCGGGCAAACCGGCTGGCCTTCCGTCGACGCCCAGCGAATCAGCCGGAAAGCGTGTCGAGCGTCTTCGTCCGTCATGCGCGCGACCTTGGCCAGTGAGAGGCTTCGGGCGCCGGCGGAAAGGAGGAAGTGCTGGGCCATCTGCGTCAGTCAAATGATTTTCGTTAGACATGACGATAAGTGTTAGCATTTTGGGTGTCAATAACGATTTTCGTTTGTCTTGACGGTTTTTGATGCTGGCGCTATCTGTATCGCATGACGCCGGGGCAGTGCCGCGCAGCTCGCGGATTTCTCGATATTTCTCAAGACGACTTGGCGATAGCCGCGAAGGTCGGGCTTTCGACGGTCCGGAATTTTGAGAAGGGACGAAGCGTTCCGATAGGGAATAATCTATCGGCAATTCAATCTGTTCTGGAGCAGCGCGGGGTGCGCTTTGTCGCTGAAAATGGGACATGTGGCGTCATGTTCGCGCCGCCAGAAAAGGACGGAGCGATGTAGACAGGATTCTCTGATTCTGCTAGGGAAAAGGGTGGAGATAACGGGAGTCGAACCCGTCGGCTGAACTTGATGAGGGTCCCGTCCGGCGAACCTGCTATCCCCAGTGAACGGTCGCCACGCCAACGCAATGGCGACCGTTCTGAGCATTAGAAGCTATCTTCTCATGTCTCACCCCCCGGACCGGCTTCACGGCCTTTCGCTCCGGACCCGAAAAGAGCCTCGTGAAACGAAGGCTCCGGCTTAGAACCCGTAGGCGCACTTTCGGACGGCGTGCCTGCGGGTTCATTCTTTTGCGGGCGCATAAACCATTTTTCGCCGCGCCTCTCGATCACTTCGTCTTGTGATAGCTGCCACAGCGTCCCTCTGACGGTATTATATTTAACTCCTGTCGCTTCTTGAATATCGCCCAACGTGGCTCCACCTCGCGAGCGAATGGCTTCCAATATCTTTGGCTTGACGGTGCCTTGTGCCGCACGCGTGGTCTCAACCAATTGTCCCACGAGTTTTTTCGCGAAGCTGCGATCTGGCGCTTGCTGGATTCCAAGAGCGTCCGCCAATTTCGCCTTAAGCTCAACGGACGCCTCTTGCCGCCCCGCCGCGCGGCCGGCCTCGAATGCCGCCGTTAGCGCCTCCTTAAATGAAGGAAAGGCTCCATCGATGATATCGTCTAGCTGATCTGACATGCGTGTGTCGGCCCCTAACGGCGTCGACAGAGCTTATAGACCCACAATCAGATAGAGTCCAGCATGAATGTCGCTATGAATGTTCTGGTTCCATTCGGCGCGCTGATATTAAACCAGATATTCAGGCAACTATCTAAAATGATTGAGACTTGCATCAGCTACATAATACCGCAAAAGCGGGTGATGACGCCGAGAGAGGCGATCGCGGCCTCCGCGGATTATATCGTCGTGGGCCGGCCGATTACGCGAGCGGCCCATCCCGCAGCGGCCGCCGAGGCCATCGTCAGCGAGATGACCAACGCCTGATCGAGGTCCGTCGCATGCCCTACGCCAGCAACGCCGACCTGCCCGAAAATCTTCAGCAAATCCTTCCTGAGCACGCGCAGGATATTTATCGCGAAGCCTTCAACCACGCCTTCGACGCCCATCGCAACGACCCTCGGCAGGAGGAAGCGGCGCACCGCATCGCCTGGGCCGCAGTCAAGCGAAGCTACGTCAAGACGGAGGCGGGATGGATGAGGCGATAGCCGAGAACATTCGGGGAGCGCGCTAGTCTAGCTTGAGCGCGAGTGATAGAACGCCGGCCTGCGCCGAATCCTCCACCCCGATTCGCCCATGCTCGCGACTTTCATCTCCGTCTTTGGGCTGTTCCTCTGGCTCTACCTCATTACGCTGCGCGGCGGCTTCTGGCGGCTCACCGAGCATGATCGGAACCTTGGCGGACAAAATGCCGCCATTCCGGCGACCTACGTCGTCGCGGTCGTTCCGGCGCGAAACGAGATCGACGTCATTGAACAGAGTCTGGCGTCGCTGTTCGCTCAAGAGTTCCGCGGCCGCTTCGATATCATTCTCGTGGACGACGAGAGCGAAGACGGCACAGGCGAAGCGGCCAGACGCTGCGCGGAGGCGCATGACGCTTCAAGCCGCCTGACAGTTCTCTCCACGCGCGGGCCAGATGCGGGCTGGACGGGGAAGCTCGCGGCCATGCAGCACGGGTTCGATCACGTGCGGAAGCTGCCGATCGACCCCGACTTCGTGTTGTTTTGCGATGCGGACATCGAATTTTCGCCGCATGTGCTCGCGCGTCTCGTTTCAGGAGCAAAGGAACGCCGCGCCGTTCTGACGTCGCTCATGGTCAAACTCCGCTGCGAAAGCGTCGCGGAGCGCTGGCTCGTCCCGGCCTTCATTTTCTATTTTCAGAAGCTCTACCCGTTCCGCCACGTCAACGATCCCGAGCATCCGATGGCGGGCGCCGCGGGCGGGGTGATGCTGGTGCGCCCTAAGGCGCTCGCGGCTGCGGGCGGTTTTCGCGCCATCCGCGGCGCGCTTATCGACGATTGCGCGCTGGGCGCGTTGATGAAGGCGCAAGGGCCGATCTGGCTGGGCCTGACCGAAGACGTTCACAGCCTTCGCGCTTATCCGCGCCTCGCCGACATTTCCCGTATGGTGGTGCGCTCGGCTTACGCCCAGTTGAGCTATTCCCCTTGGCGTCTCGCTGGCGCGCTGTTCGGCATGGCGGGGGCCTATCTGGCGCCGCCCTATCTGACGCTTTTCGGCGAGTCGCCAGCGCGCGAGACGGCGCTCGTCTCTTGGCTGTTAATGGCGCAGGCCTACATGCCGACGCTGCGCTTTTATGGCCTGTCGCCTTTGCGCGCCTTTGCTTTGCCAGGCGTCGCGGCATGCTATACCTGGTTCACGGTTGAATCGGCCTGGCGGCACCTTTGCGGCCGCGGCGGCGAATGGAAAGGCCGCTATCAGGCGCCGCAAGCGCAAAAGGCGGCGCAACGATTCGAAACGTCCGGCGAGATCGAGACAAGCCGCGAAATCGAGGTTTGAAAGGGCGCGTAAGCGCCGTGGAGCGGCAAAACGGCGTCATATGGACCTTGCGCAGACGAGTTCGGGAAAGACCCATCACGACGAGAATTTTCCCGTCGCGTCCTTTCTCATCGCGCCGCGCCACCGCGCGCCGATCCTCGCCTTCTATGAATTCGTTCGCGCCGCCGACGATATCGCCGATCACGCCACACTCGGCGCGCAAGAGAAGCTTGATCGGCTCGACGCGCTCGATGATGCGCTGATGGGAAAAGCGGAAGAGGACGCCGAGGTCGCGCGCCGACTGCGCGAGACATGCCAGGAGCGCGGCCTCGATCCGCAGCATGCGCGTGACCTCATCGCCGCCTTCAAGCGCGACGTGACGCAACTGCGCTACCGCGACTGGAATGATCTCATCGACTATTGCCGCTATTCGGCCATGCCGGTCGGACGCTTTGTCTGCGACGTACATGGCGAGGACGCCGGCCGAGTCTGGGCGGCCAACGACGCGCTCTGCGCCGCCCTACAAGTCATCAATCACCTGCAGGACTGCGGCAAAGACTACCGCAATCTCGACCGCGTCTATCTGACGCAGGACTCGTTTGCTGCGCATGGCGCCTCCGTAGAGATGCTGGCGCAGGAATCATCGCCGCCGCCGCTCCTCGCGACGATCCGCGACCTGAACGAGAAAACCGCGCGCCTTCTGGATCAGTCGCGTCCCTTCGCCGATCTGATCGACGACACGCGGCTCGCAATGGAAGTCGGCGCCATCCAGACTCTCGCCGAACATCTCGTCGCGCGGCTCGCGGTCGCCGATCCGCTCCGCGACAACGTCCACGACGGCAAGTTCGGCTTCGCGCTGAAGGGCGCGATGGGCGCGCTCGGCGCGCTTCTTCGCCGCATTTCACGCCCGCGCCGCCCAGTTTCCGAGACGGTCACGAGGACTGGCCAATGACGATGGATGCGCTCGCCGACGCCGCGACGCTGCGCACGCGCGCCATCGCGACCAAGAGCTCCTTCTATCTCGCAATGCGCATCCTCGAACCTGCGCGCCGCGACGCCATGTTCGCGATTTACGCCTTCTGCCGCGCCGTCGACGACATTGCCGACGACGAAGGCGACCGCGCCGTTCGGCGGGCGGCGCTCGACCAGTGGCGCGCCGATCTTGACGAGCTTTACGCCGGCCGCATCCGCGCGCGCGTCAGTTTTCTCGCCGAACCCGTGCGCCGCTTCCGGCTCGACCGCAACGACTTCGAATCGGTGATCGATGGCATGGCCATGGATGTCGAGGAGGATATTTGCGCGCCGGAATGGGATAAGCTCGAACTTTATTGCGACCGGGTCGCGAGCGCCGTCGGACGGCTGTCGGTGCGCGCTTTCGGCCTTGCGGAGACGGAGCCGAGCGTCGATTACGAATTGCCGACCGGCCCAAAGCTTCTCGCCTATCATCTCGGCCGGGCGTTGCAGCTTACCAACATCTTGCGCGATCTCGACGAGGACGCCGCGCGCGGCCGGCTGTATCTGCCCCGCGAGGCGCTCGAATCCGCCGGCGTGACGACCTTTGCGCCGCATGCCGTGCTGTCGCATCCCTCGCTCGAAGACGTTTGCGCGCCGGTCGTCGCGCGCGCGCGCGAACATTATGATCAGGCGGATCTGGTGATGGCGGGGCTGCCGAAGCGTGCGGTGAAAGCGCCCTATATCATGGCCGCCGGCTATCGCTCGATCCTCGACAATCTTTCAGCTCGTGGGTTCTCGCCGCCCCGCGCGCCGGTAAGGGCGTCGCGTCTCAAGGTCATCAGCGCCTTTTTGCGACACGCCTTCACGTGAGCGAAACGATCCATGTCGTCGGGGCGGGCCTCGCCGGGCTTGCTTGCGCGCTGCGTCTCGCGGACGCCGGACGCCGCGTCGCGCTTTACGAAGCCGCGCGCATGGCCGGCGGACGCTGCCGCTCCTATTTCGACTCCTCGCTCGGCCTGACGATCGACAACGGCAATCATTTGCTGCTTTCCGGCAATGCGGCGGCGCGCGATTACGCCAAGCGCGTCGGCGCGAGCGACGCGCTCGTTAGCCCGAACGAATGCGCGTTTGATTTTCTCGATGCGCGCACGGGCGAGCGATGGACGCTGCGTCCCAACGCCTCACGCATTCCCTGGTGGATATTCGTCGCCGACCGCCGCGTGCCTGGCACGGGGCCGCTCGATTATCTTGACGCCGCAAAACTTCTCTTTGCGAAGGACGGCGCGACCATCGGCGAAACCATGCGTTGTAACGGTGTGTTGTGGGAGAAGCTTTGGCGCCCGGTTCTGCTCTCCGCACTGAATACCGAGCCTGAAGAGGCCTCCGCTAAGCTCGCGGGCGCCGTGCTGCGCGAGAGTCTCGCCGCCGGCGGCGACGCCTGCCGACCGATGGTGGCGAAAGGCGGACTCGGCGACGCCTTCATCGAGCCGGCGCTGCGCACGCTTCGCGCCAAGGGCGTCGAGCCGCGCTTCGGCGCGCGTTTGCGCGAAATCGCTTTCGACGACTCTCGCGTCGCTGCGCTGCGCTTCGGCGATAGTGAGGAAACGCTGCAAGAGGGCGACGCGGTCATCCTCGCGACGCCGCCGTGGATCGCGCAGGAGCTTCTGCCCGGTCTCGTTGCGCCCGACGATTTTCGCGCAATCGTCAACGCGCATTTCAAGATCGCGCCGCCGCCGGGCCAGCCGCTGCTCCTCGGCATGATCGGCACGCTCACCGAATGGCTGTTCGCTTTCGACGATCGCCTGTCGGTCACGATCAGCGGCGCCGACCGCCTGATCGACGACGCGCGCGAAGAGCTTGCGGTAAAACTCTGGGCGGAAGTTTCAGCAGCGACTGGCCTGCCGCTCGAACCGTTGCCGCCCTGGCAGATCGTCAAGGAAAAGCGCGCGACTTTCGCCGCGACGCCGGCGCAAGAAAAGCGCCGGCCGGGCGCGAAGACATCCTGGGACAATCTGTGGCTTGCCGGCGACTGGACGAATACGGGTCTTCCCGCGACGATCGAAGGCTCGATACGGTCCGGCTACAAGGCGGCCAAGCTGGCGGGCGCCTGAGGGCGGCCGGCGAGCGGACGCAGTTTGCGCCTGCCCGCTCGTCGGAATTACGCGACCTTCTTGTGCAGGTCCGCGATGTAAGCCGACGCCTTTTCCGCCGCCGCAGCGACCTGCTTCCTTGCGACCGGCAGGTTCTCGCGAGCCTTGAGAAGCAGCCGCTGGCTCTCGCGGAGCGTCTTGTCGGTCAGCGGTTGCGCCTTCAGCTTCTCGAACTCGGCCTTAAGATCGACGGTCGAGAGATAGGACTGGGCCTTCTTCAAACCTTCCTCGGCATGCCTGCGCGCGACGGGGAGATATTCGACAAACTTCGCGGCGAGGCGCTCGATCTCGCGCAGCGTCTTCTCAGTCATCGGATGCGCCTGCAGCTTCTCGAACTTCGCCTTGAAATCGACGGTTCGGAGATAGGCCAGCGTCTCCGTCAAACCCTCTTCGGCATACTTGCCCGCGACGGGGAGAAATTCGACGAACTTTACGGCCCCGCGCTTCGCTTCGCGAACGGCGATCTCGGTCAGCGCATTCGCCTTCAGAAGGGCGTAGATGTTCGCATTCAGCTTGCGGAGCTCGGCTTCAAGCCGCGAGATCGTATATTCCTGCTGCCTGAACTGATTGACGGCGCGCTCATGCATCCCGCTGACGCGCTGTATCTCGGTCTCGAGATTGCTCACATGAGCCCTGATGGCGTCGACCATCTCAAACGAGAACTTACCAGCCTCGAGGTCGGCCAGCGCGCGTTCGCCTTCCGTTTTCGTAGCCATATTCTCTCCTCCAAGTCGCTCGAAGGACCATCGGCGGCGGATGGTTAAGACTTCGTTTCGATCGTGCGAAAATCGCCCGCTTTTCCAATAATTGCACAATGAGCTGTCAAGCGCGTGACCCTCAAACTGCGCAACAAGCATCCCTCTCCTTTCGCAGGCGATCGACGCCAAGCGGCTTGACGATATAGTCAATTCACTATACGCAATGTGCGTCGGCGCAATTGCGCTCTCACCTTTCCTCAACCCAAAATCATGATCGAAGACTCGACCGTCGCGAAAACGGCGCCTGCCGATGACCATCTCCTCAAGGCGCAGCTCGTTCGCAAGATCGACGCGCTGCTGAAGGAGCGCGGTTTGAAACAGGTCCAGGCCGCCGAACTTTTCGGCGTGAAGCAGCCGGACGTATCGAAGCTGCTGCATGGCGACTTTCGGCAGTTTTCGCTGGAGCGGCTGCTGCGATTTCTCGTCGCGCTGGGACAAGACGTCGAGATCGTCGTGAAGCCGCATCGTGAGTCGGCCAAAGCCCCGACGCTCAGCGTCGCCTGATCGGAAACACCAAAAGGAAATTGCAATGAACGCCGCCGCGCGCATTGACGATAATTTCACCGCCGTTTCGACCGAGACGCTTGAATCAAGCATCCAGAGCGCCAAGCGCGCACTGTTGTCGCTCGGCAAGGGCGACGGACATTTCTGCTTCGAGCTCGAAGCCGACACCACCATTCCGGCCGAATATGTGCTGATGCGCCATTTCCGCGCCGAGCCCGTCGACGCTGAGCTCGAACGCAAGATCGGCGTTTATCTGCGGCGCTGTCAGGGCGATCACGGCGGCTGGCCGCTTTTTCAGGACGGGCCCTTCAATATCAGCGCCAGCGTGAAGGCGTATTTTGCGCTGAAGATGATCGGCGACGACATCGACGCGCCGCATATGGCGCGCGCACGCGCAGCGATCCTCGCTTACGGCGGCGCGGCCAAGACCAACGTCTTCACGCGCTCGCTGCTGGCGCTCTATGGCGAAATTCCGTGGCGCGGCGTGCCGGTGATGCCCGTCGAAATCATGCTGCTGCCGAGATGGTTTCCTTTCCACCTCGACAAGATTTCCTACTGGGGCCGCACCGTTCTTGTGCCGCTCTTGGTGCTGATGACGAAAAAGCCTCGCGCGAAGAATCCGAAGAACGTCCACATTCGCGAACTCTTCACGACGCCGCCCGAAGAGGTGAAGGTGTGGCCCAAGGGCGAACATCAGACCTGGCCCTGGGCGCATATTTTTGGCGAAATCGACAAGCTGCTGCGTGTGATCGAACCATACATGCCCAAGGGGCCGCGCGACCGTTCAATCGAGCTCGCCATAGAATGGACGACGGAACGCTTGAATGGCTTCGACGGACTGGGCGGCATCTTTCCATCGATGGTCAATAGCCTGCTGATGTATGACGTGCTCGGCGCGCCAGAGGACGACGAGCGCAAGAAGCAGGCGCGCGAATCGATCGAGCGGCTGCTCGTCGTGAATGACATGGAAGCCTATTGCCAGCCCTGCGTCTCGCCGGTGTGGGATACATGTCTGACGGCGCACGCTTTGCTCGAAACAGGCGACGAAGACGCACGCGAAATTGCGCGCGCAGCTTGCGAATGGCTTGCGCCTTTACAGGTGCTCGACGTCAAAGGCGACTGGGCGGCGACGCGGCCCGACGTTCGGCCGGGCGGCTGGGCCTTCCAATACGCCAACGCTTATTATCCCGACGTCGACGACACGGCGGTCGTCGTGACGGCGATGGATCGGCTAACCGCGAATGACGCGTCGCGCCCCTACGACGAACGCATCGCCCGCGCGAAGGAATGGATCATCGGCATGCAGTCGAGGGACGGCGGCTGGGGCGCCTTCGACGCCGACAACACCTATCACTATCTCAACCACATCCCCTTCGCCGATCACGGCGCGTTGCTCGATCCGCCGACCGCCGACGTATCCGCGCGCTGCGTCTCCATGCTCGCGCAGCTCGGCGACACGATTGATACAAGCGAATGTCTCAAGCGCGGCGTCGACTATCTCATCAAAGAGCAGGAAAAGGACGGCAGCTGGTTCGGCCGCTGGGGCGCAAATTACATCTATGGAACCTGGTCCACCCTCTGCGCGCTGAACGCCGTAGGCCTGCCGCATGAGCATGACGCCTATCGTCGCGCCGTCGCTTGGCTCGTCGCGATCCAAAATGAGGACGGCGGCTGGGGCGAGGACCTTTCAAGTTACAAGCTCGATTACAAGGGCTATGAAAAGGCTCCCTCGACAGCCTCACAAACGGCCTGGGCGCTGCTCGGGTTCATGGCGGCGGGCGAAGTCGACCATCCAGCCGTCGCGAGGGGGATCGCTTATCTGCAATCGACGCAGAACGAGGGCGGTCTATGGAACGAGGCGCGTTTTACCGCGACAGGTTTTCCGCGCGTCTTCTATCTGCGCTACCATGGCTATGGAAAATTTTTCCCGCTCTGGGCTCTGGCGCGCTATCGCAATTTGAAACGCGCCAACAGCAAGCGCGTGCAGGTCGGACTTTAAAGTGGCGCGCGCCGCAGGCCGCAGAAGGAACGCCGATCTAAGCGCCGTCGCGCCGATTCTTGTCGTCGTCGGCATGAAGCGCGAAGCCGCCTGCGCCGCTAATGAGGGCGTCAAGACTCTATGCAGCGGGGCGAATGCCGCGCGCCTTCGACAACAACTCGACGAACTGAGCGGAACGGACTTCTCCGCCGTCGTCAGCTTCGGACTCGCAGGCGGGCTCGATTACGCGCTGCGGCCGGGCCATGTCGTTGTCGCTGACGCCATCGTCGCGGGAGACGCACGGCGCGACACGCATTCCCGTCTCTCTTCGGCGCTGATGAAAGGCGCCGCCGCCGCCGGCTGCAAAGTCACGCCCGGCGCCATCATTGGGGTCGACGAGCCGGCGATGCACCCGGCCGCCAAGGCGGCGCTGCGCGAAGGCGCGCAAGCGGTCGCGGTCGACATGGAATCGCATCTTGCCGAAGACTTCGCGCGGCGGCGCAACCTGCCGTTCGTCGCGCTGCGCGCGATCAGCGATCCAGCGGCGCGCGCACTGCCGCCGCTTGTCGCCAGGGCGCTGACGCCCGAAGGCGACATTCACGCCCTGGGCGTCGCCCGCGAACTCATACGCGGACCGCATCAACTTGGGGGACTGATCCGCGCCGGGCTCGACTCCCGCGCCGCTTTCGTCTCGCTAAGCCGCTGTGGACCGTTGCTCGGCCCGTTGCTGCGCCTCATGCTCGCGGATTTCTGAGAGCTTGGCGACATTTTCATCGAAGACATATTCAGCCGGACGCTGATTTTCGAGCGAGATGTCCGGCGCCATCGGACCTTCGGTGCGCACGCCAAAGAGCGCGACGGCGGCCGCCCTCCACGGCCTGCGGATTGAATCCGCGACGGCAGTGGCCTCGAAGCCGCAATGCACCATGCAGTCGGCGCATTTCTCGTAATTGCCGACGCCGTAGGAGTCCCAATCGGTCTCCGCCATCAGCTTCTTGAAGGTCGGCGCATAGCCTTCGCCGAGAAGATAGCAGGGACGCTGCCAGCCGAACACCGTGCGCAGCGGCATGCCCCAGGGCGTGCAGCGGTAGCTGACATTGCCGGCGAGGAAATTCACGAACAGCGCCGACTGGGTGAGATCCCAAGCTTTGCCGCCGCGGCCTCGACGCAGGATCGCGCGGAACAATTCCTTCGTGCGTATGCGGTTGAGGAAGTGAGTCTGATCCGGCGCGCGCTCATAGGCGTAGCCCGGCGAAAGCGTCATGCCGTCGACGCCGAGCGCCGTGGTCGCGTCGAGGAATTTGGCGATGCGCTCCGGATCGGCGCCGGTAAAGAAGGTGCTGTTGGTGGTGACGCGGAAGCCCTTCGATTTGGCGAGCTTGATCGCCTCGACGGCGCGATCATAGACGCCGTCCTGACAGACCGCGTGATCATGCATTTCCTTGTCGCCATCGAGATGGATGGACCAGGTGAAATAGGGGCTCGGCTTGAAGAGGTCGATCTTCTTGGCGAGCAGCAGAGCGTTGGTGCAGACGATCGCGAATTTACGCCGGGCGATGACGCCTTCGACGATCTGCGGCAGGTCCTTGTGCAGGAGCGGCTCGCCGCCAGCGACCACCACGACCGGCGCGCCGCACTCATCCACCGAGCGGAGCGCGTCCTCGACCGATAACCGTTTGTTAAGAATATGGTCGGGATAATCGATCTTGCCGCAGCCGGCGCAGGCCAGATTGCAACGAAACAGCGGCTCCATCATGAGCACGAGCGGATAGCGCCGCACGCCCATGAGGTGCTGCTTGACCAGGTAGGCGCCGATTTTTGCGATGTAGCGGAACGGAATGGCCACGGCTGACCCCTTGGAGACCTGACGGGATCAAGGCCCGTCAGCGCGAGTCGCGGCCGAACGGCCCAGCCGCAGACAGTCAAACTCGGGCTCTAGCACGAATCCTCGAGCGAGGGAAAGCGGCGCCGCGGCGCACCAACCCCTCGATAAAACAGACGGCAAGCGGGGCGCGCGGCGTCGCGCCCCACTTTTTTAGGGACACGTCCCTCCAACCACTGCCGGCAGACCGCAAACTTGGCAGCAGGAGCTTGCGCCAACCGTGCCCGAGGCGCATGCGGCGCAATAACTGGCGATAATCCAAGCGACGGAGCACTTCCAGTCGCAGTCGCAACAGACGATATGCGTCGGAACTGGGCCGAAGACGACAGTGGTCGCGTCAGCGTGGCTTCGTATGGTTTTCAACTGCACACCGCTCGACAATTTGAGCGACATGCTTTGTGATTTCAGATCATGGCTGAAGGATTCGACCTTTTGCTCATAGCCTTCGCCGTTAATTTTGCCCCTGATGGTGAACCCGTTTTCATCCTGTTGTTTTCTATGACTCGCCGGATGTGCGCTTAAGGCCGCGAATTCCTCATACGTCGTGTGATGGATTTTTCCGGCCGCGTCGTACACGTCGACCTGTCCAACACCGTCCAAGGTTAAAGTGCTAGTCGTGGCGTCGTAACTTGTCTTGGCGACGTGGAGTTCGATTCTCGGCAATGCGCTTGAAGCTTCATTGTCGGCGCGCTGCGCCTCAGCGGCGCGCGACACGCGCTGGTCGAAAGAAATCAGCGCTAGGGAAAGCAAAGCTGCCGCTATAACGAAAAGACGTGTCATTGTTTTCTCCAATATCTTAGACAAAAACCTGATAAGCATTCGAAGGGAAATTGTGCTCCGAGCGTGCGCCCTCAAAGTTTTTTTGGCAAGCCGCGACGGCGAAATATGCCACGCGCCGCACTACCCCCAGTCCGATGAGCGGCAAGCATTCGCCGGGAGCGTCGCCGACGCGCTGCGCCGCAGCGGAGGCTCGCCCTTGCGCTGGGGCGCAAATCCGTCTCAATTCGCCGGCAACGTCGCCAACCCGACATTGCTTTTCTAAGGGAGCGGATATGCGCAGCCGGCTGGTTCCAGCGTCGAGAGCGACTGCACGATGACCGCCGCCGCCCATCAGGGACGCATGACTGCTCCCGCGACCTCGCCGCGAGCGTTTGGCCTTTTCGATGCGCTGATTTCGCCGCTCGTCCGTCTCTGGAGCGGCGATCTCAACCTCGGCCGAGTCGGCATGGCGGCCGCCCTGCCCGTCCTCGCCTGGGTCTTCTACACGACCTCCTCCGGCATGATCGACATCATGCAGAAGGAGCCCGACGACGTGATCGGCGTCGCGGGCACTCTGATCGCGACGACCGCCGTCCTCACCATGCTCGCGGCGACCTCCTGGTCGCTTGGCGTCGATCTCGCGGCGCTCATTGCGCGGCGGCGAATGGCCCGCGAACGCATGATCATCAAGACGGGCGTAACGGCGTTGGTCTTCGCCTTCGTCTTTTCGATCTCCGCGTTCTTCTCGTTCACTTACTACTACAACAACATCTTCAAGCTTTCCTCGCGCAAGATCGTCGCCGAACTGCAGCCAATGGAGCTCGCGACGGAAGTCATTCTGCCGGCGACAAAGGAAATCGCCGCAGCCTATGAATCGACATCGGCGCGCATCGCCGCGACTCCGAGCTACAAGACCTATCTCGACTCGATCAACGTCGTTATCGATACCGCGCGACAGGCTGGGCCCGCGCTGCGCGACGCCATTCGAAAGAGGCAGGAGGCGCAGCAGGCGATCATCGCGCAGGCCGCAAGCCAAGCGGCCGCGGAAATGGAAAGCGCGCAGGCGGCGACGCGTCAGATCGACGATGCGCGGCGCGAGATCGACGCGCTTGATCGCAGCGCCGCCGAACTCGACGTCATCATCAAAGCTAAGCAAGATGAGATGGCGTCGGCGGCCGCGACAGCGCGCCAGGAAGAGCAGCTCGCGGTCGACGCCGAACATGGGCTCGACGGAATGGGCGCCGCCTGCGGACCCAATTGCCGCGCACATCAAGAAAAGGCGGCGGAGGCGACGCGACGCATGTCGGCGCTCAGGCAGACCCTCGCTACGCCGACGAATGAGCGGGCCAACGCCATCAAGCGTCGTGACGCGCTCAACGCTCAAACGATCACGCTGAAACAAAAGGCGGAGGCCGCGAACGCCGCTTCGGCCCGGCCGATGCCAAAGGGCGAAGCCGCGCTCGACCTCGACGCGACTTTGCGAGATCTCGCAGCGCTTCGCGACCAGTTGCGCATGGAGCCGACGTGGCGCGCGGTGCGTGAAGCGAAACCCCTGTGCGAGCCGATCCTCGCGGCGGCGCGGCAATCGAACGCGCTGCCCGCGAGCGTTCCGCGCGACTTCACCTGCGAGCCGCAGGGCGAGGCGCGTGATCTGCTCTCGGCGCGCGACGAAACGATCGCCGCGCGCGTCGGCTTCGACAAAAAATGCGGGCTCGAAACCGGCCTACGCGACGAGCTTTCGGCGATCGTCGCCAAAATCCGTGCGGCGCCGGCGTCGGATAGGGCCGCCGCAGCCAACGGCTTCAACGCGGCGAAAACCATCGTCGACGCTTGCGTCGTCTCCGGCAAGGCGGCCGGCCTCTCAGAGGACGAGGTGCGCGAGCTCTTGAAAAAGAGCGACGCCTATTTGCGCGCCCATAGTTCGGAGCGCAACAAATTCGAGCTGGCGCGAGAAGCCTTCTGGAGCTTCACCCCAGATTCGACGATGGCGATCGGCGTGGCGATGGCGCAGGACGCCTTCCTATTCATCATGAAATTCCTGTCCGAGATTTTCAAACGCGGCTATGAGGCGCGCGAGCGGCGTCAGTTCGCGGCGCCGATCGATCTTTCGGACGACGAAGAAGAGCCTGTCGACATCCGCGCCATGAAAGCGATCCTTCGCACAGGGCGTCCGGTCCATGGCGACATGAGCGAAATCGATCCCGAAGCGGAAGCGATTTCATCGCTGCCGCCTAATGTGCACGAAAATGTCGTCGCCATTCTCAACCGTCTGGTGCGCGATGAAATCGCCCATGTCGACCGCAAAGGCGCCTATCTCGTCGACAATGTCACAGTCTCGCAGATTGAGTCGCGCCTCTTCGCGGCGCTGAAACCGCGCGCCGTTCGCGCGCTGCGTTACGGACCCGACGGCGTCGTCGCCAGCGGCCCCCGCGCCTATTATTCGGACGCCAGCGCCGCGAATCTGCCGCGGCGGCGCTATGGCGCGCTTGAGCGCTATCTGATCGCCGAACCGGCGCCGCTCAACAGGCGTTCGTCCGCCTAGGTCAAGCGGCGATTGAGGTCGCCCCAGCCGCCGCGCGCAGCGAGGGAAGATATCGAAAGCAAAGGCCCTGCGGCGCATGACGCAGGCCGGAGACGACGCTGATCTCGCGCCAGCGCGGATAGCTCGCCGGCAAGAATTGCAGCGCCAGACCGATGGCGTTGAGAAACGCGGCTTCGCTTGCGAAATCGTCGGCGCCGAAGGTCAGCGTCGCGTCTTCGCCGGTTTCGGCGCCGCGCGCCAGAAATTCGAGAACGGGCGCCGCCCAGCGGGTCTTTTCCAGCGAGTCCTCGAGCACGAGCCAAATGTCCTGCGGGTCGAGGAAGCGTACGACGTAGCGCGCCGGGGCGGCGCTGTAGCGGATATCCTCGTTCTCTGTCGCCAGGTCTGGAAGCGCTTCAAGTTCGGAGCCTGCCATGGCGAGGAGGGCCGCGGGATGTCGACGCCAATCGGCAGCCGCTACACTCCAAACAGCGCTTTGCTGATAGAGGCGCCCATGGCCGCCTTCGCCATCTTCAGGACGAAACCGAGCGCGAAGAAAAACTGCCCGGCGTGAATTGGGCTCTGGCGAAACCCGCGCGAGGAAGGCGCCGTGCTGGCGCGAGGCAGGATCCACGAGGTCGGGCTCGAGGCGGCGAAGCGCCATCAGCTGGGGCGGCGAGAGCAAGCGATCGTCGGCCGGCCGCAAATTGCGGCTGCGCAAGGTCACGCCATAACCTTCCGTCGCCGGAACGCTGAGAGTCGCGCCGGAGGCGAGCTTTCCATAATGCAACCGTTCGAGGGAAATTTCGGCTGTCTCGTCGCCTTTCGGCGCAACGCTGAGCATCGCCCGTCCTTTCGCGCGGAAAGTCCACGCGTCAGCCTAGCCGCAGAGCGTTAATCAAGAATTGACGAAAACGCTTCAGGCGATCTCCTCTAAGCGCGCGTCAAGCTGCGCATAGGAGAAGGTGAAAGCGCTATCGAGGCCCAGAGCGGCGTAGAGAAACGGCTCAGCGGTCAGAAACGGCCGCCAGTATTCATTATAGGCGCGGGCCCCCTCAAGGCCCGCGCGCCGAAAACGCCGCTCTCCGGGCTGATGCGGATCGATGTTGGGGGTCTGGAAGCGCTTGACGAAGCCGTAGGCCGAGCAAACCGTGAAGCGCACCGACACGCCGCCGCCGTTGGGCTTTTCTAAAGCGCGCAGCCGATCGAGCCATTGCACGGCGCGCAAGGATTTGCGCAAGGCGTGCAGCGCCACCGCAGGATCGCAGGCGTAGGTGAAGGCGCTTGGCCCAAGGCGCGCGAACAACCGTTCATATTGCGAGAAGACGACGACGAGGCGCTTCAGCTTCTTTTCAGGCGCCAGCGCCAGCCGGTCTATCAGTCGAGCGAGATTGCCGGACCAGCCGGAATCTTCAAGCCGCACCAGCGGCAGCACGATCACGATCGCCTCCGAGTCAAGCATCTGCTTGGCGAGCTTTGCCTTGACGTCGTTCAAAATCGCCACTTCGGCGCCATCCGGCGGCACGGCGATCTCGCCCGCCGAGTCAATGATCTCCAAGAGCCAGGGTCCCCGCAACACAGTCGCGGGCGGCGCTTCGCCATTCACGGTGAGGCGAAAGCGGTATTCATAGGTGTCAAGCGTGTCGGTCGCGAGGCCGCCTTCAGCGAAGTCCCGCCGCAGCCGCTCATAATCGCCCCGCTCGACCGACAGCAAATCAGCCTTCTTCGGCTCGGCGCTCTCGGCGTAGAATTCCCCCTCGGTGATCGGCTGCAACGCGGGCCGCAGCCGCGGCGAATAGCCGAAGGCGCTTTGCGCGACGCAATCGACGAGCGTGGCGAGCAGCGACGACTTGCCGCCCTTCTTTGGCCCGATCAGACAAATCGAAAGTCTTTCGGTCATCCGCGCCTTCAACTGTTGAGCCTGCCTGTAGCGCGACAATACAGGCCGCAGGCGCGCGGCGAAAGGTGACGCGCGCGCCGCCGCCGTGCTAAGCGCGCGCATGCTTGAAGGCCTTCCGCCCAACAACGCCAGCCATATGCTGCGCCTCGATTGCGACGAAAAACGCGCCCGCGCCGTCGCCGACCTCATCGTCGAGACCTTCGACCCTACCGAGACGGCGGCCGCCGCCTTCGAACTGGACGGCGGACCGCAATGGTCGGTCGAGGTCTATTTTGCGACCGCGCCCGACGAAGCGCAGATTCATGCGCTGATCGAATCCGCAGCCGGCGCCGAGGCGGCGCAGGCCGCGCGCTTTTCGACAGTCGATGAGAAGGATTGGGTTGAGAATTCTCTTGCGGGACTGGCGCCGGTGCGCGCCGGCCGCGTCCTCGTGCATGGCGCGCATGATCGAGGCCGGCGGCGCGTGAATGACATTGGCGTCGAAATCGAGGCGGCGCTTGCCTTTGGCACCGGCCATCACGGCACGACGCTCGGCTGCCTCAAGGCGCTCGATAGGATCGCCAAGCGCCGACGGCCCGAGCGCATTCTCGATGTCGGAACTGGCACTGGCGTTCTGGCGATCGCCAGCGCGCTTCTCTTTCGTCAGCGCGTCGCCTGCGGCGATATTGATCCCATCGCCGTGGCGACGGCCAGCGCCAACGCAAGCGCCAATGGCGCCGGCCCCTATGTGCGTCCGGTTGTCGCCACAGGGCTGCGCCACCCATCGCTGCTAGGCGAATATGATCTGATCTTCGCCAATATTCTGGCGAAGCCTTTGCGCTTGCTCGCGCCCGACATCGCCCGCGCCGCCGCGCCGAGCGCTGAGCTTGTGCTCTCGGGACTGCTCGCGCGCGACGTGCGCGGCGTGCTCGACGCCTATCGCGCCCAGGGCTTTTTCCTTGCCGAGCGGGGCGACATCGACGGCTGGGCGACGCTGCTGCTCCGAAGGGGTGGAGTCTGAACCTCCTGCGCCGGTCAGTTGCCCAACGCTCAACGCGCGATTAGCTTCGAACTATGTTCGAAGCTAAATTCCAGACATTCGTAGACGAGACCTCGCGCGGCGACAGCGCCGCGCGCCTTAAGGCGCTGCGCGCCGAATTAAAGCGCCAGGGGCTGGACGGCTTCCTCGTCCCGCGCGCCGACGCCCATCAAAACGAATATGTGCCCAAATGCGCCGAGCGCCTCGCCTGGCTCACGGGCTTCACCGGATCGGCCGGCTTCGCCGTCGTGCTGGAGAAGGCGGCGGCGATCTTCGTCGACGGCCGCTATGTCATTCAGGTGCGCAGCGAGATCGACGCCAAGCTCTTCAAGCCGCTCGACATCGCCGAGATAACGCCCGTGAAATGGCTTTGCGATCATGCGCGTCCCGGCGCGCGCATCGGCTATGATCCCTGGGTGCACACCAGCGCCCAGATCGAGCGCTTCGCCAAGGCGCTCGCGGAAAAGAAGATCGAACTCGTTCCGCTCGACGCCAATCCGATTGACGCGCTGTGGAAAGATCGCCCCGCCGAGCCGAAAGGCGCGGTGACGATCCACCCTTCGCGCTACGCCGGCGAGAGCGCGAATTCGAAAATCAAGAAGCTGCGCCCTTCGCTCAAAGACGCCGACGCGGCGTTGATGTCCGATCCGCATGCGATTTGCTGGGCCTTCAACATTCGCGGCGCCGATGTCGCGCATACGCCGATCGCGCTGTGCTTCGCATGGCTGCCGAAAGAGGGCGCGCCGACGCTTTATATCGACGACGTCAAGCTCGCGCCGAGAACGCGCGCCGCGCTCGAAAAATTTTTGACGTTGAAGGCGCCGCAAAGCCTCATCGATGATCTCACCGAGGCCGGCAAGCGTGGCGAGACAATCCTGTTCGATTCGGCGACGGCGCCGGCGAAGCTCGTCGAAACTTTGCGCGCGGCGGGCGGCAAGCCGCGGGTCAATGACGATCCGGCGGCGCTGCCCAAGGCGATCAAGAACGAGAAAGAACTCGCCGGCGCCCGCGCGGCGCATATTCGCGACGGCGCGGCGCTGACGCGCTTTCTCGCCTGGTTCTCGGAAGCCGCGCCAAAGGGCGGGCTGACCGAAATCTCCGCAGCGGAAGCGCTCGAAACCTTCCGCCGCGAAAACGGCGATCTGCGCGACATTTCCTTCCCGACGATCTCCGCCTTCGGCGAACATGCGGCGATCCCGCATTATCGCGTGACAAAAAAGAGCGATCTCAAGATCGGGCGCGGCGTTTATCTCGTAGATTCCGGCGCGCAATATCTGGACGGCACGACTGACGTGACGCGCACGTTCGTCGTCGGTCTGGCGTCGAGACAATTGCGCGAACATTTCACGCGCGTGCTCAAAGGCCATATCGCCATCGCGCGCGCTTTGTTCCCCAAGGGTGTTTCAGGCGCGCAGCTCGACGCCTTCGCGCGCCGCGCGCTGTGGGAGGCGGGCCTCGACTTCGATCACGGCACGGGACACGGCGTCGGCTCTTACCTCTCCGTGCATGAGGGGCCGCAGCGCATTTCGAAACTTGGCGCGACGCCGTTGCAGCCCGGCATGATCCTGTCGAACGAGCCCGGCTATTACCGCGCCGGCGAATATGGAATCAGGCTCGAAAATCTCGTCATCGTCGAGAAACGCGAGATCAAGGGCGCCGAGCGCGAGATGTACGGGTTTGAGACCATCACGCTCGCGCCTTTCGATTTGAATTGTGTCGATAAGAATTTGCTGGCGCGCGAAGAAATCGACTGGCTCAACGCCTATCACGCGCAGGTGCGCAAGACGCTCTCGCCGCTTGTCGACGCCAAGACGCGGAAGTGGCTGCGCGAGGCGACGAGAGTCTTGTGAAACATTGTGCCGCCGCCCATTGACCCCATCGCAGCCCTAGCCGGCGAGGCCTTCGCCAAGGCCGTCACCACTCTGGCGCGCGGACGCGTGCTCGCGCCATTCGGCGTGGCGCGATCGGACACAGGAGTCGAAGAGCCGCAGCAGTTCGTCGTCAGCAAGGAAGGCAGGATCGACATCGGCGAAAGCATCGAGACGGCGCTGCAGTGGCTGGAGGACGAAGCGCCAAACGCCGACATCTGCATGATCGTCCTCGATGGCTATTTGAGCAGTGAGGACGGCCGCATGGATGCAGTCGTGGGGCGCGCGCTGTCGCTGAAACGACAGTTGATGGTCGAGATCGCACTGCCTTACGAAAGCGCCGAGGACGAAGAAGGTTTGGAATTTTCAGATCCGCAATATCGTTTTTCAGGCGTCGCGGAAGACGGCGTGGAGATCGAAACCGTCGATGTCGACGCCGACGCCTTCGATAACGCCTTTCGCAGCGCCTTCGCCAAACATGCGCCCGCCTAGCGGCGTCACCAAAACATCACATTACCGTCATGCAACTTCTATGGCGCCGTCACCAAAACGCAGCCTCGGCGTCGCGAAACCGCAGCGTCCGCCGCGTAACGTTGCGTCATGGCGTTCACATCGGACCAGCTGGCGAAGCTGACGCGAGACGCGTCATCGGAACCGCAAGCAGACGTCGCCGTCGCTTTAGGGTGGAGCCAACGTCTCATCCAACTTGACCTCGCGGCGGTTCATCTTTTCTCGAGAACCGCGCGTCCATCGATCGGCAGATTTCTTGCAATCGCCATCAGCAAGCTCGGCAATGGCTGGATCTATCTGATCATCGCGCCGACCGTCCTGATCGGTCTCGGCTGGCAGGGAGTGCATGTGGCGGCGCTCGCTCTATTGAACGCCGCGCTGCTACATATCCTCTATCCGATCATCAAGCGGCGCTTCGGTCGCCAGCGGCCATTCCATGCGGATCCGCGGCTGCCGTCGCTCTTGAAGACGCTCGACGATCACTCCTTCCCCAGCGGCCACGCGATGACTCTGACCGGCGTGCTCGCGCCCATCGTCATCGCTTGGCCGGCGATGACGATCGCGGCGGGAATGCTCATTCTGTCGATGGCTTGGTCGCGCATCGCGACGGCGCATCATTATCCGAGCGATGTCGCCGCCGGAGTCGCGCTTGGCGCCGGCCTGTCCTATCCGCTCGCGAGCGGCATTCTCGCTTATTGGTGAGCGCTAGAGCAGGTTCCGAAAAAGTTGACAGACTTTTTCGACGAGAACCTGCTCCAATCTTTTAATTTTGAGCGATTCCTTATCGATCGCGTGATTCCATGCGATCGGGAAGCGCTCTAAGCGGCCCGCGGCAGATCGATCGCGGGCGCAGCGGCGCGAATGACTCGCCCGCGCGCGCCGGATAGCGCGCCTTCGACAAGCTCCAAGCCCAGAAAGCGGGCGCGCTCGACCGGTCCCGGCATCGTTAGGCGCTCAGTGAAACGCCGCTCGAAACCGAAGCGCTCGTAATAGGGCGCGTCGCCGACGAGAAGCAGGGCGCGATGGCCGCAGTCGGCTGCACGCGCGAGCGACTCTCGGATGAGCGCGCCGCCGACGCCCAGCGAGCGTTTCTCTGCCGCGACAGCGAGGGGGCCAAGCAGCAAGGCCTCGCGCCCGCCCGCAAGAATCGGCCAAAGCCTCAACGTCCCAATAAGCGCGCCGGCGCCGTCGGTCGCGACAAGCGCGAGACCGGCCGCGGCCGCCGATCCATCGCGCAGCCGCTGGCATGTCTTCAGAAACCGCGCTGGGCCGAAGGCGTCATCCAGCAAGTCTTCGCGCGCCGCTGCGTCGCTTGCCGCCTCGCCGCGAATCATAAAGGGCGCAAGGGCGACCGCTCCCGGCGCGACGCGCGAGGCGGAGGGATTTTGGCATGCAAGTTCAAAGGCCATCTTTTCCTCCCTTCCAGAAGGACAAGCGACCCTCGCGCCTGGCGCATGACGCGCCCGCCGAACGGGACTGACAGTAATGTGAGGCGAGTCCTTCTCCCGCTTGCGGGAGAAGGTGCGACCAAAGCCTAGATCACATGCGTCTCGAGCGGCGGGAAACCGTTGAAGCCTACCGCCGAATAGGTCGTCGTATAGGCCCCGGTTCCCTCGATCAGCACTTTCGCGCCGATCTCGAGCGAGATTGGCAGCTGATAAGGCTGCTTCTCGTAGAGCACGTCGACGCTGTCGCAGCTCGGGCCGGCGATGACGCATGGACTCGTCGGTGCGCCGTCCGCTGGCGTCCGGATCGGATAGCGGATCATCTCGTCGGTCGTCTCGGCGAGGCCATTGAACTTTCCGATGTCGAGATAGACCCAGCGGATCTCGCTCTCGTCCTCGGACTTCTTTGAGATCAGCACGACTTCCGCCTCGATCAGCCCAGCGTTGCCGACCATGCCGCGGCCTGGCTCAATGATCGTCTCCGGAATGCGGTTGCCGAAATGCTTTGACAGCGCGCGGAAGATCGCGCTCCCATATTGCTTCACCGCCGGAACGTTCTTCAGATATTTCGTCGGGAAGCCGCCGCCGAGATTGACCATCTGCAGATTGATTCCGCGCTCCGCGAGCTCGCGGAAGATATCCGCCGCCGATTTCAGCGCGCCGTCCCACATGCGCGGATTCGTCTGCTGCGAGCCGACATGAAACGAAACGCCATAAGCGTTAAGGCCCAGTCGGTGCGCATGTTCCAGCACGCCCGTCGCCATCTCGGGGACGCAGCCGAATTTGCGCGACAATGGCCACTCAGCGCCGGAGCCGTCGCAGAGAATGCGGCAGAACACTTTGGAGCCGGGCGCGGCGCGCGCGATCTTCTCGACTTCCGCCTCGCAGTCGACCGCGAAGAGTCGCACGCCAAGCGCATAGGCGCGCGCAACGTCGCGCTCCTTCTTGATCGTGTTGCCGAAGCTGATTCGATCAGGCGTCGCGCCGGCGGCGAGCACCTGCTCGATCTCGACGACGGACGCCGTGTCGAAGCACGATCCGAGCGAAGCGAGCAGCGAGAGCACTTCCGGCGCCGGATTGGCCTTCACCGCATAAAAGACGCGCGTGTCGGGCAGCGCCTTGGCGAATCCGAGATAGTTGTCGCGCACAACGTCGAGATCGACGACGAGGCAAGGCCCGTTGTCGCGGCCGGTGCGGCGGCGATCGGCGAGAAATTCCAGGATGCGGTCGGTCATTTGTGGCCCCCTTGCACGGCGAACCGCGCCAAGATCGTTTGAGCGTCAACGGACACGCCACTCCGTTCGCCCGCGCGCGATGGAGACGCGACGAACGTCGGTTTCAGCGGTCCAAGGCCGCCCAAGCGCGAAGCGCTCAAACGGCCGGTTGATGCGCCGTTGACTGACCGATGCGCAATTATGCGCGCCTAAGCGCGCTCGCTTCCGCTAGGACAGCCATCGATTGGAAGGGGAAAATCCCGATCCGCACGCCCGGCAAGAAAGACAAGCCTCTTCGGTACGCCGACCTTTGGAGGGTCGACAGAGACGAAAAAGCCCGGTCCGTCGTTGCTTTAAGTCGCGATCCTCCGCAGAGACGGAGTTCGCCGGTTCGCCTCCGGCTGCCGGTTCTATGCTGGCGGTTAACCGGCCTCTTGTCCGGATCCCCGCCCACCGACACACGACCACAGGCACGTGCGATTTGGGCAAGACCTTAGATACGCGCTTTTGCCGCGGTGACAAGCGGTTTTTGCGTCAAACGATTATTTTTTCGACGTGTGATGCATGTGACGCCGCCGTCCGCCTCGAGGCTGCCCGCTTCTTGCGCAACCGAAACGATAGAGCTAGAGCAGCAAGCAGGCGGTCCCTTTAGAGAACGGAAGACCCTGGCTCGGATGCGGGAATGACACGACTAACACGGCGCCAATTCGCCGGGGCCCTCTCTGCAATCGGCGCCCAATTTGTGCTCAAGAGCCCGGCGCAGGCGGCCAACGTTGTTCCCACGCCGCGGTTCGGCTTCGACAACGTGGCGCAGCGGGCGCGCGACCTTGCGCTCGCGCCATTCGACAACAGCGTTCCTTCGCGCCTGCCTGATCCGTTCGACGCTATGGACTTCGATACCTGGCGAGAGATTCGCTTCAGGCGCGACCATGATGTCTTTGCGAGCGCCGATGGCGGCTTCCGGCTGGAGACGTTCCATCTCGGCTTTCTCTATCGTCGCCCGGTGACGGTGAACACCATTCGCGACGGCATCGCGACGCCCATTCCCTATTCGCCGGCGCTCTTCGACTACGGCCGCCTCAAGGTCGAGAAGGCGCTCCCCGTGAATACCGGCTTCGCTGGCTTCCGCCTGCATTTTCCGGTCAATGAGCCGCACATTCACGACGAGGTGATCTCCTTTCTCGGCGCGAGCTATTTTCGCTTTCTCGGCCGCGACCAGAAATATGGCCTGTCGGCGCGGGCCCTTTGCGTCGACGCGGGCGCTGACCGCGAGAGTTTTCCCTTCTTCCGGGAATATTGGGTCGAAACGCCGGAGAAAGGCGGCAATCACGCGACGCTCTATGCGCTGCTCGATGGCGACGCCGCGACGGGAGCGTTCAAGTTCGATCTTTTCGCCGGACAGGAAAGCACGCTTGAAATCCAGGCGACGCTCTTTCCACGCCGGGCGGGGGCGAAGCTCGGTCTTGCGCCGCTGACGTCGATGTATTTGACGGGCGAAAATGACCGGCGCGTGCGCGACGGCTTTCGCACGGAGCTGCACGACTCTGACGGGCTGCTGATTCACAATGGCGCCGGCGAATGGCTTTGGCGCCCGCTCAGCAATCCTCCGCACGCGCGGATCTCATCCTTTCTTGACAACAACAATCGCGGCTTCGGCCTACTGCAACGCGACAGGACCTTTGAATCTTACCAGGATTTGGACCTCGCCTATGAAAACCGCCCGAGCTATTTCGTCGAACCGATAGGCGACTGGGGTGAAGGCCGCGTGGAGCTGATCGAACTGCCCACGCACGACGAAACCAACGACAATATTGTTGCGAGCTGGACTCCGGCGAAGCCGCCTGAGCCGGGCGCGCCCTTCGTCTATGCCTATCGAATCACCGCCGGGCTCGACATGCCGCGCCTCGCGCCCAACGGCATCGTCGTCAACACCTTCGAGGCGCCGGCGAGAGCGCTTGGCTCGGCTGAACCCCTTGACCCCGAGTCCCATCGGTTCATCGTAGATTTCGCTGGCAGCGATCTCGAATATTACGTCGCCGATCCCAGTCAGGTCGAAGCGGTGGCGACGACGAGCGCCGGTCGGGTGCTGCGCGCGAGCGTCGCCGCCAACCAGCATATCGGCGGGCTGCGGGCGCTCTTCGACGTGTCAGTGAAACCGGGCCATACCGCCGATCTCCGGCTGTTTTTACGCGCGCATGGACGCACGCTCACAGAGACATGGACCTATCCCTGGACCGCGCCGGCGGCGTGATCCTCAATCGTCCATGCTTTTCAGACGCGTAAGGTCGAACGCCTCGACGTCGCGCAGCAGTTCGATGAAGGCGGTCGCCCAATAGTCGGCCACCGCCTCGCCCTTTTCGGCGCTGGCTTTTGAAGCGTCGCCCATCGCGCCAGCGGGAGAAAGGTCCTGCGCCATCCAGCCGAAGCCGGCGGGCCGGTCAGCGCGCAGCCAGGCGAAATCGCGCTCGAAATCGATTGTCGCCGGGGGAAAGTTTTTGGCGCGCGCCATATCTACGAGTTCGGGCCTGAAGGCGAGCATCAGCGACGTCTCAATCTCGCCGCCATGAACGCCGTGGCGAAGTTCCGTTTCTGAAAACAGTCCGTCGGGATAGCCGAAGCGCGCCCAGGAGGCGATGACCGCCAGCGCGCCGAAACGGGCGCGAAGGTCGAATGCCGTCTGCGAGACGAGCGCCGAATTGCCGCCATGCGAATTAAGGAGCACCAGCTTCCTGACGCCCGTGCGCAGGACGCTCTCGGCGACCTCGCTGAGGACACGCGACGCCGTCTCATTCGTCAGCGTCAGCGTTCCGGGGAAGTCGCGGTGCTCGGTCGACACGCCAACGTTCTGGACCGGCAGAAACACGGTTTCGAGGTCTTCGGGCAATCGCGCTGCGACTTGATCGATGCATCCTTCCATGATCATGGCGTCGACGCCGAGCGGCAGATGCGGCCCGTGCTGCTCCACCGCCGCGACCGGCACCACGGCGATGACGCGCGACATGTCATGCGCGCGCATGTCGCGTAGCGAGAGTTCCGACCAGAAGGGCGACGGCAGCATGGTGGGCAGCATAATGCGCCTTGGCCTGAAGGGGGAAATCTGAAATCTATACGCTGTATTTATTCGATGCTTCCGGCGGGCGCCCATTCGGCTCCTGGCGCGGCGACAAGTCGGCGTGATACTCGGGCCCAACCGGTTGATCGGGCGAAAGTCCGAGATAGCGGGCCGCGCCACGCCCTGCCGCCAGTCCGGTGGCGAAGGCCGCCTGCAACAGATAGCCGCCGGTCGGCGCATCATAATCGAGCATCTCGCCCGCGACGAAAACGCCCGGCAATTTCTTGAGCATCAGATTGTCGTCGAGTTCGTCGAAGGAGACGCCTCCGGCAGTCGAGATCGCGCGCTCGAGTCCTGCGACTCCTGTGACGGTAAGCGGCGCATTCTTAATCAGAGCGGCGAGTGTTTCGGCGTCGCGCGGCAATCCGTCCCGCCGCGCCTCTCGCAAGAGACCGATCTCGACTTTCGAGAATCCCGCCTTGCGCAGAAAATTGGCGTGCGACTGCTTCTGCGCGCGCCGCGACAGCTTTCGCGTCAGACATTCAAGAGTCGTGTCGGGGCGCAGATCAATAGACAGCGTCGTCTCGCCGCGCTTCTCCGTGGCTTCCCGCAGCTTCGATGAAAGCGCGTAAACCGGCCCGCCTTCGAGTCCCCTGCGCGTGATGACGACGTCGCCGCGAGCCGAAGACGCGCCGTGGCGCAGCAGCGCCGTCTTGATCGGCTGACCTTCGAAATCGCTGCGAAAGATCGCGCTCCACTGGATCAACGCGCCGCTATTGGCGGCGGCGAGCGGCGTGACGCGCACGCCTTCGGCGCCGAGCCGCGCCGCCCAGGCGCCGTCGGAGCCGAGCCGCGGCCAGGAAGCGCCGCCGAGCGCCAGCACTAGCGCGTCGACCTTGCGGGTAAATTCGCCATCCGGCCCCATCAGGCGAAGCGCTCCCGATTCGGCGAAGCCTGCGAAGGCGTGCCGCGTCGCGATCGCGACGCCGAGACGCGACAGGCGCGCCAGCCAGGCGCGCAGCAGCGGGGAGGCCTTAAAGCTTGCAGGAAAGACGCGGCCACTGGACCCGACGAAGGTCGCTTCGCCGAGCTCGGCGCAGAAGTCGCGCAGCGCCTGCGGCGGCCAGGCGCGGATGAAAGGCGCGAGTCGCGCGGCCGCCGCGCCGTAGCGTGAGATGAAGCGCTCCAGGCCTTCGCTGTGGGTGATATTGAGGCCGCCCCGCCCGGCCATCAGAAATTTGCGCGCGGGGCTCGCTTTATGCTCATAGATGACAACGTGCGCGCCGGCGCGCGCGAGAGCGTCGGCGGCGAAAAGTCCGGCGGGGCCCGCGCCGATGACAGCGCAGAACGGAGCCTCGGCGTCGCTAATGGAAGAGCCTCCCTTGGGCGGCGTTATTCATTGCGCTGAATGGCGGAGGTTCGGGCCTCCGCTCGCGCCACGCCTGCGTTTCCGTGGCTCCCATATCATGCGCGCGTGGACGCGCGGAAAAAAAGCTGAATGACGGTCAAGGCTCCGCCTCAAATTGACGCATCCGCCGAACGCTTCGAGTTTCTTGTGGCGCCGCAGCACGCCGGCGCGCGACTCGACCGCTTTCTCGCCGAACAGCCGGAGATCGCCGCCGCGCACCTCTCCCGCAACCGCATTAAGGCGCTGATCGAGGACGGGCGCGCCGCGATCGACGGCGTCACGACGCGCGATGCGGCGAAGAAGCTCGGCGCCGGAGACAAAGTCGCGCTCGACGTGCCGCCGCCGGCGCCGGCCGAGCCGCAGGGCGAGGATATCGCGCTCAACATCGTCTATGAGGACGCGCATCTTCTCGTCATCGACAAGCCGGCCGGACTCGTCGTGCATCCGGCGAGCGCGCATGAGAGCGGAACGCTCGTTAATGCGCTGATCGCCCATTGCGGCGACACTCTTTCCGGCGTCGGCGGGGTGAAGAAGCCCGGCATCGTGCATCGGCTCGACAAGGATACGAGCGGGCTACTCGTCGTCGCCAAGACTGACGCCGCGCATCACGGCCTCTCGCGGCTCTTCGCCGATCACGGCCGCACGTTGCATTTAACGCGCGAATATCTCGCCTTCGTCTGGGGCGTTCCCGACCGCGCGCATGGAACGGTCGAAGCGCCGCTCGGCCGCCATTCCACGCAGCGCGAAAAAATGGCGGTGGTTCCGCAGTCGCGCGGCCGCGAGGCGGTGACGCATTGGGAGAAGGTTGAGGATTACGGCGTCGCTTCGCTGCTGCGCTGCCAACTCGAGACCGGCCGCACGCATCAGATCCGCGTGCATATGGCCCATGTCGGCCATCCGCTGATCGGCGATAAAACTTATGGCGCGGGTTTTAAGACCAAGGTCGCGAAACTTGCGCCGCCCGCGCGAGAGATTGTCGAAAATCTGGGCCGGCAGGCGCTGCACGCCGCGACGCTCGGATTCGAACATCCGATCACTGGCGAAGAGATGCTGTTTGAGAGCGAGCTGCCCGAGGACTTGGCGGCGCTGCGGGAGGCGTTGGGCGCGGAAGCGTAAGCCCTCATGCCGACAATCTAAGCCCTCATGCTGAGGAGGCTCTCGCAAGTCGCGGTCTACCCGACTTGCGCATCAAATGTCGATCTCGGGCAAGCCCGAGATCGGAGGCAGCCGTCTCGAAGCACGAGGGCGATGCAAGCTCGTCCTTCGAGACGCCCTCTTCGAGGGCTCCTCAGGACGAGGTTGCTTTGGAAAGCGCCTCCGAACTTCCCCGGACCGTCAATTGCGAGAGGGCTTGTGCTTGCTCACACAAGCCGCCGCGACTACCATCCCGCGTGTTCCTATTTTTGGAGTTGTCGCCTTGCGCAGATTGGCACTTCAATCCTTGCTTTGTTCGTCCCTATTGCTCATCGCCTCAGGCGCAATAGCCGAGACGCCTGCGTCCGGAACCTTCGTCGCTCATCAATCTTGTCCAGCGGTTCAGTCCATCAGAACCGGCGCCAATCCGGGCAATGTCAGCGTTGAGCCGAGCGGGCGTTACTCTATTTTCGCCAAGAACAAGCCGGACGCGACGCATTATCTCATCGACGTGCCCGACGCTCATCCTGCGCGCCGGTGGGTTGCGGTCGGATGCGGCGAGGCGACGCTGGCTGAAGGCGGCGGCCAGCCAGGGGCTGACGGCGGGCAAGGACGCGGCGGCGAGCAAGAGCAAGAGGGCGGGCAGGCGGCGCAAAAGCCCGACTACATCCTTGCCGTCAGCTGGCAGCCGGCCTTTTGCGAAGCAAAGCCCGACAAGGTGGAATGCGAGACGCAACGGCCCGACCGTTTCGACGCGACGCATTTCACGCTGCACGGACTCTGGCCGAAAAAACAATACTGCAAGGTCGATCGCCACATTATCGCGGCCGATAAGGACGACAGGTGGAACGGTTTGCCCGAGCCTGAACTTACCGACGCGACAAGGAACGCGCTGTCGGAAGTCATGCCCGGCGTGATGTCGCTCCTCGAACGGCACGAGTGGATCAAGCACGGCACGTGTTTTCCGGGAGGCGAGGCGGACGCCTATTTCGCGCGCGCGCTGGCGCTGATGTCGCAGCTCAACGCCTCCAAGGTCCAGGAGCTTTTTTCATCGCATATCGGCGAGGAAATTACGCGCGACCAGCTCAAGGCCGCCTTCAACGAAACATTCGGCGACGGCGCCGCCGATCGGGTGCGCGTCGCCTGCAAGAGAGACGCCGGCCGAAATCTGATTGTCGAAATGACCATCGGATTGAACGGCGACATCAAACCGGACAGCAAGCTCGCCGAACTCATCGCCGCAGCGCCGACAACCGATCCCGGCTGCCCGCGCGGCGTCGTGGATCAGGTGGGCTTGCAGTAGATCCTTTCTTTGAGCGAGACCGACGCTCAATCTTCGAGCTTGTCAAGCGCCGGCCAGCGGTAGGCAGCGGCCGCCCTGTAGATGACCGCGGTCGCCAAGGTCGTGCCATTGTCTGAATTCGTCATAACGACGATTCCCTGGCCAGTTTCGGGGAAGACCAGCATGTAAGATTGATAGCCGACATTCTGTCCGCGTTTCATCAACACAAAGCGTTTCCCCGAACCTGCGACGGCGCCGCCGAGCCCGTAAGGCCCTCCGTTTTGCGGCGTCATCATTTCCAACGCGGTCTTTCGACTGAGCAAAGGATTGCCTTCTCCGCGATGGGCGCGAGAGAGTTCGACAAGCAGCTTTGCAAGATCGTTTGGCGTCGACCATAGTCCTCCGGCCGCGAGCGCTGGAACGACGCGCCACCCACCGGGCAGTTCGGCGCCGTCGGCGAAATGCCCGCGAGCGGCTCGCGAAACAATCGATGGCGACGGCGGCTGCGCGAAGCTGCTTTCAGTCATCTTCGCCGGACCGAAAACAAGTTCGCGCATCGCGGCTTCAAACGACTTGCCGCTCTTCGCCTCGACGAGCGCCTGAACGATTTCATAACCGCCGCCGGAATAGGCGTAGGCGCGGCCCGGCACATCGACGACTCTAACGGCTGGCGACGTCGCAGGCGGTGCGCCGCTGAGGATTTGCGCAAGGTCGGGCGTCGGCGCCCCAGGCGGATACCCCGGATAGCCTGGCACGTTCACGCCCGCACGCATGCTCAGGAGCCACCGCAGCGTGACCGGATGATTTTTGGTCAGCGCGCTTTGCTGCGCGTTCCAGATGGTAAGATCATCGTTAACGTCGCGGTCGAGCGCGAGTGCGCCTCGCTCGACGAGCCGCAGCGCCCCCACCGCGGTCACGAGCTTTGACAGCGATGCCGCCTGAAACATAGTCTGGGACGTCGCATCGCCCCAAGTCTTCGTCCAGGCAATCCGATTGCCGTCGATTAGCGCCACACTAAGCGCGGGCACATGCAGGGCGCGCATCGCTTCCTTGAGATTGAGTCGGCGCGGGCTTGCGCCCGGCGGCGAAATCTCCAATGCGCTTTCGATCTTCGCCGGTGAAAGGTCGCGAGCGAGCGCATCGCCGGCGCGTAAGATCAGCATTACGACGACCGCCTTCCAAATCAAAGCGATCGGTCGGGTGCGCGCCGTCCGCACGCCTCACTCCACCAGTGCGGCCTTGCCCTTCGCCTTCTTGCGGTCGTTGGGGTCGAGAAATACCTTGCGCAGGCGGATCGACTTCGGCGTCACTTCGACGCGCTCGTCGTCCTCGATATAGGCAAGCGCCTTCTCTAACGTCATCTGGATCGGCGGCGTCAAGCGCACCGCCTCGTCCTTCGACTGCGTGCGGATATTGGTGAGCTGCTTGCCCTTCAGCACATTGATCTCGAGATCATTGTCGCGCGTGTGCTCGCCGACGATCATGCCGCGATAGACCTTGCAGCCCGGCTCGATCATCATCGGCCCGCGATCTTCCAGCTTCCACATCGCGTAGGCGACGGCCTCGCCCTGATCGTTCGAGATCAGCACGCCGTTGCGGCGTCCCTGAATGTCGCCCCGATAGGGCGCATATTCATGGAACAGCCGGTTCATGATCGCCGTGCCGCGCGTATCGGTCAAAAGCTCGCCCTGATAGCCGATGAGGCCGCGCGTCGGCGCGTAGAAGACGAGCCGCAGGCGATTGCCGCCAGAAGGCTTCATCTCGATCATCTCGGCCTTGCGCTCATTCATCTTCTGCACGACGACGCCGCTATGCTCTTCGTCGACGTCGATGACGACTTCTTCGATCGGCTCGAGGATGTCGCCGTTCTCGTCCTTCTTGTAGACGACCTTCGGACGCGACACGCCAAGCTCAAAACCTTCGCGGCGCATCGTCTCGATGAGGATGCCGAGCTGCAACTCGCCGCGGCCCGAGACGATATAGGCGTCGCCCATCGGCGCATCCTCGACGCGCAGCGCGACATTGCCCTCGGCCTCCTTGAAGAGACGCGCGCGGATCATGCGGCTCGTGACCTTGTCGCCCTCCGTCCCGGCAAGCGGGCTGTCGTTGACGAGGAAGGTCATGGAGAGCGTCGGCGGATCGATCGGCTGCGCCTGCAGCGGCTCGTTCACGTCGAGCGCGCACAGCGTATCAGCGACGTTGAATTTTTCGAGGCCGGCGATGGCGACGATGTCGCCGGCTTCCGCTTCGTCGATCGGCTGGCGCTCAATGCCTCGGAAGGCGAGAATTTTCGACACGCGGCCCTGTTCGACGATCTTGCCGGTGCGGTCCAGCACCTTCACCGGCTGGTTCGGCTTCACCGAGCCGGAGAACACGCGGCCGGTGATGATGCGGCCGAGATAGGGGTTCGCCTCCAAGAGCGTGCCGAGCATACGGAAGCCGCCCTCTTCGACTTTGGGCTCCGGCACATGCTTCAGCACGAGATCAAACAGCGGCGCCATGCCGTCCTGCGGGCCGGTCGGCTCCTCGGCCATCCAGCCCTGCTTGGCGGAGCCGTAGATGATCGGAAAGTCGAGTTGCTCGTCGGTGGCGTCGAGCGCCGCGAAAAGGTCGAAGACCTCGTTGACGACTTCGGTCACGCGCGCGTCGGGCTTATCCACCTTGTTAACGCAGACTATCGGCTTCAGGCCGATCTTCAAGGCCTTGCCGACGACGAATTTCGTCTGCGGCATCGGGCCTTCGGCCGCGTCGACCAGAACGATCGCGCCATCGACCATGGAGAGAATGCGCTCCACCTCGCCGCCGAAATCGGCGTGGCCGGGCGTATCGACGATATTGATGCGCACATCCTTCCAGGCGATCGACGTCGCCTTGGCCATGATGGTGATGCCGCGCTCCTTTTCGAGATCGTTCGAATCCATGACGCGCTCGGCGACGCGCTGGTTCTCACGGAAGGCGCCCGACTGCTGGAGCAGCCGGTCAACGAGCGTGGTCTTGCCATGGTCGACGTGGGCGATGATGGCGATATTGCGCAGCTGCATGGTGAAAGGGCCGGCCCAGGTAAAACAACCGCCTCTGCGGCCGCCGATGGGCGGCCGGAACTAAAAGACGCTGGCTGTTGTTGCGATGCAGCGTCTTCTACCCCAAAGCGGTCGATTTTGGAAGCTAAACTGGCTCCCTCCGGGGAGCGATCGGGTGAAGGGTTTCCTCATCCTGAGGAGGCTTCGAAGAGGCCGTCTCGAAGGACGAGGAAACCCAGTTTCGCGTATTTTTCCTCACCTCGTCCTTCGAGACGCCGCCATCGATCTCGGGCTTGCCCGAGATCGACATTAAATTCGCAAGTCTGGTAGACCCGACTTGCGGGCGGCTCCTCAGGATGAGGGTGAGGAAAAACGATTCTTCACCCGATTCTCCTGGAGCGCTTCGGGGGGATCTACAGCGCCGTTCCGCGCTCGGCCACGGGCGTCCACAGCACCTGTTCGATGCGGTCGGCCCCAGTCGCCAGCATCACCAGTCGGTCGAAGCCAAGCGCGACGCCGCAGGCTGGCGGCATTTCCGCGAGCGCCGCCAAGAAATCCTCGTCGATCGGATAGGTCTCGCCGTAGATGCGAAGCTTTTCCTGCATCCGCGTTTCAAATCGCCGGCGTTGCTCAGCAGCGTCGGTCAGTTCGGCGAATCCATTGGCGAGCTCGACGCCGCAGACATAAAGTTCGAAACGGTCGGCGAAGCGCGGGTCGTCGACGTTGGCGCGGGCCAGCGCCGCCTCGCTTAGCGGATAGTCGGTCAGGATTGTCGGCCGCTCGCGTCCGAGCAGATGCTCGATCTTTTCGGACATGATCTTGCTGAAGAGATCCGACCAGCTGTCATCATGAGCGACGCGTATGCCGTCGCGGTCGGCGGCGCGCGCCAGCCCGTCGCGATCGTCGAGCAGCGCTTCGAGATCGATGCTGGCGTGGGTCGCAAAGGCCTCGCAGACGCTGATGATCTCTGGTTCGGCGAAAGGATCGCAGACCCGATCCCGCCAAGCGAAATCGGTCGCCCCCGCCGCCTTGGCCGCGCTCGTCAGCAGTCCAGCGCAGTCCTCCATAAGCCGCAGGGTTGGCGCGTCGGCGCGATACCACTCCAGCATGGTGAATTCCGGGTGGTGCAGGGCCGAGCGCTCGCGATTTCGAAAGACCCGCGCGAGCGTGAAAATCCGCTCTTCGCCGGCCGCGAGCAGCTTTTTGCAGGAAAACTCCGGGGAAGTATGGAGATAGAGGCGGCTGCGCTCGTCGCCCGAGCCAATCAATACCGTGGGGAAGGCCGAAAGATGGGTTTCGTTGCCACCCGACAGCTGAAGCGCCGCCGTCTCGACCTCGGCAAAGCCCTCCGCCAAAAAGAAGCGCCGAGCCGCGGCCGTGATCACCGTGCGCGCCTTAAGAAAGGGCTTGCGGTCGGCATAGACATCCCGAGCCCACCAGTGTGACGCGCGCGCCATAAGGCCTCCCCACGGGGCTGGGCCCCGGATTGCCGGCGCGCCCGAAATATGGTCTTACCGCCGTTCATAAACCAGGCCGGCAATAAGGGATACCGACGTGAAAGTCATCGCCAGTTCAATTCGCAAAGGCAATATCATCGAGAGAGATGACGGGCAGCTTTATGTCGTCCTGACGGCCGAAAGTTTTTTCCCCGGCAAGGGCACGCCGACGACGCAGATCGACATGCGCCGCCTCTCCGACGGCGTGAAAGTTTCTGACCGCTACAAGACTACCGAGCAGGTGGAGCGCGCCTTCGTCGAGGATCAGGATTTCAGCTATCTCTACAATGACGATGACGGCTATCACTTCATGAATCAGGCGAGCTATGAGCAGGTCGCCGTGTCCGGCGACACGATCGGCGATCAGGCGCAATGGCTGCAGGAGGGCATGGTCTGCATCCTCTCAATGTTCAACGGCGCGCCTGTTGGAATTCAGTTGCCGCCGCGCGTCACGCTGGAGATCGTCGAGACCGAGCCGGCGATGAAAGGCCAGACCGCTTCTTCTTCCTACAAGCCGGCGAAGCTGGCGAATGGCGCGCGCGTCATGGTGCCGCCGCATATTCAGCCCGGCACCCGCGTCGTCATCCAGACCGAGGACGGCGCCTATGTCGAGCGCGCCAAGGATTGAAAGCAACCTGAATCGTCATGCCCGGCCTTGAGCCGAGCATCCACGTTGGGACGACAAACTGCTTTCGTGGATAGCCGGGCCAGGCCCGGCCATGACGGAAAAATCAAGACCGCGACCTATCCTAAGAACGCGCGCAGCTTTTTTTCCACCGCGGCGCGGTCCTTCAATTCGCATTCCCAGATCGTGAGCGCGCGCCAGCCTTGGGCCGCGAGCGCCGTCTGATGCGCGGCGTCGCGCGCGACATTTTTGGCGATCTTCGTGCGCCAGTAGTCGGCGTTGGCCTTGGGCATGCGCGCGCCGCGCGGACAGTCGTGCCCGTGCCAGAAGCAGCCATGAACGAAGATCGCCTGCTTGCGGCCGATGAAGGCGATGTCGGGATTGCCCGGAACGTCCTTGCGATGCAGCCGATAGCCCGGCGCGAACTTTCTTAACATCGTCCGCACGGCGATTTCGGGAGACGTGTCGCGCCCCTTCACCGCGCGCATGATGGCGGAGCGCTGGGCGCGCGTTTCTTTCACCGCGCGCTACCTTCGTTGAATCGGCGTGAATTCTGATTGTTGCACGATATTTCCGCCTCGTCGTACCGTCGTTCTGCGAACGGTATCTGCCCCACGATAAGCGACCTCAAAATCTACATAATTCACCTCATCTGAGGCACCCTTAAAACAGCGATGAAATGCCTCCAGAATCTCGACACTACTTAACGTCTGTGCTGTTGGTGTCGGATTGTTCCGAACCTCGGGAATTGTCGCTGGCAACAGATAGATACAAGGAGGCGGCAACTCAAACTGCGCGATCACCGTTTTTCTCAAAGGATCGCACTCAAGCTTCGGGCATTTGCGACCAAGCGTTCCACAAACCCAGTCCCATACAATGAGTCCATCTACCCGTTTGTTATTTGAAATCATCTCCGCGCTTAGACGGGTATGCAAACCAGACCAAACGTTTCTGCGAGGATCGCCTCCTTGATTGGTGCTGACGCTCCAAACGATCAATTCATTCGCGTGAGCGGGGCGCTCAAATATATTCGTATTGTTTCCATCCAATCCTCCCTTTAGTTCGATGACAGCAGTTTTGCCGCTTGGGAGTTCAACTGTGTAGTCATATCGATTTCGACCGCCCGATGACTCAAAGGATTTTATGAATTTGTTATCTTCCATATAGCTCAAAACACGCCGCACGAATTCTCGTTTCTCGCGCATCGTTGCAGAGAACTGTCCACGGATTCGTTCAATGGAGCCTCGAAACAAACCAGAGTTATAAAAATCGTTTTCCGACAAGCCGTAGTTGGCGAGAAGATGAGCTTTTGTCTTCAGGATTTCTGCAAATTCCTCAATGCGCCGCTTCAGCTCTGGGTTCTTCTTGCATGGCGTAATTGTCATGCTGCATCTCTGCTTTTCTTGACATTTGGAACGAGGAATAAAGGCTTAAGGATATGCTCTGATATGTACTGCACTACCGAAACAACGACGCCGTCACCCGTTAAATGGTAGGCCTCGTTGTAGTTCTCCGGCAAAATGTAATCATCCGGCAGTCCCATCAGCCGCGCCGTCTCGCGCGCCGACATCAATCGCGAGCGCACCCTGCCCTTATTGACTACCAGCACATATTGCCGACTGGAGCCGCCGGCCGGCGTCCGCAAACAGCCGGCGATATTGTCGAAGCGCGCCTCGGCGCGCTGGATTTTTTTGCCATTTTGATAGCGCGTGCGGCGATAGAGCGTTCCAACCATTTTGCGGCCGGCGCGTTTCGCTTCGGCGATTTTTGCGAGATTGACCTCGCTCATCATGGCGATGAGCGCCTTCGTCTCGGCGCCGCTGTGCCAGTCGACATCAGTCGGAGCGTCTTCGATTATGTCGATCAACGATGTGTTGCGCGGCGACGGCGACGGCAGATTCCACCAGAGCCAGCTATTGCGTAACGCTATCGGTAAAGTCTTGTGGGCAGAAACAAGCGCGCGTGTGTGAAAGAGTTCATCGCCGTCATTGCGAGGAGCGAAGCGACGAAGCAATCCAGGTCCACCTTCATGGCTCTGGATTGCTTCGCTTCGCTCGCAATGACGGAGGAGAGACTCGGGAAGAATCACATCCTCCCCCGTCGCGATAATGAATAACCGCGGACGCGATTGCGGAACGAACAGCGACGCATCGATGACCAGCGCGCCGAATCTGTAGCCCTCGAGCGCCAACGCCTCGCAGATTTTCACAAAATCCTTGCCGCCGTGAGAGGTGAGCGCGCCGCAGACATTTTCGAGAACGATGAGCGACGGCGCGCGTCCCTCTTTGCGCAGCGCCTTCATCAAATCCCAGAACGGCCAGAACGTCCCCGATCTTTCGCCTTTTAGGCCCGCGCCGGCGCCAGCGAGCGACAGGTCCTGACAGGGGAAGGACGCCCAGACAAGATCGGCCTGGCCCGGCAATTGTGCTGTGGATATCTCGCGCACGTCGCCGACGTGCAGCTCTTCGCCGCCCCAATTGGCGCGGTAGCTCTCAGCTTTCTTGCGATCGAAATCATTGGCGAAAAGACAGCGCCAGCCGCCGCCAAGCCCGGCGCGGGCCATGCCGCCGCCGGCGAAGAATTCATAGTAGCTGGGCTTATCGGCCATGTCCGCGATTCGTCTCGTTAGGCGAGCATAACGCGGAAGCGATCGGCGGCGAAAGCTGGGTAAGCCGAACGTAAGTTGGAAAGGCGCTCTCCCTCCCCTTGACGGGGAGGGTCGAACTGCGAAGCAGTTCGGGGTGGGGTGAATACTGTGAGATGCTGGCGCATCCCCCCACCCGCGCCGCTAGCGGCGCGACCTCCCCGCAAGGGGGAGGTATGACGCGCTACGTCGCGACGACCATCACATGCACCGTGGGCTTCTTGCCCCAGACCGACGAGACGGCCCCGCGAACGGCGCGTTCGATCGCGGTTGACACCGCATCCGCGTCGCGGCGTCGCGGGCGCGACAACCCGTCGAATGCGGCGAAGAGCGCCTCATCGATGACTTCGCCCATGTCTTCGCCGAATTTGCCGCGCTTTGGCACCCCGGAGAAAACGACATCCGGATCGCCGACAAGTTCGCCCTTGCGGTCAACGGCCAGCGCGATGGAAATAACGCCGGCGAAAGAAAGGCGCGCGCGGTCGCGCACGGCGCCATCATCTTCGGTGATGACGACATCGCCATCCTTGTAAAGGCGCCCATGCGGCGCCTCGCCGATCACGCTCGGTGCGCCCGGCGCCAGCCGCACGATGTTTCCATTGCGCGCCGAGACGACCTGCGACACGCCATGCGTCTTGGCGAAGGCCACATGCTCTGTCAGATGATGCGCCTCGCCATGCGCCGGCACCGCGATCTGTGGCCGGACCCATTCGTACATTTGCGCGACCTCGCCGCGGCGCGGATGGCCTGAGCAATGCACGAGGTGGTCGTGGTCGGTGATGACCTCGACGCCGATATCGCAAAGATTGTTGATGACGCGAAAAACGTCGCGCGCATTTCCCGGGATGACGCGCGAAGAAAAGATCACCCGATCGCCGGCGACGAGCTTAAGGGCTGGGTGATCATTCGCTGCGGCGCGGGCCATCGCGGCGCGCGTTTCGCCCTGGCTGCCGGTCGCGATGACCACTGTCTTGTCGCGCGGCAGCGTCGGCAGCAATTCCGGCGCGTGAAATCCGGGGAGCCCATCGAGATAGCCGCAATCCCGCGCAACCTGAATGGCGCGATCCATCGCCCTCCCCGCAACGACGACGGTGCGACCGCAGGCATGCGCCGCCTCAGCGATGGCGCGCAGCCGCGCGACATTGGAAGCGAAGGTCGTCACCAGCACGCGGCCCGGCGCTTCGGCGATCAGCGTGCGCAGCGTGCGCGCGACATCGGCTTCCGAGAAACTGTCGCCCTCGCGCAGAATGTTGGTCGAATCGCAAATGAGAGCCGCGACGCCTTCATCGCCGAGCGCCCGGAGCCGCGCTTCGTCAATGCGCGTTCCAACTCCAGGCTCCGGATCGATCTTCCAGTCGCCGGTGTGGATCAGCAGGCCAAGCGGCGTACGGATCGCGAGGGCATTGGCTTCGGGAATCGAATGCGCGACGGCGACATATTCAACTTGAAATGGATCGAGATCGAGCTTCGCGCCGGCGTGCGTCAAGGCGATGTCGATCTTCGGCGCGCCGGGTTCGTTGAGCCGCCGCACTTCGAGCAGCCCCGCAGCGAAAGGCGTGGCGAAGACCTTGCAGTTGAGCCGGGGCCACAATGTCGCGAGACCGCCGATATGATCCTCATGCGCGTGAGTGATGCAGATGCCGACGAGATCGCGCGCGATCTTTTCGACGAAGGCAATATCGGGAAAGACAAGGTCGACGCCGGGAAGCTCCGGCCCAGGAAATCCGAGACCGCAATCCACCATCAGCCATTTGCGCTTCTGCGGCGGCCCGCAGCCGTAAAGCGCCATATTCATGCCGATTTCGCCCAAGCCGCCGAGCGGCAGGAACACGAGGTCGGTTTCCGGCGTCGTCATGCGACGCCTCCCGCCGCGGTCTGCCGCGGCCCGAGCGACACGTCGCCAGCCTCGATGACCCGCTCGCCCTCACGCGTCGCCAGCACGAGCCGGCCCGTCGCATCGAGCGTCTCGAAGCGTCCCTCGACGGTCTCGCGCGGAAGCTCGACGCGGATGTTGGCGCCGAGATAGGCGGCATCCTTGAGCCATGCGTCGCGAATGCGCGCGAAGCCCTCGCCCCCGGCCCAGAGATCGAGCGTTTCGACAAGCGCGTCGGAAAGATGCGTGAAAAGTTTCGCCGCGTTGGGCGCGTTTGGCCCGATTGACGTCAGCGCGCGCGCCTCAAAGGGCAGATCGCGCGGCGCTTCAACGCAATTGACGCCGATGCCGATGATCGCAACCGAGGCGCGTGGCGCACGCGCATCGCCAGTCGGCGCGCCGACATTCTCGAGCAATATTCCGCCGAGCTTGGCGCCGTCGAGCAGGAGATCATTGGGCCATTTCAGCGCAAAGCGGGCGGCCTCGCCCATCGCTGCGCGCAAAGCGCGCAGCGCCGCGACGCCCGCGACGAAGCCAAGCTGCGGCGCGATGGCGGTCTCGCCGAAATCGCTCAGAACAAAGCTTGCATGAAGATTGTCAGCGGGCGAAATCCATTCACGCCCAAGTCGGCCGTGGCCGCGGGTCTGCCGCGCGGCGACGACCCAAAGAGGCCCACGTTCGCCCGCCTCGATCAGGCGGCGGGCTTCGTCATTCGTTGAATCGACGCTCTCCAGCGCGAGGAGGCGCACGCCGCGGGCGCGCGCCAATAATCCCAACTCCACGCGCAGATTTCCTTCCTAGAAAAGCGATTTGGCCGCCGCTGCCGCCGCATCCATGACCGGCGTGGGATAGACCCAAAATCCAAGCAGCGCCAGAGTCGAGACGGCGAGCACGGCGCGCACCGCCATCGGCGCGCGATCAAAAGCCGGCGCCGGCTCGTCAAAATACATGACCTTGACGACCCGCAAATAGTAGTAGGCTGCAACCGCGCTCGCCAAAACGCCGATCACCGCAAGGCCGAAGAGCCCGGCGTCGACTGCGGCGAGAAGCACGTAATATTTGGCGAAAAAGCCCGCGAGCGGCGGAATGCCGGCAAGCGAGAACATCAGCATCGCCAGGAAGAAAGCCATCCAACCGTTGGTGCGCGACAGGCCGGCGAGATCGGAAACATTCTCGACATACCGGCCCTGGACGCGCATGGCGAGAATGGCGGCGAACGTCCCAAGCGTCATGATGAGATAGATCGTCAGATAGATCGCGACGCCGCGCACGCCGGCCTCATCGCCAGCGGCGAGACCAATCAGCGCAAAGCCCATGTGGCCGATGGAGGAATAGGCCATCAGCCGCTTGATGTTCTCCTGCCCGATCGCGGCGAAGGAGCCAAGCAGCATCGACGCGATGGAAATGAAGACAACGATCTGACGCCATTGATCCTTCACGCCAGGGAAAGCGGTGACGACGATGCGTGCGGTGATCGCCACCGCCGCCATTTTCGCGGCCGAAGCGAAGAAGGCGGTGACCGGAGTCGGCGCGCCCTGATAAACGTCGGGCGTCCACATATGGAAAGGCGCCGCCGACATTTTGAAGGCGAGCGCCGCCAGAACAAAGACAAGCCCAAAGATCACGCCGATCGGCGCCGAGGTCGAAACGACTGCGGCGATTCCGGCGAAGGATACTGTACCCGCGAAGCCATAGAGCAGCGACGCGCCATAAAGCATCATGCCAGAAGAAAGCGCGCCGAGGACGAAATACTTCAGGCCCGCTTCCGACGATTGTCCATCGTCGCGCGCAAAGGCGGCCATCACGTAGAGCGCGAGCGACATCAGCTCGAGGCCGAGATAGAGCGCGATAAGATTATCCGCCGAAATCAGCAGCAGCATGCCGAGAGTCGAAAGGATAATCAGCACCGGATATTCGAATTTCTCGAGTCCGCTGCGCTGCAGCCAGTCGACCGACATCAAAATAGACGCGATCGCGCCAATGAGGGTCAGCGCCTTCATGAAACGCGAAAAACCGTCGTCGATGTAGGCGCCATCGAAAACGCTCGTGTCGGGCGTGCTCGACAACGCAATCGCGACCAGAGCGAGAGCCAAAATGCCGACCGCCATTTCGTCGACGAGGCCGAACCCGCGTTCGCCGCGCCAAGCGCCGATCAGGATGAGAACCATCACGCCGACCGCGAGAATGGTCTCGGGTAGAAAATGATGCGCGAGTTGAACGAAGAAGGGCATCGTCAGCGATCCATCAATGTCCGGCGGCCGCGAGCTTAATCGCGTCGATGAGCGCCGTATGGGTCTGGATGAGATTATCGACCGAAGCCTGCGTCGCGCTCAGAATCGGCTGCGGCTGCACGCCGTAGTAGATCGTGATCAGCACGAGCGGCGCGAAGATCGCAATCTCGCGCGGCGTCAGATCGGTGATGCTCTTAAGGCTCGCCTTCTCCAAGGCGCCGAAGATCACGCGGCGATAGAGATAAAGCGCGTAAGCCGCAGACAAGACGACGCCGCTCGTCGCGATCAGCGCGACCCAGCTATTCGCCTGGAACGCTCCAGTCAGCGACAGGAATTCGCCGATGAAGCCCGTCGTTCCAGGCAAGCCGACATTGGCCATGGTGAACAACATGAAGACGAAGGCGTAGATCGGCATGCGGTTCACGAGGCCGCCATAGGCCGCGATCTCGCGCGTATGCATGCGATCGTAGATGACGCCGACGCAAAGGAACAGCGCGCCGGAGACAAAGCCGTGCGAGATCATCTGGAAGATCGCGCCCTGCATGCCCTGGGCATTGAGCGTGAAGAGCCCCATCGTGACGTAGCCCATATGCGCCACAGACGAATAGGCGATGAGCTTCTTGATGTCTTCCTGAACCAGCGCAACGAGCGAAGTATAGACGATCGCGATCACCGAAAGCGCGTAAACGAACGGCGCGAAATAGGTCGAAGCGTCCGGAAACATCGGCAGCGAGAAGCGAATAAAGCCATAGCCGCCCATCTTCAGGAGAATCGCCGCAAGGATCACGGAACCGGCAGTCGGCGCTTCAACATGCGCGTCAGGGAGCCAGGTGTGCACCGGCCACATCGGCATCTTCACAGCGAAGGACGCGAAGAAGGCGAGCCAGAGCCAAGTCTGCATCTCCTTGGGGAAGTCCGTCTTCAGCAGCACGGCGATGTCGGTCGTGCCCGCCTTGCCATACATGGCGAGGATGGCGACCAGCATGAGAAGCGAGCCGACGAGCGTATAGAGAAAGAACTTGAAGCTCGCATAGACGCGCCGCTTGCCGCCCCAGATGCCGATGATGAGGAACATCGGAATAAGGCCGCCCTCGAAGAAGAGATAGAACAGCACGAGGTCGAGCGCGCAGAAGACGCCGACCATCAGCGTCTCAAGCACGAGGAAGGCGATCATATATTCCTTGACGCGCTTCTCGACCGATTCCCATGAAGCGAGAATGGCGAAGGGCATCAGGAAGGTCGTCAGCAGAACGAAGGGCATCGAAAAGCCGTCGACGCCCATCTTGTAGACGAGGCCGGAACCCAGCCAGTTTTTCTCCTCGACGAACTGGAACGCCGCGCTTGCCGTATCGAACCTCGACCAGACGACAAGCGACAACACGAAGGTCGCGATCGTGGTCGCAAGCGTCGCCCAGCGGATATTTTTCAGACTCGTTTCATCGTCGCCCTTCTGCGTGAGCAGGAAGGCGACGCCGACGAGCGGCAGAAAAGTGACCCCGGAGAGAATGCCGAAACCGAACATCAGCGCAGCCCTCCGGCGACGAAATAAGTGACGACGGCGGCGACGCCGATGAGCATGGCGAAGGCGTAGTGATAGACGTAGCCGGTCTGCAAACGCACCGCGAGTCGCGCGCCATCGGCCACTCGCGCGGCGACTCCATCAGGCCCCAGGCCGTCAATGATCGCGCCGTCGCCGCCCTTCCAGAACAGCCGGCCAATGGCGAAAGCCGGACGAACGAACAGGAAGTCGTAGAGCTCGTCAAAATACCATTTGTTGAGCAGGAACTGGTAAAGGCGCGGGAAGATCCTCGCCAGCGCCTGCGCGGTGCCGGGCTTCAGCACATAGACGTAGAGCGACACGAGGAAGCCCAAAACCATCATCGCGGTCGGCGCGAAGCCCGCCCAAGCGGGGATGGCGTGCATCTCATGCAGGATCTCATTGTGTTCGCCGGTAAAGAGCGCGCCCTTCCAGAATTCGTCATAGGCGTGACCGGCGAAATCAGGCTCAAAGACATAGCCCGCGCCTAACGCGCCGATGGCGAGCACCGCCAGCGGAATGAGCATCACAAGCGGCGATTCATGCGGCGCATGATGGCCGTGATCGTCGTGTCCGTGATCGTCATGCCCGTGAGCATGGTCATCGGTCGACGGTTCGTCGTGCGAATGATTGACCGCGACGGAATGGGCCGGGCGATGGCCGAAGAAGGTCATGAAGACCAGACGCCAGGAATAGTATGAGGTCAGTCCGGCGGCGACGACGGTCGCGACAAAGCCGATCATCGCCGTCGTGCGATGCTCGCCAGCGGCAAAGGCCGCTTCGATGATGCCGTCCTTGGAGAAATAGCCCGCCGTGAACGGGAAACCGGTCAGCGCTAGCGTGCCGATGGTCATCATCGCGAAGGTGAAGGGGATGTCTTTGCGCAGACCGCCCATGTTACGCATGTCCTGCTCGTGATGCATCGCATGGATGACCGAGCCCGCGCCAAGAAACAGCAGCGCCTTAAAGAAGGCATGGGTGAAGAGATGGAAGATGCCGAGCGAGTAAGCGCCGACGCCTTCCGCGACGAACATGTATCCGAGCTGCGAACAGGTCGAATAGGCGATGACGCGCTTGATGTCATTTTGGACAAGACCGACCGTCGCGGCGAAAAAGGCGGTCACCGCGCCGATGATGGTGACGAATTCGAGCGCAGTAGGCGCATATTCGAAGATCGGCGAAAGCCGCGCGACCATGAACACGCCGGCGGTCACCATCGTCGCCGCATGGATGAGCGCGGAGACCGGCGTCGGGCCCTCCATCGCGTCCGGCAACCATGTGTGCAGGAAGAACTGCGCCGACTTGCCCATGGCGCCGACGAAGAGAAGCAGGGCCGCCATCGTCAGCGCGTCGACATCCATGCCGAAGACATGGATGGTCTTGCCGGCGAGGCCGGGGACGGCGGCGAAGACCTCCTCAAAACCAAGCGACTTGGTGAGCTGGAAGACGAGGAAAATCCCGAGCGCAAAGCCGAAGTCGCCGACGCGGTTGACGACAAACGCCTTGATCGCCGCGGCGTTCGCCGAGGGCTTTTGATACCAGAAGCCGATCAGCAGATAAGAGGCGAGGCCGACGCCCTCCCAGCCGAAGAACATCTGCACCAGATTATCGGCCGTCACCAGCATCAACATGGCGAAGGTAAAGAGCGACAGATAGGCGAAGAAACGCGGACGATCCGGATCCTCGTGCATGTAACCAATCGAGTAAAGATGCACGAGGCTCGACACCGTATTGACGACGACGAGCATCACTGCCGTCAGCGTGTCGACCCGAAGCGCCCAATCGATCTTGAGCGCGCCAACGGTCATCCAATTGCCGACGATCGGCGCATAGCCATGATCGTGACCAAGCGCGACGTCGAAGAAGACGATCCACGACAGGACGGCGCAGACCATCAAGAGGCCCGTCGTGACGAGTTCCGACGCGCGCGCGCCGATCCAGGGTCCAAGCGCCCCTGCAATCAGAAAGCCGACAAGCGGAAGAAAGACGATGGCGTAAATCATCCTGGGGTCAGCCCTTCAAGGAATTGATGTCTTCAACCGCGATCGTGCCGCGGTTGCGATAGAAGGCGACGAGGATGGCGAGGCCGATCGCCGCCTCCGCCGCCGCCACGGTGAGCACGAAGAGCGCGAACACCTGACCGGTGAGATCGCCAAGCGACTGCGAGAAGGCGACGAAGTTTAGATTGACCGAAAGCAGAATCAGCTCAACCGACATCAGGATGACGATGATGTTCTTGCGGTTCAGGATGATGCCGGCGACGCCGAGCGTGAACAGGATCGCCGCGACGACGAGGTAATGCGTAAGGCCGATGGTCAGCATGGGGTCCTCGTTAGACGCCGGTCCGGAACGGAACTTTTTTGATCTCGATCACATTCTCGCGCGTGCGCGCATTCTGCTCCTCGATCTTCTGCCGCTTGATGTTGGGCTTGTGATGGAGCGTGAGCACGATGGCGCCGATCATGGCGGTAAGCAGCACGAGCGCCGAGGCCTGAAAGAAGATCACATATTTCGTGTAAAGGATCTGGCCGAGCGCCGCAGTGTTGCTCATTTGCGGTATGAGCGGGTTTGCAACGGCGTCGGCGGCCGAGGGCGCCGAACGCCACCCGATCGCCACCATGCCCAATTCAGCGAGCACGACGACGCCAACCCCGACGCCAACCGGAAGATATTTGATGAAGCCCTGCTTCAATTCGGCGAAGTCGACGTCGAGCATCATGACGACGAACAGGAACAACACGGCGACCGCGCCGACATAGACGACGATGAGGATCATCGCCAAGAACTCGGCGCCGGCAAGCAAAAACAGTCCGGCGCCGTTGCAGAAGGCGAGGATGAGAAAGAGCACGGAGTGCACCGGGTTGCGCGCGAAGATCACGACGCCGGCCGAGGCGATCATAATCGTCGCGAATAGGTAGAAAAATACGGCCGCCACGTCCTTATCCTCTTCTCATGAGCGCGCGACGCATCGCAAGCTCAATTGGCTCACGTCAGCGATAGGGCGAATCGAGCGCGATGTTGCGCGCGATCTCGCGCTCCCAGCGATCGCCGTTCTCAAGCAGACGCTCCTTGGTGTAGTACAGCTCCTCTCGGGTTTCGACCGAGAATTCGGAATTCGGCCCCTCGACGATGGCGTCGACCGGACAGGCTTCCTGGCAGTAGCCGCAATAGATGCACTTCACCATGTCGATGTCGTAGCGCGTCGTGCGGCGGGTGTCGTCGTTGCGGCGCGGACCGGCTTCGATGGTGATCGCCTGCGCGGGGCAGATCGCCTCGCAAAGCTTGCAGGCGATGCAGCGCTCCTCGCCATTGGGATAACGTCGCAGCGCATGCTCGCCACGGTAGCGCGGCGATTGCGGATTCTTCTCATGCGGATAGTTGATCGTCGCCTTCGGCTTAAAGAAGTAGCGCATCGACAGCAGGAATGCGCCGACGAACTCCGAAAGGAAGAGCGACTTGGCGGCTTGATCGAGTTTCATGACGGCCTCAAACGCCTGCCGGTCCCGCCGGCCAGAATTGCAGCACGGCGGCGACGATGATGACCATGGCGAGGGAGATCGGCAGGAAGACTTTCCAGCCGAGGCGCATCAGCTGATCGTAGCGATAGCGCGGCACGAATGCCTTCACCATGGCGAAGAAGAAGAAGAAGAAGCTCACCTTCAGGATGAACCAGATCACGCCCGGCACATAGGTGAAGGGCGCAATTTTGATCGGCGGCAGCCAGCCGCCGAAGAACAGGATCGTCAGCAGCGCGCACATGGTGACGATCGCCACATATTCAGCGAGCATGAAGAGCACATACGGCGTCGCCGAATATTCGATCATGAATCCGGCGACGAGCTCCGACTCCGCCTCGACGAGATCGAACGGCGGACGATTGGTTTCAGCAAGCGCCGAGACGAAGAAGATGATGAACATCGGAAATAGGCGCAGCCAATACCAGCCTGCCATGCCGTAGGAAGTATCCTGCGCATTGACGATGTCGGTCAGATTGAGAGAACCGGCGCAGAGCAGCACGGTGATGATGACGAAGCCGATCGAGACTTCGTAGGAGACCATCTGCGCCGCGGAGCGCAGCGCCGAAAGGAAAGGATATTTCGAGTTCGACGCCCAACCGCCCATGATGACGCCGTAAACGCCGAGCGAAGACAGCGCGAAAATGTAAAGTATGCCGACATTGATGTCGCCGACCGCCCAACCGTCAGCGACCGGGATGACGGCCCAAGCGGCGATCGAGAGCGTCGCCATGATGAAGGGCGCAAACAGGAAAATGCCCTTGTTGGCGACATCCGGAATAACGGGCTCCTTGAGCGCGAATTTGATGAAGTCCGCGAAGCTCTGCAGAAGACCCCAAGGTCCGACGACATTCGGTCCGCGACGCAATTGCACTGCCGCCCAAATCTTGCGGTCCGCAAGAATGACGTAAGCCACATAGATGAGCAGCGCGACCGCGAGCAGAACGCTCTTCACGGCCGCGAGAAGAAGCGGATAGGCGATAAAGAAATCCGAAATGGCGCTCGTCCAACCGTCGCTCACGTCCAAAGCTCCTATTCCGCCGCTTGAGCCAGCCGGCCTTGCGCCACAGCCGAACATTCCGCCATGACCGCCGAGGCGCGGGCGATCGGATTTGTGAAGTAAAAATTCTGGATCGCCGGAACGAAGGGGTCCTTCATCGCCACGGCAGGATGATTGGCGAGAGCAACGACCTGCGCGGGCTCGCCTTTCGCAATCTCATCCACTTGCGCAAAATGCGGATGCGCTTCGACGAGTCGCCGGCGCAACGCCGCGAGCGAGTCGAAGGGCAGCGGATTGCCGAGCGCGCCCGAGAGCGCGCGTAACACCGCCCAATCCTCGCGCGCTTCTCCGGGCGGGAACACAACGCGGAAGGCGCGCTGCACGCGGCCTTCGGTGTTGACGTAAAGGCCGGACTTTTCCGTATAGGCCGCGCCGGGCAGGATCACGTCGGCGCGATGCGCGCCGCGGTCGCCATGCGCGCCGATGTAAACCACAAAGGCGCCGGGCTCGATCGCAAGTTCGTCGGCGCCAAGATTGAAGATGAGGTCAAGCGCGCCTGTCTTCGCCATGGCGCGGGCGTCCAACCCGCCGGCGCCTGGCGTGAAGCCGAGATCGAGCGCGCCGACGCGGGCGGCCGCCGTATGCAGGACCGAAAATCCATTCCAGCCCTCGCTGAGTCCGCCGAGGCTTTGCGCGGCCTGAGCGGCAAGGGTGAGAGCCGCCTCTCCGTCGTCACGCGCCAAGGCGCCCTGTCCGACGATGACGAGCAGCTTCTCCACTGGCTTCGCGGACCGGATGAACTGCAAAAGCGACTCGGGACCTGCGCCGAGATAATCGTAACCGTAGGTGAGATCGGGCCGCTCGCCGACAAGCGAAATTTTGAAATCGCCTCTGAGCCACCGCTTGCGGATACGCGCGTTGAGAACGGGCGCTTCCTTACGCGGATTGGCGCCGATGATGAGCGCCGCGCCGGCCTGCTCAATCCCTGCGACAGTCGCATTGAAGAGATAAGACGCGCGCCCGAACTTCGGGTCGAGTTTGGCGTCGTCCTGACGGCAATCGACGTTCGGCGTTCCAAGCTGCTCGGCGAGAAGCTTCAGCGCGAAGGTCTCTTCGACCGCGGCAAGATCCCCGACGAGCGCGCCGATGCGCGACGCGGACGTCGCCTTCGTTTTTGCGGCGACGGCGGCGAGCGCCTCCTGCCATGAAGCGGGACGCAGCCGTCCGTTCTCGCGAATATAGGGGCGATCAAGACGCTGCGTCTTCAGGCCGTCGACGATCTGGCGAGTCTTGTCGGAGATCCACTCCTCATTCACAAGATCATTGACGCGCGGCAGAATGCGCATGACTTCGCGACCGCGCGAGTCGACGCGGATCGCGGAGCCAAGCGCGTCCATGACGTCGATCGTCTCGGTCTTTTGATATTCCCACGGGCGGGCGCGGAAATTCTGCGGTTTAGGAAGCAGGGCGCCGACGGGACAAAGATCCGCGACATTCCCCTGCAACTCTGAGCTCATGGCGCTTTCGAGATAGGTGGTGATCTCCATATCCTCGCCGCGACCGATGGCGCCCATATCCCCAGTGCCGGCGACTTCCGCGGTGAAGCGAACGCAGCGCGTGCAATGGATGCAGCGCGTCATTTCGGTCTTGACCAGCACGCCGATATATTTGTCCTCGACCGCGCGCTTGTTTTCGCGATAGCGCGAACTGTCGACGCCGAAGACCAACGCCTGATCCTGCAGATCGCATTCGCCGCCCTGATCGCAGATCGGGCAGTCCAGCGGATGGTTGATGAGCAGAAACTCCATCACCCCTTCGCGCGCCTTTTTCACCATCGGCGACTTGGTGAGAACTTCCGGCGGCGCGCCGTTCGGACCGGGCCGCAAATCCTTCACCGACATGGCGCAAGACGCCTGTGGCTTCGGCGGCCCGCCCTTCACCTCGACAAGGCACATGCGGCAATTGCCGGCGATCGACAGGCGCTCGTGATAGCAAAAGCGCGGGACCTCCACGCCAGCCTGCTCACAGGCCTGCAACAGCGTGAAATCGCCCGGCACGTCCACTTCGACGCCATCGACGAGAATCTTGGTCACTTCGCTCTCTCCGAAGTCTCGACGAATTCGATCATCATTCAGCCGCCACGCGGATCGGATCGGGATGCGGATTGGCCGCATATTGATCGATGCGCTTCTCGATCACGTCGCGGAAATGGGTGATCAGCCCCTGGATCGGCCAGGCCGCCGCATCGCCGAGCGCGCAGATCGTGTGGCCTTCGATCTGTTTCGAGACATCGAACAGCATATCGATTTCTTTTTTGTGCGCGCGGCCTTCGACCATGCGCTGCACGACACGCCACATCCAGCCGGTGCCCTCGCGGCACGGCGTGCACTGGCCGCAGCTCTCGTGCTTGTAAAAGTAAGCGAGGCGCGCGATGGCCCGGATGATGTCTGTCGACTTGTCCATAACGATCACCGCCGCCGTGCCGAGGCCGGACTTCAGCGCGACGAGACTGTCGAAATCCATCGGGCAATCGACGATCTCATGCGAGGGCACGCAGCGCACCGATGAGCCGCCCGGAATGACCGCGAGCAGATTGTCCCAGCCGCCGCGCACGCCGCCGCAATGCGTCTCGATCAATTCCCGGAAGGAGATCGACATCGCCTCTTCGACATTGCACGGCCGGTTGACGTGGCCGGAAATGGAAAAGAGCTTCGTGCCCGTGTTGTTGGGCCTGCCGATGCCTGCGAACCAGGCGGCGCCGCGGCGCAGAATGGTCGGCGCGACCGCGATCGACTCGACATTGTTGACCGTCGTCGGGCAGCCATAAAGTCCGACATTGGCAGGGAACGGCGGCTTTAAGCGCGGCATGCCCTTTTTGCCCTCAAGGCTTTCGAGCAGCGCGGTCTCCTCGCCGCAGATATAAGCGCCAGCGCCGTGGTGGACATAGAGATCGAAAGGATAGCCGTGGATATTGTCCTTGCCGATCAGCCGAGCCTCATAGGCCTCGTCGACGGCTTTTTGAAGCGCGATGCGCTCGGCGATGAATTCGCCGCGAATATAAATGTAACAGGCATGCGCGCCCATGGCGTAGCTCGCGACAAGCGCGCCCTCGACCAGCGTATGCGGATCGTTGCGCATGATCTCGCGATCTTTGCAGGTGCCGGGCTCCGACTCGTCGGCATTGATGACGAGATAATGCGGCCGCTTGGGGTCGACTTCCTTCGGCATGAAGGACCATTTCAGGCCCGTCGAAAATCCCGCGCCGCCGCGCCCGCGCAGGCCCGAGGCCTTGATCTCGTTGATGATCGCGTCGCGACCCTTGTCCAAGAGCGCCTTGGTGTTGTCCCACTGCCCGCGCTTTCTCGCGCCGGCAAGCGATCTGTCGCCCAGGCCATAAAGGTTGGTGAAAATTCGATCCGCGTCGGAAAGCATGGTTCTTCTCTTCCCTTCGCTACTTCGCGCCGTCGCCGTAAAACGACGTCAGGCTCGTGAGCTTACCGACCGGCTCCGAAGAGATGCGCCCGATCTGCGAGCCGGTCTTCACAGGGCGACCAGCGGCGAGATTGTCGAGGAGCTTCTCGAAGTTCTCGGCCGTCAGATCCTCGTAATAGTCATCGTTGATCTGCACCATCGGCGCGTTGCAGCAGGCCCCGAGACACTCGACTTCGATCCAGGAGAACAGACCGTCATCGGTCACGCGCCGCTGAGGACCGACACGGCGTTGCAGCACTTCAATGATCTCATCCGAGCCGGCGAGTAGACACGGCGTCGTGCCGCAAAGCTGGACGAAATATTTGCCGACCGGCTCCAGATTGAACATCGAATAGAAGGTCGCGATCTCAAGCACGCGAATCTTCGCCATGCCGAGCGCATCCGCGACTTTCTCGATCGCCGCCTGCGGCAGCCAATTATCATTCTGCTTTTGCGCCTGCCACAGCGCCGGCACGACCATGGACGCCTGGCGGCCATCGGGATATTTGGCGATCTGCGTTTCGAGCCACGCCCTGTTTTCGGGCGTGAACTCGAAGCTCGCGGGTTGATCTTCGGCGAGACGACGGGTGGACATTAGCGATCGACCTCCCCGAACACGATGTCGAGCGAACCAAGGATCGCAGAGACGTCGGCGAGCATGTGGTTCTTGCAGAGAAAATCCATGGCGGACAAATGCGCGAATCCCGGCGCGCGAATCTTGCAGCGATAGGGCTTGTCGCCGCCGTCCGAGACGAGATAGACGCCGAATTCGCCTTTGGGCGCCTCAACCGCGGCGTAGACCTCGCCTTCCGGCACGTGAAAACCTTCGGTGAAGAGTTTGAAGTGATGGATCAAGGCTTCCATCGAGCGCTTCATCTCGCGGCGCGACGGCGGCGTGATCTTGTGATTTTGCGTCATCACAGGGCCGCGATTTTCGGCGCGCATCAGCTTCTCGATGCACTGCTTCATGATCGAGGTCGATTGCCGCATCTCCTCCATGCGGATCACGGCGCGGTCGTAACAATCGCCATGCTTGCCGACCGGAATGTCGAACTCCATCTCCTCATAGCATTCGTAAGGCTGCGCCTTGCGCAGATCCCACGCCGCTCCCGAGCCGCGCACCATCACGCCTGAGAAGCCCCATTTCCAGGCGTCTTCGAGAGAGATGACGCCGATGTCGACGTTGCGTTGCTTGAAGATGCGATTGCCGATGAAGAGTTCGTCGAGATCGTCGACGACCTTGAGGAACGGATCGCAAAAGGCGCCGATGTCTTCGACGAGTTGGTCCGGCAGGTCGCGCGCGACGCCGCCGGGCCGGAAATAATTGGCGTGCATGCGCGCGCCTGAGGCGCGCTCATAGAACACCATCAGCTTCTCGCGCTCTTCATAGCCCCATAACGGCGGGGTGAGCGCGCCGACGTCCATCGCCTGCGAGGTGACGTTGAGCAGATGCGAAAGGAGACGACCTATTTCCGCGTAAAGCACGCGAATGAGTTGACCGCGACGCGGAACTTCGACGCCCAGCAGACGCTCGATGGCGAGACAGAACGCATGCTCCTGATTCATCGGCGCGCAATAATCGAGCCGATCGAAATAGGGCACGTTCTGCAGATAGGTCCGCGCCTCCATGAGCTTTTCGGTGCCGCGATGCAGGAAGCCCACATGCGGATCGACGCGCTCGACGACCTCGCCGTCCAACTCCAGGATGAGGCGCAGCACGCCATGCGCGGCCGGATGCTGCGGTCCGAAGTTGATGTTGAAGTTGCGCAGGCCCTGCGATTCGGGTTTCGCTGGCGCGGTGGTTTGATCGTTCATCTGCGACGCGCTCACATGCTCGCCTTTTCGTCGCCGGGAAGATCGTAATGCACGCCTTCCCAGGGCGAGAGGAAATCGAAGTTGCGGTATTCCTGGCTCAGCCGAACCGGCTCATAGACGACGCGCTTCTGCTCGTCGTCGTAACGCACCTCGACGAAGCCCGTCATCGGGAAATCCTTGCGCAGCGGATGGCCGTCGAAGCCATAGTCGGTCATGATGCGGCGCAGATCGGGATGGCCCGAAAAAATCACGCCGAAGAGATCGTAGGTCTCGCGCTCAAACCAGTCCGCGCCGGGATAGAGCGGGGTGAGCGACGCGACAGGCGTTTCTTCCGACGCCGGCGTCTTGATGCGTATGCGGCGGTTATGCTTTGGCGACAACAGATGGGCGACGACCTCGAAACGCTCGGCGCGCTCCGGGTAATCCGCCGCGGTGATGTCGATGAAGCAAGCGAAGAGGCAGTCGGGATTGTCGCGCAGATATTCGGCGACCTCGAGCCAACGTGTTCGGTGCACGGTCAGCGTAAGCTCGCCATAGGCGACCTTCACATTGTTCACCGCGCCCGAAAGCGCGCCACTGATTTTGGCGCCGAGAGCTTCCAACTCAGCCGACATTCTAAATTCCTTGGCGTGCCGCAATTCCCTCGTCCTTTGAGACGGCGGCTGCGCCGCCGCCTCATGATGGAATTGCTTGACCCGAACCCGCCCTCATCCTGAGGAGCCCGCGCAAGCGGGCGTCTCGAACGACGAAGGCGGACAATCCCTCAGTTACGTCGCTAGCGCTCGATCGTGCCCGTGCGCCGGATTTTCTTCTGCAACAGCAGCATGCCGTAAACGAGCGCCTCCGCCGAAGGCGGGCATCCCGGCACATAGATGTCGACCGGAATGATGCGATCGCAGCCGCGCACTACCGAATAGGAATAGTGGTAGTAGCCGCCGCCATTGGCGCAGGAGCCCATCGAGATCACGTAACGGGGCTCCGGCATCTGGTCGTAGACCTTGCGCAGCGCCGGCGCCATCTTGTTCGTCAACGTGCCCGCGATGATGATGCAGTCGGACTGGCGCGGGCTCGCGCGCGGCGCGAAACCGAAGCGCTCCAGATCATAGCGCGGCATCGCCGCCTGAATCATCTCGACGGCGCAGCAGGCGAGGCCGAAAGTCATCCACATGAGCGAGCCGGTGCGCGCCCAGTTGATGACGTCGTCCGTCGCGGTGACGAAAAAACCCTTGTCGGCAAGTTCGTCGTTGAGATGAAGAAAGAACGGATCGTCCGAGCCGACCGGTTTGCCGGTGCGGGGGTCGATCAGTCCCCTAGGCTGCGGCGCGATCAGAGTCTGGCGCGCGCTTTCCTTTTCGATCAATCCCATTCCAAAGCTCCCTTGCGCCACTCGTAGACGAAGCCGACGGTGAGCACGCCAAGGAAGACCATCATCGACCAGAAGCCGAAGGCGCCCGCTTCCTTAAAGGCCACCGCCCAGGGAAAGAGAAAGGCCACTTCGAGATCGAAGACGATGAACAGAAGAGAGACGAGATAAAAGCGCACGTCGAATTTCATGCGCGCGTCATTGAACGGATTGAAGCCGCATTCATAGGCGGACATCTTTTCCGGGTCCGGCGCCTTAAAAGCGAGCAAGAAGGGAGCAACGAGCAGTGCGCCAGCGATCACGGCCGATAGCGCGATGAAGATCACCAGCGGCAGATATTGTTCGAGCAGGGGCATCGAGTCTTGTCCGACTTCGGCGGGGCGAGGGCCGGTCGCGGGAGCGTTTCCTTGGCGGTATTCCTTAGAACGACTCCAGGCCGCGCGTTCCGTAACAAAGGCCATTGTGCAAAGCAAGAGAGGAAGCGGGCCAGCGGCAAATTGGCCGCAGTCTTGAGCGACGGCGCCTTTAAATTGCGCGTTGGTCAGTCGGGCGTGGAATGGCGCGACAGAGTCGCCGCCGCCTCAAACTCCCGAAAACGCGCCAACCGTCGGGCCATGGCTTCATCATCTGCGCCCCAAGCGCGCATCTGCCAGTCTTCGTCGACGTTGGCGGCATCCCAGGCCGAGCGCGCATCTATCCGGTGAAGCGCGGTTGCAAGCGCAATGATCGCTGACCCTGTGAGCGTGGTCATGACGTTTAGCGCCGCGAGCCTGAGCGGCGCGCCGGCGCCCTCCCCCACATATTCGCGCAAAGCCCGCGCGATAGCGTCGAGCGCCTCCTGCGGCTGTTCGATGAACATGACGCCCTCCGCGAGCGCGAGCTTCGCGCCGAGCTTGTCCCGGGCGAAGGCGATGAGCGGATCCCAAGCAGCGGCTTGGGCGGCCGCCAGGCCCTCAGGCTCTCCGGCGCGGTAGCAGATAAGGTCGGAGGCGACATATTTGGCGACCTCGGCTTCGACCTCAGCCATTTGCGCGGCGATCCCGTCAAGCGCTGTATTCATCAGCTTCGTGAGCGGCATTGTTGCGGGATCGATTGTTTCGCCTTGGCGCGCCCATTCGGCGGCGATCGCCTCCGCCAGCGGCTGCGCGGGCGCAACCAGGGGACGCCGCGCTGGCGTGTTGACCGGCCGGCCATCGAGAAAGACGCCGTAGCCGCCTTCGGCCGGCCCCGCGACCGCCTCTTTGTAGAAGCGTTTCGGCAGGGCGCGCGCCGGTTCGCGCGTCGCTTTTATCGGATCGCGCTCCGCGGGAGAGACGAAAAAATCAGCGTCCAGGCCGGTCGGCTCTTTTGACATTAATCAAACCCTGGCGCGAGACCCCGATCTGTGAGCGTCGATGCCGCCACAAGCGCGGGCATGACGCGCTCTGAAAGGCGCCCTTAAACGTCCGGAGCGTCTTCGATCGGATCGTGACGCTTCACGTCGAAGCCGAAAAGCTCCCAGCTCTTTTTCATATGGTCGGGCAGCGGCGCGGTCACATCCAGAGTTCCCCCCTTAGGATGCGGCAATACAAGACGGCGGGAGAGAAGGTGGAGCTTGCGGTCGAGCCCCTCGGGCATCGCCCGCAGCGGATCGCGACGGCGTACCTCATCCTCGGGGCGATGGCCATATTTGGGATCGCCGAAAATCGGATGGCCGATCGCCTCCGCGTGAGCGCGCAGCTGATGGGTGCGCCCGGTGAGCGGCTTCATTGACAGCCAGGCGCAGCGCGGCGCGACCTTGTCGACGATGGCGTAATAAGTCAGCGAATGCTGCGCGTCGGACTCGCCATGCTTGGCGATGCGCATTTTCTCGAGTTCCCTGGCGCCGCCTCTGGATTTTTCCATGCCGGCGCCTTTCGCCAGATAGAGCGAAATCCGTCCCTGCGCCGGCTTCGGCACGCCCTCGACGAGCGCCCAATAGATTTTCTTCGCCTGCCGAGAACGGAAAATTTCGCCAAGTTCAGCGGCCATCCGCCGGTTCTTGGCGACGAGCAGCACGCCAGAGGTGTCGCGATCGAGGCGATGCACGAGGACTGGCCGCGTATCGCCTTGCGCGAGGGATTCCAGCATGCCGTCAATATGCCGCGTCTGGCCTGAGCCGCCCTGCGTCGCAAGGCCATAGGGCTTATTGAGCGCGAGAATGTCTTTGTCCTCGAAGAGGACCATCGCCTTCAGCGCCTGCGCCTCTTCCGGTCGCACACGTCGGACCGACGGCGCCGCGGGCGCCTCGATCTTCAATGGCGGCACCCGAATCTTTTGCCCCTCTTCGAGCCGCGTCGACGTTTCGACGCGCTTGCCGTCGACGCGCACCTCGCCCTTGCGGCAGATTTTTGCTAGGTGCGACAGTGCGAGCGTCGGATAGCGACGCTTGAACCAGCGATCGACTCGCATCCCCGCCTCGTCTTCGGTGACGACGGCGATGGAAACGCCCGACAGGGTTACGGGCGATTTTGAAGCTTGCATGGCCGCCTTATCACGCAACGCAAGCAGCCTGTCGACCCCTAAAGCAATAGACTTTCAGTAAATTTCGGGAGACGACTGCGGTTTGACGCAGTTTATTGCAGCTTAAAATGTAATATTCGAAAAAAGCAATATTCATCGATGGTTGAGCGGCATTCACGACGTATGACGCTCACATGTGTTGAAATTATGCAACACAATAAATTTCTTTAGAGCAAGAACGGCGAGTTTCTTACTTTCAAAGTATTATGCTTGTAACCCCGCCACAAGATGCAGCAACAGACATTCCAGTCCTCAGAAGCGTTTTTGTCACCCGAACGCACCCGCGTAATGCGGTTTCGGTCGCGGCTCGTCCCTACGACTGCGCTCACAGCCGCAGTGTTGTCACTGAACGCCTCGGGCGCGTTTGGCGCGGACGTTAGCACGCAAAGCCAACTCAATGCGGCGATCGCCGCCAGCGCCAACCCGATCAACGTTACATCCGGCGCTCTGGTTGTATCGGTAGGTCAGACGATAGCTTCGACCACGGACCTTATCGTCGCCCCTGGAGCGAGCCTGGACCTCTCGAGCGCCCTGCAGATGATCGGCTCTCTGAGTGGCGGCGGCGCGCTCACGCTCGGAACATCGAGTCTCATCGTCGGAGGCAATAACAGCAGCACGTCATTCTCCGGCACGATTGGAATGACCCATCAGGGTTATGAGTCAACTTACGGGCGCTTTTTCAAGACGGGAACTGGAACGCTCACGATCGATAACGCCACGTTCTCCCTGGGGGAGTCTTACATCGCCCAAGGGGCGATGGCGCAGACCAGCGGGAACACATCATTCGCCTATCTTTCGGTGGGCGAGAACAAAACCGGCGGGGTTCCCAACGTCGGCGCGCTCAATGTCTCCGGCGGCACGCTTACTATCGGGACCACCCTTCAGGTGGGTAGTTTCGAAGGTAATGGCACGGTCAATCAGACCGGCGGCACGGTAAAAGTCATCCCTCTTTGCGGGACGACAGCGCATTGCGCTGCGTTGAACATCGGCAACCAGGGGGGTACCGGCACTTACGCGATCAGCGGCGGCGAACTGATCGCCTCCATCGTCAATATAGGCCGTAAGACTAGTGGCAGCCAGAGCAGCACCGGCACGCTCGCCATCAGCGGTGGCGTCGTTGACATATCCACGAGAAGCGACGGCAACGGTGGCATACTCAATGGCCAACTCATTATCGGTTACAGCGCTCAATCGAACGGCAAAATCGAGCAGACGGGGGGAACCCTACGCATCCACAACGATTCAAAACTCTATCTTACCGGAGAAAGCACCAGCACGAGTATATACAATCTCAGTGGCGGCACGCTCGAGATCGGCGGCAGCAGCCTGCAGGCCGCCTACAGCAATCCCAACCCGCATTATCAATTCAATCTTGGCGGCGGCTCCATCAAGGTTATCGAGTCGGCGCTAACGACAAATGTGAACGCCACACTGACGAGCGGCGTTTCGACGATTGACACTAACGGCTTCGGCGCCACGTGGAGCGGCGTCTTCTCCGGCAGCGGCGGCCTCGCAAAAGCCGGCGCGGGCACTTTGACATTATCCGGCGCCAATACGTATTTGGGCGGAACTTTTCTCAATGACGGCATTCTCAAGGTCAATGCCGATAACAATCTCGGCGATGCAACAGGCGGATTGACCTTCAGCGGCGGCACGCTCCTGTTCGGCGCCGCGTTCAACACGGCTCGCAATATCACGCTAGCTGGCGGCGGCACGATCGACACCAACGGCTTCAATACGACCGTCTCCGGACAGTTGAGTGGCGCCGGCGGCTTGACCAAGACCGGCGTCGGCGCTTTGACATTGTCCGGCGCCAATACGTATTTGGGCGGAACTTTCATCAATCGCGGCGTGCTGAAGGTCAATGCCGATAACAATCTCGGCGATGCAGCAGGTGGATTGACCTTTGATGGAGGCACGCTCCAGTTCGGCGCCGCGTTCAATTCGGCTCGCAATATCGCGTTAGCTGGCAGCGGCATCCTCGACTCTAATGGCTTCGACGCCAGCCTCTCCGGCCAGCTAAACGGACAAGGCGCTTTGACCAAAACCGGAGCTGGAACGCTGACGCTCAACGGGAGCAGCTCCTATAGCGGCGCGACGGCTGTCAACCAAGGCACGCTGAGGGCCGGAGCAACTAACGCATTTTCACCATTGAGCGCGTTTTCGGTGGCGTCCGCCGCCACCTTCGACCTCAACAGTCTCAATCAGACGATCGGTTCGCTGGCCGGCGCAGGCAATGTCCTTCTCGGATCAGCGACCCTCACAACGGGCGGCGATAACAGCAGCACCACCTTTTCAGGGGTTGCCTCGGGCAACGGACAGATTTCCAAGACGGGAACCGGCACGTTCACGCTCACTGGGAGCAACGCTTACACCGGCGGCACGACGGTCACCGGCGGGTTGATCAATTTCGCTTCGGCGAACAATTTCGGCCCATCTGGAACGATCACGCTCAACGGCGGCGGCCTGCAATGGGCGACCGGAAACACAACTGATATTTCTTCCCGCCTAGCGGCCATGGGCATCGGCGGCGCGACATTCGATACCAATGGCAACAATGTCGTCTTTGCCACGAGCATTTCCGGGGTGGGCGGCCTAACCAAGAGCGGCGCGGGCATGCTCACATTGGTCGCGAATAATACGGGCCCGATCGCGGTGACCGGCGGCACGCTGCGGGCCGGGCAAATTGACGCATTTTCACCATTGAGCACGTTTTCGGTGGCGTCCGCCGCCACCTTCGACCTCAACAATCTCAATCAGACGATCGGCTCGCTCGCCGGCGCAGGCAATGTCACGCTCGGTTCGGCCACGCTTACGACCGGCGGCGACGGTACGAGCACGACGTTCTCCGGCTCGATCTCCGGGACCGGCGGCCTCACCAAGGAGGGCGCCGGCACGTTCACGCTGGCGGGCAACAATACCTATACGGGACTGACGACGATCAACGCCGGTCGGCTGAACGTCACCGGCAGTATCGTAAGCACCATCGTCAACAACGGCACATTTGCGTTGGACAACTCTGGCACGTCCACTGTCAGCGGCGTTATTTCAGGGACCGGCGCCATCGAAAAAACCGGCGCCGGAACGACTGTTCTCTCAAACATCAACACTTATACCGGCGCGACATCGGTGACCGACGGTAAGTTGGTCGTAAATGGTTCGATCGCGTCCTCTAGCGGATTGACGGTGGGGCAAGGAGCCGTGATCGGCGGCAACGGAATTCTACCTTCGGCGACGATCAACGGTGAATTGTCGCCAGGCAATTCGATCGGCTTGATCACGGTGGTTGGCGACCTTACGCTGGGCGCCGGCAGCCAGTACCTCGTAGAGGTCTCGCCAGTCGCCGCCGACCGCGCCAATGTGACGGGCGCGGCGTCGCTCGCGGGGACGGTGCTCGCGACTTTTGCAAGAGGCACTTACATAGTTAAGAACTATACTATCCTACATGCCGACGGAGGATTCGCCGGGTCCAAATTCTCCGGACTCGTCACTGCCAACGCTCCCGCGAATTTCATTACTAGTCTCAATTATACGTCAAACGACGTCTTCTTGAGCCTCACTGCTAATCTCGGCGGCGACGGTCCAGGCGGGATCAACGCCCTTCCGCGGAATCAACGCGGCGTTGCAAATGTGATCAACGCTTGGTTCAACGCGGGCCTTCCCTTGGCGCCAAGTTTTATCAACCTCTACAGCCTTACTGGAACTGGTCTGACAAACGCTTTGGCGAGTTCGGCGGGCGAACCAGCGACAGGCGCGCAACAGATCGGATATCGCTCACTGGACCACTTCCTGTATCAAATGCTTGATCTCCAGGAACCAAATCGCGGCCAAGGCCAAATAGGCGACGCAAGCGGCTTCATTGCGAGTTACACGACAGATCAGTCAGCCGCGTCGAAGAAAATCTCGCTTTCTCACGTGGACCTATCGCGTTCGCCCCAACCAAATGCTTCCGCACTTTACGAACCTCGCTGGTCGATCTGGGCCAGCCCCTTCGGCGGTTACG